>NZ_JADKSO010000001.1 GCF_015351245.1 Rathayibacter sp. VKM Ac-2879
CGCTGTTGAGTTCTCAAGAATCGGACACACCCCACCTCCACACCACAAAGATGCTTCACAACGAGAGTGATCGAATAGTATTGCCGCTTGCGTCATACGCATTATCCCGGTTAGACTAGGAGAAGATTTTCTCCCTGTCGCCGTGGCAACTTGTATAAGCTAGCACATCCGCAGGCCGTGTCAAATTCGGCAACTTCGCGATGTCATCGCGCTCGTAGGCGCTCCGACGTTGCTCGATTCATGACGTGAGTCCTGAGTCGAGCGGCGAAGTGGCTGAATCCGAAGGATCCTGCGAAGGTTTTACATCCGTGTGGCCGACCCGCCTCGAGAGGCTGTCTTGCCGAGTGGATGGTCCCGATTGAGGCCGGGACGTAGGAGCTGCTGCTCTTTCCGTTTCCCTGCGGCCTTTGTGGCGACTCGGGATAATTTACGCAGCGACAACCGGACTGTCAAACCGCGGCCCGAAAGCCTGAATCCCGGGCGTGTCGCGCCTGGCCCCGGCTGCGCAGGGCTGCGCGCACGCTCCTCGAGCGCTATTAGTCAGTAAGCTGACTAATCTCTCGTCCCCGCGCTCGGAAGTGACCCATGACTCCTCTCGCCCGCCTCGTCCGCTCACGCCGGAGCGCGTGGCTCACGGTGATCGCCGCCGCCCTCGCGATCGGCGCGCTCTTCGCCTTCCTCCCCCAGGGCTCGGACTCCGGCTTCCCCGCCTCCGGTCTTCCCGACTCCGCGGAGTCGGCGCGGGTGGCAGCGCTCCTCGACCAGTTTCCCTCCGCCGATACGACGGCGGGCATCGTCCTGTGGGAACGTCCGGACGGGCTCACCGGGGAGGACCGAGAGGCCATCGCGCAGCGGGCGACAGCGCTCGCCGCGCGCTCGACGACTCCGCAGGCCGTGCACCCGCAGTTCAGCGACGACGGCCGAGCGGCGCTCGTCGCAGTGCCGCTCTCGCGCTCGGAGGTGGAGGCAGACGTCCAGACCGCGGCGAGTGAGCTGCGCAGCACCGCCTCCGCCGACCTACCGGCCGGACTCTCGAGCTACCTGACCGGTGCCGTCGGCTTCCAGGCCGACATCTCGAACGCCTTCGCGGGCGCCGACCTCCGCCTCCTCCTGGTCACGGTGCTCGTCGTCGCCGTCCTGCTCATCGCGACCTACCGCAGTCCGGTGCTCTGGATCGTCCCCCTGGTCGTGGTCGGGGCAGCCGACGGACTCGCGCGCGTCGTGGCCACCGCGCTCGCCGATGCGGCCGGTATCACCGTGGACGCCTCCGTCAGCGGGATCCTCTCTGTCCTGGTCTTCGGCGCGGGGACGAACTATGCGCTGCTGCTGGTCGCGCGATACCGCGAGGAGCTGCTCCACGAGCCGGACCGACACCGCGCCATGACCACCGCAGTGCGCAGCGCGGGACCCGCGATCGCGGCGAGCGGAGGCACGGTCGCACTGAGTCTGCTCACCCTCCTTCTCGCCGAACTCGCCGGCAACCGCGCCCTCGGCTTCGCCTGCGCGATCGGAGTCGCCATCGCGATCGCCTTCGCCCTGGCCGTACTCCCCTCCGCCCTCGTGCTCTGCGGTCGAGGGCTGTTCTGGCCGTTCATTCCACGGCCGGACGCCGATGGACACCTGCATCGGGAGGGGCGCCCCGGCCCGTGGACTCGGCTCGGCCGGGGAGTCGCCCGTCACCCCGCGCGCATCGCCGTCATCGCCACGCTCGGAGTCGGGTTGCTCTCGCTCGGCCTGGTCGGCGCACGCGTCGGCCTCTCGCAGACGGATCAGCTGCTCGGAGACCCGGAGTCGGTGCGGGCGCAGCTCGTGATCGACGACTCCTTCGGGGCGGGCCTCACCGCCCAGACCACGGTGCTCGCTCCCGACGACGCCGTCGGCGAGGCGACCACTCTCGCGGAGGCGACGCCCGGTGTCGCCGCCGTGCGTCCGGGCGAGAGCGCGAACGGGAGGACCGCGCTCGACGTGACCCTCGCCTCCGAGCCGGAGAGCACCGCGAGCTTCGCGACGATCACCGCGCTCCGCAAGGCCTACTCGGACGCCGAGGGTCCAGCACAGGCGAGCCTGGTGGGCGGCAGCGATGCGACCGCGCTCGACACCCGTACCGCCTCCGAGCACGATCAGGCACTGATCATCCCGATCATCCTCGGGATCGTGTTCCTCATCCTGACGCTGCTCCTGCGCTCACTCGTCGCACCGGTGCTGCTGATCGCGAGCGTGCTCGCGACCTTCTTCGCCAGCCTGGGCGCCGCCACCGTGCTGTTCCGCACCGTGCTCGGCTTTCCTGCCTTCGACGCCAACGTCGTGCTGTTCGCGTTCCTGTTCCTGGTGGCGCTCGGGGTGGACTACAACATCTTCCTCGTCACCCGGGCGAAGGAGGAACGGGCGCGGCACGGCACCCGCGAGGGGATGGTGCGAGCACTCGCCTCGACGGGCGGAGTCATCACGAGCGCCGGGATCCTGCTCGCCGCGGTCTTCGCCGTGCTCGGAGTGCTGCCCGTGGTCGCGCTCACGCAGATCGGTGTGATCGTCTGCGTCGGCGTGCTCCTCGACACCCTCGTGGTGCGCACGGTGCTCGTGCCCGCCCTGGTGTTCCTGACGGGAGACGCGTTCTGGCGGCCGGGGGTGCGCCGCCCGATCGGCTGAGCGGGCGCGCCGGCCTCTGACGAGCGCGCGGCACCGAGAAGATCCGGGCCGCGCGCTCTCGTCGAGGGCTACGCCCCGATGCCGACCTCCTCGGGGGAGACGTCGGCTCCGGGAGCGGACGGCTCGAGCGCCTCCGCGACCCGCTGCGCGAGCGAGGAGTCGACGTTCGCCCAGTACTGGAGAACCCGCGCCCGCAACTCGGGCCGGGTCACCTTGGAGACATGGCCGGCGATGTTCCCGACGAGGCGCGCCTGGGCGGCGGCGTCGAGGACGTCACGATAGAGAGTCCCGGCCTGGCCGAAGTCGTCGTCCTCCGGGTGGAGGGTCGCCGCGGCGCGCGTCAACTCGCCGTCGGTCTCCCAACCGCCCGACTCCGCGGCCCGCGCGGGATCGGCGTGCGCGCCTCCCTGGCTATTGGGCGCGTAGACCGGGACCTCGGACTTCTGGAAGTCGAAGCGCATCGGCCCGTCCTTCGAGTACGAATGCACGGGCGACTTCGGAGCGTTGACCGGCAGCTGCGCGTGATTGGTGCCGACACGGTAGCGGTGGGCATCGGCGTAGCTGAAGATGCGCGCGAGGAGCATCTTGTCGGGGCTTGCCGCGATGCCCGGCACGAAGTTCGAGGGGGCGAAGGCCGCCTGCTCGATCTGCGCGAAATAGTTCTCGGGGTTGCGGTCGAGGGTCATCGTGCCGACCTCGATCAGTGGGTAGTCCGAGTGCGGCCAGACCTTGGTGAGGTCGAACGGGTTGAAGCGGTAGCTCTTCGCGTCCTCGTACGGCATCACCTGCACCGACAGGGTCCAGGAGGGGAAGTCGCCGCGATCGATCGCCGACGACAGGTCGCGGAGGTGGAAGTCGGCGTCCTCTCCGGCGATCTGGTCGGCCTGCTCCTGGCTGAGGATCTCGATGCCCTGATCGGTCTTGAAGTGGTACTTGACCCAGAAGCGCTCGCCGGCCGCGTTGATCCACTGATAGGTGTGCGAGCCGAAGCCGTCCATGTGCCGCCACGAGGCGGGCAGGCCGCGATCGCCCATCAGCCACGTGACCTGGTGCGCCGATTCGGGCGAGAGGGTCCAGAAGTCCCACTGCATGTCGTGGTCGCGCAGGTGGCTGCCCGGCAGGCGCTTCTGCGAGCGGATGAAGTCGGGGAACTTCATGCCGTCGCGAAGGAAGAACACCGGGGTGTTGTTGCCCACGAGGTCGTAGTTGCCCTCGCTGGTGTAGAACTTCAGCGCGAAGCCACGCGGGTCGCGCCAGGTGTCGGGCGAGCCCTGCTCGCCGGCGACGGTCGAGAAGCGTGCCAGCATCTCCGTCTCGACGCCGGGCTGGAAGAGCGCGGCGCGGGTGTAGGCGCTGACATCGGCGGTCGTCACGAAGCGGCCGAAGGCGCCTCCGCCCTTGGCGTGGACCACCCGCTCGGGGATGCGCTCGCGGTTGAACTGTGCGAGCTTCTCGACGAGGTAGTGGTCGTGCAGCGCGAGGGGCCCGTCGGCTCCGACGCTCAGCGAGTGCTCGTCGCTGGCGACCGGCGCCCCGGAAGTGGTCGTGGTGAATCGTTCCTCGGTCATGGTCCTCCTGTCGTGCGAGCGGATGCTCGCGTTCGGCGGTCTCGGTCGGGTACCGGTCAGCGCTCTGCTGCCGCGAGGCAGTCGGGGCAGGTGCCCCAGAACGTGACGTCGGCGGTGTCGACGGCGAAGCCGCTCGACATGGACGGATGCAGGCAGGGCGCCTCGCCGACGAGACAGTCGACGTCGGCGACGATGCCGCACCGGCGGCAGACGACGTGGTGGTGGTTGTCTCCCACACGCAGCTCGAACCGGCGAGGATGCCCCTCCGGCTCGATGCGGCGGACGAGGCCCGACTCGGTGAACGCCGAGAGGACCCCGTAGACCGCCTGCGAGGACGCCTCCGGGAGAGCGGTGCGCACGCGGGCGAGGATCGCGTCGACCCCCGCGTGCGGCTGCTCCTCGAGGGCGCCGAGGACGGCTCGCCGGGTGGCGGTGACCTTGAGCCCGGAGGCTCGCAGTCGTTCGTCCGGTGTCGTCATGGTGGCGAGACTACTGCAGTTGTCTTGACTGAGTCAGAACAAAGGGTGACGACTGCGTGCGAGTGCGCCGGAGCCTACGACTGCCGCGCCGCCTCGAGGGTCGGCACCTCGCCCGGGCGGGCGTCAGGAGACGGGCCCGTCAGCGAGGGTGACGGTGGCCGAGTGGGAGGCACCCTCCGCGTCGGTCCAGGTCAGAGAGACGGACTCGCCCGGCTCGCGCTTCGCGAGGGCGGCCGAGAGCTGATCGCTCGAGCTGACGGCGGCGCCGTCGAGGGAGGTGACCGTGTCTCCGGCGACGAGCCCCGCCTCCGCCGCGGGTGTGCCCTCGATCACGCCGCCGATCGCGGCGCCGCCGGAGGCCGACGGGGTTCCCCTGCCGGGCAACGCATCGGCGTGTGCCGACAGGGCGACCCCGAGGAAGGCGGGGTAGCCGATCTCGACGGTCGCGGTGTCGGCCCCAGCTTCGATCGTCGCGACGATGTCCAGGGCGGTCGAGATCGGGATGGCGAACCCGGCGACATCGGCCGAACCGCTCGAGGCGGCCGTGTCGATCCCGACGACCCGACCGTCGGAGTCGAGAAGCGGTCCGCCGGAGTCCCCCGGGACGATGTCGGCGTCGACCTGGATCAGGCCGACGAGGGATTCGGACGAGATGCCCGACTCCGGCTGTGTCGTGATCTGCTGCCGGAGCGCGGTGATGGTCCCCGGCGCGGACACGAGGTCGCCGGTCCCCTCCGCGTTGCCGACGGCGGTGACCGCGTCACCGACCGAGGTGCCGTCGGTGTCGAGGGAGGCGGGCGTGAGGCCGGAGGCGTTCTCGAGCTGGAGGACGGCGATGTCCTGCGTCTTGTCGGTGCCGACGACGCGCGCGGTGAAGCTGCGGCCGGTCGACTCGACGGTGACCGAGATGCTCGTGGCTCCCTCGACGACGTGGTTGTTGGTGAGGATCATGCCGTCGGACGTGAGGACGATGCCCGTGCCTGCAGAGCGGGCGTCCTGATAGGTGAGGTCGGAGGTGATCGTGACCACTCCCGAGATCTGGGCGGTGGTGGCGGGCGTCGCCGTAGTCGCCTGAGAGGCGGATCCGGAGCCGCGGGGCGCAGGCATGCCTCCGCCCGCGAACGGAGAGACGGCGGTGCCGCCTCCGAACCCTCCGCGGGATCCGCCGGGGAACACGGTCGTGGTGGCGCTCGTCGAGGCGGGCTCGATGCTCCCGGCGTAGGCGACGCCTCCGGCCGTGACGCCGATGAGAACGGCGAGACCGACGCCTCCGGCGAGGAGGGCGCGACGACGACGGTGGCGGTCGTCGATGCGCAACGCGACGCGCTCGTCGGCGCCGTGTTCTGCGGAGGGAGAGGCGGGGGCGCTCTCGCGCTTGGCGCCCTCGGAGTCGTATCGCTCGTTCATGGTGTCGTCCTCGTGGCTGCGGGCCGCCCGTGCGGCGACCGGACTCCATTCGACGACCGCGCGCCCCGTGCCGACTGGACGCGGACTATGGACTTCCTATGAGCGCACCCGGGAATTAGTTGTGGCTACAACGGAGTTGACAGAAGTGTGACCGCGACGAACCCCTCCTCCGCCGACCTGCTCTCCCCCCACACTGCGATGGGAGCGGTGACCCTCCGCGTCGCCGACCTCGACGGGATGATCGCCTACTACCGTGATGCCGTCACGCTCGACCTCCTCTCGCACGACGGCCCCGTCGCCGTGCTGGGTCGGCGAGACGTCCCCGCCGTGATCCTCCAGCACGCGCCGGAGCTGCGGCACGCGTCGCCGCGAAGCGCCGGACTGTTCCACACGGCGATCCTCTTCGAGACGGAGGCGGCGCTCGCGGCCGCCGTCTACAACGTCGCCACCCAGCACCCCGGCTCCTTCACCGGGAGCAGCGATCACCTGGTCAGCAAGGCCTTCTACTTCGACGACCCCGAGCACAACGGCGTCGAGCTCTACTGGGACCGCGACCGCACGCAGTGGTCGTGGACGCACGGGCACATCGAGATGTCGACGCTGTACCTCGACCCGAACGCGTTCCTCCGGGAGCACCTGACCGCGGAGGCGATCGCGCAGCCGCGACTGGGCGGCGCCTCCGTGGGGCACGTGCACCTGAGCGTGGGCGATGTGGCCACCGCAAAGGAGTTCTACGTCGACCGACTCGGCTTCGAGACGACGATCGCCTACGGCGGGCAGGCACTGTTCGTGTCGGCGGGCGGCTACCACCACCACATGGCGATGAACACCTGGAACTCGGCCGGCTCGGGGCGGAGGCAGCTGGCGCTGGGACTCGGCCAGGTCGAGATCTCGGTGCCGGAACGCGACGACCTCGGGGCGCTCGAGGAGCGCCTTCGGCACGGCGGCGTCTCGGTCGTCAACGACGGTCACGCGCTCTCCTTCGAGGACCCCTGGTCGAACGCGATCCGCGTGACGGCGGGCTGAGGGTCGCCCGTCACTCGGCGGCCTCCAGGGCCTCGGGGGGGGAGGCGGCGCCGAGAAGGAGTCTCCTCCGCTCGAGGCCCCTTCCCCCGAGGGGGAGGGGAGCGGGGTCGGCGGGTACGATGAGCGCGCGGAAGACCGCACTCCCCCGAGACTCCGGAGAACACGGTGCCCACGATCGTCGTTGAAGTCATGCCCAAGGCCGAGCTGCTCGACCCGCAGGGGAAGGCCGTCGCCGGCGCCCTCGCCCGACTGGGCCACTCAGAGCTGCACGGCGTGCGAGTGGGCAAGCGCTTCGAGATCACGGTCGACGAGGTGACCGACGAGGTCCGCGCTTCGGTGCAGCGCATCGCCGACGAGATGCTCTCGAACTCGGTCATCGAGGACGTCGTCGGCATCCACTACCCTGCCGCGGAGACGAGCCGATGAGGATCGGCGTCATCACCTTCCCGGGCTCTCTCGACGACCGCGACGCCCAGCGCGCCGTCCGCTTCGCGGGTGCTGAGCCGGTCGCGCTCTGGCACGGCGACCACGACCTCGACGGCGTCGACGCGATCGTGCTGCCCGGCGGCTTCTCGTATGGCGACTACCTGCGCTGCGGCGCCATCGCCTCCCACTCGCCCATCATGCGCGAGGTGATCGACGCGGCGAACGCAGGGACTCCGGTCCTGGGCATCTGCAACGGCTTCCAGATGCTGACCGAGGCGCACCTGCTGCCCGGCGGCCTCATCGCGAACGACATCGGCTCCTTCGTGTGCCGCGACCAGCGCCTGCTCGTCGCGAGCACCACCACCGCCTGGACGAACGGCTTCGAGCCCGGCCAGGAGATCACCATCCCGCTGAAGAACGGCGAGGGCGGCTACATCGCCTCGGCCGAGACGCTGCTCGAGCTGGAGGCGGAGGGACGGGTCGTCGTCCGTTACCTCGGCCACAACCCGAACGGCTCAATGAACGACATCGCCGGCATCAGCAACAGGCGCGGCAACGTGGTGGGGCTCATGCCGCACCCGGAGCACGCGGTCGAAGAGGGCTTCGGGCCGGACACCGCCGCAGCGATGCGGTCGGGAGTGGACGGGCTGACATTCTTCACCTCCGCGCTGCGCTCGCTGCTCGCCTCCGCCTAAAGGGCCTCTCGCGACGGGTCGCGAGAGCAAGGGCGCGCGAGGAGCTCGCGCGCCTGAGCGTGCAGGGCCAGGACGGACGCGGCGTGGGCCGCGGGGGCGAAGGGCGCGAAGGCGACGAGAGCGGCGGCGGCCGCGTCTCGGACGGGGGCGCGGTCGCCGCACAGCCGTTCGAGGAAGGCGGAGAAACCGGCGGGGTCTACCGGTGCGAGCAGGCCCGGACCATCGAGCCCCTCCTCGAGGTTCGGATCGACGTAGAGGATCCCGCGCCCCTCCCGCAGGGCCTCGACGATGACCATCGGCTGGTTGTCGAACCCGAAGGAGGTGAGGACGACGAGATCCGACTCCCGGATCGCGTCGCCGATGCGAGCGTTCTCGATGACGCCGCGGAAGGCGATGGCCGCCGACCCCGCCGCGAGACGGACGGCCTGCGCGAGCGAGGGACCCGTACCGATGACCTCGACTCGGATCGCCTCGGGGTTCCGCTGGAGGACGAGGAGACACGACTCGATGAAGGGGAGGAGGCGTTTCTCGCGAGCGCACCGCCCGATCCACAGGAGGCGCAAAGGGCCTCCGCTCTCGGCGTCCGTCCCTGCACTGCCCCCACTCCGCTCGCCGCCGACGGCGGGCGAGACGCGAGGCAGAACGGAGCTCGTCAGAACCGGGCTCGGCAGCACCGTATTGGGTAGCACTTCGACCCGGGGTACGCCTGCCCGCCGCAATGCCTCTGCTTGATGACGGGACGGCGAGACCACGAGATCGGCGCGAGCGGCGGTGCTCCGGGTGACATCCCGCAGAAGGTTGCCGAGACTGTCTCGGCTACCCCCGCCCCGCCGCGGCCGGCGACCCGTCACGACCCCGAAGTAGTGCGCTGCGAGCGGCGTCAGCAGGTCGCCGACGAGGCCGGGCACACCGCGCCAGAAGAAGGTGTGCACGGTGGCGATCGAGGGGATCGACAGGCGTGCGGCGACCTCGATCGCCGCCACGGCGAGGCCGAAGTCGGAGTGCACATGGACCGCGCTGACGCCCTCCTCGCGGAAGATCGCCTCCAGCCGGGCGCGCGTGCGCGTGCTGTTGCGGATCACTGGCAGGGCGACGACAGGGATCCTCGGCGCCGGCAGCCGACGCACGTCGATGCCGTCGAGCGGCAGCGTTGTCGGGGAGTCCGGGACGACGAGCACGACCGGGACCCCCGCTTGCACGAGGCTCCGACACTCGGAGACCATCGCCGTCTGCGCGCCTCCGGTGTAGTCGAGCGCATAGTCGCTGACAACCGCCACGACGCCCCGCGAGCCAGACCTCTGGTCAGCCACGGATGGCCTGACGGGAGTCCCCCGGGTCGAGCTGCGGATTGCTCACGAACATTGCGCCGACGCTAGCAGCGGGCTCGATCGCCGATCTCGGGGAGGCGCGTCATCCGCACGAGAGGCACGGAATCGCCGCACCGTCGGCGGGCGGCCGCGCCCCTCGCGCTCAGACGGGCCTTACGGACCGGTCAGCACCTCGGGCTCCGGGCTCATCGAGATGGTGGGCATCGAGGCCGTGATGACGGTGCCGTCGGAGCGACGGGTGCCCTCGATGTCCGACGTGGTGGGCGCGCCGTGCAGGCGACGGCCCTGGTGCGTGAGGGTGACCCGCACCGGGTTGCCCGCCTCGACGTGCACACGCTCGTCGCGCACGGTGATCGCCGCGGAGCCGCCGCTCTCGACCGTGAGCAGCACCGCCTCCTGCGTGACCTCGACGCGCACCCGGGTACCATGCAGGGTGATGCGGAAGGTCAGGCGCTGCCAGTCGTCGGGGAGGCGCGGGTCGAGCGTGATGCGCCCGCCGTGGTCGCGCATGCCGCCGAAGCCATAGACGAGGGCACTCCAGACGCCTCCCGTGGAGGCGACGTGGATGCCGTCGGCCGTGTTGCGGTGCAGATCGGCGAGGTCGACGAAGAGCGCCGAGAGGAAGTAGTGGCGAGCGAGCTCGCTGTACCCCACCTCGGCGGCGATGATCGACTGCACGACCGCCGACAGGGTGGAGTCTCCCGTGGTCAGCGCGTCGTAGTACTCGAAGTCGGCGCGCTTCTGCTCGGCCGTGAACTCGTTGCCCTGCAGCAGGAGCGCGAGCACGACGTCCGCCTGCTTGAGCACCTGGAAGCGGTAGATCACCAGCGGGTGGAAGTGCAGCAGCAACGGACGCTTGCTCGCCGGCGTGTTCTCGAGGTCCCACAGCTCCTTCTCGAGGAAGGCGGCGTCCTGGGGGTGGATGCCCGCGCGGGCATCGAAGGGGATGTGCATCTTCTCGGCCGCGCGGGCCCATTCGAGCACCTCGCCCTCCTCGAGCGCGAGACGATCGGCCATCCGCTCGAAGGCGGCGGGCTCCACGGCTTTCAAGAGCTCGACTGCGCGCGCCGCGGAGCGCAGGTTCGCCCGGGCCATCACGTTCGTGTACAGGTTGTCGTTGACGACGGTCGTGTACTCGTCCGGGCCTGTCACCCCGTGGATGTGGAAGTGATCGTCGCCGTTGCTGCGCCAGAAGCCCAGGTCGGCCCACATGCGAGCGGTCTCGACGAGGATGTCGATCGCTCCCCTCGCGAGGAAGTCGTCGTCTCCGGTCGCGCCCACGTACTGCATGAGCGCATACGAGATGTCGGCGTCGATGTGGTACTGCGCGGTGCCGGCGGCGTAGTAGGCCGACGACTCCTCGCCGTTGATGGTGCGCCAGGGGAAGAGAGCGCCCCGCTGGTTGAGCTCTGCCGCGCGCGAGCGGGCCGCCTCGAGCATGTTCTGACGGAAGCGCAGCGCGTTGCGGGCCACGAGCGGAGCGGTGTAGCTGAGGAAGGGCAGGACGTAGACCTCGGTGTCCCAGAAGTAGTGGCCGCCGTAGCCCGAGCCCGACACGCCCTTCGCGGCGACGCCTCCGCCGTCGGTGCGCGCCGTCGACTGCGCGAGCTGGAAGAGGTTCCAGCGGGTTGCTTGCTGGATCGCGGACTGGCCGTCGAGCTGCACGTCCGAGCGGGCCCAGAAGTCGTCGAGCCACTCGCGCTGCTTGACGAACTGCTCCTCGACCGGATTCTCCCGGGCACGGTCGAGCGTGCGGTCGCAACGGTCGGCGAGCTCGCGCACGGGCACGCCGCGGGAGGTGTGGTAGGTGAGCGTCTTGACGAGGCGCACCGGCTGTCCGGCCTTCGCCTTCACCCGGTAGACGTGCTTGGCGAGGTCGTCGTCGATCTGCGACGTCTGATCCCACTCGTTCTCGGTCTCGAGGACGTGCTCGGCCCCGCAGGCGATCGTCATCTGCGAGTTGGTCGTGCGATAGCCCAGGAGGTAGCGCGTGCCGGTGACGCGCTTGAGGCGCGGCTGGAGGACCCGGTCCTCGAACGACTCCGCCTTGCGCGGGTCGAAGCCCGCGCCCTCACTACCCGAGGGCGCGTGGTACTCGTCGATGCCGTCCTGACGGTTGAGGATCTGGCTCGAGATGAGCACCGACGCATCGTGGTCGACCATCTCGACCTCGTACTCGAGGATCGCGAGGTGGCGGTCGGTGAAGGAGACCAGACGGCGCGAGCGGATGAGGACGCGCTTGCCGGACGGCGTGCGCCATTCGAGCTCACGGGTCAGCACGCCGTTGGCGAAGTCGAGACGACGCGAGTAGGCGAGGATGTCGGCCTCGCTCACCACGAAAGGCTCGTCATCGACGTAGAGACGGATGATCTTCGCGTCGGGCACGTTGACGATGGTCTGGCCGACGCGGGCGAAGCCGAACGCCTCCTCCGCGTGACGGATGGGCCAGGTCTCATGGAACCCGTTGATGAAGGTGCCGTACGCGTAGCCGTCGCGACCCTCCTCCACGTTGCCGCGCAAGCCGAGGTAGCCGTTGCCGGTCGCGAAGAGCGTCTCGGTGCGGCCCTGCAGCT
This sequence comes from Rathayibacter sp. VKM Ac-2879, assembly GCF_015351245.1. Taxonomy (GTDB): domain Bacteria; phylum Actinomycetota; class Actinomycetes; order Actinomycetales; family Microbacteriaceae; genus Rathayibacter. Next base: position 12,149 of record NZ_JADKSO010000001.1, read on the forward strand.
CGGAGGCGAACTCGGTCTCGACGAGGGCCCACTCGTCGACCGGGAAGCGATTGCGGTCGAGCGGATCGGAGGTGATGGGATTCATGCGGCGTCCTCGGGGGCGGGGGCGGAGGGGAGGAAGGGGAGGAGCTCGGCGAGGTCGTCGACGACGATATCGGCGCCATGCTCGAGCAGGGTCTCTGCGCCAACTCCGCGATCGACCCCGACCACGAGCCCGAAGCCGCCCGCACGGCCGGCGGCGACTCCGGAGTGGGCGTCCTCGACGACGGCGCAGGCGGAGGCCTCGAGGCCGAGCAGCTGGGCGGCGAAGAGATAGGTGTCGGGCGCGGGCTTGCCGGCGATGGCGCGCTCGGCCGCAAGGAGGCCGTCGACGACGACCTCGAAGCGGTCGCTCAGGCCCGCGGCCTCGAGCACCGGGACGCCGTTGCGGGAGGAGGTGACGACCGCCACCAGCACGCCCGCGGCGATCGCGGCGTCGACGAAGCGGAGCGAGCCCGGGTACGGGGCCACGCCGTTCTCGGCGAGTGTGCGGTTGAAGGCGTCGTTCTTGCGATTGCCCAACCCGCAGACCGTCTCGAGCGAGGGGGCATCGTCGGGAGTGCCCTCGGGCAGGGTGATGCCTCGGGAGGCGAGCAGCGCGCGGACACCGTCGTAGCGCGGGCGGCCGTCGATGTAGCGGAAGTAGTCGGCGTCGGTGTAGCCCTCGGTGACGCCGCGCGCGGCGAGGTACTCGGTGAACAGTCGCGACCAGGCCTGCATGTGCACGTCGGCGGTGGGAGTGAGCACCCCGTCGAGGTCGAACAGGATCGCGCGGAGCTCCCGGAGGGCGGAGGCGTCGGGGCGCGTCGGGGATGCAGTCACAGCGGGAGGACCTCGTGATCGGGGGCAGGCGTTCGGCGGTTCGCCGAAGACGGTCGCCCGCCGCGGACTGGACGTATCGTATACGCCCGCCGGGCACCGTCTGGAACCGTTTACACGTCCGTCATCTGCGCGCCGCCCGTGGCGCCTTTCCGCGTCGCGTCGGAGCGATGCAGACCGCGCGGAAGGCTCGGGCGGACGGCTCGACCCTCAGGCGGAGGCGAGCTTCTCGACGGTGCGCAGATTGCGGGTCGTCGTGCTGGAGCGGTAGGCGGCGCGCGCCAACACCTTCGACACCGGAGTGTCCGTCGAGGAACCGCGTGGGCAGCGCCAATAGAGGACGCCCTGACCACGAGCGACGAGCTCGACGGCCGGGTCGGGCTCGCCGATGGCCGCCTCCGCCGCGTCGAGCGCCTCCTCGTCGGAGCCGAAGACGATGTACGGGTGCGCCTCGTCGTCGATGCGCGGGAACGGGTACGCGGCGGCGGCCGCGGCGAGCGCCTCCTGCGTGAGGAGCACGATCCAGGCGTCATAGCCGAACCGCTCCTCCAACGCCGCCTCGAGAGCGGGCTTGAGCTCGGCGGCCGGGCGGTCGGAGTCGAAGGCGACGTTGCCGCTCGCCAGGACAGTCTTCACGCGCTCCACGCCCACCGCCGCGACAGTCTCGGCGAGCTCGGCACTGCGGACCGTGCGGCCGTTGACGTTCACACCGCGGAGGAGGGCGAGGAATCTGGTCATGCAGCTGACGGTAGCGTGGCCGCATGGCGCGCGGGATCCGACGACGAGGACAGGGCGGCCCGAGCCTCGAAGACCAGATCGCGCGCGAGAGCGAGCGCCGGCCGGGGGCGCGGACGCGCGCGGAGGTGACGCCTCCCTCCGGCCGCCACCCCGCGCTGCCGACGACATCGGCCACGGTGCTGGCCGTCGACCTCGACGCCCTGGTGACGCTCGCCTCCCGCGAGCAGCTGGTGATCGCGCTCGAGCGTCGCGTCGGCTCGTTCGCGATCGCCGCGACTCCGCTGCTCTCCTGGTGGTCGGCGACGGAGGCGGTGCCGAGCGAAGAAGAGGAGCGGCGGCTCGACGAGGCTGCGCTGCGGGCGGTCACCCTCGGGCCGGGCCCGGCGGGGGACGTTGACTCACGGCTGCGGGCGCTCGCGCGCGACGGGACGCTCGACGCGCTCGCCTCAGCGCTCGCCCTTCTGGCGCGACTGCCGGATCCTCCGGCGGCGTTCCACGACGCGGCCGGCTTCCTCCGCGTGATCGTGCCGGAGTCGCCGTTCGAGCGGCGGCTAGAGGTGCTCGCGGAGGTCGCAGACCTCGCCCGGGCGCTGGAGCTGTTGCGGGACTGCGCCTACACCGCGACACTGCCGCGACGCCGCGCGGCAATCGCGTCGATGGCGGCGAGAGTGCTCGCGACCGGCGGCAGTGCTCCGGAGGCGCGGCGGGAGGCGCTCGCGGAGGCGGTGGACGCGGCGCTCGAGAAACGGTGGACGGTGCTGTGACGTGAGAGAACGGCGCCCCGACGGCGCGGGTACGTAGGCTGGAGCGATGTCCCTCCCCGGTCTCGAACTCCGTCGCTTCCCCGCCACTCTGACCGCCGACGGCGAGCCGGAGCCTGCGACCGCCGCGTGGGGCGCAGCGATGAGCGCCGGTTTCCACGAGAAGGAATTCAGCCCCGCCGGCCTGCGCGACTGGGGCGAGCACATGGTCGCCGACCGGCGCACGCTCACCGCGGTGCACGACTCCGCCTCGCCCGAGGGACTCGACGGGGCGGGCCTGCCCGTGGCCACCTACGCCTCCTTCCCCGGCGCGCTGCAGCTCGGCCGCGGCCGCGAGCTGCCGGCCCACCTGATCTCGCAGGTCACCGTGCGGGCGACCCACCGCCGCCGCGGGATCCTCCGCGCGATGATCACGGAGGACCTCCGCCTTGCCCGGGCGACGGGCACGCCGGTCGCGGCGCTCACGGCGAGCGAAGCCTCCATCTACCGTCGCTTCGGCTTCGGCCGCGCGGCCCTCACCCACTCGATCCGGGTCGACACCGGCCCGCGCTTCCTGCTCCACGTCGAGCCAGCCGGGCGCGTCGAGGTCGTCTCGGCCGCCTGGCTGCAGCCGCGCATCCCGGAGGTGTTCGCCGCGTTCCACGCCTCGACCCCCGGCTCGATCACGCGCCAGTCGCGCGCGCAGGACCGCTCGGTCGATGCTCCACTGGGCGAGCGGACGCCGGGCCGCGACGTACGGGCGGCCGTGCACCTCGACGAGGCGGGAGCGCTCGACGGCTTCGTGACCTACCGAGCCGTCGGGCCGGAGGGCGACCACACCCTCGAGATCATCGACCTGGTCGCGCCCGGCGCCGACGCGTCCCTCGGGCTCTGGGGCTTCCTGGCGTCCGTGGACCTCGCCTCGGCGATCACCTGGGACATGGCGCCGGTCGACGACCCGCTGATCTGGGCGCTGCGTGACTCCCGCGTCGTGCAGGTGCAGAGCGTCGGCGACCTGATCTGGCTGCGGATACTCGACGTCGCCGCGGCCTTCTCGGCGCGCCCGTGGACGGCGGACGACGCCCTCGTCGTCGCGGTGTCCGACGAGCTCGGGCTGGCCGACGGCCGGTACCGCATCACGACGGCGGGAGGCACAGGGCGCGTCGAGCGCACCGACGCCGCCGCAGACGTCGACCTCGACGTGGCCGACCTGGGCTCCCTGCTTCTGGGCTCGGTGCGTCCGTCGGTCCTCGCCCGCGCGAGCCTCGCGCGGCTGGCGGTCGACCCAGAGCGGGCCGACCGCTTCTTCGCGCCGATCGCGACCCCGTACTGCATCTCGTACTTCTGACGGCCCACGCCTGGAGGCCGCGGAGTGGCCGCCGCGCCGCGCCGGCAGCGATACCTCGCCCTCCGAGCATCCCCCCAAGCATCGTCCGTCATGCTGGAGCACCCGCCTCGCGCACCCCCGCCCCGTCCGACACCCGAGGAGCCAGCTTGAACGCCTCCGTCATCGTCGATGTGATCGTCGTGCTGAGCCTGGTCGCCGCGCTCGCCAACGGCCTGCGCCGCGGCCTCCTCCGCACCATCGGCGGACTCGCCGGCATCGTCGCAGGCGCGATAGGCGCCTCCTTCGCCGTACCCGCCGTCTCGGTATGGGCCGCGGGAAACCCGTGGCGGCTGCTCGCCGTGATCGGCACCGCGATCCTGCTGCTCGGCATCGGCTATGCGATCGGAGCGAGGATCGGCGCGATCATCGGCCGCGGCGCAGACAAGGTCAAGCTCGGCCTTCTCGACCGGCTGGCCGGAGGCGTCGCCGGCGTCGCCATCACCGGCCTCGTCTGGATCGCGATCACCTCCGCCGTCTCGCTGCTGGGCGTGCCGCTCGTCACCACCTCGATCGCCGGCTCGACGGTCATCCGATCGATCGACGACCTCACCCCCGATCCGGTGCGCGCGTTCCTCGCGCAACTGCAGTCGACCGTGGTCGACAAGGGCACCTCGTGGGTCGTCGAGGCGCTCGACGCGCCCACTGCCGCGCCCCGCATCCCCGACGTCGCGACGGACGACCCCGAGGTCGCCACCGCCTCCCGCTCGGTGGTGCGCGTCTCGGGCACGGCCTGGGCGTGCGACGTCGGAATCACGGGCAGCGGCTTCGTCGCCTCCGACGACCGCGTCATCACCAACGCACACGTGGTCGCCGGAGTCTCCGAGCCGGTGGTCGAAGCCCCCGGGGAGGCGCCGCGCACCGGCCGCGTGGTCTACCTCGACCCGACCGCCGACGTGGCCGTGATCGCCGTCGACGGGCTGGACGCCCCGCCGCTCGCCCTCGACGATTCCGTCTCCGTCGGTGACGACGCCGTCGTGGCGGGCTACCCCTTCGGCGGCCCGTTGACGCTCGGAGCGGCACAGATCTCCTCGGACGCGACCGTCGCGCTCATGGTCGACGGATCCCCGACCTCGCGCGAAGTCCTCACCCTGGCGGCCGTGGTCAACCAGGGCAACTCCGGCGGACCGCTGCTCTCGCTCGACGGCACCGTCTCGGGGCTCGTCTTCGGCAAGGCCGCCTCCGTCGACAACGTCGGCTACGCGATCCCCCTCTCGATACTCGGTCCCGTCGTCGCCGACGCGCCGTCGCTCACCGCATCCGTCGACTCCGGAGCGTGCCGCTCGGCCTGATCGCGGGCTCGCGCACGCCGGTAGGATCGACGCGCATCCCGTTCCCCTCCCCTGGAGCCCCCGCATGGCAGACAGCCGCATCGCCGTTCCCGACACCACAGCGAACGCGGAGGCGACGCCCGAGCGGGAGCAGCCGTACGCCGCTCTGGGCCTCAAGCCCGACGAGTACGCCCAGATCCGCGAGATCCTCGGCCGGCGCCCCACGAGCGGCGAGCTCGCGATGTACTCGGTGATGTGGAGCGAGCACTGCTCGTACAAGTCGTCGAAGATCTATCTCCGCCAGTTCGGGCAGAAGGTCTCGCCCGCCATGAAGAAGAACCTCATGGTCGGCATGGGCGAGAACGCCGGAGTCGTCGACGTCGGCGAGGGCTGGGCCGTCACCTTCAAGATCGAGAGCCACAACCACCCGAGCTACATCGAGCCGTTCCAAGGGGCGGCGACCGGAGTCGGCGGCATCGTCCGCGACATCATCTCGATGGGCGCCCGACCCGTCGCAGTCATGGACGCGCTGCGCTTCGGCGCGATCGACGACCCCGACACGGCCCGTGTCGTGCACGGCGTCGTCGCCGGCATCTCCTTCTACGGAAACTGCCTCGGGCTGCCGAATATCGGCGGCGAGACGTATTTCGACTCTGTCTATCAGGGCAACCCGCTCGTCAACGCGCTCGCGGTCGGGGTCCTCCGCCACGAGGACCTGCACCTCGCGAACGCCCGCGGGGTCGGCAACAAGGTCGTCCTCTTCGGCGCGCGCACGGGAGGCGACGGCATCGGCGGCGCGTCGATCCTCGCCTCCGACACCTTCGCCGACGGCGGACCCACCAAGCGCCCCGCCGTGCAGGTCGGCGACCCTTTCGCCGAGAAGGTGCTCATCGAGTGCTGTCTCGAGCTGTTTCGCAAGGACCTGGTCGAGGGCATCCAGGACCTGGGGGCCGCGGGCATCTCGTGCGCCACGTCCGAGCTCGCCTCGAACGGCGACGGCGGCATGTTCATCGAGCTCGACTCGGTGCTGCTGCGCGACCCCTCGCTCACGGCCGAGGAGATCCTCATGTCGGAGTCGCAGGAGCGGATGATGGCCGTCGTGCGTCCCGAGAAGCTCGACGCCTTCCTCGAGATCGTCGGCAAGTGGGACGTCGAGACCAGCGTGCTCGGGGAGGTGACCGACTCCGGCCGCCTCATCATCAACTGGCACGGCGAGGAGATCGTCAACGTCGACCCGCGCACCGTCGCCGTCGACGGTCCCGTCTACGAACGCCCCATCGCCTACCCCACCTGGCTCGACGCGCTGCAGGCCGACTCCTCCTCGCGCCTGCCCCGCTCGACCGACGGAGACTCCCTCCGCGCCGAGACCCTCGCGTTGCTCGGCTCGGCGAACCTCGCCGACAAGAGCTGGATCACCTCGCAGTACGACCGCTACGTGCTCGGCAACACGGCACTGAGCTTCCCCGACGACGGAGGCATGGTCCGCGTCGACGAGGAGTCGGGACTCGGCTTCGCGGTCGCCACCGATGCCAACGGACGCTGGTGCCAGCTCGACCCGGCGCAGGGCGCCCGCCTCGCGCTGGCGGAGGCGTTCCGCAACGTCGCGGTGACCGGGGCGACCCCGGTCGCCGTCTCGGACTGCCTCAACTTCGGCAGCCCCGAGAACCCCGAGGTGATGTGGCAGTTCCGGGAGGCGGTCGGCGCGCTCGCCGACGCGTGCCTCGAACTCGAGATCCCCGTCACGGGCGGCAACGTCTCGTTCTACAACCAGACCGGCGACGTGCCGATCTTCCCGACCCCCGTCGTCGGCGTGCTCGGCGTCATCGACGACGTCGCACGCCGCATCCCCTCGGGGTGGCAGGACGAGGGCGACAACCTCTACCTCCTCGGCACGACCCGCGACGAACTCGACGGCTCCGCCTGGGCCGGGACCGTGCACGACCACCTCGGCGGACTGCCGCCACAGCTCGACCTCGCCGCCGAGAAGGACCTCGCCCAGCTGCTCTCGGCGGGTGCGAAGGAGTCGCTGATCGCCTCCGCCCACGACCTCGCCGACGGCGGCCTCGCGGTCGCGTTGGCAGAAGGCGCGATGCGCTTCGGTGTCGGTGCACGCATCTGGCTCGACGAGCTGCAGGAGCGCGACGGCGTCGATGCGACGGCCGCGCTCTTCTCGGAGTCGACCGGCCGCGTGCTCGTATCGGTGCCGCGCGAGGACGATGTGAAGTTCCGGGGGCTCTGCGAGGGACGCGGCTATTCGGTGTTGCGCATCGGCGTGACCGACGCGGCGACTCCCGCGATCGAAGTGCAGGGGCTGTTCGTGGTGCCTCTCGACGAGCTGCGCGCAGTGCACGCGGCCGTGCTGCCGCGCCACTTCGGCTGAGCCCCCGGAGTCTGCACGGTGCGGTCTGGGAGCGCGGTCAGCGGCCCTGGGCCGGCAGGTCGTCGGGCTCGGTGTTGTCGAGCACTCGCCCGTTCTGATCACCGACGCTGACGACGGTCGAGGGCCTCAAGTTGAGGGTGTCGCCGGCGAAGAGGCTGTCGAGGCTCACGCCGTCACGTCGCACCGAGTTGAGGGCGTCCAGGTAGTCGGGACTGAGGCAGAACCGCTCGGCGATCGGCTCCGGACTGTCGCCTGAGACGACGCGGTAGGAGGCGGGCGTGCCATCGGACGCGTTCGTGACCGTTCCGTTCGCGCCGGTCCGCGGGCCCCGATCGCGCACGACCTCGAGATCGACGCCGTCGAGAGTCCCGGTGCCGAGCGTCTGGACCGTGCATTCGGTCGAGACGGGGATCGGCGTGGTCGACACGCTCGGGAGGGGACGAGGCGTCGCCGCGACTCCGGTCGCAGCGGATTCCGGTGCCGCAGAGTCCGGTGTCGCCGAACTGGCCGCGCTCGTCTCACCGCTTCCCGCCGGCACATCGGCCGCCGACGTGCACCCCGCGAGCAGGAGCGTCGAGGAGAGGGCGATCACGATACGCAGTGTCGTCTGGCGGGCCACCACGCGACTCTAACCCGCCGTGCGCCCCGAGCGGGGAGGCCGTCCGTCGAGCGCCGCGCTCCCGCACCGCCTCTCCGGTTCACAATTCAGGATGAGACCGAGTCAGCGCCCGCAATTACGCGAGTCGGCGTGGCCTCGGAGCCATTCCATCCTGAGTTGTGAACGCCATCCGGGCTTCGGGCATGCCCTCGACCCCTGCCGTCGGGCCCGGTTCGGGCGAGGGGGGCCGAAATCGCCAGCACGAGCGCGATGAGCGTGGTCCGCAGGCGTTCCAGCGCTTCCTCGTCCGACTCCCCCGCGAGGATCGAGCGCTTCACCGCATCGTCGTATCCCGCCATGAGCAGCCGGACCGCGGTCGTCGAATCGAGCGAGAAGGTCCTGCCCACCTGGTGCAGCGCCCCCTCCACGATCTGCACGAGCGAGGCGTCGAACCCGGCGCGGAAGTCGCGGTACTGCGACGCGATCCGGGTGTCGCGCAACGCGAGGAGCTCGAACTCCGACTCCACCAGGCACCAGCGGCGGTTGTCGCCGGCCGGGCCTTGCAGGAAGTCGAGGATGATCACCGCGAGAGTCTCGGCGGTGAACGGCCCGTCGACGACCTTGGGGATGGTGCGCCCCATCTGCTCGACCAGCGCGCTGATCCGGGCGCCGTTCTCGCGCTCCATCAGCGCGAAGAACAGTTCCTCCTTGGTCGAGAAGTTCGAGTAGAAGGCGCCGCGCGAGAAGCCGGCGCGTTCGCAGATCTGCTCGACGGAGGCGGTGTGCACCCCGGTCTCGGCGAAGACGTCGTAGGCGGCTTCGAGCAGACGTTCCCGCGTGCGTCCGCGACGAGAGGTCTCGGGGACAGCGTGGTCGACCGTGGTCACCCTGCACCTCCGAACTGGATACTCTCGTCGCTCTTCACTGTACGCGATGCATTCACGTATCCCATACGCTCCTGTATCCGATACGCTCGTGTATCAGAGCGCGAGTGCACGCTCTGGGTACAGAGCCGTATCGCCCGTCCTCACCACTGTCAGGAGACCGCGTGTCGTCGCTGCTCTACCGCCTCGGTCGTCGCGTCTATCGCGGCCACCGTCTCGTCGCCGCCCTCTGGCTGCTCATCGTCCTCGCCGGAGGAGGAGGCGCGCTGCTGCTCAACCAGGGCACCGACAACACCTTCGCCATCCCGGGCACGCAGTCGCAGACCGCGCTCGACCAGCTCGAGCGCACCTTCCCGCAAGTGAGCGGCACCTCCGCCCGCTACGTGGTAGTCGCGCCCGACGGAGGCAGCGTCCAGGACGCCGCCATCAAAGGCCCCGTCAGCGAGGCGGTCACCGCCCTCGGCACGGTCGAGGAGGTCGCCGCCGTCACCGACCCCTACTCCAGCACCGTCTCGGGCACCATCTCCGAGAAGGAGAACGCCCTCGTCCTCACCGCTCAGATGGACGGCTCCGCGACCACGACCAGCGTCGCCAGTCGCGACGCGCTGAAGGCGGAGGCGACGACGCTCCAGGAGGCGCTGCCCGCCGGCTCCGTCGTCTCGCTCGGCGGCGACCTCTTCGCCCAGAACCTGCCCGCGGTCTCGGCGACGGAGGCGATCGGCCTCGTCGTGGCGCTCGTCGTCCTCGTGCTCACCTTCGGCTCGTTCCTCGCGGCGGGCATGCCACTGGTGACGGCGCTCCTGGGGGTCGCCCTTTCGATGTCGGCGATCTTCATCGCCACCCGCTTCGCCACGATCTCATCGACGACTCCCTTGCTGGCGCTCATGTTGGGCCTCGCCGTCGGCATCGACTACGCCCTCTTCATCATCAGTCGCCACCAAGACCAACTGCGGCAGGGCATGGACCCGGAGGAGTCGACCGCGCGCGCGACAGCGACAGCCGGCTCCGCGGTGGTGTTCGCCGGCCTGACCGTCATCATCGCCCTGGCCGGGCTCTCGGTCGCGGGCATCCCGTTCCTCACCACGATGGGCATCGCGGCGGCGGGCGGAGTCGCGATCGCTGTGGTCATCGCGCTCACGCTCACTCCCGCGCTGCTGGGCTTCGCGGGCGAGCGCTTGCGACCGAAGGAGCGGCGCGCGAAGCGCAAGGCCGCCGCGAGTGCCCACGCCGATCCGACGGCCGCCGAGGAGGTGTCTGCGTCCGGCAGCCATCCGCACGCCGAGGTGCCGCGCGGCTTCTTCCGCGGCTGGGTCCGGGTGGTCACCCGGTTCCCCCTCGTGACGATCATCGCGGTCGTCGGGGTCCTCGGAGTCGCCAGCATCCCGGCGCTGAGCCTTCGGCTGGCGCTCCCCGACGCCGGTTCGCAGAGCGTCGGCTCGCCGGCCCGCACGACGTACGACCTGCTCGCCGAGAACTTCGGCCCGGGTTACAACGGTCCGCTCATCGTCACCGGCACGATCATCGGCTCGACCGACCCGCTCGGCCTGATGGGCGACCTCAAGGGAGAGATCGAGAAGCTCGACGGCGTCGCCTCCGTGCCCCTGGCCACCCCGAACCAGACCGCGGACACCGGCATCATCCAGGTGATCCCGAGCGGCGGTCCCGATTCAGAGTCGACCAAGGCGCTGGTCTCCGAGATCCGCGACAAGCACGACTACTTCCAGCAGAAATATGGTGTCGACCTGGCGGTGACCGGTCAGACGGCTGTCGGCATCGATATCTCGGACACGCTCGCGAGGGCGCTCCTGCCGTTCGGCTTGCTCGTCGTCGGCCTCTCGCTGGTGCTGCTCACGATGGTGTTCCGCTCTCTGTGGGTGCCGCTCAAGGCGACCCTCGGCTATCTGCTCTCGGTCGGCGCCTCCTTCGGAGCGGTGTCGGCGGTGTTCGAGTGGGGATGGTTCGCGGACGCCGTCCACGTGGATAAGACCGGGCCGATCATCAGCTTCATGCCGATCATCTTGATGGGCGTGCTGTTCGGCCTCGCGATGGACTACGAGGTGTTCCTCGTCTCGCGGATGCGCGAGGACTACGTGCACGGGCGTCCGGCGCGGGCAGCGGTCGAGTCGGGCTTCGTCGGCTCGGCGAAGGTCGTCACCGCGGCCGCGATCATCATGTTCTCGGTCTTCGCCGCGTTCGTGCCGGAGGGGGACATCAACATCAAGCCGATCGCGCTCGGTCTCGCGGTAGGCGTGTTCGTCGATGCGTTCATCGTCCGCATGACGCTGGTGCCGGCCGTGCTGCACCTGCTCGGCGATCGCGCCTGGCACATGCCGGCGTGGCTCGACCGCCTCCTGCCCTCGTTCGACGTCGAGGGCGAGGGGCTCACCAAGGAGCTCGCGCTCGCCGACTGGCCCGAACCCGGGTCGGCCGACGCGATCGCGGCCGAGGGCCTCTGCCTCGACGGCCCAGACGGCCCGGTCTACCGCGACGTCGCGGTGCGCGTGCCGGCCGGCGCCTCCCTCGTCGTGCACGGGCCGCACCGCTCGGGCCGCACCGCGCTGCTGCTCACGCTCGCGGGGCGCATGGCACCCGACTCCGGTCGCCTCAAGGTCGACGGCCTCGTCGTCCCCATCCGGTCCGCCGCGGTGCGCGGGCGGGTCGGTCTCGTGCGGCTCGCGGGAGCCGCCGATCCCGTCGCCGACGTGCGCGCGGCGCTCGAGACGGCGCCTCCGATCGTGGTGATCGACGACCTCGACACGGTGACCGATCCGCTCCTGCGCGAGGGCATCCGCGCCGAGCTCGAGTCGGCGCGCAGCCGGTCCGAGCAGGCCGGGCACGCCTTCACCGTGGTCGCCTCCTCCGTCGACGCCGAGGCGCTCGACGACATCCTCCCCGACCGCGACGAGCTCGCGGTCTCCCCCGTGGCCGAGCGCCGCGCGATCGCAAAGGTCCTCTGACAGATGGCTCTCTTCTCGCTCGAACGCCCCCGCGGCGTCAAGAAGGTGTCCTGGGTGACGCTTCTCGGGATCGTCCTGGTCCCCCTCGTCATCGGCGGCCTCCTGGTGTGGGCGCTCTGGAACCCCACCGAGCGCCTCAACTCGATCACGGCCGCGGTCGTGAACGAGGACACACCGGTGCAGATCAACGGCCAGACCGTGCCGCTGGGCCGACAGCTCGCGGCGGGCCTCGTCACCGGAGGCGCGGCGAGTTCCGATCCGACGGCTACCGCGACCCCGTCGGCGAGCCCGACCCCTGTGCCCGACGTGTCGGGGTCGACCTCGACCACCAACTTCACGTGGGTCCTCACCGACAAGGACGATGCAGCGAAGGGCCTCGCCGACGGCAGCTACGCCACCGTGGTGACCATCCCCTCCACCTTCTCGGCCGCGGCCACCTCCTATGCCGGAGACGCCGCGAAGGCAACCAAGGCCACGATCGACATCGCGACGAGCGAGAAGGCCAAGCTCGTCGACGACGCCATCTCGGCGACGGTCACGAGCACCGCGACCTCCCTGCTCAACACGCAGCTGACAACCACCTACCTCCAGAACCTCTATGTGGGCTTCAACACCCTCCACGACCAGATCGGCAAGGCCGCCGACGGCGCGGGATCGCTCGCGGACGGTGCTCAGCAGCTCGGCACAGGCGCGTCGTCGCTCGCCGACGGCACGAGCAGCCTCGCGAACGGCATCGGCGATCTCGCCACGGGCGCGTCCTCGCTCTCGGGAGGCGTCGCGCAGCTCGGCACGGGCGCCTCCGCCCTCGCCGACGGCATCGGGCAGCTGGGCTCGGGCGCCACGTCGCTCTCGGGAGGCGTCTCGCAGCTCGCGACGGGTGCACGCGCCTCCGCGACGGGCGCCACGTCGTTGCAGGGCGGCGCCTCAGGCCTCGCCGACGGCCTCGACACCCTCGCGGGCGGAGTGGCGAAGCTGGGCGATTCCGCGACGACCGCGTCCCAGGCGGCCTCGCAGTCTGCGGTGACCACTGGCACTGCGCTCGGGACGATCGCGGAACTCGCGAAGTCGTGCTCGAAGGAGACCCCGGCGTGTGCGCTCATCCTCGCCGAGGCGGGCAAGCAGCTCGACACGGGAAACACGGACGGCGCGCTCCACCAGGCGGGCGTGACCGCGGCGTACTCGGCCGGCATCGCCGCGGGCATCACGCAGGGTGCCGACGGCACCCCCTCCCTCGTCGCGGGCACGCAGCAGTCCGCCGCTGGCGCGCGGTCGCTCGCGGGAAGCATCGGCCAACTCGCCGACGGGCTGACGCAGCTCGCCGCGGGGGCCGACGGCGCAGCGGGAGGCGCCGCACAGCTCGCGACCGGCGCGGGGGCGAGCGCCGACGGCGCCCGTCAGCTCGCGGGCGGAGCCACTTCGGCAGCGGGCGGCGCCGCGGCGCTCGCCACGGGCGCCTCCTCCGCCGCGGACGGAGCCAAGCAGCTCGCCGAGGGCGCGGGCGGCGTCTCGGACGGCGCCGTGCAGCTCGCCGACGGGACCCGCTCGCTCGCGACCGGTCTCGGCTCGGCCGTGGCCCAGCTGCCGAGCTACACCGACTCCGAGTCGAAGAACCTCGCCGACGTCGTGTCGGACCCGGTGACGAACTCGAGCGACACGAGCGACCTGTTCGGCGCCTCGAGCGTTCCCTTCTTCGCCACGATCGCGCTGTGGCTCGGCGCTCTCGCGACCTTCCTGGTCCTTGCGGCGTTCTCGCATCGGGCGCTGTCGTCGACCCGTTCCTCGGCCGCGCTGGCGCTGTCGTCCTACGTTCCGGCCCTCGTGATCGGCCTCGTGCAGGGACTGGTCGTCGCGATCGTGATGAGCAACGTGGCGGGCCTCGCCCCCGGACGCTGGATCGGCTTCGCGCTGCTCTCGATGCTGGCGGGCGCCTCCTTCGCCGCAGTGAACCAGGGCCTGGTGGCACTGCTCGGAGGCGTCGGCAGGTTCATCTCGATGGTCGCCGCGGTGATCGGCCTCGGCGCCGGCATCATCTCGACGGCGCCAGGGGTCTTCGACACGGCGCTGGACGTCCTACCGCTCTCGGCCGCGCAGAACGCGCTGGCGGGAGTCGTCGAGGGCACCGGCGGGACGGGTGGCGCGGTGGTCGGCCTCGTGCTCTGGCTGCTGTTCGGGCTGCTGCTCACGGTCGTCGCGATAGCGCGCCGGCGGGTCACCTCTCTCCGTGCCCTGGTGCGCACCGCGGAGGCGTAGGCGCACGGCCGGGGAGACGCGCGCCTCCCCGGCCTCTGCCCGCTCGGCGGGACTGCCGCGCTGTACGTGCCATTCGAGCTCCCTCTGGGCGCGCACATGTTCACGGAGGTCAGCCACCCCAGACCTGGGGTGACCGTGCCGGAGACCGTGCTGCAGCCGGATCACGTAGCGTCTTCCCGAGGCTTCGGCCGTTAGGCTGGCGCGGTGGAGTCGGAGCCGACGAATGCTCAGGCGACGAGGGTCTATGGCCCGTCGGTCGCCTTGCGGTTGCGCGCGCTGCTCAACCGCCTCCTCGCGACCCTCTCGGCGGCGGTGCTCGTTCCGTTCACGATCCTCGCGGATCGCCGCGGAGTGATCGACGAGACGGTCCTCTCGCTCGTGTTCGCCGGAATCGCCATCCTCATCTGCGCGGTGTCGGCCATCTCGCTCTTTGTCACCCCCACGCGCATCGTGACCACGCCCTCGTCGGTGGTGCTGCTGCGCGGCCGGAGGCGCCGCGAGCAGTGGCCGCGCCGCTGGGTCCGCTTCATGGAGATCGAGCGGGGCGGGGGATTCCTCGCATGGAGCTCGGGTGACGGCGTCGAGGTCCGCTGCCCCTACCTCCGACCTCACGAGCGGGAGGCGCTCCTCGCCGACCTCGGCGCGACCGCCCGACTGCGCGACGCGCTCCCGGCAGCGGAAGCCTCCGCGCGGCGTCCCGTGCTCTTCCGCCCGCAGCGCTCCGCCCTGCGGTGGCGGGCGCTCGTGCTGCTCCTCGTCGCGACGGAGGCCTTGGCCGCCGGAGTGCTCGCCGTGGCGCTCGCGGAGGATCCTGCGGGCGATCGGACGCAGATCGCGCTGGGCGCCGGCGTCCTCGCCCTCTCGCTGCCGCTCGGCCTCACCGCCCTGCGACTGGCGCTACGCCCCGGGCTCCCCGACGCGATCGTCGTCTCCGATTCGGCCATCCAGGTCGACGGAGTCGTGTTTCCGCTCGAATCGCTGCGGACCGTCGTGGCGAGCGCACCCACCGCCCAGCGTCACCTCCGGCTAGTGCTCGTCGAGATGAGCGGCAGGGTGACGGAGGTGCCGCTGGGCCGGAGCTTTCCGACGCTCCGCGCCGATCGACTGTTTCCCGACTACGCGCTGCTGCTCAGCACGCTGCGCGAACGCACGGCGCCGCGCCCCGGCCTGTTGCGCATCGAGGGTTGAACGCTCAGTCCTCGATGCCGTTCGCGATGCGCTCGTGATGGTGGATGACCTCGGCAACGATGAAACCCAGGAACTTCTCCGCGAACGCGGGATCGAGGTGCGCCTCCACCGCCAGCGCGCGCAGCCGCGCGATCTGACGCGCCTCGCGCTCAAGGTCGGCCGGTGGCAGGCCGTGGGTCGCCTTCAGCCACCCCACCTTCTGCGTGAACTTGAAACGCTCGGCGAGGAGATGGATCAGAGCCGCATCGATGTTGTCGATGCTCTGGCGGATCTGCTCCAGCTCGGCCCGGGCCGCGGCTAGCTCACGCGACTGATCCTCGATCATGCGTTCGACCCTAACGGACTGCCTGTGCCACGGCGCGGAACGAGGAGCGGCCCCCACCCGGCGAGAGAGGGAGCCTCTCGTCGAGGCGAGCAGAGTTCAGTCGACAATGTTGATCTGCACCGGGATGTTGCCGCGCGTGGCGTTCGAGTAGGGGCACAGTGTGTGCGCCTTGTCGGCGACGGACCGTGCGTCCTCGGCACTCGCCTTCGGGACGTACACGTCGAGCTCGACCGAGAGACCGAAGCCGTCGGAGTCGTTCTTGCCGATCGAGACGCTCGCCGAGACGGCCGCGTCGCCCGTGTCGATCTTCAGGGCGCGACCCGCGCCGTGCAGCGCGCTCAGGAAGCACGCGGAATACCCCGCGGCGAACAGCTGCTCCGGGTTCGTGCCGTCTCCGGAGCCGCCGAGCTCCCGCGGTGCACGGGTGTCGAGGTCGAGGCGGTCGTCCTCGGTGCGGACGTGCCCATCGCGTCCTCCACCGGAGGCGTGGGCGATAGCGGTGTAAAGAGCATCCATTGCTCCATCTCACCACTGCCCACCCGAAAGCAAGGTGGACGTCTCTGAACGGCGAACAGGTCGCCTGACGAACCGGGAATCCGCCGGGCGTGCCGGCTCAGGGCCGTCAAGCCCCTGCCGACCCGCCACGGCGGGGTGTGCGGTGGAGGAAGAGACCCGGCGCGAGCCGGGAGAAACGGAGAGAAGCATGCGAGCACTCACCTGGCAGGGCGTCGAGAAGGTCTCGGTCGAGACCGTGCCCGATCCCCGCATCCAGCAGCCCACCGACGCGATCGTGCGGATCACCTCGACGGCGATCTGCGGCTCCGACCTGCACCTGTACCGCCTCCTCGGCCCCTACCTCGACAAGGGCGATGTGCTCGGGCACGAGCCGATGGGCATCGTCGAGGAGGTGGGCTCCGCGGTGACTTCCCTGCGGGTCGGCGACCGCGTCGTCGTCCCCTTCACCATCTCCTGTGGCGAGTGCTTCATGTGCCGCCGCGGACTGCAGTCGCAGTGCGAGACGACGCAGGTGACCGAGTACGGTTCCGGAGCGTCGCTCTTCGGCTACACGAAGATGTACGGCCAGGTCCCGGGTGGTCAGGCCGAGCTGCTGCGCGTACCGCTGGCCGACTACAACACGGTCGTCGTCGGCTCCGAGCTGCCCGACGAGCGCTACCTGTTCCTCAGCGACATCGTGCCCACCGCGTGGCAGGCGGTCGACTACGCCCAGGTGCCCGAGGGAGGCTCCCTGGTCGTCTTCGGGCTCGGCCCGGTCGGACAGTTCGCGAGCCGCATCGGCCTGCACCACGGCTTCCGCGTGCTCGCAGTCGACCCCGTCGCCGAGCGGCGTGCGATGGCGGCGCGTCACGGAGTCGAGGTCTTCGACCTCAGCGACGACGTGACGCAGCAGCTGCGCGAGCTGACCGACGGGCGCGGACCCGACTCGGTGATCGATGCGGTGGGCATGGAGGCGCACGGCTCGCCCGTCGGCTCCTTCGCGCAGTCGATGGCCAACCTGCTGCCCGACCCGCTCGCACGCGCGGCGATGGACACCGTCGGCGTCGACCGGCTCGCCGCGGTGACGGCCTCCCTCGACCTGGTGCGCCGCGGAGGCACCGTCTCGCTGAGCGGCGTCTACGGCGGCGAGGCCGACCCGCTGCCGCTCAAGTCGATGTTCGACAAGCAGGTCACGATGCGAATGGGCCAGTGCAACGTGAAGCGGTGGATCGACGAGCTGCTGCCGCTCGTCGAGGACCCCTCCGACCCGCTCGGCGTGATGGACCTGGTGACGCACCGGGCCCCGCTCGAGGACGCTCCGGGCCTGTACGAGACCTTCCAGAAGAAGGAGGACGGCTGCATCAAGGTGGTGCTGAAGCCCTAGGAGGCCCGCGAACGACGAAGGCGGCGCCCCCGAAGGGAGCGCCGCCTTCGTCGTCGTCCGGTCTACTTGAAGACGTCCTTGACGTCCTCGCCGACCTTCTTGGCAGAGGCCGCGGTCTGGTCTTTCTGACCCTCGGCCTTCAGGTCCTCGTCATTGCGGTGGTCGCCGACGGCTTCCTTCACCTTGCCGGCGATGTCCTGTGCGGCGTTCTTGATCTTGTCATCGAGCCCCATGGTGGTGCCTCCTTCGCTGATCGTTGGCAAGACGGTAAAGCCGGATTCTCCCCGTCCCCTGAGTGCAGAGAGGGGCTTGCTCGCCGACTCGCGGAATGCCACTATTCGCGTCACGCTCACCTCATCGGAGTCGCGGTGCACTTACTTCTTCGCCACGGCGTCCTTGACGGCGCCGACCGCCTTCTCGACGATGTTCGGTTTCGGGGTGGTGCCGTAGAAGCGCTCGTCCGGGGTGGCTGGCGGCGGCATCGTGACTCCGCCGCCCTGCTCCGCGACGCGGTAGCTGAACTCGCCCTTGCCGTCGGGGGTCGGTTCGGAGGCGTTTGCCGTGAAGTCGGCCAGCAGGGTGCCGCTCGCCGCGATGTACGGGACCTGCCACGGGTTTCCCCTGCTGTCGACCGGTCGGGCGCCCGCCCCGGCGACGATCGCCGCCTGGGAAGAACATGCTGGTCGCCTTTCCGATTGCTGCGGCAGATCCGCGTCCTCAGCCGCGCAGTGCCGGCGACCCCGCGACAGTCGAGCGGTCCGTGAGTCCCGCGACCCAGTCGCGCAGCGCCTCCTCCGCGGTCCTGGCGGGCTCGAAGCCGAGCACCGTCCGCGCTTTCTCGGTCGACATGACGGGCACGTTCGTCGCGACGTCGAGCCAGCCCGCGTCGGTGCGCTGCACGCGCAGGCGCCAGGTCGCGGTGATCACGCTCCGGAGCACGCCCGTGGGCACCCTGACCCAGCGCGCGCCGAACGCGGAGGCGATCCGCTGCGGCGTGAGCACCGGCTCCGCAGCGATGTTGAAAGCGCCGCCCGCGCGCCGGTCGAGCGCCCTCCAGAACGCCTCCGCCACGTCGTCGGAGTGAACACCCTGGACGATCATCGTCGAGGGCAGCGGCATGATCGGCGGGCGGACCAGTCGCAGCAGGCGGGTCGGATACCGCGGCCCCGCGAAGAGGCCCACGATCTCCGTGGCGGCTCCGCGTTGGAAGACGAGGCGGGAGTGAGTCGGTCGGGCCGGTCTCCTGGACGGCGAGCGTCCTCCACAGGCCGGATCGGGCGGGAGATCGTCCGGCTTCTGGCGCAACCCCGTCCACGCGAGCATCCCCCTCCCTAGCCTGAGGAGATGCGACGAACATCGAACCGGCCCGCGCCCCTGGTGCGTCACGAGGCCGACGGGGTCGAGCTGCACTCCGTCGCCACGGGGCCGACGAACGCCGCACAGACTCTCGTCGTCCCGCGCGGGATCGGCATGTCGCATCGCACCTTCTCGCCGCTCACCGCGGCCATGGGTCAGCGGGGGCGCGACGATCCGATCGCGACACGCGACTGGTGCGAGCGGCTCCTCCGCTCGACGCACAAGGGGACGCCGGTCGGGTTCGCGCGGTCGCGCCACGTGGTCCCCCGCACCGAACCGGAGGCGCTCGCGTGCGAGGCGATGCGGTTCACGGCGGCCCTGCACGTCGCCGTCCCGACGTCGGAGTCGGCGGCATGAGGCGGCTTCTGCGCGAGGCTCGCTGGTGGATCCTGGACTACGCCTACGCGCTCGCCTGGCAGCTCCGCGGTGCCGTGTCGCGTCGTGCGCCCGACGACTACCTCGACGGCGATCTGCGACCCCTCGTCGTCCTGCCCGGCATCTGGGAGCCCTGGTCCTTCCTCCGTCCGATCATCGACCCGCTGCACGCTCGCGGGCATCCGGTGCACGTTCTGACGAGTCTCCGCCGCAACGGACGGCCCGTCGTCCGCACCGCCGAGGACGTCGCTGCCTACCTCGCCGAGAACGACCTGCGCGACGTCGTCATGATCGCTCACAGCAAGGGCGGCCTCGTGGGCAAGTACGTGATGAGCGAGCTGGATCCCGACGGCAGGGTCGACCGCATGGTCGCCGTGGCGGCGCCGTTCGGGGGCTCGCGCTACGCGCCGTACCTCGTGCTGACGAGCCTCCGCTCCTTCTCGCCGCGCGATGCCACAACCCTCTTGCTGGCCAGCCGAACCGGGCCGAACGCCCGCATCACCTCGGTCTTCGCAGCCTTCGATCCGCACATCCCCGAGGGCAGCGTGCTCGCGGGCGCCGTGAACGTGCGGATCGAGACGGGAGGACACTTCCGCATCCTCGGCGATCCCGAGACGTTGGCCGCCGCGGTCACGGCAGTGTCGGCGGACGAGCGGGCCGACGCGGGCGGCGAACCCGCAGGAGGGTCGGGGGTGACGGCCGCCGAGCGCGATCCGGTCACTCCTGTGCGGGAGGCGGAGTGATCACCGTCGCGTCGGCCGGGCAGTCGATCTGCTCCACGCCGCCGTCCTCGGCTCCCGCGGCGGGCCCGGAGCCGGCGAACGGCACGAGGAAGCAGTACGCGGCGGGGAGGTCCGTCACATCGGGGAACGAGGAGGCATCGACCGCGACCCGGAACGACAACGAACCGAAGGCGTCTCCCGGCTCGGCAGGTGACGACTCGACGCCGATCAGCTCGACACCCTCGGCGGCGGCAGCAGTGGCCTCGCGCGCAAAACCGAAGGAGTCCTCCTGCGGCGCGAGCGAGGCGACCAGCGTCGCCACCCGGTCGCGCGCCTCCGCTCGAGCCCCGGCGTCGGAGGGGGTGGGAGCCGCCTCGGGCGCCGTACACCCGGCCAGCGCGAACACCGCCAGAAGACCCGCCCCCATCATCGCTCTCGTCTGCTTCACGGACCCGACCCTAGCGAGCGGCGGGCCCAGGTGGGCCCGTGGGTGGCGGCGTGGGGCGCGCTCCTGCACACGGAGGCGGACACCCGCCTCGCGCAACACCCCGGCCGGCTACCTCGCGAGCGAGGTCCCACGCGAGTTCCTCGCGATCCTCGCGGGGTGCCTCCCTCAGAGCGCGACGTCGGCGACCGACAACGCGACTCCCGGAGTGATCAGGATCGACGTGGCACGCGGCTCGCCCTCGCCCTGGTTGACCGTGAGCCAGCACGATGAGGAGCCTCCTAGCGCCCGCTCGACATCGGCCCGCACCTCGGCGGCCGTCGTCTCGGTGAGGCTGTACGGCGTGCCGCCGTAGATGATCTCGACGCGCTTCACAGCATGCCCTCCTCGGTATGGCGAACGCCGCCGTGCGGCTCCTCGCTGATGCGGAGCCCGTGGGCTGTATGCGAGTCGGCGAGGAGCTGACGGATCCAGTCGGGGTTGATGTTCGGCGCGCGGCCGCCGTGATACTTGAAGCGCAACGGGATCGCCGGGTGCAGCCAGATGGACGTGCGGCCATCGCCGACGGCCTGAGAGTCCTTCCACGAGAAATAGAAGGACTCGTTGCGGGAGAGCTTCGAGCCGATGACGATCTGCAAGTGGGCCAGCAGCCGATCGTCGAAGTCGGCCTCCAGCGTGGAATCGTAGATCAGTCTTCCCATCAGGCTTTTCTCCCTTCGGGCGATCGCACGTCCCAGAGGGACGAAGTGAGCACGTGGGTATCGATTCTAACCGCGCCGGCGGGGGCGACCCCGCTGATCACCAGGTCTCGCCCTCGCCCGATGCCGGGAGCTCGCCATGCTCCTGGCGGGGTGGCGCGACACCCGCCTCGGCCACGGTGTGCGAGACGCCCCGTCAGCCGGCCTCACCGGCATCTCGACCGCGGCCGAGCCGTCGCTCAGCGCCAGCGCCTCCGCATAGCGCAGCAGCGCTCGCGCGATCGCTGTCCCCGTCAACACCGAGCTGCCCGCGGAGAGGATGCGTTCCATGCCTCCTTCTTACTCGCCGAGACGCGGCCTGGTCAGCGCTTGCGCGAGCGGCGGCTCGGACGCTACGGCGAGAGCCGCATCGATGCGCCGGTCGAGCCCCTCCCGCACCGCCGGCCACTCCTCCGCGAGGATCGAATGCACCGCGGTGTCCCGCCAGCTGCCGTCGGCCCGACGCTGGTCGCGGCGCAGCACCCCTTCGAAGACGGCGCCGAGCCGGAGGATCGCCGCACGCGAGCGGGCGTTCGCCGCATCCGCCTGGAGCTTCACCCGCGAGAAACCGCTGTCGAAAGCGCGGCCCAAGAGGAGGCGCTTCGCGTCGGGATTGACCGCGGTGCCCCACACCTCGGGGGCGTAGGCCGTCCAGCCGATGTGCGCCGCCTCCCGCTTCTCGTCGAAGTCGGCAAGCGAGCTGGTGCCCACGACGCGACCGTCGAGCAGCACGGCGTACGGCGTGCCCGTCGTCCACGGGTAGTAACGGGCGGCGAAGGCGCGAAACCCCTCCGCCGAGTCGTCGAGCCCGGCCGGACCGCCGCCGTAGCCGCTCGCGAACACCTCCGGGCGGCCGATGGCCGAGCGAAGCGGTTCGAGATGCTCCTCCGCGAGAGGCTCGAGGACGACGATGCGACCGACCAGCGTCACGGGAAACGGGCGGAGAGGGCTGCTCATCCCCTCATCCTGCTGGGGACGCGCGCCCGCGAGAAGACCAGTTCCCCTGCGAGCATGTGGTCCATGGACTCCGCCACGATGTTCGACGCCTGCGCCGCCGCCTTCCTCCGCCTACTCGCTCGGATCGGCGCCGAGCAGTGGGGGCTACCAGGCCTCGGCGTGTGGGACGTGCGCGGGCTGGCGGGCCATACCGCGCGGGCGATCCTCACGGTCGAGACGTATCTCCTCGCCGACGAGCCGGAGGAGCGCACCATCGCCGACGCGCTCGACTACTACGCGGCGCTCGCGGGCGGCGTGGCCGATCCCTCCGCTGTCGCTCTGCGGGGCGAGAAGGCGGGGCGCGCCCTGGGCGAGCGGCCCGCCGAGGCCGTGGCGGACGCGGTCGGGCGGGCGAGCGCTCTCATCGCCCGACAGCGCCCCGGCCGGCTGGTCGCGGTCGGCGGCCAGGCGAGCCTCGCGATCGAGCTGGGCGACTACCTCCGCACCCGAGTGCTCGAGCTCGTCGTGCACACCCTCGACCTCTCGCGGGCGACCGGCATCCCCGCCGAGCTGCCTCCCGCGGCGATCGAGTCATGCTGCGCGCTCGTCGGCGGGCTGGCCGCACGCGCCGGGCGCGGCGAGGAGCTGCTGCTCGCGCTCACGGGGCGCACGCAGCTCGCGGAGGCGTTCTCGGTCGTCTGATCGCTTGTGGGTGCGCCCCGCCCTGAGGACATCCGCGAGACGTCTCAGTCGCCCAAGGCGGCGAGCGCGCACGTCGCCGGGCGCGGAGGCGCCGTCAGCGCGGGCGGAGGCCGGCGCGGCGCAGGGTGAGCGCGGCCAGGGCGGAGGTGGCGGCGGGGTCGCCGCGACGCCACCCGGGCACCGCCTCCGGGTGGGCGGAGAGGATCTCGCGGGGCGACGCCTGCATCAGCGCACGCAATGCGAGCAACTCGACGCCGGGCACGCTCGAGCCAGCAGCCCTCAGCTCCGCAGCGCGCCGAGCGAAGCGCAGCCGCGGTCGCACCCACAGCACGGCGAGCAGCAGCAGCGGAAGCCCGCCCACCACGAGCCCGGCGACGACCGCCAACGCGCTGGTGAGCTGCTGCTGATCGCGACCGGCTGCCGCCAGCACAGCCCCCGCGCCGCTCGCCTGGTCGAAGGGCGCGCGCACCGCATCTCCGAGCAGCGGGATGCCACCGAGCGTCGTGCCCGCGTCGCTCATGGTCGACCCGAAACCACTGCCCGCGCTCTCCAGCCGCCGCCCGACCTCCGCGAGGCCGGCGATGAGCGAGCCGACCGCGATCCCAAAAGCGATCGCCACGACAGCGACTCCCAAGGCGAGCGCGTCGGCGACGATCTGCCGTGCACGGACGGCCGGAAGGTCAGCGTAGATCTGCATGTCGCGATTATGCGGCCGCCGAGCACGTCCTTCCGTTCGCAATTCAGGATGAACGCTCCTGGACCGACCCGAGATCCGCGGAAATGCGTCGACCTTGAGGCATTCATCCTGAATTACGAACAGCATCACGGCCTGCGGGACCCCGCTCGGCCCTCCACAGGCACCGAACCCGGCGTAATCGTCGAAGATCGCCGTCGAGCGCGCCTGGCCCCCCGGGCCGGCGGCCACCCTCGCAGCATGGACCTCCGAATCGAACTGGACCGCCGCGGCGGCATCGCCTCTCGCGCCGCGCTCATCCGGGCCGGCGTCACCGCCCGCCAGTTGACCGCAGCGGTCGCGGCAGGAGACGTGGTGCGAGGCCTCCGTGGCCGGTACGCGTCCGCCGCCCTGCCACCGGCGCTACTCGCGGCCTTCAGGCTCGGCGGCCGGCTCGCGGCGACGGACGCCGCCCGTTCGCACGGCCTCTGGGTCCTGCAGTCTCCGCTCCTGCACATCTGGGTGTCGCCGAACGCCTCCCGGCTCCGGCCGCCCCGCGGCATCCGCCTCCATTGGGACGCGCCGCACTCCGGCGACGAGCCCCTGCGAGTCTCGCCCGTGCATGCGCTGGTGCAGCTCGGCCGCGTGGGGGACGAGGACCTGCTCGTCGCCCTCGAGTCGGCGCTCGAGAAGCGGGTACTCGGGCCGGAGGATCTCGCCGAGCTGCGTGCCGGCTCCCCCGTGCGTCTGTACTCCCTGCTCGACTTCGCCCGGGACGACGCTCAGTCCGGTGTGGAGACGCTAGCCCGATGGCGCCTACACCTGGCGGGCATCGAGACGCGCGCTCAAGTGCACGTGCCGGGCGTCGGCAGAGTCGACCTCTTGGTCGGCCGGAGCCTCATCATCGAGATCGACGGGCGTTCGACCCACGAGTTCGAGCACGACCGTCGCCGCGACCTCGTCGCGTCGGCCAACGGCTACGTCACCCTGCGATTCTCGGCGCGCCAAGTGCTCATCGCGTGGCCAGAGGTGGAAAGGGCGATCCGGTCCGCGATGGAGCGCGGCCTGCACATCCTCTGAGCCGGTGTCTCAGATCAGGTCGTGGAGCACGACGACCTGCTCGCGCTCAGGGCCGACCCCGATGGCCGAGAATCGCGCACCGCTCATCGCCTCGAGCGCGCGGACGTAGTCTTGCGCGGCCTGCGGCAGGTCGGAGAACTCACGACAGCCCGAGATGTCCTCCTGCCAGCCGGGGAACTCCTCGTAGATCGGCTTGGCGTGGTGGAAGTCGCTCTGCGATACCGGGACCTCGTCGTGGCGCACGCCGTCGACCTCGTAGGCGACGCAGACCGGGATGGTGTCAAGCCCGGACAGCACGTCGAGCTTGGTGAGCACGAAGTCGGTGACCCCGTTGATCCGTGCGGAGTATCGGGCGATGGGGGCGTCGTACCAGCCGCAGCGACGGGGACGGCCCGTGGTCGTGCCGAATTCGAACCCCTGCTTGCGCAAGTACTCGCCCCACTCGTCGAAGAGCTCGGTCGGGAACGGTCCGGCGCCGACGCGGGTCGTGTACGCCTTGATGACGGCGATGACGCGCTCGATGCGGTTGGGGGCGACTCCGGAGCCGGTGGCGGCGCCTCCGGAGGTCGCGTTCGAGGAGGTGACGAAGGGGTAGGTGCCGTGGTCGACGTCGAGCATGGTGGCCTGGCCGGCTTCGAACAGCACGGTCTTGCCGGCGTCGAGGGCCTGAGCGAGCACGAGAGAGGTGTCGGCGACCATCGGGCGGAGGCGCTCGGTGTATTGGAGGAGGTCGTCAACCACCTGCTCGACCAGGATCGCGCGGCGGTTGTAGACCTTCACCAGCAGGTGGTTCTTCTGGTCGAGCGCGCCCTCGACCTTCTGGCGGAGGATGTTCTCGTCGAACAGGTCCTGGATACGGATTCCGACGCGGTTGATCTTGTCGGCGTAGGCGGGGCCGATGCCCCGGCCGGTCGTGCCGATTTGGCGCTTGCCGAGGAAGCGCTCGGTCACCTTGTCGAGGGTGCGGTGGTAGCTGGTGATGACGTGCGCGTTGGCGCTGACGAGCAGCTTCGAGACGTCGACGCCGCGAGCGCTCAACGCCTCGAGTTCGTGGAACAGCACCTCGATGTCGACGACCACGCCGTTCGCGATCACGGGGACGACACCCGGGGTGAGGATGCCTGAGGGAAGGAGGTGCAGCGCGTACTTCTCGTCGCCGACGACGACCGTGTGGCCGGCGTTGTTGCCCCCGTTGAATTTGACGACGTAGTCGACGCGGCTGCCGAGGAGGTCGGTCGCGCGTCCCTTGCCCTCGTCGCCCCACTGGGCGCCGGTGATGACGATTGCTGGCATGGGGTGTCCTTCGCTGGGCGAATCGGCAGTGCTCGGCGTTGCCGGGCCGTGGGCCGGTCGGGCGACGGAGGCGTCGCGACGGGAGGACCAGCCGAGCCAGTTTACTCGGTCGCGACGCGGAGGCATTCTTGTCCTCACTGCCGCTTCGACACCGGACCGCAGGAAAATGTCACCCCGTAAGTGAAGTTTCCTCCAGTCGTGGCGGCACCAACAGTAAAGTCTTTTTTCTACGATCGCCGTGGCAGCTCCAACAGTAAAATCTCCGCTCTAAGGTCCCTTGCGCCAATCGCTTGGGTCGCACAGAATGAGCACCGGCAGCGACCCCGCATCCAGCGGGGAACGCACCTCGCGGTTAGTCATCGGCGTAAACCAGCGTCACGGTGGCCCCGCGAGGAAAAGCCTTCCCCCTCCGGGGATGATCCAAGCAACATCTCATCTCTGGGCATGGGACCAGGTGTGCTCCCCGCGCGAGCGGGGATAGCAGCGATGACGAATGCCTGCCAGGTGAAGCCGTAGAGTGCTCCTCGCGCGAGCGGGGATAGCAGAGGCCTCTTGCCGAGTGTCTTCCGCTGCTGCCAGAGTCTCCGGAGGGGGCAACGCATGGACGCGAGTGGGTTGAGCGACGCTGCGTGGTCGGTGTGGGCGAAGTACGACCGCGAGAGCGAGCTGTCCGTGCCGCTGCACCGGCATATGGGCGACTCCGCCGCGATCGCGGAGCTGCTGTGGGACCACTGGTTGCCGCGGCAGACGAGAGACAGGATCGCCACGGGTCTCGGCGACGAGACGGCAAGAACGCTTGCCGTGTGGGCCGCGTGCACTCACGACATCGGTAAGGCGAGCCCCGAGTTCGCGCGGCAGGCGCCCCTTCTGGCGGGCCGGATGCGCGACCGCGGCCTTGCCTTTCCGGGTGAGAGCGGGGCCGCCCCGAAGGTGCAGCACTCGGTGATCGGCTTCGTCGTCCTCCGCGACTGGCTCGTCGAGTCGTACGGTTTCACGGCACGTGCAGCCGAGAGCATCGCGGTGATCGCCGGCGGGCATCACGGCGTCCCCCCGACGAAGGAGGATGTGCGCCCCCTCCGCATCACGCGCTCCCTGGTGGTGGGGGCGGCTCCCGCCTGGGCGATGGTGCGGGAGGAGCTCCTGACGTTCGCCACGCAGTACTGCTCGGCCGAAGACGCGCTTCGGAGCCTCAGCGGTCACGCGATCGACGTCCAGGCTCAAGCTCTCCTGACGTCCTTCGTGATCGTCGCCGATTGGCTCGCGAGCAATGCCGACTTCTTCGCCTACGACGATCCGCGGGACAGCAGAGAACGCGCCGCAGACGCGTGGGAGCGCGTCGGGCTCAGCCCACCGTGGCGAGCCGAATCGAGCACGGCGAGCGCCGAGACCTTGCTCCACAGCCGCTTCGCGCTCGGCGCCGATGCCCATGCCCGTCCAGTCCAGGTCGCCGCCCTCGACGCCGCACGGCGCATCGGGCACGGTCTCGTCATCATCGAAGCGCCGATGGGCGAGGGCAAGACGGAGGCGGCTCTCCTCGCGGCGGAATCGATGGCGTCGTCGACGGGTGCGGGTGGCTGCTTCGTCGCCCTCCCGACCATGGCCACCAGCGACGCGCTTTTCTCTCGGGTGCTCTCCTGGGCGGAGCGCCTGCCGGAGTCGGAAGGACGAACCCTGCCGCAGTCGGTGTTCCTCGCGCACTCGAAGGCCGATCTCAACCCGGACATCCACCGACTCCGCGGCGTGCGGAACGTCTACGACGAGCAGAGGGTCGGGATGGCGATCCTCGAACTCCATCAGTGGTTCGTCGGCCGGAAGAAGGGCGTCCTGGCGAACTTCGTCGTCGGGACGATCGACCAGGTCTTGTTCGGCGCCTTGAAGACCAAGCACGTCGCGCTGCGGCATCTCGGTCTGGCGAACAAGGTCGTGATCATCGACGAAGTGCACGCGGCCGACGCATACATGTCCGTCTACCTCGAGCGTGCGCTGGCGTGGCTCGGAGCGTACGGCGTACCGGTGATCCTCCTGTCGGCGACGCTCGCGCCGTCGATCCGCGCGCGCCTCGCGTCGGCCTACCATCCGTCGAGCCGCGAGGATCAGGCGTTGCTCGAGGGCAGCACGGGATATCCCCTCCTCACGACCGTCGCCGCGGCAGACGGGCGCGTGACGGCCGCAGTGATCCCGGCGTCGCCGCGGTCGACACAGGTCCATCTCGAGTACCTCGACGACGAGCCGGAGGCACTGGTCGCGCGCCTTCGCCCCGCGATCCGTGACGGTGCCGCCATCGCCGTGATTCGGAACACCGTCGCTCGTGCTCAACAGACGGCGCGGGAGCTGCGCGAGGTCTTCGGCGCGGAGCGGGTGCTGCTGGTGCATTCCCGCTTCATCGCCACGGACAGGGGGGAGCGCGAGGCGATGCTGCGGGAACGGCTCGGCCCCACCTCCGCATCACGCGGACCCCTCATCGTCGTCGGCACGCAGGTGCTCGAGCAAAGCCTGGACGTCGACTTCGACGTGATGGTCACGGACATCGCCCCGATCGATCTGCTCCTGCAGCGCGCAGGGCGCCTCCACCGTCACGCCAGGCCGACGCGTCCGCGGGGATGTGAGCGTGCCCAGTTGATCCTCACGGGCGTTCTGCCCGGCGTCTCGCCGAGCTTCGAGGGCGGTGCTGTGGCCGTCTACGGGCGCCACCTCCTCCTCCGCACGTCCGCCGCGCTCGACACCCACAGCGAGGAGCACGGCGCGATCGGCGTTCCCGACCATGTGAGCGGCCTCGTCCGGACGGTCTACGACGGCCCCCTCGCGGCGCCTCACGGCGCGGAGGCCGAATGGGAGGACGCCGCGAGGGACTGGCGCACGCTCCTCGACGAGAAGGCTCGGAACGCCAGCGTGTTCGCTCTGGCCCGACCCGATGCGATCCGTGACTCGCTGGTCGGTTGGCTGAAGGGGCTCTCGCCCCTCGGCGGGGAGGACTCCCCTGACGGACAGAAGCAGGTGCGTGACTCCGAGGACAGCATCGAGGTGCTTGTCGCCCAGACGCGGGGCGAATCCGTGCATCTGCTCGACTGGCTTCCCGGCTCCGAGGAGGCGCTGCCCACCCGATCCCAGCCGTCCGAGAGCGCGGCGCGCGCGCTGGCCACGTCGAGCGTGCGCCTGCCACCCCAGCTCTGTCGGGGGTATGTCGTAGACCAGACCATAGGCGCCCTCGAATCCCATGGTTTCGAGGGCTGGCAACAGTCGTATCTCCTGAAAGGACAGCTCGTGTTGATGCTCGATGAGCGGCAGGAGGCTCGAATCGGGCACTTCCTGTTGCGGTACGACAGGGCCGATGGGCTCGAGATCCAGCGGATCGACGAGCGATGAACGGATTCGACGTCCGGGACCGGCCGTGGATCCTCGCGCGCTCGCTGGAGGGGACTACGCAGGAGTACTCGATCCTCGAGATCCTCCGTCGGGCTCACCTTCTCGAGGCGATCGTCGGTGACGTGCCGACGCAGACGTTCGCGATCACCCGCCTTCTCCTCGCGGTGATGCACGCCTCCCTCGCTCACGACCTGGCCGACGACGACACGGCGCGGGCGCTGTGGCAAGACCTGTGGGAGGCCGAGACCCTGCCCGCCGAGACGATCGAGCGCTATCTGCGCGAGCCGAACCGTGCTTCTCGGTTCGATCTGTTCGACGAGGAGGCGCCGTTCCTCCAGGTCGCGGGCCTTCGGACGGCGAAGGACGATGTCGCCGGGCTCGAGAGGATCATCGCCGACATCCCGAACGGCGTGCCCTATCTGACGATGCGGCGGGGTCGAGGGGTCGCCTCGATCTCGATGGCCGAGGCGGCACGGTGGCTGGTGCACGTGCACGCCTACGACACCTCGGGCATCAAGTCGGGGGCCGTCGGCGACGTTCGGGTGAAGGGAGGCCGTGGCTATCCGCTCGGCACGGGCTGGTGCGGCGAGATCGGCGGCCTCCTCGCGTCGGGACAGTCTCTGAAAGAGACGCTCCTCCTCAATTTCGTGCTCATCCACGACGACCGGCCGGTTGCGGCGGGGCTTCCGGTCTGGGACAGGCAGGCGCTCGGTCCCGGGGTCGAGCTCCGACCGCAGCAGCCGGGCGGCGGCGAGACCGAGCCTTCCCGCCCGCAGGGTCTCGCGGATCTGTACACGTGGCCCGGTCGTCGGGTGCGGCTCGTGCGGTCAGGCGATGCGGTGACGGGCGTCGTCCTCGGCTACGGCGACCCCTTGCGCCCTCAGAACGCGCACGTCTTCGAGCCGCTGAGCCCCTGGCGGTACAGCGAGCCGCAGTCCAAGAAGCTCGGCCGGAGCGTCTACATGCCGGCCACGCATCAACCAGACCGGCGTCTGTGGCAAGGCCTCTCATCGCTTCTGCCGAACGCCCAGCAGACGACACCCTCTGCATGGCTCGTGGAGTGGATCGGTCTCCTCGCCGACGAGGGCATCCTTCCCGACTCGGCCCTGTTCGATCTGAGGGCCGTCGGAGCGAGCTACGGGACCCAGAGTTCGGTGATCGACGAGATCATCGACGATTCGCTCGGGATCCGGGCGCTCCTCGTCAGCGAGCGGGGCGCCGAGCACGCTCTTCGGGCCGTCAGCGCGGTCTCGGCGACGGAGGCCGCCGTCCTCGCTCTCGCACGTCTGGCGGGCGATCTCGAGATCGCGCGAGGAGGAGACTCCGACGGTGCGCGGTCACGCTCCCGAGAGGACGCCTACTTCGCACTCGACGGCCCGTTCCGCTCCTGGCTCGCCGATCTCGGCTCCGAGACGAGCACGATCCCCCTCGTGCGATGGCAGCAGACGGCTCGCCGCGTGCTCGACGAGATCGCGGACTCGTACCTCAGCGCGGCCGGCCCCAGCGCGTGGGTCGGTCGCGACCGTCGCACGACCGGTCACGCGAGCTCGTCGGAGGCGCGCGAGTGGTTCCGACGGTCGCTGCGGGCGTCCCTGCCCAGCGCATACGACCCTCCGATCTTCCTCACCACCGAAGGAGTCTCCGAGAATGTCTGACACCGCACCCACGCCGCCGCCACGATCTCCTCGACGAGGATGGCCGTCGTCCCTTGCCGTCTTCGTCGGCGAACGTGTCGCAGATCTTCAGCGCGCCTCCTTGGCGACGCACGGCGGTCTCGGCCGGGCCGCGGCGACCGCCTCCCTCGCCCGTCTTCGCCGCGCAGCCACGGGCGCCCCCGGCGCCGATCCTCTGGTATGGGGCGAGACCCTCGACGGCCTTCCCGTCGAGTACCACGGCGTCGACGGAGGCGTCACCTCCGCCGAACGTGCCGCTCACGCTGCGATCACCCTCTACGCCGTTCACCAGCAGTCGAAGCAGATCCCGATGCATCGGCCCGGCGTCTCGCTGGGTCGCGCGGTCGCGCGCCTGGCGGCGGTCAACGCTCCGCCAGGCTCAGAGGAGCGCCCGGGAGAGGCGGCAGTCGTGCGCCGATTCCTCGCCCTCGGCACCGCGGCCACCTTCGACGAGACGGTGCGTCACGCCCGGGGGCTGATCACGCAGTTCCGCGCCGACAACATCCCCCTCGACTACGGACTCCTCGCCTACCACCTCGCGCGACTCCAGGTCCCGCGATACGCCGACGGTGTGCGGCTCGACTGGGGCCGCGACTTCTATTTCCGCACCCCGGTGGGCGACGCCGACGCGACATCGCCGAACGCCGACGCCCCCGCATCCGAACCCACCGAGACCTGAGACCGGAGAAACCACCATGTACGTCGACATCGACATCCTGCAGACAGTCCCGCCGTCGAACCTCAACCGCGACGACACCGGCAGCCCCAAGACCGCCATCTACGGCGGCGAACGCCGCGCGCGGGTCTCGAGCCAGGCATGGAAGAAGGCAACCCGAGACGCCTTCCGCGGGCTCCTCGACCCGGCAGCCCTCGGCGTGCGCACCAAGAGGGCCGTCGATCTGATCGCCGGGCGCATCCGCTCCGCCGCGCCGGAGTTCGAGGAGACCGCCGAGGCTCTCGCTGCCGGCGTCCTCGAACGCGCCGGTATCGCGGCCTCGACGCCGCGAGGCAAGAAGGAGGGCGTGGCAGAGACGGGCTATCTCATCTTCTTCAGCTCGCTCCAGCTCGATCACCTCGCGACGCTCGCCGTGGAGGCGGAGCGCACAGGCGTCCCCGTGACGAAGGCCGCTGCGAAGCTCGCCGCGGACTCCGCTCGGAGTGTGGACCTCGCGCTGTTCGGGCGCATGGTCGCCGAGGCTCCCGACCTGAACGTCGACGCGAGCGCCCAGGTCGCGCATGCGCTGAGCGTCCACGCCGTCGACAACGAGTTCGACTACTTCACTGCCGTCGACGACCACAATCCGACGGACTCGGCCGGTGCGGGCATGATCGGCACCGTCGAGTTCAACTCCTCAACCCTCTATCGATATGCGACCGTCAATGTCTCGGGCCTCGCCGCGTCGCTGGGGTCACCGGAGGCGACGGTCGCGGCGGTGCAGGCGTTCCTGAGGGCCTTCGTGGCGAGCATGCCCACCGGCAAGCAGAACACCTTCGCGAACCGGACGCTCCCCGATGCCGTTGTCGTCTCCCTCCGTGAGGGCCAGCCGATCAACCTGTCGGGCGCGTTCGAGAACGCCGTGCGCGCGACCGACTCCGCGAGCCGCCTCCAGGTCGCGGCCGAGCGGCTCGCCTCCCACAAGCTCGCGTGCGAGCGGGCTTTCGACCAGACTCCCCTCGTCTCGTTCGTCGTGCGCGTCGGCGATGCGACCGTCGCCCTCGACGATGTCGCCACGAACGTCGGATTCGGCGAGCTGATCGAACGCATCGGGGTGCTCCTGTCGGATCGACTCGGTGCGGCCTCGTGAGCGTTCTCGCGCTGCGTCTGGCCGGCCCCTTGCAGTCGTGGGGCACGTCGAGCCGGTACGCGCGACGTGATGCGGGGCGCGAGCCCTCCAAGAGCGGCCTCGTGGGTTTGATCGCGGCGGCCCAGGGACGCCGTCGGAGCGATCCCGTCGAGGATCTCGTGGCGTTGCGACTCGGAGTGCGCAGCGATCAGCCGGGACGCCTCGTCCGCGACTATCAGACCGCGCGGCACCCCTCCTGGTCGAATGCGGCCCTGTCCACGCGGTACTACCTCGGCGACGCCGTGTTCTTGGCCGTCGTCGAGGCCGAGCGGTCATTGCTGGAGGGGATCGACGAGGCCATCAGGAGTCCGCGGTTCCCGCTCTACCTGGGGCGTCGGTCTTGTCCGCCGAGCGGTCCGGTCTCGCTCGGCGTGCGCGACACGATGCTTCGCGAGGCGCTCACAGAAGAGCCGTGGCTGGCCTCGGAGTGGTGGCAACGCAAGACGCGGACCTCCTCGGTACGGCTGCTCGCGTCGATGGACAGCTCAGAACCAGGCGATTCCGCAGAATCGCGAGCCAGCGTCAGGGACGTGCCGGTGAGCTTCGATCAGGAACGCCGCGAGTACACCTGGCGGACGGTGACGCGATGCGAGATCGACGTCATCAACGAGTTCGCTCCCGCCGGTGCCCAGCCGAACCGGTTCGGCGATCTCGACCCGTGGTCGGCAGTGGAGGCATAGATGTTCATCAGCCGAGTCCCGCTCAATCCGCGGCGTCGTCAGGCGAGGTTCCTCCTCAGCTCTCCGCACGCGATGCACGCGGCGGTCCTGTCGTCTTTCCCCCCGGGCACTGTCCTCGACAGCGATGCCGGTCGGGTGTTGTGGCGGGTCGACCAGGCACGCGACGGCGGAGTCTGGCTCATCGTGGTGAGTCCGAGCGAGCCGGAGCTGCTCCACGTCGCCGAGCAGGCCGGCTGGCCGACGCAACACTTGGGCGAGAGCAAGCCCTACGGCGACTTCGTCGCCCGCATCGGGATCGGCCAGGAGTGGGCGTTCACGATCACCGCGAATCCGGTGCACACGGTGACCGATGATGAGGGCCGGAAGAAGAAGCTCGGACATGTCACCGCGGCGCAGCAGATCTCGTGGTTCCTCGCGAAGGCGGAAGCGCACGGCTTCGAGGTCGCGACGACGGCAGAGGGCGAACCCGAGCTTGAGCTGAGCGATCGCGCCACCCGGACCTTCTCGCGGGAGGGTCGTCCCGTGACGCTGAACGTCGCGACGTTCGTCGGTCGGCTCCGCGTCACCGACCAGCTGCGCTGTCAGGAGGCTCTTCGCCACGGGATCGGGCGCGCGAAGGGCTACGGCTGTGGCCTCCTCCTGCTTTCGCGGTTGCACCGCTGATGGCCAACCGGCCGGGCTCGCCGAAGCCGGACCTCCCGGAACTGCTCCGGGCCGAGGACCGGCTGTCGTTCCTCTATGTGGAGCGGTCCGTCATCCATCGCGATCAGAACGCGATCACCGCCACCGACGATCGGGGGACGGTGCACATCCCGGCCGCCACGCTCGGCGTCCTCCTCCTGGGGCCGGGGACGCGTGTCAGCCACCAGGCGATGATGCTCCTCGCGGACAGCGGGTCGACGGCCGTATGGGTGGGCGAGCAGGGCGTTCGCTACTACGCGCACGGGCGGAGCCTTGCCCGGTCGAGTCGTCTCATCGAGGCGCAGGCGCGGGCGGTCTCGAACCAGTCGTCCCGCCTCCGGGTCGCTCGGGCGATGTACTCGATGCGCTTCGCCGGCGAAGACGTCTCGCGATCGACGATGGAGCAGCTCCGGGGTCGCGAGGGGCAGCGAGTGCGCCGTAGCTATCGGGAGAACGCCGAGCGCACGGGGATCGAGTGGAAGAGCCGCAGCTACACGGTCGATGACTCCGGTGCGGGCGATGCCGTCAATCAGGCGCTGACCGCCGCGAACCAGTGCCTGTACGGGGTCGTGCACGCGGTGATCGTCGCCCTGGGCTGTTCACCCGCGCTGGGATTCGTCCATACCGGACATGCGCGATCGTTCGTCTTCGACATCGCCGACCTCTACAAGGCGGAGCTCACCATTCCGACCGCCTTCGACATCGTCGCGTCACAACCGGTCGACATCGAGGCAGAGACGCGCCATGCGTTCCGTGACCGCGTGTCGGACGGGCACCTCCTCGGTCGGTGCGCGCGCGACATCAAGAAGCTGCTGATGCCCGACGACTCGACCGACCCTGCATCGGCGGCGGCCTTGGACTCCTCCGATGTGGTGGAACTGTGGGACGGCGCGAGCCGGACCGTCGAGTCTGGTCGCGCCTACGGCTCCTCGCCCTCAGAGAGCGAGGAGGACCTGTTGTGATGGTGCTCGTCCTCTCGGCGTGCCCGTCGGGGCTTCGCGGTCACCTCACGCGGTGGCTGCTTGAGATCAGCCCCGGAGTGTTCGTCGGCCATGTTCCTGCGCGCGTACGCGATCTGCTGTGGGAGCGTGTCCTCGAGCTGGCGAAGGATGGACGGGCAATCCTGGTCCACTCCACCAAAGGCGAGCAGCGGCTCGCCTTCAAGGTGCACCGCCACGACTGGCGACCTACCGATTTCGACGGGGTCCAACTCATGTTGCGCCCGTCGAAGGAGAACGCCGAGGAGAGCGCCCCAGCTCTGCGAAAGGGCTGGAGCAACGCGAGCAAATACCGTGCAGGCGCCCGACGAAATCGCAGCACGTGACCGAGGCAAAGTACGCTCGGAACAGCACCCGCCGCAGGAAACTGCCTGGTCAGCAAGTGTGCTCCCCGCGCAAGCGGGGATGATCCCAGGTGCCCGTGGATCGCGCGTAGATGCGCCCCGTGCTCCCCGCGCAAGCGGGGATGATCCCAACCTGTTGCTGATCTTCGGTCAGTGCCCCGAGTGCTCCCCGCGCAAGCGGGGATGATCCCGCCCCGCTGCGGAGCCACAGGGCCGACCGCATCGTGCTCCCCGCGCAAGCGGGGATGATCCCCCTACGTGGTGGTGGAACCCGCTCAGCTACGTGTGCTCCCCGCGCAAGCGGGGATGATCCCGGAAGACTCTCGCCGAGCGCATGGGGTTCTCGGTGCTCCCCGCGCAAGCGGGGATGATCCCGTGAGGAACGCGGACGCCCACAGGATCGCCATGTGCTCCCCGCGCAAGCGGGGATGATCCCCTTGGCCGACACGTCGGCCTCAATCAAAGCGCGGTGCTCCCCGCGCAAGCGGGGATGATCCCGAAAACATTGAGAAGCGTGTGGCCGCGATGGAGTGCTCCCCGCGCAAGCGGGGATGATCCCAAGCGCCGAGGCAACCGCGTGCTGAACGGGTAGTGCTCCCCGCGCAAGCGGGGATGATCCCTCGTCGGGTTGAGGACGTCGAAGCCGGCCGCGGTGCTCCCCGCGCAAGCGGGGATGATCCCTTGGTCGCCTGCCGGACGGTGGGCATGCGGGTGGTGCTCCCCGCGCAAGCGGGGATGATCCCCCCTCCCCCTTCGACTTCACCAACCAGGCGATGTGCTCCCCGCGCAAGCGGGGATGATCCCACGTCGAGCGCGCTCATGATGCGACCTTGACGGTGCTCCCCGCGCAAGCGGGGATGATCCCAGGACCCTTCGGTATCCGGATACGCAAAGCTCGTGCTCCCCGCGCAAGCGGGGATGATCCCGGCAACGCCCGGGTCTCCGGCAACGCCTGGGTGTGCTCCCCGCGCAAGCGGGGATGATCCCTCGATCGCGAGTCTCGGCGGCAGCGCGCGGGCGTGCTCCCCGCGCAAGCGGGGATGATCCCGACGCGGCGGATGCGGCGAGCCCGTCGACGACGTGCTCCCCGCGCAAGCGGGGATGATCCCCTGAGGCCGGCGTGCGACGTGTGCAACAAGCGGTGCTCCCCGCGCAAGCGGGGATGATCCCGTGATCACGGGGTTACTCCTTGGTGGGGTGGTGTGCTCCCCGCGCAAGCGGGGATGATCCCTACAGGCAGCGGCATGATGCTCCTTCGAGTGCGTGCTCCCCGCGCAAGCGGGGATGATCCCCCCCGCTCCGCCGTGATCGCCGCAGCGCCCGGGTGCTCCCCGCGCAAGCGGGGATGATCCACTACGTCCGCGTCCGCCTCGGCACCGGCCCGCTGTGCTCCCCGCGCAAGCGGGGATGATCCCGCCGGCATCGCGGACATTCCCGACGCGCTCGGGTGCTCCCCGCGCAAGCGGGGATGATCCCGCGTCGGCGGTCGGCGATGAGTGCACCTCGACGTGCTCCCCGCGCAAGCGGGGATGATCCCTCTTCGGTCGGAATCGGGCTGATTTCTGGTTGGTGCTCCCCGCGCAAGCGGGGATGATCCCTTCTCGCGGAACCTCTACGGCGGCTTCGGGCTGTGCTCCCCGCGCAAGCGGGGATGATCCCCGCCAGGTGGCCGCGTGGGTGAACCCGCAGGGGTGCTCCCCGCGCAAGCGGGGATGATCCCGAATTTGTCGGCCCTACGGTGTATGTCCAGATGTGCTCCCCGCGCAAGCGGGGATGATCCCACCGCGGCCGTCACGAATGCCTCGATGATGCCGTGCTCCCCGCGCAAGCGGGGATGATCCACGGTCGGCACGGGCCTGATGTTCGTTGCGCTGCTGGTGCTCCCCGCGCAAGCGGGGATGATCCCGGCGCCACTCGCTCGGCCGGAACGTTCGCCCAGTGCTCCCCGCGCAAGCGGGGATGATCCCAAGATCAGCGTCATCGACCACCTGCGCGAGTGGTGCTCCCCGCGCAAGCGGGGATGATCCTGAGGGGCGGATGGTCACCCAATCGCCGACCGTGTGCTCCCCGCGCAAGCGGGGATGATCCCGGCGCCACTCGCTCGGCCGGAACGTTCGCCCAGTGCTCCCCGCGCAAGCGGGGATGATCCCGTGATGATCTTCGGTCACGACAAGGTCTGGGTGTGCTCCCCGCGCAAGCGGGGGATGATCCCAGGCCGATCGAGTCAGCGACCGACCCATCCGGGTGCTCCCCGCGCAAGCGGGGATGATCCCTTCCGCACGCCCTTTCGCGCCCAGGGACCCTTGTGCTCCCCGCGCAAGCCGGGATGATCTCGTGACCACGAAGCTGCGGCGTGCGATCATCCGGTGCTCCGCGCGCAAGCGGGGATGATCCCGAGGCCGCGAACGTGTGCCGGTGGCGTGAGCTGTGCTCCTCGCGCAAGCGGGGATGACCCCAAGCGGGACGTGCTCGATGCGACCCACGAGCTGTGCTCCCTCGCGCAAGCGGGGATGGTCTGGCGTGCCCAAGAACGATGGCGCGTGCGTGCGAGCGCTATCCCCGCAAGTACCGCGGGTGCACACCCGGGCACGGGGACTCCGCGGCCTCCTGCAAGCGAGCACGCGCCTCCGCCTCGCCCGCGACCACAACCGGCCGCGACGGCGAAAGCGAGCAGCCGCTCCGCGGTCGCACTCGAAGGAGGCGTCCCTCCGCGCGCCGACACCGCGGGCCGCACGCCAACCGCCGCCGAATCGTGGCCGCAGAGGCAGCCACCCTGCGGCGCCCGCCACACGCCGTTCACCCCTACCGAATACATTCGAGAGCGTTCACCTTTCACTCATCACGCGAACAGGACAACGATGCGCAGACTCCGCGCCGCCAGCCTCCTCGCCGTCGTCACGCTCGGAACGGCCACCGCCGCTCCCGTGGCGACTGCGGCCGCCCTCGACGACGCCGTCGAGCTGACCCTTGTCTCGACGACCGACACGCACGGGCATGTCTACGACTGGGACTACTTCGCAAACGCCCCCTACCCCGCCGACGGGACGCTGGGACTGACCCGCGTCGCGACCGAGGTCGACCGCCTCCGAGCCGAGAAGGGCGACGACTCCGTCCTCGTCGTCGACAACGGCGACGCGATCCAGGGCACTCCCCTCACCTACTACTACGGCTTGGGCGACGGCGCCGCAGGGGTCCTGTCCGGCGAGACGACGCATCCGATGGCCGCCGCATTCAACACCATCGGCTACGACGCGCAGGTCGTCGGCAACCACGAGTACAACTACGGGCTCGACATGCTCCGCAGCTACGAGGGGCAGCTGAACGCGCCGCTGCTGGGCGCGAACGTCATCGACGTCGCGACCGGCGAGCCCTACCACGACCCGTACACGCTGATCGAGCGAAAGATCGACGGCAGAGATGTGACGGTCGGGGTCCTCGGCCTGGTCACTCCGGGTGTGCGCGTGTGGGACAAGCAGTACGTCGAGGGAGTGCTCCGCTTCGAGGACATGGTCGCGACCGCGAAGAAGTGGGTGCCGATCGTGGAGGAGAAGGCCGACGTGGTGGTCGTGCTCGCGCACACCGGCCAGGGAACGGTCGCCGACGTGGACTACGACCCCGCCGACCTCAACGAGGACGTCGTCAACAACATCGCGACGCAGGTCCCGGGCATCGACGTCATCGTCGCCGGTCACAGCCACAAGGACCTCCCCCAGACGCTCTTCACGAACATCGCGGGCGAGCAGGTGCTCGTCACGCAGCCCGATTTCTGGGCGCAGGGGCTCACGGAGGTGACGCTCAACCTGGTGCCCGACGCGGCAGGCGGCCTCGAGGTCGACTGGTCGGCGGGGGAGGCTCCGGTCGCGAAGCCCGTGTACGCGAAAGACATCGCGGAGGAGTCGCCCGCCCTGGTCGCCGCCGTCGCCGAACAGCACGCGACGACGATCGACTACGTCAACACACCGGTCGCTCAGTCGACGGAGGAGCTCTCGGCCGCGACCTCGCGCTACGAGGACACCCCGATCATCGACTTCATCAACGCCGTTCAGGCTGAGACCGTCGAGACCGCGCTCGAGGGCACGGAGTGGGCGGATCTGCCGGTGATCTCGCAGGCGTCGCCGTTCTCGCGGACGGCCGTGTTCCCGAAAGGGCAGGTCACGATCCGTGACATCGCCGGCCTCTACATCTACGAGAACACCCTCCGCGGAGCCGTGATGACCGGCGCGGAGGTGCGTCAGTACCTGGAGTTCTCGGCGCGATACTTCACCCAGGTCGAGCCAGGAGCGGCCTTCGACCCCGAGACGGGGACGAACGCGAAGACCACCGACCGCCCCGACGGCGTGCCTGACTACAACTACGACGTGCTCTCTGGCCTGGACTACGTGATCGACGTCTCGCACCCTGCCGGCTCGCGCATCCGTGATCTCGCCCACGCCGACGGCAGCCCTGTCGCCGACGACGAGAGCTTCGTGATGGCCGTCAACAACTACCGGCAGAGCGGCGGAGGCGCCTATCCGGCGATAGCGCAGGCTCCGCTGGTCTACGACGACCGCCTCGAGATCCGTCAGCTGCTCATCGACTGGGCGACGGAGCGCGGCGTCATCGACCCGGCCGACTTCTTCGACCCGAACTGGTCGCTGACGTCGGTGGCGGCGGGGCCGAGCGCACCGCCACCGGCCGGGCCCGAGCCGAG
The DNA here is from genome assembly GCF_015351245.1 of Rathayibacter sp. VKM Ac-2879. Taxonomy (GTDB): domain Bacteria; phylum Actinomycetota; class Actinomycetes; order Actinomycetales; family Microbacteriaceae; genus Rathayibacter. The sequence continues at coordinate 52,193 of NZ_JADKSO010000001.1, forward strand.
CGAGTCGGCCACTCCGACGCCACCCGCCCCGTCCCCGTCCGTCCTTCCCGTCGCCGGAGGCGGCCACTCCGGCCCGCTCGCCACCACGGGAGTCGACGCGGCCGGGTTCCTCGGAGGCGCCGCGCTGCTCCTGCTCGCGGGCGCAGCGCTGGTGCTCGTGCGCCGCAAGCGCTCCGCGTAGCGCACCCGTACGGCGACGACGGCCGGCCGGGGAGCCCCGGCCGGCCGATCGTCGTCCCGCCGCACGCTCCACAGAGCCCGTATCCTCGATACGGCGCTATCGCGCCTCACCGACCGCAGACCGTGAAACGAGATCCATGAGCACCCTGCCCCGCCTGATGGCCTTCGACCTCGATGACACTCTCGCCGCCTCGAAGTCCCCCGTCGACCCGGCGATGGCCGACCTCTTCGTCCGTCTGCTCAAGGCCACCGAGGTCTGCATCATCTCGGGCGGCCAGATCGGGCAGTTCCGCATGCAGGTCCTCGATCGCCTGCAGGGCGCCGACCCGGAGGTGCTCGCCAAGCTGCACCTGATGCCCACGTGCGGCACGCAGTACTACCGCTACGAGGACGGCGACTGGAAGCAGGTGTACGCCGAGAACCTCACCGACGACGAGAAGTCGCGCGCCCTCGCCGCCGTCGAAGAGAAGGCGAAGGAGCTCGGCTACTGGGAGTCCGAGACCTGGGGGCCGATCCTCGAGGACCGCGACTCGCAGGTCACCTTCTCGGCCCTCGGCCAGTCGGCACCGGTCGAGGCCAAGCAGGCGTGGGACCCGGACGGCGAGAAGAAGAACACCCTCCGCGAGGCCGTGCAAGCCGTCCTCCCCGACCTTGAGGTCCGCTCGGGCGGCTCCACCTCGGTCGACATCACCCGCAAGGGCATCGACAAGGCGTATGGGATGCACAAGCTCACCGAGCTGACCTCGATCCCTCTCGACGACATGATCTTCGTCGGCGACCGCCTCGACCCGGACGGCAACGACTACCCCGTCAAGGCGATGGGCGTCGAGTGCTTCGCCGTCGAGGGCTGGCGGGACACCGCCGCGTACCTCGAGTCGTACGGACTCTGAACCGGCCCTCGCGCGAGGGGTCAGCGGTCCTCCGAGAGGGAGCCCGAGGCGGTCCCGTCGAGGGTGAGGCGGAGGCGGCGCGGCAGCTTCGTGACGACGATCGCGTGCGACTCGGCCACCAGCTCGAGCACGAGCTCCTCGTCGACGAGCCCGCCGGTGTCGACCGTCACCCAGTGCTTCTTGTTGAGGTGGTAGCCGGGCTCGATCCCCTCGACGCCCGCGACCAAGTGCACCACGTTCTCGGGCAGCGCCTTGACGCTCACCACCGGGCGACCGTTCCGCTCCGACTCGAGCGCAAAAACCTTCCCCTCGACCTTCCACACCCGGACCCCCTCCCCGAAGGGAAAGCTGTCTCCTGCCCCCGGTAACCCCCGCAGGAACTCCTCCACCACAGCACCGTCCATCCCCCCATCCTGCCCCGACGACACCGCCGCGAGTGGGCGACGCTCAATCGGCGCCCAGGATGACGATGGAGGCGGTGGGAGGCAACGCGTCCTCGTGGTATCGCTCGATCTCGTCGATGGCGACCGGGTCGGCTTGCTGAAGGAACTGGGTGAGGCGGGCGACTTCGTCGTTCTCGCCGATGGAGTCGGCAGCGCGTCGGAGCGCGTAGAGGGCGAGGAGGAATCCGCGGTTGGGCCCGTGGCGCCACGGGATGGACCCTTGGCCGCGCCAGCCCGCGGCGCGGAGGAGGTCGAGGCCGCGGTGGTAGCCGACGCGGGCGTAGGCGTAGGAGGGGAGGGCTGCGTCGATCCCCCAGACGCTGTCGGCGAGGAGCGCCCAGGCGAGCGGGGAGCGCGGATGGGCGGCGGCGAGGGCGGCGAACTCGACCGCTCCCGGGCTCGCGTGCTTCGCGAGGGCCGCGGTCACCGCGGGCTCGTCCGGGAGGAGGGTCGGTTCGGGGCCCAGCAGGTTCTCGCCACTCATTCCTCCAGGCTAGCCCGGTCCTGCCGTGGCGGGGCCGTGTGCGTGGGAGGAGGCGCACGGAAGAGGCTCGGCCGAGCCTCCTCCACAGGGGCTCAGGAGGCGCGGATCGTCGCGGTCAGACCGGAGCGGCCGCGCCTCGCGCGAGCCCCGCCGATAGCATCGACCCATGGCGACAAACCGCAATGACGTCGAGGCCTGGCTCACCGACATGGACGGTGTGCTGGTGCACGAGAACCAGGCGCTCCCGGGCGCACCGGAGTTGATCCGGCAGTGGACCGACGCGGGCACGCCGTTCCTGGTGCTCACGAACAACTCGATCTTCACGCCGCGCGATCTGGCGGCACGACTGCGCACCTCCGGTCTGCACGTGCCAGAGGAGCGTATCTGGACGAGCGCGTTGGCCACCGCCGACTTCTGCGCCTCGCAGATGCCGGGAGGCAGCGCGTTCGTCATCGGTGAGGCGGGCATCACGACGGCCCTGCACGAGGCGGGCTTCATCATGACCGAGACCTCGCCCGACTACGTGGTGGTCGGCGAGACCCGCAACTACAGCTTCGAGGCGATCACCAAGGCGATCCGTCTGATCGTGGGCGGCGCCCGTTTCATCGTCACCAACCCGGATGCGACGGGTCCGAGCGCCGAGGGTGTCATGCCCGCGACAGGGGCGATCGCGGCGCTCATCACGAAGGCGACCGGCAAAGATCCCTACGTCGTCGGCAAGCCCAACCCGATGATGTTCCGCTCGGCGATGAACAAGATCGGCGCCCACAGCGAGAACACGGGGATGATCGGCGACCGGATGGACACCGACATCGTGGCGGGCATCGAGGCGGGACTCCACACGATCCTCGTGATGACGGGCATCAGCGATGCGGCCGAGATCGAGCGTTACCCGTTCCGCCCCGACGAGATCCTGAGCGGCGTCCACGAGCTACTCGCATCGGACCCGATCGAGTCGGAGTTCCCGACCGACATCTGAGTCTCGGCGGCGACTCGGGGAGCTCGGGAGTGGCACCGAGGTGCCGCGGATCGACGGCATCCGGCGCCGACTTCCCACCGCTGACGCGGGTCTCCTGTCAGAACCGCACGTGCTGGAGCACCCACGCGTGCATCGCGACGGCAGCGGCAGCGGAGGCGTTGATCGAGCGAGTCGAGCCGAACTGCGAGATTTCGAGCACGACCTCGGAGGCGGCGAGCGCCTCCGCCGACAGCCCAGGCCCCTCCTGCCCGAACAGCAGGACGCACCGCTCGGGCAGCGCGAAGGTCTCGAGGGGCACACAGCCGGGTACGTTGTCGATCGCGAGGATCGGCACGTCCTCCTCCACCGCCCACCGAGCGAACTCCGCGATCGTCTCGTGGTGACGCACGTGCTGATAGCGGTCGGTCACCATCGCGCCACGCTTGTTCCAGCGGCGACGTCCGACGATGTGCACGCCCTCTGCCCCGAACGCGTTGGCGCTGCGCACGATCGAACCGATGTTCATGTCGTGCTGCCAGTTCTCGATGGCGACGTGGAAAGGATGGCGGGTCCGGTCGAGCTCGGCGACGATCGCCTCCATGCGCCAATAGCGGAAACGATCGATCACGTTGCGGGCATCCCCGCGCTCGAGGAGCTCGGGGTCGAGGCGTTCGTCGTCGGGCCATTCGCCCGGCCAGGGGCCCACACCGTTCGTCGTCTGCTCGACGGAGGCCGAGGGCCCCGCGACCGCGCCGGGCGTCTCGTTCTCGTCCACGATCGGCAACCCTACAAGCCGCGCGCGCGGCTCAGACGGCAGGGGTACCGGCGAGCGAACCCGTGAGCGCCCCGCCCCCCGCGCGGTTCACGAAGCAGTAGTAGCTGCGCTCACCGGCATCCCACTGCTCCTGGGTGACGGGGAAGGTCCCCGCCACCTGGACGTCGCCGACGGCCGTGGCGGCCTCGACGTCGATGACTCCTTGCGCCTGGCACAGGGACGCGACCGACACGGCGAGGGCTTGCTGACCGGGATAGCTCGCGTCCGTGAGCGAGCCCGTAGCCACGAGCTGGCCTGCGTGGGCCGTGTCGCACGACACGACCGTGAACTCTTCGGCCCAGGCAGAGGAGAAGGGCTGGAGGCATTCGCCGCCGCGTAGGGCGTTCCACGCCCAGGTACCCGCGGAGAGGGGACCGGACGTCGATGCGGGAGTGCTGGCCGAAGGGGTGGAACTGGGTGCCTCCGAGTCGCTCGACGCGGGCGGCGGGGCGGCGGCCTCCGGGCTGCGCGACGCGGAGACGAAGCCGATCGCGACGAGGGCGGCGAGAACGACGAGGATTCCGAGCACGATCAAGCCGATGAGGAGGCGGCGCCGGCTGGCCGCGCGCCCCTCGGAGGCGGAGGGGCGGGGCGCGGGGCTCTCGGAAGTGCCTCGGCCTCTCAGGAGCCGTGGTGCCGGGCCCCGCGGTGTCCGCGGCTCGGCGGCGTTCACGTGGGCAGAGGCAGGGGCCGTCGTGAACGGGGCGGGGGCGGCCGGCGCGGGCTCCGGCTCGGAGGGCGGGGCGGTGGGCTCGAGGTTCCAGGCGTAAGCGCTGGCGGTGTCGCGCCAGAGCTCCTCGTCGCCACCGTCGTCGTCGGGGTCGTCGTGCGAGGGCACGACCTCCTCCCACACGGGAGGCGCGTCCCAGTCGCCGCGCGGGTCCGGCCACTGGTAGACGGCGTCGGGGTCGACCGCACCACCCGGGGCGCGGGGGGTCGGCGTCGTCGCGCCCTCGGGACGACCGGGGGGCGCCTCGACGTCCTCCTGGGAGGCGTCGGCCCGGGTGTCGAGCGGCGCGTCGGCAGTGCTGTCGACCTCCGAGGAGGAGGCGGTCGCGGGAGCGTCCGGTGAGGAGGCGCTCTCCACGGTGCGGGCGGTCGCGGGCGCATCCACCTGCCCGGAGGCTGTCTCCTCGGGGGAGACGAGGCGCGGCGCGGGGTCGCCCGGACCGAAGAAGCTCGTCACGACCTCGTCACGAGAGAGCGCATCGCCCTCGCGCGGAGGCGCGTCACGCCCGGCCTCGCCGTCCGCCCCACGGTCTGCCTCCGAGAGCGGGGCGACCGGCTCCCGCTCCGAGCGTCGCCGGCGGAACGGGACGCCCGCGCCGGCCGACTCGACGACATCGACGTCGGACCCAGCATCGGGCTGTTCGGCGGCGGATTGCTCGGCACCGGACCGTTCCTCGCTGGCCTCCATGTGCTGGTCCCGCTCGGATCCGCCCGACTCCGCTTCGTCGTTCACGGAGACGTTCTGCACGGAGACGTTCTGTACGGGCTCGCCCGGCCAGGTGCCGACGGGAGTCGTGCGCGCGGCGGCGGCCGTGTCGGAGGCGGACCGCCCCTCGCCGGGCAGGCCAGCGCGCGGAGGCTCGTCGTCGCCTTCGGACGCGACGGGGGCCTCCGAGACCGTCGCCGGGCCGTCGGCGTCCTCCGTCGGGGCGGGATCCGTCGGCGGCGCGGGAGCAGGGGGCGCAGGTTGCCGCGGCGCATCGAAGATGCTCTTCAGCCGCCCGTTGCTGAGCTGCTGCAAGAGCCACTCGCTGCCCCCGACCGGGCGCTCCGGCTCCGGGCGCTCCTCACCTCCGGAGTGCTCGCCGCGCTTGCGGCCGCCGTCGTCGACCATCAGCTCAGGCCGAGGTCGGCCAGACCGATCGCCGCGAAGTAGGGGTAGCCTGCACCCTCGATGATCTCGCGGGCGCCGGTGGCACGGTCGACGACGACCGCGACTCCCGCGATCTCGGCACCGACCTTGACGAGCGCCTCGATGGCGGCGAGCGGCGAGCCGCCGGTCGTGGAGGTGTCCTCGACCACGACGACACGCTTGCCTTCGAGATCGGGGCCCTCGACCTGGCGTCCACGGCCGTGGTCCTTCGGCTCCTTGCGCACGACGAAGGCATCGTACGACAGGCCGCGCGCGGCTCCCTGGTGCAGGATCGCCGCCGCGATCGGATCGGCACCCATGGTGAGGCCGCCGACGGCCGCGACGTTCTCGATCGGAGCGATGAGGTCGAGCATCACCTCGCCGATCAGGGGAGCGACGCGGTGGTCGAGGCTGACCCGCCGCAGGTCGACGTAGTAGCTCGCCTTCTTGCCACTCGTCAGGGTGAAATCCCCGTGGAAGACGGCGTCGGAGCCGATGTACTCGATGAGCTGCTGGCGTGCGTCGGTCACGCGCCTACTCTACGGGGCGGTCCCCCCGGCGCCTGGAAGCCGGGCCGCGGTGACGCGTTCCTCGGCCTCGCCGCCGCCTCCGCGGAACTGCGTCATGTAGAGCTCGTAGTAGGCACCTCTGCGCGCGAGGAGGTCGGTGTGCGCCCCCTGCTCGACGATGCGTCCCGCCTCCATCACGAGGATCGTGTCGGCATCGCGGATCGTGGAGAGACGGTGCGCGATGACGAACGAGGTGCGGTCGGTGCGCAGCGCGTTCATGGCGTGCTGGACCAAGAGCTCGGTGCGGGTGTCGACCGAGGAGGTCGCCTCGTCGAGGATGAGCAGCGACGGGTTCGCGAGGAACGCGCGCGCGATCGTGATGAGCTGCCGCTCGCCCGCCGAGACGCTGCCTCCCTCGGAGTCGAGGACCGTGTCGTATCCGTCGGGGAGCTGCCGGACGAAACGATCGACCATCGTCGCGCGGGCGGCCTCGACGATCTCGTCGTCGCTCGCGTCGAGACGCCCGTAGCGGATGTTCTCGCGGATCGTGCCCTCGAAGAGCCACGCGTCCTGCAGGACCATTCCGACGCGGGAACGCAGCTCACCCCGGGCCAGTCGAGTGATGTCGACGCCGTCGAGGAGGATGCGGCCGCCGGTGAGCTCATAGAACCGCATGACGAGGTTCACCAGGGTGGTCTTGCCGGCTCCCGTCGGACCGACGATGGCGACGGTCTGACCGGGCTGCGCCGAGAAGCTGAGCCCCTCGATCAGCGGCTGCTCGGGGTCGTACGAGAAGGAGACGTCCTCGAACTCGACGTGCCCGTCTGTGCGCTGCGGGAGGGACTCGGTGGCCGTCTCGGGGTCTTGCTCCTCGGCGTCGAGGAGCTCGAAGGTGCGCTCGGCCGACGCGACTCCCGACTGCAGCATGTTCGCCATGCTCGCGAGCTGCGTCACCGGCTGGGTGAACTCTCGCGAGTACTGGATGAAGGCCGTCGCGTCACCGAGGGTGAGCTGACCGGAGGCGACGCGCAGGCCTCCGACCACCGCGATGAGCACGTAGGACAGGTAGGACACGAAAGTCATCGCGGGCATGATCATCCCCGACACGAACTGCGCGCCGAACGACGCGCGGAACAGCTTGTCGTTGCGCCGGTCGAACTCCTCGAGCATCTCGCGGTCGCGGCCGAAAGCGCGGACGATCTCGAGACCCGAGAACGTCTCCTCGATGTGTCCGTTGAGCGATCCGGTGTTCTTCCACTGCGCCGCGAAGAGCTTCTGCGAGCGGGCGCCGATGACGCCCGCGATGACGCCGGAGAGCGGGAGCGAGATGAGGGCGATGAGGGCGAGCTGCCACGAGACGATGAACATCATCGCGGTGATGCCGATGATCGTGAGCACCGACTGCACGAGCTGCGAGAAGGCCTGCTGAAGAGCCGTCTGGATGTTGTCGACGTCGTTGGTCACCCGCGACATCACATCGCCGCGCTGGCGCGTGTCGAAGTAGCGCAGCGGGAGGCGGTTGATCTTGGCCTCGATGTCCTGCCGGAGGCCGTAGACGACCCGCATGACGAGCCCGTTGAGGAGATAGCCCTGCGCCCACATGAGGACGGAGGCGACCACATACATCATCAGCACGATGATGATCAGGCGCCCGAGCACCACGAAGTCGATGCCCTGGCCGGGAACGATCGCGGTCTTGGCGAGCATGTCGGCGAACGTGCCGTTGCCGGACGCGCGCTGCTGCTCGATGATCTGCTCGAGCGGCACTCCTGCCGGGAGCTGCGAGCCGATCACGCCGTTGAAGATCGTGTCCATCGCTTGGCCGAGGATCTTCGGCGCGATGACGGTGAGGACGACCGATGCCGAGACCAGCGCGACGACCACGATCATGCGGACCCGCTCGGGCCCGAGCAGGCTGAAGAGCCGCTTCGCCGAAGGCCAGAAGTTCTGCGCCTTGCGGGCGGGCGGGCCATCGCCGAACATGCCTCCGTCGGCTTCGCCGGGCTCGAACTCTGGCTCGAGCGAGGGGGCCTCGCTCGGCTGCTCGGCCGTCGTGTCGCGTGCACGCGCCATCTCAGGACACCCCTTCCACGCTCAGCTGGGACTCGACGATCTCGCGGTAGGTCTCGTTCGACTCGAGGAGCTCGTCGTGCGTGCCACGGCCGACGACGCGGCCCGCGTCGAGCACGACGATCTGGTCGGCGTGCCGGATGGTCGAGACGCGCTGGGCCACGATGATCACGGTCGCGTCGGTCGTCGCCGCGGCCAGCGACTCCCGAAGGCGGGCATCGGTCGCGACGTCGAGGGCCGAGAACGAGTCGTCGAAGAGGTAGACCCGCGGGCGTGCGACGAGGGCGCGCGCGATGCAGAGCCGCTGACGCTGGCCGCCGGACACGTTGGTGCCTCCCTGGGCCACGGGCTCGTCGAGCCCGTGCTCCTTGCCCCGCACGAAGTCCTCACCCTGGGCGATGCGCAGCGCCTCCCACAGCTCCTCGTCGGTCGCGTCGGGGCGACCGAAGCGCAGGTTCGAGCCGATGGTGCCCGAGAAGAGGTAGGGGCGCTGCGGCACCAGGCCGACGACCCGAGCGAGCTGCGTGCGATCGAGCGAGGAGACGGGCACCCCGTCGATCGACACCGAGCCCTCCTGTGGATCGAACAGTCGCGGCACGAGGCCGAGGAGCGTCGTCTTGCCTGCGCCGGTCGAGCCGACGATCGCGGTCGTGCGACCGGGCTCGGCGACGATGTCGATCCCTGCGAGCACGGGGCGCTCCGCCCCCGGATAGCCGAACACGACCCCCGAGAACTCGACGCGACCGCCGCTCGGAGCGGCGACTCCCCCCGCGGGAGTGGTGAGGCTCGTGCGGGTATCGAGGACCTCCTGGATGCGCTCGGCACAGATGACGGCACGCGGCACCATCATCACCATGAACACGCCCATCATCACGGCGGTGAGGATCTGGAGGAGGTACTGGAGGAACGCCGTGAGCGAGCCGACCTGCATCTGGCCGGCGTCGACGCGATGGCCGCCGAACCAGAGGACGGCGGCGGTGGCCAGGTGGAGGATCATCATGATCGCCGGGAACATCAGCACGAAGATGTTGCCCACCTTGATCGAGACCTCGGTGATCGCGGCATTCGACAGGCGATAGCGCTCGGACTCGAACGGCTCGCGGACGAAGGCGCGGACGACTCGGATGCCCGTGATCTGCTCGCGCAGCACACCGTTGATGCCATCGATGCGCTCCTGCATGAGGCGGAACAGCGGCAGGAGCAGGAACACGAGGACGCCCACCACGATGAAGAGGACGGGCACCGACACCCACACGAGCCACGAGAGGCCGGCGTCCTCGCGCAGGGCGAAGATGATGCCTCCGACGCACATGATCGGCGTCGAGACCATGAAGTTCAGGGTCATCAGGACGAGCATCTGGACCTGCTGCACGTCGTTGGTGCCGCGGGTGATGAGGGTCGCGGTGCCGAAACGGCCGACCTCGAGGCCGCTCAGCGAGTCGACACGGCGGTAGACGTCGCGACGCAGGTCGCGACCGACGGCCATCGCGGTGCGGGCGCCGAAGTAGACGCCTCCGATCGCCGCGACCACCTGCACGAGGCAGACGCCGAGCATGGTCATGCCCGTCGACCAGATGAAGTCGGTGTCGCCCGTGCCGACTCCCTTGTCGATGATCTCGGCATTGAGGCTCGGCAGGTAGAGCGCCGCGAGGGTCGCGACGAGCTGCAGGACGACGACGGCGACGACCCATCGCAGGTAGGGCTTCGCGTACGAGGACGCGAGGCGGAGCAGGATCATCGGTCCTCCGAGGACAGGAGACGCCAGAGCACGGCGATCGACGCCGGCGATGGAGCGGATGTACGGGCAGTGGGTTGTGGGGGAACAGCGCGACGACGGCGCTCGAGGAGCGGCAGAGGGCGCCGATCGGGGACAGCGCAAGACAACCATCGACCACCGACACCGGTTCCGCAAGAGCCCGGCCGGACGGTCGGCGGCCGCCCGCGATCGGCGTCCCCGGTCGACGTCGCGCCGCGGAGTTGTCGGAGCCGCCTCCTACACTTCGAGGATGCGCATCGCCACCTGGAACGTGAACTCCATCCGGGCCCGCAGCGGCCGCACCATCGACTGGCTCGTGCGCGAGGACATCGATGTGCTGGCCATGCAGGAGCTGAAGTGCAAGCCCGAGCAGTTCCCGCACGAGGCCTTCGCCGAGGCCGGCTACCACGTCGACATGGTCGGCTATAGCCAGTGGAACGGCGTCGGCATCGCCTCCCGCCTGCCGTTGGAGGATGTCGCGATCGGCTTCCCCGGGATGCCCGGCTTCGCCAAGGCGCCCCTCGAGGACGGCTCGTTCCCGCCCGAGGCGCGCGCGATCGGCGCGACCGTCGACGGCGTCCGCGTCTGGAGCCTCTACGTCCCCAACGGCCGGGCCGTCGGCGATCCGCACTACGACTACAAGCTCGAGTGGCTCGCGGCCCTCGAGGCGAGCACCCGCCAGTGGCTCGCGGCCGAGCCCGACCTTCCGCTCGCGCTGATGGGCGACTGGAACGTGGCTCCGCTCGACAGCGACGTGGGCGACCCCTCGCTCGGGCCGGGATCCACGCACGTCTCAGCTCCGGAGCGCGCGGCCTTCGCGGCGTTCGTCGACGCCGGCATGCGGGACGTGGTGCGTCCCCTCGTACCCGAGGGCTACACCTACTGGGACTACAAGCAGCTGCGGTTTCCGCGCAACGAGGGCCTGCGGATCGACTTCGTGCTCGGCTCCCCCGCGTTCGGCGAGCTCGTCACCGGAGCGTCCATCCACCGCGACGAGCGCAAGGGCGACGCCCCGAGCGACCACGTTCCCGTCGTGGTCGACCTCGACCTCGACACGACGCTCGACGACGACCGACCGATGATCTTCTGACCGTGGCCTCCTCCGCAAAGAACCGCACGCCCCGCCAGCAGCCGCCGCCGCGTGCTCCCGTGCGCCCCACCGCCCACGACGAGCTGCGCGCGGAGGCGTACCGCTCGGTCCGAGAGAGGATCGCCGCCGGCCGCCCCCTCCGCCGCCGCTGGGACCTCGCGCTCTCGGTGCTCGGCTGCCTGGCGCTCGGCCTGCTCTGCGTCGTGCTCGGCTATCTCGCGGCCATCCTCGCCGTGTTCCCGGCGCAGTGCGAAGGACAGAACTTCGCCTGCGACTTCGACCGCATCGACTGGGGAGTCACGATCGCGCTCCTCCTGCCCCCGAGCGTGGCGCTGATCGCCGTCGGCGTGACGATCGTGCGCTACCTCGTCGGCCGCCGCGCCTTCTGGATCCCGGCCGTCGGCATCGTGCTGTGCATCGGAGCGGCCTACCTCGCGTCCTGGCTCGTCACGAGCTCGATCCCCGGCTCCGCGCTCGCCTGACGCGGGCGGGGCCGGCCGGGCCGTGCGGCCCGATCGGCATCAGCCCGCACAGTTCGCCTCGTCCTCGAGCTTCACGTCGGTCTTGTTGATCATCGGTGTGACGCGGACAGCCTGCTCACCGAAGCCGTTCGAATCGCCTGCCGTGAAAGTGACCGTGGCGGTGTCGGACTGACCGGGGCTCAGCTGCAGCGAGAGCTTCATCACGGGTCGGCCGAGATCGTCGGTCGTCGACTCCACCCCCCCGAGGCCGCCGGCCCAGCTCGCGTCGGAGGTCGACGCGGTCGTGCCGGGAGGGCCGTAGACGTAGACGAGCGTGATGAAGTTGCCGAGCGGGATCGGCCCGCGCCCGCCTGCTGCGGCCACGTATGGCGGCAGCGTCTTGGCGATCGTGTCCGTGACGGTACTCGTGAGCTTCACCGTGGTCATGAAGGTCGCTCCGGAGGCGGCGCACCGGTTGGCGCTCGACTGCGTCACCGCGGTGTCGAGGTAGTAGTCCATCTTCGAGCCGATCGAGGCGTCCTGGAAGAACACGCCCGTGGTCGTGCTGTCGGCGTTCGTGGTCGGCAGCACCCCCGCGATGGGCGTCGGCGCAAGAAGGGCCTGCTCGTCACTGTTGGTGCTGTAGGCCAGGATCCGGCTCTCGCCGACCGCCTTCACGATGGCGGGCAGCATCTTGGTCGGCTCCATGTCGCCGCCGAGGATCTTGCTGAGGATCGTCGCGCTCGCCTCGGCGAAGAACGCGTCGGTCTGCTTGGCGACCGTCGACTCCGGGTAGCGGAAGTAGATCTGGTTGAGCAGCGTCGAGACGGCGTTCTTGCTCGTCAGCTCCGTGCCGTCGGTCAAGGTGACCGGTCCGGTCGACGCGAGGAGGTAGGAGAGGGCGACCGGGTCGATCGCGAGGACGCCGTCGATCTTCTGCTCCGGGAACTTCTGCGCCCAGAACTGCGTCGCGATCGAGGCGGCCGTCGGGAAGTCGGGGCGGCTCGTCGACACGTTGAAGGTCGTCGCGAGGTTGGTGCCGAAGGTGTCGAGCGCGCTCTGGTCGACCGTCACGGGTTTCAGACCCCTGAAGTCGCTGCTCGACAGCTGCTCTCCGATCGAGATCGCGCCCCCGTCGACGTTCAGCTGCATGACCGAGGAGGCGCCGCCTCCGAGCGCCTGCGCCTCGGCCAGGTTCTGGAACATCACGAGGTAGTGCCGCGGGCCGCTCGCCCCGAGCGCATCGGGGAGGATCGTCGTGAGCGGCTCCACCTGGTCCATCGTCTTCGTGGCGGTCTCGAGCTGAGGCGCGAAGGCATCGAGAGCCGAGGCGACCTGCGGCACGAGCGCGCTGCGGTCGATCTGCGCGACCCGCGACTGGGCGCCGTCCACGACTCCCTTGGCCGTCGTGATCTTCTGCGAGAGCTCGGTGATGGCCGAGATGTCGATCTTGCCGTCGACTGGTTTGAGCACGTCGAGCGAGGTCGACGAGAGCGGGCCGACGATCTTGTCCGAGACGTCGTCGGCGATCTCGGTCGCCGCCCGCACCGCAGAGAGGTTGGGGCCGAGGAAGGGCACGACCTCCATCACCCGCCACACCGGGTCGTCGGTCTGGTCGCGCGCCTCCTGCGTGAGCGTCGCGATCTGGCCGGCCGTCGCCTCCGCGCCGGCCGTGTCGAAACCGGTGAGCTGGTCGGCGACCTGCGAGACGAGGGGGATGGCCGAGGTGAGCTTGGCCCGCACCGTCATCGCCTTGTCATAGGTCTGCACGGCGAGGACGGCGGCCACCACGGCGGCGACGATCAGCACCAGGAGGATGCTGAGCGCGATCCAGAGGCCGCGACGCCGGCGACGGGGGCGACGGGAGGCGCGGCGAGAGGAGGTCGTCGTGGTGCTCATTCGAGAGAGCCTAGGCGACGGGCGCGCCCAGCGGTCGGAGAGCGCGCCACGGCCGTCACCCCAGCAGGAGAGACACCACGACGAGCACCGGCACGGCCGCGACGGTCGTCACGAGGGCCGTGTCGCGAGCCACGGCGATGCCTCGGTCGTAGCGCGACGCGAAAGTGAAAATGTTCTGCGCCGTGGGCAGGGCGGCCGTCACCGTGACGGCGAAGAGGTGCTGGGCGTCGAGGGCGAAGACGAAGCGGCCCATCAGGTACGCGATCGCGGGCATGACCACCGCCTTGAGCGTGGACGCAACCGCGACCTCGACGCGCGCCGACCCTGCCTCCAGAGGCCGTTGCCCGCGCAACGACATGCCGAAGGCCATCAGGACGAGAGGGATCGACGCGTTCCCGATGATCGAGAACGGCGCGAGCACCGGGGCCGGCAGCGTCACTCCGGAGACCGCGACGACGAGGCCCAGCGCGGACGCGACGATCATCGGGTTCCGCAGCGGCTGGGTCAGGATCGCGCCCACCGAGGTGCGACCGCTGGTCGAGATGTCGAGCAGCGTCAGCACCGTCGGCGCCAGCACGATCAGCTGGAGGAGGAGGGTCGGCGCGACCCATTGCGGATCGCCGAGCACGTAGATCGCGACGGGGAGCCCGATGTTGTTGGCGTTGACGTAGACCGAGGCGGCCGTGCCGATGACTGTCTCCGGCAGAGGGCGACGGAAGAACAGCCGCGACGCGAGCAGAGAGATCAGCGCGACGACGGCCACCGTGGCGAGCGACACAAGAAGGAAGGAGGAGAACAGCACCGTCACGTCGGCCTTCGCGAGCACCGTGAACAGCAGCGCGGGAGTGGTCACGAAGAACGCGATGCGCGAGAGCACCCCCCGCGCCTCCGGGGGCACGAGACCCCACCGCGCGGTCAGGTAGCCGACGCCGATGACGACCCCGATGATCGAGAAGCCGGTGAGCACTCCCTCCAGAGCGATCCTCCCTCGTCGTCGCGGCCGAGGGGCCACGGTGTGGTGCGCGAGCGCGCGGGTTCTCCCAGCCTAGGAGGCGCGCTCGCGACCCTCACGCGGGCGTCAGGCGACCGCCGCCAGATCGAACGCCCAGTCGGCGTAGACGCCGACGGGATCGCCCTGCTCGATCACGTCGACGCGGTCGAAGCCCGCCGCGAAGCACGTCGCGTTGACGTCCGCGTCGTCGGCGGGGACGTAGGCGTGGACGAAGCGCGGCATGGGGTATTCCGCTGCCTGCTCGAGCAAGAGCCGGACGGAGCGGGTCGCGATGCCGTGTGCCTCCGGGGCGATGCTCCAGGCGGCCTCGTAGGCGATCACGCCTCTCGACTGGCCGTACCAATAGCCGATGATGCCGACGCAGTGACCGTCGAGCTCGATCGCATAGAAGAACGCTGTCTCGTCCGACCACGCGCGCAGGTAGCGCTCGTGGAGGGCGAGGAGGTCGCCTTCTGTCTTGAGTCCCCGCTCGACGGCGGCGCTGCGGAGCGCTGCAAGCTCCACCTGCGGCCACGGCACGAGGCGGGGGGACTCTGACTGCTGATCGATGCTGACTGCTCTGTGGTCGCTTCGGGGTTCGGGTCCCGTCACGCGTACCGATCCTCTCTCTCGGGATGGGCCGATCGTCGGACCACCCCGCCAGGGTTCGGAGCGTTCCACGGATCGAAGGGTCGCACTGGAGAGGCGACCGCGATCTCGCCCCATCATCGACCCATTCCGGGGGTCAGGCGCACCGCGTCGAGATTGTTGACCCAAAAGGGGGGCATGAGTCTCTACAAGGCCTGATCGAATGCTGACCCACTCGTGCGCGAGCAGGGCGGGACAGACGTGCGCTCGCACCCGAGATCGCGCGCGAAGGTCGACTCCCGACGCACGAAAACCGCGTGGAGATATCCCTACGCTCGAAGAAGGGCCGCATCCGGCCCGTTCTACCCATTCCTACGAGCGTGAGGAGGATCACCATGTCGCCAGTCGTGCAGCGCACCGTCGTCGGAGAGCCCGAGGTCGTCGAAGACCGCATCGAATCCTCCGCCGCCTGGCTCGACCTCAAGGCCGCCGCGACCGAGCTGCAGACGCTCCAAGCGCAAGACGGCTCTCTCGCCGCGACCGAGAGCCGTGAGGAGGCGCGCGGCGCGCTCGCGCGGATCGTCGCCTCCGTCGCCGCCCTCGCCCCCGCCTTCCCCCACGACCGAAGCTACCTCGACGCCCTCGTGGTCGACCTCGAGCGGTGGAGTGCCGAGGGTCTGGGAGTGCCCGACTTCCTCGACTCCCTCACCGCTTTCCAGCCCCAGCTCGATCGGGTGGACGGGCTGCGCCACCTCGTCGTGTTCCCGATGTACACGCAGAACGGGAGCCGCGACCGCCACATCGAAGCGGTGCTCGTCGAGGTGGTGTGGCCGCGCTTCGTCGCCGAGCTCGAGGCGGGCGACTACTCCAACGCGCTGTTCGTCCCAGTGCGCTTCATCGACTTCACCTCGGGTTACGACACCGACAGCGCCGTGCTCTTCCCCGAGACGGTCGCGATGCGGGCGGTTCCCTCGTTCACCTGGGGCGCGATCTTCGCCGACCGTGAGGCGGCCCGATTCCGGCGTGTGGTGTCGGCTGCCGCCGCGGTCACCCGCCTCGAGCTCCCCGAGGAGGCGAGTCGTCTCCTGGCCGACCAGCGCCTCGCCGAGGAGTCCTTCGTCATGTGGGACCTCATCCACGACCGCACCCACATGCGCGGCGACCTGCCCTTCGACCCGTTCATGATCAAGCAGCGGATGCCGTTCTTCCTCTACTCGCTCGAGGAGCTGCGCTGCGACCTGACCGCGTTCCGGGAGGCGGTCGCCATCGAGCGCCGGCTCGCGACGATCGAGGAGCGCAGCACCGAGGAGGAGGCCCTCGCCGAGCGCTCGCGCTTCGTCCAGTACGCGATCCTCTTCGACCGGCTCTTCCGCTTCCCGCTCACCGGTTCGCGCGTGCGCAACTACGACGGTCTGGGCGGCCAGCTGCTCTTCGCGTGGCTGCATCAGCGGGGGGTGCTGCACTGGACCGACACGCGACTCGCGATCGAGTGGGAGAACGTGGCCGATGTGGTCGTGGCGCTCTCGGATGCGATCGACGAGCTCTACTGGCGCTCCATCGATCGGCCGAAGACCGCGCACTGGCTGGCAGCGCACGCTCTGATCGCCGCCGTGGTCACCCCACACCCCGCCTCCGCGTGGGCACGGGGACTGCCAGACGAGGTGCTGCTCGGGGCGCCGCGCGGGCTCACCGACGCGGTGCTGGACGACGAGTTCCCGCTCTCGATGTTCTACGAGGCACTCGGCAAGAAGATGGGCGACGTGATCGGCTCGACCCGGGGAATCACCGGGCGCGACTGAGCGGACCGCCTCCCCGGAGCCGGCCGCGTCGCCCCGCGTCGGCTGTCCGCTGCACGTCGATTAGCGTGGGCGCATGTCCTCCGTCTCCGACCCGCTCGCCGCGGGCTGGGCGCGACGAGCGCCCGCGCGGGCGGGCGCGCTCCACGACGCGGTCATCGCGGGAGTGCTGCTGGTGGCGACACTCGCCTCGGTCGCGCTGTACACCTCGGCGGGGTTCCCCGGTGCTGCGCACCCGACGATCAGCGCCGCCTGGGCGATCGCGCTGACGCTGCCGCTCGCGCTGCGGCGACGGTACCCGGCGACCGTCGCCGTGACGGTCGCCGTGATCTACGTGCTCGGACTCGTCCTGCACGTCCCCGAGTCGCTGTTCAACCAGATCTGCCTGTTCCTTGCGATCTACACGGTCGGCGCGTGGGGCCGCGACCGGAGGGTCGCCCTCCTCGTGCGCGTGGTGATCGCCGTCGCGATGCTCGGGTGGCTCCTCACCTCGCTCGTGTCGGGTGACTGGCTCGGCCACCCCGTCCCCTCTGCGGAGTCGTCGGGAGGGATGTCGCCCTACCTGGCCGAATCGGCGCTGGCCGTGCTGGTCAATCTGCTGTTCTTCGGCAGCGCCTTCTTCTTCGGCGAGGGCTCGTGGCAGTCGGCCCGTCGCCTCGAGGCGTTGGAGGCGCGCACGGCCGAGCTCGACGACGAGCGCGAGCGCTCCTCGCGTCAGGCGGTGTCGTCGGAGCGGCTGCGCATCGCCCGCGAGCTGCACGACGTCGTCGCCCACCATGTGAGCGTGATGGGCGTGCAGGCCGGAGCCGCGCGGCGCGTGCTCGCGCGAGACCCCGAGAAAGCGGCGGCCTCGCTGAGCGCGATCGAGAACGACGCTCGCTCGGCCATCGAGGAGCTGCACCGTATCCTCGTGGCGCTGCGCACCGAGGACGCACGACCCAACCCGCTCCACGACTCCGCCTCGACCCGCGGGGTCGCGCAGCTCGAAGAGCTCGTCGCCGCCTCCACCGGGTCGGGGTTACCCACCGAGTTCCGCACCCTCGGCGACCCTCGCGAGATCCCGGCAACGGTGGGGCTCAGCCTCTACCGCATCGCGCAGGAGTCGCTCACGAACGTGCGCAAGCACGCAGGGCGAGGCGCGCGGGTCGAGGTTCGTGTCCGCTACCTCGACGACGCCGTCGAGCTCGATGTGGCCGACGACGGAGGCGAGGCGTCGCACCCGACGCCGGTGGCCTCCTGCGGCCTCGGCCAGACCGGCATGGCCGAGCGTGCAGCGGCCGTCGGCGGCTGGATCGAAGCAGGTCCGCGCGGGGACGGCTACCTCGTGCACGCCCATGTCCCCCTGGCCCCCGTTCGAGACCGGGGAGGGTCGAGCGCTCCCGACCCGGTAGCGTCGTCGGAGGTGTCGAGGGGACACCGTGACCGAGCGAGCGGGGGCCGCCCATGACCGAGCATGTGCGCGTGCTGCTCGTCGACGATCAAGAGCTCGTCCGAGCCGGCTTCCGGATCATCCTCGAGTCCGAGCCCGGCATCGAGATCGTCGGGGAGGCGCGCACCGGCTGGGAGGCGATCCAGCGAGCCTCGGAGCTGTGCCCCGACGTCATCTGCATGGACGTGCAGATGCCCGGGCTCGACGGCCTGGCCGCTACCCGGGAGATCGTCCGCGACCCGCGCCTGTGCTCGAGCGTCCTGATCCTCACGACCTTCGATCGCGACGACTACCTCTTCGAGGCGCTCTCGGCGGGCGCCAGCGGCTTCCTGCTCAAGAACGCGTCGCCCGAGGAGCTCGTCGAGGCCGTGCAGGTGGTCGCTCGCGGCGACGCGATGCTCGCTCCCGATGTGACCCGCCGGGTGATCGAGCGCTTCGCGGCCGAGCCGGAGCGTCCCTCCGCCTCCGAGCACCCGGGCGTCGCCGAGCTGACCGACCGCGAACGCGAGGTGCTGGTGTATCTGGCCCGCGGCTGGTCGAACGCCGAGATCGCCGCCGAACTCTTCGTCGGCGAGGCCACCGTGAAGACCCACGTCTCGAAGATCCTCATGAAGCTGCGGGTGCGCGATCGGATCCAGGCGGTCGTCTTCGCGTATGAGCACGGGATCGCGGTGCCGGGACGCTCCTGACCGGACCGGGAGCAGGGCCGCGGTCGTCTACCGACATCCGACCCGCCCCAGGCTCACGAGGAGCGGCGACGAGGCGAGTTCAGGAGGCGGGGCGCCCTGGCACGCGGCGCACGAACTCCATGCGGACCTCCGGCGCGATCTTCCGATCGAGCACGACCGTCATATACCTGCCGTCGACGCGGGCACCGATCGCCACCACGTCCGGGTCGGTGTCGACGCGATAGCCGCGCATCGCCTCCCCGTCGACGATCACAGGAACGCCGCGCACGACATCCTCGTCGCGCAGCGCCGCAGCCACCACCGGCATGCCTCCACGACGGGTACGCACGCGGCCCGGAAACGTGTTGCGGAGCACGTCGCCCATGTGCGCGGCGAGCCGCGACTCGAGCGGGCGACTGCGTTCCGCGGGAATGGGCACCGAGGTGCGCACCGCCTCCCACAGCACGGGGTAGCGCATGCGGGTCACCTGGTCGACCATCCACGGCGGGAGGCTGTCATTCTCGGCCCGATCGATGGCCCGCTTCTGCTCGGGAGTGAGCGGGACCTGGTTGACGGGATCCGCGTGATTGCGCGGATTCTTGAAGAACGAGTACGAGAGAGAGATCTCGACGAATCTCCCGAGAGCCATGGTCTGGGCGGCCGCGAACTCGTCGAGACGGGGTTGCGGCGCGAACGCCAGGACGGGGTCACCGAAGCGAGCCGCGATCTCGTCCACCCCGGGAGGGGCGGGCATGTCGCGGACTGTCCCCGAAGAGTCCCTGCGCATGAGACAAGAGTGGCCCTCCTCCCTGCCGATACCAACTTCTTGACGACGATCCGGTCCTCTGTCCTGCCACTTCCCTCAATCAGGGGGCACGGCGAGCCTCGGTCTCTGCGGACGACAGCTCAGGATCGGCGCGCGCGAGGCTGCGAAGATGGGGGGATGAGCGCTCTGCACCATCCCGACGTCCGTGGCTTCGCCTCCGACAACTACTCCGGAGTGCACGACGAGGTGCTGGCGGCGATCGCGTCCGCCAACGGCGCCCACCAGGTCGCCTACGGCGAGGACGTGTACACCGCGGCGCTCCAGGACGCGTTCCGCCGCGAGCTCGGCGAGCAGGCGGAGGCGTTCCCCGTCTTCAACGGAACCGGCGCCAACGTCACCGGCCTCCAGTCGATGCTCCCGCGCTGGGGAGCGGTCGTCTCGGCGGCCACCGCCCACATCACCTCCGACGAGGGCGGCGCCCCCGAGAAGGTCGCTGGGATCAAGATCCTCACCGTCGGCACCCCCGACGGCAAGCTCACTCCCGCGCTCGTCGACGAGGAGGCCTGGGGGTTCGGCGACGAGCACCGCGCGCAACCCCTCGTCGTCTCAATCACCCAGTCGACCGAGCTGGGCACCGTCTACACCCCCGAGGAGGTGCGCGCGCTGGCCGACCACGCGCACGCCAAGGGCATGCGGCTCCACATGGACGGCGCGCGGATCGCGAACGCCGCCGCCTCCCTCGGGTTGCCTTTGCGCTCGTTCACGAGCGACGCGGGAGTCGACGTGCTCTCGTTCGGCGGGACGAAGAACGGGCTCCTGCTCGGCGAAGCGATCGTCGTCCTCGACCCGGACGCGTCGAGCGGGCTCCACTACCTCCGCAAGACCAACATGCAGCTGTCGTCGAAGATGCGCTTCGTCTCGGCCCAGCTGCTCGCCCTGCTCGGCGACGGCGGCAACGAGGAGCCGCTGTGGCTGCGCTCGGCGCGGCACGCGAATGCGATGGCGTCTCGCCTCCGCTCGCGCCTCGACGAGGGTGTGGAGGCCGGACGACTGACCGGGCTGGCCTTCACCCAGCCGACGCAGGCGAACGCCGTGTTCGCGACGCTGCCCGCGGGAGTGGCCGACCGCCTCCGAGCCGCCTACCGCTTCTACGACTGGAACCCTGCGACGGGGGAGGTGCGCTGGGTGTGCTCATTCGACACGACCGAGGACGACATCGACGCCTTCGCGGCGGCGATCGAGCGCGAGCTGGCCGCATGAGGGCGCGTACGACGGTCGCGGGCCTCGCGCTGCTCGTCGCCCTCGCGGGGTGCACGCCCGACGGGCCCATCGCTCAAGAGACGAGCGCGACTCCCACGGCAAGCGCCACACCGACTCCGACCCCGACGATCACGACGACGCCGCGCACCCGCCTCGACTGCGATTCCCTCCTCCCGGCGTCGCGAGCCGCCACGGTGCTCGGTCTCGAGCGGAACGTGCTCGTAGGCTCGCGCGCGCAGCCCTTCCGCAGCTCCGCCGAGCTGATCCGAGAGTCGGCCGAGCACAACGGCGGCCTGCTGACCTGTTCCTGGTACGAGCAGAAGGGACTGGCCTCGATCACCGCCTCCGCCGCCGGCGATGCGGCCGAGGCCTTCGCCGGCCGCACCGGCACCAGGCTCGCCTCCGAGGTCGAGGCTTACGGTTCGTGCGCCGACGGCACCTGCGACGTCGAGCTGCTCGCCGGCACGACCTGGGTGTCCCTCCAGCTGACCGGTGCCCCGGCCGACATCGACCTCGCCGCGCTCGCGACCAGCACGGCCGCTTCGGCGATCGGCTCGTTCGACGAGCCCGAGACGGCGACCGCCCCGGTGTGCGCGACGCTGCTCACGCCCGAGCAGCTCAGCACGACCGCGGGACTCGTCCAGGCGACTCCCGGCAGCGGCACCGAAGGAACGACCCCTGCGACGGCCGTAGCCGCCGCCGCGGCCCGCGCCGGCTACGCCTCCTGTAGTTGGAGCGACGCCTCGAACAGCGCCTTCTCTGGGCTTACCGTGGACGCGCTGCCGAACGGCGAGGACGGCTGGCGCAACCTCTCCCTCACCTCCGGGCTCTCGATCGTGCTCGAGCCGCTCGACGGCATCGGCGACAAGGCTCTCGCCGGATGCAGTGCCGGCTCGTGCGAGATCGACGTGCTCGACGACGAACTGTGGTGGCGGGTGGTCGTGACGGGCGATGAGGAGCGTGCCGAGGCCGTCACGCGCGCGGTGCTCGCCGCCTCCTGAACCTCAGCCACGGCGCCAGGGCTCGTACCACGAGGATTCGCCGCCGCCGAGGGAGGCGTAGAGACTCGGTGCGCCGATGTTGCCGGAGCACCTGCAACCAGAAACGCTCGATCCCGCGCTCGGCCGCCGCGGCCAGCAGCACGGCGATCACGGCGGAGGCGTGCCCGCGGCGACGCGCATCGGGCCGCGTCGCCAGGGCGAACAGTCCGCACCACTGCTCGCCTGTTGGGGTGGGAAGCCCTCGCTTCTCGTGGCGCGTGTCGTAGATATCTAAAAGGTTGCGGCGTTGGGACAAGGGGTTGTGCCGAATCGTCCTGCTGGTGCCGGTACATTTCGCACCACGAGTACGATCGCACTGTTTGCGCAACTCGCGCCAAAAATGCAATTCGTGCTGTGAGCACCCCCTGGCGCCAGGCGACGCGTAACGAGATAGTGCGTCTAGCGCCACTCGTGCGATATTCACTGTCGGCGTTGTGGTTTCCCGCAAGAGGGGAGGTATCGGATCGCGATAACGCGTTGAGCGCGCCGAAAATGAAGGAATTCGGCGCGCCCATCGCGTTGGCGCTCGCGGCCGATGCAGGCACGGTGATCGTCGGCAGCAGGAGCAGGCCGGACGAGTCGATCAGGCCGGTGTAGCTCGTCTGATTGTTCGGGAACAGGTAGCCATTGGCGAGAGTCACAGTGACCTGCTCATTCGCCGCGGGTGCAGTTCCGTCACTCGTCTTTCGCACCGTCACGCCCGTGATGGCTCCGCAGGCGGTGCCCGTGTAACTGTTCTGCGTGAAGGCGAGGGTCGGTGTTGTGCTCTCGGCGCATCGCCTCGATTCGGTCGACCAGATCGCCCGACGTTGCGCTGGGTTGACGGCGTGGTGCCGAGGCCCTCTGGGGTCAGCGGCGCGTTGCGGTGGGCGCGCGTCATGACCGGAACCGATCACCCCACTCGTCGAGAGCGTCCAGCATGAATGCGCTGTCCAACGAATAGATCCGCTCCCGCCCCTGCAAGCCGACGGTGATGAGTCCTGCTTCCTCGAGCTGGCGGAGATGGCGGCTCGTCGTCTGCCAGCTGTTGTCCATCCGGCCAGCGATCTTTCCAGAGGTCTGAGAGCCACCGTTTGCCAGCAGCGTCACCAAGATTGCGCGCCGCGTCCGGTGCGACAGCGCTGCAAACAGGGCATCCAATCGATCCAGGTCGGCAAGACCCGGGATGGGGTCAGGCGACGACATTCAGCACAACCGGCACGAACTCATCGAACACCAGCCCCCGGTCCACAACGGCAGGAGTGTGCGGCTCGACGAGGTTCGTAAGCCGGGTCCAGATCGGGATCAGGTCGGGGTGCTCGTGCGCGGGACCCATCACCCCGGGGACCCACTTGGCAAGCTCGATGTACCGCAGCGGTTCGGACACCGAACGGAACAGCAGCGGCGCCTCTTCCGCGATGAAGCCCAGACGACGCAAGGCCGCCCAGCTCTCTGGCAGCACACGCTCAAACTCCTCGGCAGAACCCGCCCGAACGTAGTACGTGCCGAACGTCACTTCTTCCTCAACTCTTTTATCAGCCATACTGCTTACTGTAAGCGAAATGGCTTAGCGAATCAAGAGTCAGGGTGCGCGTCAACAACCTCATGGCCAGCACCAAGAGCAGCAGCCGTACTACGTGCGACCGTCCGCGGTCGCCGCGGCATGCCACACGGCGTCCTCTTCCTGCGTGAGACGCACAGCGACGTTCTTCGTCCGCTCGCCGCGCGGACCCGGAGCCGGCTCCTCTGGAGCGGGGAGCGTCCGGGTGCGTGAGGAGGAAACGCAGAAGGTCCCCGGCGCGGACGACGAGGACCTTCTGACGAGGAGCGCGAACCCTACATGTTGATCATGTGCCCCTTGAGACCGTGGAAGGCCTCCTGCAGCGCCTCCGACAGCGTCGGGTGGGTGTGCACGTTGCGGGCGAGCTCGGTGGCGGTGAGGTCCCACTTCTGCGCGAGCGTCAGCTCGGGGAGGAGCTCGGAGACGTCCGGTCCGATCATGTGCGCACCGAGCAGCTCGCCGTGCTTCTTGCTCGCGATGAGCTTGACGAAGCCGGTCGGCTCGCCGAGTCCGTGCGCCTTGCCATTGGCCATGAAGGGGAAGGTCGAGACCGTGATCTCGTGGCCCTCGTCGGTCGCCTGCTTCTCGGTGAGGCCGAAGGAGGCGATCTGCGGCTGGCAGAAGGTCGCCCGCGGCATCATGCGGTAGTCGCCCAGGGTCTGGGTCTCGGCGCCCGCGAGGGTCTCGGCGGCGACGACGCCCTGCGCCTCCGCGACGTGCGCGAGCTGGAGCTTCGCGGTGACGTCACCGATCGCGTAGATGTGCGGGACGTTGGTGCGCATGTGGTCGTCGATCGCGATCGCCCCGCGCTCGGTGAGCTCGACGCCCGTGTTCTCGAGGCCGAAGCCCTCGGTGCGCGGCACCCAACCGATCGACATGAGCACCTTGTCGACTTCGAGGCTCGACTGCGTGCCGTCCTTCGCCGTGTAGGTGACGGTGACGTAGCCGTCCTTGTCGACGACCGACTCGACCTTGGTCGACGTGAGGATCTCGACGCCGAGCTTCTTGTACTGCTTCTGGATCTCCTTCGAGACGTCCGGGTCCTCGTTGGGGAGGGCGCGGTCCATGAACTCGATGATCGTCACGTCGACGCCGTAGTTCTTGAGGACGTAGGCGAACTCCATGCCGATAGCGCCCGCTCCCACGATGGCCATCGTGTCGGGCAGCTCGCGGGTCATGATCTGGGTCTCGTAGGTGACGACGTTCTCCGACAGCTCGACGCCCGGGAGGAGGCGCACGCTCGCGCCGGTCGCGATGATCGCGTCGTCGAAGGTGAGCGACTCCGTGCCACCGGCGCTGAGCTGGACGTCGAGGCCCTGGGGGCCGGTGAAGGAACCGACGCCGTCGAACTCGGCGATCTTGTTCTTCTTCATCAGGAAGTGCACGCCCTTGGTGCGGCCGTCCGCGACCGAGCGGCTGCGGTCGAAGGCCGCACCGAAGTCGAACGAGACGTCACCCGAGATGCCGAACTGCTTCGCCTGGGTGTGGAAGAGGTGGGCGAGCTCAGCATTGCGCAGAAGCGCCTTCGACGGGATACAGCCGACATTGAGGCAGACGCCGCCCCAGTACTGCTTCTCGACGACCGCGACCGACTTGCCGAGCTGTGCGGCACGGATCGCAGCCACGTAACCGCCGGGGCCCGCCCCCAGGACGACGACGTCGAAGTGCTGGGACATGGATGATCCTCCATCAGATTCGTGATCGTTGGGTGCGCGGGGTGACCACGCCGCCTCCCACCGTACCGTTCCCAGGCTCGGAGGCGCCCCGGTCCTCCGCTTGTGGCGAACGCAGTCCGGCCCGAGAGCCGGAGCGTCCAGGGCGGCACGCAGTGGCGGGACAGCGCGCCAAAGCACGGCCCCAGCACCGCTCTTCCACGAGGGCCCGCTTCTCAGACCGGGTCCTCGTCACGGCTCACAGGAGAGGACGCCGCAGGAATGCCCGTATGGAGCGCGCGGTTGGATTCTCACGGGCAACGGCGCCCCTCCCCGGTTCCCGCCAGACGCTCGAAGGATGCCCCCGATGACCCTCACCCTCCCCCGCACCGCAGAGACCAGCGCTCCGATCCTCGAAGTGCTCGCGGAACGCTGGAGCCCGCGCTCCTACCAGGCCGACGCCTCCGTCTCGGACGAGACGCTCGTCTCGCTGCTCGAGGCCGCCCGCTGGTCGCCCTCGGCCAACAACTCGCAGCCGTGGCGCTTCATCGTGGCGCGACGCGGCACGGAGGCGTTCGACGCGATCGCCGCGACGCTGATGGGGTTCAACGCGGAATGGGCGGGCTCCGCCTCCGTGCTGCTCGTCGCCCTCGCCGAGACGGTCAACACCGAGGGCGCCGCGCGTCCGTGGGCCCTTTACGACCTGGGGCAGTCCGTCGCCCACCTCAGCATCCAGGCGCACCACGAGGGACTGCACGTGCACCAGATGGCCGGCTTCGGCAAGGAGGGGATCCGCCGCGCGTTCGACGTCGATTCCCGTTTCGAGCCGGTGACGGTCGCCACGATCGGCGTCGTCGCCGAGCCGGAGGCGCTCTCGAGCGATGCGCTGCGCGAGCGCGAGGTCGCGCCCCGCACGCGACTCCCGCTCGACGAGATCGTGCTCGTCCAGGCGTAGCCCCGATCGTCCGAGGCCCCGGTCCGCTCTGACGGGCCGGGGCCTCTCTGTGTTACTCCCCATGTCGTCGCCCTCCGGCGGGTGTGCCGTGAGCTGCCTACGATCGGACGATCCGTCTGCCCGCCCCGCCGCCCCGGAGCATCATGCCCGCCACCCCCGCCCGCACGAGCCTGGCCTTCGACGCCAAGCTCGGCCAGTCGGCGTTCCCGCTGCGGTTCGAGGGAGTCGGCCGCACCTTCGCGCCCGGCGCACCGGTGCTCGCCGACGTGACGCTCGAGGTGACCGCTGGCGAGGTCATCGCGATCCTCGGGCCGAGCGGATGCGGCAAGTCGACCCTCTTGCGCATCGCCGCCGGGCTGGACTCGGCCAGCGAGGGCTCGGTGCTCATCGACGGGGCGCCCGTGTCGGGCATCGACCCGCGCTGCGCGGTGGCCTTCCAGGAGCCGCGGCTGCTGCCCTGGCGCACGATCGCCGACAACGTGGCGCTCGGGCTGCCGCGGGGCACCTCGCGCAGCGCCTCCCGCACCGCCGTCGACGAGCTGCTCTCGCTCGTAGGCCTCAGCGCGCACGCGAGCGCCCGTCCGCGCGAGGTGTCGGGAGGCATGGCCCAGCGCGCCTCCCTCGCCCGCGCCCTGGCACGGAACCCCGGCGTACTGCTGCTCGACGAGCCGTTCGGCGCCCTCGACGCGCTGACCCGTCTGCGGATGCAGGACCTGCTGCTCGATGTGCATGCCGCGGCGCCGGCGACGATCCTGCTCGTGACCCACGATGTCGACGAGGCGCTCCAGCTGGCCGACCGCATCGTCCTGCTCGGTCGCGACGAGCCGGGAGGTGTCTCTCGCATCCAGCGCGTCATGACGGTTCCCGGGGCACGGCCTCGAGACCGCGGCTCGGCCGAGCTCGCCGAGCGGCGGGTCGAGCTGCTCGAAGGTCTCGGGATCGAACGGCACTGAGCCGGGTCCCTCCCCAGGTCCGATTCGCCGCGGTTCTCCACAGATCCACCCGCTCTCCTCCTCCCCACCCTCCCCTGCACACACACTCGTTCCTGACCGGAACCGCATCCCGAAGCCGAGGCACCATGTCGTTCACCAGCTCCCCCCTCACGCGCCGCACTGCGCTCGCCGGACTGTTCACCGCCGCCGCCGTCCCGCTGCTCGCGGGCTGCGTCCAAGGCGAGGGCGGCGCGGGCACCGCCGCGGCACCCGCGGGCACCGGCTCGACCACCCAGGGCGGCACGCTCACCCTCGACTTCGCGACTTACAACCCACTGAGCCTCGTCATCAAAGAGAAGGGCTGGCTCGAGGCTGCCCTCGCGAAGCAGCAGGTCACCGTGGCGTGGGTGCAATCGGCCGGCTCCAACAAGGCCAACGAGGCCCTGCGCGCCGGCGCGATCGACGTCGGGTCGACCGCCGGCTCCGCCGCGCTGCTCGCGCGGTCCAACGGCTCCCCGATCAAGACGATCGACATCTTCTCGCAGCCGGAGTGGTCGGCCCTCGTCGTCCCCGCGGGCTCACCCCTCACGTCGGTCGAGCAGCTCAAGGGCAAGCAGATCGCGGCCACCAAAGGCACCGACCCCTACTTCTTCCTGGTACAGGCGCTCGAAGCGGCGGGCCTCGGCATCGACGACGTCACCGTGCAGAACCTCCAGCACGCCGACGGCTGGGCCGCGCTGCAGAACGGCTCGGTCGACGCGTGGGCCGGGCTCGACCCGATCATGGCCGGCGCCCAGGCCGCCGGTGCGACGCTCCTCTACCGCAACGTCGACTTCAACTCCTACGGGCTGCTCAACGCCACCGAGAGTTTCCTCTCGACCAAGCCCGACCTGGCGCAGACCGTCGTCAACGCCTACGAGCACGCTCGCGCCTGGGCGCTCGCGAACCAGGAAGAGACGGCGAGCATCCTCGCCTCCGTCGCGGGCCTCGACGTCGCGGTCGCCACGACGGTGATCACGCAGCGCAGCAACCTGGGAGTCGACAACGTACCCGGCTCGGCGCAGACCGACGTGCTCTCGGCGATCGGCCCGATCTTCGTGGCGAACGGCGACGTCGCCTCGCAGCAGAACGTCGACGCGGCACTCGGCTCGCTGCTCGAGCCCACGTATGCAAAGGCGGCCGATCCGAACGCGATCGGCGCCTGACTGAGCGGAGGCCGCTAGGCCCCCGACTCCCGCCACCTGCCCCGAGACCGAGGAGACGACGATGACGATCCGCGACGACGACACGGCGACCGCCGACCCCGTACGCGGGAGCGCGTTTCCCCGCGTCGACGGGCTCGCCGTCGCCGGCGCCTCGCTCGGCGCCTCGCGACGAGGGGCCGACGCCTCCCACCCGCGGACCTCGCGGCGCTGGTTCGTCGTCGGGGGCGGCGCGGTCCTCCCGGCGCTGCTGCTCGCGGCCTGGCAGATCGCGACGGCCACCGGAGCGGTCTCCCTCGCGGTGTTCCCCTCCCCCGCCATGGTGTGGGCGGCGGGCGTCGACCTCGCACAGCGCGGTGCGCTGGGTCAAGACGTCGCCATCTCGACCCAGCGCGTCCTCATCGGCTTCGCGCTCGGCTCGGCGCTGGGGCTCGTGATCGGCGCTCTCTTCGGGCTCTCACGGTTCTGGGAGGTCGTGCTCGCGCCGACGCTCGGAGCAATCCGAGCCGTGCCCTCGCTGGCCTGGGTTCCCCTGCTGCTGCTCTGGATGGGAATCGGCGAGGAGTCGAAGATCACGCTCATCACCATCGGCGCGTTCTTCCCGGTGTTCACGACCGTCGCGACCGCCCTCGGGCACGTCGACCGCCACCTCGTGGAGGCGGGGCGGGCGTTCGGGCTCTCGGGCATCCGACTGTTCACCACGGTCCAGCTCCCCGCGGTGATCCCGTCCGTGATCTCCGGGCTGCGGCTCGCCCTCGCGCAGTCATGGTTGTTCCTCGTGGCCTCCGAGTTGATCGCCTCGTCGATGGGGCTGGGCTTCCGCCTCATCGACAGCCAGAACAACGGGCGGATCGATCGTGTGTTCCTCGCGATCATCCTGCTCGCCGTGCTGGGCACACTGACCGACTCCGTGGTCGGGCTGTTCCAGCGCTATGCCGTGAGGAAGTGGGCATGAGCGCCCAGGAAGGCACACAGAGCGTGACGATCGCGAACCTGCTCGAAGAGCACCGGCGGTTCCCGCCTCCCGCCGCCTTCGCCGAGGCCGCCCACGTGGGCCCTGAGGAATACGCGCGCGCCGCCGCCGATCCGATCGCCTTCTGGGAAGAGGCGGCCCGCCGCTTGGACTGGGCCGAGCCGTGGCACACGGCCCACACCTGGGAGCCGGCCACCGCTCGCGCCGACGGCACGCTCTCGATACCGCGCGCGACCTGGTTCGAGGGCGGACGCCTCAACGTCGCCGTGAACTGCGTCGACCGGCACGTCGACGCCGGACGTGGCGACAAGGTCGCGCTGCACTTCGAGGGCGAGCGCGGCGACCGGCGCTCGATCACCTACGCCGAGCTCCAGCGCGACGTCGCGAAAGCAGCGAACGCCCTCACCTCCCTCGGCATCGGCCGCGGCGACCGCGTCGTGGTGTACCTGCCGGTGATCCCCGAGACGGTCGTCATCACCCTCGCCATCGCCCGCATCGGAGCGATCCACTCGCTCGTCTTCGGCGGCTTCTCCGCGGAGGCTGTGCGGTTCCGCGTCGAGGACACCGGCGCCAAGCTCCTGGTCACGACCGACGGGCAGTTCCGTCGCGGAGCGGCCGTGCCCGTCAAGGCCAACGCCGACCACGCGGTCGAGGGCGTCGAAACGGTCGAGCACGTCCTCGTCGTGCGCCGCACCGGCGACGAGACGCCCGACCTCCCCTGGACCCCCGGCCGTGACGTCTGGTGGCACGACGTGGTCGACGCGCAGAGCGACGAGCACGAGGCTGAGGCCTTCGACTCCGAGACGCCGCTGTTCATCATCTACACCTCTGGCACCACCGGAAAGCCGAAAGGGCTCGTGCACACGAGCGGCGGCTACCTCACCCAGGCATCCTGGACCCACTGGGCCGTGTTCGACGCGAAGCCCGACGACGTGCACTGGTGCACCGCCGATCTCGCCTGGGTCACGGCGCACACCTACGAGATCTACGGCCCGCTCTCGAACGGGCTCACCCAGGTGATCTACGAAGGCACCCCCCACACGCCTCACACTGCGCGACACTTCGAGATCATCGAGCGCTACGGAGTGACCGTCTACTACACGGCACCGACCCTCATCCGCACGCTGATGACCTGGTTCCCCGAGGGCGTGCCGAGCCACTACGACCTGTCAAGCCTGCGGCTGCTCGGCACGGTCGGCGAGTCGATCAATCCGGAGGCGTGGGTCTGGTTCCACGAACGCATCGGCGGCGGACGCTGCCCCATCGTCGACACGTGGTGGCAGTCCGAGACCGGAGCCGCCGTCATGTGCCCGCTCCCCGGCGTCTCGACACTCAAACCCGGCTCCTCGCTCGGCGCGCTGCCCGGCCTCTCGACGCTCGTCGTCGACGACGACGGGCAGCGTGTGCCGAACGGCTCGGGAGGCTACCTCGTGGTCGACCGCACCGGTCCGGCGCTCGCGCGCACGGTCTGGGGCGATCCGGAACGGTACCGCGACTCCTACTGGGCGCGCTTCGCCGCGCAGGGCTACTTCTTCTCGGGAGACGGCGCGAAGTACGACGCGGACGGCGACATCTGGGTGCTCGGCCGCGTCGACGACGTCATCAACGTCTCCGGCCACCGGCTGTCGACGATCGAGATCGAGTCGGCGCTCGTCGCGCACCCGGCGGTCGGCGAAGCGGGAGTCGTCGGAGTCGCCGATGCCATGACCGGGCAGGCCATCGCGGCGTTCGTGATCCCCTCCGACGAGACGGTCGACCGGGCAGCCGCCGACCCGGAGTACTGGGTCGCGCTCGGAGACACGCTCTCGTCGGTGCTGCGCGACCACGTGGCCACGGCCATCGGGCCGATCGCCAAACCCCGCGACGTCGTGGTGGTGCCCGACCTGCCCAAGACCCGCTCGGGCAAGATCATGCGGCGGCTGCTCGGCGACATCCGCGACGGTCGCGCGCTGGGAGACGTGACGAGCCTCCAGGACGACACCGTGCCGGCGCGGATCGCGCGCATCGTCGCAGCACGCGGCTGACGCTCGATCCACCGCCTCCCTGCTCGAGACACCGCTCAGCCGGCGCGGGGGCGGTGTGGAGAGGCCAGCGGCGAGCGCGCAGACATCCGGAGTAGCGTGAGGGCGTGCGCGACGTCCAACAGCAGATCATCTCCGAGCTCCACGTCTCCCCCACCGTCGACCCGGCCGCCGAGGTCGAACGACGCAGCGGCTTCCTCGCCGACTACCTCCGACACACCGGCGCGAAAGGCCTCCTCCTCGGCATCAGCGGCGGCCAGGATTCGAGCCTGGCCGGGCGACTGTGCCAGCTCGCGGTCGAGCAGGTACGCGCGAGCGGAGGCGACGCCTCCTTCATCGCCGTGCGCCTCCCCTACCGGATCCAGGCGGACGAGGAGGATGCGCAGCTCGCACTGACGTTCATCCGCCCCGATCGGCAGATGACCTTCGACATCCAACAGGGCGTCGACGGCATCGCCGCCGCCTTCAACGCGGCGGCCGGCGAACCGATCTCGGACTTCGTCAAGGGCAACGTCAAGGCACGCGCCCGGATGGTCGCACAGTACGCGATCGCCGGACAGGCGGGCATGCTCGTCGTCGGCACCGACCATGCAGCAGAGGCAGTCACGGGCTTCTTCACCAAGTTCGGCGACGGCGGCGCCGACGTCCTCCCGCTCACGGGCCTCACCAAACGGCAGGGCCGCTCGCTGCTCGAGCACCTCAACGCGCCGGCCCGCCTCTACGAGAAGGCGCCGACGGCCGACCTGCTCGACGAGAACCCCGGCCAGACCGACGAGTCGAACCTGGGGCTCGTCTACGCCGACCTCGACACCTACCTCGAGGGCGGCGAGGTCCAACCGGCCGTCGCCGAGGCGATCGAGACGCGGTACGCGGCGACCGAGCACAAGCGACAGGTGCCTCTCTCGATGTTCGACGACTGGTGGCACGCCTCCGCGACGTACACACCCGGTCACGACTGACGCCTCTCCCGCCCGCGGGATCGCCGTCGCGAGAGCGAGCGGGGTCAGTCGGAGGCGGCGCGCGCGTTGTAGACGAGCGACCCGCCCGCGTCGACGGAGGCGCGGTAGGCCCGAAACACGTCCAGCGCCTCGGCACGGAGGACTCCGTCGACGACCTCGATGTGGCGGGCCTCGAACGCGGCGGCCCAGTCGTCGCGCATCGGGCCCTCATCGAAGGTGGTGATCTCCTCGAGCTCGGGTCCTGAGCCGGCGACGACGAGGCGCCGTACGCCCGACCAGAGCGTGGCTCCGTAGCACTGCACGCACGGACGCCAGTTGACGACGAGTTCGTGTGCCGGGAGACCGTCGCCTCCGAGGTCCCAGGCACCGAGTGCAGTCTGCGCGAGACCGAGCGCGGTGACTTCCGCGTGGCCGGAGGATATCCCGCTCGCAAGCACGACGTTCACACCCACCGCCACAAGACGGCCGGAGTCGCGCTCGACGACGATCGCCGCGAACGGGCCGCCGTTGCCCTCGCGGAAATTGCGGTCGGCGAGCGCGTGCACGAGCGCCATCCGCTCCTCCAGCGTCGGCAGGACCTCGGGGATGTCGCGCACGGCGTCGCCGATCCACTCGGGCAGCGTGATCTCGAAGCGGGTGGCGAGCCGGTCGATGTTCACGGGGACTCCTGGTGAGCGTAATGAGCGGACGGAAGGGCGCTGCTCCGCGACCTCCCGCGTTCACTGTGCAGGACGGATCGTCCGCTCGTCACCACGGCACGCCGATCGGCGGACCGCATCGAGGATCCGTCCTGCAGAGTGAACGAGCAGGCTACGGCCGCACGAGCGTCTTGATCGCGCGGCGCTCGTCCATCGCGGCGTACGCCTCCGCGATCTCGTCGAGCGGCAGCTCGAGGTCGAAGACGAGTCCCGGCTCGATGGCACCGCTCAGCACATCGGGGAGCAGCTCCGCCATGTAACCGCGGACGGGCGCGACACCGCCGTTGACGCCGACGTTGGAGCCGAACATCTGGCGCACGGGCAGCTCGGGGCCGCCGTTGGGCACGCCGACGTAGCCGACCATCCCGCCGGGCCGGGCCGAGTCCAATGCCTGCTGCATCGACTCCTTCGTGCCGACGCACTCCAGGACGCAGTCGGCGCCGATCCCGTCGGTCAGCTCGCGCACGCGAGCGACCCCCTCGTCGCCGCGGGCCTCGACGATGTGCGTCGCGCCGAAGCGACGCGCGAGGTTCTGTCGCGACTCGTGCCGTGACATCGCGATGATCGTGGTGGCGCCCAAACGCTTGGCCGCGAGGACGGCGCAGAGGCCGACCGCGCCGTCGCCCACGACCGCGACGGTCGAACCCGAGCCGACCCCGGCCGACACGGCGGCGTGGTGACCGGTGCCCATCACGTCGGCGAGGGTCAGCAAGCTCGGGATCAGCTCAGGGGCGGGGTCGGCGCCCACGCGAAAGAGCGTGCCGTCAGCCAGCGGCACGCGGACCTTCTCACCCTGTGCGCCGTCGGCGAAGCCCTCCTCGCGCACGTCCGAGCCCCACCAGCCGCCGTTCAGGCACGAGGTCGAGACTCCGTTCGCACAGTGGGCGCAGGTGCCGTCGCACACGTAGAACGGAGCGATCACGAAGTCGCCCACCGCGATGTCGCGCACCTCCTCGCCGACGGCCTCGACCACTCCCACGAACTCGTGGCCGATGCGGTGCGCCTCCTTCGTGGGCGTCACGCCGCGATAGGGCCACAGGTCGGAGCCGCAGACGCAGGCGGCGGTCACGCGGACGATGGCGTCACGGCCGGTAGACAGTTGCGGTTCGGGGACCTCCTCGACTCGGATGTCGCGCTCGCCGTGGATGAGTGTTGCTCGCATGATGCTCCTGCTCGGGAGAGAGGTGATGACCCGACCACGCTACGCCCGAGCGTCGTGCTCGCCCCCGGGAGAGCGGGGGCTTGCACGAACGCGCACTCGCGACTCCGACGGTGGAGCAGTGCGTCAGGGAGGCGCCTCCGCCCCCTCGGCGAGCGCCCGGGTGGCCGCGCGGTCGGAGGGGAGGATCGCCGCCGCGCCCGGATGGTTGTGCGCGAGACCGATGCCGCTCGCGCCTCGGCCGAGCACCTCGGCGAGGACCGCTGAGACGGGCACCTCGGCGTGCCCGGGACTGCCATCGGCGAGGGTGAGCACGTCGCGAACCGCGCCCGAGTCGGCGAGCGCCACGGCGAGCACCGTCTCGACAGGACGGGCAGCGAGCAGGGGAGTGACGAGCGCCGCGAGTTCGGCCGCGCTCGTGATGCGCGCCGCCCGCGAGGCGCGGTTCATGCGACGACGCAGCTCGAAGGAGGCGACGATCCGGCATGCGGCGACCTCGCCCACTCCGCGCTGGCGCACCAGGTCGGTGACTCCGGCGCGCGCCACCGCGTCGATGCCGCCGAAGCGAGCAAGGAGGCGCTGCGCCACGACGGTCGCGTTGGCGCCGCGTATCCCCGCGCCGATGAGCACGGCCAGCGTCTCGGCGTCGGTCAGTGCCTCGGGCCCACGGGCTTGCAAGCGCTCGCGGGGCCTCTGCTCGGGAGCGAGGTCGGCCATGCGAGGGGCGGGGGTTCCGAACGACATGCGGCGACGCTACGCAGGCGGCGACCCGCGCCGGTGCTCGGACGCCTCGATTGTGGACGACTGGCGGGTCAGCGGCCCTGTGGAGGAGCCTCCAGCCGCTGCCTTATGCGTCGCGCATCCCCGCCGTCACCACGAGGCTTTCGCCGTCCTCGGCCACGTCGACCAGCACAACGTCACCGTCGCGGATCGCGCCGCTCAACAGCGCCGTGGCGAGCTGATCGTCGATCGTGCGCTGCATGAGTCGCCGCAGCGGTCGCGCCCCGTAGTTCGGGTCGTAGCCGCGCTCGGCCAGCCAGCCGCGGGCCGCGGGCGTGACCGCCAGATCGAGCCGACGCTCCGCCAGCCGCCTCGAGAGCCGGTCGACGTAGAGCGACACGATCTCGCCCAGCTCGGTGCGGTCGAGCGCCTCGAAGATCACGATGTCGTCGAGCCTGTTCACGAACTCGGGCTTGAAGGCCTGCCGCACCAGCTGCTGCACCGCCTCCTCCTTCTGAGCCCGCGAGAGCGTCTGATCGACGAGGAACTGCGAGCCCAGGTTGGAGGTCAGGATGAGGATCGTGTTGCGGAAGTCGACCGTGCGACCCTGGCCGTCGGTGAGCCGGCCGTCGTCGAGAACCTGCAACAGCACGTCGAACACCTCGGGGTGCGCCTTCTCGATCTCGTCGAGAAGCACCACCGAGTAGGGGCGACGTCGCACCGCCTCGGTCAACTGGCCGCCCTGCTCGTAGCCGATGTACCCGGGAGGCGCGCCCACCAGCCGCGAGACGGCGAACTTCTCGCCGTACTCCGACATGTCGATGCGGACCATCGCCTTCTCGTCGTCGAAGAGGTGGTCGGCGAGCGCCTTCGCCAGCTCCGTCTTGCCGACTCCGGTGGGGCCGAGGAACAAGAACGAGCCGGTGGGCCGGTCGGGATCCGAGATCCCCGCCCGCGTGCGGCGGACGGCATCGGACACGGCCGAGACCGCCTCGTCCTGCCCGATCAGGCGACGGTGCAGCTCGGTCTCGAGGTGGAGGAGCTTCTCGGTCTCACCCTGCAGGAGGCGGCCGACCGGGATGCCGGTCCACGCGGCGATCACGGCCGCGATGTCGTCGGCGGTGACCTGCTCGTTGACCATGCGACCCTCGGCGGGATCCTCCTCCGCCTCGGCCGCGGCGAGCTCCCGCTCAATCACGGGGATGTCGCCGTAGAGCAGCTTCGACGCGCGCTCGAGCTTGCCCTCGCGCTGGGCCCGTTCGGCGGCGATGCGCAGCGCGTCGAGCCTGTTCTTCAGATCGCCCACGCGGTTGAGGGAGGCGCGCTCCCGCTCCCAGCGCTGCTGCAGCTCATCGAGCTGGGCGCCTCGGCGAGCGAGGTCCTCGCGCAGCTTCTCGAGCCGCGCCTTCGAGGCCTCGTCCTTCTCCTTCTTCAGCGCCAGCTCCTCGAGCTTCAGCCGGTCGACGGAGCGGCGGAGCTCGTCGATCTCGACGGGCGCGGAGTCGATCTCCATCCGGAGGCGCGAGGCAGCCTCGTCGATCAGGTCGATGGCCTTATCGGGCAGTTGGCGTGCGGTGATGTAGCGGTTCGAGAGGGAGGCGGCGGCGACCAATGCGGAGTCGGCGATGGCGACCTTGTGGTGCGCCTCGTACCGCTCCTTCAGACCGCGGAGGATCGCGACGGTGTCCTCCACGCTGGGCTCGCCGACGAACACCTGCTGGAACCGTCGCTCGAGCGCGGCGTCCTTCTCGATGTACTGGCGGTATTCGTCGAGTGTCGTGGCACCGATCATCCGGAGCTCGCCGCGGGCCAGCATGGGCTTGAGCATGTTCGCCGCGGCGACCGAACCCTCGCCGCCGCCCGCACCCATGAGGGTGTGCAGCTCGTCGATGAAGGTGATGATGCGCCCCTCGGACTCCTCGATTTCGTGGAGGACGGCCTTGAGGCGCTCCTCGAACTCGCCGCGGTACTTCGCGCCGGCGATGAGGGCCGAGAGGTCGAGGCTGACGAGCTGCTTGCCCTTGAGGCTCTCGGCGACGTCGCCCGCGACGATCCTCTGGGCGAGGCCTTCGACGACGGCGGTCTTGCCGACGCCGGGCTCGCCGATGAGGACGGGGTTGTTCTTGGTTCGGCGGGTCAGCACCTGGCTGACACGTCGGATCTCGGCGTCGCGTCCGATCACCGGGTCGAGCTTGCCGCTCGCGGCGATAGCGGTGAGGTTGACGCCGTACTGCTCGAGGGCGGACTTCTCATCCTGCTGGGGTGTCCGACCGGCCTGCATGGTGGTCTCCTCTGTGGTCAAAAGTTGAGTACGACTGACTCAACTTTACCCCTCGGGCGGCTATTCCCGGAGGAGATGCTCCCGGTCCGAGCCGGCCAGCGCGAGCATCACAGTCGTGGCCAGCGGGCCCGGGCGAAGCAGAACAGCCCATAGGCGATGAGGCCGACCGCCACGAACGTCAGCAGCACGACTCCCGCCGGCAGCCCGACCAGCGACGTCAACGCCTCGTCGAGGCCGCCCGCCTGCCCGGGATCGTGCTGCACCGCAGCCACGATGAGCAGCACCCCGAACACGCCGAGCACGATGCCCTTCGCGATGTACCCGGCGATGCCGAGGCCCGTGACGACCCGGCCCGCAGTCCCTCCGGGTTGAGCGACGTTCTCGAGGAACGTCCGACTCCCTCCTCGGTAGACGAAGACGACGCCGACCGCGAAGACGGCGAGACCCACGACGACGAGCACCGCGACTCCGCCCGGCGCCGCCAGGACCTGGGCGCTCGCGCTCTCGGACGATTGCGACGAATTCGAGCTCCCCCCGGAGGCGAAGGTCAGCGCCGTCACGCCCAGCGCCGCGTAGACCACGGCCTTCGCCGCCTCCTTGAGCCTGGCGCCCCACGTCGCCATCGCGCTCGTGCGGCGAGGCACGAGGAACGCCTCCAGGAGCCCCCAGACGGCGAGCCCGAAGAGCCCCGCCGTGCACGTCCAGAGCACTGCGGCACCGCCGGGCTGCGCGGCAAGCGAGCCGAGGGCACCGCTCTGATCGGCCTCGCCTCCGCCGCCCCCCGCGACACCCAGCGCGATGAGGCCGATGACGACGTGGACGAGGCCGTTGGCGGCATAGCCGAATCGCGCGAGCGTGCGCACCGCGGTCGAGTCCTGGACATCATCGGCCGTGCGTTTCGCTCGGCTGCTGGTCGGAGTGTTCACAGGGCGGACCGTACGCGTTTCCACAGGGCTGCGCAGCCCCTTGCCGACGACATCGGTGCAGTGGAGGCGTTCGCTCGCGCGGACGACTCACGTCACTCGCGGTTGTGCACCGGTTATCCCCCGTTGTCCACAGAGTTGTCCACAGCTGTGGAGTGGCTAGAGCGCCTAGACGTCGATGGCGCGGACGAGCCCGTCCTGGATCCCGCCGAGCCAGTCGTAGACGCTCCGGATGGCCGCGCCCGCGTCGTCCGTCGGCTCGACGTCGTCGCTGTGCTCGATGCCGAGTCGCGCGGCCAGCGCCAAGCGCATGTCGGTCAACGCGCGGAGCCACGCGAGCGCCTGCGGAGGGTCGAGACGCACCGCTACCTCGCCCAGGCCCGCGAAGACGCCGCTGTGACCCGATCCGTCGCCGGAGTCGAGGGCGGCGGCGACAGCGCGGGCATCGTCCATCTTGCGCCCGGCGAGGTCCGGCGCCGTGAATCGGCGGAACTCGGCGGCAGCCTCGGGGTCGTCTCGGTACGCGTCGGGCAGGAGGCGCGCGAGCGCAGGATCCGCGAGCGCCTCCTCCGAGGACCCCCCGCGGTCGAGGAGCTCGAGCATCTCCCCCGCGAGGTGCCGGAGGATCCCCGCCTCCTCGCGATCGAAGCGGGCGACGGCGGCGCCCGACGAGTCACGCCGGAAGGCCCGCATCAGAGTCCGCCTCCGGAGACGGCCGCGCTCACGCGTCCGCCTTCTGCAGGGTCGCCCACAGGCCGTAGCCGTGCATCGCCTCCACGTGCCTCTCCATCTCTTCGCGATTGCCGGTCGCGACCACGGCGCGCCCCTCCGTGTGCACCTGCAACATGAGGCGCTCGGACTCGGCACGGCTGAAGCCGAAGTAGCTGCGGAACACGAAGGACACGTACGACATCAGGTTGACGGGGTCGTCCCAGACGAGCACGATCCACGGCATGTCGGCCGCCGAGCGGGTCACCAGCCGTTCGTCCGCACGTTCGATCGTGTCCGCCACTCCTCCAGCCTAGGTCGGCGGCGCGGTGTCGTGGCGTCGGAGGCGGAGGGCCGCCCGGGTCAGCCGGCCAACGGGGACAGCACCTCGCGGGCGAAGAAGTCGAGGTGATCGAGGTCGTGCAGATCCAGGAACTGGAGGTAGACGCGCTCGACGCCCGCGTCGCGGAGGGAGCCGAGGCGGTCCACCGTCTCCTGTACTCCGCCTGCGATGCCGTGTTCGCGGAGCTCGGCCGGCTCGCGCCCGACGGCCGAGGCGCGGCGCGTGAACTCGGCCTCGTCGTGTCCGCCGACCGCGACGAGCGCCACGGAGTGCACGAGCGAGGAGGGCTCGCGGCCGATGGCCCGGCAGGCGTCATCGACACGGTCGAATGCCGCGGGAATCGCGTCGAACTCGGGGAAGGGAAGGTTGAACTCGCTCGCGAAGCGGGCGGCGAGAGCGGGCGTCCGCTTCGGGCCGCCTCCACCCACGATGATCGGCAGGGGGAGGCGCGCCGGCTTGGGCAGGGCAGGCGAGTCGGTGAGCGTGTAGTGCTCGCCCGCGAACGAGTAGCGCTCGCCGACCGGGGTCGACCAGAGGCCGGTGACGATCTCGAGCTGCTCCTCGAGCAGATCGAAACGCCGCGGCGGGAACGGGATGCCGGCGGCCGCGTGCTCCTGCTCGAACCAGCCGGTGCCGAGGCCCAGCTCCGCACGGCCGCCGGACATCGCGTCGACTTGCGCGACCTGGATCGCGAGGATTCCCGGCTGGCGGTAGGTGACGGAGGAGACGAGGGTGCCGAGCGCGATCCGCGTGGTCTCGCGCGCGAGGCCCGCGAGGCTCGTCCACGCGTCGGAGGGCCCGACTCCGGGATCGCCCTCGCCCATGCGGAGGTAGTGATCGGAGCGGAAGAACCCGTCGTAGCCGAGAGATTCGGTGGCCTGGGCGACGGCGAGGAGATCGTCGTAGCTCGCGCCCTGTTGGGGTTCGGTGAAGACTCTGAACTGCACCCGACCAGCCTCGCGCACACGCTGGGCTCGCGCGAGCCCCCGGGTGCGGAGCGGGCTCAGCTGGGCGAGGGGACGACCGGATGCTCCGGCGGGTCCTGCTCATCGCCGAGGCGAGCGTCGGCGCCCTCGTCCAGGGCCTCGTCGAGTGCCTCCGGGTCGTCGACCTCAGCCGGATCCTCTGGCGGCACAGGCAGAGAGTCGACGTCGGGTCGCGTGGTGTCGGTGACGTTCTCGGGGGCGTCGAAGCCGAAGCTGCTCATGGTTGCCTCTCCGCGGCGCGCCGGGGAGGCGGCGCCGCTGGGGGCAGCCTAGGTCGCGCTGTCGGAGCAGTCACGGCCTTGACGCATGAGCGAACGCACACGGGAGAAGAGGCGACCGGCAGTCTCCGGAGGCGCCGGCGTCCTAGAGTGTGCGACGACGGGGAGGGGCCGGGATGGCGATCAAGCCCGAGGGCGACTACGGCATCGATGCACCGTGGGTGCCGTGGATGTGGGTCGGCTACACCGTCCTCTACGCCGCGCTCACCGCGGCGGCGGCGACCCTCTGGAACGACGAGTGGTGGGTGGTCGCGCTCTTCGCCCTGCTCACCGTCGTGTTCGCAGCGGCGGCGGCGCTCTACTGGTATGTCTCCCTCCGCGGCAAGTTCGTCCTCTGGGATCGACTCCTGTCCACTGTCGCGCTGCCCTCCGGGGCCAGAGTGCTCGACCTCGGATGCGGACACGGGATGGTCTCGATCATGACGGCGCTGCGCTCACCCGAGAGCACCGTCACCGGCATCGATCTCTGGCGGTCCATCGACCAGTCCGGCAACACACCGGATGCCGCCCGCAGCAATGCCGAACTGAACGGCGTGGGCGATCGCGTGCGCTTCGACACCGGCGACATGACAAAGCTGCCGTACCCCGACGGCTCCTTCGACCTCGTCACCGCGAGCGTCTCGATCCACAACATCCGCAGCAGGGAGGGGCGACGCACCGCGATCGCCGAGGCGGCCCGCGTGCTCGCCCCCGGAGGCCGCATCGTCGCCGCCGACATCCGGCGGACCACGGAGTACGCCGACGACCTCCGCTCGGCGGGATTCGCCGTCACGACCCTCCCGCTCGGCTGGCGCGGCTGGTGGAGCGGACCGTGGATGAGCACGACCGCCGTCAGCGCAGCGATGCCGAGCCGCCCGGCCTGAGGTCACGCCCCCGTCGGTCGGCGGGAGGCGCTCAGTGCACGTACTCGAGGAGGTCGACGCCGAGGGTGCGCATGCCCTCGAGGACCGAGAGGCGGTAGCGGAGACTCGCGTCGTCGAACTGGGTGAGCAACGCGTACGAGACGCTCGCGCGGGGGCCGCGCAGCACCCCCGCCTCCGCTCGGATGCCCACGTCGACGCCGACCGTGTTGACGACGAGCACCCCGTGGTCGGGCGCGCGGTGGGCCAACGGGTCGAGGCCGAAGGCGGAGGCGACCATCGACTGATCGGTGTTGAGCGACAGCCAGCCGATCACACGAGAACTCACCGCGGAGTCGACGATCTCGCCATTGGCGAGCGTCGCCAGCAGCCAGGTCAGTTCACGCGCCGAGCCGATCGAGAGCTGCGGCGCATCGTCGGGGCCGCGCTCGTCGCGGACGACGTCGAGCAGGGCGGTGCGGGAGAGGCCGAGCGCCTCCGCCCGCTCGCGCACGGCGTCGAGGCCGACGCGACGGAGGAGGACGTTGGTGGCCAGAGAGTCGCTCGTCGCGC
Organism: Rathayibacter sp. VKM Ac-2879; assembly: GCF_015351245.1. Classification (GTDB taxonomy): domain Bacteria; phylum Actinomycetota; class Actinomycetes; order Actinomycetales; family Microbacteriaceae; genus Rathayibacter. The sequence goes on from NZ_JADKSO010000001.1 coordinate 93,888, forward strand.
CGACCAGTGCCGCGAGGTCGGCGATGGGCATCGACGGCACCTGGAGGTGTTGCCAGAGCCCGGAGCCGCTCACCGCGTCCGCGGCGGTGCGGTCGACGAGGCGCAGGTTCTCTTGAGGTTCGGCTGCGAGCCGTGCGGCGACCTCGATGAGCAGGACGATCGTGCCGATCGACGCGGTCGGCATCGAGACGGAGTCGTCGACGGCGAACAGGATGCGACCGGTCGCGAGGTCGACGGCGCGGGCCGAGACCACGACTCCGTCGAGAGCCAGCCGGCCGAGAGCGTCGAAGCCGCGCTGGAAGTTGTCGTGCTCGTTCGCTCCCTTGTGGCGCCCCCGGCGGGCACGTCGGTTCTCACGGCGGGTCGTGTGGGTGGGGATCACTGCGATTGCGGCCCCTCTACGGGTGATGGAACGGTTGTGCTGGGGGGACCGAGGTCCCTCGACGCGCCGGAGGGACGCGCGATGAGCGAACGAACCCGAGGCGACGGTCGGCTCTCGCTGCCCGGGGGAACTCGTCCGCGGTGCGGTGAGCAGTGTCGACGGCGACTACCAGATGACGACGCGATCGCTCGGCGGGAGCCAGAGGGAGTCGCCTTCGGTGACGTCAAAAGTAGCGTAGAACGCGTCGATGTTGCGGACGATCTGGTTGCAGCGGAACTCAGCCGGAGCGTGCGGATCGATCGCGAGCAGACGGATCGTCTCTTCGTCGCGGGACGTCTGCTGCCACGCCTGTGCCCACGAGAGGAAGAAGCGCTGCGCGCCGGTCAGCCCGTCGATCACGGCCGGCTCGCGACCCTCGAGCGAGAGGAGGTAGGCCTTCCACGCGATGCCGAGACCGCCGAGATCGCCGATGTTCTCGCCGATCGTGAGCGCGCCGTTGACGTGGTGGCCGGGCGTCGTGGCCGGGGCGAGTGCGTCGTACTGCGCGATGAGCGCCTTAGTGCGCTCCTCGAAGGCGGCACGGTCGTCTGCGGTCCACCAGTCGGTGAGGCGGCCGTCGCCGTCGAAGCGCGAGCCCTGGTCGTCGAAGCCGTGGCCGATCTCGTGGCCGATCACCGCGCCGATGGCGCCGTAGTTGGCGGCATCGTCGCGGTTCTCGTCGAAGAAGGGGTACTGCAGGATCGCCGCGGGGAACACGATCTCGTTGAAACCGGGGTTGTAGTACGCGTTGATGGTCTGCGGAGTCATGAACCACTCGTCGCGGTCGAGCGGACGCCCGATCTTGCCGAGCTCGCGGTCGAACTCGAACGCGGCCACGCGACGGGAGTTGCCCACCAGATCGGTCGGGTCGATCGACAGGGCGGAGTAGTCGCGCCAGCGGACGGGATAGCCGATCTTGGGCGTGAACATGGCGAGCTTCTCGAGAGCGCGCTCACGGGTCGCCGCCCCCATCCACTCGAGGTCGACGATCGAGCGGCGATAGGCCTCGATGAGGTTGGCCACCAGAACATCCATCGCCGATTTGGCACTCTCGGGGAAGTGCCGGGCCACATAGGTGCGGCCCACCGCCTCGCCGAGCGAGCCCTCGACGAGCGAGACGCCGCGCTTCCAGCGCTCGCGCTTCTGCGGGGTGCCGGTGAGGGTGCGGCCGTAGAAGTCGAAGTTGGCGTCGACGAACTCGCTCGAGAGATAGGCGGCGGACCCTCGGACGACCTGCCACGCGAGCCAGTCGCGCCAGGCCGGGAGGCGCTCGTCGGTCAGCAGCCCCGCGAGACCCTCGATGAAGCTCGGCTGGCGCACGACGACCTCGGCGAGCGCCCCCTCCGGAGCACCCATCGCCGTGAGCCAGACGCCCAGATCGATGCCCGCGGCGAGCTCCTCGACCTCGGCCCACGTGCGCAGGTTGTAGGTGGCCTGGCTGTCGCGACTGCGGACCTTGTCCCAGTGCGCCGCCGCGATCTCGGTCTCGAGGGCCATGACGCGTTCGGCTCGCGCCTCGGCGGAGTCGAGGCCCGCGAGGCCGAGCATGCGTGCGACGAAGGGCGTGTAGGCCTCGCGCACCGAGGCGAACTCCTCCTCGCGGTAGTAGCTCTCGTCGGGCAGACCCAAGCCGCCCTGGTTGACGAAGACGAGGTAGCGCTCGGGGCTGCCCGGGTCGTTGTCGACGAAGAGGCCGACGAGCCCGGGCACGCCCGAGCGCTCGAACTCGCCGACCGCCCGCAGCAGGCCCGGGATGGAGTCGACGCGGTGCACCGCGGCGAGGTCGTCGGCGATCGGCGCGGCACCGAGTTCCTCGGCACGCGCCTCGTCCATGAAGGAGGCGTAGAGGTCGCCGAACAGACGCCCCTCGGTGCCATCCTCGGCCGTCTGCGCCTCGACGATGATGTCGCGCACGGCCTTCTCGGCCTCCTCCTGGAGGACATGGAAGGAGCCATAGCGCGCCTTGTCGGCGGGGATCTCGGTGCGATCGATCCACAGGCCGTTGACGTGGCGGTAGAGATCGTCCTGCGGGCGCGTCGCGGGGTCGAGTTCGGAGAGGTCGATACCGGAGCGAGGCGTCGTCGAGGTCATGGCGGACAGCCTACGACCGGGCACCGACACGGAGCCTCCGACGAGGGAAGGATGTCGCCGCGCACGCCCGGATCACGGAAGGGGGCGTGCGCGACGAGCCTCGGCTCAGCGTCCGAGCTGTTCCTCGACGAAGCGGCGGATCGGCGTGGTCGAGTGCCCGATCAAGCGCGCGAGCGAGCCATCGGTCTCGCCGAGCAGGCCCTCGGCGATGTTGGTGTCGAGGCCGACGACGAAGCCGACCGCGCCCTCCGGGACGCCCGCCTCGGCGAGGAGGCGCGCATGCTCCTCCGCGGACACGTGCGTGATGGCGGTCTCGCGCCCCGCGACCTCGCCGACCAGCGCGGCGAGCTCGTCGACGCTCCATGCCGCGTCGCCCGAGAGCTCGTGCACCGTGCCCACGAGGGAGGCGTCGGCCAGGGCGATCGCGGCGGCCTCGGCGTAGTCGGCGCGCGCTGCACTCGACACGCGACCCTCACCGGCGCTAGAGAGCGTGGTGCCGGTGGCGGCGAGCTCAGCGACCGTCTGCGCGTAGTTCTCGTTGTACCAGCCGTTGCGGAGGATCGTGGCGGGGACGCCCGCGGCGGCGATCGCCTCCTCCGTGGCCTTGTGGTCGGGGGCCAGCAGCAACGGGCTGGTCGTCGCCTTCGGGGCGCTGGTGTAGACCAGGCGGGCGCCGGCACGAGCGATCGCCTCGATCACGGCCGTGTGCTGAGCGACGCGCTTGCCCACCTCCGACCCCGAGACCAAGAGGACCGCCTCGGCGCCGGCGAAGGCCGCGTCGAGCGAGGCCGGGTCGTCGAAGTCGGCGACTGCGGTGTGGACTCCGAGCTCGGCGAGCCCGGCGAGCTTCGCGGCGTCGCGACCGGTGGCGACGAGGTCGGAGGCGGAGATGCCGCGGGAGAGCAGGTGGTCGAGGGCGAGGCGGCCGAGGTGGCCGGTGGCTCCGGTGACGACGAGGGTCATGAGGGTCCTTCCGTGCAGGTGCGGCGGGCTCTGCGCCGCCGTGGGGTGCAACCGAGGCGTGCCGGGGATGCTTCCCTCGCGAGGGCCCGAAAGCCGACGCACGGGCTTCGACGCCGCCCGTCCGGCGAGTTCACTGCATCCTCGTCCGCGGCGTCCAGGAAGGCGTACAGTCCGACTATGAGTGCACAGACCAGAACGACACCGGTCATCGCCGGCGGGCACGTCGCACCACAACTCCCTCTTGTCCTCTCCCCGACGACGACCGCGAACGGGCGCGATAGCGGCCCTCTCGCGGCGAAGGAGGCGCGTCGCTTCGTCCAGTTCTGGAAGTCCTACGACGCGGACCCCGTCTCACGCACCGCGTGGGCGGATGCCGCCCACCGGGCGTGGCTGGACCCGGGGATTGGTCGCCGTGACGTACCGGACGTCGATCGGTGGAACGACGAGGGCGGCGCGGACCCGGAGTGACGCCTGCGACCGGAGGCGTGGCGTCGTCACGATGTCGGATGACGGTCGAGGAAGTCGGTCGTGTGTGAGACCGAGAAGGCGCTCAGCGCGCTCTGCGCCAGCGCGAGTTCCTCTTCGTCCAGCCGCTGCCTCGCGGAGGCGGACGGCATGTATTTGCCGAGGAACATCGCCCGCAGCGAGGTGAGCCTCACGCGCCATCGCCAGCCCGACACCGCGCTCACTAGGACGACTCCCGATCGGCTCAATTCCTTGTTCCGGTGCAGGGGGCTCGTCCGGTAGTAGGTGCAGGCTCCCGCGCCCAGTCGTCGCACGCGCATTCCCCACCGATAGCCGAGTTTCGCGGACCTCAGCAAGATGAACGGATCGAGGCGCGCGGCGAGCTCGATGACACGAGGATGCGTCTGGCCGTGCAGGTCTCGCTCCCTCACCGCACCCTGATCGATGAGAGCCGCGATGTCATTGAGCCGGTTGACCAACTGGATCGCGCTGCTCACTCCCTCGTCCGTCATGCTGTGCCCCTCGTCGAGGAAGTCGTTCAACCGCCCCGTGCACGTCGTGGATCGCGGAATAGGGAAAGCGGCGTAGACCTCCCGGGCGAGCGCCCGGAAGTCCGGGTCGCGGAGCTCCTCGATCACGCGGAGCAACGACTCGCTCCGCCGCTGCAGGACGACTCGACGCAGGCTGAGGACCGCGACGGGGACGGTGACGATGACGCTCGCGGAGCTGAGGATCCCCAAGACCTGGGCGATGGTCGTCAACGTCGGGTCCGCCTCGACGGCCGAGACCACCGACGTGAGTATCTGCTGGTGCATGGCCCCCCAAGCTGGAGCGACGGATCGCCGGACGACGATCGACCTCACCGCCGGGTGTCGCGACACCAGATCCTGGCATCCGCGGCGTGGCGGCGCCAGTCCCGTCAGCCAGGTCACCCTCGCCTTCGTGTGAAAACGTTCACATTCCGTTTAGGGGGACGTCTCCGGCGAGTGACATCTCGGTCCCCTCCGCCTGTTTTCCTCGGTCGCACCCTCTGCCTGCGACCGAAGGACTCCCATGTCAGACACCGCCCGTCGTCCGCTCCTCCTCCCCATGGCGGGGCACGTGCGCGGCAAGCGCAGCCCCGTCACCTGCGCCCTCAAGTGCGCGAACGCGTGCTCGACCGCGACCTGCAACACCTCGCACAACGGCTACTTCCGCGACATCGTCTCGTCGCAGCTCTCGCGCCGCAGCGCGCTCGGCCTGGGCCTCGCCGGCGCGGTCACCGTCGCCGTGGCGTCGGCGGGAGGCGCGCCCACGGCGGAGGCGGCCGTCGCGGGAGCCGCGCCCGGCGCCTCCCCGCTCGCCTTCACCCCGATCGCCCCGGTCCCCTACACGGTCGACGAGTTCACCGTCCCGCAGGGCTTCGCCTGGCGCCCGATCATCCGTTGGGGCGACCCCCTCTTCGCCGACAGCCCCTCCTTCGACATCGAGAACCAGACAGAGGCGGCGCAGGCCGCGCAATTCGGCTACAACAACGACTACACCGACATCGTCGAGATCCCCGGCTCGAAGCGCCTGCGTGCGCTGCTCGTGGTCAACCACGAGTACACCAACGAGAACATCATGTTTCCGGCGGCGCAGCTGGAGTCGGAGCCGGAGCGAGTCCGGGCCGTCGCCCGCGCCGCCCACGGACTCAGCGTGGTCGAGCTCGTCCGCACCGCCGTCGACCGCCCCTGGTCGTACGTGCGCGGCGGCCAGCACAACCGGCGCTACCTCATCGACACGCCCTACGAGATCACGGGTGCTGCGGCGGGATCCGAGCTGGTGAAGACCGTGGCCGACCCCGAGGGTCGGACCGTCCTCGGCACGCTCGGCAACTGCTCCGGAGGCACCACCCCGTGGGGCACGATCCTCTCGGGCGAGGAGAACTTCAACGGCTACTTCCGCGCCACTGCGACCAGCGCGGCGGAGAAGCGCTACGGACTCGCCGACGCCGCCACCTCCCGCGAGTGGGAGCTCGACGACCCCCGTTTCGACGCCCGCACCGCGGGCTACGAGAACGAGCCCAACCGCTTCGGCTGGATCGTCGAGTTCGATCCCTTCGACCCCACGTCGACTCCCAAGAAGCACACCGCCCTCGGCCGCCTCAAGCACGAGGGCGCCAACGTCATCATCGCTCCGGACGGCCGCGTGGTCGCCTACCAGGGCGACGACGAGCGCTTCGACTACCTCTACAAGTTCGTCTCGAAGAAGCGCTACATCGAGGGCGACCGTGCGCACAACAAGACACTGCTCGAGGAGGGTGACCTCTACGTCGCGGCGTTCACCGGCGACTCCCCCGTCGCCGAGATCACCGGGACCGGCGCGGTCCCCTCCGACGGCGGCTTCGACGGCATCGGCGAATGGCTGCCGCTCGTCGTGGGCGGCGTCTCGGCCATCGCCGGGATGAGCGTCGCGGAGGTGCTCGTGCACACCCGCATGGCGGCCGACATCGCCGGCGCGACCAAGATGGACCGCTGCGAAGACGTGCAGCCGAGCCTCGTCAGCGGACGGATCTACGTAGCCTGCACCAACAACTCCAGCCGCGGCACCGCGGGCAAGGAGGGGCCGACCGAGATCAACCCGCGTACCGAGAACCGCGACGGGCACATCGTCGAGATCATCGAGGACGGAGGCGACCAGACGGGCCGGACCTTCACCTGGAACCTGGTCATGCTCTGCGGCGACCAGGCACAGGGTGACGCGGTCTACTTCTCGGGATTCCCGGCCGACAAGGTCTCGCCGATCTCGTGCCCGGACAACCTGGCCTTCGACTCCGTCGGCAACCTCTGGATCTCGACCGACGGTGCGCCCAGCGGCATCGGCTACAACGATGGCCTGTTCAAGGTGACTCTGGACGGCCCCGATCGCGGCAACGTCCAGCAGTTCCTCTCCGTACCCCGCGACGCCGAGACGTGCGGCCCGATCGTCCACGACCTCGACCAGCACGTCTTCGTCGCCGTGCAGCACCCGGGCGAGGAGGGCACCTTCGAGGAGCCGCACTCGTACTTCCCCGACTTCGCGGCCTCGGGAGCGATCGCGGCCGGAACGGTGGCGGCACCGCGTCCGGCGATCGTGCAGATCCTGCCGGCGTCGCAGCTCGTCGAGCCCACCCCCACCCCGACGGTCGGCCCGACGACGACGCCGACCGCCACTCCGACGGCGACGCCGACCGCCTCGCCCACCGCAGGTCCGACGGCGACGCCGACCGGCACTCCGACGGCTGCGCCCACGTCGACTCCGACGGGCACCGCCGTACCCCTGCCGACCGGTGGGAGCGGCGGCCCGCTGGCGTCGACGGGCGTCGAGACGGTGGGCGTCGTGGCGGGAGCGGCAGCCTTGCTCGCCGCCGGCGCGAGCGCCCTCGGCTTCGGTGCGCGCCGACGTGCGGCCGACAAGCGCTCGGAGGCCGAGCCCGAGGCCTGATGCGGCCGGGCGGCGGAGCGGACCCTCCGTCGCCCCTCCGGTCGTGCGCTAGGTTGATCGCGATGTCGACCCTCAGGAGCCGCGAGTCGGCGCTCATCGTCGGCGTGCAGCGCGCGCCGCTGACGCGCCCTCTCCTCCCCGTGGCCCGTGGGCTGAGCCTCTTCGGCGAGCACGCCGCGGGCTGGCTGCTCCTCGGGGTGATCGGGGCCCTCGTCGATCCGTCGCGGTGTGGGGCGTGGGCGCTCTGCGACGTCGCGATCGTGGTGGCGCACGGGCTGTCGATCGTGGTCAAGCGTCTCGTGCGCCGTCCCCGCCCCGCCGGCGAGGGGGTGGAGGTGCGCGGCACGGCCCCGAGCAAGCTCAGCTTCCCGAGTTCGCACGCCTCGTCGACCACCGCCGCCGCGATCGTGTTCGCGGTGATGCTGCCGATGCTGTGGCCCGTCGCGGTGATCGTCGTGGTGGTGATGCTGCTCTCGCGGCTCGCGCTCGGCATGCACTTCCCGACAGATGTGCTCGCCGGCGCGGTGCTCGGCGCCCTGTCGGCGGTGGCGGTTCTGCCGCTGCTGCCGCTCGTGTCGTCCTAGAGCGTGTTGCTAAACACATTTCGGTGGTTCGCGGGTGTGTCGCGTGATGTGATTTCCGATGAGGCCTGGGCTGTGATCGGTCCGTTGTTCCCGGGGGTGAATTCGACCGGTCGGCCGCCGGTGGATCGTTGCTCGGTCGTTGAGGCGACGGCGTGGCGGTTTCGCACGGGAGCGTCGTGGCGTGATGTGCCGGAGCAGTTCGGGAACTGGAACACGATCTACAAGAACGTCAACCGCTGGGCCGACCAGGGCGTCTGGGCGCAGGTGCTGGAGAGAGTGCAGTCTCCTGCGCAGCAGTCCGGCGACCTGGACGGGGTCGCATCGATCGATTCCACGATTGTGCGCGTGCATCAGCACGGCGCGACCCTCCCGTGGGTCACGGGGGGCTCTGCAGAATGACAAGAAATTCGGTGACGAGCCACCCGATCATACGATCGGCCGTTCCCGTGGCGGGTTGACGACGACTTCGGTCACGACCAACGCGACCGTTACCGCGGTCGTCACGTCGTCGAGCGATGTTTCAACACGCTCAAGCAATGGCGCGGCATCGCGATGAGATCAGACAAACTCGCCCGCAACTACCACGTGGGTCTTTGCCGTGCCGCGACCCTGCACTGGCGTATCAGCAGTCCCAGGGCCCCTGCTATCCCCGCTCAATCAACGTGACCCGAGCGGGGCCGTCACGGAAAGGCGGGCTCGTCGCATCGGCTTCAACCATGTGCGCCGTTACCTCGTGGGCCGAGAGCGCGTCGTGCGATGACCACCACTCGAGGATGACGAAGCGATCCTTATCGCCAACGACAGGATGCAGCTCGTAGCTCAAGCAACCGGCCTCGGCTCGCACAAGAGGAGCAATCCGATTGAAAAGCTTAACCTGTTCGTTCGCGAGGCCCGCCTGCACCCGGACCGAGACGATGACACCAACTGACTTGTCCACACTGAAATCCTCAGGGCCATCTGGTTCGCGTTGGAGCCTTCACCCACCAGGATACGTAAGGCGGTTTAGCAACACGCCCTAGTGGAGGTGCTTCGTCAGCGGACGCCACACGCGCCGACTGCAGCAACCGGTACGACAGCGCCGCAGGGCTCAGAGTGTTCGCGGTCAGATTGAAGGGCTACACCAGCCCCACGCAGATCGTGGTGCGGATGCACGCCGACGTTGATGAGGCCCGTCCCGCGCGCGAAGCGCTCACGGCGCATTCGAGGCCGAGTCGCGGCAAGGGTGATGCGCCGTCATCCAGGGCCGTACAGGGGACCGCGGCAATTGCAGCCGGGACCGCGAAGGCCGAGGCCGGGGAGGGGCCGATACGGCAGCATCCCATTAAAAATGCAATCCGATTGTAGAAGGAGCCGATGACTTAGTGGCTTCCGCCCGATATCCTTGAGTTCCGGTTTTCACATCCGGGCCCGGGATGCCGTCGGGGTCAGGCGGAAATTGGGACGTCTGTTTTGGAGTTAGGTGCATGAGACGAAGAAGAGAAAGGAACTTTTGCCAACAGGCTTTGACCAGGCGCATTACCACCTCGCTTTCTCGTGGAGAATTATAAATCCACGCTACCCTGCTGAAGATTTCAGGTGAATGGAGTTGGGTAATCTCTTCCATGCGGCCGCCTCAGAGCAAGCGCCGCACCGAGGCCCAGGCGGTGAGCTCGTAGCGCGACGAGAGCTGGAGCTTGCGGAGCACCGCGGACACGTGGGACTCGACGGTCTTGACCGAGATGAAGAGCTCGGCAGCAGCCTCCTTGTAGGCGTAGCCGCGCGCGATGAGCCTCATCACCTCCCGCTCGCGGGCCGAAAGGCGGTCGAGTTCGTCGACCGACTCCGCTTGTTCGCCCGAGAGGGCACCGAACGCGTCGAGGACGAAGCCGGCCAGACGGGGCGAGAAGACAGCGTCGCCTCCGGCTACCGCGAGCACCGCACGGCTGACCTCGGCGCCCGAACTGGCCTTGGTGATGTAGCCACGGGCGCCGGCACGGATCACACCGACGACGTCCTCGGCGGCGTCGGAGACGCTGAGCGCCAGGAAGCGCACCGCGTCGAGGAGCGCAGCGCTGCGCCGGAGCACCTCGGCACCGCCTCCGCCTGCGCCGCCCGGCAGGTGCACGTCGAGCAGCACGACGTCAGGTCTCAGGGCGACGACGAGCTCGACAGCCGCGTCGACATCGGCCGCCTCACCCACGACGTCGAGCTCGGGGGAGAGATCGGTGCGGAGCCCCGAGCGGAAGATCGAATGGTCGTCGACCAGCACGACGCGGATCACCTCTGCGCCTCTGCCGGAAGCCGCACGTGCACCTCGGTACCCGAGCCGCCCGCCCCTGGCCTGACCGTCGCGCTGCCACCCGCGCGGGCCATCCGCCCGATGATCGACTCCCGGATGCCGAGACGCTCGCCGGGCACCGCACCCAGATCGACGCCGGGGCCGCGGTCGTGGACGAAGACGTCGACCCCGGCGGCGGAGGACTCCAGATAGACCGACACCTCGCCTCCCGCGTGTCGCGCGGCGTTGAGCATCGCCTCCCGGGTCGCGGCGAGCACGGAGGCGGCACCCGGCACCGACGCGCCCACCGCGACCACGTCGAGCTGCGCCGGGTAGTCGAGCTCGATCGCCGCGGCGATGGCGCGGACCTCGGCCGCCAGGTCGTTCGCAACGGGCACGTCGCGCTCGAAGAGCCAGTCACGCAGCTCCCGTTCTTGAGCGCGTGCGATGCGGGCGACCTCGCTCGAGGCTCCCGCGCGGTTCTGGATGAGCGCGAGCGTCTGCAGCACCGAGTCGTGAAGATGGGCGGCGATCTCGGCGCGCTGCTCCTCGCGCACGCGTGCGGCACGTTCGCCCATCAACTCGGTCCACAGCGTCAGGATGCGGGGCGCGGCGAGCACGCCCGCGGCGATCAGCAGCACCCCGACGGCGAGGACGGCATTGATCGCGCTCGGCCGCGCCGCCAGCACAGCGGCTCCGGCGACGACGAGTGCCGCGCAGGAGGCGAGACGCACGAAGGAGGAGGAGCGCGCGGACCGCGACGGATCCCCGCGATCGGGACCGAGACTCCAGGCAACGGCTCCGCCGGAGAACAGCGCGGCGGCCGCGAGCGCGCGGGTGACGTCTCCGTCGTCGCCACGACGCAAGGCCAGGGCGACCGCGATCGCCGCGCCTCCCGCGGCGACGGCGAGGAGGGCGGCGACGGGGACTCGTCGGCGCACGCCCGGCTCCTCGTGGACGTCACGGAGAGGGACGAAGGCCCAGAGCCACAGGTAGAGGAGCGCCCCGCCGCCACCCAGAGCGGTCGCGACCACCGCGAAGAAGCGGATCGACCCCGGGGCGCGACCCAGATGCTCGGCGAGCGCCGCACACACGCCACCGAGGACGACCCTGCGGGGTCGACGCAGCGGCGGACGGACCGCTGTGCTCGAGAGGGAGGGAGTGCTCACTGCAGCATCCAAACAGGTCGCCGGGGTCGCCGGGGTGTGAGTCAGGGTCGGATCAGGGGTTCCCCCGATGGTCGACGGCGGTGGAGGAGCGGGACACTCTCACCATGACAGCAACGAGCACGCCCGAGGCAGCCGACCCAGGGCCTTCGACACCGGACCCGAGCGACACCGGCCCCGCCGACCCCAACCGGGCCGCCGCGCCCGAGAACCGCTTCCTGCTCTGGCTCCGGTCGCTCGACCTGTCGCGCCGGCCCGGGTGGATCGGTGGCGTCTGCGCAGGCGTCGCCGAGCGTCTGGGCATCGATCCGCTCATCGTCCGCGGCGTCTTCGTGGTGGTCGCTGTGCTCGGCGGCCCGGCGTTCCTCTTCTACGCCGCCGCATGGCTGCTGCTGCCCGACGACGAGGGCATCCTTCCGATCGAACAACTCCTCAGGAGGCGCCTGGACCGCGTGCACGCCGGCATCGGCGTGCTGGTGCTCGCGTCGATGCTTCCCGTCGCGCAGGGGTTCTGGTCGCTCGGTGGCGCCTTCACCGGGGCGGCGCCCTGGGTCCCCGCCACTGGCCGGGCCCTGTGGACGGCGGTCGTGCTGGGCCTCATCGTCGTGTTCGTGGTCTGGATCGCCCGCCGAGCGGGTCGGGCCGAGCGCACTCCTCCGCCCGGCCAGAGCCCCGCGACCGATGCCGCCTCGGGCGGAACGCCGTCGAGCGCAGCGCCCCTCCTCCCCCCGCAGCGCCCGACCGAGTTGCGGCCGACCTCCCCCGAAGAGCTCACCGTGTGGCGGGAGCGTCAGGAGACATGGAAGGCCGAGCGGGAGGCGTTCCGCGCCCAGGAGATCGCTACCGCACGCGCGACAGCGCAGGCGCGAGCTGAGGAGGCGCGTGCGCGGGCCCACGCGATCACTGCGGCCCGTCTCGAGCGCCGGCGCCTCCGCCGCGAGGCGAACCCTCGGCTCCGAGCGGGCGCGACCCTACTCGCGCTGGGGGCCTCCGCTCTCGCCGGTGCCCTTGTCTCGCTCACCGCCTCGGGATCGACCTCGGTCGTCGTCGGTTTCAGCGTTGCGACACTCGTGCTCGCCGTCGCGATCGTCGCCGCCGGGGTCCTCCGCCGACGCGCGATCCTGCTCATCGCGGTCTCGGTGGTGACGGTGCTGACAGCATCGACCGCTTCGCTGCTGCCGCCCGACCGTCAGCTGCTGCCCCCGGGCGGCTCGTCGACGCTCTCGAGCGCCTCCCCCGGCAACTACGCGATGCTCGCGGGCACTCTGCAGATCACGGTCAATCCGAAGCAGGGCGGTTCCCTCGACGTCTGGCAGGGAGGGGGCCACATCACCATCACGGCGCAAAAGGGTGCCGCCGTTCGCGTCGAGTCGACGATGGCGAACGGCTCTATCTGGGTCATCAGGCACACACCGAACGGCGATGTCGCGGAGGAGCCGCAGGGCGTTGTCTACAGTCGCGACTCCACGAGCTGGTCTCAGACTTTCGGCACTCCCGATGCCGAGCCCTTCGTGGTGCGGGTCGCTCAGGGACACGGGTCGATCGGCGTCTACGACACCAGCGGAGCCGACACGACGACCGACTCCACCCCGCGGGGCGCGGACGTCCGCACGACGCGCTCCACCGCCGAGACGCCGATCAGCACGGAGGCAGGACGATGACCACACCGACCACGACTACAGAACGTCCCCGGGTCCGCTGGGGCGCCATCATCTGGGGGCTGGTCCAGGTCGCCGTCGCGATCCTCCTGCTGCTGATCGCCACCGACCCGGGGCTTCGGCGCATCGTCGTCGATGGCGCGCTCTCGCTCCAGCCCGCGGGGTTCGCCGCGATCGCGATCGCCGCCCTCGGCACCGTCGCCCTGCTGATCGGGCTGGTCAGGGTGCTCCACCGCAGGTGACGCGCGATACCGGCCGAGGGGGCCTGTCAGCGACCATGTCGCAGGACAGGGCCCCTCGGCGCGCTGGCTCACGACGGAGCCGGCTCAGCCCGTCGTCCGCGTCAGGATCGCGACGATGAACAGCGCCGCCCACAGACCGCCGCACACCAGAAGTCGCACGTTCCCGAGCACGATGTCCTCGGGAGTCGACGCCCGCCCCCGCTCGATGTCGAGCGCATACAGGAACAGCGCAGCGCCGAACGGCAGCACCGAGGCCATCGACAGCAGCGAGTTCTCGCCGTTGATGAACAGCGCCCACAGCGCATAGGAGATCATCGTCAGCGACGCCGCGACGGACCAGACGAAGCGCAGGTATCCCGGCGTATACACCGCGAGAGTCGTCCGGGTGTGGCTGTCCTCGCGCCCCTCGCTCTCCAGCTTCTCGGAGTAGCGCTTGCCGGCCACCATGAACAGCGAGCCCGACGAGACGGCGAGCAGGAACCACTGCGTCAGCGGGATGTCCGCGACCGCCGCGCCGGAGATCGCGCGCAGCACGAATCCGCCGGCCACGATCAGGATGTCGAGCACCGGCTCGTGCTTGAGCCAGATGCAGTACGAGACCTGCATCACGAGGTACGCGGCGAGCGTGAGCGCGAACCACGTGTATCCGGCGAGGAAGGTCACGAGCATCGGCACGACCATCAGCACGAGGGAGGCGACCCACGCGACGCGCAGGGGCAGGTCGCCCGAGGCGATGGCCCGGAAGCGCTTCGTCGGGTGCAGGCGATCGGACTCGATGTCGAGGAGGTCGTTGAGCAGGTATCCACCCGAGGAGGCGAGGCTGAACGCGACCACCGCGAGGAGGCTGGCGAGGAGAATCGGCGGTTCGACGATGCGGGCCGAGGCAACGGGAGCGGCGAGCACGAGGACGTTCTTCAGCCACTGTCGGGGACGCATGGCGGCGATCAGCGCGCGAGCGGTATTCACGGCGTCTCCCCCTTTGGAGAACAGGGCCGGCGGGGCGGCCGATCGGTTAGGTCACGGTGTCGCGGGGCCAACCTACAATCAGGGGGAACGTGCCGGATCCGCGCCGTTCCAGCGATCGACACCCTGGGGGAGGCTCGGATGCGAACCGCCTCCCTGTACGTTTTCTTCGCGATCCTTGCAACGGCGGTCAACCTGGGCACCCAGATGCTCGCCGAACTCGTGCTGAGCGGCGGCTGGGCGACCCCGATCGCCGTGCTCTGCGGCACCCTGACGGGGGTGATCACGAAGTACGTCCTCGACAAGCGCTACATCTTCCGGCACGAGACGATGAATGCAGCACACGGCATCAAGACCTTCGTCCTCTACGGCGTGATGAGCGGCGTGACGACCCTCGTCTTCTGGGGCTTCGAGTTCGGTTTCGAGGCCCTGTTCGGCACCGACCTCGCCCGCTACACGGGGGCGGTGATCGGCTTGGCCATCGGCTACGCCGCCAAGTACTTCCTCGACAAGAACATCACCTTCCAAGGCCCCCGAGAGGAGCCCGCATGACCGTCGCCGTCTCGTCGTGGGGGCTGCTCTCGCATGATCGGCACCGGGTCGTCGCCATCACGAGCGCCGAGCAGGCGCAGACCGAGCTGGCCCGCGGCGAGGGAGGCGTGGCCCGCGGCGCGGGCCGCAGTTACGGGGATGTCGCGCTCAACGGCGGCGGGGCGCTCTGGGACTTCAGCGGATTCGACCGGCTGCTGGGGTTCGAGGAGGAGACAGGGGTACTCCGCGCCGAGCCGGGCGTCCTCCTCAAGGACATCCAGGCCGTCTTCGCCCCCCGCGGCTGGATGCTGCCCGTCACCCCGGGCACCAAGAACGTGACGCTCGCCGGCGCGATCGCAAACGACGTGCACGGCAAGAACCACTCCTCCGCGGGCACGTTCGGACGGCATCTGGTGTCGTTCACGCTCATGCGCAGCGACGGCTCGTCGTCGCGCTGCACACCGACCGAGAACGTCGCGCTGTTCGAGGCGACGGTCGGCGGCCTCGGACTCACCGGCCTGATCGTCGAGGTCGAGCTGGCGCTCGCGCGTGTTCCCGGGCCGTGGCTCGTGACCGAGGACGTGCCCTTCGCGTCGCTCGAGCAGTACCTCGCGCTCGTCGACGAGTCGAGGGACGTCTTCGAGCACACGGTCGCGTGGATCGACGTGACCACGGGAGGCGGCCGGCGCGGCGTGTACTCGCGCGGCGACTCGACCGCCGCTCCCGAGCTGCACGTGACCCGCGGGCGCAGCGTACGCGTGCCGTTCGAGTTCCCGCTCTCGGTGGTCAACCGGGCGACGCTGCCGCTGCTCAACCGCGCGTACTACCGGCTGAAGGCGAGCCGCGCCGGCCGCTCGGTGCAGCACTACGAGCAGTTCTACTACCCGCTCGACGCGATCGAGGGCTGGAACGGCATGTACGGCCCGCGCGGCTTCTACCAGTACCAGAGCACGGTGCCGTGGGAGGGGGCGCTCGAGGTCACGCGTTCGATGCTCGCGACGATCGCCGCCTCGGGCACCGGCTCGTTCCTCGGGGTACTCAAGTCCTTCGGCGAGCTGGAGTCTCCGGGACTGTTGAGCTTCCCCGCGCCGGGCGTGTGCTTCGCGCTCGACTTCCCCCGCACCTCCGCCGCGCTCCCACTGTTCGAGCGCCTCGACGAGCTCGTGCTCGCCGTCGGCGGTCGTCTCTACCCCGCCAAGGACGCGCGCATGTCGCGCGAGATGTTCGAGGCCGGCTACCCGCGCCTCGCCGATTTCACCGCCCAGCGCGACCCGGGAATCTCCTCCGGCTTCTCGCGCCGAGTACTCGGGAGCTGACATGACCACTGGAACCCCCTCGAAGATCGTCGTGGTCGGAGCGACCTCGGCCATCGCCGAGCGCACGTTGCGGCTCTGGCTCGGCACCGGAGCCCGCTCCGCGCTGCTGGTCGGGCGCGACTCCGCCCGGCTTGAGGCGCTCGCGACCGACCTGCGGGTGCGCTACCCCGCCGCCGATCTCGCCATCGAGGCCGTCGACCTCACCGATCCGGCCGCGATCGCCTCCGTGGTCGCCTCCTCGCTGACGGGCGGGGCACCCGACACCGTGCTGATCGCGCACGGCGCGATGACGAGCCAGGAGGAGGCGTCCGCCGACCTCGCCGTCGCCCGCGACGTGCTCGTGGTCACCGGAGTCTCGGTGGCGCTGTGGATGGAGGCGTACGCGAACGCGCTCGTCTCGGGCACCATCGGCGTGATCGGCTCGGTCGCCGGCGACCGCGGCCGCAAGACCAACTACGTCTACGGCTCCGCGAAGGGGCTCGTCGAGCGTTTCGCGCAGGGGCTCCAGCACCGCCTCGCCGGCTCTCGGCTCTCGGTCGTGCTGATCAAGCCGGGACCGACCGACACTCCGATGACCGCCCACCTCAAGCAGTCCGGCGCCTCACTCGCGTCGGTGGAGTCGGTGGCGAAGGACGTCGCTGCGGCCCTCTCGAGCGGCAGGCCCGTCGCCTACACCCCCGCGAAGTGGCGCGTCATCATGACGGTGATCACGCTGCTCCCAGCGCCTGTCTTCAACCGCCTCAACATCTGAGACGCTGGCTGCGCGCCCCGCGGAGCGCCCGGCACCGAAGAGTGCGAAGAGCGATGCTCTTCATCGGATCCAGATAAAGCGGCATTGACCTTGTCACAATGCTCCAATGGCGAAGGAGCAGGACGAGTCAGGAATCGGGACCCGCGGAGGTGAGCACCTCGCTGTCGATGAAGTCCAACAGCTCCCGCGATCCCTTCACCGGCCCGGGCTTGAGTTCTTGAGTCGGACCGCTGTCGAGCAGTTCCGCGCGCAAGAAGTACTCGACGCCGCGGGGCGGCGCTATGAGCCAACACCGCCACGCCACGCCGTCCTCGTCGGCAGCCGGTGACTTGTTGTCGCACGTCGCGGAGAAGTCGCCCTCAGTCATCGGGAGGGGGACGCGAATGTGGGTCGTCGCATCGTACGCGGTGACCGCCAGCGAATAGGACCGGTCCTCGAATCCGTAGAGCTTGGCGTGGACGATGACGACGAGTCCGCGCTCCGGTGGGTTCGATTTCTCCTCGTCGGCCGCAGGGACGATCCCTTGCACGCCCTCGTATTCCCCGTAGTGCACGCCTTGAGCGATCGCGATGCGATCGAGTTCGGCGCCGAGCTTCTCGCGCGGAGCAAGCTGTGGCGCCACGATGAAAAGGGCGGCAGCGACGGCTGTTATCGCGCCGGCCAACGCGACGACGGCTCCCAGAAGGGCCTTGCCGATTGTGCGAACACGGCTCAACACGGTCACGTCCGAGGCACTCTCGCGCCGAGTGGGCCGCCGGCCGGTCCATCGCTCCGCGCTGGAGGCGCGCAGTCGTCGAGGTGAAGTCGGTCGTTCATGGGCCACGGGGAGAGCGTGCCATCCGCGAGCCCGCTTCGGGAACCCCTCCGCGACACCGGATGAACGACCTGCCGGAGCCCGCGATCAGCCGGAGGTGCCGAGCTTGCAGGTCTGAATGGTCCAGCCGACGAAGGCGATGTAGTTCGGGTCGGTGGCCGCCTCCTGGGCGACGGAGGCGAACCGCGGGTCGCTCCCGACCTCGGCGACGGCGCTGTCCGACGGGAACTGCTGGAGCACCTCGACCGTCGCGTCGGCGCTGTCGGCGAACGCCTCCGCACCCGCCGCCACCTCGCTGGGGGCTCCGGACAGCGGGAGAAGCGCGCGGGTCGCAGCGGCCTGCGCCTGCGTCGCGGTGATGTCGTCGGCGACCGAGCCGCTCTTCGCGGCGGCAGACGCGCGAGTGGCATCACAGTACGCGTCGTAGCCGGCCGCCCCTGCGGAGGCGCTGGGCGCCTCGGACGCGGTGGGAGCGGTCGAGGCGGTGGTCGCCCCCGGAGCGCTCGACCCGCTGCCGGAGTCGTCGCCCGCCGATGTGCAGCCGGCGAGGCCCACGCAGAGCAGCGAGGCTGCTCCGATCATCACGAATCGCGGTCCCCGCGTTCCTCGCACTTGTCCCTCCAGCGCACGCTCGACAATCATCCGACTCCCCCTCCACGGCTCACGTCGCCGCCCGGCGACCCCATAAGTGCCTTCCACTGTACTCAGGGAGCTCTCCGCGATCTCCTCGCCCATCCAGTGCGCGTCGTCGAAGAACTGCGTCGGACTGCAGACGCCGGCCGACGATCGCAGAGACCCACCCGACGTCGGGAGTCACGATGGCGCGGCTGGGTGCTTTGGTCGACGCGTCGACCGGGTCATCGCCGCCGAGCGCGGTACGCCGACAAGGAGGTGCGACGCGCCACAGCGCGCCCTTTATGCGGGCGCGCCGATCGTGGACTCGTACTCCTCGGTGAGCCCGTGCGGCGTCTTCTCCCATTTGTGCGGGCTGAAGACGATCTGCCAGGCCGCGCGCCATGCCGCGATCGAGTGCAGCACCCAGTACACCGGGTTCAGGAGCGCGAAGGCGGCGATGCGCCAGTTGTAGCGCTTCCACGCCGCGATTCCCGACACCACGATCATCAGGGCATTCGAGAACAGCATGTTCGTGGTGCCCGCGATGATGAGCCACTCCGGGATGTCGAGCCCGATGAATTGCACCCCGATGTAGGTGACGATCGTGAAGCCCAGCACGAGCGGGTAGAGGAGGAACGCCACCGGCGTGCCCATGATGAGCGCCACGAGGCTCAGCGAACCCAGGATCCCGTTGACCCGGAACCAGCGGATCGGGTGCCGCGTGTTCACCCCCGCGGTCATCATGTAGCCCTTGATCCAGCGGGTGCGCTGACGGATCCACGCGGGAACCTCCGCGCACGCCTCCTCCCAGGTGTTCGAGTTGACGACGCCGACGCGGTAGCCGTGAGCGGCGACCCGCAGGCCCAGATCGGCGTCCTCGGTGACGTTGTACGGGTCCCACGCGCCCAGCTCCCGCAACACCCTCGTGTCGAAGTGGTTCGAGGTGCCGCCGAGCGGGATGGGGAGGTGCGACTGGTCGAGGCCAGGCAGCATCGCGCCGAACCAGTGCGCGTACTCGACCGCGAACATCCGGGTGAGCACGTTGTAGTCGGCGTTGAAGTAGCTCAGCGCGCCCTGGAGGCAGACGAGCTGCTTCTGCGACGGATCCACGTGCTCGCGCTCGAAGGCGTCGGCGCGGAACAGCCGCACGCACATGCGGAGCTGGTCGGGGTCGGGGCGGTCCTCGGCGTCGTAGATCACCACGAATTCGCCGCGGGCGAAGCTGAGGCCGTAATTGCACGCACGAGGCTTGGTCTGCGGGCCGCCGGGCGGCACGATGACCATGCGCACATACTCGGGCGGGTTCATCCTCCGCACCGCCGAGATGGTCTCGTCGTCGTCCGCCTCGAGCAGCACGAGCACCTCGAGCTTGGCCTGCGGATAGTCGAGGGCGCCGATGTTCACCAGCAGCTTGCTGATGATGTTCGCCTCTTTGTAGGCGGGGATGAGGATCGTGTAGACGGGCAGCTCCTCGTCGCCCATGCGGGGAGGCACCACGGGCAGGCCGCGCCGGCCGCGCTCGATCGACACCTCCTCCTCCCACGCACGCACCGAGCTCTGGTTGAGTGGGGCACGCAGCCCGGCGAGCGCCTTGAAGGCGATGTTCATCAAGAACAGGAGGTTCGCGGCAGCGAGCACGATCACGAACGTGATGCTGGGGGCGAGCACGGCCCCCACGATCACGATCGCCGCCACGACGAGCGGAGTGACCACCTGCCACCGCCGAAGGCCCGACTTCGCCGATTCGTCGCCGCTCCCGACGGCGAGGGAGTCGGCGGCCCCGAACAGCAGCGCCGCGCGGCAGGCGTTCTCGACGGCCTGGTAGATGTCCCAGTCGGTCGTGGTGCGCACGCCGACCACTGTGACGTCGAGGAGGGCGCGGGCCTCGGCGAGCATCTCCTCCGTCGGGGGCACGGAGGTGGCGATCACCCCGGTGCCGTCGGGCAGCACGCGCCAGGGCACCCAGCCCGCGCCGATGAGGGTTTCGGCGCCGATCCGGGCGAGCAGCTCGGCGGCAGGCGGCTCCTCGACGAGATCGAGCATCGGGGCGTCCCACTGTTCGGCGAGCGCCGCATACATCTCGCGGCGGGTGACAGCCTGGTCGATGATGAGGTGCCGACCGAGCAGGCCGCCCTCGCGCGCCTGGCGAGCGAGGGCCGTGTCGAGCTGCTCCTGCGTGACGAGGCCGCGGTCGAGGAGGATCTCGCCGACGCGCGCCGTTCGGGTGGTGCCCATGCTCAGCCTCCGAGCCGCTCGTAGATGACGTAGAGACCCTGGCGGAACACCGGGCGGTAGCGCGTGTCGAAGGAGGAGTCGCGCGTGATCGCGTCGTAGACCAGGTCGGCGACTCCCGTCTCGCTGAGCTCGGGGGCGTCGGCGGTCGTCACGAACACCCACTTGTCGTGCGTGTAGGGCGCGGCGAGGGCCTCATCGAAGAGCTCGCCGGCCGAGCGGTTGTCGTACTCGGCCAGCGGGATGCCGATCTCGGGGAGCAGGGCGTTGCCGGCGGCGCTCTCGTCGATGAGGATGCCGCCTCCGTCGTAGTGGTCGTGGAGGAAGCGGGCGGCGGCCGTGGCGCCCGACGCCTCCTTGAGCGCGACATAGCCCGTGGCCTCAGCGATCACGGCGTTGCGGTTGAGGTCCTGCGCCCACCAGGCCGTCTGAGCGGCGAGCAGCGCCACGACCATGCCGAGAGCGGCGACTCCCCAGCGTGGGATGCGCCGCAAGGCGTCGACCAGCACCGCCGCGAGCACCGCCAAGAACGGCAGCACCGAGAGCGCGTAGCGGTTGTTCCACCAGTTCGTGGGCAGGGTGTGGTCGTTGTTCATGTGGGTCTGGCCGAGGTAGAGGCTGAGCAGCGAGAACGCGTAGGAGACGATCATGAGCCAGATCACGAGGGCGTCGTCGGAGATGCCACGACGCCACGCGAGCACGAGGGCGCCGCCGATCCCGAGAGCCACGGTGAGCAGTCCCGAGGTCTCGAGCACGGCCCAGTTGTACGACCAGAGCGTCAGCCCCGCGTTGCCCTGGTAGGCGAGCAGCCCCGCATCGGCCACCGCCTTCTGCAGGTTGGCGGCCGAGTACTGCCCGTTCATGAACTCGAGCGGGTTGGCGTAGACGGCGTAGTTGTAGACGAGCCACCAGAGGATGGCGATCAGCGGGAGGATCCCGAACGCCGCGGCCATCTTGACCGCGTAGACGATCGAGCGTTTGCGCCGCCACGCCACGATCAGGACGACCAGGGTCCCGCCGACCACGAGAACCCAGCCCTCATAGCGTGAGAGGGTCGCGGCGGCGGCAGGAAGCCCCGAGAACACCATCATCTCGCCGGCGCTGAGCGAGCGACGGCTGGTGATCCAGTGCGCCAGCCCCGCGAAGCAAGCGACCATCGTGACGATGAGCACCGGCTCCGTCATCGCGGTCGTGAACGCGTACAGCACGCCCGGATTCGCCAGCACGAGCAGCACCGCGGTGATCCGGCCCGCGCGGAGGTGCCCCACGCGCGCCGAGATCCGGTAGACGCCGCACGCGGTGCCGGCGAGACAGATCATCCCGAGCAGCCCCGCGGCCCAGCCGGTGTGCCAGAGCCAGAGCGACTGGGCGAACGGGATGAGCACGAGGCTCGGGACGGGCAGCCACACCGTGCCGAGCTGGCTGAACCCTGGGGCCTTCGAGTCGACGATGCGCCGCGAGATCGAGAGGTGGCTCTGCGTGTCGGCGTAGGCGAGGTTGATGCCGGAGGAGGTGGTCACCAGGCAGGCGACGAAGCCCACTGTCAGCGCCAGGACGAGCACGACCACCGTGCCGGGAACCTGGCGGCCGGTCACCGGCTCTCCGAGCGCCTCCCACGCACGCCGCCACCAGCGACGGCGGGAGGTGGTGGAGGCGCGGCGCGGCGGCGCGGCGAGCGCGGCGGTCATCGCGGGGTGTCGGGGGAGGGGGAGGTCGGCGGCTGGTCGGCGTCGGCCGCGGGGTCCGCGTCGGCCGCGGGGTCCGCGCCTGGCTCTTCGGCGGCGGCGCGCTCCTGGGCGTCGACGTACGCGGCCACCCGGCGCGAACGCCTCCGTCGTGCCAGCGCGCCGAGCAGGATGAGCCCCCCGATCACCACGACGGCGACCACGAACCAGATCGCCTGGGAGGAGTAGTCGTCCTTCACCTGTGCCTGGGGGGTGATCTCGTTGCTGTCGATCTGCACCGGATCCTTGGCGGCGGAACCGCTGACCGCGAGGTTCCCCGAGAGCACCGTCCATCCTTCTCGGCCTGCGTAGCGGGCGATCGACGCCTGAAGGGCGGACGAGTCGGTCGCGCCCTGATCGGGGCTCCACCCGCCGAGCAGCACGAGGTCGCGGCCATCGGTCGAGAAGGCTTCGAGGGCCGCGTAGGGCGCTTGCGTGCCGACCCCGTAGTCGAGGCGGGAGGAGTCGATCGCGGTGAACGGGGCGAGGCGCAGCGGGGTGCGCAGGGCCTCCGCCTCGTTCTCGCCGGCGCCGACGACCAGGCCCGAGCGGTCCGAGCCGATGAAGTCATCGAGGCCCACGACCGAGACCGCGAGGGGGTGGGAGTCGACCCGCTGCAGCGCCGCAATCAGCTCGCCCGCGCTGCGCAGCGCGTCGGCGCCCGTCGCCGAGGAGCCGAAGGCGACGAGCAGCTCGCCTCCGAACGCCTGCGGGAAGCGCCCGAAGCCGGGTGCGGCCGACTCGCCGCGCACGCCCGTGACGCGGGAGGAGCCTCCGTCGACGAAGAACTCGATCGGCACAGAGTCGGCCGAGCCGATGCACAGGCCGTCGCTCGCCCGCACCGCCGAGAGGCGCACCGAGAGTCCGTTCGAGGAGGCGAGTTGTCCCGTGGGCACCGAGAGTTCGAGGTCGACGGCGGTGTCCGTGCCGAGCACGGTCGAGCCGATCAGGAAATCGTTCCAGTAGACGTTCGCGGTCGCGGTGATGCCCTGCGGGACGGCCGAGTGTGTGCCGAGGAGGTGCAGCGCGACCGACGAGACGGGGCCGCCGAAGGCCGACTGGGTGATGGTGGTGAAGCTGGCGGACGAACCGGTGCTCGAGAGCGCGATCCGATCGGCGCCGAAGTCGGCCAGCGAGTGCTCGAGCGAGCTCGAGGGGATCACCTTCTGCGAGAGACCGGTGGTGGTGGCGCTCGAGGCCAGGCCCGCGTATTCGCTGCCGAGCGCGGCGCCGGCGGGAGCGAGGCCCGCCTCCGCTCCGGTGAGGGTGAGGACCGGCACGCCTCCGTCGTCACTGATCGACGTGACGACATCGCCGTCGCCCGTCTCGAACCGGACGATGCGACCGGTCGCCGCGTCGAGCGCGGGGCGGCCCTCGGTCGCGCTCTGCTCGCTCACGGCGAGGTCGACGCCGGAGGGGTAGCGCGAGGCGAGCGAGGCGGTGGCCGCCAATCCCGCGGCCCGCAGCGCATCGTCGGCGCCGTCGGGCACGACGATCGACACGGCGGTGACGGCGTCGGCGAAGAAGTCGCCCACGGTGGTCGGAGGGGTGGGCGAGCCCTCGCCGATCACGCCAAAGCTCGAGAGGGTGAGCGAGCGGCCGGCGACCTCGCAGAGCGCGCCGGTGCCGGTGGTGCCGCCGGTGAGCTGGAAGCCGAGCGCGAGGACTCCATCGACGACGTCTCCGGCCTGCACCGGGATGTCGAGAGTCGTGGCGGTGCCCTCAGCGCTCAGCACGGTGCGCCCCGAGACGACGACGGAGAGCGAGCCCGCGAGGGCGGCATCGGCGCGGACCGAGGCGAGCACTCGCGTCGGCGTGGTCCCGGCGGCGATGGGGAGGGTGAGGTAGCGGATCGACGCGCCGGCGGTGACGGTGAGGGAGGCGTCGCTCGTCGCGGCCTGCACGACCGCACCGGTCGCCGGGTCGATGACGTCGGCGGCTGCCGCTCCCTGCGCCGAGGCGAGGGCGAGGCCGAGGCACAGCACTCCGGTGACGGCGGCGCTGAACGGACGGAGGAGGGAGGAGTGCATCAGGCGATGCTCCGATCGGCGAACGGGAGCGCCGGGACGATGCCGGGCTCGAAGACCAAGAACCGAACGGTCGCCGCTCCCTCGGCGAGGCCGGGCGAGCGGTACGCAGCGGAGCCCGTTCTCAGCTCAGTCTAAGGAGGCGATCGCGGACGATCCGGTGGTGTGCAATCGGTGTTCCGCCCCCGTTCGAGTGTCAGGACGACCGAACAGGTATCCCTGGACATCGGTCACGCCCAGCTCGCCGAGAATCGCCACGGTGGCGTCGTCCTCTGCTCCTTCGACGATCACGCGGATGCCGACCGCGACCGCGAAACCCTGGAGCGCTCGCACGATCTCTTGCTTGCGCTGCTCCGTCGCGAGGTCGGCGAGGAGCGTGCGATCGAGCTTGAGGATGTCGAGCGGAAAAGTGGCGACGGCCGCGACCGAGGTGCCTTTCGCGCCGTAGTCGTCGAGAGCGATCAGCAGACCGGCGTCGCGCAGGCGCTGAGCCTGATCGCGGAGCGAGTCGTCGGCCTCGTCGACGGAGCGCTCGTTGAGCTCGACGCACACGCGGATCTCCGGGAACCGCTCCGGGAGTCCGGCGAAGTAGCCGCCCAGCCGCTCGACCGCGAGCTGCTCGAGGTCGACGTTGACGGCCATGCAGTCGATGCCCGGCACCCAGGCACGGAAGCTCACCGCGGCGTGCATCGCCTTCTCGACGACCTGCATCGTGAGCTCGTCGAGCAGGCCGAGCTCGCGCACCGCCGACACGAGGGCGGGAGGGTCGATGGAGCCGAGCGCCGGGTCTTCGAGGCGTACGAGCGCCTCGAAGGCCCAGATCCGGCCGGACGAGAGCTCGACCACGGGCTGGAACGCGACATCGAGCGACTCCTCGCGCACCGCCCGGGCGGCGGCCGCCCGAAGCGGGTCCCGGACGACGGAGGTGACGTCGAGAGCGCTCGCCCGCTCGCGCCCGGAGCGGCTCCTCGTCCGCTTGAGCGCGAGCATGCTGCGATCGGCCTCGATCACGATCGTCGACGGGTCCGCCTCCTCGTGCGCCGAGAACGCGACTCCCACGCTCACCACCGGAGCGAGGGTGTCGCCCTCGACGGTCTCGGGCGCACTGATCATCTCGACGAGCAGTTGGGCGCGCCGTCGGGCGTCGTCGGCCGAGCGCAGACCGCGCAGGATCACGACGAACTCGTCACCGCCCACTCGCGCCGCGAACCCGCCGTCCGCGTCGACCGCCTCGCCGAGACGCCTACCGACCATGCGCAGCATCTTGTCGCCGACGTGGTGTCCGCGACCGTCGTTGAGGTCCTTGAAGTCGTCGAGGTCGAGGAACAGCACCGCGATCCCCTCGAACGGACGCCGGTCGCGGTTGGCGACGGCGAGCGCCGACTGGAACGCCCTCCGGTTGGGCAGTCCCGTCAAGGCGTCACGGTCGACGTAGCGGCGCAGCGACTCCACATCGTCGCGCGCGCTCAGGGTGTCGGTGCCCATGTGCGCGAGCGCGTCGAGGATCTGCTCGTCCTCGGTGTCGAACGGCACGGCGCTCATCCGCTGGGAGGCGACGAGGTAGCGGCTCCTGCCACCCGGCAGCAGCAGCGCCGAGCCGATCTCGTTGCCCGAGGCCGGCTCGTCGCGCACCTCGAGCACGTCGGCGGCGATGGAGGTGCGCGCGTGCGCGACCAGCGCCCGCTCCGCCTCCGAGACGCCTCCCCAGGGCAGCTCGAGCGCTGCGTCGAGCACACCCGCCAGCCGGCGCCGCACGCGCCGCACCTCGATCCGCTTCGCGACACTGAACACGAGGGCGCCCGCGACCAGCACGAGCATCGGGCTCTGCTCGAGCCCCGGAGTCGCCGCCATCGCCGGCACGACGGCGCTGTCGAGGAACCACAGCGCGGTGGCGAAGAGCCACAGCAGGAGGAACAGAGCGGCCACACGGCGCGGGACGAGCGCGCCGGTCCCCACCTCCCCGTCGAGGCCCCAGCGCCCCCGCTGGCGCACGAAGTCGACGGCCAGCACGAAGGCCAGGAACGCGGCCGTCGCGAGGAGGAGCGCCACGGGAACCCACACCACCCCGCGCAGAGCGTCGTAGAGGACGAGATACGCGAACGTCGCGAGGGAGCCGAGCCCCGTGATGTAGCCGGCGACCGCCGCGTTGCGCGTCTTCACGAGCTGGACGAGGAGCGTCGCAGCCGTCCAGATCCCGAGGACCCGCAGAGGGTCGGCGTCGGGGGAGACGATCACCACGAGAGCGACGCCGACGCCCGAGAGCGGCATCCCCGAGCGACGCCCCAGCTCGATGCGGAAGGAGGCGGTCAGCGCCACGGCCACGCCGAAGGCGACGACGTACGCCCAGCTCTGCGGAGGCTCCGCGATCAGCAGCACAGCGGAGCGCGCGATCACGGCGAGCGCGACCAGGCTGAGCACACCCGCGAAGACCACATCGAGGACGTCGAGTCCGTGCGAACGCTGCATGGGGGCATGCTAGAGGTCCCCTCGGCCGGCGCCCGCGTGTCCGCTGCTCCCGAGAGGGGGGGAGCCGACGATCTGTGCCGCACCAAGGCCCCTGTTCGGAGGTCGGTGTGAGCGCCTCCGAGAGCCGACCGTGAGCGCATGCCCCTCTTCACCGCCGTCGCCGCAGAGCTCACCCGCCGCAGCCTCTTCGCCACTCCCCTTGGCGCGACCCTGCTCACCTCCTCCCCCGCCCCGTCCGACCCGGTGCCGATGTCGGCCGTCGGCTCCCCCGGCGGTGTCGCCGCGCTCGACGCGACCGGCTCGATCCCCCTCCCGCAACTGCCGGACGAGGTGCTCACCGACACCGGCGAGCGACCCGTCGCCAAGGGCGAGCTGGTCTACAACGTGCACGACTACGGAGCGACCGGCGACGGCACGACCGATGACCTGCCGGCCATCGACGCCGCGATCGACGCAGCCGTCGCCTCGTTCGGAGGCGTCGTCTACTTCCCGCGAGGCATCTACCGCATCGCCGGCTCGATCGGCCGCGCGTCGGGACTCTCGAGCGTCGTCTTCCGCGGCGCAGGCGAGCTCTCGACCCGGGTGCAGTCGCTGACGAACGCTCCCGTCGTCAGCGGCGCTTTCACCTCCTGCCGTCTCGACAATCTGATCCTCGATGCGAACGGCCTGGGCTCGCCCTGCATCTCGGCGCACCTCGACAAGTCGGTGCTCGACTCCCTTCAGCTCTACGGCTGGACCGACTACGGCATGCGCTTGAACGACGGCACCTTCGGCGACCTGGGGCTGCTCAACCGCATCCAGCGCTGCAGCATCGACCAGTGCACGGGGACCGGAATCTGGGCGAGCTACCGGATGATCGACTCCTGGATCGTCGAGAACAACGTCGGCGCCAGCTACGCCGACATCTCGGTCGAGGGCGGCCCGTTGCGCATCCTCGGGAACCATCTCGACGGCTCGCCCCAGCTCAATATCGAGCTCCGCGGCAATCGGAGGATCACGATCGCGAACAACATCATGGAGGGCGCGCGCCGCCAGTCTCTCGTGTACACGATGCCGCCGTGGCTCGACGAGGACCTCGCGCAGATCCAGATCGTGGGCAACGCGATCAGCAACGGAGGAAAAGGCGCGGCGAATACCTACCCCGCCATCCAGATCCTCGGAGTCTCGCCGAGCGCGCGCACCGCCGGCTTCAGCGTCACCGGCAACATCTTCGCCTGCGAGGACGACGGCGCCGGCTGGACGCACTGCGTGGAGGCGGTGAACGCGCGGGCGGTCTCGGTGCTCGGCAACCAGTGGGCGACCGGGCATCTGAGCGCGCACCCGGTGCGCGCCGTGGGCAGCACTGCCTACGAGGTGATCGGGAACCACGGCGACAACGCGGTGACGACGGTCTGACCCGGGGAGCGGAGGTCGGCCGTCGCGCTAGCGTCGAGGCGTGACCCTGCTGCGACGCGAGCTCGACCGGAGCATCCTCCGCCTGGCCGTGCCCGCGCTGGGCGCTCTCGTCGCCGAGCCGCTGTTCCTGCTCACCGACTCGGCGCTGGTCGGGCATCTGGGTGCCGTGCCCCTCGCGGGGCTCGCTCTCGGCGGGGCGGTTCTGCAGACCGTCGTCGGCCTGATGGTCTTCCTCGCCTACAGCACGACGCCCCGCGTCGGACGGGCGCTGGGCGAGGGCGACGAGCGCCGTGCGGTGGCGGCGGGGATCGACGGCGGCTGGCTCGCGCTGCTGCTCGGCGCGGCGATCGCCGTCGTCGGCGCCGCCGTCGCTCCCTCCGTCATCTCGCTGTTCGGGGCGGAGGCGGCGGTCGCGGAGGCGGGCACACGCTACCTCGCGGTCAGCATGGCCGGGATCCCTGCGATGCTCGGCGTCTTCGCGCTCACCGGGCTGCTCCGCGGCTTCCAGGACACCCGCACCCCGCTGGTGATCGCGGCGGCCGGCTTCACGCTGAATGCGGGGCTGAATGCGGCCCTGATCTACGTCGCCGGCCTGGGGATAACCGGGTCGGCTCTGGGGACGGTGCTTGCGCAGTGGGCGATGTTCGCCGCCTACGCGGTCGTCACGCTCCGGCTCGCCCGGCGGGTGGGGGCGCCGGTGCGACCGCATCGCGCGGGGCTGCGCTCCTCGGCCGGGTCAGGCGGGTGGATGCTCGTGCGCACCGCGAGCCTTCGGGCGGCGATCGTGCTCGCCGTCGCGACGGCGACGTCGCTCGGGGCGGAGGAGCTCGGCGCGTTCCAGGTGGCGATGACGCTCTTCTCGACGGTTGCCTTCGCGCTCGACGCTGTGGCGATCGCAGCGCAGGCGCTCCTCGGGCGCCTCCTCGGCGAGGGCGACCACGAGCGAGCGCGTGCCGTGACGAAACGGTGCGTGACCTGGGGAATCGGCGCGGGAATCGTCCTCGGAGCCGTCGTAACCGGACTGAGTGGTGTCTTGCCTCTCGTCTTCACGAGCGATCCGGAGGTGGTGCGTCTGCTGCCCCCGACCCTCGCGGTGGTCGGCCTCACGGCCCCGCTCGGCGGCTTCGTGTTCGTGCTCGACGGCGTGCTGATCGGCGCGGGCGATGGCCGCTATCTCGCACTCAGCGGTCTCGTGAACCTCGCGATCTTCGCCCCGCTGGCCCTTGCGGCGCCGCTCGCGCCGCCCGAGTGGCGCCTCCTCGCCCTGTGGCTGACCTTCGCCGTGGGGTTCCTCGGCGCCCGGGCGCTCACCCTCGGCCTGCGCGTGCGCAGCGACGCGTGGCTGCGCTGAACCTCGTCCCGAGGCCTCTGCGCCTGTGGACAGACCTGGGGACAACTCCGGCTCGCGTCGCGCCTCAGCGCGGCGGCGCGCTCGTGTTGCCGCGGTGGAAGACGGCCTCGAAGCACACCGGCTCGGCCTCGTCGCCCGCGAGCAGCACGATCACCGCTCGCCCCGCCGCACGGCCCTTCTCGACCGCCGGCTGCACCATCGTCGTGAGGTCGTAGCCGCTCGCGAGGCCCGGCACCTGCACCCCGTCGAAGCCGACCACCGAGAGGTCGTCGGGAACCCGCAGCCCGAGCTGCTCGGCCGCGAGCACGACTCCCGCCGCCAGCAAATCGCTCTGCGCGACGATCGCGGTCGGAGGCTCGGCCACCCCGAGCAGCGCCAGGCCCGCGGCGAGACCCTCGTCGACCGCGCTCGCCGCCGCCGTGACCGCCACCACCGGGCCGAAGACGTCGCGCACTCCCCGCAGCCGATCGACCGCCGTGATGCTCGAGCTCGCTTCCCACTCTTCGGGCAGCACTCCGCGCGGACGATCCTTCGCGAACGGGAGCGTGACCGCCGCGACCCGGCGATGGCCCAGTTCGTGCAGGTGCTCGGCCAGCGTGCGGCTCGCCTCCCGGTTGTCGAGCGAGACGACGGCCGCCCCGAGGTCCGAGAGGCCTTCGACCACCACCACCGGCACCCCTCTGCGCTTCAGCACCGCGACGGAGTCGTCGACCGAGGGGCTGCAGCCCACCAGGACCATGGCGTCGACCGGAGCCGTCGCGAGCAGGCCCGAGCCCCCCTCCGTGTCGGTGAGGAGGAGGATGCCGGCGTCGACACCGCCGAGCACGTCGGCGATGCCGTCGAGCATCGCGATCTTGATCGGGTCGCGGAAGGCGTGCAGGACCCGCTCGTCCACGACGACTCCGACGATGCCCGAGCGACCCCGGCGCAGCGACTGCGCACGAGGATCCGGGCCCGCGTAGTCGAGCTCGGCGGCCGCACGTAGCACGCGCTCGCGCGTCTCGGGTGAGATGGGTCCCCCGCTGAAGGCGAGGGAGGCGGTCGACGGCGAGACGCCGGCACGGGCGGCGACGCGCGCGAGGGTCGGTCGCAGAGCCTGGAGGGCATGCGGCGGGCGAGGGTCCGGAGCGTCCACGGCCGGCACGTCGTCAGGCTCTGCGTCCACGGTTTCTCCTCGTCGGGCGACCACGTCGGCGGCCTCGTGGCGCGCGGGCGCCTTGACCGCCTCCGGCGTTCTGGATAGCTTAGACCGACGTCGGTCGAATCGATTCGACCCTCTCTTCGCCCCCGTGCCCCGAGGGAGGAGCGATTGCGTCGCGCCCATCCAGGAAGCCCCGTCATGACCTCCACCACCGCGCTGACCCGCGCCCAGCTCGTCGCCTGGCGCAATGCCGTCTTCACGATCTTCGTGCTCAGCGGGATCTCGATAGCGACCTGGATCTCGCGCACCCCCGCGATCCGCGACGAGCTGCAGCTCACGACAGCGGGAGTCGGGCTGCTCATCCTCGCGATGTCGATCGGGGCGATCGTCGGCCTCGCGCTCTCCACGCCGATCCTGGGAGCGCTCGGCGCGCGCCGCGGGATGGCCGCGGGGCTCGTGGTGAGCGCCTCCGGGCTCGCGATCCTCGGCCTCGCGGCCGACACGGTCGGCGTGCTGCCGCTCGCCTTCGCCGGCATGGTCCTCCTCGGCTTCGGCAATGGTGCCGTCGACGTCATGATGAACGTCGAAGGCGCCGCCAACGAGGCCGCGTTCGGCACCACCCTGCTCCCCCTCTTCCACGCCTTCTTCAGTCTCGGCACGGTCGCGGGCGCGCTGATGGGCGCGGGTGCCTCCGCCCTCGCGATCCCTGTCGCGGCACACCTCGGCGTCGTCGGAGCGATCATCGCCGTCACGGCCGTGGTCGCTATCCGTTTCGTGCCGCTGCGGGAGGAGCTCGACACCTCGGGCGTCTCGGTGGCGCGCCCCCCGGTGCGCGAACGCGTCGCCGCCTCCCTCGGTGTCTGGCGCGACGGGCGACTCGTGCTCATCGGCATCATCATGCTCGGGATGGCCTTCGCGGAGGGCTCGGCGAACGACTGGCTGACCCTCGCGATGGTCGACGGGCATGGCACCGACAAGACCACCGCGGCCATCGTCTTCGGCGTGTTCGTCGCCGCGATGACGATCGGCCGCGTGATCGGCGGCCCCGTGCTCGACCGGTTCGGCCGCGTGCCCGTGCTGCGGGCCTCGGCGCTGCTCGCCGTCGTCGGAATCCTGCTCTTCGTGCTCGGGCCGATCGACGCGCTCGTCATCGTCGGAGCGGTCGCCTGGGGGCTCGGCTGCTCGCTCGGCTTCCCCGTCGGCATGTCCGCCGCGGCGGAGGGACCCCACTCGGCAGCACGCGTCAGCGCGGTCGCCATGCTCGGCTACGTCGCTTTCCTCGTCGGACCTCCCGCGATCGGCTTCCTCGGCGAGCACTTCGGCATCCTGAACGCACTGTTCCTGGTGCTCGCGCTGGTCGTGGTCGCCGGCATCGCCTCCCCGGCCGCTCGCAGCACCCGCCTCGACGCCCGCGACGAGACTGCCGCCGCCTAGACGGCGCCCGCGCCGGAGGACGCGCCGTCTATCCTCGTCGGGTGCGTCTCGTCATCGCGCGCTGCTCCGTCGACTACACCGGCCGTCTCAGCGCCCACCTCCCGCTCGCCACGCGTCTGCTCCTCGTGAAGGCCGATGGCAGTGTCCTCGTGCATTCCGACGGCGGCTCCTACAAGCCGCTCAACTGGATGAGCCCGCCCTGCACCCTCACCACCGCTGTGCCCGACGAAGCGGCCCTGGAGGCAGGCGTGATCGAGCAGTGGACGGTCGCGCATCGCAAGACCGGCGACGCCCTCGTCGTCTCGATCCACGAAGTGCTCCACGATTCAGCCCATGAACTCGGCGTCGATCCCGGCCTCGTGAAAGACGGCGTCGAAGCGCATCTCCAGCGACTGCTCGCCGAACAGATCGACCTTCTCGGAGACGGGCACACGCTCGTTCGTCGGGAGTACATGACCGCCATCGGACCGGTCGACATCCTGGCACGGGATTCCTCCGGCGCCGCGGTCGCCGTCGAGATCAAACGTCGCGGAGAGATCGACGGAGTCGAGCAGCTCACCCGCTATCTGGAGCTGATGAATCGCGATCCGCACCTGTTCCCGGTCACGGGAGTGTTCGCCGCACAGGAGATCAAACCGCAGGCCAGGACGCTGGCTCAGGATCGCGGGATCCGCTGCGTGATACTCGACTACGAGGCGATGCGCGGGGTCGACGATTCTCATACGCGGCTGTTCTGACGGGCCGAGTAAGGGCGCCGTCTCGTCGTCTAGGCCACGACGGGGGAATGCCCGCGACGGACGCTCGATGAGCGCCGACGCGGACGAGGGCCTCGCACCTCTCGCGGACATGCTCCGCGGGGAACCTCGGACTGCGATGGCGGCGTGCGCCGGCATTGCCGAGGCGGGGCGGAGCCCTATCGATTCTCGACAGAGTCGATATCGACAGAGCCCCGAAGTGCGCGAGTGGCGCGAGCCCTCATTTCCCGGTGCGCGCCTTCTCGGCGCGCGAAGGGCCTTAGTGCGCGGCCTGGTACGCCGAGAGAACCTCCGACGGGATCCGACCGCGGTCGGACACCGGGTGGCCGTTGGCGTTTGCCCAGGCACGGACCGCCTTGAGGTGCTTCGGGTCGCTCTTCGGCGCGGCGGCCGAGGTAGCGGCAGCCGGACGCGAGCCGACGCGTCGTGCGCTCGAGACGAACTTCTCGAGAGCCGAGTTCAGTTCGGCGATGTTGGCCGGGCCGAGATCGATCTCGTAATTGGCACCCTCGATGCTGAAGCGGACGGTGCCGCCCTCACTCGAGTCGATAGGCGTTCCGTCGATGTCGTCGACAAGCGTGATCTTCTGAGCCACTTTTCCTCCTGTAGTCATGGGGACTGCAGAAGACATTACTACCTGCGCGAGCGAAGAGGCACCATTCACGGACAGATGTGACGTATTCTTGCCGGATCTTCGGCGATCGCTCGAGCGAATGCCTCCCCGGAGACCGGGTGAATAGCGATTTCTTCGACAAGCGTTGCGTCCGAACGAGCAGAGGATGATGCCTGCCCCTGGCGCGGAAAAGGTCAGAACACTCGCAGAGGATTCCCTGTCGGGTGGCCGTCGAAGGCCTCCACGGCACTTCGGATCCGCTCGTTCTTCCCCGTTCCCCACATCTTCTCCTCCCCCTGCGTCCCGGTGCTCGCGCCCGCTCGGCGTTGGCTAGCGTGGAGGCATGGCACGACGAGGCACTCCCCCCGCACGCCCGCTGCGCCCCGGCCCGTACCGCAACACCGCAGCGCGGGAGGCGCTCGAGGCGCTGGTCGCCGCGCCGAGCGTCGAGCGCATCGAACGCCTCCTGGCGGCGTGCCTCGAGGGCTCACTGGTCGTCGACGTCACCGGCTCTCAGCCGGGACGCGCGCCGCACGTGCGCACGGTGGCGACGACCACGGGCGAGCCCGTCCTCCCGCTCTTCACCTCGACGGACGAGCTTCGCGCCGCGGTGCCGCGCCAGCAGCACCCGCGGGTACAGATGCTGGTGCTGCCCGGGCCCGACGCCTTCGCCCTCATCGACACGGCCGACTTCGTCGCCGTGCAGCTCGATGCGGGATCCATCGCGCAGGTCGTCACACGCCGGTTCGTCGAGGAGGCGCTCGCCCGCAGGAGCCTGCTCGGCGGGCCTCCCGCCGCAGCCGGGGCCGACGCGCCTCCGGCACCCTGACCCGGCGGACCTCACGACCCCCGAACGCCCGTAGAGTGTCAGACCCGACCCTGTCGGGTCGCCCGCCCCACGGAGTTCAGGAGCCGCCATGTCCCACACGACCCCCGCCCCCACGGGCACCGGCGAGCGCTCCCGCACGTGGTCCTGCATCCTGTTCGACCTCGACGGCACGATCACCGACTCCGCTCCTGGCATCACCGCGACGCTCGTCGACACCTTCGTCGAGCTCGGTCGCCCCGTCCCGACGCCGGTCGAGCTGCTCGCCTACGTCGGTCCGCCACTGCTCGACGCCTTCCGCGCCCTCGGAGGCATGAGCGTCGAGGAGGCGCAGGATGCGCTGGTCGTCTACCGCCGGCGCTACAACGCGGGCGGCCTGTTCGACTCCTCCGTCTACCCCGGACTGCCCGAGGTGTTGGCGCGCATCGCCGAAGCCGGCGTGCCGCTGTCGCTCGCGACGTCGAAGCCGGAATCGGCGGCCACGCGCATCCTCGAGCACTACGGGCTCGCGCACTACTTCACGGTGATCTGCGGCGCCTCCGAGGACGAGGTGCGCAGCGCGAAGGCCGATGTCGTCGAGGAGGCTCTGCGCCGACTTCGCGAGCTCGGGGTCGATCTGTCCACGCCGGTCATGGTCGGCGATCGCGAGCACGATGTGCACGGCGCCGCAGCGCACGGAGTGCCGACGATCATGGTCGAGTGGGGCTACGGATCGCCGCTCGAGGCCGTCGGCACGATCGCGCTGGTCTCTGGGGCCGCCGAACTCGCGGATCTCCTGCTCCCCTGACCTGCGTACGATGAGCGCATGACTGGTCTGGGCGTCGTCCTCTCGTTGGTGCTGTTTCTGGGCGGAATCCTCGTCCTCGGCAATTCGTTCCTGCTGCCCGACATCGCGGGGTTCCTCTTCTTCGGCGGCATCGTGATGATCTCGCTCTCGCTCGCCGTCGCGTTCCACCTCCTGCCGAAGTCGCAGTAGTCACCGCGGCACTGCGCGCGACCCGGCTAGCCCAGGGTGCTCGCGTCGAGGTTGATCACGGCGTTGATGTAGACCGCCTCGCCCGCGCCCGCGACCGTCGGATTCATCCGTAGCAGCTGCTGGACGGGGATCCCGAAGCGCTGGGCGATGTCGAAGAACGTGTCCCCCTGCACCACCGTGTAGCTGACGATGTCACCCGCGCCGTTCAGCGTGGGAGTGCCGTTCGCTCCGGGAACGGCACCGCTGTCGCTTGCGAACGCCGTCTGCGGGATGTCCGGAGTCGCGTTCGGCGTGAAGGTCACGGTCGCCTCAGGGACGGGTGCGAAGACCGTGGCCGTGGCCTGGGGCAGCGCCGCGGTGACCGTCGGATCGGGAGTGGGCGTCGCGGGAGCCGAGGCGAAGACGGTGACCGTCACGGTCGGTGCTGGAGCGGGAGCCGCGCACGCCGACAGGCTCGACGCGAGGAGGAGCGCTGCGGCGCCTCCGATGAACCGTGCGCGCATGTCCCCGCCTCTCTGCACCGATCCCCGGGCGTCTCGGAGAACACACTAGGAGACGCAGCAGACCCGAGTGGCCCTTGGTCCTCTCGGGCCGGCGCGCTCAGGCGGGCGGCTCCGACAGGACGCGCAAGCCGCCTCCACTGTTCGCAGCGTCCATCAGGAGCTCCACCCACGTCGGGTTGATCGTGGGCTGCCTGCTCCCGGCGAAGTGGAACTGCAGCGCGATGTTGGGGTTCATCCAGAAGGAATGCCGACCCCGCGCGCCCTCCGGCATCGAATCGAGGGTGAGGCTGAAGCGCTCGTCGCGCCGGAACTTCGCGTAGATCACGATCTGGAGATGGGCGAGGGTCCGGTCCTCGATCTCGATCACAGCCGGCGGCGTGCCGTAGAGGAACTGACCCATGTCTCCACCCTATCCGCGGAGGAGTCAATTACTAGAGAAGCTAGCTAATTCTCCGGATCATCGACGTCCGCGGCGATCTCGTCGACGGCGGCGCTCATCCGGCGGAGGAAGGTGACGACGATCTCGGCCTCGGAGGCGTCCAGATCCTCGGCGATCTCGAGCATCCGACGGTGCATCGCCTGGAGTGTCTCGCGCACCTCCCGGTCGCTGTCGACCGTCGCCTCGACGACGATCCCGCGGCGGTCGGTCGGGTGGGGCTTGCGCACCAGATGGCCGCTCCGCACGAGGCGGTCGATCAGCACGGTCGTCGAGGCCGACGAGATCGAGAGGTGCGTGGCGAGGTCCTTGCCACTGACGAGAGCACCCTCGCGCTGCCGGCGGAGGAGGTACTGGATCGCGACGAGGTCGGTCTCGCCCATCGCCATCTTCTCGCGGGTGCGTCGACGCATCGACATCTCCGAGACGCGGTAGCCGCGCATGGCGCCGAGCACCTCGACGGCGCGCCGAGTGGAGGAGTCGTCGGGGTACCAGTAGCCCCCGCCGCGGGAGGCGGTGGTCTCGGTCATCTCGCCATCCTAGACACTCTCGTGACAAGGCCCTCTAGCCAGGAGAGCCCGCCTACGCTGGACCGGTGACTGCCACCCTCGTCGCGAAGGGCCTCTCGGGAGGCTACGCGCACCGCACCCTGTTCGACAGGCTCGACCTGACGGTCGCTCCCGGAGACGTCGTCGGGGTCGTTGGAGCGAACGGCGCGGGCAAGACGACCCTCCTGCGCATCCTCGCCGGCGACATCCCTGCGCTCGAAGGGAGCGTCGTACTCGCCCCGGGGGACGCCTTCGTGGGATGGCTGCCCCAGGAGCACGAACGCCGCGAGGGCGAGACCGTGGCGGGATACATCGCCCGCCGCAGCGGCTGCGCCGACGCCTCGTCGGAGCTCGACGCCGCCGCCTCCGCGCTCGCCGAGCCCGACCCCGACGGCTCGATCGCCGACCGGTACGCCCTCGCACTCGACCGCTGGCTCGCGAGCGGTGCGGCAGACCTCGACGAGCGGACGCCGATCGTGCTCGCCGAGCTCGGGCTCGCGCACGGCGCAGCGGTCGCCGCCTCCTCCTCGATGACCGCGCTCTCGGGCGGCCAGGCCGCGCGGGTCGGCCTCGCCGCCCTGCTGCTCTCGCGCTTCGACGTCGTGCTGCTCGACGAGCCGACCAACGACCTCGACCTCGACGGGCTCGAACGGCTCGAGGCCTTCGTCCGCGGGCTGCGCGGAGGCGTTGTGCTGGTCAGTCACGACCGGGAGTTCCTCGCCCGCAGCGTCACGCGCGTACTCGAACTCGACCTGGCCCAGGGCACGAACACGGTCTACGGAGGCGGGTACGAGGCATATCTGGAGGAGCGCGACACGGCCCGCCGCCAGCGCCGCGAGAAATACGAGGACTTCGCCGAGCAGAAGGCCGATCTCGTGTCGCGCGCCCGCACTCAGCGCGAATGGTCGAGCCAAGGGGTCCGCAACGCGATGAAGAAGGCGCCCGACAACGACAAGATCCGCCGCAAGGCCTCGGCGGAGTCGAGCGAGAAGCAGGCGCAGAAGGTGCGTCAGATGGAGAGCCGCATCGCACGCCTCGAGGAGGTGGAGGAGCCGCGCAAGGAGTGGCAGCTCGCCTTCACGATCGGCAGCGCGCCCCGCTCGAGCTCGGTCGTCTCGACCCTCAACGCGGCCGTCGCCCGTCGGGGCACGTTCACGCTCGGACCGGTATCGCTCCAGGTCGACGCGGGCGACCGCATCGGCATCGTCGGCCCGAACGGGGCGGGCAAGTCCACGCTGCTCTCGCTGCTCCTCGGCCGCGTCGAACCGGAGGAGGGAGGCGCCGCGCTGGGCGCAAGCGTCGCGATCGGCGAGATCGACCAGGCCCGCGCGATGCTCGCCTCCGATGTGCCGCTCGCCGACGCCTTCGAGGCTCTCGTGCCCGAGTGGCCGACCGCGGAGGTCCGCACGCTGCTGGCGAAGTTCGGGCTGAAAGCCGAGCATGTGAGCCGCCGCGTCGGCGAGCTCTCGCCCGGCGAGCGCACGCGCGCGGCGTTGGCGCTGCTCCAGGCGCGCGGCACGAACCTCCTCGTGCTGGACGAGCCGACGAACCACCTCGACCTGGCCGCGATCGAGCAGCTCGAGCAGGCGCTCGAGGCGTACGAGGGCACGCTGCTGCTGGTCACCCACGACCGGCGGATGCTCGACACCGTGCAGCTGACGCGGCGCTGGTGCGTCGAGGGCGGCGTGGTCACGGAGGAGTAGTTCCGGGGCTTCGACTCCGCGAGACTCGTCGTGCTGACAGGCCGAGCACGACAACGCGCGGGAGTGGCGGAACGAAAACGAGCCGAGATCAGAGCCCCGCGGCTTGCGCCTGCAGAAGCGCGCGCGTGCGGTCGTTGCCCGCGAGGGAGGCTGCCACAGCGAACTCGGCGCGAGCCTCCTCACCCCGCCCCAGCCGCAGCAACAGCTCGGCGCGCACGCTCGGCAGCAGGTGCGACCCCCGCAGGGCGCCGTCGGACGACAGCCGGTCGACGATCAGAAGCGCCGAGGCGGGGCCGGTCGCCATCGACACGGCGACCGCGCGGTTGAGCTCGACGACGGGACTCGGCGCGACCCTCCCCAGCACCTCGTAGAGCAGCACGATCCGCTCCCAGTCGGTCTCGGCGACGCTCGGAGCGACGGCGTGGCACTCGGCGATCGCGGCCTGTAATCCGTAGGCGCCACGACCTCGGCCGACGCGATCGGCGCGGAGGAGCGCCGCCCGCCCGCGCTCGATCTGCGCCCGATCCCAGCGGGTGCGGTCCTGGTCCTCCAACAGCACGGGACTGCCGTCGGGCGCCGTGCGGGCCGCGAAGCGCGAAGCCTGCACCTCCATCAGCGCGAGCAGGCCGAGCACCTCCGGCTCGCGCGGCA
This sequence comes from Rathayibacter sp. VKM Ac-2879, assembly GCF_015351245.1. GTDB lineage: Bacteria > Actinomycetota > Actinomycetes > Actinomycetales > Microbacteriaceae > Rathayibacter. The sequence goes on from NZ_JADKSO010000001.1 coordinate 132,950, forward strand.
GAAGACCCGCCAGCACGCGGCCGAGGCGCAGCGCCTCGTTCGCGACCTCGACACGCAGCCACCGGTCGCCCGACGTGGCGGCGTACCCCTCGGTGAAGATCAGGTAGACGACTCCGAGCACCGCGTCGAGCCGCGCCTTCCACTCCGGGGGATCAGGTACCTCGAACGGCACTCCCGCCGCCGCGAGGGACTTCTTGGCGCGGACGATCCGCTGCTGCACCGTCGCGACGGGAACCAGGAACATCCGCGCGATCGCTTCCGTGCCGAGCCCGCCGACCATGCGCAGCGTGAGCGCGATACTCGCCTCCCTCGACAGCACCGGATGGCATGCGGTGAACACCAGTCGCAGCACGTCGTCGTCGATCGGCTCCCAGGCCTCGTCGATGCCCTGCTCGAGGTCGTGGGCGAGGAGGCGGTACCGCTCGTCGAGCGCGGCCCGCCGCCGCCAGCCGTCGATGGCGCGGCGCTGCGCGACCGCGGTCAGCCAGGCCCCGGGGTTGCGGGGGACCCCCGCCTCCGGCCACTGCCGAAGCGCTTCGACGAGAGCGTCCTGCGCGAGGTCCTCCGCGAGCCCGATGTCGCCCGTGACGCGGGCGAGGGTCGCCACGATGCGTGCGCTCTCGATGCGCCACACCGCGGCGACGCTCGCCCGGATGTCGTCCATCAGTCGCGGGCGGCCTGTTCCTCGCGCCAGCCCGCCTCCTTCTGCACGAACTCGTTGTCGGCGAAGTCGGCGAAGTCGCTCTCGTCCGTGACCCGGCGCACCTCGAGCTTGCTGCCGGGGGCGAGCGGGCAGCGCAGCGCCCACTCCCTCGCCTCCTCCTTCGAGGAGACCTGGATCATCCAGAAGCCGTTGAACAGCTCGTGGGTCTCGCCGTAGGGGCCGTCGGTGACAGCCGGGGGCTCGGAGGCGAAGTCGACGACGAAGCCGGTGGTCGCGACGTCGTCGGCGAGGCCGTCGCCCGCGAGCAGGATGCCGGCCTTCATCATCGACTCGTTGTACTGGCCCATCTTCGTGATGATCTCGTCGAAGGGGATCGCGGCGTACGCCTCTTTGGCAGCGTCGGTCGCGCGCATGATCAGCATGTACTTCATGGGGTTCTCCGTCTGGTCGGTGGGGCGCTCGGTGCGCCCTCCTACTCTGGCGTCGAACGGCGGAGGGCGATATCGACATCCGAGGGCACAGGGGGTGTGTCGGACACGAACGACGACCGCCGCACCTTGCCGGCGTCGTTCCGCAGCGGCTCCCGCACGAGGCGCACCGACCGCAGCCGGCGCTCGCTGCCGAGCCGGGCGTTCACGGAGGCGAGGAGCGCGTCGGCATCGACCGTCGCCTCGCCGATGTCGACGACCGCCTCGATGGCGCGGCCCAGCTCGATGTCGGGCACGCCGAAGGCGACCGCCTCGCGGACCCCGGGGTGAGCCTCAAGAGCGCGCTCGATCTCGACGGGCAAGACGGTGACACCGCCTCGCACGATCAGGTCATCGGCCCGGTCGAGCACCCACAGCCATCCGTCGGCGTCGACGCGGCCCCTATCGCCGAGGGTGTCCCACCCCTCTGGGGTCCGCGACGACGAGCCGCCGAGGTACCGGTACGCGGGCTCGTCGCCGCGATGCATCCAGATACGGCCGGCCTCGCCCGGCCCGGCCTGCGAGCCGTCGTCGCGCAGGATGCGGACCGCCGTGCCTCCGATCGGGCGGCCGACGCTGCCGGGCCGCTCGAGCCATTCGTCGCCGCGGATCATCGTGAGGCCGTTCGACTCGCTGCCGGCGTAGACCTCGAGGACCCGTTCTGCTCCGAGCCAGTCCATCAGCGCCCGCTTGTCTTCGGGAGCGCACGGCGCGCCCAGGTGCAGCACCGCCTCCAGCGAGGAGACATCGGTGCGGGCGCGCAGAGGCGAGCTCAGGAGGCGGCGGATCGTCGTCGGCACGAGCAGCGTCCAGGTCACCCGGTGACACTCGATCGCCTCGAGCACCCGGCTCGCCTCGAACCTCGGCAGAATCACGAGAGTCTGCCCCGTCATCAGCCCGCGAAACGCGTAGGTGAACGTGGCCGAGTGCATCAGAGGGCCGCTCACGAGCTGCACCCCCTCGCGCGGCAGAAACGCGGCGACGGGAGCCTCGGGGTCGAGCAGCGCCGGTCCGCTCGCGAGCACCACCTTCGGTCGACCAGTGCTGCCGGACGAGGTGGGCGCCTTCCACGAGGACGCCCACCGGTCCTCCACGAGAGACTCGGGCACCCGCTGGTCCGGGCGCCAGTCGCCGGCGCGCCACGGCACCCGGTCGGAGGCGGCGCCCACCACGAGCGCGGGCGCAGCGATCTGCTCGACCGCGGCCCGCTCCTCCGCGGACAGCTGCGTCGATACCGGCTGCGGGATCGCACCGGCCTTCCAGATCGCGGCGCAGACGACGACGGCGTCGAGGGAGTTCGGCAACGAGACCGTGACGAGGTCGTCGGTGCCGACGCCGAGATCGCGGTAGGCACGGGCGAGACGGTTGCTCTCGCGGTCGAGCTCGACCGCGGTCAGTGCGCCCTCGTCGGCGAACGCCACGACACGGTCGGGATCCGCCTCGGCGAGGCCCGTCAGAATGCGCGAGATCGAGCGCCGGGTCACGAGTGGAGGCCGGGGTCGGCGCCGAGGAGGCGTCCATAGAACCGCACATGCTGCGCCGCCACGTCGTCCCACGAGTGCGAGAACGCCAGCTCCCGCCCCGCCGCCGAGCCGCCCCCGCCGTCCAGCGCCGCCTCGAGCGCGTCCGCGAAAGACTCCGGATCGCTCCCGTACCGCACCGTGTCGCCGAAGACCTCCCGGATCACCGGCAGCTCGCGTGCCACGACGGGTACCCCCGCGGCGAGCGCCTCCATCGCCGCAAGGCCGAACCCCTCCTTGACCGACACGAAACCCAGGGCGGAGGCCCCCGCGACGAGTGCGGCGAGCCGCTCCTCCGGGATCGTGCCGAGGATCAGCGGATCGGCACCGAGCGACACCGCTCGGCGGTCGAACTCGGCCCTGTAGTCGCGGTAGTCGAAGAGCGTCTCTCCCCCACCGAACACCAGTGCGACGTCGTGCCCGCGATCGCGGAGGATCGCCCACGCCTCCAGCAGGTCGGTGCTGCCCTTGCGCGGCTCGATGCCGCCCAGCGCGAGCACATAGCGGCCGAGCTGCGATCGCCACTGCGAGGTCAGCGGGTCGCTTGCCGCGGCGGCGAACCGGGCCGCGTCCACGCCGTTCGGGATCACGGTGGGCAGACGCCCCCAGCCCTCGCGCACCTCCTCGGCCACCGCCGCCGAGACGCACAGCAGCGCTCGCGGCAGGCGTACCGCCCGGTCGTGGCAGGCGCGCAGTTCGGGAGTCGTGAAGTCGTCGAGATGATGGACGGTGCGCACCGGAGACAGCCCCGCCGTGAGCGCCGCGTTGGCCGAGATGCAGTCCTGCGCGTGCACCACGTCGGCGTCGAGCCCGCGCAGGGCCGCGCCCATGACGGCGATCGAGCGCACGATCCTGGCGCCGACCGCCTCCCCCTCGCGACTCTCGAACGGCACCACCCGGACCGTCACGGTGGGATCGACGGCCCGGAAGAAGGAGGCGTCGCCGTCACGCGCCAGCGTCCACACCTCGACGCCGTGCCCGGCGGCAGCGAGAGCGTCGGCGAGGGCGAGGGTGTGCACCACTCCTCCGCGCGGGCGCGTGGAGTAGGTCAGCAATGCGATCCGCATCTCAGCTCCGGTAGGCGTGGCCCGCGCGGTCGCGGAGGTGGTTCATCGTGCGCCGCGCCCGCGCCACCGAGGCGCCGATGTCGGCGGAGGCGAGCGCGAGCCCGCCCTTCGCCCAGGTCTTCGCGACGATCTCACCGGCCGGGTCGACGACCTTGGCCTGGCCGAGGAACCTCAGTCCGCCGAGCACGCCCGTCTGGTTCGACGAGACGAGGTAGACCTGGTTCTCGGCCGCTCGGGCGCAGTCGTAGAGGTCGAACAGGTGGGCTTGGCGGTCATTGCGGATGCGATCGGAGCGGTCGGTGACGCTCGCGGGCCACGCGCTCAGACACGCGAGCACCTCGGCTCCGTCGAGGGCGAGCGAGCGCGCCGACTCGGGGAACGTCTTATCGAAGTCGATCAGCATGCCGAGCCTCCCGACCGGAGTGTCGAAGGAGGTGAAGTCGGAGCCCGGCAGATACGCCTCCGACTCGCCCAACGGGAGGTGCACCTTGCGGTGGGTGCCGATGACGGCGCCTCCGTGCACGCAGACGGCCGTGTTGTAGCGCAGTTCCCGGCCGCCCTCGTGGGCACGCTCGGCGATCCCGAAGCAGACCGTCATGTCTCCGGCCAGCTCGGCGACCCTCGCCACCTCGGGTCCGTCGAGCTCGACGCTCGGCGGCAGGTCGTCGGGACCCGGGTGGTGCATGTCGAGGAGGTAGCCGCCGAGCGTGGCGTCGGGCAGCACGAGCAGGTCGACGGAGCGATCGCGCGCCTGGGCGATGATGCCGGGGAGCTTGGCGAGGGTGCGCTCGAGATCGCGCCCGAAGTGCGCCGCGACCGCACCCATCACCGTCTCCGCCATGCGCCGAGGCTATCCGGCGAGGTCCGACTCGCGCTCCCGCGTGAAGCGATGCGCTTCCCGCACGCGACGGACCTCCTCCGCGAGATGTGCCGCGTCGCGGGCGATCGCCTCGAAACGACCGGATCCCCAGGTGTGCAGCCAGGGCAGCCCGAGGAACGAGAGCCCCGGGGTGCTCGTGACTCCGCGCTGGTGCGTCGGGTGGCCCGCCCCGTCGAAGACGCCGACCTCGACCCAGCGGTAGTCGGAGCGGAAGCCGACCGCCCAGATCACGCTGGTCACGCCCGCCTCGGCGAGGTCGAGCCGCTCGTTCTCGGCCTCGGGCCGCCAAACGGGCTCGTAGCGGGCCTCGACGGGTGCCTCGATCCCGTGAGCGGCGATGTACCGGTCGATGTCGTCCTTGATCGACTCCGCGACCGAATCGGCGTAGTCGAGCGACGCCTCCGCGGTGGGGGTGAAGCGAAGACGTGCCCCCTCCGCCTCCGCGAGCCGGCCGTAGAGGTGCATGCCCTCCCGGGCGAAGGCTCGCAGATCGATGTCGCGCCCGCCTCCTCGGCCCGTCACGTAGTGGTTCGTCGACTCCCGCTTGGTGAGACCGCCGACCTGGGCGTGGACGGGGACGTCGTAGACGCCCATGTCCTGCAGCCAGGCGACGCAGTCGCGACCGCGGTAGAACCTTGCGACGCGGGGCGCGCTGCCGAGGGCGAGGTGCACGTCGCGGCCGGCGAGGAACAGGTCTTCGGCGATCTGCGCGCCCGACTGCCCGCTGCCCACCACGAGCACGCCACCGGGAGGGAGCGCCTCGGCCGAGCGGTAGTCGGCCGAGTGGAGCTGCACCATGTCGAGCGGGAGGCGGGAGGCGACCGCCGGCAGCACCGGCCGGTGGTAGCCGCCGGTCGCCACGACGACCTGGTCGGCCGTGATGGCACCGGCGCTGGTGACCAGCTCGAAGCCTCCGCCGGCCCTCTCGCGCAGACGGGTGACTTCCACGTGCTCGGCGACGGGAGCGTCGAAGGTGGTGGCGTAGCGCCGCACCCAGGCGTGCACCTCGTCGCGGGTCATGAACCCGTCCGGGTCGGGGCCGTCGTAGGGGTAGCCCGGCAGACGGCACTGCCAGTTGGGCGTGACGAGAGTGAAGGCGTCCCAGCGGCGGTCGATCCAGTCGTGCCCGATCGTGGTGCGCTCGAGGACGACGTGGTCGGTGCCGTCGTCGGTGAGGAGGCGGCTGAGCGAGAGCCCGGCCTGACCGCCTCCGATGATCGCGACCTCGACGTGCCGCCCGGGGCTGATCTCGGCGCTCATCGCGGCACCTCCGGCAGGGGCGGGTCCATCGCCAGCACGCGCACCAGGCCGCCGTCGAAGCGGCGCGAGGTCTCGACGATCTCGCTCTGCTGCTGCATCGCCGAGGTGCAGACGAAGCCGAACCGTTCGCGCACCCGATCGGAGGCGAGGCTCAGGGCCTCGCTCGAGCGCGAGACGAAGTCGGCGACCGGGTACTGCGCTCCGGCCTTGAGGTAGTCGTGCATCACAAGGCTCGGCGAGTAGCAGCGCTCCTCGGAGCCGTCGGGCCAGCGCACGTGGAAGGTCATCTCAGGCATCGACCAGGCCTCCGTTCCAGATGCGGTCGATGTCGTAGGCGTCGGGTCGGCGGTCGCGGAGGTGGAACATCCCGCCGCGCATCGCCTCGAAGGTGCCACGCACATCGATGTCGGCGACGGCCATCCCTGCTCCGAGCAGCGTCGTCGCGAGGATGTTGCCTCCCGGGTCGACCACCTTGGCGTTGCCGACGTACCGCAACGAGCCGAAGGTGCCCGACTGGTTCGACGCGAGCCAGAACACCTGATTGTCGAGGGCCCGCGCGATGTCGAACTGATTGAAGCGGTACGTCCAGCGATCGTCCTGCAGGTTCTCGGCGGTCGCCGTGCGCGCCGCAGGCCAGGCGGAGAGCGAGGCGATGATCTCGGCGCCGTCGAGGGCCATCGAGCGCGCCGCCTCCGGAAACGCCTTGTCGTAGCAGATCTGCAGCCCGACGCGACCGACGGGGGTGTCGAAGGCGCCGTACCCGGGCCCTGCCGAGTACGACATGTGCTCGCCCAGCGGCTGATGCACCTTGCGGTAGCTGCCGTAGACCTGACCGCCATCGAGAAGGGCGGCCGCGTTGTAACGCGTCTCGCCGTCGTCGTCGAGCTCGCAAAAGCCGATGGCGACCATCAGGTCGCCGACGATCTCCTGCACTCGACGCAGCTCCGGTCCGTCGAGCCGGATGGCCGGCGGGAGCGACCGCGACGTGGTCTTGACGGTGTCACCGTGGTTGCCGAGCGAGGAGAGGTATCCGCCGATCGCGGCCTCGGGGAGCACGAGGAACTCGATTCCCCGCTCGCGAGCCTCCTGCGCCAGCGAGGCGATGAGCGCGTAGTTCTGATCGAGGTCGCGAGTGAAGTTCGCCGCGACCGATCCGACGAGGGTCATCGACGCCCCCTACAGGTTGTAGGTGGAGTTGATGATGGCGCCCTTGCGGGCGTAATGGATGAGCGCGTCCTGCACGTCGAGGGGGTGGCAGGGGATGCACCCCTCGATGAGGTCCTCCTCGCGCAGGCCGTGCAGCGCCATGCCGAAGCGACAGACGAAGACGCGGTTGCCCTCGCCGATGAAGGTCTCGATGGCGTTGTTGAGGTTCTGCTCGCCCGGGAATCCGGAGTCGCCGACGGTCGGGAAGCCGCGGGTCGCCATCGCGTTGATGGTGCCGGGTCCGTAGAAGTAGAGAGCCGACTCGTAGCCCTTGCGGGCCGCCCGAGTGGCCTGCAGCACGGCGACGAAGCTGACCGAGGACTCGTGCGCGATGCCGTGGACGAGCGTGAGATAGGACTCCCCCTCCTCGGCCTGATAGTCGGGGAACACCTTGGTCGAGCCGTAGAGATTGCTGCCCTTGGGAAGCGACGGGTGGGCGATCTCGGATCGCGACTTCTCGATGTTGGCGGTGACCTGGTCTTCGATCTCCTGCGAAACGGGCATGTGCTTCCTCCTGGTTGCGGGTACGCCGAATGAGCTCGACGAGCGATGTGCGGAGCTTCCGGGGGCGTTGAGACGACGCGGGATGAGGGCCGCCGGATGCAGCGGTGGTGCCGAGTGGAACGACCTCAGTCAAGCCGATGGTGTGTTTCGAAGTGGTTTCGGGCGGAAGAAGCCTGTGTGACAGCCGTTCCGTAACGAGACCGCTTCGGGCTCGTCATCGACTCGAAACACTCGTGTCGTTGACTCGGGGGCGAGACGAACGCATCGACATCCCGGCCGCGTGCTGCGCGGCCCGTCAGGCCCGCCCTCGGCGAGCCACGAAGGAGTCATCCGTGACCGATCTCGGGATCCCCACGCTCCGCACTCGCGTCGACCTCGCCCTGAAGGGCATCCACGTCGAGGCTCCCGTCCACCGCGAGGCCGGTGCCGGACCGAGCGACGACGGACACGTCGTCCTCGGCGGTCTCGGCGCCGCGATCCCCGTCAACCCGACGAGCCCGTATGTCGTGCGCGGCGACCGGCTGCTCCTCGAGGGCGCCGACATCGGCCTCGACGTCACGCCGGTGCGCCGCCCTCGCTTCTACGATCTCGAGACCGCCGACGGCGTCTCCTACGAGAAGATCGCCCGCCTGCACGGGCGTGACATCCTCGCGACCACCGTCGTGCAGACATGCATGCGCTACGACGAGGCCGAACGCTGTCGCTTCTGCGCCATCGAGGCGTCGCTCGAGGCCGGGTCGACCATCGCGGTGAAGACCCCGGCGCAGCTCGCCGAGGTCGCGGAGGCCGCGGCGCGGCTCGACGGGATACGCCAGATGGTGATGACCACCGGTACCTCCAAGGGGCGCGACCGCGGGGCGACCCATCTCGCGCGCTGCGTCCGTGCGGTGCTCGACGCGGTGCCTGGGCTGCCGATCCAGGTGCAGTGCGAGCCTCCGTCGGACGTGTCGGCGCTGCAGGCCTTGAAGGATGCCGGTGCCGTGTCGATCGGCATCCACGTCGAGTCGATGGACGACGACGTGCGCCGCCGCTGGACCCCCGGCAAGGCGCGGGTGACACTCGACGAGTACCGCTGGGCGTGGCGGGAGGCGGTGCGGATCTTCGGCCGCAACCAGGTCTCGACCTACCTCCTCGTCGGCCTCGGTGAAGACCCGGACGAGCTCGTCGCGAGCGCGCAAGAGCTGATCGAGATGGGCGTGTACCCGTTCGTCGTTCCGTTCCGGCCGCTGCGAGGGACGCTCGCGACCGACGTCGACCATGCGCTGCCTCCGGCCGGCTCGCTGCTCGAGAGCGTCAGCGCGCAGGTCGCTTCGCTGCTCATCGCGGCGGGGATGCTCAGCAGCGGTCAGAGCGCCGGCTGTGCCGCCTGCGGCGCGTGTGGAGTGCTCAAGACGGCTGGTGCGTGATGCAGCTCTCGATCCTCGAGGGGACGCGACGGGCGGCACCCTTCACCGTGACGCTCGCCGGAGAGCGCGAGATCGCGGCCTACCTGGCCTTGCGGCGCGAGGTGTTCGTGGCCGAGCAGGGCTTGTTCGCGGGCAGTGACGCCGACGACTCCGACGACGACCCGCGCCGCCTCGTGCTGGTCGCGGTGACGGCCGAGGGCGACGTGCTCGGAGGCGTGCGGCTCGCGCCGGTCGAACGCGGTCGCGATCTCGGCTGGTGGACGGGCAGCCGGCTCGTCGTGTCCCGCGCGGCCCGCGGTGGCGCGGGCATCGGCGCGGCGCTGGTCCGCGCGGCGTGCGCCGAGGCGGAGACGCGTGGAGTCCTGCGCTTCGAGGCCTCGGTGCAGACGCGCAACGAAGTGCTGTTCCGGCGGCTCGGCTGGGACCGCATCGGCGAGGTGACCGTCGCCGGCGCTCCCCACGTGCGCATGCGATGGCCGATCGACCGCCTCGATCGCGCGGCCAGATCGGCCAAGGCGGCGCTCGGCTCGCTGCTTGCTCCGTTCGCCGCGCGCGGCGGTCTCGGCGGCGCGGGCTTCGTGGGTGATGACGGCGCACCCGTGCCCGGTACCCACCTCATCGCCGTGTGTGACGCGATCGTCCCGTCCATGGTCGAGCGGTATCCAGAATGGGCAGGGTGGTGCTCGGTCCTCGTCAACGTCAACGACCTCACGGCGATGGGGGCGAGCGGAGTCGGGCTGGTCGATGCGATCGGGGCGCGCGACGCCTCCTTCGCCGCCCGCGTCGTGGAGGGAATCGCCTCGGCGGCGCAGGCCTGGGGGCTACCGGTGCTCGGCGGCCATACGCAGCTCGGCGTTCCGGCCGCGCTCAGCGTGACGGGGCTCGGACGCACGGACTCTCCCGTCCCCGGCGCCGCGACGGTCGGCGACGAGCTGTCCGTGACCGCCGATCTCTCCGGTGGCTGGCGGCCCGGCTTCGCCGGGACGCAGTGGGACTCGACCTCGAGGCGTCGCAGCGATGAGCTGCGGGCGATGGCCGACTCCGTGGGTTTCGCGCGGCCCCGGGCGGCGAAGGACGTCAGCATGGCGGGGCTCGTCGGCACGGTCGGCATGCTCGCCGAAGCGAGCGGAGGAGGCGCGGTGCTCGACCTCGCGGCCGTCCCGACTCCGAGGGCCGCAGCAACCGCCGACTGGCTGGCATGCTTCCCGGGCTTCGCGATGATCACCGCCGATCGACCGGGCGAGAGCCGCATGGGAACCCCGATGACGTCGACAGCGGCGGTCGGACGGGTCGTGGCCGAGCCGGGTGTGCGCCTCCGGTGGCCCGACGGCGTCGAGACGGTCGCGATCGCGGGCGCCGTGACAGGCCTCGGCGCGGCCTGACCCGGCAGATCCGTGGGTGGTATCGAAGAGCTACTTCCCCGACCATCACAGCGGCCCAGGGCTCGTGCTCACGGTGCGCTCCTTGCTCTGTACAGGGCGACGCTGATCTCTTCGAGAGTCGCGAATAGCGGTAGCTCCTCCTTCAGGCCGCTCCCCGCCGTCCCACGTAGGGATGAATCACCGGATGCCGTCGCGGCGCAGTTGGACGTCTACCTGGTCGCCCAGGCCCTTGCCGAGGACCTTTCGAAATGCTGCGCGCAGCGGCATCATGTGCACTCCGCCACCCACGGGAAGCATTGTCGCGGCGTACGGGTGGCCGTCCACGGTTCCCTCGACCTTCACGGCCTTGCCTGTTCCGAAGTAATCAGCTGAGCCTGGCATGTGCACGCTGAGCCAGCCGCTGTTGCTGTCCGCGATGATCGGCGCCGAGAAACGGGCCTCTTTGGACTGCGAGTTCGCGTCGTCGTCGGGCATTGTCGTTCTCCTCAGGTCGTCCGGTTGTCGGTCAGTCGCGCGTTGCGAGTTTTTCCATGAAGGCGGGCGCTCCAGTGCCGAGCAGCTCACCTGCCTCGAGTGAGCGGCCAGAAACCGCAAGTAGCAACGTCAGAGCGTTACCTCGGACTTCGAGTCCCGTACCAGACGAGAAGTCGGAGTCGACGGCGACCAGACAAAAGCCTTGTGCGCGCTCTCGGCCGCCCCCCATAGAGACGGATGTCTTGAGCTGGTAGCGCAGGGCCGTGACGACGTGAGCGATCGGGTACTCGCGGTGCAGACCCAGTGGCCGGCGGACGTCCTCGCCGTGCACGATGGCTTCCACGAGACGAGTCGCCGGCGGTGCTGGCGGCGTCTTCGTCTCCCCGACGACCCGATCGAACTCGGCCAGCGTCTCCTCCGGACTCGCTCGACGCTCACGCGCGACCCCAACCGCATTGTCACGATCGAAATCGAACCGCGCCGCTATCAGACGCCGAACGAACCCCACTCGCGTCGTCTTCGCGGCGTCGATGAGGTGAGCGACGACATCATGGATGTCCCACCCCGGGCAGAGAGATTGCTCTGCCCACCGATGCGTCGGCTCCGATGCGAGGTCCGCGCTCAGGGCGCGTCGTTCCTCATGCACAGCCGACCACACCGCAGCCCATTTCTGAGAAGACACACAGCTACAGAACCACACACGTGATCGCCGCGCCTGCCCCACTTCGCGTCGCGGCCGTAACATCCCGCTAGAGAATCTTTTTCAGGTTCGCGGAACTCCTGTCGTGACAAATCCCGCAAACGTGCGGTGGCTGCGCTCCCTCACGTCGCACCGGCAACGCCCGCCGGGTTGCACTCCACGGGTACGCCGGCTCGCGTAGCCCGAGCGTTGCGAGCGCGGTCGCTGCGGCGGTGATCGATCCCACGTCCCCGTGCGCGGAGAATCACGGACGGATTCTTCTGCGACTCTGTCCAACGGATCTCTGGGTCCAACGGATCTCTGGGTGGCCGCGCAGGGGCCGGCGCTGAGGCTGCATCCGGTGTCCACGCCGATCAGCGACGTCGCTGGATTTCTCCCGTTGCGGCCGTGCGGATCTTCACCGGCAAGACCTCCCGCGCAATGGGCTCAGCGACCGGTAGCGCGTCGAGCAGCGCGCGCACCACTGCGGCGGAGCGGTCGGCGGCGTCGTCGACGTGCGCCTCGAACTCGCCCGGAGCGCAGAGGTCCGAGATGCCGCGCACCGAGACGAAGGGCAGCCCGTGCACGTGAGCGGTCTGCGCGAGCGCCACCGACTCCATGTCGGTCGCGAGTGCTCCTGGGAAGTCGCTCCGCACACGCTCGACGTGCGCGCTCGAGACGAAGGTGTCGCTCGAAACGATCAACCCGCGACGCACCGTCACCTCTGACCCGTCGGGCAGGGTCGCCACGAGCCCGTCGACGAGCGCCGGCGCGTACCCCGGGTAGCGAGGCAGCATCCCCGGCACCTGGCCGAGCGCATAGCCGAAGGCGCGAGCGTCGGCGTCGGTCTGGACGTACTCGCCACCCACCACCACGTCGCCCACACGCACCTCGGTGCCGAGACCACCGGCCGTCCCTGCGCTGACGATCAGCGGGGCCGCGTCGCCCGCACGGAGGATCGCGGCGGTCACTCCGCCGGCCGCGTTGATCAGGCCGATCCCGGTGCGCACGAGCAACACCGAACGACCGTCGAGCTCGATCTCCCACTGTCGGGCCTGCCCCACGGTGCGCTGTTCGGAGGCGACGCTCGCGGCGGCGAGGAACGGCGCCGCCTCCTCGTCCATCGCGACCAGCACGATCGCGTCGACGCCCCTCACGCGGTGACCGTCTCCCACTCCGCGCGCCGCGCGAGGAACGCGCGCGCCGCCTCCTGTGCCCCCTCGAGGGAGTGGTTCGCGCCCCAGCCGCACTGGGTCTCGTTCGCGGCGGGGACCTCGTCGGCCTCCGTGATGTCCGCGAGCGTCGCCTCGATCAGATCGAGCACCTCGGCGAGCTCCGGCTCCCCCGAGAGGATCAGGTAGAAGCCGGTCTGGCAGCCCATCGGCGAGAAGTCGACCACGCGGTCGGAGTGGTTGCGCGACTTCTCGGCGAAGAGGTGCTCGAGAGAGTGCACGGTGGGCATCTCGAGGTGGGCGCGGTTGGGCTGGGTGAAGCGCACGTCGTACTTGACGAGGTGATCGCCCGCCGGGAGGGTCTTCGCGTCGGCGAGTCGCACATACGGCGCGGCGACGGTGCGGTGGTCGAGGTTGAACGACTCCACGTTCATGCGCGGCTGATCCACGGTGGTCTCCTTCGCTGAGGTCGCCTCCATTGTCCTCCGCCTGGTCACTCCCCCGGTACGAAGCGGTACCCCATGCCCGCCTCCGTCAAGAGGTAGCGCGGGCGCGCGGGATCGGGCTCGAGCTTCTTGCGCAGCTGCGCGACGTACAGGCGGAGGTACCCCGTGTCGGTCACGTGCGCCGGCCCCCAGATCTCGGCGAGGAGCGAGCGGCGGGTGACGAGCTTGCCCGCATTGCGGATCAGGATCTCGAGCACCTGCCACTCGGTCGGCGTGAGCCGCACGGAGGCGCCGTCGCGCGTCGCGCTCTTGGCCACCAGATCGACCGTCACCTCCCCGATCACCACGAGAGGCTCGCCGTCCGCGGGCTGCACGCGTCGCGACAAAGCACGGATCCGCGCGAGCACCTCGTCCATCGAGAACGGCTTGGTGACGTAGTCGTCGGCGCCCGCATCGAGCGCGCCCACCTTGTCGGCTGCTCCCGTGCGCCCCGACACCACGAGGATCGGCGCGCTCGTCCAGCCGCGCAGACCGTGGATCACCTCGACGCCGTCCAGGCGCGGCATGCCGAGGTCGATCATGTACAGGTCCGGCCGCTCGTCCACCGCGCGGTTGATCGCCTCCGTTCCATCTCCTGCAGTGACCACGTCGTAGCCGCGCGCGGTCAGCGTGATCCGCAGGGCGCGGAGGATCTGCGGGTCGTCGTCGGCGATCAGGATCTTCATGCGTCTCCTCGGGAATCCGTGGCGCGGTCGGGTGCGATCCCCTCGGGGGCGCCGGCCAACGGCAGCGTCACCACCATGGTCAGCCCCCCGCCCGGAGTGTCCTCCGCCTCGAGGGTGCCACCCATCCCCTCCGTGAAGCCCTTCGAGAGCGCGAGGCCCAGCCCGAGCCCGGTGAGGTTGTCGTCGTCGCCGAGCCGCTGGAACGGCACGAAGATCTCGGCACGCCGCTCGGGCGCGACCCCCGGGCCGTGATCGACGATGCGGAGCTGCGCGGAGCCTCCGAAGACGCTGCTCGCCACCCGCACCCGCGTCCCGGCAGGCGCGTAACGCACGGCATTGGCGAGAACGTTCACCACCACGCGCTGCAGCAGCACGGCGTCGGCGAGGAGGGACGGGCCGTCGAGATCGAGGTCGAGGTCGACCTCTGCGGGCCCGAGCCCGAGCTCGTCGAGCGCGGGCAGGACCACGTCCACCGCGTCGAGCGGAGCGAGCGACACGGCGAGCGCCCCCGCCTCCAGCCGTGTCACGTCGAGCAGATCGGTGACGAGCGCGGCGAGCACCGTGAGGCTCTCGTCGGCCGTGGCGAGCAGCTCGTCGCGGTCTCGGTCGCTCCACACGACGTCGGGTGAGCGCAGTCCGCTGACCGCTGCCGTCGCCGCGGCAAGCGGGCGTCGCAGATCGTGGCTCACCGCCGAGAGCAGAGCGCTGCGCACTCGATCGGTCTCGGCGAGCGGCGCCAGCGAACTCGCCGTCTCGCTCAGCGCAGCGTTCTCGAGCACCGAGCCCAGCTGCGCCGCGACCACCTGCAACAGGCGCCGTTCGCTGCCCTCGAGCTCACGGCCGTGCAGCTCCAGCACCGCTCCCTCGCCCACCGCGATCCGCGCGGGCTCCCCGTCAGGACCAGGCTCGCCGTCCGAGGCGATCACCTCGCCGTCGCGGAGCAGCCGCACCCCGGTCAGCCCGAACGCCTCCCGCGAACGTTCGAGGATCACCTGGAGCGCCCCCTGCCCGCGGATGACCCCGCCCGCGATCGTCGCCAACAGCTCCGACTCCGCCCCCGCGCGCTTCGCGGCCCGCGCGCGCCGGGCAGCCCGGTCCACCACGGCGCTCACCAGTGCCGCGTTGAGCACGTACAGCACCAGGGCCAGCGCGTGCAGCGGCTCATCGACGGTGATCGTGTAGAGCGGATGGACGAAGAAGAAGTCGAGGGTGAGCCCCGAGAGCACCGCCGCGAACAGCGCGGGCCAGAGGCCGCCGACCAGCGCGACCAGCACGACGAGCAGTTGGTACGAGAGCACGTCGCTCGTGATCGACTCGTCGCTGCGGAGGCTCGCGAGCAGCACCGTGACCAGCGGGCCGCCCACCAGCGCGAGCGCCCCGCCCAGGAGGCGGCGGCGGCGCGTCAAGGCGCCGTCGCGTCGCGGCAGCACCGCAGTGCGCCCCGCGGCGGAGTGGCTGACGATGTGCACGTCGATGTTGCCGGATTCGCGGATGACGGTCGCCCCGATCCCCGGCGTCAACGCGGAGGCGAGGCGGCTGCGCCGGCTCACGCCGATCACGAGCTGGGTGGCGTTGACCGAGCGAGCGAACTCGACGAGCGTCCGCGGCACGTCTTCGCCGACGACCTGGTGGTACGTGCCGCCGAGGGTCTCGACCAGCGCGCGCTGCGTCTCGAGAACGTGCGGTCGCGGGGTGCGCAACCCGTCCGGGGTCACCACGTGCACGGCGAGCAGCTCGCCCCCGGAGGCGCGTGCCGCGATCCGCGCACCCCGCCTCAGCAGCGTCTCGCCCTCGGGTCCGCCCGTGAGGGTCACGACCACGCGCTCGCGCGCCTCCCAGGTGCTGTCGATCCCGTGTTCGACCCGGTAGTCGCGCAGTGCGCTGTCGACCTCGTCCGCGAGCCAGAGCAGCGCCAGCTCGCGCAACGCGGTGAGGTTGCCGAGACGGAAGTAGTTCGAGAGCGCGGCGTCGATGCGCTCGGGCGGGTAGATCCGCCCGTCGGCGAGACGGTCGCGCAACGCTTGGGGGGCGAGGTCGACGACCTCGATCTGATCGGCCGCGCGGAGGACCGCGTCGGGCACGGTCTCGCGTTGGGGCGCGCCGGTGATCGCATGCACCACGTCGTTGAGCGATTCGATGTGCTGGATGTTGACGGTCGAGAAGACCGTGATCCCGGCGTCGAGGAGCGCGCGGACATCCTCCCAGCGCTTCGCGTTCCGCGAGTCGGGGGCGTTGGTGTGGGCGAGCTCATCGACCAACGCGACCTCGGGACGCCGGGCGAGGACCGCGTCGAGGTCCATCTCTTCGAGGCGCACTCCGCGATGCTCGACAGTGCGGCGGGGGACGACCTCGAGGCTGCCGATCATGGCGGCGGTCGCCGTTCGGCCGTGCGTCTCGACCACCGCCACCACGACGTCGCGGCCTTCCTCGGCCAGGCGGCGACCCTCCTCGAGCATCGTGTACGTCTTGCCGACGCCGGGCGCTGCCCCGAGGAGCACGCGGAGGCGGCCCTTGCTCATGCGGCGGCCCTCACCTTCGGCTCGCGGGACCCGCTCTGGCCCGCGGGAGGCTCCGGAGAGCCGATCGCGAGTCTACGAGCCGGAGGCCGTGCCGAGGCCGTCACAGCCGCGCCAGCGCCAGGTTGAGCTCGAGCACGTCGACCGTCGGCTCGCCCAGGTAGCCGAGCGGCCGCCCCTCGGTGTGCGCCTCGACCAGCGCCCGCACGGCGCCCTCGTCGAGTCCGCGCGCGGCGGCGACCCTCCGCACCTGCAGCAGGGCATAGGCCGGGCTGATGTCGGGGTCGAGCCCCGAGCCGGAGGCGGTGAGGGCGTCTGCGGGCACCGCGGCCGGGTCGACCCCCTCGAAGGCGGCGATCGCGGCACGGCGCTCCTGAATGGTGGCGAGGAGCGTCGGGTTGTCGGGCCCGAGGTTGCTGCCTCCCGAGGAGCCGGCGTCGTAGCCGGCACCGGCGGCGGAGGGTCGCGACTGGAACCACTGCGGGAGCGGCGCGCCGTCGGCGTCGGCGAACGACTGCCCGATGAGCGAGGACCCCACCACCTCGCCGCCGTCACGCAGGAGCGACCCGTTCGCCTGCGCCGGGAAGGCGAGCTGCCCGACTCCCAGAACGGCCAGCGGATACGCCAGGCCCAGCAACGCGGTCAGCGCGATCATCGCGCGCACAGCGACCCCGTACGGACGGACACTCGACATGATCTTCTTCTCTCTCTGATGACTCTGACGTCTGACGGTCCTGACGCGGCCCCGGCGCCTCCGCGAGAGACCAGGGCGTGCACGACACGCCTGTGGGGTAGACCGAGGGCGGTCAGAACCCGGGGATGCCCGCGACCAGCAGGTCGATGAGCTTGATGCCGACGAACGGCGCGATCACGCCGCCCAGGCCGTAGACCAGCAGGTTCCGGCTGAGGATCTGAGCGGCGGCGACGGGACGGTAGGCGACTCCCCGCAGCGCGAGCGGGATGAGCACGACGATCACGAGCGCGTTGAACACGATCGCCGAGAGGATCGCCGAGGCCGGCGAGTGCAGCTGCATGACATTGAGCACCGCGAGCCCCGGGAACACGCCCGCGAACATCGCCGGGATGATCGCGAAGTACTTCGCCACGTCGTTCGCGATCGAGAACGTGGTCAGCGCCCCGCGCGTGATGAGCAGCTGCTTGCCGATCCGCACGATGTCGATGAGCTTCGTCGGGTCGGAGTCGAGGTCGACCATGTTGCCGGCCTCCTTCGCCGCCGAGGTGCCCGTGTTCATCGCCACGCCCACGTCCGCCTGCGCGAGCGCCGGAGCGTCGTTCGTCCCGTCGCCGGTCATCGCGACGAGCGCGCCGCCCTCCTGCTCTCGGCGGATCAGCGCCAGCTTGTCCTCGGGAGTCGCCTCGGCGAGGAAGTCGTCGACGCCCGCCTCCGCCGCGATCGCCTTCGCGGTGAGCGGGTTGTCGCCGGTGATCATGACCGTGCGGATCCCCATCGCCCGCAACTCCGCGAAGCGCCCGGCCAGGCCGTCCTTCACCACGTCCTTCAGGTGCACGACGCCCAGGAGGCGCGCCCCGGCGCGGTCCTTCACCGCGACCACCAGCGGCGTCCCTCCACTGGCCGATACCGCGCCGACGATCCCCTCGAGCCGCGCGACGACCGCCGCGGGCAACGGCCCCTCCTCCTCGACCCAGGAGCGCACGGCCGAGCCGGCGCCCTTGCGGATCGAGGAGCCGTCGGGCAGGTCGAGCCCACTCATCCGGGTCTGCGCCGTGAAGGGCACGACGACCGCAGGTGCCGGCTCGGCAGCGGGGTGCCCCTGGTGCGCGGCGAGGTCGACGATCGAGCGCCCCTCCGGTGTCGGGTCGCTGAGCGAGGAGGCGGCCGCCGCGTCCACGAGGTCGCCGTCGGCCACTCCGTCCAGCGGCACGAAGGCCACCGCCCGGCGGTTGCCGTAGGTGATGGTGCCCGTCTTGTCGAGCAACAGCGTCGTCACGTCGCCCGCCGCCTCCACCGCACGGCCCGACATCGCGAGCACATTGCGCTGCACGAGTCGGTCCATTCCGGCGATGCCGATCGCCGAGAGGAGGGCACCGATGGTCGTGGGGATGAGGCAGACCAGCAGAGCGACCAGCACCGGCACGCTCACGGAGGCGCCGACGGAGGAGGCGATCGGGTTGAGCGTCAGCACGACGATCACGAACACGATCGACAGGCTCGCGAGGAGGATGTCGAGCGCGATCTCGTTCGGCGTCTTCTGCCGTGACGCGCCCTCGACGAGGCCGATCATCCGGTCCACGAACGTCTCGCCCGGCTTCGAGGTGATCCGCACGACGATCCGGTCCGAAAGCACCCGGGTGCCGCCGGTGACCCCGCTGCGGTCGCCTCCGCTATCACGCACCACCGGGGCCGACTCGCCGGTGATGGCCGACTCGTCGAGCGAGGCGATGCCCCAGACGATGTCGCCGTCGCCGGGCACGAGGTCGCCCGCCTCAGCGACCACCACGTCTCCGAGACGCAGATCGGACGAGGGAACCTCGACGAGCCGCGCCGACGCGGCGGAGGGGTCGGCCGCGTCGTAGTCCGCCACGCGGCGGGCAGGAGTGCTGGTGCGGGTGGCGCGGAGGCTCTCGGCCTGCGCCTTCCCGCGCCCCTCGGCCACCGCCTCCGCGAGGTTCGCGAAGACGACGGTCAGCCAGAGCCAGCCCGCGATGGCCGCGGTGAAGCTCACCGGCACCGGCGAGCCGCCAGACGGCTCTGGGCCGCCGAGGAACGGCTCCGCGATGGCGAGCACCGTCGTCAGGGCGGCGCCGACCTCGACCAGCAGCATCACGGGATTGCGCCACAGGAGGCGCGGGTCGAGCTTGCGCAGCGCCCCGGGCAGCGCGGCTGCGAGCTGGCGCGGGCCGAGCGCCGGCTTCGGTGGGCGGGCCGTCGCCGTCGGCGCCTCGGTGAGTGTCATGGTCATGGGAGTCACAGCCCTTCCGCCAGGGGACCCAGCGCGAGTACGGGGAAGTAGGTCAGCGCGGTCACGACGACCGTCACGCCTACGAGGAGGCCGACGAACTGCGGCCGGGAGGTCGGGAGCGTGCCGGCGCTCACAGGCATCGGCGTCTGCGCCGCGAGCGAGCCGGCGAGCGCCAGCACGAGCACGATCGGCAAGAAACGGCCGAGCAGCATCGCGACTCCGAGGGAGGTGTTGAGCCACGGCGTGTTCGCAGCGAGCCCGGCGAAGGCCGATCCGTTGTTGTTCGCGGCGGAGGTGAAGGCGTAGAGCACCTCCGAGAGGCCGTGCAGTCCCGGGTTGGCGATCGACGTGCTCTCGACGTCCTCGCGCACCGCGGGGAGGGCGAAGCTCAGGGCGGTCCCGGCGAGCACGAGCGTCGGCGTCACCAGGATGTACAGGCTTGCGAGCTTGATCTCGCGAGGGCCGAGCTTCTTGCCCAGGTACTCCGGCGTGCGGCCGACGAGCAGCCCGCCGACGAACACCGCCAGGACCGCCAGCACGAGCATCCCGTACAGGCCCGAGCCGACACCGCCTGGGGCGACCTCGCCGAGCATCATGTTCAGCATCGGCATCATCCCGCCGAGTGGGGTGAAGGAGTCGTGCATCGCGTTCACCGCGCCGGTGGACGTGAGCGTGCTCGCCGTGGCGAACAGGGTCGAGCCAGCGATGCCGAAGCGCGTCTCCTTGCCCTCCATCGCCGCTCCCGCGGCCTGCACGGCCGAGCCTCCGCCGGCCGCCTCCAGCGCAGTGAGGGCCGCGAGCGAGACGACGAAGATCGTCGCCATCGCCGCGAGGATCGCGCGGCCCTGGCGGACATCGCCGACCATGCGCCCGAAGGTACGCGGCAGCGAGAACGGGATCGCCAGGATCAGCACGAGCTGCAGCAGATTCACCCACGCCGAGGGGTTCTCGAAAGGGTGCGCGGAGTTGGCGTTGAAGTAGCCTCCGCCGTTGGTGCCGAGCAGCTTGATCGCCTCCTGCGAGGCCACCATCCCGCCGGGGATGCTCTGCGTGCCACCCGCGAGCGTCGTGGCGGTCGACGGGTCGTTCAGGTTCTGGATGACGCCGCCCGCGATCAACACGACCGCGGCCAGGAGCGAGAGGGGCAGGAGGAGGCGGAGCGTCCCGCGCACGAGGTCGACCCAGAAGTTGCCGATCGTGCCGGAGGAGCGCCGCGCGAAGCCGCGGATCAGCGCCACGGCGACCGCGAGACCCACGGCGGCCGAGACGAAGTTCTGCACCGCGAGCCCGCCCACCTGCACCGCGTAGCCGAGGGTGAGCTCGGGCGAGTACGACTGCCAGTTGGTGTTGGTGACGAAGGAGATCGCCGTCGTGAAGGCGAGGCCCTCTGGCACGGCGGGGAGGCCGAGCGAGCCCGGCAGGAACGCCTGGAGGCGCTGCATCCCGTAGAGCAGGAGCACGCCGACCAGCGAGAAGGCGAGCACCGCCCGCACATACGCCCGCCAGCTCTGCTCGCCGTGCGGGTCGACTCCGATGAGGCGGTAGAGGCCGCGTTCGACGGCGAGGTCTCTCGAGGAGGAGTAGAGGCGCGCCATGTAGTCGCCCAGCGGACGGTAGAGCAGCGCGACCGCAAGACCGACGGTCGCGACCTGGAGGACGGCGAGGAGGGCGTCCATCAGAAGCGCTCCGGCCGGATCAGCGCGACGACGAGGTAGACGACCGCGGCGACCGCGAGCGCAGCCGCGAGGGCGTCGAGGACGATCATCGGCCGGCCTCCTTGCTGCGGGGATCGGCGGCGGGCGGGCCGCCGAGCCGTTCCACTCCCTTGGCCGCGAGGCCGAGGAGCAGGAACAGGGCGAGCACGCCGAGGAGGTAGGCGAGGTCGAGCACGGGAGACTCCATCCGGAAACTGACGACGCCCGAGCCGGGCGCCTGCCGAGAAGCGGCACGAGACCCGATGCAACACCCGCCGGAGTCCTGGGACGACGGCCCTCACACTTCTCCTACGCCCCCCGCCCGAGTCCTCACGCTTCTCTCACGGCCGCTCCGACGCGGCGCCGCGGAGGGGCCGGCGCGGCGGGTCCGGGTGGGGCTCGCGGTCGAGGCTGGAACTCGTCGGCGCCGTGGAGCTACCCTGGCGTCGCGCCCTCGCCGCCCGTGCCTGAGCTGCACACGCCACGCCTCGCATCGACGAAAGGACGACCATGGCCGACTGGAACGACACGATCATCGAGGAGTTCCGCGCGAACGGCGGAACGGTGACGACGGCCGGCTTCGGGCGGAATCTCGTCCTCGTCCACCACTTCGGGGCCCGTTCGGGCGAGGAGCGCGTCACGCCTCTGATGGCGTTGCGCCCCTCCGACGACGTCTGGCTGATCGCCGCCTCGGCTGCCGGCGCTCCGAAGCACCCGGCCTGGTTCCACAACCTCGTCGCGCGTCCCGAGATCAGCATCGAGACGCCGGATGACGGCACCGTCGACGTGCGCGCCCGGGTCCTGACCGGCGACGAGCGCGACGCCGGATGGGCGCGCTTCACCGAAGCCTCCGACGGCTTCCGCGAGTACGAGAAGCGCACGACCCGCGTCATCCCCGTCGTCGAGCTCCGCCCCCGCTGACCGCCCGCCCCGCCAACCCCCCGCGAGATGCCACTTATGCACGCGACACGCCGAGGGAGGCGCGCATAAGTGGCATCTCGCGGGGGGCACAGCACCAACGACGAAGCCCCCGACCGGGATCCGATCGGGGGCTGCCTGGTGCGCGAGGGGGGAGTTGAACCCCCACGCCCTTTCGGGCACACGGACCTGAACCGTGCGCGTCTGCCTATTCCGCCACTCGCGCTCACCAACGGCACCACAGCACCGAGGAGAAAGCCTAGCACCCCGGGCCGCAGCGCAGAAACCGCCCCTCACCGGCTCACGCTGCGACAGGCCGGCGCGCGCCGCGACACCGCAGGCCGTCGAACGCGGCGACGGACGCACGCCCCGATCCGACGTGCCGCCGAGCCCCGCCCGACACGGCAAGAGCCGCCGGAAGCCGCGAAAGCCGCCCGGAGGACGACGCATCCAGACCATCCCAGTAACATGCCCGTAGCCGTGCGCGGCGCAGAGACAGGAAGCGGCGACGGACGCGCAGACACCACGATCCGTGCTCGACCGCCGAGAGGGCCCCGACTCCACCGCCGGACGGGCCTCCACCGCCGAAAGAGGGCAGAACGGAAGATCGGAAGACTGTGGGCATACTGGACAACTTCGAGAGGGGACTCGAGCGCGTCGTCAACGGCGCGTTCGCGCGGACCTTCAAGTCGGGGCTGCAGCCGGTCGAGCTCGCGTCCGCCCTCAAGCGCGAACTCGACACCACGGCCGCCGTCGTGTCGCGCGAGCGCATCCTCGTGCCCAATCATCTCGTCCTGCGGATGTCCGCCTCCGACCTCGATCGCATGGAGCGTCTCGGCACCACCCTGATCGACGAGCTGACCACCGTCGCGACCGAGCACGCCACCAAGCAGGGCTTCCGCTTCCCCGGACCGGTCGAGATCACCCTCGCCCTCGACGAGTCGCTCGGCGACGGGATGGTCGAGGTCGACTCCCGCAGCGTGAAGGGCACGGTCGTCTCCACCCCCGTCCTCGACATCGACGGCAAGCGCTACCCCCTCACCGCGTCGCGAACCGTCATCGGCCGCGGGAGCGACGCAGACATCACGGTCGACGACTCCGGTACCTCTCGCAAGCACGTCGAGATCCTCTGGGACGGCACGCGTGCCCAGGTGCGCGACCTCGGGTCGACCAACGGTTCGAAGCTCGACGGCAAGCGCGTGACGCAGGCGCCGCTCGCGCCGGAGCAGACCATCACCATCGGTCGCACGTCGATCGTGTATCGCGTCGTCCAGGGCGCAGCCCCGGCGCGAAACGACCGCCCGTCCGGCAGAGCCGCCGGGCGCTCCTCCGAGGGATTCTGGGACGACCGGCTATGAGCGAGCTCACTCTCTTCCTCCTGCGCATCGCGTTCCTCGCGCTGCTGTGGTTCTTCGTGTTCGGCATCGTCTACGCGCTCCGCACCGATCTGTTCGGCCAGCGGGTGCGCAAGCTGCCCTCGGGTGCGCAGGCCGCCCCCGAGGCACCGTTCGTCACGGCGGCCCAACCCGTCGTTGCGCCGCCGCAGGCCCCCGCGCCCGCCGTAGCCCCCTCTGCCCGCAAGGCGAGGGAGGCACGGGAGGAGCACGCCGGCGCCGGGGCGACCGTCCACACCGCGCAGCGCCTCGTCATCACCTCGGGGCCCAAGCGCGGGACCGAGCTCGAGCTCTCGGGCGAGCCCCTGACGATCGGCCGCTCTTCGGAGTCGACTCTCGTCATCCGCGACGACTACACCTCCACCCATCACGCGCGTCTGCTGCTCTGGAACGACGAGTGGATGGTCCAGGACCTCGACTCCACGAACGGCACGTTCCTCGACGGCAGGCGCGTCGGGGCACCGACCAAGGTCCCGCTCGACACCCCGGTCAAGGTCGGCACGACCACGTTCGAACTGCGGCGGTCGTAGCGCGTGGCCCCCACCCGGGAGAGCGCCCCCGGCACCGGCGCTGCGCGTGAGAGCGCCGCCGTCTCGCACGTCGGCCGCATCCGCTCCAACAACCAGGACTCCGGCTACGCGGGCCGGCAGCTGTTCGTGGTCGCCGACGGCATGGGCGGCCACGCGGGCGGTGACGTCGCCTCCTCCATCGCCATCAAGCGGATCGCCGAGGCCGACCGGGATTACGCGTCCACGTACGAGGCCGAGGAGGAGCTCAAGCGCACGCTCCTCGAGGCGAACGCCCTGCTCGCCGAGGCGGTCGTCGACCACCCCGAGTTGACGGGCATGGGTACCACCGTGAGCGCCATCGCGCGGGTCGGCCAGTCGGTGGCGATCGCACACATCGGCGATTCCCGGATCTACGTGCTCCGCGATGGCAAGCTCGAGCAGGTCACCACCGACCACACCTTCGTGCAGCGCCTCGTCGAGTCGGGCCGCATCACCGAGGAGGAGGCGATGACGCACCCGCGCCGTTCCGTCCTCATGCGGGTGCTCGGCGACGTGCACGCGAATCCCGAGATCGACACGTTGACGCTCGAGACGGAGCCGAACGACCGCTGGCTGATCTGCTCAGACGGGCTGTCCGGGGTGGTCCCGCACGACGAGATCCTCCGTGAGCTCAGCCGCGACGAGTCTGCTCAGCAGGTGGCCGATCGGCTGATCCGCGACAGCCTCGCGCACGGAGCGCCCGACAACGTCACCGTCGTCATCCTCGACGTGCCCGGCGAGGGCGACACCGCACAGATACTGGCTCCCGTGGCGGAGCCGGTGATCGTCGGGTCCGCGGCAGCCGACTCCACGATGGGCGACGACCCGCAGAGCCGCACGCGCATTCCCGGGCTGCGGCTGCATTCGCGCGCGCCCGCCGCGCAGGGGCCCACCCACTTCGAGCCCGCCTCGGAGGACTACCTCGACGAGCTGATCGAGGAGGACCGTCGCCGCCACCTGCGCCGGCGGATCACCTGGCTGGTGGGCCTCTCGCTCGTGCTCATCGTCGGATTCCTCGGGGTGCTGTTCGCGTACGACTGGACCCAGTCCCGCTATTACGTCGGCACCGACGGCAAGACGGTCATCATCTACCAGGGCATCCAGCAGTCGGTCGGCCCCCTCTCGCTCTCGGAGGTGAAGGAGAACACGGGCATCCCCATCGACTCCCTCCGCGAGTATGACGTCGAGCAGCTCGAGCAGACGATCAACGCCGACTCCTATCCCGCCGCCGTCGACATTGTCGAGCGCCTCACCGACGCACAGGGAGCACCGTGACCGACACCGCACGCACCTCCACCCGTCCGGCCGCCGAACGTCCCCGCTTCTTCCGGCAGAAGCTCCGCAACCTCGAGCTCCTGCTGCTGATCGGCGCGTGCCTCATCGACGCCTCGGCGATCGTGCTGGTGCAGCTGGGCGCGCTCGGCGCCGTCGACACGACCCTCGTCTCCCTGGGCGCCGGCCTGTCGGGGCTCGTGCTCGCCGTCCACGTGGTGTTGCGTTTCGTCGCGGCCGAAGCCGACCCCTTCCTCCTCCCGATCGCCACGGTCCTCAACGGGCTCGGCGTGGCCGAGATCTACCGCATCGACATCGCCGACGGCGCGACCGGCTGGGACTCGGTCGCCGTTCGGCAGATCTTCTGGAGCGGTCTCGCCGTCGTGGCGGCGATCGTCGTGCTGCTCGTGATCCGCAACCACCGGGTGCTGTTCCGATACACCTACGTCGCCGGCTTCGCGGCCATCGTCCTCCTTCTCCTTCCCCTGCTGCCCTTCATCGGGAGAGAGGTCAGCGGCGCGCGAGTCTGGATCGGCATCGGCGATGTCGCCAGCTTCCAACCGGGCGAGATCGCCAAGATCGCCCTCGCGGTGTTCTTCGCCGGCTATCTGGTGCGCAACCGCGACTCCCTCTCGATGGTCGGGCGCACCGTGCTCGGGATGCGCTTCCCGCGGCTGCGCGATCTCGGCCCGATCCTCGTGGTCTGGCTCGTCACGATGGGTGTCATCGTGTTCCAGCGCGATCTGGGCACCGCACTGCTCTACTTCGGCCTGTTCCTCGTGATGCTCTACGTCGCGACCGGGCGCACCGGCTGGGTGCTCATCGGCGTCGGTCTCTTCCTCGGCGGTGCGCTCGTCGCCAGTCAGACCCTCGACTACGTCGGCAACCGTTTCGCGAACTGGCTCGATGCGTTCAGTTCCGCCCGCTTCACCGCCGACCCCGGAGGCAGCTATCAGCTCGTGCAGGGCATCTTCGGCCTCGCGCACGGCGGCCTGTTGGGCACGGGGTTCGGCCAGGGGATGCCGGACGTCACGCCGGTCCCGCAGTCCGACTACATCATCGCCAGCCTGGGCGAGGAGCTCGGGCTTGCGGGGCTGTTCGCGATCTTCGGGCTCTACCTCCTGCTCGTGTCGCGCGGCTTCCGCATCGGCTTCGCGGGGCAGGACGACTTCGGGCGTCTGCTGGGCGTCGGTCTCTCGTTCGTCATCGCTCTGCAGTGCTTCATCGTCATCGGAGGCGTCACTCGCGTGATCCCGCTCACGGGCCTCACGACGCCGTTCCTCGCCGCCGGTGGCTCCTCTCTCGTGGCCAACTGGATGATCGTGGCGGTGCTCCTGCGCCTGTCCGACACAGTCCGCAATCAGCCTCGTCTGGTGGTGTGATCCGTCGATGAACCGAGAACTCAAACGCGTGAGCTTCGTCGTCCTGACGATGTTCGTGGCGCTCTTCCTGTCCACGACCACGATCCAGGTGCTTCAAGCCGATGCACTGTCGGACGACTCCCGCAACACCCGTACCCTCTACGAGAGCTTCTCGACCGAGCGCGGAGCGATCCTGGTCGGCGGGCAGCCGATCGCCTCCTCGACGCCGTCGAACGATCTCTACAAGTTCCAGCGGCAGTACGCCGACGGCCCGCTCTACTCGGCCGTCACCGGATACTTCACGCTCAACCAGGGCACGACCGGCATCGAGCGCTCGCTCAACGACTACCTTTCGGGCACGTCCAACTCGCAGTTCTTCAACGAGATCGACAACCTCGTCACGGGTCAAGACCCGAAGGGCGCCTCCGTCGAGCTCTCGATCGACCCGGTGGCGCAGAAGGCCGCATACGACGCGCTCGGCAGCTACACGGGAGCGGTCGTCGTCACGGAGCCGGCGACCGGCCGCATCCTCGCGATGGTCTCGAAGCCCGCCTTCGACCCGAGTTCGCTCGCCTCCCACAACAGCGACGACGTGTTGGCCGCCTACCGGTCCCTCGATGCCGACCCGGCGCAGCCGCTCGTCAACCGCGCCATCGGCGGGACTCTGAACCCTCCGGGCTCTGTCTTCAAGCTCGTGGTGGCCTCGGCGGCGATCGAGTCCGGCCGGTTCACCCCCGACTCGAGCTTCCCCAACGTCGAGGCGTTCACGCTCCCGGGGTCGACGTCGCAGGTCATCAACTCCGGAGGCGGCCTGTGCGGCAGCGGCGACACCGTCACGCTCGCGACCGCGGTCGCCCTCTCGTGCAACGTGCCGATGGCCGAGATGGGTGTGCAGCTGGGCGCCGATGCGATCCGTTCGCAGGCCGAGAAGTTCGGCTTCGACACCGAGATCGACGTCCCGATGTCGGTCGAGGCCAGTACCTACCCCAAGACCCTCGACGATGCCGAGACCGCGCTCACCGCCTTCGGGCAGTTCGAGGTCCGTGCGACGCCGCTGCAGATCGCCATGGTCTCCGCGGCCATCGCCAACGGCGGCGAGGTCATGCAGCCCAACCTGGTCGACGCGATCCGCTCACAAGACCTGAGCGTGCTGCAGCAGTTCCAGAAGAAGTCGCTCGGCCGGGCCATCAGCGCACAGACCGCGGATGCCGTGAAGGCCATGATGGTCGCCAGCGTCCAGAGCGGCGCGGCGACGAATGCAACAATAGGTGGCGTCACAGTGGCCGGTAAGACCGGTACGGCCGAGAACGACGGCGACAACCCTTACACCCTCTGGTTCACCGGATTCGCGCCTGCGCAGGATCCGCAATACGCCATCACCGTGCTCGTGGAGAACGGTGGAGGACTCGGTCAGACCGGGTACGGCAACCTGATTGCCGCACCCATCGGAAAACAGGTACTAGAGGCGGTGCTGAACAAATGAGACCCACGACAGGCCTCACCTTCGGGGGACGCTACGAACTGCAGTCCCGGATCGCCATCGGCGGCATGGGAGAGGTGTGGCAGGCGACGGACCTCGTCATCGGCCGCACGATCGCGATCAAGATCCTGAAGGACGAGTACCTCGGCGACCCGGGCTTCCTCGAGCGCTTCCGCGCCGAGGCCCGCCATGCTGCCCTCGTCAACCACGAGGGGATCGCCAACGTCTACGACTACGGCGAGGAGGATGGCTCCGCGTACCTCGTCATGGAGCTGGTGCCCGGCGAGGCGCTCTCGACCGTGCTCGAGCGTGAGCGCGTGCTCTCGACCGACAAGGTCCTCGACATCGTCGCGCAGACCGCTCTGGCGCTGCACGCCGCACACGCCGCGGGTCTCGTGCATCGCGATGTGAAGCCCGGCAACCTGCTCATCACTCCTGACGGCCGCGTCAAGATCACCGATTTCGGCATCGCGCGCATCGCCGACCAGGTCCCGCTGACGGCGACCGGGCAGGTCATGGGCACGGTCCAGTATCTCTCGCCCGAGCAGGCGAGCGGCCAGCCGGCCTCGCCCGCGACCGACATCTACTCGCTGGGCATCGTCGCGTACGAGTGCCTCGCGGGGCGCCGCCCGTTCACGGGTGAGTCGCAGGTCGCCATCGCGATGGCGCAGATCAACGACACTCCGCCGGAGCTTCCCGTCACCGTCGCGGAGCCGGTGCGCAACCTCGTCTTCTCCTGCATCGCCAAGAAGCCGATCGACCGGCCCGCCACGGCCGCGCACCTCGCTCGCGCCGCGCAAGCGCTACGGGCAGGAGACGTGCGCGGCGCGGCGATCGCGGTCCCCGCCGTCGCGGGAGATCTCGCAGCGACGCAGGCCACGACGGTCCTCCCCTCCCCGGGGGGAGCGACGCAGGCCACGACTCTGCTGCCGTCGAGCACGGCTGTGGCCGCCGCGCCGATCCTCGGCGAGGAGCCGGCGGTCGCCGACGAGCCTCCGCGACGTCGCAGCCCGTGGACGTGGCCGCTGATCGCGCTCATCGTGATCCTCGCGGTCGTCATCGCGGGCACGATCTTCGCGCTCACGACGGGAGGCGAGAGGCAGCCGATCTCGCCCCCGAACACCTCGCAGTCTCCTCGGCCCAGCACCCCCACGCCGGTTCCCACGACGCCTACGCCCACGCCCACGTCGAACACCGTGGTGATCACGGAGTCCGACTACGTCGGGCGGCCCTTCGACGAGGTCGAGGCAGAGCTCAAGGACCTCGGTATGGCGGTGCGCCGCAGCGACGGACCGAGCGCCGCGTCCGGGGACAAGGTCGGCACCGTCGCGGGAGTGAACCCCACGGCGAACGTCGCCAAGGGCACCACCATCGACGTCTCGGTGTACACCGCCGTCGCGACTCCTGATGCGCCCACTGCCGTTCCTACCGTGACCCCTGCCGCCTCCAGCGTTCCTGCGGGAAGCACCTTCACGGTCACGTGGAGCAACTACAACCAGTGCCCGAGCGGCACCTCGGTGACCGGCTATCGGGTGACCGCGTCGGGCGACGGCGCCTCCGTCACGAGCACCAACCCCTCGACCTCGACGACCGCGTCGATCCAGGCGGGCTCCTCGGCCGGCACGATCGAGGTGACCTATACGGTGCTGTGCGGAGAGACGGAGTCGGCGGCCTCGCCGACGCTGTCCGTGACCGTCGCGACCCCGACGCCGACCCCGACGCCGACGCGCTCGAACGGTGCGCCCAGCTCGAGCGGCACGCCGGCGCAATAGAGGCCGCGCATCCCGGTCTGCGGTGTCCCGGGATGCGCCGTGCCCGCCCTCGCGCGCTCCGCGCCGGGAACGCGGGAGGCCCGAAGGTACACTTGCTGTGGCTCTTTGCGGGCCGTGCCACACGAACTACAGGGCGGGAGCGTGCGCGTGACGGAAGAGGGTCGCCTGATCGCGGGACGGTACCAGGTCGGCCCCCGACTCGGTCGCGGCGGGATGTCCGAGGTCTATCTCGGCACCGACACTCGGCTGGGCCGCACGGTCGCGATCAAGGAGCTCAAGCTCTCCCTCTCTTCCGACTCGGCGTTCCGCCTGCGATTCCGACAGGAGGCGCAGGCTGCGTCTCGGATGTCGCACCCGACGATCGTCCGCGTGTTCGACGCCGGCGAAGAGGTCACGGTCGACGACAACGGAGCCGAGTCGCGGCGTCCGTTCATCATCATGGAGCACATCGAGGGTCGTCTCCTCAAGGACATCATCGCGGACGGTCCCGTCGACGTCGACGAGGCCGTCCGCATCACCGAGGGCATCCTCACCGCCCTCGAGTACTCGCACCGGGCGGGAGTCGTGCATCGCGACATCAAACCCGGCAACATCATGCTGACTCCCTCCGGCCAGGTGAAGGTGATGGACTTCGGCATCGCCCGGGCCGTCTCCGACTCTGCCGCGACGGTCGCGCAGACCACGGCGATCCTCGGCACCGCCGCCTACTTCTCGCCCGAGCAGGCCAAGGGCGAGCAGGTCGATGCCAGGAGCGACCTCTACTCGGCCGGGGTCGTGCTCTTCGAACTGCTCACGGGTCGTGCGCCGTTTCGCGGAGACACTCCCGTCGCGGTCGCGTACCAGCACGTCAGCGAGACCCCGCCCGCACCGAGCTCGATTACCCCGGCGGTCTCGCCCGCGCTCGACGCGGTGGTGGCCCGCGCTCTCTCGAAGGACCGTTACGAGCGGTTTCAGGGCGCGGCCGAGTTCCGCGACGATCTGCGCGATGCGGCCGCGGGTCGCCTGCCGGATCATCGGGAGATCGACGAACTGACGACCTCACTGTTCGGCGCGCGCAGCGGCGGGGGCATGAACGACTCCGAGCTCGCGCTGCGGCAGCTCGCCGAGGACAACTCGATCGTGCGGACCCAGCGGCGTCCCCCGATCCTGTGGATCTGGTCGTCGATCGTGGTACTCGCGGTGATCGTAGCCGCCCTGGTGATCTGGGTGCTCACGCTGCAGCCCTCGACCACGCTGCCCACGCAGTCGCGCGAGGTGCCCACGCTGACGTCCGAGAGCTACGAGGCAGCGGAGGCGACGCTCACCGGCCTCGATCTCATCGTGAGCAAGCAAAGCGAGTTCAGCGACTCGGTGCCCGCGGGGCAGGTGACCCGCACCGATCCTGGTCCCGGCACGATCGTGGCGCGCCAGACGACGATTCGCGTCTACGTCTCGCAGGGTATGCAGCCCGTCGCTGTGCCCAAGACGGCCGGCACCCCCCTCGCGGACGCGATCGCGGCGATCACCGGCGCCGGCCTTGTCGAGGGTTCGCAGACCCGACAGAACTCCCCGACGCTGCCGGCCGACGTCGTGATCTCGTCTTCACCCGACGGAGGCGCGCAGGCCGAGCCGCGCAGCTCGGTCGACCTCGTCGTCTCGTCGGGCAAGGTCACGCTGCCCGACCTCGTCGGCCAGTCGCTGAGCACTGCGCTGGCGACCCTCGCCTCCGACAGCCTTCAACTCAAGGGCGTCGAAGCCCCCGATACCCGCTGCGATTCGGTGCGCGCGAACCCGCCGATCACGACGCAGTCGCTGCCCCCGGGAGACGTTCCTCAGGGGTCGACCGTCCAGCTCGGCTACTGCGCGGGCTGATCCTCGTCCTGCGCTTTTCCCGGCAACGAGCGTGAGGCCGGCGCCGTGCGTCTTCAGGCGCGGCGCGCCTGCGCGAGGGCGAAATCGGCGCGCGGAAGAGCCTCGACCACGTGGTCGGGGTGCGCGCCGATGCGTCCACGGATATCGCTGGGCGTGAGTCCTTCGCGGCGCTTCAAGGCACGGCGGAGGTGGTCGGCGGAGGAGAATCCTGAGGCTGCGGCGATCGTGTCGAGCGGCACTTCGCGCGGTCGGCGCCGCAGCAGCTCCACGGCAGTGGCGACCCGAGCCCGCTCGATCTCGCTCGCGACCGTCGTCCCGGCGTCTTCGAAGAGCCGCTGAAGCGACCGGGTCGAGACGTTGACCGCGTCGGCGACGGCCTCGGGAGTGCAGCGCGGTGTGCGGTGTGTGCGGTCGATCACCGTGCGAGCCCTGCCGAGGGCGGCCGCCCGCCCTCCGGTACCGCCCGGCCGGACACTCGCCGCCGCCAGGAAGGCGCTCGTGAGCAGCTGTTTCACGACGTGCGCGAAGTTCGCCACCTCCCACTCGCCCGGGAGCCCCGTTCCCGATTCCGCCGCGAGGGCGAAGGCCGTCGTGAACGCGTAGGCGGCCCGCGTCGAGCGGGCGTCGGGGTCGAGCGCGTAGGCCGGCGCCGTGATGTCGAAGCCGTAGCGACGCATCTCCTCGAGGGACACCGAGACGTGCAGCAGGGTGACCGGGGTCGTCGACTCCGTCGTGAAACTCGTCGTTCCCTGCTGATAGGAGATCGATCCCGGACGCAGGAGGACGGTGCGGTCCGGGGCGACGAGGCGTACGAAGCCATCGATGAGGAAGGTGAAGTTGAGCGCCGACATGTCGTCGGCACCCCATGTCCCACGGACCACGCGGAGCGGGCTGATCGTCATCACGACGGCGCTGAGGTCGCTCGAGCGGAAGCCCGATCCCGTCACCTGCGGCTGCGTACCCGGCTTGACGATGATCCTCGGGCCGAGGGCCTCGAGCTCCCGTATCCCCGAATACTGCCAGCTAACCGACTCAACCACGCGATTCCCCCCGAATGTCGGCAATGCCTCAGCAGGAGCCTCGCTGATGCCCTCCGATTATGCATGGAAAGGTTGCCGCATTCTCCGCCAAAGCTCCGTCAAAACGCGCCACCCGGTCGGGGGGTGTGGAGGAGGTGGGCGTCATGGATGCCCGAAACGGCGGCGATTCCCCCCTTCGGCCGTGAGGGCGGCATCGTATCGATGGCAGGTATCGCGTCCTGTCTGGCACAAAGAAAAGTAACCCGTTTGGGGGTATCTTCTGAGGTGCAGTCCTCACTATCACGAATATGAGTCTCGGCATAACTGCATGAATAGCCGGCCGATATCATCGGCTAATCCGGTGCGTAACTAGAGTGACAATCGCGCCACTCCCTGCTGCACGACAATCGACACCCTTTGTGCTTTTCGACAGTGCTGCATGAGAGCAATCGAGATCCCTTGTGCCTTTCGCACAGTACGGCCCGCCACCCCGGGGCATCGCCGCTGCGTCACCCGCGTGCCGACGCCCGAGCGGTCAGGCTCCGGCCTGTTCGAGCCAGTTCGAGAGGAGGAGGCCGCCTCCCTCGGTCAGCACGGACTCGGGATGGAACTGGACGCCCACGACGGGCGCGCGGCGGTGCCGGAGGCCCATCACCACACCCTCGGAGGTGCGGGCGATGACCTCCAGCTCGTCCGGCAGACTTGCCCGCTCCACCGCGAGGGAGTGGTACCGCATTGCCGCGAAACCCGAGCTGAGTCCGGCGAACAGCGGATCTCCGTCGTGCAGGATCTCGGAGGTGCGACCGTGCATCAGCTCGGGTGCCTGCTCCACCCGCCCACCGAGGGCGTGCGCGATGACCTGATGGCCGAGGCACACCCCGAGCAACGGTCGACCCTCGTCCACGGCGAGCGCGACGAGGGCGAGCGACGTCGCCACCTCCTCCGGACGGCCCGGTCCGGGCGAGAGCAGGATCGCATCGCTCGACCGAGCCGCGGTCACTGCCTCCTCGGCAGAGAGCTCTGCACTCTCGACGACCTCGACCTCTGCGCCTCCGGCACGCAGGAGGGCGACGAGCGAGAAGACGAAACTGTCGTAGTTGTCGACCACCAGAACCCGGGTCACGGCACCCTCAGCCCCTCCCCCACTCTCATGGAGCGACGGTGACGTCCCTGTCGAGCACGAGCGACTGCACCCAGGGGAACACCCATTCTGCGAGCGCGGCGAGCACAGCGGCCACGAGCACCAGCACGATCAGCAACCGCACCCACCAGGGTCCGGGAAGGACCCTCCACAACGCTGCATACACGGTCAGCCCTCCTGCGCGAGTGACGAGGCGATCTCGGCCGGCGGGCCGGCCGAGCGGGGCTGCCACGAGTCGAACACTCCGTACGCGATGATGCGCTCGGCCGTCGAGTAGAGCGGATTGCAGCTCGTGAGCGTGATCAGACGATCCCCGGGCGTCGTGTCCGGGCTCCAGGGCACCGGATCGATGACCTGCACGTCGGTCGGTTGCACGTACTCGAGATTGCGGAACCGGTAGGTGTACCAGCCGTCGGCGGTCTCGACGTAGATCGCGTCGCCTAGCTGCAGCTGATCGATGAGGTGCATCCCCCCGCCGTAGGCGCTGCGGTGTGCGGCGAGAGCGAAGTTGCCCACCTGTCCCGGCATCTGAGTGCCCGGGTAGTGACCGATGCTGCCCTCGTCGAGGACATGGGCCGCGTCCGTCCCCTCGGCGAT
The DNA here is from genome assembly GCF_015351245.1 of Rathayibacter sp. VKM Ac-2879. Taxonomy (GTDB): domain Bacteria; phylum Actinomycetota; class Actinomycetes; order Actinomycetales; family Microbacteriaceae; genus Rathayibacter. Next base: position 167,307 of record NZ_JADKSO010000001.1, read on the forward strand.
CGTGCGCACCCAGCCTTCGCCGTAGCGCGGGATGTAGAGGTTGCCGAAGGACGTGTCGAGCGCCGACACCGTCGCCACGACCGGATCGCCAGGGGGTGTCGCGGAAGCGGTCGAGGTGGGAGCGGAGAGCTCGGGAGGGCCCCAGCTCTCCCGCAACTCGGACGCCTGCGTGGTCTGTCGACCGGCGATGACCGCATCGTTCCACCACAGCTGCCAGCCGAGAAAGAGCAGCACCAGAACGCCCGCCGTGATGAGCAGCTCGCCCAGAATGCCGAAGAACGAGACTCGTCGGCGGGGTCGACGGCGCCTCGGTCGAGGCCTCAGCGCAGTCTCGGCGCGGGTCTCTTCGGGCATGCGATGAGTCTAAAGGGGGCGTGTGATCCGGAGGCGGTCCTCTGTCGGAGCTGTGGAGAACCTGTCATCCGCGCCGCAGCGAATCCCGAGCTGGCGTTAAAGCCCTTCTCGTGCGGCCGACGCAGCCCCCGGCGCACCCGACCGGAGCCCACGGCCCGCTACAGTGGTCGGCATGGCACGAGCGACGAAGAGCCCGAAGCCCGAGCGCGACGAAGCCCGGGCAGGCGAGAACGCACCGAATCCGGTCTGGTTCAAGCCGGTGATGTTCGGCTTCATGCTGCTCGGCCTGGCCTGGATCATCGTCTTTTACGTCAGTCAGGGCACCCTCCCGGTGCCCGACCTCGGCAACCTCAACATCCTGATCGGCTTCGGCATCGCCTTCATCGGATTCCTGATGACGACGCGCTGGCGCTGACTCCTCTCGTGAACGACGCTCCGTCCGGCTCGCCGGCGGGGCGTTCGTCGTCGGTGGCGCGCTTGCGTGCCGCCGGGTGCGTCTTCGCCGAGGAGGAGGCAGAGCTTCTCGAGGAGGCCAACAGCGACCCGGCTGCTCTCGAGCGCGCGTTGCACCGACGGGAGGCGGGCGAGCCGCTCGAGCAGATCCTCGGCTGGGTCGCCTTCCGCGGCTTGCGCGTGCCTGTCACCCCCGGCGTTTTCGTCCCCCGGGTGCGCACCGGCTTCGTGGTCGACACCGCCCTCTCTCTCCTCTCTGCGCCACCCTTGTCTGCCCGGAGCACGGTGACGGTCCTCGACCTCTGCTGCGGAACCGGCGCGATCGCCTGTGCGCTCGCCCACGAAGCCCCGCATCTGCGACTCCTCGCAGCCGACCTCTCCCCCACAGCCGTCGCGAGCGCCCGGATCGCTCTCTCCGAACTCGCGACGGTCTTCGAAGGCGATCTCTTCTCCGCTCTGCCCCCGCAGGAAAGGGGCCGCCTCGACCTCATCGTCGTGAACGCGCCCTACGTGCCGACCTCAGCGATCGCGCTGATGCCCCCCGAGGCGCGATTGCACGAGCCGATGCTCACTCTCGACGGAGGTGTCGACGGGCTGGATCTGCATCGCCGCATCGCCCTCGAGGCCGCGGCGTGGCTCGCACCCGGCGGCAGCGTGGTGATCGAGACGAGCGATGACCAGGCAGAGGCCAGCGCCTCCGCGTTCGCCGCGTCTGGTTTCTCAACCCATGTGCGTCGCGACGAGGACCTCGACGCGACGGTGGTCGTCGCCGGAACTACACGCCTGTAATTATCCCCACCTGTGGAAACTCCTGTGGAAAGTGGGCACTTGAGAATGTCAACCCGATCTAGGACCACCAGGACGGCTTGGTTCGAGTCCACGTGGTCTGAGGCGGACGAGTCAGGCTTCCCGTTGGCGAAGCGTGGCGGGAAGAATCGGTTCGTGACGAAAGCGGTCGATGTGTTCCCCGAGGTGCCGGCGCGATCGCCGGACGTGGATGATGATTTCGCGTCGGATGTGCTTCGTGATGACGCGTGGGTGAGTGACTATCTTCCTCACTGGACGACTCCAGAACGGTCGCGGGCGCGTTATGAGCTGACGGGTGCGTCGGGTGTTCGCCTGCTGATCGAGGAGGACCAGCGAGACTGGAGGGAGGAAGACGCGCCGGTGCGCGTGTCCAACCTTCAAACAGGTGTGTTCTCGGGGCCGGTCGGCTCGGCGCGCGGAACTCACCGCCATCGTCCTGATGGCCCGCTGGTCCGAACCGAGACTCCGGAGCGACTGTTGTGGGCGCCGACGTCGGGTCGGGTCGATGTGACAGTTAGCGCAAGCACGGACGAGGGCTGCATGCTCGCGGCATGGCTCGTCGGTGCCGAGAACCTTTCACCGGATCACAGCGGAGAGATCTGCATCTTTGAGATCGACGCGACCGCAATCGCGGTCGACCAGTCGCGGGTCCGGTGCGGAGTGAAAGCGCACGGAGATGTGTCGCTTGTCACGGATATGTCCGAGGTCATCATCCCGCTAGACGCGTCCCTTCCTCATACGTGGTCAGTCGTCCGGGGGCCAGAGGGAACGGTGATCGGCTGCGACGGAAAAGTCGTTAAGCGTTCGCGGTTCGCGCCGGACTACCCGGCGCTTTTGATGCTGGACCTGTTCGAGATCGGACCGCGCTCGCTATCCGCGGGCTATCCGAAATCTGCGACCATCCATGCCGTCCGCGGTTGGGGCGATCCGCAGCCTCAGCGCTAGTAACGATGGGGCGGTCGCGAGTTGCTGTTTCGTGTGGGCGAGGCGGTAGGAGTCGGTGCCGGTTTCGATGATGGTGCCGTTGAAGGTGAGCCGGTCAACAATCGCGGCGCAGAGCCTGGGGTCGGTGAAGGTGCGGGTCCAGCCGGAGACGGACTCGTTCGAGGCGATCGTGCGCCGCCGATGCCGGGTTGGCAGTAGAACGCGTCGAACCCGTAGTGCGAGCGGAATAGCACCCAACGCTCGTTCTCGGTCCGGCATCGGTGCTTACAGTGCAGGCCAACCGCGGCCGCGTACCGAGCCCACCCTCGCGCCTCGTAGACATATGCGCGCCCTCGCCGCTTAAAAGTAGTCCTCATGCCTGCTCATCGGCCCAAATGGAACGATCCGGGGATCGTCACGCCTTGCGCCCGGGCGGGAGCTGACCGCCTGCCACGAAATGATTTACGCCGCCGCCGGCGCAAACTGACCTACCGTTGCTAGAGTCCTACATCATGAATCAGTCCCAAAGTCACGGGCGACGGCGAGCGAACATCATCATTTTGGCGCTACTGCTCGTCATCATCACGGGGTACGCTGTTCGTCTCATCGGCTTAGCCATATTCGCAATCGAAGGTGACGTTCCGGCGGCCTCGTCGCTCCACCTGCCTGACGGAAGCACCGTCGTAAGCCAGACAACTGATTGTGCATCTGGAGGATGTTGGGCAAACATTTCAGTACGGCCTCCGGAGGGAATGAATCCCGACGAGCTGTCTCGCGAAATTGGTACGACACCGCGGGCCCAAATCTCCGGAAACCTATGGGACCCGCGGACGATCAACCTAACATCCGAGTCACGTGGACAACTGCTTCATATCTCAGCGGACTTTTGGATGGTGGAACCAAGTCCGTGAAACACGGCCTGACGATTGCGGTCATTTAGGACGGCGGTGCGCCATCGCCAGCGCATGACTACTACGAGTACATAAAAAACAAACAAACAAAGGATTACTGGGGGAGCTTTGAAAAATTTGGGTAAAGCGGTAGCTACGCGTCGCGTAGTTCTTATAGGCGCTTCATTATCAGCCGCAACTCTTTTTGCGCCGTATAGTCTCTCAGAAGAGTTGCTGAAGGTGCCTACCAACCCTGACGTAGCCAAACTACCCACAGAGTCTATCCCGACTACCACTAATCGATATTTTGGGTCTGATTGGAATCAGGAATACGTAGCTGCTTTCCCGAAATCACTACCTCTCGACACCCAGGTACCCAACAAAGTTCTCGAGTTGAGGTGGGATCCTCGACTCTTCGATCTCCGTAATCCCGCTCTTGTCCGGATTGAAGATGACGTTGTAGACCTTCGATTCGAAACGAATTTGGACGGCTCAGCATCTTTTGTCTTGCCCGACGACGCATCGGAAGTAATCTTTCGAGCGCTTCCGATTAGCCTCTATCCGAATGAAAACCTCGATTCCGTCCAAGCTACAGAACTTACACTCCGAAACAACGAAGGAAGCTACGTGCGGACCTGGGCTGACAGTGCAGTCGGTGTCGACTGTTCCGCTTGGGGTGTAGAGGCTTCTGTAAGCTGGATCAGTCACCTCGGCCAAGTTGTTCCCGCGCTTATAAATCTCGTCAGCATCGGTCCCAATCCCGCGCCTTCCGAGATTGTAATGACGCTCAAGTACTCGGACGTTGGAGGCGAACTAGCGCTCCTGGATACCAGCAAAGGTGAACTTTCATCAGCGGAAAGTTCTCTCGAAGCTGATGCGTCCCAGCCAAGTTCGAATGCCGACGACTCGCCACAACAAAGCCTGCCTGAGCTGGTCAACATCGAGACCAGCACTGGTGAAGGTACCCGCGACGTGACCATACGAACGCTCACAGCACTTGAGCCTGACGCCCGACTCGACCTCGTAAGCCCGGTTCAGCTTTCTGACTCAATGCCCGTAGCGTTCTCCACGTTCGTGCCTCGTCTGGTCGTACAACCCACTCCAAACGCAGTTGGAAGACGGCAGTCAGGACGCGACTCTGTCTACCCCGTGACTAGAGCCGGCTCCCAGGAGAGCACGTACGTCGCCGCACCAAGTGCATAACCAACTTTTCATAAAACTAAATGAAACACCAAAGGAGCTGTAATGGGTGATCCGTGGATTGAAGCAACGCAGCAGTGGTATAAAGACACCTACGAATCGAAGCCTGGTTTCGCCTCGCTGGCGGTCGACGGGCGCACGGGCTGGGACACCATCTATGCTCTTACTCGCGCCCTCCAGCACGAACTCGGCCTTTCAAACCTGTCAGACAACTTTGGGGATAGCACTCTCGCCGCGTTGACCGCCTTCGGCACGATATCCGCCTCGAAGCCGACGCCTGGAACACCTTCCAATATTGTCAAAATTGCTCAGGGGGCGCTGTACTGCAAAGGATATAACTCCGATAATGGCAGTCTCTCCGGCCTATGGGGTACCACAACACGGTCCGCAATGAGTGCCCTGCGAAATGACTTGGGCCTCGGGTCGACGTCGTCGGACCTTCCTCCGAAGCTCTTCAAGTTCCTTCTTACAATGGAGGCAACTACTCTGTTGTCCAACGGGAATACGGTAGTTCGTGACGGACAGCGGGCCATGAACGGCCGATACCAGTTGCGAAGAGACTTCTTTTTTGTTGGCGCAGACGGAGTCTTCCTTCGCGACACACACAAAGCTGTCCTCTTCGCCATTCAATATGAACTGGACATGGTCGACGGAGTCGCGAATGGGAATTTCGGGCCTGGAACTCGCTCGGGTCTCCAGACGAAGGCGAATCTGACAGTTGGGTCCGTCGATTCTACGAAAATATTTGTTCGCCTCTTCCACTTGATGCTCAAGGTAAATGGTTATAACTCAACGTGGTCGGGTACCTACAGTTCTGCGACGGCCACGATGGTCAACTCCTTCCAAGCATTCGTTGGTCTTAGCGTTACGGGAACCGCGAACCTTCAAACCTGGTCGGCGTTACTCGTAAGTACCGGAGACCCGGATCGGCCGGGAACAGGATCGGACTGCGTCACAGCTCTTGATGCTGGAAAACTGTCTACTCTCAGGGCGGCTGGTTATCAGTACTTTGGTCGCTATCTCACGAATACGCCTGACCGCGAACCGGATAAAGCATTACGATACGGCGAACCGGCTGCAATTATTGCCGCCGGCGGCAAATTGTTCCCCATCTTTCAGACCGGGGGAGCAGTACCGTCTCACTTCACTTCCATTCGGGGTGCACAAGTTGCGGAGGAGGCCGCCGCAGCTGCTATTGCTTACAGGATCCCGGCAAACACGATCATCTACTTCACGGTTGACTACGATGCGTACGACTGGGAAGTCACGGATAATATCATCCCTTATTTCCAAGCTGTGAAGACATACTTGAGCACCTTCGGTCGAGCCTTCCGCATCGGAGTATACGGGCCGCGCAACGTGTGCAAGCGGGTCAGTGATGCCGGAATCGCCGTCGCAAGTTTTGTATCAGATATGTCGACTGGCTATAGCGGAAACCTTGGCCAAACGATGCCCACAAACTGGTTCTTCGATCAAGTGCAGACCTTGACCGTGGGCACCTCACCGAACGCGATTGAAATCGACAAAAACATTGTCTCATCTCGCGCGTCTGGCGTGAGTGTCCTAGCAGCGGAAACGAATCTCGGCAATGATCCGCTAGTTCCTTCAGCAAAAATGGATGCCTTCGCCGAGTCGTGCTACCAGCACTGCCTCACATGGGCGGATGAGCCGCCGCAGCGAATCATTATGGCCTCGAATAGGGCGGCACTGAAAGCCAGGATAGCGAACCACGACGCACTGATCACCGCACTAGCGTCGTCACACAAGGTCTACAAAGCGCTGATCTTGACCCCGATGATCTGGGAGGGATCTGTAATCAACCCGGCCGACCCTGTGGCCGACACCGCAGTTCGCGCTTATTATGCGTGGAAGGAAGGGAGAGCACCACAACCCCCAGCTCTCAAGGACGATTCCTCCACTGGAGCCTGCCAAATCTTCGCACGCACAGCGATCTCCGCGAGGAACTGGGCTCGATCGAAGAGTCTCCTGTTAGATCGGGCTTACGACGCAACGAAGTGGCAAGACCTGTGGGAAATATGGCAAAAACTCGCTTCGGATGAGGCCTTCAATATTACGACTGCTCTATACGTGATGATGCAAGAGGCCACAAATCGAACGTCGCTTGCTCACACTGAGTTGCGGAAGCTTACGCCGAGTCAAGTCATGAATACTTTGACTGGCTACAACGGGGCGGATGTGTACGGACGAGATAGAAGCTTTCTTTACTACCATGTCCAGCGCGCCCACCAGGGGTTCCGCGTGTAAACCGCCGATTACTCCACTCGCTCGTGCAGCGCTGCGCTCGGCGTCGAACCGAGCCGACAGCTCGCGCGCCTGCGCATCGCGAGCCATCTCCGCGCGCAGTCGAGCGAACTTCTCCCCCATCTGCATCGCGATCGTCAACGCGATCCGAACGTTCTGACCGACCTGCTGGCCGACCTCATCGTCACTCATGACTTCCTCCCCCTGTGCTTCGTGAATCGTCTAGCGGCCGCGGTCGCCGCGGTCCTGACCGGGCCCATCGCGCAGCTCTCGAGCACGCTTCGCGAGCGTTGCTTCCTCGCTCTCCTTCTCCCGCGGAGTGAGCGTGTTCGGGACGGGGCTACCCATTCCGAAGTTGGCCTCGGAGAGCCGGCGGATGTCTTTCAGCTCCTCGGGGAGCGCCTGCCACTTCTGCTCGTTCTCCGCCGCCCGCTGCATCCCGAAGACTCCTTGGTAGCCGTCGCGAACCTGCGACAGCTGTCGGGTGAGCGTCGACGCGAGCTCGGCCGATCGTCGTGCATCTCCAGCAGCCTTGTGAGGGCGCATGATCGCCCGGCTCGTGACAGCGAGCTGACGAAACAGCAGCAGCTCAGCGGCGGCGGTGTTCCTCATCCCAGCCATCGCGAGGATCAGCGCGGTGGACGATGCGCTGGAGGGCATCCCCCCGCGGGCCGGGGCCGGGACTCGTCCGCGCGCAGGTGCGCCGACCGGGCGAGCGATCGCGCGGCATCCGCGAGCGGCCCGGGCGTCGGTTCCATCCGCCGCGACCATGCCGCATAGGCGCCCGCGGTTTCACGGGCGACGTGCGCCCACGTCGCCCGATCGGAGGGGTCCACCGAGTTGATGTAGTCGTGCAGCCGGCTCATGTCCGCCGCATACGACTCGAACAGCTCCGGCGAGGGCGCGGTGACCTCACGGCCCGGCTTGACGGGCTCGTACCGCCACGGATTCTTGGACGTCGCACGCCACTCCCCCGCAGCCTCCGACGCCTTCGCGGGATCATCCGACCAGCCCTCGCGCAGCCGCGGGAGGGTGAGGTCGCGGGCGAGAGTGCCGCCGCCGTGCCAGCGCACGGGCTCGTCCTTCTCGGGACGCAGCGCCACACTGTAGCCCTGCACGACGTCGTTACGTCCGACCGCGAACCGCGGGCGCACCAGCAGCCCTTCTTGGCGCATCCGGCGCACGAACTCGCCCTCGTTCACGCTGCGTAGCCGGGAACCGATCCGTCGGCTTTCATCCGCGATGTCCCACTTCTTCACCCGCTCGTTCAACTCCGCGAGCGAATCGGCGACCGGCATCGGAAGCAGATGCTGACGGCGGAAACGGCCGATATCGCCCTCGATGCCGCCCTTCTCGTGTGCGCCGTCGATGCCGGGTTGGCGGTAGAACGCGTCAAACCCGTAGTGCGAGCGGAATAGCACCCAACGCTCGTTCTCGGTTCGGCGTCGGTGCGTGCCGTAGAGGACCTCGGTGACCGCGGACGTCAGATTGTCGTAACGGATGTGCCGTGTCGGGATCCCGCCGATCTCCTCGAACACGTCAACGTGCCCTCCAGGAACGCTTCTTGCGCCTGCGTCGGATAGATCCGGTGAACGGCCCGCCCGGAGCTGGAGAGGCGTAGCGCGAACATGTAGCACTTCGTTTTCACCCCGGCGAGGACGACATAGACCTCCCCGAAATCGACCTCCGCCTCCGTGCCCGGAGCGTGTTCCTGCGGCACGAACACGTGCGCTCGGCGGCGCTGATCGATCTCCGGCCGGCGCAACCGCACGTAGTCCCAGACCGTGGAATACGACAGGGCGTCAACACCGTGCTCATCGACAAGACGGGCGAGAACCCGACGAGCCGTGTGCCGCTGCTTCACCGGCGCGTCCACGTCCTCCAGCAGCATCGCATCGATCGCAGCCTTGAACTCCTCCAGCCGCGGCGACACCCGCACCGGGGTTTTCCGCGGCGGCGGTTCCGCCTGCGACAACGCCGTCCGAACCACGCCATACCGGGCAGCCAATGCCCGAATCGATGCGCCCTCCACCCGCGCATCCCGCCGGATCTGTGCGAACAACTCCACCCGAGCCCTCAGCCCTGTGCCCTCCGCCGCTGGCTCCAGGCCAGGTGAGGACAACGGTGAAATGGGCTCGAATGAAACCGTCACACCTACCCGGCGAGTCGCCAGGTGGGCTCAGATCAAGCCGTCACAACGGTCTCGAATCAAGCTGTCACAGACAGGCACTCGAGGCCGCTGAGCCCGGTGGTCTCGGCGGTCCGCCTCCGAGTGACGACAGGACGCGGTCCACAGAGATACCGTCCGCGGCAGGGCGGGGCCCCAGGAGAATCACACGGACGTAGTTCTCCCCAGTGTTAACAACTCTGTGGATAACTTCCTCCCCAGACGGCGGGAGGACCGCTGGGAGCGCCCCGCACGACGCCTGCACGGCTTCCGCGGGTCAGCCCAGGACGTATGCCCCGGCCGTGAGAGCGACAAGACCCACCCCGACCAGACCAATGAGGAGGTTCTGCGTCCTCCGCTGCGAGAGCTGGCGCGTCTTGGTGTAGACGAAGCCGATGAGGGCTCCCGCCACGAGACCGCCGACGTGCGCCTGCCAGGCGACGTTCATCCCTGGGAGGAAGCCGATCACCAGGTTCAAGCCCACCAGGACCAGCAGTTGCGAGGCCTGTCCACCCAAGTGGCGGATGATCACGAGGTACGCACCCATCAGACCGAAGATCGCACCGGAGGCGCCGATCACGGAGGTCAGCGGGTCAGCGAGCAGCAGCACGCCGACCGAGCCCGCGAAGCCGCTGAGCAGGAAGAGCGCCAGGTAGCGTCCCCGCCCGAGCATCCGCTCGAGCACCATCCCGAACACCCACAGCGTGTACATGTTGAGCGCGAGATGGAACGGGATCACGACGAAGAGAGAGGTGCTGTGGAGGAACACCGAGGTGAGCATCCGCCACGGCTCGAATCCCGCACCGAAACCGGGGAGAGTGTAGGCCGGTGCGTACAAGAGCTCGGACAGCACGATGTTCCCGACCACGGGCAGGATCTCGAGCACCCACATGAAGACGCAGAGCGCAATGATCGCGTACGTCACTGTCGGCTGGTCGGCGCGCGTCATCGCGCGCACGCGACTAACGAGCGGGCTGCGCGTCCTCGGGGCGGTGGCCCGCTGCTGTGCCATGTCGTCGGGGCAGATCACGCCGACCGGAGCCTGCGTTTGACACTCGCCGCAGATGGTGCGTCCGCACCGCTGGCAGCGCACGAAACTCTGCCGATCGGGGTGGCGATAGCAGGAGTACGCGCTGCTGGGCGGGACCTGGGTCACGGGCGTGCCTCCGGTGAGAACGAGGGCCGGGCCCTCACGGACCCGGCCCTCGAGTGAGTGGTGGACGAGGCGATCAGGCCTCGGTGATCTCGACGCTCTCGATCACGACGTCATCGAGCGGCTTGTCGCGCCCATCGGTCGGGACCGTCGAGAGCGTCTGCACGAGCTTCTTGGACTCGTCGTCGGCGACCGCGCCGAAGATGGTGTGCTTGCCCTGAAGCCAGGTGGTCGGCGCGACGGTGATGAAGAACTGCGAGCCGTTCGTCCCCCGACCGGCCTGCTTGCCGGCGTTGGCCATCGCGAGGATGTAGGGCTGCGTGAAGTCGAGCTCGGGGTTGATCTCGTCGTCGAACTGGTAGCCCGGTCCCCCGATGCCCTGACCGAGCGGGTCGCCGCCCTGGAGCATGAAGTCCGGGATGACACGGTGGAAGACCGTGCCGTCGTAGAGCGGCTCCGTGGTCTTCGCACCGGTGGCCGGATGCGTCCACTCGATCTCGCCGGTCGCGAGACCGACGAAGTTGCGGACCGTCTTGGGAGCGTGGTTCCCGTAGAGGTTGACGACGATGTCGCCCTTGTTGGTATGGAACGTCGCGACTGCGGTGTGCAAAGGCATGCGGGGATTCTCGCACAGCGCGCATGGTGGGCTCCGCAACACCGCGTGTCAATGCGCTGGGTGCGCGATGCGGACCCCGATCGATGAGTGGCAGTATTGAGGAGTTCGCTGCTCGTAGCCGATGGAGGACCAAGTGGGTCTGTCACGTAAGCACAAGAAGGATCTCAAGCGTCTCCGCAAGAACGCCGAGGCGGTCTGGAGCGAGCAGCAGGAGGTTCTGGCGCATGCCGCCTCCGTTCTCGAGAAGAGCCGCCGCCACGCGACGAAGTACGCCAAGAAAGAGGTCGTGCCGCTCGTCAAGGACACGTATCGCTCGCGCGTGAAGCCGGTGTACGACAGCGGCGTGTCCGCGGTCGAGGGTGGCTACTCCTCCGCCCGCGACGCCTACGCCAAGAAGGTGTTGCCGACGGTGCTCGCGCTGGGCGGCACGGCGGCTGCCGCGTTCGAGGCCGCGAAGGACTCGAAGAACCGCGCCAAGCTCGCCGAGATATCGAAGGCACGCTGGGAGGAACTCACCACTCCCCCGAAAAAGAAGAACACGGCGGGCACCGTTTTCGCGATCGGCGCCGCGCTCGTGGCCGTCGGCGGCATCGGCTACGCCGTATGGCAGACGTTCCGCGCCGACGACGAGCTGTGGGTCGCCGAGGATGAGCCGGAGAGCGCCGCGCAGAACGCGGCATCGACCGCCTCCTGACGCACTCGCCTCCTGACGCTCTGATCGAAGGGTCGGGCCCTTACCGGGTCCGGCCCTTCGGCGTGTCCCCGCGACACCGGGCCAGCTAGGCTGCTGCGGTGGACATCCGGGTCGCCGCCTACGGCGTCATCATCGACGGCGACCGCGTGCTGCTTGCGCACTGGAGTCAAGGACCGTGGGCCGCGTGGACCCTCCCCGGTGGGGGCATCGATCGGGGCGAGGCGCCCGCCGATGCAGCGATTCGCGAGATCTTCGAGGAGACGGGTTACGACGCCGAGCTCGATGCCCTCATCGGAGTCGACTCCCACGTGATTCCGGCGCATCGGCGGAGCGATCCCGACGCGGGTCCGCTTCACGCGATCCGCGTCGTCTACCGCGCGCACGTGGTCGGTGGTCAGCTCACTCACGAGCTCGACGGATCCACCGATGCTGCCGCGTGGTTTCCGCTCGCCGAGGTGGAGGAGCTCGAGCGCGTCGAGCTCGTCGACGCGGCGCTCACGATGAACGAGGCATGGCTCCTCCGATGACACTTCAGCGCGAGTCCGCTCCTCGTCCGGACGGTGACTCCGCTGTGATCGTCGAGCTCTACACCTCCGCCTTCTGCGGCGCCTGCCACGCGGCGCGATCCGTACTCGAGCGGGTGGCCGAACTCGTGCCGTCCGTCGAGATCCGCGAACTCGATGTCGCATTCCGACCGGTCGACGCGGAGGCTGCGGGCATCCGCATGACGCCGACTGTCGTGGTTCGCCGAGGGAACGGGGATGTCGTGTTCCGCGCGGAGGGGGCTCCGTCCCTCCCCCAGGCCCTCGCCGCCCTCGCGCTGGCCATGCCGCCCGTGCCGTAGCGTGACCGGAGACGGCCGGGCGCGGAATCGCTTCGTCATCGCGAGCGGTGGGATCGTGATCGCCTCGCTCTCCGCGCTGATCCTCTCGGGCTGCGCCGCCGACGCCGTGACGGAGGCCACTGTCGGGATCGGGCGCGGCGGTCAGCGGGCCGAGGTCATGGGCGTGGTTGCGGTGTGCTCGGGAGTCGTGGACGGGCTCGACCTCTCGGCCGCCGATACGGCTCCGCTGCCGATCGGTGACCGCCTGCGGCATATCACCCGGTGGGTCTCACCCGATCCGGTGACCGATCTCGGGGAGACTGATCTCGCCGGCCCCACGCGGTGGCCCGCCGACACCGAGATCGAGCAGTTCGGCCTGGGCGTGGACTACTCGCTCGCCCCCTATACGACGAATCGCTCGGTGCTCTCGCGGCCCGTCGTCTTCCGAGCCGAACAGTTCGACACGCTCTCGGTTGGCGAGGTCATCGTCGGAGGCATCCGCGATGGCACGTCCGAGACCCTGTCGATCCGGGAGTTCCTCGGCCGTGCCTGCGAGCCCCGGTGAACGGCGACGCCTTCGAGACGCTGCGAGCCACAAAGCGCGCGTTGAGGGATCGGCGGCTGTCGAGTGATGTGTGGAGCCTAGGAGATTCGAACTCCTGACATCCTGCTTGCAAAGCAGGCGCTCTACCAACTGAGCTAAGGCCCCGGGCCGGCGCCGGACGGATCCTGCGCGAAGAGTCGGACGGCCCGCCACCGCGAGGTGTCGGGCCGTTCGGCACGGGTGGGGGTACCAGGACTTGAACCTGGGACCTCTTCATTATCAGTGAAGCGCTCTAACCGCCTGAGCTATACCCCCGAAATGGCCAGATGAGACTCTACCCGACGTCGCGTCAGAAACCCAATCGGCCGAGACGCGGCTACTGATTGGTGAAGCCGACCAGCAGACCACCGGTGATCTTGACGCTGAGGTTGTACAGCAGCGCCACGATCGCCCCGAGCGCCGTGGTCACGATCGTGTTGAGCACGGCCACGACGATCGCGAAGCCCATCACCTGGGGGAGGGAGATGACCGTGTTGAGATCGAACGCCTCCGCACCCGCGATCTCCTGCACCAGACCGTTCACCTGGTTGAACACGCCGGTCTGCGCGAGCACCGTGTAGACGAGGTAGGTGACCACGATCGTGATGATCGCGAGCGTCAGCCCCAGGAGGAACGAGAGCTTCACCGCCGACCAGAAGTCGACGTAGACCAGCTTCAGACGGACCTGCTTCGCCGCCGGGCTCTTCGCGGACTTCTTGGCGAGCTTCTCGGCGACGGTGCTACTCATCTACTGACCCATCCTCCTCCGACACCGGAGTGGACTCGGCCGGCGCCGCGGCGTCGGGATCCTCGTCCTGGGCGTCGAGATTGCGTTCGGTGTTCTTGGCGAGTGCGATGATGCGATCATCCTCGGCGAATCGTGCGAAGACGACCCCCATCGTGTCGCGACCCTTGGCCGGTACCTCGGCCACGGCAGAGCGTACCACCTTGCCGCTGGCCAGGACCACGAGGACCTCGTCGTCCTCTCCGGTGATGATCGCACCCACCAGGTCGCCCCGCTTCTCTTCGAGCTTGGCGACCTTGATGCCCAGACCGCCGCGCCCTTGCAGGCGGTACTGGTCGACGGCCGTGCGCTTGGCGTATCCGCCCTCGGTGACCACGAAGACGAAGCCCTCGTCGGTGACGACGTTGGCGTCGAGGAGGCGATCCTCGCCGCGGAACGACATGCCCATCACCCCCGACGTCGAGCGGCCCATGGGCCGTAGCGCCTGGTCGGTCGCGGTGAACCTGATCGACATGCCTTTGCGCGAGACGAGCAGCACATCGCTGTCCTCCTCGACGAGGAGCGCCGAGACCAGCTCATCGCCCTCGCGAAGCTTGATCGCGATGATGCCCCCGGAGCGGTTGGTGTCGTACTCGGCCAGGGCCGTCTTCTTCACCAGTCCGTCGCGCGTCGCGAGCACGAGATAACGCGCCGCCTCGTAGTCGCGGATGTCGAGGATCTGCGCGATCTGCTCGCCCGGCTCCAACGCGAGCAGGTTGGCGATGTGCTGCCCCTTGGCATCGCGACTCGCCTCTTGGAGCTCGTAGGTCTTCGCACGGTAGACGCGGCCGGTGTTCGTGAAGAAGAGGAGCCAGTGGTGGGTGGTCGTCACGAAGAAGTGCTCAACGATGTCGTCGGCCTTCAGCTGGGCGCCGCGCACTCCGCGACCGCCGCGGTGTTGTGCCCGGTAGGAGTCGCTGCGGGTGCGCTTGAGATAGCCGCCGCGGGTGACCGTGACCACCATCTCCTCCTCGGGGATGAGGTCCTCGACGCTCATGTCGCCGTCGAAGCCGAAGAGGATCTCGGTGCGCCGGTCGTCGCCGAAGCGATCGACGATCTCGTCGAGCTCCTCCGAGATGATCGTGCGCTGACGAGCGGGGCTCGCGAGGATCGACTTGTAGTCCTCGATCTCGGCCTGGATGCGGTCGTGCTCGTCGATGATCTTCTGACGCTCGAGGGCCGCGAGTCGACGCAGCTGCATGTCGAGGATCGCGCGGGACTGCACCTCGTCGATGTCGAGGAGTTCCATGAGGCCGTCGCGCGCCTCCTCCACGGTCGGGGAGCGGCGAATGAGGGCGATGACCTCGTCGAGCGCGTCGAGCGCCTTGAGGTAGCCGCGCAGGATGTGGATCCGCGCCTCCGCCTCGTCGAGCAGGAACTGGGTGCGGCGGACGATGACCTCGACCTGGTGGTCGACCCACGCGCGGATGAAGCCGTCGAGCGAGAGGGTGCGCGGGATGCCGTCGACGATCGCGAGCATGTTCGCGCCGAAGTTCTCTTGCAGGGGGGTGTGCTTGTAGAGGTTGTTGAGCACGACCTTGGCAACGGCGTCGCGCTTGAGGACGATCACGAGGCGCTGGCCGGTACGACCGGAGGTCTCGTCGCGGATGTCGGCGATGCCCGATACCCGGCCGTCCTTGACCAGCTCCGCGATCTTGATCGCGAGGTTGTCGGGGTTCACCTGGTACGGAAGCTCGGTAACGACAAGGCAGGTACGGCCCTGGATCTCTTCGATCGAGACCACCGCACGCATGGTGATCGAGCCACGCCCCGTGCGGTACGCATCCTGGATGCCGCGGACACCGAGGATCTGCGCGCCGGTCGGGAAATCGGGGCCTTTGATGCGCTGGAGCAAAGCCTCGAGAAGCTCCTCGCGCGTCGCCTCCGGGTTCTCGAGCGCCCACTTGGCGCCGGCCGCGACCTCGCGCAGATTGTGCGGAGGGATGTTCGTGGCCATGCCGACCGCGATGCCGACCGAGCCGTTGACCAGCAGATTGGGGAAGCGGGCCGGAAGGATGGCCGGCTCGCGGGTGCGGCCGTCGTAGTTGTCCTGGAAGTCGACGGTGTTCTTGTCGATGTCGCGGACCATCTCGAGGGCGAGCGGAGCCATCTTGGTCTCGGTGTACCGGGGGGCCGCCGCGCCATCGTTGCCGGGCGAGCCGAAATTGCCCTGCCCGAGCGCGAGCGGGTAGCGGAGGCTCCACGGCTGCACGAGGCGCACGAGCGCGTCGTAGATGGCGGAGTCGCCGTGCGGGTGGAACTGGCCCATCACGTCGCCGACAACACGCGAGCACTTCGAGAAAGCCTTGTCGGGGCGGTATCCGCCGTCGTACATGGCGTAGATCACGCGTCGGTGCACGGGCTTCAAGCCGTCGCGGACCTCGGGGAGCGCGCGCCCGACGATGACGCTCATGGCGTAGTCGAGATACGAACGCTGCATCTCGAGCTGCAGATCGACGGGCTCGATCTTGTCGTGGCCGTGGATCACGACGCCGGTCTCGGTGATGATCTCGTCGCCGTCGGCCGGTCCGGTGGGGGTGTCTGCTTCGTCTGCCATGTCTCTGTCTTCTCAGCTCGTCGCGCGCGGACGCGATCCTTCTCGTCGGGTCATCCGGAGGGTCAGATGTCCAAGAACCGGACGTCCTTCGCGTTCTTCTGGATGAAGGAGCGGCGCGACTCGACGTCCTCGCCCATCAGGGTCGAGAAGACCTCGTCGGCGGCGGCCGCGTCATCGAGGGTGACCTGCAGGAGGGTGCGGGTCGCCGGGTCCATCGTGGTCTCCCACAGCTCCTTGTAGTCCATCTCGCCGAGACCCTTGTAGCGCTGGATCCCGTTCTCCTTGGGTATGCGCTTGTTGGTCGCCACGCCGTGGGCGAGCAGCGCGTCGCGCTCACGGTCGCTGTAGACGTACTCGTGGGGCGAGTTCGACCACTTGAGCCGGTACAGCGGCGGTTGCGCGAGATAGACATAGCCGAGGTCGATCAGCGGACGCATGTACCGAAACAGCAGCGTCAGCAGGAGCGTCGTGATGTGCTGGCCGTCGACGTCGGCGTCGGCCATCAGGATGATCTTGTGGTACCTGGCCTTGTCGGGGTTGAAGTCCTCCCCGATGCCGGCGCCGAACGCGGTGATCATCGCCTGGACCTCGTTGTTGCCGAGCGCCCGGTCGAGCCGCGCCTTCTCGACGTTGAGGATCTTGCCGCGCAAGGGGAGGATGGCCTGCATCTCGGGGTTGCGGCCCTGGGCCGCGGACCCTCCCGCCGAGTCGCCCTCGACGATGAAGATCTCCGAGATCGACGGATCCTTCGACTGGCAGTCTTTGAGCTTGCCCGGCATGCCGCCGCCCTCGAGGAGGCCTTTGCGTCGCGCTGTCTCGCGCGCCTTCCGCGCCGCCATGCGGGCAGTGGCGGCCTGGATCGCCTTGCGGATGATGTCTTTCGCCTGGCTCGGATTGCGATCGAACCAGTCGGCGAGCTGCTCGCCGGCCACGCGCTGGACGAACGCCTTGGCCTCGGTGTTGCCGAGCTTGGTCTTGGTCTGTCCCTCGAACTGCGGCTCGCCGAGCTTGATCGAGACGACGGCGGTGAGCCCCTCGCGGATGTCGTCGCCGGAGAGGTTCTCGTCCTTCTCTTTGAGGAGGTTGTTCGCGCGCGCGTAGCGGTTGACGAGCGTCGTCAGTGCCGCACGGAACCCCTCCTCGTGTGTGCCGCCCTCGTGGGTGTTGATCGTGTTCGCGTAGGTGTGGACGCTCTCGGTGTACGCGGTCGTCCACTGCATCGCGACCTCGAGCGAGATGCGACGCTCGGTGTCCTCTGACTCGAAGTCGATGATCTCCGAGTGCACAAGGTCGGACTTCTTGAGCGAGTTGATGTACTCGACGTAGTCGACGAGGCCCTTCTCGTAGTGGAAGACGTCGCTGCGGGCACCTGAGGTCTCGTCTTCTCCCTCGCCGTCGAACTCGACCTCGTTCTCGTCGGTCAGAGCGATGCGGAGGCCCTTGTTGAGGAAGGCCATCTGCTGGAAACGGGCCCGCAGGGTCTCGTAGTCGAACTCGATGGTCTCGAAGATCTCGGCGTTGGGCCAGAAGGTGATGATCGTGCCGGTCTCGTCCGTGGCTTCGCCCTGCTCGAGGGGGGCATCCGGCACACCGTCGCTGAAGCTCATCCGGTAGGCGGCGCCCTGACGCTTGACCTCGACCTCGAGGCGTGTCGAGAGCGCGTTGACGACGGAGGAGCCGACGCCGTGGAGACCGCCGGAGACCGCATAGCCGCCTCCACCGAACTTGCCGCCCGCGTGCAGCACCGTCAGCACGAGCTCGACGGTCGAGATGCCCTCCGTCGGGTGGACGTCGACGGGGATGCCGCGGCCGTTGTCGGCGACGGTGACGCCTCCGTCGGCGAGCATGACGACCTCGATGTTGTCGCAGTAGCCTGCGAGCGCCTCATCGACCGCGTTGTCGACGATCTCGTAGACCAGATGGTGCAGACCACGGGGGCCTGTCGAGCCGATGTACATGCCGGGGCGTTTACGCACCGCTTCGAGGCCCTCAAGGACCTGAATCTGATTGGCACCGTAGTCGCCGGACGACTTCGTCGACATCCCCTGGGAAGGAGCGGCCGTGCCGTTCTCCTCCTGGTCGATCGTTGCGGGTGACGGGGAGTCGTTCGGCTCGGCTGTCATGGCTGTTGAGTTCTCCTCTGACGGTCCGTCGCGGCGCGCGCGGTGGTCTGGAGACCTCCCACGGGGATGCGTCGCTACGATTCGGCGGCCCTCCATTCTATCGCGTGAGGGGGCGGTCGGAGGCGCTGAGAGGCGATCTGCGGCGCGAAAGATCGCCGGTCGACCGAAAATGCGTCGTCAGCCGTAGGTATCGCGCGGACCACGCCCTGGAATCGACCTGGGGCCCTTTTTCCAGTTCGGGACGTCCGGGCCTTGGAAACGGATCGACGCGATGCCCGCCTGGGGGAAGTTGACGGCGATGTGGTTCATGATCTCGACCCGCATCAGTCGCAGCTGGGTCGTCCACGCCGTCGATTCGCAAGCGACCGTGAGCACGCCGTCCGTCACGCCGACTGGAGTGGAGTGCCTCGCGGTCTCCTCGCCGGCGATCGCGGTCCATGACGCCATCAGATCGCCCTGCGCCAGCGGCGCCGTCCACCCGAGCTTCACGGTGAGGGAGTCGAGGACATCGCCGAGGTCGTGCGGGTCGCGACCCGAGCCGAACGGAGCCGCATCACCCTTCGGCTCGGCGCGCTCGACGGTCTTGCGCACACGGCGCGGACCGTCGGCGCCGAACACCTCCTTGAGGTGACGGTACACACGCGCGGCCTCGGACTCGGGGACGGGGGAGCCGCGGCGCCCGGGGTCAGTCATCGCCCTGCCCCGGCGGATCGTCGCCGTCCACGATCCGACCCGCCTCGATCCGCACGGTGTGCGCCGCGAGCGCCTCGGGAACGTCGTCGAACACGGCCGCGGTGATGAGCACCTGCTCGTAGTCGGCGACGACGGAGGCGAGGCGCTCACGCCTCCGCGCATCGAGCTCCGCAAACACGTCGTCGAGGATGAGCACCGGATCGCCCATGGGGGAGTCTCGACGGAGCAGTTCGGCCGCTCCGAGCTTGAGGGCGAGCGCGAACGACCAGCTCTCGCCGTGACTCGCGTAGCCCTTGGCCGGGAGCTCGTTCAGTTCGAACTGCACGTCGTCGCGATGCGGGCCGACCAGGGAGAGCCCGCGATCGAGCTCCCGGCGACGTACGCCCTCCAAGGCGGAGGCGAAGGCCTCGGCCAGACCTTCTCCGGCCGTCGGCGAGGGGGAGGAGACCTCCACAGGCTCGCCCTCGTCGTCGACCGCGCCCTCGATGCTCAGCCGCGAACGCAGGACCGGTCGCTGGTCGGCTCCCGCCACCGCCTCGTACGCCGAGCGAACGGGACCGCTCAGCTCGCCGATCAGCGACAGACGCGACTGGACGATCTCGGTGCCGAGCGCGATCAGCCGCTCGTCCCAGATGTCGAGCGTGCCGAACTTCGCGGGATCGCGGAGACCGCTGGCCCGGGCCGACTTGAGCAGCGACGTGCGCTGACGCAGCACCCGCTCGTAGTCGGCCTGCACGGCACTCATTCGGGGCGAGCGGAGGACCACGAGCTGGTCGAGGAAACGACGCCTCACCGAGGGGTCGCCTCGGATCAGGAGGAGATCCTCCGGCGCGAAGAGAACGCTCGAGAAGAAGCGGGGCAGCTCGCGCGGCTTGATGCCGCCCCGGTTGATCTGCGCCCGGTTGGGGGAGGAGCGGTTGATCTGCACCTCCGCGAGCAGCTCGCGCTCGCCGTTGCGGAGGCGGGCCCGGACCACTGCGCTGTCCCGGCCGGACCGGATCAGCGCCTGGTCGCTGGAGACGCGGTGCGAGCCGAGGGTCGAGAGGTAGCCGAGCGACTCCACCAGGTTGGTCTTGCCCTGCCCGTTGCGCCCGACGAAGAGGTTGGGCCCCGGGACGAGCTCGACGTCGACCGACTCGTAGTTCCGGAAGTCGCTGAGCGCCAGCTGCGTCACCCGCACGTCGCCACCTCCGTCCCTCTCTCAGCCACGACAGTCCGGTGCGGCCGGAAGCCCGCCACCCCGTGAGAGCATTCCCGCTTCACGGCGGCGACGGGTCGCAGTCCATTCCCGATTCTGCGGAACGCTGCCGCCGTGAGGGCTCCCGACGGCAATCCGAGCCGGAGGACTCAGTCGACCGCTTTGACGGAGTGCCCGCCGAACTGGTTGCGCAGCGCCGCGACCGCCTTCATCGCGGGGGAGTCCTCTTGGCGCGAGACGAAGCGCGCGAAGATGGAGGCGCTGATCGTGGGCACCGGGACGGCGTTGTTGATCGCCTCCTCGATGGTCCAGCGGCCTTCACCCGAGTCCTGCACGTAGCCCTCGATGTTCTTGAAGTCCGGGTCCTGCTCGAGCGCACGGACGAGGAGCTCGAGCAGCCAGGAGCGTACGACCGTGCCGCGCTGCCACGCCTTGAACGTGCCGGTGACGTCCTTGATGATGTCGCTGCGGGTCTCGAGGAGCTCGTAGCCCTCGGCGAACGCTTGCATCAGCGCGTACTCGATGCCGTTGTGGACCATCTTCGCGTAGTGGCCGGCGCCGACCTCGCCGACGTGGACGAAGCCCTCCTCACGGGGACCCTCGGGGCGCAGCGCGTCGAACACCGGCATGGCGTAGTCGACGAGTTCCTTCGGACCGCCGACCATGAGGCCATAGCCGTTCTGGAGGCCCCACACGCCGCCGGACACGCCGGCGTCGATGTAGTGGATGCCCTTGGGCTTCAGCAACGCATCGTGCTTGAAGTCCTCAGTGAAGCGCGAGTTGCCGCCGTCGATGACGAGGTCACCCTCGCTGAGCTTCTCGGAGAGATCCTGGATCACCGAGTCGGTGATCTCGCCCGCCGGCACCATCACCCAGACGATGCGGGGCGCGGGGAGGGCTGCCACCATCTCATCGAGAGAGGCCGCGTCGGAGACGTCAGGGTTGCGGTCGTAACCGGTGACCTCGAGTCCCTTCTCGCGGAGGCGGGAGCGCATGTTGTCGCCCATCTTGCCGAGGCCGACGAGTCCGATGTGCATGGGTGAACCTTCCTGGATTCGATGTCCGGCGGGCGGGCGCTCGTCGGGAGCGTAACGATCGCGGCGCTGCGATCCGAGGGCGGTGCTCAGCGCAGCAGCAGGTTGGGCTGGAGCAGGTAGCGGTAGCTGTCGCTGCCGGGCTGGTCGCGCGAGGTCTGCGCCGTGATGAGAACCGGGCCGGGCTTGTTGGGGTTCTCGGTCTTCGTGAACGAGATGCGTACGAACTCCGAGTGCACCGCGGCCAGCCCGTCGAGAAGGAACTGCGGCTTGAGGGAGACCGTCACATCGTCACCGGTCACGATCGCGTCGATGCTCTCGGAGGCCTGCGCCTGCTCGGATCCGATCGCCTCGAGGGTGAGCCCGTCGCTGCTGAAGCTGAAGCGCAGCGCGGCTTCGCGCTCGAGGACGAGCGAGACTCGGCGGGTGGCCTCGATGAGGTCGCTCGTCGCCATCACCGCGTAGTTGTCGACGGTGCCGGGGAAGAGCCGCTTCACGGGAGGGAAGTTGCCCTTGATCAGGAGCGAGGTGACCGTCTTGCGGTCGGCGGTGAACGCGATCAGCTCGCGCTCGTCGCGCTGGGTGATCGACACGGACACCGTGCCGGAGTGGCCGAAGGTCTTGCCGACCTCCTGCAGGGTGCGTGCAGGGACGAGAGCCGTGAGCGGCTGGGCGGGGGCGGCGTTGTCGCCGTTGTCCCACTCGATCTCGCGCACGGCGACGCGGTAGCGGTCGGTCGCGACGAGTCCGAGGGTGTTCTCGGTGATCTCGAGCTGCACGCCGGTGATCACGGGGGTCACGTCGTCGCGGGAGGCTGCGACAGCGACCTGTGAGATGGCGGCCGAGAACGCCTCAGCGGGCACGAGGCCCGTCGCGGCATCGATCTCGGGGATGCTCGGGTATTCCTCGACGGGCATCTGGAGGAGCGTGAAGTGCGCGGATCCGGCCGAGACCGAGACGCGCGACTCCTCCGTCGCGATGCGGACGGGCGCATTGGGCAGACGATTGGCGATGTCGGCGAGGAGGCGCCCCGACACGAGCACAGTGCCAGTCTCTTCGACGTCGGCCGCGATCTGCGTTTGAGCCGAGACTTCGTAGTCGAAGGAGGAGAGTGTCAGGCCTTCCGCGGTCGCCTCGATGAGGACGCCAGACAGAATCGGCAGAGTCGTGCGCTGCGGCAGCAACTTGACCGCGAACGACACCGCCTCGCTGAAGACATCACGGTTGGCTTGGAACCTCACGAGTACACCCCTGACGAGTCGCGGACGAAGACCGTCGCCCATCGTACCCGCCGGTCTCGTTGCTCTCGGAAGCGTGCGGACCGCGCGCGGGCTCGGACCGCTGTGGGGAGGTTGTCGATCGCCCCTTGTTAAAGAGAGAACTGCGTTAACAGTGTTAACACGTGTGGAAACTGTGGAAAACATCGCGGAGCCCTACGGCCAATGGGGATGGCGGGGGTCCTGCCCTGTGGAGGACGTGTGAGCTCGCTCGTGGACGGCCTGTGGAGGGATCAGGATCGCTCCGCTCTCCTCCACAGCTCGGTGCGCTGCCCGCACAGGTCGAGCGCGGTTGTCCACAGTTATCCACAAGTTCCTCACACTGTGGAATTCGACCGATCCGGGGGTTCAGGCGGCGCCTTCCGGGTGCGGCGAAGAGGGTGCGACGCCCGGAGAGCCCGGTCGGCTGAGGGATGCACCGGCCTCATCGCGTGCGGGGGCCGGCTTGTCGTCGTGGGACCGTCACCCCGAGCAATTGCGACGAGAGGCGCCGGCGACGGAGACAGCGGACTGACTCGCTCCCACTGGACTCCCGTCAGCACAGCACCCTGACCACCGAGAGATCATCCCGCGAGGCAAGAATGAGCAGGCGCGCCTTAGCGGTGAGTCTTGATGCGGGTGGTGAGCTCGGTGACCTGGTTGTAGATGCTCCTGCGCTCCTTCATGAGCTCCGAGATCTTCTTGTTCGCGTACATGACCGTCGTGTGGTCGCGGTTGCCGAACAGCTGTCCGATCTTGGGCAGCGAGAGGTTCGTCAGTTCGCGACACAGATACATCGCGATCTGGCGCGCGGTCGCGACGGCCTGCGAGCGGGAGGAGCCGTAGAGGTCGTCGACCGTGAGCTTGAAGTAGTCGGCGGTGTGATTGATGATGTCGACCGGCGAGATGACGTTGTCCTCGTCGAGCGTGATCAGGTCTTTCAACACGGTCTGCACGAGTGACATGTCGACCGGCGTGCGGTTCAGGCTTGCGAAGGCGGTGACGCGGATGAGAGTCCCCTCGAGCTCGCGGATGTTGCTCGACACCTTCGAGGCCATGAACTCGAGGATGTCGTCGGGGACGAGCAGCTTCTCGCTCACGGCCTTCTTGCGGAGGATCGCGATGCGCGTCTCGAGGTCCGGCGCCTGCACGTCCGTGATGAGACCCCACTCGAAGCGCGAGCGCATCCGGTCCTCGAATCCGGTCAGTGCCTTGGGAGGCAGGTCCGAGGTGATCACGACCTGCTTGTTGTGGTCGTGCAGCTGATTGAAGGTGTGGAAGAACGCCTCCTGCGTCTCGGCCTTCCCCTGCAAGAACTGGATGTCGTCGATCAGGAGGATGTCGACGTTGCGGTAGCGCCCGTGGAAGGCATTGCCCCGGTTGTTCGCGATCGAGTTGATGAAGTCGTTGGTGAACTCCTCGCTCGACACGTAGCGGACGCGGATGCCTGGGTAGAGGCTCATCGCGTAGTGGCCGATGGCGTGGAGGAGGTGGGTCTTGCCGAGCCCCGAGTCGCCGTAGACGAAGAGCGGGTTGTAGGCCTTCGCGGGAGCCTCGGCGACGGCGACGGCGGCCGCGTGCGCGAAGCGGTTGGAGCCTCCGATGACGAAGTTGTCGAAGCTGTACTTCGGGTTGAGCCGGGTGTCGGTTGCCGGAACCGTGCGCAACTCCTCGGTGACGCGGCTTGGCGTGACCGTGGCGGAGGAGCCGGTGATCGGCTCGAACGGGTTCGTCGACTCTCCCGGCGAGGGCGAGCTGAGGGGCTCGTGCTCGATGTCGGGGTTCACTACGAACGCGAAGGTCGAGACGCCGAAGGAGGAGTCGAGGGTGCCGATAGCACTGAGCAACGGTACGCGGACGCGCTGCTCGAGCATGCCGCGGGTGAACTCGTTGGGGACCTCGAGATAGAAGGTGCCCGCCATGATCCCCTTGGGCTCGACGAGCGACACGAATCCGTAGAGGGGCGCGGTGATGCGCTCGTCCTGCGAGAGGGCTCCGAGGATCACGTTCCAGGCGTCGACCATCGACGTGTCGTCTGCCATCTGTCTCCGGTCCTCGGTCGCTGCGGTGTCGCTGTCGGTTAGGTGTGTCTGGGGTTGGCTGGCACGGCCGGAGTCGGCTCGACGCGGTGTTGGGTCCTGCTGCCGGCGGGGGCGCCCGAGCGGTGTCTCCGGGCCGGCCTCTCCACAGGTCTTTCCACCGATCACGGTCGATCGCAGTGTGGGCGCGGGAGGGAGAGCATCCGTCCTGTGGATAACTGCGGCTCAACACGGTAACGAACGGAGCCGATGGGAGACAAATCCACCACAGCGACCGCGGCGTGTCAATGCACCGAACTCTGTGTCTTGACCGCAGAATCAGAGTTTGGCCTGCGGCACATTTGACCGGTGAGGGCGAAGGCCGTAGTTTTAGTCAGTTGACGCCTGCCCGGCGTCCTCTGTGCGGCCCTCGCGGGCCGGGCGAAGTCGGAGTCGGGCACCCCTTCTTCCCGGAGGATCCGGAACCCTCGACCGAGTGGTTCGGTTCGCACCGTGGAACACGTACGTGGAGAACGAATCATGAGCAAGCGAACCTTCCAGCCGAACAACCGCCGTCGCGCCAAGGTGCACGGCTTCCGTCTGCGCATGCGCACCCGCGCCGGCCGCGCCATCCTGAGCGCCCGTCGCGCCAAGGGGCGCACCGAGCTGTCCGCGTAGTACAGAGCGATACCCACCAGCGGTGCTGGCCAGAGCCAATCGCATCGTCCACGGGGGCGAGTACCGGACAGTCGTCCGTCGCGGTGTGCGGTCCACGGGACCGCACACCGTCACGTATGTCCGGAGGTCGGCCGCAGCCACCCCCGCGCGGTTCGGGTTCATCGTCGCCAAGACGGTTGGCTCGGCCGTGACCCGCAACACCGTCCGCCGCAGGCTCAAGGCCGTGGCGTTCGAACTGGTCACACAGCTCGACGTCGGCACCGACATCGTCATCCGTGCCCTGCCGAGCAGTGCGGCGGCCCCCTGGAGCGCCTTGCGCCACGAAGTGGCCGCCGCCGTCCTGCGCTCGCGTGACGCGCGGCTGAGCGGGACCGTCTCGTGACGGCCGTCGTTCCTGGGTCGGTTGGCTCGCTCGCGCGGATCGCGCACACGATTCTGCTCATCCCGCGCAATGCCGGCATTCTGCTGCTGATCGTCTATCGCGCCGTGATCTCGCCGCTGTACGGCGATGTCTGCCGGTACTACCCGTCGTGCTCCTCGTACGCGCTCCAGGCGATCCAACTCCACGGGCTCGCTCTGGGCTCCGTTCTCGGGGTTCGACGGCTCCTCCGCTGCCACCCGTGGGCGGCGGGCGGCATCGACGACGTCCCGACCTCGATTCCCCTGCACCGACCGGCTCCCGGTCGGACCCCTGTCGCTATCACGCGATTCGGGTTCGTCGTGAGTCCTCGAAAGGACTGACCCACTCCATGGACCTCCTCGGTACCATCCTCTTGCCCCTCAAATGGGTGGTCGAGCTGCTCCTCGTCGCCTTCCATCAGCTCCTCACGTTCGCGGGTCTCGAAGCGGCGGCGGGCCTCACGTGGGTCCTCTCCATCGTCGGCCTCGTGCTCGTGATTCGTGCCGCCCTGATCCCGATCTTCGTCAAGCAGATCAAGAGCCAGCGCCGGATGCTCGAAGTCGCTCCGCAGCTGAAGAAGATCCAGGACAAGTACAAGGGCAAGCGCGACCAGCTCTCTCGAGAGGCGATGTCGCGCGAGACCATGGAGCTCTACAAGCGCACGGGCACGAACCCGCTCGCCTCCTGCCTTCCGCTTCTGATCCAGATGCCGATCTTCTTCAGCCTGTTCTCGGTGCTGAACGCCGCGCAGCACAGCCAGCGCGGAGTAGGACCTCTCGACGACACTCTTGCCCGCCAGTTCGGCGAGGCCAATCTCTTCGGCGTCGCCCCCTTGCACCAGTCGATTCAGGGCGCGCTCGCCCAGGGCGGCCAGGAGCTCGTCGTCGTGATCGCGGTGACCATGGTGGTCCTCATGACCGCCTCACAGTTCATCACTCAGCTGCAGATCGTCTCGCGCAACATGTCGCCCGAGGCCAAGGCGTCGCCGACGTTCAAGCAGCAGCGGATCCTGCTCTACATCCTCCCTCTCGTGTTCGCCTTCTCGGGCTTCGCCTTCCCCCTCGGCGTCATGTTCTACTGGCTGACCTCGAACGTGTGGACGATGGTCCAGCAGTTCATCGTGATCCGGAACATGCCTACGCCTGGCAGCGAGGCAGCCAAGGCCCGCGAGGAGCGTCTGCGACGCAAGGGCAAGCTGGTCGAGGAGACGAGCGACGCCGGTGAGGTCCTCCTCGTCGAGAAGAAGGCCTCGCAACGCGCGCAGCCGGTCGGCAAGAACCGCTCCAAGAAGCAAGCCGGAAAGAAGTAGACCCCTCATGACCGATCCGATGCAGACTCTCGACACCACCTCGATCCCCGAGACGGAGACGACAATCGACGACTCGTCCGTCTCTCCCGAGTCCTCGCTCGCCCAGCTGGAGGACGAGGGTGACGTCGCAGCCGACTACATCGAGGAGTTCCTCGACATCTGCGATCTCGATGGAGACATCGACATCGAGGTGCGCAACGGGCGCGTCTACCTCTCGGTGACGGCATCGGGTGACTCGAACCTGCGCGTGCTCTCGAAGCCTGACGCCGTGCAGGCTCTTCAGGAGCTGACGCGCCTCGCCGTGCAGACGAAGACGGGTGCGTTCTCGCGCCTGATCCTCGACATCGGTGGCTCGCGCGACGCGCGCGAGGCCGAGCTGGCTCAGTTGGTCGACCGCGCGATCGAGCGCATCGAGCAGGGTGCGACGTCGGCCTCCCTTCCGCCGATGTCGTCCTACGAGCGCAAGCTGGTGCACGACATGGTGGGGGAGCGCGGCTTCGTCTCCGAATCGCGTGGTGAGGCGCGCGAGCGCCACACCGTCATCACCCGCGGCTGAGCCGTGGAGGCGACACTCGAGCAGGAGCCGACCGCCGCCTCCGTCATCGCCGGCGATCGGCTCCCGTTGCTGCGACGTTTCACCGCTGCTCTCGCCGAGCAGGGTGAGGAGCGTGGCCTGATCGGTCCACTCGAACTCCCGCGACTCTGGACCAGGCACGTGCTCAACAGCGCCCTGGTGGCGCCCCTGCTGCGTCCGGGAGTCGTCGGCGATGTGGGAAGTGGGGCGGGGCTTCCCGGGCTCGTGCTGGCGATCCTGCGGCCCGACGTGCAATTCGTGCTCATCGAGCCGATGGAACGTCGCGTGAGCTGGCTCGACGAGCAGATCCAGGCTCTCGATATTGACAATGTCTCAGTTGTTCGTGCGCGCGCCGAGGAGGTGTCGCTGAGCACGCCGCTCGACCAGGTGACCGCTCGCGCGGTGAGCGCCCTGTCGAAGCTCATTCCCTGGACCGCGCCATTGCTTCGTCCGGGTGGAGAGCTGGTGCTGCTCAAGGGCGTCGGCGCCGAGAGGGAGATCGCGGCGGCCGAGAAGCAGATCCGTCGCTTCCGGCTCTCGCCGCCGGAGGTTCTCGTGCTCGGAGAGGGCGTGCTCTCTGAGGTGACGAGGGTCGTCCGAGCTACAGTGGGATGATCGCCACGACGTCGTCCGTGATCTCCGAATCCGCGACCGTCGACTCCTCGGTGCTGCACGCCCGTCCCACCCGCTGAGCGAAGGTTTCACGTGAAACAATCCGATGCCACCGGCCTGTCCGGAGGATTCGACTCCTCGACGCCGCTTGCCCGCGAGATCGCGGATATGACACGGCGTCGTGCGCTCCTCGCCGCACAGGCGCTACCGAAGCCGGAGTCGACTCGCGTCATCACCATCTCGAATCAGAAGGGTGGGGTGGGCAAGACGACCACGACGGTCAATCTGGCCGCGGGGCTCGCGCGGGGCGATGCGAAGGTGCTCGTCATCGATCTCGATCCGCAGGGCAATGCCTCCACGGCGCTCGGCATCGAACATCGTGCCGAGACCGCGAGCGTCTACGACGTCATCGTGAACGACACCCCGCTCGCCGATGTCGTGCAGAGGAGCCCCGAGTTCCCGACGCTGTACGGTGTTCCGGCGACGATCCACTTGGCCGGCGCCGAGATCGAGCTGGTCTCGCTCGTCGCGCGCGAGCAGCGCCTCCGCCGCGCACTCGATCGCATGCTCGAGTCGATGGCGGAGCCCTTCGACTATGTCTTCATCGATTGCCCGCCATCGCTCGGTCTCCTGACGATCAACGCCTTCGTCGCCGCGCGAGAGGTACTGATCCCGATCCAGTGCGAGTACTACGCGCTGGAGGGCCTCAGTCAGCTCCTGAAGAACATCGACCTGATCGAGCGCCATTTGAACCCGAATCTCGGCGTCTCGACGATTCTCCTGACGATGTTCGACGGGCGCACCAATCTGTCGAACCAGGTGGCGGCCGACGTCCGTGAGCATTTCCCGAAGGAGGTGCTGCGGGCCGTGATTCCGCGCAACGTGCGCATCTCGGAGGCACCGAGCTACGGACAGAGCGTGATCAGCTACGATCCGCAGTCGTCGGGCTCGCTCGCCTACCTGGAGGCGGCGGCGGAGATCGCCCGCCGCGGCGCTCCGAAGATGAGTCAGAACGAAGGAGAGGTGCGCTGATGGCCACGAAACGGACAGGTCTCGGCCGGGGTATCGGTGCCCTCATTCCCACCGGTGACGAGGCTCGGTCTCGGCCGGTCGACGTTTTCTTCCCCGACCAGGTCGGCGATGCGGCGCGTTCGGAGGAGCTGTTGGAGGTCCCCGGCGCGCGACTCGCCCGTCTTCCCCTCACGGAGATCGTGCCCAACGCCGCGCAGCCGCGCTCGGTGTTCGACGAGGACGATCTGGCCGAGCTCGTGCACAGCATCCGTGAGTTCGGCGTGCTGCAGCCCGTCGTCGTGCGTCCCGTCACGGGGCGCAAGGGTGCCAAGTATGAGCTCGTGATGGGAGAACGGCGCTTCCGCGCCTCCAAGGCGGCTGGCCTCACCACCATTCCGGCGGTGGTGAAGGATACGGCCGATGAGAACATGCTTCGTGACGCGCTTCTCGAGAATCTTCACCGCGCGGAGCTGAATCCCCTGGAAGAGGCGTCTGCGTACCAGCAGCTTTTGAGTGACTTCGGCATCACTCAGGAGGCTCTCGCAACGCGCCTGGGACGGTCCCGCCCGCAGATCTCGAACACGCTCCGCCTCCTCCGCCTGCCCACCGAGCTGCAGACGCGCGTCGCTGCGGGGGTGTTGAGCGCTGGACATGCGCGAGCAGTCCTCTCTCTCGACGACGAGGAGCTGATGCGTCGGCTTGCCGACAAGATCGTGAACGAGGATCTTTCCGTGCGCGCTGCCGAGGCCGCCGCTGCTCAGCTGAAGGCTCCTCGGGCGACGAAGCGCGGGGAGCTGGAGGAGGAAGGCGGGCACGCCGGTCACCTCGCCTCGATTGCCGAACATCTGGGAGATCGCCTGAACACGCGAGTGAAGGTGACCTTGGGTGCGCGAAAGGGCCAGGTTGTGATCGACTTCGCGACGATTCGCGACCTCAATCGCATCCTCTCAGAATTGGGAGAGCCGAACGAGGTCTCCCTCGCCCCGTAGCCGTTTCACGTGAAACGGCGCGTCACGGTGTCGCGCTTCCTTGCAGTGCGAACATCGTTGTGGGGGAGTCGGGGTGGGGGTGCGCGCGGTGACGTGGGTGGCCCGCGCCGACTTCTCATCGACGTTTCACGTGAAACGGCATGTTCTCACTGAGCAGAGTGGCAACGTGGGGGAATGCCCCGTACTTCAGCTCCGTCAGTCCCTCGTTGGTTCCTCTCGCTTGTGCCCGTGCGGCCCCCGGATTCGGGTTCGCAGACGTCGACGCAGCCTGGGGTGTCATGGCCCACCGAGCGGAGGACATTCGCGGCAGTATTCCCGCGTGGAGGCGGGCGCTGTTTCCGCCCTCCTGATGTCGTTCAGTGCGCACCCCACAGTGATCGGCGCGCAGTCTGATGGTCGATCATCGGTCACCGTGTGAGCACAGACCGTGTACGCTCATACCGTGTGCGGCCTGACCGAGCAGCTCGTCTGCTGGATCTGCGGCGCGCTTGTCCTTACGCTCCAGAGGCCCGAAAAGCCCTCTCCGCACGAGGAAAGCGGATCACCGATGCGTACGGCGAACGACTCGGAATCGGACCACCACATCAATGGGACGTCTTTCTCCCCTGCGCAAGGCGCGCTTCTCGCCGATGTCTTGACGCCGGACCTCCATCGACCTACTGCGCTAGAGCAAACGGATGCCACTGCCCTGACTTACTCGACAACCACGGGGCGTGGGCCGCGCGGGAGACGGCGATGTCAGCGTTTCACGTGAAACGCTCCGCGTCACTCCGCAGCGGCGAGGCGCGCGAGGGTGGAGTAGACGTCTCCGAGATACCGCCCCGACGCCTCGATCGCCTGCGGCACGAGGGAGGTCTCCGTCATCCCGGGAAGCACATTGGCGTCGAAGAACCAGGGGGTTCCGTCGTCGTCGACGATGAAGTCGATGCGAGAGAGGTGACGGAGGCCGAGAAGCTCGTGAATAGCGACGGCGACACGCGAGACCTCGACAAGAGCTTCCTCCGAGACTCGCGCCGGTGTGTAGAAGCGGGTCTCGCCCGCGTTGTAGCGCGCCTCAAAGGTATAGCGACCAGCAACCGGCTCGATCTCGACGGGCGGCAGCGCGAAGGGACCGTCGCCGAGGTCGAGAACGCCCACGGAGATCTCTGTTCCCTGGACCTGCTGCTCGATGAGCACGACATCGCCGTAGGTGTACGCCTCGACCATCGCGCGGGGGAGCTGCTCCGACTCCGCCACAATGCTGACACCCTGGGCGGAACCGCCCTGCGCGGGCTTCACCACCAGTGGCCCGGGGAGGTGGGTTTCGACCTGGGCGAGGATTCCCGCGGCACCGAGCTCGCGGAAGGCCTCGCGGGGAAGCGTCACCGAGCGCGGGGTGGAGTGGCCCGCGCGCGCGGCCAGCGTCTTCGCGGTCGGCTTGAACCAGGCGAGACGTGCAGCGTCGGTCCGCGACCCGACGTAGGCGAGTCCGGCTGCCTCAAGCAGGCCGAGCAGGGCACCATCTTCACCACTCGCCCCGTGGACGGCGGGCCAGACGACGTCGGGTCGATGGTCGAGCAGGGCACTGAGGAGGGAGGCATCGGGCTCATGGAGAGTGACCCGATGCCCCATCGCCGAGAGGCGGTCGGAGACGCGGCGACCGGAGCGGAGCGACACATCCCGCTCGTGACTGATGCCTCCGCTGATGACGACAATGTCGAGGGGGCGGTCGAGCGCGGAGAAATCGGTCATGACCAGGGCTTTCTTGAATCAGCGAAGCGGGAATGACGAGTCAGGAGATGTTCGGGGGAAGAGCGGCGTCGCGTCGACGGGAGTCGACGGGCGTGAGCGAGCCTGTCCCGGCGAAGGTCGACAGCAGATCGATCTCGCCGTTGACCACCGTGGCCAGGCGCCGGATTCCCTCGCCGATCCGTTCGGGAGTGGGGTAGCAGAACGAGAGTCGAATGTTGCTTCGGCCGTCTCCGTTGCCGTAGAAGGCTGTACCGGGCGTGTACGCCACCAGCTCCTTCACGGCGCGCGGGAGCATCGCCTTCGAGTCGAGTCCCTCGGGGAGGGTCAACCACACGTAGAACCCGCCGTTCGGGTTCGTCCATTCGAGTCCGGGTAGGTGGTTCTGCAGGCCGCGAAGCATCGCCTCCTTGCGCTCCCGATAGACGCCTCGGAAGGTGTCGATCTGTGACCGCCAATCCGCGGTCTCGAGGTACTTCGAGATGACGAGCTGACTGAACGAAGACGGGCTCAGGACGGCCGCCTCGTTCGCGAGGATCAACCGCTCTCGGATGGCGTGCGGCGCCAAGGCCCAGCCAACCCGGAAACCGGGGGCGAGTGTCTTCGAGAAGGTGCCGAGATAGATGACACCGTCCTCCTCGAGCGAGCGCATAGCCTTCGGCGGCACATCATCGAAGTAGAGGAGGCCGTAGGGATTGTCCTCGAGGACGAGGATGCCCTCCGCCTTGCAGATCTCGAGAATCTCGACGCGACGCTCCCAGCTGAGGGTCACGCCCGCCGGGTTGTGGAAGGTTGGGATCGTATAGAGGAACTTGATGGTCTTGCCCGCCGCGCGGACGCGGGCAATGTGCTCGCGCAATGCCTCGGGGATCAGACCGTGCTCGTCCATCGGCACGTGTTCGATCTGTGCCTGGTAGGAGCGGAAGATGACCATCGCCGTCACGTAGCTCGGCCCTTCCGAGAGCACGACATCGCCGGGGTCGAGGAAGAGCTTCGAGACGAGTTCGAGCGCGTGCTGCGACCCGGTGGTCACGACGATGTCGTCGGCGCTAGCCGAGATGCCTTCGAGGGCCATGACGTCGAGGATCTGCTCCCGGAGGACCGGAACTCCCTGGCCCGAGCCGTACTGCAAAGCGACCGGGCCCTGCTCC
This sequence comes from Rathayibacter sp. VKM Ac-2879, assembly GCF_015351245.1. GTDB lineage: Bacteria > Actinomycetota > Actinomycetes > Actinomycetales > Microbacteriaceae > Rathayibacter. Next base: position 200,348 of record NZ_JADKSO010000001.1, read on the forward strand.
CGCATGACGGAGTCGATCGCGGCGGAGATGAGGTTCGCGGGAAGGGCGGAGACGAACGGCATGCCTCCCGCGAGCGAGACCACTTCGGGTCGCGAGGCCACGGCGAACAGGGCTCGAACCTCGCTGGCGGCCAGGCCGGCCGTGCGCTCCGCATAGGAGTTGTACCAGGGATCGAGGTTTGTGCCGCGGTTGGTCACGATGGTTCCGCTTCGCTTAGTGGACGGGGGACAGACCGGAGACGAACCGGTTCTGCTCACAGTACCGGCCAGGCCTGGGGGGAGGGGAGGGAGCGGAGCGCCACTCGGTGCGCCGTGGCCCGTTTCACGTGAAACATAACGAAGCCCCCGCACCCTTGGGTGCGAGGGCTTCGAGGAAGACGTCGAGCCTCGAGGATGAACTCAGAGGAAGGCGGCCAGGTCGGCTTCAAGGGCGGGCTTTGGCTTGGCGCCGATGACCGTCTTGACGACCTCACCCTTCTGATAGACCTTCATCGCGGGGATCGACGTGATCTGGTACTTCGCGGCGGTCTGCGGGTTCTCGTCGACGTTGAGCTTGACGATCTCGATCTTCTCGCCGTGCTCGGCCGAGATCTGATCGAGGATCGGAGCGACCATGCGGCACGGGCCACACCACTCGGCCCAGAAGTCGACCAGAACGGTCTTCTCGGAGTCGAGGACATCGGACTGGAACGAGGCGTCGGTGACGCTCTTCGCGGTAGACATGGGTGATTCTCCTTCGTGAGCCGGGATGCGGCTGGGTGGGGGCTGTCGGGGGATGGGGGTCAGCTCGGGATGAGCTCGACGTGGGGAACACCCTCCGTCGTCGAGGTGCCGTCGGCGAGGCCGGCGAGGTAGTGTTCGGCGTCGAGCGCGGCGACCGTTCCCGAGGCGGCGGCGGTCACGGCCTGACGGTAGTTCGGGTCGATGACATCGCCTGCGGCGAAGACACCGGGAACCGAGGTCTGCGACGACCGGCCGACGACGGCGATGGTGCCCTCACTCGTGAGGTCGAGCTTGCCGTGCACGATGTGCGTGCGCGGGTCGTTGCCGATCGCGATGAAGAGGCCGTCGAGCTCGAGGCGCGACTCCGTGCCGTCGACCGTGTTGCGCAGCTTCACGCCGTTGACGTGGCTCTCGCCCGTGATGCCGACGACCTCCGAGTTCCAGAGAAACTCGATCTTCTCGTTGTCGAAGGCGCGCTTCTGCATGACCTTCGAGGCCCGCAGCGAGTCCTTGCGGTGGATGATGTAGACCTTCGCGGCGTGCTTGGTCAGGAAGGTCGCCTCCTCCATTGCGGAGTCGCCCCCGCCGACCACGGCGATGGTCTTGCCCTTGAAGAAGAAGCCGTCGCAGGTCGCGCACCACGAGACGCCGTGACCCGAGAGGCGGTCCTCGTCGTGCAGGCCCAGCTTGCGGTAGGCCGATCCCGTCGCGACGACGACCGACTTGGCCTCAATGCTCTCGCCCGAGCCCAGGTGCACGACCTTGGTCTCACCCTCGAGGTCGAGGGAGGTGACGTCGTCGTAGAAGGTTTCTGCGCCGAACTTCTCGGCCTGCGCCTGCATCGCCATCATCAGCTCGGGACCAAGGATCCCGTCGGGGAAGCCGGGGAAGTTCTCGACCTCCGTGGTGTTCATGAGGTCACCGCCGATCTCGACCGAGGAGGCGACCACGACCGGGTTCAGCTCGGCGCGCGCCGCGTAGATGGCCGCGGTCCAGCCCGCGGGCCCGGATCCGATGATGACGATGTCGCGCACGGCAACTCCTCGAGGTCTGTACGAGCGGTGACGGGCAGGGGATGCGGAGCACCGGCCGACTCGGAGCCGGTCGCTCGATGTTCCGCGGCTCCGAGGGCTACAACACATCCTAGGCGGGGGCTATTCCGTGCGGACTGCCATGTGGAGATGGTGGTCAGGCTGGCGGGAAGCGCACGGAACGACGCCCATGTTTCTTTGCTCTGACCAGGTATTCCTCTGTAGAGACGGGCGCAGGATTCGAGGGCGGGTCGAGCCGGCCGGCTCCGCGGCGCGACACCAGCACCGTGGCCCAGGCGACGGAGGCGAACACCGCGGTCATCACGAGCACGTAGACGACCACCGCGAGGGCTCCTCCTGAGATCACGTGCAGCGTCGCATGACGGGGATCAAGGAACGGATAGGGGTACCAGACCTGCTCGTGCTTGAGCTGGTCGTAGACGAGTGGCGCACGGATCTCGGTGTAAACGAACCACGCGACGGGGAACACGAGGATCCAGGGCACGACCGACCACGACAGGCGACGACGGCCCGGAGCCAGCAACCAGTCGAGCACGAGTGCGAGTGGGGCGACCACGTGCATGACCTCGTTCGTCCACTCCTGGCCGGCACCGCCTCCCGTGACCGCGGTGCCACGTAGGAGCAGGTTGTAGACGACTCCGATCACGACCATGTAGCTGACGGTGGCGGCGCGCAGCCAGGCGAGCCAGCGCGGTTCTGGCAGGGTTCCGCGAGCGAGCACGACCGCGCCGATCGACAGCACGACCACGCTCAGGAGACACGCCTCGACGGTGATGTAGCTGAAGAAGTTGACGGCGAGGGTCGTGCGGTCGCGGAAGCGCGCCTCGACCCAGAAGGAATGGGAGTCGAGGAAGCTCACCGTGGTTGCGGCGAGAACGGCGAGGGCGACCAGCGCCCGCACGACGATGAAGGTTGCGCGCATCAGCGTCCGAGGCGGCGCAGGATCGGCGCGGCCAGCGTCCGCAGCTCGGGCACGCGGAAGAACCACAGGATCGTGACGTAGACGATCGCCATCGCGGTTCCCGCGATGACCATCGAGACGATCGCCGGTGCGAGGCCCGAGAGCGGGAACTCGTCGAGTTCGACGAAGAGGACGACCATCACGCCGCCTCCCACGAGTCCTGCCGGCAGCGCGGCGAGGATGTACTGCACGAAGCGGAGAACGACGGAGCTGCCGCCGGTGCCTCCCAAGCGCTCGCGGAGGAGGAAGCACGCGAGGATCGACTGGACGGCGATCCCCATCGACACCGAGATGGCGACCGCCAGAGCGGTCAGAGCGGGCGGCACGAGGAGCGCGACGAGGCACCCGAGCGCGAAGACGGCGGTCTGCACGAGTGTGTAGAAGAACGGTGTGCGACCGTCGTCGAGAGCGTAGAAAGCGCGCTGCACGATCGCCAGAGTCGAGAACAGGGGCAGGACGACCACATAGGCGACGATGATGCCGGCCATTGGGAGGATCGCGCTCTTGTCCCTCGTGAAGACGGCGGCGAATGGGGCAGCACAGACCACGAGGGCGACGGAAGCGAAGACCAGGAACATCCCCACGATGCGGATCGATGCCGAGACGTCGCTCCGGAACTCCGCCATTCGCCCCGCGGCGGCGTGACCGCTCATCCGGGTGAAATAGGCCGTCGCGACCGAAACGGCAATCACCGAATGCGGCAGCATGAACACCAGCCATGCCTTCTGCAGTGCCGTCGCGGAGGCGTTCGAGCCAGACGCCGCGCTCACCGTCGAGTTCTCGATGAAGCCGGCGAGGACCGTGAGCAGGAGCGCGGCGAAGGTCCAGCCGGCGATGCGACCCGCGCGGCCCAGACCCACACCGCGGACGCGGAAGTCGGGCCGATAGCTCAGCCCGACCCGCCTCCAGAAGAGCGTGAGCAGGAGCGCCTGGAGGGCGACCCCGAGCGTGGCGGAGCCCGCGAGCACTGCGATCATGGCCGGTGTCCACTCGCTCGCCGCACGCCTCCCGAAGGCGTCGTTGCCGAAGAGAGCCTGGAACGCCAGGAGGCCCGAGATGGCGACCACGTTGTTCACGACCGGCGTCCAGGTGAAGGGGCCGAAGGATCCGCGCGCGTTGAGCACCTCGCCGAGGATCGTGTAGAGGCCGTAGAAGAAGACCTGGGGCAGGCACCAGTAGGCGAAGGCGACGGCCAGCTGGAACTGTGCAGGGCCGTATCCCGCGGCGTTCAACCGCACCAGGAAGGGGGCGAGGAGGGTTGCGGCCACGGTGGCCACGAGCAGCACCGCGAAGGCGAGGGTGAGTAGCCGGTTGATGTAGGCCCGGCCGCCGTCGGCATGGAGGCCTGCGCGCACGATCTGCGGGACGAGGACCGCGTTGAGGGCGCCTCCCGCGATGATCGCGTAGATCGTGTTCGGCAGGCCGTTGGCGACGGTGAAGGCGTCGGCGCCCTGACCGATGAGGCCGATGGTCTGGGTGAAGACGATCGACATCACGAAGCCGAGCACCCGCGAGACCATCGTGCCCGAGGCGAGAACCGCGCTCGCGCGCCCGAGGGAGAAGCTAGCCACGCGGAGGGTTCCGTTCGTCGAGGGCGGGCTGGACGGCGAGTGGGGCGTTCGGGTCCTCCTCCTCGACCTCCTCGCCCCGGCGCTTGCGGCGGATGTTGCGAAGAATCCCGACGCCGAACACGAGGACGAGAAGGATGCCGAACGCGAGGGTGCCCACCGTCTCCCAGTCGGCGCGGACACTGGTCCGGATGCTCGTCACGGCACCGACCGGGGTGCCGTCGAGGGCGGTGATCTGCATCCGAAGATCGGTCTCGCCGTTGCCGACGCGCGCCTTCACGGGGATGGCCACGCGACCCTGGGAGCGGGCGTCGATGGAGGTCGGCTCGATCGACGCCTCGTCGATGTCGAGCACGGCGTTCGACGTCGACGCGTCGATCCTGACGGCGACGGGCCACGGAAGGTCGTTGCGCACATAGACGGGGATGCTCGAATCGTGCGAGAGCTGCAAGACGCTGTCCGAGCTCTCGATGCTGACGGAGGAGAGGGTGGAGTCGGCGAGCGCGCGGCTCGTGGTCACCGCGTCGCTCCAGCCGGAGTCATCGCCCTGCCAGGTCACGGCGAGGAGCGCCAGGAGGTCGTTGCGGCGCTTGCCGCTGAGCAACTCGGGCCGCGTGAGCACGGCCGAGAACGCCTCCACCTGTGCCGCAGCGGTCAGCAGCTCGGAGACGTGCTCGAGCCGCTGGGCAGACTCGGGTGAGTCGACCACGGTCACGCCGGAGGTCGCCGGGGCCGCGAGTGCCGAGGAGAGGGTGGTGCCGTGCGCCCAGGGGAGGCTCTCGATGGCGTCGAGAGTCTGCGCCAGCCGGGTGCCGTTGATGGCCGAGCCGCGATCGAGCGCCAGCACGACGTCTGGCGTCTCGTCGTCGCGCTGCACCCGAGCGAGGACAGCGCTGATGGTGGTCATGCTGGCGCGCCATTCGGAGTCGCCCGTGGCGCTCGCCGCGGCGTCCAGCTCGCTCGAGAGAGTGCTGTCGGCGACGATTACGTCGCGACCGGCGACATTCGTCCGCGTGGCCGTCGACACCGTCTCGGGCAGGGCGAGGTTGGCGGATGAGACGACCGTGCGGTTCATGCCGCTCGCCGCATAGGTTTCCAGATCGGCGGCGCGTACCGTGCGATCCGCGGGCCACGCGAGGTTCCCGAGGGCCGCTGACCAATCGAGGGCGACGAGGGAGGCCGTGGTGGGGCGGTCGGGCTGCGCCTGTGCCGGGTCGGTCGGTGCGGCGGTGCTCGCGGGTGCCGCGAAAAGGGAATCGTCGATGCCGTACTCGAAGGAGGTCGGCGTGAGCAGGGTCGACAGGCCCGACTGCGCCTGCGCCGCGACGTCGGCGTCTGCGTAGGGGAGGGGGAATAGCTCGTTGGGTACGGCCTGGAGGCGGTCGAGCCAGGAGCGTGCCGACTCGGGGGCCGAGCCGCCGAGAATCCGGATCGAGGCGAGGATGCGCGGGTCTACTCCGATGGCCACGGCGCGACCGGACACCGCGTCCAGCTGGCGGGAGAGGGTCCCCGACGAGCGGGTGTAATCCTGCAGCGCGTCGGCCGACAGAAGGCCGTCGGCCGTATCGGGGACCGTGAGAGGGACGAGGACGCTGACACCGGTCTCGCGGGTTACAGGCGCGCCGTCGGTCAGCTCGACGGCCGCGCGTGCTGTGGCGACGACTCCGCCCGGACTCGTCACCGTCACGGTGAGAGCGTGGGTGCCGAGCGCCCACGAGGCGGTCGAGAACGGGATCTCGGCGGCGGGCACCGTCAGCCCGAGCTGGGCCGAGCTCGACGGGAGCAGGCGGATGTCGGCTCCCTCACCGATCGGCGAGCCGTCGAAATCGAGGGTGCCGTCGAGCCACGTCTGCAGCTCGGGCCGGGAGTCCAACGTGTCGGTCTCGATGGCGACCTGCACGCGGGCGCCATCGATCTCGGTGGTCGTGCCGTTGCGGACGGAGATCGAGAGCTGGAGATCTTGACCCGAGAGGAGGACTCCGTCGTTCGCGACCCCGACCGTCGCGGTGACCGTCCCGGAGGCGGGGTCGGCAGAATGCGCGACCGAGATCAGAGGTGCTGCCATCGCGGGAGCGGCACCGGCCGGCGCGGCGAGCAGCGCAAGGCAGAGCAGCGCGCCTCCGAGGGGGCGGAGACGGTGCGCGCCCGGACGCCGGAAGGGGCGGTCGGGAAGGATGGGGTCGTGCCGGCGCATCGAACTCACTCGGCCTCCATGCGGGTGATTCTACGGGGACGCCTCCCCGCGCCTGCCGGTGCATCGGCTGGGTGCGGGACGAGAGCGCGGCCAGGCCGCTGGCGCGCTCCGGGCCCCGACACCCCTCGCGACTAAGATCGGCCCAATGCACAGCGTCCAGACCGCCCTCGAGACACTCCGTACTCTTGCGGCGACTCCGGCCGTGGCGCGGCTCGCGGCGGCGTTCGCTACGAGCGGCCACGAGCTCGCGCTGGTCGGCGGTCCGGTCCGCGACGCGTTCCTCGGCCACGGCGTGCACGACCTCGACTTCACCACCTCTGCGCGGCCCGACGACGTCGTGCGGATCGTGGCTCCGATCGCCGAGGCGCACTGGGACATCGGACGCGCCTTCGGCACCATCGGTGCGCGCGTGGCGGGCGAGACGGTCGAGATCACGACCTACCGCAGCGACAGCTACGACGGGGTGAGCCGCAAGCCGGAGGTCGAGTTCGGGGAGTCGCTGGAGGGCGATCTCGTCCGCCGCGACTTCACGGTCAACGCGATGGCGCTTCGGCTCCCCGAGATCGTGCTCGTGGATCCCTCCGGCGGGGTCGAGGATCTGCTGGCGGGTCGTCTGCGCACCCCTTCCGAGGCCGACGTCTCCTTCGGCGACGATCCGCTTCGCATGCTGCGCGCGGCACGCTTCACCTCGCAGCTCGGGTTCCGCACGACCGACGAGGTCGAGTGGGCCATGGCCGAGCTCGCCGGCCGCCTCCTCGACGTGTCGGCCGAGCGGGTGCAGGAGGAGTTGCGCAAACTGCTCTCGACGGCTGCCCCGCGCGCCGGGCTCGAGTTGCTGGTCGACACCGGCCTGGCCGGTTACATCCTCCCGGAACTGCCCGCGCTCCGTCTCGAGCAGGACGAGCACCACCACCACAAGGACGTCTACGTGCACAGCCTGACGGTGCTCGAGCAGGCGATCGCGCTGGAGGCGGAGCGGAACCCGGGAGCGGCGCCGGACGTCACCCTCCGTCTCGCCGCGCTCCTGCACGACATCGGCAAGCCCGCCACGCGGCGGCTCGAACCTGGCGGAACGGTCAGCTTCCACCACCACGATCTGGTCGGGTCGAAACTGGCGGCGAAGCGGATGCGCGCGCTGAAGTTCGACAAGCAGACGACCTCGGACGTCGCACGGCTCATCGAACTGCACCTGAGGTTCTTCGGCTACACCGACGGCGCGTGGAGCGACTCCGCCGTGCGTCGCTACGTCACCGACGCGGGACCTCTGCTCGAGCGGCTCCACATCCTCACCCGTGCAGACGTGACCACTCGGAACAAGCGCAAGGCCGAGCGGCTGGCGCACGCCTACGACGACCTGGAAGCGCGGATCGCCGAGCTCGCCGAGAAGGAGGAGCTCGCGTCCAAGCGGCCCGACCTCGACGGCACACGCATCATGGAGATCCTCGGGTTGCGGCCCGGCCCCGAGGTGGGGGCGGCGTACCGGTTCCTGCTCGAGCTGCGACTCGAGGAGGGACCGCTGGGCGAGGACGTTGCGACGCAGCGGCTCCGCGAGTGGTGGGCGTCGCGCTCCCAGGAGTCAACCGACTGATCGCGAACGAGATCGGCTCCACCAGCATCCCGCAGGTGACTCGTGCCTCGACATCTCGTCGGTCTCGAGATAGTCCCCGTGAAGCGGAGGGTGGCTGGTAGGGTGGGCAAGTTGTCCACGACCAGACGCACTCGCGTCCGCGGGAGTGGGCAGATGCTACATACCCTCCTGTCACGGAAATACCGTGGCCGTTCAGTCCGAAGGAGGTGGGTTAGTGACGCATCAGTACGAACTCATGGTGATCCTGGATCCGGAGATCGATGAGCGCACCGTCGCTCCGAGTCTCGACAAGTTCCTCAACGTCATCCGAACCGATGGGGGAACCATCGACAAGGTCGACGTCTGGGGCCGTCGTCGCCTGGCGTACGAGATCAACAAGAAGTCCGAGGGCATCTACGCCGTCGTCGACTTCACGTCGACCTCGACCGCGGCGAACGAGCTCGACCGTCAGCTGAAGCTGTCCGAGGCCGTCATGCGCACCAAGGTGCTGCGGGCTGAAGAGGGCATCGCCCAGGTCGCGGCCGCCGCGAAGCTCGCCGACGAGAAGGCCGCCCGCAAGGCGGCCAAGGCTCCGGCCGCTCCCAAGGCGTAACGCTCATGGCCGGCGAGACGATCATCACCGTGGTGGGGAATCTCACGTCCGACCCCGAGCTGCGTTACACGCAGAACGGGCTTGCGGTCGCGAACTTCACCATCGCCTCCACGCCGCGCACCTTCGACCGTCAGGCGAACGACTGGAAGGACGGCGAAGCGCTGTTCCTCCGTGCCTCCGTCTGGCGCGAGTTCGCCGAGCACGTCGCCGGGTCGCTGACCAAGGGCAGCCGCGTCATCGCGACCGGCCGCCTCAAGCAGCGCTCCTACGAGACGAAGGAAGGCGAGAAGCGCACCAGCATCGAGCTCGAGATCGACGAGATCGGGCCCTCGCTGCGCTACGCGACCGCACAGGTCACCCGTGCCTCCGGTGGAGCAGCGGGTGGCGGACGCGGCCAGGTCGGCGGCGGCGCTCCTGGCGGTTTCGGCGGAGGCAACCAGGGGGGCTCCGGCAACGCCGGCGGCAACCGCGGTGGCCAGGCCGAAGAGCCGTGGGCGCCCAGCGCTCCGGCCGGTGGCGACGTGTGGAACACGCCGGGCAGCTACAACGACGAGACGCCGTTCTGAGCCTCGGCTCGAACGCTCTCCTCACCTGAATCACGCCTCCCCCACCCCGCGAGAGCTCGCGGGCGGGCAGGGGCGAACCAGAATCTAAGGAAACCACTATGGCTGGAAAGAGCAGCGGCGATCGCCGCAAGCCGATCCGCGGCAAGGGCGCGAAGAACGCGGCCCCCGCGAAGTCGGTCCGCGTGGGCGTCATCGACTACAAGGATGTCGCGACCCTGCGCAAGTTCATCTCGGAGCGCGGCAAGATCCGCGCCCGTCGTATCACCGGCGTCTCCGTGCAGGAGCAGCGCCTCATCGCCCGTGCCGTCAAGAACGCCCGTGAGATGGCGCTCCTGCCCTACGCCGGCAGCGGAAGGTAGGTAACGGTATGTCCAAGGTCATCCTGACCCACGAGGTCGACGGGCTCGGCTCGGCCGGCGATGTCGTCGACGTGAAGAACGGGTACGCCCGCAACTACCTCATCCCGCAGGGCTTCGGCGTCGCGTGGACCCGCGGTGGCGAGAAGCAGGTCGAGCAGATCAAGTCGGCGCGAGCCGCGCGTGAGCACAAGACCATCGAGGAGGCGCAGCACACCAAGCAGGTCCTCGAGGCCAATCGCGTGAAGCTGACGGTCAAGGCAGGCAAGGACGGCCGCCTCTTCGGCTCGGTCAAGACCTCCGATATCGCGAACGCGGTGGCGGCGGCCGGATTCGGCGAGCTCGACAAGCGCAAGATCGTGATCGCGAACGCGATCAAGAACATCGGCGAGCACGAGGCTGTGGTGCGTCTACGCGACGACATCCAGGCCACCGTCAAGCTGCAGGTGGTCGCGGCCAAGTAAAGCCGCGAGAACCGCGAAGGGCGGTGCGTCGGGACTCTCGGGTCCTGGCGCACCGCCCTTCGTCGTCCCGGTTGTCCACAGGTCCATCCACATACACCCTCGCCGGTGCACAACCTTCAATGTGCTCTCGAGACTCTTTTGTGCGGCGTCCTGTGGAGAACGAGAAATGCCTGGTCGGAGTGAAGAAAAAAGTCTTCGAAGGCGTCGATTTCCACAGACCAGTCCACATGTTGCCCACAGTGTGCCGGGCGTTTCCCCGCAGTTCTGCACACCTCTCTCCACAGGACGGTTTGACCGCGGCAGGGGGCGGTACGTAGTGTGGCGCAGCGCCCCGCGAGGGGAGCGGCAAGGCGCTGTGACGCCGCGTGTCGGAGGTCGCTGATAGACCGGGATCGACGGCGGCGGGACCAGCCCGCCCTCCGTTCCGCGAGGCACCCGACAGGAGGAGGCGAAGGCATGACGATCGCGCACCTGGCGGTTCCCGGCTCGGACGGACGCGGAGACTCTCCGCGGACCAACGAGCGGACCCCTCCACACGATCTGCTCGCCGAGCAGTCGGCCCTCGGAGGAATGCTGCTCTCGAAGGACGCGGTCGCCGACGTCGTCGAGAGCGTCAAAGGCACCGATTTCTACATCCCCAAGCACGAGATCGTGTTCGATGCGATCCTCGCCCTCTACTCCCACGGCGAGCCGACCGACGTCATCGCCGTCACCGACGAGCTCACCAAGCAGGGCGAGCTGCAACGGGCCGGCGGTGCCGATTATCTGCACACGCTCACCTCGATGGTGCCGACTGCGGCGAACGCGGGGTACTACGCGTCCATCGTCGCGGAGCGAGCGCTGCTGCGCCGGCTCGTCGAGGCCGGCACCCGCATCGCCCAGATGGGCTATCAGGGCGAAGGCGAGGTGCTCGACCTGGTCAACTCTGCACAGGCCGAGATCTACAACGTCACGGGCTCCGAGACGGCCGAAGACTATGTGCCCCTGACCGAGGCAGTGACGGTCGCGATCGACGAGATCGAAGCGGCCGCTCACAAGGACGGCGCGTTCACGGGTGTGCCGACCGGCTTCGCGGAGCTCGACGACCTCACCAACGGCTTTCACGCCGGCCAGATGATCATCGTCGCGGCCCGTCCCGCGCTCGGAAAGTCGACGCTCGCCCTCGACTTCGCGCGGGCCGCCGCCATCAAGCACCAGATGCCCACGATCTTCTTCTCGCTCGAGATGGGGCGCAGCGAGATCGCCATGCGCCTCCTCTCGGCGGAGGCCTCGGTGCCGCTGCAGCACATGCGCAAGGGCACGGTCGACCAGCGCGACTGGACGACCATCGCCTCCACTCGCGGCCGCATCAACGACGCCCCGCTCTACATCGACGACTCGCCCAACATGACCCTCGTCGAGATCCGTGCGAAGTGCCGTCGGCTCAAGCAGCGCGTCGGGCTCAAGATGGTCGTCATCGACTACCTCCAGCTCATGACGTCGGGCAAGAAGGTCGAGAGTCGCCAGCAGGAGGTGTCGGAGTTCTCGCGCGCGCTCAAGCTGCTCGCGAAGGAGCTCCAGGTTCCCGTCATCGCGCTGTCGCAGCTGAACCGTGGCCCCGAACAGCGCGCCGACAAGCTCCCCGCGATCTCCGATCTTCGCGAGTCGGGCTCGATCGAGCAGGACGCCGACATGGTGATCCTCCTCCACCGCGAGAGCGCCTACGAGAAGGACAACCCTCGGGCCGGCGAGGCCGACCTCATCGTGGCGAAGCACCGCAACGGTCCGACGCGCACGGTGACGGTGGGCTTCCACGGGCACTTCTCGCGGTTCGCAGACATCCCGGCGGTGTGAGTCTCGTGAGTGCTGCTCCTGTCCCCGAGCCCGTCGATGTCCCGCTCGACGGCGGGTCGATCCGCCTCGGGCAGTTCCTGAAGTTCGCGGGCATCCTCTCGGGCGGAGAGGCTAAGGAGGCGGTTGCCGAGGGGCTCGTGACCGTCGACGGCGAGGTCGACCTCCGTCGAGGCCGCCAGTTGGCGGTCGGGGATGTCGTCGGGTTCGACGGGAACCGGTTCCGAGTCGGCGCCTGATCGGCTCACAGCTCGCCGTAGTGTCGGTGAGACACCGCTCAGAGGGCGGTGCTCCGGCGTGTTGGCCGGCGCGTCGGCGCACACTGGCTCCTGACACCCGGGACGACAGGAGATGCGCATGCAGTTGGGTGTTGCGTGTAATACAAGGCTGGTCGAGTCGTTCGCGAAGTACGTCGCGCCCTCCCTGGGCTGGGTTCCGAACTACACGACGACGGGCGCGTAGCTCGACTGTCGGGTCCTCTTGCCGGAGACTCGCACGTCACCTCTCTCCGCGACCGTCTAGCTGAGGCTATGCACGAGTCTGAACACCTCGCAGACCACAGGCATTTTGACGTCGAAGCCGCGCGGACTACTGGAATGCGTGCGCCAAAAGCGCTCGTGCGCCTCGCGCCACTCTTTCAACGAGAGGTCCCCCTCCCCTTCCGCGCGAGCGTGTCGTTCCGTCACCTCGTCGAAAGGTATGACCTCCACTGCGAGCGTCTGAATCACCGCGCGCGGCGCACCGCCACCATCGAGGACGATGCTGAAGTCGCGTTCAGTGGGCAACGACTCCGGGTCAGCCTCGTAGTCCCACAATGATGAAGCTGTCGCCGTCTTCTTCCCCGAAAGGACCAGCTCGAGGAGACGATCTGCTTGTTCCTCGCTAGCGCCGAACGCCCACGCGTCGGGGACTCGTTGCGGAAGTCCGTCAACGATCCTCCGAGAAGAAGCCCAGAAGGCCACGATCGATTCATCGACGCTCATCACGTCACGATATCCGCACGAGTCTTGCCGAGTCGCACCCGCGCGTCGAGCAATTGCTTGCGATCACCTTCCCGAGCCAGCTCGGCATTCACTTCATGAACGTCACTCTGCCGGGAGGGAGCGCGGGGATCGCACCGATCCTCGGGGCGACCGCGAGGACGGCGGAGGACGTCGGCTGCGCGTGGTTCACGATGATGGACCACTACTTCCAGATGGAGCACTTCGCCACGAGCGAGGACCCGATGCTGGAGGGATACACCTCCCTCGGTTTCGTCGCAGCCAAGACGGAGACGCTCCGTCTCGGCCTCCTCGTCACGGGTGTGACCTATCGGCACCCCGGACTGCTGGCGAAGATCGTCACCACGCTCGACGTGCTCTCGGGCGGCCGAGCGATGCTCGGCATCGGAGCGGCCTGGTACGAGCGCGAGCACCTCGGGCTGGGCGTCCCGTACCCGCCCTTGAAGGAGCGGCTCGAGCGGCTCGAGGAGACGCTGCAGATCTGTCTGCAGATGTGGAGCGACGACGATGGCCCGTTCGAGGACGCGCACTACCGGCTCGCCGAGACGCTGAACCACCCCGTGCCGATCCAGCAGCCGCGGCCTCCGATCCTGATCGGAGGTGGTGGTGAGCGCAAGACGCTCCGTCTGGTGGCGCAGTACGGCGACGCCTGCAACCTGTTCGCCACGAGCGCGGACGATGTCGCGCACAAGCTCGACGTCTTGCGCCGTCACTGCGACGAGCTCGGACGCGACTACGGCTCGATCACGAAGACGATCACGGGCGGCGGCGAGCCGATCGCGGATGCGGACGGCGTCGTACGCGCGATGGCGGACTAAGCGGCGATCGGGATCGACCATGTCCAGTTGGCGCCGATGGGGCCGGACCCGGAGGGCTACGTCGCGCGGCTCGGCGAGGGCGTGATCGGGAGGCTCGGTGAACTCTGACGGTCGGTCGAGGTGCATGACGCGTTGCCGGACGCCGGGGCGGAGGTGGTACTTCGGTAGAGGTCCTGCCTCCGAGGCCTGTGGGGTTGATCTGCGCACTTAAATGCCCCCCGAAAGGGTGATTCCCTAGACGGGGGCCTGGAGCGCGACCTAGAGTGCAAGCCACCCAACTTGGGTTTCTGAGTCCACGCTGACGTGGGCAGATCGCGGGCCTCCATGCCGCACGTGTCCGATCGCACCACTCTCCGACGTCGTCGGCAGGCCCGCACGAGAGCGACGGTCGGCGTGGGCGTCGTCCTCGCTGTTCTCGGAGCGGGTCTGCTCTCGCAGGGCGCTGCGCGCGCAGCCACCGCGCCGGACCTCGGGACCGCGGCGTCCTACTCCGTCCTGGCGGCGTCGACGGTGACGAACACCGGACCGACGATAATCCCGCTGAACCTGGGCGTCAGCCCGCTCTCAGCGGTCACCGGATTCCCGCCGGGCGAGGTCGATGGTTCGACCGAGCGCGGGACGGCGCCGGCCGCGCAGGCTCAGAAGGATGTCGGCACCGCCTACGACGACCTGTCGGCGCAGGCGACCACCGCGCAGATCCCGGCCGACATCGGCGGCCTGACCCTCAAGCCCGGCGTGTATACGGCGGATGGACCGGTCGGGATCACCGGCGCGGTCAGCCTCGACGCCGAGGGCGTCAACGAATCGGTCTTCGTGATCCGGGCGGCGTCGACTCTGATCACCGCGTCGGCGAGCTCGGTCGCCCTTATCAATGGAGCCCAGGCCTGCAACGTGTACTGGCAGGTGGGCAGCTCCGCGACGCTCGGGACCGGATCGAGCTTCGCCGGCTCGATCCTCGCCCAGGCATCGATCACGGTCACGACGGGAACGACGGTAGAAGGCCGAGCGCTGGCTCGGACCGGCGCCGTCACGCTCGACTCGAACCTGTTCACGGCGCCGGGTTGTGAGCCGACTGAAGGTGGCGGGCCGACGCCTACGCCGACGGTGACACCCACGGTCACCCCGACTGTGACGCCTACGGTTACGCCGACGGTGACACCCACGGTCACCCCGACTGTGACTCCTACGGTTACGCCGACTGTGACGCCCACGGTTACGCCGACTGTGACTCCTACGGTGACGCCGACTGTGACTCCTACGGTGACGCCGACTGTGACTCCTACGGTGACTCCTACGGTTACGCCGACTGTGACGCCGACGGTTACGCCGACTGTGACGCCGACTGTGACGCCGACTGTGACGCCCACGGTTACTCCGACCGTGACCCCAACCGTGACCCCAACCGTGACCCCAACCGTGACCCCAACCGTGACCCCAACCGTGACCCCTACGGTGACCCCGACTGTGACGCCCACGGTTACTCCGACGGTGACGCCGACCGTGACCCCGACGGTCACTCCGACGGTGACGCCCACGGTGACCCCGACTGTGACGCCGACTGTCACGCCCACGGTGACCCCGACTGTCACTCCCACGGTGACCCCGACGGTCACGCCGACCGTGACCCCGACGGTCACCCCGACCGTGACGCCGACGGCTACTCCGACGAAGACGCCGACGCCGAGCAGCACGCCGACCGCGTCCGCTCCGGCTCCGCTTCCGTCACCGTCAGCGGGCGGTGTCGTGCCGACGGGCGGATCGCACGGACCGCGCGGTCCGCAAGCCGGGCTGGCCTCGACCGGCGTCGACGGGACATCGACGGCGACCGCCGTGGCACTGGCCCTCGTGGCTCTGCTTGCCGGTGGGCTGATGCTGGTCCGACGTCGACGCGGTGACCGCACCGACAGCTGACCGTCGACAACGCGAGCGGTGCGTCGGGACCTCCTCACCGGGGCCCGGCGCACCGCTCAGTCGGTCGGGCGCCGGGCGCCCTCGCTGATCAGGCCTGTGAGACGAAGGCGTGCCCCTCGACCGCACGATCCTGGATGCCCGGCTCGCGTCGTGCAGGGCTTTCGGCCCCGGCCTGTGCGTGTGCCTCGGCGAGCAGCGCGACCGAACGCAGTCGTGCCTCCGTCTGCGGCGACGCAGGGGCGATGATGACCTCGTCGGCGTCGGCCGAGCGGGCGAAGTCGGCGACGTAGTCGGCCACTTCAGCGCCCGTGCCGACCCCGGTGTAGGTGGTCATGCTGGCCACATGCGCACCGATCGGCGCGCTGAGGAGGGCGTCGAGCTCCTCGTCGTCGAAGGTCTGGCCGGCCGAGATCTGGCCGCTCTGGCGCAGCAGCATCAGGAGGCGCGCACGCTTCATCTGCGCGAACTGCTCCTGGGCATCCTCCGCGGTCTCCGCGGCGATGGCGTTCATTCCGGCGATCACGTAAGGCGCGTCGAGCTGCTCGGAGGGGCGGAAACCGCGGCGGTACTCGGCGACGGCCTGGTGCAGTGCGTCCGGGGCGAAGTGCGAGGCGAAGGCGTACGGCAGCCCGAGAGCGGCGGCCAGTTGAGCGCCGAAGAGCGAGGAGCCGAGGAGGTACAGGGGGACGCGCGTGCCGGCCCCCGGAGTGGCGCTGACGCCGGGGACGCGCGACTGGCCCGCGAGGAACGCCTGCAGCTCGAGGACGTCCTGCGGGAAACGCTCCGACGCCTCCGGGCCGCGGCGCAGCGCACGGAAGGTGGCCTGATCGCTGCCGGGAGCGCGGCCGAGACCGAGATCGATCCGGCCGGGATGCAGCGTCTCGAGGGTGCCGAACTGTTCGGCGATCGTGAGCGGCGAGTGGTTGGGGAGCATCACGCCGCCGGAGCCGAGGCGGATGGTCGAGGTGTGCGCCGCGATGTGGGCGATGAGAACCGAGGTCGCGCTCGAGGCGATCGTCGCCATGTTGTGGTGCTCCGCATACCAGACCCGACGGTACCCGCTGCGCTCCGCCTGCTGGGCGAGGTCGACGGAGGCGGCGAAGCTGTCGCGCGCGCTCTCTCCCGGGGCGATGGGGGCGAGGTCCAGGATCGAGAGGGGAAGGGTCATGGTGACGCCAACGTCGGCGGGTGCGGCGGTGTTCCCGCCGCGGCTCACTCCTCGGGGATCTCGCGCCCGAATCGCTCGAGCGTCACCTCCTCCGGCTCGGGGCCGCCACGCACTCCCGTCTCGAGCGCGTCGAGGCGGGTGAGTTCCGATCCCGTCAGCGAGAAGTCGAAGACGTCGATGTTCTCGGCGATGCGCCCCGGATCGGTCGACTTCGGAATGACCTGGCGCCCCTCCTGCAGGTGCCAGCGCAGCATGATCTGCGCGGCCGAGCGCCCGTACTTCTCGGCCAGCTCGAGGATCACCGGCTCGTCGAAGCTGCGGCGGGGCGCGTCACGGTAGGAGGTGATGCCTCCGATCGGCGACCACGCCTGCGTGAGGATGTCGTGCTCGCAGCCGAAGCGCTCGACTCCGCGCTGCTGGAAGAACGGATGCACCTCGATCTGGTTGACGGCGGGAACGACGTCGGTCTCTGCGAGCAGACGGGTCAGGTGGGCGACCATGAAGTTGCTGACGCCGATGGCGCGCACCCGGCCGTCCGCGAGGAGCGTCTCGAGCGCGCGATAGGCGTCCAGGGTCCGCTCGAAGGCGCTGGGGAGCGGCTGGTGGAGGAGGAGCAGGTCGATCCGATCCACACCGAGCTTCGCCGCACTCTTGTCGAAGGCGTGCAGCGTCTGCGCATAGCCGTAGTCGCTGATCCACACTTTGGTCTCGAGGAAGACGTCGTCCCGACCGGCGACGGCGGCGCCCACCTCGCGCTCGTTGCCGTAGGCGGCGGCCGTGTCGACGTGGCGGTAGCCCGCATCGAGGGCTGCGGTGACGGCGGCGACCGTCTCGTCGGGCGGCGTCTGGTAGACGCCGAGTCCGAGGGCCGGGATCTCGACGCCGTTGTGGAGAGTGAAGGTGCTCATCCCGTCACGCTACGCACGCGCGCGGGCCAAGGGGAGGGGCGCGACGGGACTCCCGGCGGGCATCCGGGATGGAGCGCCTCGGGGCGTGCTCCTTATACTGGCCGGGTCGTCGCCGGAGGGGCCGGCAGGGGACGGAGGACGACGATGGCGGAGCGCGGCGTGCGGCACGGACGCCTCCGCCGGCCGTCGGGCACGCGCTGGGTGCTGCAGCTCGTCGCGGCCGTCGCTGCCGTGATCGCCGTGAGCGGCACCTCCCTGGTGGCCATCGCCGCGGCGAACATCGGCGGCAACGTCGCCGACAATGCTGTCGACCTCGGGGTGGTGCCCACCAACCAGGCGCCGCAGCTCGGCGCGATAGAGGGCGCCTTCACCGTGCTCGTGGTCGGCACCGACAACGACGCGGCCCAGGGAGACCAGTACGGCGCGCGTGAGGGTGTGCGCAACGACGTCACCATCGTGCTGCACGTGTCGGCCGACCACTCGAGCGCGACAGTGGTCAGCTTTCCGCGAGACCTGATCGTCGACCGGCCAGAGTGCACCGACCCCGAGACGGGCGTCGTCTCGGAGGCAGAGACGGATGTGTCGCTGAACACCGCGTTCGAGAACGGCGGCCTCGCCTGCGTCAACAACACGATCCAACAGTTCACGGGACTGAGCATCCCCTACGCGGGCTGGGTGTCTTTCAACGGAGTCATCGCGCTCAGCAACGCGGTCGGCGGCGTCCCCATCTGCCTCACCGGCCCGATCCTCGACACGGATTCGGGCCTGGACCTGCCGGCCGGCACGACCACCGTCTCCGGGTCGATGGCGCTCGCGTTCCTCCGCAGCCGGCACGGCGTCGGCGACGAGAGCGATCTCGCGCGCATCTCGTCGCAGCAGCAGTACCTCGCCTCGCTGATGCGGACGATGCGCTCGTCCGACACCCTCTCGGACATCCCGACGCTCTACGGACTGGCGCAGGCGGCGTCGTCGAACGTCCACCTCTCGACGAGCCTGACGAGCCCGGCGACGATGATCTCGCTCGCCCTGGCACTCAAGGACATCGACCTCGCCCGAATGGTGTGTCCTCGGCGACTCCCGAGGCGATCGCGGCACCCGGCCAGACCGCAGCCGACGAAACGTGCGCGGTGCCCGCGGAGTGAGCCTCCTGCCCGCGCGTCAGGCGGGGAGCAGCGCCCCGACACGACGGAGGGCCCGCCCGCGTACGGACGAGCCCTCTGCGCAGGTGCGGCTCAGCCGTTGATCGGCAGCAGGATGCCCTTCACCGTCTCGTCGGTCGCGAGGAACTCCTGGACCGCCGGGTCCTGGAACGCCTGAATGAGCTTCTGTACGTTCGCGGTGTCGCGGTAGCGCGAGCCGATGGTCAGCTGGCCGGCGAAGTCGTCGGGCGCCTGGGGCGCGTAGATCTGCTTCTCGACCGGGATGCCGGCCGCGAGATAGTACTCGGTGTAGCCGACGGCCGCGTCGAGGTCAGGGAGCGCCCGCGACTGTGCCGCGAAGTCGAGCAGCGTGAACTGCAGGTTCTTCGGGTTCGAGGCGATGTCCTCCTGGGTCGCGGTACCGGGCTGCGTGCCCGGCTTGAGCGTGATGAGACCGGCGCTCTGCAGCAGCCAGAGCCCCTGCGCCTCGTTGGCAGGATCGGAGTAGAGCGAGATCGTGCCGCCGTCGGGGATCTGCGAGACGTCGCCGTACTTGTCGCTCCACAGCCCGAAGCCCCAACGGAACACCGGAGTCGCCGCCTCCTCCGCGAAGTCAGGGTTCGCCTCGAGCACCTGGCCGAGCCAGAGCTTGTGCTGATACACGGTCGCCGCCACCTCGCCCTCACTCACGGCGCGGTTGATGGTGTTGCTGTCCGAAAGGCCCTTGAAGGCGACCGAGATGCCATAGCGCGGCGCCACCTCCTTCGCCACGAAGTTCACCAGCGCCTGCTCGGAGGCATTGCCCTCGGCGGTCGCGACGTACAGCGTCGCACCGGCCTGTTCGTTGGCCGAGACAGTGGGCGAGAGCAGCGGGATCGCGATGGCGGTGGCGACGCCGACCACCACGACGGCCGCGCCGGCGATCCACGGCCAGCGGCGCTTCTTCTTGAGTTCGAATCCGAGGTCATCAGGAGTGGACATGGCAGTGCCTTTCGAGCAGTCGCGGACCGAAGCGGCGCGCGGAAGGGAGCGCTCGGGGGAGGCGAGCGCGAAGGGGGAGAAGGGTTAGACAGTGACGGCGACGCGCGGTGCTCGGCCAGAGCGCGCGGCACTCGGCGTGGTTGCCCGCACGAGCGCGTCGCCCGTGAGCTGGACGGCCGCCACGGTTGCGACGAGGATCACGATGGTCGCGAGCATCACCGTGGTGTCGAAGCGCTGGTAGCCGTAGGTGACGGCGACGTAGCCGATCCCGCCGGCGCCGATCGTGCCCGCGATAGCGGAGTACTCGATCATCGCGATCGTGTTGATCGTGAGGCCGCCGATGATCTGCGGGACCGCCTCGCTGAGCTGCGCCGATCGGATGACCTGCAGACGCGAGGCACCGGAGGCGCGCGCCACGCGCGTCAGCGAGAGTGGGACGCTCCGCAGAGCGTTCTCGACGATACGGGTGAAGAAGGCGATCCCCGCGATCGACATGGGCACCACGGCGGCGGGGATCCCGATGTTGGTGCCGGTCAGCAACCGCGTGAACGGCATGATCGACGCCATCAGGATGAGGAACGGGAGCGAGCGTCCGACACTGATCACCCAGCTCACGACCTGGTGCGCAGCACGGTTCTCGAAGAGACCGCCCGGAGCGAGATTGTGCACGGCCGCGCCGAGGGGCACACCCACCAGCACGACGATCGCCATCACGATGCCGACCATGATGAGCGTCTCGCCCAGCGCGGGCAGCACGAGCGCGGGGATGTCGGCGAGCGGGACCTTGTTGTCGAGGTGCAGGATCACGCGGCCACCTCCTCGACGAGGGCGCGGACGCCGACGCGAGCCGGGCGCACCGAGAGGCCCAACGCCTCCGCCGCGCGCGTGAGCAGAGCCTCATCGACCGGGCCGAGCCCGACCGTCGCGTGACCGACGGCCTGGCCGTCGATGGTCTCGATCGCGGCGCCCAGCAGCGCGACCGGCCCGACGGACGCGGCGAGCCGCGTCACCCAGTCGGCAGGAACGTCCGGCCGGGCGTAGCCGACGACCCACTCGTCCACTCCCGCCTCCGCGACCACCGAGGGGCGAACGGGGTTGAGCGCGAGGCCGAGCGGCGAGGAGGCGTCGCGCAGGAGGTCGACGAGCCGTCCCGACTCGACGATGCGCCCCTGATCGAGGCGCGCGACGGAGTCGGCGACCTGGCGGACGGTCTCCATCTCGTGCGTGATGAAGAGGATCGACAGCCCGAGGTCGTCACGGAGCTCCTTGAGGAGTGTCGTGATCGCCGTGGTCGAGGCGGGGTCCAGGCCCGAGGTCGCCTCGTCCGAGAGCAGCACGGAGGGTCGCAACGCGAGCGCGCGTGCAATGCCAACGCGCTGGCGCTGTCCGCCCGACAGCTGGTGCGGGTAGTAACGAGCGCGTTCGGAGAGGCCGACCCGCTCGAGCAGCTCGCCGACGCGGCGGGTGGTCTCGGCCCGGGTGACGCCGAGGTACTCCAGCGGCAGGGCCACGTTCTGCTCGGCAGTCCTGCGGCTGAACAGCCCGTCGGACTGGAACACGGTGCCGATGCGGCGACGGGCGATGCGCAATTCCCGCTCGGAGAGCCGCGAGAGCGCGTCGCCGTTGACGATGACCGAGCCTGAGGTGGGTCGCTCGAGGAGGTTCACGCAGGCGGCGAGCGTGCTCTTGCCTGCGCCGCTGGGGCCGACGACGGCGAAGATCTCACCGGTCGCCACCGAGAAATCGAGTCGATCGAGCACGGTCACGGCGGCGTCGCCGTGACCGTAGACCTTGCTGAGCTGCTCGAGGCGGATCATGAGGGGTCCTTCGGGGAGGGTGGGCGAGAGCGTCGGGGGGTGCGCTCGGCGCCGAGAGGGGGAACGGCTCGGGGGAACGGTGTCGTTCCGATGTCGATGATGGAGTGCGCGCGGATCATCCGTCACCGGGGGCGTCGTTCGACGTAATAGAACGGTCCACGAGCCGCGCCGGTCAGCGGCGAGACTGGAGGCGTGACTCCTGATCCGGTGACCGAGCTTGACATGCTGGCGCGGCGTGCGCTCGCCCTCACCGGCCGCGGCGGCCGCACGATCGTCGCGATCGCCGGAAGCCCCGGCGCCGGGAAGACGACGCTCGCGCGGGCCGTCGTCGCTCGCGCGAACGAGCTCGCGGGCGAGGGTACCGCCGCGTTCGTGCCGATGGACGGATTCCATCTCGCCAACCAGACCCTGGATTCGCTCGGCCGGCGCGACCGCAAGGGCGCTATCGACACCTTCGACGGCTGGGGTTTCCTCGCACTGGTGCGGAGGCTGCGCGTCGAGACCGGGCACGTCGTCTACGTGCCGACCTTCGAGCGGGAGAGAGACGAGCCAGTCGCGGGAGCGCTCGCCGTTCCCCCGCGCGCGTCGCTCGTGGTGCTCGAAGGCAACTACCTCCTGGTCGACGAAGATCCGTGGGCGTTGCTGCGGGCGGAGTTCGACGACGCGTGGTTCTGCTCGACGACCGAGGGCGTGCGGAGTGCGCGGCTGGTAGAGCGGCATGTGAGAGGCGGACGGTCGCCTGCGCAGGCCGCGGCGTGGGCCGCCGAGGTCGACGGCGCGAACGCCGCACTGATCGAGGCAACGCGAGAGCGCGCCGACCTCGTCGTGTCGGGGTCGGTGGCGTGTGAGACGCACAACCTCAGCTGAGACGGGCTCTCGCGCACGATCGTGCGCGACGAGCCTTCTCGGCTGACGTTGTGCGTGCCGCGCGTCACGCGGGGAGCAGTCCGATCACCACGGACATGACGAGAACCGTCACGAGCTCGTGCGTGACGTTGAGCACCGTCAGCGCGACCGGGCGCCCCTCGAAGGCATCGTGGGTGACGAAGCGGGCTGCCGTGAAGCCGGCGAAGAGGAAGAGTCCGGTCACGAGGGCGTTCGCGAACCAGCTGCCGCCGTAGAAGGAGTGCGCGATGTCGACACATCCGGCCAGCACCAGTGCCGTCACGAAGCTCACGACGAGGGTGACGAGGATGGGGACGAGCGCGCTTCGCGCCCGCATGGTCTCGTGGCTCATGCCGATCAGGCGCATCCACAGAGCTCCGAAGACCTTCGGGGTGTACCAGATCGAGCCGACGACCATGGTGGACAGAGTGGCGAGGGCGACGGCCCAGGGGTTGATGTCGGGGACCATGGGGGCCTCAGTGGGCCGCGCGGCGGGTCAGGATCATGTGGATGACGCCCTGCGGAGAGGGGGTCGACTCGATCTCGAAGCGCTCCTCGAGGCCCTCGAGTCCGTCCCATAGGCGCTCGCCGCGGCCCAGGACGATCGGCACGAGCACGATGTGCAGGAAGTCGATGAGGTCGGCCTCAAGGAACTGCCGGACCGTCGCGACGCCTCCTCCGATGCGGACGTCGCGGCCACCGGCCAGCTCACGCGCCTTTTCGAGGGCCGTCGTGGGATCGGCGTCGACGAAGTGGAAGCTCGTGCCCCCCTCCATCTCGAGCACCGGGCGGTGATGGTGGGTGAGGACGACGACCGGCGTGTGGAAGACCGGGTTGTCTCCCCACCAGCCGCGCCACCGCTCGTCCTCCCAGGGGC
This sequence comes from Rathayibacter sp. VKM Ac-2879, assembly GCF_015351245.1. Classification (GTDB taxonomy): domain Bacteria; phylum Actinomycetota; class Actinomycetes; order Actinomycetales; family Microbacteriaceae; genus Rathayibacter. The sequence continues at coordinate 223,746 of NZ_JADKSO010000001.1, forward strand.
CGCGGTGCGGACCGAACTTGTTGCGCCCCATGATCTCGGCGCCGATCCCGTCGGCCCACCGGCCCGCGAAGGCTTCGTCGATACCCACGGAGGCGGGCGACTTGCTGGGCAGACCCATCGCGCGGAACGTCGGCGTCGCGAACGCCCAGGACATCAACCGCGAGCCCGCGTGACCGAAGGGGGCATCGATCGTCTGGCCCTCCCCGGCACCGAAGCCGTCGAGGGAGACCGAGAAGTTGTGGACGCGGACGAGGGACATGGCGGCTCCTGGAGGTACTGGCCGCTCAACCGCGCCGGGTCGGTCGAGTGCGGATCCAGGACAGACGATGGCAGAACCCGGCACGGTTGTATACGGCGGCCTCGTCGTGGCGCTCAGAACTTCTCGTGGACGGCTCAGAACTCTTCGTAGTCGTACGGCTCCGGGTCCTGGTCGATGACCGGTCGCGCGATCGTCGCGCGGTTGTTCTTGATGCGCGAGCGGATGTCCTCGACGGCCGCATCGACCGCGTCGCTCGTGCCGTCGACGTCCCGGATGGCGAGCTCGATAGGGACCACGACGAGTTCGCTGCCGGCGTCGAGGGTCATCTTGGCGTCGATGAGCTCACCGGTCTCGGTGAACGCCGGGACGGTGACGGCCTCGGAGTGCTCCTGCCGGTCGATGGCGGTCACCAGGTCGAGGAGAGCCTCGGTGACGGCATCCGTGGTGATGAAGCTTTTCGAGGCGTACGTCAACTGCTGCATCTCCCTACTGTCGCAGCGGGTGGGCGAGGGGATCTCGGGCTTGCGAGGTGCCTGCGTGCTCGGTAGTGGGTGCGGGGACTTTCACATCGACAGTGCCCTCGATGGTGCCGCCGCTCCGAATGCATACCGGGCTCGCCTGTTTCGCCTCCTCTGCGGTGGCCGGTCGGCGAGCACGGATCCTCTGGGAGTGACGAGCGCGACCCGTTCGGGAGCTTCTCCGGATCGAATCCGTGACGAATCGACCGTTCGGTACGTCTGGATCTGTAGCGGACGTTCTGCCCCCTTCCACCGGGAGGTGCGGTGGGCGCCCACGACCGAGAGAAGACCGCGCATGCCCTGCTCACTCCTCCGCCGCGCCGGGTGGACGTCATGAGCGCATCACTGTTCGCCGTCGGGAGTCCCTTCGTGCCAGACGCTGGAGCCGAGCGGCGTTTCGAGGCGGCCGGCACCGATCCCCTCGAGGCGGCGGAGGTGTATTCGGAGGCGTTCGGAGGAGGGTCTTTCACTGTCGCGGGGGCGCGCGACTTCTCGTTCCGCTACGCGTACCGGGGGAGTGAGCGGGTGACGTTGCGCACCGCCGAGTGCTCCGGGCGTTTGGTCGGTGAGGTGCCGCACCTGCGCGAGTACGTCGTCGGCTGGTTCCGGGCGGGTCGGGCGCGGATCGACCTGCGGCCGTTCACCCGGTGGGGAGGCACCGCGCCGTTCGTCTTTCCCACCGAGCGGCAGTTCGGGCTCGAGCTCGAGCCGCATCGGCAGAACCTCATCCACTTCGCGCCGGACTTCCTCGAGGACGTCGCGACCGAGTCCCATCAGGGACCGCGTCAGCCCGTGTCATTCGATCTCGAGGCCGATCCCGATCCCCGCGCGTTCGAGAACTGGCGTGCCGCAGTCTCGGAGGCGACGAGGGCGCTCTCGACGGCCGGAGTCGCTCCGCTGGTGCGCTTCTCGGCCGAGCTCCATCTTGCTCGCGTGCTGCTTCGCCTGTTCCCCTGGCGCGCGTGGGACGTGCCGGACCTGCTGCGCCGTCCCTCCGCCTCCCGCACGCGCGTGGCACTCGACTACCTGCAGCATCACGCGCACGAGCCGATCACTCCCGCGGATGCGGCGCGCGCCGCCGGCCTGCACACCCGTACGTTGCAGCAGGCCACGAGACGCCATCTCGGGGTCTCGCCCTCGGTGTATCTGCGTGAGGTGAGGCTCGACCGCGCGCACCGCGATCTCGTCGCCGGAGACCCGTGTTCGACCACTGTCGCTGCGGTCGCCCGCGAGTGGGGCTTCGGGAACCTCGGCCGGTTCGCCCACACGTACCAGCAGCGTTTCCGCGAGAAGCCGAGCCAGACGCTGCGGCGCTGAGGAGGAGTCTCGGCATCGTCGCGCGGTCTCAGTGCTCGCCGCTCCGAAGTGCCTCTCGGAGCGCCCGGCGCGAACGGAAGCCGGCTTGACGCGCCACTTCTTCCTCGATCGCCGTTGTCGGGGGATGCCGTTGGGCGAGCATCCGTTTCGCGGCCTGAAGGCGCGCGAGCCGGATCTCGCGAAACGGAGTGAGCCCGGCCGCCGAAAAGGCGTCATGAAGAACGCTCAGCGACACCGCCACTCTGTCGGCGAGGGAGGCGACTCCGAAATCGGGGTCGGCGTACTGCGCCTCGATGGCTTGCCGAGATCTCTGGAGTAAGCGATCCCGGGCCGAGGCGGGTGCCGTGAATGGCGTCTGAATCTCGGTGAAGACCGCTGCGACAGCGCTTTCGACGCCGTTCTGGAGGCGGGGCCAGGCCGCTTCCGACACCGTCGCTGCCGAGCTCAACGCCGCCGCCATCATTGCGAGGAGAATGCGCACTGTGCCGAGGCCCTCGGGGATCAGAAGGAGGCCGGGTGGCGGTTCGATGCCCCATCTTTCCGAGAATCCATCGTGGATCGCGACCTCGACGACCCCGTACGGCGCGGCGCTCACCAGTGTGGCGGGCGTGCCGGAGTGAACAACTGCCCCTCCTTTCTCGAGGTTGATTCGCGTACCGCTTTGCTCGATTCCTAGTGCGCCGTCGACGACGATGGAAAGAACCGCCGCGCCCGAAGAAATGGTGCGGGTCATGCGTTCGGCCGTAAGATAGAAACGTTCGAGGGTGAGAGTGCTCAGGGTGACTCGATCGCCATAGACTCGGAGATTCGAGACCGCCGGAAGATGATAACCGCGCGCAGCCAGCCATTCGGCTGCGGCGCCATTCGAAAGCCCGATGCTGACGTCTACCTGCGGCGACGTGAGCGGTCGAGTCATCCTGCGCATCTCCTCCCGGGAGGGAAGTCAAATGTGTCGTTCGGGCTATCGACCCCTTCATGCTAGCCGTGATCTTTCGCGGCTCGACTGAGACGCGGCCGGAGCATAGGCGCCCTCGTTCGGTCCTGATTCCTCCTGGCGAGCGCGACGCTCGGCCACGACGAGATTGTCCGGACGCATCGACGGGAATCTCCTGAGGTCGCGCCGGCGGGTCGAGAGGCGCGATCCGAGCTGTGCACCATACGAGGCGTCCCCGTTTCGACAACAAGGAGTCACAGTGAAAAATCCCGAAAAAAGAGACATCTCGATCTCTACGGGTTGGTCTATTCCTCATGAGAACGGCATCGGCCGCCGCCAGCTGGTCGAAGGTGTGGCCTGGTCTCTTCCCGTGGTCGCCTTTGCTGCGGCGACTCCGGCTGCCGCCGCATCGGGGCAGAAGAGCGTCGACCTTCAGCTGACCTCCGTGCAGTGGAATGCACAAGGAGGGGTTGGGGCCGTTCCTCCCAATGCGACATTCAATGCCGATAACGGGCTCTTTGTCGACGCGGAGGTCGTGAACAACGGCCCGGATTCGATCACGGGCATCACCGTGGCTCTCTCGCTACCTTTCGTGCCCAACCAGATGGATCCGGCGAAGCCCCATTACCCGCAGGCGAGCGCGGGATGGTCGTATCAGACAAGCTATAATCAGGGCTCGGACCGCCGAGTCGTCCAGTTCGTCAATTCAGGGCAGACGCTCGCGCCCGGCCAGCGCGTGACAGTTCGTATTCTCTTTTGGACGACATCGGACCCCGGAGTCACGGTGGACAACATCTTCCCCTACGTGTCTTTCCAGCCCTCCAACAGCGACTACGTCGATTCCAATCCGAACAACAACGGTGGTTCGACGGTCAACTCCTACAACGTGCATACGTGATTCTCGTGACCATCGACACCTGACGATGCGGCCCCCGTCGAGATGATGATCTCGCGGGGGCCGATGCTCGTCGGCGGGGCGGAGATCTTTCGAGGGCTGTGCGGTCAGGCGCGGTCGTGCAGGCTGATCTGGTAGCCGTCCGGGTCGGCGAAGGTGATGGTGCGACCGAAGGGGCCGTCGATCGGCGGCGCGACGATCCGGTGCCCGTCGGCCGCAAGGGCGTCGTGGATGGCCTGCACATCGCTGGCGTGCAGCCAGATCGCGACTCCGATGCCGGGGTGGGGCGCGGAGTCGAGGTCGGTGCCCGGAACGATGTCGCGGAGCGCGAAGGCGATCGGAGTCGTCTCGAAGACGACCGCGTGCGGCGGGCCGGCGGGAGATCGGACGAGGCCGAGGTAGTGCTCGTAGAACGCGCGGGAGGCGTCGAGGTCGCGAACCTGGAGTGAGACGAAGTCGGGGCCGGTCACGGGCATGGGAAGGTCCTCCTAGTGTGTCAGTTTCCTTACACGCAGGAGCCTATGTCAGACTTCTGACATGAGTCAAGGAATCGACCTCGAGACCTCGCTCGGATACCTCCTCAAGGAGGCGTCGAGCGCCCTTCGCGTGTCCCTGGAGGCGGTGCTGCGCCCCCTCGGCATGACCGTTACGCACTACTCCTGCCTCGAACTGCTGGCGCAGTGGCCCGGTCTCTCCAACTCCGAGCTGGCCCGCGGTGCCTTCGTGACGCGACAGTCGATGAACGTGCTCTTGCAGGCCCTCGAGCGCGACGGGTTCGTGACCAGGCCCGCGGCGCCCCCGGTGGGAAAGGCTCTGCCGACGCGACTCACTTCCCGGGGTGAGCAGAGTCTCGCGGAGGCCACGCGCGCGGTCCGCGCCGTCGAAGTGCGGATGCTGCGAGGGCTTTCGCCGGAGGAGCGGTCCGCAGCGGCAGGGATTCTGCGGAGCATGATCCGCTCGCTGCGCGACGACGAGACGGAGTCCTCCCCTGACGTCAGGAGCGCCCCAGCACTCTGATCGGCGCCCCTTCCGCCCACGCGTGCACGCTCTCGTGCGCCTCGGTGTAGAAACGCCGAAGCGTGCCCTCGGTGACGTAGCCCAGGTGGGGCGAGAGCACCGTCCGCGGAGCCGCGCGCCACGGCGAGTCGAGCGGCAGGGGCTCTTCGTCGTACACGTCGAGCGCCGCGCCTCCGATCGTGCCCCGGTGCAGGGCGCCGAGCAGCGCGGGCTCGTCGACGAGAGGCCCTCGGGAGGTGTTCACCAGCACGGCACTCGACCGCATCGAGGCGAGCTCACGCGCTCCGATGAGGCCGCGCGACTCGGCAGTGAGTCGCGCGTGGAGGCTCACGACATCCGAGGTGGCGAGCAGCTCCTCCTTCGACACCACCGAGACACCGAACGAATGGGCGCGCTCGGCATCGAGCCGAGGGGTCCACGCGACCACGTCCATCCCGAAGGCCACACCGACCCGGGCCACCCGGGAGCCGACCGCCCCGAGCCCGAGCAGTCCGAGCCGTCGGCCCTCGAGGTCGCCGCCGACCGTGCTCTGCCAGTCGCCCGACCGCACAGCCGCATCCTCGTGCGGGAGGTGCCGGAGAGCGGCCAGGATGAGTGCCCAGGTCACCTCGGCCGCCCCCGTGGACCCGCCGGTCGCTCCGCTGCTCACGAGGATCCCGTGGCGCGTGGCCGCCGCCACGTCGATGGCGGCGTTGGCGCGCCCGGTCGTCACCAGCAGTCGGAGGTTCGGCAGTGATCCCAGCACCGCCTCATCGAAGCGGGTTCGCTCGCGCATGGCGACGACGACGTCGAAGGGGCGCAGCGCCTCGACCACCGCCTCCGTGCCCGGGAGGTGCCGCGTGAAGACGGTGACCTCGGCACCGCCCGGCAGGTCGTGCCAGTCGGCGTAGTCCGTGGCGACGTCCTGATAGTCGTCGAGGATCGCGATGCGGAGGGTGTGCGTCATGCGAACACTGTGGGGATGAGGACGAGGATCAGCCAGCAGATCGCCGGGGCGATCGCCACCACGATCCCGGCGTTGACGAGGAGCTGGCGGTAGAACTGTCCACGGTCGATGTTCTGCGCGTTCGCGAGGACGAGCGCTCCGTTGGTCGAGAACGGTGAGACGTCGACGACGGTTGCGGCGATCGACAGCGCGGCGACGACTCCGACCACGGGCAGCTCGCCCAACTGCAGCAGGGGCAGCGAGAGCGGGATGATCGCAGCCAGCAGAGCGGTCGATGAGGCGAAGGCAGAGGAGACGCCGATCACGTAGCAGAGCACCAACGCGACGACGAGCGGAGCCCCGATGAGCAGCGCCATGTCGGCCAGGTGGTCGATGGTGCCGAGGTCCTCGAGCATCGCGATGTAGGTGATCATGCCGGCCACGAGCAGCACCGTCGGCCAGCTGATGCCTGCGATCGACCTGCTGGTGTTCTTGAGGTCGGTGAACGAGAGCAGGACGCCGGCCGCGATGGCGACGAAGCTGATCGGCTGGTGTCCGATCAGCACGATGAGGAGGATCGCGACGATCAGCGCGAGCGTCAACAGGCGGGTGCGCGTCAGCGGGATGGTCTCGGTCTGCACGGTGTGGGGTCCGGCCGTGCGGATCGATCCGGTGGCCGTGTACTCGAGGGTGCGCACGCGGGACGCGACCGCGTAGGTCACGACGGTGAGCACCGAGAGGAGGGTGTTGATCCCGAAGCTCGAGAGGAACAGCTGCCACGGGTCGAGTGTCAGGCCGGCGTCCTCGACGATGCCGCGAACGAGGACGCCCGAGACAGACAGGGGGGAGAACGCTCCGGCGTGAGCGCCGTTGATGGTCATGATGCCCATGACGAGCGGGCTCATGCGGGTGCGGCCGGCGAAGCTCATCGCGGCGGGGGCGATCAGGGCGACGGCGGCCGGGCTGAAGGTGCCGAGCGAGGTGAGAAACGCCGCGACGAGGAAGAACACCCACGGGATGAGGTAGACCCGGCCGCGCACGGCCTTGATGCAGGCATTCACCATCAGGTCGATGGTGCCGTTCTGTTTGGCCATGCCGAAGAAATAGGTGACGCCCACGATCGTGAGGACGATCGACGCGGGGAACGCCTCCAGGATCTCTTTGTCGTCATAGCCGAAGGCGATGGCACCGACGAGGAAGGCTCCGATGAAGCCGAGGAAGCCGATATTGATCGGGAACACCGTCGCAATGATGAACATCACGACGAGGCCGATGAGGGGAATGATCTCGATAGACGACACTGTCTTCTCCTGAATGAGTGCTGACGAGAGCGCGTCAGTGCGCGAGGGAGTGGTGGGTGAGCAGTTCGGAGTCGGCGATCCGCCGAGCGGCGCGCTGGAGGAGCACGCGGGTGCCCGTGGCGTCGGACTGCACTTCGCAGCGCAGCGGGCCGCCGAGCGTCCCGAGGCGCACCGCGGTGGTCGAGGGATCGACTCCCGCGTTCGTGAGGACGGAGCCCGCCCCGCCGGCTGCGAGGGCGACGGCGACGGCGCTGGTGAGGCCGATCGTGGGGTGCGGGGCGTTCATCGAGAGCATCCGCACCGAGACGTCGTAGTCGGAGGCGGCGACGCGCTCGCCGAGCGACGTCACGTAGTCGACGGCCGGCCCGACGACTCCGACCTTGGGCACCGCGTCGCCCGCGGTCTCGACGCTGGACGCGAGACCCATCGCGACCGCGGCGTGGGCGCGGATGCGGCGCAGGAGCGGCACGTGGGCGAGCACGTCGACCTCTCCTGCGGCGGGGGTGAGGCCGAGGGCGCTCGCCGCGACGAGCACGACGGGCGCTCCCGCGTCGGCGAGAGTGACCTCGAACTCGCTGCCGTCGACCAGGAGGGTCGACAGCGGCTCGCCGAGCGGCCACAGCGAGCCGGTGGTCGAGCCGGCGGGGTCGACGAAGGCCAGGTCGACGGCGGTGCCGGTGCCTCGCACGCCCGGCACCGAGACGTCGTCGGCCTCGTCGCCGGCCACGCGGGCGACGACCACGGCGGAGGTGTTGAGGTTGCGCATCCGCACGGTCGTATGCCCGGTCTCGCCCCGAGGCAGGCCGAACTGCTGGACGGCCCAGAGGGCGACGGCGGTGGCGCAATTGCCGCAGTTGCTTCCCCATTCGACCACGTGGGCGCCGATGGCGACTTGCGCGAAGAGGTAGTCGACGTCGATGTCGGGCTCGCTGCTGCGAGCGATGATGACGGCCTTGGAGGTGACGGACGTGCCACCTCCCACGCCGTCGAGCTGGCGAGGGTCGTCGGCGCCGAACAGTTCGATGAGCAGCTCGGCCAAGGCGTCGCGGTCGGAGGGGACAGCGTCGCGGTCGAAGAGCCAGCACTTGCTGGTGCCTCCTCGCATGAGGGTGGCGGGAATGCGCACGGTGCCTCCTGAGCGTCGGTGATGGGCTCACGCTACGAAGTCGGAGGCTTCGGCAAAATCTCGAACTGCTAAGGCCACGTGAAGCAGAGCTAAAGTCGAGCATGGCCACGTTCGATCTCGTCACCCTCGATTTGCTCCTCGACATCGTCGAAACCTCGACGCTCACGGGAGGCGCTGCGCGTTCGCGGATGACGACCTCGGCCGCCTCCCAGCGCATCGCTAAGCTCGAAAACCTCATCGGCCAACCCGTGCTCGACAGGCTCCCGCGGGGGGTGCAGCTGACCGAGGCCGGCCGCGTCCTCGCGGAGAAAGCGCGCACGGTGCGGCGCGAGCTGCGGGCTGCCGAGGGCGAGCTGGAGGCGATCCGCGGGCTCGAACGCGGCACCGTGCGGCTGGGTTCCTTCCCCACCGTGAGCGCCTCACTCCTCGCGGATGCGCTCAAGGACGCTCACGCCGCCTGGCCGGGCATCGAGATCCGCGTGCAGTCGGCGCTGCGACCGCAGCTCATCGACATGCTCAGCTCGGGCGAGATCGAGCTCGCCCTGCTCTGGAGTTACGCCTGGACCGAGGAGACGGAGAAGAACCTGGCGCTGCGGCGACTCGTGCAGGACGAGACGATGCTCCTCGTGGCCGCCGAGAGCCCGATCCGCGACGGTGTCTCGCTGCGCAGCCTCGCCAAGAGCCCCTGGATCACCCGCAACGGCGGCCACCCCGCGGCCGACGTGCTCTACCGCAGCTGCGCCCGGGCGCGCCTCAGCCCCGAGGTCGTCTACGAGGCCTACGACTATCAAGAGGTGCAGGCGATGGTCGCCGCGGGGGTCGGCATCGCCATGGCCCCCCGCCTCGCGCTCGCCACCCACCGCGACGACGTGCGCGCTGTCTCGTTCCGCGCTGAGGACGCCATTCCTGCGCGCACGATCTATCTCGCGACGCTCGCCCGTCGTGTCGAGACTCCGGCGATGCGGGCGCTGTCGGAGGCGGTCACCAGCGCCGCGCGCGCCTTCGGGGCGGAGGAGTAGCACGTGGCCGATCGACGCCCGACGCCGATAGGGTCTCGGTGCCCGCCCCCGTCCCCTCAGGAGTTCCGATGATCGCGCCCACCGTCCTGTTCGTCTGCATCCATAACGCCGGCCGCTCGCAGATGGCGGCAGGGTACCTCCGCGCGCTGTCCGGCGGTGCCGTGCAGGTGAGGTCCGGAGGCTCGGAGCCGGGCGACCGCATCAACCCCGTCGCGATCGCGGCGATGGCGGAGGAGGGCATCGACATCTCGGGGGCGGTGCCGCAGCTCATGACGACCGGCCAGGTGCAGGCCTCCGATGTCGTGATCACCATGGGGTGCGGCGACGTCTGCCCGATCTTCCCGGGCAAGCGCTACGAGGACTGGGACCTCGCGGACCCGCAGGGCAAAGATCTCGAGCAGGTCCGCTTCATCCGCGACGACATCAAGCGCCGCGTGGAGGCGCTCATCGCCGAGCTGCTGCCAGCAGCGGGCTGAGCGAGGTCGTCACGGGGTCGGTTTCCTGGTCGTGGCCCCGACGCGTCGTCGTGCACATCTATGTCCTGCCGAAGCAGATCCACGTCTGCTCAGTGGAGCACCAGGTCAGGGTCGGATCGGTGGCGATGAAGGTGATGATCGCCCCCACGACAACGACGGTGAAAATCGCGCTCACGCTGACGGTAGTGATCACCAACCAGCGTCCCCGCGCGCGGCCCGCCCGAATGTCTTGCAGTGCCCTATGTGCGAAGAGAAAAGGGAAGGGAACTGCAAACACCATAACGGCGCCGGCAATCGCAGCTGCACTGACCGGCAGCGCGGCATCGCGCATTCTTGTCTCAACGCGCGCGGCTCTCTTCGCCTTTTTCTCGCCGTCCACCGCCTTCTCCAGAGCAGTATGATACTTCTTCATTGCCTTGTCGAAGACCAGGCCGCGCCTGCCACCCGGTAGGCGAGCCGCGGAAAGAACCGCCGCGACCATGAAAGGGATGGTCACCATGAAAAGCCCGACGGCAAGCATGCCGCGCGCAATCGGCGCGGTATGAATGACCTCCCCAGACTGATCGGCGAGCCCTGGCAGTGCGCTCGCCATCCAGTAGAGCAGGCCAATAAGGCCGAACTGAATCACTATCTCCAGCGCGCCCCATATTCTACCGCCTATAAGGCGGTAAACTATTTCTGAGACTAGGAAGTATGCGAGGAAGCTCACCGTAACGGTCACGAGCAACCGAGCTTCGACGACGAGCGGCGCGGACGTTGGTGCAATCCACCACCCCATGGCGGTCAGACACAGCGGGGTGAACAAGAACATGATGCAGTGCTGGATGACGTGTGCTCGACGGGTCAGCGGCTCCGTGTGGTCGGCGTGAATAATTTCTTGCAGGCGTTGGCGCTTTCTCCTGCTCGCCGCCCAGTCAAGGGCGGGGTTTGGATCATCCTCCGTTCGCATCGCGACCTCCGCAGCGACAGTTGCCAGCGCGAGGCTCAGCACACTGCCGGCAACTGTCCTGAACGGGTCTAGGCGTTCTGGGCCAGCGGCCAGCCCGTAAGTGACCACCGTCATGACGCCGAGTAAGATCGCCGCACAGGTGCACCCGAACGCGAGACGATTCAGGACTCGACGAGAAGCGACCTCACGAGCGATGTGCTCACGCGAGCGGTGGGTCGTTGACGGTGTAAGACCGAACCGGATGGTGAAGATGATGCCGGCCAGCAGTCCGTAGCCCGCCACTGTGGTAGCCCCGCTGAACGGAGTGAGCAGCAGCTTGGGTGGGAAAGAGTCGAACGGCAGCCCGGCCTGCAGCTCTGGGGCTACCGCGAGAACGATCAAGATCGCCGCGCCGAGGGCGACGGCTCCCGCCGCCTTCGCTACCGTTTTAAAAATCTCTCTCAGGTACCGCTCTGATTCATCATGAATAGCGAGCGCATCCTTTTTTGAAAAATTGCCTTCTGTCGCCATATCTCCTATCCATCGCCCCTTCTCTTGAGGCCGCCTCGTCGGCCGGAGTGCTGTCTGCGGACGGTATGAGGTGGAATGGCATCCGGTCAACCGGATATGTGCGGGTGGCGCGCAAGGTGACGGAAATCGGCGCCCCTTCTCAGGTGGAGAGAGCGTGACTGACCCCCCTCAGAGGGTGCACCGCTCGGCGGGGTTCGGCTCAGACTCACCGGTACGAGAACGCTCGGACGGTCTGCAAGGTAGAAGGTGAAGTGGTAGTGCTGATGCTGAGCGAGCTCGAGGAGAGCGGCTGGGAGTCTGGATTCGCGAGCTGGATTGTCTCGGTCGCGAACGTCGTGGTGACGAGCCACGCCACCGAACCCAGAACGGGCAGGAGTACGACCGTGATCTCGCGCGACTCATGCACTCGCGCGCGCCTCCGCCGCGCTCCTCCCTCCGATCCCCGTGCCGGCGGTGCAGCTCGACGCGCCAGCTCATCGATGTCATCCATGCACCGTGAGCCTGTCCGGGTCGCGCCTCGTCGTCATGCGAGGTGCAGAGAGGTTTCGCCGCTCGAGCGCACTGGAAATCCGACGCTCGGCACGGCGTACACGGCGCTCCTTCTGAGCGGGGGTGCGGCCATGATCCCTGAGTCGTTCACGGTCGGAGCGAGAAGAGCTCCAGCTACCCGGTCGGAGCGGAGCCGACTCCTCGGAACACGTTCGGGTAGTCGTCGAGTACCTGCCAACGGTCGATCGGCCAGGTGATGACGACCGCGCGTCCCACGACGTCGCTGATCGGAACGAAGCCCTTTCCGGGCAGCTCCTGATTGCGCGAGGAGTCCTGCGAGTTGTAGCGATTGTCACCCATGACCCAGAGGGAGTTGGCGGGCACCGTGACGTCGAAGGTCACGGCGCCAGCGGGCGCGGTTCCTGCCGGCTCGTGCGTATAGGGCTCGATGATCGGGCTGCCATTGACCTCGATCTGGCCGAGCGGATTGCAGCAGGTCACGTGATCGCCGGGAAGCCCGATGACTCGCTTGATGAGGTGATTGTTGCTGTCCGAGACTCCGAGGCCGATGAAGGTGAGGAAGGCGCCCGTCACCTGCGCGAGGCCGCCCTGCGCCGAGGAGGTCTCCGCCGGGTTCAGCCACCCGCCGGGATCGGAGAACACGACCACATCGCCACGCTGCAGCGGGACCACGGAGGGGACCAGCTCGTTCACGAGGATCCGGTCGTTGATCTGCAGCGTGTTCTCCATCGACCCGGAGGGGATGTAGAAGGAGCGCACGAGAAAGGTCTTCACGAGGAAGGAGACGGTGACCGCGACGAGGACGATGATCAGGATGTCGCGGAGGAAGGTCAGCGAACGGCGACGAAGAGTGGGTCGCGGCCTGAGAACAGGCTCAGTCGTCGGTGAGGTTTTCACGGAGGCCCTTCTGCAGCTGCGAGGAGGCCGTCGCATTCCCGTCGTCCGAACTCCGGCAGCCATCATCCCATGAGGAATTCGATGCTCCCTCGTGCCGCGATGACCCGGTCGGGGACACCCCGTCGTCCTCGCTGCGCACCGAGAAAGGGGGTCGACGCATCGACGTGCGACGACCCCCCGCCATTCGGTCTTCTAGCCGCAGCTGCGCGCTCCGTAGGCGGCGGTCGCCGTGGCCACGACGGTCGCGCCTCCGACCGTCGCCGTCGCGGTGACCGTCGCAGTGCCTGCGGCGAGCTGCGAGGCACGCACCGTGTACGCCGCGGAGGCGCTCGCGCCAGGCTTCACGCCGGCGAACGTCTTCACGCCCTCTGAGGTGCGGATCGAGACGTCCATCGGCACGGTGTCGCCATTCGTGGCGACCACCGTCAGCACGACCTTGCCGGCAAGGCAGCGCGACGAGGCCGCCGCGGTCACCTTCAGCGAGGGCTGCACGGTGACGGTCGCCTGCACCGGCATCCGAGATGCGTCCTGCGCGACTCCCGAGACCGTGAAGGTGCCGGGCGTGGCGTAGGAGGCCGGAGCCACCGCCTCCCACACCACGTCGACCGTGCTCGTCGTGCCGGCGGCAGTGGTGATCGCGGCGCGAGGAAGGACGGGCGCGGTGCCGGCCGTTGTCGTAGCGGTGAGCGGAGCGACCGACGCCACCGCGATTCCGGGGGCGAAGCCCTCGAGCACTTTCTGGTACTCCGCGCGCGTCACCGGGATGACCGTGCCGTGGCGGGGCTTGCCTCCGTCAAGGTTCTGCGGGAGGCCGCTGCGGAGCTTGGCCCCGAGCGGCTGCCACGAGTCGCCGTCGGCGAGGTCGTCCGAGCCGAACGGGATGTAGTGGTTCGGTCCACCGTGGTAGTCGGGCTGGTCGATGAAGAGAAACCAGTCGAGACCGTTCACATCATTGGTGTTGGCGGGGAACACGTTCGGGCCCTCGCCGCTGGTGAACGTCCCTCCGGGCTCGCCGTTGGGAAGCCCGGAGGCGACGCGCTCCTTCACGAGCGTCCACTCGTCGGCCGGACCGGTCGGCCCGGGCAGCGAGCCGCTCTCGGTGGCGAGCAGCTCGGTGCTCTTCTCCTCGCGGAGGGTCATCGACGCCTCGTCCTTCGTGAAGCGGTAGTAGGTGTCGCCGTCCTTCGTGATGGTGGAGTCGATGGTGCCCTTGCCCGCGCCGCGCTGGACGTCGATCCATGGCTTCGCCTCAGAGAAGGTGACGAAGTCGTCGGTCGTCGCGTACATCATCTGGTTATAGGTGACTCCGGTGCGGTCGGCCGCGTTCGCGGTCGGGTACATGTTCGATGCCCAGAACACCACGTAGGTGCCGAGCTCGTCGTCCCAGTACGCCTCGGGCGCCCAGGTGTTGCCCGCGAAGTCGGAGGACACCTTCACGTGGCGCTGTGCCGACCAGGTGACGAGATCGGTCGACTCCCACACCTCGATGTGCTTCGAGCCCGAGATCTGCGCCGTGGTGAAGCCTCCCGCGAGCCCGTCGACCTTGAGGTCGGTGGCGAGCATGAAGAACTTGTCGCCCTCGTGCGAGCGGATGATGAAGGGATCGCGCAGGCCCTGCGTGCCCTGCGTCGACGTGAACACCGGCTGGCCGCCGTTGAGCGTGTTCCAGGCGAGCGCGTCGTTGCCCTGGGAGGCGGCGAGGCTCACGCGCTCGGCGCCGGCTCCCTCGCCCGTGAAGAACGCCCACACGTAGGCCTGGGTGTCGTCGGTGCCGGTCGGCAGTGGCGTGAGACGGAGGGTGATGTCGCGCGAGCGGGTGACCGCTCCGCTCGTCGCGGTCACGCGGACCACCACGTCGGTCGCCGCACTGCCGGCGGCGGGACGCTCGACCGCGAGGGTGCTGGTCGCGGCCGCGCTACCCGCGCGGACCGTCACTCCCGTCGGGCTGACGGCGCTCCAGGTGAGGGTCGAGCCAGCGGCGCCGCGCTGGGGGACCGTGACGTCGGTGCGGATGTCGCCGACGTTCGGGATCGAGATCGCATCGAGGTCGCGCTGCACGGTGTCGCTGTCGGCGAGCTGCGCCGCGACCGTCACCGGATAGTCGACCGAGCGGGTGACGGAGCCGACCGAGTAGCTCGCGGTGAGGGTGACGGACGCGTCGGCCGAGCCCGCGGCCGGCCGAGCGACGACTGCGGAGCCGCCGTTCACCGCGATGGCGGAGGAGTTCGACCGCCAGGCGATCGCGACTCCGCTGCTCGTGGTGGGCAGGGCGAAGTCGGCGGTCGCCTCTGTCGGGATGGTGACCGAGGCGACGGCGCGATCGAGCGCCTGTGAGGAGTAGAGGGCCTTCACGGCGTCGCTGCCGAGGGCGCTGTCATAGACGGCGAAGTCGTCCATGTCGCCGCTCCAGCCCGGGTCGTTGTAGGTCGACCGGGCGATGGAGGCCACGAGCGAGGAGCCGAACGACGACACGGTGCGCGCGATGGCGTTCTGGCCGATCTGGGTGCCGTTGACGTAGACGGTGAGGGTGCCGCTGGTGCCGTCGATCACCGTCGTGTAGAGCGAGAGACCGGTGGGGGTCCGGGCGCCGGCGGTGGCGGTGTTGGTCGCTCCCGGTCCGACCTCGGTGGTCCAAGGGGAACCGGCGTTGGTGGCGTTCGTGACGACCGACTTGACGTAGCCCTGTGGGTTGCTGGGGTTGAGCAGCCAGTAGCCCGACGAGAAAGAGGATCCGGAGGCGACCGGCGCGCCGACGAACGCCGCGGCGACGTTGCCGGATCCCGAGCGGTTCGACAGCCAGGTCGAGAAGGTGAGGTCCTTCTTGCCGACGAGACCTGCGGTGGGGATGTCGAGGTAGGGGGCCGTCGAGGCCGAACCGCCGGGGAGGCTGACCTGTCCGTTGCCGAAAGTGGCGCCCGAGCCGCGCAGGGTGGCGTTGTAGCCGTTGCCGCTCGCGTCCGCGATCGTGGTGCCGGTGGGAGCGGTGTCGAAGGTGTAGTGGAGAAGCGGAGTCGGCGTCGCTCCGAAGGCGGAGTTGGGGACGGTCGCGCCGAGAAGCGCTGTGGCAGCGACGGTGGCGACCGTCAGCGCGGTCCTCACCACCGATCGAGATCGTGTCATGCAGGGAGCCCTCGCGGTCGAATGCGAAGACGCCTCCGCGGACGGAGTCGTGCGCCCTCGCACGGAATGTGAACGTCAACACCGTAAGCGGTAGAGCGCTCCCTGACCAGGGGCTGTGCAGGCCCGTGCGACCAGCCAGACCGGCGGCGCGACTGCCTGATCCGGCAGAGTAAACGGCACGACCTCGGCCCGGAAACCCGCCCACTCGGCGACCCGCGACCCCACGTCGTACCCACACAGCAGAACCAGACTCTGACGAGCGCACCGACTGTCCACTCACCCGACCTACGCGCCCAGCGAAAGATCGAGGCTAACCACAATAGCTGTTTTTGACGTCCGGAATGGTTACATAAACCCCTACTCCCGTACAGAGACCTAAGACAGCGGAAGTAGAGAGGAATGCCACGAGAGCCCCCGCAAACGCACATGCGACCGCGTTGATCCCAGGAAGGGCGCAGATAAGGCCTGCGGAGAGGGCTCCTCCAGAGCTGAGGATGAGCTTAATAGTCGTCGAGGACAGGTGCCACGTCGTCCAGTGTGACAAATGCCCCCACAATTCCCCCCAGCCCTCGGGGAGTGCCTCGGAGTGGTCCTCGCTGAGAGAGAAACCCTGAGATGGGTCTGTGTCGATGTTCAAAATTGTCGGTTGAGCCGGGGCCAAGCGACCGTCCTGAGCCGCGCGAACCTCCTGTTCAATGTCTCGACGAGCCGACTCGTAGTCGACGTCAGGTCCGTCTGGTGTCGGCAGCGATTTCTTTGCTTCTATATAAAGCGACGTCAGCTGGTCGATAGAGATGGTGCCAGCGAGAACGTCGGATTCGAATGTTCCTGCTGCTATCGATCCGCCAAGAGAGTCCGCGCCTGCTGCTGCTTGAGCACTAGCCCGCTGCGCGGGCGTAGCGAGAGGTACGGCGATCACCATCACTGTCAGCGCAAGGGCGACGAGCGGGAGCCGTTTCGCGGGAGTCTGCGTGAAGAAGAGTCTAGACATGGTCGTACCTTTCGCAGTTCGGTCGATAGGTGTCATATCGAGGTCGAGGAAGAGGTGGCCGAAATGGTTATAGAGAGCAGACTTCAGGTCGGGGGCCTCTCGAGTGCGACGCCGCGCCGGCTTCCGAGAAGGGACGCCAGCCACCTGAACCAGCGCGGATGTCTCGTCGATCTGCGTGCGTCCTGTCGCAGACCCTTGGTGCCTCCTCCGCCGTGTCGTAGAGAGTGCGGCGGAGGAGGTAGTCGTCACGAGGGAGCGAGCTCGAAGTTCGGCTGTTCCCGGAACACGTCGGAAATGGGCGTGTAGCCGGCCGTTCCTTGCGCAGGTCCGCCCAGGTTGCCACTTTCCGCAATAATTCCGTAAAGAGTGCCGTCGAGACCGGCGACAGGGCCGCCGGAGTCTCCGGGAATAACATTTCCTTCCGAAGCGTTCCGCATGATGGTCAAACCACGTCCATACCCTTCGATCCAAGGATTCGGATGCCAAGCGCACATGACGCCCGATTGTGCACCGCTGGTGCAGAAGCGCTCGTCATGGCCCGGTGTTCCGATTCTTGGGACCGGATAGCTTTGAGGCGCTCCGTAAGAGTTGTCGAGGAAGATCCGACCAACCGCCTGTGGTACATAAGTCCGAACGATTTGACAATGGACTACGGCGGATCGGGGGTCGCAGACCAGTCCACCTTGCGAACGCGGCGGAATTTGGGCGAGGGCAATGTCCCGATCGCTCGATTTCCAGACGATGACGCCCACCTGGCCGGAGCGCGCAGTGCTTACCGTGTCTCCGACATTGCCGCAATGTGCGGCGATCACGACAAATCGGTTCGCTCTGGTGAAGGATGTCAGATTTGCGAAGGCTCCTCGTGACTTGAGAACGGCTCCTACCGTGCAGTCGTGGTTATGCGGAAGAAGGAGCTCGGAGCCCGCGTTCAGCGGGACTACGGCGCGGAACGCCTGTGCGGCGTTGGCCGAGCTCGAGACTCCGAAGGTTGTGCCGAGACACACTATGGCGCCCACGATCATCAGGGTGGCGCGCTGCTTTCGATGGCTGAGTTTCATGGTTCTCCGATTATGTTCGATTGACGTGAAGATGGGGATGCGGTGGACTGAAGGAGAGGAGTGCAGTGATATTAGTTCGGCTCCGCAATCGTGTAGTAATAAGGAAGCGCTCGAAAGACCCGATCTGACGGTATGTAGGCCATCAGGCCTTGCAGGCGATTAATGCCGCGCTTGACGATTATTCCGTAAAATTGTCCTTGAGTCCCAATGACAGGACCACCTGAATCGCCGACTATGACACCGATTCCGGTTCCGAATGCAGCAGCCGCCTCACCTGGAGAGAATCCATCGGAGGGCGTTCGGACTGGAGTCCAGGAGCAATTCACCCCGGTCGAGCTTCCGCTCGTGCAGAATGTCTCATTGCCGCCCGGAAGCGCGGCAGCACGCATGGGCACGGCCTGCTCGCCGAACCTTTCGTTAAGAAAGACGCGGCCGAGGGCGCGGGGGAAGACCTGTTCTTGAATATGGCATTGGCCTCCATCTGACCCGGGATTGCAGTCAAGATGACGGCGCACAGTGGGTTCCACTCGAACCAAAGCCAGGTCATCGTCGGGCGCCCTCCAGGCCACCTCTCCGATGAGTTGGCCAGCGACCTTCACCTGCGCGTTGGGAAAATCGGCGCAGTGTTTCGCGATCAGCAAGTACCGAACCCCTCGCTGAAACGCCGTGATCCGCGAGAGTAGGGCCGTCGAGCGGAGAACGGCACCCACAGTGCATGTTTGAGTTCCCGGCACGTCGAGTCGAGTTCCAGCGACTATGGGGAGTTGAGTGCGAAGCACTTGAGCATTCGCTGGCGCCGGTTGGAGCCCCACGACCATCAACCCTAGCGCCACTGCGAGTGTCAATTTATGGAAAGGTTTTCTTTTGAAATGCAGGGGCATGAGGGTGCGAGCCTTTCTGTCGAGGCATGGTGAGCATCGTGTTCATCGGCCCCACGTCGGAGCGCGAGCCCGGCATACGTGCAAAGGTCGATCGCACGCTTCTCTCCGTCGGTGCGAGGAGAGCAATTCGCAGAGGAAACGATGTGGGCTGGATGATGCGTGTTCTCGGCGATCCTCCGGCAAGCCCGTCTCGCGGGTTCATTGACCGTTCGTAGGCCTGTCTCAGCCCGGGGAGGAGCCGGCGCTCCTACTGGAGCACCGAGCTGTGCGGAGGTGACGTTCTGGCGGTGGAGCGTTCGGAGTGCGGGCGGTGCGACGGCCCCGCGATGAGACGCAGGGAAGTGAGCTCTCGGAGAACAACGCGTCGCGTGAGGGGCAGAGGGGCTTCTTTCTGATGTCCGAGTGGCTCGAAATCAGCCTGCCCTGACGTTCCCTCGCGCCCGCTGGCAATCCTAGACGATCGTCTGATGAAGCTTACAGGCTTGCTGGAGAGGGGTTCGTTCGCCTCGTCGAGTTGGCGTCCGAGCGACGTGCGCCCTCCCCACAGGTCTTGCTCTGTCCTGTGTGATGGGGTAGTCGCCTCTCGCCCCGTGAAGGAGATCATGAGCATGCTCGACACCGTCACCATCCCTCTCGGGACGCCGATCGCGGCCCAAGCCCTTCGGTATACGGCGATGTACGTGGCCAAGCCCTTCGCCGAGGCGCTGCTGGTCTACCGGGACAACGGCACGTACACGATCCTCTCCCCGGGCGAGGACCACCACGGCTGCTACGTGTCGGTCGCGGACCCCGCGCAGTCCCTTCGACACGTGGCCTTCATGTCGTGGCCGTCAGCGGACTGGGACCGCAACGTCGCCTCCCATACGCTGACCTTCGAGCCCGAGACCGGCGCCTTCACGCAGGAGCTCCGACTGCCCGGACAGCCGATTCCACGCGCCCAGCACGGCTTCGCGGTCCAGGTGGAGCGCCCGGGTGAGATCGAGACGAGCGCGGGGTGGGACACGGCGCGGACTCTCTACGGCGCCGCGTTCGCTGCGGTTGAGCTGCTCGCGCGCCAGAACGCGAGCGCATGACGATCGCTCCGCGATGCCGGCGAGAAACGCGTGCACTGTGGAGCTCTCGAGGAGACTTTCGGTTTAGTCAGGTCGCACGGGCTCCGGTGGACGCACCGCCACGAGCGGTTCGACGTCGGGAACGCCCATTGCTTCGATCACAGGCACCCACAGTGATCGGAGTCGCCACGAGAGGTCGGCGTCCGCGTCGGGACGCCCCGCTGTGACGAGACCGAACGATGCCTCGAGGATCACGTGCTCCGCACCCGCCTCAAGCTTCGCAGGCGACATGCCGGCCCGCGACAGCGCAGCGATCAGCTGGCCACGAACGAAGGGGGCCCAGAGGAAATCCCTCGGGATGTCGAGGTCGGTGTGAAGGAGCTCATGGAGCAGGCGAGCCGCTCCGGCTGCGAGTGGGGTGGAACGAATCTCAAGTCCCGCCACGAGCAGCATGGCCGTCAGTCTTTCTACCCCCGCCGGCTCTTCGAGCGATGCCTCCATCTGCACCCAACGCGCCTGCTGACGCCTGATGACCGCCGTAGCAAGTTCAAACTTAGACGGGAACAAGTGGTAGCCGATTGCGGACTTCGGTTTTCCCATTGCTTGCGCAACTCGTGAGAAGCTGGCGCCTTCGTAGCCGTGCGCGGCAAAAGTAGCACCCGCGGCCTCAATGATGGCGTCACGAGCTGCTTCCATGGCTACTCGTCGTCGATCCATCTCTTCCCACCACCCGTCGCGCAATCATACACGAGCGGCCGGAGGGAACTCGTCCCTTAGCTCTTCTCCGGGGTCGAGACCAATCGAAACCGTCTCGGTCTTCGCGGCGAAGCGAGTCGAGAAGGATCTTGTCGGCGTTGTGCACCCGTCGCGATGCATCGCTCACTCGATTCGAGCACGCGCCAGGCGTGAGTGCGACTGGAGAAATGAGTGAGGCACTCGAGTATCTACGTCAGTACTCGAGTGCCTCACGAGAAATGTTCGTTCAGCGGATCACGGCGAGTGCAGGATTGCGGTGGGGATCCCGCTTCTCTCTAGATCCATGAAGTCTATTCGTGCCAATACTGGACGCGCCCATGTGCCTGAGGGTGACGGAGGTCGTAAGCAGAATAGTTGCGGTAGATCTTGTTGACTTCCATGTCGGTGCAAGGGTCGCCCACCGTTCCGGTGCGGGCAGCGAACTCCTCGCAGGTCACCATGCGGTAGTCGTTCTCGGCCGATGAACCGGTCCACGCATAGCCGTAGTAGGCGGCCATCCAGGCCACCTTCTCTCCGCACGTGTCGCTATTGTCGTTCTTCCACACCTTGGTGACCAGGCCGGTCCCGATGGCTCCACTATTTTGCGCAGAGTTGTAGACACCGCACACACGATATCCGGATTCTGCTTGAGCGCTCAGCGGCACTGCCATGGCACCGAGCCCGCCAAGTGTGCCGACGAGCCCAACGCTAAGAGTCGCTTTCAGGAGTGATGGACGCGTGAGTTTCATAGTGAGCGTTTCCTTTCGCCAATTGTGCACCAAAAAACGCCGCTCGATCCGTGTTTCGGCACGTGATTCGGCGGCGAGGCTGGCGTGAGTCGATGGATCGTGCCAGGCGGGCCTCGCCACGCTATCAGACGATCGTCTAGCGGCTACGTAGTTCGGCTGGAGTATCGAACAGAAAAGCTGAGGTGTCGAACAGAAAAGCCGTCTACACCACGGGGAGGGAACGCCCCATCACCGGCGGCCTCGGGGCTGAGGTGCTCGCAACCGGGGAGGTGACGCGGCCCTCGTGTGCGACGACCGACTCCTCGCCGCGCTGCTCGCACCTCTTTTCGCTGCCGCCTGCATCGCGCTCGACCTGGCGGGGCTGTCGTGGGCGGCGCTGGGTGCGGGCGGCTCCGCCCCTCGATCGTGGTCACCGCCGCACTGAGAGGACTCTCATTGACTATGAGCCAAGGTCGTCGCTAACGTTCGCTAGACGATCGTATAGCTTTTTATCAAAGAATTTGGAGCACCATGCACATCCTCTCTCGCCTCCTGTTTTTGTCGGGGTTATTGGAAAGCGTGTTGTGGCGACATGGTAAACGAAAGAGACGGAGCATTTTTCCCGTTTTCATCGGAGCCGTCGCTGCCGTGTGTGTCATGCTGATGGCGGGGGCTCCTGCGTCGGCTGCCACCATCCCACGAAACCCGGACCGCGCCGTCCTGCCGGTCATCGCCGGGTCCAAAGTAGAAACGCCTGCGGGGTCTTGCACGGTCGGCGCGGTCCTCGTGCCGCGCAGTATATTGTCGCGCGTCACCCCTTATCAGCGGGCTACGCGCTGGATCGTCATCGCGAAACACTGCGCGCCACTGTATGCCACGATACACGTGGGCACTCGTGCCTTGGGTACTGTTTCCTGGCAATCGGAAGGGTCCGATATTGAGCTTGTTCGAGTCTCGCCGGCTGCCGACGGAAATGCCCTCCGATGTGCTCCTCAGCACAGTAATCCTTCCTTCTGCAGCCCGGTTCGGACCTATACTCCGCTGGCTAACGGCCAGGCATTCAACCGTTCGGGAGGAGTGATCAGGCGCGTTCCGATTGCGGGTTCCGCGTCGCCGGGAACCGAGAGATTCTGCACCAGCGGTTGGGCAAGTGGACTACAGTGCGTGTGGAACAGAATAAGCATGCCTCGTGGGATCTCCACCCCGCACCACCACTTGGTCGCGGCGGATGCCGATGAGTCTACGAATCTCGATTTTGGAGACTCCGGCGGTCCGGTGTTGAGCTATTCGAATCAGCTTCTGGGGATAATCTCCGGCAACCTGCCTCATTCGACCATCATGCTTTACACCCCCATCGATCAAGTATTGACTGAGCTGTTCAGTTACCAGTTGGCGCCGTCGTCGTAGCACGTCGCCGGCGGGTCATCGAGGTGTGAAGCGGCGTACGGCACGCCGTGCTCCGCCGCGGACGAGGTGGCACGATGTCCGCATGACCTCCGCGCGGCCCGTCCTGCTTGTCGTCGACGTCGCCGATGGCGGCCGCGAGGATCCCGAGTTCGAGCTCGAGTTGCGGCTTCTCACCGCCGCCATCGTCGAGGCGGCCACGCGAGAGGGATTCGTCGTCGACCGCGTGGCCGCGGCGCAGACCGATCGGGCCGAGCTCGACCGCCGGCTCGACGCGGCCGACGCGGTCGTCATCACAGGTGGGGAGGACGTCGATCCGTCGTGGTACGGCGGCCGTGCCGACGACCCTCACCGCGGACAGTCCTTCCCCGATGCCGATGGCGCGCAGATCGCGGTGGTGCGTCGAGCGGTGACGAGTCGCACTCCGCTCATCGGGATCTGCCGCGGCATGCAGCTCGTCAACGTGGCCCTCGGCGGCGATCTGGTGCAGCACCTTCCGGGCGAGTCGCATGTGGGTCGGTCGACGCCGGGCGAGCACCTCTCGGGGATGGTCGACCACCGCGTGACGATCGACGCGGAGAGCCAGCTGGCGCGCATCCTCGGAGCCGTCGAGCTGGAGGTGCGCAGCTCCCACCATCAGGCGGTCGACCGCCCGGGGGAGGGGCTACGCGTGGTCGCGCGCGCTGAGGACGGCACCGTCGAGGCTGTCGAGCACGAGGAGGCTCCGCTCTGGTGCGTGCAGTGGCACCCAGAGGATGTGGCCTCGCGTGGCACCGTGCTCTCGGATCTCCTTGCGGCCGCGCGGGCCGCGACGCGCGCCTGACGGCTCGCCCGCGGACCGACCAGGGGCCGTCTCATCGAGCGAGAACGGACTCCTCCAGGCGGCGTGCCGCCCGAGAGCGGGAGGGTCGCGGAGGCGCTGTCAGGGTCGCGACGGAGGGTCCGGTGAGCACGCGCAGGGTCGCTCCGCGCCCGAGCAGAGTCGTGTGGATGCCTCGTGCGTCGTGTCCGAGGCGGTCGAGCCTCCAGACCACGAGCACGTCTCCGGTGCGGATCGCCGAGACGCATGCCGCCAGGCCCGGGCGCTGCTGGGCTCGGTTCACGACGAGATCGGAGTGGAGCCGGTCGTTCGGCACCCCCGCGTCGAGGAGTGCCATGCGTTGCTGGGCCGGCAGCGCGGGGTCGTCGAACCGCGAGACGCAGGTGTAACCGATGAGCATGGTCGACTCCGTTTCCGACTCCGGCTCGCACCGGCGTCGCTGATACTCCCCGGACTGTCAGCGCCCCAGTGGAGGGGGTCCACCGCCATCCCGTTCCGTAGCGCCACGGTGCCGCTCCGCGGAACGCCGCCGATGTTCACGGTAACATTGTGCGGCCTCTCGCGCCGCACTTCTTCGCGATCTTCGCGGAGGGTCACCGATCGCGTCCGGTCGAGGCGCAGCGTCCATCGGTCATTCTGTGGAGAGCGATGGCCGCCGAACGGGCACTCGCGCGGGCGCTGCCTACAGCGTTGGCCGCGAAGCGCGCCGTATCCGCCACTTCTCTGCACGGTCCCTGAGCCAGCAGGACGACCGGGCAGCTCGACACGTCCGAATCGTGTGCCACGGATGGTGAGCACCGCGGCCCACACGTCGCGACCCTGTCACAAGGAGAAGACCATGACCACCGTCACCCCCACCAGCAGTGCCACCTCCGCCACGAACGGCACCGCCACCTCGGTAGGCAAGAACACCGTCGCCGATGGCGTGGTCGAGAAGGTCGCCGGCATCGCGGCCCGCGAGGTTCCTGGCGTGCACGACCTCGGCGGCGGAGCGGCGCGCGCCCTCGGCGCCATCCGCAACGCGATCAACGCTCAGGATCGCGGCCAGGGCGTCTCGGTCGAGGTCGGCGAGAAGCAGGTTGCCGCGGACATCACGGTCGTCGCCGAGTACCCCGTCGCGCTGCAGAAGCTCGCCGACAGCGTCCGCTCGGCCGTCTCCGACGCCATCTCGTCCGTCGTCGGCATGGAGGTCGCGGAGGTCAATGTGACCGTGTCCGACGTGTACATCCCCTCGGACGACAATGACGAGGAGACCGAGAGCCGCGTCGAGTGATCGCCCGCGTCGTCGGCTGGCGCGTAGCGTCGTGGGAATGAGCCCCACCGAACTCCTCCGCGCTTACGACGAGCAACTGCGAACCGGTGCAGAGACCCCGAGCGCCGTCTCCGTGACCCGTGAGGGACCGCTGCGGTTGGTGACCTTCGCGGGCGGTCGCGGATTCGTCACCTACCGCGACCTCGCGGAGGCGTCGGCCGACGACATCGCCGCCCTCGTCGCGGCCGCACGCGCGCACTTCGAGGCAGCCCCGTCGATCCGATCGGTCGAGTGGAAGACCCGCGGCCACGACCGCGCGCCCGGCTTGCACGAGGCGCTGCTCGCACACGGCTTCGTTCCCCGCGAGACCGAGTCGATCATGGTCGGGCCACTCTCAGCGCTCGTGCGCGACGCGCCGCTGCCGGAGGGCGCCCGGGTGCGACGCGTCGGCGAAGAGACGGAGGTCCGGGCGATGAGCGCGATGGTCGACGCCGCCTTCGGGGAGGACGTCGACATCGCGCTCGCCGACGCGCTGCTCGCCCGCCTCGCGCGCGGTGACGGCATGGAGCTCTGGGTCGCCGAAGTCGACGGACGGATGGTGGCGGGCGGACGCCTCGAGCCCGTCGCCGGGAGCGACTTCGCGGGGATCTGGGGTGGCGCCACTCTCCCCGACTACCGGGGCCGCGGACTGTACCGTGCGGTGACGACGGCGCGCGCGGCGTCGGCCCTCGAACTCGGCAAATCGCTCGTGCACAGCGACTCGACCGAGTACTCCCGACCGATTCTCGAACGCGCCGGGCTCACGCGGGTATCGACGACCACTCCGTACGTCTGGCGACGGTGACGCGTGCCCCACGGAGGCGGGAGAGTGTCGCCCGCTGCGAAGCAGGGCAGCTGCAGGCCCCGGCCGGGTGGCGGCGTGCGCGCCGGCCCGTCAGGGGGTCGGCGGTACGACCTGGTAGCCGCCCTCGACGGCGCCGTCGGGCCGCAAGGTGATCTGGGTGTAGACGGGCGCGCCGTCCCGCTCCGCGGTGCCGCTCACCCGCAGCGGTTGCCCCGCGAAGAAGGCGTCGATCCCGGCGCAGCTCGCGGCGAGCGTGCCGTCCTGGTGCTCGAGGGCGAGACACACCGTGGTGCCGTCCGGCACGGTGACGAGGAGGCGGTCGTCCTGAGCCGTCATGAAGGCCGGGCTGTAGACGTCGGCGCCGCGCGAGATCAGCGTCAGTCCCTGGGGCAGATCGGTGGTGCGTTGCCAACCGTTGAGCAGGGCGGCGATGCGCGAGGCGGTCGTGCCCGTCGCCGAGGCGCTCGGCGTCGGCACGGCGATGTCGCGCCCGTCGCCGTCGGAGAACAGCGCGGAGGCGCCGAGACCGCCGAGCAGTGCGCCGAGCGCGAGCCCCGTGGCACCGATCGCGAGGACCCGCGGGCGCCGTCGACGTCGGATCGCGGCGGGCGGCTCGGCGGAGACGTCCGGCGCGGAGGCGAAGAGATCCTCCGGTGAGTCCAGGCCCGCCGCCGAAGGCGCCTCGGCGGTGTCCTCGGGCGCCGCGGTGTCCTCGAGCTCGTGCAACCGTCGCAGCGCCTCCCGACGCCCGGCGGGATCTCCATCGTCCGGGCGCGCGAAAGCCGCTCTCTCGAGATCCTTGCGCTCGTCGTCGTCGGCCTGCACGTCGCCAGTATGGCGGCAGCGGCGAGCGCCCACGACCGCAGTGGCCGCGTACGGAGGTCGACGGGGAACCTCGCTTGGCAGGGGGGCGCCTCCACCGCAAGGCCTGGAACCCGCTCTCCGGCCTTCGTACGGTGAGCCGACCGACTCGAGGAGCGACTGGCCGACATGATCCGCACCACTGTGACCATCGAGGGCAAGACCTACGGCCTCTCGCAGGGGACCGATGTCGATGAGCTCAAGCAGTCGGCTACGCGAGCGACCCAGGCCGGCGGTGGCCTCGTCGACTTCGTGATCGTCGGCAACCGGCACGTCACCGTGCTGATCTCGACCGGGGTGCCGGTGATCTTCGAAGAGGTCGTGGTCGCCGACGACGATCGTGACACGGGCGATGTTCAGCATCCGTGGGACGACATCGACTATCTCGACTGATCGCCGATCTCCGGCGGAGAGAGTACGTACGTTCTCTCCGTGAGGTTCCCGCCCGTCGGCCGCACCGAGGTCACTCGCGTGCTGACAGGATGCAGAACTCGTTCCCTTCCGGGTCGCCGAGGACCACCCACGAGCGCTCCCCCTGGCCTACGTCGACGCGGGATGCGCCCCTCGCGAGCAGGCGTGCCACCTCGGCCTCCTGGTCGTCGGGCACGAAGTCCAGGTGCAGTCGGTTCTTCGTGGTCTTGCGCTCCGGCACGTCGAGGAACAGCAGGCTCGGTCCGCGCCCCGAGGGGGCGAGCAGCTCGATCCCGTCCGCGTCCTCGTCGACGATGTCCCACCCGAGAGCCTCCTGCCACCAGTGGCCGAGGCGTCGGAAGTCCATGCAGTCGACGATGATCGCTTCGAGGCGGAGGCTCATGTCCCGACGCTAACGCTCGCGTGGCAGGAGGCGGAACCCCGCCACCGGTCGACGCGCCTGCCGAATCGGCACGGGAAGTGGCGTGATCCGCATCGGCGCGCGATCCTCGACGGGCATCCCGTCCACCCCCTGCGCCCCCTCGAGGAGTCCCATGACCACCGCTCGCGAGCACTGGGAGGCCCGCTACTCCGACTCCGGCCGCGTCTGGTCGGGTCGCCCCAACGCCACTCTCGTCGACCTCGTGGGCGGGCTGACGCCCGGACGTGCGCTCGATCTCGGCGCAGGCGAGGGCGGCGACGTACTCTGGCTCGCCTCCCGCGGCTGGAGGGTCACCGGGCTCGACCTCTCGGAGACGGCGCTCACGCGAGCGAGGGAGGCCGCTGCGAGGCAGGGCCTCGACGTCGCCCTCCGTTACGCCGATCTCGCGGGGGACTGGCCCGTCGCGGGAGACTTCGACCTCGTGACCGCGAGCTTCCTGCATTCGATGGTCGAGCTGCCGCGGATCGACATCCTCCGTCGCGCGGCCGAGCTCGTCGCTCCCGGAGGGCATCTCGCGATCGTCTCTCACGTCGCGCCTCCGCCCGGCGCCCGCGAACACCACCACGGAGCCTCCGAGGCGCCTCTCGAGTTGGCGTCGCCCGAGGAGGAACTCGCCGCCCTCGCCCTCGACGCCCGGTGGATCCCGCTCGTCGTCGAGACTCGGGAGCGGGTCGCTTCCGGTCCCGACGGACACGAGGTGCCGCTGCTCGACGGCGTGCTCCTCGTGCGGCGCTCCGCCACGGACTGAGCGGCGCTCACGCGCCTTTGCGCTCGAACGGGCCGCCTCCGACGTCGCGGACGCTGCGTCCCGCGCGGACGGCATGCCCGCGCAGCACGAGCAGTGCCTCCAGAGGGCTGAGTCCCGACGCCCGCGCCAGGAACGCGGCAGCTGACCACACCTTCCGGTCCGTGAGAAGGTGCTCGCTCCGCGCGACACGGATCTCGCCCTCTGCGGCGGCGGCGAGCACGGCGCGCGCGAGGAGCGTGGCGAGGTGCTCGGCGAGGTCGAGGTCGGGCGGATCGAGCGGTGTGCGGCTCGACAGGGTGACCGCGCCGATGTCGAGCGGCCCGTAGGAGACGGGCAGCGCCGTCAGCGCGCACAGACCGTTCGCGAGGAGGGCGGGCGCGAGATGCGGCCACCGCGCCAACTGCTCCTCGGCGTCGAGCGGAGGGAGGACGGCGAGGTTGCCGAGGGAGGCGTCCCATGCCGGACCCTGCCTTGCTCGTGCCTGCGCGCGGTCGAGCACCGCGGCCGAACGGCTCGTCGCGGCCAGCGTCTCCACGGCGAAGGGAGCCGCGAGCGTGCACACCGCCGCCGCGTCGATCGGCAGCAGCTGAACGAAACGGGCCAGAGCGCCGAGGAGGTCGGTGCTCGTGCCGGAACCCACGCGGGGTCTCCGTCAGCGAGCTTGAAGCGATCTCGTCTGGTCGTTCATGGTGTTCCCCACGTAGGAGGTGCTGCCGGCGAAGCCGAAGCTGTTGCCGCCGAAACCGGTGCTCGAGAAGATCTTCACGGTGCATCCGGAGTACGTCGCGAAGGAGCTGACGCGTCCATACCAGCTCGAGCCGATGTCGCTGACCGATTTGATCGTGCTGCCGTTACACGTCGACCCGCTCGACACCTCGTAGTAGGAGCCGCCGTAGTTCGAGTCGTCGTAGAGGCGTGTGACGACGTAGCTCGCGAGCACGGCGGCAGGGCCTCTCGCGGCGGTACTCGCCGGCCCTTCGATGACGACGACACCGGTCTCGTCGTAGACCTTCGCGTGCAGGTCCTCGTCGACCGGTGCGCAGATCTCGCGATCGAGCTCGATCATGAAGATGCAGTTCTCGGCGGAATCGTCGGCCGCGGCGGCGGGCGCGAGGGCGGTAGAGGGCACGAGGACCCCCGCAAGAAGGAGGAGCGTGGCGCCCACCCCGGCGGCGCGACGGCGCGCCACAAAGTCCCTGTTCGTGGACATGTTTCATCTCCCCAGATGAGTGCGCTCCCGCCTGATAGCGAGAGCGTGCTCAGCATGACGACGCCCGCAGACGAGTGTCAAGTGACGGGCGAATCCCGAGAGATCCGAGGAATGTTGAGACGATCGAGAGGGAGCGGACACCACGAGACATGGGCACTTCATCGGAGGCGATCTCGGCCGAGCAGGCCGCGGCTGCCTCCGGCGACGGCGACGCCGCCCTCGTCGCTCGTGCACGCCACGGTGACCGTGGAGCCTTCGGCCGGCTCTACGACCGTCACGCCGCGACCACCTACCGTTACGCCCTCAGCATCGTCCGCGAGTCGAACGATGCCGAAGACGTCGTCCAGGACGTGTTCCTCACGACCTGGAGCCGCATCAAGGACGTCACCATCGTGGACGCCTCGGCCCTGCCGTGGCTGCTCACGACCGCGCGCTACACGTCCCTGAACCTCCTCCGCAGCAAGACGCGGGCGCGTAACCGCATCGTCGACGCCGACCCGTCGACGCACCCCGACCCCTCCGGCACGCCCGAGGACGAGGTGACCCGTCGCCTCCTGGTCGAGGCGATCGAGGAGGCGGTGGCCGAGCTCTCCGAGATCGACCGGGCGCTGTACTCGCTCTGCATCGAACAGGGCAGCAGCTATGCCGATGCCGCGCAGGCGCTCGGCGCCTCGCACGGAACGGTCCGCAACCGCCTCAGCCGGCTTCGTTCGTCGCTGCGCCGCACGCTCCGCCACGTCGAGACGGGCCGCCCGTCGACGCAGCCGGGCGACACCTCCGAGAAGGAGAGCCGATGAGCATCGATATCGGTCCCACCCCCGAGCAGTTGACCCGGATGCGCTCCGCCATCCTCTCCGACATCGCCGCCCGCAGCCGTGCCACACGCAAGCGCTTCGGGATCATCGGAGTCGTGTTGGTCGTCGCGCTCGGCACGAGCGCCGCGGCGATCGCGGTCGCACGGGCGAGCGTCGACCAGGCGAACACGAGCTTCGACTGCTACTCGGTCGCCGACCTCGGCGCCGATCACGGCACCACCGCCCTGGTCGACGACGATCGCGACGGATTCACCCTCCTCCCGCTCTCTGCGCGCGTCGCTGCGGCGCGTGCAGCGTGCGAGCGGAGCTGGAGCGCCGTCCCCGACGGCGCGCCTTCGGGCCTCGGACCGATCCAGGTCGAGAACCCGACCGTCTGCCTCCTGCCGGATGGCAGGCTCGGCGTCCTGCCCAATGCGCAGGACGTCGCCACCGATTCGTTCTGCGAGAGCCTCGGCGCGAGCGCTCCCGCAGAACCCTCCGACTGATCTGGCGAGGGTGAGCCGTCTGGGGAACGACGGCACACCCGCTTATGGGGAAAAGGGACGGCACCCGTCGCGTTTGGGCTCTGGGGAGAGTGACCCGCGACGGGTGCCGGACCACCGGCCTCGTGTATCAGCACGGATGAACAGCCGGGGGCTCGTCCAGCGTCCCACGGACGGGTGACGGAACCCAAGGTCTGACCGTAGCTTCCGCCGACGCCCCGCTCGTCCTCGTCGACGAGCACCGCCATCGACACGGGCGCGGCCTGGGGGAGTGAGAGGTCAGCCCAGGCGCGAGACGGGGGTGGCTTCGAGGTGGCGCAGGTCTCGCTGGAGGCGCTGCGAGCGCACGTAGCCGCTCAAGGCGTGCTCGCGAGCGGGCGGGACCTCGCTGCCGCCGAGCAGTGCCCGTGCCGTCGTGAGGCGGGCGCGGCGGATCTCGTCGAAGACGGTCGTGCCGTTCTTGGCGAAGGTGCGCTGGAGGGTGCGCTTGGGCACGCCCAGGCGTTCGCAGATCTCTTGCACCGAGAGGCGAGAATCGGCCGACATCGCGGCGATCAGTGCCAGCGCGCGGGTGTAGACGTCTTCGGCCGTGTCGCGCGGAAGCGAGGTGGCGAGCACCGCGCCGGCCAGTTGCTCGACCGCGGCGCGCACGAGGGGGAACGCGGCCGAGTCGGCGTCGAGCGGGGAGCTGAACGTGGCGTTGACGGTCGAAAGCAGGATGCCGCGACTGGCGGCGTCGGCGCCGGTCACGACCGCGCCGCCGTCGTCCGCCTCGAGGAGGCCGAGGAGCGGGCGCTCGAGGGCGATCTCGGTGCGTGCGCTCGGGGTGTCGGTGACGAGAGTGAAGGCGGAGTCGCCGCGCAGGAAGGCGATCTCGCCGGGCGACACCTGCACCTCGACCGCGGAGGGGTCGTCGGGCTGCACGGTGAGGGTGCCCTCGAGGGGGATGAGCAGCCGGATGCCGCCGCACCGCGCATCGCGGTGGAGTCGGGCGGGAGTGTGCCAGATACGGAGGACGTCGACCCCGTCGCTGCTGAGCGTGTCCGCGACGATGCGGAACGCCCCCGCGGGACGGGCGTCGAGCCCGCTCGTCGCCAGCCATGTGGCGGCGGCGGCGTCTCGGCGTGAGACGCCTCGGTCGACGATCGGGCGGCTGGAGTCGGCGATTCCCATCACGGTGAGGTCCTGTCTACGAGAGCGGCCTTCGGGTGCCGCGGTGTTTCTAGAGTGGCGGATCGCGCCCCAGGATGAGAAGTCTTCAGTCCGGATCCTCCGTCGATCAGCGCCAATCGGCCAGGATGCAGGGGCGCGATCGACGGGGTGAACCGCACGAGCGGCATGCGCCTGTCGACGCGGTGGGAGTCGATCCACACCTCGAGTCCCGCCTCGTCGTCGAAGGGGAGGCCGTCGGCGGTCGTGCCCCGCAGGGCCACCGAGTGGCGCAGCAACCGCGGCCTGCGCAGGCGGGCCGCGGTGTGGTGCGCGACGACGACGAATCCGGCTCCCGGCCCGACGCGTTCAGCGCGGCCGACGACCGTCACCGGCTCCTCGTCGTAGTCGAGCTCGGTCCCGCTGCCGTCCGTGAAGGACCCGCGGCACAGCACGAGGTCATGCAGCGGTCGACTCCCGGTGTTGTGGAACTGCATCCAGAACGTGATCACGGCGGCGTCGCGCACGAAGCGGCGGCCCGAGAGGAGCGGTGCCGCTGTGCCGTCGAGCACGAGGCGCGAGCGGAGGGCGACGGGCGTCCCGTGCGCTCTCATGCGGCAGCTGTCGGCTCGGCGGGGGCGACGGCCGAGTCGTGGGGCGCCGGCGGAGGTGTGCCCTGCTGGCGCTCGCGGTGACGCCCTGAGGCGGCGAGATGCAGGAGGCTCGTGGCCGCCACGGCCGTCGCGAGGGCAGCGGCCCAGCTGATGTCGCGCAGATCGAAGAGCAAGAGGAGCGACACCGCTCCCTGCCCCACGGTGATGCTCGCGGCGGCGCTGACGACGGCCAGTGCGAACAGGGCCGCCGAGGCCGCCACGGGAGCCGCCTCCGCGACGATGCCCCGCCCGGTCGGCCGTGCGAAGGTGCGGAGCGCATCGACGACGCCGAGCCCGCAGAGCGCCGCCGCGACGAGTGCGACGAGTGCGAGGGTCGGCCCGGAGACGAACAGTAAAAGGGCGCCCACCACGACGGCGAGGGCGCTCAGGAGTGTCCCGGGGTCGAGGCTCGGTCCTCCGCGTGCGCGGCGCTCTGCCCGCGCGGAGCGCCACGCGCAGCCTCCGCCGACGACGAGCGTGCAGCCGACGAGGAGGGGCAGGACGAGGGAGGCGGTGGGGAGGCTGGCAGGGGGCATGAGAGGACTCCTCCGAGGCGGTCGGCGCGCTGCGCATCTCGATGATCGGGGCTCTGCGGGGAGTGGCGGCAGCCGAGGCGCAAACGTCTCCGCGGGAGGCGCACGAACGCTGTCGCGAGACGACGGGCGCACCTCCCGGGACCATGTCTGGATCGTGCCAAGCCTCTGTTTATAACGCGCCAGACCGTCGTTGTGCCCCGTAGGAGGCGCACCTTGGACTGCACTTCAGCCCTTCCCTCGCGTCGATTCCCGTACGACGCCCAGCGCTCCCGACCCACTGCGCCGCACCACCTGTGAAAGCCGGACCTGCATGACCACGACCTCCGACAGCTGGAACCTCGCCGCGCGCGCGGCGGCTCCCGAACGCTTCAGCGCACTCCCGAGCGCGTCCCTCCGCTCGTCCGCCGCGAGCGGCAGAGCCGCCGCCCTCAGCGACCGGATCGACCGCTCCCTCCTCGCGCTCCACTCGCTGCCGGGCCTCGACGCCCGTGCCATCGCACGCTCCCTCGGAGTCTCGCTGGCCGCCGTCCGCGTCGCGCACTGGATGCACCGACGCTGCTCGATCCGATCCGCCCTCGCCCGCACTCGCGTCGACACGGCCCACCGCTACCTCCACGCGGAGGCGTCGAACCTGCCGCAGCCGCTCCTCATGAGTCGAGCGGCCGAGGTCGCCGGGTTCCCCTCGATCGACGCGATGGACCGTGCTTTCCTCCGCTACCGCCACCGCTCGAGCTACGACGTGATGCTCACCTCGCGCGCGGTGCGTCGCGGCGCCGCGTGACGCCTCCGCTCTCGTAGCCTCGGACGATGGGCGACGCGGAGGTGCGGAACGCGTACGCGGCACGCGCGGACGAGTACACGGCCCTGTTCGGCTCGGTCGACGCGGCCCGGTGCGACGATCGCTCGCTGATTGCGGCGTGGGCCGACGGGCTGCCGCCCAACGAGATGCGCGAGGTGCTGGCCGGGGTGGCCGGCCTCCTCCGGCCGAGCGGCACTCTCCTGATGGGCTTCTTCGAGGGTCCGCGGCAGGAGGTGTTCGCGCACGCTGTGACTCCCGCCTGGTTCCATCCGCTCGACGAGATGCGCTCGCTCGTCACGGCTGCGGGTCTCGACATCGTGCACGCCGCACGCCGCAGCGCTCCGGGCGTGCGCGATCACGGCGAGCTCCTCGCCGTGCGGCGCTGAGGCGCTCGGGCCTGCTACAACCGCTCGCCGCGCCATTCCGTCGGGATGTTCTCGCCGCGGGAGAACGCCTCCTCCTCGCGCTTGCGCAGATCGACGCGGCGGATCTTGCCCGAGATCGTCTTGGGCAGCTCCGCGAACTCGATGCGGCGAACGCGTTCGAACGACGAGAGCAGCTCGCGGGTGTGCGCGAAGATCGCGCCCGCGGTCTCGGAGGTCGGCTCCCAGCCGTCCGCAAGGGTGACGTAGGCCTTCACTACGCTGTGGCGCACGGCGTCCGGAGCCGGGACGACCGCCGACTCGGCGACCGCGGGGTGCTGGAGCAGGACGCTCTCGACCTCGAACGGCGAGATCGTGAAATCGGACGACTTGAAGATGTCGTCGGTGCGACCGACGAAGGTGATCGTGCCGTCGATGGCCCGCACCGCCACGTCTCCGGTGTGGAAGTAGCCGCCAGCCCGCGCGCGCTCGGTGCGCTCGTCATCGCCGTGGTAGCCCGACATGAGAGTCACCGGCTCGACGGAGAGGTCGAGGCAGATCTCGCCGGTCGAGGCCTGCTCGCCCGTGAGCGGATCGACGAGGGCGACGGCGACACCGGGGAGGGGGCGGCCCATCGCTCCAGGCACGATCGGGGCACCGGGCGGGTTCGCGATGATCGCGGTCGTCTCGGTCTGGCCGTAGCCGTCGCGGAGGGTGAGCCCCCACCCGCGTTCGACGGTCGCGATGACCTCGGGGTTGAGCGGCTCTCCGGCCGAGAGGATCTCGGCGAGTGCGCGCGGTTTGGCGCCGAGCTCTGACTGAATCAGCATCCGCCACACGGTCGGCGGCGCGCAGAAGGTGATGACCTCGGCCCGGTCGAGCTGCCTGCGCAGAGCGGTGGGGGAGAAGCGGCTGTAGTTGTAGACGAAGACGGTCGCCTCCGCGTTCCACGGGGCGAAGAAGCAGCTCCAAGCGTGCTTGCCCCAGCCGGGCGAGCTGATCGCCATGTGCACGTCGCCGGGGCGCACGCCGAGCCAGTACATCGTGGTGAGGTGCCCGACGGGGTACGACTTGTGCGTGTGCACGGCCATCTTGGGCGTGGAGGTGGTGCCCGAGGTGAAGTAGATCAGGCACGGGTCGGTCGGGCGCACCACCACGGAGGGACTGATGCCGGTCGCCTCGAGCGAGTCGTCGTAGTCGAGCCAGCCCGCGCGCGCGCCGCCGACGACGATGCGGCCGAAGTCGCCCTCCACCCCGTCGAACTTCCCGGTCTCGGAGGCATCCGCGATGACGTGTGCGACCTGGCCGCGCTCGAGGCGGCTGGCGAGATCGGCGGGAGAGAGGAGGGTCGTGGTGGGAAGGATGACCGCGCCGAGCTTCATGATCGCGAGCATCGCCTCCCAAAGCTCGAGCCGGTTGCCGAGCATGAGCATCACGTGGTCGCCCTGCTCGACGCCCACCGAGTGCAGCCAGGCGGCGACCTCGTCTGAGCGCCAGCGCATCCGGTCGAAGGAGTACTGCTGCTCGGAGCCGTCCTCCTCGACGATCCAGAGCGCGGTGCGCTCGTTGCCGATCGCG
This sequence comes from Rathayibacter sp. VKM Ac-2879, assembly GCF_015351245.1. GTDB lineage: Bacteria > Actinomycetota > Actinomycetes > Actinomycetales > Microbacteriaceae > Rathayibacter. The sequence goes on from NZ_JADKSO010000001.1 coordinate 259,330, forward strand.
ATGGCGTCGAACCAGTCGACCGCCCAGTTGAAGGCGTCGCCGACATCGGGCCAGGCGAAGGCGGCGGAGGCGGCAGCGGCGTCGGTGCGGTGCTGCAGCAGGACGTCGCGCGCGGCGCGGAAGCTCCCGGTGGGGTTCATGTGTCTCCGTAGCGGTCGGGCTCCCGCCGGCGCGGGACAACCTCGCCCATTCTCCTCTCGCCGCCCACCCTCCGCCTTTCTCGCGCGAGACTCGCTGATCGGGTCGGGGCCTGGCAGCCGCCGCAGAGTATGGCCCGCTGTCGACCCGTCTCGGGTAGACCGGAGGGACGCCGATGGACAGGAGGAGCCCGATGAAGACCGAGAGAAAGACGAGGTTCGGCGTGATCGGGCTGGTGTCTACGCTCGCGCTCAGCGGGTGCACCTGGTCGGCCGGTACGGCCCCGGAGGGGGCGACGCCGTCGATCGCGGGCTCGCCGACGTCGGCCGTGCAGCCGCTTGGCGCCGTGACGCTCCCCGAGGGAGCCTCCGCCGCTGTGCGGTGGACCGATCAGATCGGCGCGCCCTCGCCGCAGACCGTCTACCTCAGCGGAAACCCGTTGCACATCACGGTCTCGGTCGCATGCGACTCCGAGGACTCCGAGGTGAAAGTGGAGGTCGTGGGGGTCATGACGAGTGGGTCGTCGTGCAGTGCCAGCCCGCGCACGACCCGTAGCGGGACCGGCGGCGGGAACACGGGCACCATGCATGTCAGCGTCGATCAGGCGGCGGAGATCCGGATCACGACGGTTCCTGTTGACGCGCACTGGTCAGGCGCCGTGTCGACCGGAGGCTGAGTCGGCTCCTGCAGGAGGAGAGGGGCGGCGCGTCAGCCGAGAGGGACGCCGAGCGCGGACATGAAGGGCACGGGGTCGACCGCCTCGCCGTCGACGCGCATCTCGAAGTGCAGATGGCAGCCCGTCGAGGCTCCGGTCGACCCTCGCAGAGCGATGACCTCGCCGGCTGTCACGGTGTCGCCGACGCCGACCACCAGTGTGCTGTTGTGCGCATAGCCCGTCTCGATGCCGCCGCCGTTGTCGAGCAGGATCCAGTTGCCGTAGCTGCCCTGAGACGACGCCTCCTCGACCGTGCCGCCTGCCGCGGCGCGCACGGGAGTCCCGCAGGCGCCGGCGAGGTCGGTTCCCTTGTGGAACAGGTTGACGCCTGCCACCGGAGCGTCCGGACGAGGACCGTAGCCATCGCTGATCCGACCCGCGATCGGGAGGACCCACGTGCCGGAGGCGCCGGACGCGGCGGCCGTCGACTCGTCGGCTCCCACGGTGATCGCCGCGAGGGAGGCGGTGGGCACGAGGACCTCGGGCTTCGCCTCCGCAGCGAACGCGTCGCGCGTGACGCTCTGCTGCACCACGCCCGCCGCGACGAAGCTCTGGGGACGGGCGGAGGCGGCGCTCGCCGTGGCCCCGCCGACGGCCGGCTCGGCGGCGTTTCCGACCGCGAAGGCGGGCATCGTCGAGGTGACCGCCAGGCCGGCGACGAGGCTCATCGCGGCGGCGGCGGAGGCGCGAGGCCGCGACCGGCGGCGGCTCGCGCGTCGCTCAGCCTCCTGGCTCGCGCGCAGTGACCGTCGGGAGGGGAGGGCGTCGGTCGAGATCGGGGTTGCGGCGGGGTGTCCCGCGGGGTTCGGGAGGCGGTTGGTTCGGTGCATGCAGAAGGGGATTCCAGGTCGTCCGCCGGGCCGTGAGGGAAGGGGAGGCGGGGTGGTCTGTCGGGCTTACGCGCCGGGCCGGGGAGCCGGGCGACCCTCCAGAATAGGCGCGACCCTCCGCGGGGAGGCTGAGAGAGCGCTCACGAGGCGCGGCGTGTGCACCCGGCTCAGCGGTTCGCAGTGAAGACGAGCAGCGCGATGAGTCCCGCGACGGTCGCGGCGACCCCGGAGCCCAGGCGCCACCACATCCACTTGTCCCGCCGTGGACCGCGCATCGGACGCCGCTGCCCGGCCCGCCCAGAAAAGCCGTTGAAGTTCGGGATGAATGCCATGCACTCCAGAGTGCCGGGCGGCGGCCCGTGATGCACGCCTCGTGCGCGACTCCCAGGCCTTTACTCGCGTGAGCGGCTTCTCGCCACCCGGTGCCGCGCGGCGGTGCGGTGGGTACCGTGGAGGATCACGGGAAACCGAGCGGAGGAGCGGCGGATGGCTCAGGGCGATCAAGCACGAGGCACGGCGGCGCAGGGCAAGGCAGCGCAGAAGCGCGCCAAGAAGGCGCTGAAGAAGGCGGAAAAGTCGGTGCGGGCGGCGCACGAGGCGGTTCGTGACTCGAGCAAGAAACTGCGCAAGCGGGCGAGGAAGCTGGCGGAGCAGACCGAGAAGCTTCGTCGCACCCAGGAACGGGCAGCGCGCAAGGCCGCCGCGGCCGAGAGCGCGTCGTCGACGAAGCCGGTCCCGAGCCTGGATCTCCTGCCCCCGTTGCCGCACTCGACTCCCCGGCCGGAGGCGTCGCCCACCCGGCCCGAGCCCAGCACGCCCGCACCCACCGTGCTCGGGAGTGCCACCGATCCCTCTCGCACGCCCGATCTCACTCCTCCGCTTCCTCGCGCGGCAGCAGAATGAGCGGCGCCGCGAACGCCTATACCTGAAGAAACGCACAGGCTCGAGAACTCCGTCGCGTGTCGAGATGAATAGTCGGTGAATGCCTCCGCCGCCCGCGCCGCGAGAGGCCTTCGTGGAGCAGGATCTCCTTCGTGGATTCCTTCATCCTGCTCGCGCTCGTCGTCGTCACCGCTCTCGCCTTCGACTTCACCAACGGCTTCCATGACACGGCGAACGCGATGGCGACGTCCATCGCCACCGGTGCGCTGAAGCCCAAGGTCGCCGTCGCGCTCTCGGCGTCGCTCAATCTCGTCGGCGCGTTCCTCAGCATCGAGGTCGCGCTGACCGTGACCAATGCGGTCGTGAAGATCCAGGACAAGACCGGCGCCCCCGACCCTGCGCTGCTCGAGAACGGCGGATCGGCGCTCCTGCTGATCGTGCTCGCGGGCCTCATCGGCGGGATCGTCTGGAACCTGCTCACCTGGCTGCTCGGCCTCCCGTCGAGCTCCTCCCACGCGTTGTTCGGCGGTCTGATCGGATCCGCCCTCGCCGGGCTCGGCATCAACGGCGTCAACTGGGCCGGCGACGGCTCGAAGCTCGACGGTGTGGTCGGCAAGGTGATCCTCCCGGCCCTGATGTCGCCCGTCCTCGCGGGAGCGGTCGCCGCGATCGGGACCTGGTTGGTCTTCCGCGTGATCGGGAACCTCGCTGAGAAGAGCCTGCACCGCGGCTTCCGCATCGGCCAGATCGGCAGCGCCTCCCTCGTCTCGCTCGCACACGGGACGAACGACGCGCAGAAGACGATGGGCGTCATCACGCTCGCCCTCATCGCGGCCGGGGGCTGGAGCGACACCGGATCGGTGCCGTTCTGGGTCAAGCTCAGCTGCGCGCTGGCCATCTCGCTCGGTACCTACATCGGTGGCTGGCGCATCATCCGCACCGTCGGGAAGGGCCTCGTCGAGATCGACACCCCCCAGGGCATGGCGGCCGAGAGCGCCTCCGCCGCCGTGATCCTCGCGTCGAGCCACCTCGGCTTCGCTCTCTCGACCACGCACGTCGCGACGGGCTCGATCCTCGGCTCCGGAGTCGGCCGTCCAGGCGCGCAGGTGCGCTGGCGGGTCGCGCTGCGCATGGTGATCGCGTGGGTGATCACGCTGCCCGCCGCCGCCCTCGTCGGTGCCGTGATGTGGTGGGTCGGCCACCTGCTCGGAGGCGCCGGCGGCGGCCTGCTCATGGCCGCGATCCTCGTCGCGGTCTCCGCCGCCATCTACCTCCGATCGCGTCGCGACAGCATCGGGGCGCACAACGTCAACGACGAGTGGCAGGACGCGGCCCGTCCCGCGCCCCAGACCGTCGACGCCTGAGCGAAAGGACCGCCGCCGTGTTCTCCCTCTTCCTCACTGCCGCCGGCCAGGTGGCGCTCGTCGCCGTGCTGCTCGGGGTGGGCCTGCCCGTGCTCTTCGCGCTGGGCGTGCGCTCGTTCGCGGTCGCCGGAGGTGCGCGGCCCGGCTCGCCCGCGAGCGTCCCTGCGCCGCTGCTGCGCATCGTCGGCGTGCTGTGCTTCGCGCTCGTTGTCGCGGCCGTCGTCCTCGGACTGAGCATCATCATCGCGACCGGGCTCGGTCAAGCGGTGAGCTTCGAGCACGTGATCCCGACCTTCGTCCCCAAGGGCTGAGACATGGCCCCGTCCGATCCGATCGCGTCGCGCGAGGGGATCGTCGCCCGCGTCGTCGGCTGGCTGCGCGCCGGGTATCCGACCGGCGTTCCGGAGCAGGACTACGTGCCGTTGCTGGGCCTGCTGCGTCGCAATCTGACGCCGGACGAGTTGGAGCAGGTCGTCGCTCAGCTACTCGACGATGCCGTGACCGCCGATGCGGCGGTCTCGCCCGCACAGATGCGCGAGCGCATCGAGCAACGGCTTCTCGGGCCGGCGCTTCCGGAGGATCTGGTGCGGGTCTCGGCGCGTCTCGCGAGCGCCGGGTGGCCGTTGGCCGGCCCGGGGGCACTCGAGGAGCCGGATTCGCACGCGGGACTCGTGGCTCGCGTGGTGCGCTGGCTGCGCGCCGGGTATCCCGCGGGCCTGCCTGAGGCCGATTTTGTGCCGCTGCTCGCGCTGCTGCGGCGCAGGCTCAGCGACGAGGAGGTCGCGGAGGTGGCCGCGCGCCTCGCGGCCGACGGTGACGTCCCGGCGAGCCGCGTCGACGTGGGGACCGTGATCGCCGGTATCACCTCGGAGCTGCCCTCCGATGACGACATCGAGCGGGTCCGCCGCTCTCTCGTCGCCCTCGGCTGGCAGGACGCCTCCGCGGAGTGAGCGCGCGGAGACCCGCGCCCGACGAGCTCGGCGTCTCGGGGCTGGCGGCCCTGCCGCGAGCACGGCAGGCTGACAGTATGCCCGACGACGCGAAGCAGACCCTCCTCCGTTACCTGCAGGAGGGCCGCGACGCCCTCCTGCAGAAGCTCGACGGACTCGACGACTACGAGCTCCGTCGCCCGCTCGTGCCCACGGGCACGAATCTCCTCGGCCTCGTGAAGCATGTGGCCGGCACGGAGGCGGGCTACCTCGGTGCGGTCTTCGGCCGCCCGTTCCCCGAGCCGTTGCCGTGGATGGAGGCGAGCTCCGAGCCCAACTCGGACATGTGGGCGACGGCGGAGGAATCGCGCGAGGACGTGGTCGCGCTGTACCGCCGCGTCTGGGCCCATTCCGACGCGACCGTCGCCGCACTCGACCTCGATGCTCCCGGCGTCGTGCCGTGGTGGACGCGGCGCGACGTCACTGTGCATCGCATCCTCGTGCACCTGGTCGCCGAGACCCACCGCCACGCCGGACACGCCGACCTCGTGCGCGAGCTGATCGACGGGCGAGTGGGCCTGCGCTCGCCCGGCGACAACCTGCCTCCCGTGCCCGCCGAGTGGTGGCCGGGGTATGTGGCCCGTCTGGAGGCGGTGGCCCGCGCTGTTCGGGACCGGACCTGAGGCGGGAGTCAGGTCGCGAAGCCTCTCCCGTCCTGAGGGGTCAGTCAAGGGGTGGGAACCGCTGACCCGCACGTCCTACCGTCGAGTGGACACAATGTCCGCACCGGCGGGAGGGTGAGATGCAGAAGTTGTACTACGCGAGCGGCTACGTGCTCCTGGGCGACGAGGTATGTTCGGCGCTCGTCGAGTATGCGTCCGCGCTGGCGAACGTGGGGAAGTCGGACCTGGTCGTTGTCCCCTCCCTCTCGGATGAGGGGCTGCGCGGCGAGACTCGCTTCCTGATCGGTCCGGCCAGTCAGCTCTTCACGAGCCCGGCGCTCGACCGCGGAGTCGACCTCGACGACGTCGAGGCGATCGAGTCGATGCTCGAGAAGACGAGGCGCCTTCAGCCCGCGCGACCGACCATCCAACCCCGCGGCGAGGACGACGACACCGACTACCTCTGACTCCGTTACCTCGAGCGCCCACCTTCCAGGGTGGTGCTGGGGTGCTCGCCGAAGCGGTGGGCGTAGGAGGCGGAGAAGCGGCCCAGGTGGGCGAAGCCCCAGCGGCGCGCGGCCTCCGACACGCTGACGACGCCGGTCTCGCCCGCGGTCAGCTCGCGGTGGACGGCGTCGAGCCGGATGCGGCGGAGGTAGTCGACGGCGGTGAGGCCGAGCTCTCGGCGGAACTCGTTCTGCAGCGTGCGCAGCCCCATCCCTGCCGCTTCCGCGATGTCGTCGGTGCTCAGCGCGTGGTGCGCGTGGGCGTACATGTAGTCGATCGCCGCGCGGAGTCGCCCGCCGCGAGGCACCGTGAGGTCGACCGGGTCGCTCAGGGCGACGTGAGGGAAAGTCTCGAGCAGCGCGATGGCGATGGCGCGGTCTGCCTCGCGGCGTAGCAGCGGTGAGGTGTCGGCGTCGTAGAGGACGCGGGCGACGGTCGCGACAGTGGCTGACCAGCGACGCAGCGACTCGCCCTCGGGCCGTGCGGTCGTGTCGAAGAGGAGCGGGCCGGGCTCTGTCCCCTCCGCCTCCGCCGCGACCCCCTCGAGGAAAGAGCCGTCGAAGTGGATGAGGTTCTGCCGGTAGTCGTGGAACTCGAAGGCGCTCGGCCGGTTGTTGACGAAGATCGCGGGCTGTCCGCGCACGAGCGTCACCGGATCGCCGGTCAGATCGGTGGCGCCCTCGCCTGCCGTCAGCCACGAGACGACGTACTCGCCCTCCGTCTGGATGCTGCCCTGCACGGTTCCCGCGAACTGGCTCCCCCGGAGCGTGACGGCGCCGTCGCCCACGGAGGTGTAGCGGTAGGAGAAGTTCTCGCCGGGTTCGACGACGAAGCGCTGGCCGTTGTACGACTCCTCGAACAGAGCGCGAGCCTGCTCGATGTCGCGGCCGCCGACATCGGAGCGCATGACCTGATCGTTCTGCCCGTCCATTGCACTCAGAGTGCCATTCGCGGGCGCCGGAGACCAGCGCTTATCGCCCGGGCTCGCTCAGCGGAGAGACGATTCACGCGGAGAGGCGGGCGGGGGCTCCGGCCGCACGGGTCATGGCGACGACGGTCGGGGCATGAAAGCGGCTCAGGAGCGTGACCGTGTGGCGGGAGCCCGCCTCGACTGCGAGCGAGAAGGTCGCTCCCGAGACCGTCGCCTGCCACGAGCGCACGTCGCCGAGGTCGATACGGGCGGAGGAGGTGGGGCCGCGCAGGAGGAATCCGTCGTCGGTGACGCACAACGAACCGCTCACGCCGTCGACGGTGGAGGAGCACTCGAAGCTCGCGCCCTCCTCCGTCGCGCCCGCGAGGGTGAGGAAGTCGAGGTCGAGGAGAGTCGGATCGCCGTCCTCCGAGGGGAGGAGCGACCGCGGGGGAGCCATGGCGGGTCGGCGGGACGCCCGGCTCAGGCGGCCGTGGTCAGCCCGGAGGACTGGGACTGCTGGGCCGGCTCGGGCGTGAGCCGCAGGCCCCGCCCGCTGTTCGCCTCCTCCATCAGCGCGCGCACCCACTCGGAGTTCACCGCGGGCATGCGACTGCCGTGGAACGAGAACTGCAGCGGGATGGTCGGGTGCAGCCAGAGGGTGTGCCGGCCGGTCCCGTGCGCCGGCGAGGCGTCGAGCTGGAACGCGAACGCCTCGTTGCGCCGGAACTTGTTGATCATCACGATCTGGAGGTGCGCGAGCGCGCGGTCGTCGATCTCGTGAGATGTGGGGGGAGTGCCGTAGAGGAGAGCGCCCATGATGGTGTGCCGCCGTTCTGTAGGGATGCCGCGGTGTCGGTCGCGGTGAGTGAGGTGAGCCCGAGCCGCGAGACGCGGGGCGAGTGGGGGCGAAGGGATTCGGCCTGCTCCGAGCGCCGGTGTCTCTGGCCGGCGCTGCGGGCCGCGACATCGAGCGCTCGGGTCGTCCGTCCGCAGGTGACAGTGAAACTACGCCCCCCGCGTTCGGGGTGCACGCCGGGTATCCACAATACGAAACGGCGCGGGTGGACTCTCGGATGATGCCCGGCGCGCGCTGGCGGCGGCGCCCGCTGACCTCGTCGTCGCCTTCACCTCCGCCCACTGTCCAGAAGTCGTCGCATTCGGGCGCGAATGCGACGACTTCTGGGCCTTCGGTGTGGGCGTCAGATTTCGGTGTGACCCAGCTCGGGGCCGGCCAGGAGGCGGATCTCGGGCTCGGCGAACGCCTCCAGTTCGAGCACCACGACACGATTGCGGCCCGCGTGCGTCACGGGCGCCGGCACGATCAGCGTCCTCTGCGGCCCGCGTCGCCAGTAGCGCCCGAGGAGGAAGCCGTTGACCCAGACGAGGCCCTTGCCCCAGTGCAGGGTGTCGAGGAACAGATCGGCCGGTGCGTCGAGCTCCACGACTCCGGAGGCGAGGCCCGGCCCCGCCGCGAATCCGCTCGCGCTCGGCCCTGCCAGCTCGGGGAGGCACTCCACGGCGAGTGGCCGCGCCGTCCACCCCGTGAGCTCCGCGCCGTCGAGGTGGACGCCTCCGATGAGCCCCTTGTGCTCGCCGATGCGCGTGCCGTAGTTCACCCGGCCCTGGTTCTCGACCAGGATCGCCAGCTCGCCCCGGCCGCTCGGGAGGGTCAGCGCCCGCTCGTGATGATCGCGGGCGAGCACGCCAACGGGCGCCCCGTCGAGCAGCACCGTGGCGCGGTCGCGCACCTCCTCGCCGACGACGAGACGGGCCGGAGCGGCGCCTCCGTCGAGGGTGGTCGTGAAGAGCACGAAGCCGTCGTCGTGCCCGAGATCGTCGAAGCTCGCCATCGCGTCGAGACGCACGGCCTCGCCGAACGCGGAGTCGAGGCCCAGGAGCGCCGGGCCGGCGAGGAGCGGCGCGGCGAGGGCTGGCGCGGGCGCGCGCACGGCAGGTACTTCGGCGGGGACCGGTGCGTAGCGCGCGATCACCTCGCGGAACGCCCAGAACTTCGCCGTCGGGTCGCCGCTCTCGTCGATCGGCGCGTCGTAGTCGTAGCTCGTCGTGATGGCCGCGTAACGGCCCTTGTCGTTGGCGCCGCTGGTGAGGCCGAAGTTGGTGCCTCCGTGGACCATGTAGATGTTGACCGAGCCGCCCACCGCGAGCACGGCGTCGAGCTCGCGAGCCGACGCCTCCGCATCGGTCGTGTGGTGCTGGGTGCCCCAATCGTCGAACCAGCCGCACCAGAACTCCATGCACATCAGCGGTCCCGTGGGCTGGAACTCGCGCAGCGTCGCGAGGCGCTCGGCGGCGCGCGAACCGAACGAGCCGGTCAGGTGCAGTCCAGGGAGGCTGCCGTCGGCGAGCATCTGCGGCGTCGGCTGGTCGATGGTCGTCAGTGGCACCGAGATGCCGCACTCGCGTGTCACGCGGACCAGCTCGGCCAGGTACTCCTTGTCGGACCCGTACGCGCCGTACTCGTTCTCGATCTGCACGAGAACCACCGGGCCGCCGGAGTCGATCTGCCGGGGGGCGACGACCGCGTACACGCGACGGAGGTAGTCGGTCACGGCCGCGAGGTAGTGCGACTCCGAGCGGCGCACTCCCACCTCGGGGTCGCGGAAGAGCCAGGCCGGCAGCGCGCCGTTGTCCCATTCCGCGCAGATGTAGGGGCCGGGCCGCACGATCGCGTGCATGCCCTCGGCGGCGATCAGGTCGAGGAAGCGCCCCAGGTCGAGTCCTGCGTCCTCGCGCCATTCACCCTGGCGCGGCTCGTGGGCGTTCCAGGCGACGTAGGTCTCGATGGTGTTCAAGCCCATCAGGCGCGCCTTGTGGATCCGGTCGGCCCACAGGTCGGGGTGGATCCTGAAGTAGTGCAGCGCTCCCGACAGGATGCGGTGCGGGCGGCCGTCGAGCTCGAAGTCGACGGCCCCGATGGCGAAGCGACTCTCGGGAACGGTGGTCATCTGGATCCCCCTCAGGATCGGTGAGGTGCGGCGAACGAAGCGGGGCCGGCCGGAGATCCGGCCGACCCCGCTGTCAGGGAGTGAGTACTACTCGGAGACCTTGAAGCCCTGCGAGTTGCCGTACTGCACCAGCTTGCTCTGCCAGTCGGCGAGACCCTTGTCGAGGTCCGTGCCGTTGGCGTAGGACTGGCCGACGGTGTCACCGAATACGCTGTTCGCGTACACCTGGAAGGGCAGGTACGACCAGCCGGTACGGACGTCCTTCGACGCCTGGGTGAGCACCTCGTTGATCTTCTGGCCACCGAAGTAGGCCGACTCCATGCCCGTGAAGGCGGGGTCGCTCAGCTCGGCGCTCGTCGACGGGAAGCCGCCGCTCTTGAGGAAGACGTCGATCGACGAGGAGTCGCTGTTCAGCCAGCGGAGGAACGCGGCGGCGAGCGCCGGGTTCTGGCTCTGCTTGGTGACGGACTGGCCGCCTCCACCGTTCTCGGCGCTGACGGCGGTGCCGTCGTAGGTGGGGATGGGCGCGACGGCCCAGTCACCGGAGGCACCGGGGACGCTGGACTCGAGCACGCCGGGCATCCAGGCGCCGGTCACGAGCGAGGCGATCGAGCCGTCGGCCAGACCCTTGTACCACTCGTCGCCCCAGGCGGGGGTGCTCGAGAGCAGCTTCTTCTCGATGAGCTGGTTCCAGACACCGGTCCACTTCTTGGAGCCGGCGTCGGCGAGGTTGACGGTGACGTTGGTGCCGTCGGTGGTGAACGGCTTGCCGCCCGCCTGCCAGATCATGCTGGTCGCGAAGCCCGCGTCGCCGGTGTCGGCGGTGATGTACTTCGACGGGTCGGCGGTGTGCAGCTTCTCGGCTGCGGCGACGTACTCGTCCCACGTCGTGGGGACCGAGATGCCGTACTGGTCGAAGACCTTCTTGTTGTAGAACAGCGCCATGGGGCCGGAGTCCTGCGGAAGGCCGACGAGCTTGCCACCGATGTTCACGCTGCCCCATGTGGAGGCGGAGTACTTGTCCTGCAGGTCGCCCATCCCGTACTGCGAGAGGTCGAGCAGCGAGTCCGACAGGGCGAACTGCGGCATGGCGTAGTACTCGATCTGCACGACGTCAGGGGCGCCGGAGCCGGCCTTGACCGCATTCTCGAGCTTCGTGTACTCGTCCTTGTTGGTGCCGGCGTTGACGAGGTCGACCTGGACCTTGGGGTAGGCCTTCTCGAATGCGGCGACCTGAGCCTCGGCGCTGGGGGTCCAGCTCCAGTAGGTGATCTTTCCGCCGGCCTGGAGGGCGGCGTCGAGGTCGGCGGAGGTGCCGCCGCTCGTGGCGCCGCCACCCGAGGTGGACGAGCAGGCCGCGAGGGATCCTGCGGCCAGCGCCACGGCGGCGGCGACCGTCAGGGTCCGCCTGAGGGCGGAACGGGCGATCTTCATAGTGGTGTTTCCCTTCACTTCTTCGTGCTGCGGGTGCTGCGGATGGTGCGGGGCAGGACGCTCCGACCGGGATGGGTAGTAGGGGGAGGGGCTCAGCCCTTGACGCTGCCGGCGCTCAGGCCGGACTGCCAGAAGCGCTGGAGCCCGAGGAACGCGACGACGATGGGGATGATCGTGAGCAGAGAGCCCGTGATCACGAGGTTGTAGATCGGCTGCGCGCTCACGCCGGTGGCCTGCGCGTTCCACTGGTTGAGCCCGACGGTGAGCGGGTACCACGAGGGGTCGCTCAGCATGATCAGCGGGAGGAAGTAGTTGTTCCAGGTGGCGACGACCGAGAACAGCAGGACGGTCACGATCCCGGGGGCGAGGAGGCGGATCGAGATGGTGAAGAAGGTGCGGAACTCGCCCGCCCCGTCCATCCTCGCCGCTTCGAGCAGCTCGGTCGGAACCGACTCCACCGCGTAGACCCAGACCAGGTAGAGCCCGAACGGGCTGATGAGGGACGGGATGATGATCGCCCACGGCGTGTTGGTGAGGCCGAGCTGGCTGAACATGAGGAACGTCGGAACGGCGAGCGCCGTGCCGGGCACCGCGATCGCGCCGAGCACCACCGCGAACACGGCCTTGCGCCCGGTGAAGCGGAACTTCGCGAGACCATAGCCGGCGAGCGTGGCCAAGAGCGTCGCGCCTCCCGCCCCCACGACGACATAGAGGAGGGTGTTGCCGAGCCAGCGGAGGAAGATGCCGTCGCGGTAGGTGAGCGTGTCGGCGATGTTCTGGAAGAGCACGAAGTCGCCGTCGAACCAGAGGCCGAAGCTCGAGAGCAGCCCGGCCTGCGTCTTCGTCGCGTTGATGACGAGCCAGGCGAGGGGCACGAGGCTGTAAAGGATGAACACCGACATCAGCAGCGTGAACGCGACGGACTTCTTCGGGTTCACCGACGAGCCGCGGCGTGGGCGGGGCGTGCGCGGGGTGGGGGCGCGCCGAGCGGGGGTCGCGAGGGCCATCAGTTCTCCTTCCGCGCGCCACGGAGCTGCACGACGTAGGCGATCACGGCGGTGATCACTCCCATGACGATGGCGACCGTGGCCGACGCGTTGTACTGCTGACCGGCGAAGGACAGGTTGTAGGCGTACATGTTCGGCGTGAAGTAGGTGGTGATGATGTTCGGCGCGAGCGTACGGAGGATGTTGGGCTCGTTGAACAGCTGGAAGCTGCCGATGATCGAGAAGATCGTGGCGATCACGATGGCGCCGCGGAGGGCGGGGAGCTTGATCGAGGTGATGACCCGCATCTGGCCTGCTCCGTCGATCTCGGCGGCCTCGTAGAGCTCGCCAGGGACCGTCTTGAGAGCGGAGTAGAAGATCAGCATGTTGTAGCCGACGAACTCCCACGTGACGATGTTGCCGATGGAGGCGAGGATCCAGTCACGTGAGAACGGCTGGACGGCATCGGAGCCGAGGAGATCGTTCAGGTTGGCGGCGAGACCGAAGTTGTTTCCGTAGATGAAGCCCCACATGAGCACGGCGACGACGGCGGGGACGGCGTAGGGGAGGAACACGACGATGCGGAAGAACCCGGTTCCGTGGAGGCGTCCGCTGTCGATCGCGAGCGCCGCGACGAGCGCGAGCACCAGCATCACCGGCACCTGCACGACCAGGAACAGCAGGACCCGGCCGAAGCCCTCCCAGAAGTTCGGGTCGGTGAAGAGGGCGAGGTAGTTCTCGAAGCCGACGAACGAGTTTCCGCCGATGAGCTGCTCGCGGAAGAGGCTGAGGTAGATCGAGTAGACGACGGGCGCGATGAAGACGAGGACGAAGACCACGAGGAACGGAGCGACGAACGCCAGGCCCTTCCACTCGCTCTTCGCCCGAGACTTCGGGGTGGCGAGAGGAGCCGCTGGAGGCGAGACTTCGCTCAGCGGGACAGGGGGAGACGTCGTCGTCATCGGGATTCCGTTCGGGTCGCACCGGCCCGCCATGTTCACGTCAACATGGCAGAACGACACCGTAGCATGGCGACGTCTCGACCGCGACTGTCGGGCCCGGCGGGATGTCGAGCGATGCGTCATCGAGGCGCGGCCACGCGCTATAAAGGGGGTGACATGGGTATCGACACGAACCGTAGCTCGGGCACTGCACGGCCCCGACGCGGTGTGTCGATGGCCGACGTCGCCCGGCGCGCGAACGTCTCAGGGCAGACCGTCTCGCGGGTGTCCAACGGCAAGCAGAACGTGGACACGGAGACCCGAGAGCGTGTGCTCGAGGCCATGAGAGTCCTGGGCTATCGGCCCAATAGCGCCGCGAGGGCTCTACGCACCGGCCGCTTCCACAGCATCGGCGTGATCATGTTCACGCTCTCCTCCTTCGGCAACATGCGCACCCTCGACGCCATCGCCATCGCGGCGGCCGACGCGGGTTACTCGATCACCCTCATCCCCGTGTCCCACCCCACCCAGGGTGAGGTCTCGGTAGCGTTCCACCGCCTCAGCGAGGAGGCGGTGGACGGCGTGATCATCATCGTCGAGGCGCACCTGCTCGACGAGGCCGACATGGTGCTTCCGCCCGAGCTGCCCGTGGTGGTGGTCGACTCCGCGGGGGGAGAGAAGTATCCGGTCGTCGACACGGACCAGGTCGCCGGAGCGCGCCTGGCGGTGGAGCACCTCCTCGATCTCGGGCACCGAACGGTGTGGCACATCGCGGGGCCTGAACGCTCGTACTCGGCGGAGCGCCGCCGAGACGCGTGGGAGACCACGTTGCGCGCGCGGAACGCGCCGATGCCGGAGGTGCTCGTGGGCGACTGGTCGAGCGACTCCGGCCACCGCCTGGGGCGCCAGCTGGCGGCCGACCCGGAGGTGACCGCCATCTTCGCGGCGAACGACCAGATGGCGCTCGGTGTCCTGCGCGCACTGCACGAGGCCGGTCGCTCCGTGCCGGGCGACGTCAGCGTGGTCGGCTTCGACGACATGCAGGAGTCGGCGAGCTTCTGGCCGCCGCTGACGACGGTCCGGCAGTTCTTCGGCGACACGGGCCGCGGCGCCGTCGACATCCTCCTGCGCGAGCTGGAGTCGGGCGAGCGCTCGGGCGTCACCCTCGTGCCGACGACGCTCGTGGTGCGCGAGAGCACGGGGCCGGCGCGGCGCTGAGCCTCGCGGCCGCACGGAGCGATCCGCAGGCGACCAGGAGGGGGTTTTTCTCGCTTGACGGTGCTTATGCGTCACCCCTTACCGGGGGCCGATTGTTCAGAAGGGCCAGCGCGATACTGTGAGGCTCCTCACCCCCTCATTCCAAGGAGATGCCCATGTCGGTCGGCCTGCTCGCGGTCGTGGATGACATCCTGTCCGCCGCCCTGAAGGCGAGCGCGAAGACCGCCGGCGTCGTGATCGACGACGCGGCCGTGACTCCGCAATACGTGCAGGGACTCACGCCGGCGCGTGAGATCCCGGTGGTGGCGAGGATCGCGCTCGGCAGCCTCTTCAACAAGTTCGTCATCATCATCCCGCTCGCCCTGCTGCTCTCGGCCTTCGCGCCGGGGGTGCTGCCCTACCTGCTCATCGTGGGAGGCACCTTCCTCTGCTTCGAGGGCGCCGAGAAGGTCCTCGACTGGTTCGGCGTGCATCACGACAGCGGCGAGGAGGAGTCTCGGGACGAGAAGAAGCTCGTCTTCGGCGCGATCCGCACCGATCTCATCCTGAGCACCGAGATCATGCTCATCGGGCTCGACTCGCTCGACCCCGATCTCGGCATCTGGCCCACGCTCGGGGCGCTCGCGGTGGTGGCCCTCGGGATGACGCTGCTCGTCTACGGCGCCGTGGCGCTGCTGGTGAAGGTCGACGACGTCGGACTGCGGCTGATGAAGAACGCAGCCCGCGGCGTGCGTCGTGCGGGCGCGCGCATCGTCGCGTCGATGCCCAACGTCTTCCGCGCGATCAGCGTCATCGGCACGCTCGCGATGCTCTGGGTGGGGGGCCACCTCGTCATCGCGAACCTCGCCGAGACCCTCTGGCGCGCTCCCTCCGACCTCGCGCACGCCGTCGCTCACGCCGTGGAGGCCGCCGGGCCTGTCGTCGAGTGGTTCGCCGACACGGCGGTGTCGATGGTCGTCGGCCTCGTGCTCGGGCTGCTCGTCGTCGCGATCGCGAGGGGCGTCTCCGCCCTGCTGCACCGCACTCCGAGCGAGGGCTGAGCGCGCGGGAACAGGTCCCTCAACGACGTGACCGCCCCCGCCCGAGGAGGGCGGAGGCGGTCACGGGGTACAGCGGATCAGCAGCTGCGGGCCGCGTACGACGCGGGGATCACCGAGCTGACGGTCTTGCCGTCAACGGTGCCCGTCGCCGTCACGCTCACCGTGCCGGCCGCCACGGAGGCGGCGCGGGTGGTGAACGCGGCGGTCGCGTTCGATCCCGGGGCGATGCCGGTGAACTGCTTCGAGCCGTAGCTCGAGGCGATCGTCATCCCCACCGGCACGCTCGCCTTGTTGAGCGCGGTCACCGTGAGGGTGACCTTGCCGGCGATGCAGCGGGTCGAGGCGGTGACCGTCACGGCGAGGGCGGCGGGCTTCGTGAGCGTCACCGTGACCTTCGTCGTGGTGGTCTTCGAGCCGTCGGCCGAGGTGACGGCGATGGTCCCCACTCCGTCGGTGCCGGGTTGCGTGACGCGCACGGAGGCCGCCGAGTCGGTGGCGATCGCGGTGATCACCGGCATGCTGTCGCTTTCGACGGTGACCGCATAGTCGGTGCGCGTCGGCGAGAAGCCGCTCACTCCGACGCCGTTCACCCTCAGGGCGCCGAGGGTGCTGACCGCGGCGGGCGAGGCGACCGACTCGAACAGCTTCACCTCCGACACGATGAGGTGCGTGTTCGCGTAGGCGTTCATCACGACGCGGAACGCCTTCGCCGTGACCGGCGCGAACGAGGCGACGAGCGTAGGCGCCGAGCCGTCCGCCGGGGAGGCGAGAGGCTTCGCCGTCTCGTAGCCCGGGACCGAGGTCCAGGTGCCATCCGTGCTCTGGTACTGCAACTGGTAGCTCTGCGCCCAGCTGGTGCCTCCGTCGCGCAGGAACTGCACCGACACCTTCTCGACCTGATGGGTCGAGGGGAAGGCGTAGCTCAGAGTGCTCTGCGCAGCCTTGGCCCCGCTGGTCCAGTTCGACCAGGCCTTGTCGCCGTCGATGCCGTTGCGCGTGCCGTCCGGGCTGTAGCCCGGCTCCGAGAAGGTGGCCGAGGCCACGATGCCCGCATCGGGGTTGAAGTTGCGCAGGGTGCCCGCGGTGACGAGTACGGTGAGCGTGGCGGGCAGCGTGCCGGAGTCGGCGGTCGCCGTGCCCGAGATCGTCACCGAGCCGGGCGCCGAGAGCGAGGCGGTGGTGAGCGGTGTCCAGTCCCAGGTGACCGGCACCGCGAAGGTGCTGGTCGAGGCACCGACCCGGGCGGGGACGGTCGTCGGGGCCGCGGCCTTGACTCCCGCGACGCTCGCGCCGGTGGCAACCGTCAGCGACACCGGGTCGGTTGCGGTCAGTCCGCCGACGTCGACGAGCGCCGTGACCGGGACGCTCTGGCCGAACAGGTCGGTCGCGGTCCCCTTCACCTCGACGCGGCCGGCGGTGCCGTAGACCGAGTCCGCCGGGCGCTGCCAGGTCACGGCGATTGCCGCTCCCGTGCCCCACGCGTACTGCGGGGTGACGGTGGCGGGCAGGGTCGGAGCGACACCGACGGCGGTGCGGACGGCGACCGTCTGCCCGGCGTTCGGAGCCAGGTCGCGGAGCGTCCACGACTGGTTCGTGCCTCCGTTGGAGCCATACACGCCGACCGTCGTGTTCTCGGCACTCGAGGCCGAGTTGACGTCGAGCGACTGCGCGATCGACTCGTTGACCAGCGTGTAGTTCACGCCATCGGTCGTGTTCACGAACCAGCGGGTAGCGGGCATGGTCAGGGCGGAGGCGACCGACACGGAACGCAGCTCGGTCCCGGCGGTCGTCGCGCCGAGGATGCGGCCGTCGCCGTTCTCGAGGACCACCCGGCGGGTGCCCTCACGCTGGCCGACCGGCACCTCGTGCACGGTCCAGCTCTGCTTCGCGGCAGTGGCGGAGTCGGTGGCGAGGGTGGTGATCGTCGTCGCGGCGCCTGAAGGGTTGCCGGTCAGGGCCTTGCCGCTCTGGGTGCCGACGAACTGGTAGCGGTGGCCGTCACGCAGCGCGGGGGCGGAGTCGGCGACTCCCGAGACGCCGTCGATCGAGAAGGACGTGACCGACTTGGCGGGGACCGTGACCGTTGCGGTGCGCGACTGGCGGTCGATGCTCACCGCGGCCTGCTTCACGAGCGCGTTGCCGGTGGGGGCGTCGGCCGAGGATGCCTGGGTGGTCACGTAGGGGGTGACCTGCGCGCCGGAGGCGAGGGTGCCGAAGCGTGACAGGTCGAGCGTGATCGTCTGCGCGGTCGTCGCGTTGTTGGTGTGCACGACCGTCGCGCCGGTGCCGTCGCCGCGGACGGCCGCGGTGCTGGCGGTGTCGTTGGAGGGCATCAGGTGGTCGCCCTCGTGAATGAACTTGGTGAAGTTGCGGATCGTGTTGAACTTCGAGTTCGTCTGCACGCCGCAGACCGGGGCCTTGGTGGAGTCGCCACCCGCGTCGGCGACGCGACGGGCCGACTTCCAGACCTCGGCGCCGTTCTCCTGGTAGGGCTTGCAATCGAGGTCGATGTAGACGGAGCCCCAGTTGAGGTTCTCGCCCTTCGGGCTCATGTTGTAGAGGTCCTCGACGGGCTGCCAGAGCACCCACGCCTTCGGATCGAGCTCGCGGAGGTCGTCCGAGATGCGGCCGGCGATGCCGAGGCCGTTCTCGATGTTGGTCGGGTCGAAGCCCTGCACCCAGTTGCCCTCGATCTCGCTCATCCACAGGTCCTTGTCGGCCTGCTGGGCGAGGTCGCGGACCGCGAGGCGGTCGGCAGTGCCGTACGTGTGCACGTTGAGGCGGTCGACCTGCGCGCGGACGTCGGCGGGGTAGGCGGCCCAGTTCTGCTTGAAGATGCTCGGGTTGGTCTCGTCCATCGCGGCGATGCCGGCGTTGGTGCTCGAGGCTGCGAGAGCGGCGGCGACGTCGGGGATGAGGCTCGCCTGGCGGCTCGGGCCGACGTGCATGCCCTCCTGGCGTCCGCCGGTCGGGACGCCGTTGGTGAGCTGGGTGCCCCAGTAGGGCGTGTTGGGCTCGTTGAACGGGTCGAGGGAGTCGAACGAGATGCCGTACTGGTCCTCGAGATGCGAGGTGACGTTGACGAGGTACTTCGCGAACTGCGCCTCGGCGGCGGGCTTGAGCTGCTCTGCCGACGAGTCGAAGCCTCCCGAGACGTAGCCGCTCTCGGTCATGAAGTAGGGCGCGGAGTTGGCGAACGCCTCCCAGTGCGTGATCTGCTTCTCGGCGGCGAGCTTCTGCACCCACCAGCGCTGCGTCTCGTCGGCGCTCCAGTCGTACGAGGCCGGGTCGTCGGCGTTCCACTTCGACAGCAGCGTGTCGCGGTCGGCGAGGTTCGTCGACGTGCCGCCGTAAGTGGAGGCGCTGCCCGAGGGGTTGGGCTTCCAGTAGCCCTCGACCGCGCCGCCCGGGCGCAGATAGTCCTTCACATCGGAGGCGTTGCCTCCGCCGATGTTGTAGCGCGCGATGTTGAGGTCGAGGCCGTCCTGGCCGAAGACCTTCTGGTAGAGGTCCTCGCGCAGCGCTTCGGGGTAGTTGCCGGTCGCGTTGGCGAACCAGACGAGGCTGGTTCCCCAGCCCTCGAAGGCGTCACCGGCTGCGGCGGGGTTCGGGGTGATGCGGAACGCGTCCGCGGCGGTGGCCGGAGCAGCGGCCGCGGGGATCGCGAGCAGAGCTCCCGTGGCCAGGGCGGCGCTCGTGGCGAGCGCAGCGAGCCTCCTGATAGACATCGACATTGATGCAGTCTCTCTTTCGCCATCGAAATGCAGAGCTGTTCACGTGAACACGCCCTGACGGCCGACTGTACATGTTCACGTCAACAATCGGAACCCGCTCAGCGACCGAGGCCGCCCCTCAGTCGCGGTGCGTCGTCTCGGGGAAGGACTCGGGCTCGCACTGGATCGTGGCGTGCTCGATGTGGTGGCGCTCGCGGAGGATCGCGAGCACCTCCCCGAGCGCGGTCCGGTAGTCGACGTCCGGAGCGACCACGATGTGGCCGCTCGCGCTCTCCATCCCGGAGGTGATGGTCCACACGTGCAGATCGTGCAGTGCCAGGACGCCGGGAACCGCGCACAGGTCGCGCTCGATCGCGGCGAGGTCGACGTGGGCGGGCGCCGACTCCATCAGGATCGCGAGGGCCTGCCGCGTCAGCGTCCACGTGCGCGGGAGGATCAGCAGGCCGATCAGCACGCCGACGATCGGATCGATCCACGCCCACCCGGTGGTCAGCAGCACGATCGCCGCCGCGATCACGCCGACCGAGCCGAGCGCGTCGCCGAGGACCTCGAGCGAGGCTCCGCGGAGGGTGATGCTCTCTTTCGCGCCGACCGCGAGCAGGCGCAGGCTCACCAGGTTCACGAGCAGGCCGACGATCGCGGTGACCAGGAGGGGGGTGCCCGGGACTGCGGGCGGCTCGGCGAAGCGGCGTACCGCCTCCACGATCACGAACCCGGCGACACCGAACAGCAGCAGACCGTTCGCGAGCGCCGCGAGCACTTCGAGGCGGTAGGAGCCGTAGGTGCGACCCGGGGCGGACGGACGCGCGGCGAGGGAGATCGCGGCGAGCGACATCCCGAGCGCGAGCACATCGGTGCCCATGTGTGCGGCGTCCGAGAGCAGGGCGAGAGAGCCCGTGCTCGCGCCCACGACGAACTCCACGACCGTGAACGCGGCTGTGAGTGCGAAGGCGGCGAGGAGCGGGCGTCGATGCCGTCCCGCGGCCGAGCGGGGGGCGCCGTGGCTGTGATCGGATCCCATCGTCGCGCCCTCCTTACAACATCTGCACGTATGCACAGTCTTGCATGAAAGTGCGGCTGCAAGGTGCGGCGAGCCTCGCCGAGGGGCCGCTCAGACCGCGCGGTCCGAGCCCACGGGAGAGGCGTCCCACAGCTCCTCGAGCGGATCCTCGGTGTCGCGTCCGGCGAGCAGCTCGCGCTGCTGCCGCTCCGCCTCCTCCGTCGTGATCTCGCCGAGCCGGACGGAGGCACGGATCGCCGCGGTGCGGCCGCCATCGCGGGTGAGGAACGGGTCCTCAGGGCAAGCGCGGCGTACTCCGTCGCGCGCGTCGAAGGCGTTCGCGACGATGCCGGTGATCGCCGGGGTGCACGCCAGGAGCTCGAGGGCAGCCTCGTCGGCCGCGCGCCACGCGGCTCCGGAGGGGCGCCGTTCGAGGCTCACCGGTCCGTCGGTCGTCATCAGAGTGAGCCGTTCGAGTTGGGGGAGGAGGCGCAAGATGCGCTCCGCGGCGGCGAGTGCCTCGGCGGGCAGCGCCTCGACGGGGCCGGAGTACAGCGGCGCCCAGCTCTCCTCTGGGCGACGTCGGCTCTCGTTCATCGCGTCGTCCTCTCGCTCGATGCCCGGCCGTCACAGAGGGTTTCCGACCGCCTCCGACGACGGTATTGGACGGGGCCGTCCCTGTCAGGACATCCGGCGCGAACCGGACAGGATCACCCCCGCGTTGGGGGACGCGACGGCGGGGATCGGCGCTCCCGGTGGCGCACGCGGTCGTAGAAGATGGGTAAGGCTATGCTTACTTGGACTGCGAGTGGGAGGCGCTTCGCCGCGTTCCCGCCACTCTTACGACGACCTCGGGAGATCTCTGTCCGCGCACTCCCGTCGCCTCCTCGCGCTCACTCTGACGGCGCTCGCCGTCGCCGCGGCCCTCGCGGGATGCGGAGCCTCCGAGCGGGTGACGCCTGTGAGCACCGCCGCAGTGTCGGCGCATGACGCTCTGCCAGACGGATGCCGATCAGTCAACGGTCTCCTGCTCCGGGGTGGATGCGCCTTACAGTCCGAGAGACGTCCGTCCGGCGTGTGCAGCAGGAGCGCTCGGACGGGCGATGACGGGGAAGGGCGGTCGAGATGCCGAGGGACGACGCGACACCGGGGCGGTTCGCCCGATTCGTGAAGTGGGTGAACACGGCCGACGGCTGGGAGCCGGAGTATCTGCGCGGCAAGGTCATCGCCAAGAAGGACGGCGAGTGGATCGTCGCAGTCGACGGCGAGGAGCGCCGCGTGGTCAAGAAGGAGTGGAGCGTCTACCGCTGACGGTGGTGCTCGCGGGAGCGGCGCCCTGATGCGAGAGCGTGCGGATGCCTCCTGTGTTCAGCAGCCCCCTGCGTTCAGGAGCCCCAGCAAGCGCGGAGCAGCGCGGGAACGCGAGGCCAGGGCAGCGCCCCGCACGGCTACTCGAGGAGGAGGGCGTGCCCGTTGATCAGCAGGGTGTCGGCGTCGTTCGCGTCCGGGGAGCCCACGCCGCCGGTCGAGCGGCTCGACCCGTCCACGGAGTCCGAGGTTGCCGCGAGGGCGGGAGTCGCTGCCGCGGCGGTGAAGAGAAGACCGCAAGCAAGTGCGGTGATCACGGTGGTGCGGTTCATCGGCGTCGTCCTTGGCGTCGTAGCGGACCGCTTCCGGTGGAGGCGGCTAACAGGTTCCCTCGAGACTAGGCGGCCGACGCCTCCAGGGGGCTGGGTCGTTCCTATGATCCCGATAAGAGCTGCCAGCATGGCAGAGATCGCGCATGGCCATCGTGAGACGACCCTGCGGGCTGGGGCTTACGACGCGGCATTCCGTTCATAACTCAGGACGGATGCCGTATGCGGCCCGGTGCTGTCGCGGAACCCCGGTCTCCCGACGGCATCCATCCTGAGTTGTGAACGCAGCGGGGGTCAGCGGAGTCGCGCGGGAGGCTCCGCGCGCACCGCCGCGGTCGCCCGAGCGTCCACGATCAGGCTCACGACGAGCCCGACCGCCACGACCGCGATCGCGGCCCACGGGAGCGCGTCGAGCCCGCTCACATCGATCGCCACGCCGCCGACGATTGCGCCTCCGCCGATGCCGATGTTGAACGCCGTCGTCTGCAAGGCCGCGGCGAGGCTCCGCAGCCGGAACGAGGAGACCCGCAACATCCGAGTCTGCAACATTGCCGGGATACCGCCGAACGCGACGTTCCACACCACCGCGGCGACCACCACCGCGGCCGTCGCCCCGGCACCCGCTGCCAGGGCGAGCCCCGCCAACGCCAGCACGACGGCGACGCCCGCCACCATGAACCCCGCACGCGGGAAGCGGTCGGTCGTGAAACCGGCGAGGACGAGACCGACGGCCCCCGCTCCTCCAAAGGCGAAGAGCACCAGCGGCACCGTGTCGGGCGCGAAGGACGCGTTCTCGAGCCACGGCGCGATGTAGGTCGACAGTGTGTTCTGACCGATGAGCACCAGCAGGATCACCAGGCAGACGCCGAGGATGCGGGGAAGAGTGCGGTCTTTGCGGGCGGGGAGGCGGATCTCGCCCGTCTTCACCGGGATGTGATGGTTCACGGCGGGGAGGAACTTCGCGACGACGAGCGCAAGCAGCAGGACGATGCCGCCGAGGATCGCGAAGGTCGGCCGCCAGCCGAATGCGTGGCCGAGAGCCGTGCCGACCGGCACGCCAAGCACGAACGCGGCCGAGCCTCCGCCCGCTGTGATCGCCGTCGCGCGGCCGAGCTGCTCGGGAGCGACGAGGTGCGCGGAGTAGGCGGCGACGACCGCCCAGAACAGGCCGTGCGCGAGTCCACCGAGGATGCGCGCCCCGACGAGGAGGGCGAAGGTGGGCGCGAGGGCGGCGAGCACGTTGGCGACTGCGATCGTGCAGAGCGCGACCAGTACGAGGCTCTTGCGCGAGAAGCGATGGGTGAGCAGAGTCAGCGGAGTCGTGGCGATCACCACGGTCGCCGCGAAGATCGTCACGAGCTGGCCGGTGAGCGGGATGCTCACGCCCAGATCGCGCGACATGTCGGGGATGAGCCCGGTCGGCAGGAACTCGCTCGTGACCGACACGAAGATCGCGCCGGCGATCGTGAGCAGTCCGATCCAGGGGAAGGTGGGGCGTGGAGTGGGGTTCACAGTGTCCTGAGGGAGGGTGCGGTGGGAAGACGGCCATCAAGCCTCGCACGCCTACCCTGCTCGGCGCTCCCTGCCTCCGTATCGTGCGCTCCTCTGCGGCCGGCGCCCGTCAACCCTCTTGGGCGCCAGCCGCTCGCGCGGTGTGCTGGAGGCTCTCACCCCCGAGGAGCACCATGAGCGCCACCACCGTCCTCCCTATCGAGACCTACGCCGACGAGCACGGCTGGCACAACCGCATCGCCCAGGCCGAGGTCCCGTTGAGCCATCACGACTCTCGGGAGGAGGCGGAAGAGGCCGGCATCGAGATCGCGGAGCAGCGCGGCGGCGAGCACATCGTCCTCTGCTGACCTGTAGCGTCCTGTCCCGCCGTCTCGCTCGAGGTGCCAGGGCAGGCTGGCCCGAGCCGCGCCGAAGGCTCCGTCCGCCCGGGTGCACCGAGCTGGCATTTCACGGAGGGTTCGTGTGGCACGGTTGCGACGGTCGGCATCCGACTCCTAGGCTCGGAACCCCGAGGGAGAACGATCGTTCTACCGTTTTCCCCGCCCGCCAAGGAGGACTCATGCCCACTCGTACCGCCCGCACTGCCTGGAACGGCTCCCTCGAGACCGGCGAGGGCCAGGTCGAGCTCTCGAGCTCGAAGATCGGCACTTACGACGTCTCGTTCCCGAAGCGCGCCGCCGACGACGCCAACGGCGCCACCAGCCCCGAGGAGCTCCTCGGGGCCGCCCACTCCGCCTGCTACGCAATGCAGTTCTCGGCCGTCCTCGGCCAGGCCGGCGGCACCGTCGAGGCGCTCGACGTGCGCGCCGAGGTCTCGCTCGGCCCGGACCCCCAGGGCGGCTTCAAGCTGACCGGCATCGCGCTGACCGTCAGCGGCGAGGTCAGCGGCATCGACGAGGCGACGTTCCTCAAGGCTGCCGACGAGGCGAAGGCCACCTGCCCCGTCAGCAAGGCGCTCACGGGGGTCGACATCACGCTCGACGCCACTTTCGAGAGCTGAGCCTCCCCTCTCACGCAGAAGCACCCCCGTCTCACGGGGGTGCTTCTGCGTGTTCGCCGCTGTTCTGCCGAGGCTCCAGCCGCCCGACACGGCTCGTCTCGTTCACTACTCAGGATGAAACGCGATCAGCCGCTGCGGATCCGCATGAACTCGGTCCGCCTGCGGCGTTCATCCTGAATAGTGAACCGAATCAGGCATCCGCGCGGTAGCGGAACCCGGCCCCGAGGTGCTCCTCCGGCAGCCGGTCGCCACGGCCGTGCAACTTCTGGCGCAGGCTGCCCTCGACGTACTCCTCCGGGTATGCCCCGCGGCGCCGCAGCTCCGGCACGATGAACTCGACGACATCCTCGAAGGTGCCCGGCGTGATCGCGTAGGCGAGGTTGAAGCCGTCCACGTCCGTGTCCTCGACCCACTCCTGCAGGTGGTCCGCCACCTCCGAAGGCGAACCGACGATGAACGGACCGAGGCCCCCGATCGCGCCAAGCTTCGCGATGTCGCGCACCTTCCACTCCGAGCCGTCCTCGTTCGCTTCCTGGAAGTTCGCGACCGTCGACTGGATGGCGTTGCTCTTGACGTTGCCGATCGGCTCGTCGAGGTCGTACTGCGAGAGGTCGATGCCCATCCAGCCCGACATGAACACGAGCGCGCCCTCCTCGCTCGCGTACGACAGGTAGTCGCGGTGCTTGGCGTGCGCCGCCTCGCTGGTCTCCGCCGTGATGATCGTCAGCAGGGTGTAGATCTTGGCGGAGTGGCGGTCGCGGCCCGCCGCCTCCAGGGCGTCGCGGATGCGCGAGACCGTCGCCTTCAGGCCCGCCTTCGTCGAGGAGGCGACGAAGATCGCCTCCGCATTGCCTGCCGCGAAGCGGATGCCGCGCGGCGAGGCGCCGGCCTGGTAGATGACGGGCGTGCGCTGCACCGAGGGCTCCGAGAGGTGGATGCCGGGGACGGTGAAGTTCTTCCCGCGATGCCCGATCTCGTGCACTTTCGCCGGGTCGGTGAAGACGCCGGAGTCGCGGTCGCGGATGACCGCGTCGTCCTCCCACGACCCCTCCCACAGCTTGTAGAGCACCTCGAGGTACTCGTCGGCGACGTCGTAGCGGTCGTCGTGCTCGAGCTGGTCCTCGTGGCCCATGTTGCGGGCGGCGCTCGGAAGGTAGCCCGTGACGACGTTCCAGCCGATGCGGCCCTTGGTGAGGTGGTCGAGCGTCGACATGCGGCGCGCGAAAGGGTAGGGGTGCTCGTACGCGGTGCCCGCGGTGATGCCGAACCCGAGGTTCTCGGTGGCGGCCGCCATCGCCGACACCAGGAGGATCGGGTCGTTGACGGGGACCTGCGCGCCGTGGCGGATCGCGGCCTCGTTGGAGCCTCCGTAGACGTCGTAGGTGCCGAGGACGTCGGCGATGAAGATGCCGTCGAAGGTGCCCCGCTCGAGCAGCTTCGCCAGCTCGGTCCAGTACGAGAGGTCTTTGTAGCGCCACGACTGGTCCTGGGGGTGTCGCCACATGCCCGAGGACTGATGGGCGACGCAGTTCATGTCGAAGGCGTTGAAGCGGATCTGGCGGGTCATGCCGATGATCGTGCCCGAGCGATCCTGATGGCGTCCGAGTCTCCGACGCACAACGTCACATTCCGGGCCGGTCAGGCGAGCTCGCGAGCGAGGAAGCGCATGTGTTCGGCGATCTGGAAGGCCTCGCCCCCCTCGTGTCCGTTGAAGGGGTAGACGCGCATCTCGCGCGGTCCCGCATAGCGGTTGTAGGAGGCGTACACCGTCGACGGCGGGCAGATGTCGTCGAGCAGTCCCACCGAGAACATCGACGACGCCAGCGCGTAGGGAGCGAAGGAGGTGCCGTCGAAGTAGGACAGCGTGTCGAACACCCAGTCCTCCGAGCCGCGGTGCGTGCGCAGGTAGCGGGTGATCTCGCCGTAGGGCATCGTGTCGGTCAGCCGGACGGCATGCGCCATGTGGCTGAGGAACGGCACGTCCACGATTGCCGCGCGCGCCGCCGCCGCGTCGCCGAGTACCCCGAGGATGCCCGCGACCGCGAGCGCGATGCCTCCGCCCTGGCTCGCGCCCGAGACGGCGACGCGGCTCGCGTCGACTGCCGGGTGGGCGCGCAGCACGTCGAGGGCGCGCACCGCGTCCGTGAAGACGCGGCGGTAGTAGTGGTCGGCGGGTGACTCGATGCCCAGCGTCATGAAGCCGTTGGCGTGTGGCCCGCTGCCGACGGGGTCGGCGGTCGCGCCGCTGCGCCGCTCGGTGCCTTGGCCGCGGGTGTCCATGATCAGGTGCGCGTAGCCGGCGGCGGCCATGGTGGTCCACTCGTTCAGCTGGCCGCGGCCGCCTCCGTAGCCGATGAAGGTCACGAGCGCCGGGAGGGGGGTCTGTGTGTCGCGGGGCAGGATCAGCCAGCCGCGGATCGGGTGGCCTCCGAAGCCCGAGAAGGTGACGTCGAAGGTGTCGAGGAGGCGGAATCCGGCGTCGACTCGCGCGAATCGCGGCTCGGTGGCGGCGGCGCGCGCCTCGGCGATCGTGTCTCGCCAGAACGTTGCGAACCCTTCTGGTTCGGGGAGCTCGGGGGCGTAGCGCTCGAGGAGGTCGAGGGGGAGGTCGTACTGCGGCATCGCGGTCTCCTTCGCTGGGATCGTTGCCGGGGCGCGCCGACGATCGAGGCTACCCGCCGCGATGCGGGACCTGGATGCGGCGTGGGAGAACGGGTCGCGGAGGAATGCCTCCCCGCCTCGAGCGTTCTCCTGGTGCATGACGATCTACGGAATCATCGGAGCAGGACACATCGGCAGCCAGATCGCGCGAGCGGTCATCGCCCTCGGAGACGAGGTGGTCATCGCGAACTCGCGGGGGCCAGAGACCCTCGGGGATCTCATCGCGGAGCTCGGCCCGAAGGCTCGCGCGGCGACGGCCGACGAGGCGGCGGAGGCGGCCGAGGTCGCGGTCGTGACTGTTCCGCTCGCGGCGCTCGACCGGGTTCCGGTCGAGCCGCTCCGCGGGAAGATCGTGCTCGACACCAACAACTACTACTTCGAGCGCGACGGCCGCATCGAGGCTCTCGACAAGGGTGAGACCACCACGAGTGAGATGCTGCAGCAGCACCTCCCGGAGTCGAAGGTCGTCAAGGCCTTCAACCACATCATGGCCGCCGACATCACGACGACCGGTTCGCCGGCAGGTACCCCCGGCCGGCGCGCGCTGGCGACGTCGAGCGACTACCCGGAGGCGATCCACTTCGTGACCGACCTCTACGACCGGCTGGGCTTCGACACCGTCGCGATCGCTCCGTTGAGCGAGTCGTGGCGCGTCGAGCGCGACCGTCCGGCCTACGTCGTGCGCCAGAACCGCGACGAGCTCGAGGCAAACCTCGCGAAGGCTCCGCGCACGGTGTGAGCCGGGCGCCCTGTGGGCGAGGAGGGGAGCGGTGCCGCGGAGGCGCTGCTCCCTTCTGGGTGACGGGTCCTGTGTCCTGCGAGACGGCGGCCGGAGGCGGTAGGTCCCGAGCGAGTCGGCCCCGCAGCGCTCGCGGCCTGGGATAGTCGAAGGATCACCCACGCACAGAGAGCCCCTTCGGGCTCCGAGAGGAGAGGCCTGCCATGCCCTCAGCACCTCGTCCCGTCCCGCCGCGGACTGCGCTCTCTCGTCGGAGTGTCGTCCTGGGCGGGCTCGCGGTCCTGCCGCTGCTCAGCGCATGCACCTTCGACGGCGGATCGACGGTCGACGGCGGCCAGGAGTCGCCGCGCACTCGCACCGCGGCTCCGAGCGGGCCGGTCGCCCTGGCTCCCGACGCGCTGGCCGCGAGCGCGGCGCTGTTCGTCTCCGCTCCGCTTGTCGTGCTGGTCGAGGACGTCGCGGAGTCGCGATTGCGCGCCGCCCAGGTGAGCATCGCGTGGGGCGTGCCACTGTTCGTCGGCGCAGCCGATACCTCGCCGTCGCCCTCCGGCGCGCCCGCCACTGCCGGCGCGCCCGATGCCCTCGCCGGCGAGTTCCGCAGGCTCGGTGTCTCCCGTGTCGTCGCGATCGGAGACGTCACCGCTCCCCAGGGCGTCGACGTCGTCGTGTCGGCCCCCGACGCCGCGGCGCTCTCCGCTGCGACGGGCGTGAGCGTCGCCGACCTCCCGCTCGCCGACCTCGCCTCGTTCGCCCCGGCCACGCCGTCCTCCGCCCCGTTCGGGGAGGTGCCGCCGCGGGGCGACCCGCTCGGCACGCTCCTGGGCCTGGCCCGCGCGCAGGATGCCGACGTCGCCGCCCTCGCGACTGCCCGCGCCGCCGGCATCCCGGTGACGGTGGTCGACGGCGACGACCTGCTCGCCTCGGGAGCCGCGGTGGCCGCGATCGCCGACGCGAAAGCCTCCTGCACGGTGCTGCTGGGCCCCGCGCTCGCCGCGCAGCCCGAGCCCGCGTGGGCGGTGCGTGCCGCCGGGAGCGGCTGGCAGCTGCCGGGCGGCGGCCAGCGCCTCTTCGGCGGCCACCTCTTCGTCGCGATCTACGGCACTCCGGGCGCTCCCGTGCTCGGTGTCCTCGGCGAGCAGGGCCTGCAGCCGACGATCGCCCGGGCGGAGGCGGTGGCCGAGCCGTACCGCGCACTCACCGGCAAGCAGGTCGTGCCGAGCCTCGAGATCATCGCGACGGTCGCGGCCGGCGATCCCGGTGCCGATGGCGACTACTCCAACGAGCGGGACGTCTCGACACTGCGCCCGTACATCGACGCGGCCGAGAAGGCGGGGATGTACGTCGTTCTCGACCTGCAGTCGGGTCGCACCGACTTCCTCACGCAGGCGAAGCTCTACGCCGAACTGTTGCGGTTGCCGAACGTCGGCCTGGCTCTCGACCCGGAGTGGCGGCTGACGGCCGACGAGAAGCCGCTTGAGCAGATCGGTCGGGTGTCGGCCGCCGAGGTGGACAGCGTGTCGGAGTGGCTGGCCGATCTCGTGCGGAGCGAGGGGCTGCCGCCGAAGATGTTCGTCCTGCACCAGTTCCGCCTCTCGATGCTGCAGGACCGATCGAGCATCCGTCGCGATCGGCCCGAGCTTGAGTTCCTCATCCACGTCGATGGCCAGGGCTCGCAGCCCGACAAGCAGGCGACATGGAACGCGCTGCACGAGGATGCCCCCGCGGGTATCGCGTGGGGGTGGAAGAACTTCTACGACGAGGACACGCCCATGCTGACTCCTGCCGAGACCCTGGCCCAGGTCCGCCCCCTCCCCGACCTCGTCACCTACCAGTAGCGCCCCTCCCCGCCCCCCTCTCCCCTCCGCGAGATGCCACTTATGAGCGCGACACGCCGAGGGATCGCGTCATAAGTGGCATCTCGCGGAGGGGGGCGGGAGGGGGGAGGGAGGGGGCGGGGTCAGCGGGGTGCGATGACGCGCGCCTCGACGTCCTCGAGAGCCTGGCCGCGCGTCTCCGGCACCATCCGCCAGAGGAACGCCAACGCGAGCAGCCCGACGGCACCGAAGAGGAAGAACGTGCCGGTGATCCCCACGCCCGCCACGAGGGTAGGGAAGAACAGCCCCAGCAGCGCGTTCGTGATCCAGTGGCAGAAGATCGCAATGCCCACCCCGATGCCGCGGATGCGCTGCGGGAAGATCTCGGAGAGCATCACCCACGTCGCAATGTTGAGGAACGTCTGCATGCTGCCCACGAAGGCGACCACGAGCACCAGGATCACAAAGGGCCGCGCGGGGTCGCCGACCGGCAGAGCGAGGGATGCCACGCCGATCAACAGGTGCATCGTCGTCGTCAGCGAGTAGCCGAGCAAAAGGGTCGTACGACGGTTCATCGTCTGCATCAGCCGCAGCCCGACCAGCCCGCCGAGCACCGCGATCACACCGGGCGCGATGTTGGCGACGAGGGCGCCGTCGTGGTCGAACCCCGCCTCCTTCAGCACCGACTGGCCGTAATACATGATCGAGTTAATGCCGGTCAGCTGCTGCGCCACCCCGATGCCGATGCCCACCAGCAGGATCCGCAGCGCCCAGCGCTGCCGCAGCACCTGCAGCAGCGGGTGGCGCGGCGCGCGGGAGGCGTCACGCGCGCGGTCGATGCCGGCCGTCTCCTCCTGCGCCTGCTCGGGCGTGCGGATGGTGGACAGCACGGCCAGCGCCTCGTCGCGGCGCCCCTTCTCGAGGAGCCAGCGCGGTGACTCCGGCACGCGTAGCATGCCCACGAGGAGGGCCGCGGCGGGCAGCGCGGCGACGGCGAGCATGATCCGCCAGACGCTGGGAAGTTCGCCCCACACCGTGCCGATGACGGCGTTCGCCACGAAGGCGGCGAGCTGGCCGATGACGATCATCAGCTCGTTGCGCCCGGCGAGCGAGCCGCGGATCTCGGAGGGGGAGATCTCGGAGAGGAAGATCGGCACGACCACGGAGGCCCCGCCGACCGCGAGGCCGAGGATCGCGCGGCCCACGACCATGACGGCGAAGCCCGGCGCGACGACGCACACGATCGCGCCCACCAGGAACAGCACGGCGAGCAGCTGGATCGTGCGGCGCCGACCGATCGCGTCCGCCAGCCGACCGCCGCTGATCGCTCCGACCGCCGCCGCGAACAGCAGCGAGCTGGTGACGACTCCCTCCGTCAGCGGGGTGAGCCCGAGCTCGACCGACATGGGCTCGAGGGCGCCGTTGATGACGCCGGTGTCGTAGCCGAAGAGGAGGCCGCCGAGGGTCGCTATGAGCGCGATCATGCCGAGACGCCGCGAGGGCGCCTCCAGGGAGGTGGTGGTCATGCCGTAAGCCTGGCGGACTCAGCGCGCCGCCGGCGGCAGGACCACCCCACCCGATCGGGGCTCAGGAGCCTTCGGGCTTCACACCCTCAGCCCGCGGGCTCTCGGGGGTCGTGTCCCCGAGGTCCGCGTCGTGGGCGTCCGCGCCCTCCGAGCCCGAACTCCGGGCGCCCTCGCGGAGGCCCTCCTCCTTCGCCTGCTGCACGAGAGCGGCGACGTGGCGACGCGAGCGGCGGCGTCCGGCGAACAGTGCGAGGAGGATCAGCGCGATCCCGAGCAGCACGAGCAGCTGCGGGAGGGGCACGGCCGCGACGGTGAGCGACTGGGTGATCGGCGCCATCGTCGCTTCCTGACCCTCGGGCGCCGCGACAGTGGGGGCGACGGTGAGGTCGGCGCCGACTCCGAAGAGCGGCCAGATGGAGTCGAGCTGTACCGACACCGAGCGGCGGTCGCCCGGCAGGAGCTCCTGTTGCACCCCGTCGGCGGGCGTCAGCGGGACGGAGGCGCCCTGCGCGTTCGCGCTTCCGCCGAGCAGGAGTCGCACGTTGCCCGTGTTGACGACGTCGGCGACGAGCGAGAGAGAGCCGGGCTCGAAGGGGTTCCACGACAGCCGGTAGTCGCTCGCGACGTTCTCGATCGAGAGCGCGGGCGTGAGGTCGCCCTTGACGCGGGTCATCACGCGGAAGCCGATGCGGCTCTCGACCCCGACCGAGGAGCCGCCGGGCGTCTGGTTCGCCGAGCGGACGGAGGCGGCGATGCCGGCGGCGTGGTCGCCCGGCGTCGCGTTCTGGGGCACGGTCACAGTGAAGGGAACGATGCCCGTTCCGCCGGGCTCGACGGTGATCGAGCCGGGTGCCGAGATCCATGTTCCGGCGTCGACCGACTTCTGGTCGGAGGACAGCATGTTGAAGCGGCCCTTGTCGGTGAAGTAGCCGTCGGCCGCGACGATCGAGAAGGTGACGCTCGTGGCGCTGAGATTGCGCACCGCGGCCTGTTGCTCGGCCTTCGTGCCGGGGTCGAGATCGAGCTCGATCCAGGCCCGCTTGTCGGGCGCGCCGTTCGAGGCGGGAGTCACCGACCATGTGATCTTGTCGGCCGCCGACGGTGCGGACGAAGCCGAGGGCGCCGGCGTGGCGCTGGGTGCGGCGGAGGAGACGGGCGCCACGCCGAGGGCGAGGATTCCGACGAGCAGCGCGAGCGCCGCTCTCACTCCTCGTGCTCCGCGAGGGGAGGAGGGGGTGGCGCGAGCGGGTCGCGGCGTCGTCGAAGAGCGCGGGTCAGTCATCAGAACCTCATAGTCGCACGGGGGACGCACGACGCGGCCGGGCGGAAGTCGCCCGGCCGCGTCGCGGTCATGGTAGTCGGGAGGCTCCGCGGGGAGCCTCCACGGGTCACTCGAAGAGCGAGAGGGTAAGCGTCGAGCTGTACGCTCCGGCGTCCACGGTGGGCTCGGTGCGCAGGAACAGGTCGGCGTTCGCGGTCCACGAGCCCTCGGTGGCGATGCCGGCCGAGTCGTTCGTGATCGCGAGGAGCTCCTGGCCCACGAGGCCGACGCCGTTCGGGCCGCCGTCGATGGCGGTGTCGACGACATCGCCCTCGGCGACGAGACCCTGCTCGCCTCCGTCGATGAGCTTCGGGGCCCAGCCGAGGTTCTCGGCGCCGATGGTCTTGCCGTCAGCGCTCGTGAAGTCGCTCGCCGTGCCGAGCACGTACCAGCCGGCGTCGGCGGGGATGTCGGCGGGGTCGCGGGTGTCGGTGACCGTCACCGTGGGGAGGGTGCCGGTGAACTGGCGGATGACGCCGGTCGAGCCGTTCTCGGTCAGGGTGGTGGAGGTGCCGGCGACCGACATCGAGAGCGCACCGGTACCGGTGAGCGGCGCGATGTCGACGTTGACGTTCACGTCGTCGTTGCCGTACTGGGTGTCGGCCATGGCCGTGCCCGCGACTCCGAGGAGGAGGACGCCGCCGGCCAGGCCGGCAGCTCCGCGGATGAGGAGGGAGCGAGTGTTCATGTCGGGTGTTCTCCGTTCTTCGGCCGGCGGCGTCGCCGGCACGTCTGTGTGGGTGTGGGGAGGGTGGTGGTCGTGATCAGCCGCAGCTGAGCGCGGCGTAGGGGGCGGTCGCGGAGGCGGAGGCGGGCTTGCCCGAGACGAAGGCCGTCGCGGTTGCGCTCGCCGAGCCTGCGGGGACGCTCGTCGCCCGGGTGGTGAAGGCGTACGACACGGTCTTGCCCGCGCCCACCTCCGCCACAGTGGTCGACCCGTACGAGGAGCCGATCGCCATCTTGACGGGGAAGGCGTTCGGGTTCGTCGCGGTCATCGTGAGGACGACCTTGCCGGTGATGCACCGTGTGGTCGCCGTCGCCTTGACGGCGATCGCGGGAGCCACGCTGATCGTCTGCGGAGCGACGCTCTGGAGGGTCGGCGTCACCTTCTGCATGAGCCCGGTGGTGGGGTCGAAGGTGAGCTTGTCGATGGTGGTCTCGCGGTGCGTGCCGTCTCCGCCGGGGATGGCGAAGCGGTGGTAGGCGATGTACCAGTCGTCGGTGCCGGGAACGTTGATGATCGAGTTGTGGCCCGTGGCGAGGATGCCGAGCGAGGGGTCCTTCTCGAGGATCACGCCTCGGTAGGTCCACGGTCCGTCGACGCTCGTCGCGGTGGCGTAGCCGACGCGGTAGTTCTCGGAACCGGTGTCGTCGATCGAGTAGGTCAGGTGGTACAGACCCTGGCGGTAGTTGACGAACGATCCCTCGCGGAAGTCGGTCAGCCCGCTGATCGGCTTGATGGTGCCCGGCTTGATGGTGAGCATGTCGTCCGAGAGCTCACCGTAGACCGGCGAGCCGTTGCCCCAGAAGAGGTAGCTCTTGCCCGTGGCCGGATCGGTGAAGGCGTCCGGGTCGATGGCCTGACCGGAGTTGACCGACTCGCCGTTGGTGATCATCGCCGTGGGCTGCGCGGTGAACGGGCCCATCGGGCTGTCGGCTACGGCGACTCCGATGGTCTTCCGGTTCAGCGACGCGTTGTGGCCGCTGAAGTAGAAGTAGTACTTGCCGTTCTTCTGGATGATCGTCGGTGCCCAGGCGTTGCCGACCGCCCACGGGACGTTGCCGTTGGCTCCATCGAGGGTGAGGAAGGGCTTGTCCGAGCGGGTCCAGTCGACGAGGTTCTTCGACGACCAGACGTAGAAGGTGTTGCCTCCCCAGCCGGGCGTGCCGTCGGTGGTCGCGTAGATGTAGTAGGTGTCACCGAAGACCGCGATGTTGGGGTCGGCGTAGTAGCCGGGCAGCACCGGCGACTTCACCTCGATCGCCTTGAAGGTCCAGGTCGTGGTGGCGCCTCCGCCTGCGGGGGTCAGGACGACCGTCTGCGGGGTGGAGAGGTTGCGCACGGTCCCGGAGGCGGGGCTCGCGGTCACGCCGCTCGCCGTCAGGTAGGTCGGCGTGAGGGCGGTCAAGGAGGTGCCGCGCTTCACCGGGAAGGTGACGACGCGGTTGGCGGCGTCGATGATCGGCGCGGTCTTGAGCACGTCTCCCGAGAGCGTCACGTCGGCCAGGGCCGTCGTGTTGCCGGAGGAGTTCAGGACCTCGCTCGAGCTCAGCGCACGGTTGTAGATCGCGAATTCGCGGATCTGGCCGCGGAAGCGGTTGTCCCCGTCGTAGTTCGAGCGGCCGATGTAGTTCGCGGTGGTGACGCCGCCTCCGATGTCCTTCGGCTCGACGGTGACGGTGCCGCTGCCGACCTTCACGCCGTCGAGGAAGATTGTCGCGGTCGAGCCGGCGAGCGTGTAGGTGAGCTGGGCCCAGCGTCCACGCGGCACCGCAGTGCCCTGCGAGACCGTCTGCTCGCTGTTGTAGTCACCCGCGGTGATGCTCGTGCGGTAGCCGTCTCCTGTGGTGAACAGGTAGCCGTTGCCGACGCCGTTGCTGGTGTTGCCGAGGCCGTAGATGAAGTACGGCGTCCGCTGGTTGGGGTCGATCCACACCTCGGTCTGCACCGTGATGTCGGTGATCCCGGCGAGCAGGTTGTCGGGCAGTTTGATGTAGTCGTCGGTGCCGTCGAAGGTGACCGCGCCGTTCTGCGCGGTGGCGCCGGAGACGAGCGTGCCGTTCTGGCCGTTGCCGGAGGCGTCGGTCACGGTGGTGCCGGAGACCTGGTCGAAGGTGTAGCGGAGGATCTCGCCCGCTGCGTTCGCGGTCTTGGGGGCCGGGCCCGCGGTGGCGCTGTAGGCGGCGTTGATGCGCGCCTCCTCGGCGCTCGAGAGGCGCAGGACCGAACCGTGACGGAACGGCGCCGAGAACGAGTACGTGTTCGCTCCGGTGGTGCCGGTCTGGAGGGCGGTGAACTGCAGGCTCGCGAGCGAGTTCGTCACGTAGGCGGAGTAGCCGCCGTTGTCTCCCATCACGACCCAGCGGCCATCGGGCAGCTGGTAGACCGTGAGGCCTTCGATGTGGTCGGAGAGGCCGTGAGCGGTGTCTTCACCGCGGGCGATGACGCGGGTCCACGGGCCGGCGAGGCTCGTCGCGGTGTCGACGACGGTGCGCCAGTCGGAGGTGGAGAAGCGGTAGAAGGTGTTCCCCTCCTTGGCGATCGTCGTGTCGATGATGCTGCCGCCGCTCGCGCCGCCCTGGGGCGGGTTCTCGTCGAGCCAGATCGTCGGGGTGGTGAAGGTCATGAAGTCGCGGGTGGTGGTCACGTAGACGCGCTGCGCGGAGGCGGAGCCGGTCTTCGTCTTGTCGCGTGACGCCCAGTAGACGTAGTACTGGCCGGTCGTGGCGTCCCACATCGCCTCAGGGGCCCAGACGTTGCCCGCGTCGGCGAAGCCGGCGAAGACGAGGCTCTGGTCGCTCCAGTGCACGAGGTCGGTCGAGCGCCAGATGACGAGCTTCTGGCTCGCGTTGGTCTGGTCCCAGGTGCCGCCGGGCGCGGTGCCCTCGGCGTGGAGGTCGGTGCCGAGGATCCAGTACTCGTCGCCGGTGGGGGAGCGCACGAGGTGCGGGTCGCGGACGCCGAGAGTGCCGGCGAGGTTGGCGAGGATGGGCTTGTTGTTGTTGAGCTTCGACCAGTGCAGGCCGTCGTCGCTGGCGCCGAAGTAGATCTTCTCGTAGTCGGTGGTGCCGAAGTGGGTCCAGAGGTAGCTGGCGTCGTAGTTGGTGTCGAGGCCGACCGGAGCCGCGGTCACGGTGAGGGGGATCTGCCGGGTCGCGGTGGTGCCGGGCACGCTCGCGGTGACCGTGACGGTCGAGGTGCTGGCGGGACGCGTGACGACTCCGGTCGTGCTGACCACGGCGGTGTTCGACGAGGACCACGAGACGTCGTAGGCGCCTCCGGCCCGCGTCGGCAGGGTGACGTTGCCGCGGATGTCGCCGGAGTTCGGGATCGAGATCGCGTCGAGCGCCTTCTGCGCGTCGGCGTTCGTGTCTTGAGCGGGGACCTTCGCGGTGAAGGTGCGCGTTTGGGTCGCGGATCCGCGGGACGCGGTCGCGGTGAGCGTCACGGTCGAGGTGCCGGACGCCGGACGCGTGACGGCTCCGCTGTTCGAGATCACCGCGGTGTTGCTCGAGGCCCAGCTGATCGTGGAGCCGTTGGGCCCGGACGTCGGCAGGGTGAGGTTGGCGGTGACGGCGTTGAGGTCGCCGAGGTCGAGTGCAGCGAGGTCGCGAGTGGCGCGAGTGGCGTCGGTCGCCTGGATCGAGGCGACGTCGGACGCGGAGAGCGCCGTGTTGTAGATACGGAAGTCGCGCACCGAGCCGGTGAGGTACTTGTCGGCGTCGTAGACCGAACGGCCGATGTAGTCGGCGGTGGTCGAGCCGTTGCCGAGGGAGCCGGGGGTGATGGTCACGCCGGTCTGCTGGGCGACCTGGGTGCCGTCGAGGTAGAGCTTCGCGGTGTCGCTCGCGTCGTCGAGCGTGTAGGTGAGGGTCTTCCAGACGCCGCGGTCGAGGTTGGCGTTGGAGTTGACCGTCTGCTCGGTCTGCCAGTTGCCGCTCGCGATCGAGGTCTTGTAGCTGTTGCCCGTCGTGTACAGGTAGCCGTTGCCCGCGCCGTTCGTGGTGTTTCCGAGGCCCCAGATGAAGTAGGGGGTGCCCTGGCTCGGGCTGACGAGGACCTCGGTGCTGACGGTGACCGAGGTGAGGCCCGCGAGCACGTTGTCGGGCAGCTTCACGTAGTCGTTGGCCCCGTCGAGCTTGACCCCGGCGCTTCCCTGCGGGGCGGCGCCGTTGACGAGGGTTCCGTTGCGGCCTTTGCCGGAGCTGTCGACCGCGACGGTGCCGCTGGTCTCGTCGAGCGCGTAGCGGAGGACGAGAGAGGAGTCGCTGGGAGCGGCGATGGCCGTCTGGGCCGTGAGGAGGGGCACGGCGAGCGCGATGGCGCTCACGATGACCAGGGGTCTGAGAAGGGGCTTCATCGCACTTGCTCCTAGATCGGCACCATTGCTGAGGGGAGAGGGCCGACAGACGTCGGCAATGTTCACGGTAACACGGTGTTTACGTCACCGTGAAGACCTTAGCCCGGTCACTTCTCAGTCATTTTCTCAGGTTCGGGCATGTGTGGGCGGAATGACGGGCCCGTTTTCTGAGAGCCGCTCAGGCCGCGGCGCGCGCGTTCTCCCTCCACGACGAAGCCCTCCCGTCCACGAGGACGAGAGGGCTCCGACGCTGCCGCGAGGGTCAGGTCTTGCTGCGCGCCATCACCGCGCGCTGGAGGAGCACGAAGATCAGGAGGATGCCTCCGGTGATGATCGTCGTCGCCTCGGGCGGGATGCCGCCGTCTCGGGTGATCAGGACGTTCATGAGGCCGAGCACCAGCGCGCCCACCACCGAGCCGAGCACGAAGCCCACGCCTCCGGTGAGGAGCGTGCCGCCGATGACGGTCGCTGCGATGGCGTCGAGCTCCCAACCGGTACCCGTGATGTTCTGGGCGCTGCCGAGACGTGCCGTGTAGACGACTCCGGCGAGGCCCGCCAGGGTGCCGCTGATCACGTAGATGAGCAGCTTGGTGCGGACGACCGGCAGACCCATGAGGGCGGCCGACTGCTCGGAGCCGCCCATCGCGTACACCGTGCGGCCGAGGCGCGTGCGGTGCAGCACGAAGAACGCGACGGCGACGACGACGACGGCGATGATCACGCCGGGGCTGATCACGAAGTCGTTGACCTTCGGTCCGTCGATGAGCTTGATCGGGGCGGCCAGGCTCAGCACGGCCGAGTCGCCGGGGAGGCGCTCGGGCACGGTGCTCAGCATCGACGCGAGTCCGCGGGCCAGGAACATCATCGCGAGGGTCGCGATGAAGGGCTGGACGTTGAAGTACTGGATGAGGACGCCCGACACGAGGCCGAAGGCCGAGCCGATCACCACCATCAGCACCATGACGAACCACGGGTTCCAGCCGGCGTTGATGAGGAGCACCCCGCTGACGCTGCTGAAGGCGATCACCGCGCCGACCGAGAGGTCGATGCCTCCCGTGAGGATCACGAAGGTGAGGCCCACGGCGAGGATGATCAGGTGCGAGTTGTTGACCAGCAGGTTCGAGATCGTGTTCGCCTGCAGGATGCGGCCGTAGGCGG
This sequence comes from Rathayibacter sp. VKM Ac-2879, assembly GCF_015351245.1. Classification (GTDB taxonomy): domain Bacteria; phylum Actinomycetota; class Actinomycetes; order Actinomycetales; family Microbacteriaceae; genus Rathayibacter. The sequence continues at coordinate 298,038 of NZ_JADKSO010000001.1, forward strand.
CCTCACCGTAGAACACCATCGCGAGGAAGATGATCAGGGCGGCCACGGTCGGCAGCTTGTCGAGGTGCTGGCTCAGCCAGCCGCGTGCTCCAGAAGAGCGGTTCGAGCTCGCCGGAGGGGCGGAGCGGGTCATCACGGCGCTCATGCGGGAATCGCCTCTTTCTGCGGGGCGCGGCGACGCGCCTCACGACGGGACTTGAAAGCGGAACGGACCCGCTCCGACTGCAGCAGGCAGAGCGCGACGATGACGATCGCCTTGAAGGCGGGGGTCGCCGACGACGAGACGCCCAGGAACACGACGGTCTTGTCGAGCGTCGCGATCAGGATCGCGCCGACGGCAGCACCGGTGATGTTGAACTTTCCACCGGCGAGCGAGGTGCCTCCGATGACGACCGCGAGGATCGCGTCGAGCTCGAGCTGGTAGCCGGTGCGCGAGACGTCGACGGTCATGACGCTCGCGGTGGCGAAGACGCCCGCGACACCGGCGAGGAGGCCGCTGGCGATGTAGGCGGTCATCAGCAGGCCGCGGCGGTTGATTCCCGCGAGGCGGGCCGCCTTCGGGTCCATTCCGATGGCTTCGATCATGAGGCCCAGCGCGCTGCGGCGGACCAGGATCCCGACGAGGACGACGATCGCGATCGCGATGAGGAACACGACCGGGAGTCCGAAGACGTACCCGTTGGCGATCCAGCGGAACGGCTCGTTCGTCGCGGCGGTGTTCTGGCCGCCCGTGATGACCTTCGCCAGGCCGCGGCCGGCGAGCATCACGACGAGCGTGCTGATGAAGGGTTGGAGGCCCACCACCGACACGAGGATGCCGTTGATGGCACCGAGCACCGCCGAGATGAGCATCGCGATGCCGAACGCGCCGGCAGCGGCTCCGAGGGAGTCGGGGGCGCCGGCGGAGTTCAGGAACTCCATCGACACGGCGCCGGCGACCACCATGATCGAGCCGACCGAGAGGTCGATGCCTCCCGTCGCCACGACGAGGCACATGCCGACGGCGATCATCAGGATCGGCGCGGCGGCGCGGGCGATGTCGATGAGGTTGCCGACAAGGTAGCCCGTGTTGGGGCTCACCGTGACGGACAAGTATCCCGGGTCCTTTGCCACGTTCACGAGGAGGAGCAGCACGATGGCCACGACTCCCCAGAAGTACTGGCGTCGGATCAGCCCGGCCAGGGCGGAGCCCCGAGAGGGCTTCGTGTCGCTGCTCATGATGCGGCCTCCTGCGTGGCGCTCGCGAGGACGACGACGTCCTCGTCGACGACTCCCTCTGCGGCGATGGTAGTGACGATCGACTCCGCAGTCACCGCGGGGCCGTTCAGAATCTCGGCGATCACTCGGTGGTCCTTGAGGACGATGATGCGATCGCTCAGGCGGACCACCTCGTCGAGCTCGGACGAGATGAACACCACGGCGACGCCTTCGCCTGCGAGGGCGACGACCTTCTCCTGGATCTCGGCCTTCGCTCCCACGTCGATGCCGCGAGTGGGCTCGTCGAGGATGAGGATCTCGGGAGCGGTGGCGAGCCAGCGGCCGAGGAGGACCTTCTGCTGGTTGCCGCCGGAGAGCTTGCTGATCGGACGGTCGGGGTCGGCCGGGCGCACGTTGAGCTCGACCAGGTACTTGCCGACGATCTCGTCCTTCTCCTTCTTGGAGAGGGGGCGTGCCCAGCCGCGCTTGGCCTGCACCCCGAGGATGAGGTTCTCGCGGACCGACAGGTCACGGATGATGCCCTCGTCGCGGCGGTTCTCGCTCGAGAACGCGATCTTGTGAGCGAGGCCGGCGGTCGGCGTCGGGACGTCGATCTTCTTGCCGTGCAGCGTGATGTCGCCGGTGTCGGGCTTGTCGACTCCGTAGATCAGGCGCGCGAGCTCCGTGCGGCCGGAGCCCAGCAGGCCGGCGAATCCGACGACTTCGCCGCGGTGCAGCGTGATGTCGGTCGGCTCGATCGAGCCCTTCTTGCCCAGCCCCTTGGCCGAGTAGAGCGGGGCGTCGCGGTAGAGGTGGTCCTGGCTCTCGCGCTCGGAGTCGAGGGAGCGCAGCGCCGCGATGTCCTTGCCGATCATCTTCGAGATGAGCGAGGTGCGGTCGAGCTCGTGCGTGAGGTACTCGCCGACGTAGGTGCCGTTGCGCAGCACCGTCAGGCGGTCGCTGATCGCATAGACCTGGTCGAGGAAGTGAGAGACGAAGAGGATCGCCACACCCTCGGCGCGCAGGCGGCGGATGACGACGAAGAGGTTCTCGACCTCGTTCGCGTCGAGGCTCGAGGTCGGCTCGTCGAGGATGAGGACCTTCGAGTCGCTCACCGTCGAGCGGCTGATCGCGACCAGCTGCTGCATCGCGATGGAAAGCGAGGACAGCGACTGTCGAGTGTTGAGGTGCCCGAGCCCGAGCTTCTCGAGGGCCTTCTTGGCGGCGACGTGGGTCGCCTTCCAGTTGATGCCGAAGGGGCCGCGCACCTCGTAGCCGAGCATGACGTTCTCTCCGATGGAGAGGTTCGTCAGGAGGTTGACCTCCTGGTACACGGTGGAGATGCCCGCGGCCTGTGCGTCAGCGGTGCCGGTGAGACGGCGCGTCTCTCCGTCGACGACGATGTCGCCACTGTCGATGCGGTAGACGCCGGTGAGCGCCTTGATGAGCGTGGACTTGCCCGCGCCGTTCTCTCCCATGAGGGTGTGGACCTCGCCCGGGAACAGGCGGAAGTCGACACCATCGAGGGCTTTCACGCCGGGGAAGCTGATCGAGATGTTCTTCATCTCGACGATCGGAGGCGAATCTGCCATGTCGCGTCGTTCCGTTCTCGAGCGGGGCGCAGCCGAGCGGGTGCGCCTAATGGGTCGGAGCGACCGGGGCCGGGGAGTGGTGCCGGCCCCGGTCGCTCCGGGTGTGGTGTGCTGCCGAGCGATCAGTACTTACGGTCGGGCAGGGCGGTCTTCGCAGCGTCGGGCGAGTCGAAGGTCTTGCTCGGGACGACGATCGACGAGTCGACCTTGTCACCGGCGAGGGTCTTCTTCACGGCGTCGAGCGCGGTCTCGCCGAACAGCGGGTTGTACTCAGCGACGAAGCTGAGCTGACCGTCCGCGAGCGCCTGGAGGGCGTTCTTGGTGCCGTCGATCGTGGCGATCTTGACGTCCTTGCCCGGGGTGAGGCCAGCCTCCTGGACGGCCTGGATGACGCCGAGGCCCATCTCGTCGTTCTGGGCGAAGACCATCTGGACGTCGTTGTTGTTCGACTTCAGAACGGTCTCGAAGACGCTCTTGGCTTCCTCGGTCGACCAGTTCGCGGTCTGCGCACCGATCTTGACGAAGGCGCTGTCCTTGCCGATGACGTCGTCCCAGCCCTCGTTGCGCTCGTTGACGACCGAGACACCGGCGGGGCCCTCAAGCGTGAAGTACTTCGCGCCGTTCGGGAACTCCTTCTTGGCCCAGTCGGCGACCGAGGTGCTGACGGCGATGTTGTCAGGCGCGATGCGGGTGACGTAGAGGTCGGTGTTGTTCGGCTCGATGCCGCGGTCGATCAGGATGACCGGGATGTCGGCCTCCTTGGCGCGCTGGAGCGAGTCCTCCCAGCCGGAGCCTTCGGTCGCCGACAGCAGGATGACGTCGACGCCCTCGTCCACGAACGAGGTGAAGGAGTCGATCTGCGACTTCTGGTCACCGTTGGTGGCGGGAGCGTACTTGAGGTCGAAGCCAGCGTCCTTGGTGAACGTGTCCTCGATGTTGGTCTCGTTCGCCTGGCGCCATGCGCCCTCGGGGCCGACGGCCACGAAGCCGACGGTGATGAGCTTGCCCGGGTCCGTGGTCGAGCCGGAGCCCGAGTCGGAGTCGGCCGAGCAGCCGGCGAGGCCGAATGCGAGCGCGCCGATGGTGGCCAGGCTCAGGAACTGGCCGATACGCCTCGTCTTGGACATAGATCTCCTCCTTGAGATCGCGGGCACAGGGAAGTACCCGAGATGTGTGTGGGCTGAAGCGCCCTGAATGCGGGCCTGGTGGCCCGCGTGCGGTGAGTGCAGGATGATGTGCAGTGGAGCCGACGATGCGGCGCCTGGTGGGAATGTTACCGTGAACAATTCCAGCGATGCAACAGGTTCAGAGCCCCGTCGATAACGATCAGGTTTCGGCCGCTCGGGCAGGATGGCTCCGCGTCCCGGGCTCCTCCCGAGCGCTCTCCAGAGGACACGTCACCACGATTCGTCGGAGTCGGTGGTGTCGGCGGCGATCATCTCGACGATCGTGTCGACGGTGAGGCCGGGCCCGTTGCTGACCTCGCCGATCTTCTCGCGGTCCTTGAACACCACGATGCGATCGCTGAGGCGCACCACCTCCTCTAGCTCCGACGAGATGTAGACGACCGAGACGCCCTCGCGGGCGAGCTGGGCGATGTGCGCCTGGATCTCGACCTTCGACGCCACATCGATGCCGCGCGCGGGCTCGTCCAGCACGAGGAGGCGCGGTCGGGTCGCGAGCCAGCGAGCCAGCACGACCTTCTGCTGGTTGCCGCCCGAGAGGTACTTGACCGGGATATCGGGATCGGCCGGAGAGATGTTGAGCGCCTCGACGTATGTGGCAACCAGAGAGTCGGTCTCGGCGGCCGACAGCGGATGCGCCCAACCGCGCAACGCCTGCAGGCCCAGCACGAGGTTCTCGCGGAGAGACAGGTCGCCGATGATGCCGTCCTCGCGGCGGTTCTCGCTCGAGTGCGCGATGCGGTGCCGCAGACCCGAGACGGGATCCGTGATGTGCGCCGGCTCACCGTCGATCAGCACCTCACCCGAGTCGGGCCTCTCGACGCCGCTGAGCAGCGACGCGAGCTCGGTCCGGCCAGAGCCGCGGAGGCCCGCGAAGCCGACGATCTCGCCGCGGTGCAGCTCCAGATCGGTGGGGCCGACCGCTCCGCGCCTGCCGATGCCCACCGCCCGGTAGACCGCCGGGCCGACGGGCTGCTGACGGTGCTCGCGGCGCTCGGAGCCGATCTGCCGCAACGCGTCGATGTCCTTGCCGATCATCTTCGCGATCAGCTCGGCCCGATCCATGGCCCGGGCCGGGTACTCACCCTCGGTGCAGCCGTCGCGCAGCACCGTCACCCGATCGCTGAGAGTGAGGACCTGCTCGAGGAAGTGCGAGACGAAGAGGATCGCGACGCCCTGGTCGCGGAGCCTCCGCAGCACCGTGAAGAGGCGGGCGACGTCGCCGAGGTCGAGGCTCGAGGTGGGCTCGTCGAGGACGAGGACCCGCGGTCGCCCGACCATCGCGCGGCTGATCGCGACGAGCTGCCGGATCGCGGGGGAGAGCGAGCGCAGCGGCAGGCGAGGATCGAGATCCTCCAGCCCCAGCTCGGCCAGCATCTCGGCGGCCCGCTTGTGCGTGCGCGACCACGAGATGCCCAGGTGCCCGCGGATCTCGTGCCCGATCATCACGTTCTCCCCGATGCTCAGGTTGTCCGTGAGCCGCTCGTCCTGGAACACCGCCGTGATGCCGGCTGCCTTCGCGTCCGCCGGACCCGAGAAGCGGCGAGCGACTCCGTCCAGGAGGATCTCGCCCGCATCGGGCTGGTGGATGCCGGTGAGGGTCTTGATGAGCGTCGACTTGCCGGCGCCGTTCTCGCCCATCAGCCCGTGGATCTCGCCGGGGATCAGACGCAGCCGGGCGTCACGGAGCGCCGGGCCGGAGGAGAAGGACACGCAGATGCCCGTCATCTCGACGACGGGAGCCTCAAGAGGCGGAGTCGTCCGCGAGGGGATCGCCACGTGCCGTCCTCGGTTCGTGAGCGGCGTGCCGTCGGGGACCGGCGCGCCTGGGGCTGCGGGAGATGATACGCGAGCGGCGGCAGGCGGATCATTCCAGGTCGGTCACGCTCGTGGCGGCGCCGTGGAGTCGCGGATCACGAGCTCGGTCGCGATCCGGGTGCGCTGAGGGATCTCCTGCCCGCGGATGCGGGCGTGGATGACCTCGGCGACGGTCGTGCCGAGCTTGTCGAAGTCTTGCCGCACCGTCGTGAGGGGCGGAAGGAAGTGCCGCGCGGTCGGAAGGTCGTCGAAGCCGATGATGCTGACGTCCTGGGGCACGCGGATGCCCTTCTCGAGGAGTCCGTGGATCACTCCGAGCGCCATCTCGTCGTTGGCCACGACCATTGCGGTGAAGTCGGGGACCGACCGCAGGCCCGCCGCGAAGTCGTAGCCGGAGTCGGGCGTCCAGTCGCCGATGACGATCGGGCGCTCGTGCATGCCCCAGGACTTCGCCCTGCTGTGGAACGCGCGTTCCCTGGCCCGGGCGTCGAGCCAGTCGAGCGGGCCGGCCAGGTGCAGGACGTCCCGGTGGCCGAGGCCGGCGAGGTGGTCGACGGCCTGGGTCATCCCGGCCTGCTGGTCGACTGAGACAGTGAGGAAGTTGGGGTCTCTGTCCGACTTGACGACGAGCGTGGGCACGCCGATCTCGACTGTCCGCAGGGTGGCGACGGAGGAGGAGCGGGGCGCGATCACGCAGAGAGCGTCGATCCCGAGTCCCGTGAGGTGCTCGATCGCGTCGACCGGGCTCATGTCGAGGTCGGGGCGGAGGGCGACCGAGGTGATCGAGTAGCCCTTCTCGCGTGCGGCGCGCTCGATGGCGCGCAAAGTGCTGGACGGGCCGAACTCGGCTCCGCTCTCGATCATCACGCCGATGCGGTCGGTGCGCTGGGTGACGAGGGAGCGGGCGGCGATGTTGGGTCGATAGTTGAGTTCGTCGACCGCCTCGAGGACCCTCTTGCGGGTCGACTCCTTGATGTTCGGATGCCCGCTCAGCACCCGCGAGACCGTCATGTGCGAGACGCCCGCCACCGCCGCGACATGGCGGAGGTTGGGTCTATCGACCATCGACGACCTCCTCCGCTCCCCGGGCGGACCACCCGCGCACGCGCCCTCCCGGCGTTGGCGACGCGAAGAAGGCTCGGCGGCCGGGAATCCGTCCAGCATAGTCAGCGGAGCCGTTCTGGCACGCGTGGGGGGCGGACGATCTGCGCTCGGACGACCGGACACGCCGCTCCCGCTACCGGAGCGCAGGGAGGGGAGGCGCGAGCCCGGCGAGGACGCCTCTCTCCTGCACGGGATTGGCCGCCCTGCACTCCGATACGGGTACTGTCGTGAGCCTCATGGCACGCGACAACGAACCTCTCGTCACCCTCACCGATCCGCTCGAAGAGCGCCTGCGCGCCCAGGTCGTCCGCGAGGGGGAGCGGGTGGTCGCCCTTCGCGCCGCGGCCCTTCTCGGCGGTGGCTACGAAGGCGAGTCGTTCCTTCTTACCGTCGGTGGCGAGCACGCCGAGGGCATCCTGAAGGGTGCGCCCTCCCTCTACTGGCCGGAGCTCTGGGGCGCCCGCGCCCTGCTCTACGTCTGGGACGAGCAGGCGGCCGACGCGGTGACCGCCGGCCTGGTAAATCCGGCGTGGCGCGTGCGGGAGATGTGCGCGCGGGTCTGCGCGGAGCGCGTGCTCGGCGGGCAGAAGAGGCTCGCCCGTGTGACGACCGACGAGCACCCCCGCGTGCGTGCGGCCGGGGCGCGGGCGCTCGTCGCCGCGGCGCTCGCGGGCCTCGCCTCCGGACGCGACGAGAAGGGCGAGTTCGCGGCGAGCGTCCAGGCGACGCTCACGACGATGCTGCGCGACCCCGACCGCGAGGTGCGCCGCGTCGCCCAGCAGTCCGCCGACGCCCTCCGGTCGGCTCGCCGCTGATCGGGCCGCCCCCGACGCGATCGAAAGGCCGACCATGACCGCTCCTCCGGCGCCGCTCGCGGGCGTCCGCGTCCTCGAGCTCGGCAACTTCATCGCCGCGCCGACCGCGGGCCGGCTCCTCGCCGACTTCGGCGCTGACGTGATCAAGGTCGAGCGGCCGGAGACCGGCGACGAGCTGCGCAAGTGGCGCCTGCACGAGGGCTCCGAGACCTCGCTCCTCTTTCATACGCTGAATCGCAACAAACGCTCGATCGTCCTCGACCTGCGCACCCCGGAGGGGCGTGACGCGGTGCGCGGCCTCGCCGCCGAGTGCGACGTGGTCCTCGAGAACTTCCGGCCCGGCACTCTCGAGCGCTGGGGAATCGGTCCCGCGGTACTCGACGAGGCGAATCCCGAGATCGTGATCGGGCGTATCTCGGCGTTCGGCCAGACGGGGCCGCTCTCGGCACGACCGGGCTTCGCGGCGGTGGCGGAGGCGATGGGCGGCTTCCGCGAGCTGGTCGGCGACCCCGATCGCCCGCCGGTGCGCGTCGGCGTCTCGATCGGCGACTCCATCGCGGGCCTCTATGCGGGCTACGGCGTGATGATGGCGCTGTTCCAGCGCGAGACGCGTCGCGCCTCCGGACAGGGACCCGCGCCGCTCGTCGAGCGGGTCGTCGATGTCGCCCTCAACGAGGCGATGCTCTCGATGATGGAATCGCTCATCCCCGACTACCAGGCGCATGGAATCGTGCGTGAGCGCGTCGGCGGACGGATGGAGGGGATCGCGCCGACGAACGCCTACGGCTGCGCCGACGGCGCCAGCATCGTCATCGCCGGCAACGCCGACGCGATCTTCCAGCGTCTGATGCGCCTCATCGGCCGCAGCGACCTGGCCGAGGACCCGGGGCTTGCCAGCAACGAGCTCCGCTGGGTTCGCCGCGACGAGCTCGACGCGGCGATCGGCGCGTGGACGGCCGGGCTGAGTGCCTCTGCGGCGCTCGCGATCCTCGACGAGCAGGGTGTCCCCTCCGGCCCGATCTTCACCGCGGCCGACATCAGCGCAAGCGAGCAGTACGCCGCGCGCGGCATGATCCAGCCGTTCGACGTCGAGGACGCGGGCCGCACCCTCGTCGCCGTCGGATTCCCGGGCATCGTCCCGGTGCTCGGCGATCGCTCGCTGCCGATCCGCACGCTCGCGCCCGCCCTGGGCCACGACACCGCGGAGGTGCTGGCGATGCTCAAGCGCACGCCTCCCGAGACCGAGACCCCGGGCGACGGGCGATGAGCGCTCTGACGGCCGCCCGTCTACGCGACGTGACCCTGCGCGACGGCCTGCAGCTGACCGGCAAGCTGCTGTCGACGCCGCGCAAGGTCGAGCTGGCGCGAGCGCTGCTCGCGGCGGGCGTACCCGAGCTCGAGATCGGCTCGATGGCGCGCACCGACCTCGTGCCTCCGATGGCGAACACGCTCGAGGTGATCGCCGCCCTCACTCCCGAGGAGCTCGAGCGTTGCTGGGTGTGGGTCGCGACTCCCCGCCACGTCGAGCGCGCCGCCGCTGCGGGCGCCCGACGGTTCCAGTACTGCTTCTCGGCATCCGACTCGCACAACCGGGCCAACATCGGGCGCTCGACCGAGGCGAGCCTCGACGCGATGCCGGAGGCGGTGGCGTTCGCGCACGATGTCGGCGGGCGGATCCAGCTGTGCATCGCGACGTCGTTCACCTGCCCGTTCGAGGGAGCGGTCGATCCCGACCGGGTGATCGCACTCGCGCAGGATACGCGCGCCGAGGGAGCGGAGGACGTCGTGATCTGCGACACGCTCGGCCAGGCGCACCCCGGCCAAGTCGCCTCCTTGATCGGCCGGGTCGCGGCCGAGACTCCCCGGCGCGAGATCGTCTTCCACGGGCACGACACCTGGGGCTCGGGCGTCGCCAACGCGATCGCGGCCGTGCAGGCCGGCGCGGGCGTCGTCGACGGGGCCCTCGGAGGCCTCGGTGGCTGCCCTTTCGCGCCGGGAGCGAGCGGCAACACGGCAAGCGAGGATCTCCTCTTCGCGCTACGACCGGCATGGCTCACCCCCTCCGCGTTCGCCGCCATCGTCGGTCAGTCGGAGGCGGTGCTCGCCGACCTCGGCGAGCCCAACCGTTCCAGGGCCCGCGAGGGTGCGCGCTCGAACGCGCCCGCCTTCGCGTGGGCCGTGGGCCGCTGAGGCGCCATCCGGCCGCCGGACCACGGAACCTCTCCCGTCGCACCGATGAGCCTCCTTCCTCGGCGTGCCCCGGCCAGGCGTTCGGTGCACCTCGCCAAGCCCTTTACCGGCAGGAGAGGTTCGGCCTGTGAATGAGGCCTTCCTCGCAAGAGGTGTCCGCGGCGACTATTCCGCTTCTCGGGCTCACGACAACGCCTGACACCAGTCGCGGATGTCTTCCACCCGCATGGCTCCTGACCACTGCGGTGCGACCGCTACAGTCAAGGCCGTGATCGTGACTCCTCCCGGCGCCGCACGCGGGATCGTCCTCTTCGGTCCGGGTGCTGGCGGCGACCCCGCTCGATACGACGTGCTCCTCACCGCCGCCGCAGCCGCGGGATTCATCGTCACGGCACCGACACACGAGCGCTTCGACAACAGAACCGTGACGAATGAGCAGATGCAGCAACGTGCTGTCGGATTGGCCGAATCGCTTCGTGAGATAGACCGGCAAGACCTGCCCGTCGTCGCCGCAGGGCACTCCGTCGGAGGATGGGCTGCGCTCTGCCTTGCCGGTGCGCAACCGTGGGGCCGTCACCGTCACCCCATCCCCGTGCCCGTCGAATCCCGGGTGGTGAAAGTCGTTGCCCTTGCGCCGACTGTGGGGTGGTTTCAGGCGCCGGGCGCGCTCGACACTCTCCGCGTTCCGGTCATCGTGCTGGCGGGAGCAGCCGACGCGGTAACGCCGTCGACGACCGCAGAGATCCTCCGCGCTGCCCCCGCTGAGGTCCGCGTGCACACCTACGAGGGCGCCGGGCATCTCGACTTCTTAAGCGCACTCCCGCCGTCCGTCACACCCACCCCTGGTCTCGACCACAAAGCCTTCATCACATCACTCGCTGCCGACTTCGTTGAAGCCCTCAGCGAGAACATCCCCGCCGAACGGGGAGGCGACTAGTGCTCAATCGACGAGGGACCTGCCACTGGTCATGACGTGGTCGCCGGCCGGGTCAGGCAACGCCGTAGTGCGTCAGCGTGAGGCGGCGAAGCGCTCATCCCTTTCCGACGTCGTCGACTGCGCGCGTCCTCGATGGCTCTGGCGTCAGCTGGCGGGGATCGTTCCGGTGAGGAGCAGCCCGGAGAGCACGAGGGCGAGGGCGACCCGGTAGACGACGAAGACACCGAAGCCGTGCCTCGCGACGTAGCGCAGCAGCCACGCGATGGAGGCGTAGGCGACGACGAAGGAGACGGCGGTGGCGACGAGAGTCGGGATCCAGCCGACGCTCGCGCTGACGTCGGAGGCTGCTGTCGCCGCTTCGTACGCGCCGGCGGCGGTGAGAGCGGGAATGGAGAGGTAGAACGCGAACTTCGTCGCGGTCACCCGATCCAGTCCACGGAACAGGCCACCACTGATCGTCGCTCCCGATCGGGAGACGCCGGGGATCAACGCGACGCACTGCACGAGGCCGATGACGATCGCGTCCTTCAGCGTGACCGCACGACGGTCTTTTGTCTCGGAGCCGACGCGTTCGGCGATGAGCATCACGACGCTCCAGCCGAGCAGGGCGGCGACGACGACCCAGAGGTTGCGGAGGCCCCCGCTGATCAGATCTTTCCCGAGGAAGCCGACGACGCCGATGGGGATCGACCCGAGGATGACGTACCAGGCGATCCGATAGTTCGTCCGTCGCCGTTGCGAGGGGTGACGGAGGCCAACGAACCACGCGGTGACGAGTTCGACGATGTCGTTGCGGAAGAAGAGGAGCACGGCGGCGATTGCGCCGACTTGAATGATCGCGGTGAACGCCGTCACGCCGACGTCATCGACCCTCAGGCCTAGGAGCTTCTCGGCGATGGTGAGGTGCCCAGTGCTGGAGACCGGAAGGAACTCGGTCAGCCCCTCGATGATGCCGAGGATGATCGCCTGCAGGATGTCCATCGGGTCCGTTCGTGTCAGAAGTGAGGATCGCGAGGGATCCCGGGAATGCTACTGAGAGTAGGGACTGCGCCGGCTGCGTCGAGGCGCACACCGTGTCGCTTTGTGCATCTTCACCGAGCCCCGAGAAGACCACCGGTTATGCGCGTCGGCGGCGTGTTCCGCTTTTTGTGTATCGGCGCGGATCGTGCGAGTAGGACCGCTCGCGAATGATGGAACCGACCACGAGAGTCGGGTGCCGCGAGTCATGACGCCGGGCGGACCATGCGGATCTCTCTGATGCCGGCTTCGATCTTGACTGTTCCAGTGGGTGTGAAACCGCTCTTTCGATAGAACGCCTGTGCCCGCGGAGCAGGGTCGCCGACCCAGAGCGCTGCGGGCTCGCCAGGATCGATCACCGCGTTCAAGAGAGCCGCGCCTGTTCCGGTTCCGTGGTATTCGGAGGCGACGTAGAGGACGTTCAGGTGCCACGTCCATTCCTCCCCCTCGGTGGGGTTCGACATGGCGATGCCGACGATGACGCCTTCGCGTTCTGCGACGGCGACTCGAATGTCGGCCCATCGCTCGTCTGTCAGAGCACTGATCCAGAATCGTTCCCTGGATTCGAGCAGGTCAGGCGCATCGAGGACGGCGTCTGACACCAGAGTGCCGCGATAGGTCTCGCGCCACGATGCAACGTGCACCGACGCCATCGCTTCCGCATCGGCTGGCCGTGCCGGTCGAACCAAGAAGTCGCGTTCCATGCGCCCACGCTACTCAGCAGGCGGGCACGGAGACTGTCCACGGAAGGGTGCCAGGGACGGAGCCGACCGATGGAGCCTGCGGCGCTCGTGACACTCACGGAGATCCCGGCCCTTGCCCACCGGTTCGCGGGGATGAACGAGGTCTTCGTCGTGCTGGTCGGAGTGATCGTGGCGGGCCGTCGGAGGCCGGCCGACTCGCACCGGTCGCGGCGAACACCCCGACGAGGAACAGGAGCGCTGCGATGACTCCGGACCGGTGCTTGGGATGCAGGAGAGGGCATGGGTACCCTGGTCAGCGGGTGCGGCTTATCGTCGCAGGGTGCGGAAGAAGCAGTAGGAGTCTCTCGCTGAATGGCTGAGCAAAGTGTTCTCATTGACGATCTCACCGGCGCCGTGATCCACGAGGGTCGCGGCGGCACGGTCGCCTTCTCGATCGACGACCGCGAATACGAGATCGATTTGACGGCGGCGAACATCGGCAAGCTACATCGGGCGATGGCGCCGTTCATCGCTGCGGCGCGCGCGTTGTCCTCGACGGCTCCGGAGCGGCGGGTGATCGCGGTCGCGGCCGGAGCGGGCCGCAAATCTCCCGAGATGCTCGCGGCCATCCGCCACTGGGCGCGCCGGCACGGTCACGAGGTGCCTCGATCGGGACGCATCCCGCGCGACGTGCAGGCCGCGTACGACGCCGCGCACTGACGCTCCCGTGCCGACGCGGACGAGTGCCGCGCCGATCGAGGTCCGCTCCCCCAGGGAGGCCGAGCAGAACGGCCGTCCCAGCGACCACTCCGACCACACGCATTCCCGCCGCCCCGAGGACGAGCGGGACGAGCACCCAGCCCTAACCGTCGCGGCCGAGTGCGCCGGGGACGACGAGACCCGTGACGACTGCGGCGGCGCTGAGCCACGCTGCCCGGCCCCGGCCCACTCGGCGGACGAAAGGGGCGACGAACCGACCTCCGGCCAGCAGTCCCACACCCTGCGGTAGCGCCCCGACCCCTCCGAACGCGGGGCCGCACGCCGTCAAGTGCATGACTCCCTGTTGCGCTTCGTGTCCTCGCGCGAGCCACGAGGGGTTCGCCTCCGCCGCATTCTCCTTACTGTCTCGTGATGGGCGTCTGCCCCACGTCCTCGAAGGGCCAGGAGGAGGAGACCATGACCACGAGCAGCACCCCTGCGCGACCCGTCGACGCGCGCGCCGCCTCCGGGGCGCAAGTGCGCCCGCCGCGCAGCTCGACGAAGCCGAACGGCCAGTGGCTGGTCGACGGCACGGCTCCCCTCAACGCGAACGAGGAGTGGAAGCAGGCAGACGGTGGACTCGCGGTGCGCGAACGAATCGAGACCGTCTACGCCGCGGGAGGCTTCGCGTCGATCGATCCGACCGATCTGCACGGCCGCTTCCGCTGGTGGGGGCTCTACACCCAGCGCCGGCCAGGGATCGACGGCGGGCGCACCGCCACCCTCGAGCCCCACGAGCTCGAGGACGAATACTTCATGCTGCGCGTCCGGATCGACGGCGGGCAGCTCACGACACGGCAGCTGCGTGTGATCGGCGAGATCTCGACGGAGTTCGGCCGGGGGAGCGCCGACCTCACCGACCGGCAGAACATCCAGCTGCACTGGATCCGTGTCGAGGACGTTCCCGAGATCTGGCGGCGCCTCGAGGCGGTCGGGTTGGGTACCACCGAGGCGTGCGGAGACGTGCCCCGGGTGATCCTCGGCTCTCCCGTCGCGGGCGTCGCGGCCGACGAGCTGCTCGACCCGACTCCGCAGATCGCGCAGATCACCGAGAGGTTCCTCGGCGACGAGTCGCTCGCGAACTTGCCGCGCAAGTTCAAGTCAGCGATCACCGGGCATCCCAGCCAGGATGTCGTCCACGAGATCAACGACGTCGCGTTCGTGCCGGTCGTGCACCCCGAGCTCGGGGTCGGCTATGACCTGTGGGTCGGGGGCGCGCTCTCGACCGCACCTCGACTGGGCGAACGGCTCGGTGCCTTCGTCGCGCCGGAGCGGGTCGCCGAGACCTGGCACGGCGTCGTGCAGATCTTCCGTGACTACGGCTACCGGCGCCTGCGCAACAAGGCTCGGCTGAAGTTCCTCCTCGCGGAGTGGGGAACCGAGAGGTTCCGCGAGGTGCTCGAGACCGAGTACCTCACCTCGCCGCTGCCCGACGGCCCGGCGCCGGCGGCGCCTACCACCGCGGGCGACCACGTCGGCGTGCACCGCCAGAAAGACGGCCGCTTCTTCGTCGGAGCGAGTCCCCTCGTGGGTCGCGTCTCCGGTCCGGTGCTGACGGCGTTGGCCGAGCTGCTCGAAGAGAACGACTCTTTCCGCCTCCGCACCACACCCCACCAGAAGCTGGTGGTCCTCGACGTGCCGGAGCAGCGGGTGGAGCAGCTCGTCGCCGGCCTCGAGAAGCTCGGGCTCTCGGTCCGACCGAGCGTGTTCCGTCGCGGTGCGATCGCCTGCACCGGGATCGAGTTCTGCAAGCTTGCGATCGTCGAGACGAAGAAGACGGCGTCGCTCGCCGTGGAGCAGCTCGACGAGCGTCTCGGGTCTCTCGAACTGCCGCACCGCCTCAGCCTGCACGTCAATGGCTGCCCCAACTCGTGCGCGCGCATCCAGACAGCCGACATCGGGCTCAAGGGGCAGCTCCTCCCCGACGGAGACGGCGGCCAGACCCCGGGATTCCAGGTGCACCTGGGCGGCGGCCTCGCCTCGCAGGAGAACGGCGAGGCGGCGCTCGGGCGCACGGTCCGCGGTCTCAAGGTGACGGCCGACGGCCTCGCCGACTACGTCGAGCGCTTGGTGCGCCGATTCCTGGTCGAGCGCGATGCAGCGAGCGACGAGACCTTCGCCCGCTGGGCGCACCGAGCCGACGAGGAGGCCCTCCAGTGAGCGTCACCCCTGCCCCCCGCCCCGCAGTGCGGCGCTCCCGTGAGGAGCTGCGGGCGCTCGCCGCACGCGGCGCCGCTGAGCTGCGCAGCGGCACCGACGAGGAGGCGACGCCGGCCGAGGTCGTCGCGTGGGTCGCCGAGAACGTCGCCGTCGGCTCCGTCGCCGTCGCATGCTCCATGGCGGATGCCGCGCTGCCGCACCTG
Source organism: Rathayibacter sp. VKM Ac-2879 (assembly GCF_015351245.1). Lineage (GTDB taxonomy): Bacteria > Actinomycetota > Actinomycetes > Actinomycetales > Microbacteriaceae > Rathayibacter. The sequence goes on from NZ_JADKSO010000001.1 coordinate 313,697, forward strand.
ATCGCCGAGCGCTTGCCGGGAGTCGACGTGCTCTTCCTCGACACCGGCTACCACTTCGTCGAGACGCGGGCGACGCGCGACGAGGTCGAGCGCACGCTCGCCGTCCGGGTGATCGACGTGCTGCCCGAGCAGACCGTCGCCGAGCAGGACGCCGAGTTCGGCGCCGCGCTCCATGCCCGCGACGCGGCCCTGTGCTGCGCGCGCCGCAAAGTCGGGCCGCTGAGGGACGCCCTCTCGGGCTACGAGCTGTGGGCGACCGGGGTCCGCCGCGAGGAGGCTCCCACCCGCGCCGCCACTCCGCTCGTGCAGTGGGACGAGCGCAACGGCCTGGTGAAGGTGAACCCTGTCGCGGCCTGGAGCTTCGACGACCTCCTCGACTACGCCGGCACCCATCGCGTGCCGGTGAACCTCCTCGTCTCGAACGGCTACCCCTCGATCGGCTGCGCGCCGTGCACGCAGCCGGTGGCTCCGGGCGAGGATCCCCGCGCCGGCCGATGGGCCGGCCTGGCCAAGACGGAATGTGGACTCCACCTATGACCATCACACCGACGGCCCTCGCGACGACCGTGCTACGCGGCTCCTCTGCGCCCCGACCCTCCACTCTCGACCTCCTGGAGGCGGAGGCGATCCACATCCTCCGGGAGGTCGTCGCCGAGTTCGAGCGCCCTGTGCTGCTGTTCTCCGGCGGCAAAGACTCGGTGGTCGTGCTGACCCTCGCGGCGAAGGCCTTCTCGCCCGGGCGGGTGCCCTTTCCCGTGCTGCACGTCGACACGGGCCACAACTTCCCCGAGGTGCTCGCCTTCCGCGACGAGACCGTCGCGCGGTACGGCCTGCAGGTGAAGGTCGCCCGTGTGCAGGACTGGATCGACGACGGCCGGCTGCGGGAACGCCCCGACGGCACGCGCAACCCTCTGCAGACGCTGCCCCTGCTCGACGCCATCGCCGAGGGCCGCCACGACGTGGTGCTCGGAGGCGCCCGTCGCGACGAGGACAAGGCGCGCGCGAAGGAGCGCATCCTCTCCCTCCGCGACGAGTTCGGCCAGTGGAACCCGCGCACCCAGCGGCCGGAGCTGTGGAGCCTGTACAACGGCCGGCATACTCCCGGCCAGCACGTCCGCGCCTTCCCCATCTCGAACTGGACCGAGCTCGACATCTGGCGCTACATCGAGCGTGAGAGCATCGCGCTGCCCTCGCTCTACTTCGCGCACGCGCGGGAGGTGTTCCGCCGCGACGGGATGTGGCGCGCGGTCGGCGACTCCTCTCCCGCTCGCCCCGACGAGACGGTCGAGACCCGGAGGGTGCGCTATCGCACCGTCGGCGACATGAGCTGCACGGGAGCCGTGGAGTCGGACGCGGCGGACCTCGCCGCGATCGTCGTCGAGGTCGGACGAACCACCGTGACCGAGCGCGGGGCGACCCGTGCCGACGACCGCCTCTCGGAGGCGGCGATGGAAGACCGCAAGAAGGACGGCTACTTCTGATGACGACGACCACTCCTGTCGGCACCCTTGTGCGCTTCGCGACCGCCGGCTCCGTCGACGACGGCAAGTCGACCCTCGTCGGGCGGCTCCTGCACGACTCGAAGGCGATCCTCGCCGACCAGCTCGAACAGGTGACCCGCACCTCCGCCGAGCGTGGATTCGCGCACGGCGACGGCATCGACTTCGCCCTGCTGACCGACGGCTTGCGCGCGGAGCGAGAGCAGGGCATCACGATCGACGTCGCCTACCGCTACTTCGCGACCCCTGCTCGCAGCTTCATCCTCGCCGACTGCCCGGGCCACGTGCAGTACACGCGCAACATGGTCACCGGGGCCACGACCGCCGACGCCGTGGTGGTGCTGATCGACGGACGTAAGGGAGTCCTCGAGCAGACTCGACGCCATCTCGCGGTACTCGCGCTTCTGCGCGTGCCGCACACGATCGTCGCCGTCAACAAGATCGATCTGCTCGACTACTCCGTCGAGGTGTTCGACGCGGTCGCGGCGCAGGTGCGTGCGGTCGCCGACGAGCTCGGCCTCGACGACGTGCACGTGCTGCCCGTCTCGGCGCTCGAGGGGGACAACGTCGTGGAGCGCTCGGCGAACACGCCCTGGTACGACGGTCCCGCCCTGCTCGAACTGCTCGAGTCGCTGCCGACGCAGGACGAGCTCGTGAGCGTCGCACTGCCCTTCCGCCTCCCGGTGCAGCTCGTGCTGCGCCCGCAGGGCGGGCTCGCTCCCGACGTCGACGACCCTGAGCGCTTCCGCGACTACCGCGCGGTCGCGGGCCGGGTCGCCTCCGGGACCGTGCGGCTCGGCGACGAGGTCGAGGTGCTGCCGGCGGGCATCCGCACGACCGTCACCGGGATCCGGGTGGCCGGCCGAGACGTCGAGGGAGCGAGGACCTCGCAGTCCGTCGCGCTCGAGCTCGCCGACGAGGTCGACGCCGCCCGCGGCTCCGTCATCGCCGGAGCGGGCACCGCGCCGGTCGCCCGCCGCGACCTCGAGGCCGACCTCTTCCAGCTCGATGCGCGGCCGCTCACCGCCGGCGCCCGGGTCCTCGTCAAGCACGGCACGGCGACCGTGCAGGCTCTCGTCGACGAGATCGTCGCCCGCCGCGATCTCGACTCCCTCTCAGACGAGCCGGCGGAGGCGCTCGCCGTCAACGACATCGGCCGGGTGCGCCTGCGCCTCGCCTCCGAGCTCCCGCTCGAGCCGTACTCGGTGAACCGGGCGACCGGGTCGTTCCTCGTCATCGACCCCGCCGACGGCGCCACCCTCGCGGCCGGGACCGTTCGGGCCTGACCCCCTTCCTTCTTCCCTCCCTCCCCCTCGACCAGGAGACGACCATGATCCGTCGCACGCACGTCCGCACCACGAAGGCCCTCGCCGCCCTCGCCACGGCCGCTCTGATGCTGACGGGCTGTGCCTCCGCTGCCGCAGCGCCGGCGCCCGCCCAGCAGTTGCGTCTGGGCTATTTCGCGAACGTCACGCACGCGCCCGCGCTGATCGGGGTGCAAGAGGGGCTTTTCGCGAAGGCCCTCGGCGACACCGCGCTGAGCACCGAGGTGTTCACCGCGGGGCCGGCGGCAGTGGAGGCGCTCACCGCGGGCGCCATCGACGCCGCGTACCTCGGCCCGAACCCGTCGATCAACACGTTCATCCAGTCGGGCGGCCAGTCGGCGCGCATCGTCTCGGGTGTCACGACCGGAGGCGCGGCCCTCGTGGTGCGCGACGGCATCGACTCCCCGGCGGATTTCACCGGCACCACCCTCGCCAGCCCGCAGCTCGGCAACACTCAGGACGTGGCGCTGCGCACCTGGCTTGCAGCCAATGGGCACACCGCCGACACCTCGGGCGGAGGCGACGTCAGCGTCACACCGACCGACAACGCGCAGATCGCGACGCTCTTCCAGCAGGGTCGGATCGACGGCGCGTGGGTGCCGGAGCCGTGGGTGTCGCGGCTCGTGCTCGGCGGGGGTGGCCACGTGCTCGTCGATGAGGCCGACCTCTGGCCGCAGGGCGCCTTCCCGACGACCGTGCTCCTCGTGCGCGCCGACTATCTCGCGGCCCACCCCGAGACCGTCCAGAAGCTCGTCCAGGGCAACCTCGACGCGATCGCCTGGCTCGGCGCCCATCCCGATACCGCGGCGACCGAGATCAATGCGCGTCTCCAGGCTGACACGGGCGCTCCGCTGTCGGACGAGGTCATTGCCCGGGCGCTCGAGCACGTGGCGTTCTCGCCCGATCCGCACGCGGAGGTGTTCCAGACACTCGTCGACCATGGCGTCCAGGCGGGAGTGCAGAAGAAAGGCTCGGTCACGGGCCTGTTCGATCTGCGTCTTCTGAACGAGCAGCTCGCGGTCGCGGGGTCGGAGCCGGTGTCGGCCGGCGCCCTCGGTGAAGACGGTCGCTGAGATGGCGACCACGGACATCGCCGAGCGGTCCGCCTCCACCCCGACGGCGTCGTTTACGCCAGCGGCACCCGCCCTGCGCCTCCGCGGCCTCACCAAGCGCTTCGGCGCGGGCGCCGACGTCCTTCAGAGCGTCGACCTGGACGTGCAGGCGGGCGAGTTCGTCTGCCTCATCGGGGCCTCGGGATGCGGGAAGTCGACCCTCCTGAACGTCATCGCCGGGCTGGAGCAGCCGACCTCCGGGACGGTCGAGGTGCCGACCGCGGGCACAGCGGTGATGTTCCAGGAGTCGGCGCTCCTGCCGTGGCTGACCGCCGCCCGCAACGTCGAGCTCGCGCTCGCTGTGCGTGGCGTGCCGCGCCGCGAGCGGCGGGCGCGCGCGCTCGAACTGCTCGACGTGGTCACCCTCGCGGAGGCGTCGGAGCGGCTCCCGCACGAACTCTCGGGCGGGATGCGGCAGCGCGTCGCGCTGGCGCGCGCCCTCGCCCAGGATCGGCCGATCCTGCTCATGGACGAGCCTTTCGCGGCTCTCGACGCCATCACGCGCGATGTGCTCCACGAGGAGCTCGAGCGGGTGTGGCGTGCCTCCGAGCGCACGGTCGTGTTCGTGACCCACAACGTGCGCGAAGCGGTGCGCCTCGGGCAGCGCATCGTGCTGCTGTCCAGCCGTCCCGGGCGGGTGGTCAGGGAATGGAGGATCCCGCAGGCGACGGATCGCCACGTCGACTCGCCCGAGGTCTCCGCTCTCGCTTCCGAGATCACCGACGAGCTGCGGAAGGAGATCCGCCGCAATGCCGCGTGATGTCACCTCCACCGAGCCTCCGTCCCGCGCGCGGGAGGGGGCCGAGGGTCGCCGCGAGAACTGGGCCGATTCGGCGCGCGCGGGGGAGGAGTTCCGTCGTCTCGCCTCCGGGCTCGACCGACTCCAGACCGACGGCGCCGCGCGCGCTGGCCGCTGGCGGGCCGCCGCTGCGCGGGTGGCGCCTCCCGTCGTCTTCCTCCTCCTCGCCGTCACCGCCTGGCAGCTCGCCGTCGTCCTCGCGCGCCCGCGACCCGACGTCACGCCCGGGCCGTTCGACGTGCTCGCCGCGCTCGTCGAGGGCACCGAGTCCGGCCGCGTGCAGCTCGCCGTCGCGACGAGTCTCGAGCGCGGTGTCCTCGGTTTCGTCATCGCGATCGTCGCCGGGACTCTGCTCGGACTTCTCCTGGCCGAGGTCCGCCTGCTCCGCCGGGCGGTCGGGCCGATCGTCTCAGGACTGCAGTCGCTGCCCTCGGTGGCATGGGTGCCTGCCGCGATCCTGTGGTTCGGCCTCTCGGATGCGACGGTCTACTTCGTCATCCTCACCGGCGCCGTCCCCTCGATCGCGAACGGTCTCCTGGCCGGGATCGACCAGGTGCCGCCGCGCCTCCGACAGGTCGGGATCGTGCTCGGCGCCGGACGGGTGCGCCTGGTGACCGACGTCGTTCTGCCCGCCGCGCTGCCGGGCTACGTCTCGGGCCTCAAACAGGGCTGGGCGTTCTCGTGGCGGTCGCTGATGGCGGCCGAGATCATCGCGACCGGAGGCTCGATCGGCTTCGGGCTCGGCGCGCTGCTCGATCAGAGCCGTCAGCTCGCCGACATCGCGGGGGTCTTCGCCGCGATCCTGCTCATTCTCTTCGTGGGCGTGCTCGTCGAGCTGCTGGTCTTCGGCCCGGTGGAGCGGCGCATCCTTCGTCGCCGCGGTCTGGCGCCAGGAGGCGCGCGATGACCGGGCGCGCGGGCTCCGTCGCCCTCGTGGGGGCGGGCCCGGGAGACGCGGGCCTGCTGACCCTGCGCGGCCTCCGCCTTCTGGAGGCTGCGGACGTCGTCGTCGCGGATCGACTCGGTGCCCGAGGTGTCCTCGACGGTCTCGCCGCCGACGGCATCGTCCTGCGTGCCGAGATCGTCGACGTCGGCAAGCTCCCCGGGCACCACGCGGTGCCGCAGGAGGCGATCAATGCCGTGATCGTCGAACTCGCCAGGGCCGGTCGTCGCGTGGTGCGCCTCAAGGGAGGCGACCCGTTCGTCCTCGGTCGAGGCGGCGAGGAGCTCGAGGCGTGCCGCGCTGCCGGCATCGCCGTCGAGGTGGTGTCGGGAGTGACCAGCGCCATCGCGGTGCCGGCCGTTGCAGGCATCCCGCTCACCCATCGCGGAGTCGCCACGGCCTTCACCGTCATCACCGGCCACGAGCAGATCGGCCGCCTCGGCGGTGGACGCGATCACACCGTGGTGCTGCTGATGGCGGTCGGCACGCTCCCGCACGCCGCCCTGACTCTCGCCCAGGGCGACCGCGGGGCCGACTGCCCCGTGGCCGTCGTCGAGGACGGCTACGGCCCTTCGCAACGCGTCACCATCGGCACGCTGTCGTCGATCGCCGCGCAGGCCGCCGCCCGAGGCGTCCGCTCGCCGGCGGTGGTCGTGGTCGGAGATGTCGTCCGCCTCAGCGGATACGCCCCTGCCGAGCTCGCCGCGGGCGAGCGGATGCGCGCGGGACTCACGCCGCATCTCTCCGTCTGACCCCGGTCCCTGTCGTCGCCCTCGCGGCGATCCCCTGTCAGAAAGGTCCTGTCTTCGTGCCCCACTCCTCTGCACCGAGCCCCTCCGCGCAGAACCCTCCCGCGGCGAGCCTCCACGACTTGCGTGTCGCGATCGTGGGAGCAGGACCCGCCGGCGTCTATGCCGGCGACATCCTCTCTTCCTCCGTCGCCGCTGCGGGAGGCTCGGTCGCCATCGACCTCATCGAGTCGCTGCCCGCGCCCTACGGCCTGATCCGATACGGCGTCGCGCCGGATCACCCGCGGATCAAGGGCATCGTGAACTCCCTGCACGAGATGCTCGACTCCGGGGCGATCCGGTTCCTCGGCAACCTCGAGGTCGGCCGCGACATCACGCTCGACGAGCTGCGTCGACGGTACGACGCCGTGGTCCTCGCGACGGGCGCCTCCCGTGACGCCGATCTGCCGATCCCGGGGATCGAGCTGCCCGGGTCCTTCGGCGCGGCCGACTTCGTCGCATGGTTCGACGGGCACCCCGACGTCGCGCGCGACTGGCCGCTCGACGCCTCCGAGGTCGCCGTGCTCGGCAACGGCAACGTCGCGCTCGACGTGGCGCGGATGCTCGCGAAGCACCCGGTCGACCTGCTCAGTACCGAGATCCCCGACACCGTCCACGCTGGGCTCGAGGCCTCGGTCGTCACCGATGTCCACGTTTTCGGCCGTCGCGGCCCGCTCGAGGTCAAGTTCACCCCGATCGAGCTGCGCGAGCTGGGCGAGGTGCCCGACGTCGACATCGTTCTCGCCGACGAGGACTTCGAGGGCCTCGAGGCGGCCGCTGCGTCGAGCAACCAGCTCAAGGTGATCCTGCGCATCTTCGACTCGTGGCGGCGGCGCGGGCTGCGCGGCGCGAGCCGGCGCCTCCACCTGCACTTCTTCCACTCGCCGGTCGCGGTCCTCGGCGAGCGGCGGGTCGAGGGGGTTCGCTTCGAGCGCACGGCGCCCACTGCCGACGGCCGGGTCGTCGGAACCGGGGAGCTGCGCGACATCGCCGTCCAGGCCGTCTACCGCGCCGTCGGCTACTTCGGCGTTCCCGTCGAGGGCGCACCCTTCGAGCCGGCCCGCGGAGTCGTCGGCAACGTGGAGGGGCGCGTCGCGCAGCCCGACGGCTCGCTCGTTCCCGGGCTCTACGCCACCGGGTGGATCAAGCGCGGCCCGGTCGGTCTCATCGGGCACACCAAATCGGACGCGAAGGAGACCATCGCGCATCTCCTCAGCGATGTGGGTGCCGGTGCGCTGCCCGCGCGACTCCTCGACGAGGACGTCCTCGCGGCCGTCTCCGGGAGCGTCGACGTGACGACCTGGCAGGGCTGGCTCGCCCTCGACGCGCACGAGCGCGACCTCGGAGTCAATCACCGTCACACCCGTGAGCGGGTCAAGGTGGTGCCTCGGGATGAGCAGGTCGACATCGCCGGCTCTCGGGCGCTGGTGGGCTCATGACCTACGTGATCGCACTTCCGTGTGTCGATGTGAAGGATCGTGCTTGCATCGATGAGTGTCCGGTGGATTGCATTTATGAGGGGGAGCGTTCCCTCTATATCCATCCTGATGAGTGTGTCGATTGTGGGGCGTGCGAGCCGGTGTGTCCGGTGGAGGCGATCTATTATGAGGATGATCTGCCGGAGCAGTGGGCTGATTATTACAAGGCTAATGTCGAGTTCTTCGACGAGATCGGTTCTCCGGGAGGCGCCGCCAAGGTCGGCGTGATCGCCGCAGACCACCCCGTCATCGCCGCCGTCCCGGAGAGGCCTGGCGCATGAGCGCGACGGCCGTCATCGACGCGCTCATCGTCGGCGGCGGACCGGCCGGGCTCGCCGCCGCGGTGAACCTCGGCCGCGCCCGTTCGACCGTCCTCGTCGTCGACGCTGATCGGCCGCGCAACGCGGCCACGCTGCGCTCGCACGGCTTCCCCACGCGCGACGGGCTCCCTCCGCACGAGATCCGCCGGCTGGCGCGCGCCGAGCTGGAGGCATACCCCGACGTCCGCCTCCTCGTGCGCGCGCGTGTGGCCGCACTGTCGAGCGTCGTCGCGGACGATGGTGCCCGCTTCGTCGCCTCGATCGAGACTCCCGCGGGTGTGGCGACGGTGCGGGCGCGCTCCGTCCTCCTGGCGACCGGGCTGAGTGAGACGCTGCCCGACGTGCCCGGCCTCCGCGGCTTCTACGGGATGTCGCTGTTCAGCTGCGTCGTCTGCGACGGCTGGGAGCTGCGGGACCGTCCGCTCGCCCTGATCGGCGAGACTCCCGATCTTGCCGACCGCGCCCGGCTCGTGGCCCGGTGGAGCGCCCGGCTCACCGTCTTCACCCACGGCTCCGCCGCGATCGACGCCCGGGAGGAGCGTGAGCTCGCTCGCGCGGGGATCGCTGTCGCGCGGGGCAAGATCGCGGCGCTCGAGGGGGACAAGGGCGAGGTGGAGGCGGTCCGACTCGTCGACGGCTCCCGCGTCGAGGTCGGCGGAGGCTTCGTGCGCCCTCTGTGGCGCTCGACCGTCACTTCGATCATCGACTTCCGCCTCGACGTCGACGCCGACGGGCTCGTCCGCGTCGACTCGACCGGTCGCACGAGCGTCAAGGGAGTCTTCGCGGCCGGAGACGTCGCGGGTGGTCCGCAGCAGCTCGTCGTCGCCGCTGGCCAGGGCGCCCGCGTCGCGGCCGTACTCCTGCACGAGCTGGTGGTGGAGCCTCCGCAGCTCACCGCGCCTGCTCTGGTCGGGGTGCCGAGCGGAGGCGCTTCGCGGGCCGTGCGCTGAGGGCGGGAGGCGCGCGCTCTGTGTGAGAGCCAGGGCGTGCCTGTCGATGGCGGCAGCGGGTGGTGGGTCGCGCTCCCATCTTTCTCTCGTGTCGTAGGGGGCGACGTATCATCTCGACATATGGAGAGATTGTCCCGTGTAACGCCGGCCACGATCGACGTCCTGAGGGTGCTCGTCGCGGCCGAGGGCTCGGTGTGGGGACTTCAGATCGTCAAGACGACGGGGCGCCCGAGCGGCAGCGTGTATCCGATTCTCGATCGCCTCGAATCATTGGGGTGGGTGGCCAGCGCGTGGGAGGACGACATGTCTCGGCAGGGGGCCCGGCGCCGCTACTACCGGCTGCACGAACACGCCCACGACCTTGCTGTCGCGGCCGTGGCGACCCTCGAGAACAAGCAAGCGGCGGCGCGCTCGCCCCAGATGCGGCCTGCCGGGCCGGCGGGAGCCTAGGCCGTGCACCGGACAGAGCGCGCGGCCCGAGCCGCCGTGAAGCGTTCCTCCCCGCGCAGAGGGTCGGATCATGGTCGAAACGTGGACGGCCGATCTGGATCACGCCGAGGAGATCGGCGTCGACTGGGGCGACATCGCCCGCGGCGCGGTCGCATTCGTCGTTCGCCGGGGGCCAGCTGCGTGGTGTCGGAGACCGTGGGCCACGGCACTGCTCATCGTCACCGCACTCGTGGCCGCAGTGGCTTTCATCCCCCCGTGGATTCTCTTCCCCAGCGTTGCTCTGGGCCTGCTGGTGTGGCTGATCGCGTCGCCGGCGCGCGCGAGTTCCGAACCTCTGGCAGGACCGGAACCCTTGCGTCTCACGCGATGGTCCTCGGCCAGCTTGTCCGGAATCACAAGAGGTCGGCCGAATCGGTCGCGTCGGCCGAGGCGTTCTCGATCGCTCGGCGGATCGTGGAGGCGCCGACGCTGAGCGTCTCGCTGATCGTCGCCCAGGGCGTCGGCGGAGTCGATACTTGCGTCTGCAGCTGTCCGACGATCGAGACGACGTCCGACATCGACCGGCCGAGGCGATCTGTGTTGTCGCTGAAGGTCTTCACTGCGCCGGCGGAGGAGAGTGCGTCGATCTGCGAGTGCAGATTCTGATCCAGGGTCGAGACGCGGGCGTAGCCGACGATCGCCATCAGCTCGCCGCGCCCTTGAGCTCGACACCGGAGGAAGCCGCAGCGAGCCCGGCTGAGAGCAACGCGGGCGCCTGGTCGTCGGCGATGAGTTGGCGGGAGGTCGCACTGGAACGGTACTGCTCGAAAACGTCGAGATGACCGTTCTGGTTGATTTGATTCAGCCACGAGTTTCGAGCACATGGGCGCGCTCCACCGACCGCAAGAACTCGCGGACCCCAGCCTCAGCCAGTCGACTCGTCAACCGCTGCTCGTAAACGATCAGTTTCGAGCGATTGCGGAAACCTACAACGGGCCGGCCGGCCGGCAGGCAGGCAGGCGCGACAATAAGATGGCACAGCAGTATCATTCGGTCATGATTCCGATTGAGAACCTCCTCGCGTTCGCGATCGCGTCGGTGGTCATCATCGTGATCCCCGGCCCGAGCGTGCTCTTTGTCATCGGCCGCTCGATCGCTCTCGGCCGCCGAGCCGGCGTGCTCAGTGTTATCGGCAATGCGCTCGGCACAGTACCCGCGGTGCTCGCCGTCGCTTTCGGCGTAGGAGCGATCGTCGCTTCCTCGGTAGTGGCTTTCACCGCGATCAAGATCGCGGGCGCGATCTACCTCGTGTACCTCGGCGTGCAAGCTATCCGTCATCGCAACGCACACGTGCAGAGTGCGGAAAGCACCCCGACCTCCGCCCGCAAACTACTCGCGCAGGGATTCATCGTCGGCGTGACCAACCCCAAAACTATCGCGTTCTTTGTCGCCGTGCTCCCGCAATTCGTCGACCCAGCGGCCGGAGCCGTCTGGGCACAACTCCTCCTCCTCGGCATCACCTTCCAGCTCGTGGCGCTTGCGTGCGACAGCGCGTGGGCCCTCGCGGCCGGGACGGCACGACTATGGTTCGCTAAATCGCCGCGCCGAATCTCTACCCTCTCCGGCGCAGGTGGGGTCATGATGATTGGCCTCGGCGGCACACTCGCACTCACGGGCTCCAAGAGCTGAGCCGTCTACGTCGACGTGCTACGAACCGAGCGGCCGAAGCCCTCGGACCGAAACTCCGGCCCGAAACCGAGCGTCCCGTAACCCGGTTTCGATACGACACACGTTTCTGGTCACGCTGAAGCGCGCCCGCGAAGAGCCTCCCGGAATCGATCGTTTTCGGAGCGGGACCAACGAGGGCCGATGCACGGGTCCGATCTGCACGAGTCTGAGGTTGTCCAAGGCGGCGACAACAATTTACGACCAGAGCGATCAACGACGACGGAACACGAGCGACGACGGGCTGGGTTGGCGTGCGCTCTGATACTCACGCCGCGGCTGCCTCCTCGGCGATGCGCTTCGTGAGGTTTTCCAGAGTCCGTGTCTGGAGGAGCCCATGTCCGGGCACCTTGTGGTGCTTGTTGACGAGCTTGCGCAGCTCGATGGCACGTTCGAGGCGCGCGAGCTCAGTAGTGCCGCGCCACGCTTCCGGGCGTTCCGCGAGAGCAGCCACGCTTCCTGCGCGCGAATGCAGGTAGTGCGCCTTGGAATCCTCAAGAGGTCCTTGGATGCTCGTTCCGCAGACGCCGGTGCGGCATCCGATTCGGGATCGGATGTCCGTGTTGGCGAGGAGAGCTTCACCGTGCTTCCTGCCGACGGTGACAGCGAGGCCGGGAAGGTAGATCCCCTCCCAACCGCCGCCGGATTTGGCAGGGTTCCCCTGGTCGTCGAGCTTTTTCGGGGTCCTCTGACGCGAGAGCTTCCCGGCGAAGTCGATGTGTTCGTCCTGCCCAACGCCGACTGAATAGGCGTGGACGTGTCCAAGGGCGTAGGCGACCTGGCCGATATTGCCCGAGCTTCCGAGAGTGACGCGCATGCCGTTCTCGCGAAGACGATCGGCCGCGGCGAAAAGTTTCTTGATCTTCCCTACGCCGTCGTTCTCCCCGTTGAGAGGCGTCATCCGGAAGTCGATTTCGGTGATTCCGGCACGCGCGTACTCCTCGGCGAGCTCCTTGATCACAGGCTCCGGGAGCCGGCTGGAGATCAGAAGCTTCGCGCGGACCGGGCGCTCGCTCTGCAGGCGGGTCTCTTCCGCGAGGGCGACGTTCAGGTTCCCGGAGCGCTCATCGCTGACGAAGAACGCAGGAGGGGTGACGACGGTGGCGAAATCCGGGTGCCCGTCGATGATCCGTGCGACGAGCGTGGAGCGGAGCTTGGGAGAGCTAGCGAGCTCCCCGACGTCCTGGATGTTTCCAGTCCAGCCGGGGAGCTTCCGAGTGGCGCCGATCGCGTCGGGGTAGGCGAGCCGCTCGGTGCGAGGGTCGTAGACCACGCGCAGGCCGGCTTCGCGAGCCGCGTCAGCAGCTGCCTGCTGATGCTTCGCGTAGGTGCTGTGAAGGGTGATGGCTCCCACTCCAGCCGGCGCTGCGCCGAGGAAGTCTTCGACCTTCTGGTGGTCTTGGTGGCTGAGCAGAAACTCAACTGACATCGCACGTCCTCCTCGTTCTCAACTCCCACTACGTGTCACAATAGCCGACAGAGTCAATGACAGAGGAGATGACATCTATGAGCGTGTCACAGAGCGGGGCGCTAGCAGCGAAAGTGTCGACCATCATCGACGGTCTTGGGCTCAGTCAGGCCGAGGTCGGGCAGATCGTCGATGCGTCCGCGCGGTCGATCGCCCGATGGTCCGCGGGCGACGTCGTTCCGCAGCGACTCAATCGGCAGCGGCTCCTTGAGCTCGCATACGTTGCGGAGGCCGTCACTGAGGTGTTGCCGCGGGACCTCGCTAACGTCTGGATGATGTCTCCGAACCGCCTTCTGGACCACAGCAGCCCTGCTGATCGGATCCACGCCGGCGGTTACAAGGACGTCCTGGCGCTGATCGAAGCCCTAGCCGAGGGCGTAGTCGTTTGAGTGGCACCGCGGGTGACGACCTACTCGCGCAGATCGACACACTTCCGCGAACGGCGTGGAGTGGCGAGGTCTACCGCTACACGACAGTGCGCCGTGACCCTCTCTCCGGAGCGGGAGCGCGGCTCAACGGCGGCCGATGGAACCCGCCCGAGATCTTCGCAGCGCTCTACCTCGCCACCCCGGTAGCTGCATGCATGGCGGAACTCGATCGTGCCGCTCAGTCGCAGGGCTTCCCTGCTGAAGCTCTCCTCCGCGCACCCTACAAGCTCCACACCCTGACAGCGACTCAAGTGTCCATCCTTGATCTGACCGACCCACAGACCCTCGAAGCTGTCGGACTCACTCCCGACGACATCAGCAGCGACGAGTGGGAAGCCTGTCAAGCCGTCGGGCACGGCGCCTGGTTCCTGCACTTCGATGGCGTTCTCGCGGAGTCCGCCTCCGGCATCGGCCAGGTCCTCACCCTGTTCGAGTCGAGGCTCGGCGGTGGACAACTCGTCGTGCAGGGCAGTGAAGATCTCACAGTCGGTCGGTACAGAGACCTCCGGATGTAGTTCGCGCGGACTCCCGCCCGATTCCCCCAAGCCCTGGGGGAGTGGTCGCCCCGCCAGCACTGCATCACTGTGCCGTCGCGAGCATCGCAGCGCTGGCCACGATCGTTCTCGCCGGGACATCAGTGCGCATCGCGGGGCGAGCGAACCAGCTCACCGCGCAGGGACACGAGCGGGAACTCCTGGCCCAGACGCGAGCGGACGCGGAGTCTGCACGCCGGCGCCGTATGGAGTTCGTGTCCGAGTTCTACGAGTGGCGGTACCCGACACAGCCTCCGCCGTCGTTCGAAGCATCCAACGTGCTCGCCTTCAACTCCTACGGGAAGCGACGCCTCACCGCGGTCTACAACGCGGCCTCGAGGTACGTCGAGTACGACGCGGCCTCCGTTGTCGTGTGGTGCGAGGCGCGTGATGCTCTCGCGCAAGCAGAGCCGCCCGAAGCTCTGACGAGATCAGACCTCGAGGGCGTGACAACGCGATGGCTGGATTACCCTATTGTAACCGCGGAATCTCTCCGGTCAGAGGCCGACCGGATCGCGATTACCCTCGGCGCCGAGCTCCACGATGAGCAGGGTTCAAGGGACACCGCGACGCTGGAATAGCTGAATCGGCCGTTGGGTGGCGCACACCGCGGATCGTGCAGCTTCGGATGATTGTTGCGTTACAGAGCTGGCCCAGCGTTCTCCGATAGTCGCGATTATGTCAGTTCCTCTCGAGAACGACGGGAACCGACCTCTGCTTGTGGAGCACTTGCTCTGCATTGCAGTCGTTTTGTACGCGGGCTGACCAAAGCTGTGACGTATGCCCCGCAGTCATAGGTCAAGCTCATGCGCGCGAGCGAGAATGTCCGCTGATTGGTAAATACACCGCTTCAGTAGACTGTGCCGCTGCACCAAATGGAGAGGGCAAAACGGAAATATCTTTTGATGTGCCCCTCTCGGATCCGCTCATCATTGAGTTGAATTCTCCATAACGTCCACGCCAGGTTCGCCCATCGAACATTCGGGGCTGGAGTGTCGATACGTACTCCACCTCCGGGCGTCGCTACGTAAGATGTGTCCTCGGCCGACCTCGGTGTCGTCATCCTCTCCGACGCGACGATCGAAGGCGAGGTGAAAATATCCGGATTCTCCCTTCGCGTCCTTGACTGCACTAAAACGACGCTGAGAAATGAGGGCGAGATCAGCCTGAATTTGGACGGTTCAACGGCCTCCGGTCCGGCGCACACCTTGTTTAGGCTTATCTCGGGCCAGCTCGACCTCACCAACGTGAGGGTGGAAACGTACCGAGACACACGATCGTCCGAGAGGCGATGGTCAACAGGTCGGTGGCGAGGGGTGTTGGCGACGCTTCCATTCCTCCGCGAGGATCGCGTAGACCGCGCAGTCGATCCAGGTCTCGCCGCGTCTCTCGCTCGCGAGGAACAGGGCCTCTCGTCGGAGGCCCATCCGTTCCATCGCATGTATGGAGCCGCGGTTGTGAGCTGCGGCGCGACCGACGATGCGGTGGAGGCCGAGTGTTCCGAACGCGACGTCGAGGAGGGCAGAGCCTGCCTCGAGCGAGTAACCCAAACCTGCCGTGTCGGGGTGAAGGAACATGCCGATCTCGCCCTGCTGTCCGTCCGCGGAAAGGATGAGGACGGCATCGCCGACTAGCGCCCTCGACGCTCGAACCTCGATCCCGTAGAAGCGGCGGTGGCCCGGCTCGCGCAGCTCCCCTTCGCCCGCCCGCTCCGCGAGCCACGGCAGGTACTGCCCATCCGCCAGCGGCGAATGCCCGAGGTAGCGGGAGGCGTGCGCGTCGCCTCTGTAGGCCATGACCGCCGGCTCGTCCTCTGCGCTGAGTGGGCGCAGCCGAAGGCGCCGCGTGAGGAGATCGACCCCGGCTTCCATCTGCTCAGGCTAAGGGAAGCGGCAGGCCGGCCACGGAGGCGTAGCCCGGGTGCCGACGGGCGCGGGCACCTCCGCGAACGACTGCCTCAGATAGCCACCGATCACTGAGTGCTGTGGTGCCTTGCTCGCAGGACATCGAGCGCCCATCGGCCGCTCTCGCGGCGACGTCCCACGCGCCGAGTTCGAGCAACTTTCTCTCCCTCTCCACACCGACCGCAACCAGATCGACAGAGGGACGGCAGGCGTGCATGCTCGATGACCGAGGGCCGCGTAGGGGAGGCCGGAGCGCGACGACGAGGAGGGACGACGATGAGTCAGCACGATCACCCAGAGCACCCGGCGCGTGCAGGGCACACCCGGGTGAGCTGGTCGATGGCCGCGCAAGCAACGCTGCACTGCCTGACCGGCTGCGCGATCGGTGAAGTCCTCGGCATGGTCATCGGCACCGCCGCCGGGCTCCGCACTAGCGGCACGATCATCTTGTCGATCGTCCTAGCGTTCGTGTTCGGCTATGCACTGACCATGCGCGGCGTCATCCGTTCCGGTCTGACGATGGGTGCAGCCTTCAAGGTCGCCCTCGCAGCGGACACCGTCTCGATCGCCGTCATGGAGGTCATCGACAACGCCGTCATTGTCGCGATCCCTGGAGCGGTGGACGCTCAGGTGGATGATGGGCTGTTCTGGGGCTCCCTCGCGTTGTCGCTCGCGGTCGCATTCATCGTCACCACCCCGGTAAACCGATGGATGATCGGCAGGGGCCGTGGACATGCAGTCGTTCACACCCACCACTGACCAGTCCCACGAGGTGTGCCCTACTCTCTGCATGTGCATCTAGGTCGGCAGCCACGCGGTCTCGATCCGGAGCACGTCGAGGTGTGTGCGATGCTCGCCGCCACGTTGCGCGCGACGATCATCCGCGTGCCCGGCGCCGCGGAGGACAGCTCCGCGAACGGCGACGCGGCTGATAAGAACCCGGCAAGCCTGTCGCAACACCTCGCGACGCTCCCGCGCGCGCGGACGGTATGCGACCACGAGCAAGACCGCGTCCGCTGCCCTCGTGCTAGGGCGGGGCTCAGGGGGGCGGTTGCGTGAGGGCGGCGCTGAAGAACCGCGGTGTACAGGCGGCGCTGCTCTCCGCAGTGCTCTTCGGTGCTGGCACTCCGTTCGCGAAGCTTCTCCTAGGAGAGGCGAGCCCCTGGATGCTCGCCGGGCTGCTCTACTGCGGATCGGGTCTTGGCCTGACGATACTTCGTCTGATCCGCCGTGCACCTCGCGTGCATCTGGCCAGCGGAGACCTGCTTCCGCTGGCGGGGGCGATCGCAGTCGGCGGTGTTGCCGGCCCGGTCGTGCTGATGCTGGGTTTGGCGACTATGCCAGCGTCGGGGGCGTCGTTGCTGCTCAACGCGGAAGGGCTGTTGACCGCGACGCTTGCGTGGTTCGTCTTCCGGGAGAGCTTCGACCGACGGATCGCGCTGGGGATGGTCGCCATCGTCGCGGGTGCCGTCGTGCTGAGCATCCCCTCGGGAGCGAACCTCGGTTCGCCGTGGCCGTCGTTGACAATCCTCGGTGCGTGCTTGTGCTGGGCATTAGACAACAACCTCACGCGGAAGGTCTCGCTCACTGACGCGAGCTGGATCGCCGCGATCAAGGGCATCGTCGCCGGCCCGGTGAACCTCATCCTCGCGTTCGCACTCGGCGCGACCCTGCCCGCGTGGCCGGTGATCGGCGGCGCGCTGGTCGTCGGGTTCTTCGCCTACGGAATCAGTCTCGCCCTGTTCATCGTCGCCATGCGGCATATCGGCACGGCTCGCGCGGGCGCGTACTACACAATCGCCCCGTTCTTCGGCGCGGTCCTCGCTTTCACGTTCGGCGACCGGATCACGTGGCCTTTCCTGCTCGCCGGGACGCTGATGGCGGTCGGGGTCTGGCTGCACCTGACCGAACGCCACGAGCACGAACACACCCACCAGCACCTGACACACGACCACTGGCACACCCATGACGAGCAGCATCAACACCGTCATGACGAACCCGTTCCCGCCGATACCTGGCATAAGCACGAACACCACCATGAGCGGCTGACTCACACGCACGAGCACTATCCCGATGCACACCACCGCCATCTCCACTGACCGCCTCGGGCCGAGCGGGAGGGCAGAGATCGCTCCGATTGTCGCGGGCGCCACGCGAGGCCCCATCATCGATAGAGCTACCCGCTCGTAGAGATCCGGTGTCTCCTTTACGGCGAAACCCGTCGGATACATTCGTGGCGGTCTTTCTTTTCAGTTCACCACCCCGATCCGCCCTAGCGTGACCGCCCGCTACCGGGCGTCGCCCTCCTTCGGCCGTGCCTCGATGCCGATGTCGACCCAGCGCTCCAACTCGTCGTCGGAGGCGAGCTGTGCTGCCTCGACAGTGAGCCAGCCGCGGCCCATGCTGCGGTTCGGGCCCATCAGCGCCGGGGCGCCTCCCGCCTCGAGCAGCTCGTCGTAGCGCGCCGGATCGACGCGCACCAGGAGGCCGCCGTCGCGACGGGCGGCCACCGCCATCGCGTCGTCGACCATGAACGCGAGGGTGCCGAACATGCGCGTTTCACGGACCTGGTGTGGTCGCGTAGCGAACAAGGCCCGGAGGCGTTCGGCGAGGCCGCTCTGCGCGGCAAGGGTCGGGGTGGTCACGATGTGCCCCTCGGCGCCTCGTTGGCGAGAGAACGTGCAGCCATCGGTATCCCTTCGACTCGAGCTGCCTTCGAGGATACGAACGCGGCCGGCCCCGGGCCAGAGCAGGATCGCTCGACGGCGTCAGGATGCCGGCCGGTGAGGTCGGGTGCGCGGCGATGTCCGCCTCCGATCTGGCCCACGCTCGCGCGTCGTGGTGCAGGGTGACGCTCGCCGTGCGCGACGTCGAAGCAGGGCGCCTGATCGCCGATCGGATCACCGCCGCGACCGGCACCCCGCGGATCGACGTGCGCCCGCTCGTGCTCACCGTCGGTCTCCGGCCGTGGCTGGCGAGGGCCGGAGACGCGCGGATCATCGCCGTATCCTCCTCCGGGCATCTGTTCTCGCCGGTCGTCTTCGACGACGTCAACGTCCGCTTCCGCCCCTACGACCCTCTTCTCGCAGAAGGACGGTCCACGACGGCGGCCATCACTGTTCTGCGTCGCTGCGGCGACCCGGTGGGCGAGCGAGGGGTCTCGGTCAACTCCCTGAACGCGGAGGATGCGGAACGGCTCTGGGACCCGGCGATGCGAGCGACCGGCTGAGGGAGTCGAGGGACGCCGCTCCGAGGTGATCGTGCCGCCCGAAAGCTCCCTGGATGGTGAGCGAGTCCCCTGGCGGTCCTCTCACCGAAAGTTCACCGAAAATGCTTGTTAACGGTAACATTCACGATGCCGCATCCCCGGGTCCCCTCCGTCGCGGCGCCGAAATTCTCAACGACGAGAGGTCCCCATGAGACGACGTATCCCCCTCGCCGCCGCGGCGGTGATGGCGCTGACGGCAGGTCTCCTGTCTGTCGGCCCCACCGCGCAGGCCGCAACCACCACCTCCCTCGATAGCGCGAAGGTCCTCGAGCTTCCGTTCGACGGCTCCCTGGCCGACACCAGCGGCCGCAATACGCCGCTCGGCATGCAGAAGGGCACCGCCTCCTACGGCACGGGCCTGAGCGGCCAGGCCTTCGAGTTCACCGGCTCGAACGCGATCTCGCTGGGCACCTCGGCGGCACTGCAGCCGGCGAACCTCACTGTCTCGTTCTGGTTCAACCCCACCGTCGCGATGACGGGCGAAGAGGTCTTCACCTGGAACAAGACGGCCTACAACTCCGACGGCTGGTACCTCACCTCCGAGGGCGACGGCACTCCGCTCGCGCTCTCGATCGGGCCGGCGGGCGGTCAGCCCTACAAGGTCGCCGTCGACGGCACGCGCTCGAGCTTCTTCCCCACGGGGCAGTGGACGCACGTCGTCGCCACCTACGACAAGAGCACCAAGGCGGTCGCTTTCTACCGCAACGGCGTCAAGCAGCCCAGCTCGATCAAGACCGCTGTCTCGGGTGACGCGACCGGAGTCCTCGGCTCCGAGAGCACCTCGACCAAGACCATCGGCTTCAACGGCCCCCAGTACAACGGCGCGCACCTGCGCGGCCTGATGGACGACTACGCGCTCTACAACGGAGTCGCGACCACGACCGACGTCGTGGCACTGACGAAGGCGCACCTCCCCTCCTTCGACCCGGCCACCGTCGCCAGCGACGACCTCGCCGCCGTCTCGGTGCCCACGAGCACCAGCACCGTCTTCGCGGTGCCCACGAGCGGCGCCAAGGGCTCGACCATCAGCTGGACCTCCTCTGACAGCGCGACCATCTCGATCGCCGCCGACGGAACCGCGACGGTGACTCCGCCGACCGGCTCGGCGAAGAACGTGACCCTCACGGGTTCGGCGACGTACGGCGGCAGCGCCCCGGTCACCAAGGCCTTCGCGGTCCAGGTGCAGCCGACGGGCACGAAGACCTCGACGTATCTCACCGACGCGGGCATGTCGAACGTCGATGTTCAGGACGCCTACCTCGTGAACGGCGAGAACGAGACGGTCCAGTACCTGCTCAGCCTCGACCCCGAGAAGTTCCTCTACTCCTTCTACAAGCAGGCGGGACTCGCCCCGACCACGGACAGCGGCTACGGCGGCTGGGAGCGTGACTCCGGACTCCGTTTCCAGGGTCACTTCTTCGGCCACTACATCTCCGCGGTCTCGCAGGCCTACGCCAACACCACGGACCCGACCACGAAGGCCGCTCTGCTCGCGAAGCTGACCACCTCCGTCAACGGCCTCAAGAAGGTCCAGGACGCCTACGCCGCGAAGGACCCGTCGAACGCGGGCTTCGTCGCTCCGTTCCCGGTGACCGCCCTCCCCTCGGGCGCCGACGGCCTCCTCGTCCCCTTCTACAACCTGCACAAGGTTCTCGCCGGCCTGCTTGACGCGAACGAGTACGGCCCGAGCGACGTCTCGCAGAAGGCTTTGGCCATCGCGGACAGCTTCGGCACCTGGGTCACGAACTGGGCCGGTCGTCAGGCCGACCCGACGCAGATGCTCAACACCGAGTACGGCGGAATGAACGAGGCGCTTTACCGCCTCTTCGACATCACGCACAAGGCGGCGCACAAGCGTGCCGCCGAGTACTTCGACGAGACCGCGCTGTTCCAGAAGCTCGCGAACAACCAGGACATCCTCGACGGACTGCACGCGAACGCCACGATCCCCAAGGTGATCGGTGCGCTCAAGCGCTACACCGTCTTCACGGACGACCCCACGCTCTACGCGATGCTGACCGCGGACGAGAAGGCGAACCTCGACATGTATCGGCGGGCCGCCGAGAACTTCTGGCGCATGGTCGACGAGACGCACACCTACGCGAACGGCGGCAACAGCCAGTCCGAGCACTTCCACGCCCCCGGCACCCTCTACCAGTACGCCACCAACGGAGAGACCTCCGGCTACGGAGAGAACTCCACCTCTGAGGGCTGCAACATCTACAACATGCTCAAGCTCACGCGGGCACTGTTCAAGGTGAGCCAGGACGTCAAGTACGCGGACTTCTACGAAGGCGCCTTCACCAACGGAGTCGTCGCCTCGCAGAACCCCGACACCGGCATGGTGACGTACTTCCAGCCGCAGACCGCGGGCTACTCGAAGGTCTTCGGAACGCCTCTTGACGAGTTCTGGTGCGACCACGGATCGGGAATCGAAAGCTTCACCAAGCTCGGCGACTCGATCTACTTCGAGGGTGACAAGACGGTCTACGTGAACCAGTTCCGCGCCTCGGTGCTGCGCTCGGCCGCGTGGAACCTCAAGCTCACGCAGTCGGGGAGCATCCCCGAGGGCGACACCGCGACCTTCAAGGTCGAGGCGCTCGGCTCCGGAGCAGTGGCGAGCGGCACCACCGTCCGCCTGCGCATCCCGTCGTGGGTCGACGGCACGCCGACCCTGACCGTCAACGGCGCTGCTCGTGACATCTCCACGCTGACCCAGGGCGGCTACGTCGTCGTCCCGGTCGCCGCGGGTGACACCCTCGCCTGGAAGGTCCCGGCGAAGGTCGTGGCCGTCGCCGACACCGAGAACCCCAACTGGACCGCCTTCCGCTACGGCCCCGTGCTGCTGGCGACCGAGCTCAACCGCACGAACGTCAACGCGTCCTACACCGCCGGCGTGCTCGTGCAGATGAGCGTCGCCGACAAGTCGGTCAACAACGACGTCGTCGTCAGCGACACGTCCGCGTGGAAGAACAACATCGTCCAGAACCTGGTCCGCCTGCCCGATGGGGCCGACGGCAACGGACGCACGACGATGCGGTTCGGCATGAAGAACGCCGACGCGGCCTCGCAGGCTCGCGTGTTCCGCCCGTACTACAGCCTGTACAACGCCCGATACGCGACGTACATGACCCTCATCCAGCCCGACTCTCCGGAGGCGCAGGCGCTGATCCGCACCCAGAAGGACCAGCTCCGCATCAAGGAGACGACGATCGACTCCCTGACGTCGTTCGACGACAACAACAGCGAGGCCGACAAGAACTACAAGTTCTCGAAGTCGAGCGTCGGCACGTGGCAGGGCCAGCCCTACCGCGATGCACAGCAGGCGTCGGACGCGTTCTTCCAGTACGACATGATCGTGAACCCGACGCTGCCGAAGAACTTCCTCGGCGTGCGGTACTACGGCGGTGACGCGGGTCGCAACTTCGACATCTACCTCAACGATGTGAAGCTCAAGACCCAGACCATCTCAGGGGCTGGCGGAGCCAACCAGTGGTACGTGCAGTACGACCAGATCCCGCAGACGGTCCTCGACCAGATCGCGGCGAAGGACAGCTACAAGCGCGACCAGAGCGGCAACTACGTGCTCGACGCGAAGGGGAACAAGGTGCCCAAGGTCACCGTGCGCTTCCAGAGCAACGGCACGAGCTTCGTCGGAGGCGTCTACGGGGTCTACACGACCGCCTCGGACACCTACGGGACGAACGCCGAGCTGACCAAGCTCGCCTCCAACGTGGGAACGCTCTCGCCGGCGCTCACCACCGGTGTCCGCAACTACACGCTGACCGTGCCGGCCTCGACGACGAGCGTCTCGCTCGACCTCGACCCGGCTGTGGGCAGCGGACTGGTGACGGTCGACGGCATCCTCATCGACGACACGGTTGCCCGCACGGTGAACCTCGCCGCCTCGGGGAACACCTCGGTCTCGATCGTGTCCTCGGCACAGGACCACACGACGACGGCGACCTACGCCCTCACCATCGTGAAGGCCTCGACGGCGACGATGCCGATGACCGTGACGACCTCGAGCCGCTGCATCGGCGGCAACGTGGTCCTGACGGTGACGGCGAAGAACGGCGCAACGGTCCCCGCGAACATGTCGGTCACGACGTCGTACGGAACCAAGTCGTTCACCAACGTGGCTCCGGGCTCCAGCGCCTCGGCTGCGTACACCGTCCGCGCGACCTCCATCGCCGCGGGCAGCGCCAGCGTCTCGTCCACGGGCACCGTGAACGGCGCGTCGGTGAAGAGCACGCAGACCGCGACGTACACCGCTCGCACCTGCTGACGCACCACCCCCGGTGATCCCCTCCGCGGGACCTCCTCCGACCGCCTCCCGGCGCGTCGCGGGAATCCTGCGGAGGGGCTCACCTCGTCACCCGCCGATCCGAGCGATCGGGTGACACACTGACGGCGGCCGTCGGAGGACATCCTCTGGCGGCCGCCGTCGTCCTGATACGCCCCCTCCCCGTGAAGGAGTCGCCGATGTCGGTGTCCACCGCCTCGCCGCCGACGAGGTCGCGCTCGACCCTGATTCCGCGCCTTCTCATCGGCGTCGGCTTGCTGGTCGCCTTCCTCGTCCTCCGCAGTATCGACCCGCCCGAGCTCGCCCTCTCCGACACCGTCCGCGACTTCGCGACGCTCTCGATCAGTGTGGTGATCGAGTCGCTACCGTTCGTCTTCCTCGGCATCCTGCTCTCGGTGGCGGTGCAGCTCTGGGTGCCCGAGCGCGTGCTCCTGAGGGTCCTCCCGCGTCGTGCGCTGCCGCGCCGGCTGGCGATCTCCCTGCTCGGCGTGCTCCTCCCGGTCTGCGAGTGCGGCAACGTTCCTCTGGCTCGCGGCCTCGTGGCGAAGGGTCTCAGCGTGTCGGAGTCGGTGACGTTCCTCCTCGCCGCGCCGATCCTCAACCCGATCACGATCGTCACCACCTACCAGGCGTTCGGCTGGAACGACGGGATTCTCGTCTCGCGCGTGATCGGAGGGTTCGTGATCGCCAACCTCGCCGGCTGGCTCGTGAGCCTTCACCCGCGCCAGGCTGAGCTGCTCACGGCGGGCTTCCGCGCCGTCTGCGAGCGCGGCGACTCCGCGAGCGGCTCCGTCTCGTCGCGCGCCCGGCGCAGCCTCACGACCCTCTCGGGCGAGACCAGCGCGATGCTCCCGGCGCTCTTCGTGGGAGCCGGCATCGCCGGTTTCATCCAGGTCGCCGTCTCACGGGATCTCCTGACCACGCTGGGCGCTGACCCGCTGTGGTCGGTGCTCGCGCTGATGACACTCGCCTTCGTCGTCTCGATCTGCTCGAACGTCGATGCGTTCTTCGTGCTCTCGTTCGGCGGCACCTTCCTCCCGGGCGCGATCGTGGCGTTCCTCGTCTTCGGCCCGATGATCGACGTCAAGATGTTGGCGCTGCTGCGCACGACCTTCACGAGCGCCACGCTGGTACGCCTCACGGCGATCGTCGCGCTCTCGGCCGCCGCGCTGGGCCTGGCGGTGAACCTTGTCGGCTGAGCGGAGGAGGAGCAGCGCAGGAGCACGGCTCGCGTCCCGCTGGCAGGGGCCTGTCCTCAGCTTGATCGCGCTCGCCGCGACGCTCTGGCTCGCTGCGACCGGCCGCCTCGGCTTGTACATCCACCCGCGGTACTTCGTCTTCACCACCGTCCTCGCGGTGATCTCCGTGGTGCTGGTGGTGGCGGCAACGGCCTTCCTGGGCGCCTCCGACGAGCACGACGAACACGGACACGATGACGACGACGGACACGGTCACGAGGAGGACGGCCCCGCCACTTCGCTCCGTGCCCGCCTCTTACGCTGCCGCCCCGCACTCGTCACCGCGACCGCCGTGCTGATCGTGGCGACCGCGACGGTCGGCCTGCTCGTGCTGCCTCCCTCGACCCTCACCACGGCGACCGCGAACACCCGCCAGGTGAACACCGGTGCGCTGACGGCGGCGGTGCCGACGGGAGACACCGCGAACTACTCGGTCAAGGACTGGGCGGCGCTACTCGCCCAGGGGGAGACCGAGCAGTTCTTCGCCGGCCGTTCCGCCACCATCAGCGGGTTCGTCAGCCCCGATCCCGACGACCCGACGAACGTCTTCTACGTGACGCGATTCGTGGTCACCTGTTGCGCCGTCGACGCGCAACCCGTCGGCGTCCCCATCTACCAGCCGGGCTGGGAGCAGAAGTACGCGATCGACTCGTGGCTCGAGGTGACCGGCGGCTTCGGCTCGAACCCGAGCATCACCAGCGCCCAGTCGATCGTCCTCGACCCGGTCACGGAGACGCCGATCGCCGAGCCCTCGATGCCCTATGTCTACTGACGTCCGCCCGTCGGCCACGCGAGCGTCGGTCCCGTCCGACCCGCCCGCCGACCGCGCGCTACGGCGCTACCGCGTGGTGCTGGCGTCGACCCTCGCCGCGCTGGTCCTGCTCGTCGGGGGTCTGACCGCCGCGACGGCTCTCCAGGGCCCGCGCGTCACCGGCGTGCAGGTGAGCACGGTGGGAGTCGTGGAGCGCGATGGCGCGCGGCTGCGTCTGCGCCTCGATCGCGCGGTCGACCCCTCCGTCATCGATCGCGTCTCGGTGTCGCCGTCGGTGCCGACGACGGTGACGGTCGCGGGTTCCGAGATCACCGTCGCCTTCAACGCGCTCCTGCGCTACGGCACCGACTACACGGTCTCGGTGACCGGAGTCTCGGCGCCGGGCGGCCCCGCCTCCGACGTCTCGACTCGCTTCACGACGTCCTCCATCGACGTCCTCTCCCTCGAGCGGGGGAGCAACGGCTCGTCCGACCGCATCACCAGTCGGCCGCTCGCCGGTGGTGACTCGCGCACCGAGTTCGAGGCCGGTCGCATCGTCGCCTACGCGACGACCCTTCCCACTCTGGCGGTCGTGACCGAGGACTCCGGCGGTCGGCAGACGCTGCAGACGGTCGACCGTGCGAGCGGTGTCGTGACTCCCGTCGCCCTGCCCGAGGGGGCGACGGTGTCGGAGTTGCGAGGCTCGACCTCGGCACCTCGCGTCGGCTTCACGTTCAGCACGCCCGACGCTCCGGACCGTCACACGCTCGACACGCTCGACATCTCGGGAGCGGGCGCGACCCCCGTCAGCGCGAACGGGCCCGACGGTCAGGCCCTCTCGGTCGCCTCCTGGGCCTTCGAGCCCGGCTCGACCTCGGTCGCCGCGCTCACGGACGCGGGCGAGCTCTATCGCGTCGATGCGGGGGCGACCGCGCCGACCTCGCTCGGCGAGCACGAGAAGCTCCGCGGGTTCGTTCCCGGAACCTCCGACCTGGTGGTGGCCGATGCCGAGGCGGGCTCCGTCGTGGATCTGCGCACGGGCGAAGAGGCGTCTCTCGAGGTCCCTCCGGACGTGGCCGCCAGCGGCTCGTCGACGCCCGCCGTGCTGCTCGACGGATCCTCCTACCTGCGCACGGTGAGCGAGCGCTCGGGCGCCTTCGGCACGACCGAGGGGATCGTGCTGTTCGACGGCTACGCCGACCGTCTGCTCTACCAGCCGTCCGCCGGATCCTCGATCGCCTCGACCTGCATCTCGCCGAACGGGCAATACCTGGCGGTGCATCTGCGGGACTCCGGAGCCGACTCGACCGACCTCGTCGACTCCCGGAGCGGGGCGGTCGCGGCTCGACTCCCGGGCACCTCGCTCGACTGGTGCTGAGCGGCCACTATCGTTATCGAACCGTGACACGATTGGGCTGCTCGCGACCAAACCAGGGCCACCCTGCCAACAGGAAGGTCACAGGCGAACACTGGCGGGCATGAACCAGACAGCGGCCCCCGTGCGCCAGGGCAGCGCGCACCGAGCGCGTTTCCTCCTGCTCGCCGCCCTCGCCGGCATCATCACGGGAGGCGTGCTGCTTGCGGTCGCCGAGCTCGTCGCCCTCGCGGTGGCGCGCACAGCCAGCCCCGTGCTGGCGCTCGGCTCCTTCATCGTCGACATCGTGCCGCGCCCGCTCAAGGAATTCGCGATCGAGACGTTCGGCGAGAACGACAAGATCTTCCTGCTCGCGAGCGTCGGCGTCGCCGTGGTGGTGGCCGCGGCGATCGCCGGCATGCTTCAGCTGGTCCGGCCCCCGCTCGGGCAGATCCTCCTCGTCGTCGCCGGCGGCCTCTCGATCGCAGCGATCGTCACGCGCGCCGGTGCGACTCCGCTCTCGGCCGTGCCCACGCTCGCCGGGGTGATCGTCGCGGTCGTCGTGATGCACCTCCTCTTCGGGCGGCTGCGGCGCTGGCGTGGCGCCGGCGTAGCGGACGAGGCGGACGCCGCCGGGCTCGAACGTCGCGGCTTCTTCCGGGTGGCCCTCGTCGCCGCCGTCGGCGCCGCTGTGGTGGGCACCGGCGCCCGCCTGGTCAACGCCGCGACCTCCTCCCTCGCGAGCGTGCGGGCGGCGCTGCGCCTGCCCCCTCCGCGCACCACCGTCGCGGTGCCCGCCGGCGCCGACCTGGGGATCGACGGCCTCTCGCCGCTCTACACGCCCAACGCCGACTTTTACCGCGTCGACACCGCGCTCAGCGTCCCGAACATCGACCCCTCCACGTGGTCGCTGAAGGTCACCGGGATGGTCGACCAGGAGGTGACGCTGACCCTCCAGCAGCTCCTCGACATGGGGGTCGACGAGTACAGCGTGACGCTGACGTGCGTCTCGAACCAGGTCGGAGGAGACCTGGTCGGCACCGCGAAGTGGCTCGGCGTGCCGATCCGCGACGTGCTGGCGAAGGCCGGTGTGCAGAGCGGCGCCGACATGGTGCTCTCGAGCAGCATCGACGGGTACACCGCGAGCACCCCGCTGGCCTCGCTCACCGACTCCGGGCTCGACGCGATCCTCGCGGTGGGGATGAACGGCGAGGCGTTGCCGTTCGAGCACGGGTTCCCGGTGCGGATGGTCGTCCCGGGCCTCTACGGCTACGTCTCGGCGACCAAGTGGCTCACCGAGCTCAAGGTGACCACCTTCGCGGCCGATCAGGCGTACTGGACCCCGCGCGGCTACTCCGCCGAGGCCCCCATCAAGATGTCCTCGCGCATCGACACCCCGCGCATCGACGCGCCGATCACGGCCGGACCCACCACGATCGCGGGAGTCGCGTGGGCGCAGGCGACGGGGATCTCGAAGGTCGAGGTCAGCATCGATGACGGCGACTGGCAGGCGGCGACCCTCTCGACTCCCGTCAACATCGACACGTGGGTGCAGTGGCACGTCGACTGGCAGGCCGAGAGCGGATCGCACTACATCGCCGTGCGGGCGACCGACAAGAACGGCGCGCTGCAGACCGCGGACCGCGCGCCCGTCGCGCCGGACGGCTCCAGCGGCTGGCAGCGCACCCTCGTCAGCGTGAGCTGAGCCGCCCGCCCGCCTGCCCCTCCCTCTCGCCTCCGCGAGATGCCACTTGTGCGCTCGCGCGCCGGCGTGTCGTGCTCATAAGTGGCATCTCGCGGAGGAGGGGGCCTCGGTCAGTCGCGGGGGGCGGGGGCGAATTGGCCGGCGAGCGAGCCGGCGAGGGCGAGCGCGAAGCCCAGGAGCTGGAGGGCCGAGAGCGCCTGTCCGAGCACGACCCAGCCGAGCAGCGCCGCGGTCACCGGGCTGAGCACTCCGAGGAGCGCGACATTGCTCGACGGCAGTGCCCGGGCCCCGCGGAACCAGAGCGCGTAGGCGAGCGCGCCTCCGATGAGGGTGAGCCAGGCGTAGCCCGCCAGCCCGGCGAGACCGGGCTGCCACGGCCCATGATCGGTGAGGGGGAGCAGCGGTGCGACGGCCAACCCGCCGACGATGAGCTGCCATGCGGTCGAGGTGAGGGGATGCGTCCCAGGCGGCGTTCCCCACCGTCGCGTCAGCAGGATCCCGACCGCCATCGAGACCGTTCCGAGCGCGGCGGCGCCCAGGCCGATCGGGTCGAAGGAGGCGGTGCCGCTGATCGACACCAGCGAGACGCCCGCGAGGGCGACGACTCCCGATGCCACCTGGAGGAGGTGGGGCCGACCCCAGCGGAGGAGGAAGGTCAGCGCGATGACGACGAGCGGCTGCACCGCTCCGACGACCGCCGCCACTCCGCCGGGCAGTCTCGAGGCGGCGACGAACAGCAGCGGGAAGAAGAGCCCGATGTTGAGCAGCCCGAGCACAAGCGTGCGGAGGCGCCACCCGCGCGGCGGGACGCCTGGTCGCAGGGCGAGCAGGAGCAGGCCGGCGGGGAGCGCCCTGAGCAGGCTGGCGGTCAGGGGGTGGCCCGGAGGCAGGAGCTCGGTGGTCACGAGATAAGTGGTGCCCCAGACGATGGGCGCGACCGCGGCGGTGAGGGTGAGACCCGCGCGTGTCATGACGACTCCTCTTAGCTCATGATTGTTCAACACTAAGAAGTATAGGACGGCGTAGCCTTGACGCCACACAGGTGAAGGAGCGGCCATGCACGATGCCGTCGATCGCGTACTCGAGCAGTGGGCGCAGGAGCGGCCCGACATCGATGTCACTCCGATGGCGGTGATCGGCCGCCTCGCGCGCGCCGAGGCGCTGCTCGAGCGGCGCATCGCCTCCGCCCTCGGCGAGCACGACCTCCGCCCGGGCGAGTTCGACCTCCTCGCCGCGCTACGCCGCTCGGGCGCGCCGCACCGGCTCACCGTCGGGGCGATGCTCGCGAGCACGATGGTCACCTCCGGGGCGATCACCCATCGGCTCGACCGGCTCGTCGCCAAGGGGCTCGTCACGCGCGAGCTTGACCCGGGCAACCGGAGAAGCGTCATCGTCACGCTGACCGCTCGCGGCCTCGACGTCGTGGACGCGGCGCTCGTCTCGCACGTCGATAACGAGCGCGAGCTCCTCTCCAGCCTCGGCGACGACGAGCGACGGCAGCTGGCGGAGCTGCTCCGCACGCTGCTCCTCGGCCTCGGCGACGTCGCGCCTCCGCGCTGAGACGCCTCCCGCGCCCCGCCCCTCCCCGCCCCTCCCCGCGAGATGCCACTTATGAGGACGACACGCCGGCGGCGGCCGTCATAAGTGGCATCTCGCGGGGAGGGAGGCGGCGGGGCGTCAGAGGGCGGGCGGGTAGAGGAAGAGGGGGACCTGGGCGGTGGGGAAGGTCCGGGTGACGTAGCTGTGCTTGCCGCCGTAGTTGTACTCCTCGAGCAGCACGGTGCCGTCGCCGTTGACCTTCTGCACGTACGAGACGTGGTTGTAGGTCCACCACGCGACGCAACCGACGATCGGGACGCTGCTCGTCGCCCAGCCCTTCGCCGCCCAGTTGTCGGGCCACTCGTACGCGCTGCCGCCGAGCGGCGTGATGGTGCTCCACGTGTACTTCCACGGGGCGGAGGTGCGGCCCGCATCGCGGTTCAGGCGCCACGCGACGAAGTCGACGCACTCACGGTAGTAGTAGCCCAGCGGCGAGAGCCCGCCGCCGTTGTCGTCGATCGTCTCGTACGGCCACGGGTAGTCGTCGCCGACCGCCCTCGTCTGAACGGTGCTGAAGTGGCCGCCGTTCGAGCCTGAGAGCACGGCCGCCTGGCGGCTGGCCTCGTCGAGCTGCACCTGCGTGGGAGCGGCGAAGGCGTCGCGGACCGCCGTCTGGCCGGACGCGTCCGACGAGACGGTGAGGTTCTGGAGGCCGACGCGCTGCGCGGCGGCTCCTCCGCCGGACGGGTTGCCGCGCGCGCCGTAGGCGGGGATCGCGGCGGTGGCGAAGAGGCCGCCGACGACCGAGAAGGTGGCGAAGCCGAGGGCGCGGCGGCTGAGCGCGCGCGAACGGGCGGGCGGGGCGGGAACCTCGGTGCGAGGAGCGGAGGCGATGCGTGGCGACGCGCTGCGCGGCGCGGAGGCGGAGGCGGGTGCCGACGCGGTGCTGCTCTCGGCGGCGGCGAGCGCCTCCGCGGCACGAGCCTCAGCCGCTCGCGCCTCGCGCCGGGTGAGCGGGACGGGGATGACGGTCGAGGCGTCGAGACACTCCTCCGGGGTGGGAATGTCTGGCTTCGACACGCGTGCGTTCTCCTCGGTAGGCATCGGGTGGGCCGGGGTGGGGAGGCCCGGCGACGAGTGAGTCTAGCTCGGCGGGCGCAGATCACGAAAGGATCACGGCCCGATCCGCGCTGATGACCGGCGCGTGCCCCGGTCGCAGTGCCAGGATGAGGAGACCTGGGAAGGAGCCCCCATGACCGCACCCCTCGCCTCCGGACCTGTCCTCGTCGGCGTCATCGAGGGCCAGCGGCCCGAGGTCCTCCGCACGGCGGAGGGCATCGCCGCGGGTCTCGGAGCCTCGCTCCTCCTCGTCACCGTCGCGGCGGACCCCTACCTCGTGGGCGACTACATCGACCCGATGACGGGCGGGATCCCCCTCGGCCTCGTGCCGCAGCGCGCGGCCGAGACGCCTCCCGAGGTCGATCAGCGGCTGCGCGACGAGATCGAGGCGCAGCTCGCCTCCTCCACCGTGCCCTGGACGCTGCGCACCGTCGAGGGCGAGCCTGCGCTCGCGCTCGCCGACGCCGCCGAGAAGTCCGACGCCCGCATGATCGTCGTCGGCACGCGCGACGCGGGAGTGCTCGCGAGCATCGCCGAGTTCCTCAGCGGGAGTGTCGCCGCCCATCTCGCCCATCGGCAGCACCGCCCGGTCCTCGTCGTTCCGCGCGCCGACCGCGACCCCGCGCGTCCGGCTCCGTGGGACCTCCCGGAGTGAGCGCACCCCTCCACCTGAGACCGTCCGCGATCCTCGTGGTCGCCCTCGGCGGAACGGTGGGCACCGCCGCGCGTGCCGTGACCGCGCTGGCCCTGCCTCCCCTCAGCGCCCTGCCGGTGGCGACGCTCGCCGTCAACCTCGCGGGCGCCTTCCTGCTCGGGCTGCTGCTCGAGCGTCTCGTCCGCGGCGGAGCGGACGTCGGACCGCGGCGCACGCTCCGCCTCCTGATCGGTACGGGCGTCCTCGGGGGATTCACGACCTACAGCACCTTCTCGCTCGACACGCTCACGCTGCTCGACGGGGGACGGATCGCCGAAGCCGGCCTGTACACAGGCGCGACGCTCCTCCTCGGCACGCTCGCCGCAGCGCTGGGGATCGCGGTCGCGGGCCGTAACGCCCGGGAGCGCACGTGACGCTGGCGCTGCTCGTCGCGGTCGCGCTCGCGGGCGGGGTGGGAGCCGCGGCCCGCCTCGTCGTCGACGGCGTCGCGCGTGCTCTGGTGCCGGCGCGATGGCCGGTCGGCACGGCGCTGATCAACGTGGTGGGCTCGTTCCTGCTCGGAGTCGTCGTCGGGCTTGCGCTGTCGGGCCACCTCGACGCGGGCTGGCGCGCGGTGCTGGGCACGGGGGTGCTGGGCGGCTTCACGACGTTCAGCACCGCGAGCGTCGAGACAGCTCGTCTGCTGCTCGAACGGCGGTGGGCGGCAGGCCTGGGCTATGGCCTCGGGATGTGGGCGTCCGCCCTCCTGGCGGCGGCGCTCGGCCTCGCGCTCACCGGCACGCGGCTCTGAGCCCGATCCGCGGTCCTCCGCGCACGCCCGTTCGCCGAAAAACGTCCGAAATCGCACCACATCGGGCCCCGAACGGTGTTCGGTCGTCGTGCGGTAGGGAAAAATATCCCCCGTGGCAGGGGGATATCGCGCAGGGGATCTTCGGATAGCGGTGGTCGAGGACCAAGCGCTCTATCGGCACATGCTCGCGTCGCTGCTGCGGTCGACTCCTGGCGTGCGCAGCGTCGTCGAGCTGGAGTCCGCCTCCCAGGCGCGCGAGCACCTGCGACCGGAGGAGCTCGACGTCGCGATCATCGACATCGAGCTCGGCGACGGCGATGGGATCGAGCTCGGACGTGAACTGCGCACACGCCGGCCCGAGCTGCCCATCGTGCTGTTGTCGGCGGTCGACGCGCTGCACCGCTTCCTCCGCCTCGACCGCGACGAGGCGCGCGGCTGGAGCTACCTCTCGAAGACGTTCTCCCTGTCCCCGACCGCTCTGCTCAGCGCCCTGCACGCCACGATCCAGGGCCGCACGGTGCTCGATCCGGCTCTGGTCGCGGCTCGCACCGCACGACGCAGCTCGCCTGTCGCCTCGCTCAGCCGCCGCCAGTACGAGGTGCTCGCCGGGCTCGCCTCCGGATTGACCAACGCGGGCATCGCCGAGCAGCTCGGCATCGCGGTCCGCTCGGTCGACAATCACGTCAACGCTCTCTACGCGGCTCTGGGTCTGCGCGCCGACGGCGTCCACAATCCCCGGGTCGAGGCGGCCCTCCAGTTCATCGAGCACACGGCGTGACGCTGGTCATCGCGGCGGCCGACGCCCGGGCCGACAACCGCTTGATGCGTATGTCGGTGTCGCTCCTCGGCGGGGTGCTCGGGCTTCTCGCCGCTGTGCAGGCCGTCGTGGCGTTCAAGATGCGCTCGCTGAGTCTGCGCGGAGCGGCGGAGGATCCGCTCCTCGACGTCCTGCTGCGCGTCTCGATCACGTTCGTGACGATCACGATCGCCGTGGCGCTCATCGCGCTCGTCCGTCCCGAGCACGACGCGCGAGGGAGGCGTGCCGTCGCGATCATCGGGATCGCGCTGATCACCGCCGTCGTGCGCTGCGCGCTCCAGCTCCTCGGCGGCGTCTACCCGGTCGACGCGTGGCCGGCGCTGGTCATGGAGCTGCTGGTCGGGGTGCTCGTCGTCGGCCTGATCTGCCTCCACGGCGTCGTTCTCGTCGATCTGTCGCGGCGGCTGCGCGACAAGGAGCGCGAGAAGACGCGGGCACGCCTGCAGGTCGTCGAGGCGCTGCAGGCGCTCCAGCAGGAGGAGCTGCGTGTGCGCCGCGAGGTCGCGCACGGGCTGCACGGCCGCCTCCAGAACGGTCTCGTCGTCCTCGCCGCCGAGCTGCACGCCCTCGCCGCCGCCGAGGGGCCGCCCCGCCCTGAACGCCTCGCGGGTCTGGCCGCGCGCCTCGACCTCCTGCGCGAGGTGGAGGTCCGGGCGGCGAGCGCCGACCTTTACCCCGTCGACGCCGAGCACGGGCTCCTCGCCGCCACCCGGGGGCTGCTCGCCCGCCTCCCGCCCGAGATCGCCGTGACCCTCGACATCGACGACGCGTGGGCGGAGCACGAGGCGCGTTCCCTCGCCCTCGATCAGCGGGTGCTGCTCGTCCGGGTGGTCGAGGAGGCGATCACCAACGCGCTCAAGCATGGCGGCGCTCGCTCGGTGGCGTTGCGTTTCGCCGTCGAGCCGGGTGTCGTCGCGGTCTCGGTGGAGGATGACGGGAGCGGTGTGGCGGGGGCGGGCCCGCGCTCGGGGCTCGCCCGACTCGCCGCACAGCTCGAGGCCCGCGGAGGCGCACTAGACCTCGCGGAGTCGGGGACGCTGGGAGGCGCTCGGCTCGCGGCGCGCTTGCCGGTGGAGGCGCGCTGACGGCTGGGCGCGTCCGACCGACAGGCCGGGACTCGCCGGTCGGCCCGGCGGAGGCCCCACGAATCTGAAAGAGTGAGCCTGATCCCCTCCAGCACGGGCGGCGGCGGAGACGACGGGAGACGGCGTGAGCGACGGATCGGCGCGGACGGGAGGCGCGGCCCCCTGGCCGCCCACGGGCGCGGCGGATCCGACGGCCCCCGCCATTCCCGGGGTGAGCTCGACCGCGATCCCCGAGTCCAGCGCACGCCCGGTGCGCGCGCTCCGGCTCGCCGTCGCGATCGCGGGCGTGGTGCTCGTCCTGGTCCTCCTCGTCCCGCACGCCGCGATACTGCCGGGTCTCTGGCTCCCGTTCCTCGTCGCGGTGGTGGCGATGTGGCTCACCGGCCCGTTCCGTCTCGAGCTGGCGTGGGGCATCGGCACGGTGACGTTCGGCGTCGGAGTCGCGGTGCTCGCGTTCCTCGCCGGTGACGTCGGGCGGGTGCCGGCGTTGCTGCTCTGGGTGCTCGCCTTGGCCGTCCTGCAGATCGCCGCCCGCCGCCCGCCGCTCGCGGTCGCCTACGCGGTGGGCCTCGCGTCGCTCTCGGGAGGGGCGTTCCTCCTCGTCCTCTCGCTCCTGCCCGCCACCGGGTGGTGGCCCACGCTGGCGGCCGTGCCGGCGGTGCTCGCCTACGGCGCCATCGCCATCGGGATCGAGTACGCGCAGGCACGGATCGCGCTCGCCGGGCTGCCCGACGTGCCGCCTCCCACGCTGAGGCCCGGCCGGGTGGCCCTCGCCCTCGCGCTCAACGCGGGACTCGTCGCGCTCGCCTACGGCGCACGGCTCTCCTCGGGCGTGCAGCGGATCGACTTCGGCGCGGGGCTGGACATCCGCTCGGCGAACACGCTGCTGATCGTGGCCCTGGGGGTCGCGGTGGTCAGTCAGCAGCTCCGGCGGGCGCGGCTCGAGCGCAAGCTGAACGGGCTCATCGAGGCCTCGCTGGCGCTCCCGTGGGGCGAGCAGGAGGAGATCTTCGAGTCGCTCGAGCGCGCGGCTGCGAAGACCGTCCCATCGGCGAGTGCTCGCATCAGCGAGAGCGAGGGCCGCCCGTTCGAGCTTTCTGCCCCGGTGACGGCGCCGGGCGTCGGGGTGCGCCACGTCGTGCTCACGCGCCGCCCCGACTCCGGGGGCTTCACCGTGCTCGAACAGCGGGCGCTGCTGGCCCTCGCGCACATCGCCACCCAGGCCCTCTACGACCGTCGCAACACTCGCGCCCTCCGCGATCAGGCGACGACGGACGCGGTCACGGGACTGACGAACCTGCGCGGCCTCTACGAGGAGTTCGACGCTCTGGACGAGCCCGGCCGCAGCGCGATGCTCTTCCTCGATCTCGACGACTTCAAGGCGGTCAACGACACACACGGCCACTCGACGGGCAACATCGTGCTCGAGCATGTCGGACGCCGCATCCGCGAGAGCGTGCGCGCCGAGGACGTCGTCGCGCGCATCGGAGGCGACGAGTTCGCGGTCCTGGTCGACTCGGTGACGGCCTCCGCGGTCGCGCACCGTATTGTCCGGGCGGTCGAACGGCCCCTCGTCATCGGCCGGGTGACCCTGCACCCGCGCATCAGCGTGGGCGCGCCGGTCGAGGTGAGCGGCAGCTTCGATCGCGTGATGCAAGAGGCGGACGAGCGGATGTACGCCTCGAAGAACCAGCGTAAGAGCGAGCGCGCGGAGGGAGCCGATCTGGTCGCCGAGGTGCGCACGGCGGTGCTCGAGGGCACCGTGAGGGTGGCGTTCCAGCCGGTGATCGACGTGGCCGAGCGCACGATCATCGGCTTCGAGGCGCTCGCGCGGTGCACCACGGCCGACGGCACGCCCCTCAGCC
This sequence comes from Rathayibacter sp. VKM Ac-2879, assembly GCF_015351245.1. GTDB lineage: Bacteria > Actinomycetota > Actinomycetes > Actinomycetales > Microbacteriaceae > Rathayibacter. The sequence goes on from NZ_JADKSO010000001.1 coordinate 349,890, forward strand.
CGCTCACCCTGGTCGACATCGCGCGTTCCCTGGGCCTGCTCGACCGCCTGACGGTGCAGATTCTCGACCAGGCGGTCGAGAGCATGCTCGAGTTCCGCGAGATCGATGCAGCGGTCTCCTTCCTCAGCGTCAACATCGAGGCCGAGCAGCTGATGCACGACGAGATCCTCGACACCGTGCGCTCCCACCGCACGGCCGAGCGGGGCATCCAGCTCTGCCTCGAGCTGACGGAGGGGTCGATCGGCCACGTGGACGAGGCCGTGATCGAGCGCGTGCGGGCGCTGACCGCCGACGGCATCGCCATCGCACTCGACGACTACGGTCAGGAGCATGCGGCGGCGGCGGCCCTGCTCACCGTGCCGCTCAGCATCGTCAAGATCGATCGCGTGTTCCTCTCGGACGAGGCCAACCCGCGCCACGCCACGATCCTCCGGTCGATCATCGATCTCGTCGCGGACCTCGACATGCATCCGATCGTCGAGGGCGTCGAGACTCCGACGGCGCACGCGCTGCTGACGCGACTCCGGGCCGAGCGTGCCCAGGGCTACTTCTACGGGCGCCCGCTGTTCCCCGAGCTCGTGAAGGAACGCCTCCGCGCGACGGGCACGGCGGCGCTGCCTGACCAGCCCTGAGCGGTCGGGAGGCCCTCAGAGCCGGGCGAACAGCCAGCCGTCCTCGATCAGCGCGGCTCGCAAGGAGAGGCGCGTCGGGACGTCGACTCCGGCGGCGCGGAACAGCTCGCGCGTGCGCGCAAGATGACGCCGAATGGTGTGTTCGCCGAGCCGGAGGTACGTCGCGAGGGTCGATGCCGACGGGGCGGCTCGTCCGCAGTACAGGCAGGCGACCTGCAGCTCGCGGTCGGTGAGCTCGACGACGCTCGGCGCCGGAGGCGGTGGGGAGCGGGGCGGGTCGCTGATGCGCTCGACGAGGACGGCGAGACCCTCCTGAGCGGTCACGACGGCCGCGGCGCCGGCGCGCACCAACCGCGCCTCGTGGGCGGGGGAGGGCGAGTCGAGAAGGACGACCGGAGCGATGTCGAGGCGGGCGAGAGCGCGCGTCTTCAATGCCGCGGGGACATGATCGGCCATTTCCGCCCGAAAGACGGTGCTGTCGGGAAAGGCGGCAAGGGAGGACGAATAGTCGATCCAGGAGGATACCGCCACGCGCACGGCATTCTGCGCCGAGAAGCACGGTAGGGCGAGCGAGAGCGCCTTTCTCACCGGCGAGGAGGTGTCGACGACGTCTATGATCACGCCATGTCTCCCGGTTTTGATCGGCTTCTCCGAGAACCACTGCCGGGAGTCGCGCCGACGAGTGTCCGCGCCGAGCCCGTCACCGTCGTGCATTCCTCCCGAGTGGAGGGGGAAGCGATCGCCCTGTGCGTGCGCGCCTCTTCTCGGGCGGGGGCGGAGCCCCACGTGCGCGTGGGCCGGGGCGGTGGCGCGTGGCGGCCGGCCGCCGGAACGGTGGTCGTGCTCGACCACGAGGCGGAGGCGTCGTCGCTGCTCCCTGCGGCGGTCGCGACCCTGGTGCGGCAGGAGTCGCGGGTGGTGCTGCTCGTGCGCGAGCTGACGGACCCCGTCGCGGAGGCCGCGCGCCATGCGGGCGCCTCCGCCGTGCTGAGCGCCCGAGGTCCGGTCGAGGCGATCGTCGTCGCCGTCGACAGCTGTCTGCTCGGAGCCCGCCCGCGCCCCTCCCCGCTCGGTGCGGCGGGAGCGCTGCCGACCGGCCCGGCGACCCCTCGGCTGACCGTGCGCGAGCTCGCGGTGCTCGAGATGCTGCTGTCTGCGGAGGAGCCCTCGGCGGCCGAGGTCGCCTCGCGGTTGGGCATCAGCGTCAATACGGTCAAGGTGCACGTCGCCAATGTCCGGCGGCGGCTGGGGCGCCTCGAGGGGCGCAATCGTGTCTCTCTGCGCGGGGCGCTGGAGGAGCGCGGCTGGCTCGAGGTGCGCTGAGCGGCCGCCTCCCGCAGAAAGACGAGCGGGCGCACCATCCTCGGCGCGACCCGCTCGTCTCTCACGGTCGATCCCCGACTCGGCCTGCGTCGATCAGACGATCGGCGCGGCGGTCCCGGTGTAGTTGATCGTGCCGGCGCTGAGGCTGTCGCTGACGCCGACGACGGCACCCGTTGCGAGGAGGGTGAGGTTCCAGTTGAGGGTCACCGGGCAGGTGATCTCGATCAGGCTGGGGAGCCCGACCAGGATCACGTTCGCGGTCACGGTCAGCGCGACGGGGCGGAACGGGCTCGCTCCGCCGTAGTTGCCGCGAGGGAACGCGATGTCCGAGAACAGGAGCGTTCCGGGCAGGGCGCCCAGCTGGCCGAAGGTGCCGGTGCCCGCGGCGAGGCCGATGGCCTTGTAGCTCGCGCCGTTGCTCATGGTCAGCGTCGCGCTGGTGGGCAGCACGGTGTAGAGGGGGCGGAACAGCGTGAGGTCGCAGCCGCGCGAGTCGAGGCCGAACACGCCGGCGAAGGCGAGCGCGCCGCGTCCGTTGACGACGACGGCCTGCGAGGTCACAACGTCGACCAGGACGCCGGGCTTGAGGCAGCTGGGGCAGGTGGGGGTGCCGCCCGAAGCGGCCGCGGCGGGGGTCGCCGACGCGAGGGCGACGACGGGGACCGACCAGGCGGCGCCCTTGAGGAGGCTGCGGCGTCCGCGCGAGGAGACGGCGTCGTTCTGAACCCGGGGGAAGTTCTCTTCCATAGTGATGCCCTTCTGTCGGGAGGAGGGCGGAGAGCCCCCGACCCGGCCAGATGGCGGGTCGAGGGAATAGTTGCAGCGATAAAGGCCCTATCGGTGGACTTGGTCGACAGGGATTAGTTCTGCGAATGCACTCAGATCGGCTTCTCCCGCCATGCAGCGATCAGGCTGCCGCCCGCTTTCCCGCGGCTATTCCGGCGGTCTGGGGGAAATTGCGTATCGTCTCAGTCGATTCGCGCCGAAAAAGCGGGGATAGGCGACAGGGAATATCCGCCCGTCTCTGTCGCCGATCGACGGAGGATCCGCGTGGATCGTCAGACGGGATCGATCGCGAGGAGCGGTGCACCCCGGGGAATGCCTCGAGAGCAGGTGGGGAGGAGCAGCTCAGGGCTGCGTCGCGCCGCTCACGTGCTCCTCCGAGAAGAAGCCGGGCCGCAGGACCGCGCCCTCGATCGCGACCTCGCCCGCCGTCCAGCCGCTGCCGAGCGGATACTCGGCCGTGACGAACGCGTGCCCGGGCGTCCCCTGGAGTCCGAGGCGACGGGCGACGATCCGGCGCGGGTCGTAGAGCGCGTGCGGCACGAGAGGCGCGAACACCTCGTACGCGAGGAAGTCCTCGGGCTCGCCGAGCAGAACCGGTTGCAGGTCATCCCCCTCCCGGAGACCGTGTGGCCACCAGCGGAAGCGCTCTACGAGGGACTGGCAGGAGGAGCAGTCGGGCGAGAAGAACACGAGGTGCGTCGGCGGCTCCTGGAACTCCGCGAGAGCGATCTCGACCCCGTCGACGGTCGTCAGCACGAGGCGTTCGTCGGCCGCAGGCGGTGAGGGCACGACGGGTTCGGGAGCGGTGTCCCGGTGGGAACGAGCGTTGCGCAGGACCACGAGGACTCCGATCGCGAGGGCGGTGACGAGAGCGGGCCACCAGGGGGAGGGGAGGAGGGCGGACGGAGCCGTGCCTGCGGCGAGTCCCGCGAGCGCGAGCGCGAGGAACGCGACAGCGCGCACGACGGACGAGCCGGTCATCCGTGCGTCGCCGAGGCCGCCGAAGCACTCACAGTCGACGGGTTCCGGGCGGCGGGCGGCACGCGCGGCGACGACGACGAAGACGGCGAAGAGCGCGGCGGCGGCAGTCAGCGCGAGGCGGCTCCACGGCTCCGGGGCGAGGATCGCCACGAGCCCGACGACGCCCTCGAGCGGGGCGAAAGAGGGGGCGAACCACCGCGAGCGGGCGAGGAAGGCCGGCACTCCCAGCGCGGGCAGTCCGGCCCGGAACCGCTCGGTCCGGCCGAGCTTGAGGGCGCCGCTGGCGACGAGCACACTGCCCGCGATCCACCAGCACACCGTCAGGACGAGATCCACTCCGCCTGCCTCCCTTGCTCCTCGACCGGGCGGGGAGACCCGCCGCGCTCAGGCTAGCCCGCCGTGCCGCACACGTCAGGGGCAGGCCGCGACGCCGAATACAGCTGCACGGCGGAGGGATCGACCACGAGCGCGACCTCGCGGCCGGGTGTGAGATCCTCCCGCGCGACCTCCGCAGGGGCGACGTCGGCGGCCATGAGGGAGCTGCGCACGCGCACGGCGTCGCCGCGCTGCTCCAGGTCCGTCACGACGACGCGCAGCGGCGCCGCCGTGCCCTCGGTCGCCGCTCCGGGCGTCGCGAGCCGGACGGCGGCGGGCGACACCGCGGCGAGGACGGCCGAGCCCAGCGGTAGCCAGGCGGAGGCGGTGCCCGCGATCTCCACGCCGTCCTCGGTGCGCAATCCCGCCTCCGTGCGCCACCCCCGCACGAGGTTGAGCCCTGCCAGCTCGGCCGTGAACGCCGTGCGCGGGCGCGAGAGCACCTCGGCGGTCGGCCCCTCCTCGACGAGGTGGCCGCCGTGCAGCACCACGACGCGATCGGCCAGCGTCCACGCGTCGAGCACATCGTGGGTGACGAGCAGTGTCGTGCGCTCGGCGATCGCCGTGCGCAGCATGCGTCGCAGCGCCGGGGCGAGTCGTGCGTCGACCGCGGCGAGCGGCTCGTCGAGCAGAAGGAGGCGCGGCTCGGCAGCCAGCGAACGTGCCAGTGCCACCCGCTGCGCCTGTCCGCCCGAGAGGGTGCCCGGGCGGCGGTCGGCGAGGCCTGTCGCGTCGACGGCGGCGAGCTGCCGGTCGGCTCGAGCGCGCGCCTCGGCACGGGGCGTCCCGGCGCTGCGAGGCCCGAAGGCGACGTTCTCTCGGACGCTGAGATGGGGGAAGAGCAGCGGCTCCTGCGCGAGCAGTACAGTGCGACGGCGGTGCGGAGGCGTCCACACCTCGCGGCCCCCGGAGCCGCCGACGGAGAACAGCACCGTGTCGCCCAGCCGGGCGCTGCCGGAGTCGGCTCGCACGAGCCCGGCGATCAGCTCCACGAGCGTCGACTTGCCGGCGCCGTTGGGCCCGAGCACAGCGAGCGTCTCGCCGGCGGCGAGGTCGAGCGTCACGTCGAAGCCGCGCCCGGCGAGGCGTGCCGAGAACCTCAGGCCGTCGCGTCCGCTCACCGGCGCGCCTCCGCCGACGCCCGCCGGCCGTAGGAGAGGCCGATGACGAGGACCGCGACGACGACCAGTACCAGCGCGAGCGCGAGGGCCGCCTCCGGGTCGCTCTCGCGTTGCAGGTAGATCTCGAGGGGGAGGGTGCGGGTGACTCCCTCGAGGCTCCCCGCGAAGGTGAGGGTCGCCCCGAACTCGCCCAGCGCGCGGGCGAAGGAGAGGATCGCACCCGAGACGAGGCCGGGCACGATCAGCGGCAGGGTGATCCTCCTGAGCACCGTGCCGGGTGAGGCGCCGAGCGTCGCCGCGACCGCCTCGTAGCGCGCGCCCGAGGAGCGCAACGCACCCTCGAGGGTCAGCACCAGGAAGGGCAGCGCCACGAAGGTCTGCGCGAGCACGACCGCCGTCGTCGAGAACGCGATCCGCACCCCCAGCGCCTCCAGCACGCCGCCGAGCAGCCCCAGCCGCCCGAAGGCGGCGAGCAGCGCCAGGCCGCCGACCACCGGCGGCAGCACGAGCGGCAGCAGCACGAGCGAGCGGAGGAGGCGCTGCCCTGGAAACGCGGTCCGCGCGAGCACGAGCGCCATCGGGGCCCCGAGCACGAGGCAGAGCGCCGTCGCCGCCGCCGATGTCCGCAGGCTCAGGAGCAGGGCGGCGAGGGACGAGTCGGAGGTGATGAGCGGGAGGAACTGGGGCCAGTCGATCCGCGCGAGCACTGCCGCCAACGGAAGAAGGACGAGCAGCGATCCGATCGCGGCGAGCACCACCACCCAGCGCGGCAGTGCGGAGGCGGCGCGCATCAGCTGCGCGGCAGCGGCGTCTCGACGATGACGGTCGTCGCCTTGACCACGGCGACGGCCGGGGAGCCGGGCTCCAGCCCGAGCTCGCGCACGGCCTCGCTGCTCATGAGGGACACGACCCGGTGCGGCCCGCACTGCACCTCGACCTGCGCCATCACCGTGTCCATCACGATCTCGGTGACGATGCCGACGAAGCGGTTCCGCGCCGAGCGGGCCACGAGCGAGGGGTCGTCGGGGAGGATCGCGGTGTCGCGGGCAATGCGGGCGAGGGCGAGCCCGTCCACGACGCTCCGACCGGAGGCGTCTTTCGTGCTCTCGAGCACGCCATTCTCGATCCAGCGGCGGACGGTGTCGTCACTGACGCCGAGGTACGCGGCGGCGTCGCGGATCCGTATCTGCGGCATAGGAGAGATCCTACGTCCGCCGCTGCGCGTCGGGATCGGCGGTCGGGGCGCGGAGGCGGAGGGCGCATCGGCCGCGACGACACGGGCGCACGACCCTCATGGTGCGCCGAAGCCTGCCGCCGAGAGGACCGCGCGTCCCTCCGGGGAGGCGACGTACGCGACGAAGGCTGCCGCCGTCGCGGGTTCGGACGAGCCGGAGAGTGCCGCAATCGGGTAGCGGTTGGTCGCCGCTGACGCCTCCGAGAAGGGGATGCCGGTGACCGAGCCGCCCGCCCCGAGGACATCGGTCGTGTAGACGAGCCCGGCATCGGCCTCGCCCGACGAGACCTTGCCCAGCACATCGGTCACCGACGACTCCTCGCTCACGGGCGAGATCGTGACGCCCGCCGCCCTCTCGACGGCCACGGCCGCCGCGCCGCACGGCACTTGTGGTGCGCAGATGACGGTGGACACCCCCGGGCGGGCGAGGTCGGCGAGGGAGGCGACGCCGGCCGGATTGCCCGGCGGGGTCGCGATCTCGAGGGTATTGCTCGCGATATCGACCGGCGAGCCGGCGAGGAGGGAGGCGTCGCCGAGGGTCGCCATCGTGCGCTCGTCGGCCGAGGCGAAGACGTCGGCGGGGGCGCCGTTGACGATCTGGGTGGCGAGATCGGAGGAGCCGGCGAACGACAGCTGCACACTCGCGCCGGGGTTCTCGCGCTCGAAGTCTGCCGCGATCTCGGTGAAGGTCGACGTGAGGGAGGCGGCGGCGAACACGGTGATCGATCCGGCCGAACCGCTCGCCGTGGCGGTCGGGTCAGTGCTCGCACAGCCAGCCAGGGCGACGAGCAGGGCTGCGGGCAGGGCGAGAGTGAGGGAGCGCACGGAAACCTCCGAGAAAACGTCTCCGCAAATGCGGAGGATGCACCGATTCTATCGACTCGTCTGCGGAATCAGGCGGCGTCACTGCGACGGAGGCGGCGGCGATGCGACCAGGTGCGTCGCGGAGGCGGCGAGCTCGCGCACCCGGTGCTCGCCGAGCGCAGGGCCGGCGAGCAGTCGCCCACTGCGGTCCAGCAGCACTGCCCCGGGGGTGCTGCCGATGCCGAGCGTCTCTCGCGCACCCGCGACCCCGTAGAGCGCGCGATCCGCCAGATGCGGATACGCCTCCTCGAACACCGAGCGCGCCGCACTCACCGCATAGGCGAGGACGGGGCCGGCGTCGCCGAGGAGCGCGTCGAGCCCGGCCACGTCGGCGAGGAGGCTCTGGCACGAGCCGCAGCTCGGGCGCACGAAGACGATGAGGTGCGGTCGATGCGCCGCGAGCACCATCGACTCCACCACCTCGCCGTCGGGACGCACGACCTCGAACGAGGGAAAGCTGCCGGGCGCGGGCACTCGGGAGGGGGCGCTCGGGAGGGCCGTCGCCCGGGCGGCCGCGGCCGCGTCGAGCGCCGCCGCGCGCACGCGGTCGCGGGCCGTGAGGTCGGTGACCGCGAGCAGGCCGACGGCGAGCACGCCCGTCACGGCGAGCCACTCCCGCCCGCCCGGCTCGCCGAGCGTCTCGAGCGGGGTCGGTGCTCCGAGTGCTGCCGCGACGAGCGCCCCCAGCGAGGCCGCGAGCAGGCTCGCGTTGCGCGCCACGAGCCCTGGACCCACCCGAGTGGTGCCCCGCGCGCCGAAGCAGCCGCAGTCGAAGTCGTCGCCGCGTCGCCACGCGCGCACGGCCATCGCGAGGAAGCCGGCGAGCACCACGGCAGCGGCGGCGACCGCGAGCTCCGACCACGGAGTGGGACCGGCCACGATCAGCACGCCGACCGCGATCTCGACGCCGACGAACAGGCGTGCCCAGCCGCGCGTCGCGAGAGCGGAGGGGAGCCGGAACCGGCGCGCCGCCTCCGCCAGCTGCGCCGAGCCGCCCAGCTTGGCGAGCCCCGACGCGAGGAACGCGGCGGCGACGACGAGCGGGAGCAGTACGAGCGCGGACATGCAGACTCCGAGAGGGCGACGGGCGGGTGGACGCCGATCGTCTCAACCGCTCGGGGGGCCAGGACGGTGATGGCACGGAACGCCCTCGAGGAGGCGAGGGGACGGTCCACATGGTCCTCTCCGGTCATCGGCGCCGGACCTCTCCGGCGGCGCGTCGGGGCTCCCTGGGTCGACGGCGGCGCCGGAGCACTACCGTTGCACTATGGCGTCCACCGATTCTTCCGATCCCACCCCCGAGGCAGAGACCGCACCTGCTCTCACCTTCTCCGATCTCGGGCTCAGCGATCCCGTTCTGAAGGCCCTCAAGGAGGTCGGCTACGAGACGCCCTCCGCCATCCAGGCTGCGACGATCCCGTCCCTCCTCTCGGGTCGCGACGTCCTCGGCGTCGCCCAGACCGGCACCGGCAAGACCGCCGCCTTCGCGCTGCCGATCCTGTCGCGCCTCGACCTCTCGCAGAAGACCCCGCAGGCGCTCGTCCTCGCACCGACCCGCGAGCTCGCGCTGCAGGTGTGCGAGGCGTTCGAGCGCTACGCGTCGGGCCTGCGCGGCGTGCACGTGCTCCCCGTCTACGGTGGCCAGGGCTACGGCACCCAGCTGTCCGCACTGCGCCGCGGCGTCCACGTCGTCGTGGGCACCCCCGGCCGCATCATGGACCACCTCGAGAAGGGGACGCTCGACCTCTCGGCGCTCAAGTTCCTGGTGCTCGACGAGGCCGACGAGATGCTCAAGATGGGCTTCGCGGAGGACGTCGAGACGATCCTCGCCGACACCCCGATCGAGAAGCAGATCGCGCTGTTCTCTGCGACGATGCCCTCGCAGATCCGCCGCATCTCGGGCAAGTACCTCAAGGAGCCCGAGGAGATCACGGTCAAGAACAAGACCACGACCTCGGTCAACACCACGCAGCGCTACCTGATGGTCTCGTATCCGCAGAAGGTCGACGCCCTCACCCGCATCCTCGAGGTCGAGAACTTCGAGGGCATGATCGTCTTCGTCCGCACCAAGAGCGAGACCGAGACCCTCGCCGAGAAGCTGCGCGCGCGCGGCTACACGGCCGCGGCGATCAGCGGAGACGTGGCCCAGGCCCAGCGCGAGCGCACCGTCGAGCAGCTGAAGTCGGGCAAGCTCGACATCCTCGTCGCGACCGATGTCGCCGCGCGCGGTCTCGACGTCGAGCGCATCAGCCACGTCGTCAACTACGACATCCCCATCGACACCGAGTCGTACGTGCACCGCATAGGCCGCACGGGCCGCGCGGGGCGCAGTGGAGCGGCGATCAGCTTCGTGACGCCGCGCGAGCGCCGCCTCCTCTCGGCCATCGAGAAGGCGACCCGCCAGCCGCTCACCGAGATGCGCATGCCGAGCGTCGAGGACGTCAACGTGACCCGTCTCTCGCGCTTCGACGACGCGATCACCGCGGCCCTAGCCGACGCGGAGCGCTTACAGCGCTTCCGCGACATCATCGGGCACTACGTCGAGCACCACGACGTGGTCGAGTCGGATGTCGCCGCGGCCCTCGCGATCGTCGCCCAGGGAGAGGAGCCGCTGCTGCTCTCGCCCGACGACCCGCGCTTCGCTCGCCGTGAGCGCGACGACCGGGAGGCGCGCCCCGAGCGCGACCGCGGAGATCGGGGCGAGCGCTTCGACCGTGACCGGGGCGAGCGTCCCGAGCGCCGTCAGCGTCCGGCGAACAGCAATCTCGCCTCCTACCGGATCGAGGTGGGCCGCCGTCAGCGCGTCGAGCCCCGCCAGATCGTGGGTGCGCTCGCGAACGAGGGTGGTCTGAACCGTGGAGACTTCGGGCACATCGACATCCGCCCGGACTTCTCGATCGTCGAGCTGCCGGCCGATCTGCCGCAGGACGTGCTCGACCGTCTCGCCGGCACGCGCATCAGCGGCCAGCTGATCGAGCTCAAGCCCGATCGCCGACCGAGCCGCGCGGGCGCCGACCGCGGAGGCCGCCCCTCCGGCCCGTCACGCTCCAGCGAGCGCCCCGAGCGCACGCCGCGCTACTAGACGTCTCCGCTCCGCGGGAGGCCGTCGACGACCGCGGAGCGGAAGGATCGGCGATCCGATCGGCTCAAGCGCCTGCGACCGGCCTCCGGTCCCACGGTGCCGCGATTGTGCGGGCCCGCTCAGCCCGCGAGGGCCTCGGCCGCCGCGGCCTCGTGACGCTCGAGCTTCTTGGCGATCGCGTCGCGCTCGGCGCGCAGTGAGGCGATCGTCGGCTGGTCGAGTCGCGGATCGGCGAGGTCGGCGAACGGACTGGCCGCTCCGGTGCGAGCGGAGACGAGCGCGGCGTAGACCTTCGTCGCCGCTCGGAGCTCGGCCCCCGCGCGCTCGACCTTCCGCGGGTTCGACTCCTTGTCGCTCACGAGCCGGGCGTGCTTGTCGAGGGCCGCTACCAGGGCGTGGTGCGCGACGTCAATCTTCTTGCTCATAGGCGCATTATGTCTCAGGATCGCCTCACGAGGCGAGGCACCCGAATCGGGGACAGCTGCGCGGGGAATTACGGCGGCCGTGCCGCTGTCATGCCGCTCCTTCGAGGTCGATCCGAGGGAGATGCCGAACCCCAGGCCGGGCGAGCCCCCTCTCGATCAGGCTCGCGCCCTCGAGCCTCGATCTGGTTCAACGGTCGGATGATCGACGCCACCAGCGCCGCCCCCACGCATGGCGGCGTCACCTCTCCCTCATGCTCGACGCCTACCGGGCCGAGCGGGCGCATCCGATCTCCGAGCCGCCCATGACCGAGAAGCAGCTTGACGACGCGAGGGTCCGGCTCAGCGAGACGGACTGAACGAGCCTCCCGCCGCCGTCCGGAACCGAGCGGCGGCGGGACGCACTCAGACGGGGCCGGAGCCGCGGGAGACCGGGGTCGAGACCGACGAGGCGGCGGCGCTCGCCGAGACGGCGCCGAGGACGCGCTGCACATCGAGAGCGTCCGCGAACGTCGGAGTCGCCTCCGTTCCCCCCGCGATCGCCTCCACGAGGTCGACGACCTGGTGGGTGAAGAGGTGCTCGTAGCCGATGCCGTGGCCGGTGGGCCACCATGCCGACATGTACGGATGCACGGGCTCGGTCACCTGGATGCGACGGAAGCCCTGCGCCTCCTCCGGGTCGCGGGCGTCGTCATACTCGAGCTCGTTCATCCGCTCGAAGTCGAAGGCGATCGAGCCGAGCTCGCCGTTGACCTCGATGCGGTTCGCATTGCGACGACCCGTGGCGACGCGGGTGGCCTCGAAGACGCCCAGGGCGCCTCCCTCGAACGCGGCCGTGAACGCGGCAGCGTCGTCGACGGTGACGGCGCCACGCTCGGCTCCCTCCTCGGCCCGGCCGCCGAGACCGGACTGCTGCGCGAGCACCGGCCGCTCGGTCGTGAAGGTGCGCAGCACGGCCGAGACGGAGGTGATGCGCTGGCCGGTCAGCCACTGGGCGGTGTCGATGCTGTGTGCGCCGATGTCTCCGAGCGCGCCGGAGCCCGCGCGTTCCTTCTGCAGACGCCAGGTCAGCGGCGCCTCGGAGTCGCTGAGCCAGTCCTGCAGGTACTGCGCCCGCACGTGGCGGATCTCGCCGAGCCGACCCTCCTCGATGAAGCGCTTGGCCAGTGCGAGCGCCGGCGTGCGGCGATAGCTGAAGCCGCACATCGCCACGCGACCGGAGGCGGCGGCCGCGGCGACCATGCGCTCCGCCTCCTCGACGGAGTTGGCGAGCGGCTTCTCGCAGAGCACGTGCTTGCCCGCCTCGAGCGCGGCGATCGCGATCTCGGCGTGGGTGTCGCCGGGAGTGCAGATGTCGACGAGGTCGACGTCGTCGCGCGCGATCACCTCGCGCCAGTCGGTGGAGGCCTCGCTCCAGCCCAGTTGCTCGGCGCGCTCGCGAGTCGTGTCGGGGTTGCTGCCCACCAGCACGGCCAGTTCGGGCCGCAGGGGCAGCGGGAAGAAGCGGGAGGCGGTGCGCCAGGCGTGCGAGTGGGTGCGGCCCATGAAGGCGGTCCCCACCATCGCGACACGCAGGGCTGGTTCGTTCGACATCGTCGTCCTTTCGTCGGCCCCTCGACCCTGACACGACTCCGCGCGCCGCGCCACAGCCGTGGCGCCTGCGTGACAGTGGGCGGCCCGTCGCGGGCGGCCCGTGCGCGTGGTGCACACGGGCCGCCCGCGACGGATCGCGCCGCCTCCGAGGACGGTGCGGGTCAGACGCGCTTGAGCGTGACGGGCGCGCTCGTGGCGGAGTTGCCCGCCGTGTCGACGGCTCTCGCTGTCAGGGAGTACGAGCCCTTCGCGAAAGCGCTCGTGTTGAGTGTCAGCACCCAGGTGCCGTCGGCGGCGCGCGTCGCGTCTCCGACCCTGGTGGTGCCGACCCAGTAGCTGACTCCGGCGACCGCCGTGTCGTCCGTCGCCGTCGCCACGAGCGTGACGACTCCGGTGACCGATGAGCCCGAGGTGGGCGAGACGATCGCGACGCTCGGCGGGGTGCGGTCGACGGGGGTGGGCGTCGGCGTGGGCGTGGGCGTCACCGTCGGGGTCGGGGTCGCCGTCGGCGTCGGAGTGGCGGTCGGCTCCGGCGTCGGAGGCGGCGCCGTCACTCCGCCGAACTGGTCCGCCCCCGCGGTCCGTGCGCCGAAGGTCTGCCCGTCGATGTCGGCCGCGGCCGAGGTGGCCGTGCCCCAGCCGGGGATCTGCGTGGCCGCGGCACTGCGCACGTGCAGGTCGCCCGTCTCCTCCGACACGTAGACCGGAGCGCCCTGCACGTTGCCCTGCTGGTTGAGCAGCGCGGGGGTCGCGCAGATTTTGGTGTTCCAGTTCGTCACCACGGTGTTCGTCATCGGGCTTGCGCACGACGAGAGATAGTCGACGACGTTGCGGTCGAAGACCATGTTCTTCGCGCCGCCGACGCGCAGGGCGCCGTTCGCGAAGGTGTTGTTGCGGATGAGCAGGCCGTCGGCCGACGCCTCACGGAAGTCGGCCGCCGAGCCTCCGCGGCAATCGCTCGTGAGGACGATGCAGCCCTGCACGAAGTTCGACTCGACCGTGATGTCACCCATCCCCGCGCCGCCGCCCGGCGAGAAGATGATGCCCGCGTTGTAGCAGTTGCGCAGCTGGTTGCCGCGCAGCGTGACGTTGTGGCTCTCGAACACCTGGATGCAGTCGGCGTGCAGGCCGTTGTCGATGTTCTGGTCGAAGTCGTGCACCAGGTTGTTCTCGATGAGGCCGTTGGTGGTGCCTCCGACCTGGATGCCGTCGATGGACGAGCCGTTCTCGAACTCGGAGTCGCGGACCACGACGTTCGCGCTGCGCACGAAGATGCCGGCGCCGTCGATGTGCATCCGGTTGACCGTGATCCCCGAGCCGTAGGTGTAGAAGGTGCTGCGGGAGAAGATGTCGTTCCACACCGTGTTGGGCGTGTAGACCTTCGTCGACCCGAGCACGGGGGAGGCGCCGGGCGCAGGCTGCACTGTGACCGGAGCGGCGACGGTCGCCTTGCCGCCCTTGAGCGCCACCGTGGGGTAGGTGCCGGAGGTGAGAAGCACGGTGTCGCCGGGCGCCGCGTTCTGCACCGCCGTCGTGAGCGCGCACGGGGCGCTGGAGGTGCAGGTGGTCCCGGTTCCGGCAGGGGAGGCGTAGCGGTTCACGGCCGCGAAGCTGGGCGTGGCCGTGAAGAACGCGGCGATCACGACCAACAGTGCGGCGAGAGTCGCGCTGAGCGTTCGATTCATGGGCGGGGTGTCCAATCGGGGAAGGGGTGAGCGGGGACTCGGGGCAGGGAAAGGGACGGGGGGAGCCGCGTGCCGCGGGCCGCGTCGGCCGTTCGGGGGACGACTCCGTACACTGGGCGCGGCGGGAGCGTCGCCGCCGGCCGAGCATCACCGAGCGTCGTGCCGTGATGCGCCCGACCGGATGATCTGCTGCTGCTGCGGCGACGGAACGCAGCGGAGAGAGACGAGGACGGCTCTGCGGAGCCGGGAACGGTGACGCTGTGAGCGCAACGGGTTCGCGAGTTCGGACGATCCTGGGAGGTCTGCGCTCGCGCACGGCTCCGATCTTGAAGAGCCCGACGGTGCTCTCGCTCGGCGCCCGCGCCGTGTTCGCGGACGCCCGTCGGCTGCGCGGCGCGCGGCGGCCCGGCGGTCGCGCTCTCCTGATCGCGCCTCCGGGTGCGGGGAACATCGGCGACGCGGCGCTCGTGGGCGCGTTCCTCGAGAACGTGGGCGGACCGATCACGGTCATCACGCGCTACCCGGGCGATCTGCGCATCCCGGCCGAGCACGCCGACCGCGTCGAACTCGTCGCGCTGGGGTCGCTGCTCTACGGCGGCCTTCCGAGCTTCGTCCGCGACCTGCGCCGCTTCCGCGCGATGCTGCCCGGCGCCGCCTCCGTCTCTATCGTGGGCGCCGACATCATGGACGGCGCCTACAACTTCCGCGCCTCGACCAGCCGGGCCCTCGTGGCCCGCAGCGCGGCCCTGGCCGGAGTCGACACGCGGGTCCTCGGTTTCAGCTGGAACGGCTCGGCGCACCCGGCCGCCCTCGCGCAGCTGCGAGAGGCCGACCGCGCGGGCGCGACCCTCTACCTCCGCGATCCCCTCTCGGTCGAGCGTGCCCGACGTGACGGGCTCGACGCGCGGCCGAGCGCCGACATCGTGTTCTCGGCGCGCTCCGTCGACCCGGCGCGGGCGGAGGCGGAGCTCGCCGCGCTCGACACCGGAGTGGGCGTCGCGATCGTGAACGTCTCTGGCCTCATCGACACCGACCAGACGGAGGCGTACGTCGAGATCATCGGCGGACTGCGAGCCCGAGGGCTGGCGGTCGTGCTGCTCCCGCACGTGATCAAGCGGGGACCCGACGACCTCGCGGCGTGCCGCCGGGTGTACGCGGCGCTGCCCGACACGACGGGGGTCGCCTTCCTCGAAGAGGTGCTGACTCCGGCCGAGGTCCGCGGCTTCACCGAGCGCGCGACCGTCACGGTCACGGGGCGCATGCACCTCGCGATCATGTCCCTGATGAAGGGCGTGCCCGCGATCACGCTCGCCACACAGGGCAAGGTCGAGGGTCTCATGGCCTTGGTCGAGCTGCCGTACCTGTGCGTCGAGCCCGGCGCCGGCCTCGCGCAGCGGGTGGGGGAGGCGCTCGAACGCGTCCTGGCCGATCGGGACGCCGTCTCTGCGGCCGTGCTGGCGAAGCTGCCCGCCGTCGAGGCGCTCAGCGCCGAGAACTTCGCCGGTCTTCCTCGCGCCTGAGCGCCGGGGGGCGGTCGCGGGGAGCGGGGGCACGAGTGTCCTTCCGGCGTCGGGTGCGGGGCTCGTCCTCCGCCCACGTCGGAGAGGGAGAGGAGTCGCTCGAGGGCACGGTTCCGAGGCTGTCCGGCACCATGCAGCGACCCTAAGCGGGCTCCGGCCGGCCTTCCTCTCGGTTGAACCTTCCTCCGGAGGCGCGTCACCCTTCCAGGGGTAGTCCCGCGCGACGACGCGCCGGGAGCCGCGCTGCCCTCGCGTAACGCCCGCGTGCAGAGCTCTCGACCGCGCACGACGGAGGAGGGGCGGCGACGCTCGGCGCCCCTCCCCTCCCGACCTCCGTCATGGACGCGCGCTACGCCCCCGCGCTCTCCTCGGACTCCTCGGTGATCTCGATCTCCGACTCGTCCGCGCGGTCGCGAAGGGCGTCGGCCATCGCGCCTGCGCCCTCCGCGCCGTGATCGTGCTCGACCTGCTCGATCAGTCCGCTCAGCTTCTCGTCGTTGCTCGCGTCGTCAGCTCCGTCCATCACAGGCCGGTTCTGCTCGGTGTCGCTCATGGTGACCTCTCTCGGCGCGGCCGTCGCTCGGCCGTCCCCCTGCGACGCTACGGCGCACCGCGCGCCGCCGCCGTCCCTTGACTCCGCGCCCCTCGCCTGCACGCAAGAACGGCCCGCCCTCCCGAGGGAGAGGGGCCGTTCCTGCGTGCGCTCCGGTCGCCGTCCTACTTCAGCGTCACCGTCACGGGTGCGCTGGTCGTCGCGTTGCCTGCCGCGTCGACCGCTCGCGCGGTCAGCGGGAACGTGCCACGCATGCCGCTCGTGCTCATCGTCAGCGACCAGGTCGAGCCCGAGAGGAGCGTGCCGTCGCCGACACGGCGGGTGCCGACGTAGAACGCGACGGCGATGACGGCGGTGTCGTCAGTCGCCTCGACGGTCGCGGTCGCGACCCCGCTGAGCACGGCGCCCGTGCTCGGCGAGGTGATCGCGACGGTCGGGGCCGTCGTGTCGATCACGGGCGGCTCAGGCTCGCCAGGCTCGGCGGGCTCGGACGGTTCCGTGGGCGGCTCCGAGGTCTCCGGGTCGGGGACGGTCGGGTCGGGCGTCGGCGTCGAGGTCGGGGGAGCCGTCGGAGGCGTTCCCGACACCACGGCGGCGTGCGCGCCGGCGGCCGTCGACGAGAACGGCGTGCCGTCGATGTCGCGATCGGCGGCGGTCGTCGAGCCCCAGCCTGCGACGAGCCCCTGGCTGCCGTCCACGAGATGGAGGTCGCCGTTGTCCTCGTCCACGAAGCGCGGGCTGCCCTGCACGTTGCCCTGGCTGCCGAGCAG
Source organism: Rathayibacter sp. VKM Ac-2879 (assembly GCF_015351245.1). Taxonomy (GTDB): domain Bacteria; phylum Actinomycetota; class Actinomycetes; order Actinomycetales; family Microbacteriaceae; genus Rathayibacter. The sequence continues at coordinate 366,831 of NZ_JADKSO010000001.1, forward strand.
CGCAGGCGCCGCGCACATCTTGGAGTTCCAGGAGGCGACGATCGTGTTGGACATGGGGCTGTCGCACGCGGCGAGGTAGCTGACGATGTTGCGGTCGAAGACGGTGCCAGCCGCTCCTCCTACACGCAGGGAGCCGTCGGCGAAGGTGTTGTTGCGGATCAGGAGCGCGCTCGCCGAGGGCTCGCGGAAGTCGGCCGCCGAGCCTCCGCGGCACTGCGCCGTCTTGACGACGCAGCTCTGCACGAAGTTGGACTCGACGGTGATGTCGCTCATCCCGTCACCGCCGCCGACCGAGAAGATGATGCCGGCGTTGTAGCAGTTCGCGAGACGGTTGCCGCGGAGCGTGACGTCGTGGCTCTCGAAGACCTGGATGCAGTCGGCGTGGAGGCCGTTGTTCTTGTCCTGGTTGTAGTTGCGCACGACGTTGTTCTCGACGAGCACGTCGGTGGCTCCGCCGATCTGGATGCCGTCGATCGACGAGCCGTTCTGGAACAGCGAGTCGCGCACGACGGCGCCGTCGTTGCGGACGAAGAGGCCGCCTCCGTCGAAGGAGGACGACTCGACGGTCTGGTCGGCGCCGTAGAGGTAGAAGGTCACGGCGACGGTGATCTCGGACCACACCACGTGGGAGACGTAGCTCTTCACCCGGTTGAGGACGGGCGAGCTGCCGGGCGCCGGGGTGACGAGGAGCGGGGAGGTGGCCGTGGCCTTGCCGCCCTTGAGCGATACGTCGGGATAGGTGCCGCTCGTGAGGTACACGGTGCTGCCGGCGGGTGCGTTCTGCACTCCGGTCGAGAGCGAGCACGGTGCGCTCTGGGTGCAGACGGTGCCGGACCCGGTGGGCGAGGTCCACCGTTCGGCGAGGGCTGCCTCGGCGGGTGCCGCGAACAGCATGGCGATCAGCACCGCGAGAGCGAGGACGATCGCTCCCGCCGTCAGTGGGGGAGAGGGCGTGGAGGGTGTTGCTCTGGCCATGGCGGTGACTTCCGTTCGACTCGGGCGGGGCGGGCGAGGGTGTCCGGAGCGCTCTCAGGTCGAGCCTCGATCTCACGGCGGCCCGCGTCGTCCCTTCTGGGGAGGGCGACGGGACCTCCGTGTCACGGCGTTCCGGGCGGGAGGTGCGTCTGGTGCGGAGTGACAGTGATGGTCGGGGTAGCCGGTGCTGCGTTCGTGCTGCCGTCGGCAGCACCGGCTCGGCTCGGGGGGTGCGGGGTCAGTTCCTGACGGTGAGGGTGATGGAGGCGCTCGAGCCCACGTTTCCCGCGGCGTCGCTCGCCTTGGCGACGACGGCGTAGGTCGCGTTGGGCCAGTTCTTGCTGTTGGCCGTCAGCACCCAGCTGCCGTCGCTCTGCTTCACGGCGTCGCCGAGCTTGGTCGATCCCGACCAGAACGCGACGGCCGTGACCGCCACGTTGTCACTGGCGTTCGCGACGAGGGTGACGGTTCCGGCGACGGTGCTCTGGCTCGCGGGAGAGACGATCTTGGCCTGCGGCTTCACGGTGTCGACGCCGGAGGTGGGGGTCGGCGTGGGCGTGGGCGTGACCGTGGGGGTCGGGGTCGGGGTCGGCGTGACCGTCGGAGTCGGAGTGGGCGTCGGGGTGGGCGTCGGGGTCGCAGTGGGTGTCGCGGTCGGGGTCGGCGTCGCGGTGGGCGTCGTCCCCGTCGGGACCGTGCTCACCCCGTACCCGTAGTAGCGTCCCGAGACCGGCTGGCTGGGGTCGCCCACGAAGGTGCGCCCACGGAGGGTGGCCGCCTTCGCCTGCGCGATCACCTGTGCGATGACCTGGCGCGGAGCCATGCCCGCGCACGACCCTCCGGCCGCGAGACAGTCGAGCACGACGCCCGAGGCCGCCGCGGTCGACATGCTCGTGCCGGTCTGGATGTAGGCGTAGGTGTTGCCCTTCTTGGTGGTGTACGGGCAGGTGCCGGGGGCGGCGATCGTGTGCGCCGCGTCGGCCGCCGAGGCGTAGTTGCTGTTCAGCGTGTAGTTGTCGTCCTTGGTGGTGACGTTCGAGCACGGCACGGCGGCGAGCGAGCCCGGCTTGCCGTCGTAGTTGGCGAAGTTCGTGACCGCGAGCACCTCGTCGTAGGCGGCGGGGATGTACTTGCTGAGGTCGGTGGCCGAGTTGCCCGCGGCCGAGACCACCGTGACGCCCTTGCCGACGAGGTCGCAGACGGCCTGGTGGATCGCGTCGCCGTTGGTGAAGCCGCAATTGCCGTCGTCGACCCCTTCGGTCGCGAGCGACATGTTGACGACCTTGATGTTGTACGTCGCCGCGTTTTGCGACACCCAGTCGAGCGCGCACATCAGGGTCGAGATGGTGCCCTTGTTGCCCGCGTCGAGCGCCCGGACCGAGTAGATCGGCGCGCCGGGGGCGATGCCGACCGTTCCGGAGCCGTTGTCGAGCGCGGCCATGTAGCCCGAGACACCGGTCCCGTGGCCATTGGCGTCGTCGGCTGTTCCGGAGCCGAAGCAGTTGACCTGTCGGGCGAGGTTGTAGTCGGGGTGCGCGCTCACTCCGGAGTCGATGACCGCGACCGCCGGCCCGTTCCACGAGGTGACCCCGTCGCCCGCGAGCACCGGCGCCTGGTCGGCCTGCGCGGTGAGAACGTGCGAGGGGACGGTCTGTGCGGCGCCGTCGACGACCTGGTCGGCGGGCGAGAGCGCGAGGACTCGGCTGTCGGCGTCGAGGATCGCGTGCTGGCGTGCCGTGAGCGATGCCGTGAACCCGGCGACGCCTCCGGTGTAGCTCGCGTCGAGGCGCAGACCGAGCGCGCGGACGAGACTGCTCGACACCGAGGAGGAGTCGACCGTGACGACGTAGCGCCCGGCGTCGGCGGCCTGCGCGGGAGCGGCGGTCGCGACGAAGCCGGCGGCGAGAGCTGCGGTCACCGCGGTGGCGGTGAGCACGCGGCGCAGTCGCCCGGCGGGGCGGAGGCGCGAGGTGGAGCGGAGGATCACGGGAGACCTGTTCTGTGGAGCGGGCTAGGGAGCGAGGAGCTGGACGGCTGGCGGCGAGGCGACGCGGGGTCGTCGGCCAGGACCGAGGAGAGGCGGTACGGAGGAAGGGAGCGGACCGCGTCATCACGGCCGAGGGAGGCGGGCAGGCGTCCGCAGCGCCGGTCAGGAGTGGCCGACGACCGTCCGGCGGAGACGCTGCCGGGCGATGCTGAAAGGACTCGTGTCCCCCAAGCTAGCGGGTCCCAGGTTTCCGACGCATGACGTTCTACGGATCGTTATTCAGCGACACGCCGGCGCGGAGACCCCAGAACGAGGCGGTATACCTCGATCGTCGCTCGCGCGATGGCGTCCCACTCGAGCGCGGAGAGGTCGGCGCGCGCCTCCGGCGAGACCTCGCGCTCGTCGAGCCAGCGCAGTCCGGACTCGAGCGCGTCGCCGTCGAATCCTCCGTCGTACAGTCGCACCCACTCCGGACCGACCAGCGCCGCGAGCTCGTGCATCGCGCCCAAATCGGGGACCAGCACCGGCCGGTCGGCCGAGAGCGCGAGAATAGCGGACCCCGAGTTCTGGATGGCCGAGTAGGGCAACACCACGAGGTCGCTCGCGCGCAGCCAGAGAGCGACGCGCTCATCGCTGATGAACTCGAGCTCCAGGCGGATGCGCTCGTCGCCGGCCGCCGCCTCCTCGATCGTCGCGCGCAATGGACCGCGAGCCGGGTTGCCCGCGATGGCCAGCAGGGTGCCGTCATCGTCGCGCTCGCGGAAACGCGAGACGAGCGTCGGCACGTTCTTATAGGGGCGGATCTGCCCCACCGAGACGACCAGGCGCGCGTCGGGGTCGAGCCCGAGCCGCGCGCGCGCCTCAGCCCGCGAGGGCGAGAAGTCGTAGTCGTGCCGATAATGCCCGTGCGGAGTCACATACGCGGGCACCTCCGCGAGCTCCGGGTATGAGCGGCGCACCGCGGTCACCCCCTCTTGCGAGAGGCAGAGGATCGCGTCGAGCTGGGAGGTGAGCAGCCGGCGGTACCAGTTGCGCAGGAACGGCGTCGCCCGCTCCTCGTGAGAGGCCACGTTGTGGGCCGTCCACACGAGCCGCGTGCCGCGGAGGCGCGCCACGCGCAGGAACGCGAAGAAGAACACGAGCCGCGCCACGATCCGGTAGCGGCGGACTCCGCTGAGGAAGGTCAGGTCGGGCCAGTGCAGATGCACCACGTCGACCTTCGCGAGCAGCAGCCTCGCCCACGAGAGGTCGCGCACCTCCACACCCTCGGCGGCCATCGCCGTGTAGAGGCGGGCGTTGTAGGGGTTGGCGTAGCGCGTGCGGAACGCCGGCTCCGCCTCGATGCGCAAGTGCCGGCTCACGGGGCTCTCCTGGGCCAGCAGTCCGCGCAGGCGGGTGCGGAGGCGTCCGCGTAGCGTGCGCGTCCCTCCCGCGGTCACCGGCTCGCTCCCGTGCCGGGCACGCGACCGAAGAGCGTGCGCTCCGCCTCCGGATACCCCACCCGCCAGTCGCGTCGCCGCTGCCAGACCTCGGTCCAGGCGCGGCGCTCGCGGCGGGTCGCCGCCTCAAGACCGGCGCGCACCAGGGCGCCCGCCTGCAACAGGGCGATGCCCATCCGTGCCGAGGCGGGGGACCACGAGAGTCGGAGCATCGTCGCCTTGCCCGCCATCACCATGCACATCTTGCGCCCCGAGTTGCCTTCCGTCGCTGCGTCTCGGGTCGAGGCGCCGACGTCGTGCACGATCACCGCGGACGGCACGATCACCGGCCGCAGCCCCGAGCGGCGGGCGCGGATCGAGAACTCCGCATCCTCTCCGTAGAGGAAGAAGCGCTCGTCGAGGCGCCCCACCCGCTCGTACTCCGCACGCTCGATGAGCAGGAGGCAGCCGGTCACGATCGGCACCTCGCGCACGCTGTCGCGCTGCCAACGTCCGAGCGACTCCGGGTCGAGCAGCGGGTTGCCGCGGAACGCCGTCGAGAGCATCGTCGCGAAGCTCACCAGCGACCACATGCTCGGCGCCCCCCAGCACGACGACGGATCGACGGAGCCGTCGGGCCGCAGGGTCCGACCGCCGTAGACGCCGTAGCGGGGGTTCGCGACGGCGAACTCGATGAGCGCCCGGAGCGAGCCCTCGAGCAGGAGCGTGTCGGGATTGAGCAGCAGCACGAATCGCTCCTCGGATACGGCGACACCCCGGTTCACCCCCCGTGCGAAGCCGACGTTGTCGCCTGCCTCGATCACCGTCACCTGCGGGTGCGCGACGCGGATCGCCTCCGCGCTGCCGTCGACCGAGCCGTTGTCGACGACGATCACTCGCGGAGGCGTCGGGGCGTCGCCGAGCGTGATCGAGTCGAGGCACGCGAGCGTGTTCTCGCGGGTGTTGTAGCTGACGATGACGATCGCGAGGCTCGTGTCGGCGGGGTCGATCACGCGGGGCTCAGACACTGCTCGCCTCCGGTCGCTGGCCGATCACGCGCGCGGGTACGCCGCCGGCGATGCACTGGGCCGGCAGATCCTTCGTGACCACAGCGCCTGCGCCGACCACGGCTCCGTCGCCGATGGTGACCCCTGCGGTGACGACGACGTTCGCTCCGAGCCACACGTCGCGGCCGATCACGATGTCGCGCTCGATCTTCGGCTGGTCCATCACGGGAGTGCCCTGCACGATGCCGTAGTTCGAGGCGGTGACCGTGACGTTCGGGGCCAGGAGGCATTTCTCGCCGAAGGTGATCCGACCGCTGGTGTTGCCGGCCCAGATCACCGAGTTCTCGCCGATGTGCGTGCCTGCGCCGATCGTGATCCGCTCCGCGTTGCGGAACGACACCGTCGGTGCGAACGACACCCCGGATCCTCGGCGCAGTCGCGGCACCTGCAAGGCGTGGCTGTACGCGTGGAAGTGCAGCAGGCGCACGACCTGCAGGTAGCTGCGCAGTCGCGTGAGCGTGCGCAGCGGACCGCCGCCCTGGCTCATCGGGTCGTTCCGTCGAGGGTCATCGGGTCGTTCCATCCGGGTCGGGGGCGGCCGCTGCCGCGGCCTCGAGAGGGTCGATCGTCGGGACGCCGAGCTCGGCGAGGGAGGCGGCGAGCGAGTCGACGAACCGCGCGGTGTCGAGGTCGGCGCGCACCGAGACCGCGATGTCGAGGCGCTTGGCGAACGAGCTCGCGAACACGGCCGCCTCATCGTCGGGCTCGGTGACGGGCCAGAGCGTCATCGACGCGAGCTCGGCCCGTCCGAACCAGCGGCGCCGGAGGAACACAGGCAGGTACGACGCGTACCCCAGCCAGTCCTTGCTGCCCCGCGTGATGCCGCTCTCGCCGGTCTCGACGGCGGTCTGCACTTGCGATCGCACGGCGGCGACCGTCTCGGCGAGCCCCATCCCGACAGGGACGGCCACGCGCACCATCGAGACGTGGTTGCGCTTGACCTCGTTCCGTTCGCGTCGCGGCGAGACGGGCACGAGGGTCGCGATCTCGTCGCGCTCGGGGTGCAGGACCGCGAAGGCGTGCAGGGCCAGGGCCACGGTGAGGTCGGCGACGGAGCCTCCCGCTGCCCGCGCCGCCGCCTTCGCGGTCGACAGTTCGACAGTGAGGATCGCCGCGTCGCGCGGCTTGATGCTGCGCTCGAGCAGCCCCGAGCGACGGATGTACACGTCGCGGGCGGCCCGGATGTTGCGGCCCGCGACCCGGGTCAGCCGCTTCTTGAGGGGCTTGCGCCGAAACTCGGCCCACTCCTCGGCGAGGGAGGCGTGGCTCGCCGAGATGTGCCGCCGCGCGGCGAGGGTCAGCGCGAACGGGCCCCGGGGCGGACGGGGGTCGTCGGGGAAGCGCATCGGCGCGCGCCGGAACGGCTCGAACTCGACGGGCTGATCGGCGCTGAACGCCTGGATCAGCACCAGGCCGAACATTCCGTCGCCGAGCGCGTGGTGGATCCGCACCGCGAACCCCAGCTGCCCGGTCGAGAGTTCGACCACGAGGACGTCCCACAGCGGGCCGCGCGGGTCCATCGGGCCGTTGAAGGCTCCCGTCAGCAGCTCGACGTGCCGCGGGTCCCACTCGACGACCCCGGGATGGAAGCGCACATGATCGCGCACGTCGATCTCGTCGACCGAGACCCATGACGGGGTGAACAGCCCGAGCGGCGCGCGGGCGAGGCGCTGTCGCACGGCGGGCGAGGAGCGGATGAACGCCTCCCACGCCGCGAGGATCAGCTCGCGGTCGAGCGTCCCGTCGGGACGGCGGAACGGTGCGCCGTCGACGATCATCGTGCCGGTCGGGCGGGCGACCTCGTAGACGATCGCGTTCGAGACGAATTTCTCGTCGAGCGTGCGCATCGGCTCCGCCCGAGGGCGGCCCGGCCGCGGCTCAGCGGGCCGGAGGAATCGGACGGGGTGGCGGGTCATGGCGGGCTCCCAGCGGGCGGGTCGGGGGCGGTGGGGGAACGTCAGGGCGTAGCGGGCGGTGTGCCGAGGCGGATCGGCGTCGGCGGGAACTCGTCGAGGAACGTCGAGCCCGAGAGCCGCAGGCTCCGAGAGCGCACCCAGCCGCGGAGGATGCCGTCGACCATCGCGAGCTCGTCCCGCGATCCCCGTCCGCGTCGCTTCGCGGAGCGGAGCAGCCGACGTCCGCTGCGGACCGCCAGCGTCGCCGACATCCGTGCCCCGACGAGCGGCGACAGCCGCCACCACTTGCCCAGCAGCGCGCCGAGCCCCAGGCCGTAGCCGCGCATGAGGCGCCGATAGGCGGCGGGCTCGCGGGTGTTCACGTGCAGCACCACGCTCTGCGGCACGAAGACCGCGGTCCTCCCCGCGGCCAGCGCACGGCAGAACAGGTCGAGGTCTTCGGCACCGGCCAGGAAACGCCCGGCTCCGAGGACCTCGTCGAAGCCCCCGAGCGACTGCAGCACCGAGCGGCGGAACGCCATCACGGCGCCGTGTCCTGCATCGAGCCCCTGCACCGCGGTCCGGTAGGTGATCCGCTCGGTCGGAGGCACGTCGGTGTCGACGAGCGTGTGGTCGAGCATCCGCCCCGTCGCCACCGCGACCCGTTCGTCGTCGAAGGCCGAGACGAGCGCCTCGATCCATCCGGGCGTCGGCGAGCAGTCGTCGTCGGTGTAGACCACGATCGGCCGCTCGCTCGCCTCGAGGCCGAGGTTGCGGGCGATCGAGAGGCCCTTGACGTCGGTGCGGACGTACCGGACACCCGCCGCGAGGGCGACCTCTCGGGTGCGGAAGTCGGTCGAGGCCGAGTCGACGACGATCACCTCGACGCCGGGGTCGGTGCCCGCGGCGATCGCGGCGAGGGCACCGCGAAGCATCGCGGGTCGCTCCCGCGTGCAGAGGACGATCGAGACGTCTCGAGGGCTCACGGCTGGTCGTTCCTGTCCTTGGCGTCTCGGTGTTCGGCGTCGTGGCGCCGATCGACGGGACTCTCGTCGCCGACGGCCGACTGGCGGGGGGCCGCCTCCTCGCGCACGAGGCGGATCGCCGCGCGGTATGCGGCGACAAGGTCGACTCCCGCCCGCTCCCAGGTGAGTTCGCGGCGATTCTCGAACGCGGCGCGCCGCATCCGGGCGAGCAGCTCGCGGTCGGAGGAGACACGGTCGAGGTGCGCCGTGAGCGCCTCCACGTCGCGCGGCTCGTGCACGAGCCCCTGCACGCCGTCCTCCAGATTCGCCCCCGCGGCCGAGGAGACCAGAGGCACGCACCCGGCGGCCTGCGCCTCCGACGTGACCAGGGCGCTGCCCTCCTCGATGGTCGGCAAGATGAGCACGTCGGCGGTCGCGAAGACCCCGGCGACGTCGTCGGTGAAGCCGCGCAGCTCGACGCTGGGCTGATCGAGCAGACCGTCGAGGCGCTCGCGATAGCCGGGGGTGAACTCGCCGTACACGAGGAAGCGACCCGTGGCGGACGCCGTGGACGCGTGCCACGCCTGGAGTGCGTAGAGCAGCCCCTTGCGCGGCTCGATCCGGCCGACGAACACGGCAGTGAAGACGTGGTCGCTCGCGTCGCGCGGGTCGGGTTCGACCAGCCGCTCCGTGTCGACCAATGCCCCGTAGCGGTGCCGCAGGAGCTTGCGCGGCGAGAAGCCCTTCTCGAGGAAGGTGTGCTCGACCGAGGCCGACGGCACCAGGATCGCGGTCGCGGCAGCCCACTCCCGCTCCTCGCGACGCAGTCGGGTCGCGTTGTAGGTGTGCGGCGAGCCGGGCGGGGGAGTGATGCCCAGCCGCTCGTACTCCTCCGCCACGACGTCGAACGCGTGCGCCGTGTGCGTGTTCGGCGCCTCCCTGACCGAGGGCACGCCCTGCCTGGCCGCTTCATCGAAGGTGCGCGCCGAGCCCCAGGGCCAGCCGTGCACCACGTCGTAGTCGCCCTCCGCGAGGATGCGCGCGGTCACGCGGTCGTGATGCGCGATCGAGCGGTTGCGCCCGAAGAGTCGGTGCGGGAGGCGTACGCCGGCGACCGTGAGCGTGGTCACGACGCGTGCGACGGGACCGAGCTCGGCCGCGAGCGAGGCGGCGACCACGGTGACGCGGTGGCCCGCCTCCGTGAGCACGCGCACCTGGTGCAGCGCGGTCCATCCGATGCCCGGCGAGCCGATCGCGTGCGGGAACGAGTAGAGGATCGACAGCGACGCCCGCTCGGCGGGGTCGCTCGCGCTTCCGGCGCTCACGACGGGAGCGGCGGAGTCGGTCGCAGGGGTCGCCGGACGGGCGGGTGGGCCTGGTGCAGTGGTGGAGCACTGGTGCTCATCATCCATGCGTCTCCTGTCGTGAGGGCGGCGCGCTCAGGAATGAACGAGGACTACCATCCTCGACCATCTGAGAGAAGCGCAAGTGCCCTCCCGGCTCGGCGGCCGATTGAGCGCAGCAGGTTTAACACGAGCGCAACACTTTCGGCACCCGCCTACTGTGGGTTATGGTCACAATGGGTGTGTCGGGGCACCGCACTCACGGCGTCCCGGATCTCTGTCTATCCGATCGTTCGACCCACGCCCGTTCCGCCTCTTCCGCGTCCTGCCCGGGGGATGAGGATCGCGGCGGTGCACCACGTCCTGTTTTCCGAAACGGCGCCCGTCCACCGACGTCGGCCGCCACCCCCCAATCCGCCATCACCCGCCGTGATGGACGGAGGAGTTGCTCCATCGTTTGCAGCAGCAGTGCACCTCCGAGCACACGGCGAGCCTCCCGAGGTCCCACACCTCGCCGTCTGGAAGTCGAGACCGAGATGTCCGTCCCCCTTTACCTTCGAGTGCTCTGGAGCTACAAGTGGCTCCTCGCCGTCGGCGTCGTCGTCGCCGTCCTGGCCGCGCTCGTCGCCGGTTTCACCCTCAAGGACGGTCAGGTCGTCTCGCGGGCCGAGACGGCTTACCGCTCCGACACCACGATCCTCCTCGGGGGAGGCACGAAGAACCCGTTCCAGGCCGTCGCTCCCGGGCAGACGATCCAGCAGGGCACCTCGGAGGCGCAGCAGAACGACCTCACGAACACCGCGGTCATCTACGCGTACCTCGTGAGCGGCTCCGAGATCCGCTCTCAGGTCGAGGCCGCGATGGGGCCCTTCCAGCCCGGTGAGGCGCTCAGCGCCGTCCGCCGCACCACCCAGCCCGCGGGCACCGAGCAGAACCCGGGACGTTTCAGCCTCCCGATCCTCTCGATCGTCGGAGAGTCGACCGACCCGGACCGCGCCGTGCTCATCTCGGAGACCGCGTCGACGATCTTCCAGCAGTACGTCGGCGCCCAGCAGGACGCCTCCGGCGTCGCCCCGGAGCAGCGCGTGACCCTCAGCGTCACCGACCAGGGCTCGGCCGTCGCCCAGCCCGGATCGAACCCGATCATCCCGATCGCCATCACCGGCCTCGGCGTGTTCCTCGCCTTCATCGCGCTCGCGTTCATCCTCTACAACATCCGGATCTCGCGGGAGCGCGTGACCGCGAACCGCAACAGCCCCCGCCGGGGCGACTCCTTCCGCCGTGGCCCGGCCCTGGGCACCGGGGAAGCCGACGGTCGTCGTCAGGCTCTCGGCACCCCTCCCGAGGGCGCGGCCGGGGCGGGTGAGCTCGCCTCCTCCGGGAAGCGCAGCGCCACCTGAGCCGGCCACCTCAGATGAGCACGCAGACCGTGAAGGGGGCCCCGCTCGGGGTCCCCGGCAACGACGATCCCTACGCGGGCGAGATCCTCGTCCGGCGCACCTTCACGGTGCACTCCGCCCTCGCGACCATGCTGCTCGCGGCCGTCGCCGTGGCGGCGGTGTACTACCTCAATCCGCTCTACGCGGGCGCCGTCCTCTTCGGGATCTCGTTCCTCTATCTCACGCGCAAGCTCGTCTTCAACTGGACCGGCGCGTTCATCGTGCTGCTCGCGGTGATCATGTTCATCCCGGTCCGCTACTACGCACTGCCGATCCCCATCGGCTTCGCGCTGGAGCCCTACCGTCTCGTGATCGTGTTGATGGTCGTCGCGGCGATCGTCGCGCTGCTCATCGATCCGACGTTCGTCTGGCGCCCCGCCGCGTTCGGCTGGCCCTTGGGCATCTGGGTGGCCACGAGCCTCCTCTCGATCGCCGCGAACGTCGGCTACATCTCCGAGGGCGGTCTGGGCAGCGGCGTCGCCGGCGCGGTCATCAGCGATCTGCTGATGCTCTCGGTGTTCTTCGTCGCCCGCCTCGTGCTGCGCAACGAGCGCCTCATCGAGGCGGCGCTGGCCTTCCTGGTCTGGTCGGCGGTCGTGGTCGCGTTCTTCGCGGTCATCGAGCGCGCGACCCACCAGAACGTCTTCACGATGCTCGACAAGTTCCTCCCGCTCGAGCGCCTCGGTGGCGACCAGAGCGCATACCGCGCGGGCGGCTACCGTTCCTTCGGCTCCTCGCAGCACCCGATCGCGCTGGCCGTCATGTTCACCATGATGATCCCGGTCGCGGTCTACCTCTCGAAGTGGGCCCGCTGGCCGTTCAACGAGATCAACCGGCGCATCGTCTACTACGGTGCGATCCTCGCGCTCTTGCTCGGAGTCGTCACCGCGGTCTCGCGGACGGCGATCGTCACGCTCGGCGTCATGTTCCTCGTGACGCTGCTGTTCCGGCCGAAGGTCGGCGGCTGGCTGATCCTGGGGATGATCCCCGTGCTCGGGCTCGGGTTCCTCCTGGTCCCGAAAATCCTGACCGACATGATCGGCTCGTTCCTCGACCCGGATGCGCTCATCGCCTCGCAGTACACCTCGGCGGGCATGGCGGGCGCCGGTCGCCTGGCCGACCTCGAGCCGGCGATGGCGATCGTGCGTGAGCATCCGTTCTTCGGCACGGGAGTGGGCAGTCGCATCGTCGTCGGCGTCGATCGCAACGCGTTCATCCTCGACAACCAGTGGCTCGGCACCCTGATGGACGCCGGCGCGGTGGGAGTCATCGGCCTGACCGTCCTGTTCCTCGTGCCCATCGTCATGCTGCTGCGCTACTCCTTCAAGCGCACGAGCACTCCGCAGTACGCGAGCCTCGCGTTCGCCCTCGCGGTCCTTCTGGTCGGTTACACGATCGCGGCGTACTTCTACGATGCGTTCGGTTTCTACCAGGCCTTCATGCTGTTCTGGATCTTCCTGGCCGTCGGCGCGTGGGTGCTCACGGAAGCCCCGCGCAAGGCGACCCGCCGCCGCCTGGCTCCCGAGGACGCGGGACACGTCTCGGCCTTCACCCGCGGCGGCCCCCACCTGCCCACTGGGCCGGCGATCGGCGCGCACAGGAGCGACCACGTCGTCCGCAAGCCGGCGCCCCTCGAATCGTGAGCGCCCGCGTCAGCGTGGTCATCCCCGCGCACGACGAGGGGGCGGTGATCGCGAGGCTCCTGAGCGCGCTCGTCGAAGGCGACCCTGAGGGGCGGCTCGAGATCGTGGTGGGCGCCAACGGCTGCACCGACGACACGGTCGCGCGCGCGCGATCCGTCGATCCGTCGATCCTCGTGGCCGAGACCGAGCGCGCCTCCAAGATCGCCGGCCTCAACGCCGCCGACGCGCTCGCCACCGTGCTCCCCCGGATCTACCTCGACGCCGACGTCACCGTGAGCGCGGCTACCCTTCTCGCGCTCGGCGACGTCCTCGCCGAGCCGGGCGGCCCGCTCGCCGCGGCGCCCGAGTTCCACGTCGACACCCACGGCGCCTCCTGGCCGGTGCGGGCCCACTACGCGATCTGGGAACTCTCGGACTACCGCGCGAGCGGCCTGGTCGGTTCCGGGATCTACGGCCTGTCCGCCGAGGGCCGCGCTCGCTTCGGCGCGTTCCCCGAGGTGATCGCCGACGACCGCTTCGTCCAGCAGCTCTTCACACCGGAGGAGCGCCTCACTCTCGCGGGTCATCGCTTCTCGGTGAAGGCCCCGCGGCGGATGCGCAGCCAGATCAAACGCACGGTCCGCATCGCGATCGGCAACGCGCAGCTCGCCGCCTCCGGGCTCGTACCCGCCGAGAACGGGGGAGGGGGACCGGCGGCCCTGCTTCGGAGGGTCCTGCGGAGGCCGGCGCTCTGGCCGGCGTTCCCCTTCTACTGCTACGGCTATCTGCGACCGCGCCTCGAGGCGCGGTCGATCATCGCTCGAGGAGGCGTACCCGCATGGAACCGCGACGAGACGACGCGCCGATGACGGCATCGCGTGACTCCTCCTCGGGTCCGGTTCAGGCCGCCGGCTCGGGCTCCGCTGGCTCGCGTCGAGCGAGTGACGGGCAGATCGAGGCCGCGATCGACGACACCGCGCACACCACCGAGACTCTCGCGAGCGACGCCATCGCGCAGTCGCCCACCGTCGGCGACGGACCGAACCTGCCCCCCGGCCGCTCCGACCTCGGCCACAAGGCGAGCCGCGGAGTGATCCAGACCCTCGGCGGACTCTGGGGCAAGACCGCGATCCAGCTGCTCTCGACGGTCGTCCTCGCGCGTCTGCTCTCTCCCTCCGACTTCGGTCTGCTCGCGGCGGTCACCGCGATCGTCGGCGTCGCCGACCTCGTACGCGACTTCGGCCTCACCGGCGCGATCATCCAGGCGAAGAAGATGAGTGACACGGTGTGGCGCTCGGTGCTCTGGCTTTCGGTCGCGCTGGGTGTGACGGGCACGCTCGTGATCGCTGCCTCCGCCTGGCTCATCGCCGGCATCTACCAGGAGGAGCAGCTGATCGTCCTGACGATCGCCGTGGCGCCGACCCTCCTCGTCAACAGCCTGTGCATGCCGCTACAGGCACGCGTGCAGAAGGAGATGCGGTTCGGCCTCATGGCGCGCATCGACGTGGTCTCGATGCTCGTCGGAGTCGTCGGCTCGATCCTCGCCGCGTTCCTCGGGTGGGGCGTGTGGTCGCTCGTGGTGCTGCAGGGCGGGGCGCTCCTCTATCGCTTCGTCGCCCTCTGGGTCGCCGCCCGGCCGAGCTTCGGGCGCCCGCGCATCTCGCGCGAGGTCATCCCGCTCGTCACTACCGGCGGCAGCATCTTCGGGGTCCAGCTGCTCAACTACTTCGCCCGCAACGTCGACAACGTGCTCATCGGTGCACAGCTCGGCGCCGGGGTGCTCGGCCAATACACTCGCGCCTACTCGCTCTTCCTCCTTCCCTTGCAGCAGCTCAACGGGCCGTTGGGCCGCGTCGCACTGCCGGTCCTGAGCTCGCTCCAGGACGATGGCGCGCGCTATCGCCGCTATGTCCGCGGCGCGCTCCTCGTGATCGGCTACCTGACGCTCCCGACCTTCGGTGTGCTCTCGGCGCTCTCCGGGCCCCTGGTCGAGCTACTGCTCGGAGCCCAGTGGTCGTCTTCGGCGACGATCCTCTCGCTGCTCTCCATCGCCGGCATCGCGCAGGGTATCGGTAACGTGCAGGGCTGGATCTACATCTCGCTCGGCCGTGTACACCGCCAACTCGTCTATTACGTCGTGACGCGACCGCTCGTGATCGCGTCGTTCGTGGTGGGTCTGTGGTGGAACGGCGTCGAGGGCCTCGCGCTGCTCTACGGACTCACCACCCTCGCGCTCCTCGTGCCGGGCTTCTGGCTCGCCATCCGCGGCACCTTCGTCCGCGGGTCCGACGTGATCGTCCCCGTCCTGCGTCCCGCGCTCGTCGTGCCGTTCATGTACGCGGCGGCATGGGCGGTCGGCGGCCTCGGGCTGCCCGCCATCCTGCACCTGATCGTCGGGGGGCTCGCCTCGCTCGTGCCCCTCGCCCTCGCGATGGCGCTGCCCGCCTACCGCCGCGATCTGCAGCAGATCCTCGCCTTCGTGAAGCAGGTGCGGAAGCCCCGACGTCCCGCGGGTGGGGCTGGTACCGCCGGCTCCACCGCCCCCACTCGTCCCGCCACTGAAGGAGGCGCAGCATGATCCGCTCCCGTTCCGTCCGTCTCGGGGTCGTCGCCGCCCTGGCCGTCGCGATGCTGGCGGGCTGCACCCCCGGCCCGGGCCCGGTCGAGACATCCCCGCCGAGCGGACCGCTGCCTTTCCAGGCGGGCTCCATCGCAGCTCTGGGCGACTCGATCTCGGCCGGCGTCGCCGCGTGCGGACAGAACAAGCCGTGCCCGAGCGCCTCCTGGACCACCGGGGCCGACGAGAGCGTTGACTCCGTCGCACGCCGCGCGGGGGAGGCGGTCAACGCCGTCCCCGAGATCACGAACGTCGCCGCCAAGGGCGCCACCGCCTCCGACCTGCCCGCGCAGGCCGAGAAGGCGGTCGCCGCCTCTCCCGGCCTGGTGACGATCCTCATCGGAGCGAACGATGTCTGCCGCAAGCGCAGTAGCGACATCACCACGCCCGACGACTTCCGGGCGTCGATCGTGAAGACCCTCTCCACCCTCTCGAGCGGTGCGCCCGAGGCGACGATCTTCGTCTCGTCCGTGCCGAACCTGCTCGAGTTCTTCCAGACGGAGCGCACCGATTCTGAAGCCGTGGCGCGCTGGGCGGGCAGCTCGAACTGCAACTCCCTCCTCTTCGACCCCACCTCTGACGACGCCGACTCGGTCGCTCGCCGGAACACCGTGGGCACCACGATCGACGCGTACAACGCGATCCTCGGCGAGGCCTGCGCGGCCACCGCGCACTGCGTCTACGACGGCGGGGCGCTGCACGACCTCGACGTGACGACGGACGACATCTCGGATGTCGACCACTTCCACCCGTCGCGGCAGGGTCAGGCGAAGCTGGCCGACATCGCCTGGACGGCGCTGCTCGCCGGCGCACGCTGACGCCGGCTCGACGTCACCCCTCTCGAGCAGAACTGGTCGCGGCTTTCGGTGGCCCTCCCGTCGCCCGGAGCTTCCAGACGACATGAACGGTCGTTCATTGGACGACCTGGACGGCGCTCATCGCAGAGCGCGGAGGGGCTCGAGGCGTTCATCGACGTGCGCCTCGACCCTGGGCGCAACTCAGAGGACTTTCTGACGTGGACCCGTCGCATCCCTGACATCAGAGACGCCGTTCACGTCACGGGAGCCTACGACTACCTCGTTCACCTTAGTCACCGGCACGGGCGCTCTCGATAGGCTCCTGCGCGGCCTGAAGAACGATGGAGGAGCAACGCACACCCAGACTCGTCTGGCCCTCCGTTAGGTCAAATCACACAGAGAAGGCCAGTATCGCCCGGCAAGTCACCCACCCGCGGCCGAGTCGCAAACGCTCAGTTTCGAGCGATTGCGGAAACTTACAACCGGGTAGCGACGAGTTCGATGACCCGCTCCGCGATGAGAACGAGTCCAACCAGGATCATGGTTGCGCCTGCAACACGCGTCGTGGTCCGAGCGACGCGCGGGCTCGGCCCGAGAATGCGGTCGGCAGCGAAACCAAGAGCGAGGTAGAACAGGGCGCAGATGGCGGTGAACACTCCGCCGAGCGCGGCGAGCTGCACGGCGAGCGGCAAGCTCGCCTCAGGGCGAGTGAACTGAGGCAGGATCGCCAAGAAGATCAGCAGACCCTTGGGATTGAGGGCACTCACTCCGATGCCACGAACCAGAATCGCACCACTTCCTCGTCGAGCGTTCACGTCGCTCGTCTGACTGATGCGGCCGGGTGAGCGAAGGATGGTCACGCCCAGGTAGATCAAATAGGCGGCTCCAAGGAGGGTGAGGACGAACAGCGCCGCCGGCCACGCAGCGACGAGTGGCCCGACACCGACGACGACAGCGCCAGTGATGAGCGTGTACCCGATCACCAAGCCGGCAACGGCCGGGATCACGACGTGGTCCCGGGCGCCGGCCGCCAGAATGAACGCCCAGTCAGGTCCGGGAACTGCAATGAGCGTGAGCGCGACACCAGCAAACGCGGCAACAAGAACAGGGTCCATGATTCCTCCTGCTGGAAAGGTAGAAGGATCTGTCCGACAGGTGCTCCTCAATGTCAGCGCGCAAGCCGTGACGGAGAGGAGATACTGAACTATGGACGCTCTAGACCGGAAGATTCTTGCGGAGCTTCAAGACGATGGACGGTTGAGCCTCACCGATCTCGCCTCCCGCGTCGGCCTGACACTGTCACCCGCGCACCGTCGCGTGCGCGATCTGGAACGCTCCGGGGCGATCGTCGGATACCGCGCGATCGTCAACCCGGCAGCGGTGGGCCTGGCGTTCGAGGCCCTCGTGTTCGTCACGATGAAGCAAGAAGACCGCGACACCCTCCTGTCGTTCGAAGCTGCGGTAGCCCAGATACCCAACGTCCTTCAAGCGCAACGGCTCTTCGGCGACCCCGACTACCTCCTCCGCATTCGCACCGTCGACCTCGACGCCTACGCACAACTCGAAGACAACACCCTCGCCACCCTGCCCGGCGTGCAGAGGCTCACATCGACCCTCGTCATGAAGAACGTCGTAATCGACCGCGGCTACCCTGTCGACGCCTGACCGCAGAAGTCGGCGATCCTATCGATCTCTGCGAGCGGCTACGGCGCGAGTTCGTTCGATCGGAAGCGTCGGCGTGACGCGGACGCGGTACTGTGCGGAAGCAACGACTCTCAAAGGACGACGATGAGCATTGCATTCCTGCTGACCACCCTCGTGGTGGTCGCCACCCCCGGCACAGGAGCGGTGTTCTCCATCGCCGCCGGCCTCTCCCGCGGCGCCAAGGCCGGGATCGTGGCCGCGTTCGGCTGCACCCTCGGTGTCATCCCGCACATGGTCGCCGCGATCACGGGGCTCGCGATCCTGAACGCCTCCGCAATCGCGTTCCAGACAATCAAGTGGCTCGGAGTCGCCTACCTGCTCTACCTGGCGTGGAAGACCTTCCGCGACAAGTCCCTGATCGACGTCGACGCCGACACAGCTCCAGCATCGTTCTGGCGCGTGATTCGCACCGCCATCCTGATCAACCTCCTCAACCCGAAGCTGACGATCTTCTTCTTCGCGTTCCTGCCCCAGTTCGTCCCCGCGGGCGAGGTCAATGGCACCTGGCACATGGTCGGGCTGAGCCTGGTCTTCATGGTGCTGACGTTCGTCGTGTTCGCTCTCTACGGGGTGTTCGCCGCGACGATGCGCAACCAGGTCATCACCCGCCCGAAGGTCATGGCGTGGCTGCGCCGCACCTTCGCCGCGACCTACGTCCTGCTCGCCGGCCGCCTCGCCCTCGAAACCCGATAGCCGGCTATGCAGCTCAGTCACGAAATGGCGGCTCTTGGCGGTCAGCTACTCCGATACTGAGTCGGCGCGCCAGCGATGACAGTGGGGGAACCAGTCCTGGCCCCCGAACAGGCCCGTCAACGCATCGTTGAACTCGCGACAGACCTTGCTGCCCGACATGCCACGCCACTCCTCTGATACACACCAGCTCATGCGCGCGCTCGACCCAGTGATTCGGAATCGAAAGTAGGGACCGAAACCGATCCTCCCGAAATGTGGCTTCGATACGAGCCACGTGTGCGGTGCTCGCTATAGCGCATGACCGAGCGCAGTTCAGAAACAATCGTTTTCGAGCCAGTGGGGACGCGCTCCTGATCCCGTTCCGTAATCGTGGTTCGTATCGAAACCCGGTTACGGCCCGATAGGTTTCGGGCCGGGGTTCTGGGAGCTATCCAACCGACTTCTCCATATGGACCAGCTCGACTCCCGGCTGGAGAGCGACCTGCCGCGTGCGGGTGTAGCTCTCGCGTTCGTACAGGCGGATATTGGCCTCGCTGAGGTGTCCGGTGAATAGCTCAAACCGGGCCGCGCCACTTGCTTGTTCGGCGCTGCGAAGAAGCGCGGTACCGATGCCCTTTCCTTGCAGGTCGGGGGCGACGACGAGGCGGCCGATGTGCGCGGTGTCACCGTCGACAGTCCACCGAACGGCGCCGAGTAATCGTCCCTCCGCGTCGATGCCGAGCGCTGGGCCTGCCAGCTCGGCGCGCAGCTCGTCGAGGGTCTGAGTGAGTGCTGGCAGGAACGGGTCGCGATATATCTGCGCCTCCGAGGCGTACGCGGCTCGTTGCAGTGTGAGGAGTTGGCCGGCGTCACTCAGTGTGAGCGGTCGTGTGGTGTGAGACATGGAGCAGCCTTTGTGGGTGGGCTGCGCGCTAGTCGTCCGGTGTGACGGCTGCCGAGCAGCCGTGGACGTGTGTGTCGAGGGCCGCTACCGCGGCCACCAGGAGGAAGTCATTCGACGCACGGCATCAGAGTAGCGGTCCGGCCGCGCGAGTTGTAGGTTTCCGCAATAGCTCGAAACTGATCGTTTCCGGAGCCGATCAGCGTCGTCACTACAGTGACCTCATGACCACACCGAGCCACCCACAATCCGCCATGCAGAGCTACTTTGCCGCGCTCGCCTCAGGCGACGAGACCCGTCTCGTGCGTTGCTTCACCGAGGACGCCGTGTGGACCGCTCCCGGACAACTACCCAACTCGGGGACGTGGAGTGGGGCCCGCGCCATCGTCGAAGAATTCTTCCCCATCGCAACACGACGGATGGTGCCCGGATCGATGTCAACGAAAATGCTCAGTCTGACGTACGGCGAGAATAACGCGATCGTCGAATGGGAGACTGAAGCGACAATCGTGGACGGACGCACCTACACGAATAGCTACATGGCGAACTTCATCATTAGCGGCGACAGGATCTTTGAGGTTCGCGAATACTTTGACACCCAGCAAGGCCAAACGCTCTACGCCTGATCGTCTTCGGCCTCCCGGAAACGATAGTTTTCGGCGGGCGCATGGACGGGGAACACAGGGCGAGCAATGTCTCTGGGCTACACTACATTCGGTCGAGACGAGAGGCGGTCGCGTGGTCGACGTCACGGTGCTGCCGCCTTCATCGGGGTCATCCTCCTCTTCCTGATCCCTCCCGGGCCAGACATGGCGTACATGATCGCGGTGGGCTTGCAGGGCGGGCGTCGAGCCGCGGTAAAGGCCATCCTGGGTATCGGCACCGGGATGGGCGTCTACGCCGCCGCAGTTGTGGTCGGGGTCGGGGAACTCATTCGTTCCTTCCCCGTCGTCCTCGTCGTCCTGAAACTGCTCGGCGCTGGTTATCTCCTATGGCTCGCCTTCTCAACGGTCAGGAGCACTCGTCGCGCCGACGAGGACGAGAATCGCGCTCTACCCGCCGGCCGCTGGTACATGCGCGGCGTCACCATCAGCCTCACCAATCCGAAAGTGATGCTGTTCTTCCTAGCCGTGCTCCCCCAATTTCTTGGCAACGCGACCAACCCGACCGCTCAGCTCGCCCTCCTCGGGGCGGTGAATGTTGTTGCCGAAGTGCTCCTTTACGGCGCCGTGGGACTGATGGCCGGCTCGCTTCACGCCCGCTTCACCGGGTCACAGCGTGCAACGTCGGTGCTCCACTACCTCGCTGCGGGCGTCTACCTCGTGCTCGCCGCCGTGGTCATCCTCGAAACGGTGATATCCCTCAACGCCTGACTGCCAAAAACGATCGTCCTGTTCGTCGGCTCGCTCGTCACTTTCCTCGGAGGGACCGCACTCGCCATATTCGCAATCACTTCGGATCTCCCGGGCAGTCTTCGCGTCAGTCACCAGACCCACCAAAACCGGCCGCCGATCCCAGGTTCTGATCCACATTTTCGGCGAATATTGCTGCGCGCTCCGCGGACGTCGCCAGAATCCATCGTTTTCGACATGGCCGAGCTTCGTCAGGGGCATGCTGTCGCCGACAGTCGCGCAGCCGGCGGCCCCGATGGTCGCAACGGTCTCGTCGAATGTCGCCTGAGTCCGCCCGGCCACGGTCACGGTGCTGCCCGCTGCGGCCAGTGCCATGGTGATTGCGCGTCCGACGCCGGGCCACCTTCGGTGATGACGGCGTGTGTTCCGTCACGTTCGCCGCTCACGCGTCGACTCCGGTGCGCTCGACGGAGACCTCCCAGAGCTTGCGTGCGTTCTCGGGGTCGAGGGCGTAGTCCTTCACGCCGCGACGCACACCCTCGACGAACGGCTCGGCCTGCTGGCAGTCCTCGAAGTACGTGCTCGTGACACCCTCGACCAGCGGGGATGCCGCGAGCAGCGTCGAGGTGGCCGCGCCCTGCTGGGTATTCTTGACCGAGACGCCCGTGCTGCCCTTGGGGTCGAAGGACGCCGGCGGGGTCTGGATGTGGCGCCCTAGGTTGGTGTCCGCGATCCGGCCCGGGTTCAGGGCGTTGACGGCGATGCCGTCCTTCGCCCAGCGCTTGCCGGCCTCCACGGCGAACAGGATGTTGGCCGTCTTGGACTGCGCGTAGGCCAGCCACGGGTCGTACGGCTCGTTCGTGAAGTCGAGGTCCTCGAACCGCACCGGGCCGTTGACATGGCCGACCGAGCTGAGCACGACCACCCGGGCGTGGCCCGCCGCGGTGAGCGCGTCGTGCAGGCCGACGGTCAGCGCGAAGTGGCCGAGATGGTTGGTGGCGAACTGGAGTTCCCAGCCCTCGGCGGTGCGCGTCTCGGGGTTGGCCATGACGCCGGCGTTGTCGACGAGGATGTCGAGCGGTCCGGTCCAGGCGGCCACGAAGGCCTCCACCGACGACTGGTCGGCGAGGTCGAGCAGCGCGGCATGCACGTTCGCGTTGCTGGTCGACGCGGTGATCGTGGCGGCGGCCTTCTCGGCCGCCTCCAGGTTGCGGGCGGCGATCGTCACATCGGCGCCCGCCTTCGCGAGCACCCGTGCCGTCTCCTCGCCGAGGCCGGACGCGCCGCCGGTCACGATGGCGCGGTTGCCGGTCAAGTCGATCCCGGCGATCACCTCGTCTGCGGTGCTGGTCGCCCCGAAGAGGGTTGTGATGCTGTTGGTCATTGTTAAGTTCCTTTCAGTCACGTAGACTCTTAAACGGAGCCGGGTCCGCTTACATCTCACCGTAAGTGGAGCGGGCTCCGTTTACAAGGAGCCTTGTGGAATGACCGACACCCGAACCCTTCGCGCAGATGCGCAGCAGAATCACGACCGAATCCTCGAGGCGGCGGCGGCGGCCTTCGCCCGCGAAGGCGCCGACACGTCGCTCAAGGCGATCGCCCAGGAGGCCGGGGTCGGGATCGGGACCCTCTACCGCCGGTTCCCCACGCGCGAGGACCTGATCGAGGCGACCTACCGCGACCAGACCGCACGCCTGTGCCGACAGGCCGATGCCCTGCTCGAAAAGACCGCGGCCTCCCACGCCCTCCGGCAGTGGATGGACGGGTTCGTCGACTACATGACGACCAAGCACGGCATGGTCGAGGCGCTGCCGCGCATCCTCGCCGCCCGCGAGGGACTTCGCGGCAGCAGCCGCGACCTGCTCCGGACCGCGATCGCCACCCTGCTCGGCGCGGGCATCGCAGACGGGGCGCTCCGGGACGACGTGGCCGCCGACGACGTGATGATGGCGCTGGGCGGGATCACCCTCATCACCGAGAACGAGCGCGACCTCGAGCTCGCCGCGCGCCTGCTCGATCTGCTGATGGCGGGATTGCGGGCCGAGTCAGCAGGCTAGCCCGCGACCTGCCACGACCGACCAGTTTCGGCTCGTCGAGGACCACTCTTGACGACGCTCGCGGAAATCGGACAGCGCAGGCTGGCCCCAAGATTTCTCACGACGGAGCACCCAAGAGCCAGTCAGCGGTTTTCGACTCTGAAGGTCGATTGCGGGCACGACGCAGCAGATCAAGCCTCGTTTCGCATAGACCGTTTCTCGACTGATCCCGCACTGCCTAGGTGTTCTGTCCAGGGATGTTGGTTGAGGTGTGACGATTCGCTGTAGTCGTTGAAACGGGGCGAGGATCTCCCGGTTGAGAGTGGAGCTGCTACCGCTTCGACTCCCACCAGGAGGTCCTCGTGTCCCACGCTCACGCCGCTCTCGCTCCGCGGCACCGCGAACGCATTGGCAGGCTCGTCGTCGAGGACGGCTGGACGATCGCCGCGGCAGCGGCGTTCTTCCGCGTGTCCTGGCCGACCGCGAACGAGCCTGTCAAGTTGTGTGTGTAAGTGCGTGGTCCTCGGGGGTTAGAGGTAGCGTCGGATTCGTTTGGCGATTTGATCGCGTTGGTCGTATAGATCACCCGGCGGACCTCGGGCGGGAACGCGAGGAAGGGCGTGAACTGCTCCTCCCGCGCTCTCGAACACCGCCGCCGCGTGCGGGTTCGCGCGCCCAGTTCCGACGCAGTGAACGCCTCCAATGCGGTCTTGGCGGCGTCCGCGGTCGGTGCTTGATAGACCGGCTTCAGCGCGACGGCGACGGCTTTTTGCGCTCCCAGAGCCGTCTGGGTGCCGGTGCTGCGAAACGGCGATTCACGAGATCGCTCGGCAGCACCGTCGTCTTATCGGAGCGCGTCGTGAGAACGGAACGAAAGTCAGGCCGATTCACAGGCCAACGCTGGCGTCCCGAAAGCAACCCCGGCTAGGCAGTGCGGGCTCAGTCGAGAAACGGTCTATGCGTAAACGAGGCTTGATCCGCTGCGTCGTGCCCGCAATCGACCTTCAGAGCCGAAAACCGCTGACTGACTCTTGGGTGCTCGGTCGTGAGAAATCTTGGGGCCAGCCTGCGCTGTCCGATTTCCGCGAGCGTCGTCAAGGGTGGTCCTCGACGATGAGTTCATGATTGAAGTTTCGAGAGAACCTGTGGTGTCACGCCGCACGCTGATTTACTATGTGATGCTCGCTCTGGTCTGGGGGTCGAGCTTCTTCTTCGTTGGTGTTGGGTTGCAAGATCTCGCGCCGACCCAAGTGGTGTTCGCTCGTGTGGTAATCGGTGCGGTGGTCCTTGGGGGCGTCTGCCTCGTCAGTCGTCAACGACTGCCTCGCGGACGGAGCATTTGGGCGCATCTCTTCGTCGTGGCGATGCTGCTCTGTGTGGTGCCGTTCTTGCTGTTCGCGTGGGCACAGCAGCATGTCCCGTCAAGCGTGGCCAGCATCATCAACGCGACGACACCGTTGATGACCATGGCTGTCGCGCTGCTGGCGCTGCCTTCCGAGCGTCCAGACCGTTGGAAAGTGGGCGGGCTTGGCGTGGGGTTCATCGGCATCCTGCTCGTTCTCGATCCATTCAGCGGATTCGATGGCGATACCGGCCCGCTCGGCTATCTCGCTTGCCTTGGAGCGACGCTCAGCTACGGGATTGCATTCGTGTATATGCGCCGGTTCGTCTCTCCCCAACACCTCGCCGCAATCCCTACTGCTACTGCACAAGTGGGCATGGCGGCAATCGTCATGGTGATCCTCAGCCCATTCATCGCCAACCAACCGTTCGTGATCTCTCCAGCGATGGTGGCGTCGATGCTCGCTCTTGGAGCATTCGGCACTGGCCTGGCCTATGTGTGGAACGCGAGCATCGTCGCCACCTGGGGTGCGACTGTCGCATCTACTGTCACGTACGTCGCGCCTGTTATCGGGATCACGCTCGGGATTCTCGTCCTTGGCGAGGATCTCTCGTGGTATCAGCCGATAGGTGCCGTCGTGGTCGTGCTCGGCATTCTCGTGAGCCAGCGACGCCTGCCTCAGCTTCGCTGTCGTCGCGTGCGGCCCTTGACGGGGATGCTCGGAAACGCTGACGACTATCACATTTAGGCGTATTGGCGTCTGCCCGGTTGGTGTCCGAGCCGACACAGAGTGGCGCGAAAATCTGGACATTCATCACCGCGATTCACAGCCTAGGAGGCTCTCCTCAACTCTTGTTTACTCAAAACCTGCGCTCGAGTTTTTTGAGCAAAGACGTAGACTCGTAGATGGGCAGGGAGATCCTGATGAGCATTTCGCACGCGGAGGAATCGTTCGAGCAGGCGGAGATCCTGTCTTCCGACGAGATAGTGGCACTCGACGAAGCAATTGAGGCGGGTGTCGAGCAGGTGGCGTTCTCCTACGGGCCTCTGCCCGAGGAGATTGCCGCGCCGTGATGGCAGGCTGGAGACGTGGGGTGAGGACCCCACGTCTCCAGCTTTCAGGAATCGAAGAAATGGACCTAACTCGTCACATCACTGACGCCGTCGCCCGCTACTGGGCCGACGACGTGCAGATCCTTGGCGCCTGGCCGGACGGACCGGCGGGGGCCTGCGTCGTGTACCGCCGCACCATCGACCCGACCGTGACCCTGGGCCACAGATTCCAATTCACTGCAAATGCGGCTGACGGCACCCTAGAGGGGTACGCGCGGGACATCGCGATTAATCTTGCCGAGCCGATCGGTGCCGCCGCGAGGACCAGTCGTCCGGATGGTTACGGCATCGTCTGGGTAGCAGTCGCCGAGAACGAGCCGACACCTCGGCCGCCTGTCGAGGTTGTCGAGCGGCTGAGAGCGTGGCCCAACGCGTGAGGTAACCTTCGCCAGCCTGCACGCTCAACGCGTCGATGCCGCCGCCTCGAGCACGGACTCGCGGGCGTAGCGGATCAGTCCGCGGCCGAGGTTGTGGAACGTTGGCCCGACGTCCTGGCCACGCCACCGACGCAGCTCCGCCACGTCGCGGCCGAGGAGTGCCCCCGGCCTCGTCAGGGGTCAGCAGAACGGGTGCAGGGGAGTGCTCGTGCAGCATCAGACGTCCTCTCTCGTGAGTGTGTCGATGACGGTCACGTACTCGGTTCCGTTGACCGTCACCGTGTTCGCGAGCCGGTACCCGTGCCGGCCGTAGTCGTGCAGTTGTTGGTCGCGTTCCTCGATCTTCTGTGAGAGCCGGTAGTGGTCCTCGTCGCCGCAGGGGAGCGTGGTGTGGATCGTCGCGAAGCTCACTGTCGTGCTCATCGCTCACACCGCCCTTGACTTGACCAGATCGTCGATCCGATCGGGTCGGAAACCCGACCACGGATCACCCGCGCCTTTGATGACGGGCGCGTGGAGGAAGCCCGACTCCTTGACGTGCTGCAACGCCACTGGATCGCCGGCCAGGTCGATCATCCGGTATGCGACGCCGGCGTTGTCGAGCGCTCGCAGCGTCGCGGTGCACTGCACACATCCGTCCTTGGAGTACACGGTCAGTGGTTCATCGTCCATGGCACTTCTCCTCTCCAAACCGGCGCGTGTCATCCTCAGGCCCCCGTTGGAGGCGACACCGGCCAAACGAGCGCTTGCTGTCGTCTCGCCAGCGCCGAGCGCCCAGCTGGTCGCCGTCATCACAGAGTCCGTATGGAGGTCGTTATCCGGGCACTCACGCAGCGCCGGCCGACGTCGCGCCGTCGACCAGGTGCCGAGCGTGAGGTTGCTCTCTCTGTGGCGGCGTCCTGTGATCGCTTCGTGTCGCAGGGGCGGTGGTCGCTCGCGTCTACGCCTCGCCGCGTAGCCCGATCGCGACCAGGGATCCCGCCGCGTCACGGACGCGCTTCGGCGCGTCGTCGGCGTGCCCGTGTTGTGCGGTGACGGCCACGGTGAGCGCGTCGCCGTGCAGGTGCGGGTGCTCCAGATGGTCGCGTCGATCCCGTCGAGCACATGGACGGTGCAGGCGGCGAGCACCATGACCCGCTGCCCGTCCGTGACCGCGTTCCGGACTTCGCGCCATGCCTCCTCCGGGGCGCAGTGTCGCGTTGCCCGCTCTGTGGCGGCGTTCTTCGATCGCTTCGTGTCACCGTGGCCAAGGGCGGCCCACGGCGGCCCGTGACGGGGTTCTCACACCGCTGCACTCTGGACGGCGGGCGAGACGTCAGCGGGCGAACGTACGCCCGTAGACCGCCACGTCCAGTCGTTCGTCTCCTCGAGGCAACGCAGAGGCGAGGACGCCTTCACGAGTGAACCCGAGCCGCTCAGCAACGCGCGAGCTGCGCTCGTTCTCAACCGCTGTTCGAATCTCAACTCGACGGATTCCTCGGCTTGGGGCCTCTGTCAGCAGCGCAGCGCAGGCACCAGTCACGGCGCCGCGACCCTCGGTCGCAGCGTCGATCCAGTACCCGAGTTCCGCTGTCTGCGTGTAGGAGTTCACTCGAAGAGAGGCTGAACCGACGATAGCGTCGCCGGACATGATGACGGTCGGCAGCACGGATCCCGCGACGAAGTCCGCCAGCTGAGCACGAGTGAAGGCAGCAGCGCCGTTCTCGGCACGTGCAGCTGCCGCGCTTCAGGTCGTTGAAGAACACCCCTCCTTACAGGAGGAGACTCAGCACAACGCCCGCCCAGCGCGTTCCGAGAGGCACAACAATGCCCCAGGACGTCGCCGTTAGATCGCCTCTGCCCGCCCGGGCTCGCTGCGCGACGGGGCGAAGTTCGACCGCGCGGAACGCACTCGAGCCGGCGAGAACTGGAAGGGCTCGATCTTTCCGACAGGGCTGGTGGTTCGGCGCGCTGCACGCAGCAGGAGCTCAGGGGTGAGCTCGTCCGGCGCCACCGCGATCGCCAGCCCCCGACGGTCGAGTTCTCGCGCGATCTGGATCTGGTGGTCGTCGATGTGCTCCCCGTGGGCCGCGAGACGCGGCACGAGGATGGGCACCTTCCCCGCCTCGATCGCCGTGATGGCCGCGCCGGTGCCGGCGTGTGCGATGACGACATCCGCCTCCTCCACGGCCTGCTGAAGCTCGTGGTGGGGGACACTTGCGCGAGCGGCGATCTCGTAGGGCGTCACGTCCGCGAGGCCGGTCTGCCAGAGCACCTCGGCGTCGCGCAGGAGTGGCACCGCGGCGGCGATGAGCCGATCGAAGGGATAGAGGTCCTGCGTGCCCACCGAGATCACGGCCCGGCGGATGCTGGGCACCGTCCTCGAAGGGCCGGTGGCGAAGGCGTCGAAGATCGAGCCGCCGAAGTGCCAGCGCTCGTCGGCCCACACGGGGTATTGCGTGTAGGTGTTCACCCCGGGAAAGTGCGAGACGATGCGCCCCGAGATCGAGGGTCCGTCGGCGCGCGCCGCGCTCTCGATGTAGTGGCACTCGATGCCCCGCATCGACGCCTCCGGCATGAACGACACCGCAGGGCTCGAGCCCGTGCTGAAAACGGCCGCGTAGTCGCCGCGGGCGAGGATGCGGTGCGCGAGCATCGCGTTCTGTCCGATCGCCACAGCCTCCCGCGGTGCCGCGAATCGGCTGAAGGTGACGCGACGGTCGCCGAGGAGCGAACGGCTGAGCGCGTTGTCGAAGGTCACCCAGTGCTGGTCGGCCGGGTCGATGCCGAACCGGGGAGCGAGGGTGAACAGCTGCTTGAGATGCCCTCCGCCGGAGCAGACGAACAGAAACTGTGACATGGGACCCTCTCCCGGACCGGTCGGGCCCGTGGGCTCCGCGACCGGCGGATGTGAATGTGGCGGCAATGCGAGGTGGTGCGATGTCGCTGAGAGGGGATCGCTGCCCCCTCCTCTCTTCGGAGCCGACGGCTCGAAAGGAGGGAAGGTCGTGGCGATCCCGCGACGCTCAGAGCGCGATGAGAGCTCCCGAGGCGTCGGATGGCGGCGGTTCCGGCGGGCGGGCGCGGGGGACGGGAGCGGTCCTGCGCGTCATAGGGGGTCCTGGTCGGGTTCGGGTGGAGCTTCGAGCGGGGCGGGTTCGCGAAGAGCGACGTCAGGGTTCGACGCTGGCGGGCGGGCGCCGCGGGGCGTGCTCGCCCTCCGTTCGATCGGAGACTGTGCGTCGCCCGATCTCGGGTCCGGAGGGAAGCGGCCGGCCGCAGTGCCACCTTTACGATAACCAGACCCTCAGGTGTTGGCTACTCGGAGGGTCCCCCCACTGGGGGGATTTACTCAAGCGTCTCCGATGTGTCACATGTCGGCAACGAGCCGCGAGCGGGCGCCATCACGATCGAGCAGGATGTCGAGGACCGTCCGGTGCCTCGAGGCCCACGAGTTCTCCTCCACCCACGCCACGCGCTCGCTCTCGGAGGCGCGACCCGCCGCAAGGGCCTCGTCGATCACTCCGGCGAACTCCGCCATGGTCGGGACGATCCTGATCCGGTCGCTGATGCCGTGGATGGGCGGCAGATCGACCGAGATCACGGGACTGCCGCTCGCGACGTACTCGTACAGCTTCAGCGGGCTCATCGCCTCCGTCAGTGGCGTGCGGCGATGGGCCAGCAGGCAGAGTTCGACGTTGCGCATCGTCGCGACCAGTTCGCGGCGACCGACCGAGTGGTGCAGGTGCACGTTCGGGAACGGGGCGAGCGGCGCGAGATAGCCGGGGTCGGGCTGTGGGCCCATCAGCACGATCTGCAGCTGCGGATGCGCCTGCGCGACCGCGACGATCCCCTCCACGTCGAGTCGGTCGTCGAGGGTGCCGACATGCAGAGCGCGAGGCCCGGGGATGCTCAGCAGCCACTCGGGGGCGTCGGGGACGGGGCCGCCCCACTCCTCAGGAGCGACGCCGTTGGGAACCACGGCATGCGGACCGGTCGGGGCGATGCGGTCGATGATCTCTTGCGAGACCGCGGTGACCGAGCGGCCACTGGAGGCCACGCGGCGGTACGCCTCCTGGAAAGCGGGCCAGTGACTGCGCCAGCGAGTCGACGTCGTCCAGTCGTCGCGAGCGAAGAACATCACGTGCTCCGCCCATTCGAACGGGGCGAAGCCCGCCACGACCGGGCTCGTGGTGACCACGACCGGGCGCACGAGCTCGAGTTCGTCGGCAAGACGCGCGATCCCGCGGTCGTACGCGCGGTACTCGGCCTCGAGGCCGGCGACGTCGGTCGGATCGCTCCGGCGCAGACGCAGCGGTGTGTGCAGGACGCGCCGGGGCGTCGCGGGAAACTCGACCTCGCGACCGAGCACCGAGCGGACGACGCTCGTCGGCAGGAAGCGGTAAGGGTTCGCCACGATGAGGCGCCCCACTTGCGGACTCTCCATGAGCGAGGTCAGGATGCGGTCCGGCGGCCGCATCATGCCGCGGCGGGCGGCGTCGGTGTACGTCTCGTAGGAGAAGGTGAAGATGACGTCGCGCACAACGCCGCCCTTGTTCGAATCGCTCACTGCGGGTGTCCTCACGCGAAGGTCCTGATGACGCGCGCCGGAACGCCGACGGCGACGGAGAAGTCCGGCACGTCCTCGCGGACCACCGCGTTGGCGCCGATGACGGCCCCGCGACCGACGGTGACACCGGGCATGATGACGGCGTTCTCGCCGATCCACGCGCCGCGACCGATCCGCACGGGCGCAATGCGGTCGACGGGCTGATCGCGGATGAACGTCTCCGGATCCGAGAAGCCGTGCGAGTGGTCCGAGATGTACACGCCTCTGGCGATACCCACGCCGTCCTCGATGACCACGCTGCGCACGGCGCTGATCGCCGTCATGTTCATGCGGACCCGGTCGCCGATGATGAGGGCAGGGGTCGGCGCGTCCTCCGAGGGGACCATCAGCATGCAGTTCGCGCTAATCAGGACGTTGTCCCCGATCGAGATCCGCTTGCCCTGGCCCGCTCCGATCCTGAACGGCAGGCAGATCCGCGAGCCTCGGCCGAAGCGGTGGAAGCCACCGGCGACCAGCTTGCTGAAGGCCAGATCGCGGGCTCGCTGGGCGAGGATCGCGAGATCCAGTCCGTTCACAGCATCGTCTCCAGGGTCGAGCGGAGCAGAACCGCCGGGGATGCGCGTTCTGAGCCTGGGGGCAGTGCGTCGGGGAGACGCAGAGAGGGAATGTCCCCACGATAGCGAGCGCTTCCTGAGCGCAACGAGTCCACGTCCCCCGCCGAGGCGAGGTTTTACCCCGCCGAAACAGGCGACTCCGTCCCGTCCGGCTGCGCGATGGCCGAGCATCGCAGCGAGCCCGGCGCTTGGCGGCCCGGCGCCGCCTCCGGTGGGCGTAAAATCAGACGGTCCGCCCGCAGGGGCCGGCTCCGCACGGAACGTGCGCCGGCGCATCGTCGGACCAGGCGGCGTCGCTCGGCCCGCTCCCGCTCCGCGACTCCGACCGACCGCACCACCAGAGAGGCTCGCCCGTGGCCCACGCCGCCGACTCCGCCAGCCGTCTGTGGGCCCTGCCCCTCGCACGCGCGATCGTCGCTGCGGCCGCCGGTGCAGTCGTCACCTTCTCACCCGACCACGGGCCCGCGCTCGGCCTCACGGTCTTCGGAGGCTTCGCGATCGCGAGCGGTGCCGTCGCGATCGTGAACGCCGTGCGCACCCTCTCGGGCAGGGCTCGCTCGCTCGGGGTCGGCGCGGCAGCGCTGACGGTGGTCGTCGGGATGGCGGCGTTCTTCGCGCTGCCGGTCGCGACCCTCCTCGCCTTCGTGGCGCTCGTCGCGGGCTGGGGGCTCGTCTCGGGGTTCCTCGAGTTCGCGAGCGGACGTCGCGGCTCGGGCCTCGCGGCCCGCGACCGCGTGGTCGTCGGAGTGGGCACCATGCTCCTCGGCGCCGCGTTCGCGCTGCTGCCTCCGCACCCCGTGGTCACGGTGGGGCTCCTCGGTGCCTATGCGGTGATGCTCGGCGTCTACCTCGCCATCGCGGCCTTCTCGCTCAAGTGGGCGGCCGTCGCTGACCCCGCCGCACGCACGACCCCCACCTCCGGAGGAGACCGATGACCGCCGAAGGCCAGAACCCCGAAAGCCAGGCCCCCGCCGAGTCGCAGACCCCTGCCGAGTCGCAGACCCCCGCCGAGTCGCGCGACCTCACTCCGCGCACCTTCCAGCCCACGCGGAAGGACCGCCTCCGGCCGCTCGAGCTCATCGGCTTCTCGGCGGTCCTCGCCGTGTTCGTCGGACTCGTCGTGCTGCTCTCGACCCGCGAGCCCGTGGTGGCGCTGGTCGCGCTGGGCATCACCTTCATCGTCGTCCTCGTCGCGATCGCGATGTTCTCGCTGACCTTCACGCCGAACGCCGCCGAGATCGCCGACATCGACGAGCAGGACCGCGGCCACTAGCGGGCGCCCGGCCTCGGGCCTCCCGCGGCCGCCTCACGACAGGCGATCGACCAGCTCGGAGGCGAGCCCCGTGTACCCGCCGGGCGTCAGGGCGAGGAGGCGCGTCCTCGCCGCGTCGCCGATGTCGAGTCGCCGGACGAAGACGGCAAGGTCCTCCGCCCCGAGGCGCTTGCCGCGGGTGAGGTCCTTGAGCAGCGCGTACGGATCGGTGATGGCCGAGCGGCCGGCCGCCACCTCGGCGCGGATGACCGTCTGGATCGCCTCCGCGAGCACCTCCCAGTTGCCGTCCAGATCGGCGGCGAGTGCGAGGGGATCGAGGTCGATCTCGAGGAGGCCCCGTGCGACGTTGTCGAGGGCGAGCAGCGAGTGCCCGAAGGCGACTCCGATGTTGCGCTGTGTCGTGGAGTCGGTGAGGTCGCGCTGCAGGCGCGAGGTCACCAGCGTCTGCGCGAGGGAGTCGAGCAGCGCGCTCGAGAGCTCGAGGTTCGCCTCCGCGTTCTCGAAGCGGATCGGGTTGATCTTGTGCGGCATCGTCGACGAGCCGGTCGCTCCGGCCTGGGGGATCTGACGGAAGTAGCCGAGCGAGATGTAGGTCCAGATGTCGGTGCAGACGTTGTGCAGAATACGGTTCGCGTGAGCGGCCTTGCCATACAGCTCGGCCTGCCAGTCGTGTGACTCGATCTGTGTCGTGAGCGGGTTGAAGACGAGGCCGAGGGAGGTGACGAACTCCTCCGCGAGCGCGGGCCAGTCGGTGCTCGGGTCGGCCGCGAGGTGAGCGGCGAAGGTCCCCGTCGCTCCGCTGAATTTGCCGAGGTACTCGGTGGCGTCGATCTGCGCGATCACGCGGTCGAGCCGGTAGGCGTAGACCGCGAACTCCTTGCCCATCGTCGTGGGGGTGGCCGGCTGCCCGTGAGTGCGGCTCAGCATCGCCTCGTCGCGGTAGCGCACGGCGAGCTCGCGCAGGGAGTCGACGACCGAGCGAAGCTTCGGCAGCCAGATCTCGCCGACCGCTTCCCTGACGACGAGCGCGTAGGAGAGGTTGTTGATGTCCTCGCTCGTGGCGGCGAAGTGGGTGAGCTCGGCGATCCGCTCGAGTCCGAGCTCGTCGAGCCAGCGACGCACGAGGTACTCCACGGCCTTCACGTCGTGGCGCGTCCGGGCCTCGAGGACGGCGAGCTCGTCGATCTCGGGCTGGCCGAAGTCGCGCGCGCGGCGGCGCAGCTCCTCGGCCGTGGCGGCGTCGACCGGCTCCGAGCCGAACAGGCGCCGGTCGGTGAGGGCGAGCAGCCACTCGATCTCGACGTGCACGCGCGCGCGGTTGAGACCCGCCTCCGACAGGTGCTCGCCGAGCGGGGAGACGGCGGCGCTGTAGCGTCCGTCGAGGGGGCTCAGCGGCTGAGGGGGGAGCGAGGTCATGCGGGTGTGCCTTCCGGTTCTCGGTCGTCCGGCGAGGGGCGGGCGACGGTGCGCATGCCGGAGGAGTCGGTGCGGACCGTGCGATTGCCGCGCAGTCCGGGTTCGATCTGGGCGAAGAGCGACCGGCAGGCGCGCTCGATGAGCGCGAGCACCTGGTCGAACGCCGCCGCATCGGAATAGTAGGGGTCCGGGACGTCGCCCTGCGGTGAGAGGCCCGGCTCGAAGTCGAGGAGGCGACGCACTTTCTGCCTGTCGCCCTCGGTGCGCGCCCACGAGCGGAGGGCCCGTTCGTGGCCGTGGTCGAGCGCGACGACCAGGTCGAGCTCCTCGAAGCGGCCCGGGTCGAACAGTTGCGCGCGGTGGTGTTCGCCGGTGAGGCCGTGGCGTTCCAGGGCGTCGAGCGCCCGCTGGTCGGCATGCTCGCCGAGGTGCCACTCGCCGGTGCCCGCCGAGCTGATCTCGATGGCGGAGGCGAGACCGGCGCGCTCGGCGAGGGAGCGCAGCACGACCTCGGCCATCGGCGACCGGCAGATATTGCCGGTGCACACGAAGCACACGGCGAACGCCGAGGGTGCAGGGGAGTGGCGGGTCACCCGCCCATTCTGGCCCACGGAGGCTCCTCCCCAGGAGGCGGATTCGGGAGTTCTCCGCCGCCCGGGTCAGTCCTCGCCGTGGCGGGCGAGCGGGCGGAGGACGAGGCCGATGAACCAGTTGAGGAGTGCGAGCACGAGCGCGCCCCAGACACCCCACCAGAAGCCGTCGACCGCGAGGCCGAAGCCGAAGAGCCCGCTGACCCATGCGGTCGCGATGAGGAGCACCCCGTTCACGAGGAACGAAACCAGACCCAACGTGAGCACGTACAGGGGAAAGGCGAGCACCCGCACCACCGGGCCGACGACGGCGTTGACGACGCCGAAGATCAGAGCGACCAACAGATACGTGAGGATCGCGGGCGTGGCCCCCGCGTCGAACGGATCGACTCGCACCCCGGCGACGACGAGCGTCGTGAGCCAGAGCGCGACTGCATGGGTGACGAGGCTGAGGAGGAGTCTGCGCATGACTCCACTATCGCGCTGCTCGGCGGGGTGCGTGCTGGTGCCTCCCGGCCGTGTCTCCGCCTCCGCCTAGCATGGGCGGGTGACCGACCAGCAGGAGCCTCCCGTCCGCCTCCGCCCCGAGATCCTCGCGCTGCCCGCCTACCGGCAGGGGCGCGCCGCTCCCGCCGACGCGTTCAAGCTCTCGTCCAACGAGAACCCCTTCGATCCGCTGCCCTCTGTGCTCGCGAAGGTGCGCGAGATCGACGACTTCAACCGCTACCCCGATGCCTCGGCGAGCGCCCTGCGCACGGCGATCGCCGCCCGGTTCGGCGTGGGGGTCGACGAGGTCATCGTCGGAGCCGGCTCTGTCGCGGTGATCGCGCAGATCATCAGCGCCGCCGCCGGAGCGGGCGACGAGGTCGTCTACGCCTGGCGCTCGTTCGAGGCCTACCCGGCGCTCGTCACCACGGCCGGCGCCACGAGCGTCCGGGTGCCGCTCCGCCCCGACGACACGCACGACGTCGAGGCGATGGCGCAGGCCGTCACCGGACGCACCCGGCTGATCATCGTGTGCAGCCCCAACAACCCCACGGGCACGATCGCGACGGCCGACGACGTCGTCGCCTTGCTCGATCGGGTGCCGAGCGATGTGCTCGTGCTGCTCGACGAGGCGTACGCCGAGTTCGTCGGAGACGAGCGCGCGGTCGACGGTGCGCGTCTCCTCACCCGTTACCCCAACCTCGTGATCGCGCGGACCTTCTCGAAGGCCTACGGCCTCGCCGGGCTCCGCGTCGGCTACGCGATCGGACATGCGCGGATCCTCGACGCCGCGCGCTCCACCGCGATCCCGCTCGCCGTCACGCGCTTCGCCGAGTCCGCCGCGGTCGCCTCCCTCGACCACCGCGAGGAGCTGCTCGAGCGGGTGCGCCGCATCACACGCCTCCGCGACCGGCTCTGGCAGGCGCTCCAGGACCAGGGCTGGACCATCCCGCGCTCCGAAGCGAACTTCCTCTGGTTCGACACCCGTGAGCAGACGGAGTGGGCCGCCGGCGTCTTCGAGCGGGCGGGAGTCGTGGTGCGCGCGTTTCCGCCCGAGGGCATCCGGGTGTCGGTCGGCGAGGCCGGCTCTGTCGACAAGCTCCTCACTGCGGCGGCCGAGATTGTGGAGTCCCTCCCGCAGGGGCATCCCGCGAGGCGGATAGGTTAGTCGGGTGGTAGCCACCAGCACGGAGTCGCCGACGGTCCAGTTCCTCACCGCCGACGGGCGGTTCGCGCCGACCCCTGCGGCCGAGGCCTACGCCTCGATCGTGGAGGGCGTGAGCGAGCAGCAGCATCGCGAGTTCTACCGCGAGATGGCGATCGTCCGCCGCTTCGACATCGAGGCGGCGAACCTCCAGCGACAGGGTCAGCTGGGGCTCTGGGTCCCCAGCCACGGGCAGGAGGCGGCCCAGGTCGGCTCCGCGTTCGCCATGCGACCGCAGGACCACGTGTTCCCCTCCTATCGCGAGCACGTCGTCGGCAAGATCCGCGGCGTCGATCTGCTCGGGGTCCTGGCGCTGCTGCGCGGGACCACCCACGGCGGATGGGATCCCACCGACCCCGCCAACGGCAACTTCCACCTCTACACTCTCGTGCTCGGCTCGCAAGCGCTGCACGCCACCGGCTACGCGATGGGCCTCACCCTGGACGGCGCGACCGGCACGGGCGATCCCGAGCGCGACGCGGCCGTCGTCGTCTACTTCGGCGACGGCGCCTCCAGCCAGGGAGACATCAGCGAGGCGATGGTGTTCGCCGCGAGCTATCAGGCGCCCGAGGTGTTCTTCCTGCAGAACAACCACTATGCGATCTCGGTGCCCGTCGCGACGCAGTCGCGCAGCCCGCTCTACCTCCGCTCCTCCGGCTTCGGCATTCCCGGCGTGCAGATCGACGGCAACGACGTGCTCGCGAGCTACGCGGTCACCGCCAAGCACCTCGACGACGCGCGCTCAGGAGGCGGACCTCAGTTCATCGAGGCCCTCACGTACCGCATCGGGGCGCACACCTCGAGCGACGACCCCACCAAGTACCGCACGGACGACGAGCTCGCCTCGTGGGTCGCGAAGGACCCGATCACGCGCTTCGCCGCCTTCCTGCGCTCCGAAGGGGTCGCGCAGTCGTTCTTCGACGAGGTCGACGAGGAGGCGCGCGACTTCGCCGCCGACATCCGTCGTCGGCTGCTCGAGCTCGAGCCTCCCGAGGCCGACGTGATCTTCGACCACGTGTACGCCGAGCCGCACCCGCGGGTCGAGGAGCAGAAGGCGTGGCTTCAGCGCTACGAGGAATCGTTCGGAGGCGAGTGATGACGATCGACACGAGCACCACGGCCGTGCAGCCGCCCCTCACGGGGGCGCAGCTGGAGTCGATGTCCATGGCCAAGGCCCTGAACGCCGGTCTCCGCCGCGCGATGACCGACGACGAGCGCGTGCTGCTGATGGGCGAGGACATCGGCCCGCTCGGCGGCGTCTTCCGGATCACGGAGGGCCTGCACGCCGAGTTCGGTCCGCGGCGCGTCCTCGACACCCCCTTGGCCGAATCGGGCATCGTCGGGACGGCCATCGGCCTCGCCCTGCGCGGATTCCGGCCCGTGTGCGAGATCCAGTTCGACGGGTTCATCTACCCCGCGTTCGACCAGATCACCTCACAGCTCGCGAAGATCAGCAACCGGCACGAGGGTTCGGTCACGATGCCCGTCGTCATCCGCGTGCCCTACGGCGGCCACATCGGAGCGGTCGAGCACCACCAGGAGAGCAACGAGGCGTACTTCGCGCACACCGCGGGCCTGCGAGCGGTCAGCCCCTCCACGCCCCACGACGCCTACTGGATGATCCAGGAGGCGATCGCCTCGGACGACCCGGTGATGTTCTTCGAGCCCAAGAGCCGCTACTGGCCCAAGGGCGATGTCGACCTCTCCACCTCCGGTACCCCGCTGCACGCGAGCCGCGTCGTGCGCCAGGGCACCGAGGTCACGGTGGTGGGCTGGGGTCCGATGGTCTCGGTGCTGCTCCAGGCGGCCGAGCTCGCCGGCGAGGAGGGCACGAGCCTCGAGGTCGTCGACCTGCGCTCGATCTCGCCCATCGACTGGGAGCCGCTTCTCGCGTCCGTGCGCAAGACCGGCCGACTCATCGTCGCGCAGGAGGCCTCCGCGAACGTCAGCCTCGGCTCCGAGATCGCCGCGACGATCACCGAGCGTGCCTTCTACTCGCTCGAGGCGCCCGTGCTGCGGGTCGCCGGCTTCGACACCCCCTTCCCGCCCGCCAAGGTCGAGAAGCTCTTCCTTCCCGACGTCGACCGCGTGCTCGAGGCCGTCGACCGCTCGCTCGCGTACTGACGCGCGATCCCTTCCCGTCCGAGCCCCCAGGAGTCCCGCCGATGACCGAACAGTTCCTCCTCCCCGATGTGGGCGAGGGCCTCACCGAGGCCGAGATCGTGGCCTGGAGGGTGAAGATCGGCGACGAGGTGACCGTGAACCAGGTCCTCGTCGAGATCGAGACCGCGAAGTCGCTCGTCGAACTGCCCTCGCCCTTCAGCGGCACCGTCGTCGACGTGCTCGTCGACGAGGGACAGACGGTCGACGTCGGCACCCCGATCATCACCGTCCGCTCGAGCGCGGGTGCCGCCGGCCCCGAGGTCCCGGCGATGCCCGCCCAGCCCGCGCCATCCACGTCCGAGCCCGGAGAGGGCTCCGGGGCCGCCCTCGTCGGCTACGGCACGGCGGGCGGACACGTCGCCACCCGCCGACGTCGCCCGGGGGCGGCGCCGGCCGCTGCGCCGGCCCGCCCGAGTGCACCGCAACGACCCGCCTCGGTGCCCGCCGCGGCCGCCCTGCCCGTCATTGCGAAGCCGCCGATCCGCAAGCTCGCGAAAGACCTCGACGTCGACCTCCTCGAGGTGCAGGCCACCGGGCTCGCCGGTGAGGTCACCCGCGACGACGTCATTCGCCACGCGTCCCAGGCCAGCGTCTTCCGCAACATTCAGACGCCCGACTGGGCAGACTCGCGCGAAGAGCGGATCCCCGTCCGCGGCGTGCGCAAGGCCATCGCCGCGGCGATGTCGACGAGCGCCTTCACCGCCCCCCACGTCAGCGTCTTCGTCGACGTGGACGCGACCCGCACGATGGAGTTCGTCAAGCGGCTCAAGAACTCGCCAGACTTCGCGGGCGTCAAAGTCTCACCGCTGCTCATCATGGCGAAGGCCATCATCTGGGCGGTCAGGAGGAACCCCACCGTCAACTCCGCCTGGACCGACACCGAGATCATCGTCCGGCACTACGTCAACCTCGGCATCGCCGCGGCGACCCCTCGCGGCCTGCTCGTCCCGAACGTCAAGGATGCCCAATCGATGAGCCTCCTCGAACTGGCCCAGGCGCTCGAGAAGCTCACCCTCGACGCTCGCGACGGCAAGACCACGGCCGCCGACATGCAGAACGGCACCATCACCATCACCAACATCGGGGTGTTCGGGATGGACACCGGCACGCCGATCCTCAACCCGGGCGAGGTCGCGATCATCGCCCTCGGCACGATCAAGCAGAAGCCGTGGGTCGTCGACGGCGAAGTCCGGCCCCGCTACGTCACCACCGTCGGTGGATCCTTCGACCATCGCGTCGTCGACGGCGACGTCGTCAGCCGCTTCGTCGCCGATGTCGCGAGCGTCCTCGAGGAACCGGCGCTGTTGCTCGACTGAGCAGTCTCCTCCGTCGTCGTCGGCCGCGTCTCGGTCGGCCGGGGCGGGCAGGGCGTGGGTGGAGCGGGACGGTATCCGGTCGTTCGCTCGAGACCGTGAGGGTGGGAGACCGCGCCCTTCCCGAGGAGGCGCGGCTCCACCGGTACGGGCCAGAAAAAGAAGAGCGGGCGGCCGGGCGCGATGCGCCTGGCCGCCCGCTCCGGGGATCAGCGGCAGCTGAGCGCGGCGAAGCCGGGCTGGGCCGAAGCCGGAGCGGCGGCGCCCGCCGTGGACGACGTCGACGCGACCGTCAGGGTGCCGGCCGTGACACTCGTGGCGCGAGTGCTGAAGGCGGCGGTGACGGTCTTGCCGGGAGCGACGGCTGCGAACGACTTGCTGCCCCACGCCGACGTCACGGTCACGTCGGCGGCGACCGGACCGGTGTTGGTCGCGGTACCGGTGACCGTGACCTTGCCCGCGATGCAGCGCGACAGTGCCGAGGCGTCGACCGTCAGGGCCGCGGTCCGCAGCGTCATCGGGGTGACCGAGATCTTGTCGATGTTCGGTGCGTACTGCGAGGTGAGCAGCACCCCCGGGAACGTGTCGGACAGGTAGGTCTTGCCGTCGAACTCGGGCAGCTCCTTCGAGGTGAACGAAATCGTGTTCGAGCCCTTCTTCAGGGTCACGGGCACCGTCAGATCCCACAGCTGGTTCTGGTGGAAAGTGTGCGGGAAGAGCACGCGCTGCGTGACTCCGTTGACCGTGATGTCGGCGTGCCGGGCGATCGGGTCGGGGTTGTAGTGCGTCGCGGGCGACTGCTCCTCGTTGGAGTAGCGCACGGTCAGCGCGTACGTCCCGTCGTCCTTGGCCTGCACCGAGGAGAAGGTGAGCGAGGAGTCGCCGTTGCGTCCGCCTCCGATGTTGCCGACCGCCTTGCCGCCCGAGGCCAGCGAGAGGTCGCGCACCACGGCGGGTCCGGCGATGGTCGCCGCCTCCGCCTCGTAGCTCGTGCTGGTCAGGGCACCGCTCGAGGCGCCGATCGTGATGCGGTCGAGCAGCAGCGTGCCGCTCGTGCCCGTGACCTCGATCTTGTTCACGCCTCCCGACAGGAACACCTGCTTGACAGTGCTCGAGGTGACCGGGCCGACCTTGACGTCGTTGACGTACAGGTCACCTGAGCCGCCGCCGAGGGTGTCGATGCCGATCGACGCCGGGGCGTCCTTGGCGCTATAGGTCCACAGGGTGTCGGTGGCGCCGGTGCCGAGGCTGGCGACCCCCGAGCCCGAGACTCCTGCGCGGGAGTAGTCGGCGGTCGCTCCGCTGGAGAGGTCGCCTGTCTCGGCCTCGTAGATCGAGGTCGCGGAGGAGGCGCTCGGCAAGGAGAGCTCGATCTTGTCGATGATCTCGTCGCCCACGGTCGACTTCGTGCCCGCCAGGTTCTTGGCGGCTAGCGAGATCGTGTGCGTGCCGGCGGTCAGGGCGACCTTCGTGTCGGCGTGGTCCCAGACCACGAACTTGTAGGCGAGCGGCAGGTAGACCTCTTGCTCGGCTGCTCCGTCGACGGTCACGAAGGCGTTGACCGGCCCTTGTTGGGCGTTGGCGGCGAAGGTGTTGAGCGAGTTGGCGAAGATGCTCAGGTTGTAGTCGCCGTTTTTGGGCACGGTGACCTGGAAGTTGAGCTTCAGGTCGCCGCCTGCGCGGATGCCGCCGACATCGCGGCCGCCCGAGGTGTAGAAGCCGCCGACGTTGCTCGGCGATCCCTCGGGGCCGTTGAGGTTGCGTGTCCCGGTGAAGGGCGCGTCCTCGGCCTCGTACTTCTGGCGGAAGTCGACCGGCGAGGAGGAGGGCGAGGTCGCGTTGGCTCCCGGAGTCACGATGACCTCGTAGGCCGAGTCCGCGTCGAGGGCGGGCAGCGAGCCGCCGAAGTCGAGCGCGAGGCTGCCGTTGGTGACGGTCGCGTCGTACTCCTTCACGGTCTGCGGCGCGCCCGAGTCGCCGACCTGGCCGGTCCAGCGGATCTCGTTGACCTTCACGTGCACCTTCGAGCCGAAGGTGGCGGAGGGGATGCGGTCGAAGGTGACCCTCTGCGAACCGCTACTGCCCCCGAAGATCGCGCGGGCCTGCTTGGTCGCGGTGTCGAGGGTGGCGACGCCCTGCAGCGTGTAGCTCGCGCCGGGCTGCGGAGGCGTGACCGCGACCGTCTTGCCGGTCATCGACGAGTAGGCGTTGAGGAGCCACCATTGGCCGTTTGCGCGATTCGCCTGGACGGCCGAGTCGCTGAGGTTGCCGTCGATGTTCCAGTAGGCGATGTCGCCGTCGACCTTCTTGTCCTCCAGCGCGCTGACCCACTGGATCATCTGGCCGGGAACGGAGGTGTGGTAGTTGAAGGCGTACTCGTTGAGGTTGATCGGCAGGTGCTTCCCGGCGTAGGAGGTGCCGGTGTAGAGCTCGTCCTCCCAGGAACGGAAGCGGTCGACGTTGGTGCGGATGTCGCCGGGATTGCTGAGCTCGTGCCAGGTCATCACGTCGGGCACGGTGTTCTTCGCGAGGGTGTGCGTCATGAAGCCGCGGATCTGGTTGTAGAGGATGCTCGTGTTCGGTCCGGCGATGCGAGCCGTCGGCATCTTGCCCTTGATGAGGGCGTAGGTGCTGTCCCACGCGGCGAAGAAGTCGGTGGGGTTGTCGAGCCAGCTGGTGCCGTTGTAGCTCCACTGCCCGTTGCCGAACATGTTGCCCTCGGGCTCGTTGAAGGGCACGAAGACGATGTTGTCCTGATACTGAGCGGGCATCGAGAGGACCTGGTCGACCTGCTTCGCGATCTTCGACTGATAGTCGGCGAGCTTGGCCTGCGGGGTGTCGCCCGGCCACTCGTAAGGGAAGCCTCGGTAGATGTCGGTCATGTAGATGAAGACGTCGCCGTTGGAGGCGTCGGCGATCGGCTTGACGACGTCCAGCGCGTCCGCTCCCGGGTGCTGCGGCCCGTCCTGGGCCTTAGTCG
Organism: Rathayibacter sp. VKM Ac-2879; assembly: GCF_015351245.1. Lineage (GTDB taxonomy): Bacteria > Actinomycetota > Actinomycetes > Actinomycetales > Microbacteriaceae > Rathayibacter. The sequence goes on from NZ_JADKSO010000001.1 coordinate 409,041, forward strand.
AGACGGTGCGCAGGCCCATCCCCTCGAGGAGGTTGCGTGAGGGCACGCCGTCGCCGTAGACGCCGTAGAGCGAGCCGGAGGCGCCGCCCATGAAGTCGCCGGTGGTCGTGCCGAGGTCGATGCTGAGCTCGCCCGGCGTGCGGACGGTCACGACCGCCGTGACGGCGCGAGTGGTGCCGGTGACGACTCCGTTGACCGTGAAGGAGCCGCGGGTGGCGTAGGCCGACGCGGGCACCGAGTCCCAGGTCACGGGGGCCGTGCGCGAGATGCCGTCCGAGTAGGAGGCGTCGATCCCGGCGGGCAGTGTCGGCGCAGTCCCCACATTGGTGAGCACGGTGACCGAGCTGGTGGAGAGCGCGGTGACGGTGGGCGCGGAGCTGCCGGCGAGTCCGCGGACCTGCGCGGCGGTGAGCGCCCGGTTGTAGACGCGGAAGTCGTCGATCGCACCGTCGTAGTAGGGGTGGACGTTCCACAGGGCGCGGCCGATATTGCCGCTCGTGCTAGCCGACGCCGAGTACAGCTGGGCGGCGAGGTCGACCGAGGCGGGGGCGGAGGCGACCTGGAGGCCGTTGAGGTAGAGCGCGATGGTGCTCCCGTCCATCGTCGCGGTGACGTTGACCCACTGGTCCTTCGGGAGAGCGGACGTGCTCGAGGCGCCGGTCTCGCCTCCGCCGCGCAGCTGCTTGATGATCGCCCGGGCGTTGCCGCTGTCGAAGGAGGGCGCGAACGCCGATGCGGCGTCGGGGCTGATGCCGAGGCACCAGAGCCACTGGAACCCGTCGGTGCCGGACCACTTCGTCCAGGCGGAGACCGTGGCTCCGCTGATGCCCTGGAAGACGCCGTTGGGCACGGTGATGTAAGGGGCGCTGGTCGAGTCCGACGCGCCGCCGGGGAGGTCGATCGCCTGCGTGCCGGCCGTGCGGCCCGCGACGTAGGTGGCCGAGCCGCTGTTGACGATGGTGCCGTCGAGCTTCTTCGACGACAGATCGGTCACCTTCGAGCCCGAGACCTGGCCCTGCTCGAAGTCGTAGCGGAGCACGAGGGCGTCCTGCGGGATGTCGGAGTCGGCCGCGAAAGCGGGCGACGCGACCGGCACGAGTGCCGTGAGAGCGACCACCGTGGCGGCGCTGAGCGAGAGTGCGAGCGCATGGGTTGCGCGCCTGCGGGGGGACGTCATCGTCACGCGAGCTTCTTCCTGTGGGGCGGAGAGACCGGGGCGCCGAGGCGCTGCGAAGCGTCGATGCTTCGAACCGGTTCGATAACCTTATTTTCGCGGACGCCCCGACACAAGGGTGAGGGTTCACGCAGTCGGTCCGCGGGAGGCTCTCCTCACGCCAGGTCGCGGTCACAGCCTCCGGGTGCTGCCGCGATCGACCAGGCGAGCCGCGAGGAGGCGCGTGGTGCCGGAGCCTGCCGTGGCGAGACCCTCGATGCGCTCGACCACCGCGTCCACCACGCGGGTGCCGAGCTCGCTCGGGCCGGTCTCGACGAAGCTGTACGGAAGGGTGAAGTCGCGCGCGAACTCCGCCGAGTACAGCCCGACGACGGCGAGGTCGTCGGGCACGCGGATGCCGCGAGGGCCGAGCAGGGAGGGCAGCATCGCCACCGTGCGGTCGCTGTGCACGATCAGGCCGGTGAGGTCCGGGTTCTCGTCGAGGAACCCCGAGACCATCGGCTCGATGCCCGCGGCCGAGGAGGCGGCGGCGCGGACCGCGAGCTCGATGCCGAGTCGCTCCGCGGTCTCGAGCGCCGCCTCTCGGAAGCGCCAGCAGTAGGTCCCGCCACGTTCGAACACGCGCTCGGGAGGCGTGACGAGGCCGATCCGGCGATGGCCGAGGCCGGCCAGGTGCTCGACGAGGAGCTGCGCGGCGGCTCCGAAGTCGAGATCGAAGACGTCGACCCCTTGGGCATCGGCGGGCACGCCGATGGCCGCGCCCGGACGGCGTGCCGTGCGCAGGGCCGGGAGGCGCTCGTCCTCGGTCGCGACGCTCAGCAGGATCACTCCGTCGACGAGGCCGGAGCCGGAGAGCCGGGTCAGGGCGGCGGCTCCGTCGCGGTCGGTCGTGAGCAGGATGTCGTAGCCGAGTTCGCGAGCACGCGTCGTGATGGGGAGGAGGTACTCCATCATCGCGGGCGCGAACTCGTCCGGATCGAAGTGCACGAGCACTCCGAGTGCCATCGTCCGTCGGGTCGCCAGGGCCCGGGCGCCGGCGTTGACCGTGAAATCGAGCTCGTCGATCGCGGCCTGGATGCGGCGCCGGGTATCGGGCGAGATGGCCCTCTTTCCCGAGATCGCATACGAGACGGTGCTGCGCGAGACACCCGCAGCTTTCGCGACGTCGCCGATCGTGGCCACCGTTTACCCCCTCGAACCGTTTCGAGGGTGGCACCAGGGGCCTCTAGACGCAACTCTTCCCCCGGAAAGACGGCGAGAGAGCGCTCCCGCAGGCGTCTCGGGACGCGCGGGCAGCTTCTCAGAGGGGGCGAACCCCGCTGCGCGGTGTCTCCCGTCCTCTTCGACCGTGTTGTTACCGTGAACACTTTCAGGTACTTTCGCTCTTATACCCTGCACCGCTTCGCGACTCCCCCTCCGCGAACTGAGGGTCAAACCGGTTCGATGTCGAACCCGAGAGGATCCGTCAACGATGACGACACGACCCCCGCGCGTCCGACGACGCCGACTGCTGGCGGCCGCACTCGCTTCTCTTTCGGCGGCCGCGCTCGCCGCCGGTGCTGCGGTTCCCGTCGCCGCCGCCGAGCCGAGCACCCCGCCGACGCCCGCGCAGAGCCTCCTCGCCGACTTCACCTTCGACTCGGCACCGACCGCAGGCGCGTTCACCGACCGCTCCGCCCGCGCGAGCGTGCAGGGCACCGCGACCCTCGTCCCTGGCCGTGACGGGCAGGGGACAGCCGCCTCGCTCTCGTCGTCGTTCTGGCTGAACCTCACCGGCACCGACGGGCAGCCGCTGCTCAAGGGCCGCGACAGCGTCACCTTCTCGTACGATTCCCGGCCCGCCACCGACGGCAACGTCGGCTGGAGCCTCTTCGCCGCGCGTACCGCCGACGGCCAGAACTACGGGCAGGAGAAGTACCTCGGTGTCCTCGACCGCACGACCGGGCTCAACGTCGAGCGGTACGCCAACACCACCGGCCGCGACACCTCCGGCAACCTCGCCGCTCCGGGATCGGGTGCGCAGTGGAAGCACGTCGACCTCGTGCTCGACGGCAGCACCGCCCGCCTCTACGTCGACGGCGTCGCGAAGTCGGTCACGACGGCCGGCCCGTCGCTCAGCACGATCCTCAGCAGCACCGGGGGCGTACTGCAGGTGGGGAAGGCGAACTGGGGAGGCGGAGAGTACTTCACGGGCCTCCTCGACAACCTGCGCGTCTACAGCCGAGCACTGACCGGAGCCGAGCTCGGCGCCGCACCGAGCTCCGTCGCCACCGACGTGGGCGCCGCCCTCGCCGTGCCCGCGACAGTGCTCGGAGACCTGCCCTCCCAGGTCCTCGGCAAAGCCGTGACCTGGACTGCGAGCGGAGCCGGTGCCGCGCGCGTCTCCTCCGCAGGGCGCGTCGACACCTCGGGCCTCGCCGCCCCGGTCTCCGTGACCCTGCAGGCCGCCGTCGCCGGAGTCGCCCAGACGTTCAGCTGGACCAGCACGATCGCCGCTCCCGGCGGCCGCATCGCCACCTACGTCAAGACGGTGACGACGACTAACGGAGTCAAGGACGACCCGCTGGCCTACAACGACGACCGCCGAGCAGACGCGCTCTATGCCGCGGCCCTGCCGACGGGCGCGAGCGCGTGGGAGCCGCTCAACCGCGCGCAGGCGATCCTCTACGTCGCGCAGGACGGCGACCAAAACCAGAAGCCCAACGCCCAGATGGGCTCGCCGCTGCTCTTCCGCGCGAAGGACGGCTCGCTCGCGGCGGTCTCGTCGCAGAACAACGCGACCGACTCCCTCTACCTGTGGAGCTCCTCCGACGGACGCACTTTCACCGACCAGCGCGTCGTGACGCTCGCCCCCGGCTCGGTCGTCACCGACCCGCGGATCGTCTTCGACACGGCCCGCTCGAGCTACAAGGTGTTCTGGACCGACCTGCTCACGGGGGAGGGGCGCGTGACCCTCCTCGCCGACCTCGCCGCCGGCACCACTCCGGGAGCCACCACTCTCGCCGACACCCGCACGCTCGGCGTGAGCGGCGCGGGAATCCCCAGCTGGGCCGCGCAGAACCAGGCGAGCGACGTCACTCTCACGGCGGGCGAGTTCGACACCTTCTACAAGAACTACGTCGACCTGCAGAACACCGGAGTCAAGACCCTCGCGGCGCAGGTCGCCCAGGGCGCCTCGTCGAGCGCGGTCGCCGCCTCCCTGCCGCAGAAGGCGGTCATGGAGTACAACGACGGCTCCACCAAGAGCCTCGTCGTCGACTGGCAGGACGACCTCTCGGGAGTCGACACCTCCAAGCCGGGCAGCTATCAGGTCAGCGGAGTCGTGCAGCAGGACCCCGAGAAGATGGTGAACGACGCGCGGGCCGACCCGCACGTGTTCCTCAACCCCGACGACGGCTACTACTACCTCACCGGCTCGCACTACGGTCAGCCGTCCACCGGCCCGATCGAGGAGAGCACCAGCTACCGCAAGATCGGCCTCAAGCGCGCGAAGACCCTCGCGGGCCTCGCGACCGCGCCCGAGCAGATCGTCATCGATCCCGACGCGGGCACTCCCGGCAAGCAGAGCCAATACCCCAACACCTTCTACGGCTGGGGCGGGTACATCTGGGCGCAGGAGTTCCACAAGATCAACGGCACCTGGTGGATCGTCGCCGGCATGCACAAGGGCTACGCGCTCACGGGCGCCTGGTGCGACAACACCGTGCTGATCCCGTACACCGGCACCGACGCCTCCATCGCCGCGGGTGGTTTCTTCGACCAGACGAAGTGGGGTGCGCCGGTCGTGCTCGAGGGTGCCCCGTTCGATGTGACCTACATCGACCGCCAGGAGAACGGCGCGACCCAGGGCTACTGGATCCTCCCCAGCGGCAATTCGATCTCGATCGCGAAGGCGCAGATGGGCCCGAAGGGGACCGTCCCCCTCATCGCGGGCGCGTCGAGCCGCGTCTACAGCCAGAGCCAGGCGTGGGAGCAGGGCAAGCGCTCGCCTACCCCCTCTGACACCACCGAGGGCACCGATCAGCCGGTCGTCGAGGCGCCGTTCATGGTGCAGCAGGGCGGGAAGATGTACCTGACCTACTCGGGTGGCACGGTCGACAAGTACTACTCGCTTGGGATGCTCACCGCCGACGCCACCGCCGATCTGCAGAACCCGGCGAGCTGGAAGCAGACCCCGTTCCCGGTGCTGGACACTTCCGACACCTACCAGGGTCGCCTCGGCGCCGACGAGACGGCATACACCCGCCAGCAGGCGGGCACCGGCCACAACTCGTTCGCCACCGACGAGTCCGGCAACCTCGTGCTCGCCTACCATGCGCGTCCCTACCCGGACCCGCACATGGTCACCGACCCGCAGAACGCCGGTGGCCTGTTCGACTCCGACCGCAACACCTGGCTCAAGGGCGTGAATGTGCGGGCCAACGGCGCGCTCGACCTCTCGCTCGGCAAAGACCAGGAGGTGGCGCCCGGCAACCGGACCGTCCGCGTGACCGTCACGGTCACCGGCTCGGCCGTCACGGCAAGCGCCGTCGCCCGCTGCGTCTCGGGCAAGGCGGTCGTCACGGTGACCACGAAGAACGCGGCGAACTCGACGGCCGACGTGCAGTGGAACACCGCCTGGGGCGCGCGCAGCCAGCAGATCGGCGCGCAGAAGACCGCCTCCCTCGCCATCACCACGCGCGCCACGTCGATCGTCGCCGGAACGCTGCAGGGCACCGCGACCATCGGCTCGACCTCGACGCCCGTGAGCGCGGCCTACCCCGCGCTGCGCTGCGGCTGATCACCTCCCTCCTCCCCTCCATCCCCGCTCTCTCGGAAAGGCACCCCATGCCACGATCCCCCAGGCCAGAGGCCCGCCAGCGGCGCCTCCGGCTCCCGAAGGCGGCCGTCTCGCTGACGCTCGCCGCCGTCTGTCTCGGAGGCGTCCTCGGTCCTGTCGGCAGCGCCGTCGCAGCCGAGACGGTCCCCGCCCCCGTCCTGCAGTACAGCTTCGACGCGCTCGGCACCGCCGCGCTCAGCAACGGAGCCGTCATCGCCGACGACATCGCCAACGGGCACCCGGGCACGGTCGTCAACGCTGGAGCGACCACCGTCGCCGGCCCTTCCGGCGCGTCGGGCGATCGCGCCCTCTCGCTCCCGGGCGGCGGCAGCAACTCGGGCGCCCCCTATGTGAACATCGCCCCGGGGCTCATCCCCGCCGGCACCACCGACGTCACGATGTCGGCGTGGCTCCTCTGGAGCGGCGCACCGCAGTGCACCTGGCCGTTCACCCTCGGCTCGGGCGTGAACGCGCACGTGCTCGCGACCACGCAGTGTGGTGACTCGGGCTACGGAGCGATCAAGAACGGCAACGAGGTGCGCGCCTCCGGCACCGCCCCCGTTCCCGCCTCCCGCTGGGTGCAGATGTCCGTCGTCGTCCGCGGCGGCGTCTCGATCTCGACCTTCCTCGACGGCCAGCAGATCGGCACCGCGGCCACCGGCTACAACGCCTCGGCCGCCGTCGGCAGCTCCACCTTCTCGGGCTTCCTCGGCAAGTCGTTCTACGGCGCCGACGCCTACTGGGCCGGCGCGATCGACAACGTCCAGGTCTGGACCTCCGCGCTGACCCCGGGCCAGCTCCAGCAGAGCGGCGCGTCCATCCACTCGGTGCTCGCCACGAAGGACGCCGCCGTCTCGCTCGGCGACACCTCGGCCGTGACGTCGAACCTCACGCTCCCGACCACGGGCGCCAACGGCTCCACGATCACCTGGGCGTCCAGCGCGCCCGGCACGGTCAGCACGAGCGGAGTCGTCACCCGGCCCGCCTCGGGCACCCCCGACGCGACGCTGACCCTCACCCCGACGGCGACCCACGGCGGCTCCGCGGTCACCGGCTCCGCCATCACGGTGACCGTCAAGGCGTACGCCGCCGGAGACAGCGCCCAGGCCGAGCTCGCTCGCGCCGTCGCCGCCGCTGTCAAGGCCGACCCGGCCCTGCAGGGCTCGGTCCGCGGCAGCCTCTCGCTGCCGAACACCGGAGCCGACCTCGACTCCGTGTCGTCGCTCTCGGGTGCCTCGAGCGCCGTCATCGACTGGAGCTCCTCCGCTCCGGCTGTGATCAGCGCCACCGACGTCGGCACCGAGCCGAACGTCGTCAAGAAGGGCTCCGTCACCCGCGGCAGCGCCGACACGAACGTGACCCTGACCGCCACCGTGCGCGTCTCGGGCGCCTCGCCCGTTGTCGTGACCCTGCCACTGACCGTGCTCGCCGCCGCGCCGGTGAGCCAGGCCGACCTCGACGCGTACCTGTTCGTCTACTTCACCGGTGACAACGTCGAGGGCGAGAAGCTGCGCTTCGCAACCTCCGACGGCAACAACGCGCTCAAGTGGAAGACCCTCAACGACGCGCAGCCGATCCTGACCTCGACCAAGGGCACGCAGGGTCTGCGCGACCCGTACATCCTGCGCTCGCCCGAGGGTGACCGCTTCTTCCTGATCGCGACCGACCTCTCGGTCGGCCGCTCGGGCTGGGGAGGCGCGACCGACAACGGCAGCCACTACCTCGAGATCTGGGAGTCGACCGACCTCGTCAACTGGGGCGAGCAGCGCCACGTCGAGGTCAACGTGCCCAAGGCGGGCATGACCTGGGCGCCTGAGGCGACCTACGACCCCACGATCGACGCCTACGTCGTGTACTGGACCTCGTCGATGTACCTCGACGACGCGCGCACGCAGCCCGACGGCAACGGACCGCAGATCGTCACCTCGATCACGCGCGACTTCCGCACTTTCACCACTCCTCAGCCGTGGTTCAAGGCGGCCGACCTCCCCAGCCTCAACAAGGGCAACGGACTGATCGACTCGACCGTCCTCAAGGAGGGCGACCAGTACTACCGGTTCACGAAGGCCACGCAGAACTCGGGCTGCCCCTCGCCCGACATCATCGGACAGCGTTCGACGGATCTGCGCGCCACCACGGCGTCCGGCGCCTGGAGCCTGGTCGACACCTGCATCGGTCGCACCGCCGGCACACCGGAGGTGGAGGGTCCGGAGATCTTCCGCGCCAACCCGGGTGACGCGAGCGGGTTCAAGTACTTCCTCTGGGTCGACAACTACGGCGGAGTCGGCTACATCCCGCTCGGCACGAACTCGCTCGACGGCGACATCCAGTGGACCTACCCGTCGAACTTCTCGCTGCCCGCCTCCCCGCGCCACGGCTCGGTGCTGGCGATCACGGCGAAGGAGCGCGACGCTCTCGCCGCGAAGTGGAACCCGGCACTCCTGGTCACCTCGGTCGACCCGGTCTCCGCGACCGTGCAGGCCGGCGCCACCACGGTGACGCTGCCCTCGACCGTGGGGGCGACCTTCAAGGACGGCCACCGCGAGACCGTCGGAGTCACCTGGGCGACCGCCGATCTGTCGGGCCTGAAGAAGGCAGGCGACACGGTCCAGGTCAAGGGACAGCTCGCGAACTCCGCGGCGACTCCCGCGATCGCGACCATCACCGCGACCGCCCCTCCCGGGATCCCGGTCACGGTGACCGCCGAGCCGCGATGCCTCGCGGGCAAGGTCACCCTGACGGGCACGGCGAAGAACACCAGCACCGTCACCGCCGACCTCACCATGAGGACGGCGTGGGGCAGCAAGACCTTCGCCTCGGTCGCCCCGGGCAAGACCGTCACGGGCGCCTTCTCGACCCGCGCCGCGTCGATTAGCGCGGGCACGCTCCAGCTGACCGCCACGGGCGTCTCGGGCAACTCGGCCACCGGAAGCGCCTCCGCGGCGTACCCGGCGCTGAGCTGCCGCTGACGACCTGAGTCGGGAGGGGGGCGGCCGCGTGCCGCCCCCCTCCCGACTCCCTTCCCTCCCCACCGATTCCGCCACGGAAGCAGACCACTATGCGATTGAGACGAACCACGACCCTCCTGGTCGCGGCGAGCCTGACGGCAGGAGGGCTGGTCCTGCAGGCCGCCCCCGCACAGGCCGCAGTGCCCAGCCCGATCCTCTCTTACGACTTCTCGGCCTCCTCGGCCGTCGGCACCGGCATCGCCGCCGGTGCGACGTTCGCCGACGCCGCCGGCTCGCACCCCGGAACCCTCCGCGGAACGGGAGCGACCACCGTCGCCGGACCCCGCGGCGGGACCGACCGTGCCCTCAAGCTCCCCGGCGGCAACGCCGGATCCTCGGCCGCCTACGTCGAGATCGCTCCCGGCCTGACCACCGCGGCGACCACCGACCTCACGATGTCGGCGTGGCTGCGCTGGGACGGTAACCAGAGCTGCTCCTGGGCGTACTCGCTCGGCCAGTCCTCCGACCGCTACCTCTTCACCACCCCGCAGTGCGGCGGGAACCTCATCGGAGCGGTGAAGAACGGCTCTGAGCAGCGCGCGACCGCCAACGGCCCCGCCGCGACCGGGCGCTGGAGCCACGTCGCCGTGGTGCTCCGCAGCGGCGTGAGCGTCTCGACCTATGTCGACGGCACGCTCGCCCAGACCACCCCCACTACGGCCACCGGTGCCGCTGCGCTGGGCACCTCGACCTTCTCGGGCCTGCTCGGCAAGTCGTTCTACGGCGGCGACCCGTTCTATGCGGGCGCGATCGACGACGTCCACGTGTATTCGTCCGCTCTCACCCAGGACCAGGTCCGTGAGGAGGCCGGCCCGGCCGCCAGCGCGATCGCCGCGTCCGACGCCGCCGCCGCGCGCGTGCCGGTCTCGGGAGCCGTCACCTCGGACATCGCCCTGCCCCTCACTGGCGCAGGCGGCTCCACCCTCACCTGGGCGAGCAGCAACACGAGCGTCATCGGGACCGACGGCACCGTCCGCCGCCCCGCGGCAGGCTCCGCCGACGCGAACGTGACGCTCACTCCGACGGCCACCTTCGCCGGCTCCTCCTCGACCGGGTCGCCCACCACCGTGACCGTGACCGCCGACACCGCGGCCGACGCGGCCGACCGCCTGCGCACGGTCCTCATCGTGCCGCCGGTCGTCGCCTCCGGAACGACCCTGCCCACCGTCCCCGGCTACACGGTGACGTGGACCGCCGACGGCGCGGGCCTCTCGGGCGGCGTGCTCACCAACAGCACGGCCACCGACCGCACCCTCAAGGTGACGGCGACCGTGCCGATCGGCTCGACGACCCTCACCAAGACGTTCACCGTCTCGGTGCTCAGCTCCTCCACCGGCCGTCAGATCGTGTCGTACACGCGCACGCCCAGCGGCGAGAACGACGCGAACCAGGACTCGGTCGCCCGCAGCCTGCACCTCGCGCTCGGCACCTCCGTCGCCGACGCCGCGCCGCTCTCGAAGAACGGCGGGATCCTCTTCGCCGACGGCGAGTTCATCGCCATCGACCGCGTCGACCACCGCAGCATGGCCAACCCCTCGCTGTTCACCTTCGCGGACGGCACGATCGGCGTCATCGCGACCCGCGTGCTCGAGAACGGTGGCCCCGACGGCACCGAGACCTCGAGCGCTCTCGTGTTCAAGGCCAAGGACGCCGGCGCCACCGACTTCGACGAGCTCGGCCTCCTCGATCTCGGCACCACCAACGGAGTCGCGCAGCCTCGCGCGGTCTACGACTCGGCTCAGGGCCGCTACCTCGTGTCGTGGAAGGACTCTTCTGGAGCCACCCGCTCGACGACCGTGACCGACCTCGCTCGGACCGAGCTGCGCACCGCGCCGTTCTGGCCCGAGAACGGCGGCAAGCGCTCCTGGATCGTCTCGGACAACAACCGTGGCACGGTCCGCTCCGGCGTCGCCGTGACCATCGCGGCCCCCGACCTGTCCGGCTTCGCGAGCCGCGTCGACGAAGCGGTTCCGGCCGGTACCCTCGCGGTCCCGTCGGCGACGGCGACATCGCTCCTGAACCGCCTCGGTCGCGTCGTGAACACCGGTGTCACTGTGGCGGGCCAGACGATCCCGCAGGGCGACACCTCGTCGCTCTCGACGGTCAAGGCGAACCTCTCGTATTCCGACGGCTCCACCGGGCAGCTCGGCGTCGACTGGAACCAGGACCAGCTCAAGAGCCTCGCCACCGCGGCTCCCGGCACCTACAACCTGTCGGGCACCGTGCGCCAGCACCAGTACTCGGACCCCTTCGCGTACAACCGCGCGGATCCGACGATCTACCGCTACGAGCACAACGGCACGACGAAGTACCTCTTCATCGCGACCGACGACACCAACAACAACAACATCGCCTCCAGTCACCTGCCGATCCGAGTGGCCGACACCATCGACCAGCTCGCCGACGACAACGGTGGACTCTCGCGTGAGGTCGACCTGCTCAACCGCAACACTCGCGGTGACCGCACGGCCGAGGGCCGCGTGATCGCGGGCTGCTACTGGGCTCCCGAGATCCACGAGATCGGCGGCAAGCTGTCGATCCTCTTCGCCCCGTGCTTCAACCCGGACAACGACCAGTCGACGCAGAACGGCGCCTGGTACACCGTGCAGGCGCACATCATGCAGATGCGCGACGGCGGCGACCCGGGCAACCCGGCCGACTGGTCCAAGCCCAGCGCGATCCTCAAGTCGGACGGCTCGGCCCTGGGCCGTGTCGGGTTCTCGCAGAACATCAGCCTCGACATGACCTATTTCGAGTCGGGCGGAACCGCCTACTACGCCTGGTCGCAGCGCTACACGCCCTCGGGCCAGCCGCTGAGCGACCCGGCGACCTGGATCGCGAAGGTCGACCCGGCCAACCCGACCCGCGTCATCGGCGAGCCGGTCCCGATCATCGTCCCCTCGGTCACCTTCGAGGAGCACCTGAGCGAGGGCGCCTTCGCGGTGCAGCGCAACGGCAAGATCACGCTGATCTACTCGAGCGACAGCGTCAGCCCGAAGTACATCGTGGGTGGCGCCTGGGCCGACGAGTCGAGCGACCTGACCGACATCAACAGCTGGCACAAGTACGACACCCCGCTGCTCAAGAGCGAGGCGATGCCCAACGGCGTGGTCGACTACCGCACCTACAAGCAGGGCCCGGGCCACGGCGCGGTCACCCAGGACGAGGACGGCAACGACCTGTTCGTGTATCACACGTGGGGTGACGGAGTGGGCGGCAACGGCCGCGACACCCGCATCTCGCGCATCCACTACGCCGCCGACGGTCGCCCGATCCTCGACATGACCCGTGACGAGGAGGTGCTGGCGGCCAACCGCTCGGTCACCACCACCGTCGTGGTCACCGGCTCGCTCTCGGTCAGCGCCACGGCGACGACCCGCTGCGTCGGAGGCAAGGTCGTGCTGACCGGTACGGCGAAGAACGACAGCCGTGTCGCCGTCGACCTGACGACGACCTCGACCTACGGGTCGAAGACCGCCACGGGAGTCGCTCCCGGAGCGAACTCCACCACCGCGTTCACGACGCGCGCCGTCTCGGTGCCCGCCGGCTCGATCACGGTGAAGGGCTCGGCGGTCGTGAACGGCAAGACGATCACGACGCAGGCCACGGCGGCGTACGCCGCGCGGTCCTGCGGCTGATCCACGAGTGAGAGGTGGGGGAGGGGCCGAGCGGCTCCTCCCTCACCTCAGCGATCACGGGGGCACGACAAGGCCGGGCCCACCTCTTGCGAGGTGGGCCCGGCCTTGTCGTGCGGGACGTGTCGGGGGATCACATCCCGTCGGTGAGCATCGCCTCCACGACGTCGACGTGGCGCACGAAGGCGACGTCCGAGAACTCGTTCGAGTAGTTCAGGCCGTAGGGCCAGATGTGCCCGCCGCCGCAGTTGAGCTGTGCATCCGGCCCGTCGAACGACTTCACGAGGGCGGTCGCGTTGGGGCCATCCCACACGCCGTTGACGCAGTGGGCGAACCAGCCGCCGTTCTGGCCGACGCCGATCGTGTGCGAGATCTCGTGCATCGCAGTGCCCTGGACCATGTAGTTGCGGTCGGAGCCGAAGCGGAGGTCTCCGTTGTTGCTGGCCTCGGCCGTCGGCACGCCGGGCGCGTAGTAGACGTTGAGGTGCTTCGTGATGTCGGAGTTGTCGTTGTAGACCGCGATGGCCGCGTCGACGGCCGCAGTGATGCGGTTGTATGCGTCCTGCTCGTCGGCGGTGGGGTTGTCGGAGCGGTAGAGCGTGTACGTGATCTCGCCGTCCGCTGCGTTCGCGGGAGCCGCGCCACCGAGGGCGGCGACCGCGCAGGCGGCCGTTGCCAGGGAGGCGAAGGCGATCGAGCGGAGGGAGTGGCGTGTGCGTCGTTGCATGTTCTTCTCCAGTTCAGCGTCTTCTTCGACTGGCCCCGATGCGGTGATCAGGACCGATGGCGACGCTAACAACGGCATGAGGAACACGTCCACCCATACGGGGGACAACGCGTCGAACCGGTTCGATAACACGCGCTTCCCGAGCGGCGCTGCGCGGGAGAGCGGTCTTTTGCAACGATCGCGCGCCGGCCCGGGGGAGTGCTCGAACGCGTCCGCCGGAGGCTGGACGGAATGAGAGAGGGCGGCTCGTGCTCACCTCGCCAGCGCGACCGCCGTCCACGACACCGGCGGCAGGGTGAGCGTCAGCACCCCGTCCTCCAGGGCGGCTGGCGCCTCCCTCAGACCCACCCGCTCCTGCTCGTCCTTCGTGTTCTTCGCGTACGGGTCTTCGTCGAAGAGGGCGAGCGCCTCGGCGACTGTCGTGACGCCCAGCCCGCTCACGTCGACCGACACCTCCAGCGGCTCGGAGATCGACCGGTTCACCAGGAACACTGCGGCGCGACCGTCGTCGGACGTGGCCACCGCGTCGACCAGCGGCGCCTCGCCGTAGCGCGCCGTCGAGTACGAGCCGACCTCGATGCGCGGGCGCAGCACCGAGCCGGAGGCGAGACGCGCGGTCGTCGAGAACGGGAAGAACGTGGTCTGCCGCCAGGCCGCGCCTCCGGGCTCGGTCATGATCGGCGCGATCACGTTGACGAGCTGCGCGAGGGAGGCTGAGGTCACGCGGTCGGAGTTCTTCAGCAGCGTGATCAGCAGTGTGCCGAGCACGACCGCGTCGGCGACCGAGTAGACGTCCTCGAGCAGGCGCGGCGCCCGGGCCCACTCGCGGGTGGTCTGGTCGCCCTCGGCGTCGGCCTTCTCCTTCGCGTTCCACTCGCTGAGGTACCAGACGTTCCACTCGTCGAAGGAGAGCGCGATGTCCTTCGTCTTCTTGAGCTTGTGCTTCACGTGGTCGACGGTCGCCGCCACGGTCGAGATGAAGTACTCCATGTCGAGCGAGGAGGCGAGGAACGAGCCGAGGTCGCCGTCGTACTCCTGGTAGTAGGCGTGGCACGACACGTACTCGATGTCGTCGTAGGTGTGCTCGAGGACGACGCGCTCCCATTCGCCGAAGGTGGGCATCGACGAGCTCGACGAGCCGCAGACGACCAGTTCGAGCGACGGATCGGCGATCTTCATCGCCTTGGCGGTGCGGGAGGCGAGCTTCGCGTAGTCCTCGGCGCTCATCGCGCCCACCTGCCACGGCCCGTCCATCTCGTTGCCGAGGCACCACATCCGGATGTCGTGCGGCTCGACGCTGCCGTTCGCGATGCGCTGGTCGGCGAGGGCGGTGCCGGCGGCGCCGTTCGCGTACTCGAGCACGTCGAGCGCCTCGAGGACGCCGCGGGTGCCGAGGTTGACGGCGTACATGATCTCGCTGCCGGTCAGCTTCGCCCACGCGGCGAAGTCGTCGAGGCCCACCTCGTTCGTCTCGAGCGAGTGCCACGCGAGGTCGCGTCGGCGCGGGCGGCCGGAGCGTGGTCCCACACCGTCCTCCCAGCGGTAGCCCGAGACGAAGTTGCCGCCCGGGTAGCGGATGGTCGTCACGCCCAGCTCCTTGACCAGGTCGACGACGTCGAGACGGAAACCGTCCTCGTTGGCGGTGGGGTGGTCGGGCTCGTAGATGCCGTCGTAGACGCAGCGGCCGAGGTGCTCGACGAAGGAGCCGAAGAGCCGCGGGTTCACGGCGGCGACGACCGCGGACGGATCGAGGGTGATGTGCGCGGAGGCGGCGTCGGTCATGGTGGGCCTTTCGGGCGTGTCTCCGGGAGCGGCGCTCGTCGGCGAGGGTATTTCTAACGTTGTAACGATGCTCGACCCTCGCCCGGGGCGCTGTCAAGGCAGAGAAGCGCCCGCGCCGTTGTGCTGTCCTGGAGCGGTGCCTCCCTCCGATGCCTGCGCCGCGCTCGCCGCGCGCACCGACGCGCTCGCCGCCTCCGCCCCGCGACCGCGTGCCCTGATCGCCGCTCTCGCCCGTGAGGTGGCGGGCATTCGCCGCGCGCCTCTCGGCGTGCTCGACCTGGCTGGAGGCGGCCGCAATCGCCTCCGCGGCCGAGGATTCCGCAGGCCGTACGACGATGGCACGCGCGGCCAGGCGCGGCACTTCGCCGGAGTCGCGGGCGCGAGTCTCGTCCTGGGCGGTCCCCTCGCGCACCTGTTCCTGCGGACGATCGGCGGCGACCGCGCCGGCTCCGCCGACGACCGCCTGACGACGCGAGCGCTCGAGTGGAGCCGCCTCCTGCGCCGAGGGGAGCTCCCGGTCGCCGAGGCGGGAGCCTGGATCCGTCGCGAGATCTGTGGCTGAGGCCGAGGGTGGCGGAGACGGAGGGCGGCTGAGGTCTAGGACGTCGCCGTCGACTCCCGCGGCACCACCCGGAACGACGCCTCGCGCAGGAGGGGTGGCTGCGTGAGCGGGCCGTCGATGCGCCCCTTCAGGAGCTCGACCGCCGTGCGGGCGATCTCGTCGCGGCCCGCGTCGACGCTCGAGAGGCTGGGGGAGGAGTAGCCGGCCTCGTCGATGTCGTCGAACCCGATCACGGCCACGTCCTCGGGCACGCGGACCCCCGCCTCCTGCAACGCCCGCATCGCGCCGAGCGCGAGCGTGTCGTTGAGGGCGAACACGCCGTCGATGTCGACACCGGAGGCGAGCAGTCGACGCATCGCGTCGGCTCCGCCCGAGCGCTGCCACGGGCCCGTCGCGGCGATCAGCCGGGGGTCGTAGGGGAGGCCGGCACCGACCAGTGCCGCGCGGTAGCCCTCGAGACGGAGGGAGGCGGAGCTCGTCTCGGTGCCGGGGTCGGCTCCGAGGACGGCGATCCGGCGTCGGCCCGCCGCGAGGAGGTGCTCGGTCGCGGCGCACGCGGCCGCAGCGTTCTGCATCGTCACGTGGTCGACGAGCCCGGTGAAGAGGCGCTCGCCGAGCAGCACGAGGGGGAAGTCGACCGCGAGCACCGACTCCTCCGGCACCCCGAGCGGGCTGAACAGCAGGCCGTCGGTGAGCTGGCGTCGCGAGCTGGTGAGGACGCCGCGCTCGCGCTCCGGATCGCCCTCGGTCTGCTCGATGAGCACCGTGAGGCCCCGCTGGTCGGCGGCGCGCATCACGCGGTCAGCCAGCTCGGCGAAATAGGGGAGGCTCAGCTCGGGCAGGGCGAGCCCGATCACGCCGGTGCGTCCGCGGCGCAGGCTCCGTGCGCTCAGATTGGGCCGGTAGCCGAGCTGGGCGACGGCCGCGGTGACGCGCGCGCGGGTCTCGGGGCGCACGTGCGGATAGTCGTTGATGACGTTCGACACGGTCTTGATCGAGACGTCGGCGGCTCGGGCGACGTCGTGCAGCGTGACCGCCATGTTCCTCCTCCGTCGACCTGCCCACGGTATCTCGGGCGTCGATGCGCCGCCATGCTCGGCGAAGGCGTCTCGCCCGTCAGAGTCTCGCGCAGCGATTTTGACAATCGTTATCAATAGTGGCTACGGTGGAGGCATCCCGACCGTCCGCACCCGGACTCAGATTGGCCCTCCGTGAAGACCCGCATCCTCGCTCTCGGCGCCCTCCTCGGCGCCTCCGCCCTCGCCCTCTCCGGCTGCGCCGGCGCCTCCTCCCCGGCGGCGGGAGGCGCCGTCAAGGTCGTCGCCTCGACGGACGTCTACGGCGACCTCGCCCGCACCGTCGGCGGTGACCACGTCGACGTCACGAGCATCATCGACAGCCCCGACAAGGACCCGCACGAGTACGAGGCCACCGCGCGCGACCAGCTCGCCGTCGCCGACGCCGCGCTCGTGATCGAGAACGGCGGCGGCTACGACTCCTTCGTCGAGAAGATGATCGACGCCTCCGGCTCGACCGCCCCGGTCATCACGGCGACGGTCGTCGCGGGCCTCGAGGAGGATCACGCGCACACGGACCACGCGACCTCCACGGACGAGGCGAGCAGCGCCTCCACGCCGGGCGACGACCACGAGCACGAGCACGCCGAGTTCAACGAGCACGTCTGGTACGACCTCGCCGCGATCCGCCAGGTCGTCGCGCGGATCGGCGACGAGCTCTCGAGCATCGACCCGGCGAACGCCTCCAGCTACGCCGCCAACGCCCAGACGCTCGAGAGCGGCATCGACGCCCTCGTCGCTCGCGAAGGCGAGCTGAAGGGCACCCTCTCCGGTCGCTCGATCGCGATCACCGAACCCGTCCCGCTTGACCTGACCGACGCGCTCGGGCTCGTCAACGCGACTCCGGAGGCGTTCAGCGAGGCGGTCGAGGAAGGCACCGACGTCCCCGCCACCACTCTCCAGCAGACGCTCGCGCTCTTCAGCGACAAGAAGGTCGACGCCCTCGTCTACAACGAGCAGACCGAGAGCGCGCAGACCGACACCGTGCTCAACGCGGCCACGACAGCGGGCATCCCGACGGTGGGGGTGACCGAGACGCTGCCCGCCGGCACGGACTACCTCGGCTGGATGACGGCCAACCTCGACGCGATCTCGGGGGCGCTCTCACGGTGAGCGCCGTCTCCTCGACCCGGCCCGCCTCTTCGGAGGCGGGCCCTTCGTCGGTTCTGCAGCTGCGCGGCGCGGGACTGCGCTTCGGCGACCGTGAGCTCTGGAGCGGTGTCGACCTCGACGTGCAGGCCGGCGAGTTCGTCGCCGTCCTCGGCGCGAACGGCTCGGGCAAGACGAGCCTCCTGCGTGCCGTGCTCGGCCAGCAGCCCCTCAGCGCGGGGGAGCTGCGCGTGCTCGGCACCCCCGTGCACCGCGGCAATCGGCGCATCGGCTACATCCCACAGCAGAAGCTCGCCGACGAGGGCACGCCGCTGCGCGCCCGCGACCTGCTCGGACTCGGGATCGACGGGCACCGCTTCGGACTTCCCCTGCCTTCGAAGGCCCGTCGCGCGCAAGTCGACGCCCTGCTCGAGGCCGTCGGCGCCACCGCGTTCGCCGATGCTCCCATCGGCAGCCTCTCCGGAGGCGAGCAGCAGCGCGTCCGCGTCGGTCAGGCCCTCGCAGGTGACCCGGCGCTCCTGCTCTGCGACGAGCCCCTGATCGCGCTCGACCTCGCGCACCAGCGCGCCGTGAGCGAGCTGATCGACCGGCACCGTCGCGAACGGAACCTCGGCGTCCTCTTCGTCACGCACGACGTGAACCCGGTGCTCGGGATGGTCGACCGCGTGCTCTACCTCGCGGGCGGCAGATTCCGGGTGGGCACGCCAGACGAGGTGCTGCGCTCGGAGGTGCTCTCAGAGCTCTACGACGCGCCGGTCGACGTGATCCGTGCGCGCGGTCGCGTCATCGTGGTCGGCGCGCCAGACCACTCGCACGTGCACGAGCACGAGGAGGGGCAGTCGTGAACGACGTCTGGTCTCAGATCTTCGACTTCTCCGACTACGGGGCTCTGCTCGCCCTCCTGCTGAACTCGGTGATCGCCGGAGCGGTGCTCGGCGTGGTGGGCGGGCTGATCGGCGTGTTCGTGATGTCGCGCGACATGGCGTTCGCGGTACACGGCATCAGCGAACTCTCGTTCGCCGGCGCCTCCGCGGGCCTCCTGCTGGGCATCGGAGTCGTCCAGGGGTCCCTCATCGGCTCCCTGATCGCGGCCGTGCTGATCGGACTGCTCGGCACCCGTGCCCGCGACCGGAACTCGATCATCGCGGTGCTGATGCCCTTCGGGCTCGGACTCGGCATCCTCTGCCTCGCCCTGTACCCGGGCCGGAGCGTCAACAAATTCGGCCTGCTCACCGGCCAGATCGTCGCCGTCGACGACCCGCAACTCGGCTGGCTGATCGCCATCTCGGTGGTCGTGGTGATCGGGCTCGCGCTGATCTGGCGTCCGTTGACCTTCGCGAGCGTCGACGCCGACGTCGCCGCCGCGCGCGGCATCCCGACCCGCGCCCTCTCGATCGCGTTCATGCTGCTGCTCGGGCTCGCTGTGGCCGTCTCGGTGCAGATCGTCGGGTCCTTGCTCGTCCTGGCGATCCTCGTGACGCCGGCGGCCGCCGCTCTGCGCATCTCCGCCTCCCCGGTCGTGGTGCCGCTGCTCAGCGTGCTGTTCGCCGTGGTCTCGCTGGTCGGAGGCATCCTGCTCGCGCTCGGCGGCTCCATCCCGATCAGCCCCTACGTCACCACCATCTCGTTCGCGATCTACGTCGTCTGCCGAGTCCTCGGCCGGCACGGCGTGCGGCGGCGCTCGCGGCCCGCCGTCGGGACGGCGCGGTAGCGTGGCGAGCACTCAGCGGAGGGAGGAGCGTCCCGTGGTCAGACGCAACACGTGGCAGCGCGAGGCAGTGCGGGAGGCGCTCGGCCGCCGCGAGGACTTCGTGAGCGCGCAGGGTCTGCACAGCGCCTTGCACGCCTCCGGATCGCCCATCGGCCTGGCGACCGTGTACCGCGCCCTCTCTGACCTCGCGGTCGAGGGCGAGGCCGACTCGCTGCAGTCGCCCGAAGGGGAGAGCCTCTATCGCGCGTGCACGCCCGGAACCCACCACCACCACCTGATCTGCCGTCACTGTGGGTTGACGGTCGAGATCGCCGCCGACGAGGTCGAGGCCTGGGCCCGATCGGTCGCGGCGCAACACGGCTTCACCGAGGCCCACCACGTCGTCGACGTGTTCGGCCTCTGCGTGTCGTGCACCGCCGAGACCTCCACCTGAGGGCACGGCCTGCGGCGCGGATCACGCCGGGAGGAAGACGCCCGCCGACCGGTCCTTCACGACAGCGCCGGCCGGCAGGATCCGACCGCTCATCGCGACGTACACACCGGGGGCGAGCAGCTGCACCGCCGCCACCGCGACGCCGAGGTTGAAGGAGGCGTCGCTGTCGCGCATACGCGCGGGCTGCATCGCGCCGGTCAGCACGACCACGCGATCGCCGACCGCGCCGAGACTCTCGGCCGTCACGGTCATCGTGTCGGTGCCGTGGGTGACGACGATGCGATCCTCCTCGGCGGCGAGCACACGGTCGCGGATCAGCGCCCGATCGTCGTCGTCGAGTTCGAGGCTGTCCTTCGCGAGGATCGGCTCCACTCGGAACTCGAGGGTCGTGAGCACGGGTGCGAGCAGGCGCGGCACCGTCGTCTCGCCGATCTCGAGCTCGCCCGCGAGCGAGTACTCCTTGTCGAGCGTGCCGCCGGTGGTGAGGACGAGGATGCGGTCTGTCACCCGATCAGACTAGGGGGGCGTCCGAGGCGTCCGAGGCACGTTCGTGCGAAGTCTCTCTCGGAGGCGGTTCCTCGGGCCGGCGTCGGTCACGATGGAGGACATGCGAACCTCGTCCCCCTCCCTCCTCCGCGCCGGTGCCACCGTGCTGCTGGGCGCCGCCCTCGTCTTCGCGGGTGTCAGTCACCTCACGCGCAAGCGGCAAGAGTTCCAGGCTCAGGTGCCCGAGTGGGTGCCTCTGGACGCCGATACGGTCGTCCTCGCCTCGGGTGTGGTCGAGATCGGGCTGGGTGCCTCGCTGGTGCTCGCGCGGCGCCACACGCCCCTCGCGGGCGTGGCTACGGCGGCATTCTTCGCGGCCGTCTTCCCGGGCAACGTCTCGCAGTGGCGCACCAAGACCGACGCCTTCGGGCTCGACACCGACCGCAAGCGCGCCGTGCGGCTGCTGTTCCAGCCCGTCCTGGTGGCGTGGGCGCTCTGGTCGACGCGGCGCTGAACGGGCGTCATCGGCACAACGTCAGCTGAGAGGGTCGCTGGCGCGCCATCGCGCGCGACCGGGCGCCTCAGCTGACGTTGTGCGGTCGATCGCGATCGTCGGGCGTCGGCGCTCGCTTCCGACGGCCGCCGATCAGGACGCGGGCACGAGCTTCCAGCGTGCGGCGAGCAGCTCGAGCCCCTTGTCGAAGATCGCCGACCAGGCCGTGGCATCGTGCGCGCTGCCCGGGACCTCGTAGTACGTCGCATCCATGCCCGCCGCCTTCGCCGCGGCGTAGACCGTCTTCGCGCTCGGGAGGAAGCCGGTGTCGTTCGCGCCGACTCCGAAGAGCGCGAACGTGTTCTTGTAGGGCGCCTTGGCGGCCATGATGCTGAGGGGCTTCGAGGCCTCGTAGGCCGCCGCGTTGCCGCCGAAGGCCCGCTGGATCGTGTCGGCGTCGTTGCCCAGGGTCGGCGCGAGTTCTCCCGACGCGTCCACGATGTTGCCGAAGAGCTCGGGGAACGCGGCGCCCAGCTGGATCGCGCATGTTCCTCCCTCCGAGAGGCCGCCAACCGCCCAGTGCTGCGCGTCGCCGAGCACCGGGAGGTGGCCGCGGATCCAGTCCGGCACATCGACTGTGAGGTAGGTGGCGGAACGGCCCAGCGGCGAATCGATGCACATCGGGTTGGCAGTGGGATCGCCCAACTGGTCGGGCGAGACGACGATGGGGGCGAGTCCGGCGTGGGCTGCGGCGTAGCTGTCGAGCGCCGGCTGGAGCTTCTCGGTCGACAGGGGGTCGGAGGGAGACCCGGGCTGCCCTGAGAGCATCACCATCACCGGGAGCAGCGGCGGCTTCGAGGTGAGCGCGGCAGGCGGGAGGTACACGACGGCGTCGCGCGCCGCGAATCCCGAGGCGGTCGCGGGGATGCTCACGGTGGTGACCGTGCCGACGGTGGCCATGCCGGCGGGTGCCGTCCAGCTCGCGAGGTCGGAGTGCGGCCCTGTCGCGGCGGCGACCGGCACCGGCACTGTCGAGTAGGCGCTGATCCCGAGGGCGCTGCGCACCGTCGGGTATTGGCCGAAGTCGATGTTGACGGTCATCGCCGTGGTGGCGAAGACGAGCACCGCGACCGCGAGCGAGGCGACGATGCCGCGCAGCCTCCTGCGGACCTTGCGGTGGGTGAAGGCGTGGACCGCGACGACGATCGCCAGTCCGAGGCCGCCGAGGCCGAGGCCGATCGACACGCGGGTGACGGGCGTGAAGTCGACGCCGAAGGGGCCGTCGCGGCCGTCGAGGGAGGCCGCCAGCGCCGCCCCGCCGATCAGGCCGATCAGGAGCACGGCGACCGCGATGCCGAAGCGGCGACCGCGACCGAAGCGGCGGACCCGGATGAAGGCGTCGGCGAGCAGGATCAGAGCGACGATCGAGATCGCGTACACGCCGACCACGAGAGGACCGGAGACAAGGCTGAGGTCGAGGAGTGTGGTCATGCGTGGATCCGGTCGTGTCTCTGCCGGCCGTGGAGGTGGCGCGGTGGGAGGTGGTGGCGGCGCGGGCCGGTCTGGCCCTGGCGCCGGGTCGTGGTGGTGGTGGCTCGGGTGGCTGTCCTGCGAGCCGGCTCCAGTGTGCCCCCGGTCTCTGGGCGAAGGCTGGCCTCGCGCCGCTGTGGTGGGTGTGTCGCGAGCGGGGCGTCGCGCCTCCTGAAGTCTGGAGCGATCGAGGGCCCGCTGCCACGTCGTGCCTCCTCCACAGGCGCGGATGCCCCGAGTACTCCCCCGGTCCGGCGCAACCCCGCGCGCCTCCTCGCCTCCCGGCCTAGCGTGGAAGGACAGACGCACCCGCACCCGACGCGACCCGCGCCCTCACGAAGGAGCACGATCATGACGCAGAATCTCCGCACGCCCGAGCCGTTCGGAGCCCTCGCGTGAGCCGCGGCGTGGCGGTCGTCACGGGCGGCACGGCCGGGCTCGGGCGCGCCACCGTCCGCGAGCTCGTGTCGCGGGGCTGGGATGTCGCCGTGCTCGCCCGTGGTGAGGACGGTCTGGCGGCCACGGTCGCCGAAATCGAGCAGGCCGGGCGTCGGGGCCTCGGCGTTCCCACAGATGTCGCCGACCGCGAGGCGGTCGAGTCGGCGGCCGACCGTGTCGAGGCCGAGCTCGGTCCGATCGACCTGTGGGTGAACGACGCGATGGTCGGTGTCTTCGGCGAGTTCCTCTCCACTGAGCCGGCCGATTTCGAGCGCGCCGTGGCGGTCAATTTCTTCGGCTTCGTCAACGGCACCCGCGCCGCGCTCTCGCGGATGACCCCGCGAGGCCACGGCCACGTCATCCAGGTGGGCTCGGCCCTCGCGCACCGCGGCATCCCCTTGCAGGCGGCGTACTGCGCCTCCAAGTTCGGAGCGCGCGGCTTCACCGAGGCGGTGACCGCCGAACTCCTCCACAGCAAGAGCAGGATCCGCCTCTCCGAGGTCGACATGCCCGCGCTCAACACCATCCAGTTCAACTGGGTCAAGTCGCAGCTTCCGCACCACCCGCAGCCGGTCCCGCCGATCTACGAGCCGGAGGTAGGGGCGATCGCGATAGCCGACGTCGCCGACAAGCCACGCCGCCGCACGTGGGTCGGGGAGCCGACTGCCGGCACGATCCTCGGAGACCGCTTCGCCGGCGCCTTCATGGACTGGTACCTCGCTCGCAGCGCTTTCGACGGGCAGCAGGCGCCCGAGAAGAAGGAGCCGATGCTCCCCACCAACATCTACGAGCCGGTGCCCGGAGACCACGGCGCCCGGGGGCTCTTCAGCGATCGCGCGCACACGATGACTCCGCAGATCTGGATGATCCGTCACCGGGCGGCGAGCTACGCGGGTGCAGCGCTCGCGCTGGCCGCCGGTGCCGTGGGCGCGGTCTCGGCGCTACGGAGGAAGTGAGCGTGGTCGACGCGGTCGTCGTCGGTGCGGGGCCCAACGGTCTCGCCGCCGCGGTCACCCTCGCGCGCGCGGGGCTGTCAGTCACGGTCTTCGAGCGCAACGAGACCATCGGCGGAGGCGCGCGCACGGCCGAGCTGACCCTCCCGGGCTTCCACCACGACGTCTGCTCCGCGGTGCACCCGATGGCGCTCGCGTCTGGCTTCTTCCGTAGCTTCGGGCTCGACCGCAGGATCGAGCTGCGAGTCCCCGAGATCTCCTACGCCCACCCGCTCGATGGCGGCCGTGCGGGAGTCGCCTATCGCGACCTCGAGCGCACGGCAGGAGCGCTCGGGCGGGACGGAGCGGCGTGGCGGGCCCTGATGGCTCCGCTCGCCGAGAGAGCCGATCGCGTGGCGGGTTTCACGAACGACGCGCTGCTGCGGATCCCGACCGATCCCGGGATCCTCCTCCGCTTCGGTCTGCGCATCCTCGAGCAGGGTTCGCCGGCGTGGAACCTGCGGTTCTCCGACGACGTCGCGCCGGCGATGCTCGCCGGCGTCGCCGCCCATTCCCTCCGCCCGATGCCGAGCCCGTCGACGGCCGCCGCGGCCCTCGCGCTCGGCGCCTACGCCCACGGACGGGGCTGGCCGGTGCCGATCGGCGGTAGCCAGGCGATCGTCGACGCCCTCGCCGACGATCTCCGCGCCCACGGCGGCACCATCGAGACCGGAGTCGAGGTGCGCTCGCTCGCCGAGCTGCCCGCCGCCCGCGCGCTCCTGGTCGATCTCACGCCGCGCGCGCTGCTCGAGCTCGCCGGAGAGCGCCTTCCCACCGCCTACGCGAAGGCTCTCCAGCTCTTCCGGTACGGCAACGGGGTCGCCAAGGTCGATTTCGCGCTCGACGGGCCCGTGCCGTGGACGCACCCCGAGCTCGCGCGCGCCGGCACCCTCCACCTCGGCGGCACACGCGCCGAGATCGCGGCCGCGGAGCACGATGTCGCTCGTGGACGTCACAGCGAGAACCCCTACGTCCTCGTCGCGCAGCCGTCGGTCGCCGATCCCACGCGCGCCCCCGAGGGCAAGCACGTCCTCTGGGCCTACACGCATGTGCCCCGCTTCTCGCCAGCGCATCAGCGCGAGGCGATCACGATGCAGATCGAGCGCTTCGCGCCGGGGTTCCGCGATCGCATCCTCGCCGCCTCCTCGATGACCGCCCGCGACATGCAGGCCCACAATCCCAACTACGTGGGAGGCGACATCGCGGCCGGGGCGGCGAGCGTCGCGCAGCTTCTGGCGCGACCGGTCCTCTCGGGTGATCCCTGGCGCACTCCCGCGAAGGGGCTGTACCTCTGCTCGTCGTCGACCCCGCCCGGTCCCGGCGTGCACGGCATGGCCGGCTGGCACGCCGCCCGCAGCGCCCTGCGCCACGAGTTCGGGATCCGCCTCGCGCCCGAGCTCGCCCCCGAGGCGGCGCACCCCGTGTCCTGACCGCCGCCGTCGACCTCACACCATCCCCTCCGACGAGAAGGAGCCCCCGATGTCTCGCAACACCCGTGTCTTCCACTGCCCGCCCGAATCCGTCTTCGCGGTCTTCGCGTCCGGTTGGCTGTTCCCCAGCTGGGTGGTGGGCGCCTCGCGGATGCGGCAGGTCGACGCCGACTGGCCGCACGTGGGAGCGCAGCTGCATCACTCCTTCGGGATCTGGCCGTTCGTCATCGACGACGCGACGACGGCGCTCGAGTGGAGTCCGTCCCAGCGCTTCGTGATCCAGGCGGCCGGCTGGCCGCTCGGGGAGGCGCGGGTGCGACTCGAGGTCGAGCCGCACCCGCGGGGATGCCGGGTCCGGATCCACGAGAACGCCGTGAAGGGGCCGGGCACACTCCTCCCCAAGCCTCTCCTCCATGCGGGACTCTGGCTGCGCAACGTCGAGACCCTCCGCCGTCTCGCGCACATGGCAGAGGCGGGAGCCGCCGGGCGCACCCTCGCGCCCGCGTCGCTCGCCTCTCCGCGCGACCGGGCGGGCGTGCAGACGCCGCGGCGGGCGTGGCCCCGAGTGCTCACGACGGTCGCGTCCGTCGTGGTCGGGTCGCTCGCGGTACGCGCGGCGCTCGCCGCGGTCAGGACGGTGCGCGACTGAAGGTGTCCCCGCGCTCTCAGAGGAGCGGCTCGATGAGGCGCACGTGGTGCACGGCGACCCGCTGGGGCTCGCCCGCGAACGCGGCGTCCCGCTCGGGCGAGGCGAGGTACGTCTTCTCGATCGCGGCGAACGCCTCCGCGTCGCCGGGCGTGCTGACGGCCCAGACGAACTCGTTCGCCTCCCGGTCGGCGTAGGCGAACTCGATCCGGAAGCCGTGAGCGTGCCGGGCGGGGACGATCCGCGCCGGGAACCAGGCAAGGAAATCGTCCATGACTCCGTCCATCAGCTCATAGCGTCGAAGCTGGATGGTCCTGGTCTCGTCTGCATCGCTCACCCTCCGACCGTATCGCCCGTGCGTCTCATCCGCCGCCTCCGCAGCTCTTCCCCAGAACGCCGCACCCGGCGCCTGCTCCGTGAGGCCCGCAGGAAGGCGTCAGCCCAGGCCGAGCGCCAGGCCGTCGAGGATGTCGTGGGAGGTGGCGGTGACCGCGGGCGCCGCCTCCCGCACGCCGCGCAGGACCTCGCCCCAGATCAGTGCGCCCGCGGCCAACACGTCCTCGCGTCCCGAGCGGACCCACGGCAGCGCCGCCGTCTCGGCGGGCGACAGCGCGGCGAGCTCGTCGCACGCCGAGAGCACATCGGCCAGAGGCAGGGCAGCCTCCACGGCGGCGCGGTCGGTGCTGCGTAGCACGTGCGCGCTGACCGTGAGCACGGTTGCTGCGACGCCGACGACGCTCCGAGCGAGGGAGAGATCGACGGAGGAGGTTGCCAGCGCCGCGCGGACATCGGCGCGCATCGCCGCGCGCTCGGCCTCGGTCGGCGCGTCGGCACGACGATGTCGTTCGGTGAGTCGGACGCTGCCGACGTCCATCGAGTGCGCCTGCTCGGGTGCCGAGCCGCCGAGGACCAGCTCGGTCGACCCTCCGCCGAGGTCGATCACGAGGACGGGGTGGGCCGACGTGACGGCCGAGACGGCTCCGCGGAACGAGAGTCGCGCCTCCTCGTCGCCCGTGATGGTCTCGGGCGCCACGCCCAGGAGGTGTTCGACGGCGGCCAAGAACTCGGCGCGGTCGGCGGCGTCTCGAGTGGCCGAGGTGGCGACGAAGCGGAGCCGCTCGACCCCGGCCTCGCGCGCGGTCGCCGCGTACTCGCGCGTGACGGCGAGAGTACGTTCGAGCGCTGCCGGGTCGAAGCGTCCTGTGCGGTCGACGCCGCGACCGAGTCGGACGAGTTCGGTGCGCCGCAGCACGTCGATGAGCCGGCCGTCCTCGACGTCCGCGATCAGCAGGCGGAGGGAGTTGGTGCCGCAGTCGAACGCCGCGACGCGCGTGGGGGAGGCCATGCCGTCATTCTGCCCGCCCCCGATCGAGCCGTCCGCGGCGCGGACTCGGTGCGGCGATAGCCTGAGACGGAGCCGAAGGAGTCGACCGTGCACGAACACCACGTCCGCGTCCACCGCAGCGAGGAGCAGCTCCCGCGCGACGGACAGCTCGCCCACGCGCTCGCCGAGGTCGCGGCCGACCCTGTCGGGATCGACGACGAGGTCACCGAGATGGTCGTCAACCGGGTGATCGACAATGCCGCGGTCGCCACCGCCTCTCTGCTGCGCCGCCCCGTCGTCGCCGCGCGCGCGCAGGCGCTCGCGCACCCCGCCTCCATCGGCGGCGAGGGCGCGGTCGTGCTCGGCGTCGATCCCGCACGCCGTGTCTCGCCGGAGTGGGCGGCGTGGGCCAACGGTGTCGCCGTCCGCGAGCTCGACTACCACGACACCTTCCTCGCGGCCGAGTACTCGCACCCGGGCGACAACATCCCTCCGCTGATCGCCGTGGCCCAGCATGCGGGCATCGGAGGCGCGCAGTTGGTCCGCGGCATCGTCACCGGCTACGAGGTCCAGGTCGATCTCGTCCGGGCGATCAGCCTGCACCGCCACAAGATCGACCACGTCGCGCACCTCGGCCCCGCGGCAGCGGCGGGCATCGGAACGCTGCTCGGACTCGACGTCGCGACCATCGAGCAGGCGATCGCCCAGGCGCTGCACACGACGACGGCGACGCGACAGTCGCGCAAGGGCGAGATCTCGAGCTGGAAGGCATACGCGCCCGCCTTCGCCGGGAAGATGGCGATCGAGGCCGTCGACCGGGCGATGCGCGGCGAGACCAGCCCGTCGCCGATCTACGAGGGTGAGGACGGCGTCATCGCCTGGCTGCTCGACGGGCCTGACGCGAGCTATGAGGTGCCGTTGCCCGACCGCGGCGAGGCCAAGCGTGCGATCCTCGACACGTACACGAAGGAGCACTCGGCCGAGTACCAGGCGCAGGCGTTGATCGACCTGGCGCGGCGCCTGCACCACTCGCATCCCGAGGCCGCGGACCTCGAGCGCGTCGAGCGCATCGTGATCCACACGTCGCACCATACGCATATGGTGATCGGTTCGGGAGCGAACGATCCGCAAAAATACGACCCGACCGCCTCTCGCGAGACGCTCGACCACTCGGTGCCCTACGTCTTCGCGGTGGCACTCCAGGACGGTGCCTGGCACCACGTCGACAGCTACGCTCCCGAGCGCGCGCGCCGAGCCGACACCGTCGCGCTCTGGCACCGCACGAGCACCGAGGAGGACGCGGAGTGGACGCGCCGCTACCACTCCACCGACCCCGCCGAGAAGGCGTTCGGCGCCCGTGTCGAGATCGCGTTGACGGATGGCACGACGATCGTCGAGGAGATCGCGGTCGCGGACGCGCATCCGCTCGGCGCGCATCCCTTCAGTCGCGAGCAGTATGTGGCGAAGTTCCGTACCCTCGCGGCCGACGTGCTCGAGGAGTCCGAGATCGAGCGCTTCCTCGACCTCGCGCAGCGCCTCCCCGAGCTGACCCCGGGAGAGGTCGCTCGCCTCTCGGTGGTCGCCGCGCCCGGAGTCCTCGCCGCGATCGAGCCTCCCCGCGGCCTCTTCTGACCCCCGCCGCGAGAGGCCGGCCGGACGCGACACCTCGGCGGAGGTGGGCCCACGCGGCATCTCGCGGCGCGCGTGTGGGAATCAGCCGGCGGCGCGGGGGATGGAACCGCTGCTTCAGTCGCGGGCACTCCGGCTCCCTCGACCAGCGGAGGAACTGGTCGACGGCGCGCTGTGGACGGTAGGCATCCCACACGAGTAGGCCCAGCCCTCGCTCGGCGGCCCGGCGCTGCGCGGCGGCGAGGCCGTCCGCCATCTCCTGACTCGCGAGGATCCGTTCGCGGGCGTAGCCGTCCACGGGGGCCCCGGTGAAGTTGTCCGCCGTCGCGTACACCGCCTCGCACCGGATGTCCTCGACCGCCTCGTCGAGATAGACGAAGCGCACACGCCCTGGAGTCATCGCTCCACCGCGAGTGCGATGCTGCGGTCGACCAGATCGGACACGCGGAGTCCGGCGGCGGCCATCATCCGCGGGTAGCGGCTGTAGGAGGTGAAGCCGGGCATCGTGTTGACCTCGTTGAGCACGATCCTCCCGTCGGCGAGGCGGAAGAGGTCGACGCGAGAGAGACCTCGGCACCCGAGCGCGCGATACACCGCCTTGGCCTGCTCCTGGATCCGCTCCCGTTCGGCGCGCGGCAGATCTGCCGGAACCGTGACGGTCGAGTTGGCCGAGCCTTTCTCCGGCTCCGTCTCCTGGTGGATGCGGAAGAGGCCGTGGTGCACGCGGATCTCGTCGACCTCCCCGACCAGGAGGTCCGCTCCGTCGCCGAGCACCGCGCAGCCGACCTCGGTGCCCTGCACGTGCTCCTCGATCACGACCCGCTGGTCGTAGCGGCGAGCGGTGGCGACCGCTTCCGCCAGGCCCTCCGGCGACTCCACGCGGCTGACCCCGAACGAGGAGCCGGAGCGTGCGGGCTTGACGAAAACGGGGTAGCGGAAGGTCGCGGGGTCGAGCTGGTCGCCCGCGTTCAGGATCGCGAAGGTGGGAACGGCGATCCCCGCCTGCGCCGCGACCGTGTAGGCGAGCGACTTGTCCATGCACACGACGGAGCCCTGGATGTCGCAGCCGACGTAGGGGATCCCCGACAGCTCGAGGAGGCCCTGGATCGCTCCGTCCTCGCCTCCTCGACCGTGAAGAACCGGCAGGACGACATCGACCGGGACGGTGCGGAGCACGCCGGCTTCCTCGATCAGCAGCCCTCCGGTCGCCCGGTCCGGGGAGAGCACGGCAGCGGAGCCAGGTCGGGACTCCCAGTCGGGGGTAGGGCCCTCGCTGAGCCTCCACTGCCCCGAGCGGGTGATACCGATGCAGAGGTTGTCGTACCGGGTCGGATCGAGAGCCGCGAGGACTTCCCGCGCGGACTTGATCGAGACGTCGTGCTCGTCGGAGCGGCCGCCGAACAGGAGGGCGACGGTTTTCTTAGACATGGAGGGTCCTTCTCTCGAGGTCCACGCAGCGCGAGAGCGTCGTCTCGACGACCTGGTGGAGGGTGCGGGTGGTGAAGTAGGCGGCGTGCGGGGTGACGATGACGTTCGGCAGCGCGATCAGGCGGGCCAGCTCGGGATGGGGGAGGGCGCGGCCGGAGTGGTCGGAGGAGAAGCACCTCTCCTCGCCGTCGAGGACGTCGAGCGCGGCGCCGCCCAGCCGTCCGTCCTCCAGGGCATGGACCAGCGCGTCGGTGTCGACGAGTCCGCCACGCCCGGTGTTGACGAGCAGTGCGCCCGGCCTCAACAGCGCGAGCCGCTCGGCCGACAGGTAGTGCCGGGTGCGTTCGTTGAGGGGGAGGTGGAGGGTGAGGATGTCGCTCTCGGTGAGCGCCCGCTGTAGCGGGACGCTCTCCGCCCCCTCGACCTCACGGCCGGACTCGCTGACGACGAGGATCCGGCAGCCGAACCCGCGGAGCCGAGCGACCACGGCGCGGCCGATCCGCCCGGCACCGAGCACGCCCACGGTGACCGAGCGCAGCTCCCGGCCACGGGGAGGCGTCACGCGGAAGTCGTGGCGCTCGGTCGCGGCGAGGGTCGGCCGGGCGTGGCGCAGTGCCATCAGCATCAGCATCACGGTGTAGTCGGCGACGCCGTCGGGGTCGTAGGGGATATTGGCGACGGTGAGGCCGAGGGACGCGGCGAGCTCGAGGTCGAGGTGGTCGACGCCGATGCTCCTCGTGAGGAGGTGGCGCACCCCGTTCTCGGCGAGCGCGCGCATCGTGTCGCCGACCACCGGAGTGAGATGGTTCACGCTCACGCAGGAGGTGCCGCGGGCGAGAGCGGCGCTCTCCAGCCCGAGGGGTGCCTCCTGGATGCGGCAGCGCACGGAGCGTCGGCGCGCGATGTCCTCGATCGCGCGAGCCTCCTCGGGGTCACAGCCGAAGAAGGTGACGAGGGGCGCAGATCGGCGCGCCAGGGCCGGGGGGAACGTGTCGAGCATTCCTCCAGTGAACGCTGCGGTGGGTTGCGGCACCGTTCACGTTTTCGGAGATGCTGACGAAACATCGCCTCCTCACCGCCGCTCCCCCTCCCGCCGCGAGATGCCACTTATGATGCGCGACACGCCGAGTGACGTGCTCATAAGTGGCATCTCGCGGCGGGAGGGGGAGTCGTCAGAGCAGCGCGTCCGTCAGGTGGTCGGGGGCGCCGAAGCGGTGGGCCGTGACCGAGACGGCCTGCTCACGCACGAACGGCAGCAGCTCCAGTCGTCCCGCCTCGGTCGCCTCGCCCGCGTAGACCGCGAGGTCCGGGCGGCCACCGGTGACCGCCGTCACGGAGGAGGTATCGGCGCCGAGCAGGCGCACCCGGCCGGCCCCGTGCGCGCGCACCCGCGCCTCCCAGGCGCCCTCGTCCTCGACGACCACGCTCGACGCCACCGCTCCGAGCGCTGCGGCGAGCTGCGGAGGCGGCGCCACTGCACTCGACAGCACGACGCGCGCCTGCGCGGTCGCCGCCGCGACGGCCACACGCGCGAGCGAGCCCAGCGGTTCCCCGGTGGCCAGCCGCACCAAGACGGCGGAGTCGTAAGGCCGGTGCCGGAACACGTTCCGCTCGGCCTCGAGCCCCGTCACATCGCGCGCCGGAGCGATGTGCTCGGCCCACGCGACGGCGCACGAGCGGGCCGTGCGTTCGACGCCGGCCGCCTCCTCTGCCGAGAGCTCGGCGCGCGCCGCCGCGACGAGACCTGACGCGGCCTGTGCGACGGGAGCCGTCGCCTCCGCCGGCGCCGACCTCCAGGAGCCGAGACCGAGGAGATAGTCCGGCCCGCCCGCCTTCGTGCCCGGTCCGACGGCCGACTTCTTCCAGCCGCCGAACGGCTGACGCTGCACGATCGCGCCGGTGATCCCGCGGTTCACGTACAGGTTGCCGGCGTCGATCCCCTCCAGCCATAGGCCGATCTCGGCCGGGTCGAGCGCGTGCAAGCCCGAGGTGAGGCCGTAGTCGACCTCGTTCACGAGCGCGATCGCCTCGTCGAGCGTCTCGGCGGTCATGATGCCCAGGATCGGGCCGAAGTACTCGGTGCGGTGGTACTCGGAGCCGCGCCGTACGCCGTCGCGCACGCCCGGGCTCCAGAGGCGGCCGGTGTCGTCGAGCCTGCGCGGCTCGAGCAGCCAGCGCTCGCCGGGGCCGAGCGTCGTCAGGCCGTGCAGGAGCTTGCCCGAGGCCGGCTCGATCACCGGGCCCATTCGCGAGGCGGGATCGTCCGGCCAGCCGACCGTGAGCGAGGCGACCGCGTCGAGCAGTTGCGCCCGGAACCGCTTCGACCGGGCGACGGAGCCCACCAGCACGACGAGCGAGGCGGCGGAGCACTTCTGGCCCGCGTGCCCGAAAGCGCTTGCCACCACATCCTTCACCGCACCATCGACATCGGCCGAAGGAGTGACCACGATCGCGTTCTTGCCGCTCGTCTCCGCGAGCAGCGGCAGGTCGTCCCGGAACGAACGGAACAGCTCGGCCGTCTCGTAGGCGCCAGTGAGGATCACGCGATCGACCGCCGGGTGGGCGATGAGGTCTCGGCCCAACTCCTCTTCGGGCAGGCGGAGCAGCCGCAGCGCATCGCGGGGCACGCCCGCCGCCCAGAGAGCCTCGGCCACCACGGCCCCGCAGCGCACGGTCGGACCGGCCGGCTTGAGCACGACGGCGGAGCCGGCAGCGAGCGCCGCGAGCACGCCGCCGGCCGGGATCGCGACCGGGAAGTTCCACGGCGGAGCGACGACGGTCAGCGCCGCAGGACGGAAGCGTGCGCCGTCGATCGCGTCGAGCTCGCGGGCGCGCTCCGCGTAGTAATGCGCGAAGTCGATCGCCTCCGAGACCTCCGGATCACCCTGATCGAGCGGCTTGCCGCCCTCGGCAGCCATCACTTCGAGCAGCTCGGACCGGCGAGCCTCCAGCTCGTCGCCCGCGCGGTGCAGGAGGCGGGCGCGCTCGTCGGCGGGCACGCCTCCCCAGCCGCTGGCATGAGTGGCGGTGAGCACTGCCTCCAGCTCGTCGCGGCTGCCGATCGTGGCCGCCTCGATCGCGTCGACGCCCGCGCGGGAACCGGGGACACGGGCGAGGATCGCCTGCGCCCATTCCCGATTCGCGGCGACGGCGGGGTCGGTGTCGGGCGTGCTGCGGAAGTCGCCGAAGCCGGGGCGTCCGGCCGCGGCGAAGCGGTCCGGCACGCGGTGCGCGGCGGGTACCGCGCCGTCGAGGGCGGCAACGGAGGCGCGGAACCGCTCCTCCTCGCGGGCGAACAGCGCGGGGTCGGCGTCGAGCTCGAAGACGGCCGACATGAAGTTGTCGCTCGACGCGCCCTCTTCGAGACGGCGGATCAGGTAGGCGATCGCCACGTCGAACTCGGCCGGAGCGACCACCGGCGTATAGAGCAGGAGCGAGCCGACGCTTCGGCGCACCGCCTCCGCTTGCCCCTGTGCCATGCCGAGGAGCATCTCGTACTCGATGCCTTCGCGGACGCCGCGCTCGCCCGCGAGCAGCCAGGAGTAGGCGATGTCGAAGAGGTTGTGTCCTGCGATGCCGAGCCGGACGGCGCGGATGCGGTCGGGGTGCAGCGCGTAGTCGAGCACGCGCTTGTAGTTCGTGTCGGAGTCCTGTTTCGTGCTCCAGGTCGCGAGCGGCCAGCCGTGCACCGAGGCCTCGACCTGTTCCATGGGGAGGTTCGCGCCCTTCACCAAGCGCACCTTGATCGCGGCGCCGCCGCGCTCGTGTCGCGTTGCGCTCCACTCCTGCAGCCGGATCATCGCCGAGAGGGCGTCAGGAAGGTAGGCCTGCAGCACGATGCCTGCTTCGAGGCCGAGGAACTCGGGGCGGTCGAGGAGGCGCGTGAAGACCGTGATGGTGAGATCGAGGTCCTTGTACTCCTCCATGTCGAGGTTGATGAACTTGTGCGGCGAGAAGCCGGCCGCGCGGGCGAACAGTGGTGTCAGCTCCGCCACGATGTCCTCCACGGCGGCGTCGAACGCCCACGGGTTGTGCGGCGCGACGGTCGACGAGACCTTGATCGAGACGTAGTCGACGTCATCGCGGTCGAGGAGGCGATGGGTGCCCTCGAGTCGGCGCTGCGCCTCCGCCCGGCCGAGCACGGCCTCGCCGAGCAAGTTCATGTTCAGGCGCACGCCGTCGCGGCGGATCCTGGCGATGGCAGGACCGAGCCGCGAGTCGCTCGCGTCGATGATGAGGTGGCCGACCATCCTCCGCAGCATCCGGCGGGCGATCGGCACCACGATGCCCGGCAGGAGCGGCGCCACGATGCCGCCCAGCGCGACGGCCGCGCGCAGGGGGGCGGGGAGGAACCGGGGCACGCCGCCCGCGATCGAGCGCAGCGCGGAGGCGGCCACGCGGGTGTCTTCCGGGCGGACGACGCCGTCGACGAAGCCGACGGTGAAGTCGAGGCCGGACGGGTCCTTCAGGACCCCGGCCAGCTGGGCGCCGGAGGCATCGGTCGGAACCTCAGCGGCCTCTCGCAGCCAACGGCGCACCAGGGCGACGCTGTCGTCGACCAGGCGCGGGTCGACGGAGTCGGGGGAGGGCCCGGTGGGGCGAGGGGAGTCGACGAGATCCGTCATGATGCGGTCCTTCTGCTGCGAGGGTCGGTGTCCTCAGTATTCGGGCGAGTACCGTTGAGCAGAAGCGACCGTTTCTTACCGATATCGGTCAACTAATCTGATGAATGGAGCGTGCCGTGCTCGATGTCCGCCGGCTGGTCCTGCTCCGGGAGGTCGCTATCCGCGGCACCCTCGCCGCCGCCGCCGAGGCGCTGGCCTACAGTCCCTCTGCCGTGTCGCAGCAGCTCACCGTGCTCGAGCGTGAGACCGGGGTCGAATTGCTGCGCAAGGTCGGCCGGCGCGTGCAGCTCACTCCGCAGGCCGAGATCTTGGTCGCGGCGGCGGGTGAGGTGC
The DNA here is from genome assembly GCF_015351245.1 of Rathayibacter sp. VKM Ac-2879. Lineage (GTDB taxonomy): Bacteria > Actinomycetota > Actinomycetes > Actinomycetales > Microbacteriaceae > Rathayibacter. The sequence goes on from NZ_JADKSO010000001.1 coordinate 444,432, forward strand.
TCGCGCTGCTCGAGCGCGCGGAGGCGGCGCTCGCCGCGTCCGGCGAGTCGGTCACGGGCCGCGTCCGAGTCGCGGTGTTCCAGTCGGCGGCGCTCGCGCTGATGCCGGGAGCGCTGCGGGCGGTCGCCGAGCGCTTCCCCGAGGTGCGGGTCGAGATGGTGCAGCGCGAGCCGGAGGGTGCGCTGCACGAGACGTCGTGGGCGCGAGAGTTCGACCTCGTGGTGGCCGAGCAGTATCCCGGGCACTCGACCTCGTGGCTGCCCGGTCTGGTGCGCAGCGACCTCACGACCGATGCGATCCGTCTCGCGGTGAGCCGCGACTCCGCGATCGCCTCGTTGGCCGACGCCCGGGACGAGCCGTGGGTGATGGAGCCGCGAGGCACGGCGAGCCGCCACTTCGCCGAGCAGAGTTGCCGCCTCGCCGGTTTCGAGCCGGACGTGCGCTTCGAGACCGCCGATCTACAGGCGCAGATCCGCCTGGCCGCCTCGGGCAACGCCGTCGCGCTGATGCCCGATCTGGTCTGGGCGGGCGCGGAGCCCGACTGCCGCCTCCTCGACCTGCCGCGTCGCCCCCGCCGCACGATTTTCACGGCCCAGCGGGAGGCGGGCCTTGCCTCGCCCGCCGTCCGCGTCTTCCGCGACTGCCTCGCCGAGGTCGCTGCGGCCCACGTCTGACCCGCCCCGCCCCCGCCCCTCCCCTCCCGCGAGATGCCACTTATGACGACGACACGCCGACGGATTACCGCAGAGGTGGCATCTCGCGGGAGCGGGAGCGGGAGCGGGCGGGCGCGAGCGCGCCGCCGGGCAGGCGATCAGCCACGGCGTGGACGCGGCGGCTGATGAACGCCTCCAGGGGTCCGCGCCGCCCCGTGCGGAGGAGGTAGGCGCCGACCGCCAGGGCCGCTGCGGTATGGATCGCAATGGCGCCGGGGCCGAACGACCACCAGGGTGCCCCCTTCGTCGGGACGAGAATAGTCAGCAAGATCAGTGCGTCGATGCCGAAGAAGTGGGCGACATAGAGCGTCAGCGGCGCCGATCCAGCCCGGGCGACGACAGCGAGCGGGAGCGGCAGCGGAGAGCGCAGGAGGGGCACGAGGAGGAGGAGGACGGCGAGCACGAAGAGCGCGACTCCGCCCGTTCGCAGAATATCGGCGGTCGTCCCGGTGTGCGGCGCGGCGCTGAGCACCGCGATCCAGCCGCCGCCCAACGGCGTCCCGAATCCTTGAGCGGTGGTCAGCTCGCGGGCCTTGTCTGCGGTCTGCCCGGTTGCGATCAGTGCGGCGGTCACCAGTGGTCGGCTGAGGAGGTCGGCGGTGGCGCCGGCGGCGGCCATGACGGCTCCCGAGAGCAGAAGGGTCAGTGCAGCGCGCCGGGGTCGCGCCGCTCGGACGAGGAGGCGACCGGCGCAGACCCCGAAAAGGAGGAACGTGATCCAGGTCACGCCCGGGTAGAAGCCGGTGAACAGGACTGTCTGAAGGAAGTCGAGCGGAGAAGCGAGCGAGGGAAAGGGGATCGCCCCCGTGGGCCCCGTGCTCCTCGCCCACAGGATCAGATGCGGGCTCGCGAGGGTCAGGGTCGCTGCGAGGGTGAGCAGCGCGCCGGTCGGTAGCCAGATCAGGCAGGCGACGACGATCAAGGCGACGCCGTAGTAGGAGAGCACCATCACGATGAACGACGGAACTGCACCGAGGGCCAGCCCGATCAGCGCGAGGAGGACGCCGCGGACCGCGACGGACACGCACGCGGCGAGAGTCCTCCCCTCCTCGAGGAGGCGCCGGGTCGACACGACGACGCTGACTCCTCCGAGGACCGCGAACAGAGTGGAGGGGAAGCCCGTCACGACGGCCAGGACCGGCCCGGGTGCTTTGCCGAGCAACAGGTGCTCGCTGAACATCCCCAGCAGCGCGAGGAATCGGGCGAGGTCGAGAGCGACGATCCTGTCAGGCTGCCAGGGTGTGGCCGCCGGCCGGAGGAGGGCCGAGAGACGGGTGGCGAGGCGCATGGTGAGAGTCCTTTCGACGTAAGGCACCAGACTGCGGGGGTGAGCCAGGCGAGCGCATCGACCGCCAAGATGAGGTGGGCTCGCCGAAGGATGACGTCTGAAGGGCGGCGTCGAAGCGGTCGGGACAGGACGACGCAGGCGAGGCGCGTCAGCCGAGCGCGAGCGATGCCGCTAGCGCCAGCATCAGCACCGCGACTGCCGCATCCAGTGCCCGCCACGCCACGCGACTCCGGAACAGCGGCCGCAACACCCGCGCGCCGAACCCGAGCGCGGTGAACCAGAGCACGCTGCCGCACGCCGCTCCCGCACCGAACCACCAGCGCTCGTCGCCGTGCGTGTTCGCGACCGAGCCCAGCAGCACCACAGTGTCGAGGTAGACGTGCGGATTGAGCAGCGTCAGCGCGAGGCAGGTGCCCACCGCCGTCCGCAGCGACGTGGAGGCGCCCGCCGGGTCGCCGTCGAGGGTTCCGGGTCGCACTGCCCGCCGCGCGGCGAGTGCCGCGTACGCCAGGAGGAAGAGGATGCCGCCCCAGCGGATCACGACGAGCAGCCCCGGCGCCGAGTCGAGCATCGCGCCGATTCCCGCGATGCCGAGGACGATCAGCCCCGCATCGGCCGCGGCGCAGATCGCGACGACGGCGGGCACGTGCTCGCGACGCAGACCCTGGCGCAGCACGAAGGCGTTCTGCGCACCGATCGCGACGATGAGCGAGAGGCCGAAGCCGAGGCCTGACAGTGCGGCGAGGAGAGGGGTCACGGGTCGACGCTAGAGCGAGTCCGTCCTGTAGACCAGCTCACGCGTCTTCAGTATCGTAAGCAGAACTGATGTTGTCCGACGACCTCGACCTCCCGCGGCTGCGCGCCCTCGCCGCCGCAGTCCGCCACGGCTCCTTCGACTCCGCCGCCCGCGCCCTGCACATCACCCCGTCGGCGCTCAGCCAGCGGATCAAGGCGCTCGAGTCGGCGGCTGGACGCGTGCTGCTCGTGCGCGCACGTCCGGTCGTGGCGACGGAGGCGGGCGCCGGCCTCCTCCGCCTCGCGCGGCAGATCGAGCTGCTCGCCGACGACGCCGTGCTAGCCCTCGGCACCGATGTCGGGGAGGCGGGTCGCGCCGGGCCCGTCGTCGTCCCGCTCGCGGTGAACGCCGACTCCCTCGCCACCTGGACGCTGCCTGCGCTCGCCTCCGTGCCCGACGTGGTGGTCGAGCTGCACCGTGAGGACCAGGAGCACACTGCCGCGTTCCTCCGCGACGGCACCGTGTTGGCCGCCGTCACGGCGGAGGCGGAGGCGGTGCTCGGCTGCACCGTCGAACGGCTCGGAGCCATGCGATACCACGCGGTGGCGGCTCCGGTCTTCGCCGAGCGCTGGTTCCCCGGGGGCGACCTCAGGGCGCTCGCCGAGGCTCCGCTCGTCGTCTTCGACGAGAAGGACCGCCTGCAGGAGCGGTTCCTCCGCTCGGCCGGCGTCGAGGGGCGGCCGCCGCAGCACCGAGTGCCGGGCTCCGCCGATTTCGAACGCGCCGTGCGGCTCGGTCTGGGCTGGGGGATGCTGCCCGAGTTGCAGGCTCCCCCCGGAGGTGCGGGCCTCGTCGCCCTCGGCGGCGCGCCGGTCGACGTCCCCCTCTACTGGCAGCGGTGGTCGCTGCACACGCCGAGTCTGGACGCCGTGACCGCGGCCGTCACCTCGGCGGCCCGCGCCGCCCTGCGTCCCTGACCCCCGTCAGACGGCGAAGACGTCGCGGAGGGTCACCGTCTCGAGGGAGCGCTCGTGCAGGATGTCGACGAGCTTCGCGTAGACCGTCGTCACCGGGGTGAAGTTGGCGTGGCCGATGACGATGTGCTGCGGCAGGAACCACTGGTTCGCGAATCCCACGATCTGCTCGGGCGTGATGAGCCCGGAGTCGGACAGCGAGCCGTACCAGAGCGTGGGTGCCGTGTAGCCGATCGCTGCCGCTGCCGCCCGGCTCCGCTCGTCGGTGTATCCGTACGGCGGCCGGTAGAACGGTGCCGCCTCGACCCCATAGGTCGAGCGGATGAAGTCGCCGTTGCGGCCCAGCTCCTCCTGGATGCCGCTCGTCGAGAGGCTCGTGAGGTCGGCGTGCGAGTAGGTGTGGTTGGCGAGCTGCACCTGCCCGGAGGCGACCAGCGGCGCCAGCGTGGGCGCGTTCGTCGTCCAGGAGTCGTACTTGCCGTTGAGGAAGAAGGTCAGTCGCGTTCCGCTGTCTTTCGCGAACTGCGCATAGGCGGCGACGACGTCGGAGTCGGCGCCGTCGTCGACCGTCCATGCGATCAGCTTCCCGTCGCCCGGCAGCTCCGAGATGACGCCGCCCGGCAGCGGCACCCGGGCACGGACGGGCGAGGGCGCCGCCGTGACGCTCGGGACCGGGCGGGGAGGAGGGGGCGGGGCCGCGGAGGCGACCACTGCCGGGGCCACGCCGCTCGGGGCGGCCGAGAGCGGGGGGCGTTCGGGGGTGCACGCGGTGAGTCCGACCGCGGAGGCGGCGATCGCGACGAGCAGTGCGCGGCGTCTGACCGAATCCACGATCCCCTCTCGTGGCGGCCGATCCCGGCGCCTCCGCGACCGTAGCTGCCGCTCGGACCGCCGCGCAACATCGCGCCAGGCCGGAGGTGGCCCCACTTCGCGTGCCGCATCCCGATCGGCGCTCCTGCGGCATCCGCCCTCCCGCCCTTGCGGCGTCGGAGCGGGCTCGCGTAAGCTGTTCAGGTTGCGTGCGTCTGCACGCGCTTGCGCGCTGCCCGCCGGGCGGAGGCTTCGGCCTTCACCGATCGGACGGGCGGTGTGCCGACAAGTGACCTTGGGTGGGTCGGGCGGGGCCTCGTGCCGCGCGTGGCCCACGGTAACCACACATGGAGGAAACCATGGCAGCAGTCTGCCAGGTGACCGGAGCCGTCCCCGGCTTCGGGCACGCCATCTCGCACTCGCACCGGCGCACGAAGCGCCGCTTCGACCCGAACGTGCAGAAGAAGACGTACTACGTCCCGTCGCTTCGCCGTAACGTCACCCTGACCCTCTCGGCCAAGGGCATCAAGGTCATCGACGCCCGTGGCATCGAGTCCGTCGTCAAGGACATTCTCGCTCGTGGGGTGAAGATCTAATGGCAAAGCAGCAGGACGTCCGTCCCATCATCAAGCTCCGTTCGACGGCCGGCACGGGGTACACCTACGTGACCAAGAAGAACCGCCGCAACGACCCCGACCGTCTCGTGCTCAAGAAGTACGACCCCGTAGTGCGCAAGCACGTCGACTTCCGCGAGGAGCGCTAAGAATGGCCAAGAAGAGCAAGATCGCCCGCAACGAGCAGCGCAAGGTGATCGTGGATCGCTACGCTGCCAAGCGCCTCGAGCTGAAGAAGGCCCTCGTCGACCCCGCGGGGACCGACGAGTCCCGCGAGGCCGCTCGCGTCGGCCTCCAGAAGCTCCCCCGCAACGCCTCGCCCGTCCGCGTCCGTTCGCGCGACGCCGTCGACGGTCGTCCCCGCGGCAACCTCACGAAGTTCGGCATCTCGCGTGTCCGCTTCCGTGACATGGCTCACCGTGGTGAGCTCCCGGGCATCACCAAGTCGAGCTGGTAGAGCGTCAGACCCGGCGAAGGCCCCGCGATCCGATGATCGCGGGGCCTTCGTGCGTTCTCGGCGCGGGCGGTGCGGCCTCCGGGTGGCCCGCGCGCCTTCTCCCGCACGTACCCGCGCGCGTCGGCTGGAGGGGGTTCCCCGCAGGCCCGACGAATACAATGGCGCGATGTCCGAGAGCAGCCTGCCCAGCGTCGCCGAGATCGCGGCGCTCATCGACCACGCGATCCTCAAGCCCGAGCTCACCCGAGCGGAGGTCGATGCCCAGTTCGACGAGGCGCGGCAGCACGGCGTCTTCAGCGTCTGCGTCCGCCCGTCCGACATCGCTCACGCGGTGCGCCGCCTCGAGGGCTCGGGAGTCGCCGTCGGCACCGTCATCGGGTTCCCGCACGGCACCACGTCGACCACGGCGAAGGTCGCCGAGGCCCGGCAGGCCCTCGCCGACGGCGCCGTCGAGCTCGACATGGTCGTCAACATCGGCCGGCTGCGCAGCGGCCTGCTCGATGATGTCGAGGCCGATGTCCGCGCGGTGGTCGAGGCGGCGGGCGGGCACGTCGTCAAGGTCATCCTCGAGACCAGTCTGCTCGACGACGCGCAGATCGTCGCCGGGAGCGAAGCCTCCGAGCGTGCGGGAGCCGACTTCGTGAAGACCGCGACGGGCTTCGCGGGCGGCGGCGCCAACGAGCACGATCTTCGTCTGATGCGCGGGGCCGTCTCGCACGCCGTCCAGGTCAAGGCCTCGGGAGGCGTGCGCGACCTCGACACGCTCCTCGCCTTCCGGGCGCTCGGCGTCTCGCGCTTCGGGACGAGCGGCTCGGCCACGATCCTCGGCGACCTCACCGCGCGGCTCGCCGGCGACTCCTCCGCCGCGCGGGTGGACGCCTCCTCCTACTGACGCGCGTCGCGACCCGGGCGGGGAACGCCCCCTCGCCGAAGCGGGAGTGCGGCTCGGCAGGCGAGACCTGCTCGCCGCGCTCGTCTTCGCGCGGCCGGAGTCGTCTCGCCGCGCCCGGGGCATCGCTCAGATCTCGCGCGGCCCCGGGCGCGGTTCGCCGTCGTCGACGTCGATCCCCTCGATGACCTCGCGCCCCAGGAGGTGCGCGCCGTTCCAGGTCTCGACGACGCAGCGGGGGAATCCCTCCCGCGTCGGGTCGTGCAACCAGCTCGCGGCCGCCTCCCGCGCCCACGCCGCGGAAGCGTAGACGCCGATGATGTCGGTGCGATCGTCCCACGGAGTCGCGGTCGAGAGCACGAAATGATCCCGGCTCATCGTCCGCCTCCTCTTCTTCGCATCGAGCCCACAGCTCACCCGGCCTCCTGTTCGTCGCAGCCCCGGGTGGCACACGGACTCCCGGCAGGACGCTACCGGACGTGGCGCGTCCACGTGTCGCTCACGGCGCGGCGTGATAAGCGCGTGGCAGCGCTCCTCGCCTGATCGTCCCACTCCGGCGGCCGAAAGGGGTGCACGGATCGTCACGTGACGTTTTCCTGAAAATTTTCGGGAAAGCCCGACGGGGCGAAGGGCCCGCACACGAACGACGACGCCCCCGGGAGCCCGCAGGCTCCTCGGAGGCGTCGTCGTCGGTTCGAGGCGTGGGGTCAGGCGACGCGCGGCTCGGCCTCAGTCGCGTCGTCCTCGGGGATGTGGACGTCCTGGATGGTCACGTTGATCTCGGCGACCTCCATGCCGACGATCTGGGTGATCGCGTGGGCGACGGCGGAGCGGACGCCCTCGGCCACCTCCTGCAGCGGCACGGGGTACTCGGCGACGATCGTGACATCCGCTGCCACCTGGCGCTCGCCGACCTCGACCTTGACGCCCTGGGCGCGATCGTCGTTGCCGATCGCGCTGCGGAGGGCGCCGATCGCGCGGGCCGCGCCTCCGCCCAGGGCGTGCACGCCGAGGACCTCGCGCGCCGCGATGCCGGCGACCTTGGCGACGACGCCGTCGTCGATGACGGTGCGACCGGCCCCGGTGCTCGTTCCGGTGGTGGTCGACGGGCTGGTGGTCGGGGTGCTCTGGGCCATGGTCTCCTCTTTCGCTCGGTGCCGGTCGGTCGACCGGAGGTTCTCCAGCTCAGACGCCCGCGGCGCAGGCGGTCTCACGGTCGGATCGAGAGTCCGCAGGCGACTCCCAGCAACGGAGGCTCTGTGCGTCGTCACGTGCCCGTCCGCTGTGGTCCCATGGTCGGGTGAGCGACGAGGTGACTCCGCAGACCGGTGCTGACGCGCAGGCCGCCGTGCACACGCGGGACGGTGCGTCGTCGACCGGCGCGCGGGCTCTTCTCCTCTTCACGCTGATCGGCGCGACCGGCGGGGTGCTCTCGGGCGCGTTCGGCGTCGGCGGAGGCATCGTGATGGTGCCGATGCTCATCGCGTGGGCCGGCATGGACCAGCGCCGCGCCTCCGCGACCTCGCTGCTGGCCATCGCACCGACCTCGATCGCCGGTGCGTTCGCGTACACGCTCGCGGGTCAGGTCGCCTGGCTGCCGGCAGCGGTGATTGCGGTCGCGGCAATGCTGGGGGCCGTCGCGGGGTCCTGGCTGCTCGCGCGCCTCCCGCTCGGTGTGCTGCGCTGGCTGTTCGTCGTGCTGCTGCTCGCGGCGGCCGTGCGGATGGGCGTGGTCGGCTCGAACGAGACCGGGGAGGTCGCGGAGGGCTGGGGAGTGTGGCCCGGCTTCGCGGGGCTCGGCGTCGTCATGGGGGCCGCGTCCGGCCTGTTCGGGATCGGTGGCGGAGCGGTCGCAGTGCCCGTCCTGGTCGGCGCCTTCGGGCTCGCCGACCTGTTGGCCAAGGGCACCTCGCTCGCGGCGATGATCCCCACGGCGCTGACGGGCTCGATCGCGAACGCTCGGCGGGGACTGCTCGACGTGCGGGCCGGTCTCGTGGTGGGGCTCTCGGCGACGGCGTTCTCGTTCGCCGGGGTCGCGCTCTCGTTCCTCCTGCCCGCACGGCTCTCGGGGATCCTCTTCGCTGCGCTGCTGCTGCTCGCCGCAGTGCAGCTCGCGGTGCGAGGGTGCCGGCGGCCCGTGGGCTGATCGCTGCGTCCTGACGCAGACGCGCGCCCGTGTCGAGGACCGTGCCCGAGGCGCGGCTCTCATGGCAGCATCGACGGGATGACCTCCGGTACCGCATGAGCGCGTTCAGCTACCAGGCCGCGTCGATCCCCCTCCGTCTCGCGAGCGCGGGCATGATCGTCGCCCTCCCGGTCCTCGCCGTCGACCGGCTCGACGACGTCGCGCTGGGCGGCGCGTTGACGGGAGCCGCGCTGTTCCCGAGCGTGATCGCCGCGCCGCTCGTCGGCACGGTGCTCGACCGCGTGCGACACCCGCGCCGGCTGCTGGTCGCCTCCGCCCTGGTCACCGCCGTCTCGTTCACGCTCGCCGCATTCCTCGGCGAGGTGCCGACTCCGCTCATCGCCGCACTGCTCGTGGCTGCGGGACTCGCGACGCCGGTCTACATGGGCGGCATGTCGAGTTTTGTGACGAGCGCGATCCGCGACCCCCGTCGCGCCTACGCGCAGGACTCGCTCTCGTACACGGTCGCGTCGATCGGCGGGCCGTCGATCGTCGGCCTCGCGATCGCCGTCGGCGGGGCGCGGGCGGCGATGCTCGCGATGGCGGTCCTCGCGTTCGTGGGCGTGTTCGGCTCGCTCGGCCTGGCGATGGAGGCGCGTCCGGCGCCGACTGTGGGCGTGCTGCGCACGATCGTGGCGGGAGTCCGGCATCTGGCCACGCACCGCCCGCTCGCGGTGGTCACCTCGGCCGGCACGCTGAGTCAGGTGGCGGCCGGTGCGGCCGGTGTCGCCGCGATCGGCCTCTCGGTCGAGCGGCTCGGCAGCACCGATGCCGCGGCGTGGATCCTGACCGCCTCCGCGGTCGGCGGCCTCCTCGGCGCCATCCTCGTGACCGCGCGCCGCGGCCGGAGGCGACCCTCCTGGGTGATGGGAGCCTCCTACGTCGCGACCGGTGCGGCCCTCCTCGTGGCGGTGCCCGATCTCGGGATCGTCGTGGCCGTCGTCGCCTTCGCCGTGGCGGGAGTGTTCACCGCGCCCTCGAATGCGGCGATGCTCTTCCTCCGCGACCAGGAGAGCCCGGCGCAGGTGCGCTCTCAGGTGTTCACGATCGGCGCGGGGCTGCGCTCCGCCGCCGCGGCAGTGGGCGCGGTGCTCGCGGGCGCGGTCGCCGGGATCGGCGCCTCCTGGCTCGTGGCGGGGATCGCGGTCGTGTGGATCGGCTCCGGGCTCCTGCTGCGAGCCTTCCCGCGGACGGCCGAAGAGGGCCGCCTCGCTTGATCCGCGCTCAGCTGGCGGAGCCGGCGAGACTGCCCGCGGTGAGCCCGCTCGGATCGGTGGCGAGGCAGTTGATCGTGCGGTCGCCGCTGTCCCAGCTCTCCTGGGTGGGGTAGTAGTAGCTGAAGTCGAGGTCCGACTCCTCGGGGGAGGCGCCCACGAACGACTCGAAGGCGGCACCGCAGTCGGTCTCGGCCTGCTGGGTCGTGGCGTCACTCCCGGGGTAGTCGTCGGCGTCGGTCATCGTCACGTTCTGGAACACCTCGTAGGCATGCGGCTCGCTGCACGGCACGGTCGGCACGTCGGTGACCTCGGTCGCGGTCTCGGTGAGCTCGTCGTTGAGGCAGTCACCGACGCGCAACTGGAAGACATCGGTCGTGCCGCCCTCGGTGATCTCGCCGGTCTGCTCGTCGCGCGTCTCGCCGCCGAGGAGGCTGGCGATCCCCGAGCATCCCGTGAGGCCGAGGACGAGTGCCGCACCCACGGCGAGGACGACGGGACGGCGGCGGTTCATCGGAGCTCCAAGTGTCGACGGACAGGTTCTGACCAGGCTAGAGCGCCGACGCGGCGGGCGAGTCCGTCGCGGGGAGGATCCGGACTCCCTGCTGCGGAGGCTGGCGCGTACCCCGCGCGGGTAGTCGAATAGGGGAATGGCTCAGAAGACGGTCGCAGACCAGCTCATCGCCCAGCTCATCGACGCCGGCGTCTCCCGGATCTACGGGATCGTCGGCGACTCGCTCAACCCGATCGTCGATGCGGTGCGCCGCAGCGGCGGTGCGGCCAAGGGAGGCATCGACTGGATCCACGTGCGCAACGAAGAGGCTGCCGCGTTCGCCGCGGGCGCCGAGGCGCAGCTCACGGGCAGGCTCGCGGTCTGCGCGGGCAGCTGCGGACCGGGCAACCTGCACCTCATCAACGGACTGTACGACGCCCACCGCTCCTCCGCGCCCGTGCTCGCCATCGCCAGCCACATCCCGAGCAGCGAGATCGGTTCCTCCTACTTCCAAGAGACGCACCCCGACCGCCTCTTCGTCGAGTGCTCGAACTACCGCGAGCTGGTGTCCACCGCGGCGCAGGCTCCGCGAGTCGTCAACGCCGCGATGCGCAGCGCCGTGGCCCTGCGCGGGGTGGCCGTGGTGACCCTTCCCGGCGATGTCGCCGAGCTCGACGCGGTGGGCGAGTTCCCCGCCTTTGTGCTCCCCGCCGCACCGGTGCTCGTGCCAGCCGAGAGCGACGTCCGCGCCCTGGCCGCCGCGATCGAGGAGGCGAAGACCGTCGCGATCTTCGCCGGGGCCGGGGTGCAGAACGCACACGACGAGGTCGTGACGTTCGCCGAGCTCGTCGGTGCCCCGATCGGGCACAGTTTGCGCGGCAAGGAGTGGATCCAGTACGACAACCCCTACGACGTGGGCATGACGGGTCTGCTCGGCTACGGCGCCGCCCACGCGGGCATCCACGACGCCGATCTGCTGATCCTGCTGGGAACGGACTTCCCCTACGAGCAGTTCCTGCCCGACGCATCGAAAGTGGTGATCGCGCAGGTCGACTCCGACGCCTCCAAGCTGGGCCGCCGCGTCAGCGTGGCGCACCCCGTGCACGGCGACGTCGCGGCGACCCTCGCCGCCCTCACCCCGCTGGTGTCGCGCAAGAGCCACCGTTTCCTCGACAAGACGCTGAAGAAGCACGAGAAGCTCGTGACCGGAGTCGTGGGCACCTACACCGAGGTCACCACGCGACGCCCCATCCATCCCGAGCTGGTCGCGTCCACCCTCGACGGCCTGCTGTCCGACGACGCGATCGTCACCGCCGACACCGGCATGGGCAACGTCTGGCAGGCCCGCTACATCACCCCCAACGGCCGGAGGCGCCTCGTGGGCTCCTACCTGCACGGTTCCATGGCCAATGCACTCCCGCAGGCGGTCGGCGCGCAGCTCTCGCACCCCGGCCGCCAGGTCGTGTCGCTGAGCGGAGACGGCGGCCTCTCGATGCTGATGGGCGAGCTGGTGACCGTCGCCGCCTACCGGCTGCCCGTCACGATCGTCGTGTTCAACAACTCCACCCTCGGTCTCGTGAAGGTGGAGATGCTGGTCGACGGCTTCCCCGACTTCGGAGTGGACGTGCCGATGGTCGACTACGCGCAGGTGGCGCAGGCGATCGGGATTCGGGGCATCCGGGTCGAGGACCCCCGGGAGGTCGAGGGGGCACTGCGGGAGGCGCTCGCCGAGGACGGGCCGGTCCTCGTCGACGTGGTGACGGATCCGCTCGCGCTCTCGCTGCCTCCGACGATCACCGGCACCCAGGTGAAGGGCTTCGCTCTGGCGATCTCGAAGATCGTGATGAACGGAGGAGCGGGCGAGGCCGTCGCCCTCGCCCGCTCGAACATCGGGCACGCGTTGCCCTGAGGCGCTACCGCACCGACTTGATCGGCAGGATCGCGATCGCGCCGAGGAGCGCCAGGGCGGCGCAGAGCGAGAACCACAGGCCGTAGTTGTTGCCGGTCGGGTCGCCGACGTACACCAGGATCCCGCCGAGGAGAGGGGCCACGGTCTGCGGCAGTGCGTTGGCGATGTTGAACACGCCGAGATCCTTGCCCGCATCCTCGGGGTTGGGCAGCACGTCGACCACGAGCGCGAGATCGACGCCCACGTAGATGCCATAGGCAAGTCCGAGAATCGCCTCGAGGAGGTAGAACGAGCCGACGTCGTGCACGGCGACGAGCGCGAGCGTGCCGATCGCGTAGAGGGCGGTCGAGCCCATGACGAACACTTTGCGCCGGCGGAGCCTGTCCGAGAGCCAGCCCGCGGCGAAGCTCGAACCGATCAGCGCCACGGTGTAAACGAGCACGCTGATGGTGATGACGCCCGGGATCTCGTCCTCGGGCACTCCGACATGGGTGAGCAGGTAGAAGAAGCGGAAGGTCGAGAAGCCGAAGCCCGCGAAGGTGATGAGGAAGCGCGACCACCAGGCCAGTGCGTAGTCGGGGTGCCGCACGGGGCTGACCCAGAAGGTGCCGATCCAGTCGCGGAGGGTGGCGCGGGGTGGTCGGGTCGGCAGTGGCCGGTCGGGCAACACGATCGCGAACACGACCATCGTCGCGACCGACAGCACTGCGGGAGCGACGAACATCACGAGGAGCTGACCCGCGAACGCCTGTGCCACGGCGGTGCCGCCGAGGACCCCGACGTTCTGCGCGATGCCGAGCGCCGCCGTGATCGTGCCGCGCTGGAACGTCGGCACCTGGTCGGCGATCGTCGCCAGGAACGGGGCGAACGCCATGTTCGCCCCGAGCTGCGCGAGCGACCAGCCCACGGTCGCCGTCGGCAGATCCGGGGCGACCGCCATGACGACGAACGCGAGCGTCATCAGGACAGTGCCCGCGACGATCCAGACGCGGCGTCGCCCGAACCTGCTCGTGGTGCGGTCGGAGAGCCTCCCGAAGGCGACGTTGGCCACCGTCGCGAAGATCGCGCCGAAGCCGCCGAGCATCGAGGCCGCGCCGGTCGCTCCGTCCTGCGGGATCACTCCCGCCTGCACGAACGACTGGATCTTGAGTCCGATGCCGACGATGGCGGGGCCGAGGAGGGCGACGAAGAAGACCAGTTGCGCCACGAGCAGCGCCGCCACGAAACTCCTTCGTGCTGGCTCGGTGGGCTCGGGGAGCCCGTGGTTCCTCGCCGTCGCCGTCGCCGTCGTCATGCCCGAGGGCATCCCCGCGGCTGATCCGCTCGCTGTCGTCATGATCGTCCTCTCCCCATTGAGCGTCGAAGCATCGATGGAGCGGTTCGCGAAAACCGTTCATCGTGCGGGGATGAGTATGTGGGCGCAGTCGAGACGATGCAATACCTGTATGAGGAAAAGTCAGTAAGCGAGGAGGCGCCAGAGGCTCTCGATGTCGTCGCCCATATCGATCGAACGGTCCAGTGCCCACTGGATCTGGATGCCGTCGGCGGCGGCGATGAGCAGTCGCGCGACGAGTTCGGGGTCGAGGTCGGCGCGCGCCATTCCCCTCTCGATCCGCGCCCGGATGGCGTCGGCGAGGTCCGAGCGGATCGAGGCGAGGCGTGCCATGAAGTGCGCGTGCGCGGGGTGCGCCGGATCCTCCGCCGCCGCGGCGAGCGTCAGGTGCAGCTGCACCAGGCCCGGCACATCGCGGTTGTGCCGCATCACGGCGATCAGGCCATCGATGATGTCGGTCGCCGAATCGAGGGGCTCGGAGTCGATCTCGTCGCGCTTCTGCAGGATCGCGGTGAGCAGGTGCTCCTTCGACTCGAAGTAGTGCATCAGCCCCGGGAGGCTCATCTCGCAGCGCCGCGCCACCTCTCGCAGCGAGGTGCCCCGGTAGCCCTCGCGGGCGAAGACGTCGAGGGCGACCCGGAGGATCTCCTGACGGCGGGCGATCCCTCGCGCGTACGACCCTCGCTCCGGCATGGTCCGATCGTAGGGCAGCGCTTCTCTCACTCTGGTGTGGTCAAAGCCGCTCATTGTATGGTTTTGCTGCCGCGGCGCAGGAGCCCGGCCGATCGGAGAGCAGCCATGACCCACGCCGACCAGCTCGACGCCCTCACCCTCGACGAGAAGGCGTCGCTGACCAGCGGCGACGGCCTCTGGTCGACCACGCCCGTCGCTCGGTTGGGAGTGCCCTCGATCGTCCTCACCGACGGCCCGCACGGCGTGCGCCTCCAGAGGTCGAGCGCCGACCACCTCGGCCTGGCCGACAGCGTGCCCGCGACGTGCTTCCCGCCCGCCGTCACTCTCGGCTCCACCTGGGACGTCCACCTCGCCCGTCGGGTCGGCATCGCGCTCGGCCAGGAGGCGCGAGCACTGGGAGTCGGGGTCCTGCTCGGCCCGGGCATCAACATCAAGCGTTCTCCGCTGTGCGGGCGCAACTTCGAGTACCTCTCGGAGGATCCGCTCATCAGCGGCGTCCTCGGCGCGGCGCTCGTCGGTGGCCTGCAGAGCCAGGGCGTCGGCGCCTCGCTCAAGCACTTCGCGGCCAACAACCAAGAGACGGACCGCCTCCGCGTCAGCGCCGACATCGACGAGCGCCCCCTGCGCGAGATCTACCTGCGCGCCTTCCAGAGGGTCGTCACCGAGCAGCAGCCGTGGACGGTGATGTGCTCGTACAACCGGATCAACGGCGTGTACGCCTCCGAGAACCCGTGGCTGCTCACCACGGTGCTGCGCGAGGAGTGGGGCTTCGACGGGCTCGTCGTCTCGGACTGGGGCGCGGTCGACGACCGTGTCGCCGCTCTCGCCGCAGGGCTCGACCTCGAGATGCCCTCGAGCGGCGGCCGCAGCGACGCCCGGCTCATCGAGGCGGTGCATGCCGGAGAGCTCGCCGAGACGCACCTGACGACGGCCGCCCGCCGCCTCCTCGAACTGCTCGAACGCGTCGCCGAGGGCGCCGACCCGAAGGCCGTCTACGATGCGGACGCCCACCACGCGCTCGCCAGGGAGGCTGCCTCCCGTGGCATCGTGCTGCTCAAGAACGATGGCGGAGTGCTCCCGATCAACCCCTCGACCGTGGACAGCGTCGCCGTGATCGGCGAGCTCGCCCGCACCCCGCGCTACCAGGGCGCGGGCAGTTCCCTCATCACGCCGACCCGTCTCGACTCCGCCCTCGACGCGCTGCGGGAGGCGCTCGGCGAGCGGCTCTCCTTCTCGCCCGGTCACACGCTCGACGGCTCGGGAGACGCGGAGGCACTGCGGTCGGAGGCCGTCGGGGCGGCCGCGGCGGCCGAGGTCGTGGTGCTCTTCCTCGGCCTGCCCGCGACGGAGGAGTCGGAGGGATTCGACCGCCGGCACCTCGAGCTGCCCGCCGAGCAGATCCGCCTGCTCGAGGCGATCGTCTCGGCGAACCCGCGCACCGTCGTCGTGCTCTCCAACGGCGGAGTCGTCCGTACCTCCGGGTGGCAGGACGACGTGCCGGCCCTCGTCGAGGGCTGGCTGCTCGGCCAGGCGGGCGGAGGCGCGGTCGCCGATGTCCTCCTCGGCGTCGTCAACCCCTCGGGACGCCTCGCCGAGACGATCCCGCTGCGACTCGAGGACAGCCCCGCTCACCTCGACTTTCCGGGCGGATTCGGGCACGTCCGCTACGGCGAGGGTCTCTTCGTCGGCTACCGCGGCTACGACGCCCGGGCGAGCGAGGTCGCCTTCCCCTTCGGCCACGGTCTCTCTTACACCCGGTTCGTGTACCGAGACCTCGTCGTCCTGGCCCACGAGGGCGGCCTGAGCGTCCGGCTGACCGTCGCGAACACCGGTGCCCGCGACGGACGCGAGGTCGTGCAGGCGTATGTCGGTGTGCCGGGATCCGCCGTGCCGAGGGCTCTCCGCGAGCTGCGCGGCTTCGCAGTCGTCGACCTCGCCGCCGGATCCGAGGAGGCCGTGACGATCGAGATCGCTCGCGACGACCTCGCCTACTTCGACCCGCAGGCCGGCCGCTGGTGTGTGGAGGGCGGCGAGTACCGCGTCGAGGTGGGTGCCTCGAGCCGTGACCTGCGGGTGAGTGCCACCGTCGCGGTGGTGGGCGATGACGTGGCGCGTCCGCTCACGGCGGCGTCGACGCTCGCCGAATGGCTCGCGCGCCCCCGCGCCGGGGCGCTGCTGCGCGAGGCGCTCGCCTCCGGGGGCGGGATGCTCGCGTCGGCGGCGGAGGATCCGGCTGCGCTGGCATTGCTCGGCTCGATGCCTCTGAGCCGGCTGGCCGTGTTCCCCGGGAGCCCACTCGACGAGGCGACCCTCGCGAGCCTCCTCGAGGCCGAACGCTCCTGAGGGGCGGCCCCGGTCGACACAACGTCAGCCGTGACGCGTTCTCGCGCACCATCGTGGCTGAGACCTCGTCGTGGCTGACGTTGTGCGCGAGTTCACTCGCCGAACGTGATGGCCTGCGCCTCGACGAGCTCGGGCTCTGCCTCGTGTGCGTCCGCGCGCACCAGCGTGTGGCGTCCGAGCAGCACGATCAGGGCGGCGACGGCCACGGCTCCAGCGGCCGCAAACATCGGGAAGGCCGGAGAGATCGCCGCGGCGAGGGCGGAGGCGGCTGGCGGAGCGATCGCGCCGCCGAGGAAGCGCACTCCCGAGTAGGCGGAGGAGGCGACGGAACGCGGCAGCTCGGTGGCCTCCATCACGCACTCGGTCAGCACCGTGTTGACGACACCCAGCAGCAGGCCGCCGACGATGATGCAGACGATGAGGCCGACCCGCGATGAGATCGCCAGCCCGCCGGCGATCAGGTCGAGCGCCAGCAGCACGAGCACCGAGCGCAGCACGACGGTCCGCGGGAGGCGCGCGGTCAACAGCGGGGCGACGAACACCGAGGTGATCGCGACGCTCAGGCCCCAGCCGAAGAACGTGAAGCCGAGTCCCATCTCGTCGAGTCGCAGCGGATAGGGGGTGTAGGCCAGCAGGACGAAGAAGCCGATGTTGTAGAAGAGCGCGGCGGCCGCGAGGGTGCGGATGGCGGGCACCTTGAGGGCGGCGAAGGGCGCCGAGAGCGGCGTCGGCGTGGGCTTCGGGCCGTCCTCGCGCAGGAGGGTCGCGATGGCGATGAAGCCCACTGCCATCAGCACGGCGGTGCCGAAGAAGGGTCCGCGCCAGGACACGCTGCCGAGGAGGCCGCCCAGCAGCGGCCCGACCGCGATGCCGACACCCAGCGCGGCCTCGTAGAGCACGATTGCGGCCGAGGAGCCTCCGCTGGCCGCCCCGACGATCGTCGAGAGCGCGGTCGAGATGAAGAGCGCGTTGCCGAATCCCCAGCCCGCTCGGAAGCCGATGACGCCTTCGACGCTGCCGGCCGAGCCGGCGAGGGCGGCGAAGACCACGATCAGCACCAGGCCGATCATCAGCGTCTTCTTTGCGCCGATGCGGCTCGACAGCCAGCTGGTGAAGAACATCACCACGCCGGTGATGACGAGGTAGCTCGTGAACAGCAGCGACGTCTCGGTCGGGGTCGCGCGGAGGCTCTCGGCGATCGCCGGGAGGATCGGGTCGACGAGTCCGATGCCCATGAAGGCGATGACCGCCGCGAAGGCGACGGCCCAGACTGCGAGCGGCTGCTTGAGGATCGAACCCTGGGAGGGGGAGGTGGTCACGACTGGCCTTTCTGGGGAGAGGTGGGGGAGGTGCCTGTGATGCGCGCGACGCGGGCCTCGACGATCGCGGCGGCCCGCTCGATGGTCTGGTGCTCGTCGTCGTCGAGGTCGTCGAACAGGGGTGCGAGCGCGCTCTCGAGGCGGAGGCGGTGCTCGCCGAGGGCGGTGAAGCCCGCGGCGGTGCCCTCGATCAGCCAGGCGCGACCGTCGTTCTCGTCGTGCACCCGGCGGATCCAGCCGGCCTCGTCGAGGCGGGCGATGATTCCGGTCATCGTCGGCTGGGTGACCCGCACACGCTCGGCCAGCTCACCGAGGCGGGCCGGGGAGGAGGTGCGCAGCTCGGCGAGGGTGGTCCAGACCGCGCCGGCTTGGGCGCCGAGCCCTGTGGCGCCACTGGAGCGACCTGCGAACCGCGTGAGAGCGGTGGCGGCGGAGGCGAGCCGCACGGGAGCGCTGGAATCGGGCACGAGGAACAATATAGCACTCCTATGTATAGGGGATGCGCGCGGGTCCTCGTAGGGGCACTGCCCTTTTCGTCTGCCCGTGTGTCAAAATGGTTCGAGATCCTTCGCCATGAGCCCGGGCCACCGACGGAACGAGAAGTGATGTCCTCTATCGAGCGCGATGTCGTCGTGATCGGAGCCGGCGCCACCGGCCTCACCGCGGCACTCCGACTACACGAGGCCGGCTATGACGTCGTCGTGGTTGAGGCGCGAGAGCGGGTCGGCGGACGCCTCGAAACCCGCGTGGTCGAGGGACAACTGCTCGAACTCGGCGGTCAGTGGGTCTCGCCCGACCAGACCGCGCTGCTCCAGACGCTCGACGAGCTGGGCTTGCGCACCTACTCCCGCTACCGCGCCGGCGAGAGCGTCTACCTCGGCGCCGACGCCTCCGCACGCCGCTTCACCGGCGAGATCTTCCCCGGACCCGAACGCACCGAGGCCGAGGTCGCCCGACTCATCGCCGACCTCGACCGTCTCTCGGCCGAGACCGATCCTGCCGCACCGTGGGAGCATCCGCTCGCCCACGCCTACGACCGCATCACCTTCGCGGCGTGGCTCGACCAGCAGAGCGACGATGCGGAGGCGCGCGCGACCATCGCGCTGTTCCTCGCCGGCGCGATGCTCACCAAGCCCGCCCACGCGTTCTCCCTCCTTCAGGCGCTGCTCATGGCGGCGAGCGCGGGCGGCTTCCGGCATCTGGTCGACGCCGACTTCATCCTCGACAGGCGCGTCATCGGGGGCCTGCAGCAGGTGCCGGAGCGGCTGGCCGAGCGACTCGGCGGCGAGCGGGTCCTGCTCGGGCAGCCGGCGCGGTCGCTGCGGTGGAGTCGCGAGGGCGTCGAGGTCCGCACCGACGCGCTGAGCATCCGCGCCCGCCATGCGATCGTCGCCGTGCCGCCGAACCTCGTCGGCCGCATCGCCTTCGAGCCGCCGCTCCCGCGTCTTCGTCAGCAGGCGCTCCAGCATCAGTCCCTGGGGCTGGTGATCAAGGTGCACGCGAGCTACCCCACGCCGTTCTGGCGCGCCGACGGCCTCTCGGGCACCGCCTTCAGCCCGCACGCCCTCGTGCACGAGGCTTACGACAACTCCAACCACGGCGAGGAGCGCGGGACGCTCGTCGGCTTCGTCTCAGACGAGAAGGCCGATCGCCTGCTCGCGCTGCCCGACGCCGAGCGCAAGGCGGCGGTCCTCAGCTCTCTCGCCGCCTACTTCGGACCGGCCGCTCTCGATCCGCTCGTCTACTACGAGAGTGATTGGGCGTCGGAGGAGTGGACGCAGGGTGCCTACGCTGCGAGCTTCGACCTCGGCGGTCTCACCCGCTACGGCGCGATGCAGCTCGAGCCGGTGGGTCCCGTCCGCTTCGGCTCGAGCGATCTCGCCGCCGAGGGGTACCAGCACGTGGACGGCGCGATCCGTGTCGGATGGCGCCTGGCACAGGAGATCATCGACGAGGACGGCGCGACCGCGTCGTCGCCCGAGCGCGAAGGAGCACTGCCCGTATGAGCATCCAGTACGCCGTCACCGACCCGGCCTCCGGCGAGACCCTGCGCGAGTACCCGACGATCGACGACGAGGCCCTCGGGCGGGCGATCAGTGCCGCGCACGACGCCTACTCCGCCTGGTCGCGCACCGTGCCGGTCGCGACGAGGGCAGCGCTGATCGCCCGAGTGGCCGAACTGCACACCGAGCGCGCCGACGAGCTGGCCGCGATCGTCGTGCGCGAGATGGGCAAGCCGCTCGACCAGGCGCAGGGCGAGGTCGGCTTCGCGGCCGACATCTACCGCTACTACGCCGAAAACGGTGCGGCCTTCCTCGCCGACGAGCCGATCGAGCTCGCCGAAGGCACCGGCACTGCCGTGATCCGCCGCGCGGGGCTGGGCGTGCTGCTGGGCATCATGCCGTGGAACTTCCCCTACTACCAGGTGGCGCGTTTCGCGGGCCCCAACATCGTTGCGGGCAACACGATCCTGCTCAAGCACGCCCCCCAGTGCCCGGAGTCGGCGGCCGCCATCGCCGAGATCTTCCGCACCGCGGCCGAGGAGCTGGGCGCCCCTGCCGGCGTCTACGTGAACCTGTACGCCTCGAACGAGCAGGCCGCCACCGTCATCGCCGACCCGCGCGTGCAGGGAGTCTCGGTCACCGGCTCCGAGCGCGCGGGAGCGGCGGTCGCCGAGCTCGCCGGACGCCACCTCAAGAAGGTCGTGCTCGAGCTCGGCGGATCCGATCCCTTCGTGCTGCTCTCGACGGACGACCTCGACAAGGCCGTCGAGGACGCGGTCGCCGCCCGTCTCGACAACAACGGGCAGTCGTGCAACGCCGCCAAGCGCTTCATCGTCGTCGACGAGCTGTACGACGCCTTCGCCGAGAAGTTCACGGAGGCGTTCACCCGTGCCCAGCCCGCCGATCCGTTCGCGGAGGGGACCCTGCTCGGCCCGCTCTCCTCGTCGGCTGCGACTGAGCGGCTGAAGGACCAGCTCGCCCGGGCCGTCGAGCAGGGCGCAACCGTGCGCGCGAGCGGCGAGGTGACCGGCAACTTCTTCCCGCCGGCCGTGCTCGAAGACGTCACTCCCGCAATGGACGCCTACCGCGAGGAGTTCTTCGGACCCGTTGCCGCGCTCTACCGCGTGCGCGACGAAGACGAGGCCATCGTCATCGCGAACGACACCCCGTACGGGCTCGGCTCCTACCTCTATACGACCGACCACGAGCAGGCGTTGCGCCTGGCCGATCGCATCGACGCGGGCATGGTCTGGGTCAATCTCGTTCTCGGCGACGCGGCCGAGTTGCCTTTCGGCGGCGTGAAGCGCTCGGGTACTGGCCGCGAGATGGGCCGCCCTGCGCTGGAGGAGTTCGTGAACAAGAAGCTGATTCGCATCGCTTAAGCCGCGTGGGCAGTCCCGGCAACACAACGTCAGCTGAGACGCTGTCGCGCGCACCATCGTGGCTGAGGCGGCGTCTCAGCTGACGTTGTGCCGTGCCCGTTCCCTTGCCGCCTGACGGGCGGTGGCCACGGGACGACGGAAGGAGGGGTGTCGAGCTGATCGCCCGGCACCCCTCCTCCCGTCATCGCGGAGATCCTGCGGAGAGACGACCAACGCCGCCTCTCAGAAAGGATCCGGCAGCCGGACTAGTCAGCTGCAGGTGGGATCGACCACATAGGTGGCGATGTCGGCATTGGTCGAGTCGACGTGCTCGCCGACGGCGGAGGAGACGTTGGAAGCGACGGGGGTGGTGCGGATCTTCCACCAGAGTTCGCCGTTGACGAGGAAGAAGCCGTAGCCGACGGCGGTGGCGTTGGCGGGGATCTGGTCGTAGGTGTCAAACCGTCCGTTTGAGTTCCATTGGTAGCTTTTTCCGTTGGCCTCGAAGGTGGCGACGTCGGCATTCAGCGAGTCGACGTGTTGTCCGACGGCGGAGGTGACTCCGGTGATGACGGGGGTGGTGCGGCCCTTCCACCAGAGTTCGCCGTTGACGAGGAAGAAGCCGTAGCCGACGGCGGTGGCGTTGGCGGGAATGTTCGGGTAGGTGTTGAGCTGTCCGTTTGAGTTCCATTGGTAGCTGGTTCCGTTGGCCTCGACGGTGGCGACGTCGGCATTCAGCGAGTCGACGTGTTGTCCGACGGCGGAGGTGACTCCGGTGATGACGGGGGTGGTGCGGCCCTTCCACCAGAGTTCGCCGTTGACGAGGAAGAAACCGTAGCCGACCGCCTTCGCGCCGGACGGAATATTCGAATAGGTCTCGAGCTGTCCGGTCGAGCGCCACTGATAGTTGCCCCCACCTGGCGCCGCTGTTGCGGAGACGGGTGCGGTGGTGCCGAGCGAGTCGGAGGCGGCGGCGAAGGTGCTGGTGCCGCCCTTCGCGGGGACGCTGATGGCGGGGAGGGTGATGAGTCCGTTGGAGTCTGTTGTCGCTGAGTGGCTGGTGGAGCCGTCGGAGAAGGTGTAGCCGTCGGTGAGGGTGACGGTGATGGTTTTTCCGGGGTCGGGTGTGGTGCCGTCGGTGGTGCGTCGTACTTGGACGCCGGTGATGGTGCTGCAGCCTTGGCCGGTGTAGGAGTTTTGGGTGAATCTGAGGGTGGGTGTGCCAGAGGCTGCGGCGGCAGGGGTGGCGGTGGCGACGGCGACGGCGGGGAGGGTCCAGGCGACGCCTTTCACCAGGGTGCGGCGATGGACGCCGTCCTCGGCGGGAATGCTCCAGCCGGTGAGCGGAGCCGCGCTGTCGCGGGATTCGGAGGGGTTCTTGGTCATGTGCTCGAACTTTCATCATGGAGAAGGGGGGCAGGGGAATCATCGCCAGCTCCCGCCTCCGCACGCCCTCGTCTGACCGTTATTTGATTGCTCGTTGCCGGAAAGAGCCGCCGTGCCGTGGCTGTGGCGGTATCGATGAGGAGGCGGGGGCTCGGTGTCACGAGAATGTGGCGGAGTTCTCTGGAGTGGAGGAACCGGCGGCGATGCCGGCCACTATTGCCAGCGGCGCGTCGCTCTCGAGGCGAGAAGGGCGACTTTGTGAGGCTCAGTGCAATAAGACACACCGAGTGGGGCGTATAGACACATGAATGTGCGGGTCTTCTCGAGGAGGCGGGCGGTCGTGGCCGAGCTGTCGACAGCGCGGCATCGAGCGTCGTCCGTCTGAAAATGACCCCTGTTTGGGGGTTGTTACTACGGGCTGAGGGGCTGAACTGCGCCCACCGGCTCCCTCCTTGAGTGCTTTTAGCGGCCGCTTATTGCACACCGTTCGCCGGAAAGTGTGGCCGACTATCGCGTCCGAGGTGCTGTGGTCAGAATCGAGCGGGTGCCCCCACGCCCTCCGAGGGCCCATTTCTGCCTTGTGCCGACTATTGAGGGATATCTGAAAGGCGTATGTCAATGCGGATGGCTCGCCAAAAATACTCGCTCCAGGGTGACGCTGCACAGGAATGGCTCGTCGAACGTCACTTTCTCGGTGATGTCGGTCCGGGTTTCAGACTCGTCTCCGACGAGATTGAATTCCCTGAATATCGCGCGACGAGGGTGTGGCATACCGAAGGTCGATACCTTATCGAGCGCTCGTCTCCTTCTGCCCTGATTCTCCTGCAGATCGAGGGGCGGTCGACGCTCGCGTCGCCGCAGTGGGAGGAGACCAAGCAGCTCGGGCCCGGCGACGTCGCTGTCCTCCCGGCGGCCTCCGCCTCGTACTCCTTCTCCGCCCAGGGACCAGTCGCGCGGTATCAAATCGAATGCAGCCTCGCCGGGCTTCCCCTCGTCGCGCGCTCCGACATCATGTCCGGGAGGATCTACTCAGGACTCTCGAAAGAATATCGGGATGCCGTGGTAGCGGCGGCGAATATCGCACTGAATTCGACGATGAGCCGGGGCGAGGCGGGTTTCGCGGACTTTGGAATGGGACTGAGGCATCTCACGGCGGCCCTTCTTCAGCACGCCTTCGACACGTCGGCCCCTGTGGGCCCGAACGCCGTGAGCCCCCTGCACCACGCCGCTCTTCGCGTCATCGCCACACGGGCCACGGATGCCGATTTCGATGTCACGATGCTCGCCGACGCCGTCGGGACCTCGCCGCGTAACCTCCGCCACGTCTTCGCCCAGGCGGGCAGCTGGGCCAAGGTCGAGCTGACCGCCGAACGCGTACGACGCGCTCGCGCCTATCTCGCGCAGTCGGTCGGCAACCCCCAGTTCACCCCGGCCGAGATCGCTCGGCTCTCGGGATTCCGCGATGTCCGTGCCCTGACCCGCGCGCTGGCCAAGCATGACGGTGAGGCCCCGCCCCCGCGAGGAGGTCGGCAGCGGCGGGACGATACGACCCGGACCTGAGTCAGAGCCCGCGCTCGATCGAGGACGTCGCTGTGCGAGCCGGCACCGACACGACGTCAGCTGAGACGTCGACTCGCGCGCCATCGTGCGCGAGAGAGCGTCTCAGCTGACGTTCTGCGCTCGGGCCGTCACCTCGTCGTCAGCGACGACTCCTTGTGTGCCGCCCTCGCGCCGGTCTTTTCGCTCTGCACGATCCGGTACGGTTCGTCGTCGGAGGCGGTGGACTTCTGCCCGTCGAACCGGAACTCCTTCGTCTTGTTCTCGATCAGCTCGCCGTGGGTTTCGCCCTGCGAGGTGTTCCAGCTGACCGCATCGCCTTTCTTCACGAGGTGCTTCCTCTCTCTCGCTCCGGCGTTTGATGTTGCGGCTCTGGCGGCGACGCAGAGCATGACTCCGCGCTGGCTCCAGATGGCGTTCGCCGAGCGGGGGCTGACGCCGCGTCGGGCGATTCGTCTTGAGCGCACTCGTGCGGCGCACGGGGTCCTCGAGGCGGACCGTGGTCTCACCCTCGACGAGGTGGCGCGGCGTACCGGTTTCCCGTCGGCGCGTGCGCTGAGGCAGGCTTTGCGCACGTTCGGCGAGACGGGTGACCTCGGTTTGCTGGCGACGAACGACCCCGGAAGGGCCTGAACGTCCAAGGAGCCTCCTGCCTGGACGACACGCTGCTCTGCGTCTTCGACCCTGTGCCGGGCGCACGCCACAACCGGGCCGCGATCACGCTCTGCGGCTGGGAGTCGATCCTGGACGCAACCGCCTGGATCGAGGTTTTTGAGGCTCCGAGCGAGCTGTCTTTCTCGATGCAAAAAGTGTGGGGGTGCCGGACCGAGTCCGGCACCCCCACACTTCTGAGGTTAGTACTGCCGCTGATCGACTGCGAGCGGGGGCTTCTTATAGCCGATCATGTTGGTGCTGTTCTGCTGGGAATTGGGGATAAACCCGCGCTGGAGGTGTCCACCCCGGTCTCGGTTCCCTTCAATGGGCGACTCTCTCGCCTTCTGAAGTGAGAACTACATCACTCGCGTGAACTTCTGAAGACGCGTGAGGCGATCAGCAGCTGGAGTTGCTCGACGTCACGTAGTCCATGTAGAAGCCGTTCGTCGAGTCGTACGCGATCTGCGAGGCAGAGGTGACGTTGCTGTCCACGAGCTGGCCGCCATTATACAGCTTTCCGTCCGAGGTCAGGAACATTCGGTCTCCGAGTGCCGTGGCGCCGGTGAAACCAGAGGCCTGCTTGGTGACTGTTCCGGTCGCGTCGCCGGACTTCCGGTAGTACGTGTAGACGTCTCCGGTGGTCGTGACATAGTCCATGTAAACGCCGTTTTGACTGTCATACTCGACCTGAGACGCTGATGCGACACCCGTCGCTATGCTCGTCGTCCCCGTTTTGAGTTCGCCTGAAGACGTCAGGTAAAGGGTGTCGCCAAGAGCCGTGGCTCCCGTCTGGCCGGTGGTGATGGCGCTGCTCGAGCCGGTTGTCTGGTCAGACTGCTTGTAGAACTGACGTACTTCCCCGGTCTTGGTGACGTAGTCGATATAGATGTTATTAGCGCTGTCGTAATTCACCTGCGAGACAGACGCGACATCAGTTCCGATAGCCTGCGAATCGAAGAACAGGGATCCACCGGACGTCAGGTAGATGCCGTCTCCGTATGCGGTGGCATCGGTCTGGCCGGATGTAATCAGGCTGCTCGACCCCGTGTTGCTAGTCCCATCCTTCTTGAAGATGCGGACGTCGCCGCTCTTCGTGACGTAGTTCAGGAACAGATTGTTCTTCGAGTCATATTCGATCTGCGAGACGGAGGTGACGTTCGAGTCAATCAACTGGGGGGCGCCGGTAGGAGCGCCGTTGTAAAGCATGCCGTCCGACGTGAGGAAGATCGCGTCGCCGTAGACGGTCGCATCCTTGTAGCCGGCGCGAATGAGGCTGCTGGAGCCCGTCGATGAATTCGCTGGCTTGTGGAAGCCTCGAACGGCGTAGGCCGTTGAGGTGACCGGCGCCGAGGCCGCGAGCGTATCCGACGTCGCGTTGAACATGGTCGACTTCTCGCCGGTCGGAACGTTGATGTTCGGGAGGGTGATGAGCCCCGAGCTGTTTGTGGTCGCGGAATAGGTCGTGGTGCCGTCAGCGAAGGTGAAACCATCCTTCAGCGTCACGGTCACAACCTTGCCCGCGTCGGGCGTGGTGCCGTCTGTCGTGCGCTTGACCTGCACGCCGGTGATGGTCTCGCATCCGTTACCGGTGTAAGAGCCCTGCGTGAACTCCAGCTTCGGCGTCGCCGACGCCGCAGCGGCCGGCGTCGCGACCGCGACGGCGACAACGGGGATGGTCCAGGCGGCGCCCTTGACGATGGTGCGGCGGTGGACGCCGTCCTCGGCGGGGATGGTCCACTCGGAGAGGGGTGACCCGACGTCGCGGAACTTGTCGAAGGAATTTTTTGTCATGTGCTCGAACTTTCGTCTGTGATGAGGGGGACAGACGAAGCATTGCCAGGTCAGCGAGGCACACGACCCGCTGGGCCGCAAATGGTTCTGTCGGGGCCGGAAATTGCGATCACGGTAGCCCCTGGGCGATACCTGCGCAGACGATTACTCTTGGGCTTATGGCCCCCGATTCACTACGCCGTAAATTCTCTCTGCAAGGCGACGATGCCCAGCAATGGCTAGCCGAGAGAGACTTTTTTGGAGAATTCGATACGACTTTCCGGCTTGTGTCGGACGAGATCAGCTTCGAGGGTTTCGGAGCCGCCCGCGTGTGGCACAGCGAGGGGTCATACGAGATTGACCGCCGCTCACCCACGGCCCTCTTGATCGTGCAGATCGAGGGCGAGTCGACCCTCCAGGTGCAGACCTGGGGTGAGGCGGCGAGGGTCATCAGCCCGGGCGACGTTGCGGTCCTCCCTGGTGGGGGGGCACCGTTCCAGTTCGCTGCTACCCGCCCGGTCGCGAGATACCAGATCGAGTTCGATCTGGCCGGACTTCCTGCCCAAACACGCCTCGAACTCGAGCTCGGGATGGTGTTCGCTCAACCCGTGAAGACGTATCGCGACGCCGTCGCGGCGACCGCGAACATCGCGCTCAATTCCGCGATGGTCGACAAGGAGGCGGGGTTCGCCGACTTCGGGTTGGGGCTCCGACATCTTACGACGGCGCTTCTGCTGCACGCTCTCGCGGCCACGGCGCCGGAGCACTCGGAAGACACCGAAAGTCTGCACCGCGCGGCGCTCAGGGTGATCGCGATGCGGGCGACCGACCCCGATTTCACGGTAGAAGCGCTCGCTCGGGCGATCGGCAGGTCGCCACGTAACCTGCGGCACATTTTCGCTCAGGCCGGCTCCTCTGCAAAGACCGCGCTCACTGAGGAGCGGGTTCGGCGGGCACGCAGCCATTTCGGCATAACGGAAAACGGACAGCTTTTCACCGCACCAGAGATCGCCCAACTGGCCGGTTTCCGGGATGTGCGGGCACTGCGCCGCGCCCTCGCGAAGGACGAGGATGCCGAATAGGTTACTTCTTCGTCAGCGACGACTCTTTGTGCGCGGCCTTCGCTTCCGTCTTATCGCTCTGCACGATCCAGTACGGTTCGTCCTCCGAGGCGTTGAATTTCTGCCCCTCGAAGTGGAACTCTTTCGTCTTCTTTTCCACGAGCTCCCCGTGAGTCTCGCCCTGCGAGGTGTTCCAGGTGATCTTGTCGCCCTTCTTCACGAGGCGCTTCCTCTCTCTCGGTCGCGCAGACGCGCGGTGTTCCCCTCGTGCGGCAGCACAATGGTGGTCGTGACGTCGACGATCGCCGGAGCAGCGGGGGCCGACGAGAAGCCGAAGCGCACGGGAGGCGAGAGCGGCCGCAGCGGGCCGAGGTCCGCCTCCGCGAAGGTCGCCTCGACGCCCTCGATGCGGCGGATCGCCCGCACGCCGTAGTACTCCCGCCGCCCGTGCCCCGCCGAGCCGGCAGTGCTGACGCCGCGCACGAGCAGCGACGCGACCGGCGAGATCGCGGTCAGCCACGCGGGATGCTCGGCCACCGGCCCCGGCACCGCCCGCAGCAGGCGCCCGAGCGGAGTGAGCCCGCCGAGTCGCAGCCTCACCCGCAGGGGACCGGCCGCAAGAGAGAGACCGCCGGCGCTCCTTCGCCATTCCACGGGTGCCACCACGACCTCGTCGAAGGCATAGGTCGACCCGATGAGGTCGGCGATCTCATGGGTCGGCGCGATCAGAAGTCGGTGGCCATCTCCCGTCTCGATCATCGCGTCGGCGAAGGCCCCGAACGGCGTCTGCTCCCAGAGCCCGAGCACGATCCGCGTGCCCGAGCTCGTGCCGAACCCTGCGATGCGCCCGCCGAAGCGGAGCCGCCGCGGAGCTCGGCCGGGCATCAGGAGGCCGACCGCAGGAGCGTGAACGATCCGTCGCGGACGATCAGCGTGGTGACCTCGCCCGCGACGACCTGCTTCGGGTCGCTGGACGCGGCGAGCGTCCACTCCGCCCCGGGCGCCTTCGGCACCGTGAACTCGACACCGTTCTCGGCTGCGTTCAGCAGCAGGGCGAAGGAGTCGCTGCCCTCGTGCTCGAACACGAACGCGATCGAGCGGGCGTCCGGATTGTCCCACTCGTCGTCGGCGAACCCGTGGGCGTCCGAGCGCAGGATGTCGACCGTGTCGGGGCCGCCGTCACCCGGAGCGCGGCGGAACCACCGGGGGCGCAGTGCCGGCTCCGCGGTGCGTAGCGCGATCAGCTCGCGGGTGAAGGCGAGCAGCTCGCGGTCCGCGTTCTCCCAGTCGAACCACGAGATCTCGTCGTCCTGGCAGTAGGCGTTGTTGTTGCCGCCCTGCGTGCGGGCGATCTCGTCGCCGCCGAGGATCATCGGGACCCCCGCCGAGAGCAGCAGCGTCGCGAGGAAGTTGCGGCGCATCCGTGCGCGGCGCTCGTTCACGGCCTCGTTGTCTGTCGGCCCCTCCGCGCCGTTGTTGGAGGAGCGATTGTCGCTCTCGCCGTCGGCGTTGTCTTCGCCGTTGGCCGTGTTGTGCTTGCGCGAATAGGCGGTGAGGTCGGCGAGGGTGAACCCGTCGTGCGCCGTGACGAAGTTGACGCTCGAGAGCGGCGATCGGCGGCTGGACTCGTAGACATCCGGTGACCCGAGCACGCGCTGCGCGGTCGTGCCGAGCACGGAGTCCGCTCCGTGCCAGAAGTCGCGCACGTCGTCGCGGAACTTCCCGTTCCACTCCGACCAGTCCGCCGGGAAGCCGCCGACCTGGTATCCCGCGGTGTCCCACGGCTCGGCGATCATCTTCACGGGTGCGAGCACCGGGTCCTGGGCGATCAGGTCGAGGAACGCGCTGTGCACCTCCGCCTCGCCGCTCTGGCGCGTCAGCGTGGTGGCGAGGTCGAAGCGGAAGCCGTCGACGTGCATCTCGGTCACCCAGTAGCGCAGCGAGTCCATGATCAGCCCGAGCGCCGCCGGATGGCTCACGTTGAGGCTGTTGCCCGTGCCGGTGGTGTCGAAGTAGTGGGCGCGGTCGTCCTCGACGAGACGGTAGTAGGAGGCGTTGTCGATGCCTTTGAACGAGAGCGTCGGTCCCTTGTCGTTGCCTTCGGCGGTGTGGTTGTAGACCACGTCGAGGATGACTTCGAGGCCCGCCTCGTGGAACGCCTTCACCATCGCCTTGAACTCATCGACCTGGGAGCCGTCGTCTCCCGCGTGCGAGTACTCGTTGTGCGGCGCGAAGAAGCCGAGGGAGTTGTAGCCCCAGTAGTTGCGCAGGCCCTTCTCCTCGAGGTGCGAGTCCTGCACGAACTGGTGCACGGGCAGCAGCTCGACCGAGGTGACGCCGAGGTCGGTGAAGTGCGCGATCGCGGCGGGATGCGCGAGACCGCGGTAGGTGCCGCGGATCTCCTCCGGCACGTCGGGGTGCAGTTGGGTGAACCCCTTCACGTGCACCTCGTAGACGATCGTCTCCTCGAGGGGGATGCGCGGGGCGGAGTCGCCCGCCCAGTCGAACGAGTCGGGATCGGTCACGACGCACCGCGGTACGG
This sequence comes from Rathayibacter sp. VKM Ac-2879, assembly GCF_015351245.1. Classification (GTDB taxonomy): domain Bacteria; phylum Actinomycetota; class Actinomycetes; order Actinomycetales; family Microbacteriaceae; genus Rathayibacter. The sequence goes on from NZ_JADKSO010000001.1 coordinate 474,736, forward strand.
ATGGGGCGGAGTCGGTGTCGTTGCGCCTGTCGGCGTCCTCGTGGAACTGGCCGAAGACGTCCTCGCTCCACGAGTAGGCGCCTTCGATCGCGGTCGCGTGGGGGTCGAGGAGGAGCTTCGCGGCGTTGTGTCGGAGGCCGTGGGCCGGGTCCCAGGGGCCGTCGACGCGCAGGCCGTAGCGCGTGCCGACCCGCATGCCCGGAACGATTCCGTGGAAGACGTGGCCGGTGCGCTCGGTCAGGGTGACGCGGGTCTCGGCTCCGGACTCATCGAAGAGGCAGACCTCGACGCGGTCCGCCGTCTCGGAGTAGACGGCCACGTCGGCGCCCGCGTCGCCGAGGAGGGAGACGCCGAGGGGGTGGGGGAAGGAACGGGGAGAAGCGGGCATGCGACCATCCTGACCGGCGCCGCCCGGGTGCATCGCCTGCTTGTCCGCGCGCTCGGTGCCCGCTAGCCTTGCGGCGCCTCCGACGCCAGAAGATCGCGCGGCCGGCCCGCGTTCGTCGTTGGCGCGACTCAGTTCAGCGCGGCCGAGCCGTCGCTCGTGAAGACGATCTTGCCGAGGGCGCCGTCGCCGCCTGCCGCCCGCCGCGTGAGCACGTCGACGATCTCGCCGAGCGGATACACGGCGCCGGGCTCGGGCCGTAGCTCGCCGGAGGAGGCGAGGGACACCGCGCGCCCGATCCGCTCCGCCGTCGCCACCACGATGAGGTTGCGCACTCGAGGCCGGTCGCGGCGCACGACTCCGAGCGCCTCCGCGCCCAGCGCCGGGCCATTGGGCACGAGCGTGGCGATGCGCCCGCCGTCGGCGAGCAGGATCGCAGCGTCGGCGACGGGGAGGTGTCCTGAGACGTCGACCACGAGGTCGAAGCGGCCCGCGAGCACACCGAGGTCGAGCGCCCGATAGTCGTGCGGCTCGGCTCCCAGACCCCGCAGCAGCTCGGCGGAGGCGGCGGAACCGGTCGCCGCGACCGCGCAGCCCGCGCGCACCAGCAGCTGGATCGTCAGGTTCCCGATCGCTCCGGAGCCGCCTCCGACGAAGACCCGCTCGCCGGCTCGCACGTGCAGCGCGTCGACGAGGCCGACCGCGGTGCCTCCCGACATCGCCAGAGTCACGGCCTGCACGTCGTCGAGGGAGTCGGGGATCGGCACGAGCGAGCGGCTGCGCGCGATCGAGGCGTCCGCGAACGCGTCGCCGTCGCGAGTCATCCCCACGACGCGGTCGCCGATGGCGAAGCCCTGCACGCCGGGGCCGAGTGCCTCCACGGTGCCTGCGATGTCGAGCCCGAAGCCGTAGGGCCGGCGCCGGCCGACGGCCATGATGCGCGCGCTGCCCGAGAGGATCTTCTCGTCGGTGGCATTGACGCTCGCGGCACGCGTGCGCACGAGGAGCTCGCCGCGACCCGGCATCGGCACGGGTGCGTCCCGCCACGAGAGCAGGTCGGGACCGCCAAAGCGGTCATAGCCGAGTCGTCTCATCTCGCTCCCGTCCGAGACGTCGACGCGTCTCCGCCACGAGCCTAGGCGGTGCTCGAGCGGGGTTCTGGTCGGAGGGAAGCCCCCTCGAGGCGCACGGGCGCGGTGCTACCGTGGCCGCCATGAGTGCAGACCAGAGCCCCGAGTTCGCCGGCTTCGAGGGCACGCCCTCGGTCGAGGTCGGGCGGGCCGACGACGTCGGCCCGTCCGACGTCGAGGTCGAAGAGAACACGGGAGCCGACGAGAGCCGCGACCCGGATCACGGCTACGACCCGCGTGCCGAGAGCGGCACCGAGAACACCGCAACAGACGAGGTCTCCTCCTCGGAGGACGAGGACAGCCTCCTCCCTCCGGGCAGCACAGCGGAGGGGGCAGGCACCTCGATGGGTGCTGTCCCCGCCGAGGCGCGCCGCGAGGCGGCCCCTCTGGGCGATCCCGCCGACTCCGCCGCCTCGTCGCAGCTCGCCGACGAGCGCTGGCGCACGAACGGCGTCGACCCGCTCGCCTGACGTCGCGCCCCGGAGCGAGGTGTGAGGCGCGACAGGGCGAGAGGCGGGATGTCCAGCAACTACTCCGGTCGCTCGGAGGGGGAGCGGGGGTAGGGGCCGTAGTTTCTCCAGAGCGCGACACGCCGGTCGCGCGGACGGGGAGTCCTGATGTCGTTGTTCCTGAGCCGCACGCGCGAGATCAGCTGGAGCGCCGACGAGCGCCGGGCGCTCGCCGAGGCAGTGGCCGAGGACCGAGCCGAGATGTGGCGGGCCGTGGGAGCGCTCGACCGCACCGTGGTCGTCTCGACCGAGGACCCCGGCACCCGGGGAGGCGCCCGCTGGCCCACCGACCATCGCGCGTTCCTCCGGATCGAGCGCGCGGACTCCGTCGTGCTCGCCACCGACGGCCTGAGCGACCCCTTCGACCGCCTCGCCCGCCCCGGAACGGGTCTGGGCCTCGAGCTCTGCCTCGAATCCTCTGCCCTGTGCGGCGTGCCCGCCGCCGATCTCTGGAACCACTGGCACTTCCGCGTGCTCTACGAGGCCGCGCGCCGCGCCGCCCTGCAGGGCGTGTGCTGTCGCACCGGACTCGACACCGCGAGGCTCGCAGGCACCTCGGCGCCCGCCTCCTGGCTCGACGCCGACGGGTGCGTCGGGGTGCTGCTGGGGTTGCGGAGTCCGCGGCTCCCCGAACACATCGAGCTCGCGACCGGCGAGGCGGAGCTGGTCACGCTCACCCCGCTGCGCCCCCAGGAGTATGCGTGGGCCGCGGTCGACGCGACGGCGCGCGCCGAGATCGGCGACCGCCTCCGCCGTCTGCCGCATGACGAGCTCGTGCACACCGCCCGCCCGCTGGTGGTCTGAGGCCCTCGTCGTGCCAGCCTCTCGTGGCCCGAGGGTCAGGCCTCCTCGGGCTCCGGGACCACCGTCATCTCGCCCGTGTTGTTGGCGCCCGCGATGAACTGCTCGATCCAGGCGCGGTTGAGCGATGGCCGCTTGCTGCCGTAGAAGCGGAAGTGCAGGGGAGTGGTGGGGTGCACCCAGACGGAGCTGCGGCCGTAGCCGCTCGTCTCGGGCTCGGACCACGACAAACTGAACGATTCGTTGCGCCGCATCTTGGCGAACATCGCGACCTTGAGGTGGGCGAGCAGCCGATCCTCGAAGTCGATCTCGAGTGATTGCGGTCCGTAGATCAGTCGTCCCATTGTCTCCGCCTCGATGGTCGTCCCGACGTCGCAGAGAGCCCGGGCGTCGTGGGCTCCGTGAGAGGGGAGCCGCCACCACAGGAGGATACCGACGAGGGCGCTCGAAGGGGGACACGCCGCGGGAACGACGAGCGCCCCGCCAGCCGGATCATACGATCACGGCCGACGGGGCGCTCGGGGTTCAGAGAACCGGGGTTCGGTGACTACTCGCCGACGCCGCGGATGTTCGCGGCCTGCGGGCCCTTGCGGCCCTGCTCGACGTCGTACTCGACGTGCTGGTTCTCGACGAGCTCGCGGTAGCCCTGCTTCGCGATGGCGGAGAAGTGCGCGAACACGTCGGCGCCTCCGTCGTCGGGAGCGATGAAGCCGAAGCCCTTTTCGGAGTTGAACCACTTAACGGTGCCAGTAGGCATTTCTTTTCCTTACGTGATGGTGACGCCGGCCGAGGCCTGCGTCGTCAGATTCCGCACGAGTGTGCGGTACCCGCTCGACTCCTCCTCCGCGCGGATGAAACACGCGTCAGCCGGGAGTCGCTCGGGTCGTCTAGGGGGTGCGAGGGCCGCCTCCACGGGGGAGGGCGCCTCTGCGAGGGAGAACGTCCCGCGCACCGAACGAATCGGCGGGGCGGGGGTCGAACGAGGAACGTCGCGGCTTCCGCGGCGTCCTGTGAAGGGCGGTACCCGCGGGTGAGGCGGGCGTTCGAACCGGGAGATCGAGGTCGGAGCCGTCGATCGGAACGGTTTCTATCAGGGGCTGAGTCTCTTCGTCGTGGTGCGACTTCTCAGCCGTGGAATTCGGGCGATCGCCCAGGAGATGTCTTGACTCTACGCGATGGGTGCCCTCGAGCGCGACCGTCCGTCGCATGATGTCGTCGACGCGCCTCCTTTCGTCGGCTCCTCCTCCCCGTCGGCGAACCCCGATGCGTGTGGCACGATGCAAGCCAGGGTGCGGTCCGCGCATCCCCACCCGCCCCGTCCGTCGCCACCTCGAGGCGCGCCGGACCCCGTGTGCACGAGGTTCACGATGCCGGTCCCGAACCCCCCTGGCGATGCCGCCGAGCTGCGTCGCGAGCAGGAGGACGTCGGCATCTCCTGCGCACGGACGGCCGGCGGGATCTTCACCGCCGCCTCCGCCCTGCACTTCGTCGCCCTCTCGCCTCCCGAGCTGCTCCCTGTGCTGCCGAGCCTGTTGCTCCTCGTCGTCGGTGCGGCCGTGCAGCTCTCGTCACGGCGGGCCGGGCCGAGCGGCGCGCGCGCGGTCATCACAGGCCTCCTGCTCAACGTCGCGGCGCTCGCCGCATTCCTCGGGCCGGGAGTCGACGACCGCCTGCGCGCGCTCCTCGGTGCGATAACGATGCTCACCTCCATGGCCGTGCCGAGCGGACTCTTCGCGATCGGCGCCCGCCCACGGATGCGGCTCGTCGCGGTGATCGCGATCCTCCCGACGATGGCGCTCGGCGCGGCCGCGACGTGGGAGTCGGGACGGGCCGCGTTCGTGCTGCTCTCGATCGTGGTGTGCTGGACGCTCGCCTTCAGTGGCTCACGCTGGCTGGCGTCGAGCGTCGAGCGGGCCTTCGTGGGCACGGCCGCACTGCGCACCGCGCACGACGCCGAGCGCCGATCGAGCGAGAGCGAGGCGCGCCGCCGCTCCGACGCCCGACTGATGCACGACACGATCCTCTCGACGCTCACTCTCGTCGCCCACCGCGGCGAAGGGGTCGCGCCCGAGACGCTGCGCGCTCAGGCCGCCGCCGACCTGGGGCTGCTGCGAGGCCTCGAGGCGGGACCGGAGCTGGGGCGGGGCGGGGCGCTGCGGCTCCCGGGGCCCCTTCTCGAGGCTGGACGTCGCGCCGAGGCGCGCGGTCTCGACATCCGCTGGCATGTTGCCTCCGAGGTGCGTCTCGCCGCCTCGACGCTCGACGCGCTTGCGCGGGCCGTCGGCGAGTGCCTCGAGAACGTGCGGAGGCACTCAGGTGCCTCGGCCGCGCACCTCACGGTCGTCGAGGAGGCGGGCGAGATCCGCATCGCGGTCTCGGACGACGGGTGCGGCTTCGACCCCGCCGCGGTGCCCGCGGGCCGGCTGGGGCTGGCGCAGTCGGTCGTGGGGCGTCTCGAGGCGGTGGGTGGAGCGGTGCGTGTCTTCTCGGCGCCCGGCTCCGGCACCACCGTTCTGTTGAGCGTGTCTTAATGACCGCCCCCGACGACGAGGGAACGCTCCTCGAGCTCGTGCGTGCCGCCGAGAGCGGGCCGCGGACACTCGGCTCCGTGCGCGAGCGGATCCGCCGCACCCACCGCCTGAGCGCGAGCTACCTCGGCCTGGGGTTCATCACCATGGCGACGCTGCTCATCGTTCGCGGGGTCGTCTCCTACCTGTGGGCGCTCGACGAGCGGTCGGCGACCTGGTGGAGTGGAGTCGCGTGGTTGCTCGTGATCGGCGCGCTCGCCTGCGCCGTCGTGGTGGCGCTCGCGCGGCACGGCGAGCTGCCCCGGGCGGCCTTCGTGGCCGTGCTCGCGGTCGACGTGCTCGCCCTCGGGCTCGAGTTCGCCGACTACGCCCTGCCGGAGCCCTCCGCGGTCTACTACCCGTCGGTGTGCGTCGGAGTCGGCGCCACGGTGCTCGCTGTGCTCAGCTACCAGCCGCTTTCGCGTTCCTTCGCGGCTCTCGGCCTGCTGGTGGGCCTCAGCGCGCTCGGGCTGCTCGGTCACACCCTTCTCGGCGGATCGAGCGCCGCGCTCGCCGTCAGCAATGTTCTGCTGGCCGTCGCGCCGACCGCGGTGTGCGCCGCGCTGCTGACCACGCTCGACCGCCACGTGCACCGCAAGCTCGACCGCACGCTGGCCGAGAGCGTCGTCGATGGGCCGAGCGTGCGACCGGGCAGCCTGGCCGCCTCCGAGCTCTCGCACGTGGACGCACGGGTCGAGGAGCTGCTGGAACAGGTGACGCGGCGCTCGCCCCGCGCGGCGCTCGACGAGCGACTCGGTGAGCGTGCGCGCGTCCTCGGGGACGAGCTCCGGGAGGCGCTCGCGCGCAGCCACGACGAGACCTGGCTGAGGATCGCGGTGGCGGAGTCGGCCGTGCTCTCGACCGCGGTCTCGGTCAGCGACCCCGAGGGGCGGGCGGCGCGCCTGCTCCCGCCCGACCGATCGAGGCTGCTCTCGGTGCTGTGGCTTCTCACCGCTCCCACGACGCGCCCCTCGATCGAGCTGGCCCTGACCGGAGGCGCGGACGGCGCGCTCTCGATCGGCGTGACAGCGGTCGGTCTTCGCGCTCGCGACCTCGATCCCGCGGTCTGGGGAATCCTGAGCGAGCTGGGCGAGCACCGTGTGGGCGCTGAGGGCCATTCGACGACGGTCCGCCTCGTGCACCTGCCCGGACGGAGGGCAGGCGAGTGAGTGCCTCGATCGCCCTCGCGATCCTCGACGACCACCCGATCCTGCTCTCGGCGCTGGGGGAGTGGATCCGCCGCGCCGGCTCCGAGGTGGAGGTGGTCGCGACTGTCGGCAGCTGGACGGATCTGCTCGCGCATCCCCGTTTCCCGAGCGACGTCGTACTGCTGGACGTCGACCTGGGCGACGACCTCGACCTCTCGATGAAGATCCGCACCATCGCGGCGGCTGGGGCGGCGACCGTCGTCATCAGCACCCATTCCGACCGAGAGACGATCGCTCGGGCGCTCGACGCGGGCGCCAGCGGCTACGTGGTGAAGAGCGAGCCCACACCGATCCTCCTCGAGGCGATCCGCGCCGCGGCGCGCGGCGAGGGCTTCCTCACCCCGCAGACCCGCGCGCTGCTCTCCCCTGGTCCTGCCGGCGCTCTCTCGCACCGCGAGCGGAGGATCGTCGGGCTCTTCGCCGAGGGGATGCCGCTCAAGCAGGTCGCGACAGCCCTCGGCATCACTCAGGACGCGGCGAGGAGCGGCTTGCGCAACGCCCGCTCCAAGTACCGCGACGCGGGCGTGAACGTCAGCACCACGATCGCCCTACGGCGGCAGGCGTTGCGGGACGGCATCATCCAGCGCCAGCCGTAGTGGTGCCTCACACGGTCTCGGGTCGCTTCTGCCGCGCGGGCTCCGCCGGTCGATCGGGCCCGTTCCAGACCGAGATGATCCCCCAGACGACGGCCGCGATCGGCACGGCCAGCACGGCCCCGACGATCCCGGCGAGCACCGTCCCGACGGTCAGCGCGATGAGCACGATCAACGGGTGCAGCTTGAGTGAACGGGCCATCACGACGGGCTGGAGGAAGTTGCCCTCGAGCTGGTTGACCCCGATGACCACGAGGACGACGACCAGGGCCGCGAGGGGCCCGTTGGCCACGAGCGCGACGAGTGCGGCGAGGATCCCCGCGGCAGTCGCTCCGACGATCGGGATGAAGGCGGTGAGGAACACGACCACCGCGAGCGGCAGAGCCAGGGGCACCTGGATGATCGCGAGGGCCACTCCGATGCCGACCGCGTCGACTGCCGCCACGGTCGCCGTGCCGCGCACGTAGCCGCCCAGCACGTCGACCGTCTTGGCTCCCGCCCGCTGGGCGCGCTCGTAGCCCGTGCCGGTCAAGGGACGCAGCAGGAACTCCCAGATTCTGGGTCCGTCCTTCATGAAGAAGAAGAGCACCACCACCATCAGCGCGAGGCCGGTGGCGAAGTTGGCGGCAGCCGAGACGCCGGCCAGGGCTCCCGTGCCGAAGGAGCTCGAGGTGAGGAACCCCACCACCGACTGGCGCGCGCTCTCGATCTGCTCCGGCGTGATCTGGAACGGCAGGTGCTGCGCGTAGTCCTGCAGGGAGGCGATGCCGTCGGAGGCGCGGTCCGACAGTTCGCTCCACTGGTTGCGTACCGCGACGGTGATCAGCCACGCCACCGCGGAGAGGACCGCGAGCAGCCCGATCAGGGCGAGCCAGGTGGCGGCGATCGACGGCACGCCCTTGCGGCGCAACCACGACAGCACAGGGTGGATCGCGGACGCGAGGATCAGCGCGATGATCACGGGGATCAGCACGAGGGTGAGCTGCGTCATCACGAAGACGAGCACGGCCGCGAGGGCGAGGACGATGATCGCCTGCAGGCAGCGGAAGGCGAAGCGTCCGAAGCCGTCGCTCCACACCTGATGGCGCTGTCCGGGTTCGAGGGTCGAAGGGTCGTTGCGGTCGAAGAAGCCCATGGTGGCACCGTACGCGAGCGGAGGATCGCTCGGCCCCCGCTTGACGGCGGGCCCCGCGTGCCGGTGCATGCGGCTTCCGCGCTCGGCGGAAAGGGGAGAAGAAAGTCCCCCCTTTCTGGTGTGCCTCGAAAGAGTGTCGAAAAGAGAAGAAGGATGAGAAAAGGGCGCCTCCCCCTCGTTGGGGTGTGACCCGAACGAGTGCGGAATCAGTCGTGAGTGGCACTGATATCACGGCAAAAGTACCCATCCTTCGAGGAATACCAGGAATATCAATTGCTGGGACGACGGAATTCGCACTAGAGTCGCCATGTTCATGCAGCTGCATGTACTGCGGCACCCGAAGCCGCGCTGCAGGTCGTATGAGCCGCAGCACCCTCTCTCCTTCCGGGGTGGAACCCGAATCTCCACCCCGGACGGAGCGGTCCCGTCACCGTCGTGGATTCGCAGGCACTGCCGTGCGTCCACGCCGACGCTGGACCGAGCCCCCCGCACACCCGCCCCCGCACACCCGCCCTGGAGCCCTTTCGCATGTCCGCACTCCCTCAGGGGGGTGACTCCGGCGCGCTCACGCGCGTCACGGAGCACTCCACCGTGCCCTCGACCACCACGACCACCGGACGCCGGACGCTCATGCGGGCCGCCCTCTGGAGCGCGCCCGTCGTCGCCGTCGCGCTCGCCACTCCGGCCGCCGCCGCATCAGGGGGCGGATCGAGCAAGCCGACCCCCACCCCCACTCCCTCGGCTCCGCCCGTGCCCGTGGGATCGACCTCGACCCTCCTCTTCGACACCTGGCAGAGCAACGCCCACTGGGACAACGCGGGGCATCGCACGGGGATCGACACCCTCATCCAGATCCAGAACAGCTACTGGACGGGTCACGGCAAGAACACAGTGATCGGCGCGCCCGTGCCCATCCTCTCTGTCTCGGTGCTCTACCCCGCCTCCTGCCGCGTCACCGGCGCGCCGACGGCACTCACCGGCTCGGGCTGGAGCTTCACGACGATCGCCGCCCGTGGCGAGGGCGCGGTCGAGTACATCTTCACGTGGTCGGGACCGGCGCTCCAGCCTTCGAAGTCGACCCCCCAGCTGAGCTACACGGTTGCCGCGACGCTGCCGCGCGGGCAGGCCCAGCTCACGGCCGACGCCTCCGCCCCTAACGCGGACAAGGTCAAGGCACCCGCATACGGCAACACGCTGTACTGAGCGGGAGTCAGGCCGGGACCCTCACGGTGAGCCCTCCGGGCTCGATCCACGTGCGGAAGGCGGACGTCGTTCCGAACGGATCGCCGTCGAGCTCGATCTCCTGCGGGCTCTCGAGGCGCACGGTGAGGTCCCGGCCCTTCACATAGCGCAAGGCCGCCACCTCCTTGGTGAGGCCCATTAGCTTGGCGCCGACCGCACCGGCGCGACGGAGCACGCCGTTCTCCCAGATCACTTTCACGATGATCTGCACCCAGCCGAAGAATCCCTCCGGTCGCAGCAGGACGATGTCGAACTCGCCGTCATCGACCGCCGCATCGGGCAAGAGGAGGATGTTCGCGGGCAGAGAGCCGCAATTGCCGACAATGATCGTATGTGCCCGCACATGGCGGGTCTTCGAGCCGTCGAGGCGATAGCGGAAGTCGAGCTGGTTCTTGTCGAGCAGTGCCGTGCGCAGCGCATCGACATAGGCGAGCCAACCGGCGCGCTTCTTCAGCTCGTCGTTCGTGTTCGCGAGCATCTTCGCGTCGATCCCGAGCCCGGCCATGACGACGTAGGCGTGACGGTCGCGGCCGGTCGCGGTCTCGATATCGATCATCCCGACATCGATGGCACGGTCGCGACCCGTGAAGGCGACGGAAAGCGCGTTGTCGACGTCGTCGAGAGTGAGGTCGAGGTTGCGGGCGAGCAGGTTGCCGGTGCCGGACGGCAGCAGGGCGAGTGAGGCTCGGGAGCCGCGCAGCTCCTCCGCTACCACGCGGACAGTCCCGTCGCCGCCCGCCGCGATCACCATGTCGGCCCCGGCGGCGAGCGCCTGCTGGGTCTGACCGGCGCCCGGGTCCTCGACCGACGTCTCGAACCAGAGCGTCTCCTCCCACCCCGCCGCCGCCTCAGCGCGCGCGACGGCGGCCTTCACGGCGTCGAGCTCGACCTTGACGGGGTTGTAGACCAGGGCGGCGCGGCGCCGCTCAGGCATCGGGACCCTCGGTGGCGGTGCCGTCCTCGTCGACACGGCCAGGCCGTACGGCCGCGTCCTCGCGGATGTCGATCCGCGTGTCGCCCGCGGCGGTCGTCGAGACGTCGATGCGGGGTGCAGCATCGGCTTCCGTCGCGTTCGGGGCGCTGGTCAGCTGGTCGCGGCGATCATCCGCGGTGTGGTCGCTCATGGCTGGACGCTAGCAGCGGCGCGAAACCGCCGCGCGGGGTTGCGGTGGCCGCACAACGTCAGCTGAGACGGCCGCTCAGCGACGATCGTGTGCGAGGGGCCGTCTCAACTGACGTTGTGTCGTCGTCGGCGGCGCCGCCGCTCAGCGCGACCGCGCCGCCTGGAGCCCCCAGAGCACGAGCGGAATCTGCAGGGGCAGACGCGCGACCGCAATGGCCCGCGCCCTCGGCCGCCGCGCATCCCGCGCCATCTGCACATTGCCGGGGAACACCGCCACCATCAGCGCCGCCGAAGCGGTCCCGCCGATCGCGCGCGTCGACGGCCAGAGTGTCGCCGCCGCGCACGCCAGCTCGGCCAGGCCGGAGGCGAGCACCCAGCCGCGCGCAGAACCCGGCATGCCGCGCGGCACGACCCCGTCGAAGGTGCTCGGATGCACGAGATGCACCACTCCCGACGCGGCCATCGCCGAGATGAGCACGAGCGGGCCGGCGCCCAGACGTCGACGCGTCACCGGCTCTGCGCCCCACGCTCGAGCGGGGCGACGTGGTCGAGGATCCGCCGCCATTCGCGCACCAGCGCGAGGCGGCCGGTGCCCTCGACGGTCGCGGTGCGCGCATCCGCGAGACGATCGCGGTACCAGCGGCCGTCCTCCGCGCTCGCCACCGGGTCGAGGTCGCCGTGCACGAGGAGCGTCTGTGCGCTCACCCGGTCGAGCTCGTCGGCCCAGGAGCCGTCGCGCAGCGCCGCGAGATCGGTCGCGGCTCCGCCCGGGCCCTGCCGCCACCCCTCGCCGAGCATCCGCTCGAGTCGATGGCGCAGACCGCCGTGGCTCGCGAGCACCGGGTCGTCGTCCTCGATGCCGAGGGCATCGAGGCCCGGCTGTGTCGGCGGGAGGGAGTCGGCGATCCCGTGGGCGTCCTCCCCGGGCAGAGTCTCCCGTCGCTCCCATGCACGAGTGGGCCGCACGAGGACGCCGGCCTGCGGCGGTGCTGGCGTGCCGACGATCGCGAGGCGGTCGACGAGGTCCGGGTGGCGGGCGGCGAGGGAGAGCGCGAAGACGCCTCCCGAGCCCCACCCGACGACGCCGACGCTGCCAAACCGCGCGCCCTCGACCATGCGGGCGGTGCGCTCCGAGCGGCGGAGGTACTCCGCCAGGTCGTCTGCGCGATCCTGCACCCGGCCGTCGGCGGCGTCGACCGGATCGGATGCGCCGTATCCCGGGCGGTCGAGGATCAGCAGGTGCAGCCCCCAGGGCCCGGTGACCAGGGGATCGGGGTCGAAGCCTCCCGCGCCGGGGGTCGGATGGCAGAACACCACCAGCCGGTCGGCGATCGGGTCGCCCGCCGCCGAGACGCCGATGCCGCGGCCCGACCGCAGCTCGAAACGGTGATTCGCCATGTCGCCTCCCCAGTGGCGCCGACGATCGGCGCTGTGCACTCAGTCAACCGGAGGGACCCGGCCGTCCGCTGGGCCTTGCCTCGACAGGCGGGCAGACGGCAGGAGCGGTTGGCGACGGCGGGCGAGTTGGTCGAGCCGCTGAGGCCCGTCACCGTGCTCCTCCGCGCGACGCGCAGGGCGAACGGGCGGGCGCTCCGCCCCGAAGACTGGCATGCTGGAGCAGACGGTCGGAGCGCACGCGCACCGCTCGGTCGACGTGCTCCCGCCACCTGCGGCGCGTCGGCCCCGTCCCGCACACCTCCACCCGCTCCCGGCCGTGCACGATCCCGCCGGGGCGACACATCACCGCGGCCCGTCCGGGCGCGCGGTCGGACGCCGAGCGCACAGCGCGCGTCCGAGCCACTCCTTCCGGAAAGCACCTATGAGAAACACGAGATCCGCCAAGCCCGCGCGCCATCACCTCGAGCTCCCGCGCCCCAAGCCGCTCGAGAAGGGCGGGATGCGTATCACTCCGCTCGGCGGCCTGGGCGAGATCGGCCGCAACATGACCGTCTTCGAGCACCAGGGCAAGCTGCTCATCGTCGACTGCGGCGTCCTCTTCCCCGAGGAGAACCAGCCCGGCATCGACGTCATCCTCCCCGACTTCGCCGCGATCCGTTCGCGCCTGAAGGACATCGAGGCAATCGTGCTCACCCACGGTCACGAGGACCACATCGGCGGCGTGCCGTACCTCCTCAAGGAGCGTGGCGACATCCCGATCATCGCCTCGACCTTCACGCTCGCGCTCATCACCGCGAAGCTCACCGAGCACCGCATCGTTCCGCGCACCCGCCCGGTCAAGGAGGGCGACCGGATCGACGCGGGCGTCTTCGACCTCGAGTTCCTCGCCGTGAACCACTCGATCCCGGATGGTCTGGCCGTGGCGATCCGGACCGAGGCCGGCCTCGTGCTGCACACGGGCGACTTCAAGATGGACCAGTTCCCTCTCGATGGCCGCACCACCGACCTCCCCGGCTTCGCTCGCCTCGGCGACGAGGGAGTCGACCTGTTCCTCGTCGACTCCACCAACGCCGACGTGCCCGGCTTCGCGATCTCGGAGGGGGACCTCGCCCCCGCGATCGACCAGGTGTTCCGCACCGCCCCTCGCCGCATCGTCGTCTCGAGCTTCGCGAGCCACGTGCACCGCATCCAGCAGGTCCTCGACGCGGCGCACCGCCACGGCCGCAAGGTCGCCTTCGTCGGCCGCTCGATGGTGCGCAACATGGGAATCGCTGCCGAGCTGGGCTACCTCAAGATCCCTGCGGGCCTCGTCGTCGACATGAAGGTGCTCGAGAAGCTCCCCGCGACGGAGATCGTGATGATCTGCACCGGTTCGCAGGGCGAGCCCATGGCGGCGCTCTCGCGGATGGCGAACAAGGACCACATCATCGATATCGGACCGGGCGACACCGTCCTGCTCGCGAGTTCGCTGATCCCGGGCAACGAGAACGCGATCTACCGCATCATCAACGCGTTCACTCGCTGGGGTGCGACCGTCGTGCACAAGGGCAACGCGAAGGTGCACGTCTCGGGTCACGCCAGCGCGGGTGAGCTCGCGTACTGCTACAACATCCTCCGCCCGACGGCCGTGCTGCCGGTGCACGGGGAATGGCGCCACCTGACGGCGAACGCGGCCATCGCGACCCGCACCGGGATCGACGAGAAGAACGTCTTCGTGATCGAGGACGGCGTCTCGATCGACTTGGTGAAGGGCCGCGCGCGCATGAGCGGGCGCATCGAGGCCGATCACATCCTGGTCGACGGCACCACGATGGGAGTCGCGACCGAGGACGCCATGATCGACCGCCGTGTCCTCGCCGAGGAGGGGACGATCACCGTCCTCGCCATCGTCGACATCGAGCGCGGCACGCTGGGCGAGCCCGTCGAGTTCTTCACTCGCGGGTTCGTCGAGGAGCCGGGCTGGAAGGCCAACGCGAGCAAGGCGATCGACGACGCGGTGCTCCAGGCCGCCGGTCAGCCGACCGACCGCGACGCGATGGAGAGGCTCATCACGCGCACTCTGGGCCGCTGGCTCACCCGCCGTCACCGTCGCAACCCCGTGATCACCACGATCGTCGTCGAGGAGTAAGGGGCGCGGGCCGGCGCTTGTCACGCCGTGTCGCGCCTCCGCTACCCCCTGCACCGGACGGCGGGCCCGGAGCAGAGTGGGAGGGTCGGCACGGCGTCGACGCGAAGGGAGAGCACCATGAGCACCGAGCGCACCACGGTCGAGGGCGGCGAGTCCGCCGAGGACCTCCCCGACGGCACCGGTACGGACACCTCCACGGGCGGCGGCGACACCGACACGGTGTCGGGCGGCGAGCCGGAGGAGCCTTCGAAGTAGGACGTCCGACGAAGGGGCGGGACCGATTGTGGTCCCGCCCCTTCGTCGTGTGGTGCCCAGCCTGTTCGGGGCCCCGTTGCTCGGTGTCTCCCGTCCAGACGAGGCCCTCCGCTCAGACGAGCGGGCCGTCGCTCTCGCTCGTGCGACGGGTGACCTGCTCGCCGCTGGCGGGATCGACGGCCGAACGGGTGGTCGACACCGCCTGGCGCCGACGCGTCATCAGGACGAGCCCGAGGATCAGGCCGACGGCTCCAGCGGCCATCAGGATGTACCCGACCAGGTGCAGGTCGAGTCCGGACACCTGCAGGTCAACTGCGAACGCGAGGACCGCGCCGACGACGAGGAGGAAGATCCCTGCTCCGATGCTCATTTCGTGCTCCTTCGGGTGTCACCGATGTGCGCGGGAGGCGCAGGAGCATCGGCGACCGGCTCACTGTAGACCCGCCTCCCCCCGGACCGGTAAGCCCTTCCGATGGCGCCTCGACAAGTGTAGGGAGGCGTCAGCGGTCAGCGAGTCGCAGCATCACGCGGGTGCGGTCGGCGCGCGTCGCCAGCCGTTCAATGAGGAGGAAGACGCGGTACTCGAGGCGGTACTTCCTTCGGAACACCTCGCCGAGCCTCTCGACGGTCTCCGCATCCGAGACGATGCGGGCCGCGGCGTCCACGACCTCCGCTCCCTCCTGCACGCGCCCGCGTCGATCGCAGACCACGAGGGTGGCCCGCGGGTCGTGGCGCAACCGCTTCACCTTGCCGCTGCGTCGCGGAGTCGTGACGATCAGCTCCTCGCCGTCCCGGGCGATCCAGACCGGTGTCGAGACTCCGACGCCGCTCTTGCGGAAGGTGGTGAGGGAGACGAAGGAGGCATCGGCGAGCGCCGCGAGGGCGGGGGAGAGGGTCATCCCCGAAGCGTAGGACTGCGCGGGGCTGTCTCCGCAAGTCTCCCGAGCGCTCCGCGGGCCACCCGTAGGCTGGCGGGATGACCGACCCGACACCTGTGATCGGCCACACCGAGGCACCCGAGCTGCACGTGATGACCTACAACATCCGACGTCGTATGCCGCGCCTCACGTCGCGCGCCGTCGACCAGTGGGAGCGTCGCGCACCCCTCGTGCGCCGAGTGCTGCGGAGCGAACGGCCATCGATCCTCGCCGTGCAGGAGGCGCTGCCCGATCAGGCGGCGTTCGTCCACGAGTCTCTCGGTGCCTCCTTCGAGGCGATGGGCTTCGGCCGCGATCCCGACCGGGGAGGCGAGCGAGTGATGCTCTTCGTCGACCGCAGCCGGTTCGCGGTGCGGCACTGGACACAGATCGCCCTCTCGGACACTCCCGACATCGCGGGTTCGCGGAGCTGGGGCAACCGCATTCCGCGTACCGCGGTGATAGCGGAGCTCACCGATCACGGGACCGGACGCGAGCTCACCGCGATCGCGACGCACTTCGACCACCTCTCGCACCGCTCCCGGTTGCGCTCGGCCGAGCTGCTCGCTCGCCGGGTCCGAGAGCTCGGCAGCCCGGCGATCGTCATGGGCGATATGAACACGGACGCGGGTACTGCCCCGTACCGCGTGCTGCTCGACGAGGCCGCGCTCGCCGACTCCTGGGTCGTGGCGGGACGTCATCTCAGCCGCAGCTGGAGCACCTTCTCGAACTATCGCGCGCCGAGGCCGGGCAAGCGCATCGACTGGCTCGCCGTCACCGCTGGCGCCTTCGAGGTCGTCTCGACGGCGATCAACGCGATCCGGTACGACGGCGCGGCGCCCTCCGACCACGAGCCGGTGCAGGCTGTGCTCCGCTTCACCCGGCCGTGAGCGGCTCCGTCCTCGTCGCGACGTTCCTGCAGCCTCCGCGCACTCGAGGGGAGTGGTTCGCGGACGCCGTACGGATGGCGGGTGCGCTGAGCATCGTCGCTGCCGCCCTGGGCTGGGGCCTGGTCGACGTCGCGGTGTTCGGGCTCGCTGCGATCGGGCTCGTCCTGCCGCGGTTTCTCGGGATCCGAGCGGCGCTGGATGCGGCGTTCGGGATCGCGCTGCTGGTCGCCTCCTGGAGCAGTGTGCTCGATCTCTACGCAGCGTGGACGACGTGGGACCTCGTGGTGCACGGCGTGCTCAATGGTCTCGTCGCCGTCGTGGCCTTCCTCCTCGCCGCCCGTGCCGGAGTGGTGCCGCCGGTCGCGGGTCAGGGCGGTCCGCTCGCCCCGGCCGTCGTGCTCTGCGTCTGCTTCGGCATCACGGCCGGCGTGCTGTGGGAGTGGGGCGAGTGGGCGGGCCATCGCTTCATCGACTCCTCGATCTTCGTCGGCTATGACGACACGCTCGGCGACCTCGCCGCGGGGGCTCTCGGCTCGCTGCTCGCCGGCTCCCTGATGCGCTACTGGTCCGCGACGTCGCGAGTCGGGCGCGCGGCATAGGCGAGCAACGGACGTCAGAGAGGAGAGAGGGCGCAGCAGCGCCTCGGGCGGGCTACGCGGTACCGGCGTGTCCCGGGAAGGGCTTGCCGTTCAGCGACACCTCGTCGGGGTCGACCTCGACGTCACCGACATCGTCCGGGCCGCCCGTGCCGGGAACGGCCTTCACCTCGGCCGAGCCGGACACCTCGGTGCGGCTCGCGGCCGGGTCCTCGTCCTGCTTCGCCTCCGTCTCGCGCTCGCTGCCCGGAGACTCGGAGCGGTCTTTCTCGATCGTCTCGCTCTCGGACGAGGTGGGCGAGGCCGCCCCTGCCGGTGTCCCGATCGTCGAGCCCAGGTCGTCGTCTCTCGAGCCGTGCTCGTGCTCGGTGCCGTGGTGGTCCATGTCGCCGCCTTTCGTCGGTGGATCCCGACGCTACGTGCGCCCGTCGGAGGAGGCACCGGCTTGACACCGCTCCGTCCCACGCCCGCGGTGCCGGACGTACTACCCTGGATCGAGGGTCGCACCGGGGGCACGGCACCCGCCGCAGCACCCGCGAGGAGGATCCGTGGCATCTCACCGGACAGGCGAGACCCCGGTCGTGGGGACGACCATCGGTCGGCGGTACACCATCGAGGAGTTCATCGGCCGCGGAGGCATGGCCACCGTCTATCGGGCGCGCGACGAGATCCTCGGCCGCTCGGTCGCGCTCAAGATGTTCGCCGCGGGAATCGACGACGCGCAGGATTTGCAACGCAAGGCCTCGGAGATCCGCCTTCTGGCTGCGCTCAATCACCCCGCCCTGGTCACCCTTTATGACGCCCACGACGGAGGGGACGACACCAACGGCCAGGCGTACATGGTCATGGAGCTGGCCGAAGGGCCGAGCCTCGCGGAGCGCCTCGCCACCGGCCCCGTCGCCCCGAACGACGTCGCCGCGATGGCCGCCGACCTGGGTGAGGCGCTGCACACGGTGCACGAGGCCGGAGTCGTCCACCGCGACGTCAAGCCGTCGAACGTCCTGCTCGTGCCGAGTCCGCTGACGAGCCGCGAGTTCCGGCCCAAGCTCGCCGACTTCGGCATCGCGTCCCTTATCGACGCGACGAGGATCACCGCACCCGGCACCCTGATCGGGACGGCCGCCTACCTCAGCCCCGAACAGGCGCAGGGCGATCAGGCGACCGCGGCGACCGACATCTATTCGCTCGGACTCGTGCTCCTGGAGTCCCTCACCGGGCGTCGGCCCTTCACCGGCTCGGCGATCGAGATGACCCTCGCCCGCCTCCTCCGCGACCCCGAGATCTCGGCGTCGCTCGGTGGCGGCTGGTCGTCGCTCCTGACCGCGATGACGCAGCGCGAACCAGCTGAGCGGCCCACGGCGATCGCGGTCGCGGAGGTGGCGCGCCGACTCATCGATCCCCGTCGCGATAGCCCGCCCGCCGCGATCGTCGTGCCCGATGTTCCTCCGCACCGAGACGAGACCGTCCCGATGCCCGCGGTGACGCGACCGATCGCCCCGAACGACTCCGCCCCTGAGACCGAGGTGATCGCTCCGACGCGGCTCGTGCCGGAGGCGGCCCCGCGCACCGAGATGATGCCCGCGGCCTCGCTTGCGCCTCCGGCCACTCGCGCCGACGCCCGTGTACCGGTGCCCAATGCCTCCGCTCGTCGACGCGGCCCGAACCCCTGGCTGCTCGTCTTGGTGCTCGCGCTCGTCGCGGTCGCCGTCGGCCTCGCGATCATCCTCGTGGGCGGCCAGGAGGCTCCGCTCCCCGCGGTCGGTGGCGAACTCGGCGACCATCTCCGTCAGCTGCGCGAGAGCATCCGCTCGTGAAGCGCGCGCGAGTCGCGGCCGTTCTGGTCTCGGCGCTGATGCTTGCGGGATGCTCCGCCTCCGACCCGTCGATTCAGGCGGGCACGGCGCAGACGCTCGACGACGCGGTCGTGGCCGTCGCCGAGCGGGCAGCCGCCGACGACTACACGGGGGCGCTGAGAGAGCTGGACTCCCTGCAGTCGGCGCTCGATCAGGCGGTGGCGGCCGCGACGATCAGCGCTGAGCGCGCCTCGCTCGTCCAGGCCCGAGTCGACACCGTCCGCGCCGACCTCGAGGGCGCGATCGGCGCGACCCCCGGTCCGTCGCCGTCGCCGACGTCGAGCGAGGAGCCGAACGGCGAGCAGGAGACATCCTCCGAGACCCCGGTCGCGTCGGCTCCCCAACCCGAGGAGACGGACGACGATGCGCCCGCGCCGACTCCCGAGGACACCGAGCCCGTCGACACGCCGGAGCCGTCGACAGCGCCGGGCAACAGCGGCGAGGCGCCCGGCAACGGCGGAGACGCGCCGGGCAACAGCGGAGACGCGCCGGGCAACAGCGGGAACGCGCCGGGCAACAGCGGAGACGCGCCCGGCAACGGCAAGGGCCCCGGCGCACGCTGAGCGCCCGCCGCCGCTACTCGTCGCGGTCGGTGTACTCGCCGTCGGGCTCGGACTCGGTGCCCGCCGCGTCCGTGTCGACGTAGCCGCCCTTGACCGAGCTGTCCTCCTCGTTGGTGGACGTGTCGACGTAGCTGCGCTCCTCCTCGCTCGCCGTGTGCGAGACGCCGTCCGTCGAGGTGTACTCGCCGCTCGGCTCGGTGCCGTCGGCACGATGACGGCCCTGCCGGGTGTCCGCGTCGGAGGCGCTCTCGTGCACCTCGTGGTTCTCGTCGTGGTGGGTCATGCCGGGCTCCTCGCTCCATCGCGTCGGATCTGCGCGAACCGAGTGCCCGCGCCATTCCGACCCTCGTCCATCCCCTCCACACGTGCAAGTCGTTGCGCCTGCACATCCGTGCCATCACGCCCCACACACCGGCGGATCGGACATGCCCGTTCACGGTGTACGCCGAGCGATCGTCGCGTGTCCGGGTGCTGCCGCGCCCGATCGTTCGCGAGACACCGACCAAGCAGTGCGATGTGCGGAGTCACGCGCGGCGGTCGTCGATCAGGAACGGCGAGGCGAAGCGCACTGAACGGTCACTCGCGCACAAATCTCGACACCGTCACGGCGATGGTGACGGCTGTCTTCTCTCCGTGGGCGTCGAGTGCCGCGTCGAGGGCGGATGGATCGATGTGGTGCGCGCTCGGCCCCATCAGAGCCTCCGCGCGCAGTTCCGCGCGCGACATGAGGGCGACGTAGTCGAGTTCGTCGCGGCGCGCGAGCGAGAAGCCGCGCAACTGCTCGTCGAGCCGTTCGGCCTTGCCTGCGTCGATGCCGAGCATTCCGAGCTCGGTGCGGATCTCGTGCAGGTGCCGCTCGCGAGGGGTCACGACGACGGCCGAGCCGCCCTGGCGCAGCACGCGGTGCATCTCGGCCGGAGTGCGCGGGGCGAAGACGCTCAGCAGGGCGTCGGCGGTCCCGTCGCCGAGGGGGAGGGGCTGCCACAGGTCCGCGGTCGCGACCGCGGCGCGGGGGTGCGCTCGCGCCGCTCGGCGGGCAGCGGCGGCCGAGAGGTCCAGACCCAGTCCGTCGCTCTCCGGATGCGCATCGAGCACGGTGGCGAGGTAGGCGGCGGTGCCGCAGCCGAGGTCGACCACCAACCGGACGCTGGCGGGAACGGCCTCGGCGACCGCCTCGCGGATCGGCGAGAAGTGGCCGGAGTCCAGCAGCACCTCCCTGGCGTGAACCATCGCCGCCGTGTCGCCCGAGGTCGCGTGGCGGCCGCGTAGCAGCGAGACGTATCCCTGTCGCGCGAGGTCGGCGCTGTGACCGAGCTCGCAGCGCAGGGTGGAGGGGCGCGGCACGGCATCGGGCGCGAGTGCGCGAGCGCAGACGGGGCATGCTAGCGCCGGCAGCACGGTCGAGCCAGGCCGCGTCTCCGGGTCGAAGGCGTTCACTCCCGCTCGGACCGCATCGCGGTGATCGCCGCGTTGAGCGTCGCGATGGTGGGAACGGCGAAGAGGGCGCCGGCGAGGCCGGCGACCTCGAGTCCTGTCGCGACGCCGAGGACGACGGCCAGCGGATGCACTTTCACCGCACTGCCCAGGATCAGCGGTTGCAGTACGTGCCCTTCGAGGAGGTGCACGAGCACGACGATGCCGACCATCACCAGGGCGGCCACGGGGCCGCTGAACAACAGGGCGACGAGGGCTGCGAGCGCGCCCGTCATGATCGCACCGAGGATCGGCACGAAGGACCCGAGGAACACGACGATCGCGATCGGCATGACGAGCGGGAGCTGCAGCGCGAGCGCCCCGATCCCGATGCCCACCGCGTTGATCCCAGCGACTCCGAGCTGGGCCCGCACGAACAGGCTGAGCGTGCGCCAGCCCGCCGCGCCTCCGCGATCGAGCGAGGGCCGGGCGCGCTGCGGCAGCAGGCGGAGCAGCCAGCCCCAGATCCGGCGCCCGTCGAGCATCAGGAAGATGAGCGAGAAGAGAGTGAGCAGCGTGCCGGCGAACACCTGGGCGAGCTGCGAGCCGACGGCGAGGGCTCCCGAGGCGATCGTGGCGGCCCGCGTGTCCGCCCAGGTGATCGCGCGCTGGGCGTAGTCGCCCAGCTGCACGTCACTCAACGAGAACGGCGGCCCTTGCAGCCACGTCTCGATGTCGCGACTGGCCGAGAGCGCGCGCTCCCCGACTCCGCTGAACCCCGAGCGCGACTGCACGATCACGAGCGCGACGAGACCCGACAGCACGAGCAGCATCGCCAGGATCGACACCAGCACCGCGAGCGGACGGGGCCAGTGCAGACGTTCCAGCGCGTCGCGCAGCGGTGAGAGCAGCGCCGTCAACAGGAGGGCGACGAGCACCGGCACCACGATGACGGGCAGGAGCGAGACGAGTCGCACCACGAGGTACAGCACGGCGGCCACGGCGAGGAACCGCCAGCCCCACGCCGCGGCTATGCGCATCCCGGGAGAGACGTCCGCGGAGCGATCGAGCGTGGAGTCGGCCGGCAGGAGGGCCTGTGCGCCCCGAACCGCAGAGGCGGGAGGCGTCACCGCGTGCCCGTGTCGCCCGGTGCGCCGTGGGCGTTCTCGCATGTCCCCTCCGATCTCCTCGCAGTGTACGGCGCGGTGACCTCTCGGAACCCCGAGAGTGGCGGGAGACGCTCCGGCGCTCGACGAGGCGCGGCTCGCGCCGGGCCGCGCCCCGCTCGGAGACGCGGACAGTGGCGAACGCTGCCAGGCTGGGCAGGCGACCGAGCTCCTCGTCGTGATGGTGACCGCGCTGGTGGTCATCGCCGCCGCGGCCCTCGTGGGCCTGCGGCTGGGCGTCGCCTCTCCTCTCGTCCTCGTGGCGATCGGCGTGGCCGCCAGTTTCCTGCCGAGGCTCGGCTCCCTGTCGCACGTCGCACAAGCAGGCACTGATCGCTCTCGCCCGCCGCCGCATCAACGGCCTGATGAGCGCGGGTCCTTGCGCGGCGGTGACAGCATCATCGTTCCGCGATGGTCACCGCCCGGATGCGGGAGACGGTGTCGAGCTGTCCTCGGACGTGGACCAGACGGCTTGCGCTCCGGTGTCGCCTATCTGGACGACGTTCGCAGTCGCTCCCACGGCGACGACGATCGCGACGGCAGCGAGGATCAACGAGGGGACAGAGCGAGCGCGCCGTGCCCGTGCGACGGCGGGGTACTTCCCGCGCGCGCGGAACCAGAGCCAGTGCGCGACGCAGAGGACGAAGAGTCCGGCCGCCCAGGGCAGCAGGTGATCGCCGAGCTCTGCGTGGCGTTCGAGTGCCGCGGAAGGGTCGACCTGGCGTTCGAGCGCTTCGCCGGCCTGGGTAGCGAGGGGGACTCCGAGGAGTGCGACGAGGGCGGTGATCGGAGTGATCACGCCGAGGCGTCGTCGGGCGGCCGGCCAGATGCTGCCGAAGACGAGCATCAGGGCGGCGAGGGGGAGTAGGACGACGACGAAGTGGACGAGGAGGGGGTGGAGGGGAAGGCCGTTGATCTGCCAGTCGGTCATCGTGGTTCACGCTTTCGGTTGGAGGGTCATTGCGGCGTGCTGCGCATCGTCGTCGAGTCAGGGTCCGGTGAGAGTGGTCAGCAGCTCCTGAATGCTCTTCGTCTCGGCGGCCGGGTCGGAGCTGCCGGCGCGGACGGAGGAGAGGACGGGGTCGATCTGCTGGTCGACGTAGGTCCAGGTCTGGCAGTTCGCTGCGCTCAGCGCGGGCTCGGCGTCGTCCCAGGCCGTCTCGAGGTCGGTGGCGCGGGCTTTCGCGCCGGCCTGGTCGCCGCTAGTGACGAGGGCGAGGGTGTCGGAGGTGATGGTCTGGAAGTTCTGCACGTCGCCAGTCGGGAAGTCCGCCTGCACTGACTCCTGCGCGTCGGCTGCGGAGAAGGTCCCTGATGCGTCGCAGGCCGGGGCCGCGCCTTCCGGTGCCGGGGTGGTGTGCGGCTGGCTGTTGGTGAACGCGAGCAGACCGACGACAGCGACGGCGAGGACGGCGAACGCGACGAGCGAGCGTCGCTCCCGAGCGACGGGCGGGGTGTGATGTTCCGCGCCCTTGTCGACGTCGGCCTTGCTGAGGGAGAGGTAGACGACCGTGGCGAGGATCGCGAGCAGGAAGATGATGCTCGTGACGAAGGTGCCCAGCCCGAGGCCCTGCTCGTCGGGGGAGAGGCCGAGCCAGTCGCCGATGTTCGCGCCGAGGGGCCGGGTCAGGATGTAGGCGATCCAGAACGCGAGGACGGGGTTCGCTCCGTAGCGCCAGAGGCCGGTGGCGATCGCGATCAGCGCGAGCGGCAGGAGGATCGAGACGCCGGGGCCCCAGCCGGTGAGCTCGAGGGTCCAGTCGCCGAGGGCGGTGCCGAGCGCGAAGGTGACGAGGACGGTGAGCCAGTAGAACGCCTCGCGCGGGGTCGTGTCGATGCTGTGGATCGAGAGCGTGCGCTCCTTCGAATGCCAGATGCCGAACACGATCGCGAGGAGCACCGAGAAGGCGAGGGAGCTGGCCCAGAGGGGCACTCCGAGCTGGTCGGTGAGGATGTCGGTGAGCAGGGTTCCGGTGACGCTCATCACGACGACGGTCAGCCAGTACGCGGAGGGGACGTAGCGCCGCAGCCGCATCTGCACGGCGAGCACGATCGCCGTGACCACGATGAAGATCGCGGCGGTGGCGAGGAGGCCGACTCCGAGGACCATGTTGATCCAGTCGGCGAAGCTCTCGCCGACCGTGGTGCAGAGGATCTTGATGATCCAGAACCAGATCGTGACCTCGGGGACCTTGCTGAGCAGCCGGTGCGCCGGGAAGCGGGTCGTCATCGTTGCGTTGTCCATTCCCGCAGAGTCCCAGTCGGGAAGGAGGCGGCGGCTCGGGATGCACCGTGCCGCGTTGTGTTTGCTCACAGAATCCTCCGCTGCCTGCGGGCGCACGTTCGTAGCGTGGACACCTTCGCCGTTCTCTGCGCTGAGAGACGAGGGCGCCACTGATGCCGAACCGGGAACCCACATCGGACGGCGCTGATCTTCTACCGGGAGCAGGACAAGCCGTTCGGGTTCGACACTGCGTGGATGAACGAGGTCATCGAGCACCGTTCGATGTTCTGGCTGGTGCCGTCGCTGGTGATGAACAGCCTCGGAGGCGGGATCTTCGGCACGATCGTGATCCCGGTCGCGGTCCGGCTGCGCACCGAGCGCGTGGCGTCACCGCCGCCTCTGTGGCGCCGGAGTGCCCAGCGCCGCGCCTCTTGCTGACGACCGGTCAGGGCTGAGGCTTCACCACGTCGCCGCGGAGGATCGTCAGGAGGACGACGGCCACGATCGACTCGGATGTGACGAGGGCCGCGAGCACGATGATCGGGAAGGCGCCTGCGGCGACCGGTGAGAGGCCGCCGAAGCGGGTCGCAACCACGCCGGGCAGGACGACGAGTTCCGTCGTCCTGGTCTGATCGGTCAACGGCACCAGCCCAGCGGATGTCCGTGATGACGCCCGAGAGGACCACGGCGAGGAGCGCGAGCTGAGCCGCGCCACGCAGGATCGCCAGCGCCGGCCGCGATCACGGCGCCCGGGGCCAGCTGGTCGATGGGCGCTCCTGGATGACCCAGGTGTTGCCATCGAGGTCGGTGACGAGGACGACGGTGTTCCGCACGTCGAGGTCGAGGTGGAACCCGACTCGCTCTGCGGAGAACGCTTTCGCCCGGTCGACGTCCTCGACACTCACGGGGGCGACTTCACGATTCCACTGCACAGGACGAGGGCGAGGTGCTGTGTGCATCCTCAACGACCCCGGTGAATGCCCCAGCGTGTGACACCGAGGGCTCCTCCAGCATGGCGGGATGACGCATCTCTCTGCCCCGCGCCGAGCACCGCTCCCGCGACCTCGCGGCGGTGTTCTCGCCGGCCGGTACACCGCATCGACGGTGCCCGAGGCGACGGCGCTGTTCTGGATTC
Organism: Rathayibacter sp. VKM Ac-2879; assembly: GCF_015351245.1. Taxonomy (GTDB): domain Bacteria; phylum Actinomycetota; class Actinomycetes; order Actinomycetales; family Microbacteriaceae; genus Rathayibacter. Next base: position 499,967 of record NZ_JADKSO010000001.1, read on the forward strand.
TGAAGGTGCTGACCACCGGGATGGGCGAGACCGCGTCGGATTTCCTCGCGACGGCGTTCGACCCGGTGATCGTGGTCGGCGTGACGGGGCTCGCGTTCCTCGCCGCCCTCGGGCTGCAGTTCGCGGTGCGCCGTTACATCCCGTGGGTGTACTGGCTGGCGGTGCTGATGGTGAGCATCTTCGGCACCATGGCCGCCGACGTGCTCCATGTCGTCGCCGGCATCCCCTACCTCGTCTCCACGCTCGTGTTTGCGGTGGCCCTCGCCGCGGTCTTCGCCGGGTGGTGGCGGGTCGAGCGGACGCTGTCGATCCACTCGATCACGACGCCCCGCCGGGCCCTGTTCTACTGGCTGGCCGTCTCGGGGACCTTCGCGCTCGGCACGGCCGCCGGCGACCTGACCGCGTCGACGCTCGGCTTCGGCTACCTGCCCTCCGCCGTTGTCTTCGCGGCGATCATCGCTGTCCCTGCTGTCGGGCACCGGTTCGCGGGGATGAACGCGGTCCTCGCGTTCTGGTTCGCGTACGTCGTCACGCGACCTCTCGGGGCGTCGGTGTGCGACTGGCTCGCGGACCCGGTGAGCCGCAGCGGACTCGGCCTGGGAACCGGCCCGGTCACTCTCGCGGCTCTCGCGCTGTTCGTGCTGCTGGTCGCTGTGATCGCGTTTGGACGCCGTCCGCACCCGGTCGCCGCGGCGGAGTGACGACGTTCAGGAGCGATCAGGCGTCGCGGCGCGCGCGACTCTTCTGCCGCCAGTAGGCGAGCGCGATGCCGGCGAGGCTGATGACGATCAGGCAGACCACGGCGATCGCCCAGGGGCCGGCGCCGTCGAGCAGAGATTCAGGGTCGATCATCGGTTCTCCTTGCGAGAGGTCGGGTGGGGCTGCGTCGCAGGGATGCGGACTTCAACACCGAGGCCGTGGGGGACGAGATTGCGGATCGTGAACTGTCCGCCGGCGGCTCGGCTGAGGCCGGCGACGATCCCGAGCCCGAGGCCGGCGCCGCCCTCGCGGGATCGGGCGGCGTCAGGGCGGGTGAATCGGTCGGTCGCGACGGCGAGGAAGGACTCGGGGACGCCGGGGCCGTCGTCGTCGACAGAGAGGACGATCTCCTCGGCGCGCTCGACGAGGGTCGCGGTGATGCTGCCGCCGTCGGAGGTCGCGGCGACGGCGTTCGCGAGCAGGTTGTCCAGAATCCGGCCGAAATCGGTCGGCGAGATCGGGTACCGGGCCGCGACGCTGGAGGAGGGCGCGACGAAGTCGATGGCGAGGTCGCGATCACGGGCGAGCATCCGGGCACGGTCGACGCTGTCGGTCACCTCCTCGCGCAGGGCCGCCGAAGAGGCGTCGCCGGCGACGGTGCCGGCGTCGATCCTCGAGAGGATCAGCAGCCCATCGGTCAGCGATTGCAAGCGGTCGATCGAGCGGCGCGCGTCGACGATGTCGGCGTAGAGCGCGGCCGGGTCGTCACGGACCCGCTCGGCGAGCTCGAGGCGGGTGCGCAGGGCCGCGAGCGGGGTGCGCAGCTCGTGACTCGCGTCGGCGACGAGCTGCCGTTCGCGGTCCGCCGACTCCCGCAGGTCCTCGATCAGCGCGTTCAGGGTCGAGGCGAGATCGGAGAGCTCGTCCCGCGCGGGCCCGACGGGGAGCAGCTCGGTGGAGCGTCCCTGGCGCAGCCGGTCGGCGATGGCGCGCATCCGGCCGACGGGGCGCAGCGCGAGGCCGACCAGGATCCAGGAGGTCGCCGCGAACGCGACGAACAGGATCACCAGGGCGATCAGGAGTGTCGTGCTGACCCCGTCGACGACCGCTTCGGCGGTGTCGCGGCTCTCCTCGATCAGCGCCTGCGACGCCCCGGAGCGAACCAGGTCGATGGTGGACTCGTCGAGGATGTGATCGAGCTGCTCGCGGACGACGATCGCCACGATCCCGAAAAACAGCATCGCGACCAGCAGGCTCGACACCGTGATCCGCACCCGGATCGACAGCGAACGCCACCTCACGGCGTCACCCCGAGGCGATAGCCGGCGCCCCGTCGGGTGAGGATCTCGACCGTCGCACCGCCGGCGGCGAGCTTGCGGCGGAGGTAGCTGATGTACTGCTCCGCGATGTTGTGATCCACGAACTCCGCAGACCCCCACACCTCGAGCAGGATCTCCTCCCGCGGCACGAACTCGCCGGCGCGCACCGCGAGCACGCGCAGCACCCCGAATTCCTTCGGGCTCAACGGCAGCACGGCGCCCTCGACCGTCGCGGCGTGCGCGTACGGATCCACCCGCAGATTTCCCAGCACGACCGGTGCCCGGTTCGTGAGGTGCTCTCGGCGGATCATCGCGCGTAAGCGAGCGGAGAGCTCCTCGAAGTGGAATGGCTTGGCGAGGTAGTCGTCGGCGCCCGCGTCGAGGCCGAACACGCGGTCCTGCAGGGCGTCCCGGGCGGTGAGCATGATCACCGGGAGAGTTGCGCCGGTCGCGCGCAGGTGCCGGCAGATCTCGAAACCGCTCATCCCCGGGAGCATCACGTCCAGGACCGCCGCAGCGTAGTCCGCGTCGCGAGCTGCGTTCAGCGCGTCGACCCCGTTCGAGAACAGGGCGACGTCGTAGCCGTCACCGGTGAGGCCTCGCTTGATGAGCTCGCCCATCTCGACGTCGTCTTCGACGACCATCACCGCGTCACGCATCCACGCCTCCTATGGTCATGCTCGCACCGCTGGCGTGACGGAACCGGCCTACTCCGCGGAGATATGCGGCTTTTCAGCGGCACGCAATGCATACAGAGGCAGCGCAGGTGCAGTCCCATCGAGCAGCACGTCCGTGGCGCGCGGACGACCTCGAGCATGAGTGCTGGCATGGACGCCGACTTCGGTCGGCGCTGCGCTGTGCGCATTGTGCCTGGAAGCCATTCGGCAGCGTACGGGCCTCCGGTGTCCACGCAAGCCGCTGCGCGGCCGGCTCCTCCGAGGTTCTCGACACGCGGTCGCTGCGCTTCCCCACATCGCGCCGACACTCTCCCCGCCGCCGCCCTCCGGGTTGCGTTCCCACGTCCGACCCTGCTCGGCACGACGTGCCTTCCAGGCAAAAAAGCGAGGAGAGAGAACGGACGACTGCGCCAGATCACCCCCCTGCTTGACAAATCTGATGGAGAATCACCGTGGCGATGCTCTCGCTCCTCGTCCAGGGCGTCACGATCGGGCCGCTGGTGCGGAGGACTGCGCCGGTGGTGGACGCGGCGTCGGCGACGGCCGCCGCCGACGCCGAACGCGCGCGGGTCTATGCGCTGCTGAAGTCGAGCGTCGAGGCGGAGCAGGAGCGCGAGCCCGCGGGCGAGGAGCGCAGCAGGGAGGCGTTCGAGGCCTCGCAGATCGCTCTCGAGTTGCGAGCCCGGGCTGCGGGCCGAATCCCGGCCGGTCCGGTCAGCTCTGCTCGAACTCCGCGGCGAAGGAGCCGTGCAGGGGGTGAGCAGGGTCGTCGCCGACGGCGCTCGCGGGGTCGTCCGTCTCCACTGCGCGCGCGGAGGCGGCTCCCGGGCCGCCGTCGTCCACGGCCAGGTCGTCGAGGATCTCGTGGGCGATGCGGCTCGAGAGACCGCTCCGCTCTCCGGGCGCCGGATCCGATCGGGGGTCGGCGGGAGCCGCGAGCGCCTGCTCGAGCCCCGTCGCCCCCGGCATGCCCGCGGATCCTCCGGCGTGTGTGTCGTCCATCGCCTCTCCTTGCTGCTCGAGTGCACATCGGACAGCGCCGACCGCGTGAGCCTGAGCGTAGAGGACGACGGGGATCGCCGGGTGCTGCGTCGGGCCGCCGCCGTCAGTCGACGAGAACCCAGGCGTGCGCGTCGACCTGGGCGCCGCCGAGCGAGACCGGGCTGTCGTCGAGATTGAGCGCGAGTCGTGCGCTCTGTCCGTCCGGCCCTTCGGCGACGAGGAGTACTGCCGTGTTCGAGAGATCGACCGCGCGCGTCGCCGCGGAGACCAGCCAGGGGTGCCGACGCCGGAACGCGAGGACCTCCTGGTGCGCGCGGTAGGCCTCTCCGCCCGCCCACTCGCTGGGGTCGGCCGGGAATGCGGGGCGTACCGCGTCGTCTCCGCCCGCCCGCTCCTCCTTCACCCCGAGTAGGCCGCGCTCGTCGCCAGAGTAGATGCTCGGTACGCCTCCGACGAAGCCGAGAACGGCCACCGCATGCCCGTGATGGCGCGGATCGCTGATGGCGCTCGCCACCCGTGTGACGTCGTGGTTGCCGAGGAACGTGAGCGGCAGGAACTCGTCGAGGAAGCCGTTGTGGCGCTGCAGCGACCATGCGAGCTCGAAAAGGTTCGCCTCCTCGATCGAGTTGCGCACCGCCTTCCAGAGCTCGTACTGGGTGACGGAGTCGAGCCCGGACTCGCGCACGTACCCCGCGTAGTCGCCGTGGATGACCTCGCCGACGAACCAGGCGTCGGGAAACCGCTCGCGCACCGGGTCGATCGCCGCATGCCACGCGGCGGGCGCCAGGGCGTAGGCGGCGTCGAGCCGCCAGCCGTCGATGCCCCGCTCGAGCCAGTGCGCGAGCACCGACGACACGAATGCCGCCACCTCGGGGTTGCCGTTGTCGAGCTCGACCAATGCCTCGTGGCCCTCGAAGACGTCGACGAGAAGTCCGTCCACGTCGCGCGAGCGCTCGCTCCGCGAGAAGCGCGCGGCGGCTGTCGAGCTGGCTCCTGCGGCGACGGCCTCGCGCCACCAGGGATGCTCGCGCCCGACGTGATTGAAGACTCCGTCGAGCAGCACGCGGATGCCGCGCGCCCGGCAGGCGGCGATCAGCGCATCGAGGTCCGCCTCGTCGCCGAGGCGCGGGTCGACGCGAAAGTGATCGATCGTGTCGTAGCCGTGCGTGCTCGACGCGAACACCGGGCCGAGCAGCAGCCCGTTGCAGCCGAGCGCGAGCAGGTCGTCGAGCCAGGGCAGCAGTGCTCGGAGGCGGTGCTGCGGCGGATCCGCGTCGCGCGGCCCCTCGAGCGCGCTCGCCTCGGCTCCCGTGAAGCCGAGTGGGTAGACATGCCACCAGATCGCCGTCGAGATCCATCCGTTCGTCGGTGCCACGATGACCGCCTCTCCGGCGGCCCGAGGCGCGCCGTCGACACTGTAGCGAGCGCAGCTCGCGTGCCTCCGTGACCGTGGCCCCTGGGCGCAGGGCTCGTACCGCGGGCTCAGCCGGCGTGTCCCCCCGCTCACGGCCCGGGCCGGAGCTCGGCGGCCCAGCCCACGACCCCTAGCATCGCCGCGAGCACGGCCGGCACGGTGACGGAGGCGAGGGCGAGCGCGAGGAGGGCGGCGGCCAGCCCCAGCGCCCCGTGCCGTCGCTGGTCGACGTGAGCCACCGCCCGCAGGCCCGGCACGAGCGCCACGATGGCGAGCCCGACGGCCGCGATCGCCCACACGGGGTGCACGGAGCACGTCAGTGCGAGCAGCCCGAGGGCGAATGCAGCGAGCCCGGTGTCGGGGGAACGAGTGATGGGAGGCTCCCGGGGCGGCGCCGGGTCGGGGAGCGAGGGACGGCGGGAGAGGAAGGAAACGATCGACATGACTCCACCCTCGTGAGGGTCGACCGGCGGGAGGAGCGCCTCCCGAGATCGGTGGAGAGATCGCATGATCGCCGTCTGTGGAGGGAGCCTTCGTGCGCTCCGAGAGGCGCGGATCGGCGTCCTGGCGGGCGGCAGAGGCCGGGAATCGCGGGAAATTCGTGATCAGGCTGGTAGGTTACCGACGGTCCGACCGGTTTTGGGGGCGTCCGTCCCCGGCCGAGGACGATCCACTACAACCAGCTGTTCTCAACAGCGCGAACGTCCTGGGAGGACACTCCAATGGCTGACAAGTCGCTCAACCGCACCGAGCTCGTCGCGAAGATCGCCGCGGACTCCGGCCAGAGCCAGGCCGCCGTCAACGGCGTCCTCGACTCGCTCTTCGCCACCCTGGCCGACTCCGTCTCGAACGACGTGAAGGTCACCATCCCCGGCTGGATCGCCGTCGAGCGCACCTCCCGCGCCGCGCGCACCGGCCGCAACCCGCAGACCGGCGAGACCATCCAGATCGCCGCCGGCCACTCGGTCAAGGTCTCGGCGGGCACCAAGCTCAAGGCCGCGGCCAAGTAGTCGCAGCACTACGACGAAGGCCCCGGCTCGACGCCGGGGCCATCGTCGTTCGGCGGCGGCCGTCGTCCGGCGCGGGAACGTAGGCTGTGCGGGTGAATCGCACCGCTCGGATCGTCGGCCCGGCACTCGTCCTCGTCGTTGCGTCCCTCGCCGCCCTCCTCGCGGCCCTCGTCTTCGGCGGCGGTGCTCGCGCCCTCCTGCTGACCGATCCCGGGCCCGTGGTGCGCTGGGGGCTGCCGATCGCGAAGCTCGCCGTGAATCTCGGAGCAGCCGGCATGATCGGCTCGCTCGTGCTGACCCTCTTCGCCCTCAGCCCCCGTACGCCCCGCGCTGCTGGCTCCCGCATCGACACGTCCGAGCCGCGCACCGAGTTCTCGGTGGCGCTCGACGTCGCCGCCGCGAGTGCGGCCTTCTTCGCCGCCGCGAGCGCCGTGACGGGCTTCCTCACGTTCCTCAGCGTCACGCAGACCCCGCTCAGCCTCGATCGCGACTTCGGCACCAAGCTCAGCTACTTCCTGGGGAGCATCCCGGTCGGGCAGGCCTGGCTCGTCACGGCGCTCCTCGGTGCGGTCGTGACCGTGCTGTGCTTCGCCGTCCGCAACCACACGGCTCTCGTGTTCGTCACAGCGGCGGCGCTGCTCTCCCTGGTGCCGATGACGCAGCAGGGCCACACTGCGGAATCCAGCGGTCACGACGCCGCCGTCACGGCGCTCGGCCTGCACCTCGTGTTCGCGGCGATCTGGCTCGGCGGCCTGATGACGATCGTGGTCCTGCGTCCGCTCCTGGCGGGCACACGCCTCCTGGCGGTCGTCGAGCGCTACTCGAGCCTGGCGCTCGTCAGCTTCGTCGTCGTGGCGGCCTCGGGCTACGTCAGTGCCGAGCTGCGTCTGGCGACCCTCGCCAACCTCCTGACCGGCTACGGCGTGCTCGTGCTCGTGAAGGTCGCTGTTCTCCTCGTGCTCGGGCTCCTCGGTGCCGTGCAGCGGCGTGTGCTCATCGAGCGGATGCGGGCGGCCGGCGGTGCGGGCGGCCGCAGCTTCTGGTGGTTGGTCGGCGCCGAGCTCGCGTTCATGGGCATCGCCTCGGGAGTCGCGGCTGCGCTCGCACGCACCGCCCCGCCGGTCGAGCAGCTCGCCGCCGATCAGCTCACGAATCCGACTCCCGCGCAGCTGCTCACGGGCGAGGCGCTTCCGCCTCCCGCGAGCGCCCTCAACTTCCTCACGCTGTGGAACGTCGACCTCGTCTGGCTCCTCGTCTGCGCGTTCGCTGTCGCGTTCTACATAGCGGGAGTCGTGCGGCTGCGCCGCCGCGGCGATCGCTGGCCGGTGTACCGGACGGTGCTCTGGGTCGCAGGCATGCTCCTGCTCGCTTACATCACCAACGGCGGCGTCAATGCCTACGAGAAGTACCTGTTCAGCGCGCACATGCTCGCGCACATGGTCCTCACGATGGCCGTTCCGCTTCTGCTGGTCCCGGCCGCCCCCGTGACCCTGCTGGCGCGGGCCGCCCGGCGCCGCACCGACGGCTCGCGGGGCCCCCGCGAGTGGGTGCTGCTGGCGGTGCACTCGCGCTTCGCGACGGCGATCTCGCATCCGATCGTCGCGGCGTTGCTGTTCGTCGGCTCGCTCTGGGGCTTCTACTACTCGCCCCTGTTCCGCTGGGCGACGACTGACCACATCGGCCACGAGTGGATGATCGTGCACTTCCTCATCACGGGGTACCTCTTCGTGAGCGTGCTCATCGGAGTCGATCCCAGCCCGCACCGAGTGCCGTACCCGATGCGGCTGCTCCTGCTGCTCGGCACGATGGCGTTCCACGCCTTCTTCGGCCTTGCCCTGATGACCGGGGAGGGGCTCCTCCTCGCCGACTGGTACGGCGCCATGGGCTGGGGGACCTCCGCTCTCGTCGATCAGCAGGCAGCGGGGGGCATCGCGTGGAGCGTGGGCGAGATCCCGACCGTCGCGCTCGCGATCGTCGTCGCGATGATGTGGAGTCGCTCCGACGACCGCGAGACCCGTCGCCGGGATCGCCAGGCCGATCGGTCGGGAGAGGCCGAGCTCTCGGCCTACAACGATCGGCTCGCCGCGCTCGAGAGACGCGGCTGAGCTGCACGGGACGCTCCGAAGCCTCCTCCACAGCGCGCGAAAGCGGGGGAGTCATCGGGAGGCGCCAGGGCGCCGCGACCGGCTGGGTACAGTGGAGCGGTGACCCAGCCGACCCTCTCCGACGAGCAACAGCGGGTGTTCGACCTCATCGAGAACACCCGCGAGCACCTGTTCGTCACCGGGCGCGCGGGCACCGGCAAGTCCACCCTGCTCAACCACCTGAGCTGGAACACCGACAAGCAGATCGTCATCTGCGCGCCGACCGGGGTCGCCGCTCTGAACGTCGGCGGACAGACCATCCACTCCCTCTTCCGCCTTCCGATCGGCGTGATCGCCGACTCCGACCTCGAGCAGCCTCCTGAGCTGCGCAAGCTCCTCAACACGATCGACACGCTCGTGATCGACGAGATCTCGATGGTCAACGCCGATCTGCTCGACGGGATCGACCGCAGCCTCCGCCAGGCGCGCCAGCGTCGGTCCGAGCCGTTCGGAGGCGTCCAGGTCGTCCTCTTCGGCGACCCGTTCCAGCTCGCTCCCGTGCCCGGCGACCCGGAGGAGCGCGCCTATTTCGCCGACCGCTACCGCTCGCTCTGGTTCTTCGACGCGATGGTCTGGCAAGAGGCGCCGCTGCGGATCGTCGAGCTCGGACGCATCCATCGGCAGAGCGACGAGCGCTTCAAGTGGATGCTCAACGCCGTGCGCTTCGGCATGGTCACGAAGGAGATCGCCGACGTCCTCAACGCGGCCGGTGCCCGCACGCCTCCGGCGAACGACGCGATCACGCTCGCGACGCGCAACGATACGGTCAATCGGATCAATCAGACCGCCCTCGCACGGCTGAAGGGGCCGCTGAAGACCGCCGCCGCAGAGATCAGCGGCGACTTCGGCGGTCGGGCCTATCCGGCCGATCAGAACCTCGAGCTCAAGATCGGTGCGCACGTGATGTTCTTGCGCAACGATGCCGACCAGCGCTGGGTGAACGGCACGATCGGTCGGGTGACGAAGGTCGCGGGCACCGTCTGGGTCGACGTCGACGGCGAGGTGCACGAGGTCGAGCCGGCCACGTGGGAGCGCTATCGCTACTCCTATTCGGCCGCGACCAAGAAGCTCACGCGCGAGATCGTCGCGGAGTTTGCGCAGTTCCCGTTGCGGCTCGCGTGGGCGGTCACCATTCACAAGTCGCAGGGCAAGACGTACGACTCGGCGGTGGTCGACCTCGGACAGCGTGCCTTCGCCCCGGGGCAGACCTACGTCGCCCTGAGTCGCATCACGAGTCTCGAGGGGCTCTACCTCACCCGGCCGTTGCGGCCGAGCGACATCATCGTCGACAAGGACGTCCTGCGCTTCATGTCCGAGCGGCGGGCAGAGCCGGCGGCCGTCGCGGCCGATGAGGCGGCGAGCGCGCCGAGCTGAGCGGTGTCCGAGCCGAGTGGCGGGGGGCCGCAGGCGTTCGTGAGCGTCGCGGAGGCGTCAGGCCGCGATGCGGGAGCGCGCGAGCTCGCGGAAGACCTCGGTCGTCAGCCGGTAGGCCTCGGCCACTTCGGCGATGACCCTTTCTCGTTCGGCGTCGTCCCATCCCGCGGCATCGAGCTGCTCGCGATAGGTGGCGCGGAACGCGGAGGGTGCGGCGATCTCGCCGTAGAGGAAGAATCCGACGCCGTTGGTCTCGAAGCCGAACCGCCGCTGGAGCAGTGCGCGCACGATCGAGCAGCCCGAGAGGTCGCCGAGGTATCGGGTGTAGTGGTGCGCGACGAAGCCGCCGCTCCAGGTCGCCGCGACCGTGCGGATCCGCTCGACGTAGGCCCGAGTGGATCGAAGCGGGACGATGCGCTCGCGCCAGTCCTCGCCGACCAAGAACCGCAGGTCTTCGGCGATGGCCGGGAGGCGCGTGAGCTTGGTCGAGAGGAAGGGGGCGGCCACCGGGTCGTGGGCCATGGTGGCTCCGACCGTTTCGAGGGCCTCGTAGACGAAGTAGTGCTGCGAGATCAGGGCGACATAGTCATCGCGGCTGCCCGATCCCGTCATCAATGCCGTCATGAACGCCGCGCCCTCGTCGTCGGCGCTCGACTGGCCGATGCGCTGCCGCAGGGCCTCGGAGAACGGGATCACGGTCACGGTCGCCTCCCTCACAGCTTCTTAGGTTGGCCTTACCTTAGCTGAGGGGCATCGGGGGTGCCAGAGGAAGGCGCCCAGCGCGCGGGGTTCTCGAGACGGTCAATGGCGATGGCTCGGGAGCTCGCTCGACATCATCCCGCCCATGTCGCCCGGGCCTCCAGAGGAGGAGGCGAGGGCGGGGGTCGCGACCGCCGACACGGCGAGTGCCCCGGCCAGCAGACCCACGAGGGCGCGCGACGCCGAGACCGGCCGTTCCGTCGTCTCCGGTCGACGGAGCGCGGCGATCACCACGGCCGCAGCGACGAGCTGGAGGAGCCCTGCCGCGAGCGGAGGCAGCGGATCGCGGAGGAGACCGGCGGGGACCGCGAGCACGAATCCTCCGAAGGCGACGGCCGTCACCGAGAGAGCGACGAGAGGGACCAGGATCCGAGCCCGGGCGAGGACGAGCACCGCCCACAGGATCTCCGCCGCCCCGAGCATGCCGAGAGCGAGGGAGGCGGCATCGGCGCGGGCCGCCGCCATCGAGATGTGGATCAGCCCGGCGCCGAGAGCGGCGAAGGAAGCGTTGCAGCGGGCGACGGTCGACATGGCGACTCCGATCGGGGGGCTCCAGAAGGTTCCCGGAGAGAGAGGAGGCCCCGGATCGACACACCGCATCGTGTCGTCCGGGGCCGTAGGGGTCCGTCCGCCGCGGAAAACGGCGGGCCCGCGGCGGACGGAGTAGAGGGGAGCGGGAGCGCCCGCCCGGGTCAGGCAGTCGCCCGGCTCGTCCTGAGCGACTTCTCGGTGCCGAGGCCGACTCCCAGGAGCACGAGTGCACTGGCCAGGTGGAGGAAGTGGTCGGCGGTGTTGAGCGCGAGCACGTTCAGCGCTGTGTTCACCAGGAAGAAGCCCACGATGCCGAGGAGAAGGTAGACCGCCCCAACCGTCACGTTGACCGAGCGGGCGGCCGAGACCGTCGAGAGCCCGGCGATGAGCAGGGCGCCGCCGATCAGCAGGTGGGCGATGTTGTGCAGAGGGTTCACCTCGAAGATGCCGAGCAGGAGCCCGCCCTGCGTCGAGAGGAACTGCACTCCACCGGTGACGACGAAGCCGAGAAGGCCGACAACGACGTACACGGCACCGAAGACCGTGGCCAGGAGTCGGTTGGGGGATCTGTTCATGGTCTTTTACCTTCCTCGAGCAACGCGTCGGCGGTGTACTTCTCTCTTCGTCGCCCGGGCGCTGTCGGTTTGGGAAAGGGGTGGACCAATCGGCGCGTGGACCGATGACGCCCGCCCACCGGCGCCGCATCCAGGTCCTACCCTGGTGCGATGACGATCACTCCCGATACCAAGGACTGGACCTGGGTGCTCGAGCGCCCGTGCCTCGAGTGCGGCTACGACGCCTCCCTGGTCGAGCCGAGCGAGGTGCCCGCGCGTGCGCGGAGGAACGCCGCCGCCTGGCCGTTCGTGCTCGAACGCGACGGCGCGGCGGGCCGCCCGGACGGCGAGACGTGGTCGCCGCTCGAGTATGCGGCGCACGTGCGTGACGTGCACCGCATCAACCGCGAGCGTCTCGCCCTGATGCTCGAGAACGACGACCCGCTCTTCCCGAACTGGGATCAGGACGTCACCGCCGTGGAGGAGCGCTACGACCAGCAGGACCCTGCGACGGTCGGCCGCGAGCTCGTCGACGCGGCGGAGCACATCGCGAGCCTTCTCGAGGGTGTCTCGGACGAGCAGTGGCGGCGGTCGGGTCGCCGCAGCGACGGCGCCTCCTTCACGGTCGGCACCCTCGCGGTGTACTACCTGCACGACGTCGTGCATCATCTGCACGACGTCGACGGCTGAGCGTCAGGCCCCGACGCTCAGGTGTCGATGAGTTGCGGGTTGAGGAACGACAGCGTCCGGGCGTAGGCGAGGGCGGCGGAGGCGGGGCTCACTGCCTCCCGCAGGTTGCCGTTGGCGAAGTGGCGCTGCGTGTCGGCATAGGTGTGCGCCGTCACCGGAGTGCCCGACTCCTTGAGTCGACCGACGAATGACTCGGGGTCGCCGCCCGGGCCCCAGTCGTCGTGCTGGGCGAAGTGCACGAGCACAGGGCAGGGGATGAGCACGTGCTCCTCGGCGTCGAGTGTCGCGTAGTAGGCGACCACCGCATCGACGAGACCGGTGCCGGCGGTGAGCAGACCGAGTCTCCCTCCGAAACCGAAGCCGACGATCGCGCTTCGCGTGGCACCGGCCGCGAGACCCGTGCGCACCGCGTCGGCGACGGAGGCGAGGGTGCGGTCCTCCGCGGCCATCGCCGCGAGATCGCGCGCGTCCTCGGGGGCGAGGGTGGCCCAGCCGTCGTAGAGGTCGGGTACGAGCACGTGGTAGCCGTGCTTGGCGACCGCCTCCGCGAAGGGTTCGAGCCAGGGGAGGCGCCCGAACACGTCGTGCAGCACGACGACGACCGGCCGGCCGGGCTGCCCGAACTCGAGGGCGACTCCCGGTGACGGGATCTGGACGAGCTCGCTCATGCTTCCAGAGTGCCCTGCGCGGACGCCGTTGCCGCCCGCCGGGGCGGTTCGTCTCGGCGTGTCGCCGCCGAACGCCTTATGGCGTGGGCGAAAGAGGCGAGTTCTGCCGGCCTTGCGTGGCGCTACGACTCTTCAGAGGGAGCGAGTGACGGGAATCGAACCCGCGCCATCTGCTTGGGAAGCAGAAGTTCTACCATTGAACTACACTCGCGCGGCGCCCCGAAGGCGCACCGTGACATCGTAGCAAGCCCTGTGACACGCCCACGCCCTAGGATCGCCTGGTGCTGCTCTCCGATCGTGACATCAAGCTCGAGCTCTCCTCCGGACGGGTCGGGCTCGCCCCGCACGATCCCTCGATGATCCAGCCCTCGTCCGTCGATGTGCGACTCGATCGCTTCTTCCGACTGTTCGACAACCACCGCTACCCCTATATCGATCCGGCCGAGGATCAGCCCGAGTTGACGCGGCTCGTCGAGACGCCCGCGGGCGAGCCGTTCATCCTGCACCCGGGCGAGTTCGTGCTGGGCTCCACCTACGAGGAGGTGTCGCTGCCGGACGACGTCGCCGCGCGCCTCGAGGGCAAGAGCTCGCTCGGGAGGCTGGGCCTGCTCACCCACTCGACCGCCGGCTTCATCGATCCCGGCTTCACGGGGCACGTGACGCTCGAGCTCAGCAACGTGGCGACCCTCCCGATCACGCTGTGGCCCGGGATGAAGATCGGCCAGATGTGCTTCTTCCGCCTCAGCTCGCCCGCCGAGAAGCCCTACGGCTCGGCCGAGTACAGCTCGCGCTACCAGGGCCAGCGTGGCCCCACAGCCTCCCGCTCGTCGCTCCGCTTCCACCGTACGGATGTCTACGCCGACTGACGCCCCCTCCCGCGAGATGCCACTTATGAGCGCGACACGCCGATGGGCGAGCTCATATGTGGCATCTCGCGGCGGTGAGCCTCAGCCGAGGAGGCGCGGCAGCTGCAGCACCAGCCACGGCGAGAACGCCCACGGCGTCGCGCGCACCGCCGCGAGCGTCGCCTCGGGGTCGACCCACTCATAGTCCATGACCTCGTCCGCGCGCGGGTCGAGCGCCTCCCGGCTCGAGAGCGTCGCGGTGTAGACCGGGCAGATCTCGTTCTCGACGACCCCGGAGGCATCGACCGCGCGGTAGCGGAAGTCGGGGAGCGCCAGCTCCAGCGACTCGAGCCGCGCCCCGAGCTCGCGGTCGGCGCGGCGCGTCACCGCGTCCTCGATCCTCTCGCCGGGGGAGGGGTGGCCGCAGAACGAATTCGTCCACACTCCCGGCCAGGTGCGCTTCGCGAGCGCGCGTCGGGTGACGAGCAGTGCTCCGTCGGGAGCGAACACGTGGCAGGAGAAGGCGAGGTGCAGCGCGGTCGCGCCGTCGTGGACCGTCGCCTTGTCGGCTACTCCGATGGCGTCACCGGTCTCGTCGAGCAGCACGACCTGTTCGATCTCATCGATGCGCACGGCCGTTCCTCCCGGAGTCATACCCTCAAGTCAAGCATGCCGCAACACATCAGCCGGCTTATCGTTCGAGAAGTCCCCTTTGTTAGCCTTCCCCCGTGGATACGCGCGACTCCGTGGTTCTGTCCCGGCTGAGGCAGGAGCACGTCGATGCCGTCCTCGACCGCTTCTTCTCGCTGGCGCGGTCCCGGGCCGGTCGATATGGCGAGCGATACCACACGCTGTGGCGCACCCTCGAGGCGAACACGCGAGGCGGCAAGCGCTTTCGTCCCCTCATGGTGATGTCGGCGTACGACGCGCACGGCGGTCACGATGCGGAGGCGGCGGCGCATCTGGGCGCGGCGTTCGAGCTCCTCCACACCGCGCTCATCGTGCACGACGACGTGATCGACCGCGACTTCGTCCGCCGCGGCAGCCCGAACGTCTCGGGCAGCTACCGCGACGAGGCCACGACCGCGGGGCTCTCGATCCCCATCGCCGAGCACCGGGGCACCTCGGTCGCGGTGATCGCCGGCGATCTCGCGCTCACCGGCGCGCACCGCCTCGTCGAGGGCGTCGGCGCCTCCGACGGCGTGCGCGCCCGGCTGTTGACGCTGCTCGACGAAGCGGTGTTCGCCTCCGCGGCGGGCGAGCTCGCCGACGTCGACTTCTCGCTCATGCCCGGCATGCCCTCGGTCGAGGAGGTGCTGGAGATGGAGCGGCTGAAGACCGCGGTCTACTCGTTCGAGGCGCCGTTGCAGGCGGGGGCGATCCTCGCGGGCGCCGACGATGCGGCGGTCGCGGCGCTCGGCGAATTCGGGCGCTGCATCGGCATCGCCTATCAGATCGTCGACGACCTCCTCGGCGTCTTCGGCGCGGAGGGGCAGACCGGCAAGTCCACCCTCGGCGACCTGCGCGAGGGCAAGCGCACCGTGCTCATCGCACACGCCGCCCAGACCGAGTGCTGGCCCGAGATCGAGGCTCTGATCGGCGACGAGCACCTCGCCGCCGAGACCGCCGAGCGGGTGCGTCGCGTGCTCGAGGAGTGCGGCGCCCGTCGCTTCGCCGAGCAGCTCGCGAACGACTTCGCCGACCGCGCCTGGGCCGCTCTCGAGACTCCCGCGGTGACGGAGGCGTTCCGCACCGAAGCACGCCCGCTCGTCGCGAGCGTCGTCGGGCGCACGCGATGAGCATCGCCCGCCACGCGCGGAGGGGCGCCCCGATGTCGTTCGCTGGGGCGCGCGCCCGTACGGTGGCACGATGAGCCGGCAGAGCGAGCTGTACGACCGTGTCGCCCATGAGTCGTCCGCGCGGGTGATCCGGCGCTACTCCACCTCCTTCGGGTTGGCGACCCGGCTGCTGGCCGCCGGAGTCCGGGAGCGCGTCGAGGACGTCTACGCCCTGGTCCGCGTCGCCGATGAGATCGTCGACGGGGTCGCCGAGGAGGCGCGGCTCGACCGCGAGGCGGTCGAGGAGGCACTCGACGCCTTCGAGGCGGAGACCGAGCGGGCCCTCGCCACCGGTTACAGCTCCAATCTCGTGATCCACGCTTTCGCGAAAACCGCCAGGGCGACGGGCATCGACGCCGAGCTGACCCGGCCGTTCTTCGCCTCCATGCGCGCTGATCTGCGCGAGACAGTGCACACGCCCGAGTCGTTCGAGGCCTACGTCTACGGCTCGGCCGAGGTGGTCGGGCTGATGTGCCTCCGGGTGTTCCTCGCGGCCGACGACGCCGGGCTCGTCTCGGGCTCGTCCCGCGCGCGCCTCGTCGCGGGCGCTCGCCGTCTGGGGGCGGCGTTCCAGAAGGTCAATTTCCTCCGCGACCTCGCCGCCGACGTCGACGGGCTCGGCCGCAGCTACTTCCCGGGAGTCGATCCGCGCGCCTTCTCGGAGCGCGACAAGGCAGCGCTGCTGGCCGACCTCGACGACGACCTCGAGGCCGCAGGTGCGATCGTCGCCGAACTGCCCCGATCGAGTCGCCGTGCCGTGCTGCTGGCCCACTCGCTGTTCGCCGCGCTCGCCGAGCGGATCCGCGCGACCCCGGCCGAGCGGCTCCTCCGTGCCCGCGTGAGCGTGCCCACGGCGACGAAGGCAGCGCTCGCCGCGAAGGCCGCCGTCTCGACGCTCGGGCCGCGCCTGGGCCCCGGCCCGGCGAGGGCCGCCCGATCGGCGAACGGGCCGCACCGAGCGGTCGTGATCGGAGGCGGGATCGGCGGTCTCGCCTCCGCGGCGCTCCTCGCCCGCGATGGCTGGGACGTCACTCTGCTCGAGGCCCGCGACGCTCTCGGAGGCCGCGCCGGCTCGTGGGAGAAGGACGGGTTCCGATTCGACACCGGCCCCTCCTGGTACCTGATGCCCGAGGTCTTCGATCACTTCTTCCGTCTCATGGGCACGAGCGCCGACGAGCGCCTGGACCTCGTGAAGCTCGACCCCGGTTACCGCGTCTACAGCGAGGGCATCGACGAGCCCCTCGACGTGCGCGCCGACCTCGAGGCGAACCTCGCGCTGTTCGAGAGGGTCGAGCCCGGGTCGGGCGAGCGGATGCGGCGCTACCTCGACTCGGCGCGCGACACCTACGAGGTGGCCAAGCGCCGCTTCCTCTATTCGAGCTTCGCGTCCTTCCTCCCGTTGATGCGCCGCGATGTACTCCGCCGCACGGGAAAGCTGGGGAAGCTGCTCCTCACGCCGCTCGACACGTTCGCCGCGACCGCGGTGAGCGAGAACCGGCTCCGTCAGATCCTCGGCTACCCCGCCGTGTTCTTGGGCTCGTCGCCCTTCACCGCGCCGAGCATGTACCACCTGATGAGCCACCTCGACCTGGCCGATGGCGTGCTGTATCCGAGGGGCGGCTTCACGACCCTGATCGAGGCCGTCGCCGACGTCGCCAAGGAGGCGGGGGTGCGCCTCCGCACCTCCTCGCCCGCCACACGCATCCTCACCGCGCGCGCCCCCCGCGGCAGCCGTCGAGGCGCCGAGGTCGTCGGAGTCGAGTTCGCCGGGGCGGACGGCCTCGAGCGTCTCCCCGCGGAACTCGTGGTCAACGCCTCCGATCTCTTCACGACCGAGCAGTCGCTACTACCGAAGGAGCTGCGCAGTTACCCGCCCGAGTACTGGGAGTCGCGCGAGCCCGGCCCGAGCGCGGTCCTCGTCTTGCTGGGGGTGCGAGGCGAACTGCCGCAGCTCCAGCACCACACGCTCCTCTTCACGCGGGACTGGCGGGACAACTTCGGCCGGATCTTCGGCGAGAACCCGAGCGTGCCCGATCCCGCGTCGATCTATGTCTGCCGGCCGAGCGCCACCGACTCGAGCGTGGCTCCCGAAGGGTACGAGAACCTGTTCGTGCTCGTGCCGATCCCGGCCGACACCTCGATCGGACGCGGAGGGGTGGATGGCGCGGGCGACGCGCGCGTGGAGGCGATCGCTGATTCCGCCATCGAGCAGATCGCGAGCTGGACGGGTGCCTCCGACCTCGCCGAGCGGATCGTGGTGCGCCGCACCATCGGCCCGGCCGATTTCGAGAGCGACCTCGGCGCCTGGCGCGGCTCGATGCTCGGCCCGTCGCACGTGCTCTCCCAGAGCGCCTTCTTCCGCGCCGGCAACGTCAGCGCGACGGTCGGCGGGCTGCTCTTCGCCGGGAGCTCGACCATCCCGGGGATCGGGTTGCCGATGTGCGTGATCAGCGCCGAGGTGATGCTCAAGCGTGTGCGCGGCGACGTGTCGACCGAGCCGTTGCCGGTGCGCGGAGTGCCCACGCCTCCCGTCGCCCCGCAGGTCGGCGCGCCGGTGGGGGAGTAGCCGGTGGGAGTCCTCTACCTGCTCGCGCTCCTCGTCTCGATCACGGGGATGGTGGTGCTCGACCGTCGCTTCGGCCTCTTCTTCTGGGCGGACGCACGGCGCGCGGCGATCGTGCTGCCGGTGGGGGTCGCCTTCTTCCTCCTCTGGGACCTCGTCGGTATCGGCCTCGGCGTCTTCTTCCGCGGCGAGACCTCCTATATGACCGGCCTGCAGCTCGCCCCCGAGCTCCCGATCGAGGAGGTCTTCTTCCTCACGCTGCTGTGCTACCTGACGATGGACGTGCACGGCTTCCTCGCGACGCGCTCGTCTCGGCGCTCCGGCGCGCGGAGGGAGGCGCGCCGATGACCTATGCGCTGCTCAACGCCGCGTTCCTCGCGGTGGTCCTCGTGCTCCTCCTGGTTGCGCTCCGCCGTCGCACCCTGCTGGCCTCCGCCCTGTTCGGCACACTCGCCGTGCTGCTCGTGATGACCGCGATCTTCGACAACGTGATGATCGGTGTCGGCCTGCTCGTCGCCTACGACGACACGCTCATCTCGGGCATTCGGATCGGCGTCGCGCCGATCGAGGACTTCGCCTACGCGGTGGCCGCCGCTCTGGCCCTCCCGGCGCTGTGGAGCCTCCTGCCCGCGCGACGGAGCGAGCCGTGAGCCGGCTGCGCGCGCTGTTCGTCTCGAGCCGGCCGCTGAGCTGGGTGAACACGGCGTATCCGTTCGCGGCCGCCTACCTGCTGACCACGCGCGAGGTCGACCTCGCCTTCGTGCTCGGCACGCTCTACTTTCTCATTCCCTACAACCTCGCGATGTACGGGATCAACGACGTCTTCGACTACGAGTCCGACCTCCGCAACCCGCGCAAGGGAGGCGTCGAGGGAGCGGTCCTCGACCGGAGCGAGCACCGTGCCACCCTGCTCGCGGCGGTCGTCACGAACGTGCCGTTCCTCGCCGCGCTCGTGCTGCTGGGCTCGCCCGTCTCGTGGCTCGTCCTCGCGATCAGCGTCTTCGCCGTGATCGCCTACAGCGCGCCGGGCCTGCGCTTCAAGGAGCGCCCGTTCGTCGACTCGCTGACCTCGGCGACACACTTCGTCAGCCCCGCCGTCTACGGCATCGCCCTCGCCGGCACGACTCTCACCCCCGGCCTCGTCGCGCTGCTCGTGTCCTTCTTCCTCTGGGGCATCGCGAGCCACGCCTTCGGTGCGGTGCAGGACATTCTGGCCGATCGGGCCGGAGGCATCGGCTCGATCGCCACGGTCATCGGCGCGACGGCGACGACGCGATTCGCGATCTGCGCCTACCTCGCGAGCGGAGTGCTCCTCCTCCTGTTGCCGTGGCCGGGGACTCTCGCTGCGGTGCTCGCCCTGCCCTACGCGGCGAGCATCTGGCCGTACCGCTCACTCGGCGACGCGGAGGCGGAGCGCGCGAACGCCGGCTGGCGGCGTTTTCTCGTGCTCAACTTCGTGACGGGTTTCTTGGTGACGCTGCTGCTGATCGCCTTCTGGCTCGCGAGCTGAGCGGCAAGGAGGCCCCTGTGCGCGCCTAGAAGAGGTGGTGCGGGGCGACGATCAGCACGACGACGAGAGCGAGGCTCGCGAGCAGGGCGACGACGAGGGCCGTATAGCCGAGGCGCTTCGCAAGCTTCTTCGCCCGTGCGCTACGCGAGCTCGAGCGCTTCTTTCTGACGCGGATCGAGGCGGGGTGCTCGTCGGACGGCCGCGGTGTGGCTGGCATGCCTCCGCTCGCATCGGCCGTCGGCCACGACGAGGCGGGGCTGGTGACGGGGGCATCGACGGCCGACTCGGAAACGGAGGTGTGCCGCTCCGGTCCTCGGGGCGGGGGGCCTCCTGCGGGCGGGCGTCGCGCCATGAGGGTCCTCCGTCTCGGATCGGTGTCGCCGACCGGCCATGCTGCTTGCCGCCGCTTGGTCACTCTAAGGGAGCGGTGGCTCCGGCGTCTCGGCTGGCACAGAAGGACGGGTGCTCGGCGGACGAGGCACCGGCAGAAGCAGCACGAGCCCGACGGCGAGGACGAGGAGCAGGCCGAGAATGCCCCAGTACTGCACGTTCGCGTCGCTGCCTCCCGAGACGGCGGCGGCGATCGAGACGGCCGTCGCGAAGGCGGCAGGCGCGAGGAAGGAGGCGGCCCGCCCCGTGGTGGCGTAGAGCCCGAAGATCTCGCCCTCCCGTCCCTCCGGGATGAGCCGGGCGAGGTAGCTGCGGCTCGCGGACTGCGCCGGCCCGACGAAGAGGCACAGCAGCAGGCCGAAGATCTAGAAGACGGTCGTGCCGCCGTCGTGCAGGGCGAAGACCGCGGTGCCGCAGAGCACCAGTCCGATCAGGGAGGAGACGATCACGGCCTTCGGTCCGATGCGGTCGTCGAGGGCGCCGACCGCAATGGTGGCGGCTCCCGCGACGACGTTCGCCGCGATCGCGAAGAGGATGACCTGGCCCGCGCTGAATCCGAAGGTGCCCTGGGCCAAGACGCCGCCGAAGGTGAAGATCCCGACCAGCCCATCGCGGAAGACGGCGCTCGCCAGGAGGAACAGCACGGTGGTGCGGCTCTCGCGCCAGAGCCCTGCGATGTGGGCGAACAGGGCGCGATAGGAGGCGATCAGGCCGGTCCGCGTCTCGCGCCCGGCTCGCGCAGGCATCTCGGGCACGGCGAACAGGACCGGCAGGGCGAACACCGCGAACCAGACCCCTGCGAGCAGGATCGACACCCGCACGTCGAGCCCGTCGGCGCCCGTGACGCCGAAGAGCCCCACCTCCGGCTGGATGAAGCCGAGGTAGACGATCAGCAGCAGCACGATTCCGCCGACGTACCCCATGCCCCAGCCGAAGCCGGAGACGCGGCCGATGGTCGCGCGGGTCGAGACTTGCGCGAGCATCGCGTTGTAGTTGACGCTCGCGAACTCGAAGAACACGGTGCCGACGGCCAGCAGCCCGAGGCCGAGCCAGAGGAACGCCGGGTCGGGGCGGACGAAGAACATCAGCAGGATGCACAGCACGACGACGGCGGTGTGCACGCCGAGCCAGAAGCGCCTCCGGCCGCCCAGATCCGCGCGCCGCCCGGTGATCGGGGCGATGAACGCGACGACGAGACCGGCGACGGCGAGCGACCAGCCGAGCGCGGCGGAGACTCCACTGGGCGTGCCGAACAGTCCGTCGGTGGTGAGGTAGACGGTGAAGACGAAGGTGGTCACGACGGCGTTGAACGCCGAGCCGCCCCAGTCCCAGAGACCCCAGGCGAGGACGGGCCAGCGGGAGGTGCGCGTCGTCATGGGCTCACCGTAGGGCGAGGAGGTGAACGGTCGGAAGTGGGGACCGCACGAGACTGAGAGTTGAGCCGAGAAGACTCAAGTTCTGCCGTCTCGACTTGACGGCGGTCGCCCGATGCGTAAACTTGAGCGTGCGGGGCTCAACTCCCGCAGAGGATTCCGTTCCACAGTCATAGGTCCGGCCACGAGGCCGTTCGCGAAGGAGAAACACGCATATGTCCCGTGCCGTAGGCATCGATCTGGGAACCACCAACTCGGTCGTGGCCGTCCTCGAGGGTGGCGAGCCCACCGTCATCGCCAATGCCGAGGGCTTCCGCACCACCCCCTCCGTCGTCGCGTTCACCAAGGATGGCGAGGTGCTCGTCGGCGAGACCGCGAAGCGCCAGGCCGTCACCAACGTCGATCGCACCATCGCCTCGGTCAAGCGCCACATGGGCACCGACTGGACCTTCGGCGTCGAGGACAAGAAGTACACGCCTCAGGAGATCTCGGCGCGCATCCTGGGCAAGCTCAAGCGCGACGCCGAGCAGTACCTCGGTGACAAGGTGACCGACGCGGTCATCACCGTCCCCGCCTACTTCAACGACGCCGAGCGTCAAGCCACGAAGGACGCGGGCGAGATCGCCGGCCTCAACGTGCTGCGCATCATCAACGAGCCCACGGCGGCGGCGCTCGCCTACGGCCTCGACAAGGGCAAGGAAGACGAGCTCATCCTGGTCTTCGACCTCGGTGGTGGAACCTTCGACGTCTCCCTCCTCGAGGTGGGCAAGGACGACGACTTCTCGACCATCCAGGTCCGCGCGACCTCGGGCGACAACCGCCTCGGCGGCGACGACTGGGACCAGCGCGTCGTCGACTACCTGGTCAAGCGTTTCAAGGACTCGACGGGTGTCGACGTCTCGAAGGACAAGATTGCACGCCAGCGCCTCAAGGAGGCGGCGGAGCAGGCCAAGAAGGAGCTCTCGTCGAGCACCTCGACCAGCATCCAGCTGCCTTACCTCTCGCTCACCGAGAACGGCCCTGCGAACCTCGACGAGACGCTCACTCGCGCCAAGTTCGAGGAGCTGACGAGCGATCTGATCGAGCGCACGCGCAAGCCCTTCACCGACGTCATCGCCGAGGCCGGGGTGAGCGTCGACGACATCGCGCACGTGGTCCTCGTCGGCGGCTCGACCCGCATGCCGGCCGTGGCCGAGCTCGTCAAGAAGCTCACGGGTGGCAAGGAGCCGAACAAGGGTGTCAACCCGGACGAGGTCGTGGCCGTCGGCGCTGCGCTTCAGGCCGGTGTCCTCAAGGGCGAGCGCAAGGACGTCCTCCTGATCGACGTGACCCCGCTCTCGCTCGGCATCGAGACCAAGGGAGGGATCATGACCAAGCTCATCGAGCGCAACACCGCGATCCCGACCAAGCGCTCCGAGACCTTCACGACGGCCGACGACAACCAGCCGTCCGTCGCGATCCAGGTGTTCCAGGGCGAGCGCGAGTTCACCCGCGACAACAAGAACCTCGGAACCTTCGAGCTCACGGGCATCGCGCCCGCGCCGCGAGGCATCCCGCAGGTCGAGGTGACCTTCGACATCGACGCCAACGGCATCGTGCACGTCTCGGCCAAGGACAAGGGCACCGGCAAGGAGCAATCGATGACGATCACCGGCGGCTCCTCGCTGCCGAAGGACGACATCGACCGCATGGTGCGCGAGGCCGAGGAGCACGCCGCCGAGGACAAGGCTCGCCGCGAGGCCGCCGAGGTCCGCAACAACGCCGAGACCCTCGCCTACTCGGTCGACAAGCTCATCAAGGACAACGAGGACAAGCTGCCGGACGACGTCAAGACCGAGGTCCAGGGCGACGTCGATGCGCTGAAGACCGCGCTCGCCGGCGCCGACGACGCGGCCGTCAAGACCGCATTCGACGCGCTGAACGCCTCGCAGACCAAGATCGGCCAGGCCATCTACTCGCAGGACCAGGCCGCTCAGAGCGCCCCGCAGGACGCTCCCGCCGACGGTGAGAAGAAGGACGACGAGGACATCGTCGACGCCGAGGTCATCGACGAGGACGAGCCGAAGGACAAGAAGTAGCCATGGGGAAGCACAACCAGCCCCACGGCGAGGGTGCTCCCGAGGAGGAGCCCGTCGATGCCGCCTCCGAGGCGGCCGAGGCCGCTCAGGACTCCGAAGGTCTGATCGAGGCCGAGGGCCCCGACGTCGAGACCACCCTCTCGGACGCCGACCTCTCGTTCCTTTCGGGCCAGTCCGACGCCGAGACGCTCGCGGCCGAGCACCTCGCCGACCTCCAGCGGGTCACCGCCGAGTACGCGAACTACCGCAAGCGCACCGAGTCGAACCGCCAGCTCGAGAAGGAGCGCGCGATCGGCGATGCCGTGAAGGTGATCCTCCCGGTTCTCGACGATCTCGACCGCGCCGAGAAGCACGGCGATCTGCCCGAGGGTGGCCCCGTGACGGCTATCGCGCAGAAGCTGCGCGGCGGAGTGGAGAAGCTCGGTCTCGTGAAGACGGGCGCGGTCGGGGACCTCTTCGACCCGAACATCCACGAGGCGATCTTCCAGCAGCCGACACCGGGGGTCGAGACATCCACGGTCGCCGACGTCGTCGAGTCGGGCTACTACCTCGGAGGCTCGCTCTTGCGCGCCGCCAAGGTGGTCGTCGCGGTCCCGGCCGACTGACCGTCCAGCACGACAGCACGACAGCACGACAGCACGACAGCACTGCGGAGTGCCCCGCCTCACCCCCTGCCCGGGTGGGGCGGGCCCGTCCGCCGCATTCGACATAGGAAGAGGCACATGGCCAGCCAGGATTGGTTCGACAAGGACTTCTACAAGGTCCTCGGCGTGTCCAAGGACGTCTCCGCGGCGGACCTCAAGAAGACCTACCGCAAGCTCGCGCGCCAGTTCCACCCCGACTCGAACCCCGGCGACGCGAAGTCGGAGGCGCGGTTCAAGGAGATCAGCGAGGCCTACACGGTCCTGTCCGACCCGGACCAGCGCAAAGAGTACGACCAGATCCGCGCGATGGGCTCGGGGGCCCGCTTCACCGCGGGCGGCCAGCCCGGCGGCTTCGACGATGTGTTCGGCAACGTCTTCGGGCAGGGAGGCGGTGGCCGTGCCTCGTACAGCACCCAGCAGGGGCCGCCCGCCGGCTTCGAGGACATCCTCGGGGGCATGTTCGGCGCAGGAGGCGGCGGCCGCTTCGGCCAGGCCAGCGGCGGATTCCGCGGCTTCGGCGGGCCTCAGCGCGGCGCGGACGTCACGGCCAGCACCTCCATCGACTTCCGTACCGCGACGGTCGGTGACACGGTCCAACTCCAGACGGGAGAGGGACGCACTCTGTCGGTGCGCATCCCCGCCGGAGTCGCCGACGACCAGAAGATCCGCGTGCGCGGCAAGGGGCGACCGAGCCCCGATGGTGGTGAGCCGGGCGATCTCGTCCTCACGGTGTCGGTGCGCAAGCACCCCGTCTTCGAGCGTGACGGTCTCGCTCTGCGCGTCACCGTCCCCGTGACCTTCGTCGAGGCGGTCTTCGGTGCGACGATCGAGGTGCCGACCCTGAGCGGCGAGCCCGTCAAGCTCCGCGTCGCTCCCGGCACGCCGAGCGGACGGGTGCTCCGCGTGAAGGGCCGAGGCGTCACGACCGCGAAGGGCACGGGCGACCTGCTCGCCGTCCTCCAGGTCGCGGTCCCCTCTCATCTCTCGGGAGCCGCTCGCGATGCCCTCGAGGCCTTCGCGGCGGCCCAGCCCGCCGAGAACCCGCGCGAAGACATCCTGGAGAAGGCCCGCTACTAGCGAGCGCGGATCGGCTCGGTCGACCGCAGAGGAGGGGACGTGGACGAGAACACGCCGGTCTTCGCGATCGCGGTCGCGGCCGAGCTCGCGGGCATGCATCCGCAGACCCTCCGGCAGTACGACCGCCTGGGGCTCGTAAGCCCCACGCGCACGGCAGGTAAGTCGCGCCGCTACTCGATGCGCGACGTTGTGCAGCTCCGCGAGGTCGCGCGGCTCTCATCCGAGGGGGTGTCCCTCGAGGGCATCGGTCGCATCCTCCAGCTCGAGAATCAGGTCCAGGCCCTCTCGCGGCGCGTTCGCGAGCTGGAGGGGGCGCTCGCCGACGAGCTGCTCAACCGACCCGGTCGGCGCGTCTTCGCCGCGGGCCTCGAGGGCGATGTGGTGACACTCCGCCACGGCACGCGTGCCCAGCGCCGTACCGAGCTCGTCGTGTGGCGCCCCCTTGCGCCGTCTCGCGCCAACGACACCGATGCCCCCTGATTCGGGGGTAGGTTTTTTGGGCGCTCGGTGTCACTGCCGCGGCGTCCGTCCCGTCCACCTCGTCTGCGGCGGCGCGGCGAACGGAGGAGGACCCGGTGGGCGACGACAGCAACGAGCAGAACGGCGTCCTCGCTGGCCAGCCGGATCAGAGCGGAGCACGCGGCGCCCCGTCCCCCTCCGCCTCGGCACGTACCTCTGACGAGGGCAGTGCGCCTGCCGAGGGGCGCGCTCCCGTCGTCCCCGACAACCGATACAGCCGTGAGTCCTACGCGATCCACGCGACGCGGAGCGAGCTGCCGCTCTTCTCCGACGCCCTCACCGGCCGTCGTGACGACGCCGGCTGGCTCTCGTCGCTCTCGAGCGTGCTCGGCGGCGAGAAGGCCTCGGGCGAGGCCGAGACGACCGCCGCCGCGGCGCAGGCCGCGATCGAGCGTCGCCGCCGCCGAGAGTGACACTGCGCCGCTGATCCCGGCGTCCCTCGGCGAGGACGAGCGTCGTCGCCGCTCCAAGCTCCCGCAGACCTCCTCCGTCACCCGCATCATCGTGCAGAGGTGCTGAAGGGGATCCCCTCCCGCGCGCCGTTAGTCGCGGAAGCCCGAGTGCACGAAGCCGCGCTCGACGACCCGGCCGCCGCTCATCCGCCGGAGTACCTCTGAGCCGAACGGCACCGCATGGATGAGGCGGCCGAAGTCGACCCGCTCCTCGTCGGTGTACCCGAGCACGACGTACAGCCCGATGACCGCGATCGCCGCGATCGTCGCAACACGAGCCGGAATCTGGTCGAGGGTGCCGCCTCCGCCATCGACGGGCTCGGCAAGCGTCACGGCCATGAGGAAGATCGAGGCGTAGACGGCGAGATGCACATGCGCGCTCTTCCAGCGGCGCGAGAGGGCCGCGATCGGCAGGATCCACAGCGCGTACCAGGGGTGGATCGCCGTGGACGCCGTGACGAAGGCGAGCAGTGCGCCCGAGAGACGGGCGAACGGATCGATCGCCCGTCGCGAGAGCATGAGGGCTGCGGCAATCAAACCGGCGAGGGCCAGCGCGAGCATCTTCACGAGCGCGATCGCGCCGGCGGGGTCGTGCCCCGTCGCCTCGACCGCCGTCGAGGTGAGCACCGACACGAACGACATCGGCGCATACCAGTGCAGGATCGCACCAGGCACGACCATCGCCGCGACCCAGCCGACCCCCACCCCCGCCAGGAGGCCGACCGCGACGACGAGACCGAGGGCTCCGGCCCCGCTCCACGCCCAGACGCGGACGCGTTCCCGCCAGCTCGCGTCGTGGCGCAGCCACAGCAGCGCGAGGATGGGCAGGGCGAGGATCGCGATCGGCTTGACTGCGATCGCCGCGCCCATGAGCACGACCGCCGCGATCCTCCGATCGGTCTGCGCGTAGTAGAGCGAGGCGAGGATCGCCGCGAGCATCACGGAGTCGTTGTGCCCCGCGACGATGAAGAGCACGAGGGTGAGCGGGTTGGCGATGACCGTCCACGCCGTGAGCGAGGTCGACAGGCCGCGCAGCCGCGCGAGACGGATGGTGTACACCGCGGCCACGACGACTCCCGCCACCGAGACGGCGCGGAGCATCGCGATCGAGAGCTCGGGGAAGTTCCAGCCCGCGAACTGCACGGCCGTGCGCTCGATCACGAGATAAAGGGGTCCGTAGGGCGTGGGCGTGTTGGCCCACAGCGGGTCGACGCCGAGCGCGAACCAGCCGGGGAGCGTCGCGACGCCGTTCGTGTAGGGATCGATGCCCTGCACCATCAAGCGCCCCTGGGCCACGTACGAGAACATGTCGTGGCTGAACAGCGGCACGCTCACGAGCAGCGGTGCCGACCAGGCGAGGGCGGCGACGAGGATCGTGCGGAGCGCACCCGGCCCGTCGGCGAGGGCGACCGTTCGCAGCCGCAGCCAGGCGACGAGCAGGAGCAGGCCGCCTCCGATGACCAGGACGGCGCTCGCCTCCGAGAGCCAGCCCGTCGCGCGGATGGTCGCGACGAGCGGCCAATCGCGGATGCCCGAGTTATGGGGCAGATAGCCGACGCCGAGCGACCCGGCGAGGATCGCGAGCGAGCCCACCGTTCCCGCGGCCAGCGGAGCGACGCTCCCCAGGCGGAGTCGGGGGCGTCGGACGCTCGCTGAAGTGCTGGTCGCTGTCGACCCTTCGATCGTCCCCGGTGAAGCCATTTACTCAACGCTAGGCGATCGGCGTCCGAACTGCATCCACGTGCGGTGAACGCTTGGTCAGGCTCTTCTCAGGAACAGGAGGGCCCGCGCTTAGCGGCCGGCCGCCTCCGGAGCCGGTTCGGCGAAGCGCAGCTGATTGCCGAACGGGTCGATCACGTCCAGCGCGAAGCCGAACGGCGTGCGGGTGATCCTCGGATTGAGGTAGGGATAGGCCTTCGCGTCGAGTTCGGCGTGCAGCTCGTGGACTCCGCGGAGGGCCACGTGCACCGCGACCCCGGGACTCCCGTCGCGGTGGTGCTCGCTGAGGTGCAGACGCAGGCCCGACCGCGACACCTGGAGGTAGAGCGGCGCGTCGCGGGTCGCGCGATGCTCCCAGTCGACCGCGAAGCCGAGATAGTCGACGTAGAACTCGCCCGCCTTCGCGACCGAGAAGATGCGCAGGATCGGCACCGCCGCCTCTAGCCGCACGGGCTCGAGGACCCCCGCGTGCTCGCTCGTCGACCGGTCGCGCGCTCGCCGTCTCGTCTCCACGCCACGAGGCTAGTCGCCGACGGGGCCCCGCTCCGACGCGCCCTCAGTCGACCAGCCCGAGGGCATGGAGACGCTCCAGCGTCTCGACGCCGGCGGGCGGGCACCGGTGGGCGTCGACGGAGGCGACCCAGTGCAGGGAGTCGATCTCGCCGCTCGGGCGCGGCGCGGCGTCGAGCTCGGCGGCGAAGACGCGCATGTGCACCTCGCGGCCCTCCGGCTCGCCGTGCGCCTGAGCGCGCACCGTGAACAGTTCGTCGAGGCTCGTGGGGGAGGCGCCCAGCTCCTCCCTGGCCTCGCGCGCCGCCGCCTCCGCTCCCGTCTCGCCGGGGTCGACCTTGCCGCCCGGGAGGTAGAGCACGTCGCGACCGCGCGCGGTCACCATCAGCACCCGGCGCTCGCGCAGGACGGCGACGGCGGAGACGACGAGGGGAGGCAGGGCGGTCATCCTCCCATCATCGGCCCCGCGGCTACCATGGGGGCACACCAGAAGGACGCGCGCAGCCGGCGTGCGCCAGGGCCCCGTGCGCCCGAACAGCTGAGGAGCTCCCCGTGGCAGAAACCACCACCCTCGACAAGGTCATCACCCTCGCGCAGCATCGCGGGTTCGTCTTCCCCTCGGGGGAGATCTACGGAGGCACGCGCTCCGCGTGGGACTACGGGCCCCTCGGCGTCGAGCTCAAAGAGAACATCAAGCGCCAGTGGTGGAAGGCGTTCGTCCAGGGCCGCGGCGACGTGGTCGGCCTCGACTCCGCCGTGATCCTGCCCACCGCCATCTGGCACGCCTCCGGGCATGTCGGAGTCTTCTCCGACCCGCTGACCGAGTCGCTCATCACCCACAAGCGCTACCGTGCCGACCACCTCTTCGAGAAGTACGAAGAGGTGAACGGCCACCCCCCGGTCAACGGCCTCGCGGACATCCCCGACCCGGAGCATCCCGACAAGATCGGCCAGTGGACCGAGATCAAGCAGTTCTCGGGACTGATGAAGACCTACCTGGGCGTCGTCGACGACGAGTCCGGCCTGCACTACCTGCGCCCCGAGACCGCGCAGGGCATCTTCACCAACTTCGCGAACGTCCTCCAGAGCGCGCGCCGTAAGCCGCCGTTCGGCATCGGTCAGATCGGGAAGGCGTTCCGCAACGAGATCACGCCCGGCAACTTCATCTTCCGTACCCGCGAGTTCGAGCAGATGGAGCTCGAGTTCTTCGTCGAGCCGGGCACCGACGAGGAGTGGCAGGAGACCTGGATGCAGCTCGCCTGGGACTGGTTCGTCGACCTCGGGCTGAACCCGGAGAACATCCGCCAGTACGAGCACCCCAAGGACAAGCTCTCCCACTACTCCAAGCGCACCGTCGACATCGAATACCGCTTCAGCTTCGCCTCGGGCGAGTGGGGCGAGCTGATGGGCGTCGCGAACCGCACGGACTACGACCTCAAGACCCACATCGAGCATTCGGGCAAAGACCTCTCGTTCTTCGACCAGACGAAGAACGAGCGCTACGTGCCCTTCGTGATCGAGCCGTCCTTCGGTCTGACCCGCGCGCTCATGGCGTTCCTGGTCGACGCCTACGAGGAGCAGGAGCTGCCTCCCAACGCCAAGGGCAAGGTCGAGACGCGTACGGTGCTGCACCTCGACCCGCGTCTGGCGCCCGTGAAGGTCGCCGTGCTGCCGCTCTCGCGCAACGAGGCGCTCTCTCCGCTCGCGCGCCGGGTGGCCGACCAGCTGCGCCAGCTCTGGAACGTCGACTTCGACGACTCCGGTGCGATCGGCCGCCGCTACCGCCGCCAAGACGAGATCGGCACGCCGTACTGCGTCACCGTCGACTTCGACTCGCTCGAGGACGACGCGGTGACGGTGCGAGACCGCGACACGATGCGGCAGGAGCGCATCCCGCTCGCCGAGCTCGAGGCGTACCTCTCCGCAGGGCTGCGAGGCGCGTAGCCCGAGGTCGTGCCTCGGGACCGCGCCTTCGCGGGACCCGAGGCTCCCGCTGCTCCTCGGAGGAGGCTGCTCAGCGTGCGCGGTACTCCCGGGCGAGGAGGGCGTAGACGAGGGTCGAGGTCCACTCGCCCTTGCAGAACTCGTCGTCGAGGTGGTGCGCCTCGAGCCGCATGCCGAGCCGCTCGCAGAGGCGGGCGGAGGCGGCATTGCGCGCGTCGAGCTGAGCGACCACACGGTGCGCGCCGAGCTCGTCGAAGGCGAGGGCAATCAGGGCGCGAGCCGCCTCGCTCGCGAGGCCGCGCCCCTGCGCCTCCGGGTGCACGACCCAGCCGACCTCGACGCTCGCGTGCGCGAGGGAGGAGGCGATCAGGGTCAGGTCCCCGATGACGCGGCCGGCCAGCGCGCCCTCGCGCGCGACGATCGCGAGCACGACGACGTCGCCGTCGGCGGCGAGCCTCGTCGACGGGAGACGGACGCGCAGATGTGCCCGCGACTCCTCGGGGGTGCGGACGGGCCAACGGAGGTAGCGCACCGCCTCCGCGTCACCCTGGTAGCGGGCGTGGTCGTCGGCGTCCGCGAACGAGAGCGGGCGCAGCAGGAGGCGTTCGGTCTCGAGCGGCTCACGGCGGAGCGGCTCGGCGTCGAACGGGAGCCGGAGGGGCGTGCTCACGCGGTCTCGGCGGTGTCCTCGGCGAGGGCGGGGCGGGCGGCGACCGGTTCGGCGGGGACCGTGATGCCGAAGAGCGCCTCGAGCCCGGTGAGGTACGCCTCTTGCTCGCCGGCGCGGGCGTACTCGCGGGCCCGCACGCTGGGAGTGTGCAGGAGAACGCCCGCGAGGTGACGGAGCGCCTGCTCGGTGCGGCCGTCGTCGCCCCGTGAGCGAGCGCGCTCGATCTCGGCGTCGAGGGCGTCGAAGACGTGAGAGCGCAACGCGACCACCGCCG
Source organism: Rathayibacter sp. VKM Ac-2879 (assembly GCF_015351245.1). GTDB lineage: Bacteria > Actinomycetota > Actinomycetes > Actinomycetales > Microbacteriaceae > Rathayibacter. The sequence continues at coordinate 531,214 of NZ_JADKSO010000001.1, forward strand.
GGGTGAGGCTCTTCTCGTCGGCGACGTCCGAGAATTTCCGGGCGGCCTTGCCGACGAGCGCTCGGGCCTGCTCGGACGCATCGAGGACGTCGAGCGGCGCGTGCAGGCCGATCGTCTCGAGGTCGAGCAGCTCGACTCCCGTGACGCTCGTCACATCGGGAGCGACGTTGCGGGGAAGGCCGAGATCGATCACGAGCTGACGTTCGCGCGAAAAGCCCCGGAGGCGACCCTGGGCGAGCAGGGAGGCGTCGAGCACCGGCCCGGCCGTCGTGGTGCACGTGATGACGACATCGGCAGCGACCGCCTCGACGGCGAGGTCGTTGCCCTCGATCGGGCGCAGGGCCCGCCGCGTCGCGAAACCCTCTGCACGGCCGGAGGGGGAGTGCACGGCGATGTCGACGACTCCCCGATCGCGCAACGCCGCCACCGTGGCTCGGGCATAGCTGCCCGTGCCGATGAGCAGCACGCGCGCGGCACGCCAGTCGGTAACTCGACTGGAGGCGAGGTCGAGCGCGAGACGCACGAGCGAGCGCCCCGCACTGCCGAGCCCGGTGCGGTTCTTGATGCCGCGGGAGGTCTGTGAGGCGCGCTGGAAGAGACGCTCGAGCTCGGAGGAGGTGGTCCCCAGGCGCCGCGCCTCCTCGAGCGAGCGGCGAACCTGGCCCGCGATCTCTCCCTCGCCGACGACGACGGACTCGAGTCCGCTCGACACCGCGAAGAGGTGCTCGGCCACCCGATCACCCGACACGATCTCGACGCTGCCGCGCAGCTCGTCCTGCTCGACGCCCGTCGCGGCGCTGACGGCGGCGGTCGCGGCCTCGACGGCCACGGCCCGCGCGGCGGTCAACGGCTCGTCGATGTCGAGGTAGGCCTCGAAGCGGTTGCAGGTCGCGACGACCACCGCTCCCGAAACGAAGTCGATGCCGTCCGCGAGGGCCGAGGCGACGACGGAGGAGTCGACGGAGAGCTTCTCGAGGAGATCGAAGCTGGCGTTCTTGTGCGACGCCGTCAGACACAGAAGCACCACATCAGTCTACGCGCGGTCGAGGAGGGTCGGCTCGGCGTGGGCGAGGAATGGACGGACGCGCGTCGGTCCGGGTGACGCCCCGCGGTCGGACGGGCCGGGCGATCTCGGGTAGGCCTGGAATAATGCCGCGGTGACCTCCCCCACCGACGGCCTGCTCGATCCGCCGCACCCCCTCTCCGACGGGCGCACCGCCGACTCCGCCCTCCTGCGGGCCTACCGCTCGGACCGGCCCGAGCGGACGCCCGTCTGGTTCATGCGCCAGGCCGGTCGCAGCCTCCCCGAATACCGCGCCCTGCGTACCGACACCGCGATGCTGGACGCCTGCCTCGACCCGGCGCTGGCGAGCGAGATCACGCTGCAGCCGGTCCGCCGTCACGGCGTCGATGCAGGCATCTTCTTCAGCGACATTGTGATCCCGCTGCGCCTCGCGGGCGTGGGAGTCGACATCGTGCCCGGACGTGGACCGGTGCTCGAGAAGCCGGTGCGCACCGCCGCCGACGTGGCCGAACTCGCCGCCATCGATCCCGCCGTGCTCGACGAGACGCTCGAGCCGATCCGCGAGGGCGTGCGGCGCACGGTCGAGGGCCTCGCCGACACTCCACTGATCGGCTTCGCCGGAGCGCCGTTCACCCTCGCCGCATACCTCGTCGAGGGCGGCCCCTCGAAGGACCATCTGCGTGCCCGCACGATGATGCACGCCGACCCCAGCGCGTGGGCCCAGCTGATGGAGTGGACCGCCGAGGTCACCGGTCGCTTCCTCCGCGCGCAGGTGCTCGCCGGGGCGAGTGCCGCACAGCTGTTCGACTCGTGGGCGGGCGCTCTCTCGCTCGCCGACTACACGGAGCACGTCGCCCCCGCCTCCGCCCGCGCCCTCGCGCACGTGCGCGACCTGGCCTTCGAGCACGGGGGGGTGCGCCGCAACGTGCCCATCGTGCACTTCGGTGTCGGCACGGGCGAGCTGCTGGCGGCCATGCACGCCATCGGCGCCGACGTGGTCGGGGTCGACTACCGCATCCCTCTCGACGAGGCCAACCATCGACTGGGCGGTTTCGCGCCGGTGCAGGGCAACGTCGACCCCGCTCTGCTCAGCGCTCCGTGGGAGGTGCTCTCGGCCCACGTCGACGACGTCCTCCGCCGGGGCCTCAGCGCTCCCGCGCACGTGCTCAACCTCGGGCACGGTGTGCCTCCCGATACCGACCCCGACGTGCTGACGCGCCTCGTCGCGTTCGTGCACGACTGGCGCCCGTGACCGGCTCCGCCGCGCAGCAGTACGACGTCGCGGTCGTCGGCGGGGGAGTCGCGGGCCTCGCCGCCGCGGCCGAGTGCCTCCGCATCGGCCTGCGGGTCGTGGTGCTCGAGGCCGGCGAGCAGCTGGGCGGCTCGGTCGCCGAGCTCGAGATCGCCGGCATGGTGCTCGACGCGGGAGCCGAGAGCTTCGCCACTCGTGGCGGTCACGTCGCCGCGGCGCTCGCCGGGCTCACGCTCGAGGGGCGTCCGCTCGCCGAGTCGATCGTCGAGCCCCGCGCCGGCGGGTCGTGGCTGCACCTCTCGGGCGGACGCTCCGTCCCGTCGCCGCGAGCGGGCATCCTCGGGATCCCCGGAACGCCGCTCGCGCCCGACGTGATGCACGCGATCGGCCGACGAGGCGCCTGGCGCGCCTGGCTGGACACGCTGATGCCGGTGCTCCGCATCGGGCGCGCCCACTCGCTGGCCGAGCTCGTGCGCACCAGGATGGGCGAGCGAGTGCTCGAGGACCTGGTCGCCCCGGTCGTCTCCGGCGTCTATTCGAGCCGACCGCAGGACATCGACGTGGATGCCGCGGCGCCCGGGCTGAACGGTGCGATCACGCGAGCCGGCTCGCTCGCCGGCGCTGTCTCGGCCCTTCGCGCCAATCTGCCGGCCGGTGCCGCCGTCCGCGGGCTCGAAGGCGGGATGCACCGCCTCGTCGCCGCGCTCGTCGAGCGGATCGACTACCTCTCGGGCGAGATCCGCACCGCCGCTCCCGTCGCCGCGATCGAGAGCGCCGAGGGCGGCTTCGTGCTCCGTCTCGCCGAGGAGGAGGCGCTGGCCGCGCGCGCAGTCATCGTCGCCACGTCCGAACGCGATGCCCGCGCCCTGCTCGCCGAGCTCGCGCCGGGAGCACGCGGCGAGGAGACGCCGGAGGACTCGGTCGAGCTGGTGACCCTCGTCGTCGACGACCCCCGACTCGATGCCGCGCCGCGCGGCTCCGGTGTTCTCGTCGCCCCGACGGCGCGCGACGTGACCGCGAAAGCGCTCACCCACGCGACCGCGAAGTGGGAGTGGCTCGCCGCCGCCCTGCCCCCCGGGCGACACGTGCTGCGCCTCTCGTACGGGCGCCCCGGCGAACGCCCGCCACTGGAGGGGCTGGGCGAGCAGGAGGTGGCCGCGATCGCCCGGCGCGACGCCTCCGTCCTCCTCGGCGTCGATCTCGCCCCCGCGAGCCTCGTCGACTCCGCCCGCGTGCGCTGGGCAAATGTCCGCCCTGCGGCGGCTCTCGGGCGTCGCGCCCATCTGGAGGCGTTCCGCGACGCCCTCGCACCCGTCGAGGGGATCGCGGTCACCGGCACTTGGATCGCGGGGACGGGTCTCGCGTCGGTGTTGCCGCACGCCGCAGCGGCGGCCGCCCTTATCCGGCGCCGAGTGGTGCGTCAAGGCGTCGAGGCGCCCGGCGAACAGTCCGAGCGCGGCGACTACTCTGGGGGACAGGCCTCCGCGTGAGCGCGGTGCGCCCCGCCACGAGTGGTCACCGACCGTGTGGACGATCCGCGAGAGCGATCCAGAACGAGGAGTAGGCGTGAAGGGCAAGATTCTTTTCGTGGCAGGAGCTGCAACCGGATACGTGCTGGGAGCACGCGCAGGGCGCAAGCGGTACGAGCAGATCGCCTCCGCGGCGAGCAGGCTCTGGAAGACCCAGCCCGTGCAGGACGTCGCGGGTGCCGTCGGCGGCGCGGCGAAGACGCAGCTGAGCGCGGTCTCCGACAAGGCGTACGAGGTCGTGCGCTCCGTCGTCGTCAAGGCGGTGTCCGGGGGCAGGAAGGCCCAGGGCGCGAGCGATGCGGAGGCCACGGCCGCCGCCCGCCAGGCCGCCGCCAAGGTCGACGAGGCGGCCGCCGCGGCCGGTTCCGGAGGCTCGGCGTCGTCCACCTCCACCAGCAAGGCGTAGTGCCCGTCCTCTCGGCCCCTCCGCATCAGACGGGGCCCGCACGTCCCACCCTCGAGGAGCTTCCGTGGTGAACGAACGCAATCCGAAGAACGCCCGATCGCTGGGCGAACTCGTCAGCGACCTCCCCGGGCTCGTGATCGAACTGGTCAAGGCCGAGATCGCCTCCCTCAAGAACGAGGTCGCGGGCAAGGCCAAGAGCGCGGGGCTGGCGGTGGGCCTCTTCGCGGTCGCCGTCTTCTTCCTCCTCACCGCCTGGGCGACGCTGGTGGCCTTCGCGATCATCGGCATCGCCTCCTGGCTGCCGGCCTGGCTGTCGGCGCTCATCGTGACGGTGTTCTTCCTGCTGCTCGCGGTGGTCCTTGCACTCATCGGCGTCAGGACGATCAAGAAGGCGGTCCCGCCGGTACCGCAGGAGTCGATCGAGAGCATCAAGAAGGACGTGCAGGCGTTCAAGGGAGTGGGCAGCTATGACAACTGAGCGCGCAATCAGCAGCGGCTCCCCTCGCTTCGTGGATCCGGCGGAGCTCAAGCCCGGCCAGCTCAAGGCCGACATCGAGCGCGCCCGCAGCGAGCTCGCAGCCACCCTCGACGCGATCGAGTACAAGGTCAACGTCCCGCGCAAGCTCCGCGCCGCCCAGCGCACCCTCGAGCACAAGCTCCAGGTGGTGCGACGCGAGAACCCCTCCGCCCTCGTGGCGGGAGCGGCCGGAGCGGCCGCTGCGGTCGGGCTCGTCGTCTGGGGTGTCGTCCGTGGCCTTATCGAGGACTGAGCACTAGCGCGCCCACCGCCGCGGCGCCAGACCCCGCCCGCTTTTGTGCATCCGCGCGAGCGGAGGGATGATGGGTCAATGACCGATCAGACCGCCGGTACGGCGGGTCCCGTTCAGTCCGCCCCCGACACGAGCGCCGCCGCTCCGGCGCCGCAGCCCCCCGCCGATCAGGATCACTCCGATCAGGCCCTGGGATACACGCTCTGGGCGGTTCTCCGCAGGGATTCCGCACGTCCGTTCACCCTCCCGAGCGATGCCATCGAGCCTGCCGTCACGCAGTACGAGAATCTCGTCGCCCAGCTGGCCGACGAGGGCGTGACCGTCCGAGGTACCTACGACGTCTCTGCCCTGCGTGCCGACGCCGACATCATGCTCTGGCTCACCGGCCCGGCACCCGAAGAACTGCAGCGCGCCTACCGAGAGCTGCGCCGCACCGAGTTGCTCCTGAAGCTCCTCCCCACGTGGAACGCGATGGGGGTGCACCGCGACGCGGAGTTCAGCGCCAACCACCTGCCCGCCTACATGCGCGGCAAGGCTCCCGCCCGATGGCTGACCGTCTACCCGTTCGTTCGCTCCTATGAGTGGTACATCCTCCCCGAGGGCGAGCGTCGGGACATGCTGGCGCAGCACGGTCGTCAAGGCTCGCGGTTCCGCTCCGTACTGACCAACACCGTCGCCTCGTTCTCGCTCGGCGATTACGAGTGGATCCTCGCGCTCGAGGACGACGAGCTCGTCACCCTGGTCGACCTCATGCGCGACCTGCGGGCGACGGAGGCGCGCCGGCACGTGCGCGAAGAAGTGCCGTTCTACACGGGCCGGCGCATCGAGGCCGAGCAGATCGCCGAGGTGCTCCGATGAGCGACGAGATGCTGGTGCGCGGAGCCACGCCCGCCGCGGCCTCCGGACCCGAACATGTGGAGGTGCCCGTCGCCTACGACGCGATCCTCCTCGCGGGCTTCGGCGGCCCAGAGGGACAGGACGACGTCATCCCGTTCCTCCGCAACGTCACCCGCGGGCGCGGGATCCCCGAGGAGCGTCTCGAGGAGGTTGCCCACCACTACCGGCACTTCGGCGGCATCAGCCCCATCAACGCGCAAAATCGCGCGCTGAAGGCGGCGCTCGAGGCCGAGCTCTCCCGCCGCGGCATCACCCTCCCGGTGCTCTGGGGCAACCGCAACTGGGCGCCGTACCTGAGCGAGGCGGTGGCGGAGGCGCAGGAGCGCGGCTTCTCGAACCTCATCGCCATCGCGACGAGCGCCTACTCCTCCTTCTCCTCCTGCCGGCAGTATCGCGAGGACTTCGCGGCGGCGCTGGACGCCACCGGCCTCGAGGGGCAGCTCCGCATCGACAAGGTGCGCCAGTTCTTCGACCACCCCGGTTTCGTGATGCCGTTCGTGAAGGCCGTGCACGACGGCCTCGACGAGCTGCGCGAACGCCTCCCGGATCTCGACCCCGCGAGCGAGGTCGAAGTGCTGTTCGCGACGCACTCGATCCCCACCTCCGACGCCGAGCGCAGCGGGCCGCACGAGCGCCACGACGACGGCACCGTCATCGATGTGCACGGGTTCGGGGCGGGAGGCGCCTACGAGGCCCAGCACCTCGCCGTCGCCGAGGTCGTCATGGCGGCGGCCACCGACATCGACGTGCCGTGGCAACTCGTCTACCAGTCGCGCTCCGGCCCGCCCTCGCAGCCGTGGCTCGAGCCCGACATCAACGACGCCATCGCCGAGCTGCCCGCCCGAGGCCGCCGCGCGCTGCTGATCGTGCCGCTGGGCTTCGTGTCCGACCACATGGAGGTCATGTGGGACCTCGACAACGAGGCGATGGAGACCTCCGAGGAGCACGGGCTCGTCGCGCTCCGGGTCGCGACGCCCGGCACCGACCCGGTGTACGTCTCCGGGCTCGTCGACCTCGTCCTCGAACGGGTCCACGGCACGCCGACCGAGGACCGACCGTCGATGACGGCGCTCGGCCCCTGGTACGACGTCTGCCGCCCCGGCTGCTGCGAGAACGTACGCGCCGGGTTCAAGCCCGCGCTGGCGGGAGTCGCCCCGTGAGCGGGAGCCCCCTGTCGTGAGCATCCGAGTCGGCACCCGCGCGAGCGCGCTCGCGGTGGCGCAGACCCGGATGACGGCCGAGCTGATGGCGGCCGCGGCGGGAGTACCGGTGGAGCTCGTGCGCATCGAGTCCGACGGTGACCGCATGCGCGGCTCCCTCGCCTCCCTCGGAGGCACGGGAGTCTTCGTCAGTGCGCTTCGCGATGCTCTGCTCGCCGGGCAGTGCGACGCGATCGTGCACTCCTTGAAAGACCTGCCCACGGCCCCGGTCGACGGTCTCGTGTTGGGCGCCGTGCCCGAGCGGGAGGACCCGCGCGACGCGCTCTGCGCCCGCGAGGGCGCGACCCTCGCGACCCTCCCACCCGGCGCGCGCGTGGGCACGGGCTCGCCCCGCCGGCGCGCCGCACTGCTCGCGGCGCGCCCCGACCTCGACGTCGTGGATATCCGCGGCAACGTGGATACCCGGCTCGGCCGCGTGCTTCCCGGGAGCGGAGCCCCGCTGGACGCGGTCGTTCTCGCGGTCTCGGGGCTGCGCCGCCTCGGGCGCACGGCGGCGATCACCGAGCTGCTCGACTTCGCCGTGTCGCCGCACGCACCCGGCCAGGGCGCGCTGGCGATCGAGGTGCGCGACGAGGAGCCGTCGGAGGAGCTGCGCGCGGCGCTCGCGGCCGTCGAGCACCTGCCCACGCGAGCCGCGATCACGGCCGAGCGCTCGCTGCTCGCAGCGCTCGAGGCCGGCTGTGCCGCCCCCATCGGAGCCTCGGGCCTCCTCGAAGGCGAACGGATCCTCCTGCGCGGCGTGGTCTTCGCGACCGACGGTCGAGCCTCCCTCGCTCGAGAGGTCACGGAGCTCATCGACCCCCGATCGGCCATCGGGGATCGACAGACGTCGGATTCGCAGTATGGTGGTCGCGAACTGCCCGTCGTCGAAGCCGCGTTCCGATGCGGCTCCCTGCTCGCTGACGCACTTCTCAGTTCGGGTGCCGCTGAACTCGCACCCCTGGGAGCCCCTTCGTGATCGTCCCCGCCGCCTACTCCCAATGGGAGAAGCCGTTGCAGGGCTGGCGCATCCTCGTCCCCCGCGGAGGACCGTGGGGAGACGGCGTCGCCGCCGCTCTGCGCGCCAAGGGCGCCTCCCCCGTCGTCGCCCCCATGATCAACTTCGCGCCCACCGATGACTTCCCGGCGCTCGAGCAGGCTTTGGCCGACCTCGAGGCCGGTGCCTTCGACTGGATGACGGTCACGAGCGCCACGACCGTCGACGTCCTCTCGCTCCTGCGCACGACCGTCCCCGCGACGACGAAGGTCGCCGCGGTCGGCGAAACCACGGCCGCCGCTCTCGTCGCGGCGGGCTACACCGTCGATCTCGTCCCGTCCGAGGACAACTCGGCGCGCGGCCTGCTCGCCGAGTGGGAACAGGCGACGGGCGGCAAGCGGCCTCTGCGCGTGCTGACTCTGCGGTCGGAGATCGCGAAGCCGCTACTGACCGAGGGTCTCACCCGCATCGGCCACGACGTGCGCTCGGTCGTGGCGTACCGCACCGTGGGAGTACCGGTCGAGGATCGCGTCGTCGCCGATGTCGCGAGCGGTGCCGTCCACGCCATCCTCGTCACCTCGGGGAGCGTGGCCGAGCAAGTGCAGAAGCAGCTCGGCCCCGTGCCGGAGTCGACGCTCGTCGCCGCGATCGGGCCGCAGACCGCCAAGGATGCCCGCGCGTTCGGGCTTCGGGTCGACGTCATCGCCGACGAGCGCTCTGCCTCCTCCCTGATCGCCGCGGTCGCCGCGGTTGCCTCGGAGCGCGCCGGGCGCTGATCGTTCGCACAACGTCAGCCCAGACGGCTCCTCGCGCACGATGGTGCGCGAGAGCGCCTCTCAGCCGAGGTTGTGCCGTCGGCATTGCGCCGGAGTCCACCGGTGCTCCCTCCGACGGATCAGCGCGCGGAGCACCTCCTCCGTGCGGGGCCAGTCCTCCATGATCTGGTGGTTGTCGAGCCGGAGGCAGAGGTACTCCTGGCGGGCGAGCTCGAGATCGCGGCGCCGATCCTCGCGGAACTGCTCGACGCTCGAGTGGTAGCGGAAGCCGTCGCTCTCGAGCACGAGTCGCTCGCCGATGATCTCATCGACGAACCCGACTCCCGGGATGAGCACCTGCGTGCGGACACGGACGCGCAGTCGCGCCGTGCCGAGTCGTGTCTTCGTTTCGAGCCCTGACTGGCTGCTGCCGTCGACCCGGTCGAACAGTGCGCGCTTGGCGGCGGGCGCCAGTTCGCGCAGCTCGGCGAGCAACTCGGGGGAGAGCCGGCCGGAGTTCATCGCCGAGTCGATCGTGACGATGGCGTCGTCCTCGCGGAGGCAGGTCACGAGATGCAGGATCGCGGCGCCGATCCCGTCTTGCGAGGGTGAGCGGCGACCCTGGCCGGGCCACTGGCGCCAGTGCCCGACGGCGCCGGCGCGGAGGTCGCGGACCGACGATCCGCCGAGGGCGACGTGCAGACCTGGTCGGTCGGTCGTGAAGAGCCCGAGGTGGTGCAGGAGGGACACACACGTCAGCACGCCGCCCGCGCGGACGGCGGCGATCTCGAGGGGCGGGGCGGTCGCGAGGGCGAACCAGCCCCGTCGGACCCGCAGGACGATGCCTCTCGCGAGGGCGCGCTCGAGGGTTGGCCGTCGGATGCCGCCTCGGGCGAGGACTCGTGCAGACGCGAAGCCGCCGGCGGCGCTGAGGAGGGTGAGAAGGTCGTCCACGCCTGTCAGCCTCGATCCAGTGCAGAGACCGTGGAGCGCCGAACGGCGGATCTGTGGAGACGGAGGGCACCTGCCGGGGTGGGGAGGGAGCACAACGTCAGCTGAGACGCGCTGTCGCGCACCCTCATGCGCGACGCGCCGTCTCAGCTGAGGTTGTGCTCCCGGCCGACGCGCACTCGCCCCGGATTAGTCTGGAAGGCATGACTGCCCACCGTCCGCGGCGCCTCCGCACGACCCCGGCCCTCCGCCGCCTCGTGCAGGAGACGCGCATCCATCCCGCCCAGCTCGTCCTGCCGCTCTTCGTCGCGGAGGGGATCACCGAGCCGCGCGCGATCGGCTCGATGCCCGGCGTGGTGCATCACTCCCTCGACAGTGTCCGCCGCGCAGTGACGGAGGCCGCGGATGCGGGGCTCGGCGGCGTGATGCTGTTCGGCGTCCCGACGACGCGCGACGCGGTGGGCTCCGGCGCGACCGATCCGAACGGTGTGCTCAACGCCGCGACCCGCGTCGTCGTCGAGGAGGTCGGTGACGCCCTGGTCGTGCAGACCGACCTGTGCCTGGACGAGTTCACCGACCACGGGCACTGCGGGGTCCTCGACTCCAGGGGCCACGTGGACAACGACGCGACGCTCCTCCGGTACGAAGAGATGGCGCTCGCGCAAGCCGAGGCGGGCTCGCACCTGCTGGGCCTGTCGGGGATGATGGACGGCCAGGTCGGTGCGATCCGGGCGGCGCTCGACGGCGCGGGCCATCTCGACACGGCGATCCTCGCGTACTCGGCGAAGTACGCGTCGAGCTTCTACGGTCCGTTCCGGGAGGCCGTGCAGTCGACGCTCGAGGGCGACCGGCGGACCTATCAGCAGGATCCGGCGAACCGCCGCGAGGGGCTGCGGGAGGCGACGCTCGACCTGGCTGAGGGCGCCGACATCGTGATGGTCAAGCCGGCGATGAGCTACCTCGACGTCCTCGCCGACGTCGCAGCGGTCTCGGACGTGCCGGTGTGGGCGTACCAAGTGTCGGGCGAGTACGCGATGATCGAGGCCGCCGCCGCGAACGGCTGGATCTCGCGGGAGCCGGCGATCCTCGAGTCCGTGACGGGGATCCTCCGCGCCGGCGCCGACGCCGTGCTCACCTACTGGGCCGTCGAGATCGCCCGCGACCTCCTCCGATAGCCGCCCGTCGTCAGATTCCCCCGAGCGAACGCCGGACCGAGGCTCTCGTCCGGAACGAGGCCTCCCGGGAGGGGCCCGCGTCCAGCGCGTACCCTGGAGGAGTGACCACCTCCGCGAACGACACCCTGTACGAGCGTGCCCGTCACGCGATCCCCGGAGGCGTCAACTCGCCTGTCCGAGCCTTCCGCTCGGTGGGGGGGACCCCGCGCTTCATGGTGTCGGCCAGCGGCTCGTCCATCACCGACGCCGACGGCCGCGAGTACGTCGACCTCGTCTGCTCGTGGGGTCCCGCCGTGCTCGGTCACGCGCACCCCGAGGTCGTCTCCGCCGTGCAGGAGGCGGCGGCCCGTGGCCTCTCCTTCGGCGCGTCGACCCCCGCCGAGACCGAGCTCGCCGAACTCGTCGAGGCGCGGATCACGGCAGGCGGCGTCTCACCCATCGAGAAGCTCCGGCTCGTCTCGACGGGCACGGAGGCGACCATGACCGCGATCCGCCTCGCCCGCGGAGTCACCGGTCGCGAGTTGCTGATCAAGTTCTCCGGCCACTACCACGGCCACTCCGACGGGCTGCTCGCCGAGGCCGGCTCGGGCCTTGCGACCCTGTCGCTGCCCGCCTCCGCCGGGGTGACCGCCGCGACCGCCGCCCAGACGCTCGTCCTGCCGTACAACGACCTCGACGCGGTGCGCTCCGTGTTCGCCGAGCGTGGCCCCGAGATCGCCGCCGTGATCACGGAGGCTGCTGCCGCGAACATGGGCGTCGTCGCGCCGGCTCCGGGCTTCAACGCCGCGCTCGCGGAGCTGGTGCACGCCAACGGATCCCTGCTCATCCTCGATGAGGTGCTGACCGGGTTCCGCGTCAGCGCCGGCGGGTGGTGGGCGCTCGAGAACCGCGACGCAGAGACGCCCTATCGGGCCGACCTTTACACCTTCGGCAAGGTCATCGGCGGGGGGATGCCCGTCGCCGCCCTCGGCGGTCGCGCCGAGGTGATGGACCACTTGGCCCCGCTCGGCCCCGTCTACCAGGCGGGCACCCTCTCGGGAAACCCGGTCGCGGTGGCCGCGGGGATCCGCACGCTGCAGCTCGCGGACGACGCCGTCTACGCCGCCCTCGACCGCACGGCGGCGACGCTGCAGCGCGAGGTCTCGGCCGCTCTCTCGAGAGAGGGAGTCGCCCACACGGTGCAGACGGCGGGCAGCCTCTTCAGCTTCATGTTCACGGATCTCGGACGACCCGTGCGCGACTACGCGGAGGTGCAGGCGCAGGAGGCGTTCCGCTACCCCGCGTTCTTCCACGCGATGCTGGAGGCCGGCGTCTCGCTACCGCCGTCCGTGTTCGAGGCGTGGTTCGTCTCGGCCGCGCACGACGACACCGCCATCGGGCGCATCGTCAACGCGCTGCCTGCCGCCGCGAAGGCCGCGGCGGCGGCTCGGCCCTAGCGGGCGGCTCCTGACGGACGAGGCCCGCCGGGGCCTCAGCCGTGCCGCGAGACCGAGCGCGGAAGGACGAAGACCAGGGCGAACGCCGCAACGGCCATGACCGTGCTGAGGAGCATCGCCGGCGCGGCGGCGTCCAGGAAGCCCGAGGCGACCGTGTCCGGGCCGGTGATGACGAGCCCTCCGAAGAGCACGCTGCCGATCACCGCGATGCCGACGGCCGAGCCGATCCGCTGGATGGCCGAGATCACCCCGCTCGCCGCTCCCGCGTCCTGCGGGTCGACGGTCGCCACGATGAACTGCACGTTCGGCGCGATGAAGAAGCCGTTGCCCACGCCCGCGATCAGCAGCGGCGGCAGGAGCTGCCAGTTGTTGATCGAGTCGGGCGTGGCGGTGAGCAGCACCAGCCACACCCACGCCAGGCCGATCGCGAGCAGCCCGCTGCCCAGCACGAGCACGGTGCGCCCGAGACGCGCGGTGAGCTTGTTGCTCTGCGAGGAGCTGATGATGCTGCCGATGGCGAAGGGGATCGAGACGAGTCCCGACTCCAGGGCGGTGTGGCCCAGGCCCGACTGCCAGAGGAGGGAGATGGTGAAGAAGATGCTCGTGAATGCGGCGAAGTAGACGAGCGCGAGTACCACGCCTCCGGTGAAGGCGGGGTGGCGGAAGAGCGTCGGTGGCACGAGCGGCGTCCGGCCGCGGCGGACGTAGAGGACCTCCCAGGCGCCGAACGCCGCGAGGAGGACGACTCCGCCGACGATCGAGAGGATCGTCCACAGCGGCCAGCCCTCCTCCTCGCCCTGGATGAGCGGCACGAGCAGGGCGACGAGGCCGCCCGAGACGAGCACGAGGCCGAGCCAGTCGACGCCTCCGCTCGGCCGACGGTCGCCGGTCTCGAGGTCGCGGCGCGCCGGGAGGAGGATCCCCGCGGCGACCAGGGTCGCGATGCCGATGGGAAGGTTGACCCAGAAGACCAGCCGCCAGCCGTTCTCGTCGCCGAAGGCTTGGATGATCAGGCCGCCGATGATGGGGCCGAGCGCCGACGAGACCCCGAGCACGGCGCCCATGACGGCGAAGGCCTTGCCGCGGGCCGGCCCGCGGAACAGCAGCTGGATGTAGGCGTTGACCGCGGGGACGAACATGCCTCCCGCAAGGCCCTGCACGACGCGCGCGATCACCAGCTGCACGTCGTCGGCCGCGAGACCGCAGGCGAAACTCGCGACCGTGAACAGCGCGACTCCGCTGACGAACACCCACTTGTGCCCGAAACGATCGCCGACGCGGCCGGAGGGGATGAGCGCGAGGCCGAACGCCAGCGCGTACCCCGAGATGATCCACGAGAGCGTCGACTCCGAGGCGTCCAGCGTGGTGCGGATGGTCGGGAGCGCGACGTTGACGATCGTGGTGTCGAGAAGGGCGATGAACATGCCCGCGAGCAGAACGACGAGCGAGCGCCAAGCGCGCTTGTCGGGGGCGGGAGGGGCGCCGGTCGAGCGGTCGGTCGACGTCTCGGTCATGGGTGTGCCTTTCGAGCGGAGGGCGGGGCGGCGCGAGAGACCCTCCTCGTGGGGACGGCATTCGAGGGAGAACCCTCTCAGGAGAACTCGGATTTTCGCGCGTCGGAGGCTGTGGGAGCTTTCAGGAGATACCCGGGTCAGCGACGTGCCTCGGCTTGCCGGGCACAGTCGATGCAGAGCTCCGCGGTCGGCCGGGCGGCCAGCCGGGCGCCGCCGATCGGGCGGCCGCAGAGATCGCAGTCGCCGTAGGCTCCGGCGGCGAGGCGCTCGCGGGCTGAGGAGAGCTCGCGGGTCCTCCTGCCGAGCGCCGCGCGGACTCCGGTAAGCCTCGACCACTCGGCCGAGAGCGGGGTCCCCTCCGGATCGTGCTCGTCGTCGGCCGTGCCGTCGGCTCGATCGCGGAGCAGCTCGGCGAGCGACTCGTCGAGTCGGGCGACCTCGAGTCGGGTCTCGCTCTGCCGATCGGCGAGCACTGTGTCGAGGAGGCGGGCCTCCTCCGGGTCCAGAGGCATCCCCCCATGCTGCCACCCACGTCCGGTGCGAGATCGTTGTGCGATCCGACGCTCACCCGGCGCAGGCTGCGGGGCAGACTAGGGGCATGCCCGTCGTGACCGTGCTCCCCGACCGCCTCGAACTCCGTCTGTCGGCGGCCGAACGTGTGCTCGCGTTCCACCGCAGCGATGTCGTGATCGACCGCGCAAGCATCCGCTCGGCGACCGTGACAGAGGATCCCTGGATCTGGGTACGCGGCATTCGAGCCCCCGGCACCGCGGTTCCGCTCACGATCGCGGCCGGCACCTGGAAGTTCCACGGCGGCAAGGACTTCCTGCTGATCAAGCGCACGGCGGCTGCCGTCGTGATCGACCTCGTCGGAGAGGAGTACTCGCGCCTGATCGTGAGCACCAGGCACGCCCCCGAGCTGATCGCGGCACTCCAGCTGGGGACGACGACCGCCGCCATCCCGGTGATCGAGACCGACGACCTCGTGGTGGTGCCGGAAGCCGCGCAGCAGGCGGCTCCCGCGGTGGCGGACGACGCCCAGGGCGAGTCGGAGCAGCCCCGGCGTCCGGTCAGGAAGAAGCGCGTCGCGAAGCCCCGTGCCGACACCTCCGAACACGCTTCCGCCGAGCCGAGCGGCGCCACAGAGGCCGCCGAGTAGCGGCCCGATAGCGCAACGTCAGCTGAGGCGCCGGCTCGCGCACCATCGTGCGCGAGCCGCGCTCTCAGCTGACGTTGCGCACGTTCAGGCCCGTACGTCGACGAGGATCCGCCCGTGGCTGCGGCCCGCGAGCAGCGAGTCGGCCGCGCCGAACGCCTCGGCGAGCGGCACCGTCGTCGTCAGCTCGTCGAGCAGCGCCAGATCGAGGTCGTGGGCGAGCCGCCGCCACGCCTCCTCGCGGAGCTTGCGCGGCGCCTCCACCGAGTTGATGCCCGCGAGAGTGACCCCCCGCAGGATGAACGGCATGACGCTGGCGGGCAAATCCGGCCCCTGGGCGAGTCCACACGCGGCGACGGTGCCTCCCCACCGAGTCTGCGCGAGCGCGTTCGCGAGCGTGTGCGAGCCGGCCGAGTCGACGACACCGGCCCACCGCTCCGTCTGCAGCGGCTTCCCGCCCCCGTGGAGTTCTGCGCGGTCGATCACCGCAGCGGCACCCATCTGGCGGAGGAGCGTCCCGTGCTCGTCGACGCGCCCGGTCGACGCGACGACCTCATGCCCGAGGCGGGTGAGCAGCGCGACGGCCAGCGAGCCCACGCCTCCTGAGGCGCCGGTCACCAGCACCGGGCCCTCGCCCGCACGAAGTCCGTGCCGCTCGAGCGCGAGGACCGCGAGCATCGCGGTGAAGCCCGCTGTGCCGATTGCGCCCGCGCGGTCCGCCGAGATCGCTCCGGGCAGGCGGAGCAGCGATGCGGAGTCGACACGGGCACGCTCGGCCAGCCCGCCGTCGTGCCTCTCGCCGAGCCCGGCCCCGTTGAGCACGACGCGGTCGCCGGAGTCGAAACGCTCAGCGGCTGCGCCGTCGGCGTATTCGACGGTGCCGACGAGGTCGATCCCGGCGATGAGCGGCGTGCGGCGCACGACCCCCGGACGACCGGTCAGTGCGAGCGCATCCTTGTAGTTGACGCTGGAGTACTCGACCGCGATCGACACGTCGCCGTGTGCGCGGTCGGGTTCGTCGCGGTCGACCAGCCGGGCGCGGTTCGGGGTGTCGGAGTCGGAGTGGCGTTCGACGACGATGGCTCGGTACATGGGCCCACGCTACGCCCGCCGAGCGAGGGGTGGGCCGTCAGTTGAGCGGCCGGGTTCCTTCGGGCAGTGAACCGCCGGCGTGGAGGGCCGAGGCGCTGTCCTGCAGCGCGGTCAGGGCCACGCGCTGGGTCCACGGCCCGTACGAGACGCGGGCGATGCCGAGCTGCTCGAGCCGCCCGCGCGCGTCGATGCTCATCCGACGAGCGTGGGGCCGGCGTGCGAGGCGCACGCGGCGGTGTCACAGGACTCACAGACGACCAGCTGCGCGCGACACGAGACGTCGGTGCAGTTGCGCATACGGCTGCTGGGCTCGGAGCAGCTCGTGCACCGGCCGATCACCTCGGTGTCTGGAGAGAAGGTGATCGAGCCGCGGCCGTCGAACACGTAGAGCGCGCCGTGCCAGAGTCCGCGGTCGCGACGGGCCTCGGCGTAGCGGACGACGCCTCCGTCGAGCTGGTACACCTCGCCGAAGCCGCGCGCCCGCATCAGGCTCGAGAGCACCTCGCAGCGGATGCCTCCCGTGCAATAGGTGACGACCGGCCGGCCCTTGAGGTGGTCGTAGGCGCCGGAGTCGAGCTGCTCGACGAACTCCCGCGTGCTCGCCACCCCGGGTACGATCGCGCCCTCGAAGCGGCCGATCTCCGCCTCGAACGAGTTGCGCCCGTCGAAGAACACGACGTCTTCGCGGTCCGCGACAAGGGCGTCCACCTCGTCGGGGGTGAGCCGAGGAGCGGTTCCGACGACTCCCTCCGCGTCGACCCTGAGCTCGCCTGGTGCGCCGAACGACACGATCTCGTCGCGGACTTTCACCGACAGCCCGGGGAAGTCGACGCTGCGACCGGACTGGTCCAGGCCAGTTCCTTCGCTCCACTTCACCTCCAGCCCGCGGAAGGCCGAGTGCTCGCGGGTCCGCCGCACGTAGCGCTTGAGCGCCTCCATCTCGCCTCCCAGCGTGCCGTTGATGCCGTCGGGCGACAGCAGGAGGCGGCCTCGCAGTCCCAGCGCCTCGCACAGCTCCCGCTGCCACAGGCGGATCGCCTCGGGGTCGGCGAGGGGCACGAAGCGGTAGAACAGCAGGATCTTGGGCAGCACCGGCACATCCTACGAGCCGAGGCGCTTCCGGCGTCACGCCCGCGAAACGCTCGTATGGCAGCATCGCCGGAGTGACCGACGCCTCCGCCACCGTGCCGCACTCCCGCCTCGAGGACGTCTTCGGACTCGTCACCGGTGCGTTCGTGGTCTCGCTCGGCCTGTACCTGCTGCGCGCCAGCCAGGCAGTCACGGGAGGCACCGCCGGTCTGGCCCTGCTGCTCGGCTATCCACTGCACGTGCCCTTCGGCGTGATCCTGGTGGCGGTGAACCTCCCGTTCCTCGCGCTCTCGCTGTGGAAGAAGGGCTGGCGGTTCACGCTTCGCACCATGTTCTCGATCGCGCTGGTGTCGCTGCTGACTGGCGTGCATCCTCTGGCTTTTGGCGCTCTGAGCATCGAGCCGGTCTACGGGGTGCTGACCGGCGACGTTCTCGCGGGGATCGGGCTGTTGATCCTCTTCCGGCACGGCTCGAGCCTGGGCGGTTTCAGCATCGTCGCGCTCATCGCGCAGGAGCGCCTCGGCTGGCGGGCCGGCTATGTGATGATGGCGCTCGACGCGTGCGTGGTCGTCGCCGCGCTGTTCGTCGTGCCTCCCGTGAACGTGGTGATCTCGGCGCTCGGAGTCGTCGTGCTCAACCTCGTGCTGGCCTTCAACCACAGGCCGGGCCGCTACCTCGGGTCGTGATCGCGGTGCCTCCGCAAGCCCTTCGGGTGGGGGCTCGCGGTTCCTACGCTGGGAGGAGGCGCGCGCCGTGCGTTGCCCCGTTCGAACGGAGAAACCGGATGTCCGACTGGACCTACGATCCCTACACGCGCCTCGGCGAGGTGCCGATCTTCACGCTCGAGAGCGACGACATCGCTGACGGGCAGCCCCTGGCGGCACGCCACTATGGGGAGGACGCCGGCGGCGAGGATGTTTCGCCCCACGTGCGCTGGTCGGGGGCTCCCGCCGGGACGAAGAGCTTCGCGGTGACCGTGTTCGACCCGGACGCGCCCACCGGCTCGGGCTTCTGGCACTGGGCCGTCTACAACCTGCCCGCCGACACCAGCGAGCTGCCGACGGGTGCCGGTGCGGCCGGATTCGAGCTGCTTCCTGCCGGCGCGCAGACGCTGCCCAACGAGATGCGGCTGCGCCAGTTCATCGGAGCCGCCCCGCCGGACCGCGAGCACCGCTACTTCTTCGTCGTGCACGCCCTCGACGTCGCCTCGTTCGACCTCGACCCCGAGTCGACCCCGGCGATCCTCGGCTTCAACGCGCACTTCCATACGCTCGCGCGGGCAGTGCTCGTCGCGACGGCAACGCCCGACGGCGCTCGGCAGTAGCACGTGGAGGAGGCGGGCACGCGCCAGGGCTGCGCGCCTCCTCCTCGCGGGGGCTGGCCGCGCGCCGAGCGAGGAACCGTGGGCGCTAGCCGAAGAGGATGCGCGCCTCCTCGTAGCGGGCGTCGGGCACCGTCTTCAGGGTGCCCAGTGCTTCGGCGAAGTCGACGTGGTAGATGTCGGTGCCGCGCAGGGCGACCATGCGGCCCCAGTGCTCGGCGACCACCGAGTCGATCGCGGCCATGCCCAGGCGGGTCGCGAGGACACGATCGAAGGCGGTCGGGGTGCCTCCGCGCTGGATGTGGCCCAGGGTGGTCGCGCGGGTCTCGATGCCCGTCCGCTCCTCGATCATCGGGGCGAGCATCTCGCCGATGCCACCCAGGCGAGGACGGCCGAAGGCATCGAGGCCGCGCTCGGAGTGCGCGTCGTCCATGGAGTCGAGCGAGAAGCCCTCGGCGACGACCACGAGAGGGGCCCGCCCGCGGTCTTGTGCGCTCTGCACCCACTCCACGATCTGCTCGATCGAGGTGCGCCTCTCGGGGATGAGGATGACGTGCGCCCCGGCGGCCATGCCCGAGTGCAGCGCAATCCACCCCACGTGGCGGCCCATGACCTCGGCGACCATGCAGCGTCTGTGCGAGTCGCCGGTCGTGCGGAGGCGATCCATCGCGTCGGTCGCGATGCCCACGGCCGTGTCGAAGCCGAAGGTGTAGTCGGTGGCGCTGAGGTCGTTGTCGATGGTCTTGGGGACGCCGACGATCTTGAGGCCCGCGTCGGTGAGGCGCTTGGCTGCGGCGAGGGTGCCTTCTCCTCCGATCGCGATGATGGAGTCGATGCCGTTGCGGTCCATCATCTCGGCGATGCGCTCCGGGCCGCCGTTCGGGCCCTCGAAGGGATTGGTGCGGCTCGTGCCGAGGATCGTGCCGCCCTGCTTGGCGATGCCCTGGATGTCGCTGCGCTCGAGCGGGCGGACGTCGCCGTCGACCACTCCACGCCAGCCGTCGCGGAAGCCCACGAACTCCTGGTCGTACACCTTGATGCCCTTGTACACGGCGCCGCGGATGACGGCGTTCAGCCCCGGGCAGTCGCCGCCGGAGGTCAGGATCCCGATCTTCACCCGCTCAGAGTAGAGGACGGCGGGACGGCTCGCGCACGCAGGGGAGCGAGATGGCGACCGGCCCCTCCTCGCCGCCTCGAGGAAGGGCCCGTCGCCATTCGGTACTAGTTGGCCTGGCTGGTGGTGATGTCGCCGTGGACGCCCTGGGGGAAGAAGCCGCCGGAGGTGACGGCCTTCGAGTTCAGGTACACGACGTTGAGCACCTGGCCGGGGCTGCGGCTGAAGGCGATGCCGTTGGCGTCGGTGGGCTGGATGTTCGCCTGCCCGTTGACCTTGATGCCCTGGTCGTCGTCGGAGGGGCCGTCGAGGCTGTCGCGAGCGTCCGACAGCTTGCCGGCCTGTACGTCGAGTCCCGCGGCGTAGAGCGCCGAACGGATCGTGCCCGCGTGGTACGCCTCGACCGCGAGGATGCCCGCGGCGGCCTCGAGGTACGTCTTGTTCTGGATGAACGGGGCGGCCCCCTTGTATGCCGTGACTCCGACGTCCTCGAAGACGAAGGCGCCGAGGAGGAAGTTCTGCTCGTTCAGGAACGGATCGAAGCTCTGTCCGGCCTGGATCAGGCCGGCCGCGGTGGCCGCAGCGGTGAAGCTGGCCGAGAGGTTGATCGCGGGACGCGCGACGGCCGTGCCTCCGAGCTGGCTGCGGAGGAACTTCACGTGGGCCTTCTCGTCGTTGGCCACCTCGGCGGCGAACGACTTGAGCCACGGGGTCTTGAACGGCACGGCCTTGCCGCCGACGACGCCTCCCGTGCTGCCGACGCCGTTGATGTCGCCGCTGGACAGGCCGGCACCCGTGACGGCGCGGAGGTAGAACTCGGCCTCGAGGTACTCGAGGTTGAGCGCGAAGTTGAGGATCGAACCGTCGGAGGGACCGTCGGCGGCGACCTCTTCGGCCGAGGCCGAGGGGGCGGCGAGTGCTGCGGCTCCGATGCCCAGGCCGGCGATACCGGTGGCCTCGAAGAAGCGGCGACGGTCGAGAGCGGTTTCCGAGCTCCTGACGATCGCATTGCGGATGAAAGACGTGTCGAACATGTGCGCATCTCCAGTGATAGGCGGTGACGAGCGGCTGGACGCCGCCGCGACAGCGCGACGCTACGCCCGACCTGTGCCCGCTGACCAGGGAAAACAGCGGATCGGATGTGCGCATGTGTTCTCGGCGTCTGAACCAATCCGGTGCGCGTGTCGCTCCGAACACAAGAGTGATGGCGGTTCTGTGAGCAGAGGTCTCGGCGCGTCTTCTCTCTCGTCTTTCCCCCGGGTCGGCGTCGGCGCCCAGGTCGGCCGCCTCGGGTGTCGGTGGCCGCGGTTAGCGTCGCTGCGTGTCGATCGCCGCCTCCGTGCCCGCTTCGGTCACGGTCTACGCGCCGGCCGTTCCGGTGAGCCTTCCGCTCACCCTCCGCACGCTGCTGCGCGGCTCCGGCGACCCGACGATGCTCATCGACGCCTCCGGCTACTGGCGCGCCTTCCGTACACCGCTCGGACCGGGCACGCTCCATCTGCGACAGGCTGCCGACGGCGCCGTGCATGCTCGCGCCTGGGGAGCGGGGGCGGAGTGGCTCATCGCTCACGTTCCCGAGCTGCTGGGCCACGGCGACGACTGGAGCGGGCTTGATCTCTCGGAGCACCGCCCGCTCGCGGAGGTGCTGCGCCGTTCGACGGGCCTGCGGCTCACCCGTACGAACCTGGTGTTCGAGATGCTCGCCCCGTCGATCCTCGAGCAGAAGGTCACGAGCACGGAGGCGTGGCGCGCCTACCGTGCGCTGGTTCGCCTGCACGGCGAGCCGGCCCCCGGTCCGATCGCCCTGCATGTGGCGCCGTCGGCCGAGCAGTGGCGTCGGGTGCCGTCGTGGGACTGGCACCGGGCGGGTGTGGATCCGCGGCGCTCGCGCACGCTCGTGACCGCGGCGCTCGTCGCCCCCGGCCTCGAGCGCACGCTGGTGCTCGGTCGCGGCGGGGCGGAGGCGGAGCGCCGACTGCGCTCGGTGCCCGGGATCGGGCCGTGGACCGCCTCCGAGGTGATGATGCGCGCGCACGGGGATCCCGATGCGGTGAGTGTGGGCGACTACCATCTCGCCTCCGCGGTGGGTTTTGCGCTGACGGGGCGTCTCGGGGTCGACGACGACGGCATGCTCGAGCTGCTCGACCCGTGGCGCGGTCACCGGCAGCGCGTCATCCGACTGATCGAGTGCAGTGGTGCCCACCGACCGCGGCGCGGCCCGCGGCTGACCATTCAGGACCACCGGTGGCACTGAGCGCCTACTCGGAGCGCCGTGACACGCTCGGGGTAGATGCTCACGGGGCCTGCAACACGGTGACGTGTTCACCAGTGGCGGAGAACGAGTCCTGTCTGGGCGGGTGGTGGTGACCGCAGAATCTCCTCCCTGTCGTCCGCGAAGGAGCATGCCGCGTAGCCCGTGATGCCCGCTCGGGCATAGCCTCGTGGGATGGAGCGCCCGACGACCTCAGCCGTGCCCGGGAACGAGCCGGAACGCGAGCCCGACAGGGCGCCCGACGCCGTCGCCGAGCCAGACGAGGCCGCCGAGACCGACTCCGAGACCGTCGACGCCGAGACGGCCGAGCCCGCCGACTCCTCCGCGCCGAAGGCCGACCGCGGAGCCCTGAGCGACACCGGCAGCTACCACACGGGCATGCCCCTGCGCCTGCCTCGCAACAAGCCCGAGTTCGACGCCGAGCAGCCCCTCCTCGGGCGTATCGAGGCGCTCGTGCGGCGCTGGCTCGTGCGCAGCCGTGCCTTCGACGTCGATCCGGCGGCTCGGCGTCTCGCGGGTGTGCTCCGGGACGAGAACGGCCTCGACTTCACGGTCGGCTTCGTCGATGGCGTCGCCCGCCCCGAGGACCTCACGGTCGCGGCCGAGAACCTGGCCGCGCTGACCGGCAGGACGCCCGCTTTCCTCCCCTCCTCCCTCCGCGCCGCGATCGCCACAGGAGGGGCGGTCGGCCCGGTGCTGCCGTGGATCGTCGTCCCGGCGGCGAGGCAGGTACTGCGCCGGATGGTCGGCCACCTCGTCGTCGACGCCTCCGACGCCCGCTTGGGTGCGGCAATCGCGCGGCTGCGCGGTAACGGCGACCGGCTGAACCTCAACCTCCTCGGCGAGGCCGTCCTCGGCGAACGCGAGGCGCAGCGACGGCTCGAGGGAACGCGTCGGCTGCTCGAGCGAGCCGATGTCGACTACGTCAGCATCAAGGTCTCGAGTGTCGTCAGCCAGGTGTCCCTCTGGGCATTCGAGGAGGAGGTGGCGCGCGTCGTCGAGAGGCTCACCCCGCTCTACCAGGCCGCGGCCTCGAGCCCGGTGCCCACCTTCATCAACCTCGACATGGAGGAGTACCGCGATCTCGACCTCACTGTCGCGGTGTTCCGACGCCTCCTGGACGCCCCGGGCATGCACGAACTGGAGGCGGGGATCGTGCTTCAGGCCTACCTCCCCGACTCTCTCGCCGTGCTGGAGGAGCTCACCGAGTGGGCGAAGGAGCGTCGCTTGCGCGGAGGCGCGCCGATCAAGGTGCGCCTCGTGAAGGGCGCGAACCTCGCGATGGAGCGGGTCGACGCGGCGATGCATGACTGGCCGCTCGCGACCTTCGGCAGCAAGGTCGAGACCGACACGCACTACAAGCGCTTACTCGACGCGGCACTGACGCCCGAGCGCACCGACGCCGTACGGATCGGTGTGGCCGGCCACAATCTCTTCGACATCGCGTTCGCCTGGATCCTCGCGAACGAGCGCGGAGTCGAGTCGGCGGTCGAGTTCGAGATGCTGCTGGGCATGGCGACCGGTCAGGCGCGTGCCATCCGGGAGGACGTCGGTCGGCTCCTCCTCTACACGCCCGTCGTGCATCCGCACGAGTTCGATGTGGCGATCTCGTACCTCGTTCGGCGCCTCGAAGAGAACGCGAGCGACGAGAACTTCATGTCGGCACTCTTCGAACTCGACGACGAGAGCATGTTCCAGCGTGAGCTCGAGCGTTTCCGCGCGCCGCTGGAGGCACTGGGCGGAGCCGCGCCGACTCCGAACCGCACCCAGGACCGCCTCCGCGAGTGGTCGTCGGGCTCAGGAGTCCGGCTCGTGCAGGAGCACGCGCGGGCGGGCGAGCACGCGCAGGATCCGGCCGCCGACGGACTGACCGAGGCGGTCCTCGGCCTCCGCCGCGGCTCGGGAGTCGCTGCCGCGACCGCAGGCTTCCGCAACGAGCCCGACACCGACCCCTCGCTGCCCGGCAACAGACGATGGGCGCGCCTGATCGCCGAGCGCATCGCCTCCTCGACCGTCGGCGAGCGCACCGCGGCGTCGGCCCGCGTCTCGACCACGGAGCAGCTCCAGGAGGTGCTGCGGGCTGTCGCCCAGCGCGCCGAACGCTGGGGGGATCGGCTGGGCTACGACCGTGCGGCGATCCTCGATCGCGCGGGGCTCGCCCTGGCCGCCAACCGCGACCGTCTGATCGAGGTGATGGCGTCCGAGACCGGAAAGACCATCGCCGAGGCCGACCCCGAGGTGTCGGAGGCGATCGACTTCGCCCACTACTACGCCACGCGCGCCCGCGAACTCGACGCCGTGGGAGGCGCGACCTTCGTGCCCGCGCGCGTCACCGTGGTGGCGCCTCCGTGGAACTTCCCTGTGGCGATCCCCGCCGGGTCGATCCTGGCGGCGCTCGCCGCCGGCTCAGGAGTGGTCGTGAAGCCGGCCCCGCAGGCGCGTCGCTCGGCCGCGGTGCTCGTCGAGGCGCTGTGGGATGCGGGGATCCCGCAGGACCTGCTCGCCCTCGTCGACCTCGACGAGGAGACCCTCGGCCGCGAGCTGATCACCGATCCGCTCGTCGACCGCGTCTTGCTCACGGGCTCCTACGAGACGGCACGGCTCTTCCGCTCGTGGAGGCCGGACCTCGCGCTCCAGGCGGAGACCAGCGGTAAGAACGCGATCGTCGTGACTCCGCACGCCGACTACGACCTCGCCGTCGCCGACATCGTGAAGAGCGCCTTCGGTCACGCCGGCCAGAAGTGCTCGGCAGCCTCGCTCGTGATCCTCGTCGGCTCGGTCGCCCGGTCGAAGCGGTTCCGCGCGCAACTGGTCGACGCGGTCACGTCGCTGCGAGTCGGCGTGCCCGAGGACCCGAGCACCGCCATGGGTCCGCTCATCGAGGCGCCGACGGGCAAGCTCGCGCACGCGTTGACGACGCTGGGTGCGGGGGAGTCGTGGCTCGTCGAGCCGCGTCGCCTCGACGAGTCGGGGAGGCTGTGGTCGCCGGGCATCCGCGAGGGCGTGAGCGAGGGGAGCTACGTCCACCTCACCGAGTTCTTCGGGCCGGTGCTCGGGATCCTGCACGCGGCGACCCTCGAGGACGCGATCCGGATGCAGAACGCCACCGACTACGGACTCACCGCCGGGCTGCACTCGCTGCACGCCGACGAGCTCGCGCTGTGGATCGACTCGGTCGAGGCCGGCAACCTCTACGTCAATCGGGGCATCACGGGGGCGATCGTGCGGCGTCAACCTTTCGGAGGGTGGAAGCGCTCCTCCGTGGGAGGCGGCGCGAAGGCGGGCGGACCGAATCACCTGATCGGTCTGGGCTCGTGGAAGCCCTCGCCTGCCCGCCCGTCGACCACCCTGCACTTGCGCGGGCTCGACGACCGGGCGCGGCAGTTCATCGAGGCGGCGCAGTCGTCGTTGCAGTTCGAGCAGTTCGACCTCCTGCGCCGCTCCGCCCTCTCCGACCAGCTGGCCTGGGCGACCGAGTTCGGGGTCGTCACCGACATCTCCAAGGTCGGGGTCGAGCGCAACCTGTTCCGCTACCTCCGGGTGCCGATCGCCCTGCGCCTGGCCGATGGCGGCGACCTCGGCGAGCTGTTGCGGGTGATCGCCGCGGGCCTGCTCACGCGCTCGCGGATGGACATCTCGACGTCGCTCCCGCTGCCTCCTCGGGTGCAGGAGATGCTCGCGGGCGACGAGTTGCTCGAGATGGCCGGGCTCGCTCCGCGTGTCGTCGTCGAGTCGGACGCCCAGTGGCTGGAGCGCGCGGCTGCCGGTCGGATCACCGCCTCCCGAGTGAGGATCATCGGGGATGTCGTGTCGGAGCGGGTCGACGGGTTCGGGTCGAGGACTGCGGCGTCCACAGCCTCGCCCGCCGAGGGCGCGGTGCGCGCCTCGCGGACGCCCGACTCCACTCGCTCGTTCACCGATGTCGTGGCAGGGATGTCACGCGGTAGCACCGGCACGCGCATCCCGCTGCTCCGCGCCGACGGCTCGCGGGTGCCCCTCGCTTCGGCGCTGGCGGAGGCGCTCGGAGGCTCGCCGGATGTGGCGATCTACGCCGACCCGGTCACTCCCGCCGGTCGTGTCGAGCTGCTTCCCTTCCTCCGCGAGCAGGCGATCTCGATCACGAACCACCGCTTCGGCGCGCCGATCTCGCTGAGCGACGACGTGGTGTGACCCCGGCCGCTGGTCTGACGAGGCCCGACCCCCTGCTCTTACTTGTCGCGGCAACCTCTCGCTAGACTCCCGGAATGACGACTCCGGAGCCGCGCTGGCTCACGCCCGAGCAGCTCGACGCGTGGCTGAGGCTCATCGCTGTCGTCGAGCTGCTGCCGGGCTCCCTCGACTCGCAGCTCCAGCGGGACGCGGGGCTCACCCATTTCGAGTACATGACGCTCGCGATGCTCTCGGAGGCGCCGGGCCACTCCCTACGGATGACCACGCTCGCGGCGCGCACGAACGCGACCCTCCCGCGCCTCTCGCACGTCGTCACCCGCCTGGTCCGCCGGAACTACCTGGAGCGACGCCCCTGCCCGAGCGACGGGCGCGCGACCAACGCCGTGCTCACCGAAGAGGGGCTGCGGAAGGTCATCGAGACGGCGCCGGGACACGTCGCGACAGTGCTCGCCGACGTGATCGACCCGCTCGACGCCGAGCAGATCACCCAGCTCGCCGACATCATGGCGCGCATGCTGACGCGACTCGATCCTGAGGGTCGGATGACCGTCGAGGCTGTCCGCTCGGCCCTGCGCGAGCCGGAGTCCTGAGCCTCCGACGACGCCCGAGCGTCGGGCGCAGGGCTCGGGAGCCTCAGGCCGCGGGCGGGCCGGCCTCGGCTGCCGCCGGGTCCATCCAGAGGATCTCCCAGATGTGTCCGTCCGGGTCCTCGAGATCGCGAGAGTACATGAAGCCGAGATCCTGCGCGGCAACGGGCTCCGCGCCTCCCGCGGCCAGCCCCTTGGCGAGCAGATCGTCGACCTCGTCGCGGCTCTCGGCGCCGAGCGCGAAGAGGCCCTGCACCTGGGTCTTCGCGTCGATGATCTCCTTCGACGTGAAGGTCGAGAAGAAGGGGTGGACGAGGAGCATCGCGTAGATGGTGTCCGAGATGACGATGCAGGCGGCGTTCTCGTCGCTGAAAAGCGGATTCACGCTCCAGCCGAGGGAGGTGTAGAACGCCTTCGAGCGTTCGAGATCGGTGACGGGCAGATTCACGAAGACGGTCGAGACACTCATGCGGGTCAGTATGACGATCCGCAGCCCGCGGCGCGAGAGGCCATGGCATCCTCGACCCATGCAGTTCACGACGACGCTGTTCCAGATGGGTCGCAACACGGGCATCGAGGTGCCCCCGGAGGTGCTCGAAGCGCTCGGCGGAGGCAAGCGGCCCGCGGTCATCGTCGAGGTGAACGGCTACCGCTACGAAAGCACGGTCGGGGCGATGGGCGGCCGCGCGCTGATCCCGTTCTCGGCCGAGCGACGCGCGACCACGGGGCTGAACGGCGGCGAGACGATCGACGTGGTGCTCGAGCTCGACGCGGCGCCCCGCGAGGTGGCGGTGCCCGAGGATCTCGCCCGCGCGCTCGCGGACGCGGGGCGCACCTCCGCTTTCGCCGCTCTCGCGCCGAGCGTGCGCAAGGCCCGGGTGGCCTCGGTGGAGGGCGCGAAGGCCGAGGCGACGCGCGCGCGACGGATCGCCTCCGTGCTCGCCGAGCTGGCCGATTGACCCCTAACCGGGGAGAGCGGTCCGGTGGTGGCGACGGCTAGGCTGCCGTCGGCGCACCACGGGGGAGCGTTGCTGACGCGGAGCCGGGGTACAGGGTATGGGTGCTTTTCGACGATGGGTGTTTCCGATCGTCTGGATGGTGATCATCGGTGCGGCGAGCATCGCGCTGGTCAAGATCGCCTTCTTCCCCGACCGCGCCACGGAGGCCGATCCGGCGTTCCCCACCGGCGAGATCACCGAGCCGACGATCGTCGTCGGCCGCGGCACGGTGACCAACGACCTCACCCTCCAGGGCACCGTCGCGGCCGACCCGGCCGTTCCGGTGAAGGCGACGGCGGCGGGAACGGTCGACGACGTCTACGCCGAGCAGGGCGCCGCCGTCGCCACGGGCGACCTCCTCTACGACATCCGCGTCGAGACGCAACGCGACCCCGTCGCGACCACGGGCGCCGACGGAGTCGTCACCACGGCCCAGCCCGAACCCACCGTGCGCTTCGAGCGGGTCTACGCGCCCAGCGCGGGCATCCTCAGCGCTCTCGGCGTCATCCACGACCAGGCCGTGACGGTGGGAGAGGTCACCGGCCAGGTCGCTCCTCCGACATTCGCGGTGACGGGCTCGATCGAGGCCGACAAGCTCTATCGCATCCAGAACCGGCCGACGGAGGCACAGGTCGCCATCACGGGCGGCCCCGCGCCCTTCACCTGCACCGGCCTGACCATCTCGACGCCGCTCGCCGGCGAGGGCTCGTCGGGAGGCACGAGCACCGGCTCCGACGCCTCAGGCGGTGTCTCGGGCGGCTCGAGCGGCTCGAACACGACCTTCCGCTGCCAGGTGCCGGACGGCGTGACGGTGTTCCCCGGGCTGGCCTCCACGGTGACCCTCGCGGGAGGCAGGGCCGAGAACGTCCTCGTCGTGCCGACGACGGCGGTCGAGGGCGCGGCCCAATCGGGAGTCGTCTACCGCCGCGGTGCCGACGGCGCCGACGAAGAGGTGCCTGTCACCCTCGGCCTCACCGATGGCACGAACGTGGAAGTCACCGGAGGCCTGGATGAGGGCGCAGAGCTGCTTCAGTTCGTCCCCGGAGCCAGCGCCACCCCGGCGGACGGCCAGGGGGAAGGCTGCACGCAGCAGCCCGACGGCTCGGTCTTCTGCTCGTGACGATCCTCCGGCTCGAGGGGATCCGGAAGGTCGTCCCGCTGCCCGACGCCGAGCCGCTCACGATCCTCGACGGTGTCGACCTCGAGGTCGGCGAGGGCGACCATGTCTCGGTCGTCGGGCGCAGCGGTTCGGGCAAGTCGACGCTCCTCAACATCCTCGGGCTCATCGACGAGCCCACCGAGGGGCGCATGCTGCTCGAGGGACGACCGACCGAGACCCTGTCCTCGCGGGCTCGCGCCCGGATCCGCGGCGGGAGCATCGGCTTCATCTTCCAGCAGTTCAATCTGCTCGAGGGGCGGACCGCTCGCGAGAACGTGATGACCCCGCTGCTCTACGCGTCCGGCTCGGAGTTCTGGCGCCGTGCCTCCCTCGCGGCCGAGATGCTCGAGCGCGTCGGCCTCGGCCACCGAGTCGACTCGATGCCGGGCCGCATGTCGGGAGGAGAGCAGCAGCGCATCGCGATCGCGCGCGCTCTTGTGCGGAGGCCGCGCCTGATCCTCGCCGACGAGCCGACCGGCGCCCTCGACACCGACACCGGAGAGACCGTCATGGGACTGCTCGACGAGATCGCCCGCGAATCCGGATCGGCCCTCGTCACCATCACCCACGACCCGGCGATCGCCGCTCGCGCCGAACGCCACTACCGGCTCGACCACGGTCGTCTCGGGCCGGTCGCCGCCTCCGATCCGGCGCAGACTGCGCTGCACGTGCCGGGGGTCTTCTGATGCGCGCCGTCGTCGCCATCGTCGGCGCGATCGTCGAGGCCTGGGCAGAGCTCCGGATCCATCGCGGCCGCGTGCTGCTGTCGCTGATCGGCGTCGCAGTGGCGGTCGCGGCGCTGACTGGAGTCGTCGCCGCGGGCGGCATCGCGCGCCAGGCGAGCATCGAATCGGCTGAGCGCAGCAGTGGTCGGCCGGCGAGCCTCTTCGTCTCGGCCTTCGCACCCGGCGCAGGCTCGAGAGAGGTCGATGCCGAGTCGTTGCAGAGCGCGTGGGAGAGCGTGCTCGAGCGCTACTCGATCGACTACGCGAGCCGGTCGCTCTCAGGAGGCGTACGCGTCCAGTTCGCGGACGGCGTCGTCGATGTGCCCGTGCTCGCCATCGACCCTCCCTACGCCGACATGCACCGCCTCACCCTCGACCGCGGCAGCTGGTTCACCGCGGACGACACACGACGTCTGGCGCCCGCCGTGGTCGTCAACGAGATCTTCTGGGAACGCATCGGCCGGCCCGATCTGCGTACCCACCCGCTTGTCAGCCTCCTGAGCGAGGAGCGGACCACCACGGCGGTGATCATCGGTGTCACGCCCGCCGCCTCCTGGGAGATGGAGCCGTCGATGACGATGCTCGCCGATGCGTTCTCCGCCGTCGCCGCCTCGAGCGATCCGAGGTTCGGCGGCCAGGTGACTCCGAGCTACGAGATGTGGGTGCCCCTCGACATCGCCGAGCCCCTCGCGGCTGCCGTGAAGCGCGACATGTCTGCGGCGCTCGGTTCGGGGATCGAGGTGAACGTCAACCGGCAGGACTACCTCGTCTACGATTCCGACCCGTTCGCCGTGCTCACGTGGGTGATCGGCGGTGTCGCGGGCCTGGTGCTCGCTCTCGGTGCGCTCGGCCTGCTCAACATCGCGCTCGTCACGGTGCGGCAGCGGATCCGCGAGATCGGGATCCGACGCAGCTTCGGCGCCTCCTCGGGGCGCATCTTCTTCTCGATCATGATGGAGAGCGTCGTCGCCACGGTGGTGGCGGGCGTCGTCGGAGTGACGATCGCCGTCATCCTGGTCACGAACCCCTGGACGGTGTCGTTCGTCCAAGAGAACGGGGTCGAGGACATCCCGTCGTTCCCGGTCGACGCGGCGTTGATCGGCTTGGGCGCGGCGACGCTCGTCGGCGCCCTCGCGGGCATCGTGCCGGCGATCGTCGCGGTACGGGTGAAGGTCATCGACGCGATCCGGTATTGATCCGCGGCGGCCGACGCGCCGAAGGGCGCTCGTGTCGTCGTGCCGGGACTCGGATCAGCCGAGCGTGAAGACGAGTTCGTCGCCGTCGACCTCCGCACGGACCTCGCTGTAGTGCTCGATCCGCGGGAGCCCTCTGGTCGACGTGCTCTCGTGCGCCCCGACGACCACGACACGCATTCCGGCGGCGAGGCCGGCGAGGATGCCCGCCTCCGCGTCCTCGAAGACCAGCGCATCGCGCGGGTCGACGCCGAGTCGACTCGCCGCCGCGAGGTAGCCGTCGGGAGCAGGCTTGCCGTTCGCGACGTCGTGGGCGGTCACGACGATGTCGGGGGAGGGGACGCCCGCCGCTCCGAGGCGCCCGGCGGCCAGGCCAGGGCTCGCGGAGGTGACCAGTGCCACGCGGTCGCGGGGCAGCGCCGCAAGGAGGGCGACGGCCCCCGGGATCGCGAGGGTCCCCTCCGTATGCTCGAGCTCGAAGGCGTCGAGCTCGGCGACGATCGCCGCGACGTCGCTCCCCTCCGGAGCGAAACGCCGCACGCTGTCCTCCGCGCGGACACCGTGAACGGCACGGAGGATCACGGCGCGATCGAGGCCGAAGCGTGCCGCGAAGTCACTCCAGATCGTCTCGACGACCGCCGTCGAGTCGACGAGTGTCCCGTCCATGTCGAAGAGGGCTGCACGGGCGCGGAGGAGCTGGGGCATGCCTCCATCCTGGCCGATCGTCCGAGGATCCCGGGGCGCAAGGCGACCAGCGCTCGGACAGGGTGCGTTCAGAATCCATTCAGGCGGGAGCATGGGTCGCGGCAGTACGGTGGAGGCTTACTGCGGGCAGCATGCCCCGACGGGGAAGCGGAGGACGCGATGGCGGACGACAACGGGACGGGCGATATCGGCACGGGCGGCAGCGACCGAGGTGCCGATCCGGTGACATCGGCGGGAGGAACCGGGTCCGGCCCCCGCGCCGGCTGGTACCCCGACCCCGCCGGCTCGCCTCGGCAGCGGTGGTGGGACGGCTCGGGATGGACGGAGTCCCTGCGCGACGCCACGCTCGCCTCGGCCGCGACTCCGCCTCCCGCCGCGAGCCCCACTCCGGTGCCTCCGGTCGCTCCGGTGCCCCCGGTCGCTCCGGTGTACGGACAGACGTCGAGCGGGGCGGAGACGAGCTACGGGCAGGGCGCCTCTGGGCAGTATCCGCAGCAGGCTCAGCAGGCTCCCGCGCAGCACTCGCCGGCTCCGCAGTACGCGTACGCTCAGCAGCCGTACGCGCAGGAGCAGTACCAGCAGCCGTACGGTCAGCAGCCCTCGACACAGGCCCAGCCGCGCGACCCGAGCATCGTCACGTCGACGCCCTGGATCTGGGTGGTCGTGCTCCTGCCGCTGCTCTCCGCGCTGTCGCTCTTCCTGCTTCCGCCGAGCTCCATCATCAACTCCTCGATGGCCTCGGGCTATGGCCCGCGCGCGACGCTGGGGATGTCGACCGGCTACTTCATCGGTCTGGGTCTCCTCCAGGTCGTCGGCTTCCTGATCTACGCGGCCGAGGTCGTCTTCGCCTTCCTCGACTGGCGCCAGCTCAAGCGGGCCGGCGTGCAGCGCCCGTTCCATTGGGCGTGGGCATTCCTGGCTGCTCCGTACGTCTATGTGATCGGCCGCAGCGTGGTCGTGAAGCGTGTCACCGGAGGCGGACTTCTGCCCCTGTGGATCTTCCTCGGCGTCGTCGTCGTGTCGTTCGTCATCGGGATCGCCTGGGCGGCGACCCTGTTCTCCGCGTGGGGACACGCCTACTCGAGCTATCGCTACTGATCGCGTGGCGTCCTCCCGGCCTGCTCGGAGTGACGTCCCACCCCACGGCCGACGCCGTGCGCTCTCGGGCGCACGGCGTCGCTGTCGTTCGGGGTCGCGCCGCCGAGCCCGCAAGAGCGGGGCGGGGGTACTGCGCGCCCTTACTCGTCCGAGCGCGTCTGATGTGCCCCACACCTCGGAGGGGCGTCACGGAGGGGGCGGCGTCCGTCAGCCGTCGCCGCGCTGGATCAGGCGGGAGAGCACGATGGCCGAGCGCGTGTGGTCGACGTTCGGCGCGATGCGCACCTTCTCGAGGGCGAGCTCGAGGCTCGGGATGTCGCGCGAGCGGATGTGCACGATCGCGTCGGCCGAGCCGGTGACGGTTCCGGCGTCGACGACTTCGGGCACGGCGGCGAGGATGCGGCGGAGCTCGTCCGGAGCGACCGTTCCGCGGCAGAAGAGCTCGACGTAGGCCTCTGTCGCCATGCCGTCGACGGCGGGGTCGACCTTGATCGTGAAGCCGCGGATCACGCCGTCGGCCACGAGGCGATCGACGCGGCGCTTGACCGCGGAGGCGGAGAGACCGACCACGCCGCCGATGTCGCCGTAGCCCGCGCGGGCGTTCTGGCGCAGCAGATCGAGGATCTTCCGGTCGATGTTGTCCATGCTCCGAGGATAGGCGCGCCTCCGGGGCCTCTCCGGCGCTGGCCATTTGCCGCGCTTCGCTATATAGTTGCATTTAGTCAATAGTTGACCAAGATCAACTAGAACTGCCGCCGTGCCGAAGAGGAGCCCATGTCACACGCTGAACACCGCGCCGTATCGCGCAGCACCGCACGCCGTCACGCCGTCACGAACGGCGGAGCGATGTCGCACCGCCAAGTCCTCGAGTCGCTCAGCGGACTGCTGCTGGGGATGTTCGTCTCGATCCTCGCGGGCACGGTCGTCTCGACCTCGCTGCCCCGGATCATCTCGGACCTCAAGGGCGACCAGAACGCCTACACCTGGGTCGTCACCGCCACGCTGCTCGCCACCACCGTGTCGACTCCGCTCTGGGGCAAGTTCGCCGACCTCTTCAATCGGAAGCTCCTCATCCAGCTCGCCCTCGGCCTCTTCGTCGTGGGCTCCGCGCTCGCCGGCTTCTCGCAGGACACGAACACGCTCATCGTGTTCCGTGTCTTCCAGGGCCTGGGAGCCGGCGGCCTGGCCGCGCTGAGCCAGATCATCATGGCCGACATCATCAGCCCGCGAGAGCGCGGCAAGTACGCCGGTCTCTTCGGCGGTGTGATGGCCATCGGCACCGTCGGCGGCCCGCTCCTCGGCGGAGTCGTCACCGACGCGTTCGGCTGGCGCTGGAACTTCTTCATCGCGATGCCCGTAGCGATCGTGGCGATCGTCCTCCTCCAGGTGACGCTGCGCCTCCCCGCGCACCCCCGTCGCCGCGTCAAGATCGACTACCTCGGCGCCGTGCTCATCGCAGGCGGCGTCTCCCTCCTGCTGATCTGGGTGTCGCTCGCCGGAAAGAACTTCGACTGGGCGTCGTGGGAGACCGCGCTCATGGTCGGCGGAGCAGTCGTCCTGCTCGTCGCCGCGGTGATCACCGAGCTCACGGTCGCCGAGCCGATCATCCCGATGGGCATGTTCAAGAACCGCACCTTCAGCCTCGCCGTCGTGGCGAGCATCTCGGTCGGCGTCTCGATGTTCGGTGTCGCGGTGTTCCTCGCGCAGTACATGCAGCTCGCCCGCGGCGCGACACCGACCCAGTCGGGTCTGCTCACGATCCCGATGATGGCGGGCCTGCTCATCGCCTCCACCATCTTCGGAGGCATCATCTCGCGCACCGGGAAGTGGAAGGCGATCATGGTCTCGGGCGGCGTGCTCGCGGTCGTCGGCACCTTCCTCCTGAGCACCCTGCGCTACGACACCGACCTGGCGTTGGTAGGCGTCTACATGGCCGTGCTCGGCGCGGGCCTGGGCATGCTGATGCAGAACCTCGTGCTCGTGGTGCAGAACTCGATCGAGGTGAAGAACCTCGGAGTCGCGACGAGCTCGGTCACCTTCTTCCGCA
Source organism: Rathayibacter sp. VKM Ac-2879 (assembly GCF_015351245.1). GTDB lineage: Bacteria > Actinomycetota > Actinomycetes > Actinomycetales > Microbacteriaceae > Rathayibacter. Next base: position 565,845 of record NZ_JADKSO010000001.1, read on the forward strand.
GCCTCGGCGGCACCATCGGCGTCTCGGTGCTCGGGTCGATGCTCGGCACGGTGATCGCGGACCGCATCTCCACGGGCATCGCCGGCCTCGCTCCGGCCGATCAGGCCCTCGCGGCGCAGGCGCTCGGCAGCGGCACGATTCCGCAGCCGGCGGGCCTGCCCGACGCGGTGCGCGTCGTCGTCGAGAGCGCCTATGGCATAGGGGTCGGCGACGTGTTCCTCGCGAGCATCCCGCTCGCCGTCATCACCCTCCTCGCGGTCATCCTGCTGCCCAACGTGCCGCTCGGATCGAAGAACGCGATGCAGCTGAAGGCCGGCCCGGCGGAGTCGGAGTCGGCGCGCGTGATCCGAGACGCCGAGGACGCCCTCATCGCTGCCTCCGACGGCCAGGCCGGGCTCCGCCCGGTCGGACAGGCCCGACCGACCGGCTCGATCGACGTGGTCGAGCGCCGCTGATGTCCGCACTCGCGCCGTCCGCGGAGGCGATGCGCCGGGTCGAGGAGCAGATCACGGCTCTCGCGGTCCAGGTCCGTTGCGCCGTGCGGGACGCCGCGGCGACGATCGATCCGTCGCTGCCGCCCTTCGGCCTTCGACTGCTGCGGATGCTCGAGCGCTGCGGACCGGTGCATTCCGGGGCCGCCGCCGAGCGTCTCGGCGTCGACCGCAGCGCGATCAGCAGGCAGGCGCGGCAGCTGTGCCAGCTGGGGCTCCTCGAGATGACGGCGGATCCGGCCGACGGGCGGGCCCGGTTCCTCGCGCTCACCGACTCCGCCCGCGAGCAGCTGCACGATCTCGGCGGGCTGCAGCGCGTCCGTATGCAGGACGCGTTGCGCTCGTGGTCGGAGGCCGATCTGCTGGCGTTCGCGGAGTACCTGGAGCGGCTGAGCACGGCGGGGTGAATCGCGCTGTGGCGCCGACGGAACGCAGGAACCCCACGGCAACGCGCCTCCGGCGATGCGTGCATTCTGTGCATCGAACATCGGCTCTCAGGCGACGTTCTGCGACAGCCGAAACTCGGTGACGAGGCCTCGATTACGATTCCTGAGCATTGCTCGTTCAGGAGGATCCAATGGCCCTTGCATTCGACGATGCGGTCGCGCGGGCGTTCGCGGACGCGCTGCACATCGCCTCCGAGACCCTTCCTGCGCAAGGGATCCTTCGCGCCGGAGCCGTCGAGCACGCCCTCGAGCACTTCTCGGGCCCCTACGCCGAACTCTTCACCACTGCGTGCCTGACCGAGACGGACAACCGCGTGCGGCTGGCGCGGGTGCTCTTCGACCTCTCCGACCAGGTCCGGCTCGCCGCGATCAGGGCGGCGGACGAACGGGAGCGCCAGCAGAGGCTCGGAGCGTGGGAGCTGCGGGAAGCCGAGCGGGAGGAGCGTCGGCGCTCCGACCCGGCGTCGGCGCTCGCGGCCTCCCTCGATGCCGTGTTCGATGGTCGCCCGCCCGACGAGCCCGTCGTGCCTCCGCCACTCTCGGCCGAGTACTTGCCCTGGGTTCCGAGGCGTACCTCCGCGGGCGCCCTGATGAGCGCCGGTCGCACGTCGGCAGACCCCGATCGGCTCGGCGTCTTCGTCTCGGAGGCTCGGGCCGCGAACGCCGCGATGCGGGCACACCTCGACGAGCTGAACACCCGGTGGGCGACGTTCCGCGCCACCTGCGCCTGGGCTCGGTCGACGACCGTCACGGTGTTCCGCGGCTTCGCCGAGCTGATCGACATCAACCGGGCAGACGCCGACTGGATCGAGCAGGTGGCGGTCGCCTTCAGCGTTGCCGGCGGAGGTCTCCTGTCGACTCCGACCCTCGACCTCGCCAGCTCGACGAACTGGACGACGAGCGACCAGGGCCTGCTGCGTTCGCTGGCGACCCTGCCGACCGCAGAGATCGCCACCCTGCTGGCGGCATCGCCGCGCCTCGAGGCGCAGCTGCGCCGGATGGATCCGGCGACCGTACACACCTGGTGGACGGGGCTCGCGCCGACCGGCGAGGCGCAGTTGTCGAAACGACAGGAGGCACTCATCGCGGTCGTTCCTGCGATCATCGGGAACCTCGACGGCATCCCGTACGGGGCGCGAGCCCGGGCGAACTCCAGTGTCCTCACGGCGAGGATGGCGGCCTTGATGCGGGAGCGGGAGGCGCTCGTCGGGGCGAGCTCCGCAGAGGGGGTCGCCCGGCGGGAAGCGGTGAAAGCCGAATGGGAGGCGCTCGTTGACATCGAGGATTCGCTCGACCGCCCTGTCGGCGGGGATCAGCGGTTCTTGATCTCGCTGACCAATGACGTTCCCCCGTTGGCGGCGGTCTCGATCGGCGACCTCGACACCGCGACGAGTGTCACCTACGCCGTGCCCGGAATGGGGCAGACGACGACGGACATATCGCGGTGGGCGAAAGCCTCTCAGAATGTACAGTCGCTGCTTCCTCCGGGGAGCGCGGTCGTGGCGTGGGTCGGCTACGAGATGCCTCCCGTGCCGTCGATCGACGATCTCGATCTCTCTGTCCTCGAGGTGAACGACGCCGTCGCGGGCGGAGCCGCTCTCGCCTCCGCCGTCCGGGGGCTTGTCGCCGTGCGAGGAGACACCCTTCCGAAGCCCCATGCCGTCGGGCACTCGTACGGCAGCACCGTCATCGCCGCGTCCGCGTCGCGATCGGACGTCGCATTCGGAACCGTGGTCACCCTCGGTTCGGCCGGATTGCCCGACAGCGTGAAGTCGGTGGGTGACCTGAACGTCGAGGCGGTGTACTCGGGGCAGGCCCGCTCGAAGTACCCGGGTGAAACCGAGAGCGGTGACGAAGCGGCCTGGGTGGGGCGGGATCTGAGCCGCGATCACCATGTGAATCCCGTCGATCCGGATTTCGGTGCTGAGGTCTTCGGTGTCGAGAGCGGAGGCGACACGGGACGAGTCGTCACCAATCACGGCGCGCTGATGAGCGATGACGGCGCCTTGGCGGGCTACCTCGACAAGAACTCGGAGTCGCTCAGGAATACCGCGCGAGCCCTGTCGGGAAGGACGGACGTCATCACGGAGAACAAAAAACTGGGGCCGACGGAGTTCCAGAAGACGATGGATCGGATGGTCAGCGGTGCATACACGTTGTAGGGCAGGTCGCCGAGGGGGTCGACGCGTCAGAGCTCTGTCGGTCCTCCTGTGTGCGGTGACGCTATCCGCGTGCGCGGAGAAAGAGGTGAGACCAGTGAACACGATGAGTCCCCGCGAGGGGCGGGACCGGGTGGTCGAGTTTGTCGTCGAGACGACGAAACAGCTCGACGTCGTTGGATGGTGGCCGCGAAGCGGAGCTGCGCGTCCGGACGTCTGCAGCCTGGGCGACGGCGAGACCGGCGCGAGTTACAGCTATGACCATTGGGCGCCGGAGGGCACGGATTTCCAGGGTGACGCGCGCAAGGTCGCAGCGTATTGGGAATCGTTGGGGATGTCCGTGCGGATCGCCGATTCGACGCCTCGTCCGACGGTCTACGCCACGGGTGGACCAGTGCTGAGCGCGAGCTTCGACACGGCAGGTTCCGACGATTCCTACAACGTCGGTGCGGAGGCGCGATGCGCTCCCGGATACGCCGCGGGTCTGCTTCGCGAAGACAATGCCCAGCGGGCGGCCGGGGCCGTCCTACCGGGCGATGAGGGTGTCGTGGAGAGGCCGAGTGCAACCGGTCGCCCGCCGACTCCGGCCGAGAGCACTCCGACAACAGAACCGCCCTCCGCCGCCACCGTGGGAAGCGGTTAAGATCGACCCCGTCATGACGCCGTTGACCGAGCACGCCCTCCGCGAGTCCTTCGTGAACGCCTCCCGTAAGGAGGTCGCCGACCTGTCCCTCCCGCACGACTTCGAGACGCTCGACTGGGACACGATCGACTACCTCGGCTGGCGCGACCGCAAGATGAGTCGGCGTTCCTATGTGGTCGCCCCTCTGGGCGAAAGGGTGGTCGGCGTCCTGCTGACCCAGGCCGACGCACGCCCGCGCTCACGAGCGCAGTGTTCGTGGTGCCGTGATGTCCGATTGCCCAACGATGTCGTCTTCTTCGGCGCGCGTAAGGCCGGAGCGGCGGGGCGAGCGGGGGACACGCTCGGGACGCTTGTCTGCTCCGAGTTCCAGTGCTCCGCGAACGTCCGGCAGCGTCCGCCGATCGCCTACGTGGGCTTCGACGTCGAGGCGGCGAAGGCGGAGCGGATCGCCACGCTCCGCGCGAAGACGGCCGGATTCGTGCGCGAGGTGCTGGGGGAGGCGTGAGCGTCACCGGCGTGTGGACGCGCGGACGTGCATCCGCTCACCCTGGCGCCCGAAGAGGCTCAGGAACTCCACCGAGTGCGTATCGGCGCGACCGAACCAGTGCGGCACACGAGTGTCGAACTCGGCGGCCTCGCCCGCCGGGAGCACCAGATCGTGCTCACCGAGCCGTAACCGCAGCCTGCCGCTGAGCACGTAGAGCCACTCGAAGCCCTCGTGTACGCGCTGACCGTCGGGCTCGGGCACCGGTCCCGCAGGGATCGTGTGCTTGAAGGCCTCCAGTCCGCCGGCATCGCGGCTGAGGGGCTGGATGACCATCCCGTCCCGCATGATCGGGCGCCTCTGGACGCGAGGGTCCGACGGCGTTCCGACGAGCTCGTCCAGAGGCACCGCCAGCGCTCGGGCGATCGGGAGCAGCAGCTCGAGCGTCGCACGTCGGCCGCCGCTCTCGAGGCGCGACAGAGTGCTCGCCGAGATGCCCGTCTCGGCCGAGAGTGAGGCGAGAGTGCGGTCGCGGCGTATGCGGAGGCGGCGCAGCCGCGGTCCCACGGCCGCCACGATCTCCCGATCGAGGGGCGTCGCCGCGTCATGATCCATGTCACCAGAGTGGCACGCGAGCGCAGCCCTCATGCCGGAACAGCACGGATGCTGGTCCTGCGGCGAATCGCCGACGCAGGCTCGTTGGCATGACCTCCACCACCGATGTCCTGATCGTCGGCGCCTCCTTCGCCGGACTCGCCGCCGCCACCGCGCTTCGCCGCAGCCTCCGCACAGTCGTGGTCGTCGATGGAGGGCCGCCCCGCAACGCTCCGTCGCGTGGGGCGCATAACGTCCTCACCCGCGACGGGACGCCCCCGACCGAACTCGTCCGCCTGGCCCGGGAGGAGGCTCACGGCTACGGAGCGCAGCTCCTGGCGGGCGAGGCCGTGCGCGCCACAGGTGATGCCGACGGCGTTTCGGTCGTCCTTGCCGACGGCACCGAGCTGAGTGCGCGTCGCCTGCTCTTGGCCAGCGGTGTCCGCGACCTGCTGCCAGAGATCCCGGGGCTCGCCGAGCGCTGGGGCCGCGACGTGCTGCACTGCCCGTACTGCCACGGCTTCGAGGTGCGCGGGCAGCGCATCGGCGTTCTCGCGAGCGCGTTCTCGGCGCATCAGGCACAGCTGTTCCGGCAGCTGAGCGAGCGGACGTCGATCCTCCTCGATGGAACACCGGAGCCGACCGGCGACGAGGCGACAGGGCTCGCCGCCCGGGGGATACGCCTCGTCGCTGGAGAGATCGATGAGGTGGTCGTCGAGGACGACCGCCTCATCGGAGTGCTGATTGCGGGCAGACTCCACCCGCTCGACGCGATGGTCGTCGGCCCGCGCGTGGAGGGGCGCCTCCCGGAAGGGCTCGGGCTTGAGCTCGTCGAGCATCCTTCCGGCGTCGCGCGACACCTCGCTGTCGACTCGAGGGGGCGCACCGCGAGCGCGCGCGTGTTCGCCGCCGGATCGTTGGTCGAGCCGATGTCGCAGGTGATGGCGGCGGCCGCGGACGGCCTGCGCGTCGCTGCCGCCCTCAACGGCGACCTGATCGAGGAGGACATCGCCGCGGCGATCGCGGCGGGCTGACCTGTGGCGTTCACTATTCAGGATGGATGTCGTTCCGGCGGCCGCCACGGCCCGGAATCACGGGGGCCAGTGTCTGGGTCGTCGGTATTCGTCCTGGATAGTGAACGCCAGACGCGTTCAGCGGCGCCGGTACTCCAACTCCGGACGGCCGGGCGACCCGTATCGAGGCGCACGATCGGCAATCCCGGTGTCGGCGAGGTGTTCGAGGTAACGGCGGGCCGTCACCCGCGAGATGTCGAGGCGAGAGGCGAGTTCGCCGGCCGAGAGCCCGACCGGCCCGAGCAGGGCGGTCACGGCGTCGAGGGTCTCGGAGGACAAGCCCTTCGCCAGTCCGGGCGCGTTCGAGGTGCGCAGGGCGGCGAAGGCCCCGTCCACCTCGCGCTGGCTCGCTACCTCTGCGCCCTGCATCCGTTCGTGGTAAGCCCGATAGCTGGTGAGCTTGGCCGCGAAGACGCTGAAGACGAACGGCTTGATCAGGTACTGCACGATTCCGGCCGAGACGGAGGCACGCACGACGGCCGCATCGCGCACCGCCGTGATCGCGATGACGTCGACCTCGAGACCGGCCGTGCGGACGGCTCGACAGAGATCGAGCCCGTCCATGTCCGGGAGATTCATGTCGAGCAGGATCAGCGCGATCTCGGAATCGCTGCGCAACGCACGGATGGCCTCCGCCCCGCTACCCGCCACAGCGGCCACGTCGAAGCCGTCGACGCGGCGCACGTAGTCGGCATGGGCGTCGGCGGTGAGCGGCTCGTCCTCGACGACGAGCACGCGGATCACGACGCTACCCGCGTGGGCAGAGGGAGCTGCACGGTGAAGACCGCGCCCACGTGTCGCGAGACGTCGACGGTGCCCCCGAGCCGCTCGACTACTTGCTGCACGAGCGCCAGGCCGATTCCACGGCCGAACGCGTCCGCAGCCTTCGTCGAGTAGCCGCGGGCGAACACGTCTGCCGCCTCCTCGACACCGGGTCCGCTGTCCGAGACCTGCACCACCAGCTCGCCGTCCGCCAGGCCGAGATACACCTCGACCCAGGGCTCCCGGTCGGCGGCGGCCGAGGAGGCGGCGTCGAGCGCATTGTCGATCAGGTTGCCCAGCACGGTCACCAGATCGCTTGGATCGAGCCCCTGCGTGCCGGGTTCGAGGTGTGTCTCGAAATGCAGTTCGACACCCCGCTCGCGCGCTTGCGCGGCTTTGCCCAGCAGCAGCGCCGCGATCACCGGTTCTTGCACCGAGCCGAGCACGCGGTCGGCGAGGCGCTGGCTGAGGTTCAACTCGCCGGCCGCGAACGACAGTGCCTCCTCGGGGCGGCCGAGCTCGATCAGCGACGCGATCGTGTGCAGGCGGTTCGAGAACTCGTGGGTCTGCGAGCGCAGGGCGTCCGAGAGGGTGCGCATCGACTCCAGCTCACCGCTCACCCGTTGCAGCTCGGTGCGGTCGCGGAGGGTCGTGACTGTGCCCATCGGCCGGGCGCCGGGGGAGGCGGCCGGCCGCTCGTTGACGACGAGGATCCGTTCGTGGGCGACGACGAGCCGGTCGGCGACGGGCTCGTCGGCCTGGAGGAGCGAGCGCAGTGATTCGGGGATATCGAGCTCGGCGACGGGGACGGGGGTCTGGATTCCTTCGAGGCCGAGGAGCTCGAGCGCGTGGTCGTTCGCGAGCACGAGCCGTCCGCGGTCGTCGACCAGCAGCAGTCCCTCGCGCACCGAATGCAGGACCGACTCGTAGTAGGCGAACACCTGGCTCATCTGCTCCGGCCCGCGCCCTCCCGTCACCCGTCGGAGGTAGCGGGCGAGGAGCCAGGATCCGATCGCTCCGAGCGCGACCGCGCCGAGCGCCCCCCACGCCACCACTTGCACGCGAGAGGCGAAGGAGGCGTCCACCGCCGAGAGCGTCACTCCCGCGGAGACGAGCGCGACGACGGTCCCGCGGGAGTCCTCGATCGGGGCGACGGCCCGCATCGAGGGGCCGAGCGTGCCGGTGTAGGTCTCGGTGAATGTGCGGCCCTCGAGTGCGGGTTCGATGGTGCCGAGGAAGGGGAGACCGATCTGGTCGCGGTCGCGGTGGGTGTAGCGCGTGCGATCGGGGTTCATGATCGTGAGGAAGTCGACCGAGGTGTCGGCCATGATCTCCTCGGCGTAGGGCTGGAGGGCCGCGGAGGGGTCGGGCTGCTGGGTCGCCGCGATCACGAACGGGTTCGCAGCGACGGTGCGCGCGACGACGAGGCTCCGCTGCGCCGCGTCCTCGATCGCCCTCCCGCGAGCGTCGATCGCGAGCGCGGCGACCGCCGCCGAGGCGACGACGAGGATGCAGACGAGCTGGACCACGAACAGGCGAGCGGCGATGCTTCCGCGTGGACTGCGTGCGGTGGGGGGCTTGGGCATCGACACCCCTTCCAGGAAACGGCTGCTCCTCGCTGAGCAGAGCGTGCTTCGGCGAGAGGCCCATTCTCGCCGGAGGAACCGGCCTACGCCCGTGAACGGCGGGTTGTTCGTGAACAGTATGAACGCAACCGCGGCGGTCGCCGCAGCCGGGTCCACCATCGTCCTACCCCCTCCCCTCGACGAAGAGACAGGACACCCACCATGGCGAAGACGCCCGGCAGCCCCTCCGACCGGTTGACCCCTGCGGTCGCCCCCGCAAAGACCCGCAGACGGATCGACAAGAACCACTGGCTGTACATCGCCGTCATCATCGCCGTGGTCGCCGGAATCCTCGTCGGTCTGGTCGCCCCGGGATTCGCCGCTTCGCTAGAGCCCATCGGTAAGGCTTTCGTCGGACTGATCAAGATGATGATCGCGCCGATCATCTTCTGCACGATCGTGATCGGCATCGGATCGATCGCCAAGGCCGCCACGGTCGGCAAGGTCGGCGGACTGGCCCTCGGCTACTTCATCGTCATGTCGACCTTCGCGCTCGCCATCGGCCTCGTCGTCGGCAACATCCTCCACCCCGGTGAGGGGCTCGACATCTCGAGCGCCACCTACGACACCAGCAACATCAAGGCCGAGACCACGCAGGACTTCATCCTGGGGATCATCCCGGTCTCGCTCTTCTCCTCGCTCGTCGATGGCAGCATCCTCCAGACCCTCTTCGTCGCGCTGCTCGTGGGCTTCGCGCTGCAGAAGATGGGCGCCAAGGGTCAGCCCATCCTCGGCGCGATCAAGCAGCTCCAGGTGCTCATCTTCCGCATCCTCTCGATGGTCCTCTGGGTCGCTCCGATCGGAGCCTTCGGCGCCATCGCCGCGGTCGTCGGCAAGACCGGCTGGGGCGCGGTCCTCGCCCTCGGCACTCTGATGATCGGCTTCTACATCACGTGCGCGATCTTCGTCATCGTGATTCTCGGCCTGTTGCTGCGCATCGTGACCGGCGTCAGCATCTTCTCGCTGATGAAGTACCTCGGTCGCGAGTACCTCCTCATCATCGGCACCTCCTCCTCGGAGGCAGCGCTGCCTCGCCTGATCGCGAAGATGGAGCACCTCGGCATCTCGAAGCCCGTCGTGGGCATCACGGTCCCGACCGGCTACTCCTTCAACCTCGACGGCACCGCGATCTACCTCACGATGGCCTCGCTCTTCATCGCCTCCGCGACCGGCGCCCCCATGTCGGTGCCGGAGCAGATCGGCCTCCTGCTCTTCATGATGATCGCCTCGAAGGGCGCGGCGGGCGTCACCGGTGCCGGGCTCGCCACCCTCGCGGGCGGTCTGCAGTCGTTCCGCCCCGACCTGGTGAACGGCGTCGGCGTGATCGTCGGCATCGACCGCTTCATGTCGGAGGCGCGCGCGGTCACCAACTTCACCGGCAACGCGGTCGCCACCCTGCTCGTCGGCACCTGGACGAAGCAGGTCGACACGGTGCAGGTCCGCGAGGTCCTCGCCGGCCGTCTTCCCTTCGACGAGACGACGCTCGGTGCAGACGAGCACGGCCACGACGCTCCGGCGTCGGGCACGTCGATCACCGAGGGCATTGCGTCGATCCAGGACTCGGAGGAGGCGGAGCGCACCCGCGGCACGATCGCCTCCAAGCGCTAGAGGGTTGTCGCGAGGGCCCCGTCCGGATCGTTCCGGGCGGGGCCCTCGTCGTACCGGCCACCCTCGGCCTCTGCGGGCGCCGTGCCATGACGCACGCCGAGCAGCGGGAGGGTCACCGAGCAGAGCGGACCGATCAGCACGGCGAAGAGCAGGGTGCCGACGCCCACGTCGCCGCCGAGCAGCCAGCCCACGAGCAGGACGCTCAGCTCCACTCCGGAGCGCGCGATCCAGATCCGGACGCCGAGCCGCGCGTGGAGGCCCAGCATCAGCCCATCCCGAGGGCCGGGACCGAGATGGGCGCCGATGTAGACACCGCTCGCCACCGCGAGCAGGAGCAGCCCTCCCGCGAAGGACAGACCTCGGGCCCACCACTCCTCGGGCACGGGCAGCACGTGTAGGCCGACATCGATCATCGTCCCGACCACGAGCACGTTGAGCACGGTGCCCAGCCCGGGGCGCTGGCGGAGAGGAATCCACAGCAGCAGAACGAGCAGTCCGATCACGTTCGTGAGCAGTCCGATTCCCAGACCGGTCTGTCGGGCGAGTCCCTGTGCGAAGACGGTCCACGGGTCCACTCCGATCGCCGCTCTGATCATCATGGCGTCCGCGACGCCATACAGGGCAAGCCCGAGAAGAAGGCGCGGCACAGGGCGGAGGCGCCATTGGCTCGGGCCGACCCGGTCAGGCAGGAGGACGGGCGTCGCGATCATGACGATCATCTCAGCGCGAGAGTGGTCTTCTCTGCGCGGTCCAATCTGGTTATCTTGGACGCATGGCAGATGTCCACTTCGGCGCTCGCGCCCTGCAGACCCTCCTCGGCGACTGGCGCGAGCAGCGCGGGACGCGGCCCGCCTACCTTGCGCTCGCCGACCGCATCCGGCTCCTCAGCATCGACGGGCGCATCCCGGCCGACAGCCGTCTGCCCGCCGAGCGCGAGCTGGCGGCGCGCCTCGTGGTGAGCCGGACGACGGTGGCCGCCGCCTATCGGGAACTGCGCGAGAGCGGCTATCTCGTGAGCGTGCGCGGCTCGGGCAGCGTGACGCGCCTCCCCGGTGCGGCGGTCCACGCCGTGCCCTCGCTCGCGCCGGACTTCCTCGACTTCACGAAGGCGGCGCTGCCCGCGGTGCCCGAGCTGGCGGAGGCCTACCAGCGAGCGGCGCTCCTCCTGCCCGAGCACTTGGAGGACGGCTCGTACGACACGGTCGGCCTACCGGTGCTGCGCCGTGCGATCGCCGAGCGCTACACCGCCAAGGGCCTGCGCACCGAGCCGGGGCAGATCATGGTGACCATCGGCGCCCAGCACGCGATCGCGCTCGTCGCGCGCACCCTCCTCTCCCGCGGCGACCGGGCGTTGATCGAGGCGCCGACCTATCCGCACGCCTACGAGGCCTTGCGCCTGGCCGGAGCGCGCCTCGTTCCGGTCAACGTCGACGGCGCAGACGGCTGGGACGGTGAAGGGCTCCTCGCTGCTCTGCGCGGGACGAGTCCGACCCTCGCCTACCTCATGCCCGACTTCCACAATCCGACCGGTCGCTCGATGGCGCCGGAGCTGCGTGAGCGGGCGATTGCGGCTGCCGCGCGTCAGGGCACCCTGATCATCGCCGACGAGACGACGGCCGAGCTCGACATCGACCGGCGGATGACGCCGCTCCCGTTCGCCGCGTACGGGCCGGAGGGCACCGTGCTCTCGATCGGCTCGGTCGGCAAGACCCTGTGGGGCGGGATCCGCATCGGCTGGGTGCGCGCCGAGCGCAGCGTGATCCGCAAGCTGGTGCTCGCGCGGTCGGCCGGTGACCTGGGCAGCCCGATCCTCGAGCAGTTGCTCGTCGCCGATCTGCTCGGGCGGATGGACGAGGTGCTCGAGCTGCGCCGTGCCCAGTTGCGGGCGGGTCGCGACCATCTCGAGGAGGCGCTCGCCCGTGCGATCCCGGAGTGGAGGGTCCCGCGCGTCTCGGGTGGGCTCTCGACCTGGGTGGGTCTGGGTCGCCCCGCGAGCTCGCAGCTGGCGCTCGCCGCGCGTTCGGCGGGCCTGCTCATCACCGCCGGCCCACGTTTCGGCATCGACGGCGCCTTCGAACGCTTCCTCCGCATCCCCATCGGCTATTCGCCGGAGACGACCGACCGCGCCGTCCAGGCGCTCGCGGAGGCGTGGGCGCAAGTAGCGCGGCAGCCCGCCGCCGACGCCGGGTATCTCGCTGACGTGGTGTGACGTGTCTCCGGCGAGGCGGGCGCACTCTCCGCGCCCAACACTCAGCCGGCTGATGGAAGACTCCTAGGGTGCATCTCCTCGCGGTCCTCAGCATGAAGAATCGGGCGCTCATCGCCCTCGTCACCGTCGTGATCGCCGTCTTCGGCGGCGTCGCCCTGACCGGGCTCAAGCAGGAGCTCGCTCCCTCGCTCTCGTTCCCTCAGCTCGCGATCGTCACCTCCTACCCAGGCGCCGCGCCAGAGGTGGTCAATGACGACGTGTCGACCCCGATCGAGACCGCCATCCAGGGTGTGCCCGGCCTCGAGACGACGAGCGCGACCTCGTCGACGAACTCCTCCGTGATCTCGGCGTCCTTCACCTACGGGACCGACCTGGCGACGGCCGAGCAGAAGATCCTCCAGGCGATCAACCGGATCAAGACCACGCTCCCCGAGAACCTCGACCCGCAGGTGCTCACGGGCTCGCTCGACGACCTGCCGGTGCTTCAGCTCGCCGTCTCGAGCGACGGCGATGCGAAGGCGCTCGCCGACCGGTTGCGCACGAGCGTGATCCCCGATCTCGAGAAGGTCAGCGGCGTGCGCGAGGTCGCGCTGTTGGGCGAGAGTGACCAGCGGGTCACGATCACCCCCGACGACGCGGCTCTCGCGAGCGCAGGACTGACGACGAGCGACATCCGCAGCGCGCTGCAGCAGAACGGCATCCTGGTCGCGGGCGGCGAGATCACCCAGGACGGCTCGACGTTCTCGGTCCAGTCGGGCGAAAAGCTCGACTCGACGGATGCCCTCGCGGCGCTCCCGTTGCTGCGGTCGGGAGCCCCCACCTCGGCGCAGGCCTCGGCAGCCGCGCAGGCCGCCCCGGCGGGATCGGCAGGGGGACAGGCCGCCTCGGGCACCGCCGCTCCGACCGTCACCACCCTCGGCTCGGTGGCGACGGTCGCGGTCACCGACGCCCCCGTCACCTCGATCTCGCGGGTCAATGGGCAGCCCTCGCTCACGCTCTCGATCACGAAGCTGCCCGCCGCCAACACGGTCGACGTCTCCACCGGAGTCACCGCGCTGCTGCCCGGGCTCGAATCCTCCCTCGGCGACAACACCACCTTCACCTCGGTCTTCGACCAGGCCCCGTACATCCAGGAGTCGATCGCGTCGCTCGCGCAGGAGGGGGCTCTCGGCCTCGTCTTCGCGGTGCTGGTGATCCTTCTCTTCCTGCTCTCGGTGCGCTCGACGCTCGTCACGGCGATCTCGATCCCGACCTCCGTCCTCATCACCTTCATCGGTCTGCAGACCGCCGGCTACACCCTCAACATCCTGACGCTGGGTGCGCTGACGATCGCGATCGGGCGGGTCGTGGACGACTCCATCGTCGTTATCGAGAACATCAAGAGGCATCTCGACGCGGGCGAAGAACGCGCTGGCACCATCGTCAGGGCGGTGCGGGAGGTCGCGGGCGCGATCACCGCCTCCACCATCACGACGGTCGCGGTGTTCTTGCCGATCTCGTTCGTCGGCGGCACTACCGGAGAGCTCTTCCGACCCTTCGCCCTGACGGTCTCGATCGCCCTGCTCGCCTCGCTGATCGTCGCGCTGACGATCGTCCCGGTGCTGGCCTACTGGTTCCTCCGGCCCTCGAAGCGTGAGAACGTGCGTCGCGCGGCGCAGGCGGCGCTGGCCGAAGAACGCGCGGCGACGGGGGAGGCGACACCCCGCACGAACGCCGTCGAGACGCGGGCGCCGGGCGAAGCGCCCGCCGAACCCCCGCACCACGGCGCCCATGCCGTGCCCCGTCCCGCTTCCGGACTGCAGCGGGTGTACGGCCCGATCATCGCCTGGACGCTCCGGCACTCGGTCGTCACCGTGCTGCTGGCGCTGCTCGTGCTGGTCGGAACGGGCGCGCTCTACCCGCTGATGAAGACCAATTTCCTCGGTTCCAGCGGCCAGAACACCTTCACCGTGACCCAGACGGTGCCCGTCGGGCAGAGTCTCGACGCGCAGGACGCGACGGCGCAGAAGGCGAGCACCGCGATCCTCGGCGTCGCCGGCGTCGACACGGTGCAATTGACGGTCGGCTCGGCCGGCGGCCTGCAGAGCGCGTTCCGAGGCGGAGGCGGAGGCGCTACGTCCATCCGCTACTCGGTCACCACCGACGACTCCGCCGACCAGGGAGCGGTGCAGTCGGCAGTGCGTGACGCGCTGGCGACCGTCGCCTCGCCCGAGGACATCAGCGTCGCCGCCTCGTCAGGCTTCGGCGCCTCCTCGAACATCGAGGTCGACCTCTCGACCGCTTCGCAGAGCGACTTGCAGAGTGCCAACGACCAGCTCCTCGCCGCACTGCGCGGGACCGGCGGGATCAGTCAGGCCGAGAGCAACCTCTCCTCCTCGCTCCCCTACATCGCGGTGCGCGTCGACCGCGAGAAGGCGGCCGCCGACGGACTCAGCGAGGTCGCCGTCGGCACGCTGGTCAGTCAGGCCCTGCAGCCCACGCAGGTGGGCAGCGTGGTGATCGACGAGCGGACGCTCTCGATCTACCTGGCCGACGCGCAGCCTCCCGCGACCCTCGACGAACTGCGCGCCCTCGAGGTGCCGACGCGCACGGGAGTCGTCGCGCTCTCGAGTCTCGCGTCGGTCGAGCAGGCCGACGGGCCGGCGAGCATCACCACCGAGCGCGGGCAGCGCACTGCCACGATCACCGTCACACCGGCAGGGGACGACCTCGCATCGACGAACATCGCCGTGCAGAAGGCGATCGACGCGACGACCCTTCCCGCCGGCGTCTCCGCCTCCCTCGGCGGAGTGACGGCCGATCAGGCGGACGCGTTCTCGCAGCTCGGGATCGCGCTGCTCGTCGCGATCCTGATCGTGTACGTGGTCATGGTGGCGACTTTCCGCTCGCTGCTCCAGCCGCTCCTGCTGCTCGTCTCGGTGCCGTTCGCGGCGACCGGCGCGATCCTCCTGCAGGTACTCACCGGTGTGCCGCTGGGCGTTGCCTCGCTCATCGGCGTGCTGATGCTGATCGGCATCGTCGTCACCAACGCGATCGTGCTCGTGGATCTGGTGAACCAGTACCGTCAGCGCGGCATGCCGGTGCGGGAGGCGCTCCTTCACGGCACCGAGAGACGCTTGCGGCCCATCCTGATGACCGCTCTCGCGACGATCTTCGCGCTGCTGCCGATGGCGCTGGGCATCACCGGGCACGGCGGGTTCATCTCGCAGCCCCTCGCGATCGTGGTCATCGGCGGACTCGTGTCGTCGACGGTGCTGACCCTGGTGGTGCTGCCCGTCGTCTACAACCTGGTCGAGGGATATCGTGAACGTCGGCGTGCCGCCCGCGCCGGGAAGGCCACCGCATGACCGATCTCCGCGACCCGTCCGCGACGGTCGGCTCGTGCTGGCAGAGCGGACCGGAGCGTGCCGCAGCCACACTCGCCGACGTCGGGCCCGAGCGATTCGTGGCGGCGGACTTCCGTCCGGGCGTCCTCCGGCACATCGTGCTGCTGCGCTTCCGGCCCACAGCGCTCGTGGCGGAGGCGGAGGAGGTCACCCGCCGCTTCCTCGCTCTGGCCGACGAGTGCGTGCGCGGCGGACGACCGTACATCCGCTCGATCGAGACCGGTCCGCAGCTGAGCACCGAGGGGGCGGGGGAGGGGTTCGACCGCGCGTTCCTGCTCACCTTCGCCTCGGAGGGCGACCTGAACTACTACCTGGGACGGCCCGCCGTCGACGCACCGGGCCTCTTCGACCCCGCGCACGACGCGTTCAAGGCTTTCGTGGGGCCCGTGCTCGACACGGCGGGCATCGTCGCATTCGACTTCCGGCCCGAGGCGCGCTGATGGCGACGCCGGAGTTCGTCGTCCGGCTGCGCGAGCATGTCGGCACCGAGCTGCTCTGGCTCAGCGGCGTGACTGCGGTGATCGTCCGCGACTCCGGCGAGGTGCTGCTTGTGCGGCGGGCCGACACAGGAGCCTGGACGGCGGTCACCGGCATCATCGACCCGGGGGAGACCGTCGCCGGCACCGCTCGGCGCGAAGCTCGGGAGGAGGCGGGCGTCGAGATCGAGGTGGAGCGCCTTGTGCAGGTGCGCACGCTGCCTCCGATGACCTACCCGCACGGCGACCGGGCGCAGTACCTCGACCACGTGGTGCGCGCCCGCTACCTCTCGGGCGAGGCGCACGTGGCCGACGAGGAGTCGACCGAGGTGGGCTGGTTCGCTCCCGATGAGCTCCCGCCGATGTCGGCGGAGCACCGGGGCCGGATCGAGCGGGCGCTCTCGGACGAGGTGGGCTGCTCGTTCGACTGAGGCCCTGGTTGCCGCTCAGTCGGCCTGATCGACTCGGTCCTGGGCGTCGCCGGGGAGCATGTCACCGCCGGGCGCGGCCTGCCGGAACGCGAGTGACCTTTCTTTCCGCCGAGCGGGAAAAAAACTTTTTCCCCTCTCGCCGAATGTGGTCATTGCTGGGTGCCTATGACACTGGACCGCCGAGTGTCCAGAAGGTGAAAAATTCGCATCGTGCAAGGTGGGCTGCTCGTGCTTGTGGTAAACATGCGATGTTGCCCGCGCGCAACTCGCGTGTCGGGAAGAATTCCGGCCTGCGCGTGGGGACTCAAGAGGGGTATCAGTGTCACCAATTCAGGGGTCGATTTCGCGACGAATGGCTGTCATAGCCGGATCCGTTGCTCTGGGCGCAGTCGTTCTCGCGCCGCAGGCATTCGCTCAAGAGAAGCCGAGGTGCGTCGCATGACAGCATCGATGGCAGGAGGAAATCCGTGATCCAGGTCGTCAATAACTTCTCCTACCCGATCATTCAGGACGATGATCGCGACGCGTACGTCTCGTGGAATCACCATCAGGCACGCGGTTCGCTCGGAGGCGTCGACCTTGCCTACCCTGCGGGATCGCCGGTCACAGCGAACGCCGACGGCATCGTCACGACCTCCGGGAACTCGGGAAGTGGTGGCATCACCTCGACCCTGCAGCTCGACGACGGTCGTCAGATCCAGTACATGCACCTCCAGGCCGCCAGAGTAGCCAACGGGACGCGCGTGACGCTCGGAACCGTCATCGCGACGTCCGGCGCCTCCGGTTTCGGTTCGTCGGACTACTACGCGCCCCACCTCCACGTGCACATGATCCTACAAAACGGGACACGCGTGAATCTGTGGGACTACTTCACCGGAGGCGCGACTGCACCCGCCCCGATCGTCGCTAAAAACAAAGAGGAGAACATCATGCTTGCCATTGAACAGAACCAGAACACCGATGGGCCCGACTACCTGAAGATCGCCGTCTATGGCGAAGGACGCTGGGTCGAGATCCTTCCGAACAACCGCAGCCTCTACAATGCCTACCGAGGCGTGCACAACTCGCAGGTCGACGCCGGAAATGCGTACTTCAAACTGCCTCAGAGTGCAAAGAGTGTCGACCAGATCGGCTGGAACGCCGTGAAGAGCATCCACTCCTGAGTGCATTCTGCCCTCGCATTCTTTGCAGAATGCGAGGGCAGTCGCTTGTCGCGGCGACGCGCTCGGTCGCGGTTCACGTGTGAGAGACGCGCGGTCGTCTTGCGGAGTCGGACTGCAGGCGGACCAGGACGACTCCGCCGAGAATGAGCGCGCCGCCCGCGAACTGGATCGGCGCGGGGAGTTCGCCCAGGAGGAGCCAGGCCGCGGCGATCGAGAACAGCACCTCCGTCAGGCCGACGAAGGAGGCGATGCGCGTGCCGAGTCGCGAGCTTCCCTGGATGCCGAGCAGATAGGCGAGCACCGTCGACATGCCGAGGATGACCGCGGCCGGCATGAACCACGGCACATCCGCGCCGAGGAAGACGACGCTGCCGAAGCTCGCGCGCAGGTGCACGGCGCCCACGGCGCCCAGCACGATCAGGAGCCCTGCCCCCACCACCATCGCCCCCGCGGTGAGGACGAGCGGAGGCAGCTCAGGATCGACCTTTCCCGCGACGACGTAATAGACGCACAGGCCGAGCGATGCGGTCAGCGCCCACGCGATGCCGACCAGGTCGGGTGTGGACTCGCCCGAGAGATCGAGCACCAAGACCAGGCCTGCCAGCGCGAGCGCCGAGCCGGCGAGGGTGAAGCGGCCGGGATGTCTCCGAGTGCGTGCCCACGCGAAGAGCACGAGGAACACGGGGGCGAGGTACTCGATGAGCAGCGCGATGCCGACCGACATGTGTTCGATGGCGCTGTAGAAGCAGAGCTGGGCGGCGATCACGGCGAAGATGCCGTAGAGGGCGACGGTGCCGACGTTGCGGCGCAGCACGTGCCAACGGCCGCGGAGCGAGAGTGCCGCAGGGATCGCGAGGATCAGCGCGGCACCGCCTGCCCGCCAGAGGACGGCGGCGGCGGGGCTCCAGCCCGCTTCGAGCAGCGGTTTCACGAAGGGGCCGCCGAGGCCGAATGCGGCGGAGGCGGCGAGCGCGAGCGCGAGGCCCGAGCCGAGGTGGCGGGGGGTGACCGCGGCGGCGGGGGAGGTGACGGCGGTCATGCGCGACCCTTCAGGAGTCAAAGCGGTTATGCTCGTGACAACGAGCTGGTTGCACAGTACTAACCCGCCCTGTCAGGAGTCAACATGGTCTTCGCTTATGACGTCGAAGCATCGCTCACGTCGACCGCGATCCTGGTCAACACCCTTCCTCAGCTGTCCGCGTCGGGAGGGGACGAGATGGCGACCGTGGATCAGCTCGACGAGTTCCTCCGCGTCAACCGCTACACGGGCAGCCGCACGGGCTCGACGGCGGAGCTGGAGGCCGTGCGCGCCCTCCGCTCCTCCCTCCGCTCGCTCTGGCTCACGACGGCCGAAGAGGACCTCGTCGCGGTGGTCAACGGGATGCTGGAGTCGGGTCGCGCACTCCCGCAACTGGTGCGCCACGGCCAGTTCGGTTGGCACCTCCACGCGACGCGCGATGAGAGCCCACTGGCCACCCGCATCCTCGTGGAGGCAGCCATGGCGTTCGTCGACGTGATCCGCGGAGACGAACGCGAGCGCATCCGAGTGTGCGCGGCGGAGGACTGCGACGCCGTCCTGGTCGACTTCTCACGCAACCGGTCGAAGCGCTACTGCGACACCGGCAACTGCGGCAACCGAGCCAACGTCGCGGCCTACCGTGCCCGGCGGGCGGCGGAGGAGGCCGGCGGCCTCTAGCCAGCGGCCGGGAGTCGCGTATAGACTCCTGCGGTCGGCTCTTGACACCGCGCGCTCGCGTGCGGATGGGTTTGTTAGTCAAGTGGGCCGAGTCTCCGACAGTCGTCGTGAGACGAATCACATGTGTGAATCGGCCCCGGTCAATGACTCGCCCGGGTTCTCCCCCTGCTGCCTTCGCAGCGGAACAGCGCACGGATGCTCCGCACGACGGAGCTGCTCCGGCGCCGCTTCTTCGCGCACGACCTGAACCCAGGAAGAACAGCCATGCCTAAGAACAAAAAGCCCGCCGGCGGACGTCCGGCCAAGAACTTCGAGCCCAACCGCTTCGGTGCCTCGAGCGGCAAGTCGCAACTGGGAGGACGCCCGCGGTTCGCGGCGGCCAAGCCGGGTTCGCGGAGCGAAGGACACCGCGGCTACCGCCCGATCGACGAGAACGCGCCCAAGAAGGCGCGGTGGAACGCCGACGAGCGTGCAGCGCGTGCGACCGAGCGCGAGGAGCGGCCCGCCCGCGGGTACGACCGCGATGCGCGTCCCGCGCGATCGGCCGACCGCGACGAGCGGCCTCGCACGAACGATCGGGACTCGCGTCCTGCGCGCTCCTCCGACCGCGACGACCGGCCAGCGCGCGGGTTCGACCGTGACTCCCGGCCGACCCGCGGGTACGACCGTGACTCCCGGCCCGCGCGCCGCGACGAGCGCAGCGAGCGCCCGGCTCGGCCGTTCGACCGGGATGAGCGACCCTCGCGCGGCTACGACCGCGACTCTCGTCCTGCCCGCGGTAGCGACTCGCGTCCCGCGCGTTCGTCCGACCGGGATGAGCGTCCCGCTCGTTCGTTCGACCGCAGCGATCGGCCTGCGCGTTCGTTCGACCGCGACTCCCGCCCCCCGCGGAGCCACGACCGCGGCGATCGCCCGCGCTCGTTCGACCGTGACTCCCGCCCGGCGCGCCGCGACTCCGGCTCTGACTTCTTCCCGAGCCGCACCACCCGCGCCACGCACCAGGCCGACGATGTCGTGCTCGAGCGCCTCGAGGCGACCGCGACGCTCGCCGTCGATGTCGAGGGCGTCACCTTCGGCGACCTCGGCCTCGGCGCCAACATCGTCCGCCAGCTGACCGAGCTGGGAGCGGCGGCGCCGTTCCCGATCCAGGCCGCGACGATCCCCGAGGTGCTCGCGGGCAAGGACGTCCTCGGCCGCGGCAAGACCGGCTCGGGCAAGACCATCGCCTTCGGCGCTCCCGTCGTCGAGCGCCTGATGGAGAACAACGGAGCCAAGGGCCGCAAGCCCGGACGTGCACCCCGCGCGCTGATCCTCGCGCCGACCCGCGAGCTCGCGATGCAGATCGACCGCACGATCCAACCGATTGCCCGCGCCGTAGGCCTGTTCACGACGACCATCTACGGAGGCGTCCCGCAGTACAAGCAGGTGGGTGCGCTCCAGCGCGGCGTCGACATCGTCATCGCGACCCCGGGCCGCCTGGAAGACCTGATCGAGCAGGGCCGCCTGGACCTGTCGAACATCACCATCACGGTGCTCGACGAGGCCGACCACATGTGCGACCTGGGTTTCCTCGAGCCGGTGCAGCGGATCCTCCGCCAGACCGCCGAGGGCGGTCAGCGCCTGCTGTTCTCGGCCACCCTCGACAAGGGCGTCGCGACGCTCGTCGACGAGTTCCTGGTCGAGCCGAGCGTGCACGAAGTCGCCGGCGAAGACCAGGCGTCCTCGACGATCGACCACCGTGTGCTCGTCATCGAGCACCGCGACAAGGCCGAGATCATCGAGCAGCTCGCCGCGCGTCAGGGCAAGACCCTGATCTTCGCGCGCACCCGGGCATTCGCGGAACAGCTCGCGGAGCAGCTCGAGCACGCAGATATTCCCGCGACAAGCCTCCACGGCGACCTGAACCAGTCGCGTCGCACCCGCAACCTCGCGCTGCTCACGAGCGGTCGCGTCGACGTGCTCGTCGCAACCGACGTCGCCGCGCGCGGCATCCACGTCGACGACATCGACCTCGTGATCCAGGCCGACGCCCCCGACGAGTACAAGACGTACCTGCACCGCTCCGGCCGCACCGGTCGCGCGGGCAAGAAGGGCACCGTCGTGACACTCATCACTCGCAACCGCCGTCACCGCATGGAAGATCTGCTCGACCGCGCCGAGATCCAGGCCGACATGGTCGAGGCGCGCCCCGGCGACCGCCTCCTGACCGAGATCAGCGCTCCGGCGGAGTGAGCTGCGCAGGCGCGACCGAGAGGTGCGCGCCTCCGACGGCCGGGGTTCGGCAGCCGTGACAACGGCCGCCGTGACTCAGGGCGTACGAACGCCGAAGGGCGGACACCTCGCGGTGCCCGCCCTTCGGCGTTCGTACGGTCAGCGACCGCCCCAGGAATTACTTGGCCGGGGGAGTGAGGACCGTGTCGATGAGGTAGACGGTCGCGTTGGCGGTCTGCACGCCACCGCAGATGACCGAGGCGTCGTTGACCTTGATGTTGTCGCCGGAACCGGTGACGGTCACGTCGCCGCCCTCGACGGTCGCGTGAGTGCCGTCGATCGCGTCAGGAGCGATCTGGCCGGGGACCACGTGGTAGGTCAGAATCGACGACAGCGTCTTGGCGCCGTCAGGCGACTTCAGGGTGTCCAGCGTCGCCGCGTCGAGCTTGGCGAACGCGTCGTCGACCGGGGCGAAGACGGTGAACTGGCCGCTGTTCAGGGTGTCGACGAGGTTGACGTCGGGGTTCAGCTTGCCCGAGACCGCTGCGGTGAGGGTGGTGAGCAGCGGGTTGTTCGACGCAGCGGTCGCCACCGGGTCGAGGGCCATGCCGCCGACCGAGCCGGCTCCACTCGGCACCTGCGAGGCGTAGGCGGCGCAGCCAGGACCGACGAGGTTCGCGGCGGGGTCCATCGTGGCCATGGGCGTCGAGGAGGCAGAGGCCGAGGAGGTCATCATCGGGGTCGACGACTCGCCGGCGGCCGTGCTGCCGCTTCCGCTCGAACAAGCGGTGAGACCGAGGGCGGCGGTGCCGAGCAGGGCGAATGCGGCGAGGGCGGTACGCTTCGTGGATCGCATGGGATTTCTCCTTCGTGAGACGGCCCCCACTGATGCGGAGGACCTGAACTAGGTGGACCGTTTCGCGGCCGTTGACAGGTCTTCGGAGCCCTGCCGCCGGGGGTTTGGAATTCGCATGACGATCTAGGTAACGGCTTCGTAACGGCTGCTGCCCCGTCAGGGACGCGAGGCACGGAGGCGTCGATTACCCTTGTCGAGGCACGCGCGCGCGGGCCGGTTCGGAGGGACGAGCAGTGCAGACGCGAGGCGCACGAGCAGCACGGGGCATCGCCTCGGCCGTCGCCGCGACCACGACTGCCGCTGCATCGCACACGTTCGCCGGAGCGGACATGCCCTCGCCGTCGATCCTGGCGCTCGCCACCGCCTTCGCCACCGTCGTCTGCGTGATGCTCGCTGGACGCCGTCTCTCCGGCTCTCGCCTCGCTGCCTCCGTGCTCCTCAGCCAGGTCGCCTACCACGCGCTGTTCCTCGTCGGAGGTGGCGGAGGCGACGTGAGCGTCGTCGGAGACCCTCACGCGCACCTCCACGGCGGGGAGACGATGCAGCTCGTCGCTGGCGGGATGGGCGCCGCGGGACATGCCGCGCACTCACCCGCGATGTACGTCGCGCATCTTCTGGCGGCTGTGCTCACGATCGCTGCGCTCCGCCACGGCGAACGGATCTTGTGGACGCTCGGAGCGCAGTGGAGCCGTGTCGTCCTGCGCATCGTCGCGCGCGCCTCCGCTCTCCTTGCCCCCACTTCTCCCTGCATCGCGGTCCTCGGCGCGACCGAGCCGTGTGCCCCGCATCCGCTCGACGCTGCGCTCACCGCACGACGACACCGCGGCCCGCCGTTGCGCGCCCTCCGCGTCGCCTGACGTCCTCCTTCACGGGTGGCGTGAGGCGGCGTTCTCGCGCGCACCGCGAACCCGCGCTGCGCCAGGACCGCGGCACTTTCTGCCACACACAGTCAAGGACTTCGATCATGGTCTCGCTTACTTCCGTCCCCTCTGCTTCCGTCCCGTCTTCCGCTCGCTCCCGCCTGCGTCTCGTCGGCTCCGGCGTTCTCGTCACCGCGGGCTCGCTCACACTCGCGCTCTCGGCTCCTGCCGCAGCGAGCGCTCATGTCACCGCCGCCGCGACCAGTACCGCGGCAGGCTCCTACACCGTCGTCACCTTCTCTCTGGCGCACGGCTGCAACGGCTCGCCGACGACAGCCCTCGCGATCACTCTTCCGGACGGCATCAACTCCGTGAGCCCCACGGTCAACCCGAACTGGGACGTCGTGAAGAACGAGGTGGACATCACCAACCCCACCCCTGACTCGCAGGGCAACACGGCGACGAAGCGGGTCTCGGACGTCGTCTACACCGCCAAGACGCCCCTCGCCGACGGCTACCGCGATACCGTCTCGCTGCAGCTTCAGCTCCCCGAGGACGCGGTGGGAAAGACGCTCGAGTTCCCCGTGCTGCAGAACTGCGAGGTCGGTTCGACCTCGTGGGACCAGCCCACCGTCGAGGGGCAGGACGAGCCGGAGCATCCGGCGCCGACCGTCGCAGTGAGGGCGTCAGCCGCGATCTCGGGTCACCACGATTCCGACGGCGACGGCGACGAGGCGACGGCGACGACTGCCTCCTCGACGCCGTCGGGATCAGGCGACGATGTCCTCGCGCGCGTCCTCGGAGTCGGCGGGCTCGTAGTGGGAGCGGTGGGTGTCGCCGTCGCGCTCGCCTCGCGCCGCCGCGGACCGAAGGCGTCGGCGTGAAGCGAACACGCCTCCTCGTCGCTGCCGCCGTGATCGGGCTGATCGCCGCGATCTCTGTCGCGGCGCCGGCGAGTGCGCACAATTACCTGGTGTCGGCCTCGCCCGGCGTCGACGCGACCGTCACGCAGCAGCCGGAGTCGCTGGTGCTCACCACCAACGACGACCTCCTGGTGCTCGGGACCGATGGCTCGTCGGCGGCGCTGCGCGTCGTCGGGCCCGATGGGCTCTATTACGGCGACGGCTGCGTGAAGGTCGTCGGCCCGTCGGCCTCCATGCCAGTGCAGCTCGGGCCGTCCGGAGCGTACGAGGTCACCTGGCAGGTCGTGTCGACTGACGGTCACCCGGTCTCGGGGCAGTACTCGTTCACGTGGGCGCCGGCAGCGGATGCCACGCTCGCTTCCGGGTCGTCTTCTGTGCCCGACTGCAACGGGACCGTCGCCGTGTCACAGAGCTCAGGAGCCGACAAGACGGCAGGAGAGGCGGCGGCGTCGTCCGGCGCGGATCCTGCACTTCTCGCCGACGTGCTGTGGATCGGCGGCGCTCTTGTGGCCGTGGTGGTCGCGGTAGGGATCACCCTGCTGATCCTGCGACGGCGCCCGCGAGACTGACGACGACGGGCCTCCTGCGCATGGTCGTCGGGTCAGCGCAGGAGGCCCTTCAGCGGCCCCTCCTCCAGATCGGCGAGGATGGCCGCCGCGTCGTCGTAGACGGCGACGGCGCCCGCCTCGCGCAGATCGCTCTCGCTCGTGCCTCCTGAGAGCACGCCCACGGTCGCGAGTCCGGCCTGCCGTGCGGCGAGGACGTCCCAGGTGGCATCGCCTACCATCACGGCATGATCGCTGATCGTCTCAGCGCGTTCGAGGGCGAGGGTGATCAGGTCGGGCTCGGGTTTCGCGGTGTCGACGTCGTGCCCACTCGTCACGGCGTGCACGGCGCCGCCCAGATCGAGCACCCCGAGGAGGATGTCGAGCTCGTCCTGCGGGGCTGACGTGGCGAGCACGACGCGCACACCCGATCCGACGAGTCGTGCCACGAGCTCGCGGGCGCCAGGCAGGGGCGCGATGCGGCTGCTCAGCTCGGCGTAGTTCTTCGAGTGCAGCGTCGTGAGCTGGGAGCGGAGCTCGTCGCTCGGCGTCTCGTCGATGAGCATGTCGAGCAGCTTCGTGGAGTCGGCTCCGATCGCCCGCTGGATGCGCCAGGAGGGCACGGCCAGATCGCGCTGCCAGAATGCCCGAGACCATGCCTCCACGTGGAGGAAGTTGGTGTCGGCGAGGGTCCCGTCGATGTCGAAAAGGACGGCGGTGATGGGGCGGTCTGCGGTCATGGTGGCCCAAGCTACGCCGAGGGGGCAGGCGAGGGTCACCCCTTGACCGCCCGGCGCCGTCAGCCGGACCGGTCGGAGTCGTCGAGGCGTGATGCCGTCTGCGATCACGCCGGCGCGTTCGAGCAGCGTGAGTCCCCTCTCGCGCTGCGACGCCGAGCATGCTCCCGGCCGTGCCAGTGCTTCAGCCGTGCTGAATCATGAGACAGCGACGTGAACTGGTGCTGAACCGACCGCGACGGCCACGATGGACCGGTGACCGCCTCCCTCGCCGCCCTGCCGACCACCCGAGACCGCTTTCTTCTCTGGACGGCTCTCGTCGTCACGGTCGTGCTCTGGGCCTCCGCTTTCGTGGCGATCAGGGCGATGGGCGGCGACTTCGGCCCGGGAGCCCTCACCTTCGGGCGGATCGTGGTCGGTGCGGCCTCGCTGAGCGTGGTGCGCGTCGCGTTCCGGAGGCGTCGCCAGGCGATGCCGGCCCGCGCGGGGCTGCCTCGCGGGCGCCTCCTCGTTCTCGTGATCGCCTGGGGAGTCGCATGGTTCGGCGTCTACACGCTCGCGCTCAGCGCGGCCGAACGGCACGTCGATGCGGGAACGGCGGCGCTCCTGGTCAACATCGCCCCGATGATCACGGCGGTCTTGGCCGGCCTGCTGCTCGGAGAGGGGTTCCCGCGACGGCTGCTCGCCGGCATGCTGGTGGCGCTCGTCGGGGTGGCCGTCATCGCGTTCTCGACCTCGACCGGCCAGTTCGACGTGATCGGAGTCGTGCTCGGTCTGCTCGCGGCCGTGGTCTACGGGAGCGCTGCGACGCTCCAGAAGCGGCTCCTCGCGCACGTCGATGCTCCGACCATGACGTGGCTCGGTGCTGTGGCCACGGCTGTCGTGTGTCTGCCGTTCGCTCCGGAGTTGCTCTCGGAGCTGGCCGCGGCACCCGTCTCCTCGGCGCTCGCGCTCGTCTACCTCGGCATCTTTCCCACGGCGATCGCCTTCACGACCTGGGGATATGTGTTGGCGCGCTCGAGCGCGGGGCGCACGGCTGCGTCGACGTACGCGGTGCCGGCCGTGGTCGTCCTGCTGTCGTGGCTCCTGCTCGGCGAGACCCCACCGATGGCGGCCCTGGTCGGAGGCGCGCTCGCCCTCGCCGGTGTCGCCGTGGCGACCCTGCGTCGTCGCCCTTAGCTCCCTCCACAGGCGGCGCCTCGGCGCGTCCTCCACAGCAGGAGGGAGCGCTCGGCTGGTGAGCGAACGCCCGGGCTATGCTGTGCCGACGTTCATCCGCAGACGGCGCCGAGCGCCGAGAACGGTGAGGATCCCGATGACCGAGGCCCTGCAGCCGCCCGTCCAGAACTCCCTCTCGCTGACGCCTCCCGGGCCTGTCGCGGCGGTGCCCACGACGGCCGCGCCCTCGATCGCCCCGAAGGTGCCCGAGCAGGCGCTGCCCGGTCTCGAGGCGAAGGTCGACGGCTACCTCTCCTCGCTCCTGGGTGCGGAGGCGCGCAGCCCCGAGTTCGCCGCGAAGGCGAACGACATCCGCACGATGGGCGACGCCGACATCCGTACGGCCGCAGACTCCTCGAACCGCCTCCTCAGCACTCCCGTGCGTGCCCTCAAAGAGGGCGGCCTGTCGGAGGGGTCGACCATCGGTCGCACGCTCCTCGAGCTCAGGCGCACCGTCGAGGATCTGGACCCGTCCGAGGACAACATCCAGAAGAAGATCCTCGGATTCATTCCCTTCGGCTCCAAGATCACCGACTACTTCCGCCGCTACGAGAGCGCGCAGTCGCACCTCAACGCCATCATCCAGGCGCTGTACGACGGGCAGGACGAGCTGCGCAAGGACAACGCGGCGCTGAACCTCGAGAAGCAGCACCTCTGGGAGACGATGACGCGTCTCAACGAGTACATCTATGTCGCCGAGAGGCTCGACGTGAAGCTCTCGGCGACGATCGCCGAGCTCGACTCGACGGACCCCGAGCGCGCGAAGGCCCTGCGCGAGGACGTCCTCTTCTACGCGCGTCAGAAGCACCAAGACCTCCTGACCCAGCTCGCGGTCTCGATCCAGGGCTACCTCGCGATCGACGTGGTCATCAAGAACAACGTCGAGCTGATCAAGGGCGTCGACCGCGCGACCACCACGACGGTCTCGGCGCTGCGCACGGCAGTGATCGTCGCGCAGGCGCTCGCCAATCAGCGTCTCGTGCTCGACCAGATCACCGCGCTCAACACGACGACGTCGAACATGATCGAGGCCACGTCGAGGATGCTCGCCGAGCAGTCCGCGACGATCCAGTCGCAGGCCGCGACCGCCACGGTGGGGCTGCCGCAGCTTCAGGCCGCGTTCGCGAACATTTACCAGACGATGGACTCGATCTCGGATTTCAAGCTCAAGGCGCTCGACAGCATGGCGCAGACCGTGGGTGTCCTCCAGACCGAGACGGCCAAGGCCGGAGAGTACGTCGAGCGCGCGCGTCGCAGCTCCGCCGACATCGACGCGACGTCCTCACTCGACCTCGGGCGATAGCCGATGGGCTGGTTCTCCCGCCTGTTCGGCGCTGCCCCGGAGGTGCCGGAGGAGGCCGCTCCTGCCCTTCCGCGGGTGCCCAGCAGCGATGACATCGTGGCCGCGCTCGACAGGGTCACGGCGTCCACGAAGGACCGCGTGCCTCCGATCGTCGCGGCTCGTATCCAGCGCATCGATGAGACGGTGCGAGAGATGGTGCCGCGTCTCGATCGGCTCGGCGGCATGAGCAGGCAGGGGCACACGGTCGTCGCCACCGCGACGAGCTACCTGCCCGAGGCGGTCGAGGGCTACCTCCGCCTGCCCCGCGACTTCGCCGACCGCCGTGCCGTCTATAAGGGGAAGACCTCGCTCATGGTCCTGTGCGACCAGCTCGACCTTCTCGGAGCGACGCTTGACCGCATCTCGGACGCCGTCTCGCGCCAGGACGCCTCCGCGCTTATCGCGCACGGGCAGTTCCTCGCCGACAAATTCACGGAGTCGTCTCTCTCGCCGAGCGGGCTCGACGCGGCGCAGCAGCCTCCCGCCTCCGGCTCCCTCACTCCGCCGAGCGCCTCATGAGCGCTCTCGCTCCTGCGCTCGACGCGCTTGTGCTCGTCGGGGCCGCCGCGGGCCTGGACGCGGCGGCCGTGCGCGACGAGGGCATGCGCCTCGCGGCAGCGGTCGCCGAGTCGATCCGAGGAGCGGGCCCGGAGTGGCTCGCCGCCACCGGGACGACCGGTGGCCTCGAGGCGTTCTTCACCTCGGCCGCGAGCGCCCGCCGCTGGCGGACGTCGCCGACCGATCTGCTCGCCGGGCTCGTGTCTGCTGGCGCACAGGAGGCCGGTGCCTACGCGCGAGCTCTCACCGAGGTCGTGTCGGCGGCGAGCGCGCTCGGCGAGCCGGGCATCGGAGGCATCGCGGCCGCGTCCGCGACGGCCGCTGCCCAGCTCGGCGCGGTGACGGCCCCGGCTGCTCCTCCTGCCGAGCGGGCTGCGTCGGCGGGGACAATGCCCGGGGGAGCCGTTCCCGCGGGCGTGCCGGGAGTCGACGAGATCCTCGCTCGCTTGCGGCGCACGGGAGGCGGCGACTCCGACGCGATCGCCCCCGCGCCGGCGCAGCAACCGCAGACGGATCCGGAGCCCGTCGAGCCGATCGACGACCTCCTCGCCGAGCTCGACGCCCTCATCGGCCTCGACCGCGTGAAGAGCGAGATCAAGCGGCAGACCCAGCTGCTCCGCATCGATACGCTGCGCCAAGCGGTGGGCCTCAGCACGCCGACCCTCACCCGTCATCTCGTGTTCACCGGCAACCCGGGCACGGGCAAGACCACCGTCGCCCGGCTGGTGTCGCGCATCTACCGTTCGCTCGGCATTCTCTCGAAGGGCGTCCTCGTCGAAGTGGACCGCTCGGAGCTCGTCGCGGGCTACCTCGGCCAGACGGCGACCAAGACGGCCGAGGTCATCGCGTCCGCCCGCGGCGGCGTGCTCTTCATCGACGAGGCCTACGCCCTCGCGCTCGACCAGTACGGCGCGGAGGCGGTCACGACGCTGGTGAAGGACATGGAGGACCACCGCGGCGACCTCGTCGTCATCGTCGCCGGCTACTCCGGCCCGATGCGGGGCTTCCTCGAGACGAACCCCGGTCTGGCCAGTCGCTTCTCGACCACGATCGACTTCGCCGACTACAGCGACGACGAGCTCTCGGCGATCTTCGGTCGCTTGGCCGCGTCCGCCGACTTCGAGCCGACGCCGGAGGCGCTCGCCGCGTTCGCGACGCTCGCGGCGGCCCAGCAGCGCACGGAGGCCTTCGGCAACGGCCGCTGGGTGCGCAACATCCTCGACGCCGCCATCGCGCGTCACGCCTGGCGTCTGCGTGAGGTCGAGGAGCCGACGCTCGACGAGCTGCGCATCCTGCTGCCCGAGGACATCGCCGAGGCGGGCGAGACGACCCCCGCCTCCCCGTCCCCCGTGACACCCCCGGAAGAGTCCGCATGAGCACTGCACCCGCCGCGTCGCCCACGACGAATGCTCCTCAGCCACGGATCGCCACCGCGCCCGCGCCACGCCGGCCCTCTCTGCTCACGCGGGTCACGGCGACGACCCCGGCGACCCTCCGGTCGCTGCTCGCGCTCACCGTGATCGCCGCGGTGCTCTTCGGAGTCTTCGCGCAGCAGGCGGGGGCGATGCAGGCCCGTGCGGCGACCGAGGCGCGCGAACAGTCCGCGCAGCTGGTCGGCGTGCAGAACGTCCGCAATCTCCTCGTCGACGCGAACGCGATCGCCGCCAACACCTTCCTGGTCGGCGGGCTCGAGCCCACCGATCAACGTGAGGCCTACGTGAAGAACCTCACCGACGCCGCGGCCCAGATCGCGCAGCTCTCGGCGAGCGACTCTGCCGACGCGGCGGTGCTCGCGTCGGTCGCGAGCAAGGTCGCGAGCTATAGCGGCTTGGTCGAGCAGGCTCGCGCGACCAACAGGCAGGGCTTCCCCGTCGGCTCCGCCTACCTCGATCAGGCCTCCGCGCAGCTCAGCGACGACGATGGGATCCTCGCCGATCTCAATGCCCTCGTGGCGACGGCTGCCGACCGGGTGGCCCACGCGTACGACACCGTGCGCTGGAGCGTCCTGCTGCTCGTGGGTTCGCTCGTGATGCTGCTGGTGCTCCTCGCCGCGCAAGTGTGGCTCGCGCGGCGCACGCACCGCTACCTCAACCGCCCGCTCGCGACGGCGACGGCGCTCCTTCTCGTGCTCGGTATCGGAGGGGGCGTGGTCTACGGATCGACGGCCGCGAACGCGAGCAGCGCCCGGCAGGACTCCTACCGGGCCGCCGTGACCGTGTCGCAGGCGTTGACGGCGGCGAGCGATGCCAAATCGCTCGAGAGCTTCACCCTCATCAAGCGCGGCTCGGGGGCCGCGCTGGAGGCGCAGTTCCAGGTCGCCGCGCAGGGCGCACGCGACAAGCTCGAGGACGGCGTCAGTCGTGGCATCGTCGACGGAAGGCTCGTCGGTGAGTTCGACACCTGGCTCGCCTTCCACCGGCAGATCCGCGAGGCCGACGACGGCAACGACTGGGAGAAAGCGGTCGGCATCGCGACCGCCACCGGCAGCGGCACGCCGAACGACGCGTTCGCGGCCTTCGCCTCCGACGCCCGTGAGGTCGTGAGCGAGGAGGCCGCGGCGACCGGGTCGACCCTCGACGCCGCCGGCCGCTTCTCGACCCTCGCCTCCTGGGTTCTGCTCGTCGCCGGAGTGGCGGGCGCGGTCCTCGCGTGGCGCGGGGTTTCTCAGCGACTGGAGGAGTACCGATGAACCGGGTGCGCGTTGCCGTTCTGGCCCTCGTCACCGCCACCGTGCTCGCCGTCGCCGGCTGCTCGAGCGGAGGAGACGATCTGGGCGCGCCGATTGCAGCGGCCACCGCGGCGGCGACGCCCGCGCCGACGACGAGTGCGGCGCCTCCGGTCGCCGACTGCTCGCCCTCGGCCGTCACGTCGTACGCGCCCACCGGAGTCACCGAGAGCACGCGCCTCGCCGAGATCCGCCAGCGCGGCACCCTTCGCGTCGGCGTCTCGGCCGACACCCTGCTGATGAGCGCGCGCAACCCGCTCACCGGGACGATCGAGGGCTTCGACGTCGATATCGCTCGCGAGATGGCGAGGGCGATCCTCGGCAGTCCCGACGCGATCACGTTCGTCGTGATCACCTCAGCGCAGCGTCTCCCGTCGCTCACGGGCGGCGACGGCGCCCCGCAGGTCGACATGGTCGCGCGGACCCTCACGATGACCTGCGACCGCTGGAGCAGCATCGCCTTCTCGTCCGAGTACTACGGCGCGGGCCTCAAAGTGCTCGTCTCGACCAGCAGCGACCAGACGAGCATCCAGGGCCTCGAAGCCAAGGGTGGCCAGAAGGTCTGCGCGCCCCGCGGCACGACGACGCTCAGCCGCCTCCAGAGCGACTACCCGGGGGTCGAGGCGGTCGCCGCCGATACGCACACGCAGTGCCTCGCGCTGTTCCAGGAGGGGCAGGTCGAGGCGATCGCGGGCGACGACACGATCCTCGCCGGCTTCGTCGCACAAGACCCGTACGCGAAGGTCGTCGGTGACGCGCTGAGCTCCGAGCCCTATGGCTTGGGGCTTCCCGCTGACGACGTCGACTTCGTCCGTTTCGTCAACGGCGCTCTCGAGGGCATCCGCAGCGACGGTCGTTGGCAGAGCATCTACGATCGCTGGCTGGGAGCGCTCGGGCAGGCGTCGCCTCCGGCGCCGGTGTACGGCCGATGAGCGCGGGCGTCGCGGAGGGGACTCCGCTCGCGCCGGGTCGCCTCGGCGAGGCCGCTCCCCAGCGCGAGCTCTTCGACTATCTCGCGGCCCTCAGACGCTGGCTCGACCGCACCTCGCGCGAGCTTGCCCGCCTCGACGCCGCGGCGCTCGCCTCGCCGCAGGCCGAAAGCTACACGTCCGACGTCGTGCTCGCGCAGTCCTTGCGAGAGTCGGTGACGCGTCGACTCGCCGAGCTCGAGGCCGTCTGGGATTCGGGTCGGGTCGACGCCCTCGGCCGCGAGAGGCTGTCGCAGCTGATCTGGGGCCGACTGGACGCCTCCGGATCGGGGGCCGCCGTCTCGCTCGTCGAAGCCGTCCGCCTCTGCGACGCGGTCGTCGCGCAGCTGAAGTCGCGCCTCGAACTGGACCCCAGCGGGACCGACACGGCGGGACGGATCGTCGGGGTGCGGGCAGAGATCGAGCGGTGCCGTGACCTCGCGCGAGCCGGGGCGCCCGAGCTCGAGCGGGTGGCCGTGCTCCGGTCTCGCCTCGACGCCCTCGCAGAGAGGGCTGGTCGGGGAGCGGACATCGCCGGCCCGCTCGGGCAGCTCGAGCGCGACTCCGCTCGCCTCGAGCGCGACCTCATCATCGCGGCCTCCGAGCGTCGAGGGCTCGAACGCGATCGGCGTCGAGCGCGTGAGCTGGCCGAGACGGCCGAACGGAGGGAGGCGCCGCTGCGCGAGCTGGTCGCCCGCTGCCGCCGCGAGATCGCCGACCCGCCCCGCCTGGCCGTCCCCGACGTCTCGCGTCTGGGCGAGCCTCCCACGCAGCGGGAGGCGCTCGACGCGCACCTCGAGCGCCTCGCCGCCGTCGGTCGCGCCTTCGACGCCGTCGAGGCCGCATACACCGCTCCGCTGCGCGAGCGGGCCGCGCTGGGGTTCCGCCTCCGTGCCCTCCAGGAGCGCGCCGTCACCAACGGCCGCGCCGACACCGCCGTGGGTCGCGCCGCCGAGGAGGAGGTCCGCGCCGCGCTCGACGCCGTGCCCTGCTCGGTGCCGCTCGCCCGCCATCTCGTCGAGCAGTACGACGTCGTCACTCGCGATCTCCCGCCTCGCGCACCCCAGCACCACCGGAAGGCCACTCCATGAACGGCGAGCACTGCTCTGCGACCCCGGGCTGCACCGGGACGATCGAGGACGGCTACTGCAACGTCTGCGGGCTTCCGCCCGGGGAGGGCGCGGTTGCGTCCACTCCCACGGCCCGTCGTACCGCGCCGGCCCCCGCCACCGCGTCGGCCGCTTTCGGCACGGGCTTCGTCGAGGGCACCCCCGCTCCCGCCCCCGCGGCCGGGTGGGGAGGAGAGGAGGCGGTGACCGCGCGCAGCGGACGCACCTCCTCCGCGCGCCTGGCCACCGCCGCCCTCGGCTCGGCTCGCACCGCCCAGACCGGCTCGAAGGTCACCCGGAGGGTCGGGACGACGTCCACGCGCTTGCGCGGCCCGCGTCTCGGCGCCGGACTGACGACCGTCCCCGCGCGACCCGCGGCCGACCCGATGGCCGCCCTCATGGCCGAGGCCGTGCTGCCGGAGCGCAAGCGCTTCTGCGCGCACTGCGGCACCGAGGTCGGTCGGGGGCGTGAGGGGCGGCCGGGACGCAGCGAGGGCTTCTGCCCGAACTGCCGAACGCCGTTCTCGTTCACTCCGCAGCTGAAGGCGGGCGACGTCGTCGCCGGGCAGTACGAGGTCGTGGGCTGCCTCGCGTTCGGAGGCCTCGGCTGGATCTACCTCGGACGGGACAGGAACGTCTCGGGTCGCTGGGTCGTGCTCAAGGGCCTGCTCAACTCCGGCGATCCCGATGCGTCGGCCGCCGCGATCACCGAGCGCCAGTTCCTCGCCGAGGTCGAGCATCCGCTCATCGTCGAGATCTACAACTTCGTGCTGCACGAGGGTGCCGGCTACATCGTCATGGAGTACGTCGGCGGTCCGAGCCTCAAGCAGATCCTCCAGGAGCGGCGCGACGCGAAGGGGGGAGCGGCCGATCCGCTGCCGGTCGACCAGGCGCTCGCCTTCGTGCTCGAGGTGATGCCGGCGTTCGCCTACCTGCACGACCACGGCCTGCTCTACTGCGACTTCAAGCCTGACAACATGATCCAGGTCGCCGACCAGGTGAAGCTCATCGATCTCGGAGGCGTGCGTCGCGCCGACGATGAGGAGTCCGCGATCTACGGCACCGTCGGCTATCAGGCACCGGAGGTGGCGGAGCTCGGCCCGTCCATCGCCTCCGACGTCTACACGATCGGCCGCACTCTCGCCTCGCTCGTGCTCGACTTCCGCGGCAACCAGACCACCTACGTCGCTTCGTTGCCGCCCGTGTCCCAGACCCCGGTGTTCCAGCGGTACGACTCGTTCTATCGACTGGTGGCCAAGGCGTGCGCGCCCGACCCGCAGGACCGCTTCGCGACCGTCGACGAGATGCGCGGGCAGTTGCTCGGGGTGCTGCGCGAGGTCGTCGCGACCGACCGCGGACCGGGGCACCCTGCTCTGCACTCCACCGCCTCCGCGCTGTTCGAGGCGCCCGTCGCCGACATCGTCGACCGAGTGCCGCCGTGGGATGCGCTGCCTGCGCTGCGCATCGACGAGTCCGATCCCGCGAAGGCGTGGCTCGCGGGCGTGAACGTCGCCGATCCGGTCGTGCGGCTGCGTGCGCTCGCGCTCGCGCCGACGGTCACGGTGGAGGTGCGTCTGGCGCGGGCTCGCGCCGCGATCGAGGCCGAGCGGTGGGAGGAGGTCTCTCGCGCGACGGGCGAGATCCTCACCGAGGATCCGTGGGAGTGGCGCGCGGTGTGGATGAGCGGCCTGGCCCAGCTCGCGCGCGGCGATGACATCGGCGCCCGCGCGTCGTTCAACACCGTCTACGGCCAGGTGCCGGGCGAGCTCGCGCCCAAATTGGCGCTCGCGGCGGCCTGCGAGGCGAGCGGCGAGCCGGAGGTGGCGGAGTCGCTCTACGTGATCTGCGCGCGCGCCGACGCCAACTACACGGCTCCTGCCGCGTTCGGTCTCGCCCGCGTCCGGCAGCATCGCTCCGACCTCGACGGGGCCCTCGACGCCCTCGACATCGTCACCCCGACGCGCTCCTCGTACGTTGACGCGCGCCGTCGCCGTGCCGAGCTTCTGGCCGAGTCCGGCCGTGGGCTTCCGGCACTCTCGGCCGCGCTCGCGAGTGTCGACTCGATCGCGATCGATCAGCGTTCGCGTCTCGAGCTCACTGCTCGGGTCCTCGAGTCCGCGCTGGAGCTGGTGCGCCGCGACGGGCCGGCCGAGGGCGCGACGCTCGGCGGGGTGGAGGCGAATGAGGCGGCGATCCGCGACGGGCTGGAGTCGTCCTATCGTGCGCTGGCCGCCTCCACTCGTGTGCGCGACGAGCGTGTGCGCCTGGTCGACCAGGCGAACGACGTGCGCCGCTGGACGTTGACGTGAGCGCCGAGCTTTCGACGCCGTGCCCGGTCTGTGGCGAGCCCGTCACGACGGGCGATGCGTTCTGCGAGGCGTGCGGAGCGACGCTGATCGTCGCTGCCGCCTCCGCAGCCCCCACGGAGCGGCCGCTCTGCACACAGTGCGGGGGAGTCGTGGCCGAGGACGGCTACTGCGAGCAGTGCGGCGCGCGGGCGCCGAGCGGGCGCGAGCACTGGGCGGAGGCGCCGCATCCCCTGGTCGGCGGCGTCTGCGACCGCGGACGCCGTCACGCCGCCAACGAGGATGCGCTGGCCGTCGGCGCTGTCGTCGACGACGACGGCACGCTGCGTACGGCCCTGCTGGTCGTGTGCGACGGCGTCTCCTCGACACCCGACTCCGATGCCGCCTCCCTCGCGGCGGCGCGGGCGGCGCTGAGCGCGCTGCAGTCCGAGGTCGGCACCTCGGTGCGCGGTGTCGACCGCTGGAGGGCGTTGCTGCAGATGGCCACGGTGCGTGCCTCCGGAGCGATCGACGCTGCCGTGCCCGGGAAGCGTGCGAACCCTCCTTCGTGCACGTTCACCGCGGCCGTGCTCGACGGTGCGCTCCTCGTGACGGGCAACGTCGGCGACAGCCGCAGCTACTGGATCCCGGACGAGGGGGAGCCGCGGCAGTTGACGATCGACGACTCCTGGGCGCAAGAGCAGATCGCGGCGGGCGTCGCGCGCGACACGGCGGAGGCGGCGCCCGAGGCGCATGCGATCACGCGTTGGCTGGGCTCCGACTCGCACGACGAGGAGCCGCGCATCGCCTCCGAGACGCTGGTCGACCCCGGCTGGGTGCTGGTCTGCTCGGACGGCCTGTGGAACTACGCGTCCGCCGCGGACGACCTCGCGCGCGTGGTGCACGAGGCTGAGGGGCGGGTCGGTCGGGATCCCGTGACGCTCGCGGAGGCTCTCGTCGCGTGGGCGAACGAGCACGGCGGCCAGGACAACATCACGGCGGCGCTCGCCCGATTCGAGGGTGCTGCCGATCCGTCCAAGGAGGCGGTCGGCGACTAGACGATTCCGCGCCCGCTCGTGTCGCCTCCGCGCCTACAGTCGAGCGCATGAGCATCGCCGAGCCCGCCGCCTCGTTGTCCGTCGTCGGCCACTGGATCGACGGGGCGCCGTCGCCGTCGACCTCGGGGCGTACCGCAGCTGTGCACGACCCGGCCTTGGGAGTCGTCACCAAGGAGGTCGCGCTCGCCGACGCGGCCGAGGTCGCCGTGGCCGTCGCCTCCGCCTCGGCCGCGTTCCCCGCGTGGCGCGACACCTCGCTGGCGCGGCGACAACAGATCGTCTTCCGGTTCCGCGAGCTGCTCGAGGCCAAGAAGCAGGAGCTCGCCGAGATCATCACGTCCGAGCACGGCAAGGTCGTCTCGGACGCGCTCGGCGAGATCAGCCGGGGTCAGGAGGTGGTGGAGTTCGCGACAGGGCTCGCCCACCACCTCAAGGGCGAATACTCCGAACAGGTCTCGACCGGAGTCGACGTCTACTCGATCAGGCAGCCCCTGGGGGTCGTCGCGATCATCAGCCCCTTCAACTTTCCTGCGATGGTGCCGATGTGGTTCTTCCCCCTCGCGATCGCCGCGGGCAACGCCGTCGTCGTGAAGCCCTCCGAGAAGGATCCGTCGGCTGTCGTCTGGCTCGGCGCCCTCTGGAAGGAGGCGGGCCTGCCCGACGGCGTGTTCACGGTCGTCAACGGCGACAAGGTGGCTGTCGATGCGCTGCTCGAGCACCCCGACGTGCGGTCCATCTCGTTCGTCGGCTCCACTCCGATCGCCCGCTACGTCTACGAGACGGGCACTCGCCACGGCAAGCGCGTGCAGGCCCTCGGTGGCGCGAAGAACCACATGCTGGTCCTGCCCGACGCCGACCTCGACCTCGTGGCCGACTCCGCTATCAATGCGGGCTTCGGCTCGGCAGGCGAACGCTGCATGGCCGTCAGCGTCGTGGTCGCGGTGGAGCCGATCGCGGACGAGCTGGTCGAGAAGATCCGGGAGCGGGCCGTGCGGCTGCGCACGGGAGACGGCCGTCGGGGGTGCGACATGGGGCCGCTCGTGACGCGTCAGCATCGCGACAAGGTCGCCTCCTACATCGGTGTCGCCGAGGAGGACGGCGCCCGCGTCGTCGTCGACGGTCGCGGTGTCGAGGTCGACGGCGACCCGAACGGCTTCTGGCTCGGTCCGACCCTGCTCGATGACGTCCCCGTCACCTCCCGCGCCTACACCGAGGAGATCTTCGGCCCCGTGCTGTCGGTCGTGCGCGTCGGCTCCTACGAGGAGGGCGTGGCGCTCCTCAACAGAGGCGCCTTCGGCAACGGCGCCGCGATCTTCACGAACGACGGAGGCGCGGCCCGCCGCTTCCAGAACGAGGTCGAGGTCGGGATGATCGGCATCAACGTGCCGATCCCGGTGCCCGTCGCCACGTTCTCGTTCGGAGGCTGGAAGGACTCGCTCTTCGGCGACACCAAGGCGCACGGTGCTGAGGGTGTGCGTTTCTTCACCCGGCAGAAGGCGATCACGAGTCGGTGGCTCGACCCGTCTCACGGCGGCATCAACCTCGGCTTCCCGCGCACGTCCTGATGCGTTCTTCTCGTGTCGCGACGGTGCCGTTGTGCGTCACTGCACGAGCGACATCGCCGTCCACAGCTCGGCTCGCGCGCCGAAGTCGTCGAGGTCGACGCCCAGCGCTCGTTCGACTGCCGTGATCCGGTTGCGGAGCGTGTGCCGGTGAACGCCTAGCTCGCGGGCGGCCGGCTCCCAGGCCCCGTTGCAGCGCAGCCACACGCGGGCGGTCTCGAGCAGCACGGCGTTCGAGGGGGTCAGCAGCGGCGCCAGGATCCGCCGCGCGAGAGGCTCCGCCCCCGAGGCGACGAGCAGTCCCAGCAGGCCCTGTGCCGCGAGGTCGTCGAAGCGCAGCAGAGGGAGTGAGCCGCCGGCGCGCTCGGCCGCGCGTCGCGCCTCGGCCAGCCCGCGGTCGAGCTCGGCCCAGGTCACCGGCCCGGAGGCGCCCGCGGTCGCGCCGTGCCGCTCGAGCACTCGGGTCACCGGCCCCAGATCGTCGGCCGGCGTGATCACGACGAGCGTCGCGTCGCGCTCGGCGACGAACAGTCGCGACCCGTTCTCCTCCGCGACCACCTCGAGCTCGTCGAGCAGCGAGTCGCCCTGCACGGGGGCGCTCAGCACGCTCACTCGCACGGGCTCGGCGGGCAGCGTCGCCCAGAGAGCGGTGCCGGCCGCCGCGTCGAAGGCCCCGGCCGCCAGGAGGTCGAGCAGCCCCGACCGCAGGTGCCGGCGGGCGGCGTCGAGCGCGCGCCGCTGCTCCAGCGCGATGCTCGCGAGAGCGATCACGCTCGCCACGAGATCGCTTCCTGCCGGATCGAGGGGCGTGCCCGTCCCGACGGCGAGCACTCCGCGGAGGTGGTCGCGTCGCCCAAGGGTCTGGAGCGTCACTCCGCCGCCGTCGTCGAGACGCAGGCCCGCCCGGCTGCCGCGGGAGAGCGCGAGCCGCACTGCCGCGGCGACCGCGTGTTCCGCCTCCGCCGGCACGTCGAGACGGGTGGGCAGGTGCACGCGCTGGCCGACGGCGTCGTAGAGCGCTACCCAGCAGCCGAGCTGACGCTCCAGCTCGCTGAGGATCGCGGCGAGCCCGTCGGGTCGCAGCGCCGCCCGGGCGACGCGGCGCTGCGCCTCGAGCGACCACTCCAGCCGTTCGCGCTGCTCGCGGGAGATGACGTCGGCGACGAAGCGGATGATGCCCATGAACGGCGTGAGCTCTGCGACGTCGAGCAGCGGCAGCCCCTGCCTCTCGCACGCGGCGATGAGCGGGGGCGGCACCTCGTCGTGCACGACCCCCGTGGCGAAGCCGAGCGCGCGGATGCCGCGGCCGAGGAGGCGTGCGACGTACGCCTCCGAGAACTCCGCGCTGTCGTGCCCCGAGAAGTGCACGCCGTCGGTCAGCAGCAGCTGTCCTGACTCGAGCCAGGGCGTCGGATCGACGAGGTCGGAGGAGTGCGCCCAGACGAGCGGGGCGTCCAGCACCGCCTCGTCGTGCACTCCGGCGAGCACACGGAGGCGGAAGGCGGGCTCGGCGAGCAGGTCGCGGACGGTCGCGGGCATGCGCGGCTCCCTTCGACGTTCCGTCCATCGTAGGGTCGAGGCTTCGACGGATCCGCACGAGCGCTCGAGCGCCTCCCGGGGCACGATGGAGGGCATGACGTCCTCGACCGCCCCCACCGTCCGCGACAACGCCTCGGTCAGTGCCGCTGACACCTCTCGCGTCTTCCACTCGTGGTCAGCGCAGGGGACGCTGAACCCTCTGCCGCTCGCGGGCGGCCTCGGCGCCGAGGTCTGGGACGTCGACGGCACGCGATACCTCGACTTCTCGAGCCAGCTCGTGAACGTGACCATCGGCTACCAGCACCCGAAGGTCGTCGCCGCGATCCAGAAGCAGGCGGGCGTCCTCGCGACGATCGGCCCCGCCTACGCCAATGAGACGCGGGCCGAGGCGGCGCGCCTCATCGCCGAGCGTGCCCCCGAGGGCTTCGAGAAGGTCTTCTTCACCAACGGCGGAGCCGACGCGAACGAGAACGCGATCCGGATGGCACGGCTGTTCACCGGCCGCGACAAGGTCGTCTCGTTCTACCGCTCCTACCACGGCAACACCGGAGCGGCTGTCGTCGCGACCGGCGACTGGCGCCGTGTCCCCAACGAGTACGCGCGCGGCCACGTGCACGCCTTCGGCCCCTACCTCTACCGCAGCGAGTTCTGGGCGGAGTCGCTCGAGCAGGAGTGCGCGCGCGCTCTGCACCACCTGGAGCGCGTCGTCCAGGCGGAGGGGCCGGAGTCGATCGCCGCGTTCCTCTTCGAGACGATCCCGGGCACCGCGGGCGTGCTCACGCCTCCGCCCGGCTACCTCGCCGGAGTGCGCGAGATCGCCGACCGGTACGGCATCCAGCTCATCCTCGACGAGGTGATGGCCGGGTTCGGGCGCACGGGGGAGTGGTTCGCCTTCGATGCGTTCGACGTGCGGCCCGATCTCATCACCTTCGCCAAGGGCGTCAACTCGGGCTATGTGCCGATCGGAGGCGTCCTCCTCTCGGATCCGGTCGCCCACCACTTCGACGAGCGCGTGTTTCCGGGCGGGCTCACCTACTCGGGTCATCCGCTCGCCGCCGCGAGCGTCGTCGCGACGCTGACCGCGATGGCGGAGGAGGGGATCGTCGAGAACGCGCGTGTCATCGGCTCCGAGCATCTCGCTCCAGGCCTGGCCGCGTTGGAGGCGAAGCATGCGCTGATCGGCGAAGTCCGCGGATCGGGCGTGTTCTGGGCCCTCGAGCTCGTGACCGATCGGGTCGCGCGGACGCCGCTGCCCGCCGCCTCCGTCGCGCGCCTGAAGGCGTCGCTGCTCGAGCGTGGCCTGCTGCCCTTCACCGCCGACAATCGGATCCATGTCGTGCCTCCCGCGGTCATCACCCCTGGCGAGGTCGCCCGCGGCCTGGCCATCCTCGACGACGCTCTGACCGCGTTCTCGGGCTGACCCTCCCGCCGCCCGTCGCGGCGGAGGCAAGCTACGAGACGGTGTGCAGCGTGAACGCGGTCACGAATCCCAGCACCGCGTACAGGCCCGTGAGCACGTTGTCGCGGTCGAACGCCTCCGGGATCATCGTGTTCGAGATCATCGCGAGGATCGCGCCGGCGGCGACGGTGGTCACGAAGGCGACGAGCGTGCCGGGAGCGGAGGCGAAGGCGAGGAAGCCGACCAGAGCGGCGAGCGCGGAGAGGGTCGCGATGCCTCCCCACACGGTGAACACGTAGCGGGCCGAGCGCCCGTCGGCCTTCATCCCCACGGTCGACGAGAGCCCTTCCGGCAGGTTCGAGATCGCGACCGCCGCGACGATCGGCACGCTGATCGCCGCCCCGCCGCCGCTCTGGGCGACCGAGAGACCGAGCACGATCGACTCGGGGATGCCGTCGATCAGGGCACCCGCCGCGATGGCCGCCCCGCCGCTTCCCCCGGAGCCCTTCGAGCTCTTGCGATCGCCTGCCCCGAACCGCGTGAGGAGCGCGTCGGCGATGACGAACACCACGGCTCCCGCGAGAGTGCCCAGAACCGTGGGCAGGAGCCCGCCGTCCTCGGTCGCCTCCTGCACGAGCTCGTAGGCGAGGGCCGAGATCAGCACGCCCGCGCCGAACGCCGAGATCGCGGCGGTGAGCTTCGGTGGCACGTGCGCGAACCAGGCGAGCGCGGCTCCGACGAGGAGGGTCGCGCCGCCGATCGCGCCGCTGAGCAGGGCGAGGGTCCACGGGGGCACGGTGGCAAGCCTGTCAGGGCTGCGGCGCGGGCTCGCGGGGGTTGACGGGAGGCGGCTCCGCGGCCGACGCGTCCCGCTCGGGACCGGCAGAGTCGGGCTTTCTCGGTGGGTACACCAGGGTCACCAGGACGACGGAGACGATCATCAGCAGGAGCCATGACACGAACTTCGACACCGAGACCAGCTGCCAGCCCGTGAGCTGGTCGGGGTAGAGCCAGGCGCCGGCGAAAGTCCCGATGTTCTCGGCCAGCCAGAGGAAGAACGCGACCAAGCAGAACGCGAGGAGCACGGGCATTCGGTGGCTCCCGCGGTGCACGCGGTAGACCATCGTGCTCCGCCCCCAGAGGGCGCCGACGGCGACGAGGAGGAGCCAGCGCGCGTCGGGCAGGACGTGGTGGCTGAAGAAGTTGACGTAGATCAGGGCCGCCGCCGTCACCGTGAGCCATCGCGGTGGCCAGTGCGAGAAGCGTAGGTCGAAGAGGCGGTGGACCCGCACCATGTAGGAGCCGACCGAGGCGTAGAGGAAGCCGCTGAACAGCGGCACGGCGCCCACCCGAAGGACGCCGTCGGCCGCGTAGCTCCACGAGCCCACATCGGTCTTGAACAGCTCCATCCCCGTCCCGACCACGTGGAACAGCACGATCACCCACAGCTCGCGTCCGGTCTCGAGCCGTGTGGCGACCATGGCGATCTGGAGTGCGACGGCCGCGAGCGTGAGCAGGTCGTTGCGGGCGAGGGCGGCGTCGTCCGGATACCACAGTCGCGCGGCGAGGATCACGATGAGCAGTGCCGCACCGAACACGCAGGCCCAGGCCTGTTTGGCGCCGAAGACGAGGAACTCGACCAGCGCCGCGCGAGGACCGGAGGCGGGACCGCGGGCGAGCACGCGCCGTGCCGCGTCGTCGATCCGCTGCTCGACCGGTGTGAACGCCCGTCCTGCTCCGTGCATCCGCACCCCTCCCGTCGAAGCGGCCGATGCTACCGGACGAGGCCAGCAGCCGGGGCGCTCGTGTCCTCGCGGGCCCAGCGGTCGAGGTGCGGGAGGACCCCGGGTCGAGGTGCGCCCCATACACTGACGCCATGGCGGAGTTCAGCGCGAGTGTCTTCCAGAACGAGTTCCTCTCGGACGGTGCCACGGACGTGCACGCGATCGTGACGGTGACCGCCTCGGGCACCGGCGCCGCGGGGTCCGACGGTGCGGCTGCCGAGATCATCATCGTCGACTGCTCGGGGTCGATGACCGGCGAGAACATGACTGCCGCCAAGCGTGCCGCGTCCGTCGCCGTCGACCAGATCCTCGACGGCACCTTCTTCGCCGTGGTGGCGGGCTCCGAGCGGGCCGACCGCGCCTTCCCGTACCCCAATGCCTCCGTCTCGATGGTGCGGATGGAGCCGGGCGCGCGAGCCGCCGCGAAGGAGGCGATCGGGTTCCTCCGGGCCGACGGCGGCACCGCGATGGGCACCTGGCTGACTCTCGCGCGCCAGCTCTTCGCGACCGTGCCGGAGGCGTCGCAGCGGCACGCGATCCTCCTCACCGACGGCAAGAACGAGCACGAGTCGCGCCTGCAGCTCGACGCTGCGATCCGGGCGGCGGGAGGCGAGTTCCAGTGCGACGTGCGCGGCGTCGGTTCGCGCTGGATCGTCGAGGAGGCGCGCA
Organism: Rathayibacter sp. VKM Ac-2879; assembly: GCF_015351245.1. Taxonomy (GTDB): domain Bacteria; phylum Actinomycetota; class Actinomycetes; order Actinomycetales; family Microbacteriaceae; genus Rathayibacter. The sequence continues at coordinate 609,439 of NZ_JADKSO010000001.1, forward strand.
CCATCGCGAGCGCACTGCTCGGTACCGTCGGTCTCATCGCCGACCCGGCCGATATGGCCGCCGATTTCGAGCAGCTGATGCGGGCCTCGATGGGCCGCGGAGTCGCAAACGGCGAGCTGCGCGTGTGGACTCCGCAGGGCGCCCAGCTGCTGTTCGTGCGACAGGTCGCGCCGACCCTCGAAGACCTGAGCGCCCGCCGCGCCGCCGTGAACCCGCTGACGGGCTCCTACCCGACCGGCGCGTGGGGCGACGAGTCCCGCGACTATCACGTGGCGGTGCGCGTCGCCTCGAAGCCGGTGGGGTCGGAGCAGCTCGCCGCCCGCGTGCAGCTCAGCGTGCGCGACGAGGTGGTCGCCTCGGCCCTCGTGAAGGCCCGCTGGACCGACGACTCCGCATTGACCGCCCGCATCGACCCCGCCGTCGCGCACTACACGGGCCAGACCGAGTTGGCATCCGCGATCCAGGACGGGCTCGCCGCGAAGGCCGTGGGCGATGACGCGACCGCGACCGTCAAGCTCGGACGTGCCGTGCAGCTCGCGGCGGCCACCGGCAACGACGAGGCGACCGCGAAGCTGCGCAAGGTCGTCGAGATCGACGACCCCGACGAGGGCACCGTGCGCCTCAAGCGCGGTGTCGACCGTCTCGACGAGATGGCGCTGGACACGGCCTCGACCAAGACGACGCGGGTGCGCAAGTGAGCTACCGCTGCCCCGAGGGGCACACCTCGGAGTCGGGCGACTACTGCGATGTGTGCGGTGTCCCGATCGTCTCCGCGCCGGCTCCTGGTCCCGCTCCGACGACCGCGATCCCGATCGGCCCCTCGGTGTGCCCGAACTGTTCGTACCCCCATGAAGCGGAAGCGCTGTTCTGCGAGAACTGCGGCTACGACTTCACCACGGGCTCCCTGCCGGAGAGCGATCCCTTCACGGAGTCGGGAGCGGTGCGCGCTCCGGCAGAGGTGGGCGGCTCGCCGTCTCCCCTGCCTTTCGACCCGGCGGCACCCACCGCGCTCGTGCCCGAGCAGGAGGCAGGGTTCGACGTGCCGGTCGCGACCGCGCCGCCGACTCCCGCCGAGCCTCCGACCGAGGTGATCCCGGAGGCGGCTCCTGCCGCTCCCGAGCAGGCTCCGGCGGCTCCCGAGCCGGAGGAGACCCGCCCCTGGATCGCCGAGCTGTGGATCGATCCCGAGTGGTACGCCGAGCAGCGGGCGGAGGATCCGATGCCCTCTCCCGGTCCGCCGACCACCATCGTCTTGCGCGAGCGCTCCCTCCTCGTCGGTCGCCCGTCCGTCTCGCGGGGTATCTCGCCCCAGATCGACTGCGGCTCCGATTCCGGCGTCTCGCGGAGGCACTGCCAGCTGAGCACGGACGGCTACCGCTGGTGGGTCGAAGACCTCCAGTCGGCCAACGGCACTTACGTCGCGCCCGCGGGGGCACCTCTTCCGCAGACGCCGGTCGCACCCGGACGGCGCCGCGAGCTCGAGGACGGCGACCGCATCTACGTCGGCGCATGGACCCGCATCGTGCTTCGCGAGGCCTTCCCCGGCGAGGCCTGAGCCGGCTGTCGACCCCTCCGCTCGACACGACATCGTGTCAGCGGCCGGCCAACACCCCGAGCATCCACGACAGCGCCGCGATGGCGCCCACACCGACGACGCTCGAGCCGACTATCACGGCACGCCGTATGCGAGCCGACCGCTCTCCGCCCGCGGGCAGAGAGAGTCCGCTCGACGATCGCGTCCCGCCCGTCATCCCGCCGCGCATCCTGTGCGCGACCTCGTCGGCGGTCGGCCTGGTCTCGGGATCGCGGGCCGTCATCGCCGTCAGCAACGCCCGCCAGTCCTCCGGCAGGGTGTCGGGAACCACCGGGCTGCGGTGCAGCCGTGCGATCGCCGCCTCCAGCACGGTGCCCGAGTACTCGCGGCGCCCGGTCACCGCCTCGAGGAGCACGAGCCCCAACGAGAACACGTCGCTCGCCCCGCTGATCGGCTCGCCCGCCACCTGCTCGGGGCTGACGAAGCTCGCCGTTCCGATCACGATGCCGTCGCTCGTGAGGCGTGAGCCGTCCATGAAGTGCGCGACGCCGAAATCGGTGAGCTTCGCGGTGCGGTCGTAGCCGCTGGAGGCGACCTCGCTCACGAGCACGTTCGCGGGTTTCACATCGCGGTGCACGATTCCGCGCGCGTGCAGGTAGGCGAGCGCCTCCGCGAGCTGTGTGCCGATCGCGGCGACCTCGGCGATCGATAGCGGGCCGTCGACGAGTCGCGCCTCCATCGTGGGGTCCGCGACCAACTCCATCACGACGTAGCGGCGCACCGCTCCGCCGAAGTTGTGCAGACCGGCGTCGAAGAGGTTGACGATGCCCGGATGAGCGAACGAGCTCAGCATGCGCACCTCGCGCTCCTGGCGCGCGACGTCCTCCGGGTGAGACGCTTCGGCGCGGAACACCTTCACGGCGACGTCGCGCTGGACGGTCTCGTCGCGGGCCCGGTACACCGACCCCATGCCCCCCGAGCCGATGCGCTCGATGAGGTAGTACCGGCCGGCGATCTTCTGCGTCGCAGCATTCGCGGCGATGGTGCTCACGACGACCCCGCCTTCCGCTTGGACGGTGCGTTCCGCAGCGCGCCGTGGAAGCGCCCTGGTCGACCGTATCGCGGGCCCGCTTTCCGGGGGAGGCGAGAACGGGGGATTGACACGCCCCCGTGCTCAGTCGCGCGGGCCGAGCATCCCCTCGAACGAGCCCTCGAGTGCCCACGGGTCGTGCACCTCCGTCGAGCGTGTCGAGCGCGCTGCCTCGGCGGCGAGCTCGCGTCCGGCGCGTTCGATGCGGGAGGGGAGGGCTCGCGCGTCCTCGGTCGCGCCGCCCCAGTCGTCGGTCGCGGCGAACACCGTGGTCGAGAGCGGAGACGCGTGGAGGTAGGCGAACAGCGGTCGCATCGCGTAGTCGACGGCCAGCGAGTGGCGGGGCGAGCCGCCTGTCGCCGCGAGCAGCACGGGCAGCGAGCGCAGCGCCTCCGTGTCGAGCACGTCGACGAACGACTTGAACAGGCCGCTGTAGCTGGTGGTGAAGATCGGCGTCACCGCGATCAGGCCGTCGGCGCCGGCGACCGCATCGAGTGCCGTCTGCAGCGCGGGGCTCGCGAAGCCGGTGAGGAGGGTATTGGTCACGTCGTGTGCGAGCTCGCGCAGCTCGACGATGCTCCGCTCGACGGCGAAGCCCTGCGCGGCGAGAGCGGACTCGGTGGCGTCGGCCAGCCGGTCGGCGAGCAGACGTGTCGACGAGGGCTGGCTGAGGCCTGCCGAGACGACGGTGATCCTGCGGGTGTCCATGGGGGTCTCCTCGGCGTCAGACGGTGGCGGGTTCGGCGGCGGCGGTGGTCTGCGTCTCGCGAGCGGCGACGAGGGAGGCGTGGGTCGGCGCCTCCGGCACATGCGCCGGGCGTCCCTCGGCGAAGCCGGCGCGCAGCGCGGGGAGGATCTCGCCGAGCATGTCCATCTGCTCGAGGACGGTCTTCAGCGGGAGGCCGGCGTGGTCCATCAGGAACAGTTGGCGCTGGTAGTCGCCCACGTACTCGCGGAAGCCGAGAGTGCGGTCGATGATCTGCTGCGGCGAGCCGACGGTGAGCGGCGTCTGCTCGGTGAAGTCCTCGAGCGACGGACCGTGACCGTAGACCGGTGCGTTGTCGAAGTAGGGGCGGAACTGCGAGACCGCGTCCTGGGAGGTGCGCGCGATGAACATCTGACCGCCCAGGCCGACGATCGCCTGGTCGGCGCTGCCGTGTCCGTAGTGCTCGAAGCGCTCGCGGTAGAGCTGCACCATCTTCTGGGTGTGCGAGGCCGGCCAGAAGATGTGGTTCGCGAAGAACCCGTCGCCGTAGTACGCGGCCTGCTCGGCGATCTGCGGCGAGCGGATCGAGCCGTGCCAGACGAAGGGGGCGACTCCGTCGAGCGGACGCGGGGTCGACTGGAAGCCCTGGAGGGGCGTGCGGAACTGGCCCTGCCAGTCGACGGACTCCTCCGTCCAGAGTCGGTGCAGCAGGTCGTAGTTCTCGATGGCCAGCTCGATACCTCGACGGATGTCCTTGCCGAACCAGGGGTAGACGGGGCCGGTGTTGCCTCGTCCGAGCATCACGTCGACGCGGCCGTCGGCAAGGTGCTGGAGCATGGCGTAGTCCTCGGCGAGCTTCACGGGGTCGTTCGTGGTGATGAGGGCCATCGCGGTCGAGAGCTGGAGGCGCTCGGTCTTCGCGGCGAGGTAGCCGAGGGTCGTGGTGGGGGAGGAGGACCAGAAGGGCGGGTTGTGGTGCTCGCCGAGCGCGAAGACATCGAGGCCGATCTCCTCGGCCTTGAGGGCGAGGGCGAGGGTCGCCTGGATCTTCTCCGTCTCGCTCGGCGTGCGTCCGGTCGTGGGGTCGGTCGTGATGTCGCTGACCGTGAAGATGCCGAACTGCATCGGGCGCTCCTTGCTTTCCTCCGGCCCGTGAGGCCGGTTCATGCGTTTGCATGTACAAGATGCTCCAACCGCGCGCGGCCGGATCTATTCCCGATCGCAACCGAGCGGCCCTTCTCGCTGTCGAGGTCCGCGACCAGCCGGTACTCCGCGAGCACGCCCCCGCCTCCGAAACATCCCCGCAATCTGCCCACGACTAGAGTCGTGCCATGGGTGACCTCTTCGACGGATACGGGTCCCAGAAGGTCGAGCGACGCCCCACCGGCGCCTCCCCCTGGGACGAGATGTTCGCCGACGTTGCGGCGGCGAGCGGGCGGGACGGAGTCCGCGGCGCCTACCGCGACATCTATTCGGCGCTGGCCAGGATGACGCAGGACGAGCTGCGGGGACGCACCGACGCGCTCGCCTCCTCCTACCTCGCCCAGGGCGTGACCTTCGACTTCGCGGGCGAGGAGCGGCCCTTCCCGCTCGACGCCGTGCCGCGCGTCATCGAGAGCGCCGAGTGGAACGAGGTGCAGAGCGGCATCAAGCAGCGCGTGCGCGCGCTGGAGGCGTTCCTCGCCGACGTCTACGGCCCGCAGAACGCCGTCGCCGACGGCGTGATCCCGGCCGCCCTGCTCTCGAGCTCGAGCCACTTCCACCGCCAGGCCGCGGGAATCGTCCCGGCCAACGGCGTTCGGATCCAGGTGTCCGGCATCGACCTGATCCGCGACGAGGTCGGCGGCTGGCGAGTGCTCGAGGACAACGTGCGTGTCCCCTCCGGAGTGTCGTACGTCATCTCCAACCGCCGGGTGATGGCGCAGACGCTGCCCGAGCTGTTCGTGTCGATGCGGGTGCGCCCCGTCGGTGACTACCCGAACCGGCTGCTGCAGGCCCTGCGCGCCTCCGCCCCCGAGGGCGTCGAGGACCCGACGGTCGTCGTGCTCACCCCGGGCGTCTACAACTCCGCCTACTTCGAGCACACCCTGCTCGCCCGTCTGATGGGCGTCGAGCTCGTCGAGGGTCGAGACCTGTTCTGCACGGGCGGCAAGGTCTTCATGCGCACCACGTCCGGCCCCACCCGGGTCGACGTCATCTACCGTCGAGTCGACGACGAGTTCCTCGATCCGCTGCAGTTCCGTGCCGACTCGATGCTCGGCTCGCCGGGCCTCATGCTCGCGGCCCGCCTCGGCACCGTCACCATCGCCAACGCGGTCGGCAACGGAGTCGCCGATGACAAGCTCGTCTACACCTACATGCCCGACCTCATCCGCTACTACCTCGGGGAGGCGCCGGTGATCAAGAACGTCGACACCTGGCGCCTCGAAGACCCGGGAGCGCTCGAGGAGGTGCTCGACCGGCTCGACGAGCTCGTCGTGAAGCCCGTCGACGGGTCGGGAGGCAAGGGGCTCGTGGTCGGTCCCGACGCCTCGGCCAAGGAACTCGCCGAGCTGCGCTCGCGCCTCCAGGCCGATCCTCGCGGCTGGATCGCGCAGCCAGTGGTGCAGCTCTCGACCATCCCGACCCTCGTCGACGACGGAATGCGCCCGCGCCACGCCGACCTGCGCCCCTTCGCCGTCAACGACGGCTCCGACATCTGGGTGCTGCCCGGCGGCCTCACCCGCGTGGCCCTGCCCGAGGGGCAGCTCGTGGTCAACTCCTCGCAGGGAGGCGGCTCGAAGGACACCTGGGTGGTCGGCCTCGACGAGCGAGGCGGCGAGGCGGAGGCGCGCGACATCCAGGGTCTCGTCGCCGAGCAGGCCGCGGCCACCAGCTCGATCCCGATCGTCTACCCGCAGAACCACACACCCGACCATTCGCCGCAGGACTCGCCCACGAACGACCAAGAGCAGCAGCAGCAGCAGACCCGCAGCGCGGGGGAGGAGGCCTGATGCTCTCGCGGATCGCCGAGTCGCTGTTCTGGATCGGCCGCTACATCGAGCGCTCGGACGGCACGGCGCGCATCCTCGACGTGCACCTCCAGCTCTTGCTCGAGGACCCCTGGATCGACGAAGACACCGCCTGCCGCTCCCTGCTCTCGGTGATGGGATCGACCCCTCCCGACGACATGCGCGAGATCACACGCGCCGACGTGCTGACGATCCTCGCGATCGACCGCACCAACCCGGCCTCCATCGCCTACTCGCTCGGCGCAGCCCGGGAGAACGCCCGCCGTGCCCGCGAGATCGTCTCGACCGAGCTCTGGGAGTGCCTCAACACGACGCGCACCCGGATGCCGCGCCGCGTCTCGGGCGAGCGCGTCTCGGAGTTCTTCAGCTGGGTACGCGAGCGTTCGGCGCTCGCGGTGGGGATCATCGAGTCGGCCACCTCGCGCGACGAGGCGTGGCAGTTCTTCACGCTCGGCCGCTCGATCGAGCGCGCCGACATGACCGCGCGACTGTTGGCGACCCGCTCGCTGACCGAGGCGAGCGGCCCGTCGTGGACCACGATCCTCCGGTCGTGTGGTGCCTATGAGGCCTATCTGCGCACCTACCGCGGCGTGCCGAGCGCGCGGAACGCGGCCGAGTTCCTCCTGCTCGACCGGCTGTTCCCGCGGTCGATCCTCTTCTCGGTCTCTCGCGCGGAGGCGTGCATGCGCGACATCGAGCCGCGTACGGGCCGCGTCGGTCATTCCGGCGACGCCCAGCGCGTGCTCGGACGGATCCGCAGCGAGCTGGAGTATCGACCGGTGACCGACATCCTGGAAGATCTGCCGCGGTACATGGACGGCGTACAGAACGCGACGTCTGCCGCGTCCGAGGCGATCCGTCAACGCTACTTCCCCACCAACGTCATGCCGAGCTGGATCGGGGAGGCGCTGTGAGCAGGCTGCGCATCACACACACGACAGGGTTCACCTACGCGGGCGACGTCGTCGCGTCGTACAACGAGGCGCGTATGCTGCCGGCGTCCTCGGACGGTCAGCTCGTGCTGTTCTCGAACCTCGACATCCGACCCGTCACCTCGGTGCACGCCTACACCGACTACTGGGGCACGCGCGTGGCGTCGTTCGACGTGCTCGACGCGCACCAGGAGCTCTCCCTCACGGCCACCTCCCTCGTCGAGGTGCGCCCGAAGCAGCACCCGGAGCATCCGACCGGGTGGGGGCAGCACTCGGCGCAGGTCGAGACGCGCACCGAGTATGTGGAGCAGTCGAAGCAGACCATTCGCACCGCGCCTCCCGAGGACCTGGTCGCTCTCGCGCGCGAGCTCGCCGACGCCGCAGAGGGCCCGTGCGACGCGGCGCTGTCGATCGCCGAGCGCATCGGCCGCGAGATGACCTATCGGCAGGGCGTCACTGGTGTGCACTCCACGGCGTCGGAGTCGTGGAGCGCCCGAGAGGGCGTCTGTCAGGACATCACCCACATCGTGCTCGGTGCCTTGCGCTCGGCCGGCATCCCCGCGCGCTACGTCTCGGGCTACCTTCACCCCAAGCCGCAGGCCGACATCGGCGAGACGGTGGTGGGCGAGTCGCACGCCTGGGTCGAGTGGTTCTGCGGAGGCGCGTGGCGCGGCTACGACCCCACGAACCTCATCGACATCGGCGACCGCCACGTGATCGTGGGCCGCGGTCGCGACTACAACGACATCGCCCCGTTGCGCGGAGTGTTCGCCGGTCCGCGGTCGTCGAAGCTGTTCGTCCGCGTCGAGATCACGCGGGAGGCGTGAGGGCCGGTCGCCGGACGTCCGCGAGGGTCTCCTCCTCGTTGCGGCTCTCTTGCTCGCGAGCGGCGCGCCGCAACCGGAGGTGGAACCCGAGTCCGATCGCGGCAGCGACGATCCCCGCGGCGGCGCCCACGAGCATCGCCTCGCGGGGCCCTGCGGCGTTCGCGACCCAGCCGACCAGCGGAGCCCCGATCGGGGTGCCGCCCATGAAGATCGCCATGTAGAGCGCCATCACCCGCCCGCGCATCTCGGGCGTCGTCGAGAGCTGGACGTAGCCGTTGGCCGAGGTCATGAGCGTCTGAGCCGCGATGCCGACGAAGGGCAGCAGGATCGCGAACGCCCACACGGTCGGCATGACGCTCGCGAGGGCGAGCGCGAGTCCGAATGCAGCGGCGGCTCCCACGATCAGGCGGAGACGCGGCTGGTCGCGTCGCGCCGAGAGGAGGGCGCCGAGCACCGAGCCGACCGCGATGGCCGAGGTCAGCAGACCGAACTCGCTCGCACCCATGCCGAACTCCACTGTCGCCATCGTCGAGGCGAAGATGGGGAAGTTCAGGCCGAAGGTGCCGATGAGGAACACGATCGCGAGCACCACGACGATGTCGCGACGCTTCGAGACATAGCGGAACCCCTCGAGCAGGGCACCGGGCCCGCGGCTGGCGCGAGGGGCGATGCGCAGTTCGTCGCGGTGCAGGAAGTGCAACGAGAGCAGCACGGCCAGGAAGCTCGCGGCGTTGAGGAGGAACACCCAGCCCGAGCCGATCGCGGCGATGAGCACGCCCGCGAGGGCCGGCCCGATCATCCGCGCCGAGTTGAAGGAGGCGGAGTTGAGCGAGACCGCGTTCGAGAGGTCGCGCTCCTCGACGAGCGCCGAGACGAAGGTCTGGCGCACCGGCGCGTCGATCGCGGCCGCGAAGCCCAGCACGAGGGCGAAGAGGTACACCATCCACAGCTGCACGACGCCGGTGACGACGATCAGCCCGAGCCCGAGGCCCAGCGTGCCCATCGCTCCCTGCGTCGCCATCAGGAGCTTCCGACGGTCGAAGCGGTCGGCGATGAAGCCCGAGAAAGGCACCATCACGAGTGGGGGACCGAACTGCAACGCCATCGTCACGCCGAGCGCGCTCGCGTCGTGGTTGGTCAGGTCGTTGATGACGATCCAGTCCTGGGCGGTGCGCTGCATCCACGTGCCGACGTTCGAGACCATCGCGCCGGCGAACCAGATGCGGTAGTTGGGGACGGCGAGTGAGCGGAACATCGCGCTCATCGGTCGGCCACCTCCCGCAGCAGCGCGGCGGCGTCGTGCAGGAGTCGCAGTTCGCCCGGGGACAGCTCGCGCAGGCGGGCGACGAGCCAGGCGTCGCGGCTGCGGCGCACGTCGAGGACGAGCTCGGTCCCCTCCGTCGTGGGGCGGAGGCGCGTCACGCGGCCGTCGGCAGGGTCGGCCAGGCGTTCGGCCAGGCCCTCGTCGACGAGGCAGGCGACGGTGCGGGTCATCGAGGGCGGGCGCACGCGCTCGGCTTCGGCGAGCTCGCCGAGGGTCTTGGGTCCCTCGCGGTGGAGGAGGGCGAGGACACTGAACTGCGAGTCGCTCAGCTCGTGCTGGGCCTTCTCTTGGCGGAGGCGGCGGCCGAGCCGGCCCACGGCGGTGCGCACCTCGCCCGCGAGGGCGGTCAGGTCGGCGGTGCCGGTGGGACGCTCTGTCGATTGCACATAGTTAGCCTAACAAAAGAAAAGGCGCGCGGGGAACCCCGTCGCCACCGCTCAGCTCCGGGCGGTGCGCACGGCGCCGACGCTCGCCGCGACGACCAGAGCGATGCCGATCGCCTCCACGGGACTCACTCGCTGCCCGAGGACGAGGAACCCCGAGAGCGCAGCAGCTCCCGGGGACAGCGACATCAGGATCGAGAACGTCGACGAGCGCAGCCTCCGCAGGGCCAGCAGCTCGAGGGCATAGGGCACCGCTGAGGAGAGGACCGCGACGGCGAGCCCGAGAAGCAGCACCGGGGGCGCCACCAACGCCGGACCGGCGGTCGCGACGCCGAACGGGAGCGAGACGAGGGCTCCTGCCGTGAGGGCGAGAGCGAGACCGTCGAGACGGGGGAACCGCCCACCCGTGCGCCCGGCGAGGACGATGTAACCCGCCCAGAGCGCCGCCGCGCCGAGCGCGAAGGCGACACCCGCCGGGTCCAGTGCCGTGAACCCGCCCTGCGAGAGCGTCGCGACCCCCGCGAGGGCGAGCGCGGCCCAGAGCAGGCTCAGGAGGCTCCGTCCCGCGATCACGGACAGCACCAGCGGTCCGAGCACCTCGAGCGTGACCGCGGCGCCCTGCGGGATGCGCGCGATGGCCTCGTAGTAGCAGGCGTTCATCCCGGCCAGAGCGAGGCCGTAGGCGAAGACCGTGCCCCAGTCGGAGCGCGAGTAGCCGCGCAGGCGGGGTCGGCAGACGAGCAGCAGCACCGCCGCCGAGAAGACCAGTCGCAGAGTGACAGTGCCGATAGGGCCGGCCGCGGGGAACACCAGCACCGCGAACGAGGCGCCGAGCTGGACGCTCGCGACCGAGCCCAGGACGAGGCCGATCGAGCCGGCGCTGCCCCGCGGTCTGGCCATCGGGATCAGCTGGAGCGTCGCTGCGTCTGGACGGGCTGCACGTTGTAGCCGAGCAGGCCGATTCCCGTGGCGTCCCAGCGCAGGGTCGTCAGCGACACGTTGTCGACCACGGGGAAGGTGTGGCGGTAGGTCTCGGGGTTGATGCCGAGGTAGGCGCAGAGCAGGAGGCGGATGAGCGTTCCGTGCGCGACGACGAGCACGCGGCCGTCGGGATGCTCTCGGTGGATGCGGGCGAGCGAGGTGTTGGCGCGGGCGACCGCATCGAGCCCAGACTCGCCTCCCGGCAGGGGCTGGATCGCCGGCGCGGCGACCCACGCGTGGTAGGCGTCGGGGAACCGCTTCTCCATCTCCTCGGTCGTCAGGCCCTCGCCCTCGCCGAAGTCGACCTCGACGAGTGCCGGGTCGGAACGTACCTCGAGATGCGCCGCGCGTGCGGCCGGGACCGCGGTCCGCACCGCGCGCACCAGGGTGGAGGAGTAGACCGCCTCAAGCCCCGCGTCCACGGACCACGCGGCAAGGGTCGCCGCCTGGTCGTGTCCGCGCGCGGTCAGCGCGATGTCGGAGGAGCCCGCGAAGCGGTTCTCGGAGTGCCAGACAGTCTCTCCGTGTCTGGCGAGGATCAGCGTCGTCACCCCCTGAGCCTATCGAGGGCCCGCCGAGTGTCGTCGGCGAGCGGGCCGACGGTCAGGCGGAGGCGCCGGCGTAGTGTGCGTCGACCAGCACGGGGAGGTGGTCGGAGAGCCCCTGCGGCAGCGTCGACACGCGTTCGATGCGCACCGAGTCGCTGATCGCGAAGTCGAAGTGTCCGCTGAAGTACCGGTAGCGGGCGTAGGTGGGAGCGTCGCTTCGCGACACGAGATAGCCGTTCCGCGTCATCCTTCGGTCGAGTCCGCGGAAGAACCAGGGGTAGTTGTAATCGCCGACCATCAGGGAGGGCACATCCGGTGCGTAGCTCCGCAGTCGCTCGAGGGCCTCGTCGATCTGCTTGCGACGCAACGCGTTGCCGGCTGAGAGTGGGGCAGCGTGGAACGAGGAGACGACGATCGAACCACCCTCGCGATCCTCCAGCCGCACGGCCAGGAGGCGTTCGTGGGCGGGCGACATCACCCGGTCGTGCATCGACTTGCTCAGCTCGAAGGCGGCGCTGCCCGCGAGGTCGAAGCGCGACTGCGAGTAGTAGACCGCGAGCCCGAGCCTGTTGCGCGCGGTGACGGAGGCGAGGCGCAGCTCGCCCACCTCTTGCGGGAGCTTGGTGGTGTCGCACTCCTGGAGGCACAGCACGTCGACATCGTGGCGGGCCGCGAGCGGCGCGATCTCGACGTGCGCCCGGTGCTCGCGGAGGTTGTACGAGATCACGCGGAGGGCGCGTTCGATCTGCTGCATTTCGCCAGTGTAGGGCGGGTCGCCTGGCGATCCGGCGACGCCGGGGCGAACACGGAGGGACGTTCGCGGTCGCGTCGGGTGCCCGTCGGAGCTCCTGGCGAAGGCTCAGCCGCGCCCGGAGTCGCCGCCCTCGGCGTCGGTGCCGTGGACGCCGTCGGTGGGGCCCCAGTCGGGCAGGGGCGGGTTCTGCGCCTCGCCGTCCGGGCCGTCGCCGTCGTCGTCTCCTGCGTCGGTGATCTCGGGGGAGGGGCCGCCGATCTCGTCCAGACCTGCGACGTTCGTCGTCTCGGTCGCGGGGTCGGCGGGCCGCGCGATCTGCTCGGAGGCGCGCGTGGCGTCCTCCTGCCCCGGGTCGTTCACCTGGGTCGGCTCGGTGTCGTTGTCCATGCTGCTCATGCCTTCACGGTAGGTCGCACGCTCCCCATCGGGCACCCCCTTGCGTTCCGCTCCGGGGCGAGGGACGGCCCCTGCCCGGGGGGTCCGGGGCTTCTGTACCCCCTGTTAGGGGTGCACGCCGAGCGCCCTTGATCGAGGGTGTCGCCGACGGGCACGATCACGGAGATCCCTGCTCTTCCGGCCATACGCCGGGACCCAGGGATGCACCCCCCTGAGTGAAAAGCCCCCTGAGTGAAAGGCCCTCCTGTGATCCACCACTCGTCCGACTCGCCCTCCTCTCTCGTCCCGAACGACGATCGCCTCGTCTCGCGCCGCACCGTCGGCACCGCCGCTGCCTGGTCCGTCCCTGCGGTTGCTGTCGCGCTCGCGACCCCCGCCGCGGCCGCCTCGAACGTCGACGTCGGCGCCTTCCTCCTCACCGGCTCCTGCGGCATCCTCGGGGTCCTCGGTCCGGGCTTCACTCTCACGGCCTCCGGGACGGCCCCGATCCCCGCGGGGACGACGGTGACGATCATCGGCAGCGGCGTCGCGAACATCGGCGTGTTCAGCGTCACGGGAGGCGCGGCGTCCGTCATCGTCCTCAGCGGGACGGGACGCCAGATCACGGTGACCGCGCCGCTCCCAGCGGGCGCGACGATCGCCTTCCGTACGACGCTGTCGACCTCGGTCGCCTTCCGCCTGAACGCCGTCGCGGAGCTTCCCGAGGGCTATTCCGGCACGGGAGCCAAGACGGCGGCCACAGTCAACTCCACTCTTATCCTCTGCTCCGCGACCTGAGGCCCGGGCGCCCATGAGGAAGGCCCTCCCACTCCGAGTCTCGGAGGGGAGGGCCTTCTGGGTGTCTGGGCCGTCGGGGAGGCGTCAGCGCCCGTAGGCCGAGGCCGCGGGGCAGTCGAACGGGTCGCCTCCGGCGGAGAGGCCCACGCGGTTGAGGTAGCGCACCACGATGCCGTACGACTCGAGGAGCGACGTCTCGGTGTAGGGGATCTGGTGGGTGGCGCAGTATTCCTTGGCGATGACCTGTGCGCGACGCAGAGCCGGGCGGGGCATGTTCGGGAACAGGTGGTGCTCGACCTGATAGTTGAGGCCACCCATGTAGAGGTCGGTGAACCAGGTGCTGCGGATGCTGCGCGAGGTCAGGACCTGGCGGCGCAGGAAGTCGACACGCGCCTCCGTGGGCAGCAGCGGCATGCCCTTGTGGTTCGGTGCGAACGAGGCGCCCATGTAGAGGCCGAAGACGCCGAGCTGCACTCCGACGAAGGCGAACGCCATTCCCAGCGGGAGCGCCCAGAAGACGACGGCCAGGTAGAGACCCACGCGGACGACGAGCATGGAGATCTCGACCCAGCGCTTGTCGACCTTGCCCTTGCCGAACACGGTGCGGAACCCGTGGACGTGCAGGTTGAGGCCCTCGAGCAGCAGCAGCGGGAAGAAGGCGTATCCCTGTCGGCGGGTCAGCCAGGCGTAGAGGCCTCGCGAGCGGGCGGCGTCTTCGGGAGTGAACGAGACGACGTCGCGGGCGATGTCGGGGTCTTTGCCGAGGACGTTGGGGTTGGCGTGGTGGCGGCTGTGCTTGTTCATCCACCACGAGTAGCTGATGCCGACCACGAGGTTGGCCAGCGTGCGGCCGGCGATGTCGTTGGCCTTGCCCGACTCGAACACCTGGCGGTGCGAGGCCTCGTGCGCGAGGAACGCGAACTGTGTGAGCACGATGCCCAGCGCGGCGGCGAGGAGGAGCTGGAACCAGGAGTCTCCCAGCAGGACGAAGCCCGTCACGATGCCGCCGAGCGCGAGGGTCAGTGCACCGAACATCGTGTAATAGAAGCCCGTGCGGCGGCGCAGGAGGCCGGCATCGCGAACGGTATTGAGCAGGCCGGAGTATTCGCTCGTCGGGTTGACGCGGCCGTCTGCGCGCGGGCGGGTGCGAATGACGCGGGGAGCGGTTGCTCCGTCGGACACTGGGGAGATGGTGGGGGTGCTCATCGGCGCCTCGCTCTTCGTGGCGGTCGTCGGCCTGGACGACCTCTCGGTGAGCGATCCCGGTGGGGCGGTCCGCTCGTGGTTCACCACGTCGGTAGGGGCCGGACGTGGCATCAGGGCGACCGCCGTGAGGGGTGACCTTAGTGAAGACTAGGGGGCCCGCGAGGCCCGCGCACCAGGGCGATTGCCAGCCTTCGTTCGAGGCGCATCGAGAACGGCGCATGCCTCCGAGCGCCGCGGCGCGATCCGTGCCGCAGGAGGCATGCGCCGGTCAGGAATCGAGCGCGTCCTCCGGGCGGCCGCCTTCGGAGCGGCGAGGCGAGCCTCGGCCGGCCGGCCGCGAAGAAGCGCGGGATGGGAGAACGCCGGGAGCCGGAATGGGCTCGCCGCGACGGTGGTTCTCGACCGGGTGCGACACCCGCACTGCCCCTTCCCACGAAAGGCGATCCATGGATCCGTTCTCTCCCCTTGCCGTCGGTGACCTCGCCCTGCCCAACCGCATCGTGATGGCGCCGATGACGCGCCTCCGCGCCGACGAGAGAGGCGTGCCCGGAGCGCTGATCGCCGAGTACTACGCCCAGCGGGCCGGCACCGGGCTCATCATCAGCGAGGGCGTGTTCCCCAGCGCGGAGTCGAAGGGCTACCCCGGCCAGCCGGGCATCGCCACCGACGAGCAGGCAGAAGGCTGGCGTGTCGTCGCCGAGGCGGTCCACGCCGCGGGGGGCCGCATCGTGATGCAGATCATGAATGCGGGCCGCGTCTCCCACCCGGCGATCACCGGCACCGACCGGATCGTCGCGCCGAGCGCCCTCGCGATCGACGGAGAGGTCCGCACCCCCAACGGCGCGGACCGCTTCCCCGTCCCGCACGCGCTGAGCGCCGACGAGCTCGCGACGGTGCGCGACGAGTTCGTCGCCGCCGCCCGTCGTGCCCTCGACGCCGGCGTCGACGGCGTCGAGGTGCACTCGGCGAACGGCTACCTGCTGCACGAGTTCCTCTCGCCGGTCTCGAACGTGCGCACCGACGCCTACGGCGGCTCTCCCGCCGCACGGGCGGCGTTCCCCCTCGAGGTGACGCGCGCGATCGTCGACGAGGTGGGCGCCGGCCGGGTGGGCATCCGTCTCTCGCCGAGCCACAACATCCAGGACGTGCTCGAGACCGACGCCGACGACGTGCGCGCCACCTACGAGGCCCTCGTCGACGGCCTCGCGCCGCTGGGCCTCGCCTACCTCAGCGTGCTGCACGCCGAGCCGACGGGCGGGCTCGTGCAGGATCTGCGTGCGCGTTTCCACGGGGTCTTCGTCGCCAACAGCGGCTTCAGCTCGCCGACGACCCGCGAGGAGGCGATCGCGCTCATCGCCGAGGGCCACGCCGACGCCGTCGCCGTCGGCCGGCCCCTGATCGCCAACCCCGACCTCGTCGAGCGCTGGCAGGGCGGTCACTCCGAGAACGAGGTCGACCAGGCGACGGTGTATGCCGGCGGCGCCAAGGGGTACACCGACTACGAGCCGCTCTCTGCCTGAGCCGACACGGCCGGCCTGAGCCGTCGACGACGAGAAGACCCGCTCTCTCGCAGGGGCGGGCCTTCTCATCGTCCCGGGCCTCCTGGCCCGGCGTGTCTCACTCGGGAGGCGCGAGCCTCGTCTCGGCGGCCTCGTCCTCCACGGTCCCGGCGGGATCCTCGGCGTCCGGCTCCACTGCATCGCCGCGGCGCCCCTCGCCGAGCGCTCGGATCGAGGCGAGTTCGTCCGCGAGCGCCGGGTCCTCCGCGCGGCTCACGAGGCCACCTCGATCTGGCCCGCCGAGATCGCCTCCGCGTACGTGCGGAGGTCGGGTCCGGGCTCGAAGTCGATGAAGCGGTCTTTGAGGCGTGCGGTCAGCTCCGCGAACACGTCCTCCCAGGGCTCGCCCCTCTTGCTCGCCGCGAGCTCGACGACGGCCTCGCGGAGGACCCTGTCCGAGTCGTCGAGGATCTTGGTCCGGGCTTCGTCGTTCCAGCGGATGTCCTGTGCGTCCATGTGTCGACCGTAGGCGCGGCCGTGCCGCGGCCGCAGGGACTTGCGGCACCGGAAGCGGAGGCGTAGAGGCCGCGTGGCCAGGAGTGGACCGCCACCCGGCTCGGCTGCGCTGGCCGCGGCGTCTAGGGTGTCCAGAGATGCTGACGTTCACCGACGACCTCGGTCTGGCCGTCCTCGCGCTGATGGTCCTCGCCGCCTTCGCGGCAGGATGGATCGACGCGGTGGTGGGAGGCGGGGGCCTGCTCCAATTGCCCGCCCTGCTCCTCGTGCCCGGTATCTCGCCGGTCCAGGCCCTGGCGACGAACAAGCTCGCCTCGGTGTTCGGCACGACCACCAGCGCGATCACCTTCTTCCGCCGCGCCAGACCCGACCTGAGGACCGCGCTGCCGATGGCGGCGGTCGCCCTCGTGGGCAGCTACTCCGGCGCGAACCTCGCTGGCCTGCTGCCCGCCTCCGTCTTCAAGCCGATCATCGTCGTGGCGCTCGTCGTCGTCGCGGTCGTGACGATCGCCCGCCCCGCGCTCGGCAGCGTCACCGCGCTCAAGCACGCGGGGCGCCGACACCTCGTGACGGCTGCGGTGCTGGGCCTGCTGATCGGCTTCTACGACGGACTGATCGGCCCCGGGACCGGGACCTTCCTCATCATCGCCCTCATCACCGCCCTCGGCTACGACTTCGTCCTCGCGAGCGCGAAGGCGAAGATCGTCAACGTGGCCACGAATGTGGGGGCGCTTCTCTTCTTCGTGCCCGGCGGGCACGTGATCGGCGTGCTCGGACTCCTCATGGGGCTGGCCAACGTGGCCGGCGCCTATCTGGGGTCGCGGATGGCGGTCGCGCGGGGCAGCCGCTTCATCCGCGTCGCCTTCCTGCTCGTCGTCGGTGCGCTGATCGTCAAGCTCGGCGTCGATGTCTGGACCGAGAACCTGGCCCCGCTTCTCGCCTGAGCCCGCGCGGGGCGTCCCCGCCAGCGGCTCCCTCCAGACTCCAGAAGCCTTGCGCCCCGGCTCATCCGAACGGGATGGAGCCGACCAGGACACCGACGGCGAGCATCACCAGTGACACGACCACCGCGCGCCACAGCACCTTGCGGTGATGGTCGCCGAGGTTCACGGAGGCGAGCGAGACCAGGAGGAGGATCGCCGGCACGAGCGGGCTCTGCAGGTGCACCGGCTGCCCGGTGATGGAGGCTCGGGCCATCTCGACCGGCGAGATGCCGTAGTTGGCCGCGCTCTGCGAGAGCACCGGCAGGATCCCGTAGTAGAACGCGTCGTTCGACATGAAGAAGGTCATCGGGATGCTCAGCACGCCCGTGATCGCGGCGAGGAACGGGCCGAGCGCGGGCGGGATGACCCCCACGACCCACTGCGCCATCGCGTCGACCATGCCGGTGCCGTTGAGTACGCCGATCAGCACGCCCGCCGCGAGCACCATCGACACGACGCCGACGATGCTCGGCGCGTGCTTGACGATCTCGGCCGCCTGCTCCTTCATCTTCGGGAAGTTGATCAGCAACGCGACCGCCGAGCCGACCATGAACACGTAGGGCAGCGGCAGGATGTCGGCCACCAGCAGGGTCATGACCGCGAGGGTGAGCACGAGGTTGACCCAGATCAGCTTCGGGCGCAGCGTCGCGCGGTCGGGGTCGAGCATCGTGTCGGCCATGGCGGTGTCGGCGTCGTCGGCCTGGACGCGGGCGGCGACGGCGACCTGGGCGCCGCGCAGCGCCTCCGGACCGCGCAGGAAGGAGAAGCGCTCGCGGGCGAGGGTGCGGATGCCTCCGGTCAGGGCCGCCAGGCCGCCGGTGCGCGGCGCGGAGCCGGCGCCCACCGCCTCGAACACCGGCTCGGCCAGCGCGAGAGAGCCGAGGCGGCGGCGCTCGCCGAGCCCGAGGAACCAGGCGAACACGAGCGTGACGACCACGCCGACCGCGAGCGAGGGGAGCATCGGCACGAAGATGTCGGTCGGCGAGACCTGGAGGGCCGCCGCGGCGCGCACCGTCGGCCCGCCCCACGGGACGATGTTGAGCGTCCCGTTCGCCAGCCCGGCGACACAGGTGAGCACGACGGGATTCATCCCGAGGCGGAGGTAGATCGGCAGCATCGCGGCCGTCGTCACGATGAAGGTGGTCGAGCCGTCGCCGTCGAGGGACACTGCTCCGGCGAGCAGCGCCGTGCCGAGCACGACCTTCGCCGGATCGTCGCCGAGAGCGCGGACGATGAAGCGGATCAGCGGGTCGAACAGTCCGACGTCGATCATGATGCCGAAGTACATGATCGCGAACATGAGCAGCGCGGCCGTCGGAGCGAGGGTGCCGATCGCCTCCATCACCATGTCGCCGATGCCGAGGCCTGCTCCGGCGAAGAGCCCGAAGATCGTCGGCACGACGATCAACGCGACCATGGGCGTCAGCCGCTTGGTCATGATGAGGGCCATGAAGGCCAGGATCATCGTGAATCCGAGTAGTACCAGCACAGCTGACTCCTTCGTCGTGGCGTTCCGTGCGCCGTGGGAGCCTCGCTCTCACGGTCGTCGCCACCCTAGGGAGACGCGTCGGCCGCCCAGGGGTATCGCTCATTTGCGCGGGATCTGCGCATAGTGTGGGTTCTGCGCATTCTGCGCAAGGAGGGCGGGGAGGCGCGATGCGGTTCGCGACGCACGTCCTGGTGCTCCAGCTCGCCACGGTCTCGGCCTCGGTCCTCGTCTGCGCCGGGCTCGTCACCGCTCTGAGCGTTCACCAGCTGCGCGGCGAAGCGGAGGGGACCGCGCTCGCCATCGCACGCACCGTGGCCGAGGACTCGGACGTCCGCGACGCGGTGACCGCCTCCTCCGCCGACCCCGCCGTCCCCACGCGGGACGAGCTGCAGGCCGGGCCGCTCGAAGGAGTCGCCGCCGCCGTCGAACGGCGCACCGGCGCGCTCTTCGTGGTCATCACCGACGATCAGGGCATCCGCCTTGCGCATCCCGACGAGGCACGGCTCGGCGAGAGGGTATCGACGAGTCCGGACGATGCGCTCGCCGGCAACGAGAGCGTCTCGTGGGGGACGGGCACTCTCGGCGAGTCCGCGCGCGCGAAGGTGCCGGTGATCGAGGCAGGAGGGTCGAGGGTGGTGGGCGAGGTCAGCATCGGCTTCGCGCGCTCCAGCGTCTTCACCGACCTGCCGACCTCGCTGCTCGGGGTGCTCGCGGCGGCCCTCGCCGGGCTGGCGTTGGCCGTCGTCGCCTCCGTCTTCATCCGACGCCGTCTGCTCCGGCTGACGCTCGGGCTCGCTCCGGAGGAGGTGACCGCACTCGTCCAGGATCAGGCCGCGGTGCTCGACGGCGTCGATGAGGGCGTCCTCGCATTCGACCGCGACGGGCGTGTCGGCGTCTGCAACGCGCGAGCGGCGGGTCTGCTGGGCGTCGAGGACCCCGCCCTGCTGCACGGGCGTGCGCTCGCCGAGCTCGGGCTGCCGGCGCCTCTGGCCGAGGCGGTGGCCCGGGCGCTCGGTGCGGCGGAGGTGCCCCGCGGCGTCGGCGAGGAGGGTTTCGTCGTGCGCTCCCGCATCGTCTACGTCGACATTCGGAGGGTGACCCGGGGCGACCGCGACCTGGGCGTCGTCGTCGTGCTGCGCGATCGCACCGCCGTGGCGGCCCTCAGTCGCCGCCTCGACGCGGTGGGAGCGATGACGAACGCCCTGCGGGTGCAGCGACACGAGTTCGCCAACCGCTTGCACGTGGTGTCGGGGCTGATCGACGCCGGGCGCGTCGACTCCGCCCGCGACTACCTCGACGAGGTGCTCACGCGAGGTCCGCTGAAGTACCCGGTGCAGCACGCCGACCGACTCCAGGAGCCCTACCTCCAGGCCCTTGTCGGCGCGAAGGGCATCGAGGCCGCCGAGCGCGGCGTCCTCCTGACGCTGGGGGAGGAGACGCTCGTGCGCGGCACCGTCGTCGAGCCGGAGGATGTCGCGACCGTCGTCGGCAACCTCGTCGACAACGCGGTGCGGGCGGCCGTCGAGGGGCGGCGCGATGTCCGCTTCGTCGAGGTCGAGCTGCTCGATGACGGCGACACCCTGTTCGTCACCGTCGCGGACTCGGGCGACGGGGTCGCCGATCCGGTCTCGCTCTTCGACCGCGCCGGCTCGGGCGACGAGGGTGAGGAGGACCGCGTGCACGGCCGCGGCTTCGGCCTGCCCCTCTGCCGCGACGTCGCGGCGCGCCGCGGCGGGGAGGTGTGGCTCGCGGATGCGGGCGGCGAGACATCCGGGGCGGTGCTGTGCGCGCGCCTCCCGGGAGCGGTACGGCCGCCCGCGGCGGGAGAGGATCAGGCATGAGCACCGATCCGACGCGCACCGTCCTGGTCGTCGACGACGACTTCCGGGTGGCGCAGCTGCACGCCGATCTGGTGGAGGCGCGGCAGGGCCTGCGGGCGCTGCCTCCTGTGCACACCGCGCGAGCGGCCAGGGCTGCCGTGCTCGAGCACGCGCCGGACCTGGTGCTGCTCGACATGCACCTGCCCGACCAGAGCGGGATCGCGTTGTTGCGCGAACTCGACACCGACGCTTTCGTGGTGAGCGCCGCGTCCGACGGTGCCACGGTGCGTCGCGCACTGCATGCCGGAGCGCTCGGCTACCTGATCAAGCCGTTCGACGCGCGGCTGCTCGGCGAGCGCCTCGACGCCTACGTGCGCTTCCGCAACGTGCTGCGCGAGGACCGCGTTGCCGATCAGGAGGCGGTCGAGCGTGCCTTGCGCATCCTGCATTCGGGAGACGCGGCGGCCGCCCCGCCCTCGCGTTCGGCGACCGAGCAGCTCGTGCTGGCTCGCCTGGTCGAGTCGGGCGCCGAGCTCTCAGCCCTCGATGTCGCCGAACGCGCGGGCATCTCGCGGGCGACCGCTCAGCGCTACCTCTCGGGCCTCGCGGGCCGCGGCCTCGTCGAGATGACGCTCAGCTACGGAACCACCGGCCGCCCCGAGCACCGCTACCGCGCGCTCTGAGCCGGGGCTCAGTGCCCGGCGCCGGCGTCCGCCGCCACCCGGCGGCGTTCAGCGGCCTCGGCCGCCATCCGGCGTCCCTTCGGGCTCACGAGCGAGGCGATCACGGTGACGAGCAGCACGCCGATGATGACCGAGAGCGAGAGCCCGGTGCCGATCTCGAAGACCTCCACGTGCTCGCCGTTGTTGATGAACGGGAGGGTGTTCTCGTGCAGCGCGTGCAGGATCAGCTTCACGCCGATGAACGCGAGGATCGCCGCGAGGCCGATGCTGAGGTAGACGAGGCGGTCGAGCAGGCCGTCGATGAGGAAGTACAGCTGGCGCAGGCCGAGCAGCGAGAACGCGGTGGCCGTGAACACGATGAAGACGTCGCTCGTCAGCCCGAAGATCGCCGGCACGCTGTCGAGGGCGAAGAGGATGTCGGTGCCGCCGATCGCGGCCATGACCAGGATCATGGGCGTCAGCACGCGCTTGCCGTCGACCTCCGTGAAGAACTTGTCGCCGTCGTACTTGTCGCTCGTCTTGAAGATCCGCTTGGCCAGGCGCACCATCACGTTGTCGCCGGAGTGGTCGTCTCCGGGCTTGACCAGGTTGAACGCGGTGAGCAGCAGGATCAGGCCGAAGAGGTAGAAGACCCAGGCGAAGGAGTTGATCAGCGCGGCGCCGAGGAAGATGAAGCCCGTGCGGGCGATCAGCGCGAACACGATGCCGAAGAGCAGCACCTTCTGCTGATCGGCGCGCGGCACCTTGAAGCTCGCCATGATGATGAGGAAGACGAAGAGGTTGTCGACCGACAGCGCCTTCTCGGTGATGTAGCCCGCGAAGTATTCGGCGCCCGCCGTCGATCCGCCGAAGAGCAGCACTCCGACTCCGAAGAGCACCGCGATGCCCACGTAGAGCGCCGACCACAGGGCCGACTCCCTGAGCGTGGGCTCGTGGGCCTTGCGGACGTGGAAGAAGAAGTCGAAGAGCAGGAGCAGGACGATGAAGACGATCGTCAGGGTCCAGATCAGGGGCGACACGGTCATGTAGGGGCTGGCCTCGCTCGGGAAGGGGTGGGGACGGTCGTGATGGTCGCTCGTCGCTAGAACGCTAGCGAGCCGCGGTGGGCGCCGAAGCGATCTGGACGGGATCATGAGTATCTTCTCAGTTCGTGCGATCGTGACCGCGTCGTGCGGCCCGTGCCGCACACTGAGACCCATGCCCGGCACCGCAGTCGACAGGACGTTCGAGGACGCGTATGGCGTCACGATCCACTACCGCTGGTGGCCGCATCCCTCGCCCCGCGCCCTCGTGCAGCTCGCGCACGGGGTCGGCGAGCACTCGGGCCGCTACACCGAGCTGGCGGAGGCGCTCGTCGCCGCCGGGTATGCGGTCGCCGCCGACGACCACCGCGGCCACGGGCGCACAGGGATGCAGCAGCACGGCGGCGATGCCTCCCGACTCGGACTGCTCGGCCCCGGCGGCCTCCGCGCGACGGAGGCCGCCATCGTCCGCCTCACCCGCGAGCTCGCCGCCGAGAGCCCGGGCACGCCGATCGTGCTGCTCGGCCACTCGTGGGGGTCGCTGATGGCCCAGCGGATCGTCGACCGCCACGCGGAGGCCTATGCGGCGCTCGTGCTCAGCGGCACGGCCTACCGCCTCCCCGGCTTCATGAACGCGGGCGACCTCGCCCGACGACACCGCGTTCCGGGCGGGCTCGGACTCGAGTGGCTCTCGCGCGACCCGGAGGTGTGGCAGCGTTTCCACGACGACCCCCTCACGTTCACGACTCCTCTGGCGAAGCGGATCGGGCTGATCGAGACCCTGAGGCTCGTGGGCCGCCCCGCGCGGCAGACCGCTCCCGGACGTCCCCTCCTGCTCGTCGTAGGCGCCGACGACACGCTCGGAGGCGAACGCTCGGTGCGCGCGCTCGCGCAGGCGTACCGTCGGCGCGCCGGGTACACCGACGTCTCGGTGCGGGTGTATCCGGAGGCGCGCCACGAGCTGTTCCAGGAGCTCAACCGCGCCGAGGTGACGGCAGACGTGGTCGCGTGGCTCGACGACCGCTTCCCGAGAACTCCCGCGGCCTAGGCTGGCGTCATGCATGGCGAGTACAAGGTCCCCGGCGGAAAACTCGTGGTCGTCGATCTCGACGTCCTCGACGGGAGGTTCGCCGGGTTCCGGCTCGCGGGCGACTTCTTCCTCGAGCCCGACACGGCGCTCGACGACATCGACCGGGCGGTGGTCGGGCTTCCCGTCGAGACCGACGCCACGTCGATCGCCGCAGCGATCCGTGCGGCGCTGCCGAGCGATGCGGTGCTGCTGGGGTTCACCCCCGAGGCCGTCGCCGTCGCCATCCGCCGTTCGCTGAAGCAGGCGACGAGCTGGCGCGACTACGACTGGCAGATCGTGCACGACCGGGCCGTGCCTCCGGCCATGCACCTCGCGCTCGACGAGGTGCTGACCGCCGCGGTGGGCGAGGGCCGGCGGCAGCCGACCCTCCGCATCTGGGAGTGGGACCAGCCGGCCGTCGTGATCGGCAGCTTCCAGTCGTTGCGCAACGAGGTCGACCTCGACAACGCGGCGACGTACGGCATCGACGTGGTCAGACGCGTCTCGGGCGGCGGCGCGATGTTCATGGAGGCGGGCAGCGTCATCACCTACTCGCTCTCGGTGCCGGGCGATCTCGTGCAGGGACTCACCTTCGCCGACTCCTACGCGTTCCTCGACGAGTGGGCGGTCAACGCGTTGCAGTCGCTCGGCATCGACGCGGTCTACCAGCCGCTCAACGACATCACCTCACCGTCCGGCAAGATCGGCGGAGCGGCGCAGAAGCGACTCGGCTCGGGCGCGGTCCTACACCACGTCACCATGAGCTACGACATCGACGCCGAGAAGATGGTGCAGGTGCTGCGCATCGGGCGCGAGAAGCTGTCCGACAAGGGCATCGCCTCCGCCGTCAAGCGCGTCGACCCGCTGCGCAGCCAGACGGGGCTCAGCCGGGCCGAGATCATCGAGCGGATGAAGGCGACCTTCGTGCAGCTGCACGGGGGCACGGCCGGATCGCTCACGGCCGAGGAGTACGCGGCGGCGGAAGAGCTGGTACGGACGAAGTATGCGACTCCGGAGTGGCTGCGGCGAGTGCCGTAGGGGAGGCTGCTCTTCCGCGCGGCTCAGCTCGCGAGGAGCTCCTGGTAGTCGGGATGCTCGGCGATGAACTCGGCGACGAACGGGCACGCCGGCACGATGTGGGCGCCGAAACGCTCGTGCGCGTCGTCGAGAGCTGCTCCGACGAGCGTGTCGCCGAGGCCCTCGTGGCGGCGAGCGGGGGCGATCTCGGTGTGCAGGAAGACGACGTCGGCACCGCGGCGGGCGTAGTCGGCGAGTCCCACCGCCTCGCCGTCGACCCACAGCGTGTAGCGGGAACGGTCTTCGTCGTGGCGCACTTCCGAGGTCATCGCGTCACTCTACGCCGGGCCCAGGGGAGGCCCGCCGAGGCCGGGACTGGACCCGTCGGCGTGTCCGGGGGCGCGCCACGGCCCTGGCACAATTGCCGAATGCCCACCCGCTCCGCGACCGCCGACGGCGTTCCCGGAACCCACAACGCGGTGTTCCATGCCGAGAACCTCGAGGTGTTGCCCCTGCTGGAGGACGGCGCGTTCACCGTCGTCTACCTCGATCCTCCGTTCAACACGGGGCGTGCGCAGGTGCGCACCTCGACGACCTCCGTGCGCTCGGCGAGCGGCACGATCGCAGGGTTCAAGGGCCGCAGCTACGAGCGGATCCGCGGCGACCTGCTCCGCTACGACGACCAGTTCGACGACTACTGGTCGTTCCTGGAGCCGCGGCTCGCCCACGCCTGGCGCCTGCTCGCGGAGGACGGCACCCTCTACCTGCACCTCGACTATCGGGAGGCGCACTATGCGAAGGTGCTGCTCGACGCGCTCTTCGGCCGCGAGTGCTTCCTCAACGAGATCATCTGGGCCTACGACTACGGGGCCAAGGCGACGCGGCGCTGGCCGACCAAGCACGACACGATCCTCGTCTACGTGAAGGACCCGCGCCGCTACCACTTCGACTCCGTCGCCGTCGACCGGGAGCCGTACATGGCGCCCGGTCTCGTGACGCCCGAGAAGGCGGCGCGGGGCAAGCGTCCGACGGACGTGTGGTGGCACACGATCGTGTCGCCGACGGGGCGCGAGAAGACGGGCTATCCCACTCAGAAGCCGGAGGGGATCCTCCGCCGCATCGTGCAGGCGTCGAGCCGCGAGGGCGACGCGGTGCTCGACTTCTTCGCCGGCTCGGGGACGACGGGGGCCGTGGCGCACGCGCTGGGCCGGAGGTTCGTCCTCGTCGACGAGCACGCGGACGCGGTGGCCGTGATGCGTCGGCGCTTCGCCGAGATGGAGCCTCCGCCGCTGTTCCTCTGACGGGCGGCACGTGTGGACGTTCGTCAGCTGCTCGAGCGCACGATCAGCTCGGTCGGCATGAGCGTCCGTTGCTCCATGGGCAGTCCCTCGATCCGGGCGGTGAGCACCTCAGCCATTCGGGCGCCCAGCTCGACGGGACGCTGCCGCACCGTGGTCAGCGCGGGCACGGCGCGCCGGGCGAAGGTGTCGTCGTCGAAGCCGGCGACGGCGACGTCCTCGGGGATGCGGCGGCCCGCCTCCCGGAGCGCCGCATAGGCGCCCACGGCCATCTGGTCGTTCGCGGCGAAGACGGCGTCGAGCTCGGGCTCTCGAGCGAGGAGGCGTCGCATCGCTTCGGTCCCGCTGTCGGGTGCGAAGTCGCCCCACTCGACGAGATCGTCGTCGAGCCCGGCGTTCGAGAGCGCCGTGCGCCAGCCGATCAGCCGGTCCACCCCGGGAGGCATGTCGGCCGGTCCGGCGATTGTCGCGAGGCGTCGCCTCCCGCGCTCGATGAGGTGCGCGGTCGCAGCGGCCGCCCCCTCTGCGTTGTCGACGTCGACGTAGTACGAGCCGCGCTCCTCCGGAGCGAGCGGCCGACCGCCGAAGACGACCGGGAGCGAGCCCGAGAGCGCGGCGTACGAGTGGTCACCCGAGTGGTGCGAGACGACGAGTGCTCCGTCGACGTTGCCGCCGAGGAGGTAGCGGCGGGTCTTCTCGCCGTCGGTCTCGGACGCGATCAGCATCGACAGCGTGTAGTCGGTGTCGGCGAGACGCATCGCCGCGCCCTGCACGATCGACGCGAAGAACGGGTCCGCGAACACGCGCGCCGTCGACTCGGGGACGATCAGGGCGATCGATTGCGCGCGTCGCGACGCGAGCATCCGTGCCGCGTGGTTCGGCACGTAGTCGAGCTCGTCGATCGCCTTCTCGACCGCGGCGACGATCTCGGCCGCCACCTGCGGCGCACCGTTCACGACGCGCGAGACGGTCGCGCGCGAGACTCCCGCGCGCGCGGCGACCATCTCGAGCGTCGGTGCGCGTCCCGCGTTCCGAAGAGACTCCGTCATCGCTCAGCCCAGCCGCTCGGCCGCGCTGCCGCCGATCAGGCGCGCGTAGACGAGGCCGGAGTCCTTCACGGTCCGCTCCTGCGAGTCGTAGTCGACCCGGACGATGCCGAACCGCTTGTCGTAGCCCCACGCCCATTCGAAGTTGTCGAGCAGTGACCACACGAAGTAGCCGCGGACGTCGGCGCCCTGGTCGATGGCGTCGGCGACCTTCTCGACGTGGTCGAGCACGTACTGGGTCCGATCGAGGTCGTGCACGCGGCCGGACTCGACGACATCGTCGTAGGCGGCGCCGTTCTCGGTCACGTACAGCGGAGGCAGGTTCTCGTACTCGAGGCCGAGGCGGGTGAGCAGGTAGCGCAGGCCGTCGGGGTTTACCTCCCAGTCCATCGCGGTGCGTGGCAGACCGCGGGAGGGGAAGGTGAGGAACTCCGAGCCCACCCACGGCGAGCCGAGCTCGCGCTCGGTCGCCTGCGCGAAGTCCTCGGCCCCCTCGGGCAGCGGATGAGCCGAGACGTTGTCGTCGTGATAGTGATTCACGCCGAGGAAGTCGAGCGGGAGGGAGACGAGGTCGAGGTCCCCGTTGACGACGAGCTCCTCCAGTCCCAGGCCGGCGATGTCCTCGAGAAGGTCCTCCGGGTAGTCGCCGCGCAGCAGAGGGTCGAGGAAGATGCGGTTCTGCAGCGCGTCGAAGCGGCGAGCGGCATCGAGATCGGCCTCGTCCTCGGGATCGTCTGGGACGGCGTTCGAGAGGTTCAGGGTGATGCCGAGGTTCTGCGCTCCGAGCTGACGCAGCGTCGAGACCGCGAGCCCATGAGCGAGATGGGTGTGGTGCACGGCCGCGAGCGCGGCCTGCTGCGAGATCACGCCGGGAGCGTGCACGCCGGCGCCGTACGAGAGGAGCGTCGAGCAGAACGGCTCGTTGAACGTCGTCCAGTGCTCGACGCGATCGCCGAGGTGCTCGTACACCGCCTCCGCGTAGTCGCGGAAGCGCTCCGCGGTATCGCGGTTCGTCCAGCCGCCGGTCTCCTCGACGGCCTGCGGCAGATCCCAGTGGTAGAGAGTGAGCCACGGGAGGATGCCCGCGCCGAGCAGCTCGTCGACGAGGCGTGAGTAGAAGTCGAGGCCCTCGGGATTGATCGAGCGGTCGCCAGGCTTGACGCGCGACCAGCTCACCGAGAAGCGGTACGAGCCGAGCCCCAGCTCCTTCATCAGCTGCACGTCGGCGGGCATGCGATGGATATGGTCGACGGCGACCTCGGGGGTGTCTCCGTTCGCGACCGCGCCGGGCACGCGCGCGAAGGCATCCCAGATGCTGTCTTCTTTGCCGCCCTCGTGGCCGGCCCCTTCGATCTGGGCCGCGGCGGTGGCCGAGCCCCAGAGGAATCCGACGGGCCAGTCGCGCACGGCGAGGCGCTCGGCGCGCTGGCTCTGCTGAGAGAGTGTCGGCGAGGGGAGGGAGGGGGTGGGGGCGGCGCTCATTGCAGACTCCTTCGGCGGCTGTCCTGCAATTCTAGAGTGCTGGTAGAGCGCTCTCTCGGTGCAAGCTCAGGGGCGCATCGCGACGAGCCCACCCGCGGGGAGGGAATCGTCGCGATGCGCCCACGTGCGATGGTCAGGCGCGGTGCGCGCCGTGCCCGTCACGCGTGATGGTGCGGAGGGAGTCGGTCGTCACGTCGGGAGCGATGCTTCCCGCGGCCAGGTCGGCACCGGCCCGCGCCGCGAGCTGCGGATCGGTGCGACGCAGCTCCGCCGCATCCTCGGCCGCGAGGTCGTGCGCCTCCTGCATGGCCGACTTCGCCCGCAGCGGCGGAGTCTTGAGGAACCACGAGAGCACGAAAGCCAGCAGCACCACGCCCAGCGAGACCGTGAACACGGTGACGGTCGCGTCGTTGAAGCCGGTCAGGAAGGGCGCCGAGAGAGCCTTGTCGGCGGTGTTGAGGAACGACGTGTCTCCGTCGAGGGCAGAGCCGATCGCCGCGGAGTCTTGCGACTGCAGCAGCTTGAGGATGCCCGCGTTCGCCGGGTTCGACACCACACTCGGGTCGGAGACAGCGCGTTGCAGATCGCCCGACAGGGTCGGGTTCTTGAATGCGGCGGCGATCGTCTCCGGAATGCGGGTGAACAGCACCGAGAAGATGACCGCCGTGCCCAGCGTTCCACCGATCTGACGGAAGAACGTGGACGCGCTGGTCGCGACTCCCATGTTCGCGACGTCGACGGAGTTCTGCGACGCGAGGGTGAGCGTCTGCATCATCTGCCCGAGGCCCAGGCCCAGCAGCAGCATTCCGCCCATCATGAAGACGACCGGCTTGTCGATCGAGACGAAGGTGAAGTAGAAGAACGCGGCCGACATCAGGAAGGTGCCCACGATCGGGAAGGCGCGGTAGCGACCGGTGCGCGAGATGATCTGGCCCGAGACGATCGAGGCGATCATCAGGCCGAGGATCATCGGCAGCATCAGGAAGCCGGACTCGGTCGGCGTGGCACCGTCGACGAGCTGGAGGTACAGCGGGATCGCCATCATCCCGCCGAACATGCCGAAGCCGACGAGCACGCCCAGGATGGTCGCCATCGAGAAGGTGGGCGAGCGGAAGAGCTTGAGGGGGATCAGCGCGTCGTCCCCCATCATCCGCTCAGCGAGGATGAAGCCCGCGATGCCGAGGCCGCCGATGATGTAGCAGACCCAGGCCACGGCCGAGCCCCAGCCCCACTCGCGCCCCTGCTCGGCGATCAGGAGCAGCGGGCCAGCGGCGACGATGACCAGGGCTGCGCCCCACCAGTCGATGCGGACCGAGCGAATGCCGGCGCGCTTGGGCAGGTGGAGGAAGCGCACGACGATGAACAGCGCCACGGCGCCGATGGGCAGGTTGATCAGGAACACCCAGCGCCAGCCGGTGATGAAGAGGATCTCGGGTGTGCCCGCGAGGACGCCGCCGATGAGCGGCCCGACGACGCTCGAGATGCCGAAGACGGCCAGGAAGTAGCCCTGGTACTTCGCGCGCTCGCGCGGCGGGAGGATGTCGCCCATCACGGTCAACGCGAGAGACATGAGTCCACCGGCGCCAAGGCCCTGCACGGCGCGGAAACCGGCGAGGCCGAGCATGGAGGTCGAGAACCCGGCGAGGGTCGAGCCGATCAGGAAGAGCACGATCGCGATCAGATACAGCGGTCGCCTCCCGAAGATGTCGGAGAGCTTGCCGTAGATGGGCGTCGCGATCGTCGAGACGATCAGGTAGGCGGTGGTCACCCACGCCTGTTGGGAGAGGCCGTCGAGATCATCCGCGATGGTGCGCATCGAGGTGCCGACGATCGTCTGGTCGAGGGAGGACAGGAACATCCCCGCCATCAGCCCGAAGATCACGAACAGGATCTGGCGGTGGCTCATCACGGCACCCGACGGTGCCGCGGGTACGGAGTGCGAAGTAGAAGCGGTATCGGCCACGAGGGTCCCCTTGTCTGGCGGACGCGTCCAGGCACGGCGATCCGCCGCAAACATTGCGTGCTGCGCAAAGTTACACCGCGTGCGAGGGTCACGACAGGGGCTGCGGCGAGCCTGAGCAGGATCTCAGGAGGAGCGGTCCGGGCGACGGGGAGTCAGAGCTGCGCGGCGACCGCCTCATCGGCCCAGCCGGCCTCGCGCAGCGCCGCTCGCGCCTCCGCACGGGCCGAGTACGGCGTACGCACGCCGCGAATGTCGCGGTAGTCCTGGTGCCCCGGGCCGGCCCAGAGGATCGCATCGCCCTCCTGCGCGAGAGCGACGGCCACGCGAATCGCCCGCTCGGGCTCCTCCACCTCGTGCAGCTCGGCATCCGGCCGCGCCACGCGAGCCGCCTCCATCAGGGTGCGGCGGATGGAGGCGGGGTCCTCGAAGCGGGGATGGTGGTCGGTGACCACGAGGACATCGCTGCCGGTCACCGCCGCCTCCGCCATCGCCGGACGCTTGAGCGCGTCGCGGTCGCCGTCGGCCCCGAACACCATGATCACGCGACCCGGCGTCACGGCGCGCACCGCCGCGAGCGTGCGCTCGAACGCGTCGGCGCTGTGGCCGAAGTCGACGTAGACGGTGGGTCCGCGCTCGCCCGAGACGCGCTCGGTACGGCCGGGGAGGGAGGCGTCCAGCCCGCCGTCGCGGTGGAGCGCCACGCGGATCTCCTCGAGCGGCCACCCCGCCTCGGCCAGCATCGCGATCGCGAGGCCTGCGTTCGCGGCCATGTGCGCGCCGAGGATCGGCACGGATGTCGTGATGCCGCGGCCCTCGCGGTCCTCGATGCGGAAGTGCGTCCGTCCGAACTCCTGTTCGAGCACCTGCACGCGCCAGTCCGCGTCGAGGTGGGGGAGCGAAGTGATCGTGGTGACGGGGACGCCCGCGAGGTCAAGGAGCCGTTCGCCGGCGGTCGAGTCGAGGGAGACGACTGCGCGACGGGAGCGCTCGGGCTGGAAGAGCTGCACCTTCTGGGCGAAATAGGTGTCCATGTCGCCGTAGTCGTCAAGGTGGTCGTGGCTGAGGTTGGTGAAGCCGGCGACGTCGAAGACGACTCCGTCGACCCGATGGCGTGTGAGCGCCTGCGCGCTGACCTCGATCGCCGCCGCGCCGACTCCCTCCTCCTCCATGCGGGCGACCAGCGCGTGCAGCTCGGTCGCCTCGGGAGTCGTCAGCCCGCTGCGCACGGCCGTGTCGCCGATGTGCCGCTCGGCCGTCGAGCTGAGGCCGGCTACCACGCCGAGCTGGCGCAGGAGCCCCTCGATCATGTGCACGGTCGATGTCTTGCCATTCGTGCCGGTCACGCCGAAGAGGGCGGGAGAGCGCCCGGTCGTCCCGTAGACGGCGGCGGCGACGGCGCCCAAGCGGGAGCGCGGATCCTCGACGACCAGCACGGGAAGGCCCGTTGAGCGCGCGGCCGTCTCTCCGGCAGGATCGGTGAGCACGGCGACGGCCCGCCGCTCGCGTGCCTGCGCGACGAAGTCGGCGCCGTGGCGGTGCACACCCGGAAGCGCGACGAAGAGATCGCCCGGCTCGACCTCCCCGGCGACGAGGGTGACGCCCGACACCTCGGTCGACGCATCGTCGCCCTCTGGGCCGAGTTCGAGGGTGCGGGCGAGCGCGGCGAGGGGGATGGTCGGCGCGTTTCGGGGTCGGAGCATGATGTCCTCTCGTCGCCGATCGCGCGAGACCTGACTCCCAAGGGGCGGAGGTGGGCGCGATCGGGGCTGTCGGCGGAGGTCGGGGGCCCTCCAGCGATTCCTTCGAATCTATACAGACATATCGCGCGAGGGGATGACTAGACAACGGGGCCGCCGCGTGCTTCGCCAGCGCGCACACCGGCCCCTTCGAGGAGTCCTGTCTAGGCTCGGAGGATGACGTCGAGCGAGAATCACAGCGGGGCGCAGAGCCCCGTCCGGCGCCGGGCCATCCTCATCGGAGGCGTCGCCGCGGCGGCCGGTGTCTCGGCCTTCGGCGTCAGCAGGGCGCTCGGGAGCGGGGGAGGGGTCGCAGCTCCCGCGGTCCCGTCGACCTCCGCAGCGGCCGTCGTCGAGAGCCCGACTCCGACTCCGAGCCAGACCGCCTCCCCCTCGCCCACCCCGAGCTTCGACCTCTCTGCCCATTCGATCGACGATCCCGCGAGCATCTGGGTCGTGGTCAACAAGCTCCGCTCGCTCGACCCCGCCGACTACGCACCGGCGGACCTCGTCTTTCCCGACGTCTCGTACGTGAACCGCCAGCCCATGCGGCAGGCGACGGCGGACGCTCTCGTCCCTCTGTTCGCCGCCGCCTCGAGCGAGGCGGGACTCTCGCTCGCCGTCCAGAGCGCCTACCGCTCCTACGAGACTCAGGTCAGCGTCTACGCGGGCTGGGTGTCGTCGCGGGGGCAGGCCGGGGCGGATGCCACCAGCGCGCGGCCGGGGCACAGCGAGCACCAGACCGGCTGGGCGGTCGACGTGACCGGCGCGTCCGGCACCTGCGCGCTCGAGATCTGCTGGGGCGATACTCCGGAGGGTCGCTGGGTCGACGCGAACGCGTATCGCTTCGGGTTCCTGGTGCGCTATCTGGCCGACACGACTCCGATCACGGGGTACGAGTCGGAGCCGTACCACCTCCGCTTCGTCGGCACCGAGCTCACCCGTTATCTGCACGACTCCGGCATAACGACGCTCGAACGGGCATTCGGGCTTCCGGATGCGCCCGATTACGCGCCCGGAACGACGAATTAGCGACTCCGGCACTCAGAGTCGGATGAGATCGGGCGTGACACACGCCGCTCGTTACCGTACTGTTATTCGGAGCCCTTTCGGAGGCCCGTCTGACGGGTCTCCCACCATCGCCTGGTGACATGGCCGCTTCCCCCGCTCCTCCGGCACGGACCCCCGACCGTGCAGCCGATCCGTGAGACCTCTGTGCCCCGTCGTTCCCCCGTTCAGTCCCCCTCCTCCGTGACCCCTCGGTCCTCCCCGCCGCCCCGCCCGTCGCGCACGGTTGCGCCCGCAGATCCCCCGAGCTCGGACGGCGCGAGACCGCTCGCCGCGCCACCGCTGACCCGCCGCGAGGCGCGCGAACGCGAGGGCCGCCTCCGCGATGCCCCGCGCCCCTCGGCGCCCGCATCGCCGCGCATCGCGGAAAGAGCCGCCTCCGCCGCTCCGCCGAGTGCCTTCGCCTCCCGCCGCGATCGCCGCGCCGCCGAGGGCCGCCGCGCGCACGCGTCGCGCGCCGGCGCCTCCTTCTTCCGTCCGACGACGAAGCACCTCGTCCTGGCGATGTCGGGCGGACTCGTCGTCGTGGCCGTCGCCTCGGGTGTCGGCCTCACGGTGGGCTCGACCGAGTCGGCCGAGTCGGCCTCCGCGAGCCCCTCGCCGACGAGCGTGCCGATGCTGCCGACGACCGCCCCCGCCTCCTCCCGCGTCGCGCTGAGCGCGGTCTCGACCACGTCCGGCACGGTCGCCGGCGGCACGAGCGTCACCCTCTCGGGCGCGAACCTCGACGCGGTCGCCGCGGTCCGCTTCGGCGGCTCCGAGGGCACGGTCGCCATCGACAACCCCGACCAGATCACCGTCACCGCGCCCCCGGCGAGCGGGCAGACCGAAGGAGTCGTGCCGGTCGCGTTCTTCGACGCGAGCGGGGCGCCTATCACCTTCGATGCCGTGACGGACGCTGCGGCGGCCGTGACGGTCGACGGTGCGCCGGCCGACACCGTGCAGTCCGCGGTCGACACGAGCGGCGAAGACCTCGACACCACGGCCGCACCCACCGCCCAGCCCGCGGCGGACGTCACCGCACCGACCGCCACTCCCCCTGCCGAAGCGGATGCCTCCGCCACGGCCGAGCGCATCGCCACGGAGCCCACCCCTACCGGTGTGCTGGCCGCGGCGAAGGTCGTCGCCTCGGCGATCACCTTCGCGTACACCCCCGACCCCGCGGTCGAGGCGGCGAAAGCCGAGGCCGCTCTCGCCGCAAGCCGCCTCGCCTCGCAGCTCGACTACCTCCGCACCTACTGGTCCGACTACAACAGCGCCCAGTACGGAGTGATCGGCGGCAACGACTGCGTCAACTTCACCTCGCAGTCGCTCATCGCGCGCGGCTGGACGATGGACGGCGAGTGGAACTACTCGCGTGCCGCCGGGTACAGCTCCGCCTGGGCCTCCTCGACGGCGTTCAACGCCTATCTCACGGCGCACCCCGAGCGGGCGACCCCGATCGCGAACTCGCAGCGCGAGAGGGTCAAGCCGGGCGACATCGTGCAGTTCGACTGGGACGGCTCCGGAGACTGGGACCACACGGGCGTCGTGACGAGCGTCACGGGAAACACGATCCTGTACTCCTCGCACACGGCCGACAATCACGATCAGAGCGTCGACTCCGCCTCGGCCGCGCGCATCATGTTCTGGGGCATCTGAGCCGGCGACGCCACACCCCGGACACGTCGAAGGGGCCGTCACCGCTCAGCGGGGACGACCCCTTCGGACGATTCCTACTTCCTGAAGACGTCCTTGACGTCTTCTCCGACCTTCTTGGCCTGCGCCTTGGTCTGGTCGGCCTGACCCTCGGCCTCGAGGCGCTCGTTGTCGGTCAGCTTGCCGACCGCCTCCTTCGCCTTTCCGACCAGGTTCTCGGCCGCGTTGCGGATCTTGTCATCAGCACCCATGAGGGGCTCCTTTCGTTCGATTCGGTTCTTCTCCGGCGAGTGCCGGAGACGGTGAGGGCGGAGGCCGCGTGGATCAGGCCACGCGGTCCTCTTTCGAGAAGCCGGCGCGTGCACTCGAGGCGATCTCGAGGACGACGGGGAGGCGTGCTCCCAGCAGCCGGTCCATCGAGACGACCTCCTCGTGCACGGCGTCGACCACTGCACGGGGAGAGACGCCGGCGCGGGGGAGTGCGCGGACCTTGAGGGCGGTCTCGGAGCCGTGGCGGTACGCCGAGACGGTGACGTCGAGGAGGTCGCCGCGACCCGCGAGCGCGTTCTCCAGGACGTCCTCCGCGAACCCGGTCGCGATCTCGATGCGACCCGCCGGCCCGGCCCCGTCCGCCTCGTCGGTCAGCACGGTGCCCGTGCGTCCTCGGCCGTGGGCCAGGGCCAGCGCGAGGGCGAGCACGATGCACAGGAGGCAGATCCCGACGATCGCGTAGAGAGGCCACAGGACCGCGGCGTCGCTCCACGTCGTGCCCGCCTCGGGCGAGATCCGCGAGACGAGAGCGGCCCCCCGACCTTCGCCGAAGGAGGCGACAGAGTCGCGGACCGGCTGCGAGACGGCGACGAGGGTGAGCCCGGCGGCCACCGCGGCGAGCACGAGCCCGACGAGGAGCAGCACGAAGCGATTGACGAAGCGGTTGCTCGTGGTCATCAGATCCTCCCGGAGTCGGCGACGCGCACGGAGGCGCGCGGCGCGGGCGCGGCGGCGATGCGGGCGAGCTCGGCGTCGACTGCCGACTGCACACCGTCGCGGTCAACGGCGATTCCGGACGAGGGCGTGATCTCGACGATCGCGGAGCGACGCCCTACCGAGGCCCTCGTGTCCTCGCGCCGCGAGCGGGCACTCGTGCGAGCGGTGCGCGCGAGGGCTGAGGCGATCACGCCGTCGTCGACGACCACGGCAAGGCGATCATCGTCGATGGTGTGTCGGGCGCGGGCTCCGGGCGCCACGGCCAGCACGATCAGGATCAGCGCGAGCACTCCCACGACCACGGCGATGCCGATCAGCGCGCCGGAGGCGAGCGACCCGACTCCGACGATCGCCGCCAGGATCGCCGAGGGGGCGAAGAGCAGCGGTGCGGCACCGATCACGGCGAGCACCGCCTCCGTGCCGACGTAGGCGGCGACCAGGGCGAGGATCGCCAGGACGACGATCTGCGCCGCGGATCGGGAGCGGTGCGTCTCGCGTCGCAGATAGCGGCGGTAGTGCGTGTCCGGAGCGAGGGTGCGCGCCGGGGTCGCGGAACTCATACGACTCTCCTCGTGGGTCGGGTGCGGGTGCCGGTGACGCGGACGTCCACCCGGCTGACGGAGCGACCGGTGAGGGCCTCCATCCGGGAGGCGATCCGGGCGCGGCCTCGGTGGAGGCGCTCGAGCACCGTCTCGGACGAGGCCGGGGCGTCCGGGTCGACCACCACGGGGGTGGTGACAGCGAGTGCGAGCCCGCCATGATCGTCGGAGAGGTGGACGCGGATCGCGGAGAACTCCACGTTCAGCTCCTCGTGCACGATCGCCGACGCCATCCGCTCGATCGAGCGCGCAGAGACGGTGACGGTGCCCGCCACCGCTGCGGGACGCGTGTCGAGAACGGTCATGACGACTCCTAGCGCGAGGTGGTGCGGCCGCGGAACACGTCGACCAGGCTGCGCAGGTCGAGGGTCCCGTCGAGGACGCGGGCGATCACGACGCCGAGGCCCATGAAGACGGCGGTGAGGACGAATCCCCAGAAGCCGAAGGCCAGCGCCGCGAAGGCGAGGATGGCGCCGACGGCGACGCCGAGGACGGTGCTGCGGTTGCTGGGCGTGCGGCCGGTGCCGCTGAACTCGCTCATCGGACGCGGCTCTCGGTGTCGTCGTCGCCCTTGTCGTCGCCGGGGATGTGGACGTCGACGATCGCGACGTTGATCTCGGCGACGTCCATGCCGAGCAGCTCGGTGATGGCGTCGGCGACGGCCGCGCGCACGGAGTCGGCGACCTGCTGCATCGGGACCGGGTAGTCGACGACGACGGTGACGTCGGCGGCGACCTGGGTCTCACCGACCTCGACGCTCACGCCCTGTGCGTGGTCGTTGCCGCCGACGGCCTGTCGGAGCGCGCCGAAGGCGCGGGCGGCGTTGTTGCCGAGCGCGTAGACGCCGGGGACCTCGCGAGCGGCGATGCCGGCGACCTTCGCCACGACGCTGTCTTCGATGACGGTGCGGCCCTGGGCGACGCCGGAGGCGGCGCTGCCGCCGAGGCTCGTCACCGTCTCGACGGTGGAGCCCCCGGCGGTCGGGGCGGAGGGAGTGCGAGTGCTGTCGCTCATGATGTCTCCTGGACGTCTTGTCGGCTGCGGTTGCTGAGCAGGCCGGTGGTGGGCCCGGCGGAAACCCGGTCGGGCTGTGCTTTCATGGGAGAGACGGAGCCTCAAGGGGGATCGTCACGGTACGAATCGACTTTTTCCTGACCGTTGCCTGTGTACCGAGGGCCCGGGTCGGAGCGGAGGGGGTGCACCGTGCCCGGACTGGACGCGGCGAGCGATGCGCTCCTCGCCGAGCGTGCCGCGGAGGGCGATGTGCGAGCCTTCGAGGTGCTGGTCAAACGGCACCAGTCGCTTCTGCGCGCGTACGCCTGGCGGTTCACCGGCTCGCAGGCCGACGCCTCCGACGCCGTGCAGAACGCCCTCATCACCGTCTGGGCGCAGCTTCCGCAGCTCAAAGAGCCGGCGAGCGTGCGCAGCTGGATGATGCGGATCGTGAGCCGCGCGAGCGTCGACCTGCTCCGACAGCGGCGCCCCACCGACGACGTCGATGCGGTCGAGCATCCGCCTGCCCGCGAGCCGGGCCCCTTCGAGGCGGCCGAGCAGAGCGACGCGATGAAGGCGCTGGCCGCGGCGCTCGCCGAGCTTCCGGAGTCGCAGCGGCAGTGCTGGCTGCTCCGCGAGGTCGGCGGAGAGTCCTACGGTGAGATCGCCGAGCACCTGGGCCTGACGGTCACCGCCGTGCGGGGCAAGCTCGCACGTGCGAGGGAGTCGCTGGTCGTTGCGATGGAGGACTGGCGATGAGGGAGCAGACGCAATGAACGCCGACGACACGCCTGGCGTCCCTGGGCGGGGCGACCGGCTCGAGCGTGACGACGCCCTCGAGGTCGTCGCGCCGGGCGAGCCGGGAAACGACGAGACCCCAGAGGGCATCGGGATCGACGAGCTGGGCGACTACCTCGATCGAGGGCGCGTGCCCTACGACCCCGCGATCGAGGAGTCACCGGAGCACCGACGGATCCTGCAGGCCCTCGAGCGGGTGCGCGCACTCTCCGGTGCGCTCATCGACGACGACGCCGAGCGGCTCCCGGCCCCCAGCGACAGCTGGTTCGGCTCGATCCTCACGCAGGTCAGTCGGGAGGCTCGCGCTGGTCGCGACATCCCCCTGGCAAGCGTGCAGCCCGACGTGGCGCTGACGATCACGGAGGGCGCGGTCCGGGGCCTGGTGCGGGAGGCGGGTGACAGCGTCCCCGGGGTCCTGGTCGGGCGGTGTCGCCTCGTGGGCGCGGTCGACGAGCCCGGCGCGGAGGTCCTGGTCGAGGTGACCCTCTCGGTGTTCTGGGGAGTGCCCATCGCGCGGGCCGCCCAGCAGGTGCGCGAGCGCATCCACTCGCGACTGCTCACGCAGACAGAGCTGCGGGTCTCGACGATCGACATCCGTGTCGAGGACGTCTACGTCCCTGAAGTGGAGGAATCGTGAGCGGCGGCGACATCTCCGCCCAGGGCGCGACCCTCTCGGCCGCGATCGGAGCCTTGGTACGCGGACTCGACGGCGTGGCGATGCTCGTCCCCGCGCGCTCGGAGGTGCGCGACGTGATCGCCCACGCGGCGGGGAGGCTCGCTCCGGCGGGCAGCGCGCTCGGTGCCGCTACGGGCGGCACCTTCGCCGAGCCTGTGCTCGTGCGCGTCACCGCGGAGGAGATCGTCGTGGCCGTCGACGCGTGCGTCGGCGCAGACTCCTCGGCGCCCGACGTCGCCCGTGCGATCGGGGCCGCGGTGCGAGAGTGGTGCCTCCGCGAGCACCCGCAGCGAGCACCGCGGGTCAGCGTGCGGATCGCGGGCGTCGACTAGCGGTCCTCGCGGTCACGGAGGAACGCCTCGACCTCCTCGGCGCTCGGCGCGGACACGGCAGCGCCGGCCCGGGTGACCGAGAGCGCTGCGGCAGCGCTCGCCCAGATCGCGAGCGCGAGCAGCGCGTCTGGGTCATCGAGCGCGGTGCCCTCGGCGGCGAGTCGCGCCGCGAAGGCGCCGCAGAAGGTGTCGCCCGCGCCCGTGGTGTCGACGACGTCGACTCGGAAGGCGGGGGCACGCAGCGGCTCGCGGTCGCGTACGGCCACGACGACCCCGTCGCCGCCGAGAGTCACGACCACCAGCGGCACCAGTGCGGTCAGGGCCGCAGCGAGGGCGGAGTCGTCGGGCTCGGCGATCCTGCGGGTCGCCGCCAGCTCGCGCGCCTCGTGCTCGTTGACGATGAGCACGTCGAGGGCGTCGAGGAGCGGGGCCGGGAGAGGCCTGATCGGCGCGGCATTGAGGATGGCGGTCGTGCCGGCCGAGTGGGCCGTACGCACCGCCTCCAGCACGGCCTCCAGCGGTGTCTCGAGCTGCAGGAGGAGCGCCCGCGCCTCGCGGACGAGCCGCGCCTCCTGCTCGCTCAGGCCGACGAGCGCGGCGTTGGCGCCGGAGTCGACGACGATCGCGTTCTCTCCCGCGGCATCGACCGTGATCTGCGCCGTGCCGGTGCGCGTCTCGCCTCGGCGCGCGTGCAGCTCGAGCGGCTCCCGGGCGAGCACGGCCGCGAGCTCGTCGCCTGCGGAGTCGGAGCCGAGGCTCGTGACGAACACGGTGCCCGACGCGGTGCGTGCCGCCGCGACCGCCTGGTTGAGGCCCTTGCCGCCGGGGAAGGTGCGGGCGTCGAGCGCGAGCACCGTCTCGCCGGGCGCGGGGATGCGCGCGACCCTGTGCACGTGGTCGAGGTTGGCGCTGCCGAGGACGAGGAGGGACATGCCGTCGACGTTAGGGCACGCGCAAGGGGGTCCGTGGCGCGCCGGCCGCGCCTACGGTGGAGGCATGCAGACTCGAATCTTCGGACGCACCGGTGTGCCCGTCTCCGTCGTCGGCCTCGGAACCTGGCAGCTCGGCGCCGACTGGGGTGACGTCGCCGACAGCGAGGCGCTCGCCGTGCTCGACGCCGCCGTCGACTCGGGTGTGACCCTCTTCGACACCGCCGATGTGTACGGCGACGGTCGCAGCGAGCGCACGATCGGCGCCTACCGAGCTGCGCATCCTGACGCCCCCGTCTTCGTCGCCACGAAGATAGGACGGCGACTCGAGCAGGTCCCGTCGAACTACGTGCTCGAGAACTTCCGTGCGTGGACCGATCGCTCGCGCACCAACCTGGGCGTCGACACCCTCGATCTCGTGCAGCTGCACTGCCCGCCCACCCCCGTCTACTCGGACGATGCGGTCTACGACGCCCTCGACACGCTCGTCGCCGAGGGCGCGATCGCGCACTACGGCGTCTCGGTCGAGCGCACGGAGGAGGCGCTCGCCGCGATCGCGCGCCCGAACGTCGCGAGCGTGCAGATCATCCTCAACGCGTTCCGCCTGAAGCCGCTCGACGAGGTGCTGCCTGCAGCCCAGGAGGCGGGCGTCGGCGTCCTCGCGCGCGTACCGCTCGCCTCGGGGCTGCTCAGCGGCCGCTACACGACCGAGACCACCTTCGCTCCCGACGACCACCGTGCCTACAACCGCGACGGCTCCGCTTTCGACGTCGGCGAGACCTTCTCGGGCGTCGACTTCGCGACCGGCGTCGAGGCTGCTCAGGAGTTCTCTTGGCTCGCCGAGGGCCACGGCCTGTCGCCGGCGGCCGCGGCCCTCGCCTGGATTCTCGAGCGGGACGGCGTGACCGCGGCGATCCCGGGCGCACGCTCCGTCGAGCAGGCGCGGGCGAACGCCTCCGCCGCCGATGCCGTCCCTCTCGGCCCCGCCTTCACGGAGGCGGTCACAGCGCTCTACGACACGTACTTCCGCCCCACTCTCCACGCGCGCTGGTGACGTCCGACTCCCCGTGGAGGGGGAGGGGCGCTGCCCAGAGCGGCCCGGCCGTCTGCCGGCAGGCACAGGCGTCGTGAGGCGAGTCCTCGAACGTGCGTGTCGGACATGTCGACCATCACTGTCACCGACGCGCGGGCCAGCTTCTCTGACCTGATCGCTCGCTCCCACGCCGAAGAGGTGTTCGTCGAGCGCCGCGGTCGCGCCGGGGCCGACGATGCGCAGGCCTTCGATGCCGCGATGGCCGAGGAAGGCGAGAACATCCCCTGGGCTCAGGCGGATCAGCGCATCCAGGGTGTCATCGCCCTCCTCGGCGAGGGGCCACGGCCCCCCGAGCGAAGTCGTCAGCGCCGGGTGCGGTCGGCTCCTTCGAGACGGAGTCGCGTGCCGGCGTGCCCTTGGCTTCTTGACCTCGTCATGTCCTGCCGCCATACTCGTCGGAACGAACTATCAGTTCATCTGATGAACTGCTACTCCCTCAACGTCGAGCGGAAGGAACACCCCATGGGGTTGGCTGTCTGGGCCCTCATCGCGTACATCGCGATCATCGTGATCTGGAGCGTCGCTCTCAAACGCGGCATCGGCGAGGCCATGGTCGTCGGCTTCCTGGCCGTCTGCGCGTTCGGCGGAGGCGACTTCCTGCGCCTCGTGCTGGTCGGCATGCAGGCCGCGTTCGACCAGGAGATCGTGTTTGCGGCGCTCGCGTTCACCTTCATCGGCTTCCTGCTGGCGTCGACCGGAGTGATCGACCGGCAGGTCGACCTGCTCAACTCTCTGCTCGGACGGCTGCGCGGCGGAGCGGGCTACGTCGCGACGGTGGGCTCGGCTCTGTTCGGAGCCGTCGCGCACTCCGGGTCCGCGAACGCGGCGACGATGGGCTCGGTCGCCATCCCGTGGATGAAGCGCTCGAACTGGCCGCCGCACGTGGCGGCGACTCTGATCGCCGGCAACGCCGGCAACGGAA
Source organism: Rathayibacter sp. VKM Ac-2879 (assembly GCF_015351245.1). Lineage (GTDB taxonomy): Bacteria > Actinomycetota > Actinomycetes > Actinomycetales > Microbacteriaceae > Rathayibacter. Next base: position 651,566 of record NZ_JADKSO010000001.1, read on the forward strand.
CGGTCATCCCTCCGAGCGCATCCTTCTTCATCCTGATCGGCACTGCCACCGTGGCGCCCTACGTCTCGATCGACCAGCTCCTCCTGGCGATGTTCGCCGCAGCCGCCTGGTGCATCCTCTGGCGCCTCATCGTCGTCTTCTACTTCGTCCGCAAGTACAAGATCGGCCGCGTCGCCGCGGCCGACATCCTGCCCTTCGCGAAGTCGTTCCGACGCGGCTGGACCTCGCTGCTCGTGTTCCTGGGCATCATCATCCCCGTGCTCGTCACCCTCGGACCCACGGGCGAGGCCTTGACCGGAGTGCTCGGCGAGGACGTCATGGATTCCATCAGCATCATCGTCTGGATCCCGGTGCTACTCGGTATCTTCGCCGCCCTGCTCGGCTGGAGAGGACTGCCCAAGTCGGGCTCGGAGTGGTATGGGTTCGTCGCGAAGACCGCGCCGCGCTACCGCGATATCGGAGCGACTCTCGTGTTCGCCTTCGCCGGCGGCGCCGTGCTCACCGAACTCGGTCTCGCCGAGCAGCTCTCGAGCGTGCTCAACGGCCTCAACGCGTCACCCGTCGTCATGTCGGTCATCGTCGCCGTCATGGTCGTCCTCGTCGCCGGACCGCTGAGCTCGACCGCGACGATCGCCACCATCGGAGGCATCGGCTTCAGCGTCCTCGTGGCCTCGGGCGTCGATCCAGTCCTCGCGGCCTGCGTCGTCCTGGTCGCGGCCTCGACCGAGGGCGCCTCCCCTCCCGGCGCGGCAGCGATCTACATCGCCACCGGCATTGCTCAAGTGAACCCGGTCAAGACATTCGTTCCCCTGATCGTCCTCTACGTGATCCCCATCCTCGTCATTGCCGCCCTCATCGGTCCGGGATGGCTGCCGGTGCCGCACTGATGCGCGCCCGCCTCCCCCTCTTCTCGCACTTCTCAAGGAGCCTCTGATGCCCGAAGAATCCGCCCCTCGCGACACCCCGCACGGCCCCGGCCGGCAACGCGTCATTTCCGTCATGACCACGGTCTTCGTCGTCCTCCTCGTCACGATGCTCGTGCTCGGCGCGATCCTCGTCCTGCTGCAGATCGCCGGCTTGATCGTCGTGAACGGCGGCTTCATCACCGAAGTCTCGGCCGTGCTCAGCCCGTGGACCTTCGGCGTCGCCGGCGTGCTCGGGATCTGGACGCTGCTCCTCTCTTACGCCCACGGATGGAAGCCCGCCGACTAGGCGGGCCCGCGACACGGAACGAGACCGATATGACTGGAAAGACTCTCCTCGAGCGCTTCGCCGCTCTCCCCGTCGCCAATGTCGGCGACTCCATGGATCGCCTCGGCGTGGTCGACGCGGCGATCCGGCCCGTCTGGCGCGGCGCCCGCCTCGCTGGCCCCGCCTACACGGTCGAAGTCGCCGGTGGTGACAACGCCGGCATCCACGAGGCGATCACCCGACTCAGCCCCGGCGACGTCCTCGTCGTGAACGGCCACGGTATCCAGGACCGCGCGCTCGTCGGCGAACTGATCGGCGAGCGGCTGCGCAAGGTCGGCTGCATCGGCATCGTCATCGACGGCGCCCTGCGCGACGTCGACGACCTCGAGGAGATGGGCTTCCCCGCCTTCGCCCGCGCCGTCAGCCCCGCCGGGCCGTACAAGAACGGTCCTTTCCGGCTCGGCGTGCCCGTCGCGATCGGCTCGGTCGTGGTCGCGCCTGGCGACCTCGTCCTCGGCGACTCCGACGGCCTGGCGATCGTCCCGCGCGGTGAGGCGGAGGCCGTGCTCGGGCGGGCGGAGGCGAAGCACGCCACCGAGTCCCAGACCCGGAAGAGCATCGTGGCGGGACCGTGAGCGCCCCCCGGGAGAATAGGGGCCATGGCCCAGACTCCCGCGGACACGTCCGCCTCGACCGTGCGCAGCATCGACCGTGCGCTCGACCTGCTCGAGCTCCTCGAGTCCAGCGAGACACCGATGCGCTTGGTGGAACTGAGTCGAGGATCCGGTTTGCACAACGCGACCGTGCTGCGGATCCTCGGCTCGCTCCAGCATCGCGGATTCGTCGCCACCGAGAACGGGCTTTACCGCCTGGGCCCGGCGGCGCTCGGCATGGGCCACAGCTATCTGGTCACCGATCCGTTGAGCAGCCGAGCCCGACCTGTGCTGCAACAGCTGGCGAGCAGCACCGGCCTGACCGCCTCGCTCTACGTGCGGATCGGCGACTCCCGGATCCTCACGGTCCGCGTGGACGGGCAGGACCCACTGCGCTACCAGCTTCCCCTCGGCCGACGGCTCCCGCTGCACGTCGGCGCCGGGAAGAACATCCTGGCCGCCCTGCCGGACGACGAGCTCGACCGGATCCTCGACGGACTCGGCGACACCGCCACCGCGGCCGGCGAGAAGGTCACGGCCCAGGAGTTGCGCGCACAGCTCGAGCAGGTCCGCAGGGATGGCTCGCACATCTCCATCAACGAACGCGAGACCGGCGTCGCCGCCGTAAGCGTCCCCCTGCACGCCTCCTCCGGTGATGTGATCGCCGCGATCTCGGCCTCGGGTCCCCTCGAGACCACCCTCCGCGCCCGCCTCGAGGCGCAGGTGCCAGAACTGCGCAGAGCGGCAGCCGCTCTTCAGCGCTAGACCGCCGCGTCGCATGGGCGTCCGGCGAAGGAAGGACACACGATGCGAATCGGATTCATCGGACTCGGCGAGGCCGGAGCTCTCTACGCTGCGGCCGCCGCCGCTCACGGCGACACCGTCTCGGGGTTCGACCCCGCGGCGCCCACCACACCCGAGGGGGTCCAGCGGACGCCCGATGCTACGACCGCCGTCGCCTCCGCCGACCTGGTCATCGTGCTGACCGCCGCATCCCTCAGCGAGCGGATCGCGCGCGACGCCGCGCCCCACCTGCGGGAGGGCGCCGTCTACGCCGACTTCACCACAGCCTCCCCGACCACGATGGAAACCGTCGAACGCATCGTCTCAGACGCTGGCGGGCGCTTCGCCGACGTCGCCATCCTCGGACCGGTCCCGACGAAAGGTGCGCGGACCGAGACGATCGTCAGCGGAGCCGCAGCGGCAGACGTCGAGGCGTACCTCACCTCACTCGGCGCCGACGTCGAGCTGATCGAGGGGCCGGCCGGCGTCGCCACCTCACGCAAACTCCTCCGCAGCGTGCTGATGAAGAGCCTCGCCGCCGTCGTCGTCGAAGCAGTCATCGCCGGACGCGCAGCCGGCTGCGAGCCGTGGATCCGCGAGCAGATCGCCGCTCAGCTCTCAGGCGACGTCGAGGCCAAAATCGAGCGTTATGAGACAGGCAGCCGCAAGCACGCCGTCCGGCGCGGCCATGAGATGGCCTCGGTCGTCGAGTACCTCGACTCGCTCGGGGTCCCGTCCGAGATGTCCGCCGCATCCCGGAGCTTCCTCGAACGACTCGCGAAGGAGAACGCATAGACACCGCTCAGCCCTGCCTCCACGGAGCGGCCGTCACCGTCGTTCTGCCCTCCGTGCTCTCGACGGTGACGGCCGCTGAGGAGACGCGCCCTAGGAGCCGAGCGCGGCGTCGACGATGGTGCGCGCCTCCGCCTGCACCTGGGCCAGGTGCTCGGGTCCGCGGAAGCTCTCGGCGTAGATCTTGTAGACGTCCTCGGTGCCGGAGGGGCGCGCGGCGAACCACGCGTCCTCGGTGACCACCTTGACGCCTCCCACCGTCGCGCCGTTACCGGGTGCCTTCGAGAGCTTCGCGGTGATCTCGCCGCCCGCGAGGGTCGTCGCCGAGATGGCGTCGCCGTCGAGCTTGCCCAGAGCCGCCTTCTGCGCCTTCGTCGCGGCGGCGTCGACGCGCTCGTACACCGGGGCGCCGAAGCGCTCGGTCAGCTCGCGGTAGAGCACCGAGGGGCTCTTGCCGGTCACGGCGACGATCTCGGAGGCGAGCAGGGCCAGCAGGATCCCGTCCTTGTCGGTGGTCCACACGGTGCCGTCGAAGCGGAGGAACGATGCGCCGGCGGATTCCTCGCCTCCGAAGCCCACGGAGCCATCCACGAGACCGGGCACGAACCACTTGAACCCCACCGGCACCTCCCAGAGGCGGCGGCCGAGCGACTCGGCGACACGATCGATGATCGACGACGACACGAGCGTCTTGCCGATGGCCGCGTCGTCTCGCCAGCCGGTGCGGTGGCGGTAGAGGTAGTCGATCGCGACCGCGAGGTAGTGATTGGGGTTCATCAGGCCACCGTCGGGCGTGACGATCCCGTGTCGGTCGGCATCGGCGTCGTTGCCGGTGAGGATGTCGTAGTCGCCGGCGCGGGCGACGACCGAGGCCATCGCGCTCGGCGAGGACGGGTCCATCCGGATCTTGCCGTCCCAGTCGAGGGTCATGAAGCTCCAGGCCGGGTCGACCTCGCCGTTGACCACGGTCAGGTCGAGCTCGTACACCTCGGCGATCAGCTGCCAGTAGTGCACCGAGGCGCCGCCCAGCGGATCGGCGCCGATGCGCACTCCCGCCTTCTTGATCGCGTCGATGTCGATGATGTTCGCGAGGTCGGCGACGTAGTGGGTGCGGTAGTCGTACGTCTCGACCGCGCTGGGCTCCGCCGCGACGACGGCCCGCAGACCGTCGGCGATGATCTCGTTCGCCCGGTTCGCGATCCAGCCCGTGGCATCCGAGTCGGCGGGGCCACCGTGCGGCGGGTTGTACTTGAAGCCGCCGTCGCGGGGCGGGTTGTGCGAGGGCGTCACCACGATGCCGTCGGCGCGGTCGGTGTGCGCCGGGTCGGTGTTGTAGCGGAGGATCGCGTGGCTGAGCGCCGGGGTGGGTACGAAGTCGTCGAACTCGTCGACGAGCACGCGCACCTGGTTGCCGACGAGGACCTCGAGTGCGGTCGTCAGTGCGGGACGCGAGAGCCCGTGGGTGTCGGCGCCGATGAAGAGCGGGCCGGTGATCCCCTGCCCGGTGCGGTACTCCACGATCGCCTGGGTCACGGCCGCGATGTGGTCTTCGTTGAACGCGGTGTCGAACGAGGAGCCGCGGTGTCCGGAGGTGCCGAACACCACCTTCTGCGTCGGATCGGACACATCCGGCTTCTTCTCGTAGTACGCCCTCACGAGGGCCTCGACATCAATGAGATCGGAGGCCTGTGCCGGCTTCCCTGCGCGATCGGTCATAGGTCCCATAGTGGCAGTCCCGGTCCAGCCCCGGTACCGCGCTGGCTAGGCTGTGCGCCATGCCCGATAGCGTCTCCGCGACCCGTACCTACAGCTACCTCGGGCCCAGCGGCACATTCACGGAGGCGGCTCTCGCGCAGGTCCCCGAGGCGCGCGGTCACGAGTGGCGCAGCGTCGCGAACGTGGGGGAGGCGCTCAACGACCTCGTGACCGGCCGGAGCGACGGCGCGGTGATCGCCATCGAGAACTCGGTCGATGGAGGCGTCACCGCCGCGCAGGACGCGCTCGCGAAGATCCCGGGGCTGCGCATCGTCGGCGAGTATCTCGTCCCCGTCTCCTTCATCCTCGTGGGCCGGCCCGGCGCGCGCCTCGAGGAGGTACGGGTCGTCGCCGCGCACCCGGTCGCCTACGGCCAGTGCCGCCGCTGGCTCGACAGGGAGATCCCCAGCCACGAGCACCTCCCGGCGTCCAGCAATGTGCAGGCGACCCTCGACCTGCTGAGCGGATCGCCCGCGCAGGCGGCGATCGCGCCTCCGGGGATCGTCGCCCACCATGCTGTCGAGGTGCTCGCGGAGGACATCGGCGACAACCCGAACGCGGTGACTCGCTTCGTCCACGTGACGCGTTCGCGCCTGCTGCCGGACGCGACCGGCGCCGACAAGACGAGTATCATCGTCGAGCTGCCGTCCGACGAGCCCGGCGCGCTGCTCGATCTGCTCGAGCAGTTCGCGACGCGCGGGGTGAACCTGAGCATGATCCAGTCGCGACCCATCGGCGACGCGCTCGGCCGCTACCGCTTCGTCATCGACCTCGACGGCCATGTGCGTGATGAGAGAGTGGCCGACGCGCTGATGGGGCTGCGGCGCTTCTCGCCGCAGGTGATCTTCCTCGGCTCGTATCCGCGCGCGGATCGACGTCCGGTCACCTCCGTGCGACGCTACGACGACGAGGTGTTCATCGAGGCCCGCGACTGGTTGCGCGGAATCCTCGGCGGCGAGCCGGAGGTCGACGATGACTGAGCAGGGACGATGACCGAGCAGGGTGGAGCGGGACGCGACGACGACGGGCGTGAGGCGGCGTCCGAGCGACTCGATCCGCGGTTCGACCCGGCGTTCCAGCGAGGTTTTGGAGGAGGCGTCGAGCGGGTTCGCGCCGACGATCGCCCCTTCGCCCGGCCGGGAACGCGGCCAGAGGAGTCGGCATCCGGCGCCTTCGCTCCTCGCGCCCGTCGTGCAGGCCCCGCCCTCCCCGAGATCGCCGCTGCCGCCGACTCGCGACGAGAGCACCGGGAGCGGAGGGAAACCGCTGCCGGGCGCCTCCCCGCCCCGGCGAGCGACGAGCCGTCCGGGCAGTCGCAGTCGCCGGCGGTCTCGCCCCGCGAGGCGCCGCTCCTGCGCAACCCCTGGCTGCTCGTGCTGCTGCTGGCCGGGCTCGCAGGCAGCGTCGTCGGCGCCGCGATGGTCTACGCCGGCTACGCGGCGCCGTCCGCGCCCTACTACGGAGACTCGGACACGCCGTCGCCCGAGTACATCCAGCGCCAGCTCGTCTACTACGCGTCGATCCCGCTCCTGGGCTGCCTCCCGTTCTCGGTGCTGATCGCGCTGGGCGTCGCGGCTCTGCGGTGGCGCGGACGCCCGGTGCGGCCGGCCCTTGAGCCGGACGCCCCTCGCGTCGCCTCGGACGAGGACGGGGAGGAGAGCCGCCCGCGTCACGCGCCATTCGGCTCAGGCCCCGGCTCGGCTCAGACCCCGGAGGCGCCGAACAGCAGCCCGAGCAGGTAGGTCACGAGCGCCGCGCCGTAGCCGATTCCGAGCTGGCGCAACGCGCGGGCGAGCGGAGGCGCCCCCGAGAGCAGCCCGACGACCGCGCCGGTCGCGAGCAGCGCGATGCCGACCAGGACGCACGCGACGACCACCGCAGCGAGCCCCGTGAGCCCCAGCAGGTACGGCAGAACCGGGATGATCGCGCCAGACGCGAAGAAGCAGAAGCTCGACAGGGCCGCACCCATGCCGGTGCCGACCGACTCGTGCTCGTCGAAGTCGGGGTCGGCCGCCGGACCGCCGAGGGTGATCGGTGAGGTGATCGCGCCTCCGCGGAGGCCGGCGAAGACGGAGGCGGCGCGCGCGTCCGCCTCCTCCTGCGTCATCCCGCGCGCCCGGTAGACCAGGGCGAGCTCGTTCGCGTCGACGTCCAGGTCGGGCACGACGCCATTCGCGTCGAGGTCGGGGCTCGACGCCGACAGCAGCTCGCGCTGGGAGCGCACCGACACGAACTCGCCCGCCCCCATCGAGAGCGCGCCCGCCAACAGCCCGGCGATGCCGGTGAACAGGACCACGCTCGTCGCGACCCCGCTCGCTCCGACGCCCAAGACCAGCGCGAGGTTCGAGACCAGCCCGTCGTTCGCCCCGAACACCGCCGCGCGGAACGTGCCAGAGAGCCGGTTGCGTCCGCGTTCCGCGAGGCCGCGCACGACCTCGCCGTGGATCCGCTCGTCGGCGGCCATCGCCTCCGTGGCATCGTCGTCGTCGGCGTAGGGCGAGCGGGCCTCGGCGCGCTGGATCAGCGCGAGCACGAAGACCGACCCGAAGCGCCGGGTGAGGAAGCCGAGCAGGCGCGTGCGCAGGTCGGGTCGCGGAGACGGCTCGGCCGCGGCTCCCAGCAGCTCCCGCCAATGCTCCTCGTGGCGGCCCTCGGCTGCCGCGAGCGCGAGCAGGATCTCGCGTTCCTCGCCCGTGCGACGCTGAGCGAGGTCGCGGTAGGTCGCCGCCTCCGCGAGCTCGTCGGCGAGGTAGCGGCGCCAACGGCGCACCTGGGTGGGAGTGGGGCTGGTGGTCGCCATGCGATCTCCTGGGGTAGGCCCGCCGACCCGCGCGAGAGGACCGGTCAGGACGTGCGTCGACTGACCGAAGGTCTCGTTCGCCCGGGTCCTCGCGGAGCCGGGTGGCGCGCCGGGCCCGGATCGTCCCGGACCAGCATGTCGACGTGCCTCGTCGCCCGCTCGGCGGGCGGTGGGAACTACTCCCCTTCGCGGGCTCCACCGTAGCCGAGATCGGCGGTCGGTGCTTCCGGAGCGGGGGAACACCTCCGCGGCAACCTTCGGGCCTCAGTGCGACCGAGCCCGACGCGGGAGCTCCCTCTACACTGCTGGGGTGATTGATCCCGTACTTCTGCGCGAGAACCCGGACATCCTCAAGCGCTCGCAGGAGGCGCGCGGCGACTCCGTCGAACTCGTCGACGAGGCCCTGGAGGCCGACCGGCTCCGTCGCGCGGCGATCACCGAGGCGGAGCGGCTGCGAGCCGAGCAGAACGCGTTCGGCAAGACGGTCGCCACGGCTCCGAAAGACGAGAAGGCGGCGCTCGTGGCCGAGGCCCAGCGTCTCGCCTCCGCCGCCAAGGCTGCCCAGCAGGAGGCGTCGGACGCCGACGAGCGCTTCACCGTGCTCGTGAAGCGCCTCGCCAACCCGATCATCGACGGCGTGCCGGCCGGCGGCGAGGAGGCGTTCGCACTCGTCAAGACGGTCGGCGAGCGGCCGGTCTTCGACTTCACCCCCCGAGACCACCTCGAGATCGGCGAGCTGCTCGACGGCATCGACATGCAGCGCGGCGCCAAGGTCAGCGGCGCGCGCTTCTACTTCCTCAAGGGGCTCGTCGCCCGCCTCGAGATCGCGCTGATGAACCTCGGGCTCGAGAAGGCGCTCGCCGCTGGCTTCACGCCGCTGATCACGCCGACCCTCGTGCGCCCCGAGATCATGGACGGGACCGGTTTCCTGGGCGAGCACGACGACGAGGTGTACCGCCTCCGCGACGACGACCTCTACCTCACCGGCACCAGCGAGGTCGCGCTCGCCGGCTACCACGCCGACGAGATCCTCGACCTCTCGGCGGGAGCCAAGCGCTACGCGGGCTGGAGCACCTGCTACCGGCGGGAGGCTGGCTCGGGCGGGCGCGACACCCGCGGCATCATCCGTGTGCACCAATTCTCGAAGCTCGAGATGTTCGTCTACACGCTCCCGGAGGAGGCGGAGGCCGAGCATGCGCGCCTGCTCTCCTACCAGGAGGACATCTTGCAGAGCCTCGGCCTGCACTACCGCGTGATCGACACCGCCGCCGGCGATCTCGGCCAGAGCGCCGCCCGCAAGTTCGACGTGGAGGCGTGGGTGCCGACGCAGGGGACCTTCCGCGAGCTCACCTCCACCTCGAACTGCACCACGTTCCAGGCTCGGCGCCTCGACACCCGCTACCGCACCGAGTCGGGGAAGACGGCTCCGGTCGCCACCCTCAACGGCACCCTGGTCACCACTCGCTGGATCGTCGCCCTGCTCGAGACCCACCAGCGAGCCGACGGCTCGGTCCTCGTGCCGGAGGCGCTGCGCCCGCACCTGGGCGGCCTCGAGGTCCTCGAGCCCGTCGCGTGAGCGTGGAGCAGGCTCGCCGCCTCATCGCCCTCGACATCGACGGCACCGTGATGCACGAGGACGGCACCATCACGGAGGCGGTCGTCGAGGCGATCTCCCGCGTCGTCGCGGCCGGCAACGAGGTCATGCTCGCCACCGGTCGCTCGCCGGGCGCGACGCTCCCCGTGGCGGCACGCCTGGGCATCACGCCCGAGTATGTGGTGTGCTGCAACGGCGCGGTGACCCTGCGTCGCGACGAGGAGGGCGGCTACCGCCCGCATGTCGTGGAGACGTTCGATCCGAGCGAGATCCTGCAGAGCATCTTCCGGTTCCTCCCCGACGCGCACTACGCCGTCGAGGACGCGGACGGCGCGTTCTTCCACACCGAGTCGTTCCCGGGAGGCGCGGTGCTCGGCGCCGAGACCCAGCGCGTGCCCTTCGAGGAGCTGCTCGGGAGGCTCTGCACTCGCGTCGTCGTCATCTCGCCCGAGACGGGCATCGACGAGTTCTCGGGCCTGATCGAGAAGATGGGCCTGCACCAGGTCAGCTACGCGATCGGGTGGACCGCGTGGCTCGACATCGCTCCCTTCGGCGTCAACAAGTCGACCGCGCTCGAACTCGTCCGACAAGACCTCGGCATCGAGCGCAGCGCCGTGCTCGCCGTCGGCGACGGCCGCAACGACATCGAGATGCTCACCTGGGCCGCCGAGGAGGGCGTGGGCCTGGCGATGGGTCAGGCGCCGGAGGAAGTACGGGCGGTCGCGTCGTCGGTGGTTCCGGCCGTGGAGCAGGACGGCGTGGTCGCAGCGCTCGCGACGGTGCACTGACGCGCTCCGCTGACGCCCGTCGGTTACTATCGGGTGTCTCTCCCACGGGAGCGACCAGGAGGGCTGTCCGAGCGGCCGATGGAGCCAGTCTTGAAAACTGGTGGGCAGAAATGTCTCGTGGGTTCGAATCCCACGCCCTCCGCTTTCTGGCAGGCGCCGACAACCCGCGATCCGCCGACTTCCGGGCTTCTTCGCTCACGGCTGGCTGTCCTCACTCACGTCGCGGGCACACGTTTGTGCCCAATTGGTGCCCACGGCCGAGCCCCTGCGACCCGCGCATGGTGGCTCGACCGTCACGGCGATCGACGCTGTGCTTCTGGCGCTGGTTTAGAGGGTGGATGCGCCGCCGTCGACGGGGAGGATGACGCCGTGGATGTACTTCGCGTCGTCGCCGACGAGGAATGAGACGGCTGCGGCGACTTCTTCGGGCTGGCCGACGCGGTTTGCTGGGGTGCCTTCGTGGAACACGCTGAGGCCCTCACCGAACGGTGCGGTGCCGGGCGTGGCGATGGGGCCGGGGCTGACTGCGTTGACGCGTACCCCGCTGGGGCCGAACTCGGCCGCCCAGACCTTGGTGAGGGTCTCGACGGCGGCTTTGCTGGATGCGTAGAGCGATGCGCCCGCGATGCCCTTGGTGGCCAGCGCGGTCGACAGGTTGACGATGACGCCTTCGCCGCGATCGATCATCTGCGAGACCAGCGCGGTGGTGAGCAGGAAGGGCGCCTTGACGTTGAGCGTGTAGATGTCGTCGAACTGCTTCGCCGTCAGCTCGGTGCTCGGCGCGAACGGGTAGATGCCGGCGGCGTTGACGAGGATGTCGATGTGTCCGTGCTCTTCGAGTTGGACGGAGTCGAGGACGAGGCCTCCCAGCTTGTCGGTGTCGGAGAGGTCGTAGCGGAGGAAGTAGGCGACGCCTCCTGCCGCGGCGATCGCGGAAACGGTCTCCGCTCCCCGGCCCGTGTCTCGGCCCACCACGATCACGTGCGCGCCCTGCGAGGCCAGGTTCTCCGCGATCGCACGGCCGATTCCGCTGGTAGATCCGGTGACCAGTGCAGTCTTCCCGGTGAGATCCGTAGACATGTCGTGTAGCTCCTTTTTGGTACGAGCGACCCAATTGGGTTGCTCGTACCAACTTGGCCCTGCTCGTCTGGGTTGTCAAGACAAAAAACCGTGCACTTTGGGTTGCGAGTACCAGAAACGAGGCTAGGCTCCACCCATGAGCACCAAGGAGCTGCCGGCGCGTGAACGTGATGACGAACCCGCGCTGACTCCGAAGGGACGCGCGACGCGGGCTCGCGTTCTCGCAGCCGCCGCGACGCTCATGCACGATCACGGCGTTGCGGCGACGAGCATCGACGACGTCAAGCGGGAAGCCAGCGTCAGCGCGGGTCAGGTCGCCCATTACTTCGGCGACAAGCACGCACTGATCAAGGCGGTCATCGGATACCAGACCGAGGAGACGCTCGATTCGCAGCGCCCACTGCTCGATCAACTCGACAGCTTCGAGCGACTCGAGGCCTGGGCGGAGCTGAACGCGGCGGGGCTCGAGGCCAGCGGGTGCGTCGGTGGATGTCGGATCGGATCCCTCGCCGCTCAGCTCTCGGAGAGCGCCCCGGACCTCCGGGAGGACCTCGCACGCGGGTTCGAGCGGTGGCGCGAGCCGATCCGCGATGGACTTGCGGCGATGCGCGACCGCGGAGAGCTGCAGCCAACGGCAGATCCCGAGACCCTCGCGACCGCGTTCCTGGCGGCGTTGGAGGGCGGAACGCTGCTGTCCCAGACGAGCCGCGACCCCGCGCCGCTGCGCATCGCGCTCGACACGATGCTGAGCTACGTGAAGACCCTCGCAAGCCTCGTCCCCGCCCGCTGACGCGCTAAACGACTCAAAGCAGAAGGAACACGAATGCCTCTCACCGGTACGTACGAGCCCAGCACCAACGCCTGGGCTCGCGAGCAAGCGGAGACCTATCAAGCGACCGACGGGCGCGAAGCGAACACACTGCAGGGTCGACCCATCATCGTGCTGACATCTGTCGGAGCGAAGTCGGGGAACCTTCGGATCAACCCCCTGATGCGGATCGAGCACGGCGGCTCGTACGCGATCCTCGCTTCCAATGGCGGGAGCCTGAAGAACCCGACCTGGTACAACAACGTCGTCAAGCACCCGCACGTCGAACTGCAGGACGGCGCGGACAAGAGTGACTTCTACGCGCATCTCGCTGAGGGCGAGGAGCGCGCCCAATGGTGGAAGCAGGCCGTGAAGACCTGGCCAGACTTCGACAAGTACGTCATCGGTCTCGAACGAGAGATTCCGGTGTTCGTGCTCACGCCGCTCCCCGCGAACGACGAACGCAGGTAACTGAGGGGCAACGGGCGCCCCCTCGGCGCCCCCGTCGAGCAGGACAGGGTGAGTAGAGCGATGCGAGCGATCACCTTTTCGAGATTCGGCGACCCTGACGTACTGAAAGTCGCACGCGTTCCCTAACCGCACCCGAGGCGCGGCGAGGTGAAGATCCGCGTGCTGTTCGCAGCGGTCAACCCGGCCGACACCATGCTGCGAAGCGGAACGCTCGCCCGCTACCTCGACGGGCTCCCCGGCCCCCACATTCCTGGATGGGATGCATATTGGGCCGTCGGCGCGAGTCTCGCCTCCTCCCCGCCGGCGAACCTTCGAATCGCGCCACGACTCTGTATAGGATGGCGCGACGCCCGGGAGACCCCGCGGCCCCTCCTCCGCACCACTGACGCCTCGACACCCAGGAGACGGATGCGCCGCACGGGCCCTTCGACACAGCGACCGACTCGAGACGACCACCGCACACCGCGGCCTTTCGTCCGGCACGGACGCCAGAAGCGGCACTCGCTGGCGCGCACCCTCGTCGTTGCGGCGGCGACCATCGGCGGAGTCGGCGTCGTCGCGTCCGTGTCGGTCCTCGCGATCGCCGCGAGCCTTCTCGTGCAGTCCGCGCGACCTTCCGTCGACCTGCATCCCGTGGCTGCCGGTTCACGAGTGGAGGCGGCGGCCGAGGCGCCCGCGATCGGGGCTCTCGAGGGCGGCTTCAACATGCTCCTCGTCGGCAGCGACTCGCGTCAGGGGCAGGGAGACGCCTACGGGGACCCGGACGAGGAGACGAGCGTCCTCAACGACGTCAACATGCTCTTGCACGTGTCGGCCGACCATCGCACGGCGACCGTCGTCAGCTTCCCGCGCGACATGTACGTCGACATCCCGAGCTGCGTCGACGTGGGGACCGGCGAGACGGTCCCGGCGCGCTCCGACACGAAGATCAACGAGGCGATGGGCAAAGACGTCAGCCTCGGCTGTGTCGCGGGAGTGGTCGAGGATCTGCTCGGGATCCGGGTCGACTACGGCGCGGTCGTGCAGTTCAACGGCGTCATCGAGATGTCGAACGCGATCGGGGGAGTCGACGTGTGCGTCGCGACCGAGATCGCCGACCCCTACACCAACACCTATCTCGAGCCGGGCACACACTCGCTGCAGGGAATGGCGGCGCTGCAGTTCCTCCGCAGCCGTCACGGCATCGGCGACGGCAGCGACCTGACTCGCATCAGCAATCAGCAGGTGTTCCTCTCGGCGCTCGTGCGGCAGGTGAAGAGCGCCGACACGCTGCTGAACCCGGTCGCGCTCTACGGACTCGCCAAAGCGGCCCTCGGCAACATGACGCTCTCGAACGAGCTCAACAACGTCAACACGATGGTGCAGATGGGTCTTGCGCTCAAGGACGTCGACCTCGCCGACGTCGTCTTCGTGCAGTACCCCACGGGCTCCGTCTCGGGCGGAGTGGTGCCCGCCCGGGAAGCGGGCGATGTGCTTGCCGCGGCCCTGCAAAACGATCAGCCGATCGCGATCACGGGAGGGACGGGCGCCGGAGCGACCGTCGAGGACGGTGCCGCGACTCCCGAGGCCACGTCCACCGAGGTGCCCGAGGGTCCGGCGACGACCGAGCCGATCGCGACCGCGGAGGCTACTCCTGGGAGCACTCCTGCGGCTCCCGCGGGCGAATCCAAGGTTGCGCTGCCAGAATCGGTGACCGGCCAGAGCGCCGACCAGCAGACCTGCTCGGTCGGGTTCTTCGGCTGAGCCGAGAGCGGCCGGCATCCCCGGATGTCGTCTTCCTCGAGCCCTGACCCGTGACGAGCGTCGTCGCGCGGCCGAGAGAGATGACGACTCGATGAGCGCACCCGCCCCCTCCCGCCGACCCGCTGCCCGGCACGGGCGGCTGCGTCCGCAGAGCGGGTGGCGGTTCGTGGCGCGAGTCCTGGCCGCCTGCGTGGGGGTCGGCGTCGTGAGCGCGGTCTGCGTGGTCGCGATCGCCGTGTCGATGATCGCGGGCAGCGCGCGCGCCTCCGTCGACCTCGACATCGGCTCGACGGCCGGCCCGGTACCCGAGATCGGCGCGATCGAGGGAGGAGTCAACATCCTCCTCGCGGGGAGTGACAGCGCCCAGGGCTCCGCGGCAGGCGCCTACGGCGACCGCTCCGAGAACCTCAACGACGTGACCATGCTGATGCACATCTCGCAAGACCACTCCACGGTCGAGGTCATCAGTTTCCCGCGCGACATGTACGTCCCGATCCCCTCGTGCACTGACCCGACCACGGGCGCCGTCTCGGATCCGCTGCGCTCGTCGAAGATCAACACCTCCCTGAGCTACGGCGGCCTGGCCTGCACGGTCAAGACGGTGGAGCAGCTGACGGGCCTCAAGATCCCGTATGCGGCACTGATCCAGTTCCAGGGTGTCATCGAGATGTCCAACGCGGTGGGCGGAGTCGACGTCTGCGTCGCCTCGCCCATCCAGGACGAGTACACGGGCCTCAGCCTCGACGCAGGCACCCACACTCTCGTGGGCGCCGAGGCGCTGGCGTTCCTACGCACACGCCACGGAGTCGGCGACGGCAGCGACCTCACGCGCATTTCGAGCCAGCAGGTGTACCTCTCGTCGCTGGTGCGCAAGGTGAAGAGCGCGTCCACGCTCTCGAACCCCGTCAGCCTCTACGGCCTCGCCAAGGCAGCCGTCTCGAACATGCAGCTCTCGACCTCGCTCGAGAACGTCAACACGCTCGTCTCGATCGGGCTCGCGGTGAAGGACGTCGACCTGTCCAAGGTCGTCTTCGTGCAGTACCCGACCTACATCAAGGGCGACGGCGTCTACCCCAGCGAGGCGGCGGCGACGACGCTGAACTCGGCGCTCCTGGCCGACCAGCCGATCTCGTTGACGGGCACGACCGGCGGAGGATCGGAGTCGACGAACACGCCGGCGGCGACGGGCGCGCCCGCCCCGGCAGACACGTCGACCAGTACTCCGACGGACTCCGCCTCGGCTGCTCCGTCGACGGCGCCCGACGGCCCCGTGACGCTGCCGAGCGATGTCTCCGGTCAGACCGCGCAGCAAGAGACCTGCACGGTCGGGCGCACGCTCGACGAGCAGTAGCGCCTCCTCCAGCGATGTCATGCCGCGGGGGAGGGTGTGGTTATGATGGTCGTCGTGCGTCCGCCTGCGGGCGCCCAGGAGTCGTCGCATAGTCCGGTCGAGTGCACCACCCTGCTAAGGTGGAGAACCCTTTATTGGGTTCCGTGGGTTCAAATCCCACCGACTCCGCGTCTGTCGAAAGCCCCGCTCGCGCGGGGCTTTCGTCGTCTCGGCGGGCATTTCGTTCCCTCTGGGCAGGGGCGGGAGGCGAAGGGCTACCCTGAGCGGATGGCCAGCCCGATCCCCGATGCCCTGTCCGCGCCTCCCGCACGGAGGGACGTCGCCGCGATCCGGGCGGCTCTCGCCGAGATCGGCGTGGGCGACTCCGTCCGCGTCCTCGTCCGCTCGCCGCGCTACGGCCTCTACGGCATCGAGGGCGTGGCACGACAGGCGGTCGGTGGCGAGCTCGTCGCCGCCGACGTGTTCCTCGGCACCGGCGCCGAGGTGCAGAGCATCGCGCTCGCCCCGGAGGCGACGGAGGCCGACGGGCCGCGCTCGGCGGAGGGGCTGCAGCACGGCGACGCTGTGCGGGTGACCTTCTCGACGCCGGCGCTCGGCCCGTTCACCATCACCGGGCCGCTGACGGCGGGAGGACGCGACGCTTTCCTCCTCGTGGGCAGTTGGGTCGTGACCGAGGGCGCGAAGGTGGGCCGCCACGTCGACCGCGTGGAGCGGCTGACCGAGCTGACACTGCACCCGAAGCACGTGCCAGGGCATCGCTCCGCCGTCGAGGAGTGACTCTCGGCGTCAGCTCTGGCAGCGCGGGCACCAATAGGTGACCCGCAGCTGCAGCTCGTCGTCGCCGAGTTCGCCGCGCTCGATCGGAGTGCCGCAACGTCGACACGGGCGATGGTCGCGGCCGTAGACCCACAGTTGCTGCCCCGGACGCAGGTTGCCGGTCGTCGTGCGCTCGATGCGTTCGCGGTTGACGGTGATCATCCGCTGGGCCAGCGCGATCGTACGGTCGAGGTCGCCGCTCTCGCCGACCGGTCGCGTGGGCAGCACCCCGCGGAGGAAGCAGAGCTCGGCCCGGTAGACGTTGCCGAGACCCGCCATGATCCGCTGGTCGAGCAGAGCCAGACCGATCGGGCGTTCGGGGTCGGCCGACAGGCGGCGTAACGCCTCGCCGGGATCCCAGTCGGGGCCGAGCAGGTCGGGGCCGAGGTAGCCGACCACCTCCTCTTCGGCCGAGCGCGGCACGATCTCGAGCACGCCGAGTTCGAAGCCGACTGCCTGCCAGTCCGCGGTCTCGAGCACGATGCGCGCCTGGTAGGCGGGCCGACGCCACGTCGGGCGCTGCCCCTCTTTCCGCGCGTAAAGATGCCAGCTGCCCTCCATCTTGAGGTGGGAGTGGATGAGCGCGTCACCCACCCGCATCAGCAGATGCTTGCCGCGCGCGACGACCGCCTCGATCGTCTCGCCGGTCAGGTCGACCGTCGCGTACTTCGGCACACGGACATCGCACCGTGTCAGGACCGTGCCGTCGAGAGCCTCGGCGAGGTTGTGGGCGGAGCGGTAGACGGTGTCACCCTCGGGCACGGCGGCTCCTCTGGGCGCTCATGAGCGCATCCTCAGCCCACGCGGGTTCGCGACGAAGCCGGCGGCGACGAGGGCGTCACCGAAGGGCGTGCCGAGCGCGAACACGCCGTCGATCTTCTCGACGGTCAGCTTTTCGACGCCTCGAGAGCGGACCAGCTGCGAGAGCGCGCCGGCTGCGTCGGCGAGGGCCGCCTCTTCGTCGGTGAATGTGAGAGCGGTTTTGCCGCCGCGTTCGAGGTAGACCGCGAGAGCACCGTCGACGATGGCGACGAGCGCGCCAGCCTTGCGTCCGGGGCGGTGGCCCTCGACCTGCGGCCAGGGCAGGGCCGCGCCGAACGGGTTCGCGGGGTCGGTCGCGGCGAGCGCGAGGACCGGCCGCGGCCGGTCCTGGGCCTCGTCCTGTGGCGCGAACGTGCGGAGGCGATCGACGCTGCCCGCGGTACCGAATTGCGCGGCGCCGAGCTTCTCGATGAAGTAGCCGCGGCGGGCGCGGCCCTGCTGCTCGAAGCCGCTGAGCACCTTGTAGGCGAGTGCGAAGCCGCCCAGGACGCCCTCGGCCTGCACCGAGCCTCGGGTGACGATGCCGTAGCGCTCGAGCAGCGTCTCACCGAGCGCGTGGCCGCGGATCGTCGCGTCCGACTCCGCCAGGGGGACGATCGACCAGCGGCCGCCCGCGGTGGGCGGCCCGACCCGGGTGGCCATCGTGGTGCGCGTCATCGCCCGGCCGCGGGGAGCGCGGGCGCGGGCAGGCGCGCGCGGTTGGCGATGGGCGCCTCCGGTCGACCCGACGAGAGTGCGCAGCGGAGCGAGGGTGTCATTGGTGACCAGGCCCCCCCAGACCAGCTCCCAGAGGGTGTCGACGAGTCCGGTGTCGTCGGTCGACCCGACTGCGTCCGAGAGCTGGCGGAAGAAGTAGCCGCCGCCCGAGCCCAGTACGCCGACGATCTCTTGCTGAAGCTCGCCCAGGGGGACCGCCTCTGCGGCAGGGACGGGAAGGGTCACCCCGGCGGTGTCGGCAAGGTGCAGGCTCACCCAGCCGTCGTTGCCCGGGAGGGTTCCCGCCCCGGCCCAGAGCACCTCGCCCGTGGCGGTCAGCTCGTCGAGCATCGCAGGGGAGTAGTCACGGACGCGCGCGGGGAGGACCAGCGACTCCCACGCCGAGGCCGGGATCGGCGTGCCCGCGAGCTGATCGATGACCGAGGCGACGCCGTCGACGCCGCGCAGGGAGCCTCCGACGTGCTGCCAGGCCGGCAGAAAGCGGCCGTAGGAGGCCGCATCGACCGGCTCGACCTCTTTGCGGAGCGCCGCCAGCGAGCGGCTGCGCAGACGCCGCAGCACCTCGGCGTCGCACCACTCGGTTCCGGTGCCCGTGGGGCGGAACTCGCCCTCGGAGACCCGCCGCTCGCCCGAGAGCCGGCGGAGCGTGTCGGTGACCACCGCGACGCCCAGACCCAGACGGCCGGCGACGGCCGTGGCGGTGAACGGCCCGTGGGTGCGCGCGTAGCGGGCCACGAGATCGCCGAGAGGGTCGCGGACCGGGTCGATGAACGCCACCGGCACACCGATGGGAAGGGGCACGCCGAGCGCGTCGCGCAGTCGGGAGGCGTCCTCCATCGAGGCGTAGCGCTGCTCGCCGGCGAGGCCGACCGGTAGGACGCGCTTGGCCCGCACGAGCGCGGCGACGTGAGTCTCGAGCACGTCGCGGGCGAGAGGGGCCGCCTTCGCCACCTCGGCTGACGGGACGGACTCGTCGACGAGCCTCTCGCCGAGCTCGTCGAGGGTGAGCGGCCCGAGCAGGCGAAGCAGGTCGGCGGCCCCCTCGAGTCCGCGCAGACGCCGCTCCGGTTCGATCCGCTGCAATTCGCGTTCGATCTGCGCGAGCACCGCCGGGTCGAGCAGCTCGCGCAGCTCGGCGCGCCCGAGGAGCTCACCCAGCAGGGCAGCATCGACCGAGAGGGCGGCGGCACGTCGCTCGGCCAGCGGGCTATCGCCCTCGTACATGAACGCGGCGACGTAGCCGAAGAGCATCGAGCGCGCGAAGGGACTGGCGGTCGGTGTCTCGACCTCGAGGATCCGCAGTTCGCGACCGTCCAGGCGCGCGGCGAGGCGGAGCAGCGCGGGCAGGTCGTAGACGTCCTGGAGGCATTCGCGCACGGTCTCGAGGATGATCGGGAAGGTCGGGTAGGTCCGCGCCACGTCGAGCAGCTGGGCAGCGCGCTGACGTTGCTGCCAGAGCGGCGAGCGCTTGCCGGGGTTGTAGCGGGGGAGGAGCAGCGCCCGGGCCGCGCACTCGCGGAACCGAGCGGCGAACAGCGCCGACCCGCCGACTTCGCCCGTGACCAGTTGTTCGAGCTCGTCGCGCTCGAAGAGGAAGAGCTCGGCGCCGGGTGGCTCGGACTCGGTATCGGGGATGCGCACCACGATGCCGTCGTCGCCGGCCATCGCTGCTCCGTCGACCCCGTGACGCTCACGGACTCGCGCGCCGATGGCGAGTGCCCACGGCGAGTGCACCTGCATGCCGTAGGGGGAGTGCAGCACGAGTCGCCAGTCGCCCAGCTCGTCGCGGAAGCGCTCGAGGACGAGCGTCCGGTCGTCGGGGATCTGACCGGTGGCGAGCCGTTGCTCGTCGAGGAACGAGAGCAGATTGTTCGTCGCGTACTCGTCGAGCCCCGCAGCGGTGCAGCGTGCGCGCGCGGTCTCGGGCGCTGCCGAGCCGACCTCACGGGTGAAGGCGCCGATCGCCTCGCCCAACTCGGCCGGACGCCCCTGCGAGTCGCCCTTCCAGAACGGGAGACGTCCCGGCTCGCCGAACGCGGGCGTCACGATCACGCGGTCGTAGGTGATCTCTTGGATCCGCCAGCTCGTGGCACCGAGGGCGAAGACGTCGCCCACTCGCGATTCGTAGACCATCTCTTCGTCGAGCTCGCCGACGCGGTTGCCGGTCGAGCCGGGCTCGCCGACCATGAACACCCCGAACAGGCCGCGGTCGGGGATGGTGCCGCCGCTCGTCACGGCGAGCCGCTGCGCTCCGGGGCGGCCCGTGAGGGTGTTGGCGTCGCGGTCCCAGACGACGCGGGGCCGCAGCTCGGCGAACTGATCGGACGGGTATCGACCCGAGAGGAGGTCGAGCGTGGCCTCATAGGCGGAGCGGGGCAACGAGACGAACGGGGCGCTGCGGCGGACCGTGTCGAACCATTCATCGACGTCGAGCTCGTCGAGCGCGGTCGCGGCGACGGTCTGCTGGGCGAGGATGTCGAGCGGATTCGCGGGCACCGAGATCGCCTCGATCAGCCCCGCGCGCATCCGCTCGGTGGTGACGGCCGAGTGCAGGAGGTCGGCCCGGTGCTTGGGGTAGAACGACCCGCGGGAGACCTCACCAACCTGATGGCCCGCTCGGCCCACCCGCTGGAGGGCGCTCGCGACGGAGGGCGGCGTCTCGACCTGCACCACGAGGTCGACCGCGCCCATGTCGATGCCGAGTTCGAGGCTCGAGGTCGCGACGACACAGCGCAGTCGACCCGACTTGAGATCGTCCTCGATGATCGCGCGCTGCTCCTTGCTCACCGAGCCGTGGTGGGCGCGGGCGAGCAGCGGCTCGTCGTCGGGCGAGGACTGCCCGCTGCCGCTCGTGCCTCCCGCGGCGCCCATCAGCTCGGCGGGCGCGCGGCGGCGTGCCGAGGAGGCGGCAGCCTCGCCAAGGAGCGCCCCGACGGCGACCGGCTCGCCTGCCTCGCGTGTTCGCTCGGCGTCGCGTCTTTCGGCGTAGATCTCGTTGAGCCGTGCGGTCAGTCGCTCGGCCAGCCGCCGAGAGTTGGCGAAGACGATCGAGGAGGTGTGTGCGAGCACGCTGTCGACGATCGACTCCTCGACGTGCGGCCAGATCGATCCGCTCTGGGGGCCGGTAGCCCCCATCGTCGAGCCCTCCTGCGCAGCGGTGGCGCCGAGCTCGGACATGTCTTCGACGGGGACCACGACGCGGAGGTCCCACTGCTTCTCGGAGGCGGGCGCCACGATCGCGACGGGCGAGCGGCCTGCGAGGAAACGGGCCACCTCCTCCCGTGGCCGCACGGTGGCCGAGAGGCCGATGCGCTGAACGGGCTTAGGGAGCAGGGCGTCGAGCCGCTCGAGCGAGACGGCGAGGTGCGCGCCGCGTTTGGTCGAGGCGACCGCGTGCACCTCGTCGACGATCACCGTCTCGACCCCGCGCAGCGACTCCCTCGCGGCCGAGGTGAGCATGAGGTAGAGCGACTCGGGAGTGGTGATGAGGATGTCGGGTGGGGTCTTCTGCAGCAGGCGCCGCTCGGCGGCCGGCGTGTCTCCGGATCGCACGCCGACGGTGATCGTGGCGGGTGCCTCACCGATCCCCTCGGCGCTCAAGCGCAGCGCCGTCTGGGTGACGCCGACCAGCGGCGAGCGGAGATTGCGCTCGACGTCGACTCCGAGCGCCTTCAACGGCGAGACGTAGAGCACTCGCGTGCGGTGTAGCGGATCGCTCGGGGGCGGCCCCTGCACGAGCCGGTCGATCGCCCAGAGGAAGGCCGAGAGGGTCTTGCCGGAGCCGGTCGGCGCGACGACGAGCGCGTGCGCCCCGCTCGAGATCGCCGACCAGGCCCCCTCTTGGGCGGCCGTCGGAGCCGGGAACGCACCCTCGAACCACGCTCGCGTGGCGGGGGAGAAGCGCTCGAGGACATCCGACATGCACTCATCCTCCTCGGCACCACCGACATTCGCCGGTCTCCGTCGAGGAGGCCTCCTCCGACGGTGCCAGGGACGCCGCTTCCTGGCCAACCCTTGACGTGCCCCGAAGTCGAACGCGGGCGCCCCCGTCGGCATCGGTGGCAGAGATCGTGAGCGAGCGCGTCAGGCGAAGCCCAGGCGCACGAAGGTGCCGATGTCGGCGAGCTCCGCCTGGCTCACCCCGTGGGCGACACCCTCGTAGACGCGCGCGTCGAGCGCGGTGTGCTCGGGGAACCAGGCGCCCGCCTCCCGCACGAGGTCTTCGGGGATCACTGCGTCGAGCGTGCCGCGACCCCAGAACAGCGGCGGCCGATCCCGCGCCAGCCGTTCGTCGGCATCGTCGCCCTCGGCCAGGGGCACGACGAACCCGGAGAGCGCGACCGTGAAGACGAAGCGGTCGGGCGCCCGTCGCAGCAGCTGCACTGCGAGGGCCGCGCCCTGCGAGAAGCCGAGCAGGCCGACCGGCCCCGCGTGGTCGAGGGAGTCGAGCCAGTCGAGGACCCCGCGCGTCGCCTCCTCCACCGCGGCAGGATCGGCGCGCGGCTCGCCCGGCTCGAGGGGGAGCCGCAGCGGCCACCACGCATTCGCGCCGCCTCCCAGAGCGAGGGGTGCGCGGAGGGACGCGAGCACCGGCTCCAGCGGGAGGTACGCGCCGAGCGAGAACAGGTCGCCTTCGTGCGAGCCGTAGCCGTGGAGCAGCACCAGCAGCGGGCGCCCCGCGCGATCGCGTTCGGAGGAGGACCACAGCACCGCGTTCGCGTCGATTCCCATCGCACCATCATCCCCCGCGGCGGTCGGGAGGGTCCGACCGGTCGGAAGACCAGCCGGGTCGGGTAAGAATGGCTCCATGAGCGTGCGAACCCCTGACCCCAACTCCGGGTGGCTGTCCGACGACGAGCTCGCCGAGATCCGTCGTCGGCTCCCGCTGCTGTACGTGGAGGCGGTGCCCGTGCGCGTCGACGGGCTCGGCCAGGTCACCGAGGTGGGGGTGCTGCTTCGCGCGACGGCGACGGGGCAGATCACCCGCACGATCGTGTCCGGGCGCGTGATGTACGGAGAGACCCTGCGCGACGCGCTCTTCCGTCACCTCGAGAAAGACCTCGGCCCGATGGCGTTCCCGCTCCTGCCGGCGAGCCCGCACCCCTTCCACGTCGCCGAGTATTTCCCGATGCCCGGCATGGGTCCCTTCACAGATGAGCGTCAGCACGCCGTGTCGCTCGCCTACGTCGTGCCCGTCACCGGAACCTGCGACCCACGACAGGATGCGCTCGAGCTGACGTGGATGACTCCTGACGAGGCGTCCTCCGACGCCGTCTCAGCCGAGATGGAGGGAGGTCGCGGCGCACTCGTCCGCGCCGCCCTCGCCTCGGTGGGCAAGCTGCGCTGACAGCAGAAGGGCCCCTCCGCTGACGTGATGTCACGGAGGGGCCCCTCTTCCTCATCGGCGGCTCCCGCTCTGCTTCTCGCGAGGCGGGATCTGCCGACCGGGGTGCGCCGCCGAGCGGCGCACGATCGGGCTCAGCCTTGCGCGCGGCGCCCGCCGCGGCGCTGGCCGCCGGAGGTCTCGCGGGCGGGAGCGGCCGAGGACGCGCCTCCGGTGGCCGTGCTGTAGAACGAGCGCGAGCCTCCCGAGGTGGCGGGGGCTGCGCCCGAGCGGCCGCGGCCACCTCGAGCGCCGCCGCGGGCCGCTCCCTCGGAGGCGGTGCGGTCGCGGCGGGGACGGTCGGAGCCGCCCGTGGTCGACGACGCACCCGAGCGAGCGCCGCGGGGGGCGGCGGTGCCGTCGGTGCGAGCCGCACGCTTGCGCTGAGCGTTCGCGCCCTGCGAGCGGCCGCCCTGCGACTGGCCGCGGACGGGCTCGACCACGGCGGTGGGCGTCACATAGGGCGCGACCTCGCCGACGAGCTCGGTGACCGCGCGGGAGTCTGCGGTGACCTGCTGCGGGGTGACCGCGATCGCGGCCTTGCGCAGGAGCGTCTTCACGTCGCTGCGCTGCGTGGGCAGCACGACCGTGACGACGTCTCCCTCGCTGCCGGCACGGGCGGTGCGGCCGGAGCGGTGCAGGTATGCCTTGTGCTCCATCGGCGGGTCGACGTGGATCACGAGCTCGACGTCATCGACGTGCACGCCACGGGCGGCGACGTCGGTCGCGACGAGCACCTTCACGGTGCCGGCGCCGAAGGCCGCGAGGTTGCGATCGCGCGCCACCTGCGAGAGGTTGCCGTGCAGGTCGACCGCGGGGATGCCCTGGCTGCTGAGCTGCTTGGCGAGCTTCTTCGCGTGGTGCTTGGTGCGCATGAAGAGGATGCGGCGGCCGGTGCCGGAGGCGAGGGTCTTCACGAGCGCGTTCTTGGCGTCGATGCCGTCGACCTCGAAGACGTGGTGGGTCATCAGTGCGACCGGCGAGTTGGCCTCGTCGACCGAGTGCAGCACCTCGTTCTGGAGGTACTTCTTCACCAGCTTGTCCACGCCGTTGTCGAGCGTCGCCGAGAACAGCAGACGCTGGCCTCCGCGGGGGGTCTTGTCGAGGATGCGCGTGACGACGGGCAGGAAGCCGAGGTCGGCCATGTGGTCGGCCTCGTCGAGCACGGTGATCTCCACAGCGTCGAGGTTCACGAAGCCCTGCTTCATGAGGTCCTCGAGGCGGCCGGGGCACGCCACGACGATGTCGACGCCCTGCTTGAGGGCGGCGACCTGGCGCTGCTGTGAGACGCCTCCGAAGATCGTGGTCGTGACGATGCCGTAGGCGTCGGCGAGCGGCTGCATGGCCGCCGTGATCTGGGTGGCGAGTTCGCGGGTCGGCGCGAGCACGAGACCGAGCGGGCGGCCGGGGCGGCGGCGTCCGCCGGCGAGGGAGCCACCGAGTCGGGCGATCATCGGGATGGCGAAGGCGAGGGTCTTGCCCGAGCCCGTCTTGCCGCGGCCGAGGACGTCGCGGCCGTTCAGGGTGTCGGGCAGCGTGTCGACCTGGATCGGGAACGGCTCGATGATGCCGCTCGCGGTGAGCGCGGCCACGAGGGGGGCCGGGACGCCGAGGGCACTGAAGGAGGAGGGGGTGTTCGACATGGAGTGGTGCCTTTCGAGGGCATCATGCCGATCGGACGTCGCGCGGGCGGTGGCCGGGGCGCGGGTGATCGGCGTTCGGGCGAAGGTGACGGTGGTCACATCCGTTCGCCGTACGATTCGGTGCGCGCGGCCGGGGGCCTCATGCACGTGCGCCAGATGGTCGGGACGGATCCTCGACGGTCAGAGTCCTAGGGGACAAGGGGCGTTCTACGACGCGGGGGAGCGCAGTCTTCGCGCTCGCACCCCTCCACTCTAGCGGATGCCGATCCATCCCCGCATCGCCGCCTGCACGCGGGAGCCGTCGACGTCGCCGATCTTCATGCCCACGAACTCCCTCGCCCAGTCGGAGGTCTGCACCCGGAAGGGCGGCTCCTCCTCGCGCAGGACCGACAGGATCACCGCGGCGACATCGCTCGGCTCCTGGGCGTGCGTCGAGGCAAAGGAGGAGGCGGCGCGGTCGAGGTACGCGCCGAGGGCCGACGCGTAGGGCCCGGCCTGGGCGAGCATCGCGCTCGCGTCGACTCCCGCGTTGTCGACGAAGCTGCTGCGCACGGCGCCCGGTTCGACGAGGGAGACGCGCACGCCGACCGAGCCGGCGACCGGCGCGAGCGCCTCGAAGAATCCCTCGACGGCGAATTTCGCCGCGCAGTAGTCCTCGTTGAAGGGCTGGCCGATGGCGCCTCCGACGCTCGAGACCGTGACGAGGCGTCCGCGAGAGGAGCGGAGCATCGGCAGCGCGGCGCGCGTCAGCGCGACGGTGCCGAAGAAGTTGACCTCCATCACCTCGCGGAGCTCGGACGGCTCCTCGAGCTCCGCCGTGCCGAGGTGGCCGGCGCCGGCGTTGTTGACGAGCGCGTCGAGGGAGCCGTGCTCCTCCTCGATCAGGCGGATGCAGGCGTCGATGGAGTCGCTGTCCGTGAGGTCGAGCGGCCGGACGTCGACCTCGACGCGCGCTTCCTCGATCGCGGAGCGGAGCCCCTCGGCGTGATCGGGATCCCGGACCGTCGCGACGACCCTCCAGCCTGCGCGTGCCGCTTCGATCGCGGTGGCGCGGCCGATGCCGGAGGAGGTGCCTGTGACGAGGAGGACGGGACGGGGCATGCGAGATTCCTGCTTTCCGGCGCACGACGGCGCCGCCGGGAGGCTATCGGCCGCGTCTCCGAGCACACTCAGCCTCGCGGTCGCCCCCGCCGCCCCCGCCCGCTCCGCGTCCCCGTGGGCTCATCCGCGGTAGCGCTCGCCGACCGGTACCTCGACCGCGAGCGTGTTGCCCGCCTGCGCCAGCGGGCACGCCCAGGCCGGGTCGTAGGCGCACGACGGGTTGTAGGCGAAGTTGAAGTCGAGAACGAGCGTCGAGGGGGTCGCCCCGGCCCCCAGATCGGCGCCCTTGATCGTGTCGAGGAGGTAGCGGCCACCGCCGTAGGTGCCGCCCGGGCGGCCTGCGAGCGCGTCTTTCACGGGCAGGAAGATCCCTCCGCCGTACGAGGCGAGTCGCCAGACATCGAGACTCCCGGCGCCGGGCACCTCCACGACGCCGATCAGCTCGAAGGGGACGGTGCCGTCTGTGCCCGTCTCGACGTCCATCCGCCGCGACTCCTCGGCCGGGGAGATCGCGAGCTCGAACCGCCACGATGCGTCGTAGGGCGCGATGGGGAGGGAGCGGAAGTGCGCCCGATCGGCGGGCAGCAGCGGAGTGGAGGGGTGGCGCGCGAAGAGGGCGTTGCGCCCGCGGATCCACGCGGCGTGCGCGGCGAGCAGGTCGACGTTCGAGAGCCGCCGCACCTCGGCGTAGAGGGCGTGCACGTGGCGACGCCAGTCGGCCACTTCGATCGCGGAGGCGAGGCGGCGGCGTGGCGACACCGCCTCCTGCTCGTGGTCCTCCGACTCCTCGCCGGAGGGCCAGCGGAAGTGCAGCAGCTCGTTGCGCGAGAGCTCGATGGCCTCCTCGGCGGTGCCGTCGGCGCTCATGCCGCGGCCTCCCCGCGCGGTCGGGCATCGGCTCCCACGTCGTGACGCCACGAGGGGGCGAGCGCCTGGATGCGGAGACCGCGCCACTGCCAGAACGCCCACATCGACGGCCAGAGCGCGGCCGTGGCGAGTCCGGCTGAGAACTCGAGCTTGTCGCGGAACAGCGTGCGCCCGTCCGGGAGCGGCGCGACGGCCATGCGATGGTCCCACGCCGTGATCAGCCGGAGCGAGCCCGTCAGCGGGCCGCCATTGTCGCGGAGGATGCGCACCGCGGGCATCGAGGGCACGCGCCGGTAAGAGAGGTCGATCTCCTGCGCGCCCATCGGCAGGATCCCCAGCGCATCCATCGCCACCTGGTGCGAGCCGAGGCCCCACGTCGGCCTGAAGCCGCCCGGGTCGAGCGACGCGGCGCTCAGGAGGGGGGACATCACCTCGCGGAACACGGCCGGACTCTGCAGGGCGCGCCAGGCGGAGTCGGCGTCGGTGTCGAGCACGTGCTTGAGCATCACCTTCACGCCGCCCATTTTCCTCCGCCCCGCCCCGGTGCCGAAACCGGGTGCGCGCGGGCTCCGCGGCGTGTATGCACCGCCGACGCTCGCTACCGTTGCAGCGTGAACGCCGCCTTCGATCAGTCGAGCTACCAGATCCGCTTCGAGTGGGGTGCGCGCGGACTGCGCGCCCTCGCCCCCGCTCCCGTTACCGTCGTCGTCGACGCGCTGCCTGGCTCGCTCGAGCTCGACCTCTCGGAGGTGGAGGGCCGGGTCGTCCGCGCCGGCCTCGCCGACCGCACCGCCGTCGCCCGCTGGATCCTCGCCCGGCAGCACGAGAACGGCGGCCGCACGAGCGTCAACATCGTGGCAGTGGGCGATGTCGACGACGCGGGGGAGGCGCGCTTCGCCCTCGAGGACCAGCTCGCGGCCGGCGCGCTCGTCGACGCCCTGATCGGCCTCGGGATCGACCATGTCTCGCCCGACGCTGCCGTCGCCTCCGCGTCGTTCGAGGGGTTGCGGCGTGCGTGCGTGCATGTGCTGTCGGCGTCGGCCTCGGGTCGTCTGCTGAAGCAGCAGGGTCGCGCGGAGGAGGCGCTCGCCGCCGCGCGCCTGGACACCGTCGACGAGGTCACCGTCCTGCGCTGAGCGCCTGGGCCCGTGGCCCGGGCCGCCGTCCACCGCTCGACCGGCGCGGCGCGCGGGCGTAGCGTTCCCCGCGAGCGCAGGAACGCCTCCGCCGCCTCCGACCGAAAGCTGGCCCGCATGAAAGCCGTCCTGAACGATGTCGTCCTCGCCGACGCCCCCGACTCCGACCTCATCTCGATCGAGGGCAACTGGTACTTCCCTCCGTCGAGCGTGCGCACCGAGCTGCTCGAGCCGAGCGACACCCCCTACACCTGCCCGTGGAAGGGCGAGTGCCAGTACTTCTCGGTGACCACTGACGGCGGGCTGCTCAAGGATCGCGCGTGGTCGTACCCGCGTCCCTACCCGACCGCGTTCGACCGCGTCGGCAAGGACTTCTCGGGCTACGTCGCCTTCTGGAAGGAGGTCCGGGTCGTCGACTGACGACCGCCTCAGTCGGCCCGGACCGCCGCCGCCCGCTGCCGGTGCGCCCGCACCTTCGAGCGATTGCCGCAGCGCTGCATCGAGCACCAGCGCCTCGAGCGGGCGCGGGAGGTGTCGAGGTAGAGCAGCCGGCACTGCTCGTCGTCGCAGCGGCGGAGGCGGTCGGCCGCGGACGAGCCGAGGAGCGTCACCGCCTCGCGGGCGATCGCGGAGAGCGCGTGACGGGCCCCCGCGTTCGATCGGCCGGCCTGGCGCGAGCCTCCCCCGAGCACCGGCGGGATGTCGGGAAGGGCGGCGAAGAGGTTGAGCACGTCGACCTGTCGGGGATCGGCTGACGTGCCGCCCTCGGCCGCCTCGACGAGGTGGGCGATCGCCGCACGCAGCATGAGCGCGTCGTCGAGTCGGGCGTCGCGGGTGCTCGGGTCGACGACGTCGAAGCGGTCGGCGAGCCAGGCGGAGAGCGCCTCGTCGGAGTCGAGCGCTTCGCGGCCGCTCGCGAAGGCGCCGGTGTGCGCGAAGTCGAGGGCGAGGCTCCCGGAGTCGAACCACCAGCGGTGCCCGTCGTCCTCGGCCAGCCACTGCCCGGTGCTCGGCGCCCGCCCGCGCAGGCCGTCGTGCCCGGAGGCGCTCACGGGGCGGGCACCGTGCGCCGCTGCCAGCGGATCGCGTGCGCCGCCTCGAACCTCCGGGCGCATCTCCCGCAGGCCAGGGGTCTGACCGGCCGGCGGTGGCGGTAGAAGAGGTGTCCGCTCGGGCACGTGCCCACCCACGGGGCCAGCTCATCGGCGGTCGGGTTGCTGTGCGTGCGCGCGCCGGTATAGCCCAGGCGGGAGGCGATCCTCCGCCACTCGGGACCGTGCGCCGCGCGCGGGCCCGCGAGCGCGTGCGCAATCTCGTGCAGGAGGGTCTGGCGCACCTCCTCGTCGCTCCAGCGGGCGGCGAGGTGGCGCGAGAGCGTGATGCGCCGGTCGCTCCAGTGGCAGGCGCCGCCGCGGGTGCGTGCGCGATCGAAGGCAAAGCTCCAGGAGGCGTCGAGGTGCTCTGCGAGCAGCTCATCCGCCCAGCCGAGGACCTGCTCGAGCTCAGCCACGCGTCTGCGGAGGCGTCGTCAGGCCTGGTCGCCGTCGGCGCGGCGACGACCGCGCACGGCACCATCGGTGCGGGGGGCGCGGGTCGACTCGTCTTGGAGCTCGGAGGCGGCCGCGAAGCCCAGCCGTACCACGTCGAGCTCCTCCTCCGGCATGCCCACGCGGTCGCCGAGCGCGGTCGCGGCGTCGAAGTCGCGCGCCGCCTGCCCGAACTCGCCGAGCTCGAAGAGGACCAGCCCGCGGTGCTTGAGCGCGAAGGCGTGTTCGGGGTGCCACTCGTGTGCGCGGGCCTCCTCGACGCACAGCGCGAGCTCCGAGAGGGCCTCGTCGGTGCGTCCACGGGCCTGCATCAGGCGAGCGCGGCGCACGCGCGCCAGGAGCAGTTCGGCGCGGTCTCCCGAGAAGCGGGTCCGGCGGAACGCCTCGTTCGCGATGTCCCACGCCTCGTCGACCCGACCGAGCAGGCGCAGCAGTTCCGCCTTCTCGGTGAGCGCGGCGAGCGAGCGCAGAGCGCCGATCTCGTCAAGGCGCTCGTGCGCGGCGTCGACGTCGACCTCCTCGCGGAGCGTCGCAGGGTCATGTCGGATGATGATGCTCAGAGCGGTGCTTCCTTGTGGAGTGCGGCTGCGGATCGTCGCGGACGGGGCGCGAACCCCTCCTCAACTGTACGGGCAAGTCGTCGGATGCGCCCGGCGGCGATCAGCCGCGGCGCACCTGGAAGATGCTCCTGGCCGGAAGCGGCGAGGGCGTGGCCGTCGCGTCGGTCACGACGAGAGCGCCTGCGACGAAATTGTCGAGCTCGCGCCCCTGCACGAGCTTCGAGGGGGCCGGGTCGGAGGCGAGCCGCCGCGGCAGGCCATCCACTCGCAGCGCGTCGGCGGAGGCGAGCATCACGACGTTCCCGAAGCGCCGCGCCTTGAGCATCTGCGTGTCGGTGACGATCGCTGTGTGCGCGAACACGGAGGCGAGCGTCGCCGCCTGCGCACGGGCGAACGCGAGCGCGCCTCCATCGGCCACGTTGACCGCGACCATGCCACCGGGCGCGAGCAGGGGCGCGATCGCCGCGTAGAACTCGGCGCTCGTGACATGGGCGGGCGTCCGTGCCCCCGAGAAGATGTCGACGACGACGACATCGACTGTCCCGAGGAGTCCGGGCGGGAGCTTGCCGAGGACGTCTCGCGCATCGCCCTGTCGGATGCGGATCTGGGCGCCGCGCGGCAGCGGGAGCGCCTCCCGCACCAGCTCGACGAGCGCGCCTTCGATCTCGACCACCTGCTGGCGTGAACCGGGACGGGTGGCGGCGACGTAGCGGGGGAGGGTCAGAGCGCCGGCGCCGAGGTGCAGGGCCGTGATGCTCTCGCCCTCGGGGGCGAGCAGGTCGATCGCGTGGCCGATGCGCCGCACGTACTCGAACGAGAGGTGGGTGGGGTCGGCGAGATCGACGTGCGACTGCGGCGTGCCGTCGACCACGAGCGTGGCGGAGTCGGGGGAATGGCGGTCGGGCTCGATCTGGGCCGTGTAGCCGCTCGCGAGCACGGCGCGGGGGTGCTCCGAGTCGTCTCCGCGGCGGCGTCCGGTGCGTTCCTGCATCCGAACAGTGTGCCTCGCGGGCGTCGTCGTCCGGGCGATCGGTGGCGACGGCACGTGCCGAACGGAGGCGATGCGCGTCCTCATACCGGACTCCGAGACGCGACGCAAGGATCTCCACTTGCGCGGCGTGGCGTTGCGGGTCTATATTCGTACTTTGCGCTCCCGAGTACCCATGCCCTCATATTGCGGTCGGCAGGTTCCGGAACCCGGCATCAGATGGTGGATGCCGATGCCACACTCTAGCCCCCGCCCCGAAGACCGCGTCACAGCGGTCTGGACGGCGTTGCGCCGAGTGTCGGCCCGCCCGGCGGGAGCCCACTCCACACATCCCACAGATTGAGGCCCGCAAGGGTCTACGGAGGTTCCTTCCTTGGCTGCTGCGTCCACCGCAACCACCACCTCACCCAAGAACGGACGCGGCGCATCGCGTCTCTCGTTCGCCAAGATCAGCGACACCCTGACCGTTCCGGATCTGCTCGCGCTGCAGACCGAGAGCTTCGACTGGCTCGTCGGCTCGGAGGCGTGGAAGACCCGCGTCGCGGAGGCGAAGGCCGCCGGCCGAGAGGACCTCCCCGCCAACTCGGGCCTCGACGAGATCTTCGAGGAGATCTCCCCGATCGAGGACCTCAGCGAGACGATGCAGCTGAGCTTCACGAACCCGTACCTCGAGCCCGAGAAGTACACGATCGAGGAGTGCAAGGAGCGCGGCAAGACCTACGCCGCCCCGCTGTACGTCGAGGCCGAGTTCATGAACCACCTCACGGGCGAGATCAAGACCCAGACGGTCTTCATGGGCGACTTCCCGCTGATGACCGAGAAGGGCACGTTCATCATCAACGGCACCGAGCGTGTCGTCGTGTCGCAGCTCGTCCGTAGCCCCGGCGTCTACTTCGAGCGCCAGCAAGAGAAGACGTCCGACAAGGACATCTACTCGGCCCGCGTCATCCCGAGCCGCGGTGCGTGGCTCGAGTTCGAGATCGACAAGCGCGACCAGGTCGGCGTGCGCATCGACCGCAAGCGCAAGCAGTCCGTCACCGTGTTCCTCAAGGCCCTCGGCCTGACGAGCGAGGAGATCCTCGAGCAGTTCGCCGGCTACGAGTCGATCGAGCTGACCCTCGAGAAGGACAACATCCTCACCAAGGAGGACGCGCTCCGCGACATCTACCGCAAGCTCCGTCCCGGTGAGCAGGTCGCCGCCGAGGCCGCGCGCGCGCTCCTGGACAACTTCTACTTCAACTCCAAGCGCTACGACCTCGCGAAGGTCGGTCGCTACAAGATCAACCGCAAGCTGGGCATCGACAAGGCGCTCTCGGATTCGGTGCTCACGGTCGAGGACATCATCGCGACCATCAAGTACCTGGTCGCCCTGCACGACGGCCGCACCACCCTCCCCGGCGTGCGCGACGGCGAGCCCGTCGAGCTCCGCCTCGACGTCGACGACATCGACCACTTCGGCAACCGCCGCATCCGCGCGGTCGGCGAGCTGATCCAGAATCAGGTCCGCACCGGACTGTCCCGCATGGAGCGCGTCGTCCGCGAGCGCATGACGACGCAGGACATCGAGGCGATCACCCCGCAGACCCTGATCAACGTGCGCCCCGTCGTGGCCGCGATCAAGGAGTTCTTCGGAACCAGCCAGCTCTCGCAGTTCATGGATCAGAACAACCCGCTCGCGGGCCTGACCCACAAGCGCCGCCTGTCGGCGCTCGGCCCCGGCGGTCTCTCGCGTGAGCGCGCCGGCGTCGAGGTTCGCGACGTCCACCCCTCGCACTACGGCCGTATGTGCCCGATCGAGACGCCGGAAGGCCCGAACATCGGCCTGATCGGATCGCTCGCGTCCTTCGCGCGCATCAACTCCTTCGGCTTCATCGAGACCCCGTACCGCAAGGTCGTCGACGGCACCGTCACGTCGCAGATCGACTACCTCACCGCGTCCGAGGAGGACGAGTACCTGGTCGCCCAGGCGAACGCTCCCCTCACGTCGGACTTCCGCTTCGCCGAGGGCAAGGTCCTGGTCCGCCCCAAGGGCGGAGAGGTCGAGCTCGTCGACGCCGAGCGCGTCCACTACATGGACGTCTCCCCGCGCCAGATGGTCTCGGTCGCGACCTCGCTGATCCCGTTCCTCGAGCACGACGACGCGAACCGCGCGCTCATGGGCGCGAACATGCAGCGTCAGGCCGTCCCGCTCCTGCGCAGCGAGTCGCCCGTGGTCGGCACCGGCATGGAGGGCTTCGCGGCCATCGACGCCGGCGACGTCATCACCGCCGACAAGGCCGGTGTCGTCCAGGAGGTCTCCGCCGACTCCGTCACGGTCCAGCTGGACGAGGGCGGAACCCAGACCTACTTCCTGCGCAAGTTCGACCGCTCCAACCAGGGCACCTCCTACAACAACCGCGTGGTCGTCTCGGCCGGCGAGCGCATCGAGGTCGGAGAGGTCGTCGCCGACGGCCCCGCGACCGAGAACGGCGAGCTCGCGCTCGGCAAGAACCTGCTCGTCGCGTTCATGCCGTGGGAGGGCCACAACTTCGAGGACGCGATCATCCTCAGCCAGAACCTGGTGAAGGATGACGTCCTCTCCTCGATCCACATCGAGGAGTACGAGGTCGATGCCCGCGACACCAAGCTCGGCAAGGAGGAGATCACCCGCGACCTGCCCAACGTCAGCCCGGAGCTCCTGGCCGACCTGGACGAGCGCGGCATCATCCGCATCGGCGCCGAGGTCCGCCCCGGCGACATCCTCGTCGGCAAGGTCACGCCCAAGGGCGAGACCGAGCTCTCGGCGGAAGAGCGCCTGCTCCGCGCGATCTTCAACGAGAAGAGCCGCGAGGTCCGCGACACCTCCCTCAAGGTGCCGCACGGCGAGCAGGGCACGATCATCGGCGTGAAGGTGTTCGACGCGCAGGACGGCGACGACGAGCTCGGCTCGGGCGTCAACCAGCGCGTGGTCGTCTACATCGCGCAGAAGCGCAAGATCACCGAGGGCGACAAGCTCGCCGGACGCCACGGTAACAAGGGCGTCATCTCGAAGATCCTGCCGGTCGAGGACATGCCGTTCCTCGCCGACGGAACGCCCGTCGACATCGTCCTCAACCCGCTCGGCGTCCCCGGCCGCATGAACTTCGGCCAGGTCCTCGAGATCCACCTCGGCTGGATCGCGAAGCAGGGCTGGAAGGTCGAGGGCCAGCCGGAGTGGGCCGCGCGCCTCCCCGAGCACGCCCGCGAGGCGGCGCCCGGCACCAAGGTCGCCACGCCCGTCTTCGACGGTGCGGCGGAGGAGGAGCTCGCCGGGCTCCTCGACTCCACCACCCCGACCCGCGACGGAGAGCGCCTGATCGGCTCGTCCGGCAAGACGCAGCTGTTCGACGGCCGCTCCGGGGAGCCTTTCCCGGACCCGGTCTCGGTCGGCTACATGTACATCCTGAAGCTGCACCACCTCGTCGACGACAAGATCCACGCGCGCTCGACGGGCCCGTACTCGATGATCACCCAGCAGCCGCTCGGTGGTAAGGCGCAGTTCGGTGGCCAGCGCTTCGGCGAGATGGAGGTCTGGGCGCTCGAGGCGTACGGCGCCGCGTACGCCCTCCAGGAGCTCCTCACCATCAAGTCGGACGACATCCTCGGCCGCGTGAAGGTGTACGAGGCGATCGTCAAGGGAGAGAACATCCAGGAGCCGGGCATCCCCGAGTCCTTCAAGGTCCTCATCAAGGAGATGCAGTCGCTCTGCCTGAACGTCGAGGTGCTCTCGGCTGACGGCACGGCGGTCAGCCTGCGCGACACGGATGACGAGGTCTACCGCGCCGCGGAAGAGCTCGGCATCAACATCTCCTCCCGGTTCGAGTCGTCCTCGGTCGACGACATCTGATCCGCGCCAGCATCTGACGACCTCCCGTCTCTGACGAGACACCCTGTTTTCCGACAAGGAGAAAACATTGCTCGACGTAACCACTTTCGATGAGCTGCGCATCGGCCTCGCGACGGCCGATGACATCCGTCGCTGGTCGCACGGTGAAGTGAAGAAGCCCGAGACCATCAACTACCGCACCCTGAAGCCCGAGAAGGACGGTCTGTTCGGCGAGCAGATCTTCGGACCCTCTCGCGACTGGGAGTGCTCCTGCGGCAAGTACAAGCGAGTCCGCTTCAAAGGCATCGTCTGCGAGCGTTGCGGCGTCGAGGTCACCAAGTCCTCGGTCCGCCGCGAGCGGATGGGCCACATCGAGCTCGCCGCCCCCGTCACCCACATCTGGTACTTCAAGGGCGTCCCCTCGCGCCTCGGATACCTCCTCGACATGGCGCCGAAGGACCTTGAGAAGGTCATCTACTTCGCGGCGTACATGATCATCGATGTCGACGACGACGGCCGTCACGCTGACATGCCCGGTCTCGAGAACGAGCTCCGCCTCGAGATCAAGACCCTCTCCGATCAGCGCGACTCCCGCATCGCGGACCGTCTGGCGCGCCTCGAGACCGACCTCGCCGCCCTGGAGGCGGAGGGCGCGAAGAGCGACCAGAAGCGCCGCACCAAGGACGGCGCCGAGAAGGAGATGGGCCAGATCCGCAAGTCCTTCGACGAGGACATCGCGCGGCTCGAGAGCGTGTGGGAGCAGTTCCGCACCCTCAAGGTCGGCGACCTCAAGCCCGAGGACGCGGTCTTCAACGAGCTCGTCGACCGCTACGGCGTCTACTTCGAGGCCTACATGGGCGCCGAGGCGATCAAGAAGCGCCTCGAGCAGTTCGACCTCCAGGCCGAGGCCGAGACGCTGCACCTGCAGATCGCCGAGGGCAAGGGTCAGAAGAAGATCCGCGCCATCAAGCGCCTGCGCGTCGTCAACTCGTTCCTCGCCACCGGCAACTCGCCGGCGGCCATGGTCCTCGACGTCGTCCCGGTCATCCCGCCGGAGCTGCGCCCGATGGTGCAGCTCGACGGAGGCCGCTTCGCCACGAGCGACCTGAACGACCTCTACCGTCGCGTGATCAACCGCAACAACCGACTCCGCCGCCTGCTCGACCTCGGTGCGCCCGAGATCATCGTGAACAACGAGAAGCGCATGCTGCAGGAGGCCGTCGACGCCCTCTTCGACAACGGCCGCCGCGGCCGTCCCGTCACCGGCACCGGCAACCGCGCCCTCAAGTCCCTGAGCGACATGCTCAAGGGAAAGCAGGGACGCTTCCGCCAGAACCTGCTGGGCAAGCGCGTCGACTACTCGGGCCGTTCGGTCATCATCGTGGGCCCGCAGCTCAAGCTGCACCAGTGTGGTCTGCCCAAGCAGATGGCGCTGGAGCTGTTCAAGCCCTTCGTCATCAAGCGCCTGATCGACCTGTCGCACGCGCAGAACATCAAGGCCGCCAAGCGCATGGTCGAGCGTTCGCGCCCGCAGGTGTGGGACGTGCTCGAGGAGATCATCCGCGAGCGTCCCGTCCTGCTGAACCGCGCGCCCACCCTGCACCGTCTCGGCATCCAGGCTTTCGAGCCCCAGCTGGTCGAGGGCAAGGCGATCCAGCTGCACCCGCTCGTCTGCGCCGCGTTCAACGCGGACTTCGACGGCGACCAGATGGCCGTCCACCTGCCGCTGTCCGTCGAGGCCCAGGCCGAGGCGCGCATCCTGATGCTCGCGTCGAACAACATCCTCAAGCCCTCCGACGGCCGACCGGTCACGCTGCCCACGCAGGACATGATCATCGGCCTGCACCACCTGACGACCATCCGCGAGGGTGCCGTGGGTGAGGGACGCGCGTTCTCCTCCGTCTCGGAGGCGATCCTCGCGAAGGACCAGGGCTCGCTCCACCTGAACTCCCAGGTGAAGATCCGGATGTCGGACGTGTACTTCGCCCAGGGCCAGGCACCCGAGGGTGTCGAGCTCGACGAGAACGGCAAGGTCACCGCGCCGGTCCTGCTCGAGACGAGCCTCGGTCGCGCCCTCTTCAACGAGGCGCTGCCGGTCGACTACCCCTACTTCGAGCAGGTCGCCGACAAGACGACCATCTCCGGGATCGTCAACGACCTCGCGGAGCGCTACCCGAAGGTGGAGGTCGCCGCCTCGCTCGACCGCATCAAGGACGCCGGCTTCTACTGGGCCACCCGGTCCGGAGTCACCGTCGCGCTCTCGGACATCCTCACGCCGCCCTCGAAGCCGGTCATCATCGCGGGCTATGAGAAGAAGGCCGCGAAGGTCGAGTCCGAGTACGAGAAGGGCCTGACCACGCAGGCGGAGCGCCGCCAGGAGCTCGTGAAGATCTGGACCGAGGCGACCGATGAGGTCGCCAAGGCGATGCGCGCGAACTTCCCGGTCGACAACACCATCAACCGCATGGTCACCTCCGGTGCCCGTGGTAACTGGCTGCAGGTGCGCAACATCGCCGGCATGCGAGGCCTGGTGAACAACCCGAAGGGCGAGATCATCGCCCGACCGATCATCTCCTCCTACCGCGAGGGTCTGTCGGTCGCCGAGTACTTCATCGCCACGCACGGTGCCCGCAAGGGTCTCGCCGACACCGCACTCCGCACCGCGGACTCGGGCTACCTGACTCGTCGACTCGTCGACGTCTCGCAGGACGTCATCATCCGTGAGGACGACTGCGGCACCTCGAAGGGCCTCGACCTGCCGATCATGCTCGAGGACGCCACCGGCGCCTGGATCAAGGACTCGAACGTCGAGAACTCGGTCTACGCCCGTTCGCTCGCCACCCCGGCGACCAACGAGGCCGGCGAGCTCGTCGCCGAGGCCGGCGAGGACGTGGGCGACGTGCTCATCGAGAAGCTCGTCGGAGCAGGAGTGCGCCACATCAAGGTGCGCTCGGTCCTGACCTGCGAGTCCGCCGTCGGCGTCTGCGCGGCCTGCTACGGCCGCTCCCTCGCCACCGGCAAGCTCGTCGACATCGGAGAGGCCGTCGGCATCATCGCGGCCCAGTCGATCGGCGAGCCCGGCACGCAGCTCACGATGCGCACCTTCCACACCGGTGGATCGGCCTCGGCCGACGACATCACGCAGGGTCTTCCCCGCGTGCAGGAGCTCTTCGAGGCCCGCACCCCCAAGGGTGCGTCGCCGATCGCGGAGGCCGCCGGTCGCATCACGATCGAGGACACCGATCGTGCTCGCCGCGTCATCCTTCAGCCGGACAACGGCGACGAGGCAGTCATCTACCCGGTGCTCAAGCGCTCGCAGCTCCTCGTCGAGGACGGCCAGTCGGTCACTCTCGGTCAGCAGTTGCACGTCGGAACGGTGGACCCCAAGGAGGTCCTGCGTGTACTGGGCGTCCGCGAGGTGCAGAAGCACCTGGTCGGAGGCGTCCAGGGCGTCTATCGCTCCCAGGGTGTGCCGATCCACGACAAGCACATCGAGGTCATCGTCCGTCAGATGCTCCGCAAGGTCACCGTCGTCGACCACGGCGACACCGACCTGCTCCCCGGCGAGCTCGTCGACCGCTCGCGGTACAGCGACGTGAACCGCGCCGCTCTGACCGAGGGCAAGCGCACGGCGTCGGCGCGCCAGGAGGTCATGGGCATCACCAAGGCCTCGCTCGCGACCGAGTCGTGGCTGTCGGCGGCGTCCTTCCAGGAGACCACCCGCGTCTTGACGCAGGCGGCCATGGAGGGCAAGCGCGACCCGCTGCTGGGCCTCAAGGAGAACGTGATCATCGGAAAGCTGATCCCGGCCGGAACGGGTCTGCCGAAGTACCGGAACGTGTCGGTCGAGGCGACGGAGGAGGCGAAGGCCGAGCGGTACCCCAACCGCATCTTCGCCGACGACGCCGCGTTCAGCGATGCCGACCTCTCGTTCGTCGACTTCGACTCGTTCTCGAGCGACGGCTACGAGCCCGGCAACTACAGCTGAGCTGAGCGATCGGGGCCCCGTCGAGTGATCGGCGGGGCCCTTGCCGTTGCCGGGCGCGAGCCTCGGCTGCCACTCGCACGGGGGGAGGGGTGTGGTGCTCCGGTGACGGCGTCGAGTCGCCGATGGTGGTTGACTCTGAGCACGTTCGTCGGGTCGTAGCCCCCTCCGCTCGGGCCGGCGTGCAGCGGTGAGGAGACACGAGGATGAGACTCGTGGTCGTCATGCTGGCCATCCTGCTTGCGGTGGCCGGCGCGGTCGTCGTGCCCGCTGGCAAGGCGGAGGCGGCAGTCGCCTCCCCTCCCGCCTCCTGCGGGGCAGCGCAGCTCGCCCCTCTCCTCCCGGGCGACGACGTGCCTGCCCACCGGCCCTCTGCGCTCGTCCCGATCATCGCGCTGCACGGCTGGCTCGGCACCGCGACGCACGACTCGAGCCGGACGGGAGCCTTCTCTCACCGGGTGGATCTCGTCGCCTCCGACGACGCTGACGGCCCCGCGCCGACGGTCTCGGAACCCTCGTTGATCGGGATGCTCCAGCGCCTCAGGGGAGCGGTGGTCTACACCTTCGACTACCGTGATCTCGCGGCGCGGTGGGTGACCGATCCCGGGATCGCCGATGCGCTCGCCTCCTCGATCTCGTGCGTCACAGCGGCGACCGGCACGCGCGCGATCGTCCTCGTACACTCGATGGGAGGGCTTGCGGCGCGGCAGGCGCTGAGCCAGAGCGTCGGCGGTGTGCCGGTG
The DNA here is from genome assembly GCF_015351245.1 of Rathayibacter sp. VKM Ac-2879. Classification (GTDB taxonomy): domain Bacteria; phylum Actinomycetota; class Actinomycetes; order Actinomycetales; family Microbacteriaceae; genus Rathayibacter. The sequence goes on from NZ_JADKSO010000001.1 coordinate 691,527, forward strand.
TCGTCGATGGTGTCGGAGGTGCTCTCCTTCGGCACGCCGAACACCGGCTCGGATGTGGCGAAGCGGCTGGGCGAGGTCATCGACTCGTCAGGGGAGGCGAGCCCCGCCGTCATCGCCGGGCTCGATCCGCAGAGCAGTCTGGGTCTCTCGGCGCTCATGGCCTCGTGCGGTGACGCCGCGACCGAGGATGCTGCCAACGCCGGGACCTGCACGGGAGTCCCCATGATCGACGCGCTCTCGTCGCAGGCGGGACTGGGGCTCCGGACGGGGTCGCCCCAATTGGGCGAGCTCCCACCCTGGCCGGTCGGAGTGCACGTGCTGGCGATGGTCGGCGACATCCAGGTGGTGCCTGTGGACATGCTCGGGATGCGTGCCGCGCCCGTCGACCTCGGTGACATCATGGTCGCGACCCGCTCGGCCGAGGCCGGGGTCGACGAGTACGTGGTGTCGACCTGTCGGTACACCTTTCTCACCCTGCCGACGCTCGGGTCCGTCACGGCCGAGCTGAACCCTTTCGCGCGCTGGGGCGACGCGGCCCGGTTCGCCTCCCTGGTGGTCGACGTCGACGCGAGCCCGTGCCATCACGCCCACCTCACCCGCAACATCGCCCTCACGACCCGCGCGTCCGCCCAGGCCGCGCGCGTCATCGCGGGCGAGCTGGCGATGCCGAGCGTCAGGGGAGACGCCCCTCCGCTGCTTCGCCTCCCCGCGGGGGAGGAGCCTCGGCGGCGGCCCTTCCGTTAAGGGGGAGCACGGTGACGATTCGCGTATGCGACATGATGTCTCATACTTTGACCCGCGCCCACCCGAAGTCGTACGGTCGATGTGGCCGAAGGGGCGGCCACTGGGGGGCAGGCAGCGCGGCCCGCCCGACTCCGGACTCGGAGGCGGGTCGTGCCCGCCCGCCGACCGCGCCTACTACGCTCTCAGGAGGACGGCCCGAAAGATCTCTCCGGACCGCCGTAGGGAAGGCGGTCATGAACGACGAGCGCTTCGTGCCCGACGAGTCGGCGCCGAGCGAGAGGCCCTCGCGCCTCCCTCGCGAGGAGGTTCGCTCCAGGCTGCTCGACGCGGCGCTCTCGGTGGTCCGCGCCGAGGGCCTGCGGGTCGGAGTCGGTCACCTCGCGCTCGAGGACGTCATCCGCTCGGCAGGAGTGTCGCGCAGCACCGTCTACCGCATCTGGCCCACGCGACAAGACTTCTACGACGAGCTGATCGCGGCGATCCCGGAACGGGTGCTCACCTCGAGGCTCGACCAGTCCTCCCTGACCGAAGGCGACTCCTACCTCCACCGCCACATCGCTCCGACAGCGAGCCCCGAGCAGCGCCGCCAGATCGTCGCGGCGAGCGTGAGCATGGCCATCGAGGCGAATTTCGAGAATGTCTTCTCCTCGCAGACGTGGCGCAATTTCCTCGCGCTCAGCGGCGCCGTCGACTCCCACGAGGAGCCCGCGCGCTCGGCGATCCATGAGGCCCTGCGTGCCCGTCAGACCCACTTCATCGAGAACATGGCCAAGTACTACCGGCACACCTTCGCCGAGGCGGGTCTGCGCTTGCGGCCCGGCTACGACTACGCCGCCTTCGCCTCGGCGGTCGCGGCCTTCGTCGAGGGGCTCTGCATCGCCCGAGTCGCGGCGCCCGAGCTGGTCACCGGCCCGGTGGACGCGTCGCGACCCGAGTCGCCTTCGCTGGTCGTCGCCGGCGTCCTGATGCTCCTCGACGGGTTCAGCGAGCCCGTGCCCACCGGAGACGACGCGGCGCATCGAGCGAGCGACTAGTCCTCCGCCACCGGTTCGAGCATCCCGTCGATGATCGAGCGGATCGTCCATGCCGCGAGGGTCCACTCGACGGGTGCACCGTCCACGCCCGGCGCGAGCACGACCGCGTCGAGCTCGTCGTCGAGGAGCCGGCCTCGGTGCGCCAGGCCGTCGATGACGATCGCGGTGAGGTGCGCGAGCTGCAGAGTGGTGAACCCCGGGCGTAGCTGGGCGCCGAAGACGTCGAGCGCCTCCTGGTAGAAGCCCTGCATGCGATGGGTGAGCATCGTCTCGATGCGCTTCGCTGTCGCGCGCACGGCGTCGCGGGCCGGTCCCTCCTCCATCGAGAACGTGCAGGCCAGCAGGGCGTTGTACGAGGACCAGTCGACGGAGCGGCGCAGCGAGTCGACGTTGGAGTTCGCGCCGATGCGGATGATCTCCCAGGCGACCGCGCGACGGCCCGCGGCGGTCGTGCGCTGGTCGGCCGAGCGCTCGTACACCTCATGCATCAGCTGCCGCGCCTCGGGTTCGGCCCCCTCGGCGTAGCGGTCGGCGACGAACACCTCACCGATCAGCTCGGCGACGAACTCCTCGCGGGTGCTCCAGATGCGGTACACCGAGCTGCGCGGCACCTCTGCGAGGCGGATGTACTCCTCCATCGGCAGGTGGGTGAAGCCGACGGTGAGGCCGTTGACCGAGATGGCCGCGCGCGCGGCGGCGATCATCCGCGCTCGTACCTGCTCGGCGGAGATCCTCCGCGTGCGCGCGGATCCGATGTCGTCCATGGTGTCGCACCCTAGTGCCGACGGAGCCGTCCGGGCCGGACTCTGGCCGCCTGAGGGCGGGTTCCCGTCACCGCGTCATGCATCGCCACTCCACGAGGCGGAGGGATGCGGTCCTGCTCGCAGCAGGTGGGCGCCCATCCTGTCGGCTGCGTCCGTGACGGACGCAAGCACGATCGCGTTGCCGCTCTCGCGTCCTGCGAGGAACGCCGCGGAGCCGATCGTGCGCACGCACGGCAGCAGGCTCTCCAGTGCCGCTCGGAGGTGCTGCAGCCGCCGGTGGTCGGCGTCGTCGGCGACGTTGACCGCGAGCACCCCCTCGGGCGCGAGTCGTGTGAGGATGTGCGCGAGCACCTCCCTCCGGAAGAACGCCTCCGGGATCTCCGTGCCGTCGTAGACATCCAGGATCACCAGCTCGGCCTCGATGCCCGGAAGCGGACCGGCGGCGTCGCCCGTCACAGTCCGCACCCGGGAGCCCGAGGGAAGCGGTGCATGGTCGAGGACGAACTCGAGCAGACCCTCCTCCCGCTCGACGACGAGCTGGTCGGAGCCGGGCCGCGAGCAGGCGATGTAGCGGGCGAGCGAGAGGCCGCCTCCGCCCAGGTGCAGAGCCCGGAGCGGCTCGCCCGCCGGGCCGGCGGCGTCGACGGCGGCACCGAGCCGTGCCGTGTACTCCAGGTCGAGGGTGGCGGGGGAGTGCGGGTCGATCAGCGACTGCTCCGCTCCATCGATGGTGAGCACGAGCGATCCCGGACGCACGGTGTCGGGCTCGAGAGCGGCGACCCGCCCTCCGGGAAGTCGAACGGAGGGAGGCATCCCGTCACGCTAGCGCGCGTCTCGCGCACCGCCGCGCCCACCGCTACGGTGGCAGCCATGGCCGCCCTGATCCTCCTCGACGTCGACGGCGTCCTCAACCCGACCGTCACGAGCGACCGCTCGCTCGGCGGCCACCGCCTCCGACTCGATCCCGACCGCGCGGAGCTGGTGCGGCGCCTGGCGGCCCTCGGCACGATCGTGTGGGCGACCACGTGGCCCCCCAAGCTCACCTCCGTCCTCGCGGACGACCTCGGCCTGCCGTCCGGCACGGAGGCGATCGTGTTCGGAGGCGGCCTGCCGCACGACCCGCGCTTCCCCGGCCAGACGGGCAAACTCCAGCCGGTCGCGCTGTGGCTCGAGGAGGCGGCCGAGCGTTTCTCGATCGACGCCGTCGTCTGGATCGACGACAATCTGCGCGAGGACGCAGACGCGTGGGCCCGCGAGCGGACTATTCCCTTCCACCTCATCCGGCCCGAGGCGATCGAGGGCCTGACCGCGGAGGAGGTAGCGGGGGCGGAGGCGTTCCTCCTCGCGCTCGCGCCGACGTCACCCGACGACGCACGGGAATAGTCCCGCCCCCCGTTCTGGTTATGGTCTCTCCGTGTGGCCGCTGCGCCGCCGACCCACGACCGTGACGCACCGAAGGACCAACATCGTGACGCTCCTCCCCGCCCGCTCCGCCCTGCGCCTCCTCCTCGGGACGACCGTCGCCGCTGCGGCCCTCGTCCTCGCGGGCTGCGCGCCGGCATCGACCGACGGAGTGGTCTCGGGCTCCTCCGACGCGGGGAGCGCCGCGCCGAACTCGGGTCTGACCCTCGCCGAGGTGGTCGAGTCCGGCACCCTCACCGTGGGCACCGAGGGCACCTACCCGCCGTTCTCGTTCCACGCCGATGGCGGGACGGGCGCGCTCACGGGCTACGACATCGACGTGGTGACCGCGGTCGCGAAGAAGCTCGGAGTCGAGCCCCAGTTCGAGGAGACCCAGTGGGACGCGATGTTCGCTGGCCTCGACGGAGGGCGGTTCGACGTCATCGCCAATCAGGTCTCGATCAACGACCAGCGCAAGGCGAAGTACGACCTCTCTGAGCCCTACTCGGTGAGCCCCGGAGTCGTGATCGTGCCGAGCTCCGACACCTCGATCGCTGCGCTCTCCGACCTCAAAGGCAAGAGCACCGCGCAGTCGCTGTCGAGCAACTGGTACACCGTGGCCCAGCAGAACGGCGCGACCGTGCAGGGAGTCGAGGGCTGGGCCGAGGCCATCGCCCTCGTCGAGCAGGGACGCGTCGACGCGACCGTCAACGATCGCCTCACATGGCTCGACTGGTCGAAGACGTTCCCCGACAAGGCTGCGGCCGTCAAGGTCGCCGTCACCACCGACGACACCTCGAAGAGCGCCCTGGCCCTGCCGAAGGGGTCGGACGACCTCACCGCGGCCATCGACTCCGCCCTCGACTCGCTGCGCGCCGACGGCACCCTCGCGCAGATCTCGAACCGTTACTTCGGAGCGGACGTCTCGCAGTAGTCGTCCTTCCCGGGGCGAATCCCCGCCGACTCGCCCCGCGACCGTCGGACTCCTCGCGCCCATAGCCGAGCACGTCGGTGGCAGGCATGTCAGCATGTCCCGGACGACGAACGTGACCCGCTCCGGCGGGCGCGACCATCTTGACAAGCCGACCGCGGCCCTCCGCGGCTTCGGCGGGAGACGACAATGGACCTCTTGCTGCGGTCGTTCTGGCCGCTCCTCTCGGGAGCGCTCGTCGGAACGATCCCGCTCGCCGCGGCGAGCTTCTCGCTCGGTCTCCTGCTGGCGCTCGGCGTCGCCCTGATGCGTCTCTCGCGCGTGCGCATCGTGTCGTGGATCGCCCGGGCGTACATCTCGGTCATCCGAGGCACGCCCCTCCTGGTGCAGCTGCTCGTGATCTTCTACGGCCTGCCGAGCCTGGGCGTCTTCATCGATCCCTGGCCGAGCGCCACCATCGCCCTCGCCCTCAACGTCGGCGGGTACGCCGCCGAGATCATCCGGGCGGCGATCCTGAGCGTGCCCAAGGGGCAGTGGGAGGCGGCTCACACGATCGGCATGGATCGTGGCCTCGCGCTGCGGCGCATCATCCTCCCGCAGGCCGCGCGGGTCTCGGTGCCGCCGCTCTCGAACACCTTCATCTCGCTCGTCAAGGACACCTCGCTCGCTTCCCTCGTGCTCGTGACCGAGCTGTTCCAGCAGGCGAAGAACATCGCCACCGCCTCCAGCGAGTTCATCGCCCTCTATCTCGAGGCCGCGGCGATCTACTGGCTCATCTGCCTGGTGCTCTCGAGCGTCCAGGGCCTGCTCGAGAAGCGATTGGACCGCTATGTCGCCCGGTGATGCCTCCTCCCGCCCGGTGCTCGCCGCCCGCGGGCTGCGCAAGTCGTTCGACGGGGTGGAGGTGCTGCGCGGCATCGATCTCGAGATCGGTCGCGGCGAGGTCGTCGCGCTGATCGGACCCTCCGGCTCGGGCAAGACGACGGTGTTGCGCGCGCTCAACAGTCTCGAGGTGCCCGACGGCGGAGTCGTCGAGCTCGCCGACGGGCGCGTGCTCGACTTCGACAGCGGCGTCGGCAAGCGCGCCGCCACGGCCCTGCGTGATCGTTCGGCGATGGTGTTCCAGCACTTCAATCTGTTCCCGCACCTCACCGTTCTGCAGAACGTCACAGAGGGCCCGCTGCGCGTCCAGCGTCGCCCGGCGGGCGAGGTCGTCCCGGAGGCGGAAGAGCTGCTCGCGCGCGTGGGTCTCGCCGGCCGCGGGGGCGCCTATCCTTTCGAGCTCTCCGGCGGCCAGCAGCAGCGGGTCGGCATCGTTCGCGCCCTCGCCCTGCGTCCCGATCTCCTCCTCTTCGACGAGCCCACCTCGGCGCTCGACCCGGAGCTCGTCGGCGACGTCCTCTCGCTCATGCGCGAGCTCGCCGGCGAGGGCTGGACGATGCTCGTCGTCACCCACGAGATCGAGTTCGCCCGCCAGGTCGCCTCCGAGGTCGTCTTCATGGCCGACGGCGTGGTGGTCGAGCGGGGGGCGCCTGCGCAGCTGCTGCGCGATCCGCGGGAGGCGCGCACGCGCCAGTTCCTCCACCGCCTGCTCCACCCGCTCGAATGATCCTTGGCCCCCATCGACGGGGAGCCGCGCGGCGTGCCGGGAGTGGAGCCGCCTCGTGCCTATGCTGACCGGATGACCTCGAGTAGCGACGCCGAGACCACGCGGATCCCCTCCGCCACCGAGACGTCCGGAGGAACCGGACCCCAGCCCGCGCGTGAATATGTCTGGCCCGAGCCCGTGACCGGTCGTCAGCCGACGGTCGGAGCCCCTCCCGCCTCCTCGGCCACGCCGCTGCCTCCGGCCCCCCTGAGGGAGGGCGATCCCGCGGCGTTCGGTCCCGTCGAGCCCGAGTCGGAACGGATCCGCCGTCAGGGCAACCGCCTGGCAGGCCTCGCCATCGCCCTGCTGACGACCGCCGTCTTCGCCGCGCTCGACCTCGTGGCGCTGACGGCGATCCGCCTTCTGGTTGGACGCATCGACGCCGATCCGGTTGCCGTCGCGCTCGCTGCGGCCACGTCGCCGCTGTTCCTCGGTCCGGTCGTCGTGTTCGTCGTCGTCCTGGCCCTCATCGTCCTCCTCGTCAATCGGGCAGGCTGGTGGGCCTATGTGCTCGGCGGATTCCCCGTGGCCGTCCTCGTCGCCGCCGCGGCCTTGGCGGGCGGCTGGATGGCGCTCGGCGGCCTCGCGGTGCCGAGCGACCGCGACCAGGTGCTTGCCTACCTCCGCGACCCTGCTGTCCTCGCCTCCGTCGCGGCGGCCGGCATTCTTGCCCGTGAGGTCACCGTCTGGGGAGGCGCGCTCATCGCGGGCCGTGCACGGAGCGTCAAGCGGCGCAACGCCGAACGCGAAGCCGCCGCTGCGTCGTGAGCGAGCAGGGGCGCCAGGAGGGGCTCGGCTACGGACTGGCGCTCGCCGGGTTCGCCGCCTTCCTCTATCTGGCGCTCGTCGTGTGCGCGTTCGGCGTCCTGAGTCTCCTGCTCGACCAGGACGTCGTGCCCGAGCGCGATGCCGGTCCGCTGCTCGGACCGGTCTCGGTGGGGATCTGCGTCGTCGCCGTGCTGCTCGCCATGATCACCCGCGCGGCGCGCCCGGCAGTGACCCGCGTGCTGGCTCCGTCCCTGGCGACGGGACTCGTCGTCTTCCTCCTCTTCCTCTTCTCGGGTGCGGCGGTCTACGCGCTCGGCCGGGGTGAGCCTGCGGCGATCCTCGGCTGGGTCCTCGCGCACGCTCCGACCCCGTTCGCGATCGCGGTCGGGATCCTCGCGGCCGTGGTGCAGGCCGTGTTCCTTCTCCTGCTCGCGCGTCGCGACGCGGGTGGGCGGAGTCCGCACTGGGGCTGGGAGGGCGATGAACGCGAGTGAGAGCCTCCACCGCACTCGGCGTTCGCGCCCGGCCCAGCGTTCTCCCGAGGCGGAGCGGCCGCGGTTGACCGGTCCGGTCACGCCCCGTAATATTCTTCGGGTGTGCGCTTTGTCGTGCGCTTGAGTCGTGCCTTGTGGCCGGTCCGGGCGCGGCACGTCGCTTCACCGGGTCCGCGAGGATCCGCGGGTTCGTCCGCTCGGGCGGCCCCCACGGCATACCCTTCACCCTCCTCGGTCCCGCTTGCGGGTCGCGGGGTGCGTCGGGTCCAGATGAACTCGGCCGGTCCGGAGACGGGCGGCCGAATGTCGACCATCGATCCGCTGTCACCGTGCAGCATTCAAGGAGCAGAAACCAGTGCCAACTATTCAGCAGTTGGTCCGCAAGGGACGTACGCCGAAGGTCACCAAGACCAAGGCGCCCGCCCTCAAGGCCAACCCCCAGCAGCGCGGCGTGTGCACGCGCGTCTACACGACCACGCCCAAGAAGCCGAACTCGGCCCTCCGCAAGGTGGCCCGCGTGAAGCTCTCGAACGGCACCGAGGTCACGGCCTACATCCCCGGTGAGGGCCACAACCTCCAGGAGCACTCGATGGTGCTCGTGCGCGGCGGTCGTGTGAAGGACCTCCCCGGTGTCCGCTACAAGATCGTTCGCGGCGCCCTGGACACCCAGGCCGTCAAGAACCGCAAGCAGGCTCGCAGCCGGTACGGCGCGAAGATGGAGAAGAAGTAATGCCTCGTAAGGGCCCCGCTCCCAAGCGCCCCGTCGTCGCAGACCCCGTCTACGGCGCCCCGGTCGTCAGCCAGCTCGTGAACAAGATCCTCCTGGACGGCAAGAAGGGCCTCGCCGAGCGCATCGTCTACGGTGCCCTCGAAGGCGTCTCCGCCAAGAACGGCCAGGATGCGGTCGTCACCCTCAAGAAGGCGCTCGACAACGTCCGCCCGACCCTCGAGGTCCGCAGCCGCCGCGTCGGCGGCTCGACCTACCAGGTCCCGGTCGAGGTCAAGCCGCACCGCGCGAACACCCTCGCCCTCCGCTGGCTCACCAGCTACGCGAAGGCTCGCCGCGAGAAGACGATGACCGAGCGTCTCATGAACGAGATCCTCGACGCGTCGAACGGTCTGGGCGCCGCTGTGAAGCGTCGCGAGGACACCCACAAGATGGCCGAGTCGAACAAGGCCTTCGCGCACTACCGCTGGTAGCGCGCATCGCGGCCGCCTTCGGGCGGCCGCGACCCTCGGGTCCGCGGCGTTCGCGCTGCGGGCCCGGCCCCGGCGGCGGATCCCCGATCCCTGCGACCGGGAGACCGCCACCCCCAGAACCCCAGCCGATCGGCCATGAGCCCGTTGCGCTGGCTCCATCACCTATCGGAGGAACTCCGTGGCACAAGATGTGCTCACCGACCTGAACAAGGTCCGCAACATCGGCATCATGGCCCACATCGATGCCGGCAAGACCACCACCACCGAGCGCATCCTGTTCTACACGGGTATCACGCACAAGATCGGCGAGGTCCACGACGGTGCCGCGACGATGGACTGGATGGCGCAGGAGCAGGAGCGCGGCATCACGATCACGTCGGCCGCGACGACCTGTTTCTGGAACAAGAACCAGATCAACATCATCGACACCCCCGGCCACGTCGACTTCACGGTCGAGGTCGAGCGCTCGCTCCGCGTCCTCGACGGCGCCGTCGCCGTGTTCGACGGCAAGGAGGGCGTCGAGCCTCAGTCCGAGACCGTCTGGCGTCAGGCCGACAAGTACGACGTCCCGCGCATCTGCTTCGTCAACAAGATGGACAAGCTCGGCGCCGACTTCTACTTCACCGTCGACACGATCGTGAACCGTCTGGGCGCGAAGCCGCTGGTCATCCAGCTTCCGATCGGTGCCGAGTCGAGCTTCGAGGGCGTCGTCGACCTGGTCGAGATGCGCGCGCTCACCTGGCGCGGAGACTCCAAGGGCGATGTCGCGCTCGGTGCGAAGTACGAGATCGAGGAGATCCCGGCAGACCTCGCCGAGAAGGCGGCCGAATACCGCCAGAAGCTCCTCGAGACCGTCGCAGAGACCTCGGACGAGCTGCTCGAGAAGTACTTCGGCGGCGAAGAGCTGACCGTGGCCGAGATCAAGGCCGCGATCCGCAAGCTGACCGTCAATTCCGAGATCTACCCCGTGCTGTGCGGCTCCGCGTTCAAGAACCGCGGCGTCCAGCCCATGCTCGACGCGGTCGTCGACTACCTTCCCTCCCCGCTCGACGTCCCCGCCATCGAGGCGCACGACGTCCGTGACGAGGAGAAGGTCATCATGCGTCACGCCGACTCGAGCGAGCCCTTCTCGGCGCTCGCGTTCAAGGTCGCCGTGCACCCGTTCTTCGGTCGCCTCACCTACGTCCGCGTGTACTCCGGCAAGCTCGATTCCGGCGCCCAGGTCATCAACTCGACCAAGGGCAAGAAGGAGCGCATCGGCAAGATCTTCCAGATGCACTCCAACAAAGAGAATCCGGTCGACTCGGTGACCGCCGGCCACATCTACGCCGTCATCGGCCTCAAGGACACCACCACCGGTGACACCCTGAGCGACCCCCAGGCCCAGGTGGTGCTCGAGTCCATGACCTTCCCCGAGCCCGTCATCGAGGTGGCCATCGAGCCCAAGACGAAGGCCGACCAGGAGAAGCTCGGCACCGCGATCCAGAAGCTCGCGGAGGAGGACCCCACCTTCCGCACCGAGCAGAACCAGGAGACCGGCCAGACGGTCATCAAGGGAATGGGCGAGCTCCACCTCGACATCCTGGTCGACCGCATGAAGCGCGAGTTCAACGTCGAGGCCAACGTGGGCAAGCCGCAGGTGGCCTACCGCGAGACGATCCGCCGCACGGTCGAGAAGTACGACTACACCCACAAGAAGCAGACGGGTGGCTCGGGTCAGTTCGCGAAGGTCCAGATCTCCATCGAGCCGATGGAGGTCGAGGCCGACAAGACCTACGAGTTCGTGAATGCCGTCACCGGCGGTCGCGTTCCGCGCGAGTACATCCCGTCCGTCGACGCGGGCATCCGCGACGCCATGCAGGTCGGCGTACTCGCCGGCTACCCGATGGTGGGCGTCAGGGCGACCCTCGTCGACGGCGCGGCGCACGACGTCGACTCCTCCGAGATGGCGTTCAAGATCGCCGGCTCGATCGCGTTCAAGGAGGCGTCCCGCAAGGCGCAGCCCGTCCTCCTCGAGCCGCTCATGGCCGTCGAGGTCCGCACTCCCGAGGAGTACATGGGCGATGTCATCGGCGACCTCAACTCGCGTCGCGGGATGATCCAGTCGATGGAGGACGCATCCGGCGTCAAGGTCATCCGGGCCAACGTCCCGCTGTCCGAGATGTTCGGCTACATCGGCGACCTGCGCTCGAAGACCTCGGGCCGCGCCGTGTACTCGATGAGCTTCGAAACCTACGCCGAGGTCCCCAAGGCCGTGGCCGAGGAGATCGTGCAGAAGAACAAGGGCGAGTAGCCCCTCCAGGCTGCCGCCGTTCCGCGGAACGGCGGCAGCCTGGTAGTGTCGTGCGGGTTTGCTGCCGAGTGCAGCGCCGGCCCCCTGTCCCAGCGGGACGGCCGCACGACCACTGCCGGTAACATAACTACACAAAACCCCCGCAAGTCCTCCTTGTCCTCGTGCCGCCGTGTGCGGCGTCGGATGCGGATGCTTGCACCTAAGTCCTGAGGAGGACCCACAGTGGCTAAGGCCAAGTTCGAGCGGACCAAGCCGCACGTCAACATCGGAACCATCGGTCACGTCGACCACGGAAAGACCACGCTCACCGCGGCGATCTCCAAGGTTCTCGCCGACAAGTTCCCGTCGGCGACCAACGTCCAGCGTGACTTCGCGTCGATCGACTCCGCTCCCGAGGAGCGCCAGCGCGGCATCACGATCAACATCTCGCACGTCGAGTACGAGACGCCGAAGCGCCACTACGCGCACGTCGACGCCCCGGGCCACGCTGACTACATCAAGAACATGATCACCGGCGCGGCTCAGATGGACGGCGCGATCCTCGTGGTCGCCGCCACCGACGGCCCGATGGCTCAGACCCGTGAGCACGTCCTCCTCGCCAAGCAGGTCGGCGTCCCCTACCTGCTCGTCGCCCTAAACAAGGCCGACATGGTCGATGACGAGGAGATCCTGGAGCTCGTCGAGCTCGAGGTCCGCGAGCTCCTCGCTTCGCAGGGCTTCGACGGCGACAACGCTCCCGTCGTCCGCGTCTCCGGCCTCAAGGCCCTCGAGGGCGACGAGGCGTGGACCCAGTCCATCCTCGACCTCATGGACGCCGTCGACGAGTCCATCCCGGACCCGATCCGCGACAAGGACAAGCCGTTCCTCATGCCGATCGAGGACGTCTTCACGATCACCGGTCGTGGCACCGTCGTCACCGGCCGTGCAGAGCGTGGAACCCTCGCCCTGAACTCCGAGGTCGAGATCGTCGGCATCCGTCCGACGCAGAAGACCACGGTCACCGGCATCGAGATGTTCCACAAGCAGCTCGACGAGGCCTGGGCCGGCGAGAACTGCGGTCTGCTCCTCCGCGGCACCAAGCGCGAGGACGTCGAGCGCGGCCAGGTCGTCGTCAAGCCGGGTTCGGTCACGCCGCACACCGACTTCGAGGGCACCGCGTACATCCTGTCGAAGGATGAGGGTGGGCGTCACAACCCGTTCTACGCGAACTACCGTCCGCAGTTCTACTTCCGCACCACCGACGTCACCGGCGTCATCACGCTGCCCGAGGGCACCGAGATGGTCATGCCCGGCGACACCACCGACATGACGGTCGCGCTGATCCAGCCGATCGCCATGGAGGAGGGCCTCGGCTTCGCCATCCGTGAGGGTGGACGCACCGTGGGCGCCGGCACGGTGACCAAGATCATCAAGTAGGTCTTCCTACCGATCTCTCGAAAGGGGTCGTCCGCTTCGCGCGGACGGCCCCTTTCGTCATGATGCTCCCCTCCACGTGCCGCCCGCTCCCCGCAGGGCCGTCCCTGACGCTGAGGAGCGGAGGCGGACGGGCTAGCGTGGTCGGCATGCCGTTCGTCAAGTCCGATCCCTCTGCGCGGTCGGGGTTCTTCGAGTGGGAGGCGGCGGGCCTCGAGTGGCTGCGCGGTGCCGCGGAGAACGGGGGAGCGCGCTGCGTCGAGGTGATCGCCGTCGGGCGAGGACGGATCGAGCTCGAAGAGGTGCTGCCGGTACGACCGACGGCCGATGCTGCTCGCGCGTTCGGCCGCTCCCTCGCGCGCACCCATGGCGCCGGTGCGGAGGCTTTCGGCTCGCCTCCTCCCGGGTGGACGGGCACGGCCTACATCGGCCGTCGTGCCATGCCCTGCGAGCCCGATGACGCCTGGGGCCGCTTCTTCGCGGAGCAGCGAGTGCGGCCGTTCCTCGCTCCCGCCGTGGACGCCGGCGCTCTCGACGCCTCGGACACGCGTGCCGTGGAACGAGCGCTCGAGCTCGTGGCCGGGGGCGTCTTCGACGACGGAGCGCCGCCGGCTCGCCTTCACGGCGACCTGTGGACGGGCAACGTCCTGTGGTCGGCCGGAGGCGCCGTGCTGATCGACCCGGCCGCGCACGGCGGTCATCGGGAGACCGATCTGGCGATGCTCGCGCTCTTCGGCGCGCCCCAGCTCGCCGCGATCCTCCAGGGCTACGAGGAGGAGCATCCGCTCGCTGCGGGCTGGCGGGATCGCGTGCCGCTACACCAGCTTCATCCGCTCGCCGTCCATGCCGCCGGCCACGGACCCTCCTACGGGTCGGCGCTCGTCGACGCGGCCCGACGGGTCGTCGCGCTGGCGGGCTGACCGGCGCGCACCGTTCGCCCAGCCGCCCCCGTCACACTGGCGTGCGCACTGGTGCTGTGTGCGCCGACAAGGAGGCATCATCGTGGATCTCGGGAAGCTCGGTCGCCAGGCCGAAGAACTGCTCGCCAGCCAGAAGGCGCAGGACGCGCTGCACAGCGAGAAGGCCGAGCAGGTCTCGGACGAAGCCCTCGAGAAGGCAGGCCACATCGCCAGTCGCCTGACCGGCGGCACGTACGACGACCGCATCGAGGACCTCAAGCGCCAGGCCGACAAGCGCATCGGCGACGAGTAGCATCGGCCGCCCGGTCGGATCGGCTGCTCCCCGCGGGCGTCAAGCGGGTGTGGCCGCCTGACCCGCCGCCCTATCGTCGGGGTGATGTCTGACACTCGCGCACCACGACTCCGCCGAACCGACTCGAGCGGGCGCGGATATACGCGGGTACGGGCAGGCTCGGGGTTCAGCTATCGCGATCCCCGTGGTGTGACCGTCACGGACCACGAGCTGCGAGGCCGGTTCGATGCCCTCGGCATCCCGCCAGCCTGGCGCGAGGTGTGGATCGCACCCTATGCGAACGGTCACATCCAGGCGACGGGAGTGGACGCCGCCGGTCGGCGACAGTACATCTACCACCCGACCTGGCGTGAGCAGAAGGACCGGATCAAGTTCGATCGCGCGCTGCGACTTGCCGAAGCGCTTCCTCGTGCCCGTCGCGCCGTGACACTCGCCCTTCGGAATGAAGGATCGACGCGCGAGCGCGCTCTGGCGACCGCGTTCCGGATGCTCGACACCGGCTCCCTCCGCGTGGGCAGCGAGCGCTACGCGAAGGAGCACGGGAGCATCGGCCTCTCCACCCTCCTGTGCTCGCACGCGACGACGCACGGCGATCGGGTCGCTCTCGCCTTCCCGGGGAAGAGCCATCAGGCGTGGACCAGCGAGATCCTCGACCACGACCTCGCGAGCGTCGTCCGGGCCCTGAAGCGCCGCGGTCCCCACGCCCGGCTGCTGGCGTGGAAGGACGGACGGCAGTGGCGACCGATCTCGGCGCCTGAGATCAACGACTACGTCCGTGAGCGCGCGGGCGACGACTTCACGGCGAAGGACTTCCGGACCCTACACGGCACCGTGGCGGCCGCACTGAGTCTCGCGAAGGCTGGACCCCAGCGGACGCAGCGCGCGCGGAACGCGGCGATCGCACAGGCGATGCGCGACGCCTCCGCGGTGCTGGGCAACACTCCCACCGTCGCCCGGGCGAGCTACGTCGACCCCCGCCTGCTCGACCGCTTTCGGGCCGGCGAGACCATCGACCCCTCCCGTCCCGCCTCGGCCGAGACCGCCGTCCGCGCGCTTCTTTTCACCTGACCCGTCCGCTCCCCGCCGCCTGGGCGTACGGGGGCGGCACGACGGCCGATGGCGCGACACGCCCGGGTTGCAGGGGTGGGCCATCTGTGGGAGACTCTCCTAGTTCAAAATTTCCGCTCACGCAGCCTGCTGCGCGACGCGGGACACTGCCAGGCAGTGCCGAGACGGCATCGCGGAGGCTCGACCCGAGAGGGCGGCCCAGCGGATGCGACATCGAGGCGGCGGGTAGCAGAACGACAACAACCGACAACTCAACGGGCTCTCCGTGCGTCGTGCGTTCTGCACGCCGATCGGAGCGCCTCGAGCGCGGTGCTTTTGACAGAAGAACACTGGTGCACTTATCCGGGTGACCGGAGTTCCTTCGCGAGCGCGTCCAATGCGAGACGAGTCCGGCTTCGGCCGGGGGAGTCGCGTACGACGCAATAACAAGAGAGTGAGAGATCACACATGGCGGGACAGAAGATCCGCATCCGACTGAAGTCGTACGACCACGAGGTCATCGACACGTCGGCGCGCAAGATCGTCGACACGGTGACCCGTGCCGGTGCAACGGTCGTCGGCCCCGTGCCGCTGCCGACGGAGAAGAACGTGGTCTGCGTGATCCGTTCTCCCCACAAGTACAAGGACAGCCGCGAGCACTTCGAGATGCGCACCCACAAGCGCCTCATCGACATCATCGACCCGACGCCCAAGGCCGTCGACTCGCTCATGCGTCTCGACCTGCCGGCCGACGTCAACATCGAGATCAAGCTCTAAGGAGGAGTGCCACCATGTCTGTCACTGTTTCCCCCACGCTGAAGACCAGCAAGGGCCTCCTCGGCACCAAGCTCGGAATGACCCAGGTCTGGGACGAGAACAACAAGCTCGTGCCGGTCACCGTCATCGAGATCAGCCCCAATGTCGTGACCCAGGTCCGCACGGAGGAGAAGGACGGCTACACCGCCGTCCAGCTCGCCGCCGGTGCGATCGACCCCCGCAAGGTGAGCAAGCCTGCCGCCGGTCACTTCGAGGCAGCGGGCGTCACCCCCCGCCGCCACCTCACCGAGGTCCGCACCGCCGACGCCGCCGACTACTCGGCCGGCCAGGAGCTGACCGTCGACGCCGTCTTCGAGGCCGGCACCAAGGTCGACGTCGTCGGCACGAGCAAGGGCAAGGGCTTCGCCGGCGTCATGAAGCGTCACAACTTCAAGGGCGTCTCGGCATCGCACGGTTCGCACCGCAACCACCGCAAGCCCGGCTCCATCGGTGCCTCCTCGACCCCCAGCCGCGTGTTCAAGGGCATGCGCATGGCCGGTCGCATGGGTGGCGAGCGCGTCACCGTGCTCAACCTGAAGGTGCACTCCGTCGACGCCGAGAAGGGTCTGCTGCTCGTCAAGGGCGCCGTCCCCGGTGCGCGCGGTCGCCTCGTGTTCGTTCGCAACGCCGTGAAGGGAGCGTAGTTCCATGGCTACCTCTGTCGACATCATCGACGTCAAGGGCCAGAAGGCGGGCTCGTTCGAGCTCCCCGCCGAGCTCTTCGACGTTCAGACCAACATCCCCCTCATCCACCAGGTCGTCGTGGCCCAGCTCGCCGCGGCGCGCCAGGGAACCCACAAGACGAAGAACCGCGGTGAGGTCTCCGGAGCCGGGCGCAAGCCGTTCAAGCAGAAGGGAACCGGTCGCGCTCGTCAGGGCTCGATCCGCGCCCCGCACATGACCGGTGGTGGCGTCGTCCACGGACCGACACCCCGCAACTACTCGCAGCGCACCCCCAAGAAGATGATCGCCGCGGCTCTGCTCGGCGCCCTCTCCGACCGCGCCCGTGGCGCCCGCATCCACGTGGTCGAGTCCCTCGCCCTCGGCGACACCCCGAAGACCAAGGACGTCCTCGTCCTGCTCGAGGCCCTCGCGGTCTCGCGCAACGTCCTCGTGGTGCTCGAGCGCGACGACTACATCGCCGAGCTCTCGCTGCGCAACGTGCCGTTCGTGCACATCCTGCCGGCCGACCAGCTCAACGCGTACGACGTGCTCGTCTCCGACGACATCGTGTTCTCGAAGGCCGCGCTCGACGCGTTCATCGCGGCCAAGTCGGGCGCCGAGTCCAAGAAGGAAGAGGTGAACGCATGAGCCAGTCCGCCGCGTTCAACAAGGACCCCCGCGACGTCATCATCTCCCCGGTGGTGTCCGAGAAGTCCTACGGCCTGATCGACGAGGGCAAGTACACCTTCGTCGTCGACCCGCGCTCGAACAAGACCGAGATCAAGCTCGCCATCGAGAAGATCTTCGGCGTCGAGGTCGCGTCGATCAACACCCTGAACCGTCAGGGCAAGACCCGCCGCACCAAGTTCGGCACCGGCAAGCGCAAGGACACCAAGCGCGCGATCGTCACGCTGAAGTCCGGCTCCATCGACATCTTCACGAGCGTCGGCTGAGCCGAAGAAGCGTAGAGGAAACAGACAATGGCTATTCGTAAGTACAAGCCCACGACCCCCGGTCGCCGTGGCTCCAGCGTTGCCGACTTCGCCGAGATCACCCGCTCGACGCCCGAGAAGTCGCTCCTTCGCCCGCTGTCCAAGACGGGCGGCCGCAACAACTCCGGCCGCATCACGACGCGTCACATCGGTGGTGGCCACAAGCGCCAGTACCGGCTGATCGACTTCCGTCGCAACGACAAGGACGGCGTCAACGCCAAGGTCGCTCACATCGAGTACGACCCCAACCGCACGGCACGTATCGCGCTGCTCCACTTCGTGGACGGCACCAAGCGCTACATCCTGGCCCCGAACAAGCTCTCGCAGGGCGACATCGTGGAGTCGGGCGCCAGCGCCGACATCAAGCCCGGCAACAACCTGCCGCTGCGCAACATCCCGACCGGTACGGTCATCCACGCCATCGAGATCAAGCCCGGAGGCGGCGCGAAGCTCGCCCGCTCGGCCGGTGTTTCGGTGCGTCTCGTCGCCAAGGACGGCCCCTACGCGCAGCTCCGCCTGCCGTCGGGCGAGATCCGCAACGTCGACGCGCGCTGCCGCGCCACGATCGGCGAGGTCGGCAACGCCGAGCAGTCGAACATCAACTGGGGCAAGGCCGGCCGCATGCGCTGGAAGGGCGTCCGCCCGACCGTCCGCGGTGTCGCGATGAACCCGGTCGACCACCCGCACGGTGGTGGAGAGGGCAAGACCTCCGGTGGACGCCACCCGGTCAGCCCCTGGGGTCAGTCCGAGGGACGCACCCGTCGCCCCAACAAGGAGAGCGACAAGCTCATCGTTCGCCGCCGCACCGCCGGTAAGAAGCGCAAGTAGGAGTTGTAGAAGATGCCTCGCAGTCTCAAGAAGGGCCCCTTCGTTGACGACCACCTGCTCCGCAAGGTGTTCACCGCCAACGAAGCCGGCAACAAGAACGTCATCAAGACCTGGTCGCGCCGTTCGATGATCATCCCGGCGATGCTGGGTCACACCATCGCGGTCCACGACGGTCGCAAGCACATCCCCGTGTTCGTGACCGAGACCATGGTCGGCCACAAGCTCGGCGAGTTCGCCCCCACTCGGACCTT
Source organism: Rathayibacter sp. VKM Ac-2879 (assembly GCF_015351245.1). GTDB lineage: Bacteria > Actinomycetota > Actinomycetes > Actinomycetales > Microbacteriaceae > Rathayibacter. The sequence goes on from NZ_JADKSO010000001.1 coordinate 710,026, forward strand.
CCGCGGTCACGAGAAGGACGACAAGAAGGGCCGTCGCCGCTAAGCGGCGACGAGAAGGAGGAGAGAAATGGTGGAGTCGATCGCACGCGTGCGACACATCCGCGTCACCCCCCAGAAGGCTCGCCGTGTCGTGAACCTGATCCGCGGGAAGCAGGCTCAGGAGGCACTGGCCATCCTGAAGTTCGCGCCGCAGGGCGCGTCCGAGCCCGTCTACAAGCTCGTCGCCTCGGCGATGGCGAACGCTCGCGTCAAGGCCGATGCCTCGAACGAGTACCTCGACGACCAGGACCTGTTCGTGTCCCGCGCCTTCGTCGATGAGGGAACCACCCTCAAGCGATTCCAGCCCCGTGCTCAGGGTCGTGCCTTCCGCATCAACAAGCGCACCAGCCACATCACTGTCGTGCTGGCCACTCCTGAGGAGGGGACCAAGTAATGGGTCAGAAAGTCAACCCCTACGGTTTCCGTCTGGGAATCACGACCGACCACGTGTCGCGCTGGTTCTCCGACAGCACCAAGAAGGGCCAGCGCTACAGCGACTACCTGGCCGAGGACGTCAAGATCCGCCGTCTCCTCGCTGCGCAGCTCGACCGCGCAGGCGTCGCCCGCATCGAGATCGAGCGCACCCGTGACCGCGTCCGCGTCGACATCCACACCGCCCGCCCGGGCATCGTGATCGGTCGCCGCGGCGCCGAGGCCGAGCGCATCCGCGCCGACCTCGAGAAGCTCACGGCCAAGCAGATCCAGCTCAACATCCTCGAGGTCAAGAACCCCGAGGCCGAGGCTCAGCTGGTCGCTCAGGGCATCGCCGAGCAGCTCTCCGCCCGCGTGGCCTTCCGCCGCGCGATGCGCAAGGGTCTGCAGGGTGCACAGCGTGCCGGCGCCAAGGGCGTCCGCATCCAGGTCTCCGGCCGCCTCGGCGGCGCCGAGATGAGCCGTTCGGAGTTCTACCGCGAGGGACGCGTGCCGCTGCACACTCTCCGCGCGAACATCGACTACGGCTTCTACGAGGCGAGGACCACCTTCGGCCGCATCGGCGTGAAGGTCTGGATCTACAAGGGCGACATCACCAACAAGGAGCTCGCCCGCGAGCAGGCGAACAGCAAGTCGTCGCGCCCCGAGCGCAGCGACCGTCCGCGCCGCGCCCCCCGCCAGCAGAGCGAGGCGCCCGTCGCAGCAGGAGTTGAGGCATAACCATGTTGATTCCGCGTCGAGTCAAGCACCGTAAGCAGCACCACCCGAGTCGTTCGGGCCAGGCCACCGGTGGCACCAAGGTGTCGTTCGGTGACTTCGGTATCCAGGCCCTCACGCCCGCCTATGTGACCAACCGTCAGATCGAGTCCGCTCGTATCGCCATGACGCGCCACATCAAGCGTGGCGGAAAGGTGTGGATCAACATCTACCCCGACCGCCCGCTCACCAAGAAGCCCGCCGAGACCCGCATGGGTTCCGGTAAGGGCTCGCCGGAGTGGTGGGTCGCGAACGTTAAGCCGGGTCGCGTCCTCTTCGAGGTCGCCGGAGTCGACGAGCAGCTCGCTCGCGAAGCCATGACCCGTGCCATTCACAAGCTGCCCCTCAAGGCACGCATCATCAAGCGCGAGGAGGGAGACGCGTAATGGCGATCGGATCCAAGGAGCTCGCCCCCGCCGAGCTCGACACCTTCGAGGACGAGCGTCTCGTCACGGAGCTGAAGAAGGCCAAGGAGGAGCTGTTCAACCTCCGCTTCCAGTCGGCCACCGGCCAGCTGGACACCAACGGCCGCCTGCGTGCCGTCAAGCGTGATATCGCCCGCATCTACACGGTCATCCGTGAGCGTGAGCTAGGCATTCGCGCCACCCCCGCACCCGTCGAGGCCCCGGCCAAGGCGGAGAAGAAGCCCAAGACCAAGAAGGCCGACAAGGCCGAGGTCGAGGCGACCGAGTCGAACGAGGAGGCCAAGTAATGGCAACCGTCAATGACACCGCCGGCCACGAGTCGGCCGCCCATGACATCAAGGAGGCGGGTTCTCGCGGCTACCGCAAGACCCGCCGCGGATACGTCACCAGCGACAAGATGGACAAGACCATCACCGTCGAGGTCGAGGATCGCGTCAAGCACCCGCTCTACGGCAAGGTCATCCGCCGCACCTCGAAGGTCAAGGCTCACGACGAGCTGAACACCGCGGGCATCGGCGACCTGGTCCTCATCAGCGAGACCCGTCCCCTCAGCGCCTCCAAGCGCTGGCGCCTGGTCGAGATCCTCGAGAAGGCCAAGTAGGCCTCGGCTTACTTGAGTTAGCAGGAGAGACACATGCTTCAGCAAGAATCCCGAGTGAAGGTCGCCGACAACACCGGCGCCAAGGAACTCCTCACGATCCGCGTCCTCGGAGGCTCCGGCCGCCGTTACGCGGGTCTCGGTGACATCATCGTCGCCACCGTCAAGGACGCGATCCCCGGTGGCAACGTGAAGAAGGGCGACGTGGTCAAGGCCGTCATCGTCCGCACCGTCAAGCAGACCCGTCGTCCCGACGGCTCGTACATCAAGTTCGACGAGAACGCCGCCGTCATCCTGAAGAACGACGGGGACCCGCGCGGCACCCGCATCTTCGGACCGGTCGGTCGCGAACTCCGTGACAAGAAGTTCATGAAGATCGTCTCGCTGGCACCGGAGGTTATCTAGTCATGGCCAAGATCAAGAAGGGTGACCTCGTCCAGGTCATCTCGGGCGCGACCCAGGCCCGCGGCGGAGACCGTGGCAAGCAGGGCAAGGTTCTCGAGGTCCTGGTCGAGCGCAACCGTGTCGTCGTCGAGGGTGTGAACTTCGTCAAGAGGCACACCCGCGTCGGCCAGTCACAGCGCGGCTCGAAGGAGGGCGGCATCGAGACCGTCGAGGCTTCGATCCACCTCTCCAACGTCGCGCTCGTCGACCCGAAGACCAAGAAGCCGACCCGGGTCGGCCACCGCAACGTGGCCGTCACCAAGGACGGCGTGACCAAGACCGTTCGCGTGCGCTACGCGAAGGCGTCGGGTGAGGAACTGTAATGACTGACACCACCGCAGTGGCTGCGAAGGTTCAGCCGCGGCTCAAGGCCAAGTACCAGGCCGACATCATCCCCGCTCTCAAGGAGCAGTTCGGTTTCGCGAACGTCCACCAGGTCCCCGGCCTGGTCAAGGTCGTCGTGAACACCGGTGTCGGCGAGGCGGCCCGCGACGGCAAGATCATCGACGGTGCGATCAAGGACCTCACCGCCATCACCGGTCAGAAGCCGCAGGTCACCAAGGCCCGCAAGTCGATCGCGCAGTTCAAGCTCCGCGAGGGGCAGGCCATCGGCGCGCACGTCACCCTTCGTGGCGACCGCGCGTGGGAGTTCTTGGACCGTCTGCTCTCGGTCGCGCTGCCGCGCATCCGCGACTTCCGCGGTCTCTCCGACCGCCAGTTCGACGGCAACGGCAACTACACCTTCGGCATCACGGAGCAGTCGATCTTCCACGAGATCGACCAGGACCGCATCGACCGCGTCCGCGGCTTCGACGTGACCGTCGTGACCACCGCGAAGACCGACGACGAGGGTCGCGCGCTGCTCAAGCAGCTCGGGTTCCCGTTCAAGACGGCGGACAACGCGTAGAGCACTCCCCGAGGCCGGAGGACGGTGAGAACCGCCCTCCGGCCTCGTCGTGTGCGCGGCGCCCGGCACGGCGCACACGGAAGCACCATCGAATTCACGATCACCGAATTCTTGCTCGATCGGCTCTCGACCGCAGCCCCTCGGCCATGTACCATAGGCCGTTGGTCTGCGTTCGCGCGGCCGCTTGGGCGTCGACGTCGTCGGCGCCGTCCCACACCACAGGTCGTCACTCTTGTAAAGGGTGCCGAAACCAGGCGAGAAAGGCACCATCAGCCATGACCATGACTGATCCGGTCGCAGATCTGCTGACCAGAATCCGTAACGCGAACTCCGCGCACCACGACTCCATCTCCCTCCCCGGCTCGAAGCTCAAGGCACACATCGCTGAGATCCTCAAGCTCGAGGGCTACATCGCCGACTGGAAGGTCGAGGAGGCGCGCGTCGGCACGACGCTCTCCATCTCCCTCAAGTACGGCCCGAACCGCGAGCGCTCGATCGCCGGCATCAAGCGGGTCTCGAAGCCCGGCCTGCGCGTCTACGCGAAGTCGACCGAGATCCCCACCGTCCTCGGTGGCCTCGGCGTCGCCATCCTGTCCACCTCGAGCGGTCTGCTGACCGACCGCCAGGCCGAGAAGAAGGGCGTGGGTGGGGAAGTCCTCGCCTACGTGTGGTAACCCCTCATGTCGCGTATTGGAAGACTCCCCATCGAGATCCCGGCGGGCGTCGACGTCTCCGTCGCCGGATCCACGGTGATCGTCAAGGGCCCCAAGGGTGAGCTGACCGTCCCGGTCGCCAACCCGATCCAGGTCTCGGTCGAGAACGGCCAGGTCCTCGTGGCCCGTCCCGACGACGAGCGCGCCTCGCGCTCGCTCCACGGTCTCACTCGCACCCTCATCGCGAACGACATCGTCGGTGTCACGCAGGGCTACTCCAAGGGCCTCGAGGTCGTCGGAACCGGTTACCGCGTGCTCGCGAAGGGCTCGGACATCGAGTTCGCGCTCGGGTTCTCGCACCCGGTCGTCGTCACTCCCCCTGCGGGCATCTCGTTCACGGTCGAGGGCACCAACAAGCTCACCGTGCACGGCATCTCGAAGCAGGCCGTCGGTGAGGTGGCCGCCAACATTCGTAAGATCCGCAAGCCAGAGCCCTACAAGGGCAAGGGCGTGCGCTACGCCGGCGAGATCGTTCGCCGCAAGGCCGGAAAGAGCGGTAAGTGATCATGGGTCTCGGAACCAGAGGAAAGAGCAAGTCCGCTGCTCGCGGTCGTCGTCACGACCGCCTGCGCAAGAAGGTCGTCGGGTCCGCCGAGCGTCCCCGCCTCGTCGTCAACCGCTCGGCTCGTCACGTCTTCGTGCAGATCGTCGACGACGCGCAGGGTCGTACCCTCGTGTCGGCGTCGACCCTCGAGGCCGACCTCCGCGTGTTCGACGGTGACAAGACCGCCAAGGCCCGCAAGGTCGGCGAGCTCGTCGCCGAGCGTGCCAAGAACGCCGGTGTCGAGGCGGTCGTCTTCGACCGCGGAGGCAACAAGTACGCCGGTCGCGTCGCCGCGATCGCCGATGGAGCACGAGAGGCAGGGCTCAACCTGTGAGCGCCGCAGAGAACAAGGAACCCGAGGTCGCCGCCGTGTCGGAGGCCCCCGTCGAGACCGCTGCGTCCACGCAGCCGCAGCAGGAGGCTCGCGAGCCTCGCCGCGGCGGCCGTGACCGCAACCAGGGTGGCCGCGACCGCGGTGGCCGTGACGCCGAGAAGAGCCAGTTCCTCGAGCGCGTCGTGACCATCAACCGCGTGTCGAAGGTCGTCAAGGGTGGCCGTCGCTTCAGCTTCACCGCTCTCGTGGTCGTCGGAGACGGCAACGGGCTCGTCGGCGTCGGCTACGGCAAGGCCCGTGAGGTCCCCACCGCCATCTCCAAGGGCGTCGAGGAGGCGAAGAAGAACTTCTTCCGCGTCCCCCGCGTCGCCTCCACCATCCCCCACCCCGTGCAGGGTGAGGCCGCCGCCGGTGTGGTGCTCCTGCGCCCCGCCGCCGCGGGTACCGGTGTCATCGCCGGTGGTCCGGTCCGCGCCGTGCTCGAGTGCGCCGGCATCCACGACGTCCTGAGCAAGTCGCTCGGCTCGTCGAACACCATCAACATCGTCCACGCGACCGTCAAGGCTCTCCAGCAGCTCGAGGAGCCGCGCGCCGTCGCCGCTCGTCGCGGTCTCGACTTCGACCGGGTTGCTCCGGCTCGTCTCGTCCGTGCCGAGGCCGACGCGCTCGCCGCGGCGTCCACCGCGAAGGCAGGTGCCTGATGGCCCAGCTCAAAGTGACCCAGGTCAAGTCGAAGGTCAGCGAGAAGCAGTACCAGCGCGACACGCTGCGCTCGCTCGGCCTCAAGAAGATCGGTCAGAGCGTCGTCCGCGAGGACAACGCCCAGAACCGCGGATACGTGAAGACCGTCGCCCACCTGGTGAAGGTCGAGGAGATTGACTAATGGCTGAGACGAAGAAGGCCGCCGCGACGGAGTCCGCTCCGGTGCAGGCGACCACCACCACGAGCGCGGCGGCGCCGGCGACCAGGGAGCACGTGCTCAAGGTCCACCACCTCCGCCCCGCTGCAGGAGCCAAGAAGGCCAAGACCCGCGTGGGTCGCGGTGAGGGCTCGAAGGGCAAGACCGCCGGTCGCGGCACCAAGGGCACCAAGGCCCGCTACCAGGTGCGCGTCGGTTTCGAGGGTGGGCAGATGCCGCTGCACATGCGCACCCCGAAGCTCCGCGGCTTCAAGAACCCGTTCCGTGTCGAGTACCAGGTCGTGAACCTGTCTGCTCTCGCGGAGCTCTACCCCCAGGGTGGGGACGTCACCATCGGTGACCTCGTCGCTAAGGGTGCTGTGCGCAAGAACGAGAAGGTCAAGGTTCTCGGCGATGGCGACATTGCGGTTAAGCTGAACGTCGCGGTCGACAAGGTCTCCGGCTCTGCTGAGCAGAAGATCGTCGCTGCGGGCGGATCCATCAGGTAGCACGAGCAGCTTGTCGGTCGAGCTTGTCACGCCGACTCCTCCGGGAGTGCGTGGCAAGCTCGACCTGTATCCCGCACCAAAGATTTGAGCAGGAGACCCTAGGTAGTGTTTGGCGCCGTTGCGCGGATCTTCCGCACCCCCGACCTCCGCCGCAAGATCGGCTTCACCCTTGCGATCGTGGCGATCTTCCGGCTGGGATCCTTCATCCCCGCCCCCTTCGTCGACTTCAGTGCCGTCCAGGCCTGTCTCGCCGGAAACCAGGGCACCTCCGGTCTCTACGAGCTCGTGAACCTCTTCAGCGGCGGAGCCCTGCTCCAGCTGTCGATCTTCGCGCTCGGCATCATGCCGTACATCACGGCCTCGATCATCGTGCAGCTGCTGCGCGTGGTCATCCCTCACTTCGAGACCCTCTACAAGGAGGGCCAGTCGGGTCAGGGCAAGCTGACGCAGTACACCCGCTATCTCACGATCGCGCTCGGTGTGCTCCAGTCGACCACCCTGATCACGGTCGCCCGCTCGGGCGCGCTGTTCGGCAACTCCGGTGTGCCCGAGTGCTCGGCGCTCATCATCACCGACGAGTGGTACTCGATCCTCCTCATGGTCGTCACCATGACGGCGGGCACCGGCATCATCATGTGGATGGGCGAGCTCATCACCGAGCGCGGCATCGGCAACGGGATGTCGCTGTTGATCTTCACCTCGATCGCCGCCCAGTTCCCGACCTCGCTCTGGTCGATCGCGCAGTCGCGCGGCTTCGAGACGTTCCTCCTCGTGCTCGGAGTGGGCCTCGTGCTCGTCGTCGCCGTGGTGTTCGTCGAACAGTCGCAGAGACGCATCCCCGTGCAATACGCGAAACGGATGGTCGGTCGGCGCACCTACGGGGGCAACAACACCTACATTCCGATCAAGGTGAACATGGCAGGCGTCGTGCCCGTCATCTTCGCCTCCTCGCTCCTGTACCTGCCCGCCCTCATCGCGCAGTTCAACCAGCCGGGCGCAGGACAGGCGGCTCCGGCGTGGGTCACGTGGATCACGACCTACCTCACCAAGGGCGATCACCCGCTCTATATGGCGCTGTACTTCCTCCTGATCGTCGGGTTCACCTACTTCTACGTCGCGATCACCTTCAACCCCGACGAGGTCGCCGACAACATGAAGCGCTACGGAGGCTTCATCCCCGGCATCCGTGCGGGTCGGCCCACGGCGGAGTACCTCAATTACGTCCTGACCCGGGTGACGTTGCCCGGCTCGGTCTACCTGGGTCTGATCGCCCTTGTCCCGCTGGTCGCCCTGGCGCTAGTGGGAGCGAACCAGAACTTCCCCTTCGGCGGCACGTCGATCCTCATCATCGTCGGAGTCGGGCTGGAGACGGTGAAGCAGATCGACTCGCAGCTGCAGCAGCGTCACTACGAAGGGCTCCTCCGATGACCTCGAACCCGGTCGGCTTCCGTCTCTTGCTGATCGGCCCTCCCGGCGCAGGCAAAGGGACGCAGGCCGCCAGGCTGTGCGAGATCCTCGACGTCCCGGCGATCTCGACCGGGGACATCTTCCGCGCGAACGTCGCCAACGAGACGGAACTCGGTCTGCAGGCCAAGGCGTTCCTCGACGCCGGACGCTATGTGCCGGACGAACTCACCAACGCGATCGTGCACGACCGCCTGCAGGAGGCCGACGCCTCCACGGGCTTTCTGCTCGACGGCTACCCGCGCACGACCGAGCAGGTCGACGAGCTCGACCGGATCCTCGCGGCCGACGACAACCGTCTCGACGCGGTCGTGCAGCTCACGGCCGACCCCGACGAGGTCGTGGCTCGACTGCTCAAGCGCTCGGCCGAGCAGGGGCGTAGCGACGACACCGAGGACGTCATCCGTCGCCGTCTCGCGCTCTACGAGGAGCAGACCGCTCCACTCATCGACGTCTACGCTGCCCGCGGCCTCGTGGTCGTCGTCGATGGGCTCGGCCCTGTCGACGAGGTCACCGAGAGGATCGTGACGGCGCTCGAGGGGCATCGCGTGAGCCGTCTCGACTCGCCGGCCGCCTGAACCGTGGCGCTGCGCTCCTCCCTCTACAAGACCCCGGCCCAGCTGCGGGCGATGCTCGCACCCGGCCTCGCGACGGCCGCCTCGCTCGACGCGGTCCGCGCAGCGCTCCGCCCGGGCGTCACGACCCTCGAGCTCGACACGATCGCGGAGGCCGCGATCATCGAGCGCGGGGGGCACTCCAACTTCGCGCTCGTCCCCGGCTATCGGCACACGATCTGCGCGTCCGTGAACGACGAGGTCGTGCACGGCATCCCCGGCGGACGTGTACTCGAACCCGGCGACATCGTCTCGATCGACAGTGGCGCCGAGGTGGACGGCTGGAACGGCGACTCCGCCCTGACCCTGGTGCTGCCTGACCCGACGCGCCCCGACGAGGTCGCCGCCCGCGCCGAGCTCTCGCGCGTGACGGAGGGCTCGCTGTGGCGCGGGATCGCGGCCCTCGCCACGGCGCGGCACCTCAACGAGGTCGGTGCGGCGATCGAGGAGTACATCGAGGACGAGGCGGAACGGACCGGCCGGGTCTACGGCATCCTCACCGACTACGTCGGCCACGGCATTGGCCGATCGATGCACGAGGCGCCGCCGGTGTTCAACTATCGGGTCCGTCAGCGCGGGCCGGAGGTGAAACCCGGCCTGGTCGTCGCGATCGAGCCGATGGTCACCGCCGGCAGCGCCGAGACCGTGGTGCGCGAGGACGAGTGGACCGTGGCGACGGAGGACGGCAGTATGGCGGCGCACTGGGAGCACTCGGTTGCCGTGCATCGCGACGGAATCTGGGTGACCACACTGGCGGACGGCGGCGCGGCGGGCCTGGCGCAGTACGGCATCGTGCCGACGCCGATCGCCTAGGCGACGCGACGGAGGCGACGCCTCAGCTGTCGAAGACCCGCACGAGCTCTTCGATGAAGGCGCCGAAGTCGACCGAGCGTCGGATGAGGCGCTGCACCTCCGCGCGCTCCGAGAAGACCTCGACGAACTGGTCGAAGACGGTCTGGAAGGTGCTGCGTCCCTCCGAGGCGAAGGCGATCATCGCGATGACGTTGACGCGCTGCTCGCCCCACTGCATCGGAGTGTCGTTCACGACGATCGCTATCGACGTGCGGCGCGCGCTCATCACCATCGCATGCGGCACCGCGAGGGTGTCGGTGAAGGCCGTGGAGCTCATCCGTTCGCGGTCGATCGCCCCCTCGACGTAGTCGGCGTCGATGATGCCCCGCGCGATCATCCGCTCGCCGAGGAGGCGGATCATCGCCGCCTCGTCGCCGGCATGCAGGTTGCGGAAGAACAGCGACTCGTCGAAAAACTGCAGCAGCTCGTCCTTGATCTGGGTGCGGCGACGGTGACGTCGTACACGTGCGATGGCGCGGCGCACCGCCTCCACATCGTGATCGGTCAGGAACGGCTGCACCAGGACGACCTCGTCGGAGGCGGGCCGCTCGTCGATCGTGGTGATCACGAGGTCGGCGGTCAGCCGGCTCCAGTCGACGTCGCTCCGGGTGATCAGCGAACGCACCTCGACCTCCGTGCCGAGCGAGCGCTCGACCCGCAGCCGGAGCATGTGCGCCAGGTCGTAGTAGTTCGGGCAGACGATCACGCAGGAGAGGCGCTCCTCGCGCCGTGACACCCGCTCGAGGAACGACCCGACATGCAAGGCGATGTAGGCGATCTCGTCCTCGTTGACCGAGATGTCCCGGCGCCGCTGCAGCCCGCTGGCGAGGAACACGGCGATCTCGTAGGTCATCGGGTAGCTGGTCTTGATCGAGCGCGTCAGCGGATTGCGGGAGTAGCCGCCCTCCCCGGCGCGGGCCACGAGATTGCGCACATGCAGCGCCAGGCGCGCGATGAAGCCTTCGTCGTCGAGGTCCACGAGATAGGCGGCGTTGACCTCCGCGACGAGCTCGCGGACGACGGAGAGGTCCTCCGGGTCGACGTAGTTCTCGACGACGGCGCTGATCGGCTCGTTCTGACCGGGAGTCGCCACGCGGGTGGTCATCAGGATTCCGAGCTGAGCGAGCTCGGCGTCCGTCAGCGGCGTCGCGAAGTGCCGTTCGACGAGCTCGGCCAGAAGCGTGGCGAGCTCACCGTGCGTAGCCGACGAAGGGCGTTCGGGAGAGGGGTCGCGGATCCCCCTCGAGACGCGGTCGACGGCGATCGCGATGTGCAGGAGCACGCTGTTCACGCCGTAGTCATTGATGTAGTAGCCGCGCGACTCCAGCGCGGCGAGCAGCTCGGTCTTGAACGCGCCGAGGCCGGGCGAGGCGAACTCGCGCTGCACGTCGTCGAGGGTGAAGACGCCCTGCGCGCTCTCGTCACGGAACATCCGGGAGATCAAGCGGCGCCGTGCCTCCTCGCTGCCCTCGAGCCGTACCAGGGGACCGCGCCTGAGCAGGCCGAGCCCCGCCTCCTCGGCCAGCACCCTGACCCGGCGCAGATCGGCCTCGACCGTCGACTCGCTCACCGTGAGTGCATCGGCGAGGACATACACGTCGACGCCGGAGTCGGACTCGACGAGCCGGCGGACGATGCTGTAGAGCCGGTCGCGGGGGGTGTCCGGTTCGACGTCGCGGCTGCGCTGCGCCTCGACGAAGGCCGCATACGCGTCACGGTCGAGGCGGTAGCCGTTCGCGGAGGACTCGATCGGTTCGAGCGGAGCGGCCTGCCCCTTCACCGCGGTCACATAGCTGCGCACGCTCCGGGTCGTCACGCCGAGCCGATCGGCGAGCTCGTGCGCCGTCACCCAGCCGTCGGCGCGCAGGAGGTACTCCAGCAGGCGTTCGCGATTGTCAGGCATCAGGCTCCAGGCATGCGGTCGGTGCTCAGCACCGTGACCCGTGAGGACCCGAGCGGCACGGGCGGCGAGTCGTCCGTGCTGGCAGTCAACCACCTCCACCCCGGGTGCGGGAAACCCCGGCACCCCCGGAAGGGCGGCGTTTCCGCCCCGGCGGAAGATTGTCTGTTGGAGCGCAACGCCCTCCTCCGGCGAAGCTAGGGGAGTTACGACCCGGACGCGAGGAGGCGAACGCGGTGCGCACCATCTTGATCGTCTGCGGCGCAGGCGCATCGAGCACCTTCTTGGCCCACCGGCTGAGAGCGGTTGCGAAGGAGCGCGGCATGGCTGCCGTGTTCCGCTCCGAGACCCTCGCGGGGCTCGACACGACCCTCGCAGAGGCCGACGTCCTCCTGGTGGGGCCGCACCTCGGGCCGCAGTTCGACGGACTCCGCCAGCGCGCGGAGAGCGTCGGCGCCGCGGCAGCCCTCCTCCCGCCCGATGTCTTCGGAGCGCACGGTGCCGATGCCGTGCTCGAGACCCTTCCGGTCCTGTTCGCCGCCCACGCGGCCGGCCACGATCGGGCAGGAGCCTCCTCCACCCGCCCCGTCGTGTCGGGAGAGCCCGACGCCGGGCACCACTGACGCAGTTCCGACTGCGAGATCAAGGAGAAACGTTCATGGTCGAGCGCACCGTGCAGGTTGCATCGTCGAAGGGCCTCCACGCCCGTCCCGCCTCGCTCTTCAGCCAGGCCGCGGCGAAGTCAGGCCAGAAGGTCCTCGTCGCGAAAGGCGACGCCACCCCGGTCAACGCCGCGTCCATCCTCGGGATCATCTCGCTCGGAATCGAGCACGGCGACGAACTCACCGTGAGCGTCGAGGGCGACAACGAGGAGGCGGTGCTCGAGGAGCTCAGCACCTTCCTCACCACCGACCACGACGCCTGAGCCCCACCCGCCTCTCACCGCCGAGATCGCACGACAGGAACCGACCACTCATGACGCTGTCCACGCCGCACACCGCCTACGCCTCCGCCAAGCTCCAGGGCACCGGGGTCGGTCGGGGCCTCGCCCTCGGTCCCCTCCTGCGCATGCCCGATCCGCTGCCCGAGCCCGAGGACGTCGCGAGCACCCGCTCGGTCGCCCATGAGGAGGAGCGCGCTGTCGCGTCGCTCTCGGCCACGGCCGCGACCATCCGTCACCGCGGTGAGCGGGCCGGCGGCTCCGCGAAGGACGTGCTCGACGCGCAGGCGCTGATGGCCGAGGACCCGTCGCTCGCCGATGACGTGAAGACGCGGATCGCCGCCGGCAAGACCGCCGAGCGCGCCGTGCACGAGGCCTTCGCCGGCTTCCGCGAGCTGCTGGTCGCGATGGGCGGCTATATGGCCGAGCGGGCGACCGACCTCGACGACGTCTCGCAGCGGGTCGTCGCCCACCTGCGCGGTGTGGCCGCACCGGGCGTGCCGGAGTCGGACGAGCCGTTCGTTCTCGTGGCCCGCGATCTCGCTCCGGCCGACACCGCGCTGCTCGACCTCGACAAGGTGCTCGGGCTCATCACGAGCGACGGCGGACCGACCTCGCACACCGCGATCCTCGCCCGCGAAAAGTCGATCACCGCGATCGTCGGCACGGCCGGCGCGCTCGACCTGCGCGACGGCCAGCTCGTCATCCTCGACGCGAGCTCGGGAGTCGTGACGGTGAACCCCTCCGACGCCGAGATCGGCGACGCGAAGGCGGCGATCGCTGAGCGCGCCGAGCTGCTCGCGGCGCCCGTCCTGCCCGGGGCTCTCGCCGACGGCCATGCCGTGCCGCTGCTCGCGAACCTCGGCTCCGCGGACGGTGCCGCGAACGCGGTCGAGCTCGGCGCCGAAGGTGTGGGCCTTTTCCGCACCGAGTTCCTCTTCCTCGACGCGAAGGAGGCGCCGTCGGTCGCCGAGCAGGCCGAGCAGTACACGCGCCTCCTCGCCGCGTTCCCCGGTCGCAAGGTCGTGGTCCGTGCGCTCGACGCGGGTGCCGACAAGCCGTTGAGCTTCCTCAACGACGATCACGAGGAGAATCCCGCGCTCGGTCTGCGCGGACTGCGCGCCCTTCGCGCGAGCGAGCAGATCCTCCGCGATCAGCTGACAGCCCTCGCCCAGGCCGACGCTGCGACCGACGCCGACCTCTGGGTCATGGCGCCGATGGTCGCGACCGTCGACGAGGCCCGCTACTTCACCTCCATGGCGCGCGAGCTCGGCATCCGCACCGCCGGTGTCATGGTGGAGGTGCCCTCCTCCGCCCTGCTCGCCGACCGCATCCTCGGAGTGGCCGACTTCGCCTCCGTCGGCACCAACGACCTCACGCAGTACACCCTCGCCGCCGACCGGATGCTCGGCACTGTCTCGGCGTACCAGGACCCGTGGCACCCTGCGGTCCTCCGCCTCGTCGGCGAGGTCGGTCGCGCGGGGGCCGCGCTGGGGAAGCCTGTCGGAATCTGCGGCGAGGCCGCCGCGGACCCGTTGCTCGCCGTCGTCCTCGTCGGCCTCGGCGCGACGAGCCTCTCGATGTCGCCGTCGGCTCTCGCCGACGTGCGCGCCGAGCTGGCCGAGCACACCCTCGACGACGCCCAGCGGTTCGCCGAGCTCGCGCTCGCCGCGGACAGCGCCGCCGACGCACGTGCTGCGGTGACCGAGGCCATCGCCGCCTCCTGAAGCCGTCCCCCACCCCGCCACCAGAAATCGGAGAACACATCACATGACAACGACGTCACCGACGCAGACGCGCGGGGGAGCGCGCGTCCGCGTCCAGCGGTTCGGCACCTTCCTCTCGGGGATGGTCATGCCCAACATCGCGGCCTTCATCGCGTGGGGCTTCATCACCGCCCTCTTCATCCCGACCGGCTGGCTTCCGCTTCTCGGCGTCAAGGACCTCTGGGTCCAGCAGCTCGGCGGGTGGAGCACCGACTCCGCGGTGACGAACACCGGCCTCGTCGCACCGATGATCACCTATCTGCTCCCGCTGCTCATCGCGAACACCGGTGGCCGGATGGTCTATGGCGCCCGCGGTGGTGTGGTCGGCACGATCGCCACGATGGGCGTCATCGTCGGCGCAGGCATCCCGATGTTCATCGGCGCGATGATCATGGGCCCGCTCTCGGCCTGGCTCATGAAGAAGGTCGATTCGATCTGGGACAGCAAGATCAAGCCGGGCTTCGAGATGCTCGTCAACAACTTCTCGGCGGGCATCCTCGGCCTGATCCTCGCTGTGCTGGCGTTTTTCGGAGTGGCCCCGGTCATCACAGGGTTCACCGCTGTGCTGGAAGCGGGCGTGAACTGGCTCGTCCAGGCAGGACTCCTCCCGCTGACGAGCATCTTCATCGAGCCCGCGAAGATCCTGTTCCTCAATAACGCCGTCAACCACGGCATCCTGACGCCGCTCGGGCTGCAGCAGGCCGGTGCCACCGGCAAGTCGTTCCTGTTCCTCCTCGAGGCCAACCCCGGGCCGGGACTGGGCGTCCTCCTCGCCTTCTCGATCTTTGGAGTCGGCGCGGCCCGCGCGTCCGCCCCCAGCGCGGCGATCATCCACTTCATCGGCGGGATCCACGAGATCTACTTCCCCTACGTGCTGATGAAGCCGGCTCTGCTTGCGGCCGTCATCCTCGGAGGCGCCACCGGCATCGCCACGAACGTCGCGTTCAACTCCGGCCTTCGCGGGCCCGCCTCGCCCGGCTCGATCATCTCGATCATCCTGCAGACCGCCAGCGACAGCTATGTCGGAGTCATCCTCTCCGTCGTCCTCGCGACGGCGGTGTCGTTCCTGGTCGCATCGGTCATCATCCGAGGCAGCCGCAAGCGCGACCTCGCGGCTGCGCAGGAGGGCGACGACAGGCTCGCCGCCGCCGTCGCCGCCAACGAGGCGAACAAGGGCAAGGAGAGCGCCGTCGGCTCGCTCATCAACGCGAGCGGCGCCAACGCCCCGCAGTCCTCGGCCGGCGCGTCGACCGCGGGCGCGACGGCCACCGCGACCCAGGTCCGCACGATCGTGTTCGCCTGTGACGCCGGGATGGGGTCGTCCGCGATGGGCGCCTCCGTGCTTCGCAACAAGATGAAGAAGGCGGGCTTCGACGACGTCACGGTGACGAACAAGGCGATCGCGGCCCTCGACGACGACGTCGACCTGGTCATCACTCAGGCGGAGCTGACCGAGCGCGCCCGTCAGCGCACGCCCGGCGCGATCCACGTCTCCGTCGACAACTTCATGAACAGCCCCAAGTACGACGAGGTCGTCTCGCTCGTCGCGGAGCAGCACGGCAAGTAGTCGGCACCCCCACCGAGGGAGCCCGTAGGGTGCGACGGGGCGGATCGCTCCGCACCGGCCCCGCGGGTTCCCTCGCTTCGACCACCTCGGAAGGACTGCAGCCATGAGCGATGTGCTCACCATCGGACAGATCAACGCCTCCGGCACCGCCACGATCAAGGAGGCGGCCATCAAGGAGGCCGCCGACATGCTGGTCGGAGTCGGTGCGGTGACTCCCGCCTACTACCCGGCCATGCTCGCCCGTGAGGCGACCGTCTCGACCTACATGGGCAACCTGCTCGCCATCCCGCACGGCACCAATGAGGCGCGGGACGAGATCCGCTCCTCCGCGCTCTCGTTCGTCCGCTATGCGCAGCCGATCGACTGGGACGGCAACGAGGTCCGCTTCGTCGTCGGCATCGCGGGCGTCGACAACGAGCACCTCGAGATCCTGTCGAAGATCGCGATCCTGTTCTCGGAGGAGGACGAGGTGCAGAAGCTCCTCGAGGCGCCGGACGCGCAGGCGCTCTATGCGCTGCTCGGCGAGGTCAACTCCTGATGCCCACCGCCGTCCACTTCGGCGCTGGCAACATCGGGCGCGGATTCGTCGGCCTGATTCTGCACGGGGCCGGCTACGAGCTGGTCTTCGCGGACGTCAACGCCGCGCTGATCGATCAGCTGGCTGCCGCCGACAGCTACGAGGTGCACGCCGTGGGGGAGGAGCCGGCGACGCACGTCGTCGACCGCTTCCGTGCGGTGAACTCGGCGAGCGACGAGGAGGCGCTCGTCGCCGAGATCGCGGCCGCCGACCTCGTGACGACGGCGGTCGGGCCGAACGTGCTGCGCTTCGTGGCGCCGGCCATCGCCAGGGGTCTCGCGGCGCGAGCGGAGTCGGCTCCCCGCCTCGCCGTGATGGCGTGCGAGAACGCGATCGGCGCGACCCGCTTGCTGCAGACCGAGGTGGCCGCCAACCTCGGCCCCGACGAGTGGGAGCGGTTGCGGGCACGGGCAGTATTCGCCGACACGGCAGTCGATCGCATCGTGCCGAACCAGGAGGCGAGCCAGGGCCTCGACGTCACGGTCGAGACCTTCTTCGAGTGGGTCATCGATCGCACGCCTTTCGGGGGCGACGAGCCTGCGCTCCCGGGAGCGAGTTACGTCGATGATCTCGAGCCCTTCATCGAGCGGAAGCTCTTCACGGTCAACACCGGTCACGCGACGGCCGCCTACCTCGGCTTCGCGGCGGGCGCTCACAGGCTCTCCGACGCCTTGGCCGTCCCGGCCGTGCGCGACGCCGTGAGGGCGGCGCTCGAGGACACAAAGGCGCTCCTCGTCGCCAAGCACGGCTTCAGCGAGGCCGAGCAGGAGGCGTACCTCCAGAAGACGCTCACGCGCTTCGCCAACCCGTACCTCACCGACACGGTCGATCGGGTCGGTCGGCAGCCCCTGCGCAAGCTCTCGCGGCACGAGCGTTTCATCGGGCCGGCCGCCGAGCTCGCCGAGCGCGGCCACGATCCGAGCGGGCTGCTCGCGGCCATCGGTGCGGCGCTGCGCTTCGACGTGCCGGAGGACCCTCAGAGCGTGCAGCTGCAGGAGAAGCTCTCCTCGCTTCCGCCGGAGCAGTTCGTGTCCGAGGTCATGGGCCTCGGCACGGAGCATCCGTTGTTCCCGCAGCTCGTCGCGGTCGTCCGCGGTTCACGTCAGTCCGCCTCTCGTGACAGCTCGCGAGAGGCGGACGTCAGAAGAGGTGCCAGCGGGTGAGGGGCCACGCGACGGCGAAGACGCGGCCGGTCACGCGATCGAGGGGGACCGTCTTGACGCACGCATCGACGGGGCCGGGAGTGCCGCGGCAGGCGCCGAGGGAGTCGTTGGAGTTGGAGCGGTGGTCGCCGAGGACGAAGAGCGCGTCCTCGGGCACCGTGTACTCCTGGAAGCAGCGCATCGAGGCGGGGCTGGTCGAGCAGTCGAGCGAGCCGGGGGTGAAGGGAAAGTCCTCGAAGACGTACGACTCGTCGAGCGGTTCGCCGTCGACCAGCACATGACCCTCGGCGTCGCAGCACGAGACGGTATGGCCGCCCGTGGCGATGACGCGCTTGACGAGGAACTCCTCATGCGAGGGTCCGATGCTCGTGAGGTCGCCGAACGTCTTGACCACTTCCGAGAGCGGGCTGCCGACCGCGGCGCTCGCCCCCCACTGGGCGTCGCGCGAGAAGACGACGATCTGCCCCGACTCGGGCTCGCCGTGGAGCGCTTGAGTGCGATCGACCAGGATGCGGTCGCCGAAGAAGCCGCCTCCCTGGAGGGTGTTCTCCATCGATCCCGTCGGCACCGTGTACACCTTCACGAAGAAGGTCTGCACGAGGGCGATGACGACGATCGCGACGACGACGGTGACGAGCGGATGCGAGTACCAGCGTCTCCGGCTCGGCTCAGACCTCTGCGTGCGCGCCATCCGCACTCCCTCCGCTCGACGAGGGCAAGCCTAGAGGTCGCGGGGCCTTCCTCCGCTCGCGGGCGCCTGCATCGCGACACGCCCGAGGTGGCGGAGGAGGTTCGATTCGCGTAGTATCGACCCTTGGTGTTTTGCGCGTGCTCCGGCACGCCCGCACACCGCGATCCGGGCTCTCGCCCGGAGGTGGATCGTCGCGGAAACATTCGCACGACCAGTACACACACTACTTCCGAACGACAGTGAGGCTATGGCCAAAAAAGACGGTGTCATCGAAATCGAAGGTGCGGTTGTCGAGGCGCTCCCCAACGCGATGTTCCGCGTGGAGCTGACCAACGGACACAAAGTTCTCGCCCACATCTCGGGCAAGATGCGTCAGCACTACATCCGGATCCTCCCCGAGGACCGCGTGATCGTCGAGCTGAGCCCCTACGACCTGACCCGCGGCCGGATCGTCTACCGCTACAAGTAGGCGTTCGCTCGCTCCGTTCGCGACGTGTGTGTCCTGTAAGGAACGGCCTCGGCATCCGCCGGGAGCACGACGCCAGCGATATCAAGGAAAAGAACCATGAAGGTCAACCCCAGCGTCAAGCGCATCTGCGACCACTGCAAGATCATCCGCCGCCACGGCAACGTGATGGTCATCTGCAGCAGCAACCCCCGCCACAAGCAGCGCCAGGGCTAGTCCCGCCGCTCCGGCGGACGAGCGCAGGGACGGCTCGCCGTCCCGACGAACACAACTGAACACATCGCAGCATCAGAAATCGCGCAGCGTCCCGGCCCGCCGGGGCGGATCGCGAGGACACCTTCGGTGGAGGCCGAGGCACCGGTGCTGCATCACACCTCCACTCACTCACAGGAGAAGCCACCATGGCACGTCTGGCAGGAGTAGACATCCCGCGCGAGAAGCGCGTGGAGGTCGCACTGACCTACATCTACGGAGTCGGCCGCACCCGCGCGCTCAAGACCCTGAGCGACACCGGGATCAGCGGTGACATCCGCGTCAAGGACCTCAGCGACGAGCAGCTCGTCGCCCTCCGCGACTACATCGAGGGCAACTACAAGGTGGAGGGTGACCTCCGTCGCGAGGTCGCCGCCGACATCCGCCGCAAGGTCGAGATCGGCTCGTACGAGGGCCTCCGCCACCGTCGCGGCCTCCCGGTCCGTGGACAGCGCACCAAGACGAACGCTCGCACCCGCAAGGGCCCGAAGCGCACCGTCGCCGGCAAGAAGAAGGCCGGCCGCAAGTAACGCGGGCGACACGGACCAAGAGGAGAAACAGAATTGGCTACCCCCAAGTCGGCCGCTCGTAAGCCGCGCCGCAAGGAGAAGAAGAACATCGCTGTGGGCCAGGCCCACATCAAGTCGACGTTCAACAACACGATCGTCTCGATCACCGACCCCTCCGGGGCCGTCATCAGCTGGGCATCGTCCGGTGGAGTCGGCTTCAAGGGCTCGCGCAAGTCGACGCCGTTCGCCGCCCAGCTCGCCGCCGAGTCGGCTGCGCGCCAGGCCCAGGAGCACGGCATGAAGAAGGTGGACGTCTTCGTGAAGGGCCCGGGCTCGGGTCGCGAGACCGCGATCCGCTCGCTCCAGGCCGCAGGCCTCGAGGTCGGATCGATCAACGACGTCACCCCCCAGGCGCACAACGGCTGCCGCCCTCCGAAGCGTCGTCGCGTCTAGTTCCAGCACTCGCAGCCGTCGGTCGGCCGCACGAACCGCCTCCGGGCGAGGCGTGGGGCCGACCGGCGGATCGCGCATTTCTTTCACAACTCCACACCTCGCAAACGCACGTGTCATATAGCGGACACGTGATCGAAAGGAATCATCAGTGCTTATCGCACAGCGCCCGACGCTCACCGAGGAGAACATCTCGGAGTTCCGTTCCCGCTTCGTCATCGAGCCCCTCGAGCCCGGCTTCGGCTACACGCTCGGCAACTCGCTGCGTCGCACCCTGCTGTCCTCCATCCCCGGCGCGGCTGTCACCAGCATCCGCATCGACGGAGTCCTGCATGAGTTCACGACGGTCCCCGGCGTCCGCGAGGACGTCACCGAGATCATCCTGAACATCAAGGGTCTCGTCGTCTCCTCCGAGCACGACGAGCCGATCACCGCCTACCTGCGCAAGCAGGGTGCCGGACAGGTCACCGCTGCCGACATCTCGGCTCCGGCCGGTGTCGAGATCCACAACCCGGAGCTCGTCATCGCCACCCTGAACGACAAGGCGAAGTTCGAGCTCGAGCTCACGATCGAGCGTGGCCGCGGCTACGTCTCGGCGACGCAGAACCGCAGCGAGTTCTCCGAGGCGGGCCAGATCCCGGTCGACTCGATCTACTCGCCCGTGCTGAAGGTCACCTACCGCGTCGAGGCCACCCGTGCCGGCGAGCGCACCGACTTCGACCGTCTGGTCGTCGACGTGGAGACCAAGGCGGCGATCTCGCCTCGCGATGCCATCGCCTCCGCCGGTCGCACCCTGACCGAGCTCTTCGGCCTCGCCCGCGAGCTCAACAACGCGGCCGAGGGCATCGAGATCGGCCCCGCGCCGGTCGACGCCGTGCTCTCGACCGAGCTGTCGATGCCCATCGAGGACCTCGACCTCTCGGTGCGCAGCTACAACTGCCTCAAGCGCGAGGGCATCAACAATGTCAACGAGCTCGTCGCCCTCTCGGAGACGCAGCTCATGAACATCCGCAACTTCGGTCAGAAGTCGGTGGATGAGGTCAAGGAGAAGCTGACGGAGCTGGGCCTGTCGCTCAAGGACTCGGTTCCCGGGTTCGACGGCGCCCACTTCTACAGCTACGACGACGAGAGCATCTAGGTCTCCGCTCCGGAGCCCCGGCTCTTCGCGTCCGACCTGCTGACACCCCTTTAGTACTGGAGTAAACCCATGCCCAAGCCCACCAAGGGCCCCCGCCTCGGAGGCGGTCCCGCACACGAGCGTCTGCTGCTCGCGAACCTGGCCGCGGCCCTGTTCACGCACAAGAGCATCAAGACCACCGAGACCAAGGCCAAGCGCCTTCGTCCGCTCGCCGAGCGTCTGGTGACGTTCGCCAAGCGCGGCGACCTGCACGCGCGCCGCCGCGTGCTGGCAACCATCGGCGACAAGTCGGTCGTGCACGAGCTCTTCACCGAGATCGCGCCGCTGGTCGCCGAGCGTGAGGGCGGCTACACCCGCATCACCAAGATTGGTCCCCGTAAGGGAGACAACGCGCCGATGGCGGTCATCGAGCTCGTCCTCGAGCCCGTGACCCCGAAGGTGAAGAAGTCGCGTACCGCGGCGGCTCCGGTCGCCGAGACCGCTGCTGTCGAGGAGTCTGCCGTCGAGGACGCGCCCGTGGAGGACGCACCCGTCGAGGACGCCGCCGCGCAGGGTGTCCCGGTCGAGGAGGCCGGCGAGACCAAGTAGTCCCGCCGCATCCTCGAGAACCCTCCGTCCCCTAGGGACGGGGGGTTCTCTGCGTCCCTCGCGAAGCACGATCCCCTCGCGCGTGGCGCAAATCGTCGAATAACATGGCGTGAAAGCTCTCGCGGAGGGCTCGCGTCACGGCCGGCGCTCTCGGGGCGCACCCCGACGAACCTCGGAGGGGGACAGTGAGACCACGATCAGCCTCCGTCGCCGTCGCCGCGGTCGCCCTGTCCACCCTTCTGGCAGGTTGCTCGGGCGGTGCCCTGATCGAGGTGCCGGAGTCGGCATCGCCGACGATCGCCTCCGCCGCACGCAGCGCGGGCGAGGGCACAGCGCGCTCGGCGACCGACACGCTCGACTGTGCCGCGGCCCTCCCCGCCTCCCGGATCGAGAAAGACCTGGCACTCCCCGAGGGCGCCGTCGGCCAACCGGAGCCGTCGACCGACGGGTGTGCGTATGCGATCGCCGGCAACCCCTCGGCGATCGTTCTGACGATGGAGCCGGGCCGGCTCGCCGACACCTTCAAGCGCGCGGGACGCGCCCAAGGTGCGACTCCGGCGCCCTTGGGAACCGCGGCCTACTGGCGGCGGGGCGACGCCAGGGAGCCGTCGGAGCTCGCAGTGCTCGCGGGCGGTATCGAGGTGCACCTCGTCTCTTCGGTGGGGGAGCAGACCACGCTGGTCTCGTGGGCCGTGGCGATGCTCGCCTCCCAGGGCGTCACCCTCGTCGTCGCCTGATCCGGGCGAGCGCGCTCGGGGCGACGTCGACCTACAATCGTCGGGTGCTCCACCGCGTCCGCCTCGACCTGGCCTACGACGGCTCCGACTTCTCCGGCTGGGCGAAGCAGCCGGGCCTGCGCACCGTCCAGGGGGTGCTCGAGGAGTCGCTCGCCCTCGTGCTGGGCGCCGAGCAGACCCCCGTGCTCACTGTCGCCGGTCGAACCGACGTCGGCGTCCACGCGAGCGCCCAGGTCGCGCATGTCGACCTCACTCCCGAGCAGTGGGCGCGCCTGCGCGGCGGTCGACGGCGCGCGGGAGAGGAGCCCCTGCCTCCGGAGCAGATCCTGCAACGGAGACTGCGCGGCATCCTCGGGCAGTACTCCGATCTCTCGGTGCATCGCGTCTCGCAGGCGCCCGAGGGTTTCGACGCGCGCTTCTCGGCGCGTTGGCGGCGATACGAGTACCGACTGGCCGACGCCTCCTCGACGCGTCACCCGCTCGAGCGGGGTCACACGACATGGATCAACGAGTCCCTCGACGAGGAGTCGATGCACCGGGCGGCGCAGGCTCTGCTCGGCCTGCACGACTTCGCCTCGTTCTGTCGAGCGCGCGACGGCGCGACGACGATCCGGAGCCTCCTCGACTTCGGGTGGGAGCGCGACGCCGACGGCGTGCTGCACGCCCACGTCAAGGCAGACGCCTTCTGCCACAGCATGGTGCGCGCGCTGGTCGGCGCCTGTGTCGCGGTCGGCGCGGGCAAACTCGGTGCCGACGATGTGGCCCTGCTGCGCGACGCCGCCCGCCGCTCCAACGCCTTCGCGGTGATGCCCGCACGCGGGCTGATCCTCCGCGAAGTGGACTACCCTGCGGATGCCTCGCTTGCCCCGCGCGCGGTGCTCACCCGAGCCAGGCGGACCGCGCCCGAGGGGGCGCCAGGCGGGAAGGACGACGCATGATTCGGACACGAGCAGGGGGCACGCTCGCGATCCTCACGATCGCCCTCGCTCTGGCGGGATGCTCCTCCTCGACGATCGACATCCCGGCGGGTGCCGAGCCGACGATGCCGGCCTTCGACACTCCGACGGGGAGTGCCTCGCCGTCGCCGACCGCCGCCCCCGGCACGACCGCGACCGTCGCTCCCGGAGCGGAGGCGACCGCGGGCGCTCCGGCCAAGGAGCAGCTGGACTGCGCGACGCTTCTGTCCCTCCCGACCCTCTCGAGCGCTCTGGACGTGCCGGGCGACTTCATCTCCGCCTCCGAGCCGGGAGACGGCTGCGCGTGGTCGATGGCGGGAAATCCCGCGGCCGTGACCGTGCAGTCGACCACGGGCGCGAGCGCTCAGAGCCTGGACGCTCTGAAGGCCTCGGGCAGCGTGACCGTGACGGGTCTGGGCGAGCAGGCGTTCTACACGGCGCCCGACCCCACGATCGATCCGGCGGCCACTCTCGCGATCCTCGACGGCGATCGCCTGGTGGTGCTGCGCTCGTTCGTCGGCGGACAGGCGGCCCTCGAGACCCTCGCGACCGACGTGCTCCGGGGACTCGGCTGAACGCTCGCGCTTCCGCTGTCGTGCTCTGTGCTGTAATGTCGACCCTTGGTGTTTTCGGCCGTGAGCCGAGCGCCCGAAGTTGAGCCCTCCACCGGATCGGTTCGACCCGTCGAGGGTCGAACGGCCACGGAGCGGGATTCACGAACACCTCACTCCGATCAGAAAGCAGCACTCACGTGACTCGCACTTTTTCTCCGAAGCCGGCTGACGTCCAGCACGACTGGATCGTCATCGACGCATCCGACGTCGTGCTCGGACGCCTCGCCACGCACGCCGCAGCGCTCCTGCGCGGCAAGCACAAGGCCACCTTCGCTCCGCACATGGACATGGGCGACTTCGTCATCATCGTCAACGCCGAGAAGGTCGCCCTCACCGGCCAGAAGCTCCTCCAGAAGAAGGCCTACCGTCACTCGGGCTACCCGGGCGGCCTCTCGGCCACCACCTATGCCGAGCTCCTCGAGAAGAACCCGGTTCGCGCCGTCGAGAAGGCCATCCGCGGCATGCTCCCCAAGAACTCCCTCGGTCGTGCGCAGCTGCGCAAGCTCAAGGTGTACACGGGCTCCGAGCACCCCCACGCGGCGCAGCAGCCCCAGGCGTACGCCTTCAACCAGGTCGCCCAGTAGGCTCCGGCCCTCCCCGACACCTCAGACTTCGAAGACAAAGGATCACCTACACCGTGGCGAAGATCGCAGACCAGATCGACGTGGCTCCCGAGAGCTACTCCACCGAAAGCCCGGCCACCGAGGCGTCCTCGACGCCCCGCGCCGTCCTCAACGTCTCCGGCGCAGCCGTGGGCCGTCGCAAGCAGGCCATCGCCCGCGTGCGCCTGGTCCCGGGCTCCGGCAGCCTGACCGTGAACGCTCGCGAGTTCGCGGAGTACTTCCCCAACAAGCTGCACCAGCAGCTCATCACCGACCCGTTCAAGGTGCTCGACCTCGTCGGCTCCTACGACGTGGTCGCGAAGATCACCGGCGGTGGCCCCTCGGGTCAGGCCGGCGCGCTCCGCCTCGCCATCGCCCGCGCGCTCAACGAGATCGATCGCGAGAACAACCGCGCGATCCTGAAGAAGGCGGGCTTCCTCACCCGCGACGCCCGCGTCATCGAGCGCAAGAAGGCCGGTCTCAAGAAGGCCCGCAAGGCGTCCCAGTTCTCGAAGCGCTAGTCGCCGCGGCCCGAGTGGCCGCCGACCAGCAGCTCGAGAAGGGACTACGCACCATGCCGCGCCTGTTCGGAACAGACGGCGTCCGTGGCCTCGCGAATCGCGAGGTCACGGCCGACCTGGCTCTCGGCCTCGCCCAGGCGGCCGCCCGTGTACTCGGAGCGGCCGCCCGGGCCGAGGGCCGTCGGCCTGTCGCTGTGCTCGCCCGCGACCCCCGTATCTCCGGTCAGTTCATCGGAGCGGCCGTCGCGGCAGGACTCGCGAGCGCGGGCGTGGACGTGCTCGACGCGGGCGTCATCCCGACGCCCGCTGCCGCCTACCTCATCGCCGACGAGGACGCCGACTTCGGCGTGATGATCTCGGCCTCGCACAACCCCGCCGCCGACAACGGCATCAAGTTCTTCGCGGCGGGTGGACGCAAGCTCCCCGATGAGCTCGAGAACCGCATCGAGGCGGCTCTCGGCGTCCCCGCGCTCACGCCGACGGGTGCCGACGTCGGGCGTATCCGCCGCTTCTCCGATGCCGAGGACCGCTACGTCCTCCACCTCCTCGGCTCGCTCGAAGGCGCCCGCCTCGACGGCCTGCACGTTGTCATCGACTGTGCGCACGGAGCCGCGGCGGGCATCTCTCCCGAGGTCTTCACCGACGCCGGGGCCACGGTCACGGTGATCGGCAACGATCCCGACGGCGTCAACATCAACGACGGTGTGGGATCGACCCATCTCGCGACCGTCGCCGCCGCGGTGGTCGCGGCCGGCGCGGACCTCGGCATCGCCCACGACGGAGACGCGGACCGCTGCCTCGCGGTCGACGCGGCGGGGCGCACCATCGACGGCGACCAGATCATGGCGATCCTCGCGACCTCCATGGCACGACGCGGAGTGCTCCGCCAGGACGTGCTCGTCGCCACGGTGATGAGCAACCTGGGCCTCAAGCTGGCGATGGCCGAGGCGGGCATCCGCGTCATCCAGACCGCGGTCGGCGACCGCTACGTGCTCGAGGCGATGAACGAGGGCGAGTACTCCCTCGGCGGCGAGCAGTCAGGCCACGTCATCATGAGCCGCTACGCCACGACCGGCGACGGCGTCCTCACGGGCCTGCAGCTCGCCGCCGAGATGGCGCGTACCGGACGCACCGCCGCCGAGCTCGCGGCCGTCATGGACGTCTTCCCGCAGACCCTCGTGAACGTGCGGGGAGTGAACCGTGAGGGCGTCCACGCCGACGAGGTGATCTCTGCGGCCATCGCTGACGCCGAGGCCGAACTCGGGAGCGACGGTCGCGTGCTGCTGCGCCCCTCCGGCACGGAGCCGATGGTGCGGGTGATGGTCGAGGCGAAGACCCAGGAGACGGCCGACCGCCTGGCCGAGTCGCTCGCCGCGGTCGTGCTGGAACGCCTCCGCACCTGACTCCCGGGTGGAGCCGCGGGGTCAGATCTTGCGGAGGAGGACCGAGGAGACCGTGTGGTCGGCCTGCTTGCGCAGGACAAGGCTCGCGCGGGAGCGTGTGGGGCGTACGTTCTGCACGAGATTCGGCTCGTTGATCGCGCTCCAGATGCTGCGGGCCTGCTCGCGCGCCTCCTCCGGCGTGAGCGTCGCGTAGCGGTGGAAATAGGAGTTCGGGTTCGCGAAGGCGCCCTGCTGGAGGGTGAGGAAGCGCTCCTCGTACCAGCGGGCGATGTCGCTCGTGCGGGCGTCGACGTAGACGGTGAAGTCGAACAGGTCGCTCACCGCGAGGCCGTGACTTGCGATGGGAGGCTGGAGCACGTTGAGCCCCTCGACGATCAGCACATCGGGTCGACGCACGACGATCTCGGCGTCGGGGACGATGTCGTAGGAGAGGTGCGAGTAGAACGGAGCCCGGACCTCGGCGGCGCCGCCCTTCACCTCCGAGACGAAGCGCAGCAGCGCGCGCCGGTCGTACGACTCCGGGAAGCCCTTGCGGCTCATCAGCCCGCGTCGCTCGAGCTCCCGGTTGGGGAGGAGGAAACCGTCGGTGGTCACGAGCTCGACGCGGGGGGTGTCCTCCCAGCGCGCGAGCAGCTCGCGCAGGAGACGCGCGATGGTCGACTTGCCGACGGCGACCGAGCCCGCGACTCCGATCACGAACGGAGTCGCCTGCGCCCGCTCGCCGAGGAAGGTGCTCGTCGCCCGGTGCAGCTGGCGCGCCCCTCCCGCGTACAGGCTGAGCAGGCGCGAGAGGGGGAGGTACACTTCGGCGACCTCGGTGAGGCTCAGCCGGTCGCCGAGGCCGCGCAACTGCACGACCTCGGTCTCGGTGAGCGGCAGCTCGGTGCTGCGGGCGAGCTCCGCCCAGTCGGAGCGGACGATCTCGACGAAGGGGGAGGGGTGCGCGTCGCGCGCGGGATCGCGGGGGGACGACGGCATAGGGACCGATCCTACCGGCCGTCGCGGGCCCTCCGGCTCGGCGGGAGGCGCACGGCGGCGCGAGCGCGGCCGTCGAGGGAGCGCCGCTTAGAATCGAGCGCATGTGTGGAATCGTGGGATACGTCGGTGAGCGCGACAGCTTGGCCGTGCTGCTCGGAGGCCTGAAGCGTCTGGAGTACCGCGGCTACGACTCCGCGGGCGTCGCCGTGATCGACGCCGACGGGCAGCTCGACAGCCGCAAGCGCTCGGGCAAGCTCAGCGTCCTCGTCGAGGATCTGGAGGCGCGGCCGCTCGCCGAAGGCACGACCGGCATCGGGCACACCCGCTGGGCGACTCACGGTGGACCCACCGACCGCAACGCCCACCCGCACCTCGCCGACGAGGGCCGTCTCGCGGTCATCCACAACGGCATCATCGAGAACTTCCAGCCCCTCAAGGAGGAGCTGCTCGCCGAGGGCGCCGTCTTCGAGAGCGAGACCGACACCGAGGTCGCCGCCCACCTCATCGCCCGGGAGTACCGTCGCACCGGCGACCTCGTGCTCGCCTTCCAGGCCGTCGTCGCGCACCTCGAGGGCGCGTTCACCCTCCTCGCGCTGCACCAGGACCAGCCGGGCGTCGTCGTCGGTGCTCGCCGCAACTCGCCGCTCGTCATCGGGCTGGGCGACGGAGAGAACTTCCTCGGCTCCGACGTCGCCGCCTTCGTCGAGTTCACCCGCCGCGCAGTCGCGATCGGGCAGGACCAGATCGTCACCATTACCCCCGAGCTCGTCACCGTGACCGACTTCTTCGGCAACGAGGTCGAGACCGAGCCGTTCGAGATCGCGTGGGACGCCTCCGCCTCAGAGAAGGGCGGCTGGTCGAGCTTCATGGCGAAGGAGATCACCGAGGGCCCCGAGGCTGTCGCCAACACCCTCCGCGGCCGCATCCACGAGGGTGTCGTCACGCTTCCCGAGCTCGAGGCGCTCGACCCCGTCCTCGCCGACCTCGACCGCATCATCGTCATCGCGTGCGGCACCGCCGCCTACTCGGGCATGGTCGCCAAGTACGCGATCGAGCAGTGGGCGCGTGTGCCCGTCGAGGTCGAGCTCAGCCACGAGTTCCGCTATCGCGACCCCGTGCTGACTCCGCGCACGCTCGTGATCTCGATCAGCCAATCGGGCGAGACGATGGACACGCTCATGGCCGTCAAGTACGCGCGCGAGAACGGAGCGCCGACGCTCTCCGTCTGCAACACGCAGGGAGCGACCATCCCGCGGGAGTCGGACGCCGTGCTCTATACGCATGCAGGCCCCGAGGTGGCGGTCGCCTCCACCAAGGCCTTCGTCGCCCAGATCGCGGCGCTCTACCTCTTCGGGCTGCGCCTGGCGACGGTGCGGGGCGCCGCCTCCGCCGAGCTGGTCGCGTCGCAGACGGAGCAGCTGGCCGCGATCCCCGAGAAGCTTTCGCGCGTGCTCGACGCCTCCGACGCCATCGCCCAGCTCGCGGGCTGGATGGCCGACACGCGCGCGGTCCTGTTCCTCGGCCGCCACGTCGGCTTCCCGGTGGCGCTCGAGGGGGCGTTGAAGCTCAAGGAGCTCGCCTACATCCACGCCGAGGGGTTCGCGGCGGGCGAGCTCAAGCACGGTCCGATCGCGCTGATCGAGCCGGGGCAGGTGGTGTTCGTGATCGTGCCGAGCCCGAGCGAGTCGTACGAGCTGCAGCGCAAGGTGATCTCGAACATCCAGGAGATCAAGGCCCGCGGCGCGCGCGTCATCGCGATCGCGGAGCAGGGCGACGCCGCGGCGATCCAGATCGCCGACGAGGTCGTGCCGATCCCGCTCGCCGACCCGCTCTTCGAGCCGCTGCTCGCCGTGGCCCCGCTGCAGATGTTCGCCATGGAACTCGCGAGCGCCAAGGGCCTCGACGTCGACCAGCCGCGCAACCTCGCCAAGTCCGTCACCGTCGAGTGACCTCGCCGTGATCGTGGGGATCGGGGTGGACGTCGTCGACCTCGCGCGCTTCGAGCGGGCGATAGAGCGCACGCCCCGGCTCCGCGAGCGGCTCTTCGCCGAGAGCGAGCGCGGCCTGGCCGTGGCCTCCCTCGCGGGGCGCTTCGCGGCGAAGGAGGCGCTCATCAAGGCACTCGGCGACTCCGCGGGCGCGCGCTGGCACGACATGGTCGTCGAGCGCGACGAGCACGGGAACCCGTCGTTCGTGCTGCACGGCGCGGCGAGGGACGCCGCTGCCGCCCGAGGCGTCGTGCGGCTGCACCTCTCGATGACGCACGACGCCGGTGTGGCGTGCGCGTTCGTGGTGGCGGAGTCGTGACGCCTCCCGTGAGCTACCGCGAGGCCGTGATCGACGCCTCCGCCCTTGCCGCGAACGTCGCGACGCTCCGCGCCTCAACCGGTGCCCGGCGCCTCCTGGCCGTGGTGAAGGCCGACGGCTACGGCCACGGTGCCGTCACCGCCGCGCGGGCGGCGGTCGCGGGAGGCGCCGACGGCCTCGGAACGGCGGAGCTGCGCGAAGCGGTCGCGTTGCGCGAGGCGGGTGTCTCGGCGCCGCTCCTGAGCTGGCTGCACGATCCTGGCGAGGACTTCGCCTCGGCCATCGAGCACGACATCGAGGTGGGCGTCTCCTCCGTCGCCCAACTCGAGGCGCTCGCGCACGCGGCCGGGCCTCGCGGCGTGCGAGCCCCGGTGCAGGTGAAGCTCGACACGGGTCTCAGCCGCAACGGGGTCCCCGAGGAGGAGTGGGGCGCCCTCGCGGTCGCGCTCGCCGCCCACGTCGCTCGCGGCTCCCTCCGCTTCACGGGGCTCTTCTCGCATCTCTCGAACACCTCGCGCGAGGACGACCTGGCCCAGCTGGCGCTCCTGCGCCGCGGTGAGGCCGTCTTCCGGGGGCACGGCCTCACCGCTCCCGTGCTGCACCTGGCGGCGACCGCCGGGGCGCTACGGCTGCCGGAGGCGCGGCTCGACCAGGTGCGCACGGGAATCGGCCTCTACGGTCTGTCGCCCTTCGACGACTCGAGTTCGAGCGATCTCGGCCTCGTGCCGGCCATGACGCTGCAGGGCCGCGTCGCTGCGGTGCGTAGGGTGAGCGCGGGCACCGGCGTCAGCTACGACTACAGCTACCGCGCCGGCGGCGATACGACGCTCGCGCTGATCCCGTTCGGCTACGCCGACGGGATTCCGCGCAGCGCCTCCGGGATCGCCGACGTGCAGATCAACGGCCGTCGGCATCGCATCGCGGGGCGTGTGGCGATGGATCAGTTCGTGGTCGACGTCGGCGACGCCTCCGTCGCGACCGGCGACCCCGTGATCCTCTGGGGCGACCCGGCGGCGGGCGCGCCCTCGGTCGACGAGTGGGCGCGCTGGTGCGGGACGATCAACTACGAGCTCGTGACGCGCATCGGTCCGCGCGTGCGGAGGCGGACGATCGGCGGGGACGCGATCGATGCCTGAGCGCTCGTGGTTCGCCGACCGCCGCGTCGAGGTGCCCGATCCGGAGTCGATGGAGGAGCTCGGACGCTCGCTCGGCCGAGTGCTTCGCGCGGGTGATCTCCTCGTGCTCACCGGTCCGCTCGGCGCGGGCAAGACGACGTTCACGCGGGGGCTCGGCGAGGGCCTCGATGTCCGCGGTCCCGTGACGAGCCCGACCTTCGTGATCGCGCGCACCCATCCTCCGCTGCACGAGGGGCCGCCGCTCGTGCACGTCGACGCCTACCGCGTCGGCTCGCCGATGGAGCTCGACGATCTCGATCTCGATCTCGACCGTTCCGTCGTCGTCGTGGAGTGGGGGGCGGGGCTCCTCGACGGGGTGAGTGATGCCTGGCTCGACATCGCCATCGAGCGTCCCACGGCCGGATCCGGAGTGGAGGAGGGCGAGGAGCCCATCGAGCCGCGCGCCGTGCGCTTCCGCGGGACGAACTGGCGCTGAGGCTCCGCCGGTAGCCTGTCAGGGTGCTGCTCGCGATCGACACCTCCTCCGGTACCTCCGTCGCCGTCGTCGACGCGGCCGGCACGGTTCTCGCCGAGCACACCGAGACCGACACCATGCGGCACGCCGAGGTGGTGGGGAGGCTCCTCGTCGACGCTCTCGCCTCTGCGGGACTCCGCCCCGCGGGGATCGACGCGGTCGCCGTCGGCATGGGTCCCGGACCGTTCACGGGCCTGCGCGTCGGCATCGCGGCGGCGCGCGCCTTCGCCTTCGGCCGGGGAATTCCGACGGTGCCGGTCGTCTCGCACGACGCGATCGCGCTCTCGGCTCTGCGGCACGGCCGTGCCCCCGGCTTCCTCGTCGTCACCGATGCCCGCCGTCGTGAGCTCTACTGGAGCGCCTACGACGGCCTCGACGAGGGGGGACTGCCCGTGCGCGTCGCCGGGCCAGGCCTCGACAAGCCCTCCTCGCTGCCGTTCCCTGAGCTGCCTCGACTCGAGGCCGAGATGGTGTCGGCGGGCGCGCTCGGCGCGGTCGCCGCGCTCAGCCGCGCCGCCGGGCGCCCCGCGGCCGTCGATGAGCCGCTGTACCTCCGCTCGCCCGACGTCACGCTCTCGGCGGGCCCGAAGCGAGTGAGCGCGTGACCGCGACGCTCCGGGACGCGGTCGACGCCGATCTCGAGGCGATCATGGCGATCGAGGAGGCGGAGTTCTCCAGCGATGCGTGGTCGCGCGGCATGATGCGCGAGGAGATCCGCAGTCGGCACACGCGTTACCTGGTCGCCGAGCAGGAGGGTGCGCTGGTCGGCTATGCGGGCGTGCTCTGTCCGGTGGGCGCTTACGAGGGCGACGTGCAGACGATCGCCGTGGCCGCCTCCGCGCGCCGCACCGGTCTGGGCCGACGTCTGCTGCGGGCGCTGCTCGGCGCCGCCCGCGAACGCGGTGCCGGCGAGGTGTTCCTCGAGGTGCGCGCCGACAACCCCGTCGCGCAGACCCTGTACCGCTCAGAGGGCTTCGCCGAGATCGGGGTGCGCCCCGCCTACTACCAGCCCGACGGCGTCGACGCGCTCATCATGCGCCTCGCGTTGCGCGCCGACCCCGCGGAGGAGACCTCATGACCGCCGGCCCGCTCGTCCTGGGCATCGAGACGAGCTGCGACGAGACCGGCATCGGCATCGTCCGCGGCACGACCCTCCTCGCCAACACCATCGCCTCCTCGATGGACGAGCATGCGCGCTATGGCGGCGTCGTGCCCGA
This sequence comes from Rathayibacter sp. VKM Ac-2879, assembly GCF_015351245.1. GTDB lineage: Bacteria > Actinomycetota > Actinomycetes > Actinomycetales > Microbacteriaceae > Rathayibacter. The sequence continues at coordinate 742,547 of NZ_JADKSO010000001.1, forward strand.
GGTCGCGGCCCGCGCCCACCTCGAGGCGCTCGAGCCGACGCTGCGCACGGCGCTCGCCGAGGCGGGAGTCGCTCTCGCGGATCTCGATGCGATCGCGGTCACGAGCGGGCCGGGCCTGTCGGGCGCGCTCATGGTCGGCGTCGGCGCGGCGAAGGCACTCGCGGTCTCGCTCCAGAAGCCGCTCTACGCGGTCAACCACCTCGTCGGTCACGTCGGTGCCGACGTTCTCCGGGTGGACGGCGGCGAGGGTGGCCCGGTCGAGGTGCCGACCATCGCCTTGCTGGTCTCGGGCGGCCACACCTCGCTCCTGCACGTGCGCGATCTGGTGTCGGACGTCGAGCTGCTCGGCGAGACGATCGACGACGCCGCGGGGGAGGCGTTCGACAAGGTGGCGCGCGTGCTCGGCCTGCCTTACCCGGGCGGTCCGCAGATCGATCGCGTGGCGGCGGGAGGAGATCCGCGCGCCATCCGCTTCCCGCGCGGGCTGAGCCTCCCCAAGGACATGGCGAAGCATCGCTACGACTTCTCGTTCTCGGGGCTCAAGACCGCCGTCGCGCGCTGGGTGGAGCAGCGGCAGGACGCGGGCGAGGAGGTGCCCGTCGCCGATGTCGCCGCGAGCTTCCGCGAAGCGGTCGCCGACATCCTCCTGACCAAGGCGGTCGCTGCGTGCCGTGACCGTGAGGTGCCGCGTCTCCTCCTCGGGGGCGGAGTGGTGGCGAACGCGCGGGTGCGAGCGCTCGCCGAAGAGCGTTGCGCCGCCGCCGGAATCGCCCTGCGGATTCCCGCGCTCTCGCTGTGCACCGACAACGGCGCGATGATCGCGGCCCTCGCGGCGCAGCTCATCGAGGCCGGGCATGCGCCTTCGACGCTCTCGTTCGGCGCCGACTCGACCCTGCCGGTCACGGAGATCCAGGTGCGATGACGTCGTCGCCGGTCGGCGAACCGACGCGCGTGCTGTGTCCAGCGTTTTGACAGGTGGTATGCGCTACTGCCACTCTGGGCTCCTCCGCTTGTTCCTGACCCTGGGGGATCCCATGACCACTCCGTACACGCCCGCTACCGAGCGCTACAACATCCTCGCGATCATCGGCTTCATCGCCTCGTTCTTCGTATCGATCGTCGGCATCGTCCTGGGCTTCATCGCGCTCTCGCAGATCAAGCGCACCGGTGAGAAGGGGCGTGGCCTCGCCCTCGCGGCCGTCATCATCGGCTTCGCGGCGATCGTCGTCTACATCCTCGTCGCCGTCTCGTTCCTGTCGATCGCCGCGTCGATGCCCTCCACGAGCTACTGACCCCGGCGTTCTCCGCATCGGAGACGCCTCTCGCGATCGAGGAGGAGCCCGCATGACCGACGATGCTGGCGCTCCGCAGTCTCCTCCCGCCTTCGCGGCACCGCTCGGCGAGCCGTCGGCGGAGCCTCCCCCGCTCGCACCGGTCCGGCCGCCGCTCAACCCGCTCGCCGTGGCCGCGCTGGTCTGCGGCATCCTCGGGCTCGCGCCGGCTGCGATCGTGCTCGGCCATGTGTCCTTCGCTCAGGCCGGTCGTCGGGCGCAGCGGGGGAGGGGCCTCGCCGCCGCGGGGTTCCTTCTCGGCTACCTGGTGCTCGTGCTGGCCGTCCTCGGGTGGTTCGGCTACGCGGCTTTCGTGTCGGGGCTCCGCGACGACGGATACCTGCCCGCGTGAGCGAGCCCGGTCTCTGGCCCCTCGGCCACCCGCTCGATAGCTAGGATCGGGGCCATGAGCGACAGCACACAGCCCGGCTCCGACGCCTCCCGCGACTCCACTCCCACCCCGCCGACGCCCCCGGCTCCTCCCGTTCCGCCGGCTCCGCCCGTGCCTCCCGTCCCGCCTGCGCAGAGCGGCGAGACCCTCGGGGGAGCCCCCGGTGGGCAGGAGGACCGCGACGGCACCCCGCCCGCCTACGGAAACCCCGTTCCGCCCGCCCCGCCGCAGTACGCCTCCGCCCCGCCCCAGTACCCGAGCGCACCACCGCAGTACCCCGGCGCCGCGCCTCAGTACGGCTCAGCGCCGCCGCAGTACGCCCCGCAGGGGCCCGTGGTGCCGAAGACGCTGAGTGTCGTGGGCATGGTCCTCGGGATCGTCGGCGTGCTCATCTCGATCTTCGGCTGGGGCTTCGGTTTCATCCTCTCGGCGCCCGCCGTCGTGTTGGGCTTCCTCGGACGCCGCCGGGAGCCGGGAGCACGCGGCTTCGCGCTCGCGGCGATCATCACCGGCTTCGTCGGCATCCTCATCTCGCTGATCTACCTGGCCGTCACGATCGTGATCTTCGTGGTCGCGTTCGGGTCAGGGGTGTCCTCGAGCCGTTACTGACCGCGGTCTCGCCGGGCGTCAGTCGTGACGCTCGGCGAGCAGAGCCCGGTGGCGTCCCCGAATCCGCGTGAGGATGAGGACGGCGCTGCCGCGGCCGGAGAGCCCGAGCTTGCGGCGGAAGCGCGCGGGGTCGACGTCGACTCCGCGTTTCTTGATCTCGAGCACGCCGATACCGCGAGCGCGTAGCTCCTTCGCAAGGGTGCGCTCGTCGAGGGGCAGCTCGGCCAGCACGCGGAAGCTCCGCAGGAACGGCGAGGAGGCCGGCTCGTCTCCCGTGAGGTAGGCGATACCGCTCGAGAGCATCCGCGAGCCGCTCGTTCGGGCGAGCTCGCCGAGCAGGCGCGCGCGGATCGCCGAGCCGTCCGGTTCGTGGACGAACGCGCCGAGTTCGCCGACTTCTTCGTCGTCGCTGTCGGCCGCGGCGGTCAGCTCCACCGTCCGGCCCGCCCCCAGGAGGAGCGCGGAGCGGCGCACTCCCTCGCGCGCGAGCGCACCGAACCACAGCCCCGTCTCGACCAGCTCGCCGTCCACCGACACCCACTGAGCCTCGGCATCCGGCGGAAGGCGGTCCCGGTCGAAGCCGGGGCCCAGCTTCACACCCACCGGCCGATCGCGCGCGAGTCCGAAGGCGAAGTCGAGTGAGGGGGAGTAGTCGTCCGGATCGTCGAGGCGACGCGTCTCGCGGTGCCCGCTCGTCCGGCGGGCCGGGTCGAGGTAGACGGCGTCGTATCCGTCGAGGTCGAACGACGTCGCATCGCCGTGCACCGCCTGCGCGGAGGGGAAGGGAGCGAGGTTGAAGCTCGCCAGCGTCGCGGTGACTTCGTCGGAGTCAACCGCCGTCACCGCGAGATCGATCGCGGCCATCGCGAGCGCGTCTCCTCCGATGCCGCTTCCGAGATCGGCCACCCGGCTCGCGCCTGCCGCGGCGAAGCGCCCGGCGTGCAGGGCGGCGACTCGGAGGCGCGTCGCCTGCTCGAGGCCCGCGTCGGTGAAGAGCATCGACCGGGCGAACTCGCCGAACTTCGTCTCCGCCTTGGTGCGCAGACGCGCCTGGGTGAGCACTGCGGCGACCAGGGTGGGGGAGTGGCCCGCCGATCGCAGTCGCGCCACGGCTCGGACGAGATCGTCGGAGCGGTAGCCGTCGAGGGAGTCGAGGAGCCGGAGGCCCTCGGGGGAGAGGAGCTCGACCAGCTCGTCGCGGTGCATCCGGCCATGGTAGGCCACCCGCGCGATCCGCCCGCTTCGCGGCGCTGCCCTCCGCCTCCGCTTGGCACTCTGATTGCACGAGTGCCAGCCGAGCCTCTACAGTGGATCTAGCACTCTCGGAGCGTGTGTGCCAGAACCGCGCTCCGCCACATCGTCGTCAAGAAAGAGGTCAACCGTGTCGGTGTCCATCAAGCCGCTCGAAGATCGCATCGTCATCAAGCAGGTCGAGGCGGAGCAGGTGACCGCTTCCGGTCTCGTCATCCCCGACACCGCCAAGGAGAAGCCGCAGGAGGGTGAAGTCGTCGCCGTCGGCCCCGGCCGCATCGACGACAACGGCAACCGCGTCCCCCTCGACGTGGCGGTCGGTGACAAGGTCATCTACTCCAAGTACGGCGGAACCGAGGTCAAGTTCTCGGGCGAGGACTACCTGGTCCTCTCGGCGCGCGACGTCCTGGCGGTCGTCGTCCGCTAGTCCGGACTCCTCGGCGGGCCCGGCGACCTTCTCGGTCGCCGGGCCCGCCGTCGTTCTCCGGTCCTCCTGCCGATGGGTGGCCTGATCGCGCGCCGGGAGCGCTTCGTCACCCCTCGCGAGCGCCGGCGCGTGCGTAGCATCGGAGCGTGACCGCCTCCCGCCCGCCCGCCGAGCCCCTCGAGCCGAGCACCGCAGACATTCCGCTCGGCGAGGGCATCGAGGCGCTGCCGGCCAGGGGCGCGAGCGGTGGGCTCTCGTCGACCGGCCTCGTCTTCGCCTTCTCGGCCTATCTGCTGTGGGGCGCGATGCCGCTCTACTTCATCGCGATGGCGCCCGCCTCCCCGTTCGAGATCGTCGCGTTCCGCGTACTGTTCTCGCTCGTCTTCTGCGCGATCCTGCTCACGGCGACGCGGGCCTGGCGCGGCTTCGCCTCGCTCCTTCGCGAACCACGGCTGCTCGGAGTCATGGCGATCGCCGGCGTCCTGATCTACGTCAACTGGCAGGTCTACGTCATCGCGACGACGACGGGTCACGTGATCGAGGCGGCGCTGGGCTACTTCATGAACCCGCTCGTGACGGTGCTCCTGGGAGTGATCGTCTTACGTGAGCGCCTCCGTCCCGCGCAGTGGGTCGCGATGGGGATCAGCGCGATCGCCGTCCTCGTCATCGCTGTGGGCTACGGATCGTTCCCGTGGGTCTCGCTGGCGCTCGCGTTCTCGTTCGGCCTCTACGGACTGGTGAAGAGCCGCGTCGGCGGACGCGTCGACGCGGTCGGCGGACTCACCCTCGAGACGCTCTGGCTGACCCCACTCGCGATCGTGCAGCTCGTCGTAGTGGGCTCCACGGTCGGGCTGACCTTCGCGACCGAAGGGGCGGGCCACGCGCTGATCCTCGCCTCCGCCGGGATCGTGACCGCTGTGCCGCTGCTGCTGTTCGCAGGAGCCGCGCGCCGCCTCCCCCTCTCGATCGTGGGGTTCGTGCAATACCTGACCCCGTTCCTGCAGTTCCTCGTCGGAGCGTTCGTGCTCGGTGAGGCGATGCCGCTGGAGCGCTGGGTCGGCTTCGCGCTCGTCTGGGTCGCTCTGGCGATCTTCTCCGTCGATCTCGTCACAGCCGAGCGGCGGAGGCGTAGATCGGCTGTCTGAGCTACGGATCGCGTCGCGAACCGGGTCGCGTGCGACGCAACGGTAACGATCCGGTCGCGAAATGTACTGGTAACACCCTCGTATTGTTCACGGTCTCTCCGAAGGTTAGGTTGGCCGAGCGGTTGCCACCGGCGCCGCTCCCATTGACCCACACCTCTCAAGGAGCAACATGGGCGTTTACGCGAAGGCCGGCTCGGCCCGCGCTCGGTCCCTCCGGGCAACCCTCGGCGGCGTCGCCATCCTGGGCGCCAGCGCTCTCGTCCTCGCCGGCTGTGCCGGTGGCGGCGGCGGCGACACCACGAGCTCGGGCAGCCTTGCCCTGAAGATCGGCACGATCCTCCCGCAGACCGGCACCCTCGCCGTTCTCGGCCCGCCCGAGATCGCGGGCGTCGACCAGGCCAAGGAGGACATCAACGCGGCGAACGCGGGCATCACGCTCGACGTCGAGCAGAAGGACTCCGGCGACACGACGACCGACATCGCGACGCAGTCCGCGACATCGCTGATCGCCGACGGCGTCTCAGCGATTGTCGGTGCCGCGTCCTCCGGCGTCTCGAAGACGTTCATCGACCAGGTGACCCAGGCCGGCGTTGTGCAGATCTCGCCGGCGAACACCTCGCCGGACTTCACGAACTACGACGACGACGGCTACTACTGGCGCACCGCTCCCTCGGACGTCCTGCAGGGTCGCATCCTCGGCAACAAGATCCTGGGCGACGGCAAGACGAACGTCTCGATCCTGTACATGAACGACGCGTACGGCACGGGCCTCGAGAAGAACATCAAGGAGACCCTCGTGGCAGGAGGCGCCTCCGTCGTCGCCGAGGAGATCTTCGAGCCGGCATCCACCGACTTCAACTCGGCGCTGACCTCGGTCCTCGCCCCGAACCCCGACGCGCTGGTCGTCATCTCGTTCGACGAGATCAAGACCATCGCCGAGCAGCTCGCAGCCAAGGGCTTCGACTTCTCGAAGCTCTACGGCACCGACGGCAACTACGGCGTCATCAGTGAGTCCGACACCAACGTCGACATCGCGGGCGCACAGTTCACCAACCCCGGCGTCCAGGCGTCGACCGACTTCCAGTCGAAGCTGCAGGCGCTCGTGAAGTCGCAGGGCAACCCGCCGCTCACGGTGTTCAGCTACGCGCCGGAGTCGTATGACGCCACGGTCTTGGTCGCCCTCGCGGCGCTCCAGGGCAAGGGCACGGAGGGTTCCGTGATCCGCGACAACCTGATGTCGGTGTCGGAGGGCGGCACGAAGTGCACGACCTTCGCCGACTGCGCATCGAAGATCAAGAACGGTGAGGACATCGACTACGACGGCCTCTCGGGTCCGATCTCGTTCGACAAGAACGGCGACCCGAGCGAAGCCTCCGTCTCGATCTATAAGTACTCGGCTGGCAACGTCACCTCGTTCGAGGAGACGGTCGACGGCTCGCTGAACTGACGATCCGACGCGGCTCCGGCCGCGGAGGGGCTCGGTCCTCGGACCGGGCCCCTTCGTCGTTCCTGCGGGTGGGGCGTCGGGCCCTGTGCGACAGGCTGGGCATGACTCTCGTCGCGACATCGTCGAGCACAGAGGGTCCTGGGGCCGAAGAATCGACCTTTCTCGTGTCGGCGTCACCGCGCTGACGTATGCCCCAGCACGCGTCTTCGAGGATTCGGCGACACGCCCTAGGAGGCGCGCAGCAGCGCCTCCTCCTGAGCGAGCCGGTAGGCGACGAAGGAACGGCTGAAATTGCGCCGCTTGCCTCCCGTGGTCTCGGCGATGACGACCTGGGCGTAAACGCCCACCACGGACCAGCGGTCGTAGTCGCCGATGGCGCCAGTGCCGAAGGTCACTCCGAGGGGGATGGGTGCGGGGGTGTAGCTCTTCATGCTGCGCTCCTTCGATCACGGACGCTGCGGCGCTCGTGTCGCCGCGACGGGGGAGGAGACGCGCGACGACGGCCTGACGCGCCTCCGTTCGAGGGGGGAGAAGAGGCGGGAAGCGTCTCGTCGCGCGACGTTCCGTCTTCTTCACGGTACGGCACCCCAGGGGGGTCCTCGTCACCCGCAGGGGGGACGTGGTCGCGGAGAATCCCTCGCCCCAGCCCAAGGCAGAAGGGCCATAGAGGCACCCACGACAAGGGCCCGACGTCCGAAGACGTCGGGCCCGGAGACGCAGGGGACGAGCGGCTCAGCCGCCGACGGTCGGAGTACTGGTGGTCACCTCGTTGGTCGTCGCGAGGGTACCGAGGTAGAGCTCGATCACCTTGGGATCATTCATCAGCTCGCGTCCTGCGCCCTCGTAGGCGTCGCGCCCTTGGTCGAGTACGTAGCCGCGATCGCAGATCTGCAGAGCGCGTCGTGCGTTCTGTTCGACGATCATGATTGAGACACCCGCGCGGTTGATCCGCTGCACGTTGACGAACGTCTCGTCCTGACGCATCGGTGACAGGCCGGCGCTGGGCTCGTCGAGAAGGAGCATCGACGGATCCATCATCAGGGCGCGCGACATGGCCACCATCTGGCGCTCACCGCCCGAGAGCGAGCCCGAGCGCTGCTTGAGGCGCTTGGTCAGCTCGGGAAAGAGCTCGGTCACGAACTCGAGCCGCTGCCGGTACATCTTCGGCTTCTGGTACATGCCCATCTCGAGGTTCTCCTCGATGGTCAGCGAGGGGAACACGTTGTTGTTCTGCGGCACGAAGCCGACGCCCTTCGAGACGAGCTTGTCGGCCTTCAGGCCCGTGATGTCCTCGCCGTTGAGCAGAACCGTGCCCTGCCGGATGTTCACGAGGCCGAACATCGCCTTCAGCAGGGTCGACTTGCCGGCTCCGTTGGGCCCGATGATGCCGACCAGCTCGCCCTTCTTCACGTAGACGTTCGAGCCGTTGAGGATGTTCACCCCCGGCACGTATCCGGCGTGGAGATCGTGCGTCTCGAGCGTGTTCTGCGACGGCGTCGTCTGCTCCATACTCACTTCTCGTCCTTCCCGACGTCGACGGCCGGAGCGGCTGTCGCATCGTGCTCGTGTGCGGGCACCGCGACTCCCGCCTCCTCGGCCTGCTTCTCGATGTCCTCGCGGACGAGGTCCGACTCCATCGCCTCCGCGACCTCCAGCTGACCTTCGATGGTGCCGAGGTCGGTGTCGTGGTGCGCTCCGAGGTAGGCGTCGATCACGGCCTGATCGTTCATCACCGTCGAGGGGGGGCCCTCGGCCACGACCTTGCCCTCGGCCATCACGATCACCCAGTCGGCGATGGTGTTGACCATGTGCATGTCGTGCTCGACGAAGAGCACGGTCATGCCCTCGTCTTTGAGATTCACGATGTGGCCCAGGAGGGACTGCGTGAGCGCGGGGTTCACGCCCGCCATCGGCTCGTCGAGCATCACGAGCTCAGGCTCCGACATCAGCGCGCGCGCCATCTCGAGAAGCTTCTTCTGCCCCCCCGAGAGGCTGGACGCGTAGTCGTCCTTCTTGGTGTCGAGCTTGAACTTCTCGAGAAGGCGCATCGCGCGCTCCTCGATCGACTCCTCCTCCTTCGCCCACAGCGGGCGGATGAGCGAGGTGAAGATGTTCTCGCCCTTCTGGCCCTTGGCGCCGAGGAGCATGTTCTCGAGGACCGTCATCCCGCCGAGCGCCTTGGTGAGCTGAAAGGTGCGCACCATGCCCATCCGCGAGACCCGGTAGGCGGGGACGTTGGCGAGGTTGCGGCCCTTGAAAGTCCAGGTGCCCGTGTTGGGCTTGTCGAAGCCCGTCAGAAGGTTGAAGAAGGTGGTCTTCCCGGCTCCGTTCGGGCCGATCAGGGCGGTGATGGATCCGCGCGGGATCTCGACGTGCGCGACGTCGACCGCGGTCAGGCCGCCGAAGCGTCGGCTGACGCTGTCGGCGACGACGATGGGATCCTTCTTCGCGACCCCGGGGACGATGTTCTCCTCGGTGATGTCCGAGACCGGTGTTCTAGGCAAAATGCAGATCCTTCTTCTTGCCGAAGATGCCCTGGGGTCTGAAGATCACCAGGAGCATGAGGGCGACCCCCACCACGATGAACCGGATCGGACCGGTCTGCACCGTCGTGAGGCGGATGAGGTCGTTGTTGAGGACCCCGGTGTCGATCCCGAGGGTGAGCAGTCCGTCGGTCAGGCCGAGAACCACCCAGAAGATCATCGAGCCGACAACCGGGCCGAAGACGGTCGCGGCGCCTCCCAGCAGCATGATCGTGTAGAGGAAGAACGTGAGCTGAGTGCCGTAGTTGTCGGGCTGGAGGGAGCGGGGCAGGATGAACAGCGCTCCCGCGAGGCCTCCCAACACGCCTCCGAGGATGAGCGCCTGGATCTTGTAGGAGAAGACGTTCTTGCCGAGCGAGCGCACCGCGTCCTCGTCCTCCCGGATCCCCTTGATGACTCGGCCCCACGGGCTGCGCATCAGGAGGAACACGAGGAGGCAGGCCAGCAGCACCAAGCCCCAGCCGACGATGCGCACCCACCACTGGTCCTGGGTGTAGGTCAGGACGCCGATGCCCCAGCGTCCCTGCGGCAACGGGTTGAGCTCGTTGAAGGTCTTGGCGGCGCCGTTGATGCCCTCCGAGCCACCGGTGACCGCCGAGAACTCCGGGGTCTTCACCGAGAGCCGGATGATCTCGGCCGCAGCGATCGTGACGATCGAGAGGTAGTCGGCGCGCAGTCGCAGTGTCGGGATGCCGAGGATGAGCGCGAAGACCGTCGCGGCGACGATCGTCGCGAGCAGCGAGCCCCAGACCGGCCACTCGAACTTGACGGCGGTGATGGCGAAGGCATACCCGCCGACGGCCATGAAGCCGGCCTGACCGAAGTTGAGCAGCCCCGTGAATCCGAAGTGGATGACGAGACCGATGGTCGCGAGCGCATACGCGGCGACAGTGGGATCGACGATCTGCCCGATCGCCAGCCAGATGAAGTTGAGGTTCATGGTGTCCTAGCCGATCCGTTCCTTGCGACCGAGGATTCCCTGCGGTCTGACCAGGAGAATGATGATCATGAGGATGAGCGGAGCCACGTACTTGAGGTTCTCCGGGATCCAGATGGTCGAGATGTTCATCATCAGTCCGATGATGAGCGAGCCGACCAGCGCGCCGTAGGCCGAGCCCAGACCGCCGAGGGTGATCGCGGCGAAGATCAGCAACAGGATCGACGCGCCGGTGTCCCAGCGCAGCGACTGGTAGAAGCCGATGTACACGCCGGCGAGGGCGGCCAGCGCCCCCGACATCACCCAGACCACGCGGATCACACGCTCCACGTTGATGCCCGAGGCGGAGGCGAGTGCCCGGTTGTCCGACACGGCGCGCATCGCCTTGCCGATCTTCGTCTTCGTGAGCACGAACGCGACTCCGACGATGCAGACGATGCCGATGACAGCCCCGACGATGTCGGTGAACTTCAGGCTGATGCCGAGCGCGGGAATCGTCAGGAACGGTGCGGTGCTGTTCGGGAGCGAGAGGCGGTCGGCTCCGAAGAAGAAGACGAACACGTAGCGCAGCGCGAGCGAGAGGCCGATCGTCACGATCATCAGCGGGATGAGCTGGATGCCCTTCTTGCGCAACGGCTTCCAGAGCAGGCCGTCCTGCACGTAGCCGAAGGCTCCTCCCAGCACGACAGCGATCGGGATCGCGACCAGCGCAGGCAGCCCCAACACTCCCGAGAACAGGTAGGCCATCAGGGCGCCGAAGGTGACGAGCTCGCCGTGGGCGAAGTTGTTCAGACCGGTCACGCCATAGATGAGGGAGGCGCCGATCGCCGCGAGGGCGATGAGCAGGCCGAAGATCAGGCCGGTGACGACCTTGGGCCAGAAGATGATCCAGAACGTGTCGGCCGAGACCGGCTGGCTGACCTGGTTGGAGGTGCCGTCGGGGTTGGTCGCATCGTTGCCCGTCGTGCCCTGGGTGGCGGGGCTTGACGGCGACGCGGAGCCGCTCGGGACGGGAGCGACCGCTCCGGCGCCCCGCGGGTTGGCGGTCGAGACGATGAAGTTCACGATCTGCTTCTGCGAGGCGACGATCTTCACCTGCTTCGGGTTCTGGCCGGCGGCCGGGTAGCCCTTGTCCGCGGGGAGCGAGTCCTCGTCGACCGTGACCGTGTAGGTGCCCGCGGCGTCGAGGGGGAACGTCGCGCGACCGTCCTCGCCGGTCGTCATCGTGCCGGAGGCATCCCCGGCGATCTCGACGGTCACCCCCGCCAGGTTTTCGTTCGTGCCCTGCACCCGCACCCAGGCGATGATCGACTGGTCGGTGGTGGCGGCCGAGGCCGCGGGTGCCGCTGCGGCGACTCCGGTGAGGGCGGCGGCGAGAAGCCCCAGCGCGATAAGCCGGTTGCGGAGGCGCGGTCGTCTCCTATCCACGGAGGCCCTCCAGATCCATCGGGTGCAGGGTCGTCGAGCGCTGGCGGCGCATCGAACGGCTGGCTGTGAGCAAGACGTCTACCTCTCGTCAGGGTGCACAGACGGATGGGGTCTTCGGGCAGCCCCGAATCGCCGTCGTCAAACAACGTTGGTTGACCATACGTTCCGCATGTGTCCGCGGTGTTTCCCCGCCGGCACGTGCGCGTGACGACATTATGCGGGGCGGAGAGCGCTCCCGCGCGCATCCCGCGTCCCCCGGGTGAGGGAGGAGGCGGCGCGCGGCCAGCGACGGCGTGTCTCGGCGGCCCTCGCAGAGGAATAGAAGGAGCTCCCCGGCGCTTAAGATCGAACAACCGGAGCGCCCAGGAGCGGACGCCTCCCTCCCCCTCCGGGCTCCCGCTCTCGACCGCCAAAGGGGCATTGATGGACCAGCCTGATCCGTTCGGATTCCTCGGACTCACCTACGACGACGTCATGCTCCTCCCCGGGCACACCGACGTCATCCCGAGCGAGGCCGACACGACCTCCCGGCTCACCAAGCGCATCACCGTCGCCACCCCGCTACTGTCGGCCGCCATGGACACGGTGACGGAGGCGCGTATGGCCATCGCGATGGCGCGCCAGGGCGGCCTGGGGATCCTGCACCGCAACCTGTCGATCGCCGACCAGGCCGACCAGGTCGACCGCGTGAAGCGCAGCGAATCGGGCATGGTGTCGAACCCGGTCACCACCTCGCCCGACGCGACCGTCGCCCAGGTCGACGAGCTCTGCGGCCAGTACCGCATCAGCGGACTCCCGGTCATCGACTCGACCGGCGTCCTCGTCGGCATCGTCACCAACCGCGACATGCGCTTCGTCTCGCCGTTCGAGAAGGCATCGACGCTGGTCCGGGACGTCATGACGAGCTCGGGCCTCGTCACGGGTCACGTCGGGATCGCCGACAGCGAGGTCATCGCCCTCTTCGCCCAGCACAAGATCGAGAAGCTCCCCCTGGTCGACGACCAGGGCAAGCTCGCGGGCCTCATCACCGTCAAGGACTTCGACAAGTCCGAGCAGTACCCGAACGCCACCAAGGACGGGGCGGGACGCCTCCGGGTGGGTGCGGCCATCGGCTTCTTCGGCGACGCCTGGCAGCGTGCCACAGCCCTGCTCGAGGCCGGAGTCGATGTGATCGTCGTCGACACCGCCAACGGCGACTCGGCAGGCGTCCTCGACATCATCCGCCGTCTCAAGGCCGACACGGCCTTCGCCGGAGTCGACGTCATCGGCGGCAACGTCGCCACGCGCTCCGGCGCGCAGGCGCTCGTCGACGCGGGCGCCGACGCCATCAAGGTCGGAGTCGGCCCCGGCTCCATCTGCACGACCCGCGTCGTGGCCGGCGTCGGCGTGCCCCAGGTCACTGCCGTCTACGAGGCGTCACTCGCCGCCCGCGAATCCGGCGTGCCGGTCATCGCGGACGGTGGCCTGCAGTACTCGGGAGACATCGCCAAGGCGCTCGTCGCCGGTGCCGACACGGTGATGCTCGGCTCCCTCCTCGCGGGCTGCGAAGAGAGCCCCGGCGATCTCGTGTTCCAGAACGGCAAGCAGTTCAAGACCTACCGCGGCATGGGCTCGCTCGGCGCCCTGCAGACGCGCGGAGAGCGCACCTCCTACTCGAAGGACCGCTACTTCCAGTCGGACGTCCCCAGCGACGACAAGCTCATCGCCGAGGGCATCGAGGGTCAGGTGCCCTACCGCGGACCGCTCGCCAACGTCGCCTACCAGCTCGCCGGTGGACTGCGGCAGTCGATGTTCTACGTGGGGGCGCGGACCATCGCCGAGCTCAAGGAGCGTGGCAAGTTCGTGCGCATCACAGCGGCAGGGCTGAAGGAATCGCATCCGCATGACGTGCAGATGGTGGTGGAGGCGCCGAACTACCGGCGCTGAGGCTCGGGTCGGGGCGCGCTGCGGGCGGGCCGGGGCGTGGGCGCAGCGAGGAGCGAAGCTAAAGTGGCACAGTGACTGAGATCGAGATCGGCCGTGCCAAGCGTGCCCGCCGCGCCTACGCCTTCGACGACATCGCGGTCGTCCCGAGCCGCCGGACCCGCGACCCCGAGGTCGTGTCGGTGAAGTGGTCGATCGACGCGTACCAGTTCGAGACGCCGATCCTCGCGGCGCCGATGGACTCGGTCGTCTCGCCATCGACGGCGATCACTCTGGGGCGACTGGGCGCGCTGGGGGTACTCGACCTCGAGGGGCTGTGGACGAGATACGACGACCCTGAGCCCCTGCTCGCCGAGATCCGCGAGCTGCCCGCCGAGCGCGCGACGCAGCGGATGCAGCAGATCTACTCCGAGCCCATCAAGCCCGAGCTGGTCACGGCACGCCTCGCCGAGATCCGCGCCGCGGGCGTCACCGTCGCCGGAGCGCTCTCTCCGCAGCGCACCGCCGAGCTGTACCGCACGGTCGTCGACGCGGGAGTCGACGTGTTCGTCATTCGCGGGACGACCGTCTCGGCCGAACACGTCTCACGCGACACCCAGCCGCTCAACCTCAAAGAGTTCATCTACGAACTCGACGTGCCCGTGATCGTCGGCGGCGCCTCCACCTACACGGCCGCCCTGCACCTCATGCGCACAGGCGCCGCGGGTGTCCTCGTCGGCTTTGGAGGCGGCGCCGCCTCCACGACCCGGGCCACCCTGGGCATCCAGGCGCCGATGGCGACCGCCGTCGCCGATGTGGCCGGCGCTCGCCGCGACTACCTCGACGAGTCGGGAGGACGCTACGTCCACGTCATCGCCGATGGCGGCCTCGGCACCTCCGGTGACATCGTGAAAGCCGTGGCGGTGGGCGCCGACGCCGTCATGCTCGGCTCCGCCCTCGCCCGCGCGACCGACGCGCCCGGTGGTGGCTGGCACTGGGGCGCGGAGGCGCACCACCCGCAGCTGCCCCGCGGTCGTCGCGTCCAGGTCGGCGCGGTCGGCACGCTCGAGCAGGTCCTCTACGGCCCCGCGACCGGCGCCGACGGCACGGCGAACCTCATCGGGGCCTTGCGGCGCTCGATGGCGACCACCGGCTACTCCGACCTCAAGGAGTTCCAGCGCGTCGAGGTCGTCGTCGCGCCGTACCAGCCGAGCTGACGTCTCCGCCGGCGCGACGGCCGGGGCGCCCCGGGCAGCTGCCCACGGCAGGCCGGTTTCCCCTCGGGCGAACGGACCCCGGCGCGTGTAAGCGCGCACGTACACTGAGGACGTCCCGCAGGCGGGAGCGCCGTAGGGCGAGGAGGGAGCACGCATGGTCGAGGTCCGCAGGGTGAAGCTGCCCGGTGTCGGCGTGCTGCACACCTTCCTCACCGCCGACGGAGGCAAGGTCGGCGTGATCGCGCACCGATCGGGGCACAGCGATCTGATCACCTTCGCTGAGGGCGACCACGACGGCGCGAAGGTCTCGCTCCGCCTCGACGACGACGAGGCGCACACTCTCGCCGAGCTCCTCGGCGGCACCCAGATCACGGAGTCGCTCACCGCGCTCGACCAGATCCCCGGCCTCTCGATCGACTGGTTCACCGTCGACTACGAGGACCACATCGCTGGCCAGCAGTTGGGCAAGCCCGCCGATCGCGGCATCGTCGGGCTGACGGTCGTCGCCGTGGTCCGCGGCGACGCGGCGAACCCGGCTCCGGCGCCCGACTTCCGCGTGTTCCCCGGCGACACGCTGGTGGTGGCCGGCAGCCCCGAGAAGGTGGCGAAGGCCTTCACCTTCTTCCGCACCGGGAGTTTCGCCAAGACGGTCGACGCGCCTCCCGGAGCCTGAGGATGCACCACGGCGAAGACCTCATCGTCCTCGGCCTCCTGTTCGTCGTCGCCTACGTCCTCGGTCGGCTCGGGCGCACCATCGGGCTTCCGGCCATCCCGATCTACATGGTGGTCGGGTTGCTCGCGAGCCCAAACTTCCACCTCTTCCCGCTCGACTTCGAGCCGTCCTCGATCGAGCTGACGGCCGTCTTCGGCCTGATCCTGCTGCTGTTCGCCCTCGGTCTCGAGTTCGATCAGGAGGAGTTCTTCGGCAACGCGGGACGGCTGATCCTGTCGGGCGGCTCGTACATCGCCGTCAACATGGCCGCGGGCCTGGGCTTCGGCTTCCTCCTGGGCTGGGGGAGTCGCGAGGCGCTCGTCATCGCTGGGATCACGGCGACCAGCTCCAGCGCCATCGTCACCAAGCTGCTGATCGAGCTCAAGCGGCTGGCGAATCCCGAGACCCCGATGATCCTCGGCGTCACCGTGGTCGAGGACATCTTCATCGCCGTATATCTGGCCATCGTGTCGGTCGTGCTCTCGGGCGAGACGGAGCCGTGGCCGGTCGTGCTCAAGCTGTTCGTCGCGTTCGCGTTCCTCGTCGCGATGTTCTCGCTCGCGCGCTGGGGCGGCCGGGTGGTGTCGCGGTTGTTCCGCACGCGGGACGACGAACTGTTCACGATCCTCTTCTTCGGGCTCGCGATCCTGTTCGGAGGCGTCGGTGAGATCCTCGGCGTCACCGACGCGATCGGCGCCTTCCTGATCGGCCTCGTGATCGGCGCCACCCGTTTCCGAGCCCGCGTGGAGCACATCGCGATCCCGCTACGTGACGTGTTCGGCGCCTTCTTCTTCGTGAACTTCGGGCTCGGGCTCGACCCGGGGGCGTTCCCGAGCGTCGTGGTGCCCGTGGTGATCGCGGCGGCGATGACGATCCTCCTCAACCTCGCCGCCGGACAGTTCGTCGCCTGGCTCAACAAGCTCGGGCCGCGAGCCGGTCTGAACGCGGCGTTCATCCTGCACAACCGCGGCGAGTTCGCGCTCATCCTCGCGACGCTCTCCCTCTCGGCCGGCCTCGACGAGAGGATCCAGCCGTTCGCCGGCCTCTACGTGCTCGTCATGGCCATCGTCGGTCCGATCCTCGCGTCCCGCTCGGAGAGCATCGGCGCGTTCCTCTCCCGGCGACGGACCCCAGCCCCGACCACTCGCAGCGCTATGGCCGAGGAGGAGTTCGCGCTCGTCGAAGCAGCCATGGGCGACGAGTCAGCCGCGCGTCCCGTGACTCAGGAGGTGCCGGTCGTGACGGCATCGCGGCAGGCGGAGCCCGACGAACTCGACGACGAGCTCCTCGACCCGATGCGGCAGACGCTCATCGATCAGGCCATGCAGCAGTCCGACGGCACCGAGAGGCCCCGCCGTCCGCGCGAGCCGGACTACTGATCTCCGGGAGCTCCCACTCGCGTTGGCTAGGCTCGTCCCGGTCCGCGGGATGGTGCGCGGAGCCATCGCGAACGAGGGACGAATGACGCAGAGCACGGTCTGGCAGGTCGCCCGCCGCCCCCGTTGGATCGCCGCCCTCCTCCTGGCACTGACCGTCGCCGGGCTCTTCGCCGCGCTCGGCCAATGGCAGATCGGACGCGCCGTCGATGCGGCAGCACCCGACTCCGGTCTCTCAGAGACGGTCCTCCCGCTCGAGCAGGTGGCTGCCCCCTCCGCGCCGATCCGTGCGACGGCCGATGGGCAGCGCGTCGAGGGGGACTCGACGCTGGTGCGCGGCGGCGCCGAGATCCTCGGCGGTCGCCTGAACGGCGAACAGCCGGGCTGGTGGGTCATCGCACGAACCCGGGCCGCCGATGCCGATCTCGTCCTCGCCTACGGCTGGAGCGCCGACCGACGGCAGG
Organism: Rathayibacter sp. VKM Ac-2879; assembly: GCF_015351245.1. Lineage (GTDB taxonomy): Bacteria > Actinomycetota > Actinomycetes > Actinomycetales > Microbacteriaceae > Rathayibacter. The sequence goes on from NZ_JADKSO010000001.1 coordinate 759,727, forward strand.
CGCAGGGCGTCGCCGACCGCCTCAACAGCGGCGAGGAGACGCCTCCCGTCACGTTCACGGGCCGTCTCGTCGCGAACGAGGCGGCGGAGGTGCCCGCTGCGGGCACCGACCCGACGACCCTCACCGCGCTGTCGATCCCGGCGCTCGTCAACCGCTGGCCCGATCCACCCCAGGACGTCTACGAGGGCTATGTCGTGGTCGACCGGCCACTCGCGGGACTCGACGCGATCGACTCCCCGGCGCGGGTGAGCGACGTCTCGCTCAACTGGCTCAACGTGTTCTATGCGATCGAGTGGGTCGTCTTCGCCGGGTTCGCCCTCTACCTCTGGTACCGGCTCGTGCGCGACGCGTGGGAGCGCGAGGCCGAGGAGGCGGCGGAGCTGGCCGCTTCCCGCGCGCCGTAAACTGGTCGTCATGCCCCTCGAGCCCAAGCCTGCGCAGTTTCCTGCGATCCGGAGCGCGCTGCGCTTCTACCGGGTGACCTCGATCATCACCGGCGTGATGCTCCTCCTGCTGTGCGTCGAGATGCTGCTGAAGTACGTGTTCCACCTCGAGCTGTTCGCCTTCGGGCAGCAGGGCGTGCTGCACTTCGCGCCGATGTACGAGGTGCCGGGAGGCGAGTACAAGTCGAGCGGCACCGGGGTGAACGTGTCCACGGGCATCCTCATCGCGCACGGCTGGTTCTATGTCGTCTACCTCTTCTCGGACTTCCGTCTGTGGAGCCTGATGCGCTGGCCGTTCGCGCGTTTCGTGCTCATCGCTCTGGGCGGCGTCGTGCCGACCCTCTCCTTCTTCGTCGAGACCCGCATCGCCCGCGAGGTCGAGCACTACCTCGAGCGGCGCATCGCCGAACCGAAGACCCCGTCCGACTCCGTGGAGGCCCCCCATTAGCGAGCAGCCCACCGCTCCCCAGCCGCACCTGGCCGCGCAGCCGGTCCTCATCGTCGACTTCGGCGCGCAGTACGCCCAGCTGATCGCGCGCCGCGTCCGCGAGGCGAACGTCTACTCCGAGATCGTGCCCTCGAGCGCGACGGCGGCCGAGATCGCGGCCAGGGCGCCCGTGGGCATCATCCTCTCGGGAGGCCCGTCCAGCGTGTACGAGGTGGGTGCTCCCCAGCTCGATCCCGCGATCTTCGACCTCGGAGTGCCCGTCCTGGGCATCTGCTACGGCTTCCAGGTGATGGCCAAGGCGCTGGGCGGCGAGGTCGCCAACACCGGCCTGCGCGAATACGGAGCCACCGACGCGGCGGTCTCGAGCGACGGAGGCGTCCTGCTGGGCGACCAGCCGGCCGACCAGACCGTGTGGATGAGTCACGGCGACTCGGTCTCGAAGGCGCCAGAGGGCTTCGACGTCCTCGCCTCCACCTCCTCGACCCCGGTCGCGGCGTTCGGAAGCGACGAGCGGCGCCTCTACGGCGTGCAGTGGCACCCCGAGGTCAAGCACTCGGCGCACGGCCAGGCCGTCATCGAGAACTTCCTGCATCGTGCGGCCGGCATCCCGGCCGACTGGAACTCGTCGAACGTCATCGACGACCAGGTCGCGGTGATCCGCGAGCAGGTCGGCGGCGGCCGAGTCATCTGCGGTCTCTCGGGAGGCGTGGACTCCGCGGTCGCCGCCGCGATCGTGCATCGCGCCGTGGGCGACCAGCTCACCTGCGTCTTCGTCGACCACGGGCTGCTCCGCAAAGACGAGCGCCGCCAGGTCGAGGAGGACTATGTCGCCGCGACCGGCATCCGCCTCGTCACCGTCGATGCGCGCGAGCAGTTCCTCGACGCGCTCGCGGGCGTCAGCGATCCGGAACAGAAGCGCAAGATCATCGGCCGCGAGTTCATCCGCACCTTCGAGGCGGCGGCCGAGGCTCTGGTCCTCGAGGCCAAGGGCGAGGGCGAGTCGATCGACTTCCTCGTCCAGGGCACGCTCTACCCCGACGTCGTCGAATCCGGAGGCGGCACGGGCACGGCGAACATCAAGTCGCACCACAACGTGGGCGGGCTGCCCGAGGATCTACAGTTCGCGCTCGTCGAGCCGCTGCGCACCCTGTTCAAGGACGAGGTGCGCGCGATCGGCCGCGAGCTCGGCCTCCCCGAGGCCATCGTCGCGCGCCAGCCTTTCCCCGGGCCCGGTCTCGGGATTCGCATCGTCGGAGAGGTCACCCAGGAACGGCTCGACCTGCTCCAGGAGGCGGACGCGATCGTTCGCGCCGAGCTCACCGCCGCGGGTCTCGACTCCGAGATCTGGCAGTGCCCGGTCGTGCTGCTCGCCGATGTCCGGTCTGTGGGTGTGCAGGGCGACGGCCGCACGTACGGGCACCCGATCGTGTTGCGCCCCGTCTCCTCCGAGGACGCGATGACGGCCGACTGGACGCGCCTCCCCTACGATCTGCTCGCCCGCATCTCGAACCGCATCACCAACGAGGTGAGCGGAGTCAACCGTGTCGTGCTCGACGTGACGTCGAAGCCGCCGGGCACCATCGAGTGGGAGTGACGCCGCGGGTGGACGCGGTGATGACGGAACGGGGCCTTCCGGGCGCTCGTTCCGTCAGGGGGATGGGGTGCTCGCGCGTCGACGCGGCGCTCAGGCAGGCGTGTCGACGACACCGATGAATCGGGTGCCGATGCCGTCGTACTCGTCGCGGCGGTGCGCCTCCGGGTGGGCAGGCCAACTGGCGGGGGCGTGGTCCTCGCAGACCAGGAAGCTGAAGTCGGGCCACCACTTCTTCGGGCGCGCCGACTCGGACCGCCCGCAGACCACGCAGTCCAGAGTGACCCAGACCGGTCGCCGACCCGTGCGGTTCTCGCGCGACTGCACGAGCCACGGCGGCGGATCCTGCTCGAGAGCGACGAGATCCTCCTCCGTGAGCCGCGCGGGGAGACCGTGCCGGCTCGCCATCTCGACGGGGATGTCGAGGCGCTGAGCCGCCTCGCGTCGCGTGATCATCGGGCCACCCTAGCCGAGGGCCGCTGTGCGGGGGAGGCGTGCCCGCGGTCGGAGTGAGGCCCGCGCGAGCAGCCACTCCAGCGGCCCCTGCCCGGCGATGCGGTTCCAGGCCAGAGCGAAGGCGACGGAGCCGAGCACGAAAACCGCCACGACCGTCCAGCTGCGCCAGGCGTCGACATCGAACGGCTCGAACGGGAGGAGGTACACCGCGAGGGCCAGGAGCTGCAGCGTGTAGACGGTGAGCGGCATCGCCCCGACGACCGCGATCGGCGTCGCCGTCGCTGCGATGACGCGTGCGAAGAGCGCCTGAACCCCCACGGCCCGAGAGCGGGCTGCGCTCACCCACCGCCCCAGGGCGGTGAGCGTCCCGATGGCGACGCAGGCGACGCCTCCCGCCCCGAGGAGCTCAGCGGTCGTGCTCGCATGCGCCTCGACGACGTCGGGGCCGCCGATCAGACGCCCGAGACCGTAGCCGAGAACGGCGGCGGTCGCCCCGCCGATCACCAGCCAGCGCTGAGTCGTGGGCGAGCGCACGCCGCAGCGCGCGAGGAGGAGTCCCAGCAGCACGTACGCGAGCCACGACGGCACCGGGTAGTACTGCGTGAGCCAGGTCAGCGGTGGGCCGGCGAGCTGCGCCTCGTCGGGAGGCAGCCGCGCCAGCCAGGCGGTGCCCGACACGACGAGCGCGTCGACGACGAGCGGCCCCGCGATGGCGAAGAGCGCGACGGCGACCGCCAGCAGTGCACGCGGCAGGAACAGCAGGGCTGCGGCCACGACGAACATCACTCCGTAGTGGGGGAGGATCACGGCGATCGGGGTGCCGAGCTCCGTGAGTGCCAGCCCGAGGGCGAGGAGGCAGATCCCCCGTACGAGGATCGACGCGGTATCACGCAAGGGACGCGCGGAGCGGTCGGCGCCGCCGCTCATCAGGCCGATCGAGACACCGGCGAGCACGGCGAAGAGCACGGAGCTGCGGCCGTCCCAGGTCATCTCCCGCCCGACCGGGGCGAGGTGGGCGGCGAGCATCCCGACGATGGCGAGGCCCCGCGCGACGTCGAGGCCGACGATGCGGGGGGAGGCATGCGTCGCACCTTCCGTGGCCACCTGGCTCCCAGCCATCAGCGGAGGCCGCCACGACGACGGGCGCCCGACCCGAAGGTCGAGCGCCCGTCGCGCGAGGAAGCCGGGATCACTGTGCCCGCGGTCGTCGTCGTTTGTGCCGTGCCTACTGGCGGAAGATCGCGATGAGGCGCAAGAGCTCGAGGTACATCCAGACGACGGTGACCAGGATGCCGTAGGCACCTGTCCAGCCGAAGATGCGCGGAGCACGGTTGCGCACGCCCTGCTGGATGAGCTCGAAGTCCATCACGAGCGAGTAGGTGGCGAGGGCCACGGCGATGAGGCCGATCACGATGCCGATGAAGCCGGTGCGCAGACCGAAGCCACCGCCGACTCCGAAGAGGCCCAGCCCGAGGTTCACCAGCGAGAAGACCGCGTAGCTGATCATCCCGATGAAGAAGATCTTGTTGAGCTTGGGAGAGGTGCGGATCTTGCCGTTCATGAACAGCGCCAGGGTGACGCCGATCACGATGACCGTCGCAAGGAGGGCCTGGACGACCGCTCCCTCGTACGCGCTCTCGAAGATCCCCGAGATGGCGCCGACCGCGATGCCCTGGGTCGCCGCATAGCTGAGGATCAGCGCCGGAGACGGGACCCGCTTGAACGCGTTGACGAAACCGAGCACGAGCGCCACGACCAGCGCAGGGAGCAGGAGTCCGGCCACGAACCAGCCGACGGCGGCACCCGCGAGGAGCACGACGAAGGCGAGGGCCGTCTTCGCGAGGGTGTCCTCGACGGTCATCCGGTCGGTCTCGACCGAGCTGGCGGCCGGACGGTTGTACATCTGGTCGAGCGTGTCGGGGGAGACGTCCGGCAGGTCCTGCACGCGGCCGGCATAGCCGCGATTGCTGAACTCCGGGCGTCCGAACGCCGGATTGGTGCTAGCCATGGTTCCTCTTCTCTCAGGTGCGCTGGTCTCCGGGGAAACGCGGATCTGAGTCGCTGTGGGTGCGGGGGAGCCGCTCGGCCCGAGGGCTGGGCGACGGTGGACTCCACAGTATCTGAGAAGAGCTCTCAGAGTCTGGCTGTTCCCTACGAGCGGACCTCGATGACGCCCTGAAAACAGGCCCGTGGCGCCGTCGATCGGCGCCGTAGGATCGGCCGCGTGCCGCTTTCCGCCCCCCTCGTCATCGGCCACCGGGGAGCGAGCGGTCACCGGCCCGAGCACACCGCCTCCTCCTTCGCGCTCGCCCTGGCGCTCGGAGCCGACGCCGTCGAGCCCGACCTCGTCCCCACCCGGGACGGCGTTCTCGTCGTGCGCCACGAGAACGAGATCTCGGAGACGACCGACATCGCGCGTCACCCCGAGTTCGCCGGGCGCCGGGCGAGCAAGCGCGTCGACGGGCGGGAGATCACGGGCTGGTTCACCGAGGACTTCACCTGGGTCGAGCTCGCCGGGCTCCGCGCCCGCGAGAGGGTGCCGGCACCCCGGCCGGCGAGCGCGTCCTATCGACGGGCGGTTCCCCCTCCTGCGTCTCCGCGATCTGCTCGCCCTGCTCGACGGAGCGGCGGAGGTCGCGTCGCACGCGCCTCCCGCGCTCGTCGCCGAGCTCAAGCACGCCGCGTACTTCGAGAGGCTCGGCCTGCCGCTGGAGACACTCCTCGAGGACGAGCTCGCCGCAGCGGGCTGGACCACGAGTGATCCGCGTCTGACGCTCGAGAGCTTCGAGCCGACCGTGCTCGGGCGCCTCGCCGAGCGTGGAGCGCAGGCGATGAGGGTCCTCCTCGTGGAGGCGAGCGGCGCGCCGGCCGATCTGGTCGCCGCCCACGGCTCCCGGGCGACCCCCTACTCGGCCTTCCTCTCGCCCGAGGGGATGCGCGCCGTGACCGGCACGGTCGGGGGGATCAGCGTCGACAAGAGCCTGCTCTTCACGCGCGACGAGACCGGGCGTGCGACCGGGACGAACACGCTCGTCGCCGAGGCGCACGCGGCCGGGCTCGAGGTGTACTGCTGGACCCTGCGGCCCGAGAACCGCTACCTGGAGTCCGTGTTCCGCCGCGGGGAGGATCCCGCCGCGCACGGCGCCTGGCGGGAGGAGTTCCTCGCGATCCTCGCCACGGGCGTGGACGGCGTGTTCGCCGACCAGCCCGAGCTCGCGATCGAGGCCCGGGCCGCGCTGCTCGGCGACCCTCGACCCTGACTGTCGCCTCCGAGAAGGCGCGGCGCCGATCGGGCCGCGACCGGCGCGTGCGGAGCGAACCGTGAGGCTTCGCTGGCATCATCGCGGGGCGGCCAGCGCGCCGCTCCCACCGATCCCTCGACGAGACCGACCCCTGTGAGAGGAGGCCCATCGTGACCACCCGTGCCCGCATCACCCGCCGCTGGATCACGTGCGCCGTCCTCGCGGCCCTGGGCATCGCCGCCGTGTACGGGATCGCCGTCCTCACCCCGCAGGGCCAGGGCGTCGAGAACTCCGGCCTCCGCGGCGCCGATCTCGTCTTCGGGCGCGCCACCGGCACGGCCGCCGGTACGCTCGCCGACGTCACGCCGCTCTCGATGGTGGTCGGCTCGATCGTCGTCGCCGCGATCGCCCTGCTGCGCAAGCGTCCGGCTCTCGCCCTCGCCTCCGTCGGCTCGATCGTCGCCACAGCCGCCGTCACCCAGCTCCTCAAGAACGTCGTCCTCGATCGCCCCGAACTCGTCGACACCGACTCCTGGTACACGGAAGGCAGCTTTCCCAGCGGCCACACCGCGGCGGCGATCTCCGTCGTGTTCGCGCTCGCGATGGTGGTTCCTGGCCGCGCCCGCACCGTCGTGCTGGTGATCGGCGGTGCGGTGGTCGTCCTGGTCGGCAACCTGACGATGGCCGCCTCCTGGCATCGCGCGAGCGACGTGCTCGGCGCCGACCTGGTTGCGCTCAGCTGCGCGTCTCTCGCCTGCGCCTGGCTGAGCACGCGCGCCCAGGTGGGGCGCGCCCCGCGTCGCACGGCGAGGACGGGCGTGAACCGCCTCCTCGTCGCCTGCTCGGCGTTCGTCGTGCTGCTGCTCGCCGCGCTCGCGGTGGAGGGAATCCAGTACTACCCGGACGACACGAAGGACATCACGGCGTTCGTCCTGCTCCAGTTGCTCGCCGTCTCCACCTCGACCCTCGCGGTCGTCGGCTTCTCGCTCGCGTGGCGCGGACTCGACGTGGGAGGGGCGCTCCCCGCCTCCGCCGCCACGAGGACCCGGGCCGCGTAGGACCGACGCGTTCGCCCGCCGCGGCCCGGCACTCGCTGTCGGAGGTGCGATCTACACTCTCAAGGGTCATGAGCTTCCTCTTCGATCCGAGCGACTCCCGCGCCACCCCGGTCATCCTCGGCGCCCCCGGCAGCGACTCCCCGCGCAGTGACCCGGCGCACGAGCAGCTGGTCGCAGGGCTCAACCCGCAGCAGCGCGAGGCGGTCGAGTACCGCGGCGACGCCCTCCTCATCGTCGCGGGCGCGGGCTCGGGCAAGACGAGCGTGCTCACCCGGCGCATTGCGAGCCTCCTCGGCAACGGGGAGGCCTGGCCGAGCCAGATCCTCGCCATCACCTTCACCAACAAGGCGGCGGCCGAGATGCGCGAGCGCGTCGAGAAGCTCGTCGGGCAGAGCGCAGAAGGAATGTGGATCTCGACCTTCCACTCGGCGTGCGTGCGGATCCTGCGCCGCGAGGCCGAGAACTTCGGCATGACCTCCTCCTTCACGATCTACGACTCCGGCGATCAGCGTGCGCTGCTCAAACGGATCGTCAAGGACCTCGAGGCGGACTCGCTCGGCATCACGGTCTCGAGCGCCTCGGCGAAGATCTCGAAGCTCAAGAACGAGCTGGCCGACGCCGACTCCTATGCCCGCACCGCGAACCTCGACGACCCGCACGAGGAGATGTTCCTCCAGGTCTTCCGCGCCTACTCGCGCGCGCTCGAAGGCGCGAACGCCTTCGACTTCGACGATCTCATCGCACAGACCGTCTACCTCTTCCGGGCGTTCCCGCATGTCGCGGCGAAGTACCAGCGGAGGTTTCGTCATGTGCTCGTCGACGAGTACCAGGACACGAACCACGCCCAGTACTCGCTCATCCACGAGCTCACCCGGCCCGCGCCGCCGGCCGCGATCGCGGCGGCGCACTTCGACCGTCCCTACCGCGGGCCCGTCACGGCCGACGGGTCGATCCCGGGAGCCTCGCTGACCGTCGTCGGCGACTCCGACCAGTCGATCTACGCGTTCCGCGGCGCCGACATCCGCAACATCGTCGAATTCGAGCGTGACTTCCCGAGGTGCCGCGTGATCCTGCTCGAGCAGAACTATCGCTCGACGCAGAACATCCTCTCGGCGGCCAACGCCGTCATTTCGAACAACTTCGACCGCCGGGCCAAGAACCTGTGGTCCTCGAGCGGCGACGGCGAGAAGATCGTCGGCTATACGGGCTATTCAGGGCACGACGAGGCGCAGTTCGTGGTCGACGAGATCGCGCGATTGCGCGCGGCGGGCACCGGCTACGACCAGATCGCGGTGTTCTACCGCACCAACGCCCAAACGCGTGCTCTCGAGGAGATCTTCATCCGCTCGGCGCTGCCCTACCGCATCCTCGGCGGCACCAAGTTCTACGAGCGCGCCGAGATCAAGGATGCGCTGGCGTACCTCATCACGGTCGCCAACCCCTCCGACGTGCTCGCGCTGCGCCGCATCATGAACACCCCCAAGCGCGGCATCGGCCCCGCGACGGAGGCGCAGCTGCAGTCGTTCGCCGACACCAACGCGGTCACCCTCCGCGAGGCGATGCGCAACGCCGGCTCGCTCGGCATGGGACCGAAGGTGACGAAGGCCATCGTCGACCTGGCGACGCTGCTCGACGAGTGCGCTCTGATGCTCGATCCCGCGCGCGAGGGAGGCGAGGCCAAGGTCCACGAGGTGCTCACCGCGTTGCTCACCCGCAGCGGCTACCTCGACATGCTGCGCTCGAGCCGCGACCCGCAAGACGAGGCCCGTGCCGAGAACGTCGACGAGCTCATCGCCGTCACGAAGGAGTTCGCGCGCAACAACCCCGATGGCGGCCTCGTCGACTTCCTCACCGAGGTCTCGCTCGTCGCGGCCGCCGACGATCTCGACGACGCCTCCGGCACCGTCTCGCTCATGACCCTGCACACCGCCAAGGGCCTCGAGTACGACGCGGTGTTCCTCACCGGGATCGAGGAGGACCTCCTCCCGCACCGCATCTCGGCCAACGAGCCCGGCGGCCCCGCCGAGGAGAGGCGCCTGTTCTACGTGGGCATCACCCGCGCCCGCAAGCGCCTCTACCTCTCGCTCGCGATGACCCGCGCGCAGTACGGCGAGACCTCGGTCGCGATGCCGAGCCGATTCCTCCAGGAGATCCCGGCCGAGCTCATCCAGTGGCGGCAGTCGCCGGGAGCCGCGACCTCGCGGGGCGGCACGCAGCCGCGGGCGCTCAACGCCCAGCGCCCCGGCTTCGGCCGCTCGCGCTCGAACAACGAGTTCCGGGAGGCGCTCGCCGCGGCTCCCCGGGCTAAGGGGGAGTTCCCCAATCGCATCTCCGGGATGGTCCGCGACAACGGCGACCTCGAGTTGATCGCGGGCGACCGCATCCGACACAGCGACTTCGGCGAGGGCCGGGTCAACGCCGTGACGGGCGAGGGCAGCAAGCGGGTCGCGCACGTGCTCTTCGATCAGGTCGGCGCCAAGAAGCTGTTGATCAAGGTCGCCCCGATCGAGAAGCTCTAGGCGGGAGCGTCGACCGCGGACACCGTGAGCTGCGCCGCGGTCGTCGCCTCCGCCGTGTGGTCACTGCCCGGCCGGCGACCGCATCACTCGCAGCCGACTCCGTTGTTGTTGTTGTCGAGGTCGTAAATGTCGGAGCCGATGACCGTCACCGGTCCGCGGACGTAGGCCGGGCCGTTGCCCTTGCCGCCGGCGCAGTCGACGTCGGAGGCGATGGGCACGCAGGCGCCGGAGTAGTTCGGGTCGCAGCCGGACGCCGCGTCGGCGGTCTCCGGCTCCGGAGCGGGTGGGACGCGGACTCCGACGCGGGTGATCTCGTCGACCGGTGCGGTCGTGACACTCTCAGAGACCTGAGTGCGCGAAACCTCGACTCCGTCATTTTTCACGAGCTCGAAGGTGCGGGTCAAAACGCCATCGGCTCCGGGGACGACGGAACTCGTTCCCTGATCCGCCGACGCGTCGTCCTCGGAGTGGCTGCCGTGCGGCACGGGGACCGTCTCGGTGACGACCTCGGTCGTGACGACGACACGTGGAGTAGGCGTCGACGTCGGGTTGGGGGTGCGGCTGGGCGCAGGCGTGGCCGAGCGGCTCGGCTTCGTCGCTGCGGGGGTCTCGACCACCGCCTCCGCTGTTGTGGTGCCGGCCGCGACCTCCGCGTGCGCGGGGACCTTCGGGGTTGTGGCGCCGTAGGCGCTCGCTGAGATCAGCAGGGTGACGAGTGCTGCGGAGGCGACGATCGCCGAGGTGCGCCGCCTGCGTCGGAGTCCCAGCCAGGTTGGTCGGCGGAACGCGGTTCCGTAGACCGCGGTGACGAGCACGATGAGGGCGATCATCATCAGAGCCGACCACACGCCGCCCGAGAGCAGGGCGATGAGCGCGAAGAGGGCGGTCGCGCCTCCCCCGACCCAGTGGAGTGGTGTCAGGCGTACCCGCCTCATGCCGCGGGAGCCGAGACGGAGAGGGGGTCGACGGCGGTCAAATGACGGAGGCACAGGCGGGTTCTTTCTCACAGGCGGCGGAGAGGGCTCTCAGGATCTCCCATCGCCCGGCCTGCTCGCGCCCCCCATTCGGGCCCCCGCCCCTCCTCGCGAGATGCCACTTATGCGCGCGACACGCCGGGCGAAGTGCGCATAAGTGGCATCTCGCGAGGAGGAGTCAGGAGTAGCGGGCGACCAGCTCGCGCTTCAGGACCTTGCCGCTGGGCCCGAGGGGAAGCGCCTCCACGAACTCGACCCGACGCGGGAACTTGAACGCCGCCAGGTGCTCGGTGGCATACGCGATCAGCTCCTCGGCGCTCGCCGACCCGGCCAGGACGACGGCGGCCATGATCTCCTGGCCGTGCCGATCATCCGGGATGCCGAACACCGCGGCGTTCTGCACCGCCGGATGCCCGATCAGCACCTCCTCGACCTCCCGCGGGTACACGTTGTAGCCGTTGCGGATGATCATGTCCTTCGTGCGGTCGAGGATGCGCACGTAGTCCTCCTCGTCCTTCGTGCCGAGGTCGCCAGTGCGGAACCAGCCGTCGACCACGGCCTCGGCGGTGGCCGTCGGATTGCCGAGGTAGCCCTTCATGAGATTGTGGCCGCGCACGACGATCTCGCCGAGCTCTCCGCGGGGGAGGAGCTCGATGCGCTCCGTCAGCTCGGGGCGAGCGACCTCGACGTCGACGCCCCAGATGGGCGTGCCGACCGTGCCGGCGCGGGGCGCGACTCCGACGTGGTTGAAGGTCGCGACCGGCGAGGTCTCGGTCAGGCCGTAGCCCTCGTAGATCTCGACGCCGAAGACCTCGCGGAACCGTTCGATCACGGCAACGGGCAGCGCAGCGCCTCCCGAGACCGCGTAGCGCAGCGGAGGCCGATCCTCGCGCCGGGTCGCGGCGTCGAGGAGCGCCACGTACATGGTCGGCACGCCCTCGAAGACCGTGCACCCGTGCGCGATCATGGCCTCGAGCGCGGCATCGCCGTCGAACTTGGGGACGAGCACGACCGTGGCCGCGGTGCGGAACGCGGTGTTCATCGCACAGACCTGACCGAAGGTGTGGAAGAGCGGGAGCGCGCCGAGCACGACGTCGCCCTGGTGCAGGTCGAAGGTGTTCATCAGCAGCACGTCGGACTGCGAGACGATCGCGAAGTGGGTGCCCTCAGCACCCTTGGGCCGGCCCGTGGTGCCGCTCGTATAGAGGATGGTGGCCGTGTCGAAGGGCGAGCGCGGCACGTAGCCGTCGATCGGGGTCGCCTGCGCAGCGAGGTCCTCGAGCCGAGGGATCGACGTCTCGCTCCCCTCCGGCACCAGGACGCTCAGCACGGGCACGCCGGCGAGCGCGGCTCCGGCCGCACCCTCGGCCAGCAACGGCGCGGCGCACACCAGGGCGGCGGCACCGGAGTCGCGGAGGACATACGCGATCTCGTCGTGCTTGAGGAGCGCATGGACGGGGACGACCACAGCGCCCAGCGCCAGAATCGCGAAGTAGCCGCGCGGGAAGTCCGGGACGTTCGGGACCAGGAGGGCGACGCGGTCGCCGGGACCGATGCCGTGCGCGCGGAGGGCGCCCGCGTAGGCGCGCGACTGGTTCCACAGCGTGGAGTAGTCGAGGGCCTCGGAGCCGACGCGGATCGCGATCGTCGTCGGTGTGCGGCGTGCGGCCTCCGAGAGGATCGCCGCCACGGAGACGCTGCCGAAACCGGCGGCGGTCGGAGCGTCGGCGGGTCGGGTGTCGGTTCTGCTCATCGGAGCTCCAGTCGTCGTTGACCGCCACGGCGGATGCCGGGTGCTTCACGGTAGATCCGCGAGGGGTGTCGGTGGAGCGATCCGCATCGGATGCTCAGCGCACCTGATGACGGAGCGGCGGAAGGGGGTGCGCTGCCGCCGCTCGCTGCCTACCCTCGGAGAGGACGACCGGAGGAGTGCGATGCGAGGCGAGGCGACGCTCTACACGGACGCGGTGGTGACGGCTCCGTTCGCCCTCGCGGTCATCGCGGAGGCGACGAGCTCTCGCGTCGTCGGCGCTCGGTCGAGCGATGCGCACGTGCCGCTCTACAGCGGGCCGACGGGCGCCCGTGTGGCGATCGCGGGCTTCGGAGACAGCGTGCCGGTCTCGATCGACGTGCGGGACGAGCGCGGGGTCGACGAGGCACGCGCCGCGGCGCAGGCCTTGGGGCTCGAGCTCGCCGTCTACGCGGGCTGGAGCGTCACGGCCGGGTTCTGACGGGCTCACGAGGCGTCGCCGTGCGCCCGCGCCACGTAGTAGCGACTCGGGTAGGTGCGCAGCACGATCGGGAGGCGGCGATAGACCGCGACAGTGCGCTGCAGCGCATGCTCGAACCTCGCCTCCTGACGCTCGTTCCAGTGGAAGCCGAAGGGCTCGCGGAGCTGCGCGGGCAGAAGGCCCGCGGTCATCAGGCGGAGGTACGGGCCGAACGGCCGGAGGTACCAGGCCGCGATGCCGTCGCGGAGGAGGTCGCGGGCGACCCGGCGGGCCGCGGGAGTGATCTCGAGCTGGCCGAGCTGCTCCTCCCAGTACCGCTCGAACGCGGCCCTCGAGGCCGGCCAGGAGCCTGCCGGCAGCTGGAGGGCCGTGCCGACGACCGCGCCGCGCGCGACCAGCTCATCGCCTGTCCGCTCGTCGAGCGGACCGAAGGCCTCGTCGGCGAGCTGGAGCATCGACTGCGTGAGCGTCGCCGAGACCCAGAGCTGCAGCTCCGGATCGAACGCCGAGTAGCCCGGGCCGCGCACGACGGCGTGCGCCCGATTGACGTGGCGGCGCACCGCGCGGACCTGCTCGGGGGAGCCGTAGTTCAGCACATAAAGGAAGGAGAGCGTGCCGTGCAGACGTCCGAGCGCCCGGTGGACGAAGTCGGAGTGCTCGGCGACGCCCTGTCCGACCGCCGGATGGGCGATCTGCAGGAGAATGGCGCGCGCTCCCGCCACGAGGAAGAGGCCCTCGCGGAAGAGGTCGGGCCTGACCGTCGTGCGCGTGCGGCAGAGCAGGAACATGCCCGCCACGCTACGGCGCACGCCTGCGCGCGGGCCTCGGCGGTGCACGGGAGGCGTCCACGCGCGCGGAGTAGACTCGGCGCGGCTCAGGGACAGTGCCGCGACTCCGGCGCCGACCGGGCCACCTCGAACTCGAAACGCAAGCGCGCTCGGCGCGGAATGGGAATGCAGCGTGGATCTCTTCGAATACCAGGCCCGTGATCTGTTCGAGAAGTACGGCGTCCCCGTGCTCCCGGGCATCGTCGCCGATACGCCCGAGGAGGTGCGCGCCGCTGCCGAGAAGCTGGGCGGCGTCACCGTGGTCAAGGCGCAGGTCAAGATCGGCGGCCGTGGCAAGGCGGGCGGCGTCAAGGTCGCGAAGACCGCAGACGATGCCTTCGAGGCGGCGAAGGCGATTCTGGGCCTCGACATCAAGGGCCACGTCGTCAAGCGCGTGATGGTCGCCGGCGGCGCCCGCATCGACCGCGAGTTCTACTTCTCGGTGCTCCTCGACCGGGCCAACCGCTCCTACCTGTCGCTCACCTCCTACGAGGGGGGTATGGAGATCGAGCAGCTCGCCGTCGAGCGACCCGAGGCCCTCGCTCGCGTCGAGGTCGTCCCCGGTCAGGGCATCGACCTCGCGAAGGCGGAGGAGATCGCCCGCGCAGCGAAGTTCCCCGAGGAGCTCATCGCCAAGGTCGCGCCCGTGCTCGTGACGCTCTACGACGTGTACACCGGCGAGGATGCCACGCTCGTCGAGGTGAACCCGCTCGTGCTCACCGAGGAGGGCGACATCGTCGCGCTCGACGGCAAGGTCTCGCTCGACGAGAACGCCGGCTTCCGTCACTCCGAGCACGCGGCGCTCGAGGACACGTCCGCCGCCGATCCGCTGGAGGCGAAGGCGAAGGAGAACGACCTCAACTACGTGAAGCTCGACGGCGAGGTCGGCATCATCGGCAACGGCGCGGGTCTCGTGATGTCCACTCTCGACGTCGTCGCCTACGCGGGAGAGAAGCACAACGGCGTGAAGCCGGCCAACTTCCTCGACATCGGCGGCGGAGCCTCCGCTCAGGTCATGGCGAACGGACTCGACGTGATTCTCGGCGACGAGCAGGTCAAGAGCGTCTTCGTGAACGTCTTCGGAGGCATCACCGCGTGCGACGCCGTCGCCCACGGCATCCTGCAGGCGCTCGAGATCCTCGGCGACTCGGCGACCAAGCCGCTCGTCGTGCGTCTCGACGGCAACAAGGTCGACGAGGGCCGCGCGATCCTCGAGGCCGCCGCCAACCCGCTCATCACGCTCGCGGCGACGATGGACGAGGGCGCCGACAAGGCCGCCGCCCTCGCCGCCGCATAACGGACCCGACGACTCAAGGAATCAGAGAACAAGCATGTCGATCTTCCTCACCAAGGACTCCAAGGTCATCGTCCAGGGCATCACCGGCGGCGAAGGCACCAAGCACACCGCGCTGATGCTCAAGGCCGGCACGAACGTCGTCGGAGGCGTCAACGCCCGTAAGGCCGGCACGACCGTCACGCACGGCGATGTCGAGTTGCCCGTCTTCGGCACCGTCAAGGAGGCGATGGAGGCGACCGGCGCCGACGTCTCCATCGCGTTCGTCCCGCCCGCCTTCTCGAAGGACGCCGTCATCGAGGCGATCGACGCCGAGATCGGCCTCCTCGTCGTCATCACCGAGGGCATCCCGGTGCAGGACTCGGCCGAGTTCTGGGCGTATGCGCAGGCGAAGGGCAACAAGACCCGCATCATCGGCCCGAACTGCCCCGGCATCATCACCCCCGGCGAGTCGCTCGTGGGAATTACCCCGGCGACCATCACCGGCAAGGGCCCGATCGGTCTCGTCTCGAAGTCGGGCACGCTGACCTACCAGATGATGTACGAGCTGCGCGACCTGGGCTTCTCGACCGCCATCGGCATCGGTGGAGACCCCATCATCGGCACCACCCACATCGACGCGCTCGCCGCCTTCGAGGCCGACCCCGAGACCAAGGCGATCGTCATGATCGGCGAGATCGGCGGTGACGCTGAAGAGCGCGCGGCCGATTTCATCAAGGCGAACGTCACGAAGCCGGTCGTCGGCTACGTCGCGGGCTTCACCGCTCCCGAGGGCAAGACGATGGGCCACGCCGGCGCGATCGTCTCTGGCTCGGCGGGCACGGCGCAGGCCAAGAAGGAGGCCCTCGAGGCCGCGGGCGTGAAGGTCGGCAAGACGCCGTCCGAGACCGCCGCCCTTTTGCGCGAGGTCTACGCGGCGCTGTAGCCTCCCCTCCCTCGCGCCCTGGCGCGAGATGCACTGACATGGACGAGACCGCACGGCCCTGCCTGCGGTCTCGTCTGTGTCTCGCGACCTGTCGCGAGACGTCAGGAGGGGGACGAGCGCGTCGACAGAGCCGAGATCGGGCGTTGCAGCGTGAGGACGAGGAGCCACCAGAGGCCTACCGACGGCACCAGCAGCGCGAGGGCGAGTGCGAGCAGCAGGAGCCCGAACGGCACCAGGGCGGGCCGCAGCGACGGCACACGGGCGCCCTCGCGGAGGAGCGAGGGATGCCGCAGGAGCCGTGCCTCGATCAGCACGAGGGCACCGCTCATCACGACCATCGTGCCGATGTAGACGCCGACGGTGGCGCGGGAGTCGGGGAGGAGCGCGATCACGCGCGTCGAGAAGGGGAAGAACGCGAGCGCCGCGAGCCAGAGCAGGTTGAGCCAGATCAGCCCGGTGTCGTATCCACCGGCCAGCTCGAAAATGCGGTGATGCGGCATCCAGAAGATCGCGATCAGCGTGAAGGAGAGCGCGAAGGCCAGCACCGAGCCGAGGTGGTCCTCGAGGAGCGCTGCGACGCCTCCGCCCTCGTGACCGATCTCGGGCGCCAGCTCGACCAGCGGCAGGACAAGCACCGTGATGGCGATCGCGGCAGTCGCATCCGAGAAGTTGACCAGACGGTCCAGCCCCCGCTCCGTGCGCCTCTGCACCGTCGGCCGCCGCCCCCGCAGGAGCCGCTCGATCGGCCCGGCGAGGACGAGGAGGAGGAGCCAGAACATGTTCACGGCGGGCACGGCCAGAGCCAACACGAGCGCGACGATCAGGATGCCGACCACGATCAGCGAGCGGGACGTCGAGCGCAGCGCCTCCGCCCCCGGAGCGAGCAGCTCGGGATCGCGGTGCAGGATCACCTGCATCACCAGGGTCGCGGCGCTCGCGAGCACCATCGTGCCGATGTAGAGCGTGATCACCGTCGGATCGGTGTCGAGCACGTTCGAGATCAGGTTTGCGGCGAACGGGAGCAGGACGATCGCCAGGAGCCAGACGAAGTTCGCGACGACGAGGGCCGGCGACGAGCGCGCGACGCCCTCGAAGACCGTGTGGTGCACGAGCCAGAGCCGGCCGATGACCGCGAAGGTGATGAAGAACGCGGAGAGTGTGCCGTAATGCCCGGCGAGGATCGCGCCGAGGCCGCCGACTCCGCTCTCGCCGACGACGTCGACCAGGGGGAGCACGAGGAAGGTGATGGCGATCGAGACCGTGGCGTCGGTGAAGTTGACCAGACGGTCCAGTCCCCGGGTGCTGCGCGGTGCTTCGGGAGTCGTCACGGGTCGACCCTAGGGGAGGGTGGCGGCGAGCGGCCAGGTGCGGACGGCGCGCCCCTCCGGCTCGCGCGAGCGCCTCGCGGTTAGGCTCGTCAGGCTCATGAACCGGATCACCGTCGCCCTCCTCGCCGCCTCCGATGCTGCGCTCTCGGCGCTGATCGGCATCGCGATCCCTCTCGTCCCGCTGACGGTGCTCTGGGCGCTCCAGTACGACACGACACTCGACTGGGCCGTGTTCTGGCGCGTCGCGGCCGACGCCTGGCTGCTGGGGCACGGAGCAGAGGTGCGCGCCGTCCTCGACGCGGCCTCCCCGCTCGCGCAGGGCCTCCCCGGAGGAACGGAGCCGTTCACCGTGACCCTCGCGCCGCTCGCCTTCGCGCTCCTCACGATCCTCCTCGGGGCGCGCACCGGTCGCCGGGCCCAGGAGTCGCCGCACCGGGCGGTCGGGCTCGCGACCGCGATCGCGACCTTCGCGGTGCTCGCTCTGCTCGTGTCCCTCGGCGCGCGCACCGACGCTGCCTCCGTCGATCCCGTGCAGGGAACGCTCCTGCCGGCCCTCGTCTTCGCGCTCGGCGTGGCGGCGGGCGCGCTTCTGCATTCCTTCCGTAGCGCAGAGCCGGATCGTCTTCGCGAGTTCGTGCGCGACGGGTTCGACCGGCTGCCCCCGCCGACCCCTGCGTTGATCGTGACGGCGCTGCGCGGAGGCGCGCTCGCCGCCGCGGGAGTGATCGGCACGGCGGCGGTGCTCGTCGCCGTGCTGCTCGTGGTCGACTACGCGGCGGTCGTCGCTCTCTACGAGAGCCTGCGGGCGCAGGCGCTGGGCGGCCTGGCTCTGACCCTCGGACAGCTCGCGTTCCTCCCCAACGTCGTGATCTGGGCCGCGAGCTGGCTGGTGGGACCGGGCTTCGCCGTCGGCGCCGGCTCCTCGGTGAGCCCGGCCGGAACTCTGCTCGGCCCCGTCCCCTCCATCCCCTTCTTCGCCGCGCTGCCCGAGGGCGGATCGGCGTTCGGGTTCCTCGGCCTCCTGGTGCCGCTGCTCGCCGGCTTCCTTGCCGGAGCGCGGCTGCGCGGCACGCTGATCGAGGAGCTCGACGGTCGCTCCCTGCTGCGGTGGGGTGCGGCGGCCGCCGGGGGCATCGGAGTCGTGGGCGGAATCCTCCTCGGACTGCTCGCCTGGTTCTCCTCGGGGGCCGCAGGCCCCGGGCGTCTCGTGCAGGTCGGACCGGAGCCGCTACTCGTGGGCGCGATCGCGGCCCTCGAGATCGCGGTCGCGGCGGGTCTCGGGCTGGCCGCGGCGCGCGCGGCCCCCGAGTGAAACCGGTCGTCGGCGGTGCCCGGCGGGGAAGACGGCCCCCTAGACTTGCGCAGTGCTGAAGTTGGTCGTGCTCCTCTCCGGCGGCGGGTCGAACCTGCACGCGCTGCTCGAGGCGAGCGCCAGCGGCGCCTTCCCGGCCCGCATCGTCGCCGTCGGCAGCGACACCGACGCCGACGGCTTCCGTCATGCGGAGGCGCGCGGGGTCCCGTCGTTCACCGTCGCGCCGAGCGCCTTCGACTCCCGCGACGCCTGGGGGGAGGAGTTGCTCGCCCGCATCCGCGATTGGCAGCCCGACCTCGTGGTGTGCGCCGGATTCATGCGGATCCTGCCGCCCGTCGTCGTCGACGCGCTCAGCCCTCGCCTGATCAACACCCACCCCGCCTTGCTTCCGCTCTTTCCCGGTGCGCACGCCGTCCGCGACGCGCTCGCCGCAGGCGCCGTCGAGACCGGCGTGACCGTGCACCTCATCGACACGGGAGTCGACACCGGCCCGGTCATCGCCCAGGAGAGCCTCGCCGTGCTCCCCGGGGAGAGCGAGGCCGCGCTGCACGAGCGCATCAAGACCATCGAGCGTCGCCTGCTGGTGCAGACGGTGCTCGACATCGCCCACGGAACAGTCGACCTCGAGGAGCTCGCCCGCGCATGAGCATCACCGCCCACGACCCCAGCAGCTACGACGCCCGCGACGTCGTACCCGTCCGACGCGCGCTGATCTCGGTCAGCGACAAGACCGGGCTGCTCGAGCTCGGAGCGGCGCTTGCCGCATCCGGCGTCGAGCTCGTGTCGACCGGCTCGACGGCCGCGACTCTCCGCGAGGCGGGCCACGAGGTCACCGACGTCTCGGCTGTCACCGGGTTCCCGGAGTCGCTCGACGGGCGGGTGAAGACACTGCACCCGGCGGTGCACGCGGGGATCCTCGCCGACGTGCGCCTCGCCTCCCACCGCGAGCAGCTCGAGCAGCTCGACATCGCCGCGTTCGAGCTCGTCGTCGTGAACCTCTACCCGTTCCGCGAGACCGTCGCCGGTGGTGCTGACGCCGCGACCGTGGTCGAGAACATCGACATCGGCGGACCAGCGCTCGTCCGCGCGTCCGCCAAGAACCACGCCAACGTCGCTATCGTCGTCGACCCGGCCGACTACGCCGGCATCGTCGACGCCCTCTCCGCGGGAGGCACCACCTTCGCCGCGCGTCGTGCGCTCGCCGCGCGCGCCTTCGCGCACACCGCCTCCTACGACTCGGCCGTCGCCGCCTGGTTCGCCGGGCAGGAGGGCTCGACGGAGACGTTCCCCGGCTCGGTCGAGATCGCGGGCACCCGGCAGCAGGTCCTTCGCTACGGCGAGAACTCGCACCAGAAGGCGGCGCTCTACGTCTCGCCGGACGGCACCGGCATCGCCCAGGCGACGCAGCTGCACGGCAAGGAAATGTCGTACAACAACTACGTCGACGCCGACGCGGCCGTGCGCGCCGCGTACGACTTCGTCCTGCCCGCGGTCGCGATCATCAAGCACGCGAACCCCTGCGGCATCGCGATCGCGAGCGCGAAGGCCCTCGACCCGATCGCCTCCGCTCACCGTCGCGCCCACGAGTGCGACCCGGTGTCGGCGTTCGGAGGCGTCATCGCCGCGAATCGCACGGTCACCCTCGCGATGGCCGAGACCGTCAAGGAGATCTTCACCGAGGTGCTCGTCGCCCCGGGCTTCGAGCCGGAGGCGCTCGAGGTGCTGAAGACCAAGAAGAACCTGCGACTGCTCCAGCTGCCCGACTTCTTCGCGCCGGTCGAGCGCGAGTTCAAGCAGATCTCGGGAGGAATCCTGTTGCAGGAGCCCGACCGTTTCGTGGGTGGACCAGGCGAGGTCAGTGCGGGTTGGCAGCTCGTCGCGGGAGAGCCCGCCGACGCCGACACCCTCCTCGACCTCGAGTTCGCCTGGAAGGCGTGCCGCGCGGTGAAGTCCAACGCGATCCTCCTCGCGAAGGCCGGCGCCTCCGTCGGCGTGGGAATGGGGCAGGTCAACCGCGTCGACTCGTGTCACCTCGCTGTCACGCGCGCGGGCGATCGCGCGCCCGGCGCGGTCGCGGCCTCCGATGCGTTCTTCCCTTTCGCCGACGGGCTCGAGGTGCTTCTCGCCGCCGGGGTGAAGGCGGTCGTGCAGCCCGGAGGCTCTGTCCGCGACGCGGAGGTCATCGACGCGGCGACGCGCGCTGGAATCACGATGTACACGACGGGGGAGCGGCACTTCTTCCATTGATCGTCCGCGGCCCGTCCGTCGTCCTCGGCGGGCGTGCAGGGCTCTCCTGGGCTGAGAGGGCGTCGGGAGGCGGGGCGAGTCGGTAGGAGGGGCAGGGCGGGAGCGCGTAAGGTCGCCGGGTGCCTCACGACAATCTGACCTCCGCCGTGCCCGCCTCCGCGCCGATCGGCCGCCGCCTTCTCGTGGCCCTCGCCGCCTCCGCCGCCACGGCGGTCGTGGCGCACCTGGCCAATGTGCTCGCGTTCTTCATCGGCAATCAGCTGCAGCCGACCTCGATCCCGCAGGTGAACGCGTACTTCCTGCTCTCGAGCGTCCTCGCCTTCGTCGTGGTGCTCGTTCTCGCCGCAGCAGGCCTGCTCGCCCGGGCGTGGACGGCCGCGCTCGTGGGGCTCGTGGCGGGGGTCATCGGCGCAGCCTTCGGCACCCTCGCCCAAGCGAGCGCCACCGGCGCCGCCATCACGAGCGAGGTGTGGGCGTCCATCTTCGCGACCTTCGGCGGCCTGAACCTCGTCTTCATCGTCGCCTTCGTCGTCACCGCCGCCACGCTCGGCCGCCGAATCACGCGGGCCTTCGCGACGAGGTCCGCGTCCGCGGTCGTCCCCCACGTTCCGCGCCGTATCGCCCTGGTCCGGGCTCCCGCGGCCGACCTTTCGAGCGGTGAGCTGACCCATCTCGAGCGCACCCCCGTCGACCAGGAGAAGGCGCAGCAGCAGTGGGAGGCGTACGTCGACGCCCTCGAGGAGGCAGGCTGGGAGACGGTCGAGGTTCCCGCCGCGCCCGCGATGGCCGACTCCGTCTTCCTCGAGGACGCGGTCGTCGTCTTCGGCACCCACGCGGTCCTCACCCGTCCCGGTGCGGCCTCTCGGCAGGGTGAGATCGCGGGCGCCGAGGAGGCGATCCGCGCGCTCGATCTCACCGTGCACCGCATCCAGGAACCCGGAACCCTCGACGGAGGCGACGTGCTCAAGGTCGACTCGACGGTCTACGTCGGCCGCGGTGGCCGCACGAACGCGGCCGGCGTCGCTCAACTGCGCGCGATCCTCCGCCCCCTGGGCCTGAGGGTCGTCGGCGTGCCCCTGACGCGCGTGCTGCATCTCAAGAGCGCGGTGACCGCGTTGCCCGACGGCACCGTCATCGGCTGGGAGGCGGCCGTCGACGAGCCGCGCCTGTTCCCCTCCTTCCTGCCCATGCCCGAGGAGGGCGGCGCGCACGTCGTCGTCCTCGACCCCGACACGCTGCTGATGGCGGCCTCCGCCCCGCAGAGTGCCGAGCTCCTGCGCGATCTCGGGTATCGCGTGATCGCCGTCGACATCTCGGAGTTCGAGAAGCTCGAGGGCTGCGTCACCTGCCTCTCCGTGCGGGTGCGCTGACGCCGCTCGCGAAGCTGATCTCGCGCTTCTACGACCCCAGCGACGGAGCGATCACCCTCGACGGTGTCGACCTGCGACGCGTCCATCCAGGTCTTGCCCGACGGCTACGCCACCGATGTCGACAAGCGCGGAGGGCGGGTGTCCGCGGGCCAACGCCAGCTGATCTCCTTCGCCCGCGCTTTCCTCGCCGATCCGGCGGTGCTCCTCCTCGACGAGGCGACGTCCTCGCTCGACCTTCCGAGCGAGCGGCTCGTGCAGCGGGGGCTGCAGACGCTTCTGGCCGACCGCACGGCGGTGATCATCGCGCACCGCCTCTCGACGGTGGCGATCGCCGACCGCGTGCTCGTGATGGAACACGGCCGCATCGTCGAGGACGGCACCCCGGAGGCACTCATCGCCGGGGAGGGCCGCTTCGCGAGCCTGCATGCGGCCTGGCGCGACTCGCTGGTGTGACCGGAGGCGCAGCGCTCGACCTCGGCGTTCCCTCGCACCGCACCAGCGGCAGTCAGGGCCGCCAGCGGGCGGCTCGCACGTCGACGCGGTAGCCGCCTGGGGTCTCGACGAGTGGGGTCCCCTCGGCGTCGTAGTGTGCGCGTGCGCGCTGCTCGTGGCCGAGGGCAGGCGCGCCTCCCGAGCGGACGACACGCCACCAGGCGAGGTCGGAGCCGTACCGGGCCAGGACGGTGCCGACGGCCCGTGCCGCCCTCGTCCCGAGCACCGCCGCGATCTCGCCGTAGGCCATCACGTGGCCGGGAGGGATGTCGGCCACGACCGCGAGCACCGCCGACACGAAGTCGTCGGAGTCGCGTGGCGACCCGGAGAGAGGCGGCGTCTCGCTCGTGCCGTCGCCCGCGTTCACCTCGTCACGGCCCGCGCCGCTCAGAGCGTCAGCGCCCCGACGTTCTCGCCGTACTGCGTCTCGCCGACGACCTCGAACCCGATCCAGCGGAAGAACTGCTCGGGGCCGTCCTCCCCTGACTCCCAGATCACAGTGAGCGTGTCGAAGCCGCGGCGCCGCGCCTCATCGGCGGCGGCGCGGACGGCGAAGGTGCCGACTCCGCGGCCCTGCTTCGACGCGTCGATGTTGATGCGCCAGATGCAGCTGCGGAACTCCTCCGCTGCCTCCGGGTCGAAGTGCGCATGGATGAAGCCGACGAGCTCGTCTCCTTCGAGCACAGCGCGCTGCCACGCGGCCCCCGGGTCGATGACCGCGGCGGCGGCGGAGTAGGAGACCGGGGCGATGAACTGTTCCTGACCGGGTTTGAGGCTCAGGCCGTTGACGGCGGAGATGTTCGCGGCGGACAGCTCTTCCAGGCGGAGTGCACTCATGCGGTCAATCTATCTGCCCGCCCGCGCGCGGTCATCCTCCTGTCGGACGACGTCGCCGCGCCCGCGGAGTCGCGGGCGAGAAGTCTCTCGACATCGAGACAGTTGGGGGCTCGGGTAGGCTGGTCCGAGGCCGTCCGGAGCGGTGAAGAACCGCTCGCCCCGCGTTGTCGCGGGGCGTCATCGACACCATGGGAGAGCAATGTCCAAGATCAAGGTTGAGGGAACGGTCGTCGAGCTCGACGGCGACGAGATGACGCGCATCATCTGGCAGAAGATCAAGGACACCCTCATCCATCCGTACCTCGACGTGGACCTCGAGTACTACGACCTCGGCATCGAGCACCGCGACGAGACCGACGACCAGGTCACGATCGACGCGGCGCACGCGATCCAGAAGCACGGCGTGGGCGTCAAGTGCGCCACCATCACCCCCGACGAGGCTCGCGTCGAGGAGTTCGGCCTCAAGAAGATGTGGAAGTCGCCCAACGGCACCATCCGCAACATCCTCGGAGGTGTGATCTTCCGCGAGCCGATCATCATCTCGAACATCCCCCGCCTGGTCCCCGGCTGGAACAAGCCGATCATCATCGGCCGTCACGCGTTCGGCGACCAATACCGCGCCACCGACTTCGTCTTCAAGGGCAAGGGCACGCTCACCGTCGAGTTCACGCCCGACGACGGCTCAGAGCCGATGAAGTTCGAGGTCTACAAAGCGCCCGACGACGGCATCGCGCAGGTGCAGTACAACCAGGACGCATCGATCCGCGACTTCGCCCGCGCCTCGCTCAACTACGGCCTGGCTCGCAACTACCCGGTCTACCTCTCGACCAAGAACACGATCCTCAAGGCCTACGACGGTCGCTTCAAGGACATCTTCGAGGAGATCTTCCAGAGCGAGTTCGCGGAGCGTTTCGCCGCCGCCGGGCTCACGTACGAGCACCGTCTGATCGACGACATGGTCGCCTCGGCGATGAAGTGGGAGGGCGGCTACGTCTGGGCCTGCAAGAACTATGACGGCGACGTCCAGTCCGACACCGTCGCCCAGGGCTTCGGCTCGCTCGGCCTCATGACCTCGGTGCTCTCGACGCCCGATGGCCGCGTGGTCGAAGCGGAGGCGGCGCACGGCACCGTCACACGCCACTATCGCCAGCACCAGGCAGGAAAGCCCACGTCGACCAACCCGATCGCGTCGATCTACGCCTGGACCCGTGGTCTCGCGCATCGCGGCAAGCTCGACGGCAACCAGGCGCTCATCGACTTCTCGCTCACGCTCGAGGACGTCGTCATCACGACCGTCGAGTCCGGCAAGATGACGAAGGACCTCGCTCTGCTCGTCGGCCCCGAGCAGGCCTGGCAGACGACCGAGGAGTTCCTGGCGACTCTCGACGAGAACCTCAAGGCGCGCATGTCGGCCTGACCCGCCTCGTACGACCGTCTTCGGCTCGCGGCGATCCTCGGATCCCGCGGGCCGAAGGCGTGTCTTCGGGCCTGCCAGCCTCAGAGTGCCCGCGCCAGCTGCTCCATCGCTGCCGTCGCGTCGTCGCCCACGGGGATCAGGACCACGCTCGAGGCCCCGGCCCGGTGCAGCTCGGCGATACGCGAGCGTGCCGACTCCGGGGTGCCGACGACCGCGAGCCTGTCGATCCAGTCGTCGGGCAGCGCGCGGGCGAAAGCGGAGCGGTCAGCGCTGCGCTCGCGCAGACGGGCGAGCTCGTCGGCGAAGGGGAGGGGCGCGATGTGCGGTGCCCAGTCCGGGTCACCGACCCACGCGAGTCCGGGCCTCGCGGTGTCGCGCGCGGCCTCAGGGTCGTCGTCGACGGCGGCCACGGTGTAGGCGACGACGCGGCCGGGCGCCCCCATCAGCTCGCGCACGCGCGCGAGGTACTCGGGAGTCACGGGCTCGGCGAGGACGACTCCGTCGGCCACGCGTCCGGCGAGTTCGAGCGAGCGCGGCCCGCGTACTCCGGCCAGCAGCGGAGGCATGACCTCCGGCGGTGTCTCGAGTCGGACCCCATCGATCCTGGTGTAGCGACCGTCTCGGTGCACGCGCTCGCCGACGAGGAGCGCGCGGATCGCGTCGAACTGCTCCTCCATCGCCGTGAGCGGGCTTGCCGGCCAGAGGTGCACGGCGCGCATCCAGTCGGGCATGCCGTGCCCGATCCCCACGATCACCCGTTCGGGGAACAGCTCGGCGAGGGTGCTCAGCTCCATCGCCGCGAATGCGGCCGAGCGGGCAGCCGCCGGGAGGATGCCGATCCCGACGACGATCCGCTCGGTCGCGGCGAGCACGGCCGCAGCCTGGGCGATGCCTCCGCGGAAGCCGAGATCTTCGACGACCCACAGCTCGTCGAAGCCCAGCTGCTCGGCTCGACGGGCGGAGGCGAGGACCAGCGGAGCGGGCAGGTCGCGGCGGAGAAGGACGCCGACGGCGGAGGAGTCGCGCATCCGGCAAGCCTAGGACGGGCGATCGCCGCGACCGAGGGGGTGCGTGGCACGCAGGAGGGGCCGCCCGCGCGAACGCGGGCGGCCCCTCCTGGCGAGAGACCGGCTACTCGGCGTGGGCCTCGCCGATCTGCACGTGCTCGGCGCGGGTGCCCGAGGTGACCTCGATCCTCCGCGAGCGTGCCTTCTCGCTGACGGGGATCGTCACCGAGAGCACGCCGTTGTCGTAGGACGCCGAGATCTGCTCGGTGTCGACGCCCTGGCCGAGGCTCAGTTGGCGGACGAAGGTCGCCGACTGGCGCTCCCGGGTGATCCAGGTGACGTCCTCGCCTCCCGCGACCGTGCGCTGGGCGCGGATGGTGAGCAGCTGACCGTCGACGTCGACATCGACCGAGCCGGGATCGATGCCCGGCAGGTCGGCGGTGAGGACGTAGTGGTCGCCGTCGCGGTAGAGGTCGATCGGCATGCGGCGCGGGCCCTGGCTCGAGCCGAAGAGGGCGGAGGCGACGCGGTCGAGTTCGCGGATGGGGTCGTAGGTGACAGCCATTGAGATCACTCCATTCAGTCGTGCAACGAAGAGTTTCAAGGGTTGAGTCGACTCGACTCAACTGATCCCAGATTAGCACTCTCCCCTCGCGAGTGCCAAGCCCCTGACGGGTGCCGATACCGGACTTCGTTACGCGGCCGTAACAAAGCTGGGCAATCGATTTCGTAGGGTCGTTTCTGTGTGAGAGCCGATCTGGTTCCCAGTGAATGTGAGTAAAGGACATCGATTGCCCATCCACTCGTTCCACCGTCCACCCGTCCGCCGCGCCGAAAGGCGGATTCTCGCCGGCCTGGCCGCCCTCGGAGTCGCCGCCACGGCCGCCTTCGCGGCCACCGCCGCCTCCGCCGCCCCGCTCGCGGGGAGCGCCTCGATCGTCGGCGGACTCTCGACGATGCAGAGCTTCGACGACGGCGATTACGTCGTCACCCTCGTCGAGCCGTCCGCCGCGACCTACCAGGGCACGGATGCGCGCTTCGCCCGCACGGCTCCTGAGGCGGGTTCCCAACTCCAGGCCGGCTCGGCCCCGGTCGAGGACTACTCCGCGCACCTCGAGCAGCGACAGGACGCCGTCGCGTCCGCCGCAGACGTGACGATCGGCTACCACTACACCGTCGCGCTCAACGGATTCTCCGCCTCCCTCACCGGCGCGCAGGCGAGTGAGCTCGCCGGCCGCAAGGATGTGGCCCGAGTGCGCCCGGTCGAGGACCTCACGGTCGACCGTGCCGCCGAGGCCTCCGCAGCGCGGAGTGCCAGCCTGGCCGCCGCGGCCCTCCCCGTCCCCGACACCGGACAGGAATCGTCCACCAGCTTCCTCGGCCTCGACGGCGCCGACGGCGTCTGGTCGAAGGTCGGTGGCATCGACAAGGCCGGCCAGGGCATCGTCGTCGGCTCGATCGACTCGGGCATCGCCCCCGAGAACCCCTCGTTCGCCGGTCCGGCGCTCGCGACGAGCCCGGGAGCCGCGCCCTACACCGACGGCACCACGGTCACCTACAGGAAGTCCGACGGCACGTCCTTCGTCGGATCCTGCTCGCCGGGCCTCGCCGCCTCGGAGCAATGGAACGGCAGCGAATGCAACCAGAAGCTCATCGGCGCGCGCTGGTTCCTCGGCGCCAACGAGGGAGCGGGCTCGAGCGACAACCCCGAGTACCTGTCGCCCCGTGACGCCGACGGCCACGGCTCGCACACCGCGAGCACCGCAGCCGGCAACGCGGGCGTCGACGCCACCGTCGACGGCTACGACTACGGCGACATCTCGGGAGTCGCGCCGGCCGCCAAGGTCGCGGCCTACAAGGTCTGCTGGAACGGCACCGAGAACGGCACGGACGACGACGACTTCTGCTCGGGCACGGGCATCCTTGCCGCGATCGACGCCGCCGTCGCGGACGGCGTCGACGTCATCAACTTCTCCATCGGAGGCGGCGCCGCGACGTCGACGCTGACCCCGATCGACGAGGCGTTCCTCAACGCCGCCGCCGCGGGAGTCTTCGTGGCCGCCTCCGCGGGAAACTCCGGACCGGGCGCCTCGACCCTCGACCACGCCTCGCCGTGGTACACGACGGTCGCCGCCTCCTCGATCCCGACCTACACGGCGACTGCCACGCTCGGCAACGGCGACGCCTTCGCCGGAGGATCCATCACCGTCCACTCACCCGTCACCGGCCCGCTGGTCAACAGCGCCGACGTGGTGCTCCCCGGCACCGAGTCGCCGACCATCTGCGCGCCGGGCAGCCTGGACCCCTCGAAGGTCGCCGGCACGATCGTGGCGTGCACGGCCGGCACGACCGCACGCGTGTCGAAGTCAGCCGAAGTGAAGCGGGCGGGAGGCATCGGCATGCTCCTGCTCAACCCCTTCCCGAACGCGCTGCACGTCGACGACCACTCCGTCCCGAGCATCCAGATCGACTCGCAGGCCTACGACTCGATCACCACCTACGCCTCCACCCCCGGAGCCACCGTCACGCTGACCGAGGGCAACTCCACCGGCACGACGATCCCGGTTCCCCAGGTCGCCGGGTTCTCCTCGCGCGGCCCGGCCGAAGCCGACGGCAGCGATGTGCTCAAGCCTGACATCACGGCGCCCGGTGTCGCGATCCTCGCGGACAGCTTCAACGCCGAGGGCGACGACCCCGCCTTCGCGTTCGAGTCGGGCACGTCGATGTCGTCGCCGCACATCGCCGGCCTCGCCGCGCTCATCCTCGGAGTGACGCCCCAGGCCTCGCCGTCGGCCGTCAAGTCGGCGATGATGACGAGCGCCTACGACACCGTCGACCAGTCGGGAGTCGCATCCGAGGACGTCTTCGCGCAAGGCGCCGGACACGTCGACCCGACCGCGTTCCTCGACCCCGGACTGCTCTACGAGAGCGGCACGAGCGACTGGATCGCGTTCCTGAAGGGTGAGGGCTACGTCTTCACTCCGAACCCGGCCATCGACCCGATCGAGGCGATCGACCCCTCCGATCTGAACCAGGCGTCGATCGCGATCGGCGCGCTCGCCGGCTCGCAGACCGTGACTCGCACGGTCACCTCGACCGGTCCCGGCAGCTACACCCCCTCGATCGACGTCCCGGGCATCGACGCCGTCGTCTCGCCGTCGACCCTCTCGTTCACCGCAGCGGGCCAGGCGGCGCAGTACACGGTCAGCTTCACGACCGGATCGGCGGAGCTGAACGAGTTCGCGACCGGCTACCTCACCTGGTCGAGCGCCGAGCACGAGGTGCGCAGCCCCGTGGCGGTGCGCCCGGTGCTGCTCGACGCGCCGTACGAGGTCTCGGGAACCGGGTCCACCGGCTCCGCCACCGCGACGATCACCCCCGGAGTCGACGGCCCGCTGCCGCTGACGACGAGCGGACTCGTCGAGGGTGTCCTCGCCGAGGACGCCACGGCGGCCGACGGCCACTCGGGCACGCTCCCGGCGGGAGACACGTTCGAGACCACTGTCGTCGTGCCAGAGGGCTCGACCTTCGCGCGCTTCGACCTCGACTCCACCGACGACACGGCCGACCTCGACCTCTACGTCGACCTGCTCGACGCCTCGGGCGCGCCGGTGTCGGAGGCGAGCAGCGCAACCGCCTCGGCGGACGAGCGGGTGGACCTCGCGGACCCGGCTCCCGGGACCTACCGGGTCACCGCGGACATCTACGCGGTGGGCGCGAGCTCGACGGTCACCTTCGATCTCCGCAGCTTCGTGATCCCGGCCGAGGGCGGTGTCGGCTCGCTCGCGACCGATCCCACTACGGTCGATGCCGTGCAGGGCGAGCCCACGGACTACGCGGTCTCGTGGAGCAACCTGGCCGGTCCCGCGCAGTACCTCGGGCGCGTGGCCTACGCCGACTCGGGCCGCGCGACCCTGGTCAGTGTGGACGTCCCCGAGAGCGTGACGCCGACGCCCACGCCCACGGCGACTCCGGAGCCCACGGGCACGCCGGAGCCCACCGCGACGCCGACGGCCGGACCGGCGCCGACTGACTCGCCGAGCGCCTCGCCCACGGCGGGGCCGATCGTAGGACCGGGCACGCCCGGCTCCGGCTCTGGCGGACTGGCCTCGACCGGATGGAACGGCGGGCTCCTCGGTGCCGGCGCGCTGGCCCTGCTGGGTGCTGGAGCGGTGATCACCGGTCTGCGTCGTCGGGCGCAGGCTCAGCGTGAGGGGGGCGCGGCGGAGTAGTCCCCCGCGGATCCGCTGACGGCCGTCCCGCTTGCTCCCCTCGGAGCGGGTGGGGCGGCCGTCCGTCGGAGGGGCCCCGCGACCGACGCGGCCGGCGCCTCACGAGATCAGGACAGCGAGCGCCTCCCGGCCACGACGCCCGAGACCACGGCGAGCACGCCGAACACGATCGCGACGATCGGCTGGCCGAGGTCGAGCCAGGCCACGGCGGCCGCTCCCATGACCAGCAGTTCGATCAGCGAGCGGCCGTAGACGTCGAGGGCGAGCACCGCCCGAGGCGAGACGAACAGGCCCCAGATCAGGGCCGCCAGCAGCGGGGCACCGACACCGAACACCAGGTTCAGCGGGAGGTCCCACGCGCTGAAGCCCCAGAGAGCGAACGTCACGAAGGCGAACAGCTCGAGGAGGAAGCGCAGGATGTCGTTGGGCGCGATCCGCACCGTGGGGTCGGTCGGGGACGCTCCTTCTCGATTCACGCCGACCATGCTAGCCGTCGGCGACCACGGCTCCCGCGGGGGAGGGCTCAGCGGAAGATGATCGTCCGCGCGCCGTCGAGCAGCACGCGGTCCTCCGCGAACCACTTCACGGCCTGCGTGAGCGTGCGGCTCTCCTCGTCCTGACCGATGGCGACGAGCTGCGCGACCGAGTGCGAGTGATCGACGCGCACCACGTTCTGCTCGATGATCGGACCCTCGTCGAGGTCGCTCGTGACGAAATGGGCGGTCGCCCCGATCAGCTTGACGCCGCGCGCGTGCGCCTGCTTGTACGGGTTCGCCCCCTTGAAACCGGGCAGGAAGGAGTGGTGGATGTTGATCGCACGTCCGGCCAGGTGAGCGCAGAGCTCCGGCGAGAGGATCTGCATGTAGCGGGCGAGGACGACGAGCTCGACGTCGTGCTCGTGCACGACCTCGAGCACACGCTCCTCGAAGGCGCGCTTGGTCTCGGACGAGACGACGGCGTGCGACTCGAACGGCACCCCGTAGAACTCGGCGAGATCGCGGAGCGCGCCGTGGTTCGAGAGGATCAGCGGCACGTCGACCGCGAGCTGCCCCGCGCGCTGCCGGAACAGCAGGTCGTTGACGCAGTGCGCGGCGGTCGAGGCCAGGACGAGCGTGCGCAGGGGGCGACCGACCACGTCCAGCCGCCAGGTCATCCCGTAGTGCTCGGTGATCGGGAGGAGTGCCGCGGCGAACTCCTCACGGGTCACCGGAGACTCCACCTGCAGACGCATGAAGAAGCGACCCGTGTCGGCGCTGGAGAACTGCTGGCTCTCGGTGATGTTCCCGCGCGCCTGGACGACGGCTCCCGAGACCGCATGCACGATGCCCGGCAGGTCGCGACACGCGAACGTCAGCGTCCAGTGGTTGCCCCGGACGCGCTCCTCGCCCGTGGAGGGGAGGCCCGTGGCGGCGGATCGGTCGGAGGCGTGCGCGGCGGGCTCGGGCTGCATCCGCTCAGGATATCGGTGGGTGGAGGCGCCGCGACGGACGAATGCGCCCGCGTCAGCGCACGACGATGACGGAGGCGACTGTCGGGCCGACGCGGCCGGCACCGTCGACGTAGCGCACGCCGATCGTGTGTGCGCCCGAGCCGACCGTGATCGTGCCCGCGAACGCCGGAGGGACCGCGGTGCGCTCGTGCACGACATTGCCGTCGAGGAGCAGTTGCACGATTCCCGAGTCGGCGGCGACGACGACGGGCACCTCGCCCGCCTTGGGAGATCCCGGGACGAACAGTCGAGGGCCGTCGAGGGTCACCTCGCTCGCGGTGCTCGCAGCCGTGTCGTGCGCGCGAGCGAGGAGCGAGGTGCTGCCGACGGGCAGCGGCACCGCGGAGGCGGCCCAGTGCCCGTCCGCGTCCGTCCGCGTCCGGGCGTAGACCTGCCCGGTTCTCGCGTTCTCGAGCGCGACGAAGGCGTTCGGCGCCGCGGTGCCGTGCACGTCGGGAAGGAGGTGGTGCTCGGGGTCCTCCGTGACGATGAGGGTGGTGGCGGTGGCGCTCGGCGGTGTGGTCGTTGGCGGTGCGGTCGTCGCCGGAGCGGGGGACGCGGCGGGCAGGGGAACGGCCGTCCGGGCGGGTGAGGAGGGCGCGGCGGTCGAGAGCGGCGGCGCGGCGACGGCGGGCGCGGGGGGTGCGGTCGTCGGAGTCGGTGCCGTCGGCTCGGCGGTGCTCGGCGGCATCGCGACGATCGGGCCGTCGACGCCGGAGGCCGCCTCCGTCGACGACGCGGGCCCGGCACGGCCGGACGGCGGCGCCTGTGAAGAACCAGACGGACCGGGAGGCGGGGTCGGCAGGGCGGCGACCGCCGGAGTCGCGGCAGGTGCAGGTCTCGACGGGGTCCCGCTCCCCGGAGTCGCGGGGCCGAGCCCGTCCTGCTCGCTCGCCTCCTCCGCGACCTCGACGGGCGCCGAGCCCGGCAACAGGGCCGCCACGGCGATCCCGCCGACGAGCACCAGCCCGGCGGCGATCAGAGTGGCGGTCACGAGCGTGCCGCCGGCCGAGCCGCCGCCCACACCCAGCTGCGCCGAGGCCGAACCTGTGCTTCCCGGAGGCGGGCCTGCCTCGGCCGCGCTCGCGACGGCCACCGCGCCCCCCAGCGCGTCGTGCGCGGCGAACGCGGCGGCGCCTCCGAGCCCGGCGGCGAGCGGCAGGAGCACCGTCGCGAGCCTCCGCCCGGCGTTCTCGGCCTCGGCGAGCGCGGCCGTGCACCCCTCGCAGACCGCCAGGTGCGCGCGCAGGCGCATCCGGTCGCGCGCCGCGAGCCGACCCCGAGCGTGAGTGCCCGCGCGCTCGAGGACCCACCGGCACTCGCCCTCGGCCGGAGCGTCGCCGAGGTGCTCGCGGATCCAGGCCCCGCGAAGACCCTCCCTGGCGCGGAGGCTCAGCGCGGCCACTCCGTTGGGGCGCAGACCCAGTAGCGGGGCGACCTCGGCCGCCGAGAGGCCCTCGACCTCCGTGTACCAGAGCACCTCTTGCC
The DNA here is from genome assembly GCF_015351245.1 of Rathayibacter sp. VKM Ac-2879. Taxonomy (GTDB): domain Bacteria; phylum Actinomycetota; class Actinomycetes; order Actinomycetales; family Microbacteriaceae; genus Rathayibacter. The sequence goes on from NZ_JADKSO010000001.1 coordinate 792,954, forward strand.
ACCGCGGCGGGAGCGCTCGGAACGCGCGAGCGCTGAGATCGCGCTCGAGGGCGGCGAGCACATGCTCCTCCGGGCCCTGGGTGGCGCGGTCATGCGTCTCGGGCTCGAAGGGACGCTCGCGGCCCTGCCTGCGCCCCCACGAGGAGGCGACGTTGCGGATCGAGGTGAAGAAGTAGGCGCGGAAGGAACCCTCGGGCCCTCCTCCGCGCTCGATCGCCGCGAGGACGCGCAGGAACGCCTCCGAGACCAGGTCGTCGGCGTCCAGGCTCGCGCTCCAGGCGCGGGCGACGGTGCGACCGGCCGCCGCATGTCGGCGCCACAGCTCGGCGGTTGCGGCGGCGTCGCCCCGCCGGACCAGCCCGATGAGCTCGGCATCGCCGCTCGCCTCGAGCGAGCCATGCCGGTGGCGGCGTGGTGGCTCCGTCTTGTGCACGTCGCCTCCTCGGCTCGACCCAGTCCGAGCGATGCTCGCACGGACCGTCCGCCGTGGAGGCGTCGAGTCGCGTAATCGCGCCGGCGGCGCCACCCCTCCTGCGATCCCGCCTCGCGCGGAGCCCCCTCCGTTGCTAGACTCGCGCCGTCGCGACTGGCGTTCGGATGGGTGACCATCAGGGAGCGACACCTTCTCCGGGGCTCGCTCCGGACGCTTTTCCTGCCGCACGCCTGGGCCGGAACGGATACCGTAGATCGGGTCGCCCGCACGAGCCGCCTCGCCTCGCCGCGGCCGCATGGGCACCTTCCGTTTCGCAGTCAAGGAGCGTCCGTGTCCTCTTCCTCCGCCCCGACCACCAGCCTCGCCGCGTCGTTCAACGAGCCCGTCTCGGTCGTCGACCCCGAGATCGCCGCCGTCCTCCAGCAGGAGCTCGACCGCCAGCGCGGCTACCTCGAGATGATCGCGAGCGAGAACTTCGTCCCCCGTGCCGTGCTCGACTCCCAGGGCTCCGTCCTGACCAACAAGTACGCCGAGGGCTACCCCGGGCGCCGCTACTACGGCGGCTGCGAGTTCGTCGACGTGGCGGAGCAGCTCGCGATCGACCGCGCGAAGGCGCTGTTCGGCGCCGAGTTCGCCAATGTCCAGCCCCACTCCGGTGCTACCGCGAACGCGGCGGCACTCTCCGCGCTGATCCAGCCGGGCGACACGATCCTCGGCCTCGAGCTGGCCCACGGCGGGCACCTCACCCACGGCATGAAGCTCAACTTCTCGGGCAAGCTCTACAACGCGACGGCCTACGGGGTCGACCCGCAGACTTTCCGCATCGACATGGATGCGGTTCGCGAGAAGGCGCTAGAGGTCCGGCCGCAGGTGCTCATCGCCGGCTGGTCCGCCTACCCGCGCCACCTCGACTTCGAGGCGTTCCGTGCCATCGCCGACGAGGTCGGCGCCAAGCTCTGGGTCGACATGGCGCACTTCGCCGGTCTCGTCGCGGCCGGCCTGCACCCCTCGCCGGTGCCGTACGCCGATGTCGTGACCTCGACGGTGCACAAGACGCTCGCCGGCCCGCGCTCCGGCCTCATTCTGGCCAAGCAGGAGTACGCCAAGAAGCTCAACTCGGCCGTGTTCCCCGGACAGCAGGGTGGCCCGCTCATGCATGTGATCGCGGCGAAGGCGACCGCGTTCAAGCTTGCCGGCGAGGCCGAGTTCGCCGACCGTCAGCAGCGCACCATCCGCGGCGCGCAGATCCTGGCCGAGCGTCTCACCGCCGCCGACTCGCAGGCCGAGGGCATCGACGTGCTCACCGGAGGCACCGACGTGCACCTCGTCCTCGCCGACCTGCGCAATTCGCCGCTCGACGGCCAGCAGGCCGAGGACCGACTCCACGAGGTCGGCATCACGGTCAACCGCAACGCGGTGCCGTTCGACCCGCGACCGCCGATGGTCACCTCCGGCCTGCGGATCGGCACGCCGGCCCTCGCGACCCGCGGCTTCGGCGACGTCGAGTTCACCGAGGTGGCCGACGTCATCGCCGAAGCGCTCAAGCCCTCAGCCGATCTGGAGGCGCTGCGGGCGCGGGTCGCCCGCCTCACCGACGACTTCCCGCTCTACCCGGGTCTCTAGTCGGTCCACCACCCCCGGACGCCGGGCGCGCGCCTCTCGTCGCGCGCCCGGCGTCCCCAGCACGAGGAGTCTCGAGATGACGGCACAGGTACTCGACGGAGCAGCCACCGCTGCGGCGGTGAAGGGCGAGATCGCCCTCCGCGTCGCAGCGCTGCGCGAGAAGGGCATCGTCCCCGGCCTCGGCACCCTGCTCGTCGGCGACGACCCCGCCTCGCGCTCCTACGTCGCGGGCAAGCACCGCGACTGCGCCGAGGTCGGCATCGAGTCGATCCGCGTCGACCTGCCCGCCACGGCCTCCGCTGCCGACATCCGCGCGGCGATCGAGCAGCTCAACGCCTCGGAGGCGGTGACCGGCTACATCATCCAGCTCCCGCTCCCCGCGGGCATCGATGAGAACGCGATGCTCGAGCTGATGGATCCCGACAAGGACGCGGACGGCCTGCACCCGACGAACCTCGGGCGCCTCGTGCTCGGCGTGGCAGGCGAGCTCGAGAGCCCCCTCCCGTGCACGCCCCACGGCATCGTCGAGATGCTCCAGCGGCACGACATCCCGACCGCGGGACGGCACGTCGTGGTGGTGGGTCGCGGTCTGACCGTGGGGCGTCCGCTCGGCCTCCTCCTCACCCGAAAGGGCCTGGACGCGACCGTCACGCTGACCCATTCCCGCACCGCCGATCTCGCGACGGAGGTGCGACGTGCCGACATCGTGATCGCCGCGGTGGGCGTGCCCGGGCTGATCCAGGCCGACTGGGTGAAGCCCGGCGCCGCCGTGCTCGACGTGGGCATCACCCGGGTCGAGAACCCCGAGACGGGTCGAGCGAGGCTCACGGGAGACGTGGCTCCGGAGGTCGCGGAGGTCGCGGGCTGGCTCTCGCCCGTGCCCGGCGGTGTCGGGCCGATGACGCGCGCGATGCTCATCCACAACGTGGTCACCGCGGCGGAGCGCTCGCCGCGCTGAGTGGTCAGCGGGGTCGCGCGGCGCGCAGCCGCACCACGCTTCCGGGCACGAGGTGCGCGAGCGTGTCGAGCGAACCGGAGTCCACGACAGCGATCACCGGGTAGCCGCCCGTCGCGGGATGGTCCGGCCCGAACACGACCGGCTGTCCCGAGGGTGGGAGCTGCACCGACCCGTGCAGCACACCCTCGCTGGGTAGCTCGCCAGCCGTCCCGGTGGGGAGCGCCGGGCCGTCCAGGCGCAGTCCCACCCGGTCGGCGGCACCGATGCGCCACGGTCCGTCGAGGAGGCGTCGCCACGTCCCCTCCGGCACGCGTGCGAGGCGCGGTCCCTGGTGCACGAGGAGCACCGCCTCCTCGCCCGCTGGATCGAACGGCCACCAGTCGAGTGCGCGCACGGCCTCGGCCGGCGTGCCGACAGGCAGGACATCTCCCGGGCGCAGGGGCTCCGGCCCGAGCGCCGAGAGGGTGTCTCGGGAGCGCGAGCCGAGCGACGGCGGCACGTTGACGCCTCCGCGGATCGCCAGGGTGCGCCGCAGCCCCCGACGGAGGGGACCGAGACGGAGCGACGAGCCGGCGTCCACCCGCCGCGGAAGAACGTGGTCGAGTGGCTGGCCGTCGATCTCGGCCGTGCCCGGGGATCCGCCGAGGCTGATCCACGCGTCCGTCTCGAACCGGGCGCAGAAGCCGCCTCCGAGCAGTTCGAGGCCCGCCGCCCCGGGGTGGTTGCCGAGCAGACGGTTGCCCACGCGAAGCGCCCCGCGGTCCATCGCTCCCGATGCGCCGGCACCGATGGCGGCGAACCCCGCGCGGCCCTCGTCCTCGACGAGCGCGAGGGGGCCGGGATCGACGATGAGGAGACTCACGGCACCGCCCGGAAGCACACCTCGTCGCCGGGGGCGAGCAGCGCGGGCGGCATCCGCTCCGTGTCCCACAGCACCGCCTCCGTCGAGCCGATCAGCTGCCAGCCGCCGGGGGAGGCGCGCGGGTAGACACCGGAGTAGCCGCTCGCGAGGGCGACGGTGCCGGCGGGCACTCGTGTGCGCGGCTCGGCGCGCCTCGGCACCTCGGGCCACGCGTCGAGCGCGACGAGATAGGCGAATCCCGGCGCGAAGCCTCCGAACGCCGCACGCCACCGGGTGCCGCTGTGGCGGCGGACCAGCTCGCCGACGCTCCAGCCGAGGAGGGCGGCAGTCTGGTCCAGGTCGGGACCGTCGTAGCGGACCGGGAGGTCGACCACGCGGCCCGCGACTCGCGCGCGATCGGGCGTCGCCGATTCGGCACGGTCGCGGATCCAGCGCTCCGCCCGCGCGACGCTCAGAACGGCAGGATCGAGGACGACGAGCACCGTGCTCGCCGCGGGCACCAGGTCGATCACGCCGTCGGGTCGGGCGTCGTCGAGCGCCGCCGAGAGCGCGAGGGCTGCGTCGAGAACGTCGACCTCGACCAGGAGCGCCCGATCGCCGGACGGCAGCAGCTCGACCGCGATCACGGCGCGGCAGGAGCAAGGAGCAGGCCGGCCGCGAGCAGGGACGCGCGCACCGCCTCCGCCATCTCGACGGCGCCGGGCGTGTCGCCGTGCACGCAGAGCGAGTCGACGTCGACGCGGATGCTCTCGCCGCTCACGGCCTCTACGCGGCCGGTGAGAGCGACCTGCACCGCGCGCTCGGCGACGTGACGAGGATCGGCGAGCACGGCGCCCGGTTCGCCGCGGGGCACGAGAGTGCCGTCGGCGCGGTAGCCGCGGTCGATGAACGCCTCCCGGACGAACGGGAGGCCGGCTGCGGCGGCGGCGCGCTCGATCGCGGACGCGGCCAGGCCGAGGAGGGGGAGTCCTGGGGCGACGTCGCTGACCGCGCGGGCCACGGCCTCCGCCTGCACCTCGTCGTGCACGATGCGGTTGTAGAGCGCGCCGTGCGGCTTGACGTAGCGCACCGCGGTAGCGGCCGCGCGCGCTGCGGCCTGCAGGGCACCGAGCTGATGGACGACATCGGCGTACAGCTCGTCGGCGGAGACGGGCAGTTCGCGCCGTCCGAAGCCGGCGAGGTCTCGGTAGGAGACGTGCGCGCCGATCGCCACGTCCCGCTCCGCGGCACGACGACAGCTCGTCAGCATGATCGTCGGGTCGCCCGCGTGGAATCCGCAGGCGATGCTGGCGCTCGTGACGACATCGAGTAGTGCGTCGTCGTCGCCGAGGCGCCAGACGCCGAAACCCTCGCCGAGATCGGCGTTCAGATCGATGCTTTCGCGCATCCTCCGAGCCTACGGCCGACGTCCAGCGCCCCGCCGGTAGCGTGGTCGAGCGCGCTCGCGTCCTCACCCCCGTCGACACGTTCTCGCGCGCCCGCCTACGAGGAGAATCCATGCTCACCGTCAACGCCTACGCCGCGCCTTCCGCGACCGAGCCTCTCGTCCCCACCACCCTCGAGCGCCGCGACGTCGGTCCGCACGACGTCCTCATCGAGATCGCCTATTCGGGCATCTGCCATTCCGACATCCACACCGTCCGCGGCGACTGGGGGCCGGTCACGTACCCCTTGACCGTCGGCCACGAGATCGTCGGAGTGGTGGCCGAGGTGGGCGCCGAGGTCACCATGCACTCCGTGGGCGACCGCGTCGGCGTCGGCTGCATGGTGAACTCGTGCCGCACGTGTGAGAACTGCCTCGCCGGAGAGGAGCAGTACTGCCTCGAGGGCAACGTCGGCACGTACGCCTCCGTCGACCGCGACGGCACGATCACCCAGGGCGGCTACTCCACCCACGTGGTCGTCGTCGAGGACTTCGTGCTCCGCGTGCCGGAGTCGATCCCGTTCGAGGCTGCGGCTCCGCTGCTGTGCGCGGGCATCACGACCTATTCGCCTCTCTCGCACTGGGAGGCAGGCCCCGGCAAGCGCGTCGCGGTCGTCGGCCTGGGTGGACTCGGGCACATGGCCGTGAAGTTCGCGCACGCGATGGGCGCTGAGGTGACGGTGCTCTCGCAGACCCTCGGCAAGAAGGAGGACAGTCTTCGTCTGGGAGCCGACCACTATTACGCGACGAAGGACGAGGAGACGTTCTCGACTCTCGCGAGCACCTTCGACCTCATCATCAACACCGTGAGTGCACCCCTCGTCCTCGACGACTACCTGCGTCTGCTGCGCCGCAACGGCACGATGGTCAACGTCGGCGCTCCGGCGGAGGCGCTGCCGCTGCACGTCTTCACGCTGTTCGGCGGGCGTCGCTCGTTCGCGGGCTCGGGCATCGGCGGCATCCGCGAGACCCAGGAGATGCTCGACTTCTGCGCCGAGAAGGGCATCGCCAGCGATGTCGAGGTCGTATCGGCGTCGCAGATCAACGAGGCGTACGAGCGCGTGCTCGCCTCGGACGTGCGCTATCGCTTCGTCATCGACATCGCGACGCTCACCGCGTAGTCGACGGAGGCTCCCGCCGAATCGCTCCGTCACGACGGAGATCCGGCGGGAGCCCTCTCGGGTCAGCGGATGCGGCGCGCGCCGTCGGCGGCCGTGACGAGGAAGAGCTCGGGAGTGGTGAAGCCCTTCTCGGCGAAGGCGGCGAGCACGGCCGCGCGCACCTCCTCCTCTTTCTCGACGGGGGTCAGCGCGATTGCCGAGCCACCGAAGCCGCCACCGGTCATGCGCGCCCCGACAGCGCCGGCGGCCCGGGACGCCTCGACGGCCGTGTCGAGCTCCGGGACTGAGATCTCGAAGTCGTCGCGCAAGGAGACGTGCCCGGCGTCGAGCAGCTCGCCGATGGCGCGCGGCCCGTGCTCGCGGAGCGCTCGTACGGTCGCGAGGACGCGGTCGTCCTCGGTGATCACGTGCTTCACGCGGCGGTAGGTCACGTCGTCGAGCAGTTGCCTCGCGCGAGGCAGGTCGTCGGTCGAGAGCTCGCGCAGCGATTCGACGCCGAGCGTCGTCGCTCCGAGCTCGCAGGACGCGCGCCGTTCGGCGTAGCCGCCGGTGGCGTGAGCGTGCTCGACGCGGGTGTCGATCACGAGGAGGACCAGGCCCGCCTCCTCGAAGCCGAGCGGGATCACCTCGGTGTCGAGGCTCCTGCAGTCGAGGAAGACGGCCGCGTCGCGCTCGCCGAAGAGGGACGCGGACTCGTCCATGATCCCGGTCGGAGCGCCCACTGCGACATTCTCTGCACGGCGGCCGACGCGCGCGAGGGTCGCGCGGTCGAGGTCGAGGTTCCAGAGCTCGTTGAGGGCGACGGCCATCGCGCACATCAGTGCGGCCGAGCTCGAGAGGCCGGCGCCGACGGGCACATCCGAGTCGACGAAGGCGTCGAACCCCGAGTGCGCGCCGAGGTCGACGTCGTATTCGCTCAATGCCCAGACGACGCCGAGGGGATACGCCGACCAGCCCGCGATGGCTCCGGGGCCGAGCTCGTCGAGCCCGATCTCGACGACCTCCGGAGAGAACGCACTGCTGATGCGGATGACGCGGTCTTCCCGCGGCGCTACGGCCATGGCCGTTGCCCGGTCGATCGCGAACGGGAAGACGAAGCCGTCGTTGTAGTCGGTGTGCTCGCCGATCAGGTTCACGCGACCCGGGCCGGCCCACACGCCCACAGCGGAGGAGCCGTACGTCTTCTCGAAGGCGACGAGCGTGCGATCGGCGACGGCGGCGAGGGCAGGGTCAACGGCGGTCATCGAATCTCCTCGAGGGTCGTGCTGGACGGCAGGGCCGCGTCGGGGTGCTCGACGACCGCGGAGGCGAGGTGCGCGGCGTCAGCACGCTCGATGGCATCGCGCAGCGCGGCTGCGCTGGTCTCGGGGGCGATGTCGCCGATCCACGCGCCCATCGCCGCCTCGCTGCCGGCGAGGTACTTGAGCTTGGTCTCGGCCCGACGGGGAGAGGTGATCTGGAGCATGAGCCGCACCTCGTCCCTCCGCTCGTGCACGGGCGCCTGGTGCCACGCGGCGATGTAGGGGGTGGGTGTCTCGTAGAGGGCGTCGACGCCGCGCAGAAGGCGCTGGTAGAGGGCCGCGAGCTCGTCGCGCTCCTCCGGCGTCGTCTCGGCGAGATCGGCCACCTGTCGGTGGGGCAGGAGGTGGATCTCGACGGGCCAGCGCGCGGCGAACGGCACGAAGGCGGTGAAGTGCTCTCCGCGGAGGAGCACGCGCTCGCCCGCCTGCTCGAACGCCAAGATGTCGGCGAACATCGAGGGCCCGTACGAGTCGAGGGATGCGAGGAGCCGCGTCGTGCGGGGCGTGACGTAGGGGTACGAGTAGATCTGCCCGTGCGGGTGGTGCAGCGTGACGCCGATCGCCTCGCCCCGGTTCTCGAAGGGGAACACCTGCTGCACCCCGGGGAGCGCCGAGAGCGCCGCGACGCGGTCGGCCCACGCCTCCACCACGGTGCGTGCGCGCGAGGCCGCGAGCGTCGCGAACGAGCCCTCGTGCTCGGGGCTGAAGCAGACGACCTCGCAGCGGCCGACGCTCGTCAGCGAGCGGCCGAGGCCGAGCGTACGGAGATCGTCGAGGGAGGCAGGAGCGTCCGCGTCGTGCAGGAGCGGGCCGAACGAGGGGGAGCGGTTCTCGAACACGGCCACGTCGTAAAGGCTGGGCACCTCCGACGGATTGGTCGGCGAGGCCGGCGCGAGCGGATCGAGCTCGGCCGGCGGCAGGAACACGCGGTTCTGCCGGGAGGCGGCGATCGAGACCCACTCGCCGGTCAGCACGTCTTGGCGCATGCGGGCCGTCGCGGGACGCGGGTCGAGCTCTCGGGCGTCGGCGGCCCGCTCGGGGGGGAGTGTCGTGTCCGCGTCGTCGAAGTAGAGGAGCTCGCGACCGTCGGCGAGCGTGTGCGGGCGCTTGACGACGCCGGCGGAGAGGAGGATCGCTTCATTCATGGCAGCCTCACTCTACGACCCGGGCTTCGAGAAGGAAAGGAGACTTTCTCTTTGACAAGTCGGCCGGGCCGGGGGAGCATGGGCGAATGAAAGCAGATCGCGAGCACGAGGTGACCTCGGCGCTCGAGCGGCGCGTGAGGATGCGTCTGCTCGCCGAGAGGTCGGGATTCGTCGCGGTCGCCGACCTCGCCGAACGGCTCGGCGTCTCCGTCGTCACGGTCCGCTCCGATCTCGATCACCTTGCGGTCGAGGGAGTGCTTCAGCGCGTGCGGGGAGGCGCGATCCCCGCAGCCGAACGGCAGGGGGAGCGCACGCTCGAAGAGGGCATGAGCGCAGCCTCCGACGAGAAGGAGGCGATCGGTCGCGTGGCCGCCGCGTCCGTCGCATCGGGCGAGAGCGTCATCCTCGATGTCGGATCCACTCCACTCGCGATCGCGCGCGCTCTCGTCGCCCGCGAGGAACTGCACGACCTGACCGTCATCACCAACGGTCTTTCCACCGCTCTCGCGCTCGAGCCGGCCATCCCACGCTTCACCGTCGTCGTCACGGGCGGCACCTTGCGTCCTCTCCAGCACTCGCTCGTCGAGCCGCTCGCCTCCGAGGTCCTCGAACGTCTACGTGCCGACGTCGCCTTCATCGGCTGCACCGGTGTGCACCCGGAGGCGGGCATCACCAACGTCAACCTGCCCGAGGCCACCCTCAAACGCCGCATGCTCCGGGCGGCGTCGCGACGGGTGGTCGTCGCCGACTCGAGCAAGCTCGGCGTGGTCGATCTGGGCCGCGTCGCCGGGGCCGACGAGTTCGAGCGCCTCCTCACGGGCGCCGCGGCTCCCCTGTCGCTCGTGGCGCAGCTCGAGGAGGCGGGTCTCGCCGTCACCCGCTGTCTCGCCCGGTCGGCCCGCGTCAGTCCGTAGGATTCACGCATGGCCGACTTCACTCCCGCCCCCGCAACAGGGCGCCAGTACTCCCTCGATCTCACCGCAGAGGGCCGCACGCTCCACGCCGTCGTCACCGAGGTGGCGGCAGGGCTGCGCCACCTCTCGGTGGACGGGGTGGAGATCACCGCGAGCTACCCCGACAGCGTCGTCCCTCCGTTCGGGTCGGGCATCGTGCTCATGCCCTGGCCGAACCGCGTCAAGGACGGGCGCTGGGAGTACGAGGGCGAGACCCTCCAGCTCGACATCACCGAGCCCAAGTACGACAACGCGATCCACGGCCTGCTGCGCAGCGCCTCCTACCGCCTCGTCGAGCAGGGCCCCGCCTTCGTCGAGCTCGCGGCACCGGTGGTGCCCCAGAGCGGCTACCCGTTCCACCTCGAGACGACCGTCCGCTACGAGCTGCAAGCCGACGGACTGAAGGTCGTGCACCGCGTGGTCAACGTCGGTCCGAAGGCGGCACCGGTCGCGGTCGGCACGCACCCCTTCCTCGCGATCGGCGACGTGCCGACCGACGAGCTCGAGATCATGGTCGACGCGACCGTCCACATCGAGGTCGACGAGCGCCTCAACCCGACCGGTCAGAGCCCGGTCGAGGGCACCGAGTGGGATCTTCGCGACGGCCGTCGCATCGCCGGTCTCGAGCTCGACGACGCCTGGGGTGGGGTGAACCTGGTCGACGGTCACAGCGCTCACGGGCTGCGTGCGCCCGACGGTCGCCGCGTGCTCCTGTGGGCCGATTCGGCGCACGACTTCATCCAGGTCTTCATCACCCGGATCTTCCCGCGGAACGACGGCGAGGGGTTCATGACCGCCATTGCCGTCGAGCCGATGACCGCTCCCGCCGACGCGTTCAACACCGGGCAGGGCCTGCACTGGATCGAGCCCGGCGACGACTGGACCGTGTCCTGGGGCATCCGTCACGAGGGATTCCCCGCCTCGTCATGACGGCCCTCGCCTCCGCCGGGCGCGACGACGACGCGAAACGCGTCGCGCTCGTGCGGATGAAGCGGCTCGCCACGGGGCTGCTGGTCGTGATGGCGATCGTGTTCGCCGTCTCCTTCGCGCTGCAGGAGCGCTACCCGTGGCTCCAGTGGGTGCGCGCCGCGAGCGAGGGCGGAATGGTCGGAGCGCTCGCCGACTGGTTCGCGGTGACGGCGCTGTTCCGTCGACCGCTCGGCCTCCCCATCCCGCACACCGCGATCATCCCGACGAAGAAGGACGAGATCGGCGCGAGCCTCGCGCAGTTCGTCGAGGAGAACTTTCTCCGCGGTGCGATCGTGCGCGAGAAGCTCGACTCCTTCGGCATCGCGCACCGGGCGGGCCTCTGGCTGGCTTCGCCCGAGAACGCGCGCCGGGTGGGAGGCGAGAGCGCGGCGGCCGTGCGTTCCGCGATCGCGCTGCTCGACGACGCCGACGTGCAGCGGGTGATCGAGGCCCTCGTGCGGCGGCACGTCCTCGATCCGCAGTGGGGGCCGCCGCTGGGCTCGCTCGTCGGCGGCGTCGTCGAATCGGGGCACCACCGTCGACTCGTCGACACGCTCGTCGAGCAGGCGGAGACGTGGCTCGCCGCGAACCCGCAGAGCTTCACGCGGATGGTGAGCGGGCGCCTCCCGAGCTGGCTGCCGTCCTCGGTGAGTCGGCTCGTCGACGAGCGGCTCTATCACGAGGCGCTCGTGTTCGTGGCGGCCGTCCGCGACGACCAGGAGCATCCGCTCCGGCTGGCGATCGACGGCTACCTCGCCACGCTGGCGGAGGACCTGGGCACCGATCCGGAACTCATCGCGCGCGTGGAAGAGATCAAGAGCCGTGCCTTCGACAGCCCGCGGGTGCGCGGGCTCGCCCAGGATGCGTGGAGTGCGACGAAAGCTTCGCTGCTCGGAGCGATGGACGACTCCGAGAGTCCGCTGCGGGCGAGCGTCGAGTCGATCGTGGTGGACCTGGGCCGTCGTCTGTCGACCGACGATCGGCTCGCGGCGACGCTCGACGCGTGGGCGGGATCCGTCGCCGCTCACTTCGTCGACCGCTACCGCACCGATATCGCGAGCGTCATCGGTGACACGATCCACCGCTGGGACCCGAAGGAGACGTCCGAGAAGCTCGAGCTCCAGGTCGGAAAGGACCTCCAGTTCATCCGGATCAACGGAACCGTCGTCGGTTCCCTCGCCGGGCTGGCGATCTTCACGGTCGCGCACGCGCTGTTCGCGTCCTGACGGGCAGCGGAGAGCGGGCGGCGGGGTCGCGGCGCAAGCCCTCGCCTGTGTCGGTGGTCGGGCGTACCGTCGCAGCATGAGCGACGACACCACCACCGATCCCGACGTCACGACCGAAGGCGAGGTCCTCGGGGCCCGCGCCGACGACGGCAGCGACACGAGCGCCAGCAAAGACCCGTCCGACTGGGTCACGGGCGACGAGCCGATGACCGGCCCGCAGCGTAGCTACCTCGACACTCTCGCCCGCGAAGCCGGCGAGACCCTCCCCGCCACCCTCACCAAGGCGCAGGCCTCTGAGCACATCGACCGTTTGCAGTCCGCGACCGGCCGAGGCGAGAGCAGCAACGGGCACGACTGAGACCTCCCGAAGGGCGCTCGACGGGTGAGCAAGGATCCCGTCGGGTGCCCTCGCGGGGCCATGATGTCCTCAGGTTGGTCGTCGTGTTCGGGTGTGGCGGTTTCTCGTCCCGCATGGAAGGCGCTCCACCTAGCGTCCGAGCCGTCAGCGGGCAACGTCCCGTGTTCGTGGCTTCGAAAGAGAGAGAAGCCCCCGCATGATCATTCGTCACCGAGATACTGAACCGTGGATCGATCCGTCGGCCTTTGTCGCATCGTCGGCGGTGATCGTCGGAAACGTCCGAATCGCGGCCGGCGCCCGCATTTTGCACGGAGCCGTCCTGAGCGCGGAGGACGGCGAAGTCGTCGTCGGCGAGGACTCCATCGTGATGGAGCAGGCTCTCCTCCGCGGACGCGCGGGACATCCCGTCCTCATCGGGGAAGCGGTCATGATCGGTCCGCACACGCACGTGAACGGCAGTGTCGTGGAGGCGGAGGCATTCATCGCCACCGGTGCCGCGCTGTTTCCCGGCAGTCGAATCGGCGTCGGGGCCGAAGTGCGGATCAACGGCGTGGTCCAGGTCAACACGGTGGTTCCGGATGGGGCGGTTGTCCCGATCGGTTGGGTGGCCGTCGGGAATCCCGCCACGATTCTGCCCCCGGATCGCCACGAGGAGATCTGGGCGATCCAACGTGAACTCGACTTCCGCGGCACGGTCTACGGCGTCGGCAGAGAAGTTTCGATGCGTGAGCTGATGCGGGACCAGTCCGCGTACTACGGCGCTCACGCCACAGACGAGATCGTCGACCGGTAGCGGTACAGATTCCTTCCGGGAGCCTGCTACGCGTGGCCCACGTCGCGGCGGTCTTCCTGGGATGAGCAGGCCGGAACCTGCCGCGTAGCGAGAGTTGCGCGTCGCGCCGGGCCGGCCATCGTTGTGACTCACCTGGTCGCGGCGGCCTACGAGAGGGAGCGTGCTTCTAGCGCCCTCAAGCAGCGCACGTTCGCCTCGAAGCGCGGGGCGGAGCTGTTCGCCTTGACGGTGGAGTCGGAGTTAGAGAGGCGTGAGTACCGAGCTTCTCGTAAAGAACTCGAAGACCGTCAAGGAACCGGCGCCTGCGTCGGGTCATCCGCGAGGACTTCGAGCGCGCCCCGACCATCCTCGTCCCTGCAGCACCCGGAGAGGATCGGTCATGCCTGTCCGTCGCGGAAGCGGCAGCGATCGCTCGCCGTCACCCCGAGACTGTTCGCGAAGCGCTTCAGACCGGCGCGCTGCACCGTCATGAGCTGCGCGTCCGCGGTCCGTCCGCCGGGGCTGTCTGGAAGCGCCTCATTTCCTTCAACCCCTGCGACGGGGTGAAGCTGCCTAAGAACCACGACGCCGGACAGTTCGCTCCGACCTTCCTCACCACGGCTCAGGTCGAAGCGCTCGCCGGGAAGCTCTCCGACTCGATGCCTTACGACCTGCTGATCCGCTTCGCCGCGTACACCGGCCTCCGGGCGGGCGAGCTAGCCGGGCTCCGTGTCCAGGACGTCGACCTCACTCGAGGCCACGTTCAGGTGCGGCAGACGATGCAGCACGTCGCCGGGGAGTGGGTAGCCGACAAGCCCAAGTCGAAGCGCTCGACCCGCGACGTTCCGCTCATGCACAGCAAATTGATTCGAGACCTCCGCCGGTACCTCCTACAGCACCCGCACTCCGGCCACCCTTCGGCGCTGTTCTGGCCGGGGCGAGCGGTCGGCGGGAAGCACGCGCCCGACTACTCGCGCGTGATGGACAACGCGAGCTTCCGTCGGAATTACTTCCGCCCGGCGCTCGCGGCCGCGAAGCTCCCGGACATGCGCGTTCACGACCTCCGCCATACCGCCGCCTCGCTGTGGCTCGCGGCGGGCTTTCAGCCGTACGAGGCTCGGGCACTCGAGCGTGACCAAGACGGAAACGATCTATGCCCACCTCCACGCCACCGATTACACAACGCACATCGCCAAGTTCGACGCCGTCGTGTCGCTGAACTAGAAAGGCGTGCGTTTCCTGGAGTATTCGTGCCTGGAAGACTACGAGACCGAAACTCCGATACGATCCCAGAAATTCGGATAGAAGCGCGAGAGTGGGGTCTCGGCATCGGCCTGTTCCTGTATGGCCTGACGACACTGTCGCGTGATTTCTGAGCGATACACATCGAGCTGAGGGACGAGCGTATAAATGCTAGTCATGTCGATCGTCACAGTCCGAAACTGACCGACGTCGAACGGGAGTGGGTCTCCCTTGCGAATCAATTGCACTATTGGTTTACGGGCAGCATGCCGAAGGGCGAGCTCATAAAATACGTTTGGGTTACCGAAAGATAGATCCGCGATCACGAGAGGTGATCGCACGAGGTGGTCGATCACCTGACCGGTAATCAAGCCCGGGGTGCTGATTCGATCCGCTCGAACGATTCTCAGGCCGAGAGACGTCAGAGCAGGCTCAATCAACGATCCCAGCATGAGATCGGCGTGAGCACGCTGTTCCGAATCTGGCTCCCCGATCGGCGTCACTAGGAAGCAAACGTTCGAGAGGTCGGAGCTGTCAGCGATAATGCGCGCTGGCGATGGCGATAGCAGGCGTGATGGCTGCGCCGCTTCAGAGACCGCGGAGCCCTCCGCGGTCGGTCCCCTGCCTGTTGATGGCTCGCTTGGAGTGAGGACATCGGAGGTTGCCGCGTCTGACGGGTCTTCGAGGAGAATCTCGAAGGTGAGCAGTCGCTCCGCCCCGGCATATGTCGTCAATAAACCGAGATCTCGAGCATTTGCTAGGAATGTTTCGACACACTCTTCGGCCGCTTGATCGGTGGCCAAGCTTTGTTCGATGACAAAGTCGCGGATTATATTCGCCGCGGGTATCCGATTGTTCTTGAACTGTTCGTAAATGGCATTGAACGGAGGGATGTCCGCTATGGCAAGTTGTAGCCGGGCGGCAAGTCGCGCCCGCCCCAGTGAGTCATCGCCCGAAGCAAGCTTGCCCTTTTCGGTGAGTTCGAGAAACTCGGAGGTGTAGCTACCGGTGGTCAGTCCGTAGGCGTTCGAGTTGGTAACTAGCTGCCGGCCCGCACCACTTTCCGGTGACCGCCCCAAGTGTTCGAATAGGGTCAGACGCCTGACTCGCTGCCCCGCCGCGAATTTCTGGACGGCTTCAGCGATCGGTAGGGCCTCGAGGAACGACACAGACGGGTAGGTGCGTACTACTCGCTTGCGCGGCTTCCGCGGTTCTGAGCCCGCGTCCGATTCTTCAGGCGTAGCTTCAGGCTCTGTGGTTCCAGCGTCATCTGAGTTTGCAACCTCATCTGACGCGCCGGTCTCCGTCGTACCTTGTCTTGCTTGTTCGGGAGAGGCATCAGCGGACCCCATGAGATCGGGAGTTTCTCCTGACGCGGCGTCACCCTCGATGGGAGTGCCTAGCGAGCTATCGTTCTCGGCCACGTGCGGCTACCTCTCGGATTGGTTAACCGAGTATGTCATGTGGCCGCCACGCTCGGCAGAACTCTTATGCCTGCCGTCGACCGCGGCCGCGAGAAGTGCGCGTGTTACGTCGGAAGCGCGGGTGAAGCACCTCGCGTTGCATTGCAGTGGTTGTCCTTGTCCACGGAGGGGTTTTGGAGGGGTTCTGGTTTTGACCGCTCTCGCCTCTGCCCCGTATTTCCGCCCCGTTACTGGTGGGCCCCGTCGGGCTCGAACCGACGACCCGCGGATTAAAAGTCCGCTGCTCTGCCAACTGAGCTAGAGGCCCGCGGCACCCAGGGTACCGCCCCGTGAAGCCGCCCCGGGCATACCCGCCCACCCGCACGCGTTACCCTCCTCGAACCTCCTCAGCACGCAAGCGCCCCGCCTGCGTGCGCCGACCGCGGAAGGCGGCCCCATGACAGACGGCTTCCACAAGCCGACCAAGTTCCCCTCCCACGTCTTCGAGGCGTTCCAGGGAGGCGAGGACCCCGCACAGATCACGCGCGTCGCCCACGAGACGGCTCTCGCGCTCCTCAGCCGGGTGCGCAACGATCCCGACCCCGTCGTCATCGACCGCTTGGTCGAGTACACCGACCACAACGGCATCGATGCGCTCGCCGAACTCTGGGCGCGGTCGAGTGCCGTCAGCCTGCCCGGCGCGCTCTGGCGCATCTACCTGCTGCGGCTCGTGATCCGTCAGGATCCCGACAGCACGAGCTTCCTCTATCAGCGCGGGGTGGAGCTTTCGGCGACGATCGATCCGGTCGTCGCGGGAGCGGTCACGCCGACCGGGCCGGCGGAGATCACCGAGCTGGCCGACCGCATCCTCCGCGGTGTCTTCGACGGCGACTTCGCCGTGGCACTCGATCGTGCGGCCGCGTTCTGCCGGGTGAGCGCCTCCGGTGCCGCCTCGCTGGCCGACGACGTCGAGCTGCTCGACGGTCCCCGGGCGAGCGAGCTCACGACCCGCGCTCTGCGGCTGTCCACGACGGCCGCCGAGCTGGGCAGCTGCGCGCGACTCTGGCGCAGCGACTCCCTCGAATAGCTGCCGCGTTCACCCACTGCGAACGCCCGCGAGGCACTTGTTAGACTGGTCCAGGCCGGATCGCAGTAACCCCGGGCTCCACTTATAGCCGCTTCGAGCGGCCTCGCGCCGAGAGGCGTTTCTGCGGTCCGGCCCCTTCTCTGCTCATCGTGGAGCCGGCCGCGGCCTGGTCCACTGCGCGGGGCGAGGGCCCAGTGACGGGTGGGGAGGCGCCGCCTCCTTCCCGGCAGAGTCACCGACAGACAGGCGACACCCCGGTATGAAGAAGCTCCGAGCCATCCGGGTCGGCTCACGCTGGTGGGCGGGAGCGGGCCTCTTGGTCGTCGCCGTGCTGTCGTTCCTCGCGGCCCCCGGTGTCGATGCCGTTCCGGGTGCGATGTTCGGAGCCGGTGCCGAGATCTCGCAGGGTGCGCTCTTGCGCGTGCTCGCCGTGCTCGACGTGATCGCGGGGGTATGGGTGCTCGTCCAGCCCCGGAGCTACCCCGGCCTCACGGCTGCTGCCGTCGCGGTCATCGCACTCTGGCTCGCCCCGCGGATGTCGGCCCCGGCGCTGCTCGACGTCGGCGGGTTCGCTCTCGACGTGCGCTTCGTGATCCTTCCGCTGCAGGTGACGGTCCTGCTGGCGGGCCTCGCCGTGACCGTGTTCTGGATGACCAGGAACCTGCGCGCCCGCACGGAAACGGGGGCCGAGCGATGAACGAGGACGTCACCGTCGACGCCGCGGCGCTGCTCGAGCGCATCGCGCAGGGCGACCAGGCCGCCTTCGCGGATCTCTACGATCTGGTCGCCTCCCGGGTCCTGGGACTCATCACGAGAGTTCTGGTCGACCGTGCACAGTCCGAGGAGGTGACCCAAGAGGTGTTCCTCGAGATCTGGCAAACCGCTGGACGCTTCGCTCCGAATAAAGGAAGCGCGACGACCTGGATCCTCACGATGGCACACCGCAGGGCCATCGATCGGGTACGAGCGGCTCAAGCGGGCCGCGACCGGGACGTACGCATCGGTATTCGAGACCTCGGCCGTGACTACGACCAGGTCGCCGAGCAGGCGGAGGTGTCTCTCGAACACGAGAAGGTCGCGGTCGCCCTGGGCCGCTTGACACAGTTGCAGCGGCAGGCGCTGCAACTGGCCTACTACGGCGGTTACTCGCACAGCGAGATCGCGGGCATTCTCCAGTGCCCCGTCGGTACCGTCAAGACGCGCCTGCGAGACGGAATGATCAGACTTCGAGAAGAGATGGGGGTGGCCCTGTGAACGACCTGCGACGCCCTGACGACAGGGACGACCCGCGAGACCTGGCAGCGGGTCATGCACTGGGCATCGTGACGCCCGACGAGCAAGCGCGTTACGAGCGGTTCCTCGCCGAGCATCCTGAGGCGCGTGCCGAGGCGGACGAGTTCACCGAGGTCGTCGAGGCGCTCGCTGCCGAGGCGGCGCCGGTTTCCCCCTCGCCCGGACTCAAGTCCGAGCTGTTGGCGCTCATCGCCAACACACCGCAGGTGACGCAGGAGCCGACGCGCGACGAGGGCCCTCCGCGGCTCCGCGCTGTCGAGCCGTCGACTCCCGAGGCGGCCCTGGAGGCGTCTCCGACGACCGCGGAGTCCCGGGCGCGCACGCGATGGTTCGCCCGGCCCGCCGTCTACGTGTCGGCCGCGGCCGTGGCCGCTGTCCTCATCGTCGGCGGGGTGACCCTCCCACCCCTGCTCTCGTCGGGCCCGGGCCAGACGCAGCAGCAGACGGCCCTGGAGCAGATCCGCAACGCCCCTGATGTGCAGGAGACGGTCGGCGTGATGGCGTCGGGAGGCTCCGCGACTTTGGTGTGGTCGAGCTCGCTCGGCCGCTCCGCGCTCGTCGTCGACGACATGGCCCCGCCGCCGGAGGGCAAGACCTATGAGCTCTGGTACATCGGCTCGTCAGGCCCCGTCGCCGCGGGCACGTTCGACGGAGGCGAGGGCCAGACGGTCGCGCCGCTCGAAGGCAGCCTCGCGCAGGGCGCGGTCGTGGCGGTCACCGTAGAGAACGCGGGCGGCTCGCCCACCCCGACGAGCGACCCCATCCTCGCCATCGCCACAGCCTGAGCCCACACCCTGGCACAGCAGAAGAGCCGCACTCCCGAAAGGGGTGCGGCTCTTCTGCGCTCAGGTCTGCGACGGCCGAGACGGTCGCCTCCCGATCAGCCGAAACGACCCGACACGTAGTCTTCGGTGGCCTGGACCGACGGCCGCGAGAACATGGTTGTGGTGTCGTCATACTCGATGAGCTTGCCCGGCTTGCCCGTGCCGGCGATGTTGAAGAAGGCGGTTCGGTCGGAGACCCGGGACGCCTGCTGCATGTTGTGGGTCACGATCACGATCGTGTACTCGTTCTTCAACTCCTCGATCAGGTCCTCGATCGCGAGCGTCGAGATCGGGTCGAGGGCCGAGCAAGGCTCGTCCATCAGCAGCACGTCGGGCGAGACCGCGATCGCGCGGGCAATGCACAGACGCTGCTGCTGACCACCCGAGAGGCCGGAGCCCGGCTTGTCGAGGCGGTCCTTCACCTCGTTCCAGAGGTTGGCGCCTTGGAGGGACCTCTCGACGAGAGCATCGGCATCGGACTTGGAGATGCGGCGGTTGTTGAGCTTCACGCCCGCGAGCACGTTGTCTCGGATCGACATCGTCGGGAACGGGTTGGGGCGCTGGAACACCATGCCCACCTGGCGGCGCACCTGCACCGGGTCGACGCCCGGCGCATAGAGGTTGTTGCCGTCGATGAGCACCTCACCCTCGACGTGAGCGCCCGGGATCACCTCGTGCATGCGGTTCAGGGTGCGGAGGAACGTCGACTTGCCGCAACCGGACGGACCGATGAACGCGGTGACCGTCCGCGGCTCGATGGCGAGCGAGACGCCCTCGACCGCGAGGAACTGGCTGTAGTAGACGTTGAGGTCGTTGACCTCGATGCGCTTGGACATTGCTTCCTTCGGGAGTGGCGGCCGGAGCCGAGGGGTGGGTGTCAGCGGCCGAGCTTGGGGGCGAAGAGCTTCGCGATGAGACGGGCGACCAGGTTGAGTGCCATCACGATGAGGATGAGGACCAGCGCGCCGGTCCACGCCCGGTTGAGGAACGCCTCGGCGTCCGGCCCCTGGTTGGCGTACTGCGTGTAGACGAAGACCGGGAGGGTCATCATGCGCTCGCTGAAGAGGTCGTAGTTCATCGAGGCGGTGAACCCGGCGACGATGAGCAGCGGCGCGGTCTCGCCGATCACGCGAGCGACGGCGAGTGTGATGCCCGTCGTGATGCCGGCGATGGAGGTCGGCAGCACGATCTTCACGATCGTGAGCCACTTGGGCACGCCCAGGGCGTAGGAGGCTTCGCGCAGCTCGTTCGGGACCAGCTTGAGCATTTCCTCCGACGAGCGTACGACGACGGGGATCATCAGCACGGCGAGGGCGATGGAGCCGGCGAAGCCCATGCGCACGCCCGGCCCGAAGACCAGGGCGAACAGCGCGTAGGCGAACAGGCCGGCGACGATCGAGGGGATGCCCGTCATGACGTCAACGAAGAAGGTGATGGCGCGGGCGAGGTGACCGCGGCCGTACTCGACGAGGTAGATCGAGGTGAGCAGTCCGATCGGCACCGAGATGAGGGCCGCCATCGCCGTGATCTCGAGTGTGCCGACGATCGCGTGCAGTGCTCCGCCTCCCGCGTCGATGACGTTGCGCATCGACGATCCGAAGAACAGGGGGTCGAAGCGTGCGAGTCCCTTCGAGACGACGGTCGACAGGAGCGAGATCAGCGGGAGCAGCGCGACGATGAACGCGGTCGCGACGAGCGAGGTGACCAGGCGGTCGACCGCCTTGCGGCCGCCCTCGACGAGGCGCGAGACCACGTAGATGGCGACATCGAAGAGGACGGTGCCCCAGAAGATCGCGCCGACGAGGCTGAAGTCGTTCATCATTCCCGCGACCTGCAGCACGAGGAAGACGAGGGCGAAGACGACCCAGCTGCCGACCAGCAGCATCCAGGCGGTGCCCTTGGGGAGCTTGCCGGTCTGCAGCGTGACGGGGACGACGGAGGTCGAGGTGGCGGCGGACATCAGTTGGCTCCCGAGAAGGCCTTGCGGCGGTTGACGATGACCCGCGCGATCGAGTTCACGATCAGCGTGATGACGAAGAGGATGAGGCCCGAGGCGATGAGCACGTTCACGCCGACGCCGCTTGCCTCCGGGAACTGCAGCGCGATGTTCGCCGCGATGGTGTTCGAGTTCTGCGAGGTCAGCAGGAGGAACGAGACGACGGTCGCGGGCGAGAGCACCATCGCGACGGCGAGGGTTTCGCCGAGTGCGCGGCCGAGGCCGAGCATGGCGGCGGAGACGATGCCCGGGGCGCCGAACGGCAGGACGGCCATGCGGATCATCTCCCAGCGGGTCGCGCCGAGCGCGAGTGCCGCCTCCTCGTGGAGTCGCGGAGCCTGGAGGAAGATCTCGCGGCAGACCGCCGTGATGATCGGGATGACCATCACGGCCAGGACGACGGAGGCGGTGAGGATCGTCTTGCCCGTTCCTGAGGCCTGGCCGCCGAAGAGCGGGAACCAGCCGACGTTCACGTTGAGGAAGAGGTAAAAGGGCTGCACGAGCGGGGCGAGCACGGTCGCTCCCCAGAGGCCGAAGACGACGGAGGGGACGGCGGCCAGGAGATCGACCACGTAGCCCAGCGCCATCGCGATGCGGCGCGGGGCGTAGTGCGAGATGAAGAGGGCGATCCCGATCGAGAGCGGGAGAGCGATGACCAGGGCGATGACGGCCGACCAGATGGTGCCGAACACGAGGGGGCCGACATAGGCCCAGAAGCTGGTGGCGCCTCCGGGGAGGCTCGCGGCCGGGGCGGAGAACGCCGGGATCGACTGCGCGACGAGGAAGATCGCGACCGCGGCCAGAACGAGGAGGATGAGGGAGCCGGCGGCGATGGTCGAGATCGAGAAGACACGATCTCCGACCCGCACCTTCGCCTTCGGGCGGACGACGGTCTCAGTTGCCATTCCAGGGGACTCTCTTCAGACGAGGGGTTCGGCGGTGCGCACAGGGGGAGGCTCATGCAGGATGCGAGCCCGGCACAGGCGGGGCCCGCCTCGCCTTCGTGCTGCGAGACGGGCCCTGCCGTGCGATTACTTGATCGTCTCGATCGCCGAGGCGACCTTCGTGGCGAGGTCGCTGCTCAGCGGGGCCGAGCCGGCCTGGGCGGCGGCGGCCTCCTGGCCGGCCTCGCTCGCGACGTACGAGGCGTACGCCTTGACGATCTCGCCCTTGCTGCTGTCGGCGTACTCCTGGCACACGATGAGGTAGCTCACCAGAACCATCGGCCATGCGTTGGCATCGGTGTCGGTGCGGTCGATCTTGATCGCGAGGTCGTTCGCCTCACGACCGTCGGCGACGGGGGAGGCGGCCACAACAGCCGCGGCACCCTCGGCCGAGATCTTCGAGAACGAGTCCCCGACCTTCAGCTGGGCCATGTTCATGCCCTTGGCGCCCGACTCGTCGGCGTAGCCGATCGTGTTGGTGCCGTTCTTGACCGCGTCGACGACACCGGAGGTGCCCTTCGCGCCGTCACCGCTCTGGTACGGGAAGGTCTGCGCGGCCGGCGCATCCCAGACGCTCTTGGCGTTGGCCGCGAGGTAGTCGGTGAAGTTCTGCGTCGTGCCGGAGTCGTCCGAGCGGTGCACCGAGGTGATGGGCGCGCTGGGGAGCGAGGCGTCGGGGTTCAGGGCCTTGATCTCGGGGGCGTCCCACGAGGTGATGGTGCCCTTGAAGATGCCCGCGATGGTGGCCGCGTCGAGCTTCAGGTCGGTCACGCCCTGCACATTGAAGATGACCGCGATGGGGGAGATGTACACCGGGAGGTCGATCGCCTTGGTGCCGGCGGCGCACGAGGCGAAGGTGCTCTGGAGCTCCTCCGTCTTGAGAGCGGAGTCGGAGCCGGCATAGTCGGCCGCGCCCGCGATGAAGTTGGTGCGGCCGGCGCCCGAGCCCTGCGGGTCGTAGTTGACCGTGACCTCGGGGTTCGCGGTCTGGAATGCCGCGGACCACGTGGTCTGCGCGGTGCCCTGGGCGGAGGAGCCGATTCCGGTGATGGTGCCGGAGAGCGTGGAAGCGGCGGAGGAGCCTGAGCTGCCACCCGCCGTCGGTGCCTCGTTGGCTGCGCACGAGGTCAGCGTGATCGCTGCGACGGCGGCGACGACGGCCGCCTGGCCGAGACGCGAGAATCTCACAAGTATCCCTTTCGGGTAGGAAAGCGTGGGAACAGAACGGGCCTGGTGCAGCCCGCGAGCGAGCGTACGGAGGGGTCGTGTCCGCCCGCGGTCCGCTCGGTGAACGGGCGGTGAACGGCCGGGCCGGGGGCTTGCCGAGACATCGCCGATGGTCGACGGGGCGGACCGCGGGCGAGCGGCTCAGGCCAGCGGCGAATGCGTCTCGATCGCGACGATCCCCGATCCCGGATGCCGGCTCGACAGGTGCACGACCGCGAAGCCACCCGTCGGCAGCGCCGCAGCCTCGTCAAGGTAGGAGCCGATCGGAGTCGCGGTGGCGAGTGCGATCTCGCGCAGGATCTCGGGGATCACCGGGCGGTGGCTGCACAGCACCGTGCTCTTGCGCGCGCGCACGCGCTTGCCGACGAGCGCACGCACGTCGGCCGTGCCGCGCTCGTGCGCCTCCTGGCTGATCGCTTCCGAGAGCCGCACGGGGCGCTTGAGCGCGGCGGAGAGGGGGGCGACGGTTGCGCGGCAGCGCTTCGCGGTGCTCGTGACGAGCCTTCGGGGGCGCCACGCGGCCACGGCGCGGCCGGCGGCCCCCGCCTCTGCCTCTCCGCGCTTGGTCAACCGGCGGGTCGAGTCGCGGCCGTCCCAGGAGGAGGCGGGCACCGCCTTCGCGTGCCGCAGCACGACGATCGCGAACGTCTCGAGCGCCCCGCGGGCCGCGATGCGGCTGAACTCCTCGACGATCGCGACGTCGTGCGGATACGTGAGGTAGCTCCTGGCGCGCTTGGGGGTGACCCACTCGAGCGCCTCGACCTCGCCGTTCGGGACGAAATCGGAGGCGAGCACCGCCTTCTCGGTCACGCGCGCGGCCCAGTAGTACACGGTCTTCGGGCGGCCGTTGGGCAGCGTGTACTCGGTCGAGCCGAGAGGCACGCCGAGCGCCACGGCGAGCCCTGTCTCCTCACGGATCTCGCGGACCGCGGTCTCGGGCAGCGACTCGCCCTGGTCGACCTTGCCCTTCGGCAGGCTGACGTCCCTTCGGTGCGGGCGATGGATGACGAGGATGTGCGGGCGGCCCTCGATCAGGCGCCAGCAGACGGCGCCTGCGGCGTAGACGGTTCCGGTCACGACGTCAGCGGACCGACGCCCGGTTGGCGGAGCGGGTCGCCGCGCGCTTGCGGTACGTGATGTGCTGCATGAGACGGTTCTGCAGGTCGGCGAGGGGAGCGCCGTCCTCGTCGAGGTGGTGGCGTGTCCAGTCGCCGTCCGGACCGAGCCACCAGGAGGCGGTGCGCTCGTCCATCGCGCGTTCGAACATGTCGTCGATCTCGCTGATGTGGGCGGGCTCGACGATCCGGACGAGCGCCTCGACGCGGCGGTCGAGGTTGCGGTGCATCATGTCGGCGCTGCCGATGAACACCTCCGGCTCGCCGCCGTTGACGAAGCTGAAGATCCGCGAGTGCTCCAGGTAGCGGCCCAGGATCGAGCGGACCCGGATGGTCTCGGAGAGTCCCTCCTGCCCGGGCTTCAGCCCGCAGATGCCGCGCACCCACACGTCGACCGGCACACCGGCCTGGCTCGCGCGATAGAGGGCGTCGATCACGGCCTCGTCGACGATCGAGTTGACTTTGATCCTGATGCCGGAGGGCCGACCCGCGCGGGCGTTCTCGGTCTCGGTCGCGATGCGCTTGAGCAGCCCCTTGCGCAGGTGGCGCGGGGCGACGAGGAGACGCTTGAACTTCTTCTCGATCGCGTAGCCGGAGAGCTCGTTGAAGAGTCGTGTGAGGTCTTTGCCCACTTCGGCGTCGGCGGTGAGCAGGCCCAGGTCTTCGTAGATGCGCGAGGTCTTCGGGTTGTAGTTGCCGGTGCCGATGTGCGAGTAGTGGCGCAGGACCCCGCCCTTCTCCTGACGGATCACGAGCGCGAGCTTGCAGTGGGTCTTGAGACCGACGAGCCCGTAGACGACGTGGACGCCGGCCTTCTCGAGCTTGCGCGCCCACGAGATGTTGGCCTGCTCGTCGAAGCGAGCCTTGATCTCGACGAGCGCGAGGACCTGCTTGCCCGACTCCGCGGCGTCGATGAGCGCCTCGACGATGGGGGAGTCACCCGAGGTGCGGTACAGGGTCTGCTTGATCGCGAGGACATCGGGATCGGCGGCGGCCTGCTCGAGGAACGACTGCACGCTGGTCGCGAAGGACTCGTAGGGGTGGTGCAGCAGCACGTCGCCACGAGAGACCGCTTTGAAGATGTCCTGACGCTGATTCGGCTCGCTCGGCGAGAGCTGCACGGCCGTCGTGGGCACGTGGTTGGGGTATTTGAGGTCGGGTCGGTCGATCTTCTGGAGGCTGAACAGTCCGCTCAGATCCAGCGGAGCGGGCAGCTTGTAGACCTCCTGTGCGGTGATGTCGAGCTCCCGCACCAGCAGGCCGAGCGTCTCCGCGTCCATGTCGTCGGTGACCTCGAGCCGGATGGGCGGCCCGAAGCGGCGACGCAGCAGCTCCTTCTCGAGCGCCTTGATGAGGTTCTCGGTCTCGTCCTCGTCGACCTCGACATCCTCGTTGCGGGTGACGCGGAACACGTGGTGATCGAGGATCTCCATGCCGGGGAAGAGGTCGCCCAGCTGGTTGGCGATGAGGTCTTCGAGCGAGATGAACCGCATCGGCTCTCCGGGAGCGGCGACACCGGCGATGCGCACGAAGCGAGGGAGCATCTGCGGCACCTTGAGGCGCGCGAACTCGACCTTCTGGGTCTTCGGGTTGCGCACGCGCACCGAGAGGTTGAGCGAGAGGCCAGAGATGTAGGGGAACGGGTGAGCGGGGTCGACGGCGAGCGGCATCAGCACGGGGAACACTTGCGCCGAGAAGTAGTCGTCGAGCACCGTCCGCTCGGCGTCGCTCAGCTCGTCCCAGCGGACGAGGTCGATGCCTCCCTCGCGCAGTGCGGGTTCGACCAGCTCGCGGAAGGCGCGCGAGTGCCGCTGCTGCAAGAGGTGCGCCTTCTCGGAGATGTCGGTGAGGACGTCGACGGGCACTCGGCCGATGTTCGTCGGCAGCGCGAGGCCGGTGAGGATGCGGCGCTTGAGTCCCGCGACCCGCACCATGAAGAACTCGTCGAGGTTGGACGAGAAGATCGCGAGGAAGTTGGCCCGCTCGAGCGCAGGCACCAGCGGATCCTCGGCCAGCTCGAGCACGCGCTGGTTGAAGGCGAGCCAGCTCAGCTCGCGGTCGAGGTAGCGGTTGTCGGGCAGGAGCGGGTCGGAGTGCTCTTCGTCGTCGTCGAAGTCGTCATCGAGGTCATCGCTCAGGCCGTCTTCGAGAAGCAGGTTGTCGCCGTCCATGCGACCATCCTGGCACCGTCGTCGCGTGCCCCGCGCCGTCCTCGGTGAATGCGGGATGAACCGGCCCTGTGGAGGAGGCTCGCCCGAGGCACGGCCCGCAAGTCTCCTCGGCGGGT
Source organism: Rathayibacter sp. VKM Ac-2879 (assembly GCF_015351245.1). Lineage (GTDB taxonomy): Bacteria > Actinomycetota > Actinomycetes > Actinomycetales > Microbacteriaceae > Rathayibacter. The sequence goes on from NZ_JADKSO010000001.1 coordinate 819,516, forward strand.
CCGTGCTCAGCGTACCGAGGGCGCGCGCTGCAGATACTGCACGTCGGCGGAGGCGTCGACGAAGCCGAGCGAGCGATACAGCCGTACCGCCGCACGGTTCTCGGCCTCGACGTAGAGGTCGGCCGCCGTGCAGCCGCGGTCGAGCATGCGCGCGAGCCCCACGGTGAGTAGGGCGCGGCCGAGACCTCGGCCCGCCGCCTCCGGAGCGACGCCCAGCACGTAGATCTCTCCCGTGGTCGCGCCCGGCTCGATCTTGAGCCAGTCGTAGCCGACGAGCGTGCCTCGCGCGTCGCGCACCAGGAGGAAGTCGCCCTCGTCGAACCAGGGCTCGGTCTGCCGTGCCGCGAGATCCGCTTCCGTCATCCGGCCCTGCTCGGGATGGGCGGCGAAGATCCGGGCGTTCAGCGCCACCCACTCGGCCGCGTCGAGGCCGCGCGCGTCGGTGAGCGTGAAGCCGTCGGGCACGAGCGGCTCGACGGGCATCAGAGGGTCGAGCGCCAGGCGCAGGAGCGTGCGCACGGGAGAGAAGCCGTGCGAGGCGGCGAGGGAGCGGGCCGCCGGGTGGTCGCCGTGCGACCACGCGAGGAGCCCTGTCCGGCCGCTCGCGAGGACCTGCTCGAGCGCCGCCCTGCCGAACCCGACTCCGCGCCACTCCGGGTCCACGACGAACTCGAGCTCGCCCTGCCCGAGGACGGCCGCGGCGACGACGACATCAGCGCGCAGCCCGACGAGAAGGGTGCGCGAGCCGGTTCGAGCCTCGACGAGCGTCTGATCGCTGAACGGCGGCTGCCCGTCGAACCAGGAGGCGCGCCCGATCAGATGGTCGAGACCGGCCGAGACCGTCGGATCGGCGAGATCCTCAACGGACAGGTTGAGAGACTCGCTCATTGTCTTCTTCGTACACGTTGAAGCGGTAGCCGACGTTGCGCACGGTGCCGATGAGCGACTCCAGGTCGCCCAGCTTCGCGCGCAGGCGGCGCACGTGCACGTCGACGGTGCGCGTGCCTCCGAAGTAGTCGTACCCCCACACCTCGCTGAGCAGCTGCTCACGTGTGAAGACGCGGGAGGGGTGGGTGGCGAAGAAGCGCAGGAGCTCGAACTCCTTGAACGTGAGGTCGAGTGGCCGGCCGTGCACCTTCGCGGAGTAGCTGGCCTCGTCGATCACGACGCCCGAGGCCTGGATGCGTGACGTCGACTGCTCCTGGGCGAGGCGCCCGATCACGAGGCGGATGCGGGCGTCGACCTCGGCGGGGCCTGCGGAGTCGAGGATCACGTCGTTCACGCCCCAATCGGCCGACACGGCCGTGAGCCCGCCCTCGGTGAGGATCAGGATGAGGGGGACGTTGATCCCGGTCGTCGTGAGGATCTTGCACAGCGACTTGGCGCTCGCGAGGTCTTGGCGGGCGTCGACGAGGATCACATCGCAACTCGGGGCGTTCACGAGCTGCGCTGGCTCGGCGGGGATCTGCCGGGTGCGGTGGCTGAGGAGCCCCAGAGCGGGGAGCACCTCGGTGCCTCCCGCCGAGGTCAGTATCAACAACTGCGCCACGGATCCTCCAGAAGTGGTCTGACGGCAATACTAGCGGCGGCGGGCGGGGGTGGATCGTTTCGAGTCGGCGAACGACCGGCGCAGGGCGGCCCCGATCGGGACGGTCTGAGGCACAATTGGCGGATGAGCAGGGATCGTGTGGGCATCGGAGTCGTCTGGGCGCTCGCTCTCGCCGGATCCCTCGTCACCCTCGCCGTGGCCTCCGACGGCTCGCAGCAGCTCTGGCTCGGTCTCACCTTCGGCGGATGCGTCCTCGCGACGTTCGCGGTGCAGCTCGCCGTCGCCCGGGCCGACGGCTACCTCGTGCGCACGATGACGAGCGTGGTCGGGGCCATGGTGATCGTGGCCGCGTCCAGCGGCATCGCCGCGCTCCTGGCCTCGTGATCCTCGGCCCCGCCTCCGTGTCGCTGCCGCCGCATAGGATGGGCGCATGAATCTCCTCGCCCTCGAACTCTTCTATCTCGGACTGCTCGGGCTCGCGTCGCTCGCGATCGCGTGGGTGTCCGGCGTCGTCGTCTACAAGCTCTACCGCGGTCAGCGCTAATCGCCGCTCCGCAGCCGTTGTGATCACTCTGCCGTCGGGCCTGCCTCCCGAGCTCGTGCCGCTCTCGTGGCTGCTCGGCGTCTGGGAGGGGTCGGGCGTCATCGACTACGCCGTGGGCGAGCGGTCGGTGCAGGCCGAGTTCGGTCACCGGATCAGCTTCAGCTACGACGGCCTGCCCTACCTCAACTACAGCTCCTACACCTGGCTCATCGAGGACGACGGCGAAGCCGGCCATCGGCCGCTCGTGAGTGAGACAGGCTATTGGCGCCTCAGCCGCGCGCTCACCGATGCCGATGCCGGCCCGGCGATGTTGCCGGGGCGCGGGGCTCCCGCTTTTCCCGACGCCGAGTCGGTCGAGACGCTGCGCACGTCCGCCGGCGGGTTCGACATCGAGGTCTCGCTCGTCCACCCCGATGGCGTGAGCGAGCTCTACCTCGGCCAGGTCAAGGGCCCGCGGATCGATCTCGCAACCGACGCCGTCATGCGCACCGCCGCCGCGAAGGAGTACGCCGCGGCCACGCGGCTCTATGGTCTCGTCGACGACCATCTGCTCTGGGCGTGGGACATCGCGGCCCTGGGCCAGAGCCTGCGCACCCACGCCTCCGGAAGGCTCGCCCGTGTCGACTGACTCCGCCTCGCCACCGTTCGAGGCCTCGCCGCTTCTCGGAGTCCCGGGCGCCGTCGCGACGCCGAGCCTCGCCGAACCCGGCGTCCCCGCCCACTACGGCGAGCCCTTCCGCGAGCAGCGGGCACTCGCCGCGGGCACCGCCATCGTCGACCTCTCGGGCCGCGGAGTCGTCACCGTCACCGGTCCCGATCGCCTTACCTGGCTCGACTCCCTGACGAGCCAATCGCTCGCACGGCTCGCGCCTGGAGCCTCCGCCGAGACCCTCCTGCTCGACCCCACCGGGCGCATCGAGCATCTCCTCCGCGTCGTCGACGACGGAGAGACCACCTGGCTCCTCCTTGATCGCGACGAGACCGCGGCACTGGCCGCCTGGCTCGACAGGATGCGGTTCCTCCTCCGCGTCGAGGTGGCCGAGCGGACCGCCGAGTTCGCGACGCTCGGGAGCCTGGGCGACGGGCCCGCCTCCGCGCTCGCTCTCGTCGAGGCGGCGGTCGCTTGGCGCGACCCCTGGGCCGAGGTCCAGCCGGGCGGCTGGCAGTACGCCGCCGTCGAGCGGCACCCTTCCGCCGCCTGGAAGTACCGCGAGACGCTCGTGCCTCGCTCGGCGCTCGCGGGACTCGCCGCTCGGGCGCGCTCGGCCGGAGTCTCCCTCGCCGGCGCCGATGCGCTCGAGGCTCTGCGGATCGCCGCCTGGCGTCCCCGGCACGCGACCGAGGTCGACGAGCGCTCCCTCCCGCACGAGCTCGATCTGCTGCGGTCGAGCGTGCACCTGGCCAAGGGGTGCTATCGCGGACAAGAGACGGTCGCGAAGGTGCACAACCTCGGCCACCCGCCGCGTCGACTCGTCCTGTTGCAGCTCGACGGCTCCGACTCGGTGTTGCCGGGTCACGGCGACGTCGTCACCGCGCTCAAGGGAGGCGAGCCGATCGAGGTCGGCGCCGTCACCGCCGCAGCGTGGCATTGGGAGGACGGTCCGATCGCCCTCGCCGTCATCAAGCGAACCGTGCCCATCGACCTCGTGCTCACGGTCGTCGTGGGCGACTCCGTCGTCGCCGCGGCGCAGGAGGTCGTGGTTCCGCCCGGAGCCGGAGCGGAGGCGGGCGTGCCCCGCCTGCCCCGTCTCGGGACACCGAGCAGATAGGCCACGCCGTGGTGGCCGCAGGATCCGCGCGACGGGGACGGGCGGCTGCCGAGCGGCTCCGCGTCCTCGCTCGAGCGACTGAGCTGCATCCCGGCCGGGGTCTCGCCCGCGCCGCGTCCTCGCTGCCCGCGGTGGTGCAGATCGTGCTCGCCGCCGTGCTGGCCTACTCCGTGGCGCACTTCGGTCTCGGACACCCCGCGCCGGTGCTCGCGCTCACGGTGACGCTCTCGAGCCTCGGCATCGCTCGCGACACCCGTCCCAAGCAGGTCGCCGAGACCGCCGTCGGGATGCTCGTCGGCATCACCATCAGTGAGGTGCTGCTCCTGGTGTGGGGGAGTGGTGTCTGGCAGTTGGCGGTCGTGCTCGCGGTCGTGTTCACGCTGGGTCGGGCGCTCTCGCCCTCGCCCGGCTTCGCGGTTGCCGCGGGGACGCAGGCGATGCTGGTAATGGTGTTGCCCGCACCCGACGGCGGCGTCTTCACGCGCAGTGTGGACGGGCTGATCGGCGGGCTCGCAGCCCTGCTCTGTACGGCGATCGTGCCCCGGCCACCCCTGCGGACCGCTCGCGCGGAGGCGTATCGCCTGGTCTCGGCGCTGAGCCGCACCGTCGAGGAACTCGCCGATGCGCTCCGTCGAGGGGACTCCTCCGCCTCCTCGGCCGCGTTGGAGCGGATCCGTGGGACCCAGCCCGTGATCGACGGCTGGTCAGCGGCCCTCGACTCTGCCAGAGGTGTCGCCCGTATCTCTCCGTTCGTCCGCCGTCATCGCGGCGAACTCGACCGGCAGAGCGCCATGCTGGCCGCTCTGGATCTTGCGACCCGCAACGTGCGGATCGTCGCGCGTCGCACGGACTTCCTCGTGCGCGATTCGGTCCCCCGTCCCGCGCTCGGAGGAGCGATCGCGGCCCTCGGCCCGGGAATCGCCCTCCTCGGCCGAGCGGTCGTCGATCCGTCGATGCTTGCCCTCGCGCGGCAGGATCTGGTGCTCCTCGCGACGACGCTCGACCCACAGCAGCTGATCCCCGAGGCGCGGCTCGCCGAGAAGACCCTCCTCGTCCTCCTCCGCCCCTTGGTCGTCGACCTGCTGACGGCGACGGGCGTGAGCCCCGCGGAGGCGCGCGCCGCGCTGCCCGTGCTCGCCTAGAGCGTCCGGGCGTGCCGGCCTCGCATCCACGTTCCCGGGGGACGTGCCTAGTGGGGCGGCGCGACAGCCTCCCACGCCACGGTGACCTCGCCGAGCCGCCACCGTGCCGGCCCGCCCACGATCGGCCACTCTGACCGGAGTGCGCGCACGGCGGCGATCCAGCGCTGTGTCGGCCCGTAGACCGCGAGTGGAGCGTTCGACGCCCACGCCCGCTCGAGCGCGACGAGGAACGCGTGGACTCGTTCACCGGGGACGTTGCGATGGATTAACGCCTTCGGCAGACGCTCGGCCGCGATCGTCGGGGAGGGAATCGCGCCGAGGCGAAGCGACAGGGTGAGCGAGCGAGGTCCCTCGCGCCCCACCTCGATCCACGTGCAGATGCGGCCGATCTCGTCGCAGGTGCCCTCGACGAGCACGCCGTCCGGCTGGAGGCGCTCGGTCATCGTGGCCCACGCTCCCGCGACGGCCGCCTCCTCGTACTGGCGGAGCACGTTGAAAGCCCGGATGACGCTCGCGCGTCGGCCGTCGGGCAGAGGCACCTCGAAGCCGCCTCTCTCGAAGCGCACACGGGCATCCCGAGGAAAGGGCGTTCCTCCCTCGCGGACTCGCTCGAGCTGCCGCCGCGCCGTCTCGACTCGCTCGGGCTCGATCTCGAGCCCGAGCACCTCGACGTCCGGCGCCACACGCACGAGTCGGCGCTGCAACTCCAGCGTGGTGACGGCACTCGCTCCGAAACCCAGATCGACGACCAACGGAGCCGGCGTCGTACGCATCACAGGCAGTTCGGCCAGTCGGCGATCGACCCGTCGGAGGCGGTTCGTGCCCGTCGTCCCGCGGGTCACGGCTCCGATGGGCATGGGCTCCAGCGTAACGGCGGGCCGGGGCGCTCCTCCCATAAGGTGGACGCATGTCCGAGACCTACACTCTCATCCTCGTGCGCCACGGCAACAGCGAGTGGAACCAGAAGAACCTCTTCACCGGCTGGGTCGATGTGCGGCTCTCCGAGCAGGGTGTCGCCGAGGCGACCCGCGCCGGCGAGCTGCTGACCGAGGCCGGCCTGCAGCCCGATGTCGTCTACACCTCCCGACAGACCCGCGCGATCCAGACCGCGAACATCGCGCTCGACGTCGCGGACCGTCTCTGGATCGACGTGAAGCGATCGTGGCGCCTCAACGAACGCCACTACGGCGCGCTGCAGGGCAAGGACAAGGCGCAGACTCTCGCCGAGTACGGCCCCGAGCAGTTCCAGACCTGGCGCCGCTCGTTCGACGTGCCGCCGCCCCCGCTCGACGACGACGACCAGTACTCGCAGGCGCACGACGAGCGCTACGCCGACCTGGGCGACGCCCTTCCGCGCACGGAGTCGCTCAAGCTCGTCATCGAGCGGATGCTGCCCTACTGGGAGTCCGACATCAAGCCGGACCTCGTGTCGGGCAAGACCGTCATGATCGCGGCGCACGGCAACTCGCTCCGCGCGCTGGTCAAGACGCTCGACGGCATCTCCGACGCGGACATCGCCGAGCTGAACATCCCCACCGGCATTCCGCTCGTCTACACCCTCGACGAGAACTTCCGGCCGGTCTGCCAGGCCCGTTACCTCGACCCGGAGGCGGCTGCCGCCGGGGCCGCGGCCGTCGCCGCCCAGGGTGCCAAGAAGTAGCGCCCGCCCCGCGTCCCTCCGGTAGCGCCTTCCGTTCGGCCCGTCACAACCCCGGTTGCGACGGGCCGAACGTTTCACCTTCGACGCTCGGCTGACGCCCGCCCCACTCCCCGAGGTCCGCTCCCGCAGCCCGCCGGTCGATGCCGCGTCAGCGCGACCGTCGGCGGCTCAGCCCCAGTCGCCCGAGATGAGGTACTGGACCTTCTTGGCGATCGAGACCGCGTGGTCGGCGAAGCGCTCGTGGTAGCGGCTGGCGAGGGTCGCGTCGACGGTGTCGACGGCCTGGCCCTTCCACGCCTCGCTCAGCACCTTGTCGAAGACGCTCACGTGCAGCTCGTCGATCTTGTCGTCCTCGTCGCGGATCTCCTCGGCGATGCGGGGATCCTGCGTACGGAGCAGCTCGGTGAGCTTACGGGCGACGACCACATCGAGGCGCCCCATCTCGACGAACGTCGGCCGGAGGCTCTTCGGGACGACCTTGTCGGGGAAGCGGTAGCGCGAGAGCTGTGCGATGTGCTCGGCGATGTCGCCCATCCGCTCGAGCGATGCGCTGATGCGCAGCGCCGAGACCACGGTGCGCAGGTCTCTCGCTACCGGCCCCTGGCGGGCGAGGATGTCGATCGCGAGCTCGTCGAGGCTGACCGCGAGCTCATCGATGCGCGCGTCGTTGGCGATGACCTCTTCGGCGAGGGCCACATCGGAGTGGTTGAAGGCTTGTGTCGCCTTCTCGATAGCCGTCTCGACGAGTCCGGAGATCTCGACGAGCCGGTCCTGGACCTCGGCCAGCTCCTGCTGGAATACTTCGCGCATCTTGATCGACCCTCTCTGCGGCAGACGCGGTCGACGCTGCCGAGTAGGCGGCACACACCACGCGCACCGCCGCGACTGCACTCCGTCGGCGCAGGCGCAGTCATGATGACCACGGCAGGTTAACGGACGGTGCCAGGCGTTTGAACAGTACTCGACCCGCATGCTCCTGCCGGGCATCCGGTAGGGGGACGGCCGGTGGATGGTTACCCTGGGGCAGTGGATTCAGGCTTGATCGTGCTTGTGTCGCTCGCGCTCGGTGTCGCCATCGGCATCGCCGCGACGATGGTGCTGATGCTTGCCGCCCGCCGTGGCCGCATCGCCTCCGAAGTGATCGCCGTCACCCTCCCGGAGGGGATCGACGCGATCATCGATGCCGTCGGCGCCCCGGCCTTCGTCACCGATCCGTCGCACAACGTGCTCAAGGCGTCCCAGCGGGCGCTGGCCCTCGGCCTCGTCCACCACAGCGTCATCGTGCACCCCGACCTCGTCGCCGTCGTTGAACGCGTCCGCCGCTTCGGGGACGACATCGAGCAAGACCTCGAGCTCTCGACGAGTCCCCTCTCGGACGCTGCGGTCACGCTCGTTGTGCGCGCCACCCGACTGGGCTCGCGCTTCGTCCTCGTCATCGCCGAAGACCACACCGAGGCACGCCGGCTGGAGGCGGTGCGACGCGACTTCGTCGCCAACATCTCGCACGAGCTCAAGACCCCGATCGGAGCCGTGGGCCTTCTCGCCGAGGCTCTCGACTCCGCCGCCGACGACTCCGTGCAGGTGCGCCGCTTCGCGCACCGCCTCACGCAGGAGTCGCACCGTCTCGCGAAGATCACCCGCGAGATCATCGAGCTCTCCCGCCTCCAGGCCACCGACGTCGGCGCCTCCGCGCAGGTGGTGCGGGTCGACGACATCGTCGCCTCCGCCCTCGAGACCACCCATGTCTTGGCGGAGTCGCACGACGTGACCCTGGTCAAGGGCGGGATGAAGAAGGCCTCTGTCGTCGGCCAGGAGAAGATGCTCGTCTCGGCGCTGCACAACCTGCTCGCGAACGCGATCCAGTATTCGCCCGCCGGCTCCCGCGTCGGTATCGGCGTCCGCGTGACGGGCGGCGTCGTCGAGATCGCCGTGACCGATCAGGGAATCGGCATTCCCGAGGAGGATCTCGATCGGGTCTTCGAACGGTTCTACCGTGTCGACCAAGCCCGCTCGCGCCACACCGGAGGCACCGGACTCGGTCTCAGCATCGTCAAGCACGCGGTGCAGAACCACGGAGGCGACGTGCGCGTCTGGTCCAAGCCCGGGCGGGGCTCCACCTTCACCATCCGACTCCCCGAAGCAGACCCAGACCGCCCGCCGTCTCCGGCAGCGGCCCCGATAGGAGAACACGCGTGACCAGCATCCTGCTCGTCGAGGACGAGAGCGCCCTCAGTGAGCCCCTCAGCTACCTGCTCGAGCGCGAAGGCTACGACGTGACCGTCGCCGAAGACGGCAACCGTGCCGTCGCCGCTTTCGACGAGGGCGCCTACGACCTGATCCTTCTCGACCTGATGCTGCCCGGCATGCCGGGGACCGAGGTGTGCCGCGAGATCCGCACCCGTTCCTCGGTGCCGATCATCATGGTCACCGCGAAGGACTCCGAGGTCGACATCGTGGTCGGCCTCGAGCTCGGTGCCGACGACTACGTCACCAAGCCCTACTCGACTCGTGAGCTGCTCGCACGCATCCGCGCGGTCCTCCGCCGCCACACAGAAGAGCCGGGGGAGGAGCGGATCGTCGTCGCCGGTCCCGTCCGCATGGACATCGAACGCCACACCGTCGAAGTCAACGGGGTCGAGACTCCGATGCCGCTCAAGGAGTTCGAGCTGCTCGAGATGCTCCTCCGCAACGCCGGTCGTGTCCTCACCCGCGGCCAGCTCATCGACCGCGTCTGGGGGAGCGACTACTTCGGCGACACGAAGACCCTCGACGTCCACGTGAAGCGCATTCGCTCGAAGATCGAGAAGACCCCCAAGGAGCCGACGCTCCTGGTCACCGTCCGCGGCCTCGGCTACCGCTTCGACGCCTGATCGCGACGCCTGGTCGGTGCGGCCCCTGCGCGAGCAGGCCGGGAGTGGCGGCTACTGCGCGGTGGTGGTCTCGGTGGGGGTGGGGACGGCGGTGGCCAAGGGAGTGGGGGCCAGGGTCGCCGTCGGGATCGTCGTGGGGAGGGGCGTGGGCGTCAGGGTCGAGTAGGCCTCGAGGCCGCTCGTGAGGACGGGGACGAGGAGTTCCTTGCCCTGCTGCGTGCCGTACTGGAAGTAGACGCGGAGGAGGCTGCCGGGGATCGTGTCGATGCCCGTCATCGTGACCGACTCGGTCTTCTCGGGGCCGATCTCGGTACGACCGGGCGCGACATCGACGTCGGAGGTCGTACGGCCGGAGGTGGATTCGTACTGGACCTCGAGGGTCTCGGTCTCGGAGCCGGAGTTCACGACCGTGACCACGAGGGCCCCGAGCTCTCCGTCGTCCGAGATGATCATCGCGTTGCGGATCGCCAGATCGCCGATCGTCGCTCCCACGCCGTCCGAGGGGTCGTAGCTCTTCAGCGTCGCCTGCGGAGCGACGAGGTTGCAGCCGGCGGTAGCGAGGGCGACGCCGACCGCGAGAACGACGGATGCAGCGATACGCGCCTTCACAGATTCCTCCAGATCGTGGGCCCCGCCCGCCCGGACAGGGCGGATCGACAGTGCTCGGGCCGGACTCCAGGCTAGCGTAGCGAGCGCCGAGTCCTGGCCCGGCGCCGACTGCCTCGCCGATGCCGCCCGTGGTAATCTGTGGGCCGCTGAAAGGACGTCGCATGCAGTTCGAGGTCGGTGAGACGGTCGTCTACCCCCATCACGGTGCCGCCACGATCGACGAGGTGAAGACCCGCACCATCAAGGGGGTCGAGAAGACCTACCTCAAGCTCCGCGTGGTGCAGGGCGACCTCGTGATCGAGGTCCCGGCCGACAACGTCGATCTCGTGGGCGTTCGCGACGTCATCGGGCAGGAGGGCCTCGATCGCGTGTTCGAGGTGTTGCGCGAGAGCGTCGTCGAGGAGCCGACCAACTGGTCACGGCGCTACAAGGCGAACCTCGAGAAGCTCGGCTCGGGCGATGTCATCAAGGTCTCCGAGGTCGTCCGCGATCTCACCCGCCGCGACCACGAGCGCGGTCTGTCCGCGGGCGAGAAGAGCATGCTCGCGAAGGCTCGGCAGATCCTCGTCTCCGAGCTCGCCCTCGCCGAGAAGACCGACGAGGAGAGCGCCGCTCTCGTGCTCGACAAGGTCCTCGCATCCTGAGTGACTCCGCGTCGGGTGGGCGGGAGTCGACCGGCTCATCGCCGCGGATCGGGGTCGTCGTCGTCGCCGCAGGCAGCGGCACGCGCCTCGGGGGGCCTCGACCGAAGGCTTTCGTCGAGTGCGCGGGCGTCACCATTCTTGAGCGCTCCCTCCGCACCGTTCTGAGTCTTCCCGAGGAGGTCCAGCCCGTGGTGGTGGTCCCCGCGGAGCTGATCGGCGAGACGGTCATGCTCGCCCTGTCGTCGGGCGCGCGTCCGGGCTCGGTGGCGGTGGTCGCGGGAGGCGCGACCCGTCAGGCCTCGGTCGCTTGCGGTCTCGCGGCGCTCGCGCCCACCGTCGACACGGTGCTCGTGCACGACGCCGCTCGGGCGCTCACGCCGAGGAGCCAGTTCGAGCGCGTGATCGCTGCGGTGCGCTCGACGGGGGGAGGGGCGGTCCCGGGCCTTCCCGTCACCGACACGATCAAGCGCATCGCCGAGGGCAGAACGATCGCCGAGACCGTCGACCGTTCGTTGCTCGCCGCCGTGCAGACCCCGCAGGGCTTCCCGCGCGCCGTGCTCGACGCGGCGTACGCGGCGGCCGAGGAGGAGTTCACCGACGACGCGGCACTGCTCGCCTCGCGCGGCACCCCCTCCCGACTTGTCGACGGCGACCCGCTCGCTTTCAAGATCACCACCCCGTGGGACCTCGAGCGGGCCGAACGACTGCTCGCGCCCGCTCCCACGGCACCGCGCGTGGGCATCGGCACCGACGTCCACGCCTTCGACGACGCGTCGCCGCTCTGGCTGGCGGGCCTGCACTGGCCGGGCGAGCGCGGCCTCTCCGGGCACAGCGACGGCGATCCCGTCGCCCACGCGATCTGCGACGCCCTGCTGGCCGCCGCCCAGCTCGGCGACATCGGCTCCCGCTTCGGCACCTCGGATCCTCGCTTCCGTGACGCCCACGGCGAGGTCTTCCTCCGGGCCACCCGTGAGCTCGTCGAGGCCGTGGGTTTCACGATCGGCAACGTCGCGGTGCAGCTCATCGGCAACCGTCCGATCTTCTCGCCCCGCCGAGAGGAGGCGCAGGCGCTGCTGTCCGAGATGCTCGGCGCTCCGGTGAGTGTGGCCGCGACGACGTCCGACGCGCTCGGCTTCACCGGCCGCGGCGAGGGTGTGGCCGCGACGGCGACGGCGATCCTCCTCCCCAGGCGCGTTCTCGGCGCGTGATCCCCAGCACGGGCTCTCCCGCCCGGCCGGCGGCGGCGCGCCCGGTAAACTCGCCCGCGTGACTCTGCGACTGCATGACTCGAAGGCTCAGGCCCTCGTCGATTTCGTCCCCCTCCACGAGAACGAGGTCGGGATGTACGTCTGCGGACCCACCGTGCAGTCCTCGCCCCACATCGGTCATCTCCGGTCGGCCCTCGCCTACGATCAGCTGCGCCGCTGGCTGCACTACCGCGGCTATCGAGTCACCCTGGTGCGCAACGTCACCGACATCGACGACAAGATCCTCGCGATCGCCGAGGAGGCGCAGCGCGCCGCGCCCGTCGGCGTCGCCTCCGAGCAGTGGTGGGCGCTGGCCTACCGGGTCGAGCTCGAGTTCACCGCCGCTTACACGGCGCTCGGCATCCTCCCGCCCACCTACGAGCCGAGGGCGACCGCGAGCATCGCCGAGATGATCTCGCTCGTGCAGCGCCTCATCGAACGCGGGCACGCTTATCCCGCTCCCGACGACTCCGGAGACGTCTACTTCGACACGCGCTCGTGGCCCGACTACGGCGCCCTCACCCATCAACGGCTCGAGAGCATGGAGGCGGCGACCGACGCCGATCCCCGGGGCAAGCGCGACCCGCACGACTTCGCCCTGTGGAAGGGGGCGAAGCCCCACGAGCCCGAGTCGGCCTCGTGGGCCTCGCCCTGGGGGCCCGGTCGTCCCGGCTGGCATATCGAGTGCTCCGCCATGTCGACGAAGTATCTCGGCACACAGTTCGACATCCACGGCGGCGGACTCGACCTGCGCTTCCCGCATCACGAGAACGAGCTGGCGCAGTCGAGCGCGGCGGGCCACGCCTTCGCGAGCTATTGGCTGCACAACGGGCTCGTCTCGGTGACGGGCCAGAAGATGAGCAAGTCGCTCGGCAACTCGGTGTTCGCCTCCGAGCTCCTCGATGCGGCGCGCCCCCTGGTCGTGCGCTACTACCTCGGCTCCGCGCACTACCGCTCGACGCTCGAGTTCCACGACGGCGCGCTCGACGAGGCCGAGGCCGCGCTCGAGCGGATCGAGGGCTTCCTCGACCGCTCGCGGCGCCGACTCGAGGGCACGCGTTTCGCCGCGCTCGGCGAGCCGGTAGTGCCGGAGGAGTTCGCCGAGGCGATGGACGACGACCTCTCGGTTCCCCAGGCCATCGGCGTCCTGCACGAGACGGTCCGCGCGGGCAACGCCGCCCTCGACGCCGAAGACCTCGGCTCGGTCTCGGCGCTGCGCACCCAGGTGCTGGCGATGGCGTCGGTGCTCGGCATCGATCCCGAGGCGCCCGAGTGGGCGCGGTCCGATGACGAGCCCTCCTACCGCGCGCTGAGCGCGCTGGTCGACCGCCTGGTCGCCGAACGTCAGAGTGCGCGCGAGCAGCGCGACTGGGCGAGCGCCGACCGCATCCGAACCGATCTCGCCGCGGCGGGAATCACGATCGACGACACCCCCACGGGTGCACATTGGAGTCTCGATGGCGAATAAGCCCGGCCGACCCGGAGCGGTCCGCAAGAAGAGCAAGGGCAAGGCCGTCGGTTCGGGCGGTCAGGGCAGGCAGGCCCTCGAGGGCAAGAAGCCGACGCCGAAAGCGGAGGATCGCCCGTACCACCCCGCGGGCAAGGCCAAGCTCGCGCGCGAACGCTTCGTCGCCGCCGGCGGCAAGGGCCGTCCGGGAGGCACGCTCGCGGCCGCCTCCCGCGGTCAGGGGCGTCCCTCTCCCTCCCGCAAGCCCAAGAGCGGCGACGAGTTCGAGATGGTGACCGGCCGGAACTCGGTCCTCGAGGCGCTCCGTGCGACGATCCCGGCGACGACCCTCTACATGGCGACCCGCATCGAGATGGACGACCGGGTCAAAGAGGCGCTCAAGATCGCCACGGCACGCGGACTGCCGGTCCTCGAGGTCATGCGTCCCGAGCTCGACAGGCTCGCCGGCCCCGATTCGGTGCACCAGGGACTGGTCCTCAAGGTGCCGCCGTACGAGTACGCCCACCCGAGCGACCTGCTCGAACGCAGCGTCTCCCGCGGAGCCTTGCCCCTCCTCGTCGCGCTCGATGGCATTACCGATCCACGCAACCTCGGTGCGATCATCCGCTCGGTCGCCGCTTTCGGCGGTCAGGGCGTCATCGTGCCGCAACGTCGTTCTGTCGGGCTCACGTCGGCTGCCTGGAAGACCTCGGCGGGGGCGGCCGCGCGCATCCCCGTCGCCATGGCGTCCAACCTCACGGCGATGATCAAGGACTACAAGCGCGAGGGCGTCTTCGTCATCGGTCTCGACGGCGACGGCGACGTCTCGCTACCGGGCCTCGAGCTGGCCGACCGCCCGCTCCTCATTGTCGTCGGCAGCGAGGGCAAAGGTCTCTCGCGTCTCGTCACCGAGCAGTGCGACGCGGTCGTCTCCATCCCGATCAGCTCGGCCACCGAGTCACTCAACGCCGGGATCGCCGCGTCGGTCGCGCTCTACGAGATCTCGAAGCTGCGCGCCACCGGCGAGTAGGCGCCGCGGAGGGGGGACGTCTCGAGTCGACGTTCCCCTCCGTTCTAGACGTTCTTCCGCCAGTCGATCTCGGCGTCCTCGTCAGTGAGCTCCGCATCGCCTGCCTCGTCGATGACGAGGTTGGGCAGCGTGAGCGCCTCGGTCGGAGGCGCGATCACCGTCGCCTCGTCCCGTCGGTGACGGAGGATGTCGTTCACATACGCCGTGACCGCCTCGGCGAGCGGGACGTCGCGGGCCTGCTGCTGCGACATGAACCACCGGTGCTCGAGCAGCTGGTGGAACATCTCAGCCGGCTCGAGCCGGCCCTTCAGCTCCCGGGGGATCGAGCGGATCACCGGCTCGAACACCTGCGCGAGCCACTCGTGCGCGACCATCTCCTCGTCGAGGTCCTGCTTGTCGTAGGTCGCCGTATACGAGTCGAGGTCGTTGAGGAGGCGTCTGGCCTGGTTCTCCTGCGCGTCCAGCCCGGTCAGACGCAGCAGGCGGCGCTGGTGGTGACCCGCGTCGACGACCTTGGGCTGGATCCTCACGGTCGAGCCGGCTTCGTCCGTCTTGATCGCCAGCTCTTCGATGTCGAACCCGAGCTCGTTGAGCCGGTTGACGCGTGCGTTGATCCGCCAGCGCTCCGATGTCGCGAACGACTCCGCACCGGTGAGCTCCTTCCACAGGCTCCGGTAGGCGGCGACGATGCCGTCGGAGACCGTGATCGGATCGAGGTCGTCGTCGATACGTCCGCCCGCCTCCAGGTCGAGCAGTTCGCCGGCGATGTTGACGCGCGCGATCTCGAGATCGTTCTCGCGCTGTCCGTTCGACAGACCGCCCGAGTAGAGCTGGCCGGTCTCGGCGTCGACCAGGTAGGCGGCGAACGCCCCGGCATCCCTTCGGAACAGGGTGTTGGAGAGCGAGACGTCGCCCCAGAAGAAGCCGATGACGTGCAGTCTCACGAGGAGAAGCGCGAGGGCGTCGACCAGCCGCGTGGCCGTGTCGGGCCGCAGCGTCTGCGAGAACAGCGCGCGGTAGGGGAGGGAGAACTTCAAGTGACGGGTCACCAGCACGGCCGGGAGGGCATCGCCTTCGTCATCGGTCCGGTTGGCGACGACGGCGCCGGGCTCGACGCACGGCACGTCGAGACGTTGCAGCGTCTTGAGCATCTCGTATTCGCGTCGCGCCATCTCGGCGGTGGTCTCCTTGACCGCGACGACATGCCCCGAGAGGTGGGCGAAGCGCACCGTGTGCCGCGAGATGCCCTTGGGGAGTGCGGCGATGTAGGCGTCGGGCCAGTCATCGAGCCGCAGAGTCCACGGCAGGTCGAGCAGAGCAGGGTCGACCGTGGCCGAGGTGATGTTCAGGGAGCCGGACATGGCGCGCCGTTCGTGTCGGGAGGCGGACGGTGAGAGGGGCGGAACGACCGCTGCCGCCGCCCTGGAAGGACGGCGGCAGCGTGCGCGTGGGCGACGGACCTCAGGAGAGGCGCTCGCCCGACTCTGCGTCGAAGATGTGCACGCGGTGGTTCGCGGTCACGAAGACGCGGTCGCCCGCCGCGGGGTGGACGCGACCGTCGACACGGGCGACGATGTCGGTGCGCCGGCCCTCGAGCTCGGTGTGGCCGTACAGGTAGCCGTCCGAGCCGAGTTCCTCGATGAGGTCGACCTCGATCGGCAGTCCGCCGGGCTGGCTCGAGACGGTGACGTCCTCGGGACGGACACCGAGCGTGACCACTTTCTGCGAGGTCTTCGCGAGCGCCTCCCGGGCGATCGGGAGGACGGTGTCGCCGAACTTCACACCGCCGTCGGTGACATCGGCGGGGAACAGGTTCATCGCGGGCGAGCCGATGAAGCCGGCGACGAACACGTTGTTCGGGTTCTCGTAGAGGTCGCGCGGCGTACCGACCTGCTGGAGCAGGCCGTCCTTGAGCACCGCGATACGGTCGCCCATGGTGAGCGCCTCGGTCTGGTCGTGGGTGACATAGACCGTGGTGATGCCCAGACGACGCTGGAGCGTGCCGATCTGCGTGCGGGTCTGGACGCGGAGCTTGGCGTCGAGGTTCGAGAGCGGCTCGTCCATGAGGAACACCTGGGGCTTGCGGACGATGGCGCGACCCATCGCGACGCGCTGCCGCTGACCGCCGGAGAGGGCCTTCGGCTTGCGGTTGAGGTAGGGCTCGAGGTCGAGCATCTTCGCGGCCTCGAGGACCCGCGCGGCCCGCTCGTCCTTGTTGATGCCGGCGATCTTGAGCGCGAAGCCCATGTTCTCAGCCACGGACATGTGCGGGTACAGCGCGTAATTCTGGAAGACCATCGCGATGTCGCGGTCCTTCGGCGGCACATCGGTGACGTTGCGGTCGCCGATGAGGATGCGCCCCTCGTTGACCTCTTCAAGGCCGGCGAGCATACGCAGGGAGGTCGACTTGCCGCAGCCGGAGGGGCCGACGAGGACGAGGAACTCGCCGTCTCCGACCTCGAGGTTGAGCTTGTCGACGGAGGCACGCGTGGCCCCGGGGTAGACGCGGGATGCGTGATCGTAAGTGACGGACGCCATGGTTCTTTCTCCTTCACCGGCAGGTACGTGCCGGACGATCCGAGTGAATGGAAGTGATGGTCATCATCGTGTGGGCGACAGCGACCAACCGTCCCATTATGCCACGCACCTCCCTCCGGGCTCCGGCCGCGACCCGAGGGTGAGGAGCGGCCCGCCTGCGCCTAACCGTCGTTTGGAGGTTTCCCAGGGCTCGCGCGTAGGATTCCGGCGAGTCGCGCCCCGGCGACGCACACTTTCCCCCTCTCTTTATTCGGAGCGTCCTTGTCATGACCAACGGCGGAGCCAATGACCGTCTCTCCAAGAATCAGCGTCGAGAGGCCGCCCGAGAGAAGGCGCGGCGACTCCGCGAGCAGCAGAAGCGCCGCGATCGCGCGGGTCGCATCGCCCTCCAGGGCGGGCTCGCCCTGCTGGTGATCGCGGTCGTCGCGGTGATCGCCTTCGCCGTCACCTCGAGCATCCGCCCGGCGGGACCCGGTCCCGCGAACATGGCCAGCGACGGCGTCGTGATCGGCGAGAACATGGTCGCGCAGACCGCGCCCGCCGTGGCCGCCGACAGCACGCCGACCCCGAGCGCCCTCGACACCACGAAGGGGACGGTCGACATCCGCGTGTACCTCGACTACCTCTGCCCGTACTGCGGCGAGTTCGAGAAGACCAACGGCAACCAGATCAAGGAGTGGGTGACGAGCGGTGCGGCCACGGTCGAGATCCACCCGATCTCCATCCTCACGACCCGCTCGAACGGCACCAAGTACTCGGAGCGGTCGGCGAACGCCGCTGCGTGCGTGGCGGATTCCGCGCCGAACTCGTTCTTCGACTTCAATGCGCTGCTCTTCGCCAACCAGCCGGCAGAGGGGACCAACGGCCTCTTGGACGACCAGCTCAAGCAGTACGCGGCGCAGGCGGGCGTCCAGGACACGGCGAAGGTCGACAGCTGCATCAGCGACGGGTCCTTCGTGAGCTGGGTGCGCGCGGCCACGGAGCGCGCCACCACGGGACCGCTGCCCGGCACGGACGTCCCGGCGGTGACGGGAACGCCCACGGTCCTCGTGAACGGCAAGGCCTACTCCGGCTCGCTTACCGACGCCGACGCGTTCAGCTCGTTCGTGCTCTCGGCCGCCGCTGACACCTACTCCTCGGGCTCGCCGACGCCGACGCCCAGCAGCTGACCTCGTCAGGGGCTGCTCGATGCCGCCCCGAACGCAGAGAACGCCCCGGACTCCAGTGGTCCGGGGCGTTCGTCGTCGCGGCGGGGAGGTGCCGGCGCATCAGTCTGCGAAGAAGAGGGAGCCGACGACGGGACTTGAACCCGTAACCGCCCGATTACAAGTCGGGTGCGCTACCAATTGCGCCACGTCGGCCTGTGCGTCGCCGCACTCGGTCAGCCTATCGTGGGCGTCGGAACGGCTCCGCCCGTGGGCCGACCGAGCATCAGGGCTCGAGGACGCTCAGGTGCCGGTGGGCCGGCGTCGGGCGTTTCGGACCGCCGATCTTGCCGTCGGGACGACCGACGTACAGCCAACCGAGCAGCTCTTCGCCCTTCTCGAGCCGGTGCGCCTTACGCACGGCCTTGGCGCGCGTGTAGGACCCCGTGCGCCAGAAGACGCCCCAGCCCGCCTCGTCGAGGAGAAGACTCAGCAGGTGGGCCACCCCGGAGGCGACCGCCTCCTGCTCCCAGGCCGGCACGCTCGACTTCTTCACGCTCACCACGACAGCGAGCAGGAGGGAGGCGCGGTGCGTCTTCTCGATGTACTTGCGCGGGTCCTTCTTCGACCCGGAGGCGGCAGCGAAACTGCGTCCGATCCGGTCGCGAGCCGCGCCCCGGATCTCGATCACGCGCCAGGGCCGGAGGGAGCTGTGGTCGGCGAGACGCGAGGCGGCGGAGACGTAGTTCGCGATCTCTTCGTGGCTGGGCGCCTCCGCGGTGACTTTCGAGCGTGAACGGCGGGCGAGGACGGCTTCGAGGACGGGGGACGGCGAGGCCGCCGCGTGGGCGCTCACTCGCCGTCGGCCTGGAAGCTCAGGGCGATCGAGTTCATGCAGTAGCGGTCGCCCGTAGGCGTGCCGAAGCCGTCGGGGAAGACGTGACCCAGGTGCGAGCCGCAGTTGGCGCAGCGGACCTCGGTGCGCACCATGCCGAGGGTGCTGTCCTCGATGAGCTGGACGGCGTCGGGGTTCACCGACTCGTAGAAGCTCGGCCAGCCGCAGCCTGAGTCGAACTTGGTGCCGCTCTTGAACAGCTCGGCGTTGCAGGCCGCGCACGTGTAGAGGCCGGAGCGGTGCTCGTCGAGCAGCTCGCCGGTCCACGGTCGCTCAGTGGCGGCCTCGCGCAGGACCGCGTACTGCTCGCGGTCGAGCTCCTCGCGCCACTCGGCGTCTGTCTTGTTCACGGAATACGACGACATGGGTCTCCCTAGGAATCCTGGCCAGTTTACGGGGGAGCGGCCTCCCGCCTCTGTGTGCTTAAACTCCTCTCCGTGCAGCCACATTCCGTCCTCTCCCGGTCGTGGGGAGAACTCTCGACGGTCGACGTCTACTCCTTCGCTCGCCTGCGCTCCGAGGTGTTCCTCCGAGAACAGAAGGTCGACGACCTCGAGTTCGACGGCCGGGATCTGGAGCCGACGGCCCGACACTGGTGGGTCGCCGACGAGCAGGGCATGGCCGCCTACCTCCGCACACTGGTCGACGAGCGACCCGAGCACCTCGACGCCCGCCGTGTCGTGGGGAGGGTCGTCACCCGCGTCGATCGCCGCGGCGAAGGCTTGGCGCACCTGCTGCTGCAGGCGGTGCTCGCCCGGTACGGCGGCGAGGCCCTGTTGCTGCACGCGCAGGTCCGCGTGGCAGGGCTCTACGAGCGCTCGGGTTTCGTGGCATTCGGCGACGAGTACGTCGAGGCGGGAATCCCTCACGTGAGCATGTACCGGAGCGCCTCCACAGCCTCCGATGCCGCGCTGCCTACCCTCAGGGGATGAGCACGACGACCGACACCGAGCGGGGCAGCGACACACCTCTCTCCGAGCGGGACCGCCGCGTCCTCGACTTCGAGCGGGAGTGGACGGCGCGCAACAGAGACAAGGACGACGCCATCCGTGCCCAGTTCGGCCTGTCGACGGCCCGCTACTATCAGGTGCTCAGCGCAGTGCTCGCCTCACCGGCCGCCCTCGCGCACGATCCGATGCTCGTCTCACGCCTGCGGCGCATCCGCGACGGTCGCGCCGGCGCCCGCGCTGCGCGGCGCCTCGGGCGCCTCGACGAGACGACACCCTCGAGCCCCCCAACGGAAGGCCGGCCGCACCCGCGATGACGAACACGCACCCGAGAGACCGCTTCGACGAGCTTTCGGCGATCGAGGGTCGCGTCGGCGCCCATCGGCGCCCACCTGCCCGCTACTCCCGCCTCATCGCCTTCGCCTGGGCGGCGCTCGCGACGGGGGTGATCGTCCTCCTGGGCTTCATCGGGCTGCTGGTCATCGACGATCGGGTCGAGTTCAACGACGTGTTCACCCCTCCCTCGAGCGCGCCCGAGACGTCGCAGTCGGCCACGGTCGCGCCCACCGTCGACCCCGCGGCGAGCGTGGCCGTGCTCAACGGCACGGCAACCGTCGGGCTCGCGGCCCGTGCGGGCGACGTCCTCACCGCCGCGGGCTGGACGGTGCCCACCGTGACCAACGCCAACACCGAGGACGAGGCCGTCACCACGATCTACTACTCGGACTCGTCGCTCGAAGGGGCGGCGCGAGGACTCGCACAGACCCTCGGAGTCGGCACGCTCTCGCAGACGCAGGACTTCGTCGAGACGGGTCCGTTGGTCGTCGTTCTGGGAGCCGACTTCCCGACCGGATAGACGGCTCGTCGTCGTGGGGGTGGCCGAGAGGGGCCCTCTGTTTCGGCAAGGTTTCGTCCGTGTTGAATCCCGGGCAACTCTGCCCGCTGGAGGCCGTCCTGGCCGTTCTGGCGCCCGTCTGCTCGCATAGGATTCCGAACCAGGCACTAGCACATCGCTCGTGCCGCGGGCAGCACAGCACTGGGGAGTACAGACATGGCGAACGGAACCGTCAAGTGGTTCAACGCTGAGAAGGGCTACGGCTTCATCACGGTCGACGGCGGCGGGCAGGACGTGTTCGTCCACTACTCCGCCATCGACATGACGGGCTACAAGGTCCTCGAGGAGGGGCAGCAGGTCGCGTTCGAGGTCGGCACCGGTTCCAAGGGGCCGCAGGCCGAATCGGTGCGTCCGGTCTAGACCTCGACAGCCTTCGGGAGCCGTCGTCCGCCTCGTGCGGACGGCGGCTCCTTCTGTTGCGCGAGGGTCGTTCGTCGCTTGCACTCGTCACCGGTGAGTGCCAGAATCGCTCTTGGCACTCGCTCCAGTCGAGTGCCAGCACAGAAACTTCACGACGTCCGGGAGGGACGAGAAACACACATGGCCAAGATCATTGCTTTTGACGAAGAAGCCCGCCGCGGCCTCGAGCGTGGACTCAACACTCTGGCCGACGCGGTCAAGGTGACCCTCGGCCCGCGTGGCCGCAACGTCGTCCTCGAGAAGAAGTGGGGCGCCCCCACCATCACGAACGACGGCGTCTCGATCGCCAAGGAGATCGAGCTCGACGAGCCGTACGAGAAGATCGGCGCCGAGCTGGTCAAGGAGGTCGCCAAGAAGACCGACGACGTCGCCGGAGACGGCACCACCACCGCCACCGTCCTCGCCCAGGCACTCGTCCGCGAGGGCCTGCGCAACGTCGCGGCCGGCGCCGACCCGATCAGCCTCAAGAAGGGCATCGAGAAGGCCGTCAAGGCCGTCACCGCCGAGCTCATCGCCGGCGCGAAGGCCATCGAGACCAAGGAGGAGATCGCGGCGACCGCCTCCATCTCTGCCGCGGACCCCGAGATCGGCGCGATCATCGCCGAGGCCATCGACAAGGTCGGCAAGGAGGGTGTCGTCACCGTCGAGGAGTCGAACACCTTCGGCACTGAGCTCGAGCTCACTGAGGGCATGCGCTTCGACAAGGGCTACCTGTCGCAGTACTTCGTGACCGACCCCGACCGCCAGGAGGCGGTCTTCGAGGACCCCTACATCCTCATCGTCAACTCGAAGGTCTCGAACATCAAGGACCTCCTCCCCATCGTCGACAAGGTGATCCAGGCGGGCAAGCAGCTGCTCATCATCGCCGAGGACGTCGACGGCGAGGCTCTGGCGACCCTGGTCGTCAACAAGATCCGCGGCATCTTCAAGTCGGTCGCCGTCAAGGCCCCCGGCTTCGGCGACCGCCGCAAGGCGCAGCTCCAGGACATCGCGATCCTCACCGGCGGTCAGGTCATCTCTGAGGAGGTCGGTCTCAAGCTCGAGAACGTCACCCTCGACCTGCTCGGCTCGGCTCGCAAGGTCGTCATCACCAAGGACGAGACCACGATCGTCGACGGTGCCGGCGACGCCGAGGCCATCGCCGGTCGCGTTGCGCAGATCCGCGGCGAGATTGAGAACACCGACAGCGACTACGACCGCGAGAAGCTCCAGGAGCGCCTCGCGAAGCTCGCCGGTGGCGTCGCCGTCATCAAGGCGGGCGCGGCAACGGAGGTCGAGCTCAAGGAGCGCAAGCACCGCATCGAGGACGCCGTTCGCAACGCGAAGGCCGCCGTCGAGGAGGGCATCGTCGCCGGTGGTGGTGTCGCACTCATCCAGGCCGGCAAGCTCGCGTTCGAGAAGCTCCAGCTCACCGGTGACGAGGCGACCGGAGCGAACATCGTCAAGGTTGCGATCGACGCGCCGCTCAAGCAGATCGCGCTCAATGCCGGTCTCGAGCCCGGTGTCGTCGCTGCCAAGGTCCGCGAGCTCCCGACTGGCCACGGCCTGAACGCCGCGACCGGAGAGTACGTCGACCTTATTGCCGCGGGCATCATCGACCCCGTCAAGGTCACGCGCTCCGCTCTGCAGAACGCGGCGTCGATCGCCGGCCTCTTCCTCACGACCGAGGCCGTCGTCGCCGACAAGCCCGAGAAGAACCCGGTCGCCGGCGGTGGCGACCCCACGGGTGGCATGGACTTCTAAGTCCCGCTCCCCCAGACGGAAAGGCGGCTCCCCTGCGGGGAGCCGCCTTTCCGTCGTCTGGGGGGCGTGAGCACCGGTCGCGTCCCTTGCGAGCCGAAGCGCCGAGCGCCCGCGAGCCTCCCGGGGCGCGAAGAGGACTGTCAGACGGAGGCGGGAGACGTCTCGCCGTGGGGGCCGACTGTGAGCAGCGGGAGGGCGACGCGGAACGTCGCGCCGCCTCCAGGAGTTTCGACGACATCGACGCGGCCCTTGTGCGCGCTCACGATCGAGGAGACGATCGCGAGTCCGAGCCCGCTGCCTCCGGTCTCGCGCGTGCGAGACGTGTCGGCCCGCCAGAAGCGCTGGAAGATCTTCTCCCGGATCTGCGGCGGGATGCCGTCCCCGTGGTCGATCACTTCGAGCAGGGCGAGGCGACGCGAACGGTCGACCGCGACTCCGATCTCGATAGGGGTGTCGTCAGGTGTGTAGCGGACAGCGTTGCCGATCAGGTTCGTCAACACCTGGCGGATCTTGTTCTCCTCGGCCATGACCATCGCCGGCACGCCGGGCTCCTCAGGTGCGGAGGCGGCGGTGCCCGCTGCGATCTCCTCGGCCTTCACCCGACGCGGGCGTCGACGGAAACGCGACAAGCGGGCACCAGCCGCCGCGATCGGCCCGGTCAGACCGGGGGAGAGCTCCATGGTCTGGGTGGCGGAGCCGCCGGGCTCGTCGGCCTCGAGCGCCGGAGTCTCGAGGGGAGTGTCGTCGCGCGTCTCGACGCCGAAGTCACGGTCGGGCCAGGACGCCATGGCGTCCATCGCAGCGTCGCGCGCCAGCGGCATCAGGTCGACAGGAGCGAGAGCGAGCGGCTTGGTCTCGTCGAGACGGGCGAGCTCGAGGAGATCCTCGACGAGACCGCCCATGCGGATCGCCTCCTTCTCGATGCGCTCCATCGCTTGGCCGACCGCCTCCGGCGTCTGCAGCGCGCCCATCCGGTAGAGCTCTGCGTAGCCGCGCACCGAGACAAGCGGCGTGCGCAGCTCGTGGCTGGCGTCGCCGACGAACCGGCGCATCTGCTCGATCGTGCGCGCGCGGTCGCGGAACGCCGTGTCGATCCTCCCCAGCATCGCGTTGAGCGAGCGGTTCAGGCGGCCGACCTCGGTGTTCGGCGTGGTTCCGCCGAGGCGTTGGCTGAAGTCGCCGTCCGCGATAGCGGCGGCCGTCTGCTCGACCTCACGGAGCGGAGCGAAGGTGGTCGTCACGAGCAACCGCGTGAGCAGGGCGCCGATCACGACGATCGCGACACCGAAGCCGAGGAAGATCGTGAGATACAGCGTCATGAAGACGTCGACGCTGCGGGTGGATGTTGCGAGCAACAGTGTCCGGACGTCGCTGCCGCGCGAGTAGACCGTCGAGACCATGCGGTACTCGACCCGGCCGTTGACGCTCATGACCGTCGTCACGCTGTCGGAGCGGTCGAGAGCCTGCTCGATGGTGAACGTCGAGGGGAAGTCGGGATCGCTAGGGCCGGTCGCATTCTTCGCTGCGAGTATGTCGCTGGAGTCGTAGATGGCTCCGTAGTACACCTCGGAGCCGGACATCGTGGAGCCGGCGTCGACGGCAAGATCGCTCGCGACCTTCTGGACCTGGTCCTTCAGTGTCGAGTCGAGTTGCGCGACGAGCTGGGGCTTCAGCATCGTCATGGTGCCGATGCCGGATATGAGCAGGCCGAGGGTCAACAGGAGGACCGTGACGGCGGTGATCTTGGTACGCAGTGAGATGGAGTTCCACCGCTCGGCCAGACCCTGGTGCATGGCGGTGGAACTCCCTCGGGATCGGCGGCGTTGCCTCCTCTTGGAGGCGGAGGCTGACGTCGAGGCGGCGGGGGATGGCCCCGTCGGTCGCGGAGGTCAGGCCTTCGCGACCTTCAACATGTATCCGAATCCTCGCTTGGTCTGGATGAGCGATTCCTCCGAATGCGTGTCGAGCTTACGGCGCAGGTAGGAGATGTAGGACTCGACGATGCCGGCATCGCCGTTGAAGTCGTACTCCCACACGTGGTCGAGGATCTGCGCCTTGCTCAGCACGCGGTTGGGATTGAGCATGAGGTAGCGCAGCAGCTTGAACTCGGTCGGGCTGAGCTCGACGGGCTCGTCGCCGACCAGCACCTCGTGGGTGTCCTGGTCCATGGTGAGCTCGCCGGCGCGGATGACCGCATCCTCCTCGGCGTGCATCGTGCGACGGAGAATCGCTTTGATGCGTGCGACGATCTCGTCGAGGCTGAACGGCTTGGTCACGTAGTCGTCGCCGCCGACGGTCAGGCCGGTGATCTTGTCCTCGGTGTCGTCCTTCGCCGTGAGGAAGAGGATCGGCGAGGTGTACCCGGCCGAACGGAGGCGCTTGGTCACGCCGAAGCCGTTCATGTCGGGCAGCATCACATCGAGGATGATGAGGTCCGGCTCCTCCTCGAGGACCGCCGAGATCGCCTGCGCTCCGTTGCCGACCGCGCGCACGGCGAAGCCGGCAAAGCGGAGGCTGGTGGTGAGCAGGTCGCGGATGTTGGGCTCGTCGTCGACGATGAGAATGCGGGGTCCGTCCATGCAGGACAGTATCTGGCCGTTGACTGTACGTAATCTGGGAGCGAAGTGGCCGCCTCCAGAGCGCTTGTGCCCAGCGCCGAGCGATCACCTCAGGAGGCGCGGCGCCGTCGCACCCCGACGATCAGCATCGCGATCATCATCAGGAACGCGATCGGCAGGCCGACGAGCGGAAGCGCGAAGACGAACTGCCAGAGCGGGCCGCTGTACTGGTGGACGCCCACTGTGGGAGCGAGCAGGATCGCGAGGAACGCGAGCACCGTGACGATGATGATGGCGACGAACATAAAGGCGAGGGTGCGCTCCGCGCGTGAGATGCCCGCCGGCTCCTGTGGCTTCACGGGTCAAGGATAGGGCCGGGCCGGTCGTCTAAACTGATGGCTGCTTCATTTTCAGGAGGGGTCCGCATGCCTACCGGCAAGGTCAAGTTCTACGACGAGGAAAAAGGCTTCGGCTTCATCAGCACGGATGACGGCCAGGAGGTCTTCCTGCACGCGTCTGCGCTGCCCTCGGGGACCACGGTCAAGGCGGGCTCGCGACTCGAGTTCGGCATCGCCGACGGCAAGCGCGGTGCCCAGGCCCTCTCGGCTCGCGTGATCGACGCGCCTCCGAGCATGGTCAAGCTCAACCGCAAGTCGGCCGACGACATGTCGGTCATCGTGGAGGACACGGTGAAGCTGCTCGACGGCATCGGCACCGGGCTCAAGCGAGGCCGCTATCCCGACAAGGCGCACGGCAAGACGATCGCTGCGCTGTTGCGCCGGGTTGCGGACGAGCTGGATGCCTGACGCCGACGAGCCGATCGGGGGCGCGATCCCCGAGCCGATCGAGGCCGCTGCCGAGCCTGGCATCGATCCGGAAGAGACGGAAAGGCCGGATGGCGAGCCTTTGGCGGCCGGGCGCCCCGAAACGTCCGACCCCGAGCCGAGCTTCGAGCTCGACGCGGTGCTCGCGGCGTCCGAAGATCGGGCGCGGGCGGCGCTCGCGGAGATCACGCCTGTCGAGACGATCGGCGAGTTCGTCGGCGCCCTCGCCCAGGGGCAGCACGTGGCGTCGTTGCAGTTCGCCAATCGGATGCGGGGCTATCCCGGCTGGCTGTGGACGGCCACCCTCTCGAGGATCGACGAGTCCGAAGACGTGACCGTGCTCGAGGTCGAGCTGCTCCCGGGCGAAGGCTCTGTGCTCGCGCCGGACTGGGTGCCCTGGTCGGTGCGGCTCGCGGACTACCGTGCCGCACAGGACGACGGCGACGAGGACGACGACGCGATCGACGAGGACGACGACGATGCGGTCGACGAAGACGCGGTCGACGAGCTTGGCGACGAGCCCGACGACGAGGACGAGCCCGAGGACGAGCCCGAGGACGAGTTCGAGGACGACTCGGGCGACGAGGGTTCGGACGAGGACGAGTCGGACGAGCTCGACGACCCGGAGGATGACGAGTCCGACGACGAGCCGGCGCGCACCGCGCCTCCTCGCCGCGCACGACGCCGCCGACGCTGACACGCGAGGGCGACGACCCTCTACTTGCGGTTGCGGCTGTAAAAGAGGCCGATCGTGCCGAGCACGAGCCCGATGACGACGGTCGAGAGCACGACCGACGGCACCTCGACTCCCGTCGTCGTTGCCACGAGGGCGATGACGAGGGCGAGCGCCCACGCGATGCAGCCGACCAAGAGAGCGGCCGCATCGTCGCTCGGAAAGGGCGGCGGGCTCGGCCGCCGCTCGTCCTCGTTCAGCCAGAGCCGCACGGGGGATCTCAGACGGCCAGTCGCTCGACGATGTAGTCGATGCACGCGAGCAGCGAACGCACGTCATCGGGCTCGATCGCGACGAACGTCGCCACGCGCAACTGGTTGCGACCGAGCTTGCGGTACGGCTCCGTGTCGACGATGCCGTTCGCGCGGAGGATCTTCGCCACGAGTGCCGCATCGATCGACGCGTCGAAGTCGACGGTCACGACGACCTGGGAGCGGTGCTCAGGTGCCTCTACGAACGGCGTGGCGATCGAGGAGGCCTCAGCCCAGTCATAGATCGCGGAGGAGGACTCGGCGGTGCGCGCCGACGCCCACGCCAGGCCACCCGAGGTGTCCATCCACTCCAGCTGCGACTCCATCAGAAGGAGGGTCGACAGCGCCGGCGTGTTCAGCGTCTGCTCAAGGCGCGAATTGTCGACCGCGTTGGCAAGGCTCAGGAACTCGGGAATGTAGCGGCCACTGGCCGCGATCCGCTCGACGCGCTCGAGTGCCGCGGGGGAGAAGATGCCGAACCACAGGCCGCCGTCCGACGCGAAGTTCTTCTGCGGGGCGAAGTAGTAGACATCCGATTCCGAGACATCGACGTCGATGCCTCCTGCGGCGCTCGTCGCATCGATGACGGTCAGCGCGCCGTCGTCGCCGTGGACACGCGCAACAGGAGCCATCACTCCGGTCGAGGTCTCGTTGTGCGGCCAGGCGTAGACATCGATGCCCTCGAGGATCTCGACCTCGCTGCGCGAGCCCGCGGGCGCCGTGACGACGTGCGGCGGCTCGAGGAACGGAGCGGACGCGGCCTTCGCGAACTTCTGCCCGAACTCGCCGAAGGTCAGGTTCTCGGCGCGACGCTCGATGAGCGAGAAGGCGGCTGCGTCCCAGAACGCGGTGGAGCCTCCATTGCCCAGGACGACCTCGTAGCCCTCGGGGAGACGGAAGAGGGTCGCGAGCTGCTCGCGCACGCGGGCGACGAGGTTCTTGACCGGCGCTTGCCGGTGGGAGGTTCCCAGGAGGTGGGCGCCCGCGGTGGCGAGGTGGGCGAGCTGGTCGTGGCGCACCTTGGACGGGCCGCAGCCGAACCGCCCGTCGTGGGGGAGAAGCTCGCGAGGAATGGTGAGGTCCGGCATGCGTTAATACTAGGGTTCCCGGCCCGCACACTCCTCCGAGCATCGGAGGTCCTGCCTCGTGCCGTAGCGCCGGTGCTGCGGCATGACCCCCAGTAAAGTGAAGCGCGCCGAGATGGGAAGGCTGAGATGACGGATCTGATCGACACCACCGAGATGTACCTGCGCACGATCCTGGAGCTCGAGGAGGAGAACATCATCCCCCTCCGGGCGCGCATCTCGGAGCGGCTCAGTCATTCCGGCCCCACCGTCTCGCAAACCGTGGGGCGCATGGAGCGCGACGGGCTCGTCGTCGTCTCCGGCGATCGCCATCTGGAGCTGACCACGGAGGGCAGACGCAAGGCGATCCACGTGATGCGCAAGCACCGCCTCGCCGAGCGGCTTCTCTACGACGTCATCAAGCTCGACTGGGAGTTCGTGCACGAGGAAGCGTGCCGCTGGGAGCATGTGATGAGCGAGCAGGTGGAGCGCCGCCTCCTCGAGATGCTCGACCACCCCACGGAGTCGCCCTACGGCAACCCGATTCCCGGCCTCGACGAGCTGGGCGATAGCCCGGCGTCGCGCTTCGCGGACGGGGTGATCAGCTTGCCGCGCTTCGTGGCGGGCTCGACAGTGCCGCGACGGGGAGTCGTGCGCCGTCTGGGTGAGCCTGCGCAGGTCGATCCCGAGCTGCTCCTTCAGCTCAAGCAGGCCGGCGTCGTCCCCGGCGCAGAGGGCGAGTTCTCGGCGCTCAATGGTTACGTGCTCGTCCGCATCGACGGCGTGGAGGCGGGCATCGAGCTGCCGACCGAGGTCGCTGCGCACATCTTCCTCGTGGTGTGAGGTGGCGTGAGCCCGCGCTCATAGCGCCTCCCGGTGACGGGGAGACGTGCGTGGGATCACTTCTGCATCTCGAAATGGTGACAAATCGGTAACGGTCGCTTACGCTCTGTGAAGCCCTGCAGCCGATCCTCGGCCGTCGGGCGCGGAGTCCGACGCCCCCACGCCCGTCTCGGACACCGTGGACACCGATGCTTTGCGCATAAGACGGGACAGCTACCTGGGCTGATGGGACGTCGGAGGTACCGCCCCTTGCCCCACAACGATTCGACTTCCCCGAACGACTCGACCGGTTCCCCCACCCGGTTCCGCTCCACCCACCTCGACGGTTCCTTCGAAGGTCGGCCGCCGGTGATCCGCGCTCGGATCCACGGCGACGCCCCCGTCTCGCGTCGTGCCGTCCCGAAGGCACCTGCCCGTCGCGTCGACGTCACCGACTTCGTGCCCTCACCGGCTGGCACGCCGCGCAAGCGCCGCGGCCGCATCGTGGGCAAGATGGCGATCGTCGGCTTCGCCGGCGCTCTCGTCGCCACGATGGCCCTCCCCGCGTATGCGTTCTCGCCCGGCAGCCAGGACGACGGGCTCTTCGCCGCCTCCCGTGCCGATCTCCTCCGGCAGGGTCAGGCGCAGAGCGTCGCCGTCGCAGGAGGAGTCGTGCAGGCCGCGATCGCCCGCGACGGCTTCTCGGCGGAGGCGGCTCCGGCGCCCGAGCCGGTCGCCGCGGTCGCAGAGCCGGTCGCCGACACGAGCACGGTCGAGGAGGCGCGCGCCGCGACGGCCGAGCAGTTCACGTCCTACTCCGGCGCCTCCGCGAGCCAGATCGCCGCCGCCGCCCCGACCACGGGGTACAGCCTCTCGGCCGTGTACAACACGGCGCTGCAGTACCAGGGCGTGCCGTACGTCTTCGGCGGAGCCGACCCGAGCGGCTTTGACTGCTCCGGCTTCGTCATGTACGTGTTCGCGCAGTACGGCATCTCGATGCCGCACTCGGCCGCAGGCCAGGGCGCGATGGGGACGCCCGTCTCACTCGCGGACGCGCAGCCGGGCGACCTCGTCATCATGGACGGGCATGACGGCTTCTATGCGGGCAACGGTTCTATCCTCCACGCACCGTATGAGGGCGCGAGCGTGCGAGTGCAGCCGCTGTGGACCCCGGACTACACGATCGTGCGTATCCCCGGCTGAGCCGTCCGCCGCTGCCCCAAGGTGGTGAGGAGCCCGCACCCCGAGTCTCGGGGGAGCGGGCTCTTCGCGCTCTCGGGCGCCATGCCTCCCCGCCGGCTCTGTGTGAACTGCGGATGACGATTTCGGCCGATTCTCTGGTGATCTGAGCCCGAAGGGTTAATCTGAACCTCAGTCCGCCCGCGTGGCGAGCGGAGCGATTCGTCGAGGGACGGAGTGCCGGGATGGCCGAGCGGAACGGGCGCCACTGCGTGGGGCTGCGTTCCCGCGCGCGGCGGACCGACTCGAGACGCGCGAGGATCCTCTCCGCCGCTGTGCACTCCTCCGACACGCGGATACGTCACCACGTCATCACGCGGCGTTGCGCCGTGGCCTCGAAGGGCGCCGTCATTCCGACGGCGCCCTTCTTCGTGGTCGCGACGCCTTCGTGTGGCGGCGTGCCCCAGCACGGAGGTTCCTGATGCGTACTCTGGTTCTCAACGCCGGCTATGAACCGCTCGCGGTCGTGTCGTTCAAGCGGGCGCTGGTCCTGCTGATGACCGAGAAGGCGACGGTCATCGCCGCCGACGACGAGAATCCGGTGCACGGCGCGACCGGCGACTACGTCCGTCCGTCGGTCATCGTGCTCACGCGGTACGTGCGGATCCCGAACGGGCGGAAGGTCCCGGTGTCGCGCCGTGGGGTGTTACGGCGCGACAATCACCGCTGCGGCTACTGCGGGCAGCATGCGAACACCATCGATCACATCCAGCCGAAGTCGCGCGGCGGCCGTGACACCTGGGAGAACCTCGTCGCCTGCTGCCAGCGCTGCAATAACGTCAAGAGCGACCGAACCCCGCTCGAGATGGGTTGGAGACTGCGCACGGTGCCGCGGATGCCGCGGGCCGGATCCTGGCTTGTACGGGGAGCGGAGCGCACGCAGCCTGAGTGGGACGGGTACCTCGCGCCGGCCGCCTGACAGTGCTTGCCGCGAGACGCCTCTCGAGTGCGTCTCGGTCACCGGATCGCGTGCCTCAGCGGGGAGGAGTCACTCGTTGTCGTTGCCGGTGCTGTCACTGGCATTGCCGGAGCGCGCGCCGCTCCAACTCCAGTTCGCCACGTCGGGGATGTCCTCACCATGCTCACGCGTGTACTCGCGGGCGCGGATGCGTGCGTCCTGCATCTCTTGCCGCACCCCCGCCGCGCGGGCACCGAGGCCAGGGGTTCGATCGATCACGTCGATCACGAGCGAGTAGCGGTCGAGCTCGTTGAGCATCACCATGTCGAAAGGAGTGGTCGTCGTCCCGTTCTCCCTGTAACCGTGCACGTGCAGCTTGCCGTGTCCGCTGCGCTTGTAGGTGAGGCGGTGGATCAGCCACGGATAGCCGTGATAGGCGAAGACGATCGGCCGGTCGGGGGTGAAGATCGCGTCGAACTCCCGATCGGACAGGCCGTGTGGATGCTCCGACTCGGACATCAGCCGCATCAGGTCGACGACATTGACGGTGCGGATGGCGAGCTCCGGGAGCGCCTCGCGCAGGATGCTCACCGCCGCGAGCGTCTCGAGGGTCGGCACGTCACCCGCGCAGGCGAGGACGACATCTGGCGACTCGCCCCTGCGCTCAGTGCTCGCCCACTCCAGGATGCCGAGGCCGCGCGTGCAGTGGGCGATAGCCTCCGGCATGGAGAGCCACTGTGGGGAGGGCTGCTTGCCCGCGACCACGACATTGACGTAGTCGACGCTGCGCAAGCAGTGGTCGTAGGTCGAGAGCAGCGTGTTCGCGTCGAAGGGCAGGTAGACGCGGACCACCTCGGGCTTCTTGTTGAGGACGTGGTCGATGAAACCGGGATCCTGATGGCTGAAGCCGTTGTGATCCTGGCGCCAGACGTGGCTCGAGAGCAGGTAGTTGAGGCTCGCGATCGGACGACGCCACTCGATGTCACGTGAGCCGTCGAGCCACTTGGCGTGCTGGTTGAACATCGAGTCGATGATGTGGATGAACGCCTCATAGCAGGTGAAGATTCCGTGGCGGCCCGTGAGGAGGTACCCCTCGAGCCAGCCCTGGCACTGGTGCTCCGAGAGCATTTCCATCACGCGTCCTGCGTGGGCGAGGTGGTCGTCGAGCGGGCTCACCTCCGCGTTCCACTGCTTGTCGGTCGCGGAGTAGAGGGATTGCAGGCGATTGCTCGCGACCTCGTCGGGGCCGAAGAGGCGGAAGGTGCTCGGATTGGCCCGGATGACGTCCGCGAGCCAGTCGCCGAGCACCTTCGTCGCCTCCGCGACCGAGCCACCCGGCTGCGCGACCTCGACTCCGTAGCGGCGGAAGTCGGGGAGGTCGAGAGTCTGACGCAGCAGCCCACCGTTCGCGTGCGGCGTGGCGCTCATCCGCAATGCGCCCTCGGGAGCGAGGGAGCGCACGCGATCCGCGACTCCGCCGCTCTCGGTGAAAAGCTCCTCGGGCCGGTAGGACCGCAGCCACTCCTCCAGGAGGCGGGTGTGCGCCTCCGTGTCGCGCGCGTTGGGCAGCGGGACCTGATGGGCGCGGTAGGTGCCCTCCACGTGGACGCCATCGATCTCGGCCGGGCACGTCCAGCCTTTCGGGGTCTTGAGGACGATCATCGGCCAAGCGGGACGACTGAGATCACCCTCGGCCGCGCGCTGCTTGATCGCGGCGATGCGGTCGAGGACCGTGTCGAGGACGTCGGCGAAGCGCTCGTGCACGCGCATCGGATCTTCGCCGTCGAAGCCGCCCTCGACGAAGAAGGGCTCGTGGCCGTAGCCGCGGAGGAGGCTCTCGAGCTCGTGCTGCGGGATGCGCGCCAGGACCGTCGGGTTGGCGATCTTGTAGCCGTTGAGGTGGAGGATCGGCAGGACGACGCCGTCGGTCGCGGGATTCACGAACTTGTTCGAGTGCCAGCTGGTGGCGAGCGGTCCGGTCTCGGCCTCGCCGTCGCCGACAACCGCGGCCACGAGCAGATCGGGGTTGTCGAATGCCGCTCCGTAGGCGTGGCTCAGCGCGTAGCCGAGCTCGCCGCCCTCGTGGATGCTGCCCGGAGTCTCGGGGGCGGCATGGCTGGGGATGCCTCCCGGGAAGCTGAACTGGCGGAACAGGCGGCGCAGCCCCTCCTCCGACTCGTCGATGTGGGAGTAGATCTCGCTGTAGGTGCCGTCGAGGTAGGCGTTGGCGACCATGCCGGGGCCGCCGTGGCCGGGCCCGGTGACGTAGAGGGTGGGCTGATGGCGCTCGCGGATCGTCCGGTTGAGGTGCGCGTAGATGAGGTTCAGCCCGGGAGTGGTGCCCCAGTGCCCGAGCAGCCGAGGCTTGATGTCGTCGCGGCTCAACGGGGTCGTGAGCAGCGGGTTGGCCAGCAGGTAGATCTGCCCGACCGCGAGGTAGTTGGCGGCGCGCCACCACGCATCGACGGTGTCGAGCGTGTCCCGGGTGAGTGCGGCATCCGCCGGCCGGGGGAGCCAGACGTGCTCGGGAGCGGGACGGAGCGAAGACGAGGAGGCCATATGCCCACGCTTGCAGGCCGGTGGAGGGGGTGAAAGGGCCTTGCGGCACGAGCGGGCCGCTGGGCCGGGTGGATGCGGGCGTTCGCCGGTCGCCGCTCAAGCGCGGGCCTCGAGGCCCGGCAGGTAGACTGTCTTGGCCAGCCTCTGTAGCTCAATGGAAGAGCGACTCCGTCCTAAGGAGCAGGTTGGGGGTTCGAGTCCCTCCAGGGGCACCAAAGTGTCGTTACTAAAACCCTTGCCAGAGAAAAATGCCGGATCGGCGCCGATCTCGGCCTCCAGGAAGCTGGTGAGGGTCCGAGCACCACTCCTACGAGTGGTGCTTTTTTCGTGTGCGGCGGGCTGCACGGCGGACGAGGTGATCGTGGCAAACGGTTCATTCAGTTCTGCGGTGATGGTCCCGTCGGCATGGACGAGAACGCGCGCGAGGAAGACCTGATTCAAGAGCCGTTTCAGGTGGTCGGGCGCCTCACCGTAGGCGTTGGCGCACTCCTCGGTCACGTCGAGAGCTAGCCGGATGGCGTGCTCGACATCGGCCACGTCCTGGGTAAGTCTCGTTTCGTCTCGTTCGGCAATCGTCCGCTCTCCGCGGATGCGATCCTGCTCCTTCTTGAACAGGTCGAGGGGGATCGCGTCTGCGTAGTGAGCTTGAAGAAGACGGAGCTGCTCGCGTTCGAGCCGCTCCCGGTCGGTCCTGATCTGTGCGCGCTGCCGCTCGGCGTCGCCGCGAGTGGCCACGAGCTCGTCGTGGAACAGTCGCTCGAGGTCTTGTCGGGCTATTCGGTCGAGCCGGAGACTCTTCTTGTACTCCTGGACGATATTCTCCTCCACGACGTGAATAAGGACCGCCTTCTGCGTGCAGTCGTTCCGTTTCGCCTGACGTGCTGAGCAGTAGAAGTAGGGGTAGATCTCCCCGGACTTCGACCGCGTCATCTGCACGATCAGGCGGTTGTGGCAGTTCCCGCAGTACACCGTGCTCTTGAGGTAGTGATCGTGTCGACGTCGGCGCTCGCCGGAGCGGCGCGCTTGCAGTGCGTCCTGCACCTTGTCCCACGTCTCCTGATCGATCAGGGGCTCGTGCTTGCCTGCGTAGGTCGCTCCGGCGAACGAGACGAGGCCGAGGTAGTACGGGTTGGTCAGAATCTTGTGGAGATCGGTATCGGTGAGGGCCCGCGAGGGAACTTGCGGGGTCCGACGCGTGGTGAGCCCGCGCTGAGCGAGTTCGAGCGCGAGCTGGGACAGGCTGACGTTGGGCTCCGTGTAGCGGTGGAAGGCCCAGGAGATGAGCGGAGCGCGGTCGGCGTCAGGGCGCACCGTGCGGCTCTCACGGCCGTCGCTGTCGAACTCGCGGACGTTAAGGTATCCGAGAGGTGCCCGTCCGGGTGTTCCGCCCTTCTGAACTTTCTGAGTCATTCCTTTGGTCACCTCGTGAGCGAGGTTGCGCGAGTAGAACTCGGCAATCGAGGACATGATGCCGTGGAGGAGCGCACCGGACGGGGACTGATCGATGCTCTCCGTGGCAGAGATCAGCGCCACGTTCGCAGCGGTCAGCTGCTTCATGATCTCGACGTCGTCCTCGCGATTGCGGGCGAGGCGATCGACCTTCGGCGGTGGATGTTGAGCGTGCTCCTCGTCCTCGCTGTCGGTGCAGCTCACGTGGCCGTGATGCGACTGAGCGTGGCTCTCTATCCGTCCTGGTCGCTTCCCGAAGATGAGCTGCGGATGCCGACGGTGGCGACGCGGGTGTCTCGCTTACTCTCGCGGATCAATCAGAAGAGGGCGCGGAGGGTTTTCGTCGATGTCGGCGAAGACCCTCCCGTGTTCTTCACCCCGCCTGGTCTGCAGTGCTGTTGCGGTTCACGAGTGCTGAGCGCGGTGTGGCGCTGGTTAGTCCAGGTCTTGTCGGGCACTGGAGAAGCGCCGCTCGAGCACGGCGCCGCTTTCTGTTCCGTCCAGGTAGGTGCGGAGCGCGCTGACGAGTCCGGTCATCTCGCTCGTGGTGAACATCGCCCTCGCACCGTCGTCCATACCTCGGTCGATGGCGCGGAGGCGAGGGACGAGGGTGGTTCCGTCTGTTGTGAGTTGGAGGGCGACGGCGCGACGGTCGTTAGCGTGGATGGAGCGTTCCACGAGGTCTCGTCTCACGAGGGTGTCGACGATCCGGCTCGGACTCGCGGTCTCGCAGACGATGAGCTCGCCGAGTTCCTTCAGGGTGATGGGACCGTACTCCGCGAGGACGAGGATGATCTCGAACTGGGAGGCGGTCAAGCCGATCTCAGCCAGTTGCCGGTTGAGGGCGCGGTTGCCTTCGCGCTGGGCGGCGAGCACCAGGTAACGCAGCTCGAACGGCGCGAGCGACGGCGCCGTGAGGGAGTGCGCTGGTGCTGGTGTGGTCATGTGCGATCCAGTCGTGACAGGGGCGGGGACGGACAGCTCCGCCTCATTTTGGCAGGTTCTCGCCGAGGGGCCAGCTTTCCTTTCGGCGGGCCCCGGAGTTGGCTGAAGGTCAGGTGCTGACGAGTTCGCTGTCGGACTGTCCGGATCTCGTCGGCGGCACGAGCGGGGGAGTGCTCTTGGTCGTGCCGGGCTGTCTGCCGAAGGCTCGTGGTCCGATGGCGCGGAGGATGCTGGGCATCACGATCATGCGGATGACGATCGCGTCGAGCGCGACGGCGATGGCGAGGCCGATCCCGATCTCGCGGACGATGCTGATCTGCGCGGTCATGAAGGAGAGGAAGACGGCGATCATGATCAGGGCAGCACTGTTGATCATGCTCCGGGTCCGGCGGGCGCCGCCGATCACGGCGTGCTCGTAGGGGGTGCCGGCCCGGTACATCTCGCGCATGCGGGACATGATGATGACCATGTAGTCCATGCTCAGCCCGAACATCACGGCGAACAGCAGAATCGGAGTGACGGAGTTCAGCGGGACATCCGAGATCGCCCCCTGGATCAGCGTGAGCGCTCCGACGCTTGCTCCTACGACGAGCAGGTTGAAGAGCAGTGCGAGGCCGGGGAGGAGCGCCGACCGCCAGGCGAACGCGAGTAGGGCGAACGTCAGAAGGAGCACGAGCGTTGCCACCAGCGGGATGCTGTCGATGATGGTGGCGTCGAAGTCCACACCTTGGGCTGTGGCACCGGTTACGGCCACTCGCGAGGCGGGGGCGAGTTCGGCGGGGAGATCCTGCCGGATGTCGTTCACGAGGTGGTGTGCGCTGACGGAGTCGGGGCCTTCCGTCGTTGTCGTCAGCAGGCGCGTGGTGATGACGCCATCGCGCTCGTTCCAGAGCTGCTCGAGGTCGGCGGGGGCATTCCCCTGTTCGAGGAGCGCGGTGAGCTGCTCGGTCGGCAGGCCGAGGTCGGTGACGGACGTGACAGCGTCCGCTCCAGGGCGGTCGGCGATCCAGCCGCTGGCGTCCTGGATCTGGGTCAGGGCCTCGGCCGTCTGTACTCCCGCGGGGAAGGTCAGGACGACGTCGACGGGGAAGAGCCCCTCTTGGCCGATCTGCTCGTCGAGCGTCTCGAGCCCTTGTCGTGCGGGGTCATCGGCGGGGAGGACGGTTGCGCTCGCGACGGGCGACTGCAATGACAGGCCGCTGACCGGGAGTGCACACGCGCCGAGGGCGAGGATTCCGATCGCGCCGACGAGTGCGGGACGCCGGATGACGGTCGTTCTCTCCGCCCGGTCGATCGTGGGTGCTTCATGGCGAAGGAAGGGTACGCGGAAGCGATCGATGCCGGGCCCGATGAGCGTGAGGGCGGCGGGCAGGACGAGCATCGTGACGAAGAGGGCGACGGCCGAGACGACGATGCCGCCGAGCGCGATGCTCGTGAGGGCCATCACCTGAGGGATCAGCAGCGCCGCGAGAGCCAGGATCACGGCGATCCCGCTGAACAGTACGGAGTGACCGGCGGTCGCCATCGTCGCCCGTACTGCGGCAGGGGTCGTCCTTCCAGCGGCGAGTTCCTCTCGGAATCGTTTGATGATGAAGAGGGAGTAGTCGACGGCGACTGCTAGTCCGATCATCGAGATGATGTTGGTGTAAAGGTTCGACACCTCCGTCACGCGCGTCAGCAGGTAGCCGATGCCCATCGCCATCACGAGTGATGATCCCGCGACGAGCAGGGGGAGGAACGTCGCAACGAGAGACCGGAAGACGAACAGGAGGACGACGATCAGGAGCGGGAACACGATGAGCTCTGCGCGCATCGCGTCAGCCTTCGAGTGCGCATTGAGTTGGAAGTCGAGAGCAGGCTGCCCGGTGACGTAGACGTCATCGGCGAGGGCAGCGCCGTCCAATTGCTCCTGCAGTCCGGGGACCAGGTTCTGAACGGATGTTCCACTTCCGCCGAAGCCGGCGATGACTGCCGCCGTCCGCCCGTCTGCGGACATCAAGCTCGGAGTGGAATCCGGTGTCGTCACAGTGCTCGCCCCTTCCGCATCGAGGACTCGGACCGTGTCCGAGAGCTGCTCCTCGCTCAGAGGCGAGTTGCTGTCGAGCACGACCACCAACTGATTCGGGGACTCCCCGAACCGTTCCTCGACGAGCTCCTGGGTGACGAGCGCTTCCGCTCGGGGATTCGTGAAC
Source organism: Rathayibacter sp. VKM Ac-2879 (assembly GCF_015351245.1). Lineage (GTDB taxonomy): Bacteria > Actinomycetota > Actinomycetes > Actinomycetales > Microbacteriaceae > Rathayibacter. The sequence continues at coordinate 858,144 of NZ_JADKSO010000001.1, forward strand.
CCGCCGCCGGAGAGCGCAGCGTCAAGACGAAGCGCCAGGATCCCGCCGATCACGAAGAGAACCAACCAGATTCCGATCACCACCCGCGGAAAGCGGATGGGCAGTTCGAGCAGCCGGCTCATGGGATCTCCTAGTCACTCGTCAACAGATAGATGATGTAACACGCATGCTACATCATGTGTACACCTGGTAACAAGAGGCGCTCGCCGGCCCTGCGGTCTTGACCGCTCGGCGCCGTGGTCATACTTTCAATGCGACAGCAGTAGATGCTGTCGCATGTATTGCGATAGCACACATTGGGGGGCCGGTTCTTGACCGGTTCACATCACGGGGAGTGGACGCCATGACTTTGAACATCGACACAACAGACTCGGTTCGCGAGCAGCTGCTCGAGTCGGCCGAGACTGCGATCGCAGCGATCGCGCGAGGGGAGATCGTCGTCGTCGTCGACGATGAGGACCGCGAGAACGAGGGTGATCTCGTGATGGCCGCGGACCACGTCACGCCGCAGGCGATCAACTTCATGATCACCCACGGTCGGGGGCTCGTCTGCCTCGCGGTGACGAAGGAACGCGCAGAGCAGCTCTCCCTGCCGCCGATGATCCTCCGTAATGAAGATCACATGGGAACCGCCTTCACGGTCAGCATCGATGCGACGCTGGCCCATGGGGTCACGACCGGTATCTCCGCGGCCGAGCGCGCGAAGACCATCACTGTCGCCATGTCGGGAGAGGCCGGAGATCTGCAGCGACCCGGACACATCTTCCCGTTGATCGCGCGGGAAGGTGGCGTCCTGGCCCGAGTAGGCCACACAGAGGCATCAGTCGACCTTGCCCGCGCTGCCGGATGCCGTCCTGCGGGAGTGATCGTCGAGATCATCGGACCGGACGGCGAGATGCTCCGACGCGACGGCCTGCAGGTGTTCGCCGCGCAGCACCAGCTAGTGATGACCAGCATCGAGCTCCTCCGTGAGCACCTCGCCGCGAAGGCCGCCTGAGATGCGAGGTGAGACGGCCGTCCGGAGGATCTCGCAGGCCTTCGTCGCAGGACGAGTGAAACGACACCTCGCGTCAGTCGAAGGTCTCGAATACCTCCCCATCGGACGCCCCTTCGTGCTGGCACCGAACCACCGCAGCTACTTCGATCACTTCGTGATGGAGATCCTCGTCGGCGCCGCGACCGGCCGTCCCGTCTGGTTCCTCACCAAACGCGAGAGCTTCGAGAAGACGCTGTCGCGACTCTGGACACTCGCCTGGTACGGGATCCCCGTCGACCGGGACACCCCGTCGCCGGACACCCTTCGAACCGTGCAGCGGATCCTCACCAGCGGCGACATCCTCTGCGTCTATCCCGAGGGCACGCGGAACGTCGACGCGGAGCTGCTGCCCTTCAAGAGCGGAGCGTTCCGATTCGCGCTCGCCGCTGACGTCCCCGTGATCCCGGTCGGAATGACCGGAACGGACGCCGTCCTGCCCAAGGGTCAGAAGCGGTTCCGCGCTGGTGGCAAGGTCCATCTCGCGTTCGGGCCACCCCTCGCCGTCGACAGGACCGTCGGGAAGCAGCGAGCGGCAGAAGCGATGTCCCTCCAAGCGCGCCAGTCGATCACCGACCTCATTCGGCAGGCCGAAGCGGACGCGATGTACGGTGCCCTCGCGTCCGCTCAGGCGGCCGCGGGCCGACTACTCGATCGACAGATCACCGATTCTCTCGACGAGCGCGGGCGTCTGGGGACCACAGATGGGAAGCGACTGCGGCTGCTCGCTTCCCTGCTCTCAGCCATGGAGACGCGACCGCATCACGTGAGAGTCCAGCAGGCGCGCCTGCTCGGGATCCGCCTCCTCACCCTCCCCAAAGCGGTACGCCCTCTCCCCGCGCGCGCCGTCCGCAACACCGTCGAGGCCGTCCTGCAGCACGACCCTCACCATCGAGACGCCAACTACCTCCTCGGGCGATGGCACCTCAGCATGCCCGCCGTCCTGGGAGGAAGCGCCTTGCAAGCGGCAGACGCGTTCCGGCGCAGCGCCGACAGTTCGCCCACGGTCGACACCCGCGCCCTCGCCGGCCTTGCGGAGGCATACTCCGCCCTCGGCCGCACTGAGGACATGATCCGTACGCTGCGCACCATCAGCGCGGCCAGCGCCGCCCCGCACTCCCGAGAACACGCGCGAATCGTCCGCGCACAGGGCCGCCTCGCCGCTCTCAGCGCGACCGGTGAGCCTCGGTCCGAGACGGTCGCGAGAAGCCGGCCATGAGCGCGAGAATCGCAGGCGACGGCCTTCTCGTGATCGAGGAGGTCATGGTGGCGTTCGATGACGTCACACGAATCCGTTGGCGCCGCGCCCCCACAGGATGGATGCTGCGCGACCCCTGGCCAGACGCCGACGAGCGACGAGCGGTGCAGACCCATCTCGACAGTGGAGGCACCCTGCTCGTCCTCACGAACGACGATCCCATTCGCGCCGAGGCGCTCGTAGACGAGCTGCCCACGAAGCACCGTGACCAGCAACCGACCTACGAACTCATCGAGGTGAGCGTGGATCACTTCGACTGGCTGCCCGACGACGTGCGAGCTCGGGGAGAAAAGTTCGTCGCCGAGCAGAAGCGTTACTGGGCAACCCGGCCCTCCCTGCTACGCCCTCCGATCGCGCTGGACAGCGTTGACCCGTTCTGGGACATCCGACTCCCCGGACACACCTTCTTCGCAGTCCTCGCACCTGGCACCACCAGCGGGCGCGTTCAGCGAGAGCTGCACCCGTTCCTCACGTACTTGCGCTCCTACGAGAGCGCCGAGGAGAGAGGACCCAGATGACCTTCGCTGCCACCCGCATCATCCCCGGATCGATCCCGACCGTGCTCGCGGTCCTTCGCGACGCGCGGACTCTCGCGACCTGGAACCCCGCCCTCGGCCCCCTCCGCCCAGCCGACCAGACCGTCGTGACAGGAAGACCGTACAAGACCGTCATCCGCGGCATCCTTCCCGCCGTCGTCGTCTTCACTCACGCCGACGATGCACTCGTCGAATACCGCATGCGCGGCGCCGGCGCCGAAGAGCGAGGCCGATGGCTCCTGGAACGCATCACAGACCAGGAGTCTCGAGTCACGCACACCTTCGAGCACACCGGTCCGTTGCTGTCGATGCTCCGACGCTCCTTCACACCCGTGGCCAACTGGCGCCTGGAGCGTTTAGAGGACGAGGTCCGCGCACTCGCCTACCGCTGACACCCCGCTCGTCCAAGGAACCACTCGATCCGGCGGCATTTACTCTTCACATTTAGAGCGTTATTCATAAGGTTGTTTACCGGCCGGTTCGGTAGAGTTCGAGTGTGGTGCCTATGTGGCCGGGGTCGGCGATCCAGTCTGTGTCGTTGAGGATCGGCTCCCAGCCGCACAGTGTGAGTGCGGCGCGGTCGTGTCTGGCGCCTGTGACGGGTTCGGATACGGCGAGTGAGCCGCCGGCGAGGTCGGCCGCGGTGTGCACGTTCACGCCTTGACGGTGTCGCTTCCCGGAGTGGTTCGATCGACCGGTCGGCGCGGTTCCGTGTCGGCACGTCGGTGCCGTCGACCAGGATCACGCGACGCTTCACTGCCTCGGCGAGCGAAACCCCGGAGAAGCAGCAGGCCTGTTCGATCAGCGGAACGATCCGTTTTCATTGCGCTCCTGGGAGAGCGCAATGCCGCCAGGGGCGGTTCATCCACGCGCCGACGTCATCGTCAAGCAATAGCAGAAAACCAGGTCGCCTCGAGGGTGGTGGGCAGCTGTGGCGCCGTGGTCTTCGACTGGTTCGAGCACGTCCTGCGGGGAGCCGCCGGCGTCGCTATGGGATGCCCCGCCTTGTGGGTGACTTGTACACGCAACGGCAAAGATGCGGAACGAAGGTGCCCATCAGTCTGTCGTTGACGAGCCGATGCTGGACTGCTGGTCGGCAACGACTATGGCGGCAGGCGAGCGAGCGGGGGCATAGGGCCGGGTACCCTGGGCGTATGACGACACCCACCGGCCCGCTCCCAAGCGATGGCACCTCTCGAGCAGTTCTGCCGGGTATGACCGAGTCGCAGGAGCGCTCGAACCGGGTGTTGACTATTGTCGGCTTCATTTTGGCGTTCATTGGCTTCTTAAACGTCGCGGGGTTGGTACTGTGCATGATCGCGCTCTTTCGCTCTCGGCGGGCAGGCCGAAGGAACGGTCTTGCTCTAGCCGGGATCGTCATCGCCTTGGTCGGAATCGCACTCATCGCGATGTTCCTGAGTGTCCTGGTGCCGGTACTGGTGGACGCCGCACAGACGTGTTCGCGCCTGGGGCAGGGTATCCACATCGTGGGTGACTCGACCTACACATGCACGCCGACATCGTTCTCGGTGAACACGAGGCATTAAAAGCAAGTCCGCTGCTGCTGTGGCTCAGCCTGACGCCGCACGAGGTCCGCGCGGGCTGGAAGCTCCCCACCCCACGGGCGGTGCTTCGTTAGGTGCTTCCTACTCGCCCAATTCGTACGGAGGGCGCCTGTTGTCGGCGTCGGCATCGGGAAAGATCTTCGACGGATCGCCTTTCGCGAGTTTGAACCCGGGGGTGCCGGTGAAGGGCTACCAGGATCTCAGCGTCGGCGACTACGTGTGCACCCAGGGCGCAAACACCTGACCGCACTGCGACATCAGGATTCAATCACTGACGCTTTCATGGAGCGACCAGACAGGGAACCCAAACCTCGGCGCGCTGTGGGGTGTCCAGGTGAAGGGCCAGATTGCGGCTGGCGCGGGCGATAGTGGTGGACCGGTAATTACTCTTGACGGCAACGGATTCCGTGCGGCGGGCATGATCCAGGGAACGCGGGGAAGCTCGGCAGCAGGCAACTGGTAGCTCGGTGGACAGTACTGCTACAACTACTCCCGGACCGGCTCGCAGACGTGCTCGTGCGATGTCGTCTTCACCTCGGTGCGCTCGGTTGCCGGCGTCTGGGGCGCCACGCTCCTGACCAGTAGCTAGGGAAGCTCCGACAGGTCAGTCTCCGGCAATGACGCAGTCGGGTTCCGATGCCGCCGCATCGGGCTCGGCTGTGTCGTTTGCTGACCTCACGCATCGCTCAGCGGTGATGTTAGTGCCATCCGCCGTTACCTGCAGCGCGGAGTCAACGGCGATAATGGTGGTGCTCTCTTGACCCATTAGGTCAGTCAGCCATTTCTCGTGCTCTTCCCTCTCGTCTAAGCAGGCCACATAGGTCATAGCTGGCCCGTATGCAATTGACCATGAATTTGCCGATGATGGCTCGACTGAGTAACTAAAAAAGTTGCAGGGTCCATTGATGGTGAATCGAACCTCACCGCCCACTTCCTCCATACCGAATTCAACCGGTTGTGAGATCATCCAGTCGAGAGAATCACCATTTTCGGATGCTTCTACCGCGCTGTATTTTCCTGCGATCTCGGATATCGCGAGGGTGCGAGCGCGAGCTGGTGTCTCGGTGGGTGTAGCAGTTTCTACCGCCGACTCTGCGTCGGAGCGAGAGGCGCAACTGGTCATCAACAACATTGCAGAAGTGACGCAGAGTACGGCCGCGCCCTGCATTGTTCTCTCGCGACACCGAGGCAATTTCATTTTCAATCTCCCGGTTCGTCTTGTGTGCATTCGTTTATGCCGTTCGGGTCGAGGTATATGCGCACGGTACTTTCGTCCTCGCAAATCAATGGAACAACATCAGAATAGACGGTGCCTGGCTCTTTGGGTTGCGCCAAGCTCTTGCATGCCAATACCAGATCGCTGGCAGTCGAGTCGGCGGCCGATATTTCCGCGAAGATTTCTGCGCCCGGCTCCGCTGAGAGCCAGCACGATGCAGTCGGCGTAGCGGTGTCGCCTCGGCCTAGATTGACAGCTAACAATGCGACGCCGCCCACCGCAAGGATCAGGCCGGAAACTAGCGCGACCCTGGACACTCGGCGTGCTCTCGAGGTGAGGCGAGTGGAGAGAGCGATAAGCATCGAATCGATTTGCTCGTCGGTTGGTTCCGAATACGTCACCTTGGGCCTTCCTCGCTCGTGTTCTTGCGGATCAGGACGCGCATTCGCGACAGCCGATTTCGAGCAGTGCCGTGAGTGAACCCCAGGCGACTGGCCGCCTCGTCGTAACTCAAGTCGAGGGTTACGCATGCTCTCCAGATTGCCTTATCCGTCGGACCGAGTTTCTCAATAGCCCTGTCAATATCTATAAAGCGATCACGCTCGACGGGTGGGAGGACCGGGACATTTTCCTCTTCGAGGGCGAGATGTGTTCTACGCCTCTCTCGTCGATTAGTTGTTGAGCTGATGTTCTTCGCGGTGACTAGGAGCCAGGGAAGCACTGATTCCCCTACGATGTTCATGCGGGTTCTCTGCTCCCAGAGAGCCAAAAAGACATCTTGTACAACATCCTCTACGTGATTCGGGTTCGCTAGATATGCGAAGCTGGCCCGATGAACAGCCTTAACGTGCATGCGAAAAAAAATCGCGAGTGCGGCGGAGTCACCCGACGCGAGCCGTTTCGCAAGGTCCGCTTCGGTGTGGTTCGCCATCTACACTCCCTCCTCTGTAAGAGAGTGTCCCAGCGACACCGGATCGTCTCAGACAACTTTGGTTGCCCGTTCCGTCGTCGCCCCCGCCTCAGCATCGACGTCATCTCGCGGACTGATCTGCGTCGCGCCCGTTCCTGGCGCGGCCCTTCGGCCACAGCGTGACCCGCCTCGCCATCGCCCCGAACTAGCCTTGTCGGTGTGTCACAGCGGGAGGGGCTCGGGGTCGCGGCCCGGCGCCAGCACCACCTATTTCACAACTAGCTCGCGCTTCCCCGTGATGGGCCTCCGATCCGAAGCCCTGCCCGGCGCACGGGCCAACGTGACTCGGCTACCGCGCAGAGGCTGCTGCGTCTTCCGTGAATCGTACGTCGAGGCCTTCGTGTCGTCGCACGAGAGATGGGTCACCGGCTCACCTGATGATGGTATTCATGATGCCGCTCTGACTGTCCACATGCTTGAAACGCCGGTATGCCCTGGCTGTCGCCGTGCACCCGCGAGCAATCTCGCGATAAGTTTGACGGAAATCACCAATAGGAACAGACCCGCTGCACGCCTGGTCTCGAGTCCGGGGGCCCCAGACATATAGACACAAGGCGGCACCGCCGTGGGGATGCTAGCTGAACCGTCTTCGGTTTGATGCGCCCTTCTTTCGAGTTTGGAAGGAAGATGTTGATCATGTCGACGAGAGTTCCGGAGGGGGGCTAAGGAGCGGGCTGTTAGGCTGGTTGTGGATCACCTTGACGGGTGTCCGATGCTCACTGCTGCATGGGAGTCCGTGTCCGGGTGGCTGGGCTTCGGGGCCGAGTCGTTGCGTCGGTGGGTGCGGCAGGCGCAGATCGATGGCGGCCGGCGCGACGGCGCCACGACTGTCGACGTGGATGAAGTGAAGCGGCTGCGGCGAGGGAACCGTGAGTTCCGTGAGGCGAACGCGTTCCTGAAGGACGCGGCGGTTTTCTTCGCCGGGGAACTCGACCCCCTACGGCGTTGATCGTCGCGTTCATCGACGAGCAACGAGCCAAGCATTGTGTGGTCGAGTCGATCTGTCGGGTCCTGCGGGAGCAGGGGTTGGAGGTCGCCGCGCGAACCTATCGGGCCTGGAGAAGATCCGAGGCCTCGACCAGCGACAGGGCTGATGCGATGATCATCGACGCACTGTTGGCGACGGCCGCGACGCCGGAGAGCAGGTAGGGGCGACGGAAGATGACTTACGACAATGGCCTCCCCGAGTCCACGATCGGGCTGTTCACCACCGAAGCGATCCGCGACGACAGCCCGTTCCGGAACAGCCCACCGCGGACAATCGACGACGTCGAACGGGTCACCACGGGCTGGGTCGACTGGTTCACCAGCAGCAGCCTCCACACCGCTCCTGGAGACGCCCCACCCGACGAGTTCAAGGCCAGCAACCACCCTCCCCTCAACAGCCCACCCCGACCCGTCATGGCACCCACATAAAAGCGGCAGAAAACCGAAAACGGTTCACGGCTCGGTGTAGCGGTGAAAGCCCGGGAGATGAGCGGAGCGCGGTCGGCGTCCGGGCGGACCGTGCGGCTTTCGCGGCCGTCGCTGTCGAACTCGCGAACGTTGAGGTATCCGAGCGGAGCCCGACCTGGAGTCCCGCGCTTCTGCACCTTCTGTGTCATGCCCTTGGTGACCTCGTGTGCGAGGTTGCGTGAGTAGAACTCTGCTATCGAGGACATGATGCCGTGAAGGAGCGCGCCCGACGGTGACTGGTCGATGCTCTCCGTGGCGGAGATCAGCGCCACGTTCGCGGCGGTTAGCTGTTTCATGATCTCGACGTCGTCCTCGCGGTTGCGGGCGAGGCGGTCGACCTTGTGGACGACGACGTAGTCGACGGAGTGCTCGCGGATGTACTCGAGCATCTCTTGGACCGCTGGACGGTTCGCTGTCTTCGCGGGCTCTCTGCGGTCGACGAACTCCTTGGCGACCATGGCGCCCATGGACTGCGCCTTCTTCCGATTCGCCTCCCGCTGCGCAGGGATCGAGAACCCCTCCCTCTCGTCACCGCGATGCGGGCACGCTGGTCGATATGCGCTCTCTTGTAGACTTCGCGGAGACGTGGTTGATGAAATGTCGAGATCTACGTGATTGGAGGGTCCCGCGCTTCTGGCGGAATGCTCGACCGTGGTGACAGATGTTCGAAGGAGTGTGAGGGATTCGATGAAAATTGAGCTGATGCCGATGGACGACTCCGCGCTGGTCCGATTCGAGAGAGCGGTCCTTTCCCCAGCTGGCACGGGTGAGTTCCAGTGGTTCGGGTTCACGGATTTGTCGCAGGTCCGCGCCCGTTTCAAGTCGGATGGATTACTTGGCGATCAGGGGGGGGGGGGGCATGCTGGCAGTTCAACTTGATACTCAACAAGTCGGAAGAGTCGAATGGTTCTCGAGCAGATGGGGGCGCTCATCGTCGACCTGCTGGACCATCGCGGTCGGGATAGATGAGGGCCACCGGGGCTTGGGGATTGGCACGGCTGCGCATCAACTGTTAGTCGACTATCTATTTCGTCATACCCGGGTTGAAAGAATTCAAGCATACACGGATGAGCGGAATGTGCATGAGAGGAAGGCGCTGACATCGGCTGGCTTCAGCCAGGAAGGGATTCTTCGGCGCGCGCAGTGGCGTGACGGTGGGTGGCGCGATATGGCCCTCTATTCTCGCCTTAGAGAGGCGTCGTGAGCGCTGTTTCAGACGCGAAGAGCTTCGTTGGGCCTGGTGAACTTCGCGTAATTCTGCGGAAGGTTACGGGAACTTCGGCCATAGCGACCTGTCTGCATCTCCCGGTGGGATGCTCTCCGGCATTGCACATTGAGCTGAGCACCTGCTTGGCAGCCCAGTCTCGCTCGGCCAGGATTCGACAATAGCCGTGTTTGCGATGGGAGGGCGAGCTAACGCGCGCACTTCGCTTCACATTCTGCCGCGCAGGGGACTCGGGTTAGCAGTAGAAAGGGAGCGTGACCGCGTCGCTCTACACGACTTTACCTCCCAGCGTATTGAGGCTGAGACCGACATCGTCGCCGCAGAAATCGATCGCAACATCACTCAGCGCCCCCATGGTGGTCTAGTTATGCCCAAGCCGCCAGAGCTGATGTATTAGACTTTCACGAACTCGCATAACGGCTATGGTAATGCGGGCTCTATTGGTGCCATTGGCCGTCCCGTGATAGAGAATTTCCTTCGGAGCGCCTATGATGCCAGCGTCTGTGACGCTCACGATTGTAGGAGATGTAGATTGTGATAATCTCGCCTCGCTTATGCCAATTGAGTTAGGCGATCTTCACGTCGGTTGACCGGTTCTTGCTGAGGCAGAACCGCCACTAGTGTCGCGCACGGGCTCGCGCTTCGACCCGGTCGCCAATGCAGATCGGCTGGCAATCGGTTTCGAGGTGCCTGGTGCAATGGGGTACGGCTGCGGTGCGGACTCGAGTCGGTAGTCGTTGGGCGCAGGTCAGTGGAGAGCGTTGGCCGCGGCGGCGCGCTCCACCGCGGTGAAGGCGGACCGTCCAGTCCCCGTTGTCGTAGTTCACCGTGACGCTCCGAGAGCCCTTCTCGTCGGTGGAGGAGAGCCCGAGCGGAGGAAGTCCGCATGGCAGGGGCGAGCCATGGGGCACCTGCATGCCCGGTTGTGGCCGCCGCGAAGGGAAGAGCAACGGGCTCGCTCACCGCGTCGGGGCCGACCCGGTAATGTGTTCGGCCGCCTGGTCGCGCTATGCCGTGATGGCCACCGGACGCGACGAACTCCTGGCGATGCCGCCGTCACTTTTCCCTCCTGCTGCATGGTCACGATGAGGCTGCTCCTTCTCTGCCTGAGCTTCGACGACTTATTTACCGTCCTTGAAGACACTATGTGTGATAGTGTCCTAGAGGACGGTTTCGGAGCCGCCGGGGTCCCGTTCAGCGGATGCCTCGCCGCGTGCACGACAGGGATCTCTCATCGGAGAAGGGAACACACAATGAGCAACAAGCTGGAAGACAATGAGCTGCCGGCCGCGGTGCGCGGTTTCGTCGACGGATGGCAAGGGGGCGACGCGGACAAGGTCGGAGCGCTGTTCGCCGAGAACGCGGTGGTCTCGGACCAGGGCGAGACGCATCGTGGTCTGGACGAGATCCGCGGCTGGATCAACAAGGACATCAACCTCTTCACCACGACCCTCTCGTTCCTGCGGGCGCGCGAGGTCGACGGCATGGTGGGAGCGTCGTACCGCCTCGAGGGCGACTTCCCCGGCGGGGTCGCGGACCTGGAATACCAGTTCCACCTCAACGACGACGGGCAGATCGTCCAGCTTGACTTCGCGCCGGCGCAGGCCGTCTAGCTGACGAACACGAGAAGAGGCCGCCCCAGCCAGGGCGGCCTCTTCTCGTTGCCAGGATGGCTCAGACTCGGCCGCAGCATCCAGCAGGGAGACGGCACCAGTGCTGGCAGGCTTGTCAGTATGGTGTGACCTTTGCGGCTGACGACAACGCGCCGGCCAGCCGAGGTGCAGCTGACCGGCGCGTGAGCTGACGTGTCGTCAGGCCGTGCGGACAGTCCCGCCGTCAATCACGACCTCGGCACCCACGATCGCTGATGCCCGATCGGACACGAGGAAGCCCACGAGGTCCGCCACCTCCTCCGTCTCGGCGAAGCGGCCCAGGGGCACGCCTCCGAGCGAATCGAGGACGAGCTGTGCGGCCTCCTCGCGACTGATCCCGTTGCCCTCGGCGATCCGGTCGTAGAACACCTTCGTGCCCTCCGTGCTGATGCCGCCGGGGCTGATCGTGTTGACGCGCACGCCCTTCGGTGCGACCTCGGTAGCGAGTCCCTTGCTGTAGGTGCGGAGCGCGCCCTTCGCTGCCGCGTAGGGGAGTGTGGACTCCCACTGCGGCACCTGGCGCTGGATCGAGGTGAAGTGCAGGACGACCCCCGAACCATTGGTGATCATGGTGGGAATGAGTGCGGCGTCCAGGCGCACCGCGCCCAAAAGGTTGAGCTGGAGCTCGGCGATCCACTGCTCGTCGGAGATGACCGCGAAGCCGCCCGTCGGCGTCGATGATCCCCCGACAACGTGCACGAGGATGTCGACGCCACCGGCCTTCAGCATCTCCGCGGCGACGATCTCGGTGCCCTCCTTCGTGGAGGTGTCGGCGGCGATGAAGCGGTCGGGGCGGTCGTAGCCCTCCGGCATCGACCGAGCCGACACGTAGACGTCCGCCCCGAGTTCGCGCAGCCTCTTCACGACCGCTACGCCGGTGCCCTTCGTTCCTCCGGTGACCAACGTGCGGCGACCGTCCAGGCGATCGCGATCCGTGCTTGCCATGTGTGTGTCCCATCACTCGATGAAGTCGTCAAGCGCTGACATGAAGCCGCGCTCCAAATCCTGTCCTGTGGGACAGTAGCACAAGTGTTGTCTTGGAGGACATGAATGGGAGGCGTCACTCCTTGGGCGGGAGGAGGCCTCGTTCGAGCATCTTCTCGGCCGAGGTGATCGCGTCTTTGACGAACCTCACCGTGAGGTCGGTGTAGGTCTCGATGTCGCTCTCGGACCAGCCGTCGAGGACCTCCGCGATCATGCGGTCGCCGAGGGTGTACACGCCGTGGGCGGCGGTCTGACCGGCTTCCGTGAGGCTGATGAGGGTTGCCCGACGGTCGGAGGGATCGGTGCTGCGCCGCACCAAGCCGTCGGCTTCAAGCCGGCGCACGATCTTGCTCACATGCGAGGCCCCGGTGGACAGCACCTCCGACAGGGCGGAGGGCCGCATTGGACCCCAGGCGAGCAGATGCCGGAGGGTCGAGTGCGACTGCTGGTCGATGCTCTCCCCGCTCTTCGCGAGAATCTCGCCCTGAAAGGCGGGAGAGTCCCACAGCAGAATCAGCGCACTGAGGTTGGCCAGCAGCTCGGAGCGGTACGGGAAGTCGCTCGCGCGGCGCGGTCGCGCCGCCTCGGAGTCTGCACTGTCGCTCATCCCGAAACTCTACTGAGCGCGAGCGCGAATCAATGTCGCGCGAGACACCAGTGACAGACCGAGGAGCTGTCCAGTGCAGAGCCGCGGCAGAACGTCATCGCGGCGCCCGCGGGTGTGCGGGTGCCGCAGCAATCCACTTTAATGTCTTTTAGGACAGTAAGTGCTACTGTTGACCCATGGGTTCGAGCGGCGCAATCGAGTTTGGAGGCGGCGACGCGGCGCTGGGCCGGCCTCAAGATCGATGGCGAGGCACCGGGAGCACTTCCTCGAGCAAGTCGGCGTTCTGGTGCAATCGGTGCGGTCTTCCAGGGAGTCACCTTCTCTGAGGTGCTCCCAAAGAACGCTCTCAGTCACGTACCCGCCAGCTCGAGAATGCTCCCCGACGAATGGACCATTAAACCCGTGCCGGGGATGCACCCACGCTTGCGCGTCCTGCTCTGCGAGGCGGACACATAGGCACCACATCCCGCTGCTCGTCGCCGCGAACGAGCCTGACCGGAGCCGTGACCGAACCCAGCCCCGGTCTTCGAGGAAAGAGGCTTCATGGGAACAATGGACGAGCTGATCAACTCGACCGTGGTTGACCATCTGCGATCATCGCTGCATGCCGTGCAACCCACGCTCGACCTTTCGACGCTGACCGAGACGCGCACGGCCCTCGGCGAGATGCGGTTGCGGGACAGGGTCGACCTGGTACGGGACGCGCTCCTGACCGACCTCCCATCTCATTTCGCGTCATCGGAACGCATCGTGCAAGAGGTGCTCTCGGTGCCGGAGTTCGCGGGATGGATGATCTGGCCGACAACGGAGTTCGTCGCCGCACGAGCACTAGAAGACGGGTCGACGGGTGCATTCGACGCGGCCATGATGCTCCTCGCGCGGCTGACTGTCGGACTCAGCAGCGAGTTCGCCATCCGCGACATGCTCATCGCTCGACCCGAGCGCGCGCTCGGCATCATCCGCACCTGGACCGAGCACGAGAACGAGCACGTACGCCGGCTCACCAGCGAAGGCACACGCGCCTACCTGCCGTGGGCGAAACGCGTGCCCTGGCTGATAGAGAACCCCGATGCCACCCGAGGGATCCTGGACACGCTGTACCGCGATGCTGCCGAGTACGTGCGGCGGTCGGTCGCCAACCACCTCAACGACCTCAGCCGCGTCGATCCCGCTCTGGTCACGCGCACAGCTCAGGGCTGGACCGAGCGAGCCGACGCGCACACGCCCTGGGTCATCCGCCGCGGTCTGCGCACCCTGGTCAAGAACGCCGACCCGGAAGCGCTCACGCTGCTCGGCTACTCCGGTACGCGCCTGCGCGTCGGGCTCCCGCAACTCTCGAGCACCACCGTCCGCTTCGAGGAGGCACTGACCTTCACTGCGGTCATCACCAACGACGGCGACACGGATGCGACTGTCGCGATCGACTACTCCATCGGGTTCCTGCGCTCCAACGGGACCATCAGCCCCAAGACGTTCAAGCTGACCTCCCGCACGATCGCACCAGGCGAAAGCGTCACCGTCGCGAAGATCCACTCCTTCCGCCGCATCACCACCCGCACCTACTACCCCGGAACGCACTTCGTCACCGTGCAGGCCAATGGCACTCGCTCGCCCCGAGCCGACTTCACGGTGCACGAGGCGAGCGGCGACCCCTCCGCATCCCGAGGAGACAGCGCATAACCGAGCCGACGGCCCGGCCGCGGTTCAGCCGCAGCGCAGCGCTGGGTAGGCGGTCGTCGACGTGGACGTCGCCTTCACGCCATTCACCGTCCCGCTCGCGGCGATCGAGACCTGGCCTGCCTGGATCGATGCGGCACGAGTGGTGAACGCCGCGGAGACGGTCTTGCCGGGTTGGACGGCGGTCACGCTCTTGACACCCCAGGGCGTGGTGGTAACCAGATCGACCGGCACAGCGTTGGCATTCGTGCTGGAGACCGTGACCACGACCCGCCCCACTACGCACCGCGCGGCGGTCGTGCTGGCGAGAGACAACGCCGGCGCCGGGCGGACGTCAAGGGCGGACTTCGCCCACTTCTGGTTGGGCTGACCGTTGCAGTCCCACAGCAGCAGTCCGGTGCCGGCCGCCGTCAAACCGCGGTCGACGTCGAGGCATTTGCCAGCCAGGACGCTCCGGAGGGAACCATCGGTGCCGATCGTCCACTTCTGGTTCTGCTGGCTGTTGCACTCCCAGAAGAGGACCGCCGTACCGTTGGCCGTGAGGCTGCGGTCGACGTCGAGGCACTTGCCGCCGACCATGAGCTGCTGGTCGCGCTCGACGAGGCGCTGCGAGAGCGAGTTCGCGGAGCAGTCGGCGATGATCGCGCGATCGCCGTCGTTGAGCGCTCCGCCGGCGGCGTCGACGCAGCGCTGCGCGAGCTCGGACTTCAGGGCGAACGTCGTGCTATCGACGCTGCCGGGCGTGATGCGCAGGAGGGCGAGGCCGTGCCGGGGAACGGACGCTGCGATCGATCCGGTGCTGTTCGAGGTTCCGCCCGTGTAGAGGTCCTCGACCGAGTAGCCGGTCGTTGTGGTCAGTCCGATCTCGGCCGCGGTGGTGCGGATCGCCGTGCTCGACCCGCCGCGGTTGAGGAGCCCCACCGTGACGCTGCCGTCGGACATGGGCTTGGCCCAGACCTCGACGTCGCCGTCGTCCCGGACGCGTGCCGCCTGCTTGCCGTTCGGGTCCTGGTTGACGGCGATGATGCGCTTGTTCGTCAGGATCGTCCGGGTGTCGGCCGACATCGTGGTGATGTCGTTGCCGGCGATCAGCGGTGAGCCCATCAGCGCCCACATGCCGAAGTGCGCCCGATTCTCGGTGGGGGAGAGGACGTTGTTCTTGCCGACCTCGAGCATGTCGGGGTCGTTCCAGTGGCCGGGTCCGTTCCAGGCGGTCAGGCCCGCCTGCACGTCGAGGATCTCGGTGACCCCCATGAAGCAGTCGGCTGTGCAGCCGGAGGACCACGTTGCGGTGATGTCCTCGGTGGTCCGCCACATGTCGGCGATGTCGCCCCAGTAGTACTCTGCGCCGCGGTTGGGCTGGGCGCTGTTGGGGTTGATCGAGTAGACGATCGGGCGCCCCGTGCCGCGCAGGGCGTCCCGCATCAGGGTGAACGCGTCGATCTGCTCCTGCAGCGTGCCTTCCTGCGAGCACCAGTCGTACTTGAGGAAGTCGACGCCCCATGATGCGAACGTGTTCGCGTCCTGGACCTCGTGTCCGCGCGCTCCGGTCGCCCCGGGCGTGGCGCCGAACAGCTGCGCGCAGGTCTTGTCGCGGGGTGCCTGGTAGATGCCGAACTTCAGCCCCTTCGAGTGGATGTAGTCGCCCAGCGCCTTCATTCCCGACGGGAAGCGGACGGGGTCTGCTTGGAGGCTGCCGTCGGCGGCGCGGTTCGGCGACTGCCAGCAGTCGTCCACGACGACGTACTCGTACCCGGCGTCCTTCATTCCGGAGGACACCATTGCGTCGGCGGCGCCACGGATTTTGGCCTCGTCGATCCCGCAGTAGAAGGTGTTCCAGCTGTTCCAGCCGAGTGGTGGAGTGAGTGCCGGGCTGTTCGTCGCGGCCTCGCTCGGTGCAGGCGGAGTGACACTCAGCAGTGCTGCAGCGGCCAGGACGACCGCCGTCAGCATCGCCCAGGGTCGCCGTCGCGTGTGTCTCGTCATTGAGAGTCCTCGTGTTCGATCTGTATGTGGGGGAAGTATCGTCGACCTCTGCGTCGTGGACGCGCAGGCCAGCGGGGGAGGCGCCATCCGGAGGTCTCGGATACGACGACCCGGGCCTCATCGGTGCGGCCATGGGTCGGCCGTTCAGCGGAGGTGCTGAGCGTTCGTTCTGATGTTAGCGTCAACATCCGTATCCCCGTGGCGCATCTTCACGCGGTACCAGGTTACTCGTGCCGTCGTCGATCGCCCCAGCGTCGTGGCGAGAGTTGCGGCAGTAGTCGCGGACAACGGCGCCTCGGTGGAGACCCTCGCTCACACCTCGCCGCGCAGACCGGGCGTCGGATCGTGATCCCACTACGAGCCTTCTCATCGGAACTCGCTCGGCACCGGAACGCGAACGTCGAAAGGCCGTCGCCGCGCTCGATCGACACGAAGACGTCCGGGCAGTGGCATCGATACTCCGCCTCGAACAACCGACGCAATCGGACACATCACGCGAGAACACCTCGAGCCACTCCGGAATAAGGTCTCCTTGTTTTCAGAGAAACCATCTGCCGTGTCGACGCCCAGTTCACCCTCGGTTCGGACGCGTTCGCCGCAGAGCCCCGGCGAGAGGGCCGGGGCTCTGCGGCGCCGGGCGTCGTCCCGGCGAAGGGTTTCGAGCGGGGTTAGCGGTGCTGATCCTTGCTGAGGAGGGCGACCGCGGCTCCGGCCACGGCGATGCCGGCGGCGCTGAGGAACAGCCAGGAGAAGCCTCCCGTCAGGGCCTCCGGCGCGGCGACTCCCGTGCGGACCAGGGACTCCGTGCGGATGGCGGCGACGGTGGACAGCACCGCCAGCCCGAGCGCACCGCCGATCTGCTGGCTGGTGTTGACCAAGCCGCCGGCCAGGCCCGATTCGCCACCCTCGACACCGTCGACCGAGAGTTGGGTCGTGGTCACGAAGGCGCCACCCAGGCCGATCCCGATGAGGACGGTCGGGCCGAGCAGCTGGCCGACGAACCCGGCGTCCGCCGGCGCGAACGACAGCCACACCAGTCCGGCGGCCAGCGCCAGGAGTGAGCCGACGAGAGTGACCTTCGTTCCGACCCGGGTGATCAGCGCGGGAGCCACTCCGGCGACGACGACGAGCGCCCCGGCGAGCGGCAGCTGCGTCAGACCGGTGGTCAGCGCGTCGTAGCCCAGGATGGCCTGCATGTAGACGGAGAGGGCGAAGAACAGGGCAACCATCGCGGCGCCGATGAGGAGCATCACGATGTTGCCGACGGTCAGGTTGCGGTTGGCGAAGATGCTGAGTGGCACGAGGGGATCGGCGGCGCGGCGCTCGATGAGGATGAACGCGGCGCCGAGGACGAGCGCAGCCGCAGCCAAGCCCAGGGTGAGCGGGTGCACGAATCCGAGCTGCTCGACCGCGCTCAGGGCCCCGACCGCTGCGACGAGAGCGCCCGTGACTGTCGCGGCTCCGGCCATGTCCAGCTTGCTGGTGGCACCTACGGTGTCGCGCGTCACGAGGAATGGAACGGAGGCGAGCACAAGCAGCCCGATCGGGACATTGACGAAGAAGACCGACTGCCAGCCGAGGGCTGAGGTCAGGACACCGCCGAGCAGGACGCCCGCGGCGGAGCCGATGCCGGCCACGCCGCCCCACACGCCGAGCGCCTTCGACCGCTCTGCGCTGCCGGGAAACAGATGCGTGAGCAGGGCGAGTGCGGCGGGAGCAAGCAACGCGGCAGAGGCGCCCTGGAGGGAGCGGGCCGCGAGTAGCATCCCGCTGCTTGTCGAAAGCCCGGCCAGTGCGGAGGCGCCGATGAAGCCGGCGACGCCGATCAGGAAGACTCGGCGGTGACCGTAGCGGTCGGCGAGCCGTCCACCGAGGAGGAGGAGACCGCCGAAGGCGAGCACGTAGGCGGTGATGACCCAGGCCAGGGCAGCGGTGTCCAGGTGAAGCTGCTCGCCGAGGATCGGCAGCGCGATGTTGACGATGGACGCGTCGAGAACGACGAGGAACTGCGCGAGGGCGAGCACCGTGAGTGCTAGCCACCGATGCGAGCTCCGCGGGCCGGTACCCCCGGCGGAGGTGGGGACCAAGAGTGCAGTCGACATGAAGGGCTAACCTTTCATTAGGAGAGTGAATAGTCACTCACTTGGAGGGAAATGAACTGGTCGGAGGGACGCGAGTTGATCGGAGGAGCGGGCGCGGCGGTCGGGGGCCGCGTGACCGATCACTCAGGGTGACGGATGCCGTGCGAGAGGATGCGCGCCCAGTCCTCACTGAGGGTGTTGATCTGGGCGGTGACCAGCAGATGGCAGAGCTGCCCGTAGGCGACGAAGCGCTGCACGTCGTCGTCGCCTGCGCCCGAGCGTCGTTTGGCGAACTCGGTGACGGAGGCGAGACCCGCCCGCAAAGCTCTGCCGACCTCCGGGACGTCGGCCACCGACTGTGCATGCACCTGCAGCATCAGCAGGGTGCGGTCGCTGATGAGCTCGGCATACGCCTCGCCCATCGCGTCGAGCACGCCAGCCGGGCTCTGATCGGAGGCGTTGTCAGCGCCGGCTGCGAGTGCCGCGAGGATTTGCTCGAAGCACGCCTCCAGCGCGACCACGAACAACGACTCCTTCCCGGAGAAGAGCTTGAAGACGTACGCGGGGGAGATCCTCGCCTCGCGAGCCACGTCGGCGATGGTCGTGCCGTGGAAGCCGCCCAGTGCGAACCGGCGCAACGCCGCCTCCGTCACGAGCGGGCGGCGAGACTCGGCGGTGGAGAGTGTGCTCGAACTGGCCATGAGAGTGACTGTACACTCACTCATTGCCGTCCGCAACGGTGCGCGTCGATCAGTGACCCCATCGGAGCGAACAGGGCCGCCGACGGCCGGCACCGGTCGCCGCTGGCGGTCCGTCGGGAGCTCAGAGTCAGGACCGATTCTCCGGTCGTGAGTCTCGCCGGCGTCAGCGGAACGTCTCGGCGGCGAGGAGTGACGCAACGAACCCGCCGCGCATCGGGCGAGCGGCGGGTTCGCGAGCGGCAGGTCAGGCGCAGTACCAGGAGTAGGCGTTGCTCTGGTTGCTGAAGTACGCGTTCTGGCCGTACTGGCGCGAGCACCAGTTCTGAACGCTGAGGTTCTTGCGCTCGTTGCGGTCCTTTGCCCACGGCGCATTGTTGTAGAAGCACCGCCAGCCGTAGACGCCCTGGTCGGGGTAGTACAGGTATGCCTCCCAGCCGGCCGTCTGATATTGCAGCCGGCACGCTTGCGTCATCTCGCCGGAAGACAATGCGGACGCGGGAGCGGCGAACCCGAGGACGCCTCCGACTGCGAGCAGACCGCCGACGGCGGCAGCGAGGATCTTGCGTCTGAACATCTTTGCCTCGATTCGTGCCCCGATAGTCCGGGGATGACGCCGGGCGACGCGCCCGATAGCGCACTGTCTACCGGCACGGCTAGGTTGAGGGCGAACAGCCCCCTACCCCGTGAGGAGTCCGAGGTTGCCCCGCCCTCGTAAGCCGCCCGCCGTTCCCGAAACCGCTCTGCATGAACTCGGCCTCGAAATCCGGCACTGGCGGGAACAGCGGGGACTGACGATCTCCGAGCTGGCGACTCTGGTGGGAAAAGACAGACGCACGATACTCGGCGCGGAAGACGGTCGAGATCGTCCGTCGGAGGCGACGGTGAATCTCATCGAACGGCAGCTGTCCTCGGGCGGTCTGATCGCCGCGCGATATGAGGCCGTCCTGGCGGAACGGCGCCAGTGGCGCTTAGAGCGAGGGATTCACTTCACCCCGGCTCCCGACGCCCGGGACGATGATGCCTCGAGCTTCCTCGACGAAACGATCGCCGATGGAACGATGATGGAGCCCGGTCACCGGTTCGAGAAGACGTGGACGATCCGCAACGTCGGGACCGTCACGTGGGAGAACAGATTCCTGGTCCGGATCGGGATGTCGGCTGGTCCCGGCCTCATCACCACTCCCGAACGCGTCGCCGTCACGGCCACAGCTCCGGGCGAGACCTTCACGGCCCGGGTGTCGTGTGTCGCGCCGTATGAGGAGGGGATCAGTCGCGCGAACTTCAAGATGGCCGATGACGAAGGCCGACTCTTCTTCCCTGACCGATACACCGTAGGGCTTCAGATGCAGGTGATCGTGCGACCCGAGAGGAAGCGGACCACTGCGGCGGATCGCGAATGAGCGGCCGGAACGGGAGGTCGCCGCTCACCCACGGAACCGGACGGTCGGCTAGCGTCGCCGCATGACGTCCCCCGAATTCCGTGCCGAGCTCGCGGCCTTTGTCGCGGAGCGGGACTGGGAACAATTCCACACGCCGGAGAACCTGGCGAAGAGCATCGCGATCGAAGCGGGCGAGCTGCTGGAGTGCTTCCAGTGGAGCGCGGAAGGCGAGACGGAATCCGTCCGTTCCGAGCTCGCGGACGTGCTCACCTACTGCCTTCTCCTGGCCGAGCGCATCGGCGCAGATCCTGAAGAGCTCGTGCGCGCCAAGCTCGAGGTGACGAAGGGGAAGTACCCGATCGACAGATCCCGAGGGAGCAGCGCGCGCTATGACGCGATGTGAGATCGAGCGGGTCGTCCTCGACGGCGCGTCCATCGCCGTCTGGTCCCTCGCCGATGATCGGCACTCGAATTGGCCCGTCGTCTATGTGCTCCACGAATCGCGAAGACGCGGTAGGCCGTTGCCGAGGGTCTACGTGGGGGAGACGCGGAGCGCGTCGTCCCGGCTGAGGCAACACCTCGGCTCTCCCGACAAGGCGGGCCTCGACTCCGCACGCATCATCGTCGACTCGACGTTCAACAAATCGGCGTGCCTCGATCTCGAGTCGTTCCTCATCCGCCTGTTCGCCGGCGACGGTCAGCTGGCGGTGCTCAATCGGAACGAGGGCATCGTCGACTCCGACTACTACGAACGCGCGTCGTATCGGGAGCGTTTCGAGGAGATTTTCGAGCGTCTGCGGAGCGAAGGGCTCTTCGCGCGCAGCATTCCGGAGATCGAGAACGATGATCTCTTCAAGCTGTCTCCCTTCAAGGCTCTGACCCAGGAGCAGGCGGTCACGGTCGTCGAACTCATGGAAGGCCTGGTCGAAGACAGGCGAACGGGCACACGGTCGACGTCGATCCTCCAGGGCGAGCCGGGCACGGGCAAAACCATCGTGGCCCTCTACCTGCTCAAACTCCTGGTCGACATCCGCGCCGTCGCAAAGAGGTCCGACCTCGCCGAGGAGGCACACGGTGACGACTCCGTCGGAGGCGACTCGGTCTTCTCGGACTTCTTCCTCCCGGGCATGCGGGAGGTCGTGCGCGACCTTAGGATCGGTATCGTCGTGCCTCAGCAGTCCTTGCGGAAGTCGATAGCGAACGTTTTCTCGAAGACGCCGGGGCTGAGCCCGACGATGGTGCTGACTCCCTTCCAGGTCGGCGAGGACCCCGGCCACTGGGATCTGCTGGTCGTGGACGAGTCGCACCGCCTCACCCAGAGAGCGAACCAGTCGTCGGGATCACTGAACAAGAAGTTCACGCAAATCACAACGATGCTTTTCGGGCGTGACGATCACGACAAGACCCAGCTGGACTGGATCCGAGCGAAGAGCGACCATCAGATCCTCTTGCTCGACGCAGCGCAGACGGTTCGGCCGGCCGACCTGCCGCGCTCTGTCATCGACCCGGTGATGCGGAGAGCCGCTGAGGAGCATCGCCTGCACCGTCTGTCGACGCAGATGCGGGTTCACGCGGGCACGGACTTCGTCGCGTACATCAGAAAGATCTTGGATCCCGCCACAGCCGTCCTCCCTGCCCGGCCCGACTTCGGGGAGTACGACTTGCGGTTCTTCACCGACCTCGCTGCCCTTCGCTCCCGACTGCGTGAACGAGAGAAAGAGGGAGGACTCGCGCGCCTCCTCGCGGGCTATGCCTGGCCGTGGACCTCTCGTCATTCGCGCGGCGCGCACGACTTCGAGATCGACGGGGAGGCGTTGCGATGGAACAGCACGCAGACCGACTGGATCGCCGCGCCCGGGTTGAGCGAGGAGGTCGGATCGATCCACACCGTGCAGGGCTATGACCTCAACTATGCGGGCGTGATCATCGGTCCGGATCTGCGCTGGGATGAGCGTGAAGCCAGGCTCGCGGTGTCGCGGAAGGACTATCACGACAAAAAGGGCAAAGAAAACAACCGTCGTCGGATGGGGCGCGACTACACGGACGACGAACTCCTCCAGTTCGTCGTGAACATCTATGCCGTGCTCCTCACCCGGGGCATGCTCGGCACCTACGTCTACGTGTGCGATCCGGCGTTGAGGGAGCGACTACGAGCCGCTTTCGAGCGACGTGCTCACGGGCTCCTGACGGGCGCCGGCGAGGTGTCGCCCAGCCTGGCTGGCGATGATCGAGGCTGATACCCGACGGAAGGTTCTCTGTGAGCATGTTCAAGCGCGTCCTCGGCATGGCGTCGAAAGCCCTCGATTCGACGAGCGGGTCCTCCTCGGCGGGGACGACCGACTGGCGGGGGCTGGTGCGGACCGTCGCCGACAAGGTGGCCGCGCCGCAGCACGCTCCAGCCCGGCCAGCCGCCCCCGTTCGCCCGCAGGACGCCGTTCGCCCGCAGGACGCCCGACCTGGGCAGGTCAGCCAGGAGGATCGCGCGGCGATCGCGCGCTACGACTACCTCCTCCGCACCGCCGAGCCCGAGCAGCTGGAGCAGGTGCACCGTGAGTCCTTCGCGAGGCTGACGCCCGCGCAGCGTGCGCAGGTCGAGGCGCGCCTCCGGGAGGAGCTGCCCGCGAACGAGCGGCCGCAGTCGTCGGCGCCGGAGGACCTCGCGCGCGCGGCGACCCGGGGCGAGGCGCACAGCCCTGGATTCCTGAAGCGGATGTTCTCCAAGCCCGGCGCGCTGGCGGGAGCCGGGGTCGGAGCGGCGGCGGGCGTCGGGCTGGGCGCGGCGGGCGGACTCCTTGCGGCCGTCGCGGGCGGCGCAGTCCTCAGCACAGTGGCGGGTCCGCTCTTGGCGCACGCGTCAGAACTCGGGGTCGATGTCGAGAACCTCGCGGGAGGTCTCGGCGACTTCGGCGAGGTGACCGGCGGCGTGGGCGACATCGCGTCGGGCGCCGGCGAGCACTTGTCGGGGTGGGGCGAGCAGGTCTCGGACTTCCCTGTGCCGGGCCTCGGAGACCTCTTCGACCGCTGAGCGCGGAAGTCGTCGGGCGACGCGGCGCCTCGATCTCCGTCGTGCGCGCCGGACGAGATCGCCGATTCACGCGCGCGCCGTCGTACCCTCGACTGCATGGGGTTCGTTTTCTCGCTGGTGATCGTCGTGCTCATGGTGCTCGCACTGGTCGACGTGGTGCGGCAGCCGGACAATGTGATCCGCAATCTGCCGAAGATCGTCTGGGTTCTGCTGATCGTGTTCCTTCCGATTATCGGAGTCTCGCTCTGGTTCCTGCTCGGGCACGAGTGGAAGCGGGGCGACGGCGGCGCATTCGTGCCCGGCGGATTCGCATCGCGCCGACGTCCGCAGGGGCCGGTCGTGCTGCGTCCGCCGGCCAAGAGCACCGAGGAGCAGCTCGCCGACCTCGAGCGGGAAGAGGCGCACTACGCGCGGCTCGCCGAGGAGCAGCGTCGTCGCCGAGAGGGCGAGCGCCCGCAGGACGCGTGAGCGCAGGACGACGGCCCGCCGCCTCCTAGCCGCCGGTCGAGAAGTTCGACGCAGCCCACTGCACCGAGGCGATCTTTGCCTGGCCGGCGATGCTGGGATGGAAGTAATCGGTCGTGCCGATCAGCGCCTTGGTGATCGGAGTGGCCGTCAGGGCGCCCCCGTCCCAGTCGCAGCGGGTGCCCGAGGCCGCGCACGCGTTCTGCAGCGCGGTGTTGTACTGCGCCGTCCTCGTCTTCGCGGCAGCGGCGGAGGCGGTGGCCGCCGCGGTCCCGAGGCGAGCGCCGGTCGCGCTCACGCCGCGCGTGGTGCGGCAGAGGTTGCCGGAGGACCAGATGACCGAGCCGAAGCCGCTCTTGACGACAGCCCATTCCGCTGCGACGTTTGGCATCGACGAGAGGACGATCGTGGCGGAAGGCCAGGCGGAACGGATCTTGGTGAGGGCGGCCGTGGCTCCGCTCGTGAAGGCCGCCGCAGTGGTCATGGTGTAGCCGTCGGCGGCGACCGGGTTGGCGGCCGCGCAGAGGTCGTTGCCTCCGATCAGGAGGGTCACGACATCGGGATGCACGCCGGCGGCGACCGCGGCGTCGACCCGTGCGGGGACTCCGGCGATGAGGTCCCCGGTCTTGGCGAAGTTCGCGGTCGTCACGGTCGTGCCCGGCTTGGAGGCGCGCAGACGGCTGGCGAAGGAGTTGACGGCGGTCGCGGTGCCGGTCGACCAGTTGTTGCGCGGGCAGTCCGCGAACTGGCCGCAAGTGCCGTATGCCTGGGTGATGGAGTCGCCCAGGCTCAGCACCGACAGGGTCGGCGTGGCGGCGGAGGCGGTGCCAGCCGGGACGAGGGCTGCTGCGGCGGCGAGGACGGCGCCGATGGCGAGCGCGCGCAGGCGCCGGCGCCCGGCGCGCGGCGGACGAGGGGTGGACAGGAGGCGCATGGGGGACCGATCTCGGTGAGGGATGACGGGACGGCCCGTCGCTGCTGACGCTAGAGGACCCCCGGCCTGGCCCAGCTCGAACGGTTGACCCCAGAACGGGCCGTACAGCGGATTTGCGCTGCGCACGGACGCGGCGCATGCGGGAAACGCTGCGTGCTGCGGGATCGCGCCTCGCCCGCTCGCGGGACTCGCCGGAACTCAGGCGGGAATCGTGCCTCCGAGGGATCGCGCGGCGATCTCGGCGGCACGCTCTGCCTCCTCGACCGTCGAGAACGGGCCGGTCGAGACGAGCACGGCACGGCTGGTGAGGAGGGGGTCGATCTCGAGTCGGAATCGGGGCAGCTCTGCTCCAGGGACGACGACGATCCTGACCCCGTTCCGGCTCCATCGCGCGGGTTGGATGGTGGGAATCTGTGTCATGGTGCTCTCCGCTTTCGCGTTCGTCGGCACGGGTGGCTGACGCCTCCGCCGTGCACGCCCCACGGTATGTCGCTCGACCCGGATCCCGAATGGGCTTGACCTTTCGGCGACGGCGGAGTGCAACGTGTCGCCGTCAGTCCAGTTCGTCGAGCGTGTCGCTGATGGTGCGCAGACACTCGATGAGCACCGAGACCTGGCGCGGGTCGAGGCCGCCGAGCACCTCGCCCTCGGCGGCGACCAGGTGCCGCATCGCCTCGTCGACCCGCTTGGTGCCCCGCGGGGTCAGCGAGACGATCTTGCTGCGGGAGTCGGCGGCGTTCTGCTCCCGCACGACCAGCCCGCGTGCCGCGAGACGATCGACCCGGTTGGCGAGGGTGCCGCTCGAGAGCGCGAGTCTGAGCGAGAGGGCGGAGGGGGTCATCCCGCTCGCCCCGTTCTGGCGGAGCAGGGAGAGCAGCTCGAACTCCCACGGGGCCAGGTCGCTGACCGCGAACGAGCGGCGACGCACCTCCTGCACGCGAGGGCTCAGTCGGCGCAAGCGCGAGACGACATCGAGAGGCGCGAAGTCGAGGTCGGGCAGCGCCTCGGCCCACGCGTCGATCACCAGATCGACATCGTCGTCTTCTCGCATTCCCCCGATTATCCTCGGCCCACGAGGTGTTCGGCGACGCCTACCGGGCCGTGCGCTCGAGCGGCTCCGAGACGGGGGAGTCGTACGCGCTGGGATCGACGCGTGCGAGCCGCTCGCGGAAGGCGAAGGCGAAGTCGGGCCAGATCAGGGTCAGACGCCGACTCTCGGCGTCGAGATACCAGCTCTCGCAGCCTCCGTTCGTCCAGACGGTGTCGGCGCTGAGCGCGTCGACTCGGGCGACGGAGGCGGCCTCGGCCTCGGCGCTCACCTCGAGGACCGTGCCCCTTGCGTCGGCGAGGTGGTCGAGGGCCGCGAGCACGTACTCGATCTGCGACTCGATCATGTGCACCGCCGAGTTGTGGCCGAGGCTCGCGTTCGGGCCGTTGACGACGAAGAGGTTCGGGAAGCCGTGGACGGCGAGGGAATCGTAGGCGGTCATCCCTCCCGACCAGCGCTCGGCGAGCAAGAGACCGTCGCGTCCGCGAATCCGCCGGGCGAAAGGTGGGCGCGTGGAGTGGAACCCGGTCGCGAAGACGAGCACGTCGACCTTGTGCGGCTCGCCGTCGTCTCCGATCGCCGCCGTCGCCGTGACACGGCGCAGTGGACTCGGCACCACCCGCACATGCGGCTGCGTGAGGGCGGGATAGTAGTCATCCGAGAGCAGCACGCGCTTGCAGCCGATCTCGTAGTCGGGAGTGAGCATCGCGCGCAGCTGCGGATCGGCGACGTGCGCGGCGAGGTGGCCGAGCGCCTCCGACCGCAGCCCTTCGACGGCGGCGGGAACACCGACCCGCCCGGCGAAGCCCAGCTCGGCCCGCCAGAACAGCTCGTCACGCAGACGCTGGAGGGCGCCCGGCGCGCGGGCCAGAGTGCGCCGCTCCTGGAGCGTGTAGTCGCGATTGCGACGCGGCACCACGTACGGCGCCGATCGCTGGAACAGCACGACCTCGGCCGCCCGCTCGGCGAGGTGGGGGAGGATCTGCACGGCCGAAGCGCCGGAGCCCACGATGCCGACGCGCGCACCGTCGAGCTCGACATCGTGCCGCCAGCGGGCGGAATGGAAGACAGGACCACCGAACCCGTCGAGGCCGGGGAGGCTCGGCAGCCGCGGCTCCGAGAGCCGACCCGCGCAGACCACGAGCACGGCGGCCGACACGTCGCCCGTCGAGGTGCGCACATGCCAACGCTGCCGGCTCTCGTCGAAGGCCGCCTCGAGCATCTCGGTGCCGAGCCGTAGCCGCGGCCCGAGACCTTCACGGTCGACGACACGCTCGAGGTAGGCCTGGATCTCGGCCCCCGGCGCGTACAGGGCCGACCAGTCGGGCTCGGGCGCGAACGAGAAGGAATAGAGATGCGAGGGGATGTCGCAGGAGACGTGGGGATAGGTGTTGTCTCGCCACGTCCCGCCCACCTGCTCCGCTCTCTCGAGCACCACGAAGGAGATGTCCTCGCGGCGGCCGAGGCGCGTCGCGGCTCCGATCCCGGCGAATCCGGCGCCGACGATGACGACGTCGACCTCGGTGGCCATCAGATGGCCATCCGGGGCAGGAGGGAGCCGGCCGGGTCGCGGTGCGGGTCGGCGAGGAAGCGCTCGAGCAGGGCGAGCAGCTCGGCAGGGCGCTCGGCCAGCACGGAGTGGCCGCTGTCGAGGAGGGCGTAGCGCGCGTCGTCGATCGCACCGAGGAGCGCCTCCGAACCCTCGACGCCGACGACCGCGTCGGCCGCGCAGCCGACGACGAGTGCGGGAATCCTCACCGCGGCGGCCTCCGCGGTGACGTCGGCCCGGGTGGCGGCGGCGAGGAGCGCCGAGGCGGAGGCGTTCCACGGTGCTGCGTCGAGCGTGTCGGGCGAGCGGGCGGTGAGGAGCCGGGCGAGCTCGGCGCGTGCCACCGGCTCATCTGCCAGCCGCTCCCACAGCCGGGCGACGGCGAGGAGTCTTGCGGTCGGGCGAAGCCAGCCTGCGATGAGCGCGAGGGCTCGGACTCTCGGGTCGGCTGCGGCCGCGACGGCGACGGAGGCGCCCAAGGCGTGTCCGATCACTGTCGCCTCCTGCGCGTCGAGCGCGTCGAGCGCTGCGGCGACGGCGTCTGCGCCGTCGGGCCACGGCCGGGCGAGGTCGGCGAGCTCGAGGGCCGCCACCCGATGGCGCCGGGCCAGCAGCGGCAGGAGGAGAGCGCCGTCCTCTGCCGCGCCGCGCCCCGGCGCGGTCACGAGCATGACCACAGAGCCGCTCGCCTCCCCGGCCGTGAACAGCCGCACCCGTGACCCTGCGACGCGGATCTGCGATTCGCGGACGAGCCCCGCCTGCCTGCGCAGGAACTCCTCCCGTCGATTCACGAGTTCGCTCGGATCGGGAGCCGCACCCGCCGCGGCCTGCTCGGCGGTGTCTCGTCGACGCGAAGCAGCCGCTCGGGAGCGACCACACCGTAGTCGGTCGTGCGTTGACGCCATCCGCGTCCGATCTCGCCGGTCAGTCGAGCGACGGTCGCGAGGTCGAGCGAGCGGTACGCCTCCGCCCCGGCCTCGGGATGCAGCGAGCCGTCGAGCAGGAGGCCGCCGAGGTCGTCCGCGCCCCCGCGCAGGAGCAGCTGCGCGGCATGCCC
The DNA here is from genome assembly GCF_015351245.1 of Rathayibacter sp. VKM Ac-2879. GTDB lineage: Bacteria > Actinomycetota > Actinomycetes > Actinomycetales > Microbacteriaceae > Rathayibacter. Next base: position 886,547 of record NZ_JADKSO010000001.1, read on the forward strand.
CCCGAGCTTGGTCCACGCGGTCTGAAGGTGCGAGATCCGTCCGTGCAGGACCAGGCGTGCCACCGCGTGCAGCGCCCGGGTCTCGCGCAGGCTCGGGCCTCGGCGCGTCCGAGCGACCACGGCGGCCGGCGCTTCGGCGGGGACGAACGGCATCGCGATGAACTCGGTGAACCCGTGCGTCTCGTCCTGGATCGCGGTGATCGTGCGCAGATGGGCCAGCTGCTGCGCCGCTGACTCCACATGGCCGTAGACCATCGTCGCCGTGGAGGGCAGGCCGGCACGGTGGGCGGCCGTGATCGTCTCGCGCCAGTCGGCGACGCTCGGGTCGGTGCCCTCGCTCAGCACGGCGCGCACGTCGTCGTCGAGGATGCGTGCGCCGGTGCCGGGGACCGAGCCGACTCCCGCTTCGCGCAGCGCCTCGAGCATCTCGGCCAGAGTGCGCCCCGAGCGGCGGGCGGCACCGAGGATCTCGGCTGGACGGAAGGCGTGCAGGTGCAGCGAGGGCTGCCTGCTCGCAAGGGTGCGCACGATCAGCAGCAGGTCGTCGGCCCCGTGGGGCGGTGCGCCCTGGAGGCAGAGCTCGGTGGCGCCGAGCGCGACCGCCTCATCGGCGAGCTCCTCCAGCCGCTGCACGGTGAGGCCGCGCCCTCCCCACAGGGAGGTGTCGATGTTGCGGTTGACGACGACGGTTACCGAGTCGCCGACCGTCCCGCGGCGGAGGTCGTCGGCGAGCGCGGCGAGTGCCTCCAGGTCGTCGCCGTCGGCATCGAGCAGGGCGAGGTAATCGGAGTCGTCGAGCCCCGCCGGGTCGGCGGCGGCCCGGCCCAGCACCGCGCCGAGGGTCGGCGCGGCGACTCGCGGAGGCGCGTCGAGCATGTCGCGGTACCGTCGCGGCCGGACCGGAGCCGACTCATCGGCGAGCCAGGTCTCGGGGTCGGCGAGAGCGGTGACATAAGGCGCGACGCGGGGGTCGATCCAGGTGTCCGCCTCCCGCAGATAGCGCGGATGGGCGGTGAGGCGTTCGTGGAGGCGGAATCCGGCCGTGGCGGTGAGCTGCGCGAGGTCGTCGATGTGAGGCCAGGGCCGCTCGGGGTTCACGTGGTCGGCGGTGAGCGGGCTCACGCCACCCCAGTCGTCGATGCCCGCGCGCAGGAGCAGAGCGAGCTCATGGGCGTCGGTCAGGTTCGGCGGTGCCTGGATCGTCATGTCCGCGCCGAGGACGAGGCGCGCGACGGCGACGTTGGCCACGTACTCGTCGAGGTCGAGATCGACCTCGTTCTGCATCGCAGTGCGCGGCTTCGCACGGAAGTTCTGCACGATGCACTCCTGCACGTGGCCCCAGCGCTCGTGCGACTCTCGGATGGCGAAGAGGGCGTCGGCGCGCTCTGCCGCGTTCTCACCGATGCCCAGCAGCACGCCCGTCGTGAACGGGATGCGGCTGCGCCCAGCGTCTTCGAGCACGCGGAGCCGGAGGGCAGGCTCCTTGTCCGGCGAGCCGTAGTGCACCCCTCCCTTCTCGGACCACAGGCGCTCCGCCGTGGTCTCGAGCATCATGCCCATCGAGGGCGCGACCGGACGCAGCCGCTGCAGTTCTGCCCACGACATGACGCCGGGATTGAGGTGAGTGACCATTCCCGTCTCGTTCATCACGAGCACCGCCATGGCCCGGACGTAGTCGAGGGTGGAGGCGTAGCCGTGCTCGGCGAGCCAGGCGCGCGCGGTCGGCCAGCGATCCTCCGGGCGGTCGCCGAGAGTGAAGAGCGCCTCCTTGCATCCCAGAGCCGCTCCGGCGCGCACGATCTCGAGGACCTCCTCAGGTTCGAGGAAGGTGGACTCGCGCGTGGCCGCGAGACCTCCCGGCGTCTCGACGAAGACGCAGTAGTGGCAGCGGTCGCGGCACAGCTTGGTCAACGGCACGAAGACCTTGCGGGAATAGGTGATCACGCCGGGGCGGCCGCGACGCGCGAGTCCCTCGTCGCGCACGCGACCCGCCGCCTCGAGGAGTGCATCGAGCTCGTCGCCGCGCGCGCCGAGCAGGACCTCGGCGCTCGCGCGGCTGAGGGGCTCGCCCTGGTCGAGGCGGGCGAGGAGGCTAGCCGTGCTCATCCCGGCGTTCAGAGTGCTCGGAGGCGCGGCGCCAGGTCGCGCTCGAAGCTCTCGAAGAAACGCTGCTGGTCGTCTCCCGGCGCATGGAACACCAGATGGGTGAAGCCCGCCTCGACGTAGGGTGCGATCTGGGCGACCGTCTCGTCGGGGTCGGAGCCGACGATCCAGCGCCGGGCGACCTGCTCGATCGGCAGCTCGTCGGCGGCGCGCTCCATGTCGACGGGGTCGGTGAGCGAGTGCTTCTGCTCGGGCGTGAGCGAGAGGGGAGCCCAGAACCGCGTGTTCTCGAGGGCGAGCGCGGGATCGGGATCGTACGACAGCTTGATCTCGATCATCCGGTCGAGCGCCGCGGAGTCGCGCCCGGCCGCTGCCGCCCCCTCCTCGACCGCGGGCAGCAGCTTCTCGGTGTAGAGCTCCATGCCCTTGCCCGAGGTGCAGATGAAGCCGTCGCCCGCGCGGCCGGCGTACTTCGCGACGACCGGGCCTCCGGCGGCGATGTAGACCGGCACTCCGCCCTCTGGCTTGTCGTAGATCGACGCCTCATGGGTGGAGTAGTACTCGCCGTCGAAGGTCACCCGATCGCCGGCCCACAGCGCGCGCATGAGTCGGACGGCCTCGCGGAGTCGGGCGAAGCGCTCCTTGAACTCGGGCCAGGTCTGCTCGCCCGCTCCCTGGTACCCGGTCGCGATCTCGTTCAGGGCCTCTCCTGTGCCGACACCGAGCATGATCCGCTCGGGGTAGAGCACTCCGAGGGTGCCGAACGCCTGCGCGATCACCGCAGGGTTGTAGCGATAGTGCGGGGTCATGACGGAGGTGCCGAGGCGGATCGTCGAGGTGCGCTCTCCGGCCGCGGCGAGCCATGCCAGCGAGAAGGGCGCATGGCCGCCGGTGTGCCGCCACGGCTGGAAGTGGTCCGAGACCACGGCGCTCTCGAAGCCGTGGCGTTCGGCGGCGACGGCGAGCTCGACGAGCTCGCGGGCGCCGAACTGTTCCGCCGATGCCTTGTATCCGAGCGTGATCGTCATCTGCAGCCTTCGAGAAGAGGGAGGGGGACGTCGAGGAACGTCGTCCTCGTGCGGTCCCTCCATTCTGCGCCCGCGTGGACGCGGCAGGGGACAGATCACCCGAACGGTGAACGGGCGCGAGAATCCTCCCCTGTGGAGGAGGAGTCGACCCCCGCAGACGCGATCAGGCGGGCGTCGCCGAGATGTTCACCATCCATGCCACGCTGAAGCGATCGACGAGCATGCCGAAGTGGTCGCCCCACGGCGAGGCGTCCAGCGGCATCGTCACCGTGCCGCCGTCGGCCAGCGCCTCCCAGTAGCCGGTGAGTTCGGCGTGGTCGTCGCCGAAGAGCGCCACCGAGATCCGGCTTCCGGTGTCGGCGGGCATCGAGGACGGCGTGTCGGACCCCATGAGGATCAAGCCGTTGGGCGTAACGAGCTGGGCGTGCATGATCCGGTCTTGATCGGCCGGGTCCTCGCTCGCCTGGAAGTCGGCGAACGTGCTCGACATCAGCTCGCCGCCGAAGACGCCCCGGTAGTACTCCATCGCCTCCTTCGCCTGGCCGTCGAATCCGATGTAGGGGCTGAGCGAGCTGGACATGGCCGGCCTTCCGTCGAGTGGTGCGCTCAGTATCGACGTGTGACGCCTCCGGCGCTACACGTTCGGGCGTGTCGGCCGTCGAGAAGTCGTGCCGGACGGCCGAGATCCCCGGTTGCGGCAGGCCGTCTCGTCCGTTCGCTCCCTCCCGCTCGAATACGGGGGGCTCAGAGCTCGGCGCGGGTCGGCGGATTGGCGCCCGAGCGGGAGGTGGTGATGCCGGCGACGTGAGCGGCGTGGTGGCCGACGGCGCGGAGAGCGGGCTCGTCGAGGAGCATGCCGTTCGGCGCGCCGAGACCCTGACGGAATGACTCGTCGAGGATCGCGCCCATCGCGGAGTCGCCCGCGCCGATCGTGTCGGCCACGACGATCCGCGCCGCGGGCACGGTGGCGCGGGCGACGGCGGAGGCGAGCAGCAGCCCGTCGCCGCCGCGCGTCACGACCGCGAGCTGCGCGCCCAGGCCGAGCAGCCGCGTGAGGACATCGTCGAGCTGCATCGTCGGGTAGAGCCACTCCGCGTCCTCGTCGCTCAGCTTCACGATCTCGCAGGCCGCGGCGACCCGCTCGAAGCGGGCGAGCGCCTCCCGGTGACGCCCGACGAGCGCCGGGCGGATGTTCGCGTCGACGCTCGCGGTGACGCCGGCGGGGAGGGTCTCGAGAAGCTCGACGACCGCGGAGCCGCCCGGCTCGAGGTAGACGGCGATCGAGCCCGTGTGGACGTGGTCGGCGCCGCTCGGGTCCGCGGCCGGCGGGTTCCAGGACAGGTCGAAGACGTAGTCCGCCGAGCCGTCCTCGCGCAGGAGCGCCCGAGCGGTCGAGGTCCGCGCCGCGTCGCCGTGCAGGACCGTCACTCCAGAGGCGCTGAGGTGCTCGGCGATGCGGCGGCCTCGGTCATCGTCGGCGATGTCGGTGACCAGGGTCGCGTCGCGGCCGAGGCGAGCGAGGGTGAGGGCGACGTTCGCGGGGGAGCCGCCGACATGCTCCGCGCTCTCGCCACCGCGCTCGACGATGTCGATCAGGGCTTCCCCGATCACCAGGATGCGGGGCGCCGCGCTGGTGCGGCCGTCGGTGCTGGACATCCCGCCATTGTGCCGCGCCGCCGTGCCGACCGCCTAGACGCCGTTAGACGTCGACGCGGCTAAGCCCCGAACTGTGGGTTCCGCAGCACCTCGTCGACTGTGGTCAGCGTGATCAGCGGCGCGTAGAGCGCCATGGCGTCGAGGGCTCGCGCGTGGTCGGTCTCGGAGGCGCCCGCGCAGGCGTCCCCCACCGCTCGCACGTGGACGCCCGCGTCCGCCGCCGCGAGCGCGGTCGACAGCACGCAGCACTCGGTCGAGACGCCCGTGAGCACCAGTTCGCGGGAGGCGTCGAGCGCCGCCTCGAGCTCGGCTCCCCACTTGCCGAAGGTGGTCGCCGTGACCGTCCGGTGCCCGTCGAAGCCGTCGACGAGCTCGTACAGCCGGTCGTCGGCCGGCGCCAGTGCGAAAGGCCACTCGCGGTAGTACGGGATCCACGCGCCGCTCGGCTCCGCCGGCGCGACGAACCGTGTCATGACCACGCGCTCGCCGAAGGCCTGCAGGAGGCGTCGCGTGCCGTCGGCGGCGCGCGCGAACTCGCGCGACGCCCACGGCGACTCCGCGTCGGCGAAGACGTGCTGGAGGTCGATTGCGACCAGGAGGCTCATGCGCCCGACTCCTGGCGCCGTACCGTGTGGCGCGAGAACACCAGAGTGCCGAGGAAGCCGAGCGCGAGCGCGAGCAGGACCCCCAGGTTGGCGTAGGCCCAGTCGCCGTCGCGGCCGCCGAGCGGGCCGAGCAGGTACCCCTCCCACTCGAATCCGGGGGAGGTGTTGACCACGAGACCCCAGCCGACGACCGAGGCGAGCAGCACGAGGACCACCGGAGCGATCGCGACGCTGCCGTAGCGCCCGCGCGCGTCGTACAGCGCCTCCTCGTCGTACTCGCGGCGCCGGAGCAGGAGATCGGCGAGGAACACTCCCAGCCATCCCGCGACCGGGACGCCGAGCGTGATGAGGAAGCCTTGGAACGGCCCGAGGAAGTCGCCAGCGACAAACACGACGTAGATCGCGCCGAGCACCATGAGCACGCCGTCGATCCCCGCCGCGACCGGTCGCGACACCTTCAGCCCCGTGCTGAGCAGCGCGAGTCCCGAGGAGTAAATGTCCATGACCGCTCCGCCGACGAGTCCGAGCAGGGCCACGACGATGAAAGGGAGAAGGAACCAGGTCGGCAGGATCCCGGCGAGCGCGCCGATGGGGTCGGCGGCGATGGCGGAGGAGAGATCGCTCGAGGAGGCGGCGAGCAGCAGCCCGACCACCACGAGCACGACGGGTGCGATCGCGCCGCCGACCGTCGTCCAGGCGATGACCCCGGAGGCGCGCGCACTGCGAGGCAGATAGCGGGAGTAGTCTGCGGCAGCGTTCACCCAGCCGAGTCCGAAGCCGGTCATCATGAACACCAGGCCGCCGATCACGGCGGCGATCGATCCCGCGGGCAACGCTCCCACCGCAGCGAAGTCGATGCGGTCGGCCACGAGGAGGACGTACAGCACCGTCAGCACCCCGGTAGCGATCGTGATCGCGAGCTGGAGGCGCATGATCAGCCGGAATCCCGCGACCCCCGCCACCACGATCAGCGCGGCGACGACGATCAGCGCGACCACCTTGGTCGGCACTCCGCCGTCCCAGCCGAACTCCTCGAACACCGTCGCCGTCGCGAGCACCGCGAGAGAGGCGAGCACCGTCTCCCAGCCGACGGTGAGCAGCCAGGACACGACGGCGATGAGGCGGTTGCCGTCGACCCCGAAGGCCGCCCGGCTCAGCACCATCGTCGGCGCCGATCCGCGTTTGCCGGCGACGGCGACGAAGCCGCAGAGGAGGAACGAGACGACGATCCCGACGATCCCGACCGCGGTCGCCTGCCAGAACGAGAGCCCAAACCCGAGCAAGAACGAGCCATAGCTGAGCCCGAGCACCGAGACGTTCGCGGCGAACCACGGCCAGAACAGGTCGCGAGGGCGACCGTGCCGCTCCGACTCCTGGATCGTGTCGAGGCCGTTGAGCTCGATGCCGCCGACGGTGCGGGCGGTCGTGGGGTCGGGAGAGGTCATGGCGTCCTCGTTCTCGCGGGCGCCGGCACTGCGCCGGAGCTGGATCGAACCTACAGCTCGGCCGGGCCGCGGCTCTCGAAGAGGAGGCGCAGAGCCTCGAGGTCGTCGGCGACGCGCGTGCAGTCGTCGTCCCACTCCTCGAGGCTCATGCCCGGCCGGCGGCGCACGGTGAAGGCGACCTCTGCGCCGTCCCCGTTGACGAGGATCCGCAGCGGGTTGTCCACCGCGGTCCCGTCCGGGAGCGTCACCACATGGTCGGCGACGCCGAACGGGTTGCGCGGGGCGAAGCGCACCTCGACGCGCCCCATCGGCGATTCAGCGAACCAGCGGCCGTCCACTTCCTCCACCGTCGAGGAGGCCAGGCCCGCGGCCCAGCGCGGCAGCATCGCCGGGTCGGTCACGAAGTCGTACACCTCGTCGGCCGGAGCCTGGATCACGACGCCCACCGGGCGCGATTCGTAGAGCGTCATGCCGTGTGTGTCCTAGTCCTGCAGTCGTCGATGCGGTGTCGTCGTCGCGCCGGGCAGCACCCCTCGCCTCCGAACGTCCACCGTCGCCTTCTGGACTACCAGAGTGCGGGGCGCATCGCACGTTCGACCCGCCCGACCGAAGCTGCGGCGGTACCGGATGGATCCGCGGCGATGCTGAACCGATCGCCCTGGCGCTACGTTCTCCCTGGATGAGGTGGACATGTCCGAGGACCAGGCCGAGATGCTGCGTGCCCTGCACGACGAGCACTCGAGCGCGCTCTGGCGTTTCGTCCTGCGGCTGACCGGAGACCGGCAGCTCGCCGAAGACGTGGTGCAGGAGTCGCTGTTGCGAGCCTGGAAGCATCCGGAGATCCTCGCGCAGGGCGAGACGGCGGCCCGGTCCTGGCTGTACACCGTCGCGCGCAACATCGTGATCGACGACCGGCGGAGCGCTCGTCACGCACGGGAGTTCGGTACCGACGAGGTTCCCGAGCGGGCCACCGACGACAAGACCGACCAGGTGCTCGATGCGTGGCTGCTCTCGGACGCCCTGGGCGGGATCAGCCACGATCACCGCGCGGTGATCGTGCACGCGTACTACGGCGGTCGGAGCGTGAACGAGATCGCCGAGCTTCTGGGTATCGCACCGGGCACCGTGAAATCGCGGATGCACTACGGGATGCGCGCGCTGAAGCTCGCGCTGCAAGAACGAGGAGTGACCGAGCTGTGAACCGCGGATCGAACGAGTCCCACGGGGCCGAGCACGACGACGCGTTCCGCGACTGGGACGCCGCGTACCTCCTCGGTGCCCTCTCGATCGCCGACCGTCGTGCCTATGAGCTGCACGTGCGCACGTGCCGTGGCTGCAGGGAGGCGCTGGCCGAGTTCGTCCCCCTTCCCGGCTTGCTCGCCCACCTGCCGCAGGAGGAGGCGCTCCGCCTCCTGGAGGAGCCGCGCGTGCACGAGGAGGTGGCGTCGCCTCCCGCGCTGCTCACGCGCCTCGCGGCGGCGACCGAGGCGATCCGCCGGCGCGCTCGGGTGAAGGTGGCGTTCCTCGCGCTTGCCGCCGCCGGAGTCTCGGCGGCGACCGCGATCGCCCTCCCGCTCGCCCTCGGCCCGTCGGGGACGCCGGTCGAGACGGTCGGCTCGACCGTCTCGCTCGCGGCGGCGCCCGGGGTGCCGGTGCAGGCGTCCGTCCGCTTCGTGCCTGAGCAGTGGGGCACCCGCATCGACATGGACTGTAGCTGGAGCGACACTCAGGCGCAGTATGCCGGCGCGACCGGCTACGTCATGTACGTCACCGACAGCTCGGGGGCGACCGAGCCCATCGGCTCGTGGACGAGCACGCCGGGTTCGACGATGGAGCCGAGCCTTTCGACCGGTCTGCCGCTCGCGTCGATCGCCTCGGTAGAGGTGCGGCTGCAGGATTCGGGCGAGGTCGTGCTCACCGGTCACCCCTGACTCTGCTGTTCTCAGCTCGAGCCCGAGAGGACTGAGTAGATTCTCAGTCATGACGATCGCGACATCCGCCCTCGCCCCCGCCTCCGCGGCGACCTCTTCCTCGGACAACATCGACCAGCTCTCGGGCCTCGTCGGCGTCGCCGCCCGGGTGATCGCCGCGCTCGGCGAGGTCGGCGTTGGGCTGATGACGTTGATCGAGACGGTGTTCCCGCCGATCCCGAGCGAGTTGGTGCTGCCGCTGGCCGGGTTCCTCGCGCAGCAGGGGCGGATGAACCTCGCGCTCGTCGTGGTCACGGCGACGCTCGGCGCCTACCTGGGCGGGCTCGTTCTGTACTGGCTTGGCCTTCGGATCGGGACCGAGCGCTCGATTCGTCTGCTTGCGAAGTTGCCGCTGGTCGACCGCGAGGACTTCGAGAAGGCGGTGGGCTGGTTCCGCCGTCACGGCACCTGGGCGGTGCTGTTCGGCCGACTGATCCCCGGGGTGCGGAGTCTGATCTCGTTGCCTGCGGGTGCGGAGCGGATGAACCTCCTTCTGTTCTCGGCACTGACGATCCTCGGTTCCGGCGTGTGGAACGGACTCCTGATCGGGTTCGGCGCGGCCCTCGGCACGCAATACGAACTCGTCGACCAGTACGCGAGTGTGCTCGATGCCGTGATCTACGGGGTGTTCGGCGTGCTGCTCGTGATCCTCGTCGTCCGCCGCGTGCGGAGGCACCGTGCCGTCACGCGCGCGGGCGCCGATCGCTGATCGATCGGAGGTCGGCGGAGCCGCGCGGCTCTCGGCACAAGTCCCTCCGCCACGACCCCGGCGTGCCCTAACGTTCGAGGTGTCAGCAGTGCCCGAGGAGAAGGAGCCGCACCATGTCCGAGACCGCAACTCCCACGATGTCCCGCACGGCCGTCGAGCGCGGCTGGATCCTCGCGGTCTCGGTGATCGCCATCGGTCTCGGCGTCATCGCGGTGCTGATCCCCGGACCGACCCTGTTGACCGTCGCCATCGTCTTCGGCATTCACCTCATCGCGGTAGGCGTCTTCCGGTTGCTCCAGGCGTTCACGGCCGCGCGGCTGGAGGCGCGCGTGCGCTGGCTCGCCGGTCTGCTGGGCGGGCTCATCGTGGTCGCGGGCATCCTCTGCCTCTCGAACCCCTTCGAGTCGCTCACGGTTCTGGGCCTCGTCATCGGCCTGGGCTGGATCCTCGACGGCGTCTCGAGCATCACGAGCGGCAGGACCGCGATCGGTCCGGCGTGGCTGCCGATCGCCGCGGGCATCGCCTCCGTGATCGCCGGGATCCTGACGATCATCATGCCGGTGCTCGCCCTGGCGAGCTTCGTCACGGTCGTGGCGATCCTTCTCATCGTGATCGGTGTCGCGGGGCTCCTCCTCCTGCCCGGCCGTACTCGGGCGGAGCCAGAGCGGGCGTGATCGGTTCCCACCCCGCTCCCGAGCTGCTCGTCGTCGATCCCGACGGATATCTCCTCCGGTTCCCGTCCTCCCTGGGTCGGCGTCCTGCGCCGCGCTGACGCCTGGTCCTCGCGCCATCGATATGCCATCCGCTGGGTGGGCGAGGTCATGCTTGAGGCTGATGCCGAGGGACGCTCGGAACTGCTTGGCTCCCACCATGACGCTGTATTCGTCCACCGAGACCCTCGAACAGATCACCGACGCACCGACACTCTCGACGGACCACATCGAGTTCGATCCGCTCGTGCGCCCCGCCGACCTCGTGTCGGGTCTCCTGGGTGTCGCTCTGTGCTTCTACGCTCTCTTCGTGTTCGCGATCGTCCACTGGCAGTACTTCGGGCCCGATGTCGACGAGGTCGGGATCCTCGGCTGGGTCGCCCCGCTCGTCGCCGGAGCTGCCTGCCTCCTCGCCGCCGTGACCTCGGTCGCCCTGCGAGCCTCTGCCCGCCGCGCCGACGCGCGCGACGAGGCCGCCGCGTGATCGGCGAGTCGGCGCCGGTCCTCGCAAGCCCGGTCGTGCGTGTCGCAGAAGAACTGCTGCGGCGCGCCGGCTGCCTTCGCCGAGAGCACCCGTGGAGCCCCGACGCCTCCCGCGCCACCGTCGACTTCGCGCTTCTCGCCGAGCAGGCGGGAGTGCTCGACCTGTCTGAGGAGGCGGTCGCTCGCATCGCCCTGTCCCTCGCGACGGGGCGGCCGGTCGACCTCCGTCGAGCGGCCGGGTTCCTCACGCGAGGCCATGCCGAGCTCGTCATGGTCGCCATCGCCATCGCGGCCGGGCACGATCGTGCGACGAGCAGGATCCGCGTGGTGGGCGAGGAGCGTCGGGTCGAGGTGGCGCCTCCGCTCGCCGTGTGGCCCGACGACGCCGGCGTGTAGGCAGATGCCGCCGATCCGTCGTGGACTCGGCACCCCTTCCGCGTCGCTACGACCTTTCGGAGGTGGCCGGTTTAGGGTAACCGTGTGCAACGAGTCGACGAATTCCCAGGAGCCGGACCGGTGGCGACCTCACCCGAATCCGGGCACTCGGAAGCGGCGTCCGCTCATCGACTCGCTCCGAATGCCACCTCTCCCATCGAGGTGACGAGCGGCGAGGCCGGCTATCAGAGCGGCAATGTCGCCGATCCCGTCTGGAAGTCGTGGCGGGACGAGCTCGCGACGGTGGGCGGCCCGTCGCCCCTCCTGCACTTCGTCGACTCGCCGCGGACCCGCATCGAGCTCTCGACCACGCATCCCGGCGGCCTGCCTCTGTTCATCTCGGGCAAGACGACCCTGCTCTCCTCCCTCATCCGCGACGAGCTCGCGCTGCGTACCGCCAAAAGTGCGGCAGGAGCCATCACCGACAAGGGGATCGAGCTGCGCTCCGTGCGCGGCATCGAAGGCGTGCATCTGGCCATCGGGCTCGCCCAGTGGCGCGCGGGCGACACCGAGTTCACCGCTCCCGTGCTGCTACGTCCGCTCGCGATCCGCCGCTACGGTCGCGACTTCGAGCTCAAGCTCAAAGGACAGCCCTACTTCAACCCGCAGCTCGCGCGCGCCCTCAAGCAGCAGTTCGGCATCACGATCGACCCGCAGCAGTTTGTCGAGCTGGCCGTGCAGAACGGCGTGTTCAAGCCGCAGCCGGTGATCGACCAGCTGCGCGGGCTCACCTCGCACCTGCCGTGGTTCGCCGTGCATCCGCGGCTCGTCGTCTCGAGCTTCGCCGACGTCGCGGGCGACATGCTGCGCGATGCTCGGATGCTCGAGCATCCGGTGCTCGACGCGGTCGCAGGCAACCCCGCCGCGAAGCGCGCTCTGCAGCAGTCGCAGAAGCTCGCGACGATCATTCCGCAGGACGAGCGACCGCCCGCGACCGACAACCTCCTGCTCGACGCCGACGCCGAGCAAGAACAGGTCATCGCGAACATCGCGGCGGGCAATTCGCTCGTGGTGAAGACCCTCCCGGGCACGGGAGGCACTCAGACGATCGTGAACGCCATCGGCGCCCTCGCGGCGCAGCACAAGCGGGTCCTCGTGGTCGGCGCTCGCCGATCGAGTCTCGACAGCATCCACCAGCGCCTGCTCTCGGCGGGTCTCGGTGGCATCGCGGTGAGCCCGCGCACGCTGCGACGCGACCTGATCCAGTCAATCGGGCGCAACGAGAAGGCGTCCCGTCCCTCCGTCAGCGAGATCGACGATGCCCTGTTGCGCTTGCGCAAGGTGCTGCTCGACTACCGCGGCGCCCTGTCGCGCCGCGACGAGAGCTTCGGAGTCTCGGCGCTCCAGGCCCTCGAGGAACTCGCGCGCCTGTCGCAGCTGCGCACGCCTCCCTCGACCACCGCCCGCCTCGACCGTGGCGCTGTCGCGGCGCTCGCGCACAGCCGTCCGGAGGCGACGCGGATGCTGATCGAGTCGGCCCGGCTGGGGGAGTTCCGTTACGGCCCGGGCGATTCGCCCTGGTATGGCGCCCAATTCGACTCGACCACCGAGGCCGAGGCTGCGCACGAGCTGGCCAAGCGCCTGCACCTGCGTGACCTGCCGCGCCTGCTCGACCGTGCGCAAGACGTCATCGGCCAGACCAGGATGCGCCCCTTCGAGTCGATCGCCGAGCTCGGCATCTATCTCCGGCTCCTCCAAGACGTGCGCGAGACGCTCGACAAGTTCCAGCCCGCCGTCTTCGACCGCTCCATCCAGGACCTGATCGTCGCGACCTCCGGGCGTCGCGAGGCCGCCGAACTCTCCTCCGCGAGCCGCCGTCGGCTCAAGAAGCTCGCGCGAGAGTACATGCGGCCCGGGGCCCACGTGACCGACCTCAATGCGGCGCTCCGTCGTGTCCAGCAGCAGCGCACGCTGTGGCAGCGCTACGCGGTCGCGGGCACGGTGCCGGAAGTGCCGGTCGGCGTCGCCGACGTTCAGGTCGCGTTCCAGCAGGTGAGCGAGCAGCTCACGAGGCTCGACGAGCCGCTCGGGCGCCGCGGCACGAACCGGCAGCTCGCCTCCCTGCCGTTGGCCGAGCTGCTCTCGATGGTCTCGGGACTCGCCGAGGACAGCGAGGTGCTCGCCAACCTGCAGGAGCGGACGACCCTCCTCTCGACGCTGCGCGACTGGCACCTCGACCCGCTGCTCGCCGACCTCTCGCGCCGGCACGTGCCTCCCGAATTGGTCGCGGTCGAGCTCGATCTGGCGTGGTGGCGCTCGGCGCTCGAGATCATGCTGACCGACGAGCGTGCGCTGCTCGGAGGCAACACCAGCGTGCTCGACCGGCTGGAGGCCGACTTCAAGCTCGTCGACGAGGCGCATGCCGCCTCGAGCGCCGAGCTGCTCGCGTGGAAGCTCTCGGAGACCTGGAAGATCGGGCTCGTCGACTGGCCCCAGGAGCGCGACGCCCTACGTGCCCTGCTGCGCTCGGAGGCTGCGATCACGCCCCACGAGTTGCAGAGGGCCGCGCCGCACCTCTCGCGCGTGCTCGCTCCGGCCTGGCTCGCCTCGCCCTACGAGGTGCACCGCATCGGCACCGAGACGACCTTCGACGCGGTATTCCTCGTCGACGCCGGAGCGACGACGCTCGCGGAGAACGTCGGGGCGATTCGCCGAGCCAAGCAGGTCGTCGCGTTCGGCGACCCGGTGACGCAGACGCCGACTCCCTTCGGACTGCGGGTCGACGAGGCCGTCGAGTTCGGTACCAGCGCATCGCGCACCGACGTGGAGGCGCTTCACGCGCAGTCCGCGCTCGCGCGCCTCGGGGAGCTGCTCAACACCGTCACCCTGACCCGCAGCTACCGGGCAGGAGGCGAAGACCTCGCCGAGCTCGTCAACCGGCGGTTCTACGGTGGCCGCATCGACTCCCTGCCGTGGGCCGGCTCCTTCCTCGGCCATGACTCGCTACGGTTCCACTACATCGCGAGCGGGCACGGCATGCCCGAGAACGACTCCGGAGCGGTCGAGTCGGTCGACGCCGAGGTCGCGAAGGTGGTGGAGCTCGTCCTCGAGCACGCCGTGATCCGGCCGCGGGAGTCGCTCATGGTCATCACCGCGAGCCCGCGTCACGCGGTGCGAGTGCAGCAGGCGGTCCTCACAGCCTTCGCCAAGCGCACCGACCTCAACGACTTCATCCTCGGCGACCGTCCGGAGCCGTTCGCGGTGGTCACCCTCGAGCAGTCGGTTGCGCAGAGCCGCGACCGCGTCATCTTCTCGATCGGGTACGGGCGCACTCCGCACGGGCGCCTCCTGTCGAACTTCGGTGCGCTGGCCGAGCCGGGCGGAGAGCGTCTGCTCGCGGTCGGCATGACGCGTGCCCGCCGCTCCATGGACATCGTGTCGTGCTTCCGCCCGGGTGATATCGACGAGTCGCGCATGCGGTACGGCATGGTCGCCCTCGCTCAGGTCTTGCAGGAGGCGGAGGACCGCGTCCAGCCGAGCGACCGCGACGACTATTCCGAGCCCATGCTCGTCGACCTCGCGGCACGCCTCGAGCGTCGCGGTCTGCGCGTGAACATCGGCCACAAGGGCAAGCTCGCCCTGGTGGCCGCGCACGGCACACGCGCGGTGGTCGTCGAGACCGACCGCGATGTCAGCACGCAGAGCCTTCGAGTGTCGCTGCGCCTCCGGCCTGAGCTTCTGCGGCGACTGGGGTGGCACTACCTGCGGGTGCACAACTTCGAGCTGTTCGCCGACCCGGAGGCGGTGTCCGCGCGAGTGGCCGGGCTGATCGGTGCGCCCGGCGTCGAGGCGAGCGGCGGCACGCCGGTCGCGGTGGGTGCACCCGCAGCGGCTCGTCCGGTGTCCGCAGCGTCGAACGAGGCCGAGACTCAGCCGATCGCTCCGCTTCCTCGCGACTGACCGTGCCCACGCCGGAGGCGCCCGCGGGCGGGGACCGACCGCTGCGGAGCTCGCGGGGCGGCCGGCGTGTGACCCTGCCCCCGAAGCCGGGCACCGACCCGTCCCCCCAAGACACGCTCGTCTCGGACCCGGAGGCGCCTCCGCCCCGCCCCGACACGGGCCCGAACGACGCCCGCCTGCGCCAGGACGTCCCGCCGCACTACTGACCGTGCGCCTACGTCAGGTGGGCCGCGCGGCCCACCCTCCGTTCACCGGAACACGAGTATCCCCTCTCGCCGTCCCCGGCCGTTTCCGCCTGCCGGGCGCAACGGACAGGACGATTCAGTCGACGTGCTTGCCCGAGTTCGAGGTGGTGGGGGTGCCGCCGTTGGCAAGCAGATCGCGGATATCAGCGAGGAGCTCGAGCTCGGTCGGCGCCTTGTCCTCGGCTGCCGGAGCGTCGGCGGCCTTCTTGGCGAAGGCGACGTTCTTGAGATGGTTGATCGGCAGGACGAACGCGAAGTACAGCACGATCGCGACGATCACGAACTGGATGAGCGCGGAGATGACGGCGCCGTAGGCGATGACGCTGGCGGGCTCGGTCGCTGTGGCGGCGCGGATCTGCCAGGTGAGCGAGTCGAGCGAGGACGCGTCGAAGATCACTCCGATGAGCGGGTTGAAGATGCCGACGACAATCGCGTTGACGATCGTCGTGAAGGCGGCGCCGATGACGACAGCGACAGCCAGGTCGATGACGTTGCCGCGGAGGATGAACTCTTTGAAACCCTTGATCATGGTCTGTTCTCCGTTTCTGAAGGCGGTTGGTTCCCGAAGGCGGTGGTGCGGGGAGTCAGGATCAGCTCCCCGAGGAGGCGGCCCCCGAAGAAGGAGGTGCCGCAGGCGATGCGGACGAGCCCGAGGACCCGGACGAGCCGGAGGACCCGGACGAGCCGGACGAGCCCGAGGACCCGGATCCGGAGGACCCGACGTCGCCCGCCTTCACGGGCGTCGCGCCTCCGCTCGAGGCGTCCTTCGCGGGCGACTCCGACGAGCGCGAGTCGGTGCGGTAGAAGCCCGATCCGTTGAAGGTCACTCCGACGGCACTGAACACCTTGCGCAGCGCGCCCTGGCAGCTCGGGCACTCGGTGAGGCTGTCGTCGGTGAACTTCTGCACGATGTCGAAGGCGTTGCCGCACTGGGTGCAACGGTAGGAGTAGGTGGGCACTGATGGCTCCTCGGGAGACGGGTGGGGAGGGGGATCAGCGGAGGTCGAGAACGCCCGAGGGCGTGACGACTCCGTCGACCGCCTGGTCGTGGACCTCGCGGGGCACGCGGTCGACGAGCTCGCTGTCGAAGACGACCGCGTAGACAGGAGGGCACTTCTCCATCGAGCCGAGGGTCTTGTCGAAGTAGCCGCGACCCCAGCCCATGCGCATACCTCCGCGATCGACGGTGGCGGCCGGGACGATGATGAGGTCGACGTCGTTGATCGCGATCGGGCCGAGGAGCTTGCCGACAGGTTCGGGCATCCCAAACAGTCCTTGCGTCTCGGTGTGCCCGTCGCCGACAGCCCAATCGAGGAGTCCGTCCGCGCGCGAGATCGGGAAGAGGACTCGCAGGCCATGGCTCTCTGCCCAGCCGAGGAACGGGCGGGTGTTGGGTTCGTCGGGAGCGGAGAGGTAGCAGGCGATCGATCGCGCCTTCGTGCGGGTGGCCAGCTCGATGAGGTGCTCGGTGATGTGCGTCGTCGCTTGCTCGCGAACGGTCGAGGTCTGCGTGCGGCGGCGCTCGCGGAGCTCGGCGCGCAGCGCCCGCTTCTCGTGAGTGATGTCGGCTGGCATGCGCTCAGTCTAGAACCGGCACGTCACCCGGCAGCCGCGGAGGAGAGTGACGGACTCTCGCCTAACGGCGGCCCTTAAATGGGGTGGAGGCGTGAGCGCTGGTGGTCGCGGAAGGGAAACATTCGCGTCGTATGCCGCCGATAGGATGACGCCCCATGGGCACTCGAATCCGCAAAGCCGTCATTCCCGCAGCAGGCCTCGGCACTCGCTTCCTGCCGGCGACCAAGGCCATCCCGAAAGAGATGCTGCCGGTCGTCGACAAGCCGGCGATCCAGTACGTGGTCGAGGAGGCGGCGAACGCCGGGCTCCAAGATGTGCTCGTCATCATCGGACGCAACAAGAACGCTCTGGCGAACCACTTCGACTCCGTCCCCGAGCTCGAGCAGAACCTCGTGAAGAAGAGCGACGACAAGAAGCTCGCCCACGTGCAGTACGCGAGCGACCTCGCCGACGTGCACTTCGTGCGCCAGGGCGAGCCGAAGGGACTCGGCCACGCCGTGTCGCGCGCCCAGCGCCACGTGGGCGACGAGCCCTTCGCGGTCCTGCTCGGCGACGACCTGATCGACGCCCGCTTCCCGCTCCTCTCGCGCATGATCGAGGTTGCGGAGCAGCGTGAGACCACGGTCGTCGCGCTCCTCGAGGTCGACCCGGACCAGATCCACCTCTACGGCTGCGCCGCCGTCGAGGCGACCGACGAGGACGACGTGGTGCGCATCACCGGCCTCGTCGAGAAGCCCTCCAAAGAGGATGCCCCCTCGAACCTCGCGATCATCGGGCGCTACGTCCTCAAGCCCGACGTGTTCGGCGTGCTCGAGAACACCGCGCCTGGCAAGGGCGGCGAGATCCAGCTGACCGACGCCCTCGAGCGCATGGCGCAGGATCCGGCCGAGTTCGGCGGCGTCTACGGGGTCGTCTTCCGGGGTCTCCGATACGACACCGGCGACAAGCTCGACTACATCAAGGCCATCGTGCAGCTCGCCTCCGAGCGGGACGACCTCGGTCCCGATCTCAAGCCCTGGCTGAAGGACTTCGTCGCGGGATTCTGACCCGCCTTCTCGCGAGAGTCCACCGCCTCCTCCCGCCGCGGCCGGCGCAGTAGGGTCGCATCATGCCGCTGACCACCCCGACGTTCACCGAGGGTCGGGTCGCCCTCCGCCCCATCCGGGTGCGCGACGCCCGAGCGCTCGAGCGTGAGCTGATCGTCAATCGGGCCTGGCTCCGGCAGTGGGAGGCCTCAGACCCGCGAGGCGGCGCCGCCTTCGACGTGCGTGCGAGCATCCGGGCCTTGCAGCAGAACGCTCGAGCGGGCGGAGGCGTCCCCTTCCTCGTGGACTGGGACGGTGAACTCGCGGGGCAGCTCAATGTGTCCAACATCGGCTACGGCTCGATCTCGTCTGCCTCCATCGGCTACTGGGTGTCCGAACGGTTCGCTGGTCTCGGCATCACCCCCGTCGCGGTCGCCCTCGCGAGCGATCACGCCTTCTTCGACCTCGGCCTGCACCGCATCGAGATCTGCATCCGCCCCGAGAACCGGCCGAGTCTGAGAGTCGTCGAGAAGCTCGGCTTCCGCTACGAAGGTCTGCGGCGGCGGTACATCCACATCAATGGCGACTGGCGCGACCACTTCTGTTTCGCGCTCGTGAGCGAGGAGGTGCCGCGCGGAGTCCTCCGCCGCTACCTCGACGGCCAGGTGCCGCACGACATCGGCGTACCGAGCGATGCCGATCTCCGCGCCTCCCGCCGCTCCGGCCTGTCCGGTCCGCCGGACGGCGCCGGCCTCCCCTCGATCGGTCGACTGATCCGGGATCCGCGCGGACACACCTCCCCGTAATGACGGCCGCGAGCCCCGCTGACTCCTAGCGTGGACCGCATGAGTAGCGACTGGCTGGGCGGGGGCGTCGTCTGGGCGCTTGCCGCCGTTCTGTGGGTCGCCTACCTCGTTCCCACGTGGATGCGCCGGCGGTCGTACAACGCGACCGAGCGCAACGCGGTGAGGTTGCAGCAGACGCTGCGCATCCTCGCCGAGACCGCGGAGATGCCCGAGCACGTGCGTGCGGAGGCGACGGCCCGAGAGGTCGCGCTGCAGCAGCGGCGCCTCCGGGTCACCGAGACACGACGACGAGCCGAAGAGAAGGCACAGGCAATGGAGCTGGCACAGGCGGAAAAGGCGGCGCGTGAGGCGCTGCAGCGGGCGGTCGCGAGCACGAGGCAGAGCACTCGCTCAGCCTCCGGTGCGCTGCGTTGGCGACGGGGCGCGGCGTCGATCGTGCTGATCGGCTTCGCGGCGGCGATCGTCGGACTGGCGATGCTGCCGTTCGGAGGCGGCGGTGTGCTGCCGCTGCTCGGGGGACTCGTGACCGCTCTCGGCCTCGCCGTGCTGATCGCGCTCGCGCCCGGTCGCCGTCGTGCCGCGGCTCCCGCTGCTCGCGCGACCGACGTCGATGAGACCGCCTACCGCCGCGCCGAGGTCTTCGAGGCCGAGCTCGCCGACGAGGCGCAGGCCACGGCGGAGGCGCCCGCGGAGGTCGCCGAGGAGGCGCGCTGGACACCCCGGCCGCTGCCCAAGCCGCTGTACCTCTCGCGCGGCACGGTCGCCGCCTCCGCGATGGCCTCGATCGACGCGGTCGAGCGTTTGCGCGCAGCCGCGGCGGAGGCGGAGCTCGCGCAGCGCGCCGCTGCCGCCGACATCGCGCCACTGCGCACGCCGAGGGTCGCCGAAGCGCCGCGCGCCGCGGAGGCGCCGCACGCCGCGGAGAGCACGCGTCCCGCTTCTCGCTTCGCCTCGATGGGTGTGGTCGACGGTGTCGACGCCATCGACCTCGACCAGGCCCTGCAGCGCAGGCGGGGCGCCTGACTCGTCTTGGTGGCGCCACCGCCCGTGGTAGTGTTGACGAGTTGTTCGGGCCGGAGACGTCCCGAAGGTACGGGTCCGTGGCGCAGTTGGTAGCGCGCTTCGTTCGCAATGAAGAGGTCAGGGGTTCGAATCCCCTCGGATCCACCAAAGTGTTATTATTCAAACTCTTGGCAAGAGTCAAGGCCGCTTCGTTCAAAGCTTGAGTCCCCGTCGTTAGACGGGGTCTTTTTGCGTGTGCGGTGCGGGCTCGCTGCTGGAGCATCCAGGCTCGGGTGGCGGTGGGGACTGCTGAGGGTTTCGTTGACTCGTTCTCTGTGCCGCGAGTGCGGTGGTATCGATCGTCTCGAACTTGATCGGGGTGAGTGTGCTGAGGGCGCGTTGTCGGCGTTGTCGCCGCACGCGCCGACTCTGCCCATCGATCCTTTCACGCCGGCTGCAGTGATTTCAGCGACGTGTTTCCGTGAACGGAATGGGGATCCACGGTCCGAATGTATGACCGTTCCGACCGGGTCTCGGTGACTGACAGCGCTGCGCAATGCCTGGACCGCGAGGGACGCTTTCATCCTCGAGTCGATCGACTATCCGACGATCCGGTTCGAGTACACGTCCTTGATCGCGCAGAGATACAACGTGCCCTCCCAGTGTTGTGCTCGGTGATATCGGTCAGCCAGACCCGGTTCGGACCGGATGCGGCGAACACGCGACGGACCCGGTCCTCGTGCACGGGCGGCCCGGCCTTACGGGCCAGGCCGCGCTTCTTCGCGAACACCGACCAGATCCGCTGCTGCGAACACACCCGCAAAACGCGCCGCTCCGACGCGGTGAATCCGGCCGCTCTGAGCTCCTCAGCGAGGAACCGGTACCCGAACGTCGGATCGTCACGGTGGCCATCGAACGCGGCGTCGATGAGGTGGGCGTCGTCCCAGACACGGTCCGAGAACGACTGCTTCTTCCCGGCAGAGAACGCCTGTCTCGTGACACCCAGAACCCGGCAGGGCACCGCGACGAGGACACCGTCTGCGGCAAGCTCAAGGACCAGCGGGAACCCCATTTTGGGCCGACCTCGCGGGAAGCGAAGTACGCCAGAGCCCGCCACATCACCTCCGCTTCCTGCCCCAGAAGCCGCTTACGGCGCTTCAGGTCCCGCATCTCGGCGGATTCGGCCGAGGCAACGCCGGACTTCACGCCGTCCTCGGCATCGGCCCTCTTCATCCAGTTGGTGATCGAGTTCTCCAAGATCCCGAAGTCCTTCGCGATCTGCGCCAGCGGCGTCCCGCCCTTCCGCGCGACGGCGACGACATCCCGGCGAAACCCTTCCGGATATGGCTTCGGCATGACTGCCATCCTCCCAACGGCCACCAACGGCCACCACACCTCAGGAGACAACCGAACCCTCAGCAGCCCCAATTCTACGCCGGAGTGCGCATGGCGCAGACTGGGGGAGTGGCGAAGAAAGCGACCCTTGTCGACGGCCTGCTGGCACCAGACGGCTCGACGGTGCGGTTCTCAATCGACGACGACATCTACGAGATTGACCTGTCTCCGAAGAACAGCCAGGAGCTCCGGACGGCCTTCCGTCCCTACGTCGATGCCTCTCGGCGTGCGCGCCGCCGAATCATTGACCTGCCTATCGTCGGGCTGAAGAAGTAGAGCCTGACCGCTGTAGTGATCAGTTGCGCCTAAGTGCAGCAGGTCCTGCAAGACTTGAAATATTCTCGGAGTGGCCTCTAGTAGTACTTGGTAAGGTCTGTTAATTCGTTCGGGTTTCTGTTGACTTCGCCGTGTGCAGGCGGATGAGGTCGATGAGGTGCGGAAGCTGTTGGACGCGTTCGTGGAGGACGTGTGCCGCCTCGAGCGCTCAGGCATCCGTCAGGCTCTCGCTGGAGTTGTGGTCGAGATCGGCCGGAGCTGACCCACGGTTTCCCAGCAGTGAGTCCGAGAAGGAGCTCGTCGACGATGCACCAGGGTGTCCGCCGCTCGCAACGTACTGACGAAGTTTTTCGCGGTCAAGTTCCATCGACTATGTGTCAGCGGAGTGCATCCGCCTTACGAGCTAGATTCGCGGCCTCTCTGCGGGACGAGAGTTGCTCGCAGGACTGTAGTTGAGACGACATGTCTCTACGTTCTCGCCCTCATTAAGGTGGCAGTAGGCCTGTGCGGAGACCATCGCCTGACGGCCACCTCGGCCGAGAAAGGCCTGGTCGGTCAGTAGAAAGGTGGGGGGTCATGCACGGGCGGTTTCAGCAGACGATCAAGGTTCTTGCATGTTCGTGCAACAGCACGGAAACATTCAGCTTAGGTGTCGACTGTAGAGGTGTTACTATCCCCACAGCGATAACGCTAATGGGGGCACCGCTTGGTGCTACGGAGAAATGGGGAAAGATGATCCGAAGCAAGGTTGCAAAAATCGCCGCTGGCATCCTGGTCGCAGGCGGCCTCGTCATGGTCGGTGCTACTGCCGCCTCCGCCACGACTGTCTATCCGTCTGAGGGCGGGGTCTGGAACCACGGTGTTCGATCTGGCGGCATCTACGGTAGCGGCGGACAGGTCTACTCCGAGTACCAGCACAGCGGTAAGACCCACAAGTCCACCGCCTGTGGATATCAGGGATGTGCTTACAGCGGGTGGAAGCCGTCTTCCACCCTCGCCGTTGCTCACTGGTCCCCGATGAAGGCGACGGGGAACACCGCCTACTACGACGTACTCTCCTAGGTGGTAGTGTGCCGGCGGGCCGAGCGTCCGCCGGCACGCGGTAGGATGACTGAAAACTTTCCAGCTAACGCCTCACAACGGGCTTAGCCTAATCTCCGGGCGGTTAGACATGTTGACAAAAAAGTGGTCATTGTTGGGATGCGCAATCTTGCTCTCAGGTCTCACCGCGTGTTCAAGTCCATCTCCTTCCCCAAGTGGAGCCGCGCTAGCCCCGTCAGACGTCAAATTCACCGGACCCTGGGCTGCTGAGTTCTCGGCCAGCTACGAACGCGCATCGGATGACTTCTCGCGGAACGCAATCGTTGATGGAGCAATCTCCGAGCAAGAGTATTCAGAAATGATCGATCGCTTCAAGGGTTGCGTGTCCGGTTTGGGGTATAAAATCGACGAATACAAGCTGGACGGTTCGTTCAACCTCAATTTCCCGCCTGACACAGATGCAGACATTGCCAATGAAGACGTGAAGTCTTGTTCCCGTGATTCGGGTGAGGCGGAGATCGGCTCGCTATATAGTTGGACGCACCGTAATCCGGACAGGATGGACGAAGACACCCTCATCGTCGATTGTCTCGTCGAGGCAGGAGTTGTTCCGTCATCCTACTCGATCAGCGACTACACGAGCGACACTACTCGCGACGACTTTCCTTTCGTCGACGAAGACAAAGGTCGTGACACCCTCGAAGAGTGCCGGGTCGATCCGCTTGGCGTCCAGTCTTGAAGGTGCTCGGCATAGCGGCTGACCGTGAAGTCAGGCTGTCGCAGACTGGAAATCGGCATGAGGGCTAAAGGGTTCGGACTCACTGTGCTGGCAGGCATCTCTATCGCGGGCTCAGCATTCGTCGCAGGCCTTGCCCTTTCCGCGTCACCTGTCATCCCGCAGTCCGCTGCTTTTGATTCGTCGGCGCAGGCGAATTTCGAATTGACGTCTCAGACCCTCCTAGATGCTCGTGCTGTGAAGCTGACAGTCGCTCAGGGTGCCCAAACGGAGGTGCAGGTTCCACGGACGGGAACTGTCACGGCCATCGGATGCGTTCCGGGTATCGCCATTATGTCTTGGAGCAATTTCATCGCGGTGGATGGCGTCAAGTTGCTGAGCCTGGCAACGACCACACCTCTGTATCGTGATCTACGCGCTGGAGACAGCGGCGACGACGTTCGGGCGCTGCAAGCTGAGCTGGTGCGCCTCGGTGAGAATGTCCGAGTGGATGGAGTTCTAGGATCAAAATCGATCCAGGTCGTGAACAATCGAATTCGTGAAATTGGCGGCGTTCCCTCGTCGGTTGATACGATCTCGAAAGATGAAGTCGTTTGGCTGCCGATGGAAACGGGAACGGCGGCATCGTGCCCTATTGCGCTCGGAGCGTCAGTCGCGACCGGGGATGTCGTCGCCGCGCTGGAAACACAAGCGACAGGCGCCAACGTGAGTGCGCTCCCAAGCGATCTAGTTCCCGGACCTCGAGTCGCTGTAGTGGGTGATCTCCGTCTCGCGGTCGACGAATCCGGACGAATTGTGTCCTCGGAAGAGATTGCCACCCTGCGAGCAAGCCCGACGTTCGCGCAGGCATCTCAAGGTTCCGATGTGTCCGGCGCGGCCGGAAGCGCGCAGCCTGAGGCTTCGGGCGGCGGGGTGGTCATTGACGCAAGTCTCGAGCTCGCTTCGCCTCTCGAAACGTGGGCGGTCCCTCCAGGCGCTGTCTTCGCTTTGAACAATGCGCGTGGTTGTGTCAGCTCAAACGGAGAAAGTCTCGTCGTAGATGTCGTAGGATCCGAGCTTGGCAAGACATATGTTCTGTTTCCGAATTCTGAGGTGCCACAAAGTGTGGATGTCTTAGCCGACCCTCCGAGTACGTGTCAGGCCTAGAATTGAGCGACACCTCGAGGGATCCGAATATGAAGTCCGTCGAGCTGCTCGAGGTACAACATTCTTTTAACGGCAAAGGATTCTTGTTCGCTCCTATGTCTCACATCTTCCTGCCCTCGCGGAGCTACGCCCTCATGGGACCATCGGGCTCCGGAAAGTCCACGCTCCTGGGCATCGTAGCCGGTTCTGTGGATCCGACGTCAGGGTCAATCGTGAAGACTGGTATCACAAGTACTGGCTGGGTGTTTCAAAATCCTCACGGATCCGCGAGAAGAACAGCCGTTGACCACGTTGTATTGCCTTTGCTCGCAAAAGGCGAGAAACGTAAGGCCGCCGAGGAACAAGCCATGTCCTTGCTTGAAACGTTTGGATTGCGGGACAGAAAAGGCGCGCCGTTCGCTCAGCTTTCTGGTGGCGAGGCTCAGCGTCTGATGCTAGCAAGAGCAGTTGCATTCTCGCCAGATCTGCTCCTAGTTGACGAGCCGACTGCACAGCTCGACACCAAGACAGCGGAAGTGGTCATCGAGGCACTAGCGCAGGTCTCCAGCGGTGGAAGCATTGTGGTCGTTGCAACACATGACCCGCGTGCGGCCTCGGCCTGCAGCACGACCATCGAGCTGGTGGTCTGAATTGCGGCTTTCGGTTGTGCTTTCCGAGGCCTTGAGAAACGTTTCCACTCGTACGAGCAAGCCTCTCTTCGCATTTGTCTGCTTCGTTGTGGTGGTTGGCTCATTGTGTGTTTATGACGCCGTCACCGTTACGTCCGTTCTTGGGAAGTTCCGGGAATTTCAGGCGGCTGGGGCAACAATCTCGACCGTGAGTTCTGCAAATAGCGTAATTGGAACCGCTTGTGAACGTCTTGCAAGAGTGTCGGGCGCTCGCGCAGCGGGAGCGTTGTCGGAGGGCGAAGGCGTTGTCTTCGAAGCCCTTCCATCTTCTGCGGTGCCATCGAAAAGAGTGACTCCTAAGTTCATCGAACTTCTCGACAATCAGCACGATCCCGGAGTTGCCGGCCTGTATTTCTCTCAAGACGTAGCCACCGCGTTGAGCGTCGGGGTCGGGGATGTCGTTCCGACTAAGAGCGGTCCTGTTTCGGTTGCGGGAATTTTCAACTACCCTGACGACGGACGACTTCCCGGGCTCGGCTGGTCGGTTCTAGTGCCGGCACCGGCGAATGAAATGTTTGACTCTTGTTGGCTCGATGTCCCGTTTGTTCAGTCGCAAGCCGCATCATTTATCCTCACGGCGGTCGCCCCGGGCAACGTCGAGAAGCCGACCGTGAGTCAGCTGAACAGCCGATTGGGTGAGAATTATGATGTCGCAGAAGTTGTAGATACTCGGCAATCATTAATTGCGATTCCCAGCGCGCTTATTTTTGCGATTTCTCTGGGCTATGCCTTGACTCGGTCCCGTCGCCTCGAACTGTCATCGGCGTTGCACGTTGGTGTAAGAAGATCAGCCCTCGTGGTGCAGGCCACTGCCGAGAACTCCATTTGGCTTATAGCGGCGAACATCACGATCTTCTCCTGTGCGGCGTTTGTCGTGATACTCGAATCTCCGATTGATCGAGGTGCGATCTTGCTCGGAGTTGGGCGAATTGTTATTTTGGCGTCTATGGCATTGTTGCTCGGTTCTTGTCTAGGTGTAGCGGTTACTCGGGAACGGCATATGTTCCGTTATTTTAAGGAGCGATGAGGACCGATTTGTTATGGACTGGGCGTCGGCGCGCCGACGATGTTGCGCGCGTGACTCAAGCCGAAGGGGCCAGCGAAGGTGACTAGCCGACGATCCGTTCGACCGTCTCCGCCCAGCTCTTCGCCGTGTGCTTTTGACGTAGCCGGGCGCTGAGCTGTCCCGTTTCATTCTGGTTACTCCTCGATAAAACATCGAGTACTCGATATTTCAATGCCATCAAGTAAAACTCCTCGTCGGTTATGGGTTCCGCACGCGGAACTCAACATGCATTTCTCAACTCGCTATCCTTTGTCAGAATACGCACGGTAATCCGAGGAAATCTTGCAGTCTTATTCCTGAGGTCTGATTCGTTCGTGTCGTTCTAGGGACATCGATTTCTCGCGCGAGAGAAGGGAAGTTCCTACACTTTCGATTCCCGGAACGAGAAGTTGATGCGCTATGGCTCTACTGCAGGTTTGAATTCTGGGCAGGTCACGGAATGGGTTGCTCGGATATTCCAGATCTTCTCATTCCGCCCGTCAATACCGGGAGCACCTGCTGCGTTGAACCTGCGGCAGCAGGTGCTCGTCGCGCTGCTGCTGTCGCGGCAGAACCTGAACCAGGCCGTCATCGCAGACTTGCCCGATATCTCGCAGCCCGCGGTCTCCCAGAGCTACCGGCAGATCGTTCGACGTGCCGACGCGGAACCGCGCCGACCGGTCGATCGAACCACTCCGGGAAGCGACACCGCCAAGGCGTGAACGTGCAAACCGCGGCCGATCCTCGCCGTATCGGAACCCGCGCAGGCGCCAGACACGACCGCGCCGCACTCACAGCTTTGCATCTGGGAGCTGATCCTCGATGACACAGACTGAATCGCCGACCCCGGCCACATCGGCACCACAGCAATCACCCCCCGCAAACGATCCCGCACCGAAACGCTCGACAACAATACGAAGAAAACGAACCGACACATCTCCATCATCCGCTCGTCATCCAACGACGCATCGCCCACGGGAAGAACTGGAAGATCCTTTCGACGGGATACCGAAGATGACTGGGCGAACTCCCCTACCTCATTCGCATCGTCACCGCACTCGCACTCTACTGAACCGGCCGGTAAACAACCTTTTGAATAACGCTCCCAGAAGCTCATGCGCGAGGGGTTCGCGCCTCTCGAATTCATGGAAATCGCGAAGATCTACGTGAACGCCGAGCGCCACGCCGATATGTTCTGTCTCTACATCGACTACTGCACCAAGATGGCCGACGTGTAGCAATCGGATGGTTCCGGCGGGCATTGGCGCTCTCGTTGTTTTTCTACACTTCCCGCGATGACACTGAGACGCCATAATGGGGCACAGCTATGAAAGATGACCAATTCGACAGAATCTTCAGCTATATGACCAAGCGCGTCGATGCGCTCGACAGCCGTTTTGATTCGTTCGATGAGCGCCTGGATCGATTCGATGGAAGCATTGTAGAAATTCGAGGAGAGCTCGTGCAGATCAACGGTCGTCTCGACCGCGTCGAAGCCGTGAAGGACACCCTTGAATGCCAAGCCAACGCGATCTCCAACGAGCACGAGCATGCCCTCAGGGATCACGAGCGCCGTCTCAAGAAGCTTGAGCGACGCCCGGTGTAGCGTGGCTTCATGCTCCGGTCGCGCTCAGCGAGATCTTATCACCCTTGGCATGAGCTGCCTCGTACGCACCTCGGCTGGCGTTGGAGAGCACACCACCGTGGGTGGTCACTGGGTAGCCGTTCGCTCGGCCCCACTCTCAGATCTTGTGATCGCGGTTCTGTTGGTGGATGTGCAGGAGCACCTACCGGTTCTTTGGGTGGCCAGGAGATCATGCGGGAGATGGAGGGCATCGCTCTCTGGCTCGAGGCATTCCTCGAGGAGAAGGGCTTCGCGACGACACGCGGCACCTCTTCGACGTTGTCCTTCTTGCGGGAAGCCGTCGACTCCGACGAGTCGCTCGGGGAGCGCTATGCCTGACCGCGAGACGCTCGTGCTCTGCGACCTGGACGGCACGCTCTACCAGCGGGAGGAACTCGTCCCGGGCGCCGATCGGGCGGTGGCTTCGTTGAGATCCCTCGCCACCCTCCGCTTCATGACCAATACGGATTCGACGCCCACCGACACCATCGCCCGGCGTCTGGAGGGACTGGGCCTCGGGCCTATGGACGTCGCCGACGTCTTCACCCCGGTCGCGGCCGCATCGCGACGACTCGCGGGTCTCGGGCGGGCTGTGCTCATGGTCAACCAGGGTGTCGCGAGTGAATTGGGCGCAGTGGTCCACCCGGTCTCTTCACGGGGAGAACCGGCGGACGCCGTAGTCGTCGGCGATGTCGCGGGGTTGCTTGACTACGAACTGCTCGACCGCGCGTTCGACGCGATCCGTCGCGGCGCTCAGCTGCTCGCTCTGCAGCGAGGCCGCTACTTCCGTGCAGCGGACGGAGACCACATCGACACGGGAGCGGTCGTGGCGGCGCTCGAGTACGCGACGGGTGCGACGGCCCAGGTCCTCGGCAAGCCGAGCGTCGATTTCGTCGAGCTCGCGATCGCCTCGGCCGGAGGGCGGGATCGATTCCGGCGCATTGTCGTCGTGGGTGACGACCGTTCGAGCGACATCAGGATGGCGGTGGACGCCGCCCTCGAATCCGTCCAAGTGCGCACCGGCAAAGCGAGCGATCAGGTGGGGGATCCCAGCCTGCCGGTCGCCGATCACGTGATTGACAGCATCTCCGATCTCGTCCAGCTGGTCGGCGGCCGACCGTGAAAGTCCTCTGGCATATCTGGGACGGGGCGGCAGCCTGGATCGTCGACGCTCTCATCGAGAGATGGACCCTTCCCGTGGTCGCCGGTCTCCGTGCTGACGGGCAGTGGGGGAGCGCCGAGGCTCCGCGCCCAAATTGTCAGACGCCGACAGGATTGGCGACGCTCCTGACGGGTACGCCTCCCGCTGTGCATGGGATCGCGGGCTTCTGGGTGCCCGGGCCCGACGCATCGACGCGGAAGACGCCGATCCGTGGTTTCACCGAAGGGCTCCGGCGCGCGGAGACCCTCTGGGAGCGAGACGGCTTCGACTCGACGATGATCTCGGCCCATGTGCCGTGGGTCATCGCGGCCGACGGCTCCGTGCCACGTTCGACGGTCGTCGCGTCCGATGCGTTGAACGCGCGGATCGCGTACGAGGGATTCGTCGCTCTCCCGGATCGGGGCGACGCCGAGCTCCCTTTCGCCGACGAAGGCAGCCCGGATGCCGTCGTGACGTGCCGATCCGACGGGACAATCCACCTCGCCGAAGGAGGACGGACAGTGCTGCTGGGCGACCGATGGCATCCCGTCTGGGCCGCCAATGGCAATGGCCGGTGGTATCGCACCGCACGCAACGAGAGCGGCGCGCTCGTGGTGGTCCGCTCGGCGATGTGGCAGACACGGGTGGAAGGCTCCCCGGAGGTCGTCGAGCGGGCGCGAAGAATGGAACGCGAGATCGGCCCGTTCCTCGGCGACGGGATGGGATCGCTCTATCGCTCGGGGATCTTCGGCCGACGCCTGATCGATGGCGGCTCAGGAGACGCGGAACGCATCCTGCTCGAGGCTGCCGAGATCGTCGTCCGGACCATGTGGGGGCCGTTGGATGTGCGCGGACGTTCGGTTGGTGTTCTATCGCGAACGGCCGTTCCGCAACCGGAGCTGCGTACAGTCGCTGCATGGTGACTGCCGGCCACAACTCGAGTCAGGGTGGGACGCTATCTGCGTTCTATTCGGCGCTACGAGTGTTGGACAACGACAAGTATGCTGTGACTACGACACAGTAGAACGGAGCATCATGCGCGTCTATTCGGACTTTCACGCAATTGCCGTTGCCGACGAGTATCGCTGGGACTACTTGGGTACGCGAGAGTGGAAGAATAGGATTTCTGCTAGGACCCCGGACGGGGGTTTGGAAATCTACACCGGTGTGCACGACGGTTACGTCGAGGTCACAGCAATCCGGGCGGAAACGGCGCCAGCAATTGACCTGGACTCTTGGGAAGTTGTCGGAGAGATGAGTATTTTCTCCGAGGATGGCTCCCTGGAGGTGCGTTCCCGTGAAGGCGATCCGTTTGAGCAGGAGAGTCTGGCTCAAGGTCCAGGTTGGTACCGGATTCGTGTGTCTGCGCGGGGAAGAGACCGCCATTTCGACCAGGCCGTGCTGGAGTCCGGCGAAGAGTACGAGATCGTCGCTTGGTCCGAGACCGAGTTTCGGATGGAGACGAATTTGAAAGCTGCTGATCATGTTTCGGTAGAGCTTTCGCTCTGGTGATCCGGCTCTTGCACGGAGGCGCGGCGGTGGTTCTTACCGCGGCGCCTCCGTGCAAGGCAGCGCGTCGTTTTGCGCCAGCAGGATGAGTTTGAGCTTCGGCTCTTGCATTTCATACGGCGGCGCGGTTGCTCCTGTTGTAGCTCCGCAATATAGACCTAGTCCCCGCCCTCTCTCAGCGAGGAACTCTGCCACGGAGTACCTCTGTCCGTAGCCGGATCCGCGGTTTCACCGAAGGGCGCCGGCGCGCGGAGACCCTCTGGGAGCGAGACGGCTTCGACTCGCTATCGGAGTGACCAGGTTCGAGGTCAGCATCGCGTGCCGCGAAGCCCGCTTCCGCGGAGGCGAACTCCGCCGATCCGCAGGGCTGCGCTCACCAGCCCGAAGTCGCAGCGACCGGCGCGCGCTTCGTGCGCTCGTGCGCAGTGGCATGCAAGATTCGTGCGTCGAGTGACGATTCCCGCCGCAAAGGCGACGTTTTGCTCGCGCGAAACGCAAAGGAAATGCTGCCGTAACAGATGCTTTCTAACTTTGCGCTGTGAATCGTCTCTCAAAGCTCTTGATGGCCAGCGCCACCGGCGCAGCCCTTGTCCTCGCGGGCGTAGCCCCCGCCTCCGCCGCCACCGGATCGCCAGGAGGCGCAGACGGTGGCGATCCCTACTTCCCCGGTTACGGCAATACCGGCTACGACGCAGCGGGCTACAGCCTGGCGATCCGCTACGACCCGGCATCGAAGGTGCTCAAAGGGACGGCCAAGATCGTCATCGCCGCGCAGAAGGATCTGTCGCAGTTCAACCTCGACCTCGCCGACTCCCTGGCCGTCACCGCGGTGAAGGTGGCGGGAGCAGCGGCCACCTTCACGCACAGCGGGGGTGAGCTCGTCATCAAGCCGAAGCGAGTCGTCTCGAACACGTCCCAGGTCATCGTGCAGGTCGAGTACGGCGGCACGATGGGATGGCAGACCGATCAGACGGGCGCGCCGATCGGCTGGCTGGCGACCGACAGGGGAGCCATCGTCGCGAGCGAAGCGCAGGGCGCACCGACCTGGTTCCCCGTGAACGACCTCGTGACCGACAAGGCCGTCTACTCCTTCACCATCACGGTGCCTCAGGGCAAGACCGCGGTGGCGAACGGGCAGTTGCAGTCGAAGCCGCGCACCAGCAACGGGTGGACCACTTTCCGCTACGGCATGGGCGAACCGATGTCCTCCTACCTCGCGACGGTCGACATCGGCGATTACACCGTCAAGCAGCGTACGACGTCGTCTGGCATCCCCTTGATCGAGGCGGTCGACAACAACCTGCCGCAGTGGCGTAAAGATCAGACGGCCGACTCGTTCGGCAAGGTCGACCAGATCCTGGACTACTTCGAATCGCGCTTCGGCCCGTATCCCTTCTCCTCTAGCGGAGGAATCAGCGAGAGCACGGACATCGGCTACAGCCTCGAGACCCAAAGCCGTCCTCTCTACACCGGAACGACCGATACCCAGACGGTGGCCCACGAGCTCGCCCACCAATGGTTCGGCGACAGCGTCGGCCTGAAGCGGTGGAGCGACATCTGGCTGAACGAGGGCTTCGCGACCTATGCCGAGTGGTCCTGGGCGGCTCACACCGGCGGCGAGAGCCTCGACCAGCGCGCGGACAGCGTGATGGCACGTTCCGCGGACGACGGTTTCTGGACGCTGAACATGGTGGATCCGGGAGCAACGAGCATGTTCGACGGTCCGACGTACGAGCGGGGCGGGCTCGTCCTCGTCGAGCTCGAGAAGCGCATCGGAAGTGACGCCTTCGCCACCCTCCTGCAGCGCTGGGCAGAAGAGTACAAGTACACGAACGCCACCACCGCGCAGTTCGTCGCCCTCGCGCAGGACGTCTCCGGCACCGATTTGACCACATTCTTTCAAAACTGGCTCTTCGGTCGGCACAAGCCGACCCTGAGCTGACCTCGGACGGAGAAACCACTCATGCATCCCCGATCATTCTTCACCAGTCGCCGAGGCGCACTGGTCGGTGCCCTCCTTCTCGCCGTGACTTTCGGCGCCCCCTCGCTCGCCGCTGGCCCGATCCCGTCCACGACGGCCAGCCCGAGCTCCTCACCGTCCGCTTCGGAGGAATGCGCGACGAATGCGGTCTCGGCCCGCTTGCGCCCGGGAAGCGGCAGCACCGTCGAGCCCACGGAGGACTTGACTCCGGCGCAGATGAAGCAGGTGGAGAAGAACTTCGCGGCGAAGCTCACGGCGAAGGGTCTCACGAAGAACTCAAACGCGCCCGGCGGCGTCATCACGATCAATACCTACGTGCATGTCCTCCAGAACGACGACGGCTCTGGCGGCATCTCTTTGGACCAGATCAAGCAACAGATGACCGTCCTCAACGCCGCCTACTCCGGAAAGGCCTCCGCTACCGACGCGAAGACCGCCTTCACCTTTCGACTGATCAACGCCGACTTCACGAACAAGAGTGCGTGGTCCAGCTTCTGGGCGTATGACGACACCGACAAAGAGCTGTCCACGGCGTTGCACAAGGGGGGTCTCCGCGACCTGAACATCTTCGTCGGTCATCTCAAGGGCGACGTGCTCGGGGTGGCGAACATGCCCTGGGATGCGGGCTGGTACGGCAAGCAGGACGGCGTCAGAGTGACGACGGACTCCATGCCCGGCGGAGCGTTCGGCGGTTACAACCTCGGCGACTCGGTCGTCCACGAAGTTGGTCACTGGCTGGGTCTGTCGCACACGTTCGAGAACGGCTGCGGAGGTGACGGCGATGGCGTTGCGGACACCCCCGCGCAGGACAGCGGCGACAACATCTTCTCCTGCGACGAGAATCTCGACACGTGTCCGGCAGCAGGCCTTGACCCTGTCCATAACTTCATGAGCTATGGAACCGACTACTGCATGGATAGATTCTCGCCCGGACAAGCGAAGCGCATCGGACTCATGTATTACCTCTACCGCAGCGGGTACGACCGAGCATGAACGACGGATGGTCAGACGCGTCGTCGCCGCGTCTGACCATCCGTCGTCCTCGGTTGCTGCGACGCGACCCACTCACGCTCGATACAGGTCCTCAGCTCTGCACGACGTCGCCTCCAACGACGCTGATCGCGCAGGCCGGTGACCGCCCTCACGAGGCCTTGCCTCCGCCGCCCAGGGCCCGCGACACGACTACTCGGCGCGCAGGCCCGCCGAGCCGAGCACGAGGTCGACATCGATGCGGATGGCCACGCGGAGCGGGTTCTCGCGCGGCACACGGTAGCGCTGCGAGTACAGCTCGACCGCGTGCGCGACGGCGTCTGGCTCCTCCTCGATCGAGGCGGGGCCGCCGAGGCTGAGCCAGCGGATGCCGTCGACCTGGCCGACGGTCGCAGTGCCTCCGCGGCGCACGTTGAGCACCTTCTGACTCTCGCGAGAGGTGATGATGCGCACCACTCCCTCCTCATAGGTGAAGCCCACGGCGACGACGTGTAGACGGCCGCGACGACCCGGAGTGGAGAGGGTGGCCAGGTGCCGCTCGGTCACGAAGGAGAGACCGTCGGCGCTGAGGATGCTCATCCATCGAGAGTAACGGGAGGGATCAGGCCTCCAGCAGCAACGCTTCGCCCTGGCCGCCCCCGCCACAGAGGGCCGCGACGCCCAGACCGCCTCCGCGGCGCCGCAGGGCGAGCGCCAGATGCAGAGCCAGCCGTGCGCCCGAGGCGCCAACGGGATGTCCGAGCGCGATGGCGCCTCCGTCGAGGTTGACGCTCTCGGGAGGCACGCCCAGATCGTCGGCCGACTGCAGCACGACCGAGGCGAACGCCTCGTTGATCTCGATGAGGTCGAGGTCGCGGACCGCGCCTCCCCGACGCCGCAGCGCTCGGAGGATCGCGGCTGAGGGCTGCGAGTGCAGCGAGTTGTCGGGCCCCGCGACCTGGCCGTGCTCGCCGACCGCCGCCAGCCACGAGAGTCCGTGTGCGCGGGCCCAGCCACGGCTCGCGACGACGAGCGCGGCGGCACCGTCCGAGAGCGGCGAGGAGCTGCCTGCGGTAATGGTCCCCTCGGGCGAGAACGCGGGCGTCAACCGGGCGAGCACCTCGGCGGTGCTGTCCTCGCGGATCCCCTCGTCGTCGGTGACGAGGGTCTCGCCTCCTCGTCGCTGAGGGACACGCACCGGCACGATCTCCTCCGCGAGCACCCCCGCGGCGCGGGCTCGGGCCGCCCGCTGGTGCGAGAGGGCGGCGAACGCGTCTTGACGCTCGCGGCGGATGCCGCGCTCGGCGTTGCCGTCGTCGGTGACGCGGCCCATGATCCGCTGGTCGAAGGGATCGAGGAGACCGTCCAGCAGCAGAGCGTCCTCGAGGGGGCGATCGCCGACTCCCACGCCTCCCCGCGAGCCGCGGAGGAGGTGCGGCGCGTTGGTCATCGACTCCTGGCCGCCTGCCACCACCACGTCGGCCTCGCCGACGCGCACGAGCCGGGCGGCGTCGATGACGGCGGTGAGCCCCGAGAGGCAGAGCTTGTTGAGCGTGACGGTCGGCACCTCCCAGCCCAGGCCCGCCCGGATGGAGGTCTGGCGCGCAGGCCCCTGACCGGTTCCCGCCTGGATCACCTGCCCGAGGATCACGGCGTCGACCTCGTCAGCGCGGACGCCGGATCGCTCGAGGGCGGCCCGCACGGCCGCAGCACCGAGATCGGTCGCCGAGAGCGAGGCGAAGGCGCCGGAGAAACGGACGAAAGGC
Organism: Rathayibacter sp. VKM Ac-2879; assembly: GCF_015351245.1. GTDB lineage: Bacteria > Actinomycetota > Actinomycetes > Actinomycetales > Microbacteriaceae > Rathayibacter. Next base: position 921,541 of record NZ_JADKSO010000001.1, read on the forward strand.
GTGCGGGCGCCGCCCAGGATGACGGGGGTGCGGTCGTCTTCGATCACAGGAGGCTCCTTCTCGACGGGTTCGACGGTGGGGGTTCGGCGGCTCCGCGGCTCACTCCAGGAGTCGCGCGCGCACTTCCCGGCGCAGGACCTTGCCGATGAGCGAGGTCGGTAGCTCGTCGACCGCCACGATGGTCTTGGGCACCTTGTACGGCGTGAGCTGTCGGCGGCAGAAGTCGCGCAACGCCTCGGGATCGACGGCGGTACCCGGACGCAGGACCACGGCGGCGGCCACGTTCTCGCCCCCGTCGGAGCGGGGGAGGCCGACGACCGCGGCGCGCACGACGTCGGGATGGGACTCCAGCACGCCCTCGACCTCCGACGGCGACACGTTGAAGCCTCCCGTGATGATGAGCTCTTTCGCGCGGTCGACGATGGTCACGAATCCGTCGACGGAGACGGTGGCGATGTCTCCGGTTCGGAGCCAGCCACCGGGGAGGAGGGCCGCGGCCGTCTCGTCGGGACGCCTCCAATAGCCCTGGAACACCTGCGGGCCGTGCAGGAGCAGCTCTCCGGCCTCGCCGGGCGCGCGATCGACCGACGGATCGTGCGGATCGACGATGCGGATCGTCGTACTCGGGAACGGCACGCCCACGGTGCCGGGGCGACGGCTCGGACCGACCGGGTTGCCGAGCGCGACGGGAGAGCTCTCGGTCATGCCGTAGCCCTCGACGAGCAGGCCCCGGCTCGCGCGCTCCCAACGGTCGACCGTCGTGACCGGCAGCCCCATCGCTCCCGAGATCGCGAACCGGATGCTCCGCAAATCGACCTCGTGCCGCTCGGAGGCGCGCGCGAGCGCGTCGTAGATGGGCGGCACGGCGGGCAGGAACGTGGGCGGAGAGGACTTGGCGGCGGTCGTGACCAGCGTGACGTCGAAGGTCGGGAACAGCACGACCTTCGCGCCGATGCTGATCGCGAAGGTGAGGCAGAGCGTGAGTCCGTAGGCGTGGAAGAGCGGCAGCACGGCATAGAACGTCTCGTCGCCCTCGCGCAGGCCCGGCACCCAGGCCTGGCCCTGCATCGCGTTGGCTCGGAGGTTCGAGTGCGAGAGGATCGCTCCCTTCGGGGTGCCGCTGGTACCGCTCGTGTACTGCAGCAGCGCCGTGTCGCCGAGGGAGGGGCGGGGGTAGGAGCGGGCCAGGCGGCGGTTCTCGAGGAGGCTCGCGAAAGCGATGAGGGAACGCGAGCGCGGACGTGTGGTCAGCCTCGCGCGAGCCCGTCGCGCCTTGGGCAGGGGCAGGCGCAGGGCCACGCGCTTGACGAGGGGGAACGAACGGGTGAGGTCGACCGAGACGACGCGTTCGACGCCGACGTCGGCGGGCATCGTCACAACCATGTCGGCGATCGTGTCCCATACGATCGCGAAGCGTGCGCCGTGGTCCTCGAACTGCCGCCGCAGCTCCCGAGGGGTGTACAGCGGATTGTGCTCGACGACGATCGCGCCCAGCCGCAGCACGGCGTAGAAGGCGATGACGTGCTCGGGACAGTTGGGCAGGACGAGCGCCACGCGGTCACCGGCCGAGACGCCCAGGCGGCGCAGGCCCTCCGCGGCGCGCGACACCTTCTCGCCGAGCTCGGCATAGCTCGTCGTCGCGCCGAAGAACTCGAGCGCGTCGCGCCGACGAAAGCGGGCCACCGAATCCTCGAGCAGGTCGACGAGGGTCTGGGTGGGCGGGTCGATCTCGGAGGGCACACCGTCGGCGTAGGAGGACAGCCACGGCTTGGTCGCCAGGTTCGAGGAGGTCACCGGAGCGAGTATCCGGCATCCCCCTCCGCACTTGCTCGGAGCCCGCTTCTCTCCGAGGCGCCCGAGAAGGGGTGTCGAGCGGGGAGGAACCGCGCCAGGCTGGAGCCATGACCGCATCGATCGACCTCCTCCGCGACGCCTTCGGCCGGGTGCACGAGAACGTGCACGCCGTCCTCGAGGACAGCACCCCGGAGCGGCTCGCCTTCCGGGCCGACGCCCGGGCCAACTCGCCCGCCTGGCTCGTCTGGCACCTCCTGCGTGTGCAGGACGACCACCTCGCCCCCCTCGCCGGACACGAACAAGCCTGGACGGCCGAGGGGTTCCACGAGCGCTCGGGCCTCCCCTTCGCCCCGGCCGAGACCGGATTCGGCCACGATCCCGAGCAGGTCGCGGCGCTCGCCGCGCTCCCCGCCCCGCTGCTCGCCTCCTACGCCGACGCGGTGCACGAGCGCACGCTCGCCTTCCTCGACGCGCTCGACGACTCCGACCTGGAGCGCGTGGTCGACGACAGCTGGGACCCGCCGGTCACGCTCGGCGTACGCCTCGTCTCGGTCGTCGACGACGACGCACAGCACATCGGCCAGGCGGCCTTCGCGATGGGGCTGGCGGAGCGCGCAGAGAGCTGAGCGCCTTCCGAGCCGGGCGCCGCGCCCAACCGTTACCCTTGACCCCGGCGCTCGCGAGGGCACCCGCGGAGCGAGGACCGCGCCACCGAGAGGAACACCCGTGACGTTGCCCCAGACGACCATCGCCGCCCCCGGCCAGCGCAAGGGGCGCGATGTCGCCCCCGAGATCGCCCGCTCGTGGCTGCTGGTCAACGCCACGCGCACCGAGACGTTCGACGCGGCACACGCCTCCCGGGCCGACCAGATCGTGCTCGACATCGAAGACGCGGTCGACCCCAAGGCCAAGCCGGACGCGCGCGCCGACGTGGTCGAGTGGCTGAAGGGCGACAAGCGCGCCTGGGTTCGCATCAACGACCACTCCACGCCGTTCTGGTCGGACGACGTCGACGCGCTCAAGGGCCTGCCCGGCCTCGCCGGGGTCATGCTCGCGAAGACCGAGGCGGCCGAGCATGTGACCGAGACCTTCGATCGCCTCGGCGGCGTCACTCCCGTGCTCGCGCTGGTCGAGTCGGCGCTCGGCATCGAGGAGGCGGTCTCGATCGCCCGCGCCCGAGGCACCTTCCGCCTCGCCTTCGGTAGCGGCGACTACCGCCGCGACACGGGGACGAGCGCCGACGACCTCGCCATGGCGTACCCGCGCTCCCGCCTCGTCGTCGCCTCCCGCATCGGCGACCTGCCAGGCCCCATCGACGGACCGACCGTGTCGAACAGCCACCCGGTGCTGCGCGAGCAGTCGGCGCTGACCGTCTCGCTCGGCCTCACGGGCAAGCTCTGCCTCGACACCGAGCAGCTCGCCGTGATCAACGAGGTCATCAGCCCCACTCCGTCCGACGTTGCCTGGGCGCGCGACTTCCTCGACGACTTCGAGGCCCGTGGCCGGGTCATTCGCGACGGCAGCGACCTGCCGCGTCTCGGCCGTGCCAAGAAAATCGACAAGCTGGCGACCGCCTTCGGGGTCAACCCGCTCTGACCGCTCGCGCGGGAGCCTCCTCGACGGCACACTGAAGGCGACGAGGAGGCCCCATGAGCACCATCAGCACGTTCCTGTGGTTCGACGACGCGGCCGAGGAGGCTGTGGAGTTCTATACAGGGCTCCTCCCGCGCTCGCGGATCCTCGACCGCCAGGTCGTGCCCGAGGGCTCGCCGGCGCCGAGCACCGTGGTCTCGCTGCTCTTCGAGCTCGGCGGGCAACGCTTCCAGGCGATCAACGCGGGCCCGCAGTTCACCTTCACCGAGGCGATCTCGATCGTCGTGACGGTGACCACACAGGAGGAGCTCGACCGCATCTGGGACGCGCTCGCCGCCGGAGGCGAAGAGAGCCGGTGCGGCTGGGTGCGCGACCGCTGGGGCCTGTGGTGGCAGGTCGTGCCGACCGTGCTCCCCGAGCTGCTCGGCGGCGGCGACTCCGAGGCCGCCTCCCGCGCGATGCAGGCGATGCTGTCGATGGGGCGGCTCGACATCAGGGCACTCGAGGAGGCATATGCCGGCCCGTGAGTCCGGACGCCGACGCTCCTCCGCGACGCTACGCGCCGGCTACCTCCGCGACTACCGCTATGCCTACGCCTCCCGTTTCACGCACCTGCGCGAGGGGTGGGACGTGTCGCAGTACGCCTCCGGAGACGGGGCGCCCGTGCTGCTGATTCCGGGCATCTACGAGACGTGGCAGTTCCTGCGGCCGGTGGCCGAGCGGCTGCACGCGAGCGGGCACCCCATCCACGTGCTGCCCGCGCTCGGCTACAACACGCGCCCCATCGTCGCCTCGGCCGCGCTCGGGCAGCGCTACCTGCGCGAACGCGACGTGCGCGACGTGGTCGTCGTCGCGCACAGCAAGGGCGGGCTGATCGGCAAGCACATGATGGTGGTCGACGACCGGGAGGAGCGGCGCATCGACCGGATGATCGCCGTCTCGACGCCGTTCAACGGCTCCTCCCTCGCCCGGATCGCGCCGGCCCGAGCATTGCGCGAGTTCTCGCCGCACCGGCCGCTCATCCGGCGACTCCTCGCCGAACGGGAGGCGGATGCGCGCATCACGTCGATCTACGGGATGCGAGACCAGTACATCCCCGGCGGGAGCAGGTTGACGGGCGCGCGCGAGAACATCGCCGTATCGGTGGTCGGGCACTTCGCCCTGCTCTCGCACCCGCGGGTGCTCGATCTCATCGCGGCGCGGGTCGACCCCGCGTGAGGGCGCTCAGGACCAGGGCGTGAGCAGCACGAGCGGGATCTGCCGCTCGGTCTTGGCCTGATACTCGGCGTAGTCGGGCCACGCCGCGACCGCGCGGTCCCACCAGACGTCGCGCTGATCGCCGTCGAGGACGCGGGCCGTGTAGTCCTTCTTCACCGGGCCGTCCTGCAGCTCGACGTGCGGCTCCTTGAGCATGTTGCCGTACCAGACGGGATGCTCGGGCGCGCCACCTTTCGAGGCGACGACGACGTACTCGCCGTCGTGCTCGACCCGCATGAGCGCGGTCTTGCGCAGCTTGCCGCTGCGCGATCCGACGGTGGTCAGGACGATGATGGGTCGGCCGCGCAGGAGGTTGCCCTCGGCTCCTCCGGTGCGCTCGTAAAGCTCGGCCTGCTCGCGGGCCCAGGCGGATGTGCTTGGTTCGTACTCTCCGATGAGGGGCATGCCCCGATCGTAAACGCACAACCTCAGCCAGGATGGCTTCTCGCGCACGACGGTGCGTGAGAGAGCGTCTCGGCTGACGTTGTGTCGTGCGCCCGTGCACGAGGATGGAGCGGTGCAGTCAGCAGCCCCCCTCGACCGAGTCCGGATCGCGCTCTTGCGTGACGACCTGACCCGTGCTTCCTACCGCGTCGACGCCGTGCGCGAGCTCTGGGGCGACGCCGCGGGGCAGGCGCTGCACCGCGGCGACCGCATTCCCGCCCGCCGCGCGCTGGAGGGCGCCAGCGCTCGCGGCCCTCTGGCGTCTCTCGCGCGGCTGTTCCTGCTGGCCGATCCGGTGTCGTCCGACGAGGCGGAGGAGGCGTTCCGCGCGCTGTCCCTCGAGGGCGCGATCGAGCTCGGCCTCGTGCGCATCGACGCGGGCTCCGCGGTGGTCGCAGCTCTCGATCTGCGGCCGTACGATGTCGTCGATGTGCACGGCGCCGCCTCCTGGTGGATCGCCTCCGATCTGGGCGAGCTCGCGCTCGGGCGCGCGCTCGCCGAGGATCACGTGCTCGGCGTCGGTGGCGCGAGCCTCACTCTCACCGGGCTGATGATCCAGCGCCCGGTCGGACGCGTCCTCGATCTCGGAACCGGCTGCGGGATCCAGGCGCTCCACGCCTCCCGACACGCCGAGCACGTGGTGGCGACCGACATCTCGCAGCGGGCGCTGACCCTCGCCGCGTTCACCGCTGCGCTCAATCAGATCGACACCATCGAGTTCCGCCTCGGCAGCCTCTACGAGCCGGTCGCCGGCGAGCGCTTCGACCACATCGTCAGCAACCCGCCGTTCGTCATCACGCCGCGCGCCGAGGGCATTCCCGCCTACGAGTATCGCGACGGCGGCCTCGAGGGCGACGAGATCGTGCGGCAGGTGATCCTCGGCGCCGCCGAGCATCTCGTGCCGGGCGGAGTCGCGCAGCTGCTCGGCAACTGGGAGTACCGCGAGGGCGCGGACGCCTTCGATCGGATCGCCGACTGGCTCGATGGCCCCGGCATCCAGGCCGTCGAGGTCGAGCCCGCCGGCCGGAACGTGCGTCGGGCTGGGGCGGTGTCTCCGCTCGACGTGTGGATCGTGGAGCGCGAGCGACAGGATCCGGCGGTGTACGCCGAGACGTGGATCCGCGACGGGGGCACCACGCGTGGCGCCGAGTTCGACACATTGGTCGACGCGTGGTTGAGCGATTTCGAGCGCAGGGGGGTGACCGGCGTCGGATTCGGCTACGTGACGCTGCGCCTGCCCACGAGCGCCCGCCCGCCGTTGCGCCGACTCGAGCGGCTCGACGGTCCGGTGGCCACGGCGGGCCTCGGTGGGCATCTCGCGCACTGCCTGGAGGCGACGGAGGCGCTCGCCGCCCTGGAGGACCGCTCCCTCGCCTCCCTCGCCCTGGTCGTGGCCGGCGACGTGACCGAGGAGCGGCACTACTGGCCGGGGAACGACGACCCGACGGTCCTGCGGCTGCGGCAGGGCGGAGGGTTCGCTCGTGTCGAGGAGGTGGAGACGGCACTCGCGGCGGTCGTCGGGGCGTGCGACGGCGAGCTCACGATCGGGGCGATCGTCGCGGCGGTCGCGTCGCTCCTGCGGGTGGAGGAGGAGGCGGTCGCCGACGCGGTCCTCCCGCGGGTCCGCGAGCTCGTCGCGACCGGTGTCCTCCTCCTGCCCTGAGCATCGGCGTGAGGGCGGGCGCCGAGACGCCGCTGTCGTGCCGAGGTGCCGGTGTCTCGGCACGGAGGCAGGTGTCTCGCGCGCTAGAAGAGCGTCGAATCCTTGAGCGGCGCGGCAGGGGCGGTCGCGGCGGGGCCGGCGCTCGACCAGCCAGGGCCGGCGTCGACGGGCTGCCGGCGCTGGTAGGCGGTCGCCGCATTGCGGGCGCGCACGTCGGCCGCCTCATTCATCCGATGGTTCGCGTGCCCCTTCACCCACTCGAAGGTGACAGCACGGCCTTGCAGCGCCTCGTCGAGCGCCTTGATGATCTCGACGTTCATCACGGGCTTGCCGTCGGCCTTGCGCCAGCCCTTCCGCTTCCAGCCGGCCAGCCACTCGGTGCACGCCTTGATGGCGTACTGGCTGTCGCAGAGGACGTGCAGCGGCTCCTTCTCGTGCGCGGTCGCACGCAGGAGCTCGAGCACGGCGGTGAGCTCGCCGATGTTGTTGGTGCCGTGTGGCCAGCCGCCGGCCGCCCAGTGCTCGTCGTCGACGTACCAGGCCCACCCGGCGGGGCCGGGGTTGCCGAGGGCCGATCCGTCTGCGGCGGCGATGATACTCACGTACTGCTCCTTGCGCGGGGGGTGGCGCCCGGGCGGCGCCCTCCGAGGGTAGTCGGCTGGGGTCTCGAGCCGAGCGCGGAGGAGGAGTCGTGGCGCGTCGTCATCACGCGCGCCGTGACCGCCGCGCGAGCGTCACCCGCGTCGAGTACGGCATTGCGACCCGTTCCTGCTCGTCGAACTCCGCCGCGAGCACTCTGTCGACGGCGGCGAGCACAGCCTCCCGCTCCGGCGCCGCCATGGCGATGACGTAGCTCCGAGAGGCGAACATGTCGCGCACCCCCGCGCGGTCCAGTTCGAAGGACCAGCCGAACTCCGCGTACGCCAGCGTCTCGAGCGCCGAGCCCAGCGGAGGCCTCACGGTCTCGAAGCGCTCCGCGGTCGAGACGCCCGCGACGTCCCCGAGCTGACGCACCCACGGCACTGACTCGTCACGGATGTTCCAGACGAGCGCGAGGATTCCCTCGGGAACGAGCACCCGCGCGACCTCGGCCCCGGCGCGCTCGGCGTCGACCCAGTGCCACGACTGCGCCGCCGTGACCAGCTCGACGGAGGCGTCGGCCAGCGGAAGCGCCTCGGCGCTCCCCGCGACGCGGCGCACGGAAGGGAGGTGCTCGCCGAGTCGCGCGAGCATGGCCGGATCCGGTTCTACAGCCGTCACGTCGAGCCTGCGCGCCACCAGGGAGGCGGTGAACTTGCCCGTTCCCGCACCCAGATCCGCGACACGCTGGGGTGCAGAGGAGGCGCCGTCCCGCTGCGGCGTATGCGCCACCAGCCAGTCGACCGCCTCGTCCGGATAGCCGGGCCGTCCGCGATCGTAGGCATCGACCGCACGACCGAAGGCGCGGGCCCAGTCGTTCATCGCCCGCTCGCGCCGATCGTGCGCGCGAGCACGTCGACCGCGTAGCCGTAACCGGCGACGCCCGCGCCGACGATCACTGCGACGGCGATGTCCGACAGGTAGGAGTGGCGGCGGAACTCCTCGCGCCGGTGGACATTGCTCACGTGCACCTCGACCATCGGAAGTTCGGTCGCGAGCACGGCATCGCGGATCGCGACGGAGGTATGGGTGTAGGCGCCGGCGTTGAGGACGAGGGCGGACGCGGATCCGCGTGCCGCGTGCAGCCGATCGACGATCGCGCCCTCGGAGTTGCTCTGGAAGGTCTCGATCGCGAAGCCGAGCCCGCTCGCGGTGCGCGCGGCGAGCGCCTCCGCGTCGGCGAGAGTGTCGGAGCCGTAGAGCGCGGGCTCGCGCGTGCCGAGCAGGTTCAGGTTCGGGCCGTTGACGACGAGGATCGGGAGCTTCACGCCTCCGACCCTAGCGGCGTGTGCCGGCGGTCACCGGGCGACGAGAGTGCCCAGCGGCAGCGGCGGCAGCTCGGCGCGCAGACGGATCAGCTCGCGCGCGTGCTCCTCGAGGCGCCGGTCCTCCTCCGAGCGCACCTCGAGCGGAGGGATCGCGACCGCCGCCCCGTCGGCGCCGCGCGCGACGAACACGCTCATGCACTGCGTCGTCAGCTCGAGATCGCCTGTCCGCGGATCGCCTGAGCGGACGTGCACCGCCAGGTGCATGCTGTGGGGTCCGGTGTGGATGAGCCTGGCCTCGACCTCGACGAGATGCCCGATGCGCACTGGGCGGTAGAAGTGGATGCCGCCGGAGTAGACGGCGACCGCGTCGCGCCCGCACCAGCGCTGAGCGACCGCATCGGCCGCCTCGTCGATCCACCGCATCACGATCCCGCCGTGGGCATTGCCTCCCCAGTTGACGTCGCCCGGCGCGGCCAGGAAGCGGAAGACGGTGCGCAGGCCCGTGCCGGCCTCGGTATATTGCTGCGCCTGCATCACCTCGTGCAGGCGGCGGCGGCCCCGGATGCGGGCTTCGGCCCCTTCGGCGAGCGCGAGGTCGTCGAGCGAGCGCGGACCCCACTCCGGCACTGCGCGCGGTCGCTTCTCGTCATCCACCGCAACGAAGATCAGGAGGCAGTGGGTCGCGTCCTCGTAGCGTCCCGTCCGCGGGTCGGCCTGCGCGACGCGCACCAACACATGCATGCTCGTGCGGCCCGTGTGGATGATCTGCGCGCTCGCCTCGATGAGGTTGCCGACGGTGATGGGCCGGGTGAAGTGCACGTTTCCGACGTAGGCGGTGACGCAGTAGCCGCCGCTCCAGCCGACCGCGCACGCATAGCCCGCCTTGTCGATCCACTCCAGCACACGGCCGGCTTGGGCGCTGCGGCCGTCGGCAGTGGCGTCCTGCGGGGCGGCGAGGAAGCGGAGGGTGATGCGATCGTCCATGGTGCCCGTCTCGGAGGGGGGAGTGGACCCGCGGAAGGGGTGCGAGGATGGGATGTCCTCCCGCGGGCCACAGCGGTACCGACCCGCAAGGAGCCGGCAAGAGGGGGAGCCGTCGCGTCAGGCCGCGACGGACAAGCGCTCGGCCAGGAGGCGCAGGCGCAGCGCACGCAGCTCCTCTGCCAGCTCGCTCGGGAGGCGCTCGCCGAAGCGCGCGAAGAACTCCTCGGTCAGCCGGCACTCGTCGAGCCAGGCGTCGACGGGGATGGAGAAGAGTTCCTCCTGAACCTCCGCCGGCAGGTTGAGGCCGTGCACGTTGAGGTTCACCGGCAGGTCACCGAGCGGGCTGCGCCGCGCCTCCGCCGTGCCCTCGAGGCGACGCACGAGCCACTGCAGCACGCGCGCGTTCTCTCCGAAGCCGGGCCAGAGGAAGGTTCCGTCCGCATCCTTGCGGAACCAGTTGACCTGGAACACGGCAGGCGCCTTCGGGCCGAGCTCCTCGCCGATCGCGAGCCAGTGCGCGAAGTAGTCGGCCATGTTGTAGCCGCAGAACGGGAGCATCGCGAACGGGTCGCGACGCAGTTCGCCCACGGTCCCCTCCGCCGCGGCCGTCTTCTCGGAGGCGATGGTCGCGCCGAGGAAGACCCCGTGCTTCCACGAGGTGGCCTGCGTCACGAGCGGCACGTTGCTCGCCCGGCGTCCGCCGAAGACGATCGCGTCCAGCGGCACGCCCTCGAAGGCGTCCCAATCGTGCGAGAGGGAGGGGCACTGCTCGGCTGGAGCCGTGAAGCGCGCGTTGGGGTGCGCGGCGGGCGTCCCGGAGGACGGCGTCCACGGCTGCCCCCGCCAGTCGGTCAGACGCTCGGGGACCTCCTCCGTGAGGCCCTCCCACCACACGTCACCGTCCTCACGGAGCGCCACGTTGGTGAAGATCGTGTTGCCCCAGAGCGTTTGCACGGCGTGCGGGTTGGAGCTCTCGCCGGTGCCGGGGGCGACTCCGAAGAAGCCCGTCTCGGGGTTCATCGCCCAGAGGCGGCCGTCCTCGCCTGGGCGCATCCAGGTGATGTCGTCCCCGAGGGTCTCGACGCGCCAGCCCGGGAGCGAGGGCTGCATCATCGCCAGGTTGGTCTTACCGCAGGCGCTCGGGAACGCGGCGGCCACGTGGAAGCGGCGGCCCTCCGGAGAGACGATGCGGATGAGCAGCATGTGCTCGGCGAGCCAGCCCTCCTCGCGGCCCATCGCGGAGGCGATCCGCAGGGCGAAGCACTTCTTGGCGAGCAGGGCGTTGCCGCCGTAACCGGAGCCGTACGACCAGATCTCCCGAGTCTCGGGGAACTGCGTGATGTACTTCGTCGCGTTGCAGGGCCACGGCACGTCCTCGTGAATGGTGCCGTCGGCGTCGCGGAGGGGAGCGCCGACCGAGTGCACGCCGCGGACGAACGGAGTCTCCTCCGTGAACGCGGCCAGCGGCTCGGAGCCGACGCGCGCCATGATCCGCAGATTCGCCACGGCGTAGGCCGAGTCGGTGAGCTGCACGCCGAGCTGCGAGAGAGGACCGCCGACCGGCCCCATCGAGAACGGCACCACGTACATCGTGCGGCCCCGCATCGACCCCTCGAAGTAGGGCGCGAGCTCGGCCTTCATCTCGGCGGGGTCGCGCCAGTTGTTGGTGGGCCCGGCGTCCGCTTCGTCGCTCGTGCAGACGAAGGTGCGGTCTTCGACGCGGGCGACGTCGTCGGGGTCGGTGCGGGCGAGGAAGGAGCCGGGCCGCCACTCCGGGTTGAGTGGGAGGAGGGTGCCTGCGGCGACCATGCGCTCGGTCAGGCGGTACCACTCGGCGGGTGAGCCGTCGCTCCACTCGATTGCGTCGGGCTGGAGGATCTCGGCCATCTCACGCACCCAGCGGCGCAGGGCACGTGGCGCGGGCGGGACGATCGATGCGGGGATCGCGGTGGGCGCGGTCATCGTGCTGGGCTCGAGTCGGACGGTGTTGCTGAAGATGCTCATGCTGGCTCCGCTTTCGGTGGTCGTCGTCGACGAGGGTGGGGAGTCGCCGGCCTGGGCCGGAGAGGGGCGATCACTGGCGCCTGAATCCAGAATGGGCGAGGATCGAGGGGTATTTGCGAAAGAAGAGCCGTCAAGAACCGCTCTTTTTTCGCCATCGTCACAACCGACCTCGGGAGCCCTCGTGACCGACCCCTCCGACGCCCCAGCCTCCGGCACGACCACCGGAACCGATGCGGTGCTCCTCGGGCAGCGCATCCGCCACTTCCGTACGCGGCACGCGCTCACGCTCGGCCAGCTCGCCGAACGGGTCGGCGTCTCGGGCAGCCAGCTCTCCCTGATCGAGACGGGCCGCCGTGAACCCCGGCTCTCGCTCATGCAGAAGCTCGCCTCCGCGCTCGGCGTCGAACTCGCGGCCCTGCTCTCGGACGAGCCGCCGAGCGAGCGGGCAGCGCTCGAGATCGAGCTCGCCCGGGTGCAGAACGGCTCGCTCTACCGCTCGCTCGGCCTGCCGGAGTTCAAAGTCAACAAAGGGCTGACCACTCCGGTCCTGGAGGCGTTTCTCGGCGTCTACCGCGAGCTCGCCCGTCGCCGCAGCGAGGCCAGCGCCACTCCGGAGGAGGCTCGCCGAGCGAACACCGCGCAACGCCTCCAGCTGCGCGACCACAACGCCTATCTGCCCGAGATCGAGGAGGTAGCGGGCGAGATGCTGCGCACCGTCGGCCACCGCGGGGGAGCGTTGACCCACAGCTCCGTCTCGAAGATGGCGCGGCACCTGGGCTTCGAGATCATCCACGTGGGCGACCTGCCCCACTCGGCGCGCTCGGTGATCGACCTCGCCAATGGGCGCATCTACCTCCCGCCGGCCTCGATCCCCGGCGGTCACGGACTGCGGGCGCTCGCGTTGCAGGCGATGGCCCACCGCCTCCTGGGGCATGAGCGACCGGTCACCTATGCCGACTTCCTCCGGCAGCGGCTCGAGATCAACTACTTCGCGGCCGCGTGCCTCATGCCGCTCGAGCCGGCCGTCGCGTTCCTCCAGGAGGCGAAACGGGGCCGGGACATCTCGGTGGAGGACTTTCGGGACGGTTTCGGCGTGACGCATGAGGCGGCGGCGCTGCGGTTCACGAACCTGTTGACCTCGCACCTCGACATCCGCATGCATTTCCTCCGCGTGCTCGGCGACGGCTCGATACAGAAGGCGTACGAGAACGACGGTCTGCCGCTGCCGACCGACGTCACGGGAGCGGTGGAGGGCCAGATCGTCTGTCGCTACTGGTCGGCACGGTCGGCGTTCAGCCGCACCAATCGCACGACCGAGTATTACCAGTACGTCGACACTCCGGCAGGGACGTTCTGGTCGGCGTCGCAGACGGGAACGACCGCGACCGAGGAGTTCTCGATCACCGTCGGCGTGCCCTTCGCGGAGGCGCGGTTCTTCCGCGGACGGGACACCGATCGGCGTGAGCTCTCGCGGTGCCCGGACGAGTCGTGCTGCCGTCGGGCGCCGGCCGAGTTGGCGGCCCGCTGGGATGGGAACGCGTGGCCGAGTGCCCGCTTGCACGCCCACGTGCTCGCGCCGCTGCCGTCGGGGACCTTCCCCGGCATCGACGACGCCGAGGTCTACGAGTTCCTCGACGCGCACGCCCGCGAATCCTGACGCGCCGCCTGCCTGCCTCCCTCCCGCGAGATGCCACTTATGACCGCATCGCGCGGCGTGTCGCCCTCATAAGTGGCATCTCGCGGGAGGGGCTGTGGACAACTCGAGCGGGCATCCGTGCGGAGGCGGCACCCTTCTCGGCATGGACGAGACAGACAACCGCGGGGTCGTGAACGCCTCGACAAGCTCTTTGGCCAGACACCGACTCGTGGCGGACTACCCCGTCGGCGTGTTCCGGGGCGCCCGCGCGGCCGTCGCGCCGACGGATGCCGACGAACGGATCGCCGCTTTCTCGGCCATCATGCGACCGGGAGAGTTCTTCTCGCACGGGACAGCGGCCCATCTGCTCGGCCTTCCCGACCGGACGGTAACGGCGACCACTCCCTTGCACGTCTCGGTCGCCCCGCCGATGCGCGCGGCTCGCCGAGTGGGTGTCCGCTCGCATCATCTCTGGGACGAGGCGGTCTCGATCATCGACGTCGGCTATCCGGTAGCGGACCCGGCGTCGACCTTCTGTCACCTCGCCGACTCCCGATCGCTCGACGAACTGGTCATCCTCGGTGATGCGCTGGTCCGGCCCGACGACGAGGGACGGCGGCGGGGACTCCGGGTCGACCTGGAGGTCCTCGTGCGCCGTGCCGCGACGTTCCGAGGGAGGGGCGGACGACGGGCGCGCGAGGCGGTCGGCCACGTCCGGGTCGGCTCCGAGTCTCCGATGGAGACGCTGCTCCGCCTGCTCCTCCTGCGCGCCGGGCTTCCCGAGCCTGAGCTCAACGTCGAGCTGTTCGACGCGGAGGGACGCTTCGTCGCCCGCGTCGACATGCTCTATCGGATCCAGCGGGTCGTCGTGGAGTACGACGGTGACCAGCATCGGACGGATGTGGTCCAGTACGAGCGCGACATTGTGCGGATCGAGGCGATCGAAGCGCTCGGCTACCGCGTTCTCCGCGTCCGCGCCTCCGGAGTGCTGACGGACCCGGCGAGCACGATCGCGCGAGTCCGACGCGCGCTGGCGCTCTGACCGCGCCGCCGCCCCTCCCGCGAGATGCCACTTATGACGCGCGACACGCCGTGTCGGGCGCTCATAAGTGGCATCTCGCGGGGGAGGGGGCGGGGTCAGTGGGAGATCAGGGCGCGGGCGGTGCCCTCGTCGAGGATGAGGTCGGTTAGGAGGCCCGCCGCCAGAGCGCCGCGCAGACCCGGCAGTTTCGACGCGCCGGACACGACGCAGATCCGGCGGGAGGCCCGTCGCACCGTCGAGAGGTCCGGACCGCTTGCACGTTCGTTCATGGGGATGTCGTCCCAGCTCCCGTCGGAGCGGTAGAACACCGTCGCGACGTCGCCGACCACCCCGGAGGCGCTGAGCGAGGTGAAGTCGCTCGGCTCCAGATACCCGCCGATGTAGACCTTCGACGGCACCGCGGCGAACGGCGAGCCGAGCCCGAAGAGAGCCACGTCCATCCGCTGCTGGAGCTCGAGGACGCGCTTGGTCGAGCGCTCGCGCCACACCGCCTGCTTGGTCCGTGGATCGTCGAAGAACGCCGGCACCGGGAACTGCTGCACCTTCGCGGCATAGGCGTCGCCGAAGCGCCGGAGGATCTCGCTCGAGTAGTTGATGCCGGTGGTCTCGGTGTTGCCCGCCCCATTGAGCTGCACGATCTGCGTGTTGTGCGTCTCCTTCGCGATGAGATGGCGGCTGATCGCGCTCATCGTCGAACCCCAGGCGATGCCGACGATCATGTTGGAGTCGATGAACTGGCCCAGGATGCGCGCCGCCGACAGCGCCACCCGCTCGAGACGGTCGATCTCGCTCGTATGGTCGGGCACCGGCACGATGTGCGCGGTGATGTCGAAATGTGCGCGCACCTCCGCCGAGAGAGCGCTCGCGCGATCGAGCGGCGAGCGGATCTGGATGTCGACCAGCCCGGTCGCCCTGGCGTGCGAGAGCAGACGCGACACGGACGAGCGTGATGTGTGCAGCTCGTGCGCGATGGCATCCATCGTGAGGTCCTGCATGTAATAAAGCTGGGCCGCTCGGAGTGCGTCGCGGGTCTTGTCCGGATGGGTCGCGTGGGTCGTCTCGTCGAGTTCGACGACCGGTCGGACTGGGGTCATTACCGCTCCCTGCACGTATTTCCACCCGCCTTGACCGGATGTGATGACGGGTCAAGGATGGCTGTATTCCTTCGTGAAATCAATCGTCCATCTCAGAGGTGGAGGATCCGCGGAGGCTCGACGAAGCACCTACGACACGAAGGCGAGTACGAAGTGGCACAGTCTGTCGGAACTCCCGGAAACTCCGCCGTCCGCGAGAGCGTCTCCGCTCTGCGCGACACTCCCCGCGCCACGGTGTTGGTCATCGGTGGTGGCATCAACGGCATCGGCACCTTCCGTGAGCTCGCGCTCAACGGCGTCGACGTGGCCCTCGTCGAGCGCGGCGACTACGTCTCGGGCGCCTCCAGCGCCTCGAGCCACATGATCCATGGAGGCATCCGCTACCTCGAGAACGGCGAGTTCCGTCTCGTCAACGAGGGCGTGCACGAGCGCAACGGTCTCCTGAAGATCGCGCCGCACTACGTCAAGCCGCTGCAGACGACCATCCCGATCTACTCGACCTTCTCGGGCATCCTCGCCGCACCGCTGCGTTTCCTGACGCACAAGTCGGGCAAGCCGCAGGAACGCGGCGCGCTGCTGATCAAGGTGGGCCTCACGCTCTACGACTTCTTCTCGCGCGACGGAGGCACCGTCCCGCGTCACCAGTTCCACGGGCGTCGGCGCTCGCTGAACGAGTTGCCGCACCTCGACCCCCAGATCAAGTACACGGCGACCTACTTCGACGCCTCTGTGCACGAGCCGGAGCGTCTGGCACTCGACGTGCTGCACGATGCACTCGTCGGCGGCAAGAAGGCTCGCGCGGCCAACTACGTCGAGGCCGTCGGCGCCGACGACACCGGCGTCGTCCTCCGCGACCGCGAGAGCGGCGAGGAGTTCACCTTCGAGGCCGACCTGGTCGTCAACGTCTCGGGCCCGTGGACGGACTTCACGAACACTGCGCTCGGCACCGAGACCCGCTTCATGGGAGGCACCAAGGGCTCGCACATCGTGCTCGACAACCCGGAGCTGGTCGAGGCCTGCGAGGGCCGCGAGATGTTCTTCGAGCACAGCGATGGGCGGATCGTCCTCATCTACCCGCTCAAGGGCCGCGTGATGGTCGGCACGACCGACATCGACGTCGACCCGACGAAGCCGGCCGTGTGCACCGAGGAGGAGATCGACTACTTCTTCGAGCTCGTCAACCACGTGTTCCCGGCGATCCGCGTGGACCGTTCGCAGATCGTCTTCACGTTCTCCGGCATCCGCCCGCTGCCGCGTCACGACGACGAGGCCCCCGGTTTCGTCTCGCGCGACTACCGCATCGAGCCCTCGACGCTCCCGGGCAAGGGCACCACCGTCCTGAGCCTGGTCGGTGGCAAGTGGACGACCTTCCGCGCCCTCTCGGAGCACCTCGCGAACGAGGTCTTCAACCGCATCGGCATCACCCGCCGCGTGTCGACCGTGAAGACCCCCATCGGAGGCGGCAAGGGCTTCCCGCGCACCGACGCCTCCCGCGCGCAGTGGATCAGCCAGCACCGCTCCGGCCTCTCGTCGGCGCGCACCGGGCAGCTGCTCGAGCGCTACGGCACTCGGGCCCAGGAGGTCATCGAGGCCCTCGCCGACGGCCACGACGAGGCGTTGGACTTCGACAAGGACTTCACCACGGGTGAGATCCGCTACCTGGCGCAGCACGAGAGCGTGGTGCACCTGATCGACCTGGTCATGCGTCGCACCAATCACGCCTTCACCGGCGGACTGAGCCGCGAGCTCCTCGAGGAGCTCGCCGAGCACACCGGCTCCGTCCTCGGCTGGGATGATGCGAAGCGCGCCCAGGAGGTCGACGCGACCATCGCGCACCTCAAGACCCACAACGGAGTCGACGTCGGCGGCACCTCCGTCCAGGCTCCGACCGCCGTCCCCGCCTCCTAGGACGGGACCGGGCCCGGGCGACGTTCTGCGTCGGCCCGGGCCCCTCCCGCGACAACGCACATACGTGCACGCGCCCCTGCTTGTCGCAGTGACGGGGCGCGGATAACTTCACACTCGTCGGGCATCGAGGCCCGCAGCGGACGCGGCGTGCGTCCGTCCTACACAGAGGAAATGGTCAACGTGGACAATCTCGGAGTGGTGTTCCTGGCTGAGCTCGTGGGGACGGCGATGCTCGTCCTCCTCGGCTGCGGCGTCGTCGCCAACGTCGCGCTCGTTAAGAGCAAGGGTCTCAATGGCGGAACCCTCATGGTCAACATCGGCTGGGGCTTCGCGGTCTTCGCCGGCGTCATCGTCTCGTACAACTCGGGCGCGCACCTCAACCCGGCGGTCACGCTGGGCCTCGTGGCCAGCGGAGCGAAGGAGTTCGGATCGGGCGTCCCGGTCAACCTCGTCTCGATCCTGGTCTACATCCTCGCCCAGATGATCGGAGCCCTCCTCGGCGCCGTCTTCTGCTGGCTCGCGTACAAGCAGCACTTCGACCAGGAGCCCGACGCGGCCAACAAGCTCGGCGTCTTCTCGACCGGCCCGTCCATCCGCTCCTACGGCTGGAACCTCGTCACCGAGATCATCGGCACCTTCGTCCTGGTCTTCGTCGTCATCGGCTTCGGTGGCGGACGCCAGGGCGAGAACGGCGGCCTGGCGGCCCTGGGCGCGCTGCCCGTCGCCATCCTCGTGATCGCGATCGGCGCGTCCCTCGGCGGCCCGACCGGCTACGCGATCAACCCGGCACGTGACCTGGGCCCGCGCATCGCGCACGCTCTGCTCCCGATCAAGGGCAAGGGCTCCAGCGATTGGAGCTACGCCTGGGTCCCCGTCGTCGGGCCGATCGTCGGAGGCGTGCTCGCGGGCCTGGCCTCGACGCTCCTGCTCCCGCTCCCGATGGCGTGAGCCATCACGTCCTCTGAGCCTCGCTCCTCTGAGCCCCGCGCTCCACTCCGCTACACCCGTTACGAAGGAGTAATCATTCATGGCTGACTACGTCATCGCTATCGACCAGGGGACCACGTCCTCCCGCGCGATCATCTTCGACAAGAAGGGCTCCATCGTCTCCACCGGACAGAAGGAGCACGAGCAGATTTTCCCTCGCGCCGGCTGGGTGGAGCACGATCCGATCGAGATCTGGAACAACGTCCGCGAGGTCATCGGCCAGGCGCTGTCCCGAGCCGACCTCACCCGCCACGACATCGCCTCCGTCGGCATCACCAACCAGCGCGAGACCGCCGTGGTCTGGGACAAGACGACCGGCCAGCCCATCTACAACGCCATCGTCTGGCAGGACACCCGCACCCAGTCGATCGTCGACCGGCTCGCCGGCGACGAGGGCCCTGACCGCTTCAAGTCGATCGTCGGTCTCCCGCTCGCCACCTACTTCTCGGGCACCAAGATCGTCTGGATCCTCGAGAACGTCGAGGGAGCGCGCGAGAAGGCCGAGGCGGGCGACCTGCTCTTCGGCACGACGGACACCTGGGTGCTGTGGAACCTCACCGGAGGAGTCGACGGCGGAGTCCACAAGACCGACGTCACCAACGCCTCCCGTACCCTCTTCCTCGACCTCGAGACCCTCGAATGGCGCGACGACATCCTCGAGGCCTTCGGGGTCCCGAAGTCGATGCTGCCAGAGGTGTGCTCCTCGTCCGAGGTCTACGGGCACGTGGAGTCGTCGTCGCTGCTGCGCGAGGTCCCGATCGCGGGCATCCTGGGCGACCAGCAGGCCGCGACCTTCGGTCAGGCGGCGTTCGATCCGGGCGAGGCGAAGAACACCTACGGCACCGGCAACTTCCTGATCTTCAACACGGGCACCGAGATCGTGCACTCGAAGAACGGACTGCTGACCACGATCGGCTACAAGCTCGGCGACGGCGAGGTGCACTACGCGCTCGAAGGCTCGATCGCGGTCTCGGGCTCGCTCATCCAGTGGCTGCGCGACAACCTCGGCCTCATCGGCTCGGCGTCCGAGGTCGAGGCCCTGGCGGCCACGGTCGAGGACAACGGAGGCGCGTACTTCGTCCCCGCGTTCTCCGGCCTGTTCGCGCCGTACTGGCGCTCGGACGCGCGGGGCGCCCTCGTCGGCCTCACGCGATACGTCAACAAGGGCCACATCGCTCGCGCCGCGCTGGAGGCGACTGCCTTCCAGACGCGCGAGGTCCTCGACGCGGTGAACGCCGACTCCGGAGTGCCGCTGCAGGAGCTCAAGGTCGACGGCGGCATGATCGCCAACACCCTGCTCATGCAGTTCCAGGCCGACATCCTCGGCGTGCCTGTGGTGCGCCCGGTCGTCGCCGAGACGACCGCGCTCGGAGCGGCCTACGCGGCCGGTCTCGCTGTCGGCTTCTGGGCGAACCTCGAGGACCTGCGCCAGAACTGGCAGGAGGACTCGCGCTGGACTCCGCAGATGGACCAGGACGAGGCCGCCCGCCAGTACCGCCTCTGGAAGAAGGCCGTCACGAAGACCTTCGACTGGGTCGACGAGGACGTGCAGTAGCAGCCGCGTTCCCCGCACGAGGGCCCGCGTACCTGACGGTGCGCGGGCCCTCGTGCGTTCCGCGCCAGCTCGTGGCAAGGATGCGACGATCTGTCACCATATTCGTATGGGAACACTGGAGGGGATGCGGTCGGAGCCAGCGGAAGAGCGCCACGCGGAGGGCGCTCCTCCCGTCTTCGCGCTCGTGGAGGCATGGGTCACCGGACGCGAGCTCACGGGTGTCGAGCGCATCGGCTTCGCCGAGCACGAGGTCACCGTCGCGCCGATGATAGACGTCCTTCTCGCTCCGGCAGGAAGCGCGGCCGGCACCGCATCGCGGGTCATCGAGTACGAGGGGCGCTTCGTCGAGGTCGGCGACGAGATGACGATCGAGGGCCACACACTCGAGCTCCAGGACTACGCCGCGGCGGGCTTCCTCGAGGTCGTCGGTCCGATGGTGGTCCGCCTCGGCGATACGGCAGGGTGGGAGGCGCTGCTGGAGGACGCCGACCGCGCCCACTCCGACGGGGAGTTCCCGGCGCACCTCCTCCACCCCGGCGTTCTCCTGGGCGAGCGGAACGCCTTCCTCGCGCGGGCGGCTGGCCGTCCGCGTGCGCCGCGTCCCGTCTTCGGCGTCGGGGGAGTGCCCCGCCATGCTCCGGAGGGGCCGCCACTCGAGGTGGTCGGGTCGCCCCTCGTCGAGGCCTTCGGCGGCGTGATCGAGCCCGCCCGGCTCGAGGCCGATGTCGAGGACCGCCCCTGGCTCGGGCGCTACATCGCCGCGACCGAGCTCCTCCGTCGTACCCGCCGCGGCACGCAGGCCCGCATCAGCGGCGTTAGCGCCTCGCTCCTCGACGACGGACGCGCCGACCGCCCGACACCGATCGATGCCCCATTCCTCAGCGAGGTCGACGGCTCGTGGCTGCTCGAAGACCTCGCGACGCGGCGCCGCTTCCGGCTCCAGGAGGATGCGGCGACGATCGTCGAGGCGCTGCACACCTCAAGCGATCACGACCTGGCCGCCCGGCGATGGTCGGACGCGTTCGCCCTCAGCCTCGAGGAGGCCGCCGCTCACGTGGCCGCGGTCGCCGCTCGATGGGCGGAGGTCTCGGATCCGGCCCTCGCTCCGACGCGGGAGGAGTCGTGACCGGCGTGCCCTCATCCGCGCGCGGACACTCGGTGTGGACGGCCCTGGCACCGGCCGGGAGCACGGTGTTCCGGGCGGCTTCCGCGCGCGGCGTGCGTGTCACCGGCGCCGACGGCCGCCGCTACCTCTGCGCCGACAGCGGTCTCTGGAACGTGCCGCTCGGGTACGGCAATCCCGTCATCGCCGACGCGGTAGCTCGTGCGCTCCACGACTCCTCCTACCTGCCCGTCTTCCGGTCGAGCCACGTCGGCGCAGAGTCGGCGGCCTCGGCCCTCCTCGCGCTCGCGGGAGGTCGCTACCGGCGAGTGGTCTTCTCGACCTCGGGAGGTGCGGCGAACGATGCCGCGATGAAGCTCGTCCGTCACTACTGGCACCTCCGCGAAGCCCCCCAGCGGCGTCTCGTGATCGGGCTCGAGGGCAGCTACCACGGGCTCACCCACGGCAGCCATGCCCTGAGCGGCGACGCCCTGCTGCACGACGTCTACGCCCTCGACCGTCGGAGTGTGCGTCACGTCCCGTTCGACGACGGCGGGGAGCGCCTCGAGGCGCTCCTGCGACGGGAGGGCAGCCGGGTCGGCGCCCTCGTGCTCGAGCCCGTCCTCGGATCGGGGTGCCGAGTCGTCCCTGACGAGTTCCTCCGTCGTGTGCAGGAGCTACGCGAGCAGTACGGCTTTCTCCTCGTCGCCGACGAGGTCGCGACGGGGTTCCACCGCACGGGGCCGCTGTTCGCCTCCGAGAGGTGGTCGCCCGCGCCCGATGTGCTCGTGCTCTCGAAGGCGCTCACCCACGGCAGCTGCGCCGCCGCGGTGCTGCTCGTCGGGGAGTCGATCGTGTCGGTCGCCGATCGCTCGGAAGCCGTCTTCGTGCACGGCGAGACGCAGGCGGGGACACCGTCCACTTGCGCGGCGATCCTCGCGACACTGGCCGAGTTCGAGCGACGGGAGGCCGGCCTCCTCGCCGCGGGCGTGGGCGATCAGCTCGATCGCCTCGCCGACCGCCTCCTCCGTTCGCCGCTCGTCACCGAGGTCACCGGTGCGGGGTGCTTCCGCGGCGTGCACCTGCGTCATGCCGACGGGTCGGCGTTGTCGGGGAGCGAGGTGACCGCTCTCGTGACGAGCGTCCGCGAGGCCGGAGTCCTCGTGCATCCCGGCCCGTCGGCGATCCAGCTCGTGCCGGCGTTCGTGTTCGACGACGAGAACATCGGCGAACTCGAGAGCACCCTACTGACGGCCTTCGACCGCCCCGAGCGGGTGCTCGACGGAGGCGCTCCGTGAGCGCGGCGGCGCTCTGGTGCCCGACGCGGATCATCGCGGGTCGCGGCATCACGGCGGGCGTGCTCGCCGAGCTGCCGCGGGGCGACCGCAGCCTCGTCGTCGTCGACGAGCGCCTGGTGGGGCGTGTCGACCCTGTCGGGGGTGCGGTGGCGCTGGAGGCGCGGGCCGAGCTGTCGGTCCTCGAGCGCCTGGTCGATCGGATCGACGGGCAGCGTCCGGAGGTCGTGGTCGCGCTCGGAGGCGGCTCGATCCTCGACCTGGTCAAGCTCGCGGTCGCCGTGCCTCCCGAACGGTGGCGAGGCTTCAGTCGGCGACTCGAGGGTGGTCTCGTGCTGACGCGGCGCCCCCTTCGCGAGGCCGCGCCACGGGTCGTCGCCGTTCCGACCACGATCGGGACCGCCTCCGAAGTCAGCCCGGTCGCATGCGTCACGGCTCGGGGCGGGCACCGGCTCGTGGTCGGAGACGACCTCCGCCCCCATACCGCGGTGGTCGACCCGGAGCACCTCGATTCGCTGTCGGCGCGCGCGGTGGGGGAGGGAGCGCTCGAGGCGCTGCTGCGCGTCGCAGGCACCGCCGCCTCGGGCTCGCTCAGCCCGTTCGCCGTCGACCGCGCCGTCGACCTGGGCCGGAGGATCGTGGCCGCGGGCGACGCAGCGCTGCTCGACGGAGCGGGCGAGGCGCGAGGAACGCTCGCGCTCGTGAGCGCCGAGACGCGGTATTCGTGGAGCGCGCATCCGGCCGACGCCTTCGCCGCCCGGCACTGGTACCCCGCCAATGAGCTTGCCCACGCGGCGTCGATCGGCAAGATGGCGGCGACGCTCTTCGTGCTGCCCCGCCTCTGGCGACTCCTCCTGGGGGGCGACGCGCGCCTCGGGTCGGCGGAGGCGCTCCGGCGATTCTGGCGCGGCGTTCGCCCCGACGCCGCCACCCGTCCCGATCGAGACGTACTCACGCTCGCCGCGCGCTGGGGCATCCCCTCCCCTCCCGCGCTCGACGCGTCGACGCTCGAGCGCGCCGCTGCGGCGACTCGCCATGTCTGGACGGGGACGGGCGCGGCGCTCGCGGGGTGGGACACGGAGCTCACCGCTGCCGTCGTCGGCACACGCCAGCCGCCATCAGGCCACGGCGCGGCACCCGTCGCGTCGACCGAGCAGACAGCGGAGGAGGTGAACACATGGACACGAACCGCGTGAGCTCCGGCGCCGCGCTCGCTTTCGTCGAGCTCGACCCTCTCGATGCGCCGTCGGAGGACTCCTACTGGCAAGGGATGGTCGCCGGAGTCGGCGTCCTGGGCATCGTGGCGATCGTCGCGACCTGACCCGACCCGCACACACGACCACACCGCAGTCACGGATGAAGGAGAACAGCATGACGAACGACACCGGCCTCGCCTTCGAGAGGCTCGAGGCGATGGACGCTCCGGACGACGGCCTGGACTGGTTCCACGGCTTCTCGATCGGCGTCGGCCTCGGCCTCATCGCGCTCAGCGCGACCTGACCGGCGGCTCGACCGCATGGCCGTGAGGCGGGGCCGGCCAGAGGGCACAGGCTCCGCTCGACCAGGCAGAGGGAGGTGACATGGACAAGACAGCACTCGCCTTCGACGAACTCGACGCGCTCGCCGCACCACTGGAGTGGTGGCAGACCGCGGGATACGTGATCGCCGTCGCCGGCGGACTCGCCGCGATCGCCGCGACCTGACGATCCGCCTCGTCGGGGTCGAGCGGGCTGTGACCCGCTCGGCCCCGATCGGGCCTCCTCCGCGATCCTCCTTCCCCGTCTCGCCCAGAAAGGAACCTCGTGACCGACTCCGCTTCGCCGCCGGTTCCGGTCGTCGGCGTGCCGACCGTCGAGCTGACGCAGCGTTCCCACGCCCTCCTGCGCTCTCGTCGCGTCGACCGCGTGCGCCTCGAGCCGCTGTACGGCCCGCGCGGCTCGGAGGCGTATGCCGCCCTGACCGCAGGCGACCGCTCCGAGGTTCGCGAGATCATCGCGATCGCGCGTCGGGTGTCGGGGCGGATCCTCGAGCTCGCGGCCGGGGCGGGCCGCCTGACGGTTCCCCTCCTCGCGCTCGGCCGACCGGTTGTCGCCGTCGACTCCTCGGCGACGATGCTCGCGCAGCTTCGCCGCGCGGTGCCGGCTCGGCTGGCGGGCCGTCTCCGGACCGTGCTCGCCGACATGACGACCCCCGTGGAGGGAGAGGCCTTCGGTCTCGTCGTGCTCGGAGCGACCTCCATCACCCTCCTCGACCAGCAGGGGCGCGAGGCGCTGTACGAGGCCGTCGCGCGAAGTGCGGCGCCCGGCGCGCGCTTCCTCCTCTCGGTCGCGGAGGAGGACGCGCGATCTCCGCAGACGATCCCCGACGAGCCGGACGGTGCCGTGCTCTCGTCCGAGATCCGCGGAGACCGGCGCCTCGTCAACATCGTGCTCCCCGCCGACGCCGACGGTGCCGTGACGGTGCTCGTCAGCTCCGTGACCCGCCTCGACCGGCCGGCGCTCGTCGCCGAGCTCCTCGCCCACCGCTTCGAGATCGTCGGCGTGACGCCCGTGCGTCTCGGCGGAGGGAGAAGCACCGGTGTCGTCCTCGTGGAAGCCGCATGCCCGACTCGGTGAGGACCCTCGACCCGCTGACGGGCATCGCCGAGGCGGTCAGCGTCCTGCCGCCACGGTCCGAGACTCCGCTCTGGCAGGTCGTCGTGCAGCTGAAGCGCCCGACGGCGCCCACCGTGGCGGGTTCGCTCGGGCTCGTGGGCGCCTCCGACCTCACCCGGCGGGGCGCGATGCGTCGCGCCGCAGGCGAGGCCGTCGAACGCTTCGCGCTCCTGCCACGACCGGATGAGACGGGCGCGCCACGCGCGACGTCCGGGCTCGAGCTGCTCTACGACGCCGAGCGCCCGCTCGACGTCGCGGGCGAGGCCACGCCGTCGGGAGCCGCGGCGGGCGGCTCGCACGCGGAGGCGGCGCACGCGGCCGTGCTCGAACTCGTCGAGCGCGATGCGCTCCTCGTCGCGTGGGGGAGGCAGCTTGCGCTCGCCCGCATCGATCCCTCCCCGTGTCCCGCCGTGGCGCGGGCCGTGCACCGACTCGCCGGGGCGATGGAGGCGGCGGGCGGCTCGCTCGTCACCGCCGACCTGGCGTGCGAGGTCCCGGGTGTCACGGTCGTCGTCGCAGTCGCCCTCGAAGGGCCGACGGGCGCCGTCGCCGTGGGCGCGAAGGCCTCGTGCGATCGCGGCAGCGCCGTGCTCGGAGCGGCGCAGGAAGCGATGCAGGCGCTCCACCTCGCCCGGTCCCTCCGCGCGGCCGGCCGCGCCGACGCCCCGCCCGAGATTCGCACGGAGGAGGACCGCGCGCGATTCTGGGCCTCTGATGCGGGCGTTCCCGCCCTGCGAACGTGGGTCGACTCCTTCCGCCCTCCCGTCGACGGGCCGCCTCCGCCTGCGGCCGATCCGGCCGAGCTCGGGGATCTGCTCGCGCGGCGAGGGACCCCGGTGCGCGTCGTCGACCTGACGTGCCGCCTCCCGGCGCCCGCTCGAGAGCTCGGATGGCATGCGGTGAAGGCGGTCGCTCCTGCGCTCCAGCCGTTGCGGATCGACGAGACGCGGTCCACGACCTGGCGCGCCGCTCGTCTGGACTCGGCCGAGATCCGCACGCGCTGTCCCAGTGCTCTCGCCGCGGGGGAGGTGTTCGATGTCCCGCATCCGCTCGTCTGAGCCTCTCCCCAGCAGCGCCGCGGAGGAGCGACCGCGACTGCGCGATTCCGTCCGGCTGGTCGCGCCCTCGCCGCAGACGGGGGCCAGCTGGCTCGTGACGCTCGACGACGTTCCCGTTGCGCGCGTCCCGACAGCGACCGCGGAGGTGCTCCGGCTCCTCGACGGCACGCGCCCGATCGCCGAGGTGCGGCGTCTCAGCGAGGCGCGCCCGGAGGAACTCGACGCCCTCCTCGCGCGGGTGCGAGGCGCGGGTCTCCTCGCGGGGGGCAGGGAGCGCTCGCGTCGCTGCCCCGTCAGGGTCACTCCGCCGATGACGGTGCAATTCGCGACCGGCCGTCTGACGCCCGCGTTCGCCGCGATCGCGACGCTCCTCCGACGCGCTCTCCGGCGTCGCGGCGCGCGCCGGGTGGCCGTGGTGGCGCCGGTCGCGCTGGTCGTCGCGGGAATCGTCGCGGCGGCGCTCCAAGCGCCGGGACTCGCCGATGTCGTCGATCGCCCAGTGACGGTGCCCTCGCTCGCGGCGGTCGCGGTCGCGCTCGTGCTCGCGACGGCCATCCATGAGCTCGCGCACGGGGTGACGCTGCATCTCGCGGGAGGTATCGCCCGTCGCGCCGGTTTCATGGTCTTCTACCTCACCCCGGCCTTCTTCGTCGACGTCACCGACAACTGGCGGATCGCGAGTCGAGGCCGCCGCGCCGCCGTCGCCCTGGCGGGACCTGCCGTGCACGTGGTCCTCGCGTCGGCGTCGGCGGTCGTCGCCCTTGTCGTCGCGCCGGGCGAGGTGCGGGACGCGGCGCTCACGTTCACGGCCGCCGCGACGGGCATCGCACTGTTCAACCTGCTCCCGTTCGTCCGCTTCGACGGCTACTTCGCGCTCGTGGCCGCGACCGACACTCCCCGTCTCCGGGAACGATCATTCGAGGCGCTCGACGCCGTGTTGGGAGGAGCGAGAGGAGACCGCCGAGCGTGGCTCCTGCTCCTCGGAGTGGGCAGCCTGATCACGCCCGCGCTCCTCGTGCTGGCCGCGCTGGACAGGGTGAGACGCTGGACCGACACGACCGGAGTCGTCGGGGCTCTCGTGCTGGTGGCGCTCGACGCGCTCGTGCTCGTCGTGCTCATCCGCGGCTGTCGGAGGTGGCTTCGCCGACCTGGCGCGAGGGGCCGTCGCTGGGCGCTGCTCGGCACGGCCGTCGCGCTCGCGGTCGCGCTCGGTCTGCTCGTGCCCGTGCCGCGCACCGCGGCCGTCGGCTGGTTCGCGACCCCCGAGGGCACACGCCTGGTCAGCACCGACGCCGCGTCCCTCGCCCGACTCCCGGCCGGCGCGGAGGTGCTGCTCCAGACCCAGGGCCTGCTACACCATCGCGACATCGGCCGGGGAGTCGTCGGGCCGGCCGGATCGCAGGCTCCCGCGCTGGTGCCGCTCGAGAGCCTCTCGCCGGTGCGCGACCCCACGCTCATTCCGGCGTCCGGGCGTGCACTCGAGGCGAGCGTCGCGCCTCCCACCCCGAGCGCAGGCGCGGCGCTCGTGCGACTCGGCGGGGACCGCTCCCTCCTCGAGACCGTCCTCGCGCCCGCGTTCACCGTCTTCGGCGCGCTCGTGCCCGTCCCGGACGCGACTCCTCAGACCATCGTGACCCACCCCGACGACCGTGACGAGAGCAGGTAGACAGCCATGACCCATGCCATCCGCTTCGACCACTTCACCAAGGCCTATCGAGGCCGGGAGGTGGTGTCCGGTCTGGATTTCGCGGTGCAGCCGGGAACCATCGTCGGACTCCTCGGACCCAACGGAGCAGGCAAGAGCACGGCCCTCAAGGGCCTCGTGGGCCTGCTGCGACCGAGCAGTGGGGCGGTGCTGGTCGAGGGAAGGCGGTTCCAGGATCTCGAGAACCCGGCGTCGGTCGTCGGCGTCCACATGGACGGCTTCGGCTTCGAAGGGAGGATAACCGCGCGGCGACACCTCCAGATCTGCGCCCTCGCCGCGGGCGCTCCCGGCTCCCGTGTGCAGGAGGTGCTCGACGAGGTGGACCTCGCGGCGCACGCCACGCTGCGGGTCAAGCACTTCTCGACGGGAATGCGGCAGCGGCTCGGCCTGGCCGCCGCGCTCCTCGGCCGACCGCGGATCCTCGTGCTCGACGAGCCGGCGAA
Source organism: Rathayibacter sp. VKM Ac-2879 (assembly GCF_015351245.1). Classification (GTDB taxonomy): domain Bacteria; phylum Actinomycetota; class Actinomycetes; order Actinomycetales; family Microbacteriaceae; genus Rathayibacter. Next base: position 949,666 of record NZ_JADKSO010000001.1, read on the forward strand.
CGGCCTCGATCCCGAGGGCATCCGCTGGCTCCGACGGTTCCTGAAGTCCTTCGCCCGTGAGGGAGGAGCGGTGCTGGTGTCCAGTCATCAGCTCGCGGAGCTCGCGCAGACCGTCGACGAGGTCGTGGTGCTGCGTCATCGCCTGCTCTACTCTGGGCCGCTCGACGAGCTGCTCGGCTCGAGCGACGCCTCCCTCGAGGAGCGCTACTTCGACCTCGTCGACTCGGCGGTCTCGGGGGAGGCGCGGTGAGCGCCGCGATCCGGGCGGAGGTGCTGCGCGCCGTCAGCGGCTCGGCGGGCTGGGCGGTGGCCGCCTATGCGGTGCTCGTGCCGTTCATGCTGCTGATCGTGGCGCCGGGAGGCTCGGCCGCGTCCTCGCCGACCCTCGCGGTCTACTCCGCGTGCGCCGCCTCCTTCGTTGCCGCGATGTTCCTCGGGAGCTACGGGGTCACCCGCGAGTACTACGACGGCTCTATCGGGCGCGCGCTGGTGCTCACGCGCACACGCGAGCTGCTCGTCGCGAAAGCGGTCGCGGCGGCGCTCGTGTCCTTCGTCCTCGGCGTGATCGCCTCGGTCGTCTGGCTGGGGCCGACCGCGATCGTCCTCGGCTCGAACGGCGTCGAGTTCGCGCCCGGCGCCGAGCTCGTGCCGGTCGCGATCGGCTCGGCGGCGGCGTCGACGGTGGGCGGTGTGCTCGGTTCGATGATCGGCTGGCTCACCCGCAACTACTACGTCGCCAGCGCGATCGTCCTCGGGATCCCGTTCGCGGTCGAGCTCCCGCTCCTGTCCTCCGCTCCCGAGATCGAGCGGTTCCTGCCCTCCGGTGCACTCGCGGCGCTCGGGGCCCCTCAGGGACTCGGCTTGCTCCCTCCCGTCGCCGCTGCCGGAGTCGCCGCGGCCTGGTGCCTGCTCGCGGGTGCTGCGGCCTGGGCGACGATGCGAGGGAGGGAAGCGTGATCGCGAGCGCGCTGCGCACCGAGGCCCTGCGTCTGCGCTCGGATCGACCTCTCGCGGGCCTCGCGCTCGTCGCCCTCGTGCTTGGGCTGAGCATCCTGCTCGCGGTGCCCGAGAATGTGCGGGAGGCGCCTGCCTCGGCGCGGTCGGCCCTCTTCGATGCCCTCGCGCCGTCCCTGCTGACCACTGCCGCGGTCGTTGCCGGACTGTATGGCGCGTTCCGATACACCTCCGATCTCGAACGGGGCGTGCTGGCCCGGCAGCTCGGCTTCGTGGGGCGCCTTCCGCTCCTGTGCGCCCGCGCCGTGATGGCGGCGATCGGAGGCGCGCTGCTCGCCGCGGTGTCCTCCGTGGCCGCGGTGCTCGCCTTCCGTGCGGTCGCGGCAAGCGACGTCGGGGTGCTTGAGCTCCTTCCGGCGGGCGTCCTCGTCGGCGTCAGCGCTGCGCTCTGGGGTCTCGCGGTCGGCGTCGTGATCGGCCGGCACGTGCCTGCGCTCGTCGCGGTGTCGGGCGTCCTCGCCGCGTCCCTTCCGCTGTCGGAGTGGCAACCCGACGCACGCCTCGCCACGCCTCTCGGAGCGTGGCTCGCATCCGTCGCCTACGGCGGCGACCGGAGCGCCGATCTCGGCCTAGCTCTCGCGGCCGGGGTCCTCTGGCTGATCGTGGCGGCCGTTCTGGCCGTGGTGGTCGTGCTGCGGCGAGACATCGTCTCACCGCTCAGCGCCACCTCGCCCAGATGACCAGACGGGTATGAAAGGATGAAGGCTCGGCTTCTGAGCAGTCGTGTCGCGACTGCTCTCGATGCGGCGTCACCGGGTGGCGTCCAGGAGGGAGAGCGGCGAGCATGATCGACGTCGAGAACGGACCGACGGCACCGGGCGAGATCGAGCCGGAGCGACGTCGGCGGCGCTGGGCGAACCTCCTCCTTGCCGCCTTCATCGCCCTCGGCGGGGTCCTGTCTGTCACCGGTCCCAGCGTCAGCGGCTACGGAGTCACGGCTGCCGTGATCTGCGGGGTGTGCGCTCTCGTCGCTCTCGTCGCAGCGCTGCGCGGGCGCTAACCCGCTGCACTCGGGCTCCCTCGACGAGCGGACACGGAACCCCGGCAGCAGCTCGGCACGACGGGCGCTGTGCCTCAGACCGGCGCTGTGCCTTAGACGGGCGCTGTGCCTCAGGGGTGGAGGGCGTCCAGGGAGGCGATGCGCCGGACGCCGAGAGCGAGAGCCTCGGCGGGCAGCTCGCGTCCGTGCTCGGGCCCGCCTGCCCGGTCGAGCCAGATGCCGCGCAGACCGGCCGCCGCAGCGCCCATCGCATCCGTGGCGAGCCGATCGCCGACGTAGAGCGCGTCGGAGGCGGCGACCCCGAATCGCTCGCATGCAAGCGTGAAGATGCGCGGATCGGGCTTCGTCAGACCGACGTCTCCGGAGGCGACGACGTGCTCGACTCGCCCGGCAAGCCCGACGCGCTCGATCTTGCCCAGCTGAAAATCGAGCTCGCCGTTCGTGATGATCCCGATCTGCACGCCGGACGCCCGGAACCGGTCGAGCGCGGGAAGGGCGTCGTCGTGAAGCGTCCACGCCTCGACGTAATGCTCGAGGTACGCGGCGAACCACTCGCTCGCCTCCTCCGGGGAGAGCTCGATTCCGGCCCCGGCCGCGAAGGCGCTCGCGCGGGCGCGGCGCTGACCCTCGTAGTCGAGCTCACCCGCGAGGTAGCGGTGGTAGTGCTCCTCCTCGAGGAGGTGCCAGCGGCGCTGGACCTCGAGCGGATCGGCCGCGTACGCCTCCCCGAGCGTGGCCGCGTGCGCGACGATGCCCTCGCGCACGGCGCGGGCGTGCGCGAAGAGGGTGTCGTCGAGGTCGAAGAGCGCGAGCCGCAGCACGGCGGGCTCAGCGGCTGCGGCGGAGGAAACCGATGCGCTCGTAGACCGCGGCGAGGGTGCGCTCCGCGGTCTCGGAAGCGCGGTCTGCCGCGCGGGCGAGTATCCGATCGAGCTCGGCCGGGTCGGCGAGCAGCTCCGCGGTACGGGCGCGGATCGGGTCGAAGGTCGCTGCGACGACCTCGACGAGGCCCTTCTTGAGGTCGCCGTAGCCGCGGCCCGCGTACTCGTGCTCGATCGACTCGACCGAGCGGTCGGCCAGCACCGAGTAGAGGGTCAGCAGATTCGACACGCCGGGTTTCGCCGCTCGGTCGAACCGCACCTCCGACTCGGTGTCTGTGACCGCCCGCATGATCTTCTTGGCGGTGACCGTCGGATCATCGAGGATGCTGAGCAGGCCCGCGTCCGACTCCGCTGATTTCGACATCTTGGCGCCCGGGTTCTGCAGATCGAAGATCTTCGCCGTCTCTCGCGCGATGTGCGGCTCCGGAACAGTGAAGGTCGCTCCGAAGCGCGAGTTGAACCGCGTCGCGAGGTCGCGGGTGAGCTCGAGGTGCTGACGCTGGTCCTCGCCGACCGGCACCGCGTCGGCCTGGTAGAGCAGGATGTCGGCCGCCATCAGGATCGGGTAGGTGAACAGGCCGACCGAGGCCGCCTCCGTGCCCTGCTTCGCCGACTTGTCCTTGAACTGCGTCATGCGGCTCGCCTCCCCGAAGCCCGTCAGGGTGGTGAGCACCCAGGCGAGCTCGGCGTGCGCAGGCACGTGCGACTGGACGAACAGCGTCGAGCGCTCGGGGTCGATGCCGGCGGCGATGTACTGGGCCGCGGTGGCGCGGGTGCGCTCGCGCAACTCCTGCGGGTCCTGCGGGACCGTGATCGCGTGCAGGTCGACCACGCAGAAGTAGGCGTCGAAGTCGTCCTGCATCGCGATCCACTGGGTGAGCGCGCCGATGTAGTTGCCGAGATGCAGCGAACCTGACGATGGCTGCATGCCGGAGAGGATGACGGGCTTCGCGCCCGGGATGGTGGGGGTCATGGTGGTGCCTCGGGGGTGGGATCGCGGGGTGGGAGGTGGGTCAGATCTCGTAGTCGACGACCACGGGAGCGTGGTCCGACCAGCGGGCGTCCCAGGCGTCGGCACGATCGACGGTGTAGGAGCGGGCGAGGGCCGCGAGCTCTGGGGTCGCGAGCTGGTAGTCGATGCGCCAGCCGGTGTCGGTGTCGAACGCCTTACCGCGCTGCGACCACCACGTGTAGGGGCCAGGCACCTCGCCGGCGAAGCGACGGCCGAGGTCCACCCAGCCGAGCCCGGCGCCGGCGTTGTAGCCTTCGTCGCCCTCCGCGCCCAGGAAGCGATCGAAGTACGCACGCTCCTCGGGGAGGAAGCCGGCCCGCTTGACGTTGCCCTTCCAGTTCTTGATGTCGAGGGTGCGGTGGCCGACGTTGAGGTCGCCCACGACGACGGCGAGCGGGTTGTGCTCCCGCAGCTGCGGGAGGCGCTCGGTCATCGCCTCGAGGAACCTGTACTTGTCGGCCTGCCTCGGGGTGCCCACCTCGCCCGAGTGCACGTACGTGGAGACGACCGTGAGAGTCCGGTCGCCGACCTCGTAGTCGGCTTCGAGCCAGCGCCCCGCGGAGTCGAAGTCGTCCGCCCCGAACGCGACACGGTGGATCGTGGCGCTCTTGCGCGAGGCGAGCGCGACTCCGGCCCTGCCCTTTGCGGTCGCCTCGTCGTGCAGGACGTCCCACTCGTCGCCGAGCAGACCCGTCACATCGTCGGTGGAGGCGCGCACCTCTTGGAGCGCGAGGATGTCGATGTCGCGGGCGGCGAGCCACTCGCCCATGCCCTTGCGGTAGGCGGCGCGGACGCCGTTGACGTTGACGGTGGCGAGGCGGAGAGGCGTAGTGGTCACTCGTCCAGTCTACGGAGAGGGTCCGACATGCTCGCCCGGCAGCACGCTGCGCGCGACGACGCCGGCGGTGCCCGCCTCCTGTCGCCCTCCTCAGAGGCCCGCCTCCTGTCGCCCTCCTCAGAGAGGGAAGGGCGACGGGAGGCGGGCACCGCCGGCGGGACAGCTCGAGGCGGTCGGAGTCGCTCAGGCCGCGACGGCCTGGGCCGCGGCGGGCTCAGGCACCTCGGCGAGCACCGGGGCGCGCTTGATGCTCTTCGCGATGATGACGCACACGGCGGTCACCACCATGCCGACGAGGATCGCGACCAGGTAGAGCAGCGGCTGCCCCACGAGACCGGTCACCCAGATGCCGCCGTGCGGGGCGCGCAGGGTCGAGCCGAAGAGCGCGACGAGCGCGCCGGTCACGGCGGAGCCGATCATGGCTGAGGGGATCACGCGCAGCGGGTCGACCGCCGCGAACGGGATGGCACCCTCCGAGATGAACGACGCGCCCAGCAGGTAGGCGGCTTTGCCGTTCTGGCGCTCGGCGTCGGTGAAGAGGCGCTTGCGGAGCGACGTCGCCAGCGCGAGGCCCAGCGGAGGCGTCATGCCGGCCGCCATCACGATCGCCATGATCTTGAACTGCACCGAGTTCGGGTCGCCGTCGGCGGGCACCGATGCGAGACCGGTGGTGGCGAAGGCGTAGGCGACTTTGTTGACCGGGCCGCCCATGTCGAACGCCATCATCAGGCCGAGAATGACCCCCAGGATGATGAGGTTGCCACCCGAGAGACCCGAGAGCCACGACGAGAGGCCTTCGCTGAGCGCGCGCAGCGGCGCCCCGAGCACCACGAACATCAGGAAGCCGGTGATGAAGGTCGCGATCAGGGGGATGATGACGACGGGCATCAGTGACTTGAAGGCCGCGGGCAACGAGATCCGCGAGATCCACAGTGCCGCGTAACCGGCGATGAAGCCCGAGGCGAGACCGCCGAGGAAGCCTGCCCCGACCGTGACCGCCACGGCGCCGCCGAGGAAGCCGGGCGCGATGCCCGGGCGGTCGGCGATGCCGAAGGCGATGAAGCCCGAGAGGACCGGCACGAGGAACGCGAAGGTCGCGCCTCCGATGAGGAACATCACGCCGGCCCAGTCGGTGATGTTCGCCACGTTGAAGCCGTTGTCGATGATCTGCTTCGGCGTGTAGCTGACGATTTGGTAGCCGCCGAAGAGGAACGACAGCGCGATCAGCAGTCCGCCCGCCGCGACGAACGGGATCATGTACGACACACCCGTCATCAGGTTCTGACGGATGCGTGTGCCGACGCCGACCTTCTTCGGTGCGGCGGGTGCCGTGGCCGGGGTCGAGCGGGTGGGGGTCGAGCCGCTGCCGCGCAGCGCGAGGGCACGGTCGAGCACCTCGTCGGGCTTCGAAAGCGCCTCCGCGACGCCGACCTGGAGGATCGGCTTGCCGGCGAAGCGCTCCTTGCCGCGGATCTCGAGGTCGGCGGCGAGGATGACGACGTCGGCGGCGGCGATGTCGCCCGCGGTCATCTCGTCTGAGCCCGCGGCACCCTGTGTCTCGACGCGGATCGGGTAGCCGCGCTTCTTCGCGGCCTGCTCGAGCGCCTCCGCCGCCATGTAGGTGTGCGCGATGCCGGCGATGCAGCTGGTGACGGCGACGAACCGGGGGCCGGAGGCGACGGGCGTGTCCTGCACCTTCGCGGCGGCCCGGTCGATGACGTCCGCGGCCTTGGCGAGCGCCTCCGAGGTGCCGACCTCGAGGGTCGGCTTGCCGGCGAAGCGCTCCTTGCCGCGCACTTCGAGGTCGGCCGCGAGGATCACGACGTCGGCGTCGGCGATCGTCTGCGCCGACATCGGGTCGGAGCCCGCGGCGCCCTGGGTCTCGACCTGGATGTCGTACCCCTTCTTCTTCGCGGCCTGCTCGAGGGCCTCGGCCGCCATGTAGGTGTGGGCGATGCCGGCGATGCAGCTGGTGACGGCGACGATCTTCACGAGACGACGACCTCTCTGGCGATGATGTCCGCGACCTCCTGGCCGCTGGCGGCGGCGCGGAGGGATCCGGTGAAGGACTCGTGGATCAGCTTGCGGGCGAGCTGAGCGAGGATCTTCAGGTGTGCCTGATCGGCGCCGTCCGGGGCCGCGATCAGGAAGATCAGGTCGGCCGGGCCGTCGGGAGCGCCGAAGTCGACGCCCTGTGTGGCGATGCCGACCGCGACGCTCGGCGAGACGACGTGCGCGGAGCGGGCGTGGGGGATCCCGATGCGGCCCGGCATGCCGGTGGCCATCTGCGACTCGCGGTCGCGGACGTCGGCGAGGAAGCCGTCGAGGTCGGTGACGCGGCCGGCGTCGGCGAGCGTCTTCGCGAGCTGCGCGGTGGCCTCGTCCTTCGTGGCGGCGGTGAGGTCGACGATGACCGTCGACGCCTCGGTGAGAGCAGTCATGCGCTCAGTTCTCCAATCGGGAGGTGGGAATCGGGGTCCTCGACGACGGTGACGTCGTCGAGGCGGAGGGAGTCGGGTCCCGGGGCTTCGCTGCCCGGGAGCTGGACGGCGGCGGTGCCCCAGGCGACGGCGGTCGCGAGGCGCTCCGCCTCCGTGGCGTCGACGGCCGAGAGGTAGCCGGCGAGCGTGCTGTCGCCGGCGCCGACCGTGCTGAGGGGCACGACGGCGGGGGCGCCCGCCCACCACGACGCGTGCGCCGTGACGAGGAGGGCGCCGTGCTCTCCGAGGCTGACGAGCGCTCGCGCGTCGGGCAGCGTCAGGAGTTCACGGGCTCCCGCGACGGCGTCTCCGACCGTCGGCAGGGAGCGGCCGAGGAGCTCTTCGAGCTCCTCGAGATTGGGCTTCACCAGCGTGGCGGTGCCGGCCGCGATGATCGCGGCGAGCGGCGCTCCGGAGGTGTCGACGGCGAGCGGGACGCCGAAGCGCAGGGCGAGCTGCCCGAGGGAGGCGTAGAAGTCTCCGCCGAGTCCCGGGGGGACGCTGCCGCAGGCGACCAGCCAGCGGGGGGTGGAGGCGACGTGGTCGCCGATGAGCTCCGAGAAGGCCTTCGCCTCCTCGTCGGTCACGGCGGGGCCAGGCTCGTTGATCTTGGTGGTGCGACCGGTCTGGTCGTCGACGACGGTGATGTTCGTGCGGATCGGCCGGGCGATCGGCGCGCTCGCGGACCGCACTCCGGCCGCTTCGAGCATTGCCGACAGGTCGAGGCCCGTGGAGGCGTCGGCGGGGTAGACCGCGGTCGCCTCCACGCCGTTGCGCGCAAGGGCACGGGCGACGTTGACGCCTTTGCCGGCGGGGTCTCGACGGACGTCGTGTGCCCGGTTCACCTCGCCGACGGCGAAGCCGCTAGTCGAAAGGGTGACGTCGATGCTGGGGTTGGCGGTGACGGTGACGATCATGCGCGCACGACCTCCGGTCCGGCCGACTCGATGTCGTCGGCGAGCTCGTCGTCGACGTCGCTGTCGGTGATGACGGTATCGACCGCGGACAGCGGGGCGACGTGCCCGAAGTCCTGCCGGCCGAACTTGGAGTGGTCGGCGAGCACCACGACCCGTCGTGCGGAGGCGATGATCGCGGACTTCACGACGGCCTCGTCGAGATCGGGGGTGGTGAGCCCGCGCTCACGGCTGAGGCCGTTGGTGCCGATGAAGGCGACGTCCACCGAGACCGAGGCGATTGCTTGAGCCGCCCAGGGTCCGACGGCGGCCTGCGTCACTCCGCGCAGGTGCCCGCCGAGGAGGTGGAGGTCGATGGTGGGCCGGCCGACGAGCGCCATCGCGACGGGGAGGGAGTGGGTGACGACCGTCAGCCGGCGGTCAAGGGGGAGCAGTTCGGCCAGACGCACCGTGGTGGTGCCGGCGTCGATGGCGATCGATCCGCCGTCGGGCACCTCGGCGAGGGCTGCGGTGGCGATGCGGTCCTTCTCGGCGGCGAGGTGTCCCTCGCGCGCGGCGACCTCTGGCTCGATGCCGAGCCGTTCGACGGGGATCGCGCCGCCGTGCGCCCGGCGCAGGAGCCCGCGCTTCTCGAGGCTCGTGAGGTCGCGACGGATGGTCTCGGGGGTGACGGCGAGGGACTGCGCGAGATCGCGCACCTCCACCCTCCCGTCGGAGCGGGCGCGGTCCAGGATCGCCTGGTGTCGCTCCGGTGCGTACATGTCGACTCCGTCGTCTCGCGGGGGTGATGCGCCGGATCCGCGGTGTCGTGTCCGACCTCGAATCTGCGTTTACATCTTTTTAGACCCGTTCGTGTGGGAAGTCAACAGAAACGGGCATGTTGGTGTGGCGCGCCTCTGGGCAGAGCCGCACCCGACATCGGCTCAGCCCGCGAGCGTCGTCAGCTCGGCCTCCAGCCGCTCGAGCTGCCGCTCGATCCGCCGCCGCTTGAGCAGGGAGGCCCCGGCAAGCGCACCCCGGAGGCGCTCCCGCTCCGCGCGCGCGAGTGTCAGCCGCGCGGTCCGTAGCTGCGCCTCCTGCTCGCGCTCGCGCTCCTCGGGCGTCTGTTTGCGCGCCGAGATGCCGGCATCGCTCATTCCCACGGAGATCCAGGAGGCGGCGACGAGGATCACCTGGCACACGAGGTTGAACCAGATCAGCAGACCGATGAGTACCGCGACGGAGGCGAGCAGCGGGTTGCGGGAGGCGCCGCCGAGCAGTTGGGTCCCGAGCACCTTGAGCGCGCCGAGAGCGATGCCTCCCATCAGGGAACCGGCCCACAGGTTCTTCCACGGGATGGGGATGCCGGACAGGAAGCGGAACGAGCCGGCCAGTGTCGCCGTGTCGAGCGCGAGCATGACGAGGAGTCCGATCGCGCCGCCCGCGAGACGGCCGAGCAGGGAGTGGCTGCCGATCCCGAGGACATCGAACGCGACTCCGACCAGGGAGGTCGAGAAGACCGAGAGCGCCCCCGAGACGACCACGACCACGCTGAACACGAGCGCCAGCCCGGCGTCCTTCAGCTTCAGCAGCACGAACAGGGTCGTCGGACCGGGCAGCGCGAAGAGGATCCGGACGGCCTGTCGCAGGCTCCCGAGGAAGTTCAGGGCGGTCCAGAGCAGTCCGGCGGCGCCGATGACCCCTGTCCACCCCAGGATCGAGGAGTCGAGGAGCGCGTCGACCGAGACGAGGGAGTTCGTGTCTCCGATCAGCCCGGGCACCGATCGCGTCACGACGCCGAGGAGTGAGTCGCGGAGGACGGGGTTGTCGCGCACCCAGAAGCCGAACACCGCGAAGAAGACGAACAGCGCGGCGAACACCGCGAACAGGGCCTGAAAGGCGAGACCCGACGCGAAGAGAGGCCCTCCCGCCTCGGAATAGTGCAGCAGCACTCGCGCCGGACGAGTGCGCAGGACGCGCGCCACGAGTCCGGGAAGGCCGCGCGGCGTGTCGGCGGCCTCCGTCATGGCCCCAGCGTACCCACCGTGCGCGGGCCGCTCGCCGCGGCGCACCCGGCGCGCGAGGCGGCCACCCACGACGGACGCCGCCGTGCACGTCGGACCCGAGGGTCGAGCGTGCACGACGGCGTCGGCGATGCGGGAGGAGTCAGGCTCGGCCGCGGATGACCGCTTGCTTGACCTCGGCGATCGCCTGCGTGATCTGGATCCCGCGAGGGCACGCCTCCGTGCAGTTGAAGGTCGTGCGGCACCGCCACACGCCCTCCTTGTCGTTGAGGATGTCGAGACGCGCCCCGCCCGCATCGTCGCGCGAATCGAAGATGAAGCGGTGCGCGTTGACGATCGCCGCCGGGCCGAAGTACTGCCCGTCGGTCCAGAACACCGGGCACGACGAGGTGCATGCCGCGCAGAGGATGCACTTGGTGGTGTCGTCGAAACGGGCGCGATCGGCGACCGACTGCACGCGCTCCTTGCCCTGGGGTGCGGGGGTGTTGGCGACGAGGAACGGCTGCACCTCACGGTAGGAGGCGAAGAACGGCTCCATGTCGACGACGAGGTCCTTCTCGAGCGGCAGGCCCTTGATCGCCTCGATGTAGATCGGCTGCGAGATGTCGAGATCCTTGATGAGGGTCTTGCAGGCGAGGCGGTTGCGTCCGTTGATGCGCATCGCGTCGGAGCCGCAGATGCCGTGGGCGCACGAGCGACGGAAGGTCAGCGAGCCGTCCTGGTCCCACTTGATGCGGTGCAGGGCGTCGAGCACGCGGTCGGTCGCGTACATCTGCACGTCGAAGTCCTCCCAGCGCGGCTCCGCGTCGACCTCGGGATCGAAGCGGCGGATGATGAAGGTGACGGTGAAGGCCTCCGGCGCCGCGGGGGCGGCGGGCGGCTGCTCGAGGGTAGCGCTCGACATGGCTAGTACTTCCTCTCCATCGGCTGGTACCGGGTGATCACGACGGGCTTCCAGTCCAGCCGGATGTGGTCGCCGGCGTCAGAGGAGTGGGCGTCCCCGGAGAGGTACGCCATCGTGTGCTGCATGTAGTTCTCGTCGTCGCGCTTCGGGAAGTCGTCGCGCATGTGACCACCGCGGCTCTCCTTGCGGTTGCGCGCCGAGTAGACGACGACCTCGGCAAGGTCGAGCAGGAAGCCCAGCTCGACGGCCTCGAGGAGGTCGGTGTTGAAGCGCTTGCCCTTGTCCTGCACCGAGATGTTGCGGAAACGGTCGCGCAGGCGCTGGATCGTTCCGGTCACCTGCTCGAGCGACTGGTCGGTGCGGAACACCTGGGCGTTCTTGTCCATCTCGTCCTGCAGCTCCTTTCGGATCGCGGCGATCCGCTCGGTGCCCGTGGCGTTGCGGAGGGAGGTGAGCATCTCGCGGATCGGACCGGCCGGGTCTGCCGGGAGCGGCGTGAAATCGACCGTCTTCGCGTAGTCGGCGGCGTTGTTGCCGCTGCGCTTGCCGAACACGTTGATGTCGAGGAGGGAGTTGGTGCCCAGGCGGTTCGAGCCGTGCACCGAGACGCACGCGCACTCGCCCGCGGCGTACAGGCCCGGAACCACCGTGGTGTTGTCCGAGAGCACCTCCGCCTTGACGTTGGTCGGGATTCCACCCATCGCATAGTGCGCGGTCGGCATGACCGGCACGGGCTCGACGACCGGGTCGACACCGAGGTAGGTGCGCGCGAACTCGGTGATGTCTGGGAGCTTGGTCTCGAGCACCTCGGCGCCGAGGTGGGTGCAGTCGAGGAGCACGTAGTCCTTGTGCGGTCCGGCGCCGCGGCCCTCGGCCACCTCCTGGACCATGCAGCGAGCCACGATGTCGCGCGGTGCGAGGTCCTTGATGGTCGGGGCGTAGCGCTCCATGAAGCGCTCACCGGAGGCGTTGCGGAGGATCGCGCCCTCGCCTCGAGCCCCTTCGGTGAGGAGGATCCCCAGCCCGGCGAGCCCGGTCGGGTGGAACTGGAAGAACTCCATGTCCTCCAGCGGCAGGCCCTTGCGCCAAATGATGCCGACCCCGTCGCCCGTGAGGGTGTGCGCGTTGGAGGTGGTCTTGTAGATCTTGCCGAAGCCGCCCGTCGCGAAGATGATCGCCTTCGCCTGGAACACGTGCAGCTCGCCGGTCGCGAGCTCGTAGGCGACGACGCCAGAGGGCTTCTGCACGCCGTCGACCTCGGTCATCACGAGGTCGAGCACATAGAACTCGTTGTAGAAGTTGATGCCGAGCCTGACGCAGTTCTGGAACAGCGTCTGCAGGATCATGTGGCCGGTGCGGTCGGCCGCGTAACAGGCGCGGCGGACGGGGGCCTTGCCGTGGTCGCGGGTGTGCCCGCCGAAGCGGCGCTGGTCGATCTTGCCCTCGTCCGTGCGGTTGAAGGGCAGGCCCATGTTCTCGAGGTCGATGACCGCGTCGATGGCCTCCTTCGCGAGGATTTCGGCCGCGTCCTGGTCGACGAGGTAGTCGCCTCCCTTGACGGTGTCGAAGGTGTGCCACTCCCAGCTGTCCTCCTCGACGTTCGCGAGGGCGGCGGCCATCCCGCCCTGCGCGGCTCCCGTGTGCGAGCGGGTCGGGTAGAGCTTCGAGATGACGGCCGTCTTCGCCTTCGGGCCGGCCTCGATCGCGGCGCGCATGCCGGCGCCTCCGGCGCCGACGATCACGACGTCGAACTGGTGGTAGTGGACGCCGTCGGGTCCGACGGTCTGCGCGAAGGCGCTCTGGTCGGCGCCGCCGGTGGGGGAGTGGCCTGCTGTGCTCACTGGATGGGTGCTCCGTACGAGTGGGGAGGGCGGGAAGGAGGGGAGGCGTCGCTCCCCGGAGGACGGCCGGTCAGGCCGCGCAGAACGAGGGCAGCAGGTCGGCCGGCGCCCCGGCGGGGCACGGGTCGAACGCGAAGACCACCCAGGTGCCGAGCGCGATCAGCGCGACGACGGCCACGAGGATCCCGCCCTTGAAGGCACGGGCCAGCAGCGGCGAGGTCGCGTAGTCGTTGACGAGCGTGCGCATGCCGTTGCCGCCGTGGATCAGCGCCAGCCAGAGCATGAGGACGTCCCACCACTGCCAGAACGGGTTCGCGAGCTTGCCGCCGACGAATCCGAAGTCGATGGCCTTGATGCCGTCGCCGAGGAGCAAGTTGTAGATCAGGTGCCCGAAGATCAGGACGATCAGCACGACGCCCGAGAGGCGCATGTAGATCCAGCCCCACTTCTCCCAGTTCGTGCCGGAGGAGCGCGCGGGCGTGTGCGGGGTGCGCGGTGCGGCGACGGTGCTCAATGGGCACCTCCCTCGCTGAAGACGTTGATGAGGTGGCGCGGGGCGAAGCCCAGCATCAGCACGACCCAGAGGCCCATGACCACCCAGAACAGGACGCGCTGGTTGCGGGTCGCCCAGCTCCAGAAGTCGACCAGGATGATGCGCAGTCCGTTGAGCGCGTGGAACGCGATGGCGCCCACGAGCCCGGTCTCGCCGAGCCCCATGATCGGGTTCTTGTACGTCCCGATGACCGCGTTGTACGCCTCCGGGCTCACGGCGATGAGAGCCGAGTCGAGGACGTGGACGAGGAGGAAGAAGAAGATGGCGACCCCGGTGACCCGGTGGAGCACCCATGACCACATGCCTTCGCGACCTCGGTACAGGGTGCCGGCCGGACGCCGGATCTTCCCCTGCTTCCGGGGTGCGAGGGTGCGAGCAGCTTGAACTGACACGGACAACCCTCCCTGGTTGTGCCCCCGCGACCTGAACGGACCCCCGTCTCGTGGACGGGGAAGGATCGGGGGAGCGACGAGAAACTCGCCCTCCGATCCTAAACGGAGGCGCGGTCGGGCGCGGCTTAGGCGAGCCTTAGCCGCGGTGGGCGAGGGCGGCACCGGCGCCCGCGGCGACGTAGTGGCCGAGCAGCTCCTCGGTCAGCACGCTCCAGGTGCGGTGCAGCACGCGGCGCCTCCCCGCCTCGCCGAGCCTGGCGCGCAGCGCAGGGTCGCGCACCAGCCGCTCGACCTGGCGGCGCAGATCGGAGTCGCTGTCCGGCGCGAAGAGCAGGCCGTCGACTCCGTGCTCGATGAGGTCGGTCGGGCCGCCCGCGTGCGGGGCGACGACCGCGGTGCCGGAGGCCTGCGCCTCCTGCACGGTCTGCCCGAAGGTCTCTTCGGTGCCGGTGTGCACGAACACGTCGAGCGCGGCGAAGACGGCCGGGAGACGCTCGCCGTCGAGTCGACCGAGCATCCGGGCGCGAGGTCCGAGGGCGGCGGCGACGCGGGAGGAGGAGGGGCCGTAGCCGCCGACGACCAGCTCGGCGCCGTCGACGCCCGAGAGCGCGGCCAGTCGCTCCACCCGCTTCTCCGGTGAGATGCGGCCGATGTACCCGACGAGGGCGTCCGTGGCTGACAGCCCGGCGCGGACCTGCTCCGCGTACGGCGACGAGCGCATTCGCGGGTGGAACCGGTCGCTCTGCACGCCCCGTCCCCAGAGCGCGGTGCGCTCGATCCCCGCCGCGGCGAGATCGTCGAGCGCGCTACTCGAGGGAGCGAGGGTGAGGTCGGCGCCGGCGTGGATCTGACGGATGACGCGCCACGCGAGGGCCCGTGCCCCTCTGATGCCGTAGCGAGCGGCGAAGCGTGCGACGTCGGTCTGGTAGATGGCGACGCTCGGCACGCCGAGGCGCCCGGCGGAGGCGATCGCCCGGGCTCCGAGGAGGAACGGCGACGCCACGTGCACCACGTCGGGCTCGAAGTCGGCGAGCTCGCGCGTCAACGCGAGGGTGGGGATGCCGACAGGGAAGTCGCGGTAGGCGATCGCAGGATGCTCGACCACGCGATGCCCGGCGTAGCGGGAGGGCGCGCCCGCGGCCGGACACACGACGAGCGCCTCGATCCCGCGTGCAGCGAACTCGTCGAGCACCCGCAGCACGCTCGTGGTGACGCCGTTCAGCGACGGCAGGAAGCTCTCGGTGACGACCGCGACTCTCACCCTCCGGACGCTACGTCGTCCGTGTGAACGGTGACGCGCCCTCGGGTGAACGGACGGTCGAGGGGGAGTCCCCTTGTATCCTGCGGGAATGACATCACCTGAGACCGATGGCCGCGCCCCGCTCGACCGCTTCTACAGCGTGATCCCCGCCGGTGGGATCGGTTCGAGGCTGTGGCCGCTCTCCCGGGCGGACGCCCCCAAGTTCCTCCACGACCTGACCGGGTCGGGCCAGACCCTCCTCCGCGACACCTGGGACCGCCTCGCGCCGATCTCGGGCCCCGGACGCATCATGGTCGTCACCGGTCGCGCGCACCGCGCGGCCGTCGAAGAGCAGCTCGTGCACCTCGAGGACCGCAACGTCGTCCTCGAGAGCGAGCCGCGCGACTCCTCCGCGGCGATCGGCCTGGCCGCGGCGATCCTCGAGCGTCGCGAGCCTGGCGTCATCATCGGCTCGTTCGCGGCCGACCACGTCATCAGCGGGCAGGCGCTCTTCCACGACGCGGTGGCGGAGGCGGTCGTCGCCGCCGACGCCGGCTACATCGCCACGATCGGCATCACCCCGACCGAGCCGGCGGTCGGCTTCGGCTACATCCGCACCGGTGGCGAGCTCGCCATCGACGGCGCTCCGCACACCCTCGCCGTCGACTCCTTCGTCGAGAAGCCCGACGCCGACACTGCGCGTTCGTACGTCTCAAGCGGCCAGTACCTGTGGAACGCGGGCATGTTCATCGCACGCGCCGATCGCCTCCTCGAGGAGCTCGGACGCACGAAGCCGGCCCTGCTCGCTGGTCTGCTCGAGCTGGCGGAGGCGTGGGACACGCCCGAGCGCGGCGCGGCCGTCGACCGCATTTGGCCGGGCCTCGAGAAGATCGCGATCGACTACTCCGTCGCCGAGCCGGCCGCTGTGGCGGGCAGGCTCGCCGTGGTGCCGGCCCACTTCTCGTGGGACGACGTGGGTGACTTCGCGTCGATCGCGAAGCTGCACGCGAGCGGTCTGCGCTCGGACCTCGCGATCCTGGGCGAGGACGCCCGGGTTCTCGCCGACTCCGCGACCGGCATCGTGGTCAGCGGGGGCAACCGCACGATCGCGCTGATCGGGGTGAAGGACATTGTGGTCGTCGACACCCCCGACGCCCTCCTGGTCACGACGACGGAGAACGCGCAGAAGGTCAAGGGCGTCGTCGACGCACTCCGGCTCTCGGGGCGCACCGACGTGCTGTAGGCGCCGAAGCGTTCTTTCGTCCGAGCTGCGCGAGGGCCCACGACGGTGTCGTGGGCCCTCGGCAGATCACGGGAAGATCAACACTGCG
Organism: Rathayibacter sp. VKM Ac-2879; assembly: GCF_015351245.1. GTDB lineage: Bacteria > Actinomycetota > Actinomycetes > Actinomycetales > Microbacteriaceae > Rathayibacter. The sequence continues at coordinate 966,069 of NZ_JADKSO010000001.1, forward strand.
TAACGCTTCCCGACCTGGGCCTTCGTGACGGCTGAGCGACTTGTCACATTAGGTAACGTGAGGGGATCGATGCTCTAGTGCGTTCGTCGCACGGGGCCGCATTCCTGGAGGACGACATCTTGACTATCACTTCGCGTAAGGCCGCGTTCGGCACCCTCGCCGCCCTCGGCGTCACCGCGCTTCTCGCCGGTTGCGCCTCCGCCCCCACCGCGGGCGGTTCCAGCTCCGCCGCCGCCGCGAACAGCGACTTCTTGCCCTGTATGGTCTCGGACTCGGGCGGATTCGACGACAAGTCGTTCAACGAGCTCGGCTACGACGGCCTGGTGAAGGCGTCGCAGCAGCTCGGCGTCACCCCCAAGACCGTGACGTCGGAGTCGGAGACCGACTACGCGTCGAACCTCAAGAGCCTCGTCGACCAGGGCTGCAACCTGATCGTGACGGTCGGTTTCGCGCTCGCGGAGGCCACGAAGGCCTCAGCGACGGCGAACCCCGACATCGAGTTCGCGATCATCGACGACGCCTCGATCGACCTGAAGAACGTCAAGCCGATCACGTTCGACACCTCGCAGTCGGCGTTCCTCGCCGGCTACGCGGCCGCCTCCTACTCGAAGACGGGAGTCGTCGGGACGTACGGGGGCATGCAGTACCCGACCGTCACGATCTTCATGGACGGCTACGCGGACGGCGTGAAGTACTACAACGAGAAGAAGGGCAAGGACGTTAAGGTCGTCGGCTGGGACGTCGACTCTCAGACGGGCTCCTTCACCGGCGGCTTCGCAGCGGGCGTCGAGGCGAAGTCGGCCGCGCAGTCGCTCATCGACCAGAACGCCGACGTGATCCTCCCCGTCGGAGGCCCGATCTTCCAGTCCGCGATCCAGGCGATCCGCGACTCCGGCAAGGACATCGCGATGGTGGGCGTCGACGCCGACCTGTACGAGACGTACCCGGACGGCGCGTCGCTCTACCTGACCTCGATCCTCAAGGGGATCGAGCAGGGCACCTCCGACGTCACCTCGTCGGCCGGCGCCGACCAGTTCGACGCGACCCCCTACGTCGGCACGCTCAAGAACGAGGGAGTGGGCCTCGCGCCGTTCCACGACTTCGAGTCGAAGGTGTCGCCCGACCTGCAGGGCGAGCTCGACACCATCAAGGAGGGCATCATCGACGGGTCGATCGTGGTGACCTCGAAGTCGGCTCCCGCCGCCTCCTGAGGCACGGGTCGTGAAGAGGCCCGCCGACCCGAGCGCACTCGGATCGGCGGGCCTCTTCTCCCGTTCCCGCCATCGTCCGCCCCGGCGCATCGCCGCGCCTCGAAAGTTAGATTGGTCGCATGAAGCTCGAACTCCGGGGCATCACGAAGCGCTTCGGTGCTCTGGTGGCCAACGATCACATCGACCTCACCGTCGAACCCGGTGAGATCCACTGCCTCCTGGGCGAGAACGGTGCAGGCAAATCCACTCTGATGAACGTGCTCTACGGCCTCTACCGGGCCGAAGAGGGCGAGATCCTGCTCGACGACGAGGTCCAGCACTTCTCCGGTCCGGGTGACGCCATGAAGGCGGGCATCGGCATGGTCCACCAGCACTTCATGCTCGTGCCCGTGTTCTCGGTCGCCGAGAACGTCATGCTCGGCCACGAGGAGACGAAGGCGGGGGGCCGGCTCGACCTCGCTGCCGCGCGCGGCCGAGTGCGCGAGATCTCCGACCGCTTCGGCTTCGACGTCGACCCCGATGCGATCGTCGAGGAGCTGCCGGTGGGCGTGCAGCAGCGCGTCGAGATCATCAAGGCGCTCGCCCGCGACGCCCGCGTGCTCGTGTTCGACGAGCCCACCGCGGTGCTGACGCCGCAGGAGACCGACGAGCTGATCGCGATCATGCGTCAGCTGCGCGAGGCCGGCACCGCGATCGTGTTCATCACCCACAAGCTCCGCGAGGTCCGTGAGGTGGGCGATCGCATCACGGTCATCCGCCTCGGCAAGGTCGTCGGCGAGGCGTCGCCGACCGCGAGCAACGCCGAGCTGGCCTCGCTGATGGTCGGTCGCTCCGTCGAGCTGACCGTGCAGAAAGAGGCGGCGCGCGTCGGAGAGGAGGCCCTCGTGGTGAGCGGCCTCACCGTGCGGGACGCCCACGGTCAGGCCGTCGTCGACGACGTCTCGTTCGAGGTCCGTCGCGGCGAGATCCTCGCGATCGCCGGCGTGCAGGGCAACGGGCAGACCGAGCTCACCGAGGCGATCATGGGTCTGCAGGAGCGCGTCGAGGGCTCCGTCACTCTCGACGGACGACGCCTCGACGGCCTGAGCGTGCGTCGAGTGCTCGAGTCGGGCGTCGGCTTCGTCCCCGAGGATCGCACCGAGGACGGCCTGGTCGCCGAGTTCACCATCGCCGAGAACCTCATGCTCGACCGCAGCGACTCCGGCCCGTTCGTGAAGGGCCTGAGCCTGCGACTCAAGGAGCTCGAGCGTTTCGCCGAGGAGCGGGTGCGCGAGTTCGACGTGCGCGCCCAGGGCGTGGGCACCCACGTCGGCCGGCTCTCCGGCGGCAACCAGCAGAAGGTGGTGCTCGCCCGCGAGCTCAGCCGCGAGCTGCGGCTGTTCATCGCCGCTCAGCCGACCCGCGGCATCGACGTCGGCTCGATCGAGTTCGTGCACAAGCGCATCGTCGAGACCCGCGACTCCGGAGTGCCGGTGATCGTCGTCTCGACCGAGCTCGACGAGGTCGCCGCGCTCGCCGACCGCATCGCGGTCATGTACAAGGGCGGGATCATCGGCATCGTGCCCGCCGACACGCCCCGGGAGGTCCTCGGACTCATGATGGCAGGGCAGTCGCCCGCCGAGAAGGGAGCGGCGGCGTGAGCGACGCGCAACTGCCCGCGGTCGATCCCGACGCGGAGACCGAGAAAGCCTCCGGCCTCGAACCCGGCCAGAAGCCCGGCCAGGAGCTGCGGTCCGGCCCGATCGAGAGCGGCGCCTCCCGCGTGCTGCGGGAGATCCTCTCGGGTACCGCCCTGATGTCGGTGCTCGCCGTCCTGCTCTCGCTGATCGCGGGCGGTGTGCTCATCGCCGCGACCGACAAGGGCGTGCAGGCCGCCTCCGGATACTTCTTCGCACGGCCCCTCGACACGATCCAGGCGGTCTGGCAGGCGGTAGCGGGGGCGTACTCCTCCCTCTTCCAGGGCTCGGTCTACAACTTCCGTCGCGAAGGCTTCGCGACCGGCATCGCGCCGCTGACCGATACCCTCGCCTTCGCGACCCCGCTCATCGCGGGTGGGCTCGGTGTGGCGCTGGCCTTCCGTGTGGGCCTGTTCAACATCGGTGGACGGGGCCAGATGCTCATCGCGGCCGCGTGCGCGGGATGGGTGGGCTTCTCCTTCGATCTGCCCTGGGGGGTGCACCTCGTCGTCGCGCTCGCCGCCGGCATCCTCGGAGGCGCGCTATGGGGCGGCCTCGTGGGGCTGCTCAAGGCACGGACCGGGGCCCACGAGGTGATCCTCACGATCATGCTCAACTACGTCGCGTTCTATCTCGTCTCCTACCTGTTGCGCACCCCCGGTGCCCTGCAGGCGCCCGGCTCGAACAACCCGAAGTCGCCGGGAATGAAGGAGACGGCGGTCTTCCCCTCGCTCCTCGGCCCGAGCTACTCGCTGACGCTCGGCTTCGTCTTCGCGGTGCTGGCGACGGTCTTCGTCTGGTGGCTGCTCAGCCGCTCGAGCGTCGGCTTCAAGTTCCGCGCGGTCGGCGAGAACCCGCACGCGGCGCGCGTCGCCGGCATCGACGTGAAGAACAGCTACATCGGAGCGATGCTGCTCTCGGGCGGACTCCTCGGCCTCGCCGGCAGCGCGCAGGTGATGGGCACGGTCACGACCGGCTTCACCTCAGGGATCGACGCGGGCATCGGCTTCGACGCCATCACGGTGGCGCTGCTCGGACGCTCGCGACCCTGGGGCGTGTTCTTCGCCGGGCTGCTCTTCGGTGCCTTCAAGGCGGGTGGCTACTCGATGCAGGCTGCCGAGGGCGTGCCGATCGACGTGGTGCTCGTCGTCCAGTCCCTCATCGTCCTGTTCATCGCGGCCCCGCCGCTCGTGCGCGCGATCTTCCGCCTCCCGGCACCTGGCTCCGCACCGAGACGCCAGCGCCGAGTTTCGGAGGTGTCCGCATGAGCGCGGCCGTCGGCACCGCGCCCGCGAAGGTCGTGATCCGCAGCTGGAAGGCGCCGATCGCTTTCGGCGTCTTCGCGCTTCTCGCCGTCGTCCTCTTCGTGGCCCTCGGTCGCGACGGCACGAGCTCGTTCCGGCTCGCCGCGGGAGGCGACTTCTTCGCCCTCCCCGACGTTCCCTTCCCGACCCGGGCGACCGGAGTCGTCGTCGCGGTCATCACGGTCGCGCTCGCCGTGGTCGCGACTGCGATGACCCGCGCGGGCCGCCGCCTCCCGCTCGGGTTGTCCGTCGTGTTCGCCCTGGTGTTCCTGATCGGCTTTCTCGTGTGGGCCTCGGCCGGGGCGGCGCTGCCCGTCTCCGGGCTGCTGCTCGGGACCGTCGGCCTCGCGGTTCCGCTGATCTTCGGCTCACTCGGAGGAGTGATTTCCGAGCGGGTCGGCGTGGTCAACGTCGCGATCGAGGGTCAGCTGCTCGCGGGAGCGTTCACCGGAGCGATGGTGGGCTCGCTCACCCGCCAGCCGGTGCTCGGGCTGCTGGCGGCGATGCTCGCGAGCGTGCTGGTGTCGTTCGTGCTGGCCGCCTTCGCGATCAGATACCTCGTCGACCAGGTGATCGTCGGTGTCGTGCTCAACGTCCTCGTGACCGGTCTGACCAGCTTCCTCTACTCCCAGGTGCTCTCGGTCGACGCGGCGACGTTCAACTCGCCGGTCCAGTTCGACCGGCTGCCGATCCCCGTGCTCAGCCAGATCCCGATCGTCGGAGCGGTGCTGTTCAACCAGACGGCGATCGTCTACCTCATGTACGTGGCGATCGCGGCGGTGTGGTGGGGACTGTTCAGGACCACGTGGGGCCTGCGACTCCGCGCGGTCGGCGAGCATCCGCAGGCCGCCGACACGGTCGGCATCAACGTCCCCCGCACCCGGTTCTGGAATGTCTCGCTCGCCGGCGCCATCGTCGGGATCGGCGGCGCGTACTACACGCTCGACGCGGTCGGCGCGTTCGGCAAAGAGATGACGGCGGGAGCGGGCTTCATCGCGCTCGCCGCGGTCATCTTCGGCCGCTGGGACCCGATCCGGGCCACGCTGGCGTCGCTGCTGTTCGGCTTCGCCACGAATCTCCAGAACGTGCTCGGAGTCATCGGCTCGCCGGTGCCGAGCGAGTTCATGCTGATGCTGCCCTACCTGGCGACGATCTTCGCGGTCGCCGGGCTCGTGGGGCAGTCGCGCGGGCCGGCGGCCGCCGGCAAGCCCTACCTGAAGACCTGAGGGAGTCGCCGTGACCGCTATCGACTGGGAGGCGCTGCGCGCCGCCGCGCTCGCCGCCATGGCCCGGGCGTACGCGCCGTACTCGAAGTTCCCCGTGGGCGCAGCAGCGCTGGTCGACGACGGACGCATCGTCTCCGGCTGCAACGTCGAGAACGCGTCCTACGGGCTGGGCCTCTGCGCCGAGTGCGCGCTCGTCTCGGCCTTGCACATGACCGGCGGAGGCAGGCTCGTCGCCTTCACGTGTGTCGACGGGCGCGGCGCCACGCTGATGCCGTGCGGCCGCTGCCGCCAGCTGCTCTTCGAGCACTCGGCCGACGGCATGGTGCTCGACACCGTCTCGGGCTTCGCGACGATCGACGAGGTCATCCCCGACGCGTTCGGCCCGCGCACCCTCGAGGCGTACGCGGGCGCCTAGCCTCGACGCGCCTCCCGCCACCGACCCCCGAGGAACCACCATGACCCGCTCCGCTCTCGTCGAGGCCTTCGACGCCGTCGATCTCATCCGCATCAAGCGCGACCGCGGCACTCTCTCGAGCGCGCAGATCGACTGGCTCGTCGACGCCTACACGCGCGGCTACGTCGCCGACGAGCAGATGGCCGCGTTCGCGATGGCTGTGCTGCTCAACGGCATGGACCGCGACGAGGTCCGCGACCTGACGCTCGCGATGATCGCCAGCGGCGAGCGGATGCGCTTCGACGGCCTCGGCAAGCCGACCGTGGACAAGCACTCCACGGGCGGGGTCGGCGACAAGATCACCCTGCCGCTGATGCCCCTCGTCGCCTCCTTCGGCGTTGCCGTGCCGCAGCTCTCGGGCCGCGGTCTCGGGCACACGGGCGGCACCCTCGACAAGCTGGAGTCGATCCCCGGATGGCGGGCAGAGCTCTCGAACGACGAGATACTCAAGCAGCTGCGCACGGTCGGCGGAGTGATCTGCGCCGCTGGATCGGGCCTGGCGCCGGCCGACAAGAAGCTCTACGCCCTGCGCGACACGACCGGGACCGTCGAGGCGATCCCGCTGATCGCGTCCTCGATCATGTCGAAGAAGATCGCGGAGGGGACCGATGCGCTCGTCCTCGACGTCAAGTTCGGCTCGGGCGCCTTCATGGTCGACATCGAACGTTCCCGGGAGCTCGCTCGGGCGATGGTCGATCTGGGCAACGACGCGGGAGTGCGCACCACGGCGCTCCTGACCGCCATGGACGTGCCTCTCGGCCTCGCCGTCGGCAACGCCAACGAGGTGCGCGAGTCGGTCGAGGTTCTCGCGGGAGGCGGTCCCGCGGACGTCCGCGAGCTGACGCTGGCCCTCGCTCGCGAGATGCTCACGCTCGCCGGCCGGCCCGATGCCGATGTCGAGCGTGCGCTCGACGGCGGGGCCGCGATGGACACGTGGCGCGCCGTGATCCGTGCTCAGGGCGGCGACCCGGAGGCGCCCCTCCCGGTCGCCCGCGAGACGCACGTCGTGCTCGCCGAGCGTGAGGGGGTGCTCCTTGAGCAGAAGGCTCTCCCGTTCGGCATCGCGGCATGGCGTCTGGGAGCCGGGCGGGCGAGGCAGCAGGACGCCGTGCAGCACGCGGCGGGCATCGATCTGCACGCCAAGCCGGGCGCGCGGGTGCGCGCAGGGCAGCCGCTCTTCACGCTGTCAGCCGATGAGCCCGCCCGGTTCGAGCGGGCGCTGGAGGCGCTCGAGGGCGCCTATCGCGTGGGCGGCGAGGACGAGGCCGTGAGCGGCGGCGGTCCACTCATCGCCGAGCGCATTTCCTGACCCGGACGGTCCCTCGCGAAGGCTCCCCGGGCGGGAGGCGACTGCGTCGACCCTCTAAGGTGGTCGGCGAACCACCGGCCGAGCCCCGAGGAGCACCGTGACCGACACCACCGAGGCGTACCTTCTCGCAGGCGAGGGGATCGCCATCGACGATCTCCCCAAAGTCTCGCTGCACGACCACCTCGATGGCGGGTTGCGCCCGAGCACGATCCTCGACCTCGCCCCACGCGCGGGCGTGACGCTCCCCGCGGACGAACCCACGGCGCTCGCGGAATGGTTCCGCACGACGGCCGACTCCGGCTCGCTCACCGACTACATCGCGACCTTCGAGATCACGGTCGCCGTGATGCAGACCGCGCCAGCCCTCGAGCGAGTGGCGCGCGAGTTCGTGCTCGACCTCGCGGCCGATGGGGTGGTCCACGGCGAGGTGCGCTGGGCGCCAGAACAGCACCAGCGCGCGGGGCTCTCGCTCGATGCCGCGGTCGAGGCCGTGCAAGAGGGACTCGAGCAGGGCGTCCAGGAGGCGGCGGCGCACGGGCACCACCTCCGAGTGGGGCAGATCGTGACGGCGATGCGGCACGCCGAGCGATCCCTCGAGATCGCCGAGCTGGCGCTGCGCCACCGCGACCGCGGAGCGCTCGGCTTCGACATCGCCGGCGCGGAGGCGGGGCACCCGGCCTCGCGGCACCGTCCCGCCTTCGAGGTGCTCGCCGCCGCGCACTTCCCGACGACGGTCCACGCGGGCGAGGCGGACGGGCTGGACAGCATCCGCTCGGCCCTGCTCGACGGGCGGGCGCTACGACTCGGACACGGCGTTCGGCTCGCCGAAGACATCAGCATCGAGCGGCAGGACGACGAGGCCAGTTACGTGACCCTGGGCGCCCTCGCCGAATGGGTGAAGGACCGCGAGATCGCGCTCGAGCTCAGCCCCTCCTCCAATCTCCAGACCGGGGCGATCGTGGCCTGGGGCACGGAACTCGCGGACCATCCTTTCGACCTGCTCTATCAGCTCGGCTTCCGCGTGACCGTCAACACCGACAACCGCCTGATGAGCGCGACGACCCTCAGCCGTGAGCTCGCCCTGCTCGCCGACACGTTCGGCTACGACCTCGACGACCTGGAGGCGTTCCAGCTGCACGCGGCCCAGGCCAGCTTCCTGCCGCTCGACGAACGCCGCGAGCTGATCGAGACGATCAGCGCCGGCTTCGAGGCGGCCTGAGCATGCCGCTCAAGCCGCTGCCGGGCTCCGCCGTCGCGCTCCAGCACCCCGCAGCGACCTGGCGGGAGGCGGTCCTCGCGGCCGGTCGCGGTCTCGAGCGCTGCGGGGCGGTCGACCCGGCATACTCTCGGCGGATGATCGAGCAGATCGATGTGCTCGGACCGTACATCGTCATCGCGCCCGGCCTCGCCCTCGCGCACGCACGTCCCGGCAACGATGTCCTGGCGGACGGGCTGTCGGTGGTCACGCTCGCCCGCCCCGTGCCGTTCGGGCATGCCGCCAACGATCCGGTGTCGGTCGTGATCGGCATCGCCTCGACGCGTGCCCACGGCCATCTCGGAGTCGTCGCGGGCCTCGCGGACGTCCTCAGTCGGCCCGATGCGGTCGCCGCCCTCGCCGCCGCCCGGACGGTGCGCGGCGTCAACGCCGTCCTCACCGACGGCGTCCGGCACGAGTAGCACGGCGGAAGAAGCGCATGAAGATCGTCACCCTCTGCGGAGCCGGTATCGGCACTTCCGCGATCCTGAAGCTCGGCGCCGAGCGCGCGCTCACGTCCCTCGACCTCGACGCCGAGGTCGTCGCCTCCGACATCGCCTCGATCACCGAGCTCGCCGCTGACGCGCAGGTCATCCTCACCTCGGGCGAGCTCGCGGGCCGCATCGGCCCCACGTTCGCCGAGGTCGTCATCATCGACAACTACCTCGACCAGAACGAGATCACCGAGAAGATCGAGCGCGCCCTGGGGTAGGGAGCGCGGGGGTCAGCCGAGCAGAGACTCGGCCCCGGCGCGGAGGGAGCGCAGGCGAGAATCGACGGCGGTGTGGCGCGAGGCGGCGTCGGGCGCGGCCGACCAGGCGTCGAGGTAGAGCTTCAGCTTGGGCTCCGTGCCGCTCGGCCGCGCGATGAGGCGCGCGCCGTCGAGCGTGAAGCGCAGCGCATCCGTGGGGGCGAGCGCGCCACCCTCCTCGAGCAGATCCTCCACACGGGTCACCGCGAGACCGCCGATGCTCGACGGAGGCGCGGCCCGCAGCCCCGCCATGAGGCGTTCGATCTCGGAGAGATCGGACACGCGCAACGAGATCTGCTCGGAGCCGAAGAGTCCGAACCGCTCGGCGAACGCCTCCAGCTCGTCCTCGATCGTGCGGCCCTCGGCCGCGAGCGCGCTCGCGAGCGTCAAGAACGCGAGCGCCGCCGAGATGCCGTCCTTGTCGCGGACGGTCGCCGGGTTCACCAGATAGCCGAGCGCCTCTTCGTAGCCGAAGACGAGATCGGGCACGCGCGAGATCCACTTGAACCCGGTGAGCGTCTCGACGAACGAGAGGCCGTAGTCGGCCGCGACGGCGCCGAGGGCGGGGGAGGAGACGATCGAGCACGCAAGCACGCCGCCTGACCGCCCCTCGACGCGAGCCTGCTCCGCTGCCCGCCAGCCCAGCAGCGCGCCGACCTCGTTGCCGGTGAGCCGGCGGAAACCGGCCGGCGAGGATGCGTCGGGGACGGCCGCCGCGAACCGATCGGCGTCGGGATCGTTCGCCACGATCAGCTCGGCCCGTCCCGCGCGCGCCGTCGCGAACGCGAGGTCGAGGGCGCCCGCCTCCTCCGGGTTCGGAAACGCGACGGTCGGGAACGCCGCGTCGGGCTCGAGCTGCTCGACGACCACCGCCGGCTCGTCGAAGCCCGCCGCCGAGAGCACCCGGTGCGTCGTCTCCCACCCCACGCCGTGCAGGGCCGTGTAGACGACGCGGAGCGGAGCGGACGAGCGGCCGAGCGCCGCCGTCGCCTCGACGTAGGCGGTGACCACCGACTCTGGCGCGAGGCGGTAGTCGCCGCGCGGCAGCTCGGGCACTCGACGCGTGCCTGCGACCCCGAGGATCCGCTCCGCGATCGCGGAGTCGGCCGGCGGCACGATCTGCGAGCCCTCGTCGCTCCCACCGAGATACACCTTGTAGCCGTTGTCCTGCGGAGGATTGTGGCTCGCGGTGACCATCACGCCCGCATCCGCGCCCAAATGGCGGACGGCGAAGGCGAGAACGGGAGTCGGCAGCAGGCGCGGCAGGAGGACCGCGTCGAGACCGGCACCGGCCATCAGCGCCGCGGAGTCTTCGGCGAAGACACGCGAGTTCTTGCGCCCGTCGTACCCGATCACGACAACCGGCCGCTCGAGACCCTGCCCGAGCAGGTACTCCGCCAGACCGACGGCGGCCTGCGAGACCAGCACGCGGTTCATCCGGTTCGGGCCGGCGGCGATGGCGCCTCGCAGCCCCGCCGTCCCGAAGCTCAGCCGCTGGGCGAAGCGGTCCTCGAGCTCGGCGGTGGCGCGGGCGTCCCCGGCGTCGGAGGCGCCCAGCAGCCCGAGCAGCTCCTCCCGCGTCTCCGGGTCCGGGTCTTGCGCGAGCCAGTCCTCCGCGAGCGCGCGGATGCTCTCGCCTCCCGTGACGCTCACAGTGCCGCCGTGATGCCGGCGAGCAGGTGGGCGAGGTCGTCTTCGGCCGCCCGGCCGGCCTCGAGAACCTCCTCGTGGCTGAGGGGGGACTTCTGGATGCCCGCGGCCAGGTTGGTGATGAGCGACATGCCGAGCACCTCCATGCCCGCCTCCCGAGCCGCGATGGCTTCGAGCGCGGTCGACATGCCGACGATGTGTCCGCCGATGATCCGCGCCATCTGCACCTCGGCCGGCGTCTCGTAGTGCGGCCCGCGGAACTGCACGTAGACGCCCTCGTCGAGCTCCGGCCGTGTCCGGCGGGCGAAGGCCCGCAATCGGGAGGAGTAGAGGTCGGTGAGATCGACGAACGTCGCGCCCTCGAGCGGCGAGTCGGCGGTGAGGTTGATGTGGTCGCTGATGAGCACCGGCGTCCCGGGCGTCCAGTGCTCCTTGATGCCGCCCGCGCCGTTGGTGAGGATCATCACCGTCGCGCCGGTCGCGGCCGCCGTGCGCACGCTGTGGGCGACCCGTCTGACTCCGTAGCCCTCGTAGTAGTGGGTGCGGGCGCCGATGATGAGCGCGCGCTTGCCGGTGGGCAGCAGGACCGAGCGGAGCGTTCCTCCGTGGCCGTGCACGGCGGGAGCCGAGAAGCCTGCGATGTCGGTCGCGGCGACCGTGGCGGTCGTCTCGCCGATCAGGTCGGCGGCCTTGCCCCAGCCGCTGCCGAGGGTGAGAGCGACGTCGTGTCGGGCGACACCGGTCGCCTCGGCGATCTGGGCGGCGGCCGTCGCGGCGATCTCGAACGGATCGGCGTCAGCGGAATCGAGCGGATGGGGGGTCTGGTCGGCCATTCCACCACCCTATCCACGAGGCAAGCGGGTGCGCGGTGCGGAGGCCGCCCCCGTCCTCCGGTCCACGATTGGGCGAACTCCCAGCGAGAGGGGACAATGGCAGTCATGGCTTACGAGTTCGAGCGCACGCAGAGGATCGCCGTACTCGGAGGAGGTCCCGGAGGCTACGAGGCGGCCATCGCCGGCGCTCAGCTCGGCGCCGAGGTCACCCTGGTCGAGCGTGTCGGAGTGGGCGGGTCCGCCGTCATCACCGATGTCGTCCCGTCGAAGTCGCTCATCGCGACGGCGGAGGCGACCAACGCGATCGGCGAGGCCGCCGACCTGGGCGTGCAGTTCTTCACGCGCTCCGAGCAGGACAAGCCCGTGCGGCCGAATGTCGCCGTCAACCTCGCGACGGTCAACAAGCGACTCCTGGGTCTCGCTCGGCAGCAGTCGGAGGACATGCGCGCGAACCTCGTCCACCACGGCGTGCGCATCGTCCAGGGTGACGGTCGGCTCGACGGCGCCAACGCTCTCATCGTGTCGACGGCAGCCGGCGGCGAGGGCATGGACTTCGACCGCATCGAGGCCGACACGATCGTCGTCTCGGTCGGGGCGAGCCCTCGCGTGCTGCCGACCGCGGCACCGGACGGCGAGCGGATCCTCAGCTGGACGCAGCTCTACAACCTCAAGTCCGTGCCCGAGCACCTTATCGTCGTCGGGTCGGGCGTGACGGGCGCCGAGTTCGCCTCCGCCTACCGCGCCCTCGGCGCGCGGGTGACCCTGATCTCATCCCGTGACCAGGTGCTCCCGGGCGAGGACGCCGATGCCGCGGCCGTGATCGAGAACGTCTTCAAGCGCAACGGCATGGTCGTGCTCTCGAAGTCGCGCGCCGATCGTGTCGAGCGCACCGAGAAGGGCGTGCGGGCGGTGCTCTCGGACGGTCGCATCGTCGAGGGCTCGCACTGCCTCATGGCCGTCGGCTCGGTGCCCAACACGGCCGGGATCGGCCTCGAGGACGCCGGGGTGCAGCTGACCGCGTCCGGCCACATCCGCGTCAACCGCGTGGCCCGCACGAGCGTCCCCTCGATCTACGCCGCAGGCGACTGCACGACTTTCCTCCCGTTGGCGTCCGTCGCCGCGATGCAGGGCCGCACGGGCGTGTTCCACGCGATGGGCGACGCCGTGAACCCGACGGAGGTGCGCAACGTCGCGGCCAACATCTTCACGCAGCCCGAGATCGCGACGGTCGGCTGGAGCCAGCGCGAGATCGAGGAGGGGCTCGCGCAAGGGGAGATCTACAAGCTCCCGCTCGCTGCCAACCCCCGCGCGAAGATGATGGGCATCCGCGACGGCTTCGTGAAGCTGTTCGCGCGCACAGGCTCCGGCACGGTCATCGGAGGCGTCATCGTCGCGCCCAAGGCGAGCGAGCTGATCTTCCCGCTCGCCCTCGCCGTCGAGCACCGCCTCACGGTCGACCAGGTGGCGCGGGCGTTCACGGTCTACCCGAGCCTCACCGGCTCGATCTCGGATGCCGCCCGCGCGATGCACATCGTCAGCTGAGTCCACTCCTCGTCTCCGAGGCGCTCGGCGCGACAGAACGTCAGCTGAGACGGGGAGTCGCGCACGATGGCGCGCGAGCGGGCGTCTCAGCCGACGTTGTGCGCGACGGAGCCCGCGCGCCCGCTCAGACGATGCTGAGCAGCACGTGGCCCGCGGGCACGGTCGTGCCCGGCTCGGCCGAGAGAGAGGTGACGACTCCGTCCTTGTGGGCGGTGAGCGGCTGCTCCATCTTCATCGCCTCGAGGACGACGACGAGGTCGCCGGCCGCCACGGTGTCGCCCTCGGCCACGGCGACCTTGACGATGGTCGCCTGCATCGGTGAGGTGACGGAGTCGCCCGTCACCGTGCTCACCGCCGTCGACCCCCGGCGCTTGGGCGATGCGGACGGGCTCGCCGTGCGAGCGGGTGCCGAGCCGGCGAGGTCGCCCGGGAGGGTCACCTCGACGCGGCGGCCGTCGACCTCGACGACCACGCTCCGGCGAGGCGCGGCCTCGGCGATCGCGCCGGGCGCGGCGCCGTGCGGCGGGATCGTGTTGACGAACTCGGTCTCGATCCAGCGTGTGTAGATCGAGAAGGGCGCGTCGCCTACCGGAGCGAAGGCCGGGTCGTCGACGATGGCGCGGTGGAAGGGCAGCACGGTCGGCAGACCGGACACCTCGAACTCCGCGAGGGCCCGCCGCGAGCGCTCCAGGGCCTCTGCTCGGGTGCTGCCGGTCACGATGAGCTTCGCGAGCAGCGAGTCGAAGGAGCCCGAGATGACGTCGCCCGCGACGACCCCCGAGTCGACGCGCACGCCCGGGCCGCCGGGCGCGGAGAACGTGGTGACCGGGCCGGGAGCCGGGAGGAATCCGCGTCCCGCGTCCTCGCCGTTGATCCGGAACTCGAAGGAGTGACCGCGCGGTGCCGGGTCGTCGTAGTCGAGCGCGCCGCCCTCCGCGAGCCGGAACTGCTCGCGGACGAGGTCGATGCCGGTGACCTCCTCCGAGACCGGGTGCTCGACCTGGAGGCGGGTGTTCACCTCGAGGAACGAGACCGTGCCGTCCTTGCCGACCAGGAACTCACAGGTGCCGGCGCCCACGTAGCCGACCTCGCGGAGGATCGCCTTGGAGGCGCGGTAGAGCTCGGCGTTCTGCTCGTCCGTCAGGAACGGCGCGGGCGCCTCCTCGACGAGCTTCTGATGGCGGCGCTGCAGCGAGCAGTCACGGGTCGAGACGACGACGACGGTGCCGTGGATGTCGGCGAGGCACTGCGTCTCGACGTGGCGCGGCTGGTCGAGGTACTTCTCGACGAAGCACTCGCCGCGGCCGAAGGCGGCGACCGCCTCGCGGGTGGCGGAGGCGAAGAGCTCCTCGACCTCCTCGCGCTCGCGGGCGACCTTGAGGCCGCGCCCGCCGCCTCCGAACGCCGCCTTGATGGCGACGGGGAGCCCGTGCTGGTCGACGAACTCGAGCACCTCGGCGGCACCGGAGACGGGGTTGAGTGTGCCGGGGGCGAGCGGCGCGCCCACCTTCTCGGCGACGTGGCGGGCCGAGACCTTGTCGCCCAGACGCTCGATCGCGTCGGGGCTCGGGCCGATCCAGACGAGCCCCGCGGCGAGGACGGCGCGCGCGAAGTCGGCGTTCTCGGCGAGGAACCCGTAGCCGGGGTGCACGGCGTCGGCGCCCGACTGGCGCGCCACCGCGAGGAGCTTGTCGATGACGAGGTAGGTCTCGGCGCTTGTCGTCCCGCCCAGCGCGTACGCCTCGTCGGCGAGGCGGCTGTGCACGGCGTCGCGGTCCTGGTCGGCGTAGACGGCGACGGAGGCGATCCCGCTGTCACGGGCGGCACGGATGACTCGGACGGCGATCTCGCCTCGGTTGGCGATGAGCACCTTCGTAATGCGCGGCATGATCACCCACCCTAGGGGGCGGTCTGCGGATGCCCGTCGCGGCTCACCACAAAGAAGGGCCGACGCTTCGTCGGTTCCTCACAAGCCGGCCGGAGAGTCGGAGCGCGCGCGTCAGCGGTTCCAGAGCGAGGTCCACGGCACCCCGAGCTCGCGCACCAGCGTGCGCACCGCGGGCAGCGACATCCCGATGACGGTGGACGGGTCGCCTTCGACCGCCGTGATGAAGCCTGCCGCGCGGCCGTCGATGGTGAAGGCGCCGGCCACCTCGAGCGGCTCGCCCGTGGCGACGTAGGCGTCGATCTCGTCGTCGTCGATGTCGGCCGCGAAGCTGACCGCGGCCGAGGTGACGACACCGGTCTCGGCGACGACGCTCCCGCCGCGGTGGTCGACCAGCCAGTGGCCCGAGTGGAGGCGCCCGGTGCGCCCACGCTGCGCCCGCCAGCGTTCGCGTGCCCGCTCGGGCTCGTGCGGCTTGCCGTGCACGACACCGTCCAGCTCGAAGGCGGAGTCGCCGCCGAGCACGAGGCCGTCGATCTCGGGCCCGAGCACGGCCCTCGCCTTCGCCCGGGCGAGCAGCGCCACGGTCGCGTCCGCGTCGAGCGGGCCTCCACGCTCGCCCTCGGCGCGGGCGACCTCCGCCGGCTCGTCGACCGAGGACGGGACGACCACCGGTTCGATGCCCGAGGCGCGCAGCAGCGCGAGGCGTGCGGGCGAGGTGGAGGCGAGGTAGAGGCGCATGCGGGCTCCCTGCGGCCGGGCCCACGCTGTGGGATGCTCGACGGATGGCACAGACTCCGTCCCGCGCGTCCGATCGCCCGGCAGGGCACGACGCAGCACTCGGGACCGAGGTCGAGCTCGACATTAGCAATGTCGCCCACGGAGGCGTCTTCGTCGCCCGCCACGAGGGCCGCGTTGTCTTCGTCCCCGACGTGCTCCCCGGGGAGCGGGTGCGGGTGCGGGTGAGCGAGGTGCGTCATGACAGCTTCTGGCGCGGGGAGGCGCTCGAGGTGCTCGACGCCTCCCCGCACCGCGTCGAGCACGTCTGGCCAGAGGCGGCGCTGGAGCGCCGGCCGCAGGAGCGCGCGGGCGGCGCCGAGTTCGGGCACGCCGAGCTCGCGTACCAGCGCGAGCTCAAGCGGATGGTCCTGATCGATTCCTTCGCTCGCTTCGCGCGGCGCGAGGTCGAGGTGGCGGTGTCGCCTCTCGCCGGCGACGATGCCTCGGGTGGTCGCGGGTGGCGCACGCGCAACCGCCTCCACGTCGACGATGCCGGCCGCGTCGGCCCGTATGCGGCGCGCAGCCACCACGTCGTGACGGTGCGGACGCTGCCGCTGGCGACCGCCGCCTCCGCCGCCGTCGCCCCGCTCGACGGCCGCCTGACCCCGGGCTCGGTCGTCGATCTGGTCGACGCCGCAGGCTCCGACGGGGCGGCCGTCCTCGTGCACGACCCCTCCGACAAGCGGGCCAGGAGGGATCGCACGGTCGTCACGGAGTTCGTCGCGGACCGGGCGTTCCGCGTCGATCGCACCGGGTTCTGGCAGGTGCACCGTGGCGCGGCGGCGGTCCTGTTCGACGCCGTCCAGTCAGCGGTCGATCCGGCCTCCGCCGAGGCGAGCGCCGCGAACCACGACCTCTACGGAGGCGTCGGGCTGTTGGCCGCGGCTCTCGCCGATCGTCTCGGTGCGGGGGTGCGCGTCACGAGCGTCGAGAGCGAGGCGCGCGCGACCGAGCACGCCCTCGAGAACCTCGCCGACCACGTCGGTGCCCGTGCCGTGACCGCTCGCGTCGACCGCTACCTGCGCGATGCGATTGCGCAGGCTGATGCGCGCGAGCGCGAGCGCTGGCGGGCCGCTACGGTCGTCCTCGACCCGCCGCGCTCGGGAGCGGGGCGGCCGGTGACGGACGCCCTCGTCGAGCTTGCCCCCGCGCAGCTCGTCTATGTGGCGTGCGATCCCGTCGCCCTCGCCCGAGACGTGGGAGCGCTGACGTCAGGGGGGTACGAGCTCGCAGGCCTCGAGGGATTCGACCTGTTTCCGCACACGTCGCACGTCGAGGCGGTCGCCCGCCTCGTGCGTCGCCCTGCCTGAGCGGTCGCCGGGGGCGGCCCCGCTCGTCGCTACGATGGGGCCTGATGGGAGCGACCGATGACCTCTGAGTTCGCCGCGGATCAACCAGTGCGGGTCGCCATCGTCGACGATCACGAGTCGGTGCGCCTCGGCGTCGCCGCGGCCGTCGAGAGCGCCGGGATGCGCGTCGTCGCGACGGCCGACACGGTCGCCGCGCTCGAGTCGGCCCTGGGAGACGCGGAGATCGAGGTGCTCGTGCTCGACCTCTCGCTCAACGACGGCTCGAGCATCACGGCCAACGTCAAGTGGGGCCAGGTCCGCGGCTCGGCGGTGCTCGTGCACAGCATCGCCGACCGGGTGGTCGCCGTTCGGGAGGCGCTCGCCGCGGGAGCGGCGGGAGTGATCCCGAAGTCCTCGCCCATGTCGACGGTCCTCGCTGCCGTGCGCACGGTCGCGGGCGGCGAGGTGCTGAACAACCTCGAGTGGGCGTCGGCGATCGACGCCGACGACGACTTCGCCCGGGCCGTTCTCGGACGCCGCGAGCGCGACGTCCTGCACCTGTACGCCTCCGGGCTGCCGCTGAAGCTGGTCGCCGATCGCTTACAGATCTCGGTGTCGACCGCCAAGGAGTACCTCGACCGTATCCGCGACAAGTACGTCGAGATCGGCAGGCCGGCGCCGACGAAGGTCGACCTGCTGCGTCGCGCGGTCGAGGACGGCATCCTGCCGGGCATCGACCCGGACGACGGCGATGCCGCCCGCTGACTCCGGTCCGATGACAGGGGCCGCCGAGGCGATCTCGGCGGGCGCCTCCACGCGGGCCCGACCCCACGCGAACCGTGAGCGCATCGACCGCATCATCGGCACCGTCGTGTCGTTCTTCGGTTTCGGCTTCGGCCTGCAGACCGTCCCGCCGATCCTCGGGCAGGTGCCGCTGCTCTACCCCGAGGTCGCCTGGCCGGTGCTCGCGCTCGTGTTCGGCTCGCTCGCGGCCTCGGTCGTCACCGCGGTGCTGCGCCGCGGCATGGCGGTGACCGGAACTCTCGTCGCGCTCGGCATCCTCGTGGCCCTGTTGACGTGGCCCTCGGCCGTTCTGCCCGGCGTGCAGGTCGTCGAGACGCCGTGGATCTGGTATCTGCTGACGATCGGCACCGCCTTCTGCACGATCGTCGCGCCACTCCGGCTCGCGATCGTCTACGCCTGCGGCACGACGGTCCTCTTCGGCGTGCTGCGCGTCACTCCGCCCGGAGGCGGCGCCGAGCCGACGCGCGCGATCCTGGATGCCGTGTACGTCGGGATCGTCGGCATGGCGATGCTCGTGCTCATCACCGTGCTCCGCCAGTCCGCCGACGGGGTCGACCGCGCGCAGGCGACGGCGACCGCCCAGTACGAGGCTGCGATGCGCCAGCACGCGGGCGAGGTCGAGCGCGTGGAGGTCGACGCGCTCGTGCACGACAACGTGCTCGCGACCCTCCTCGCTGCCGCGACTGCCGAGAGTGAGGCCGAGCGAGCCCTCGCCTCCTCGATGGCGCGCCGGACGCTCTCGGTGCTCCTCCCTGACCGCGAGACGGAGCTGGGCGACGGAGAGGTGCCGCTCGAGCGCCTCGAGCGCCAGCTCGCGCACGCGGCTGCCACTTTCGCGGCCGAGGCTCGACTCCGGGTCGCCGAGGGCGTCGACCCTTGGGCGGCGGGTGTGCCGCGCGGGGTGGCGGAGGCGGTGCTCGGCGCGGTCTGGCAAGCGCTCACCAACAGCATCCAGCACGCGGGACCGAACGAGGAAGTGCGGCGCATCGTCCGAGCCGAGCTCGCCGACGGCTCGGTCGCGGTCTCCGTGGAGGACGACGGCCGTGGCTTCCGGCTCTCGGAGGTGCCCCGCGAGCGGCTGGGCATTCGCCTCTCGATCCTCGGTCGGATGCACAATGTGCGCGGCTCGGCGCGGGTCGAGGCGGCCCCGGGTGTGGGCACCCGGGTCGTGCTGGGCTGGCCCGTCGGAGGAACGGCTCCCGTCGAGGTCGTGAAGCCTGCGGAGGGGTCTCCCCGCCGCCGGGCGAGAACGGCGAGAGGGGGCCGCGGGTGATCGCGTATCCGCGCCCGCTACTGTCCGCTCTCGGCGGAGGCTTCTCGCTGTACCACGTGGTGCTCGCCTTCTTCTCGTTCCGCACCTCTCCGGCGACCCCCGCCGACCTGGTCGCCGTCGCCCTGTACTCGCTCGCCACGATCGTCGCACTCTGGCCCGGGTCGACGACCCGGATGAGCGTCCCCGTCGCCGCGGGGATGACCGCCGTCGCCGTGGCGCTGCCGCTCCTGGTCTCCTCGTCGCTCGATCCCGCGGCCTCGAACGGCTATTCCACGTGGTACATCGCTGCGGTCGGCACCCTGATGACGATCGTCTGCGCCCGGCGACGCCCCTGGTGGGCGTGGGCCGGTGTCGCCTTCCTCATCGTCCACACCACGCTGTGGGCGGGTCCGATCGCGCTTGCGACCCTCGGGGTGGTCGGCGGGGTCGCGTGGGTCGCGATCGCCCAGTTGCTCATCATCGAGCTCGGGCGTGCCGGTTCGGAGGCGCGCGTGCTCGAGGCGGCGGAGCGTGCGGCCGTCTCGTGGCGGGCGGCGGAGGAGGCGCATCTCACCGAGCGCGAGGTGCGGCTCGAGCAGACCCGCGCCATCGCCTCCGACATGCTGCGCCGTCTTGCCGCGCCCGGCGCCGGCCTGAGCGATGAGGAGCGCCGGGAGTGTCGGCTGCTCGAGGCCTCGGTGCGCGACGAGATCCGCGGGCGGAGGCTGCTCGACGATGACGTCCGACGGCTCGTCCTCCAGGCCAGGCGTCGTGGGGTGACTGTCTCGATGCTCGACGACGGCGGTCTCGATCACACCTCGGAGGAGGAGGGTCGCCGTGTCCTGGGTGAGCTCGCCCGTGCCCTCGGCGCGATCCGCGAGGGAGTGGACCGCGTGGTCGTCAGGACGGCGTCGGCGGACTCTCCGTCGGCGGTGACCGTCGTCGGGTTGCGGACCGCGGGTGACGGGAGTGCGGGGGCGCTCGGATCGGACGACTCGGCCGACGAGGTCGACCTCTGGGTCGAGATCCGCCGCGACGAGCGCGTGAGCCGGGCCGTGTAGAGGGGCACCCGCCGTGTGAGCGGAGCGGGCGAATCGCCTGGACGCCGGCAATGCGGTTAACGGAGTGCGGCGGGCCGTCCACTCCTCCGAAGAGGGGGCCCGGCCCGCCGTCAAACCCCGAGTGAGGGCAACAACCCGAATATCGCCCTCACTCGCCCCCAACACACCCGCCTGCTTACCCTGGTCGGCGGGTGATTGGCGGTGCCCCTCTCGACGAGCGAGCACCTCACGGGTCAATGATGCTCAGTCTGAGCCTGCCGGGGTAGTCGGCACTTTAGGGGACTAATCGGGGGACAAAATCGGCATCGACGGGCCGATCGGGCCGCATCGGGGGACAAGCGCGGGGGTCAGGCCGAGAAAGAGCGCCAGGCGCCGGGCGCCGGATGCAGCGGCGAGCGCACAGCGGCGGCGCGGTCGTTCCAGCCGCCATGCGGCTCCGGGGGGGCCTCGGAGGCCGGCTCGCCGTGCGCGACGACGGCGGAGACGACGGCGGTCACCGCGGCGAGCTGTCGGGCGTCGAGACCGGGCGTCCTGATGATGACCGCGGGGGCGGAGTCGAGATCGCTCATCCGGTGACGCTATCGCATGCGCTTCGCGACGCGACTCCCCAGAGCCCGATTATGCTGGCGCCGGACCTCGCCGGAGGTCCTCCGCCCTTCCGACTGAGGAGTCCTCCCGCATGCCGACGTGGTTACCGAGGAGCGGCGCCTCCGTCGTCCGCCCCCTGCGGCTGCTGCTCCGGCGTCCCGCGACGGTCGGACTGACGCTCGTCCTCCTCGTCGCGAGCGCCATCGCGGGGACCCTGTTCGGCCCGGCGAGCGCCGAGACGCAGTCCTGGTGGGCGGCGAGCGCCGACACGACACTCGACGGGCGACCGTGGACGGCCGTGACGGCCCTGCTGGTCGCCTCCGACCCGGTGCAGCTCCTGCTCGACGTCGTCCTCCTCCTCGCGATGCTGGTCGCCGCCGAGCATCGGCTGGGCGCGCGCCGCACCGTCGTCGCCTTCCTCCTCACCGGTGCCGTCGGCGCGGCCCTCGGCACCGCGCTGCAGAGCATCGGCGACGCCGCGGGGGAGTGGTGGGCCAGCGACACCATCGGCGACCACACCTTCGACCCGCTCATCGGCGCCGTCGGAGCCCTGACCGCAGCCACCGCGTTCATGGGCGCGCTGTGGCGCCGGCGACTCCGGGTCGCGATCTTCGCCATGGTGCTCATGTTCGTGCTCTATGCCGGCGACTCCGCCGACGTCTACCGTCTTCTCGCAGGAGGTGCCGGGCTCGCCGTCGGCGCGGTCATGGCCAGCGGAGTCGGTGCGCTGCGGCCCCAGCGGCCGGCACGCAGCTCGCACCGGGAGTCGCGCGCTCTGCTGGCGGCCGTCGTCGCCGTGACCGCCATCGGCCCGCTCGTCGCTGTCCTCTCCGACTCCGGGTATGGCCCGTTCTCCTTCCTGGGCAAGCTGCTGCAGAGCGCCTTCACGGGGACGACCGATCTCGAGGACCCGTGCAGCCGCGCCGTGCGCCACTGCGCCCACCACGTGCGCCTCAGCCTTGTCGCCCCGGGGCCGATCTTGCTCACCTTCGTCCCCCTGATCCTCCTGCTCGTCGCGGCCTACGGGCTGCGGTCGGGCCGGAGGCTCGGGCTGTGGCTCGCGATCGGCGTGAACCTCGCGATCGCCGTGCTCGAGATCTTCTCGCTGCAGCGCGCGGCCAGGCACCCGGAGTTCCGCTACTACGCCGAATACCTGCTCTGGGTCGCGACGACCGTGCTCGTCCCCCTCGCCGTCGTCGCGGTGCTGATCGCCGGGAGACGGCACTTCCGGATCCGCGCTCCGCGTCGCGCGACGCGATTGTGGTCGCGGGTCGTCGCGGCGGGCTTCGTCATCACCCTCGGCGGGTATCTCATGCTCTCGTCGAGCGTCCGCACGGGCGGCGAGCCGATAGTGGGGCTTGGGCGCCTCCTCCTCGACGGCCTGCTCCGTTTCGTGCCCGTCAGCTTCCTCGGCGGCGCGGGCCTTCTCGCGGTGCCGCGGCAGCCGCTCGCGCGCTTCGTGTTCGAGTGGGCGGGGCCGATCTTCTGGCTGGTGGTCATCGTGGCGGTGGTGGCCCTGCTGCACGCCACCGACGTCCAGCGGGTGAGGGGAGACGAGGCGCGCTATCGCCATCTCCTCGCGCGCCACGGCGCGGGGAGCCTCGGCCATCAGGGCACGTGGGAGGGCAACGCGCATTGGATCGCGGCCGACGGCGAGGCCGGCGTCGCCTACCGGGTCGTGGGAGGTGTCGCGATCACGCTCTCCGATCCGGCGTGCGCGCCCGAGAGGCGGGCGAGGACCGTGGCCGAGTTCGTGCGTTTCTGCGACGAGCGCAGCTGGACGCCGGTCTTCTACAGCGTCCACGACGAGCTTCTGCCGATCTTCGACGAACTCGGCTGGTCGCGCGTCTCGGTCGGAGAAGAGACGATCATCGAGCTCGGCAATTTCGAGCTGACCGGCAAGCACTGGCAGAAGGTGCGCTATCCGCTCAACCGCGGCATCAAGCTGGGCATCGAGGCCGTCTGGACGAGCTGGCCGGAACTCTCGCTCGGGATGGCCAGCCAGATCGTCGACCTCTCGGAGCGCTGGGTGGCCGAGAAGGCGCTGCCCGAGATGGGCTTCACCCTCGGAGGCATCGAAGAGGTGCGCGACCCGGACGTCGCGCTCCTGCTCGCGGTCGGCCCCGACGGCGTGCTGCAGGGCGTGACGAGCTGGCTGCCCGTGCACCGAGAGGGTCGCATCGTCGGGTGGACCCTCGACTTCATGCGCCGCTCCGATGACGCGATGCCCGGGATCATGGAGTTCCTCATCGCCTCCGCTGCCCTGCACGCGCAGGAGGAGGGCGCCGAGATGCTCTCGCTCTCGGGAGCCCCTCTCGCGACCGCTCCCGTGGCCGAGGGCGAGGAGCCGCCCGAGCCGACGGCTCTCTCGCGGCTGCTCGAGTTCCTCTCGCGCACGCTCGAGCCGGCTTACGGATTCACGTCCCTCTTCCGCTTCAAGGCGAAGTTCCATCCGCGCTACGTCGGCCTCTGGATGGCGTACCCGGACGCGTTGCAGCTGCCGCGGATCGGCGCGGCCCTCGGGCGCGCCTACCTGCCCGACCTCACCGCGCGCGAAGCGCTCGCGTTCGCACGCACGCTCGGCGCCCGCCCCGACGAGAAGGCTGCAGAGCGGCCAGCGGCGAAGACCCCGGAGAAGCCGGCGGGGCCGAACGAGACCGCCGCGAAGGAGCCCGACAAAGCGGGTTGAGCTCCGCTGATTGCCCAACGCGCCGCACGCGTCAGAGCGGGATGTTGCCGTGCTTCTTCGCGGGGAGGCTCGCACGCTTCGTGCGGAGCGCCCGGAGCGCCTTGACCACGGCGACCCGGGTCGCGGAGGGCTCGATGACTCCGTCGAGCTCGCCGCGCTCGGCGGCCAGGAACGGGCTCGCGACGTTATAGGTGTACTCGTTCGCGAGGCGGGTACGCACCGCGGCCACGTCCTCTCCCGCCTCCTCCGCCTTGCGGATCTCGTTGCGGTAGAGGATGTTGACCGCGCCCTGGCCGCCCATGACCGCGATCTCGGCCGTCGGCCACGCGAGGTTGATGTCGGCCCCCAGCTGCTTGGAGCCCATCACGATGTAGGCGCCGCCGTAGGCCTTGCGCAGGATGACCGTGACGAGCGGGACCGTCGCCTCTGCGTAGGCGTAGAGGAGCTTCGCGCCTCGTCGGATCACGCCGGTCCACTCCTGATCGGTGCCCGGCAGGTAGCCCGGCACGTCGACCAGGGTCAGGATCGGGATCGAGAACGCGTCGCAGAACCGCACGAAGCGCGAGGCCTTCTCTCCGGCCTCGATGTTGAGCGTGCCGGCCATCGCGCTCGGCTGATTGGCGATGATGCCCACCGAACGCCCCTCCACGCGGCCGAAGCCGATGACGATGTTGGGCGCGAAGAGGGGCTGCACCTCGAGGAAGTCCCCGTCGTCGACGATGTGCTCGATGACGACGGTGACGTCGTAGGGCTGGTTGGGGCTGTCCGGGATGACCGTGTCGAGGAATCGATCGGCGTCGGTGGACTCGAGGTCGACCTCGCCGTCGAAGACGGGAGTCGGTGAGAGGTTGTTGTCCGGGAGGAACGAGAGCAGGGTTCGCGCGTAGTCGAGTGCGTCGTTCTCGTCGCTCGCGAGATAGTGCGAGACCCCCGAGATCTTGTTGTGGGTGAGCGCACCCCCGAGCTCCTCCATGCCGACGTCCTCGCCGGTGACGGTCTTGATCACGTCGGGGCCGGTGACGAACATCTGGCTGGTCTTGTCGACCATGATGACGAAGTCGGTGAGGGCGGGGGAGTAGACGGCGCCTCCCGCCGCGGGACCGCAGATGATCGAGATCTGGGGGATGACGCCGCTCGCCGCGGTATTGCGGCGGAAGATCTCGCCGTACTTGCCCAGGGCGACGACGCCTTCCTGGATGCGCGCCCCGCCGGAGTCGAGGATGCCGATGATCGGCACGCCCGTCTTGAGAGCGAGGTCCATGACCTTGATGATCTTCTCGCCCGCGACCTCGCCGAGGGAGCCGCCGAAGATCGTGAAGTCCTGCGAGTAGACCGCCACCTGGCGTCCGTGGATCGTCCCCGTGCCGGTGACGACCGCGTCGCCGTAGGGACGCTTCTTCTCCATCCCGAAGGCGTGCGTGCGGTGGCGCACGAACTCGTCGAGCTCGACGAACGACCCCGCGTCGAGGAGGGTGTCGATCCGCTCGCGTGCGGTCATCTTGCCCTTGGCGTGCTGCTTCTCGATCGCCGCCTCGCCGCTGGCCGTGACGGCCTCGTGGTAGCGGTTCCTGAGATCCGCGATCTTCCCCGCGGTCGTGTACAGATCGGGCGCGGGACGTTCGGTGTTCGCGGTCACCCGCTCACCTTACCGGCGGCTTCGAGACCCCCACTTGTCGGGGCGGTACAGCGGACGGCGGCCACTTCGGGAGGATCGCCACAAGCGGCGTCGGTACTGCTTGTGGCGTGCGGGCCTGGGAGGGCCCTCGCGGGAGACGCCGCTACCCTCGGGCCATGCAGCTCCCGCTCTCGCGCTCCGTCTCACCGCACGTCCTCTGGCTCGACAGCGCGGGCTCGACGAACGACGAGCTCCGCGAGCGCGCGATCGCCCGGCCGGAGGCGTGGCCGCACCTGAGCGTCGTCGCCACCACCGACCAGCGGGCCGGCCGGGGGCGGCTCGGCCGCGTGTGGGAGGCGCCTGCGGGGCGCACCCTCGCGGCCTCGACCCTGGTCGACGCCTCCGCCGTGCCGCCGACCGCGCTCGGCTGGCTGCCGTTGCTCGCCGGGGCCGCGCTCGCACGATCGCTCGCGCCGCTCGTGGCGGCCCCCGTGACCGTCAAATGGCCCAACGACGTCCAGATCGACGGGAAGAAGGTCGCGGGCATCCTCGCCGAACGCCTCCCCGACGGGCGGGTCGTCGTCGGCACCGGCGTGAACCTGCTCCTGAGCGCGGAGGAGCTGCCCGTCCCGACGGCGACATCGCTCACGCTCGCCGGGGCGGGGGAGGTGGGCGCCGACACGGTGCTCGCCGGCTTCCTCCGCGAGTTCTCGGCGCTGCTCGCGCCGCTGCTGGCGGGCGACGACGCCTGCCTCGACGCCTCGGCCGAGGCCGTCGGGGCCGTGTGCTCCACGCTCGGCACCCGCGTGCGGGTCGAACTGCCCGGCGGTACGGTCGAGGAGGGTGCGGCCGTCGCTCTCGACGACGAGGGCCGCCTGGTGCTCGAGCGCGACGGTGCGCGTCTGGCGTTCTCGGCGGGCGACATCACCCACCTCCGGTCCTGACGCCGTGGTCCGGCCGCACGACCCTCCCCCGCGCGAGCTCGCCCGGCTGACCCCGCGGGCGCGCGCGACCGTGCTCCCGGTGGCGGGATTCCTCCTGCTGACGTGGGCCGCGTTCTATTTCGCCGCGCAGTTCGAGCTCGCGGTGCAGCGCTGGATCATCGGGGTCGGCACGGCGGTGCTCGTGCTGCTGCTGTGTGCGCCGCCGCTCGTGCGGTGGGCGAGCATCCGCTATCGAGTGACGACCCGCGGGCTGTCCGCGCGTCGGGGGGTGCTGCACGTCCGTCGCGCCGAGCTGGTGTTCGACCCGCGCATGAGTGTCAGGGTCGAGCGGAGTCTCGCCCAGCGGCTCGCCCGATGCGGCGACGTCCGCATCGAGCAGGGCGGGGTGGAGGCGTTCACCGTGCGCGACCTCCCCGACCCCGAGCTCGCGGCCGCGGTGCTGCGCGACGCGATCGCGGCCGCGCCGCCTCCTGCCTGGCCGGCGCCCGAGGAGGCGTGAGCGCGCGGATACCATGGAGCCGCCCCGCGACTGCGGGCGGAGACGGAGGGTGCGCGATGCGTGTCGGCGTGATCGGAGGCGGCCAGCTCGCCCGGATGATGATCCCAGCGGCGGTGGAGCTCGGCATCGAGATCGCGGTGCTGGCCGAGACCGAAGGAGCCCCGGCTGGCCTTGCCGCGACCCGGGTCGGCGACTACCGCGACGCCGAGACCGTGCTGGCCTTCGCCGAGACGGTCGATGTGGTGACGTTCGACCACGAGCACGTGCCGCAGCCGATCCTCCGCGAGCTCGTCGCGCGCGGCGTCGCCGTGCATCCCGGACCCGATGCCCTGCTGTTCGCGCAGGACAAGCTGATGATGCGACGACGGTTGAGCGAGCTGGGCGTCCCCGTGCCGGACTGGGCCGAGGTCTCGTCGCCCGACGACCTCGAGGCGTTCCTCGACGAGCACGGCGGACGTGCGGTCGTCAAGACGGCGCGGGGCGGCTACGACGGCAAGGGCGTGCGCGTGGTGCGCGGTGCACACGACGTCGACGACTGGTTCACGGCGCTCGCCGAGGACGGCCGCGGCGGCTCGCTGCTGGTGGAGGAGCTCGTCGAGTTCCGCCGCGAGCTCGCTCAGCTGCTGGCCCGGCGTCCCTCTGGCGAGAGCATCCTCTGGCCCGTCGTCGAATCGGTGCAGCGCGAGGGAGTCTGTGCCGAGGTGATCGCGCCGGCTCCCGCCTCGGCAGGCCGCGTCGCCATGGCCGCCGCCGAGATCGCCGAGACGATCGCCGAGAGCCTCGGCGTCACCGGCGTCCTCGCCGTCGAACTGTTCGAGACGACCGACGAGCGGATCCTCGTCAACGAGCTGGCGATGCGCCCGCACAACAGCGGCCATTGGAGCATGGACGGCTCGACCACCTCGCAGTTCGAGCAGCACCTGCGTGCGGTCCTCGATCTGCCGCTCGGCGCGACAGGCTGCCGCGAGCGGTGGGCCGTGATGGTCAACGTCCTCGGCGGGCCGGTGGGGGAGTCGCTGACGGACCGCTATCCGCAGGCGCTGGCCCACCATCCCGCCGTGAAGGTGCACAACTACGGCAAAGAGACCCGGCCGGGCCGCAAGGTCGGACACGTCACGGCGACGGGCGAGGAGCTCGACCTGGTGGTGTACGAGGCGCGCGCCGCAGCGGCTCTTCTCACGGACTGACACCTATCATGGGGCGCGTGACGCGCCACAACCCTGCACCCGACTCCTCCGGAGCCCTCTCGTGAGCGCGGAGGCGCTGGTCAACGGGCCGTCGCCGCTCGTCGGCGTCGTGATGGGCTCGGACTCGGATTGGTCGGTCATGCAGGCCGCCTCGACCACGCTCAGCGAGTTCGGCGTCGCGCACGAGGTGCGTGTCGTCTCGGCCCATCGAACCCCCGAGGCGATGATCCGCTACGGGCGCGAGGCCCGCGGGCGCGGGCTGAGGGCGATCGTGGCCGGGGCCGGAGGAGCGGCGCACCTGCCCGGCATGCTCGCGGCCGTCACCCCCCTCCCCGTGATCGGCGTGCCGGTGCCGCTCGCGCGGCTCGACGGGCTCGACTCCCTCCTCTCCATCGTCCAGATGCCGGCGGGCGTGCCCGTCGCCACGGTCTCGATCGGAGGCGCCCGCAACGCAGGACTGCTCGCGGTGAAGATCCTCGCGACCTCCGACGACGCCCTCTCGACGAGGCTCGAGGCGTTCGCCATCGAGCTGGAGGCGCAGGTCGAGGCGAAGAACGCGGCGCTGGTGGCGGGTCTGTGACGGCGGTCTCGCTGCCGCTGCGGCACCCGGACACCGGCTCGACCCGCTTCATGACGAGGCGGGCCTGGTGGCTCCTCGCCGCGAACGTCCTCGTGCCCGGATCAGCGCAAGTCCTGGCCGGCAACCGTCGCCTCGGACGGCTGGGCCTCGGCTTCACCCTCGTGCTCTGGATCGCGGTCGTCCTCGCGGTCGTCCTCTACTTCGTCTTCCCCACAGGTCTCTACACGCTCGCGACCTTCGATCTCTCGATGCTCGCGCTGCAGGCCGCGCTCGTGATCTACGGCGTCGTGTGGCTGGTCCTCACCCTCGACACGCTGCGACTGCTTCGCGTCGTGCGCGTGCGACCCCGGATGCGCGGCGTGCTCGCCTTCGCGACCATCGCGCTGCTCGCTGTCTCGGTCGGGACCACCGCTTACGCCACGTATCTCGTCGGGGTCACCCGCGGCACGCTCTCGTCGATCTTCGGAGGCGGGACGATCGCGCAGCCCATCGACGGTCGCTACAACATCATGCTCCTCGGAGGCGACGCGGGCGCCGATCGCGACGGGCTGCGGCCGGACAGCGTCTCGGTCGTGAGCATCGACGCCTCGACCGGGAAGGCGTCGATCATCGGCGTCTCGCGTGAGTTCATCGACTTCGACTTCCCCGAGTCCAGCCCGATGCATGCCCTGTACCCCAACGGCTACGACACCGACAACTGCGCCGTCGACGTGTGCAAGCTCAACTCCGTCTACACCGAGGTCGAGCTCAAGCATCCCGATCTCTACCCGAACGCGGTCGCCGACGGCAGCGAGCCCGGGATCGAGGCGACCCGCGACGCGGTCGAGGGGATCCTCGGCATCCCCCTCCAGTACTACGCGCTCATCGACATGGAGGGCTTCGCGCAGCTGATCGATGCGCTCGGCGGCATCGACATCGACTACGTGGCCGACCAGCCGCTTCCGCTCGGCGGGCTGCCCGACTCCGACGGCGTGATGCAGGGCGTCAACCAGTGGATCGATCCGGGCCACTGGCACTTCAACGGCGAGCAGGCCCTCGCCTACGCGCGCTCCCGCTACACCACGAGCGACTACGACCGTATGAAGCGCCAGCGTCAGGTCCAGGAGGCGCTGCTCGCGCAGTTCGACCCAGCCAACGTCCTCGCGAAGTTCCAGGACGTCGCGGCGGCCGGCTCGCAGGTGATCAAGACCGATGTGCCGCAGGGGATGCTCGGCTACTTCGTGCAACTGGGGATCAAGACGAAGTCGCAGCCCGTCGACCCGATCGAGCTCGTGCCGCCCGCGGTCGACCCGGAGCACCCCGACTACGACGTCGTGCACTCCCTCGTGCGGCAGGGGCTGTTCCCCGACGCGTCCCAGTAGGCCCTCTCGCGCGTGGCCGGCCGGCTCAGAGGTCGGCGTGCAGCGCCCAGACGCGCTCGGCCGAGTCTCGCCAGCTGAAAGCGCGCGAGCGGTCGCGGCCGGCGACCGACATCCGCTCGCGCAGCCCCGTGTCGGCGAGCACGCTCGTCATCGCGAGCGCGAGTCGCTCGGGGTAGTCCTTCGCGTCGGCACGCTCGACCGCGACTCCGGCGTCGGCCGCCACCTCGAGCAGGGCGGGGTCGTCGGAGTGGATGACGGGCACCCCGAAGTGCATCGCCTCGAGCACGGGCAGGCCGAAGCCCTCGGCGATGCTCGGGTACACGAAGAGGGTCGCCCGGTCGAGCACCACCGCGAGGTCCGCGTCGCTGAGCACCCCGAGGCCGCGGACACGCGACTCGTCGAGGCCCTGCTCGTCGGCGACGGACGCGATGTCGAGGTCGCCCCAGCCCGTCGGGCCGACGACGAGCAGCGGGATCGCCGGGGCGGAGGCGCTACCGAAGGCGGCGATGAGCGCCACGAGCCCCTTGCGCGGCTCGAGCGTCCCGACACTCAGGACGTACTCCGACGGCAGCCCGAGCGCCTCGGCCCGTTCGTTCGCGTCGTCCGGGAGCACGAGACCCGAGCCGACGGCTCCTCCGATCACCCGGAGGCGATCGCCGAAGTCCATGACCTGCGAGAGCTGCTGCGCGACCGCATGGGTCGGCACGACCACCGCGTCCGCGTACGTGCGAGCGCGTTTGGCCATCGAGCGGTGCCACTTCGCCCCGTGGGGCGTGAGGGTCTCGGGATGCGTCCACGGGACCGTGTCATGGATCGTGACGGCGATCTGCTCGCCCTCCCGGCCCTCGTGGTTGCGCAGCGGCGCGAAGAGGCTGGGTGCGTGCACCATGCCTCCGCCCGCGGGGATGCCGATGCCGTACTGCCAGGCCCGCGAGAGCTCGCGTCGTCCCAGCGGCAGCCGGTGGAGACGTGCCAGGCCGGGGAGGCGCTCGCGCAGCTCCTCCTCCTTCTCGGGCGGATGGGCCGAGATGATCCCTTCCACCTCGCAATCGCGCGGCGCAGTGGCGATGAGTTCCCGGGTGAGCTCGGCGGTGTAGCGGCCGATACCGCCGGGAACGCGCGCGAGCAACTGGTCGACGACGACCCGCAGGGTCGTGGTCACGGCGTCACCGTCGCGAGCGGTGCGGCATCGAGCGCCTCCTGCCAGCTGCGCAGAGGAGCCAGACCGGCGCGGCTCCAGCCGTCGTGACCGAGCACCGAGTAGGCAGGCCGCGGCGCCGGGCGCACGAAGGCGCCGCTATCGGTCGGCCGGATGCGGTCGGGGTCGAGCCCGACCTTGTCGAAGACGGCGCGGGCGAAGCCGAACCAGGTCGTCTCTCCGGCGTTGGTGCCGTGGTACACGCCCGCGGGCGCGTCCGCGTCGACGAGATCGACGAGGCGCGCAGCCAGATCGCCGGTCCAGGTCGGCTGACCGCGCTGGTCGTCGACCACGCTGAGGGTGTCGTGGGAGGCGGCGAGACGCACCATGGTCTTCGCGAAGTTCCCGCCGTGGGCCCCATAGAGCCAGGCGGTGCGCACGATGTAGCCGCGCTCGGGGTTCAGGCTGAGCACGAGCTCCTCGCCTTCCGCCTTGGTGCGGCCGTACGCCGAGATCGGCTCGCGGGGGTGACCCTCCGCGTAGGGGCTGGTCGCCGAGCCGTCGAAGACGTAGTCGGTGGAGACCTGGACGAGCGCCGCGCCGATCTCGGACGTCGCCCGGGCGAGGTTGCCGGCGCCGACCGCGTTGACGAGGCGTGCCTGCTCCTCGTCGCTCTCGGCGTCATCGACGCGGGTGTAGGCGGCGCAGTTGATCACGGCGTCGTGCCCTGCGACGGCAGCGCGGACGGCGTCGAGGTCGGTGACGTCGAGATCGCCGCGGCCGAGCGCGGTGACGGGTCGATCGCCGAGGGCGGAGCGGAGGTCGGTGCCGAGCATGCCGGAGGCGCCCGTGATGAGGAAGGTCACCCCGTCATCATGCCGGAGCGTCGTGCGTGAGCGCGCCCGGCGCACCGCGCAGCGGCGGGCGGCGATGCCTCGAACGGGTGTACATGCGCGAAACACGCTCTCGTTACACTGACGTCCGTGCAGATCCGTGAGCTCGATATTCCCGACGTCTACGAAGTGACTCCGCGCCAGTTTCCCGACGACCGGGGGGTGTTCTACGAGTTCTACCGCTTCGACCGTTTGGCCGAGAAGGTGGGCCACCCGTTGTCGCTGCGACAGGGCAACACCTCGGTGTCTCGACGGGGCACCGTGCGGGGGATCCACTTCGCGCAGATCCCGCCGTCGCAGGCGAAGTACGTGTCGTGCTTCTCGGGCGCTGTCCTCGACTACGTCATCGACGTCCGTGTCGGCTCGCCGACCTTCGGCCGGTGGGAGTCGATCCTGCTCGACGACGTCGACCGCCGCTCTGTCTACATCGCCGAGGGCATCGCGCACGCCTTCGTGGCCCTGACCGAGGGCGCCGTCGTCTCCTACCTCGTCAGCTCCACCTTCGACCCGGTGCGCGAGAAGGGCATCGATCCGCTCGACGAGCAGATCGGCCTGCGCTTCCCGGAAGAGGCGGGTGAGCTGCTGCTCTCGCCCAAGGACACCGACGCTCCCACGCTCACCGAGGCCGAGGCGGCCGGCATCCTCCCCACCTGGGACGAGGCCCGCGCGTTCTACGCCGGGCTCGATGCGGTGGTGGTGTCGTGAGGGGGATTGTTTTGGCGGGGGGGTCGGGGTCGCGGTTGTGGCCGATCACGAAGG
>NZ_JADKSO010000002.1 GCF_015351245.1 Rathayibacter sp. VKM Ac-2879
CCTTCGTGATCGGCCACAACCGCGACCCCGACCCCCCCGCCAAAACAATCCCCCTCACGACACCACCACCGCATCGACATCAGTGGTCGTCGGGGGCGCGGAGAGCGTGGTCGGATGGAGCGGGGACAACCCGTCGATCGGACCCGCGGGGGAGGCGGAGAGCAGCACGGGCGCAACCGTAGCAAGGTCATATTTCCCTGAGGTTGCCAAAAGGGC
Organism: Rathayibacter sp. VKM Ac-2879; assembly: GCF_015351245.1. Taxonomy (GTDB): domain Bacteria; phylum Actinomycetota; class Actinomycetes; order Actinomycetales; family Microbacteriaceae; genus Rathayibacter. Next base: position 217 of record NZ_JADKSO010000002.1, read on the forward strand.
GATTTCGCGGGACATCGCTGCGTCGGGCACCCCCAGAGTGGGCCGCAACGTCGGGAACTGTGGCAGGGAACGGGCTTCGTCGTCGCCCGACCCGCTCCTCCGCTCAGCGCCTGAGCATGCTGCTGTACAGCCGGAGGTAGTCCTCGTTCATCCGGGAAACATCGAAGGCCTCGAGGCCGCGGCGCGCGCGCTCGGACCACTCGGCGAGGACGGCCTTGTCGTCGAGGAGCGCGCCCAGCGCGGACGCGAGCCGTTCGACGTCTCCGACCGGGACGATCTGTGCGGCGGCCCCGAAGTCCGCTACCTCGGGCAGCCCGTCGGCGGAGCTGACAACGCACGCGAGGCCCGCCTCGCGCTCCTCGATCACGACCAGGCCGAACGGCTCGCGGCGGGAGGCGGCGACCGCGATGCGTGCGCCCAGCAGGTAGGGACGGGGGTCGGCGACGGCGCCGACGAGATGGATCCGCTCGCCCCAGGGCATGCCGATGGCCGCCTCGAGCACCTCGGGCTCGTCGAGGTTGCCGACGAAGTACAGGTGCGCATCGGGATGGGTCTCGGCGATGCATCCGAACGCGCGGACGAGAAGATCGGAGCCCTTCCTCCGCGTGATCGAGCCGACGGCGAGGATCGGCACCCCGAGCAGCCGCTCGGGGTGCACGGGATCGCTGCGACGTGGAGAGCCCAGCGGGGCGTTGGTGATCGTGATGGTGCGTCCCCGAGCGAGCGGTCGCCGCGAGAAGACGCGTTCGTTGGCTCGGCTCACGCAGACGACGGCATGGGAGAGGCCCATCACCCCCACCCCGCGTTGGAACTCGTTGTGCACGGTGGCCACTCGCGGTGTTCGCGGTGCGACCGCCGCGGCGAGGAGCGCCGGGGTCAGCGTGTGCGCGTGGATGACGTCGGGAGCGGCCTCTCCGATTATGCGTCGCAGCCGCCGGAGGAGGGCGGGCAGGGCGGCGGGAGAGCGACGGCCGAAGTCGAGGCGGGTCGTGGCCACGCGATGGCGAGCGAGCAGCGGCTCGAAGTCGCCGCCGGCCGAGCCGACGACGACGGAGTGTCCGGCGTCCGACTGCCAGGTGGCGAGGTCGACCACGACGTTGTTGATGCCGTTGGCGGAGTTCGTCATCGTGTCGGTCAGGTGGAGGATGCGCATCGAGGGCCCTTCGGCCAGCACCTCCCGCGGTCCTGACCAGGTGACAGGTTCCCATCCCGACCGTCGCCACCGTCGATCGAGCGCGGAACATGCCTGCGGTGGCGCCTTTTCTCGCGAGGCGAGCTCGTTCCACAGCCTCGACGGGGAGACGTACGCCGCTGTCGACGCCGTTTCGCGCCTCCCCCTCGGGGGTCGTGAGCGGCCGGGATAACTTCGCTCAGGTCCGCGGCTCCGCCTGTCGCGGCGGAGGGGATCGAGCTGTGCACGACGTGACCGAACCAGGGGAGCAGCGGCGTCGCGCGAACCTCGGCGAGGAGCACCGCGCCAATCGCTCGTCTTGCTCCGGCATCGCGTCAACGGGTTCGGACGAGCCGTGCTGAGCATCGGGATCGTGGCGCTCGAGTCCTGGCACGCCGCTCCGCTTGAGCGCGTGTGGCGCGAACAGGGCCACAGGGTGACGGTCGTGACCGGGGAGCCAGCGGGATTCCCGGGTGCCGAGGTCCACGGCATCCCCCTCGGCCGGCTCGTGGGCCTCGCGTCGAGGCTCGGTGTCGGCTCGTCCGCGCTCTCCGCCTTCACCCGTCGTGCCCGGCGCCTCCTCGAACCGCTGCGACCCGAGCTGGTCGTCGCGCTACCCGGCACCGCCCGTGAGCTGGCAGGTCTCGCGCCGACGACCGTCGTGTTGGCCGACGGCGGTCACGTCCGGGCGCTCGCCGAGCGCCTCGCCCCGCGGGCCGCGAACCGGGTGCCGCTGCCGGTCGCGCGCTGTGAGGCGGAGTACCGCCGCGCGACGGTCGTCGTACCGTCGGCCGTGCTCGCGGCGGGCTTCCCGTCGTCGGCGGAGGTCGTCGTGGTCGCCCCGGGTCTGCCCGCCACCGGTCCGAGCGCGCCGACAGCGCCAGACGGACCCCTGCGCCTCGCGGCGGTCGGAGCGCCGGCGTGGTCGCGCGGGGTCGACCGTCTCGACGCGATCGCCCGCCTGGAGGCGACCGACTACGTCACCGTCGTCGGAGCAGGCGGGAGGATCGACGGCGGCCTCGCCGCCGGACTCCGCTTCGTCGGCGCGCAGGACCGTGACGGCACCGCCGAGATCTTCCGCCACTCCCACGCGTACCTGCACCTCGCGCGCACGGTGGAGGGCGCGGCCGAGGGCCTGGAGGCGCTCGCCTGCGGCCTGCCCGTGCTCGCGACGGAGTCGAGCGCCCTCGCCGGGCTCTGCGCCGAGGGCGCGGGAGTGGTCGTGCCGGACGACGCCTCGCGGGAGGATCTCGCCGCGGCGCTCGAGAGACTGCGCACGGAGTGGGCCTCCCTCTCGCGACGAGCGCACGAGCTCGCGGGCGAGCGGCCGTGGTCGGTGGCGGCGGAGCAGATCCTCGCCCTGGCAGAGGACGGCGCCGGTGTCCGCTGATCCCCAGTCGGCGCCGTCTGAGCGCGCGACCGAGAGCGGCGTGTGCTCGGCCACGGCCCTGCTGCCGAGAGCCGTCGCCCTCCGCCTCGCCGCGATCCTCGCGCAGCACACCCTGCGCGACCGAGGCATCAGGAGCCTCGTCATCAAAGGGGAAGGGCTCCACCGTCAGGGCATCCGCGCGCCGATGGCCTCGGCCGATGTCGATCTCTGGGTCGAGCCGGACGCCTTCGACGCGGCCGTCGCGCTGCTCGGCTCTCTGGGCTGGCGGCGTCGGGCAGAGGCGCTGAGCTGGACCCTGTTCGTGGACCACTCCATCACGCTGGTCCATCCCTCCTGGCCCTGTGACATCGACGTGCACCGCTCGTTCCCGGGCGCCTTCGAGGACGAGCGGCCGGCGTTCGAACGGCTCTGGGCCGCTCGAACGGACCTGGCGCTCACGGAGGAAACCCTTGAGATCCCCGGGCGGGCGCACCACCTCGTCCTGCACGCGCTGCACCAGCTGCGCAACGCGCGCGCGTCGTCTTCGGCGACGGTGCTCGCGGCACTCGACGTCTACGGCGCGCATCTGCCGCTCGAGGAGCGGCTCGCCGTCCGCGACGCCGCGGTCGAGCTCGGCGCGCAGACGCCGATGAGCGTGCTCCTCGAGTCGTGGGGGGTGCCCGCTCCCGCGGAGGAGCGTTACCGGCACGCCCAGGCGCTCTGGGATGTGCGGCGCCGCTCCGATCGGCACACTTTCAATTGGCTCCACGCGATCGCGTCCGCACCGTGGCGGCTGAAGGGCGGCCTGCTGCTTCGTGCGGCCTTTCCGACCCGCGCCGACCTCGAGGCGAGCCATCCGGGTCGGCTGACCCGATCCCGGCGCCTCCGACTGCGGGTCGAACGGACCATCCGCGCCGTCCGCGGGCTCCCTTCCGCGCTCTCCGGCTTCGCCCGGATCGCCCGCGCGGGCGGGCACGGGGAGGCAGCACCCGCGGGCTCCCCGGAGCCGATCGCCCAGGCCACCGCGCCGACACGTCTGCCTCCCGTGCCGTCGCCGGTCGCCGTGCAGCCCGCCCCGAACGAGCATTCCGCCGTCGTCGCGTCCCGCTTCGTCGTCGAGCGCACCGAAGAGGACACCTACGTGCTCGACCTCTCTCGTCCGGGGTCGATCCCGGTCCTCCTCTCGGTCAGCGCCGACGCGATCTTTCAGGCGGTCGTGCGGGAGGGGCGCTCTCGCAGCGCCACCGTCGAGCTCCTCGCCGCGCGCTTCGACGCCGACCCCGACCTCCTCCGTCGCGATGTCGACGCGGTCCTCGACGTGCTAGACAAGCACTTCCCCGCGGCCGCTGCTCTCGGGAGCGACGCATGAGCGCGGAGCGGCTCGACACCGTGCGGATCCTGCACGTCCTCGACTCCTTCGAGGACGGGGGCGCCCAGCGTGTGGCGCTCTCGCTCGGCGCATGGAGCGCCGATCACGGCTGCGCCGTCGCCTACTGGGGACGCCCAGGGCCGCTCCGCCCCAGCGCGCCGGCGCGATCCTTCGTGGTGCGCCGGCCGGAGCAGAGCTTCGTCGCCGATCTCCTCGATCTCCGCCGCGCGGTCCACCGCTTCCGCCCGCACGTCCTGCACGCCCATCAGCGCCGCGAGGCCTTACTGACGGCGCTCCTCGGAGCAGCCCTCAGGGTGCCTGTGGTCGAGCACGCCCACACCGAACTGCCGGCGGTCGACCGGCGGCTCCTGTCCTTCCGGTCTCGCCGCGTCTTCGCGGTCTCGACGTCTGTCGCTCGTATGGTCGTCGACGGCTTCGGCCGGCCGGCCGAACGCGTCGTTGTCACCGGGAACGCGCCGGCGAACGTGTCCGCCACACGCGCGAGCGCCGCCTCCCTCGACGCGGCACCGCTGAGGATCCTCGGAATCGGGCGGCTCGCCGAGCAGAAGGACCCAGATCGCTTCCTCTCCGCAGTGGAGGAGCTGGCCGCGACCAGGGCGGTTTCAGCGACCTGGCTCGGCGACGGCCCCCTGCTGCCGGTCCTCCGCGATCGGGCTCGCGCAGCCGGCATCGTCGACTTCGCGGGGCCGTCGCGTGACGTGACCGGCGCCCTCGACGCGGCACACCTCCTGCTCTCGACCTCGCGCTGGGAGGGCACGCCGCTCGTGATGCTCGAGGCGATGGCCCGCCGCCGCCCGGTCGTGGCGACGGCGGTGGGCGGCGTCGGCGAGCTCCTGGGCGGAGGGCGCGGCACCCTCCTCCCCGGAGCGGCCTCGGGTCGCGAGATCGCCGAGGCACTCGACGCGGCGCTCGCCGAGCCAGAGGCACTGCTCGCGCGCGCCGAGCGGGCGAAGGCCTGGGTCGACGCCTCAGCCTCCCCGGAGGCGGTCTTCGGCCCCGTCCTGTCGGCCTACCGAGAGCTCGGAGCTCGACGATGAGAGAGCGGGGTGTCTCCGTCACCGTCATCGCCCCGTGCTACAACTCCCGGGCGGTCCTCGACGCTTTCCTCGCCAGGCTCGAGGAGACGCTTGTCCCCGGCGTCGGTATCGTCCTCGTCGACGACGCCTCCACCGACGGGTCGTCGGCGGTACTGGAACGCTGGGCGCGCGATCGGGACGACGCTCGCCTTCTCGTCCTGGAGACCAACGGGGGAGTGGCGGCCGCCCGCAATCGCGCGCTGGCGATCACCGACACCGAGTTCGTCTGGTTCGTCGACGTCGACGACGAGTGGGATCCTCGCATCGTCGCCGTGCTGGCCGGCGAGGCCACCGCCTCGAGCGCTGACATCGTCGTGTGCCGGGCGCTCTACCGAGCCCGGTCCGCCGCCTCCGGACGCGTCGTCGACGGGCTCGACCGTCGGGAGCTCGTGTCGGCCTCCGACGCGATCGAGCGCATGGCGGCCGGTGAGCTGCACGGCTTCCTCTGGAACAAGCTGCTACGGAGGCGGATCCTCGCCGAGGAGCTGTTCCCCCTCCTCAGCTCGCAGTCGGACTTCATCGGCGTGCTGCGCGCAGTTCAGGCGGCGGAGCGCGTGCTCTTCATTCCCGAGGTCCTCTACACCTACGTGTACACGCCGTCCTCGATCACCCGGCGACGCGATCCGGACCTCGCCAACCTCCTGATCTGCGCCCAGGCGTTGCGCGCAGCGCTGGAGCAGGCCTTCGACGAGGTTCCGGAGCGGCTCGCCGACTGGTTCACCACGTGGTTCTACGCCGTGCCCGTCGCGCTGACGCCGATCCGACACCACGCCCGCCCGGCGCTCGTGCGCACGGGAGTCGCCCTCGGCTCGGCCGCGCTGCGCGACGTCGACCTCATGCGGTCGTCACGGAGCACGCGGCTGCTCGTGCTGGGCCTCGTGCTCAAGCACGCACCGGCCGCGTTCACGCTGTTCAGCCGCACGCTCTACTCCCTGCACGACACCCATCGGCGCCTCGTGCGTCGGCGGAGCCCTGCCTCGTGAGCGGCCCCCTCGAGTCGGTCCTGAGCCTCCTCGCGGCCGCCGTGCCTCCGATCGCGCCGCTCCCACCGCTGCCCAGCCAGAGAAGAGTCCCGGCATGACCTCCTACATCACCGGCCGCATCGAACGGATGCCGGCGAGCATCACCTCGCTCGACGATGCCGCGCACGCGGTGCTCGAGCTGGCCAGGACCGGTCGCGACGAACTCGTCGTCACACCGAACACCGACCACTTCGTGCGGTGGAAGCACTCGGAGGCGTTCCGTCGGTACTACGGCCGCGCCTCGCTGGTCGTGCTCGACGGCACTCCGCTGGTCTGGCTCGCCCGCTGGTACGGCTATGCGACGGCGAGCCGGGTCACGGGCATCGACCTCTTCACCGAGGTCTGCCGCCGGGCAGCCCTCGAGCAGCTGCCCATCGCGATCGTCGGAGGCGCGCCGGGCATCGCCGACCGCGCCGCCGCCGAGCTCGCTCGTCGTTTCCCAGGCCTGCGGGTGCCGGTCGTCTCGTCGCCCGGGCCGGCCGAGCTCGCAGACGAGGCCGCGCTCGCCCAGCTCGCCGCGTCGCTGCGTGCCGCGGACGTGAGGATCGTCGCGCTCTGCCTCGGTTCGCCCAAGCAAGAGGAGGTGCGCGAGCGCCTCCTGGCGGTCGGCGGCACCGGGGCGGTCTGCCTCGGGGTGGGCGCTGCCGTCGACTTCCTCGCGGGGGAGATCCCTCGAGCGCCGCTGCTGCTGCAACGGCTCGGTCTGGAGTGGACCTACCGCTTGGCGCAGGAGCCCGGGCGCCTCTGGCGCCGCTACCTCGGCGACGCGCTCCTCGTTCTCCCCAGCGTCGTCACGGCGTTGCGCTATCGGGCGAGCCGTGTCCTCCGCTGAGCCGTCCGGGGCGGAGCGTCCGGTCGTGCTGGTCTGGAAGCGCACGTGGCTGCCCGATTCGGAGACCTTCGTCCGCAACCAGATGCGGAGTCTCCGCTCGTGGCGCGCGATCGGCGTGGGCCTCGAGCGCGCCGGCTCCGGCACGCTGCACGACCCTTCGGACCGGATCCTGCACGAGCGGAGCGGTTCCCGGCGCAAGCACGCCCTGATGCTGCGCCACCTCGGCGTCTCGCGGAGCCTCGACGCTCTGGTCGACGAGCTCGCGCCGACTCTGATCCACGCCCACTTCCTCATCGACGCGACCGACATCGCCCGCTTTGCGCGCAGACGCGGGCTTCCGCTGGTCGTCACGGGCCACGGCTACGACGTGACGAGCTGGCCGCTGGTGATGGGTGCTCCGCGCGCGCTGCGCCCTGTGGCGCGCCTTCGGCGCTCGCGTCAGGCCCGCGCCGTCTTCCGTCAGGCGCGCGCCGTGATCGGGGTCTCCCGCTTCATCGCCGACAGGCTCGTCCGGCTGGGCTCGGCCCCCGAGCGGACCGTCGTCCGGGCCATCGGCATCCCCGTGACCGCGCCGCCGCCGCCCGCCGATGGACGCAAGGGTGTCGTCTTCGTCGGACGCCTGGTCGAGAAGAAGGGCGTCGCCGACCTGCTCGACGCGATGGCCGGGTTGCCTCCTGCCGTGCGGGACGTGCCGGTCACGATCGTCGGGGACGGGCACCTCCGCGGCTCCCTTTCGGCGCGGGCCGAGCGGCTGGGCCTGCGAAGCGTCACGTTCGCGGGCATGCAGCCTCCCGCTGCCGTCGCGGAGCTGCTGCGAGGAGCCACCGTCTTCTGCGCCCCGTCGCGCACCGCGTGGAACGGCGACTCCGAGGGCTTCGGCATGGTGTTCCTGGAGGCGGCGCTCGCCAGCGCGCCCGTCGTCGCCACCCGACACGGCGGGATCCCGGAGGCGGTGGAGGACGGGGTCACCGGGCTGCTCGTCCCGGAGGGCGACGTGGACGCCCTGCGGAGGGCGCTCGAGTCGATCCTGCTCGATCCCGAGCGGGCGGAGCGGATGGGGCAGGCGGGGCGCGAGCGCGTGCTCGCCCGCTTCGACGTGCGGGAGCGCACGACCGAGCTCGAGCGGGTCTACGACCTCGCGGCCGGGCGATCCGTCTGGCCAACGGCGGGGAGAGGCGCATGAGCGGCGTCCGGCGCGTCATCGCGACGCCTGCGCCCTTCCCTCGCGTCTCGGGAGGCGGGGGAGTGGCGGGCTCGCGAGGCGCGGGACAGTGGCGCAGCACCGCGTCGACCGCACCGGCGCCTTCCGAGGCCGTGGAGGCGCGCCGGGCGCGGGGGCGGCGCCTCCAGCTCGCCGCCGTCGTGCTTGTCACCTTCGTCCTCACCTCTGGCGGACGCGTCGCCGATCTGTTCGCCGCGGGGCGGGCGGCATCCGACGGCTATTCCACCGGTGCCGTCAACCCGAGCGCGATCGGCACGGCGATCGCCGAGTGGGCCGCCGTCCCCTTCCTGGCGGTCGTGGCGGTCGTCGTCCTGCTCAACCTCGGCCGGCCGCGAGCCAACCTCTCGGGTCTCGCCGGCGCCGCGGTCTACCTCATTGCGGCCCAAGTCACCAACACCCTCGCGGTCGGTGGCCTGAACCCGACGCCGAAGTACTGGGTGATCCTCGCGCTCGTCCTCGCGCTCTGGTCCATCGCTCCGAAGTGGGAGGACCTGCGCGTCTTCGGCGTGATCGTCACGCTCATCGCGATGGCGAGCCTGGTCACGGCCCTCACCGGCCAGGGCTGGATGCGCCAGGACGCGCTCCTCCCGGGCGAGACGAAGGCGCTCGTCGGGACCCAGCTGCTCGCGGGCATCTTCCCCCAGATGAACGTCCTCGGGATGACCATGGCGCTCGGGCTGCCGTTCGTGCTGCTCGTGCGCACCCGGTTCGGCCGCGTGAGCGGACTCCTCGTCGTGCTGAGCGCCCTGGTCCTCAGCGCTTCCCGCACGGCCCTCATCGCGGCCGGGGTGACGATCCTCGTCGCCCTGCTGCTGCGGGTCGTCCGCTCGGCCTGGATCAGGAGGGTGATCGCCGTCACCGCGGTGGTCCTCGTGGTCACCGTCATGGTCCTGCTCCCGATGCTCATCCACGACCGCGATGCCCTCACCAGTCGTGGCGCGATCTGGATGTCCTCGATGAGCGTCATCCCCGATCACTTCCTCGTCGGCCTCTCGACGAATGCCTTCACCCGCGAGGGCCTGCTGCCCCCACTGATCGGCCACACGCCCTGGCACGGCCACAACCTCTTCGTCTCGACGATGGTGTGGGGAGGGATCGTGCTTCTCGCCGCCCTCGCCGTCTTCCTGGTGAGCGTGCTGGTGCGCTCGCTCGAGTACTTCGACCGCTCCATGGTCAGCTATCTGTTCGTGCTGATGCTGCTGGCGTGCTCGCTCGCCGAGATGCCGCTGCGGATCGACGACTTCGACGGGGTCTCCTGGCTCACCTGGACGGCGGTCCTCGCGGTGATGATGGTGCCCGGGCCGCCCGCGGTGCTCGTCTCCGGGAGGACACGGCGGCCGGCGATCGACGCTTTCGAGGGGAGCGGGCCGCCCGCAGCCCCGCGTCGGCGGACCCGGTGAGCCTGCGCAGGAGGACCGTCGACGCCACCACCTGGACGGCGATCTCGTTCGCGGTCGCGCTCGTCGTCCAGCTCGGGCAGTTCGCGATCCTCGCCCGCCTACTCGACCCCTCCGAGATGGGCCTGATTGCGATCGTCGGGCTGCTGAACACCTTCGTCGACATCTTCCTGGGAATGGGTGTCGCCCAGGCGATCATCCAGCGGCGTCGAGCGTCGAGCTTCGAGCTCTCCTCGGTGTTCTGGCTGAATCTGACGGTCGGCCTCCTCGTCACGGCGGTCGTGGTCGCGGCGGCCTCGCCGATCGCCGTCCTGCTCGGCTCGGACGCCGCGGCGCCGATGCTCTCGCTCGCCGCCCTGGTGTTCGTGGGGAGCGCGGCAGGACAGGTCCCGCGGGCGGTGCTCGAGAAGGGCTTGCGGTTCCGGGCGGTCGCGATCTCGGAGTCGGTGTCTCTTGCGGGTGGCTTCGTCGTAACGGTGTGCCTGGCGCTCGTGGGCTGCGGTGCGCTGTCCTACTCGTGGGGCCTCGTCGCCACGGCGCTCCTGCGCTCCGTCCTCGCGCTCGTGCAGGCGCGGCGGTGGTTCCGCCTCCGCTTTCGGTTCCGGCTGCGTGAGACGGCGCGCTTCCTGTCGTTCGGCGTCTTCCAGACCCTCGACGCCGTCGTGAACTACCTCGGCTCGAACGCGAGCTCCCTCGCGATCGGCCGACTGCTCGGGCCGGCGCAGCTCGGCGGATACACCCTCGCCTACAACCTCGCGGTGAACCTGCCTGCTCGGGTGAACCCGATCGTCACGCGGGTGATGTTCCCCGTCTTCTCGTCCATCCAGCACGACCGTGACCGTGTCGCCCGGAACTACCTCAGCGTCACGGCCGTGCTGAGCATGGCCAGCATCCCGCCGCTCGCCTTCGTCGCCTTGCGCTCCGACGAGGTCGTGCGCCTCTTCTACGGGCCGCAGTGGGGATGGATCGCCGGGATGACGACGGCGCTCACCGTCGTCGGCGCCGTGCGGGCCGTCGGGAATCCTGTCGGCTTCGTGCTGATGGCGATGAACCGCGTGCGCTTCGGCCTCGTCGTCAACGTCGTCAAGACGGCGGTCACTGTGCCGCTGATCGTCGTCGGCGGGATGCTCTACGGTCTCGACGGCTTGATCGACGGACTGCTGATCTCGAGCGGCCTCGGTTTCGTCGTGACCTACCTCGTCTTGCGTGCCGTCATCGGCGTCCGCCTCTCCGGTTTCCTGCGGGCCTGCAGCGCCGGGCCCCTCCTCGCGCTGCCGATGGCGCTCCTCCTCCTCGCGCTCGGACTCCTCCCCGAGGGTTCCGTGCTCCGCCTCCTGCCGGTCGAGGCGGTGCTCGCGGGGCTCGTGCTCGTCGCGACCGTGCTCCTCGCTCCGGGCCGCGACCTCGCGCAAGCGCGCTCCCTCGTCTTCGCACGGCTCCCTCGGCGGCTCCGTGGGCGGCCTGTCGATGTCGCCGTCGTGCTCGCCGCTGAGGAGCGCTTCGACGGCTCCGGCGGAGCGGTAGCAACCTGGGTGCGCGAGACCGTGTCCCGCTCCGCGCTGAGGATTGCCGTGCACGCCCCTCGAGCGGCCGCCGTGCCCGGCGTCGATGTCCGTCGGCATCGGCTGTACGGTCGCGGGTATGCCGTTCAGCGTCGTGCCGCCCTGCTGATCGCGCGGCGACGCGACTCCGACCCCGCGCAGACGTTGCGCCGCCTCTCGCTCGGAGGGGCACCGTGGCTTCTCTGCCTCGCCCCCTCGTTGCGTCGCGTGCCGACAGTGTGGATCCACAACCGACCGCGCTACGCGCTCCGTCTCCGTCGCCTGGGACACTCGGGCCGCATCGTGGCGCACATGCACAACGACCTGCTCGACTACCTCCCGCACGATCCCGAGGAGGCGCGCCGCTACCTCGAGGCCGTCGACGAGTGGATCTTCTGCAGCGAGTTCCTGCGCAGCCGTGCCGTCGCCCAGTACGGCCTCCGCGTGACGGCGGTCCTGTACAACGGGGTCGTCCCGCCGGTGGCCTCGCCCGCCGTGGCCTCGCCTGTCGCTCCCGGGGGAGGCGCGCTCGAAGCGGTCTTCGCCGGCCGCCTCGTCCCCGAGAAGGGCGCCGTCGAGGCCGTCGACATCGTCCGCCGGCTGCGCGCAGAGCGAGGCATCCCTCTGCAGTTGGTCATCGCCGGTGCATCCGGTCTGGGCGACGACGGGACTCCCACGCCCTACGTGCGCGCGCTCGACGAGGCGGTGTCCGCGCTGCCGTGGGGAGTCCGTCGCGTCGCGTTCCTCCCGCACGAGCAGCTCCTCGACCTGTTCGCGGTCTCGGCGTTCCTGCTCTACCCGTGCCGGTGGGACGAGCCGTTCGGCATGGTCGTGGTGGAGGCGCTCTCCCGGGGCCTTCCCGTCGTGACGGTCGACCGCGGCGGCCTCGCCGAGATCCTGCGCACGGAGGAGGGAGTCGTCGCCGGTTCGGTCCTCGTGCCTCCGGGGACCGAGGAGGAGGTTGCGTCCGCCATGGTCGCGGCGATCCCCGCGCTCGCCGAGGCGCTCCGCGACCCCGACCGTCGCGAGACGATCGCCGCCGCCTCCCGTCGACGCTCCGCGGCCTTCGCGTGGCCAGACATCGCGCGCCGCGCCGACGCGCTCCTGGGAGCGTCACCCACGGAGCGCTGACGCTCGCGGGCGCGGCATCGTGGCCGTGCCGCCGCCTGCGTGCCGGTCGGGGACCGCCCCGGGGGGATCGCAGCACGACCGACATCGCGCGACAGTCGAGTCGAATGATCCTCAGTTGTGTACGGTCGCGGCGTTATGGAACCCGATCACAGGCCTCGCGCCCCTTCCGCTCTGCCCGTCGTGCCGTCTCCGAATGCAGAGGTCGAGGGGCGTCGCCCACCCGCTTCCACCGTGAAGTGCCCGTCCTCTGGGGTCTCCTCGTGATCGGACGGACCCCGCCTCTTGCCCCGCCCCTCCCTCTCGAGATCGTCGTGACGCCGCGACGATCCGACGTTCTGCGCCACTCGCGCCGCCTGTCGGGAAGAGGGGTGTCGCTGGGGCGGCACACCGACTCGCAGCGCCCCTCATCCCCGGTGTCGCGCCGTCCTGCGCCTCGTCCCGGCTCCCCGGCTCCCCATCTCCCAGCCGCGGGGAGGCGCCCGATAACGCCGCGCGCCCACGGTCGGGCGGTCGGGCTCGTCGCCGATCCCGCGCAGCAACGCAGGGAGCGCCGGACGGTGCTGTTCCTCGCCGTGCTCCTGACGCTCAGCGTGCTGCAGTTCTATACCCTGGGCCCGCTCACCGCGCCGGTCGCCTGGAGCCTGCTCTTCCTGCCTTCCGTGCTGCTGCGGCCATCCGGCCTCCGCCTCGACCGCTTCGCCGTCCTCATCGTCCTCATCCTGGTGGCGACGCTCTTCGCGCTGAGTTACTCCCGCGCAGTTGCCGAGGGGGTGCGCGACCTCATCGCCGGCCTCTCGATCCTCACCCCCTACCTGGCGGTGCGACAGGCGGGGCCGGGTGCCTGGAGGGTCGTGGGTCGCGCCCTCGCCTGGTCCTCCCCGGCGTTCCTGCTCCAGTGCGGCCTGACGATCCTCTTCCAGGTCGATCCCGCGCTCGAGACCGCCTACCTTCGATGGCCCGACGCTGTCCTGTTCTCCGACGTCTACGTGCGCGACATCTTCACGACCGCGTTCAACAACGTGTTGCAGGAGAAGTCGGGCGGGTTCTTCCTCAACGGCAACATCGCGTCGATGTTCATGGCGGGCACCGCGATGCTCTCGTTCGCCGCATGGCGACGGCAGGGCGGAGGCATTCTGCTGCTCAGCGCGCTCGGCGGCCTCGCGGGCGCCCTGTTCACCCTCTCCAAGACGGCGATCGTCCTCGCGCTCGCGCTGCCCCTCGGAGTGGCGGCGGTGCGCGGCCTCAAGGGCAAGACGATGGGCCCCATCGCGTGGCTGATCGCGATCCCGACGACGGTCGCGGGTGTCTTCGGAGTGGCCGCGCTGTTCCCGCAGCTCGCGAACGCCGGCCTGCTCACCCTCGGCGCCCGGGGCGAGTTCCTGCGCCTGGCTGCGAGCGCCTTCCCGGAGCAGTGGCTTCTCGGGTTGGGCTTCGGCGGCTGGCACGACCTGTGGCTGGCGAGGGCCGCTCAGTTCACCCAGCATTCCGAACCGCGGCCTCCGCACAACCTCGTGGTGATGGCGTGGGCGAACGGAGGCCTGCTCCTCGCCTTGCCGGTCCTCGCCTTCCTCCTGACGGCCACAGTCGCCGTGCTGCGCCTCCTGCTCCGGGTCGACACGTCCGAGGCGGTGGTGGTCGGGGCCCTGGCCGTCGGTCTCCTCTGGATCTTCGTCCACGGGATGGCCGACAACACCAGCTGGTTCGGCGATCAGCACTCCCGCGCAGTGATGGCGGTCTCTGTCGCTCTCGTGGCGGGGATGCGGGCGGAGGTGCGGGGCGGCGCCCGAGCGTCGACTCTCGAGGCGGAACAGGTGCCCGGAGCGCCGACGCGCGCGGCGGAGCGACTCTCGGTGGCCCGGGTGAGACTGCGGTGAGAGGCGGCCGGTGCGACCTGCCGCCCCGAGTCGCTCTGCTCTCGGACCGCCCGCTCGACGGGCGCCGGTATCATGGCCCGCGTTATGGCACGCATCTACGACTGCTCCGTCGACACGGACCTCCTGACCGGCACCCGTCTCGCGCGAACGGCGCTCGGCCGGGGCGAGCTCGTCGTGCTCCCGACCGACACGGTCTACGGCGTCGCGGCCAACGCATTCGACGCCACTGCGGTGCAGCGCCTGCTCGACGCGAAGGGCCGGACGCGCCAGTCGCCCCCTCCCGTGCTCATCGGTGACGTCGCCGCGCTCGACGCGCTCGCCGAGAACGTGCCCGACGCCGTCCGTCAGCTCGCCAAGGCCTTCTGGCCGGGCGGACTGACGATCGTTCTGCACGCCCAGCCCTCTCTCGTCTGGGACCTCGGCGAGACCCGGGGCACGGTCGCCCTGCGCATGCCCGACAATCCCGTGACCCTCGAGCTCCTCGCCGAGACCGGGCCGCTCGCCGTCTCCTCGGCGAACAAGACGGGCCGCCCCTCCGCAACGACCGCGCAGGAGGCGTTCGAGCAGCTCGGCGAGGCGGTCGACGTCTACCTCGACGCCGGTGCCGCCGGCTCCCGCTACGGCGAGCGACCCGCCGGCGCGAGCGAGTCCTCGACCATCATCGACGCGACCGCTCTGAGCTTCGAGGGCGGGACGTTGCGCGTCCTGCGTCAGGGCGTGGTCTCGGCTGAGCGGCTCCGGGAGGTCGTGGGGGAGTTGCTCCCCGACTCCGTCCCGGCGAGCGACGCCCCGTCGACGGGGGAGCCCGCGTCCGACGCCGCGACGTCTTACGACGCCTCCGTCCCGTCCGAGTCGTCGCTCCACGAGGATCCCCCGCGCACCCCTGCTCGCCCCGACTGGGCCTCGGGCGCCCGTCTGCAGGACGAGAGCGAGAGCGGGGCGTCCGGCGCCGCCTCCGCGACGCGTGAGTAGCCGATGATCACCTTCGCCCTCGTCTCGCTCGCCGTCGCGATCGTCACCGGCGCTCTCTCCTTCGTCATCTGGAAGCTCAGCCTGAGATTCCGGCTCTATCCCCAGATCCGTGCGCGCGACATGCACACGCGCCCCACTCCGCGGCTCGGCGGGATCGCCATGTTCCTCGGCATCCTCGTCGGCTTCGGTATCGCCTCGCAGCTGCCCTACTTCCGTCTCGTCTTCGCGAATCCCGAGCCGATCCTCGCGATCCTCGGCGCGAGTCTCCTCATCGTCTTGATCGGGGTCGCCGACGACATCTGGGACCTCGACTGGACGACGAAGCTCGCCGGCCAGATGATCGCGGCCGGGCTGATCGCGTGGAAAGGCGTGCAGATCGTCTCGCTGCCGATCAGCGGACTCACCGTGGGCTCGCCGTGGATGTCGCTCATCATCACGGTCCTCGCCATCGTGCTGGTGACCAATGCGCTCAACTTCATCGACGGGCTCGACGGGCTCGTCGCCGGGGTCGCGCTCATCGCCAACGGCGTGTTCTTCCTCTACAGCTACCTGCTCGTGCAGCAGACCTCACCCACGGACTACTTCAACCTCGCGTCGTTGATCGCGGTCGTGCTCGTCGGCGCGTGCGCGGGCTTTCTCCCGATCAACTGGCGGCCGGCCAAGATGTTCATGGGCGACGGAGGAGCGTTGCTCGTGGGGATGCTGATGGCCACGTCGGCGATCGCCGTGACCGGTCAGGTCGATCCGGCCCAGCTCGCTGCGAAAGAGCTCCTGCCCGCCTTCATCCCGATCATCTTGCCGTTCGCCGTGCTCGTGGTGCCGCTGATGGACTTCGGCCTGGCCGTGGTGCGGAGGCTCCGCGCCGGCAAGTCGCCGTTCAGCGCCGACCGCAAGCACCTTCACCACCGCCTCCTCGACATGGGGCACTCCCACTTGCACGCCGTGCTGATCTTCTACGCGTGGACGGCCGTCATCGCGGTCAGTTGCCTGTTGATGTTCGTCGTCGACGTCCTCTGGGTCCCCCTGGTCTTCCTGGCCGTGGGCCTTCTGATCTGCACGATCGTGACGCTCCTGCCCCTCAGCCGACGTAAGCGCCTCGAGGCCGCCGCACAGTCGGCCGAGGCCTCGCCCGTGCTCGACCCGCTCGATGTCGCCTCCGCCACGGAGTCGATCCACCCCTCGGTCGTCCTTCCGAGCGATCGCGTCCCCTCAGCGCCGCCCGCGGCGCGGAAAGAAGCATCATGACCGGATCCGACCCGGCCGCCCACCCCGTTCCCGCCTCCGTCCCCGTGCTGCGTCGCACCCTCGCGGTCGGCGGCGTGTTCGTCCTCGCGCTCGCGGTGGTCGGCACGATCCTCGGCGCGCTCGTCGCGGGAGGAGCGGGCGCGATCGGCGCACTGCTGGGCGCCCTCGTCGGAGGCGCGATGGTCGCGCTCACCGCGGCGAGCATCCTGGTCGCGAACCGGCTCGACATCGGAGGCTTCTTCGCGGTCGTCCTCGGCACCTGGCTGGCCAAGTTCGTGCTCTTCGTGATCGCCGCCCTGGTCTTGCGCGAACAGCCGTGGCTCAACAGCACGGCTCTCTTCGTGACGATCATCGCGGCAGTGCTCGGCTCGCTCGTCATCGACGTGCTCGTCGTCTCGCGCTCAAGGATGGCGAACGTCAGCGACCTCGCTCGATGAGCGCCCGCCGAGTGCTACCTGAGAGCACCACGATTCGGCCCTCGGCCTCTTCTGTTGCTACAGTAGGCACGAATACCGCAGGCGAACGTGTCCTCAGGTCGTCTCATCGTTGATGTCGATCGTTGAGTGCGAGCGCCATCCGAGCGGAAAACCCCACCTTTCGTCGTCGCGAGAGCGTTGTGTCCGAGTGATCCCGATCACCCGGTTGCCGCGTGCCACGCCCCGAATTCCAGGAGCTAGCGCTGTTTGCTAACGCTGTGACCCTGTTGGTCTCGTCCTCGACCGGTGAGAGTGACTTCCACACCCCGTCGATCTCCGAGTTCTTCCCGCCCGGGTTCCTCTTCGAGGGAACCCCCTTCGAGATCAACCGTGTCATGATGGTCCGCTTCATCGCGGTCCTCGCCCTGATGCTGTTCTTCTGGCTCGGCACGCGTCGGCTCCGCCTCGTGCCCGGTCGTTTCCAGAGCATCGTCGAGCTGGCCTTCGACTTCGTACGCGTCACCATCGCGAAGGACATCCTCGGCGAGAAGGACGCCCGTCGCTTCCTGCCGATCCTCGTGACGATCTTCTTCGCGATCATCTCGATGAACCTCACGGGCGTGATCCCGTTCCTGAACATCGCGGGAACCTCCGTCGTCGGCATGCCGCTGTTCCTCGGGCTCGTCGCGTACGTCACGTTCATCTATGCGGGCATCAAGGACCGCGGTGTCGGCTTCTTCAAGAACGCCCTGTTCCCGCCCGGCGCGCCGGTCCTGATCTACTTCATCCTCACGCCGATCGAGCTCCTGCAGACCTTCATCATCCGGCCGCTCTCGCTCGCGCTGCGACTCGTGATGAACATGATCGTCGGCCACCTGCTGCTCGTGCTCTGCTTCTCGGCCACGCAGTTCTTCTTCTTCAGCTCCCAGATCGACCCGGGCTTCAAGCTCTTCGGTGTCGTGACCCTCGTCGGCGGAGGCGCGTTCACGCTCTTCGAGCTCCTCGTCGCCGTCCTCCAGGCCTACATCTTCACCCTGCTCGCCGCGGTCTACATCCAGTTGGCCGTCGCCGAGGAGCACTGACACCACTACTCACGGGCTTCCACCCGTTCACACGATCACCCCACTGAAAGGACCCACTCGTGGACTCAGTCACCGTTCTCGCCGAACTCTCCGGCAACATCGCGACGGTCGGTTACGGCCTCGCAGCGATCGGCCCCGGCATCGGTGTCGGCATCGTCGCGGGCAAGACCGTCGAGGCCATGGCGCGCCAGCCCGAGATGGCCGGTCGCCTCCAGACCACGATGTTCCTCGGCATCGCGTTCACCGAGGTGCTCGCGCTCATCGGTCTCGCCACCTACTTCATCTTCGCGGCGTAGTCGTGTTCGGCACCGCTGTGAACATCGCTGCGGAAGAAGGTGACGTCCCCGCGATCATCCTGATCCCGGAGTTCTACGACTTCTTCTGGTCGGGGGTGATCTTCCTCGTCCTGCTCGTCTTCTTCTGGAGGATGGTCCTTCCGCGCCTGCAGAAGCTGCTCGACGAGCGCTCCGCGGCGATCGAGGGGAACATCGCGAAGGCCGACGAGGCCCAGCGACAGGCCGAGGCCGCCCTCGAGAAGTACACCGCCCAGCTCGCCGAGGCACGCGCCGAAGCCGGAGCGATCCGCGACAAGGCGCACGCCGACGGCAACGCGATCGTCGCGGCGAAGAAGGAGCAGGCCCAGGTCGAGGCGGAGCGTATCTTGCACCACGCGCACGCCCAGATCGAGGCAGACCGCCAGGCGGCCGTCGTCTCACTGCGCTCCGAAGTCGGAACCCTCGCCATCGATCTCGCCTCCGGCGTGATCGGCGAGAGCCTCAACGACGACGCGAAGGCGTCCGCGATCGTGGACCGCTTCCTCGCCGACCTCGAGGCCTCGGAGAAGGCGAACAGCTGATGGGCAGCGCGTCCAGGCAGGCACTCGCGTCGGCGAAGGCGGAGCTCTCCGCCCTTGGCGACCAGGCGTCCCTCGACACGGCCCAGCAGCTCTTCGAGGCGGCTCGGGTCATCGACGGCCAGGCGCAGCTGCGCGCGGCCCTCGGCGATCCCAGCGCCGACTCCAGCAGCAAGCAGGCTCTCGTCGCACGCGTCTTCGGTCCGTTCGGCGAGCCGGCCAAGCGGCTGCTCACCGTGATCGTCGGGCACCGTTGGTCGAGCCCGAGCGACCTGGTCGCGGGAGTCGAGGAGGTCGGGGTCCGCGCGATCGCCGCCTCCGCTCCCGAGGGTGTGTCGCTTGAGCGCGAACTGCACTCGTTCGGCGCGGCCGTCGCGTCAGACGCTCAGCTGGAGCTCGCGCTCGGCAGCAAGCTCGCCGCGGCCGATTCGAAGGTGGCGCTCGTGCAGCGCCTCATCGAGGGCAAGGCGTCGGCCGAGACGATCGCGATCCTCCGACAGCTCGTCGCGCACCCGCGCGGTCGACGCATCCCCGAGCTCATCCGCTTCGCGGCGGGCGTCATGGCCGACCAGGGCGGGTTCACCCTCGCCACAGTGTCCGTCGCCGCGCCTCTCGCACCGGAGCAGCTCGACCGTCTTCGCTCGACCCTTTCGCGCCAGTACGACCGTCCGGTCTCGGTCAATGTCGTCGTCGATCCCTCCCTCCTGGGAGGCATGCGTCTGCACGTCGGCGACGAGGTCATCGACGGCACCGTCTCCGCTCGACTGACCGACCTGAAACTCCAGCTCGCGTCCTGACGGGCGCACGTATCCTCAGGGAGCGGCTCGCGCCGCCCCCGCACCATCCAGGTCAGGCCCCGACGACCTCCTCGGCTCGCACGGACCCAACGAATAGGAATTCCCATGGCAGATATCACCATCAGCCCGGATGAGATCCGCGACGCGCTGAAAGACTTCGTCTCGTCGTACGAGCCGGGCAAGGCCTCCACCACCGAGGTCGGCTACGTCATCGACGCCGCCGACGGCATCGCCCACGTCGAGGGACTCCCCGGCGTCATGGCGAACGAGCTCATCCGTTTCTCCAACGGCGTCCTGGGTCTCGCCCAGAACCTCGACGAGAACGAGATCGGCGTCGTCGTGCTCGGCGAGTTCTCCGGCATCGAAGAGGGCATGGAGGTGACCCGCACCGGCGAGGTCCTCTCTGTCCCCGTCGGCGACGCCTACCTCGGCCGCGTGGTCGACCCGCTGGGCAACCCGATCGACGGACTCGGAGACATCGTCTCCGAGGGCCGTCGCGCCCTCGAACTGCAAGCGCCCGGCGTCATGTCGCGCAAGTCGGTCCACGAGCCGCTACAGACCGGCATCAAGGCCATCGACGCGATGATCCCCATCGGTCGCGGACAGCGTCAGCTGATCATCGGCGACCGCCAGACCGGCAAGACCGCGATCGCGATCGACACGATCATCAACCAGAAGGCCAACTGGGAGTCGGGCGACGTCAACAAGCAGGTTCGCTGCATCTACGTCGCGATCGGCCAGAAGGGCTCGACCATCGCGTCGGTCAAGGGTGCGCTCGAGGACGCGGGCGCGATGGAGTACACGACGATCGTCGCGTCCCCCGCCTCCGACCCCGCCGGCTTCAAGTACCTCGCCCCCTACACGGGTTCTGCCATCGGGCAGCACTGGATGTACGGCGGCAAGCACGTCCTCATCATCTTCGACGACCTGTCGAAGCAGGCCGAGGCCTACCGCGCCGTGTCGCTCCTCCTGCGCCGGCCGCCGGGACGTGAGGCCTACCCGGGTGACGTCTTCTACCTGCACTCTCGCCTGCTGGAGCGTTGCGCGAAGCTGTCCGACGCGCTCGGCGCCGGATCGATGACGGGCCTCCCCATCATCGAGACCAAGGCCAACGATGTCTCGGCGTACATCCCGACCAACGTGATCTCGATCACCGACGGTCAGATCTTCCTCCAGTCCGACCTGTTCAACGCCAACCAGCGTCCCGCGGTCGACGTCGGGATCTCGGTGTCGCGCGTCGGCGGTGACGCCCAGGTCAAGTCGATCAAGAAGGTCTCCGGCACCCTCAAGCTCGAGCTCGCCCAGTACCGCTCGCTCGAGGCCTTCGCGATGTTCGCCTCCGACCTCGACGCCGCCTCGCGCCGTCAGCTCGCCCGCGGCGCCCGCCTGACGGAGCTGCTCAAGCAGCCGCAGTACTCGCCGTACCCCGTCGAGGAGCAGGTCGTCTCGATCTGGGCCGGCACCAACGGCAAGCTCGACGAGGTGCCTGTCTCGGACGTGCTCCGCTTCGAGCGCGAACTGCTCGACTACCTGGGCCGCAACACCCAGGTCCTCACCACGCTGCGCGAGACCAACGTGCTCTCGGACGACACCGTCGCCGAGCTGCACCGCGCGGTCGACGGGTTCAAGCTCGAGTTCCAGACGGGCGAGGGCACCCCGCTCGCCTCGGTCGGACGCGAGGAGCACCAGGCGATCTCGGCCGACGAGGTCGGCCAAGAGAAGATCGTCAAGGGCCGTCGCTGATCGCGACGCCCTGACGATTCGCCACACAAGGACTACAGGAGACACATGGGAGCGCAACTTCGGGTCTACCGGTCGAAGATCCGTTCGGCCCAGACGACCAAGAAGATCACTCGGGCCATGGAGCTGATCTCGGCCTCGCGCATCCAGAAGGCGCAGCACCGCGTCGCCGCCGCGGCTCCGTACTCGAACGCGATCACGCGGGCCGTGTCGGCCGTGGCAACGTACTCGAACGTCGAGCACCCGCTCACGACCGAGCGCGAGAAGCTCGACACGGCCGCGATCGTGATCTTCACCTCCGATCGCGGCCTTGCGGGCGCGTTCTCGTCGAGCGTGCTCAAGGAGGCGGAGGAACTGGCCACGCTGCTGCGCAGCGAGGGCAAGGAGGTCGTCTTCTATCTGGTCGGCCGCAAGGCCAACGCGTACTTCTCGTTCCGGAAGCGCCCCAGCGTGCGCGTCTGGACGGGGGGCACCGACCAGCCGGTGTTCGAGACGGCCAAAGAGATCGCCGACGCCGTTGTCGAGGCCTACAACCTCGACGACGAGGAGGGCGGAGTGGACGAGATCCACCTCGTCTACAACCGCTTCGTCAGCATGGTCACCCAGCAGCCGACCGTCGTCCGCCTCCTGCCGCTCGAGGTCGTCGAGGGCGCAGAGGACGAGAACCGCGAGCTCTACCCGCTCTACGAGTTCGAACCCGACCCCGAGACGGTCCTCGACCGCCTCCTGCCGGTGTACGTCGAGAGCCGCATCTTCAACGCGATGCTGCAGTCGGCGGCCTCCGAGCACGCGGCGCGCCAGAAGGCGATGAAGTCGGCGAGCGACAACGCGGACACGCTGATCAAGACCTACACGCGCCTCGCGAACAACGCCCGCCAGACCGAGATCACGCAGCAGATCGCCGAGATCGTCGGCGGCGCCGACGCCCTGTCGTCGTCCAAGTAGACGGCCCACCTCCCCGACCTAGACGACTCCGCCCTCCGGGAGCGGTGTGACCACAGAAGGAAGAAGCAATGACACTGACCGCACCTGAGGCGGCGACCGGGACGTCGGGCGGGGCCATCGGCCGTATCGCCCGCGTGACCGGCCCCGTCGTTGACATCGAGTTCCCCCACGACGCGATCCCCGAGGTCTACAACGCGCTCTACACGCACGTCGAGGTCGAGGGCGTCTCGAGCAAGCTGACCTTCGAGGTCGCACAGCACCTGGGCGACGACCTCGTCCGTGCCATCTCGCTCAACCCGACCGATGGACTCGTCCGCGGCCAGGAGGTCCACGACACCGGCCTGCCCATCTCGGTGCCCGTCGGCGACGTGACCAAGGGCAAGGTCTTCAACGTGATCGGCGAGGTCCTCAACGCCGATGCGGACGGCACGGTCAACGGCCAGTCGTTCGAGATCACGGAGCGCTGGCCCATCCACCGCAAGCCCCCGGCGTTCGACCAGCTCGAGTCCAAGACGGAGCTGTTCGAGACCGGCATCAAGGTCATCGACCTGCTCACCCCGTACGTGCAGGGCGGCAAGATCGGCCTGTTCGGCGGCGCGGGCGTCGGCAAGACCGTCCTCATCCAGGAGATGATCCAGCGCGTCGCGCAGGACCACGGTGGTGTCTCGGTGTTCGCCGGTGTCGGCGAGCGCACCCGTGAGGGCAACGACCTCATCGCCGAGATGGAGGAGGCGGGCGTCTTCGACAAGACCGCGCTCGTCTTCGGCCAGATGGACGAGCCGCCGGGAACCCGCCTCCGCGTGGCCCTGTCCGCGCTGACCATGGCGGAGTACTTCCGTGATGTGCAGAAGCAGGACGTGCTGCTGTTCATCGACAACATCTTCCGCTTCACCCAGGCGGGCTCGGAGGTGTCGACCCTCCTGGGCCGCATGCCTTCTGCGGTGGGCTACCAGCCGAACCTCGCCGACGAGATGGGTGTCCTCCAGGAGCGCATCACCTCGACTCGCGGACACTCGATCACCTCGCTGCAGGCGATCTACGTCCCCGCCGACGATTACACCGACCCGGCTCCGGCGACCACCT
The DNA here is from genome assembly GCF_015351245.1 of Rathayibacter sp. VKM Ac-2879. GTDB lineage: Bacteria > Actinomycetota > Actinomycetes > Actinomycetales > Microbacteriaceae > Rathayibacter. Next base: position 23,375 of record NZ_JADKSO010000002.1, read on the forward strand.
TCGCGCACCTCGACGCGACGACCGAGCTTTCGCGAGAGATCGCGTCGAAGGGCCTCTATCCGGCCGTCGACCCGCTGACCTCGACCTCGCGCATCCTCGACCCCCGCTACCTGGGCGCCGATCACTACCGCGTCGCGACGACGGTCAAGCAGATCCTTCAGAAGAACAAGGAGCTGCAGGAGATCATCGCGATCCTCGGTGTCGACGAGCTGTCGGAGGAGGACAAGATCACGGTGTCGCGTGCGCGCCGGATCCAGCAGTTCCTCTCGCAGAACACCTACATGGCCAAGAAGTTCACCGGCGTCGAGGGTTCCACGGTTCCGCTCAAGCAGACGATCGAGTCGTTCGACGCGATCGCCAAGGGCGAGTTCGACCACGTGGCCGAGCAGGCGTTCTTCAACGTCGGCCCGATCACCGACGTCGAGGAGAAGTGGGCTCAGATCCAGAAGGAGAACGGCTGATCATGGCCGGGACCTTGAAGGTCAGCGTCGTCTCGGCCACGGCCGAGATTTGGGCGGGCGAGGCGAAGCAGCTCACGGCCCGCACCGTCGAGGGCGAAATTGGTATCCTCGCCGGCCACGAGCCTCTGCTCGCGATCCTCGCCTCGGGCGAGGTGCGGGTCACGGCCGTGGACGGTACCCGTCTCACTGCGCAAGCGGAGGACGGCTTCCTCTCGGTCGAGAACGATGTCGTCACCGTGGTCGCCAGGGAGGCGGCGCTCGTCTAGAGCACGACGTCCTGCGGAGGGGCCGGGCGATCCATCGAGATCGCGCGGCCCCTCTCGTCGTCCCGGCTCATCCCGCGAAAGGAGCCCCGTGCACGTCCTGCTTCCCCCGTCTGAGACCAAGCGCGACGGAGGCTCGATGGCGTTCTCGCTCGAGAGGCTCGCGTTCCCCGAGCTGGCCGAGCGTCGCCGGGTGCTGCTGGAGGCGCTCGTCGCCCTTTCTGCCGATCCTGCTGCTGCGGCGCGTGCCTTGAAGCTCGGTCCGCGCCAGCTCGGCGAGATCGAGCGCAACGCGGCGCTGCCGACGGCGCCGGGCATGCCTGCGGTCGACCGCTTCGACGGGGTGCTGTTCGATGCGCTCGACGCCGGCAGCCTCTCGACCCCGGCGCGGGAATGGCTCGACGACCACGTGCTGATCCAGTCCGCCCTCTGGGGACCGGTCGGCGCTCTCGATGCGATCCCCGCGTATCGTCTGTCCCACGACTCCCGGATCCCCGGCGTGCCCCTGCGCCGCTGGTGGGCGGCGGTAGCGTCAGGGGTGCTCGGCTCCCTGCCCGGGCTTGTCCTCGACCTCCGGAGCGAGGTCTATGCGGCTCTCGGGCCGCTGACTCCGGGGGAGAGCCGCTGGTTCGTGCGGGTACGCTCGCGGGACGCGGAGGGTCGCCTCCGCTCCCTCAACCACTTCAACAAGCTCGGCAAGGGGCGCTTCGTCAGGGCTCTCGCTGAGGATGGTGTCGCGGACGAGACGCTCGAGGGGCTCGCGAGCTGGGCCGCGGGCCGCGGGTTCGAGCTGGCTCCGAGTTCCCGTGCGGGCGAGCTGGACCTCGTGGTCGCTGAGGGCTGAGGCGGGCTCAGCGGCTCGAGCGAAAGCATCCCGTCAGATGGTCGTCGACGACTCCGGCCGATTGCATCAGTGCGTACATCGTGGTGGGCCCGACGAAACGAAAGCCCGCCGACCGGAGGGTGCGCGAGAGCGTGAGGGACGCTGGAGTGGTGGCTGGGACGTCTCCGGAGCGCACGACGCGACCGGGCTCGGGCGTGTGGACCGACCAGATCAGGCGGTCGAGGGCGCCGTCTCCTTCGGCCGCGATCAGGCGCAGCGCGGCGGAGGCATTGCCGATGGTCGCCAGGATCTTGGCGCGATTGCGGATGATCCCGCTGTCGGCGAGCAACCGCTCGACGTCCTCTTCGCCCATCTGAGAGACGGCGTGGAGATCGAAGTCGTGGAAGACCTCCCGGAAGCGCGGGCGCTTGCGGAGAATGGTGATCCACGACAGGCCGGCCTGGAACCCCTCGAGGCAGACCTTCTCGAAGAGCGGTCGATCGCCGCGCAACGGCACGCCCCATTCCTCGTCGTGGTACCGGCGGTACTCGGGATCGTCTCCGCTCCAGGCGCAACGGGCCTTACCGTCGTCTCCGACGATCAGCCCGTCGGTGACGCTCATCGGTATGCGATCCCCTCATGATCGAGCAGCCACGCCTTGGTGGCGATTCCCTCGCCGGCGCTGAAGCCGGTGATCCGGCCGTCGCCCGCCAGCACACGATGGCAGCCGACGATGATCGGGATCGGGTTCGCGCCGACGGCGCCGCCGATGGGACGGCCCGCCCGGAGGCGCCCGACCTGTTCGCCGAGGGCGCCATAGGACGTGATCCCGCCAAAAGGAAGGCGACGAAGCTCCTCCCAGATCTCGAGCTGGAAGGCGGTGCCGCGCAAGGCGAGCGGAAGATCGAAGTGGCGACGCGCCCCCGCGAAGTACTCGTCGAGCTGCTCGATCGCGTCGCGGAGGACGGGCGTGTCCGATGCTGCGAGGTGATCGTGCGGGAGGATCGATGCCCGCTCGATCGCCAGCGACACGATCGAGGTGCCATCGCTACCCACCTCGATGCGACCGAGAGGGCTGTCGGTGCGGCGGACGTGTGCGGGAGTCGTTCTCATGCCATGAGAGTATCCGCGGGGCCGCGGCGTCCCTCGCGGGATTCGGACATCGGTGCAGAACTCGGTGAATCCACTCCTGTGGAGGGATCAGGTGTTCAGCACCGCCACGGCGGCGTTGAGGGTCGTCGCGAAGAGAACCCAGAGGAGATAGGGCACGAGCATGGCCGCGGCGGGCTTCGAGTGGTGCGAGAAGGCGAGCAGGGTCAAGGCCACCAACACGTCTAGAGCCACGATGATCGCCAGCCCGATCCAGAGAGCGGAGGGACCGATCAGAGGGAACGCTCCGAAGAAGAACGGCGTCCAGAGGCAGTTCAGGACGAGTTGCACCACGTAGAGACGCAAGGCACGCCCGGCTCCGGGCTCACCGCGGCGACGCCAGACAAGCCATGCGGCGACCGACATCAGGGTGTAGAGAGCGGTCCAGACCGGCCCGAACAGCAGGTTCGGAGGCGACCACGGCGCCTTCTCCGCGTCGGCATACCAGCCGCCGACATTCGCGATCGTCGAGACCGTCCCGAATGCCGCGACGGCGAACGAGATCGCGAGGAAGGCAAGGAGCACGAGAACGGACCCGAGGGTGCTCGTCCCGCCAGTCCCCCGGGAGGGCTCCGCGTAGGTGTGCGTCTGGCTCATGTCGTCTCCTGTCGTCCGCTGTCTCGACAGTAGAGCGGCCGTCGGCGGTGACCCAGCACTTGCTCCGACGCCTCGCGTGCATTAGCTCCTTCACAGGGCGCTCTTGCCCGAGTTGTCCACCGATCGGACGAGGAGCTGCCGCAGCAGGTCCTCCTCGCGGCACTCTCGAGACATGACGCAGACACGCTCACTCTCCCCGGCATCGTCCGCCCCTGGAGGCGGCCACGCGGCTCCGGCCTCCGTCGCCCGCGAGGGTCGACAGCTCGCCGTCGTCCTCGAACCCGATGTCGATGCGCTGGCGGTCATGCGCGAGGTCGACCTTCTGCTCGACCGGCATCCGACGGCTCGGTTGCCCGGAGCGGTTCTGCGGTCGCTCGAGCACTCGCTCAGTCGGGTGGGACGACAACCGCTCGCGACCTCGACGCTCGCCCGCCTCATCGTGTGCGCTCAGCGCGACGAGTGGAATGCGCGGCTCCTCCGGCTCCTCGACGAGCGCCCGAGCGCCGCGGCGGGCGATCTGTGGTCGACCACGGAGCTCGTCCGCCTCGCGGCCGAACTCGCTCCCGCGACCGAGAGCCCCGCCGTCCTGGTCCTCTTGGCCGCGCTACGACTGCGTGGGGGAGACCGCGAGGAGGCGGTCGTGCTCACGCACCGTGCCATCGGAGCCGACCCGCACGACCTCGGCGCACGGGCCCTCCTCGCTCTGCTCTGCTGCGCCGAGCCGCTGGCCGGCTGCCCCCGTGTCGCATGACCGCGACCGGCACGAGCGGGTCAGAGACGCGACCAGGCCTCGGTCAGGACACCGCGGAGAATCTGCTCGATCTCGTCGAACTCCTTCGGTCCGATCGTGAGCGGGGGAGCGAGCTGGACGACCGGGTCGCCCCGGTCATCGGCGCGGCAGTACAGGCCGGCGTCGAACAGCGCCTTCGACAGGAATCCCCGCAGGAGGCGCTCCGACTCGGCGTCGTCGAACGTCTCTTTGGTCGCCTTGTCCTTCACGAGCTCGATGCCGAAGAAGTACCCCGCGCCGCGGACGTCGCCCACGATCGGAAGGTCGAGCAGCTTCTCGAGCGTCGAGCGGAACACCGGCGAGTTCTCGCGGACCCGTTCGTTGAGCCGCTCCTCCTCGAAGATGTCGAGGTTCTCGAGCGCGACGGCGGCAGAGACAGGGTGGCCGCCGAAGGTGTACCCGTGCGGGAACGAGACCTGGCCGTGCCGGAAGGGCTCATAGATCCGATCGCTGACGATCGTCGCGCCTATGGGGGAGTAGCCGCTGGTCATGCCCTTGGCACACGTGATCATGTCGGGAACGAATCCGTACTCGTCGCACGCGAACATGTGGCCGATGCGCCCGAAGGCGCAGATCACCTCATCCGACACGAGGAGCACATCGTGCCGGTCGCAGATCTCGCGCACCCGTTGAAAGTAGCCGGGCGGCGGCGGGAAGCAGCCGCCGGAGTTCTGCACCGGCTCGAGGAACACGGCGGCGACCGTCTCCGCCCCCTCGAACTCGATCATCTCCTCGATGCGATCGGCGGCCCAGACTCCGAACGCCTCGAGGTCGTCCCCGTGTTGCGGCGCACGGTAGAAGTTGGTGTTGGGCACGCGGAACCCACCCGGGACGAGCGGTTCAAACATCGCCTTCATCGCCGGGATTCCGGTGATCGCGAGCGCGCCCTGCGGAGTGCCGTGGTAGGCGACGGCCCGCGAGATGACCTTGTGCTTGCCCGGCTTGCCCTGCAGCTTCCAGAAATGCTTCGCGAGTTTGAAGGCGGTCTCGACCGCCTCGCCTCCGCCTGTCGAGAAGAAGACGCGATTGAGGTCTCCCGGAGCGTAGCCGGCGAGTCGATCGGCGAGCTCGATGGCGGACGGCGTCGCATACGACCACAGCGGGAAGAACGAGAGCTCCGCCGCCTGCTTCGCCGCCGCCGCCGCCAGACGCCGCCGCCCATGGCCGGCGTTGACGACGAAGAGCCCCGAGAGCCCGTCGAAGTACTTGCGGCCCGTGCTGTCCCAGATGTGATGACCCTCCCCCCGAGTGATGATCGGCACGCCCGCCCCCGAGTCCATCGTGGACTGCCGGGTGAAGTGCATCCAGAGATGGTCCTTCGCCTTGCGCTGCAACGCCGAGTCGTCGATCCCGGAGAGTGTCTCGGTGCCGCGCACCGGATCACCCGATTCGAGTCCGCCCGTCGAGAAGGCCGTGTCGGTGGTCATCGGTTATCGCGTCCCCCAGTTGTAGAACTGCTTGTGGAGTTTCAGATAGACGAAGGTCTCGGTCGAGAGCACCCCCGGGAGAGAGCGGATCTCGTGGTTGAGCAGCTCGATCAGGTCGTCGTCGTTCTCGCATACGACCTCGGCGAGGATGTCGAACGATCCCGCGGTGAGGACCACGTAGTCCACCGCGGGAATCGACGCCAGCAGATCCGCTACGGTGCGCGCATCGCCGGTGATCCGCACGCCGATCATCGCCTGCCGGTAGAAGCCCAGTTGCATCGGATCGGTGACCGCGACGATCTGCATGACCCCCGACTCCGTGAGCTTCTGCACCCTCTGCCGCACCGCCGCCTCACTAAGCCCGACGGCTTTGCCGATCTCGGCGTACGAGCGCCGACCGTCGGCTTGGAGTTGCTCGATGATCGCCTTCGAGACCTCGTCGAGCTGAATTGGACGCGACGACGGAGGACGGGTGGGACTCATGCGCTGATTCTGACAGTCGACGAAGCCTCGGGCAAGTGAATCCGTATGGCGGCTCCCGCAAAGCTGCGGAAATCGGTCGTCGTAGATCCTCGTGCGATGCCTCGGAGACCGAGCTCCGCGGCACAGAGAACGGGAAGGTGGCGTTCCGCTCCCGCGCGCGGAACGCCCCGATCCAGCGGATACCATCGGGAGGAGTTCGTGCCGCGCGCGCCGGACCGCCCGGAACGAGGAGACGCGATGACGCAGATCGGACGCAGTCGTGCGTCCATCACCGTCCCCGTCTCGGCGTGGAGCTCCGACGCGCCGTCGGCCGAGGTCACCCTCGGCTGGGCCGCTCGCACCCACATCGGACTCGTGCGTGGTGCGAACGAGGACAGCTACCTGGCGAAGTCGCCCCTCTTCGCCGTCGCCGACGGCATGGGCGGCCACGCAGCAGGAGAGGTCGCGAGCGATGCCGTCGTCTCGCGGCTCTCCGTCGCCGCGACCGGAGCCACCATCGGCCCGGAGGAGATCGACCGCGCCCTCCGCGACGCTGTCGCCGACATCGCTCGGCAGCCCGGCCGGGCTGACCGCGGCACCGGAACGACCGTCACCGGCATCGCCCTCACCGCGGTGGCCGGCGAGCCGTACTGGTCGGTGTTCAACATCGGAGACTCGCGTGTCTACCTCTGCGTCCAGGGCTCGTTCCTGCAGCTCACGGTCGACCATTCGATCGTGCAAGAGCTGGTGGACGCGGGCCTGATCACCCGAGACGAGGCCGACGTGCACCCGCACAGCAACGTGATCACCCGTGCGGTGGGGTTCCACGAAGCGCCCATCCCCGACTACCGGCTCGTGCCCGTCATCGCCGGATCCCGCCTCCTCATCTGCTCGGACGGACTCACGAAGGAGCTGACCGACGCGGGCCTGGAGCACGTGCTCGCCGAGTCTGCCTCGGCGCAGGACGCCGCGGACCGCCTCCTCGAGGCCGCGCTCGAGAACGGCGCTCGCGACAACGTCACGGCGATCGTCGTGGATGTCCTCGCGGTGAGCGGCGAGTCCCTCGCCATCGACGGGCTCTGAGCGCCGGCGGTCCACGATGCCGCGGGAACCCACCGGCAGCCCCCAGGGCAGGAGGCGACCGCTGGGTACCATGGGAGGGAGGAAGGGCGTTCTCGGTGATCTGCAGCACGTGTGGCTCCACCCTCGATCCGGGGGCGATCCTCTGCGGCGAGTGCGGATCCTCGGTCGCGACGCACGCGGCCTCCGGTTCGGTGAGCCCGACCTCGTCGGGCGACACGACCGTCCTCGATCCCTCGCGGAGAGCGTGGCTGCCCGGGCTGGCCCCCGGCCGTCACCGTCGCCCCGCTCCGGGCGCGCCGATCGCACCCGCTGCGCAGGGCCTCGTACGGCTCGCCTTCGCCTCCGGGCAACACGCCATCGTCACGGGCAACGGGCTGATCGGGCGACAGCCGCTCCCTGATCCCGGTGAGACCTTCCGCCACATCCTCGCCGTCATCGACCCCGCGCGGTCCCTCTCGAAGACCCACCTGGAGTTCGGCTTCGACGAGGGCGGCCTCTGGGTGCGTGACCGCTGGTCGGCGAACGGCTCCCTTCTGATCGCTCCCGCCCAGGCGCCACTGCCGCTCGAGGCTGGCCGACGCTACCGCGCGAAGATCGGCAGTCGCCTCCTGCTCTCCTCCGTCGAGATGGCGGTCGAGCGTGTGGACGGCTCGGCCGGCCGCCCTGTCCGCCGACCCGTCGAAGGCTGAGCGCCAGCCCATCCAGGCACCGATTCCGCGGTCGAATCGAGTTTGCGGCACGGATTTCGTGACGATCATGTTTCCAGATGCACGTTCTCCTCCGTTCTCCGTGACAGGCGAACGAGCGTTGTGCCACTATTTCCCCACGTTCACGCCGGTCCGTTCGAGCTTCGACGCAGTCAGGAGTCTCCGCTATGACCCGTCCTCTGCCACGGGATCCCCTCCTCCGCCAGGCCGTAGCCGTGGCACGCTCCCACGAGCGTGAGCGCCGGGCGACGCTCACCCGCCGTACGGTCCTCGGGGGACTCGGGCTCGGAGCCGGTGCCCTCGCGCTCGCCGCGTGCGCGCCGACGAGCAGACCGGCGCCGACTCCGGCCGCCGATCTCTCGGCGAGCGACCCCCAGCTCGTGTGGGACAACTGGCCCGCCTACATGGACGAGGACGACGACGGAAACTACCCCTCCCTCCTCGCCTTCGAGAAGCAGACCGGGATCTCGGTCACCTACAACGTGGCCGTCGACGACAACAACTCCTACTACGGGAAGGTCAAGGACCAGCTCGCGCTCGGTCAGTACATCGGGGCCGACACCGTGTGCCTCACGGAATGGATGGTCTCCAGACTCGTCCGACGCGGGTTCGTGCAAGAACTGGACCACGCCAACATCCCGAACATCGCGAATCTGACGCCCTCGCTCGCGAACCCCGACTTCGACCCGGGCCGCCACCTGTCACTGCCCTACCAGGCTGGTTTCGCAGGCATCTGCTGGAACAAGGACAAGCTGCCCGGCGGCCTCTCGAGCATCGAGGATCTCTGGGACCCGTCGCTCCGAGGCCGCGTCGGCGTGCTCAGCGAGATGCGCGACACGATCGGCCTGATCATGCTCGCGGAGGGCACGGACATCGCAGGTCCGTGGGGCGACGACGCGTTCATGAACGCGATCGACGTGTTCCGCCAGCAGGTCGATGCGGGGCAGATCCGCAACATCAAAGGCAACGCCTATCTCAACGACCTGCAGAACGAGGACACCCTCGCAGCCATCTGCTGGTCGGGCGACATCACCCTCATCAACACCGAAGCCGGCGACAAGTGGGAGTTCGCGTTCCCCGACTCCGGCGGAACCCTCTGGAACGACACCTTCGTCGTTCCCCTGGGCAGTCAGCGCAAGGCCAACGCCGAAGCGCTGATGAACTACTACTACGAGCCGGAGGTGGCCGCCGAGGTGGCTGCCTGGGTCAACTACATCACCCCCGTCGACGGAGCGAAGGAAGTCATGGAGAGCATCGATCCCGAGCTGGCCGAGAACCAGCTGATCTTCCCCGACGAGCAGACGCTCGCCCAATCGCACGTCTTCCGGACGCTGACTGCGGCCGAGGAGAAGCGCTATCAGGCCGAGTTCCAGAAAGTGTTGCTGGGCATCTGATGGGGGCTGGAACTTTCGCCGAGAGCGGCGCCGACCTCCAGCTGGTCGGGATCAGCAAGCACTACCCGGGCTTCACCGCCATCGAGTCGCTCGATCTCACGATCCCCGCGGGTTCCTTCTTCGCCCTGCTCGGCCCGTCGGGCTGCGGCAAGACGACGACCCTGCGCCTGGTCGCAGGCCTCGAGGAGCCGTCCGCCGGTCGCATCCTCCTCGGCGGCCGCGACGTCACCGCGACCAAGACCTTTCAGCGCCAGGTCAATACGGTGTTCCAGTCATACGCGCTCTTCCCCCATATGTCGGTCCTCGAGAACGTCGCCTTCGGGCTCAAGCGTCGCAAGATCGGCGACGCGCTCGGCAAGGCGCACGAGGCCCTGCGTCTGGTCGAGCTCGATCATCTCGCGCAGCGTCGCCCCGTCCAGCTCTCGGGAGGCCAACAGCAGCGGGTCGCTCTCGCCCGGGCGATCGTGAACCGCCCCGCGCTCCTTCTCCTCGACGAGCCGCTGGGCGCACTCGACCTCAAGCTCCGCCGGCAGATGCAGCTCGAGCTGAAGTCCATCCAGGAGGAGGTGGGGCTCACCTTCCTCCATGTCACCCACGACCAAGAAGAGGCCATGACCATGGCCGACACCGTCGCGGTGATGAACAAGGGACGCATCGAGCAAATGGGGGCGCCGGAGGAGCTCTACGAGCTTCCCCGCACCGCGTTCGTCGCGAACTTCCTCGGCCAGTCGAACCTCTTCACCGGCGAGGTCGTGTCGTCGACGCAGCAGGCGATCACCGTCGACGTGGGCGGCCACCGCCTCGTGGTCCCTGCCGCCCGCTCCGCACGGACGAGCGGTGAGGTGACCATCGGGATCCGCCCCGAGAAGCTCCTCCTGCTCACACAAGAGCCGCCGGAGACGCCGGACAGGATCGTGCTCGGTCCGGGTCGCGTCCTCGACGTCTCGTTCAGCGGAGTCAGCACCCAGTACACGATCCGCATCCCGGGGCTCGGTCCCATCGTGGTCTTCGCGCAGAACATGGTGTTCGGTCCCGTCGTCGGCGAGGGCGCCGAGGTCTGGGTCAGCTGGAACACGGCGCACGGCTTCGGCCTGGAGGACGAGCCGGGAAGCCTCCCTCGCTTCACCCCGGACGACTCCACGAACGCGATCGCCCTGCAGAAGCGTCGGTTGCTCGCCGGCCGGTCGAGCGGAGTCTGAACGTGGCCTTCGCCGCCTTCGCCTCGGGGGCCGCCCCTGCCGGATCCCCGGAGCAGCGGGATGCGCCGGTCCGCCGACGCTCCTGGGTCGCCCTGGTCCTGCTGCTGCCGGGCATCGCCTACATGCTGCTGTTCTTCCTCGCTCCGCTCATCTCTCTCGTGATCACCTCGTTTCAGGTCGAGGTCCCCGACGGCGACATCGGCGAGTACGCGCCCGGATTCGCGTGGCAGAACTACCTGGCCGTGATGGCCGACTATTGGCCGCACATGGTGCGATCCTTCGGCTACGCGCTGCTCGCGACCGTCCTGGCGCTGCTCATCAGCTATCCGCTCGCCTACGTCATCGGGGTGAAGGCGCGGCCGTGGCCGCTGCTGCAGAACCTGCTGCTGACCCTCGTGATCGCGCCGTTCTTCATCAGCTTCCTGCTGCGGACGCTGGCGTGGAAGCAGATCCTGTCGGACGAGAGCCCGCTCGTGCAGGCGCTCAAGACGCTCGCGATCCTCCCGGGCGACGGACACCTGACGGGCACGCCGTTCGCGGTCGTGTTCGGGATCACCTACAACTTCATCCCGTTCATGACGCTGCCGCTGTACACGACGCTCGAACGGCTCGACACGCGGCTCATCGAGGCCGGGTCCGACCTGTATGCGACACCCGCCTCCGTCTTCTGGAAGGTCACCGTCCCGCTCTCGATGCCCGGCATCGTCTCGGGCACGCTCCTCACCTTCATCCCCGCGGCGGGCGACTACATCAACGCGAGCCGTGACTTCCTCGGCTCCTCGCAGACCTCGATGGTGGGCAACGCGATCGAGGCGAACTTCCTCACGCTGGAGAACTACCCAGCGGCTGCGGCGCTCTCGATCATCCTGATGGCCGTGATCCTGATCATCGTCGGCGTCTACGTGAAGCGCAGTGGAACGGAGGACCTCCTATGACCGCGACCGCCGACCGTCCGATCGCCAGCGCTCAGGAAGCGCTCGGCGCGCCGGGGTCCGCTCCCGTCCGCCGCCTGCGAGGCTTCCGCGGGCTCGGGTGGGGCGTCTACACCGCCCTCGCGCTGATCTTCCTCCTCATCCCCATCGCCTATACCTTCGTGTTCTCGTTCAACGACTCGGTCAAGAGCAACCTTGCATGGCGGGGATTCACCTTCGACAAGTGGGTGTCGGCGTGGACGAGCGAGGAGGTGATGACCGCGTTCGGCAACAGCCTGCTCGTCGGGGGGATCGCGACGGTGCTGGCGACCGTGCTCGGCACGATGATCGCCCTCGCCCTCGTGCGGTTCCGTTTCCGCTTCCGCTCGGCGATCAGTCTGCTGCTGTTCCTGCCGATGGCGACCCCGGAGGTGGTCCTCGGCGCGGGTCTGGCCGCACAGTTCCTCAGCGTGGGCGCCGAGAAGGGGATCGTGACGATCGTGCTCGCGCACACGATGTTCTGCATCAGCTTCGTCGTGGTGACAGTGAAGGCGCGGGTCGCGAGCCTCGATCCGCGTCTCGAGGAGGCGGGGCGCGATCTCTACGCGTCGCCCGGGCAGGTCTTCTGGCGCATCACGTTCCCGCTGCTGCTCCCGGGCATTCTCGCGGCCGCGCTGCTCTCCTTCGCGCTGAGCTTCGACGACTTCATCATCACGAACTTCAACTCCGGCTCGGTGACGACGTTCCCGAAGTACATCTACATCGCGGCGGCGCGTGGTATCCCCGCGGAAGCCAACGTCATCGCCTCGGCGGTGTTCCTCCTGGCGATCGTGGTGGTCGTCGTGATCCAGGTCTCGTCCGCGGCTCGGGCGAAGCGGCTGGCGAAGCGGCAGTAGTCGCGCCTCCCTCGAGAGACGGTCGAATCACGCCGGCGAGAAGAGGATCAGACGTAGGAGGCGCGGATCGCGCCCACGGGCACGCCGCCTCCCGAGACCACCGGGTTCAGGCGGACGAGCACCTCGTTCGCCGCCGTCCGATCGACCGCTTCGGCCTCGACCAACAGCTTCAACGCCACCACGGTGGCCGCGCGGAGGCTGCCGTCGAGGATCTTGAGCGCGACCGTGGTCCCGTCGGGGGAGGCCATCACGAGCACGCCTTCGGCGCCGAGCTTCGCGACGAGACCGAGCCGCTCGATCACGACAGTGTTGTCGCGGCCGGGACCGTCGAGGGCCCACGCGTTCTCGAGGATCGCCGTGGTCAGCAGGCCGGCCTGACGGTAGAGGCCGAAGGGGGAGGCGGGCGACGAGGAGACGATCCGCGAGATCCCTTTCGCGAGCGCCGTCAGAGGCAGGGCATGCACCGGCGCGCCGCACCCGTCGACGCCGGTCGCCACCACGCGTTCGCCAGTGAGGCGCTCGATCGTGTCGACGATGTGCTGCTGTAGCGGGTGGGATCGCTCGAGATAGTCCTCGGTGCTCCAGCCGTTCTGCACGCAGGCCAGCAGCATCGCGGCGTGCTTGCCCGAGCAGTTCATGTAAAGGGGGTCGGCCGTGCCGCCTGCCCGCAGAAGCCGAGCGCGGGCAGCGGAGTCGCCGGGCCAGTCGGAGGGGCACTGGAGCGCCGAATGGTCGAGCCCCGCGCGGAACAGCAGGTTCTGCACCAGGGCGACCTGCTGGGGGATGCCGGCGTGACTCGCGGTCGCGATGACCGCCTCCGCGCCGCTCAGCTCGACGCCCGCGGTCATGACGGCGAGTGCCTGGAAAGGCTTGAGGCACGAGCGGGGGAAGATCGGCGCCGTGGGAGCGCCGAGGCTGCGGGCGATGCGACCGTCGGAGTCCAACAGCACGGCCGAGCCGGCGTGCCGCGACTCGACGAAGCCCGAGCGCTCGACGACGGCGAGTTCGACTGACTCGGCGAGGGTGAAGGTTCCTGCGGACATCCCCCCATCTTGCCCGAGGGTCCGGCGCCGCTCGCGCGCGGGCACCGGACCCGACGGGACTCAGAGGGCGGCGAAGGCCTCGTCGATCACCGAGATCGCGTCGTCGAGCAGCTCGTCGCTGAGGGTGAGGCTCGGGAGGAAACGGATGACGTTGCCGGAGGTGCCGGCGCTCAGCACCAGCACGCCGCGCTGGGCGGCGAACTCGATGATCGCCTGCACGGCCGTCGGGTTGGGCTCTTTGCTCGAGGAGGCGGTGCCCGACTGCACGAGCTCCATCGCCATCATCGCGCCGATCCCGCGGACGTCGCCGATGATGTCGTAGCGCTCCTGCAGCCCGCGCAGGGCGACGCCCAGCCGGGCGCCGATGCGGTCGGCCTCGGCGAGCAGACCGTCCTCCTCGATGCGTTCGAACACCGCGACCGCTGCAGCCGCCGCGACCGGGTTGCCGCCGAACGTGCCGCCGAGTCCACCCGCCTGTGCGGAGTCCATGATCTCGGCGCGGCCCGTGACGCCCGCGAGCGGCAGCCCTCCCGCGATGCCCTTGGCCGACAGCACGAGATCGGGCACCAGGCCGAAGTGCTCGCTCGCGAAGTACGCGCCCGTGCGGGCCATGCCCGACTGGATCTCGTCGGCGACGAAGACGATGCCGTTCGCCGTGCACCACTCCTGCAGCGCGGGGAGGAAGCCCTCGGCGGGGACCATGAAGCCGCCCTCACCCTGGATCGGCTCGACCACGAGGCAGGCCAGCGCGGAGGCGCCGACCGTCTTCTCGAGGTAGGAGATGGTGCGCTCGGCCGCCTCGGCACCGGAAAGGCCATCGTGGTAGGGGTAGGAGCTCGGCGCCCGATGCACGTCGCTCGCAAAGGGTCCGAAGCCGAGCCCATAGGGGAGCGCCTTGAAGTTCATCGCCATCGTGAGGTTGGTGCGGCCGTGGTAGGCGTGGTCCAGCACGGCGACTCCTGGTCGACCTGTGTGCTTGCGCGCGATCTTGACGGCGTTCTCGACCGCTTCGGCCCCCGAGTTGACGAGCACGGTCTTCTTGGCGAAGTCGCCGGGCGTGTGTTCGGCGAGCAGCTCCGCGACGCGGATGTAGGGCTCGTAGGGGGTCACCGTGAAGAGGGTGTGGGTGAGCCGGCCGAGCTGAGCGGTCGCCGCGGCGACGACCGCGTCGTCGGTGTGGCCGATCGTGGTCACTCCGATGCCCGCGCCGAGGTCGATGAAGCGGTTGCCGTCGACGTCGACGAGGATCGCACCGTGCGCGTGGTCGATGTAGACCGGGAGGGCGGTGCCCACGCCGGTGGGGACCACGGCCAGACGACGCTCGTGCAGTTCGCGAGAGCGCGGTCCGGGGATCTCGGTCGCGACGCGACGCTCCTGAGGGACTGCGGACGTGGGAGCCTGAGGAGCGAGGGTGTCTGTCATGGTCCCTCGAGTCTACCCGCGGGGGTCTGACGCCCAGGGGTCCAGACCATCCCCGCCGGCCTGATCCACCGCCTGATGAGGAGCACTGTGATGAAGGCCGAGCACGACTACTCCCTCTCGATCGCCTGGGCGGGCAACCGCGGGACGGGCACGAGCGGCTACCGCGACTACGGTCGCCAGATCGTCGTCTCAGCCGAGGGGCCGGCGCCGATCCTCGGCTCCGCCGACACTCCCTTCCGCGGCGATGCCGACCGCTGGAACCCCGAGCAGCTGCTGCTCGCCGCGCTCGCGCAGTGCCATCTCCTCTCGTACCTGCACGTGGCGGTGAAGAACGGAGTCGTCGTCACCGACTACACCGACGACGCGAGCGGGCGCATGGTGCAGGAGGGAGAGGGCGGTCGTTTCGTCTCGGTCACCCTCCGACCCCGCGTCACCGTCGCGGAGGAGTCGATGGTCGCTCTCGCACAGACCCTGCACGCGGAAGCCTCACGGCTGTGCTTCATCGCGAGCTCGGTGAACTTCCCCGTGGCGCACGAGCCCGTGACGACGGCGCGCTGAATCAGCGGCGCTCGTGCGGGAGCGCCCGACGGATGCGCTCGACCGTCGTTGCCGGAGGCGACTCGTTGTAGACGCCCGCGAGCTCTTGACCCGAGAGCGCGTGGATGGCGTTCATCACCTCGTCGGTCGCGTGGCGGCGGGCGCGCCCGGAGTCGGCCGAGCCGTGCGAGCTCAGGTCGAGAGGATCGCCGAAGCGCACGGTGATGCGGTGCAGTCGGGGGAGGACCGAGCCGACGGGCTGCAGCTCCTGCGTGCCGATCAGACCCACCGGCACCACGTGAGCGCCGGTCGTGAGCGCGAGCCACGCGACTCCCGTGCGCCCTCGGTAGAGGCGGCCGTCGCGCGAGCGGGTGCCCTCCGGATACACGGCGAACGCTTCGTCCCGTTCGAGGATCGCCCTGCCGAGATCGAGCGCCTCCTGGGCGGCCTGTCCCGCGCCGCGCTCGACGGGCACCGCACCGACCGCCGTGAAGAACGCGCGCGAGGCGGCGCCGCGCAGGCCCGGGCCGGTGAAGTAGTCGGACTTGGCGAGGAACTGGACGGGCCGCGGGGCGAGCAGCGTCAGCACGGGGGAGTCGATGAACGAGAGGTGATTGCTCGCGAGGATCACCGGCCCGGTGCGGGGCACATTGTCGCGCCCCTCCACAAGGGGGCGGTAGACCAAGCGGCCAACGCCTCCCATCGTGAGCCGCGCGAGACGCGCCGAGAGGCCGATCCCGGGCGGGGTCGGCCTCGCGTGGTCGTCATCGGTCCGCATTCGCACGACGTTACCGGCGGCTCCATGCCCCTCCGGCCATGCGGTGCAGGAGGCGTGTCAGCTCAGGCGCGCGAGCGCCTCCTCGATCACGCTCGCGGCGTCGTCGATCAGCTCCTCGCTGATGACAACGCTCGGCATGATGCGCAAGACGCTGTCCCAACTGCCGGCGTCGAGCACGATCACCCCGTTCGACGTCGCGTGCGCGAGGACCGCGGCGAGCGCCTCCGGGTTCTGCCGCGTCGTGCCGGGGTGCACGAGCTCGACGCCCCACATCGCGCCCTTGCCGCGCACCTCGCCGACGACGGCGAAGCGCTCAGCCCATCCGCCGATGCGGGCTCGGAGCGCCCGCTCGACGCGCTGCGCCTCCTCGAGGAGCCCCTCGGATTCGATGGCCTCGAACGTCGCCAGCGCGGCGGCGGTCGAGACGGGGTTGCCGCCGAAGGTACCGCCGATGCCGCCGGGCTGCACGGCGTCCATGATCTCGGCGCGACCCGTGACCGCGGCGAGCGGGAAGCCTCCCGCGATGCCCTTGGCCGTCGTGACGAGGTCGGGCACGACGCCGTAGTGCTCGATCGAGTACCACGTGCCGGTCCGGGCGATGCCGGCCTGGATCTCGTCCGCGACGAAGACGATGCCGTTCTCGGTGCAGAACTCGGACAGGCGCCGGAAGTAGCCGTCCGCGGGGATGATGATGCCGCCGTCGCCCTGGATGGGCTCGACGAAGAGCGCGGCGAGCTCCTGGGCGCCGATGTGCGTGCGGATGTAGTCGATGGTGCGCTCGGCTGCCTCCTCGCCCGTCATGCCCTCGGGATCGCGGAAGGGGTAGCTCATCGGGAGGCTGTAGATCTCGCCCGGGAACGGCCCCATGCCCGCGCGCTCGGGCCACGGCCGATACGTCATCGCCATCGTCAGGTTGGTGCGGCCGTGGAAGGCATGGTCGAGGGAGGCGATGGCGCGCCGGCCGGTGAACTTGCGCGCGATCTTCACCGCGTTCTCGACCGCCTCCGCACCCGAGTTGACGAGGATCGAGTGCTTCTCGAAGTCACCGGGAGTGATCTCGGCGAGCTTCTCGGCGACCCGCACGTAGTTCTCGTACGGCGTCACGGTGAAGAGGGTGTGGGTGAGCTTCTCGGCCTGGGCGGCGGCGGCGGCCGCGACCGCCGGGTGCGCGTGGCCGATCGTGGTCACTCCGATGCCGCAACCGAGATCGATCAGGCGGTTGCCGTCGACGTCGACCAGGACGGCGCCCGAGGCGTGGTCCATGTAGATGTTCGCGAGCGTTCCGGCTCCGCGGGAGACGCTGGCGACACGCCGCTCCTGCAGGGCGACGGAGCGCGGGCCGGGGAGCTCGGTGACGAGCTCTCGGGACTGGGGGACCGAGAATTCACGCATGCCTCGATGCTAGGCGAGGCTCCTCCTGGCCGAGGGAGGCGCGTCCAGGAGGCCCATAGGCGCGTGGCGCACCATGGTCTCGATCCATCGTCCCCGGCGTCGCCGGCAGAAAGGTGCCTCCGTGCGCAGAACACTCGCGATCCTCGCCGTCCTGGGCGTCTCCCTCGGTCTGGCGGCCTGTACGTCGTCGGCGCAGGAGGCGGCCCCGACCGCGTCGGCGACTCCGCTCAGCTGTGTCTCGTCCGGCGACGCCACGAACGCCGTGCAGACCAGCGGCGACTTCGGCACGAAGCCCGTCACGGTGTTCCCCACCCCGGTGAGCGTCGACCAGACCGAGCGCGCCGTCACTCTCGAGGGGACCGGCCCGACGGTCGTCGAGGGCGACACCGTGCTCGTCGACTACACGCTCTACAACGGCTCCAGCGGAGCCGCGTTCTCGGCCAGCACCTACGCGGGAGGCGGTCGTGCCGCCTTCGAGGTCGACCCCACGCAATACCTCACCGGCCTCGTCAAGGCCGTGAACTGTGCGACCGTGGGCTCTCGCGTGGTCGCTGTCGTGCCTCCGGCCGATGCGTTCGGCGACGCGGGCAAGAGCGACTTCCAGCTCTCTGGCACCGACTCCATCGTGATGGTGATCGACATCCGCGCGATCGTGCCGAACGCGGCCGACGGTACGCCGCAGCCTCCTGTCGACGGGCTCCCGACAGTGGCGCTCGCCGACGACGGCACGCCGACGGTCACGGTGCCCTCGAGCAACCCGCCAGCAGACCTCCAGATCGAGGTTCTCAAGAAGGGCGGCGGGGCGACAGCGGCCGACGGCGACAGCCTGATCGTGCAGTACCAGGGCGTCATCTGGGGCACGGGCGCGGTGTTCGACCAGAGCTGGGGCAAGGGCAAGCCGGCGACGCTCACGACCGGCAGCGTGATCGAGGGCTTCAAGGAGGCCCTCGTGGGCCAGACGGTCGGCTCTCAGGTGCTCGTGACCATCCCGCCGTCGAAGGGCTATGGCGACGGAGGCAACCAGAAGGCAGGCATCAGCGGCACCGACACCCTCGTGTTCGTCATCGACATCCTCGCCGTCAACTGACCGAGGCGGCCGCCTCCCTGCGTGCCAGGATGGGCGGATGCGCAGGGTCATCATCCTCGGTTCGACCGGGTCCATCGGCACGCAGGCCCTCGATGTCATCGGTGCCCACCGCGAACGCTTCGAGGTCGTCGGTCTCGCGGCCGGCTCGAACCGCGCGACGGTCGCCGAGCAGGCGGCCGAGTTCGGGGTCGACCACATCGCGTTCGGCGCCGCGGAGGCAGAGCAGCTGATCCGCTCCGTCGACGCCGACGTGGTGCTCAACGGCATCACCGGCTCCGTCGGGCTCGGCCCGACGCTCGCCGCGCTCGAGGAGGGGCGGACGCTCGCCCTCGCGAACAAGGAGTCGCTGATCGTCGGCGGCGAACTCGTGACCTCACGTGCTGCGCCGGGGCAGATCGTGCCGGTCGACTCCGAGCACTCGGCCATCGCCCAGGCCCTGCTCGCGGGCGAGCACGGCGAGGTGAGACGGCTCGTCCTCACTGCCTCGGGCGGTCCGTTCCGGGGGCGCGACCGCGCCTCCTTGCGCGACGTCACACCGGCGGAGGCGCTCGCCCACCCGACCTGGGACATGGGCCTCGTGGTGACCACCAACTCCTCGACCCTCGTCAACAAGGGCCTCGAGGTGATCGAGGCGCACTTGCTCTTCGACGTGCCGTACGAGCGGATCGACGTGACCGTGCATCCGCAATCGGTGATCCATTCGATGGTCGAGTTCGTCGACGGGTCGACCATCGCTCAGGCCTCGCCGCCCGACATGCGCCTGCCGATCTCCCTCGGCCTTGACTGGCCGCACCGGGTCGCGGGGGTCGGCGTGCCGTTGGACTGGACGCGCTCGCACGCCTGGACCTTCGAGCCGCTCGACGAAGAGGCGTTTCCTTCGGTGCGCCTCGCCAAGCGGGTCGGGGAGGCGGGCGCCTCCTACCCCGCGGTCTTCAACGGGGCGAACGAGCAGGCCGTGCAGGCCTTCCACGCCGGGCGGATCGGCTACCTCGACATCCTCGACACCGTGGAGGCGGTGGTCGACGTGCACGTGGTCGACGGCCCGCTGACCCGCGAGTCGCTTGCGGCGGCCGAGGCGTGGGCGCGACGGACTGCGGACGAGCGCATCGCCCGGTCTCAGCCGCACAACCTCAGCTGAGACGTCGTCTCGTGCACCATCGTGCGCGAGAGGCCGCCTCAGCTGACGTTGTGTCGGCGCGCGCGAGGCGGCGCCTCTCAGGGGGAGAGCCCAGGGCCCATCCAGCGGGCGCCGTCGACCGCGGCCTACTCTGTGTCGGTGGAATCCGTGCTGCTCTTCGTCCTCGGCGTCGTCATCATCGCCGTCGGCGTCGCCCTCTCGATCGCGCTGCACGAGGTCGGGCACCTCGTCCCCGCCAAGGTGTTCGGCGTCAAGGTGACCCAGTACATGATCGGCTTCGGCCCGACCGTGTTCTCCCGCCGACGCGGCGAGACGGAGTACGGAGTCAAGGCGATCCCGCTCGGCGGCTACATCGCGATGATCGGGATGTACCCGCCCAAGCATGAGGGCGACCCCGACACCGAGGCGGCTGTCGGCCTCTTCCAGGGAGTAGGCTACCGCCCGTCGACGACGCAGGGGGACCGTCGCCCCACGATGATCGACGAGGCACGTGCCGCGAGCGCCCAGACGATCGGTGCGGGGGAAGAGCACCGCGCCTTCTACCGCCTTCCGGTCTGGAAGCGCGTGATCATCATGGCGGGCGGCCCGTTCATGAACCTCGTGATCGCGAGTGTGCTGTTCACGGTGCTGCTCTGCGGGATCGGGGTGCCGCAGAGCACCTCGACGCTCGCCTCCGTCTCGCAGTGCGTCGTCCCGGAGTCGCAGCGCGCCACAGCGACGTGCACTGCCGGCGAGCCGCTCGCGCCGGGTGCCGCGGCGGGGCTCGTCCCCGGCGACACCATCACGTCGATCGACGGCACCCCGATCTCGACGTGGAACGATCTCACTCCGATCGTCCAGCGCTCCGCGGGCGTCCCGCTCCGCGTCGTGGTCGAGCGCGGTGGCGCACCGCTGACCCTCACGATCACCCCCGCCGAGAACGAGGTCGCCGTCACGGACTCCGCGGGGAACGTCGTCAAGGACGCCTCCGGGGCGGTGGAGACGCACACGGTCGGTTTCATCGGCATCTCGCCGACCTCCACCCTCGCGCAGCAGCCGATCACAGCGGTGCCCGGCACCGTCTGGCAGAACATCACGAGCGTCGCGCACGTGATCCTCAATCTCCCGCAGCGCCTCATCGACGTCGCGCAGGCGGCGTTCGGGTCCGAGGCGCGGGACGCCAACGGCCCGATCAGCGTCGTGGGGGTGGGTCGGATCGCGGGCGAGATCGCCGCCTCCGACCAGCTGCCCATCGTGGCGAAGGTGCAGACGATGGTGGGCGTGCTCGCCTCCCTCAACGTGGCACTGCTGGTCTTCAACCTGGTGCCGCTGCTGCCGATGGACGGCGGCCACATCGCCGGGGCTCTCTGGGAGGGGCTGCGCCGCCGCATCGCGAAGCTCTTCGGCCGCCGCGATCCCGGCCCGGTCGACATCGCCCGCCTGCTCCCGCTGACCTACGTGGTCGTGCTGGTGTTGGGCGGCATGAGTGCGCTGCTCATCTACGCCGACATCGTGAAGCCCATTCAGCTGTTCTGATCGCACGCCGATCCTGTCCGTGCCGCGGTCGACGGAGCACGGCGGCTCCGAGGAGCGTGCACTGCTGGGAAGACCCGGCGAGCGGACTGAGTATCCGGACGCGCGCGTACGATGGGGCGCGTGCCAGCAGTGAATCTGGGTCTTCCCAAGGTCCCCATGACCCTCGCCCCCCGCCGCAAGTCCCGCCAGATCAAGGTGGGCAAGGTCCTCGTAGGCGGTGACGCGCAGGTCAGCGTCCAGTCGATGTGCACCACTCCGACGACGAACATCAACGCGACGCTCCAGCAGATCGCCGAACTCACCGCGTCCGGCTGCGACATCGTCCGCGTCGCGGTCCCGAGCCGCGACGATGCGGAGGTGCTGCCGATCATCGCGAAGAAGAGCCAGATCCCGGTCATCGCCGACATCCACTTCCAGCCCAACTACGTGTACGCGGCGATCGACGCCGGCTGCGCCGCCGTCCGCGTGAACCCGGGCAACATCCGCAAGTTCGACGACCAGGTGGGCAAGATCGCCGCCGCGGCGAAGGCCGCGGGAGTCTCGATCCGCATCGGCGTCAACGCGGGCTCGCTCGAGCCGAGCATCCTGCAGAAGTACGGCAAGCCCACCCCCGAGGCCCTCGTCGAGAGCGCCGTCTGGGAGGCGAGCCTCTTCGAGGAGCACGACTTCCACGACTTCAAGATCTCGGTCAAGCACAACGACCCGGTCGTCATGGTGCAGGCCTACCGGCAGCTCGCCGAGCGCGGCGACTGGCCGCTGCACCTGGGCGTCACGGAGGCGGGTCCCGAGTTCCAGGGCACCATCAAGTCGGCGACTGCGTTCGGCATCCTGCTGGGTGAGGGCATCGGCGACACCATCCGCGTCTCGCTCTCGGCGCCTCCCGCGCAGGAGGTCAAGGTCGGTCTCCAGATCCTCCAATCACTCAACCTCCGCGAGCGCAAGCTCGAGATCGTCTCGTGCCCGAGCTGCGGTCGTGCGCAGGTCGACGTGTACACGCTCGCCAACGACGTGACCGCCGGCCTCGAGGGCATGAGCGTCCCCCTCCGCGTCGCGGTCATGGGGTGCGTGGTCAACGGTCCCGGTGAGGCGCGTGAGGCCGACCTCGGCGTCGCCTCCGGCAACGGCAAGGGCCAGATCTTCGTCAAGGGAGAGGTCATCAAGACCGTCCCCGAGGCCGAGATCGTCAAGACCCTCATCGAGGAGGCGAACCGTCTCGCCGCCGAGATGCCCGCCGACGACACGTCCACGGGCTCGCCCGTCGTCACCGTCGGAGCCAACTGATCGGCACGGGGCCGACTGAGCCGCAGAGAGCCAGCTGAGCGGCACGGAGCCGAGCGCGCGGGTCGCCCTCCGGGCCGGCCCGCGTCGTCGTCCCGGCCCAGCGGGAGGGAGGCGTCCCCGCTTCTGCGGATAGGATCGACCCTCGTGGTTACCCGTCTGTCGCACCTGTTCGTCCGCACGCTCCGCGAAGACCCGGCAGACGCCGAAGTCGCCAGCCACCGCCTCCTCGTCCGCGCCGGCTACATCCGCCGGCAGGCACCGGGCGTCTTCGCCTGGCTGCCGCTCGGGCTCCGGGTGAAGCGTCGCATCGAGCGCATCATCCACGAGGAGATGGAGGCGGCCGGCGCCCAGGAGGTGCACTTCCCGGCGCTCCTGCCCCGCGAGCCGTACGAGCTCACTGGTCGCTGGACGGAGTACGGCGACAGTGTGTTCCGGCTGAAAGACCGCAAGGACGCCGACTACATGCTCGCGCCGACGCACGAGGAGTTCTTCACCCTGCTCGTGAAGGACCTCTACTCCTCCTACAAAGACCTGCCCCTGTCGATCTACCAGATCCAGGACAAGTTCCGCGACGAGGCACGTCCCCGCGCCGGCCTCCTCCGGGGTCGCGAGTTCACGATGAAGGACGCCTACTCCTTCGACGTCACCGACGCCGGGCTCGAGGAGAGCTACCAGCGCCAGCGCGACGCGTACGAGCGCATCTTCGCCCGTCTCGGCCTCGACTACGTCATCGTGCAGGCTGACGCGGGCGCCATGGGAGGCTCGCGCAGTGAGGAGTTCCTCCACCCCACTCCGGTGGGAGAGGACACCTTCGTGCGCTCCGCGAGCGGCTACGCCGCGAACGTGGAGGCGTACCGCACTCCCGCCCCTCCGGCGCTGCCCCTCGAGGGGCTGCCCGCCGCGCGCGTCTTCGACTCGCCGAACACGCCCACGATCCAGACGCTCGTCGATCTCGCGAACGCGCAGCAGGCTCGAAGCGACGGCCGTTCCTGGACCGCCGCCGACACCCTCAAGAACGTCGTGCTTGCTCTGACCGCCCTCGACGGCACGCGCGAGCTCGTGATCGTCGGCCTGCCCGGCGACCGCGACGTCGACATGAAGCGCGCCGAGGTCGCCTTCGCTCCCGCTGCCGTCGAGCCGGCGACGGAGGAGGACTTCGCGAAGCACCCGCGACTCGTCAAGGGCTACATCGGTCCGTGGTCGGCCGAGGGGCGCGCGCTCGGCGAGGAGTCGGCGACTGGTGTGCGCTACCTCGTCGACCCGCGCGTGGTCGAAGGCACCGCATGGCTCACTGGCGCGAACGTCGCGGGCCAGCACGCCCTCGATGTCGTCGCCGGTCGTGACTTCACGGCAGACGGAGTGGTCGAGGTCGCCGAGGTGCGCACGGGTGACGAGGCGCCGGATGGCTCCGGTCCCATCGAGACGGCGCGCGGCATGGAGATCGGCCATGTGTTCCAGCTCGGCCGCAAATACGCGGAGGTGCTCGGGCTCAAGGTGCTCGACGAGAACGGCAAGCTCGTCACCGTCACCATGGGCTCGTACGGCATCGGGGTGACCCGCATCCTCGCGATCCTCGCCGAGAGCACGCACGACGAGCGCGGGCTGCTCTGGCCCGAGAACGTCGCGCCCTTCGACGTGCACGTGATCGCGACCGGCAAGGATGCAGCGGCGCTCGAGGCGGCCGAGTCGATCGGTGCCTCGCTCGAGGCGGCCGGGCTCGACGTCCTCATTGACGACCGGCCGAGGGTATCGCCGGGTGTCAAGTTCGGGGACGCGGAGCTGATCGGCGTGCCTCGCATCGTCATCGCGGGTCGCGGGGTCGCCGAGGGAGTGGTCGAGCTGTGGGACCGCCGCTCCGGGGAGCGGACCCAGGTCGCGATCGACGAGGTCACGGCCCGCCTGCTCGGCTGACCCGTCGACGCCGAGCGGCCCGCCGTGAGCGGCGGGCGCTCGGCGTCCACGCTCAGGAGGCGCTGCGGACCAGGCGCCGGATGGTGCGGAACGTGCCGAGGACGGTGAAGAGCACCGCGAACAGGAGGGACGTGCCGTTGGTCGCCAGGAATTGCGGGTCGCGCAGGACGGTGCCGAAGAACCACGACCAGTAGTGCGAACTCGTGACGACCCTGGCGATGGCTCCTGGCGCGATCCCCGTGAGCGTGTCCGCCACGACGCCCGCGACGATGCTGACGACCATGGTGACGATGATGATCGTGACGATGGCCGCCACCCCGCGGCGGTCGAGGGGGCCTGGTGCCCCCTTGCGGTAGAGCCAGCCGGCACCGAAGGCGACGCCGAATCCGACGATCGACGCGACGAAGCCCGCCTGCCAGAGCGCGAGCCAGACGAGGACGCCCGCGGGGAGCACGAGGAGCGCGAGGGCGACTCCCCGCGCGATGTGCGGTGTCGGTGCCGCCGGCGTGACAGCTGGGGCCTCCCACGACGCCGGCACCACGGGTGCGGCGGCGGAAGAGGGATCGACCCGCTCGCCGTAGCGCGGGGGGAGGGGCGCTCCCGCGGCGTCGTCGTGGTTCCTGTGGTCGTCCGTCATGGTGTGGCCTCTCTCTCGCGTCGAGGCGGCGCGTGCCCCCGCGGCTCATCGTGGCGTCCTCGTGCACCCCTGAGCAAAACCTCATTCGATGCCCGCGCCTCCGGAGCGAGGGAACGAGCGTCCGCGATCGGGTAACCTTGAGGGCTGATCCGGGTGTTCGCACCCGACGGACGTACCGTCGCTGCCACCGCCGCGACATCAAAGTGAATACTGGAGGCTTGCCCGTGGACATCGACCTGAGCGTTCTGCGCCTCATGGAGCGCGAGCGCGAGATCCCCTTCGAGGAACTCGTGCAGATCATCGAGCAGGCGATCCTCACCGCCTACCTCAAGCACATCGGTCAGGCCGAGGACGTCGACAAGGCCACCGCTGTCTCGGCGCGCGTGCACCTCGACCGCAAGACGGGCCATGTCTCGGTCTTCGTGCCCGAGTACGACGACGAAGGCGCCGTGATCGGGGAGTCGGAGGATTCGCCCCGCGACTTCGGTCGTATCGCCGCCTTCGCCGCCAAGCAGGTCATCAACCAGCGGCTGCGCGACATCGCCGACGAGCATGTGCTCGGCGAGTTCAAGGGCCGCGAGGGCGACATCGTCGCCGGGGTGATCCAGCAGGGTCCGAACCCGCGGATGATCCACGTCGACCTCGGCTCGATCGAGGCGATCCTCTCGCCCGAGGAGCAGGTGCCCGGAGAGGACTACAGCCACGGCCGCCGCATCCGCGTCTACGTCACGAGCGTCGGCCGCGGGCCGAAGGGCCCCTCCGTGCAGGTCTCGCGGACGCACCCCTCGCTCGTGCGCAAGCTGTTCGCGCTCGAGGTGCCCGAGATCGCCTCCGGCGTGGTCGAGATCGTCTCCCTCGCTCGCGAGGCCGGCCACCGCACCAAGATCGCGGTGCGTGCGACCGAGCCCGGCGTCAACGCCAAGGGCGCCTGCATCGGGGAGCTCGGCCAGCGCGTGCGCGCGGTGACGGCCGAGCTGAACAACGAGAAGATCGACATCGTCGACTACTCCTCCGACCTGCCGACCTTCGTCGCGAGCGCCCTCTCGCCCGCCAAGGTGACGAGCGCGTTCGTCATCGACCAGAGCCTCAAGGCCGTTCGCGCGCTCGTCCCCGACTACCAGCTGTCGCTCGCGATCGGCAAGGAGGGGCAGAACGCGCGACTCGCCGCGAAGCTCACCGGCGCCAAGATCGACATCCAGCCCGATTCGGTGATGGACGGGGAGTGATCCCCGACGTTCGGCCGCGCGGGGAGGCGCTCCCGGGAACGAGGGAGTAGGGTGGATCCCGTCAGAACGTGCGTCGGCTGCCGTCTGCGCGCCTCCCGAGCCTCTCTTCTGAGACTCGTCCTCCACTCCAACGTCCTCGCGGTCGATCCGCGCGCCGTCCGGGCTGGTCGGGGAGCGTGGCTGCACGACGCGTACGACTGCTACGAACTCGCGCTCAAGCGGCGCGCGTTCGCCAGGGCGTTCCGGACGCGCGAGAGCGTGGACGCGAGCGAGCTGGAGCGGTACGTCACCCGCGGACTGACCGGCACGGCCCCTCAACCGGAGGAGCCGGCGCTGCGCACGATCACATCGCAGAGAGAACAGGCAGAACGGCCCGTGAACTGATCATGAGCGAAGACTGATGAGCGGCTCGAAATGAGACCCGTCCGTTCGTGACGCCTGCCCCCGTCTTGGGTGCAGGCCCAAGACAGGAGAAAAGTGGCAAAACCACGCGTACACGAGATCGCATCCGAGCTCGGTGTCGATAGCAAGGTCGCACTTGCGAAGCTGAAAGAGTTGGGCGAGTTCGTCAAGGGACCGTCCTCCAGCATCGAACCCCCCGTTGCCCGCAAGCTCCGCGAGGCCCTTCAGGGCAGCGCGAGCGCGGGCTCGTCGACGACCCCGTCGGCCCCCACCGCCGCCCGCCCCGGTGCTCCTCGCCCCTCGGGTAACCGCCCCTCCGCTCCGGTCCCCGGTCCGGCGAAGCCGCCCGCTCCGGCGCCGGCACCGCCGATGTCGGTCGCCGAGCGTCAGGCCCAGGCCCAGGCCGCCCAGGAGGCTGCGGCCGCGCAGCGCGCCCAGGCCGCTGCGAACGCCCCAGCCGAGCCCGCCGCCACCGAGTCGAGCGCGACCCCCGCGACCCCCGCCTCCGACGAGCCCTCGTCGAGTCCGGCCGTCGGTGGGCCGAAGCCCGTCACCCCGCGTCCGGCTCCGGCGGCGAACACCCCGCGTCCCGGCGGCGCCTCGGGTGGCTCCAGCCGCCCCGGCGGCACGCCCCGACCCGGCAACAACCCCTTCGCGAGCAACCAGGGCATGGGACAGCGTCCCGCCGCCCCGCGCCCGGGCAACAACCCCTTCGCCAGCTCGCAGGGCATGGGATCTCGTCCGACCCCGGGCAACATCCCCCGTCCCGCCGCTCCTCGTCCCGGCGCGCCCCGACCGGGCGGACCCGGCATGGGCCAGCGCCCTGCCGGCTTCGGCCAGCGTCCCGGCGGCCCCGGTGGAGCCGGTCGTCCCGGTGGAGCCGGTCGCCCCGCAGGTGGCGGCTTCCAGCGTCCCGGCGGCGGCGGCGCCCCCGGTGCCGGTGGCGGCTTCGCCCCGCGCCCCGGCGGTGGTGGCGGTCGCGGTCGCGGTCCCGGTGGCGGCACCGCCGGTGCCTTCGGTCGCGGCGGCGGCAAGAGCAAGGCACGCAAGTCCAAGCGCACGAAGCGTCAGGAGTTCGAGCTCAGGGAGGCCCCGTCGCTCGGCGGCGTCAGCGTCCCCCGCGGCGACGGCAAGACGATCATCCGTCTGCGTCGCGGCGCGTCGATCTCGGACTTCGCCGACAAGATCGAGGCCATGACCGGTGTGCCGGTGCCCCCCGGCAACCTGGTCACCGTGCTTTTCGCCCTCGGCGAGATGGCGACGGCGACCGAGTCGCTCGACGAGGCGACCTTCGAGGTTCTCGGCTCCGAGCTGGGCTTCAAGATCCAGGTCGTCTCGCCCGAGGACGAGGACAAGGAGCTCCTCGAGGGCTTCGGCCTCGACCTCGAGCAGGAGCTCGACGACGAGACGGACGAGGACCTCGAGATCCGTCCGCCGGTCGTCACCGTCATGGGTCACGTCGACCACGGAAAGACGCGCCTGCTCGACGCCATCCGCAACGCCAACGTCGTTGCGGGCGAGGCGGGAGGCATCACGCAGCACATCGGTGCGTACCAGGTCGTCGCGGAGCACGAGGGCATCGAGCGTCCGATCACCTTCATCGACACCCCGGGTCACGAGGCGTTCACCGCCATGCGAGCCCGCGGTGCCCAGGTCACGGACATCGCGATCCTCGTGGTCGCGGCGGACGACGGCATCATGCCGCAGACCATCGAGGCCCTGAACCACGCCCAGGCGGCCAACGTGCCGATCGTGGTCGCGGTCAACAAGGTCGACAAGCCCGACGCCAACCCGGCGAAGGTGCGTCAGCAGCTCACCGAGTTCGGCCTGGTCGCCGAGGAATACGGCGGAGACGTCATGTTCGTCGACGTCTCGGCCCGCGCGGGCACCGGCATCCAGGACCTCCTGGACGCCGTGCTGCTCACCGCGGACGCCGGTCTCGACCTGCGCGCCAACCCCAACAAGGAGGCGCGCGGCGTCGCGATCGAGGCCAAGCTCGACAAGGGCCGCGGTGCGGTCGCGACCGTCCTCATCCAGTCGGGAACGCTGCGTGTCGGCGATGCGATCGTCGCGGGAACGGCCTACGGCCGCGTCCGTGCGATGGCGGACGAGAACGGCAACGCCGTGCTCGAGGCCGTCCCGTCCCGTCCGGTCCAGGTGCAGGGACTCTCCTCCGTGCCCCGTGCCGGCGACACCTTCCTCGTCACCGAGGAGGACCGCACGGCCCGCCAGATCGCCGAGAAGCGCGAAGCCGCTCAGCGCAATGCCCTGCTGGCCAAGGCCCGCAAGCGCATCTCGCTCGAGGACTTCACCCGCGCCCTCGAGGAGGGCAAGGTCGAGTCGCTCAACCTCATCATCAAGGGCGACGTGTCCGGTGCCGTCGAGGCGCTCGAGGAGTCGCTCGTCAAGATCGAGGTCGACGACTCGGTGCAGCTGCGCATCATCCACCGCGGCGTGGGCGCGATCACGGAGTCGGACGTCAACCTCGCGACGATCGACAACGCGATCATCGTGGGCTTCAACGTCCGCCCCGACCCGAAGGCCCGCGAGCGCGCTGCCCGAGAGGGAGTGGACATCCGCTTCTACTCGGTCATCTACAACGCGATCGAAGAGGTCGAGAACTCGCTCACGGGCATGCTCAAGCCCGAGTTCGAGGAGGTCCAGTCCGGTGTCGCCGAGATCCGCGAGGTGTTCCGCTCCTCCAAGTTCGGCAACATCGCGGGCGTCATCGTCCGCTCCGGCACGATCACCCGCAACTCGAAGGCGCGCGTCATCCGTGACGGCGTCGTCGTGGGGGACAACCTCGCCATCGAGTCGCTGCGTCGCTTCAAGGACGACGTCACGGAGGTCCGTACGGACTACGAGGCCGGTATCGGTCTCGGCAAGTACAACGACATCCAGATCGGCGACGAGATCGAGACGATCGAGATGAAGGAGAAGCCGCGAGGCTGATCCGACTCCCCACGGAAGGCCCGGGTCCGCCCGGGCCTTCCGTCGTCCCGGGCGCCGCCGTGCTCGAGCGGGGGCGGGACCCTCCGAGGCCAGCCCCCTTCCTCGGACGAGATGCGCCCGAGGGAGTGGTTAGATGGCGAGCCGAACGGTTCGTCGAGAGAGATGTGAGGACCAGCCATGGCAGATCCGGCTCGGGCGAGGAAGCTCGCCGACAGGATCAAAGTGATCGTCGCCAAGAGGATCGAGCGCGGTCTGCGCGACCCTCGGCTCGGCTTCGTCACCATCACCGACGTCCAGGTGACGGGTGACCTGCAGCACGCCTCCGTGTTCTACACGGTGTACGGGACCGACGAGGAACGCGCCGACTCGGCCGCCGCGCTCAAGGCCGCGACCGGCATGCTGCGCACGGAGGTCGGGAAGAACATCACCGCCCGATTGACACCGTCACTCGAGTTCATCCTCGACGCCATCCCCGAGAACGCGAAGCACATCGAAGACCTCCTCGCTGCTGCGCGCTCGCAGGACTCGCAGGTGCAGTCGCTCGCGGCGACCGCCGCCTATGCCGGCGACGCCGACCCGTATGTGAAGCCCCGCGAGGACGGCGACGAGGACTAGCCGCCGAACGCGAACACTGCGGAGCCCGTGGCGACGTCGACCGATTCGGGACGACGACGACACGGGCTCCTGGCATGAGAGCGGCGGGCACCGCGACGGTGATCTCGGGGTCGAGCCGCCGCCGACGCCCGGGCTCGGGGCGAGCGACGCGCCGCTCAGGAGTGGGGCAACAGGTATCCGTCGTCGGCGTTGCCGACCGCGAGGCCGTCGGCGAGCAGACCGGCGAGGGCGCGAGAGCGCTGCTCGGCGTCGGGCCAGAGCGATGCGACCTCGGCCGCGCTCACCGGGCCGTGGGACGCTCGCAGCTCGGCAAGGATCAGGCCGCGCACCTGCCGGTCCGAGCCCTCGAACTGCTTCTGCTTAGCCTTCGCCGGGCCGACATAGGCGGGATACCCCTCCGCCCGCCATCGGCAGACGTCGCGAATCGGACAGCTCTCGCAGCGTGGAGCACGCGCCGTGCAGACGATCGCTCCAAGCTCCATCATTCCGGCGTTGAACGCCGCGGCCTCTGGCCGCTCGCTCGGGAGCAGAGCCTCCATGGCGGCGAGGTCGGCCTTCGCACGCGGGGGACCCGGCTCGGCGGCTCCGTCGACCGCGCGCGCGATCACGCGGCGGACATTGGTATCCACCACCGGATGACGGTGTCCATAGGCGAAGACCGCGATGGCGCGGGCGGTGTAGTCACCGATCCCCGGCAACGCGAGCAGCGTCTGGACATCGTCGGGCACGACGTCGCCGTGCTCGTCGGCGATGGCGACGGCGCACGCGTGCAGGCGCAGGGCGCGACGCGGGTAGCCGAGCGATTGCCAGGCGCGCACCGCCTCCCCGGGAGGCACCGCTGCCAGGGCAGAGGGCGTAGGCCAGCGCTCGAGCCACTCGGCGAGGCGCGGAACCACCCGCACCACGGGCGTCTGTTGCAGCATGAACTCGCTGACCAGGGTCCCCCAGGCCGAGAATCCCTCTCGTCGCCAGGGCAGGTCGCGTGCGCTGGTGCGGAACCAGTCGACGATCGCGGGGGCGAGGGCGGAAGGCATCGGCTCACCCTAAGGGGTGGCGCGTATCGTGGAGAAATGACCAGGTGGGCGCCGAAGAAGACCGACGTGCTCGACGCCGTGGCCGCCGAGATCCTGCACAACGACGGCCGTGGTCGTGTCCGTGTCGGTATCGACGGGGACGACCCGGAGGTGACCGGTGCCTTCGCGCTCGACCTCGCCGCGGCCCTCCAGCGCGCCGGTCACCCGGCGATGGTCGCGCATCTCCTCGACTTCCAGCGCCCGCGCGCCGAGCGTGACGATCCCGAGGTCGCGGCGGAGGCCCGCGCCTACCGCCTCCGCTACGACGAGGAGCTGTTGCGGCGGGTGCTGCTCGACCCGTTCACGCTCGGAGGCAGCACGGGATTCGTGCTCGCAGGGTTCGATGCGGCCCGCGACGAGCCGCGGCAGGCGCGTTGGCGCACCGCGGGCCGCGATGCGATCCTCCTGGTCGATGGCGAGTTCGTCCTGCGGCCGGAGCTGCGCGGCGCGTGGCACACGAGCATCCGACTCGACTCGCAAGAGCCTCCTCTCGACGCGCTCTACCGGGCGAGCACCGACCCACGGCGCCTCGCGGCGATCCTGATCGACGTGCGCGACCCGGAGCAGCCGCGGCGCCTCTTCGCCGACTCGTGCTGAGGCGCCCCGCTCGGGCGTCCCAGCGACGCCTGTCGGGGGAGTGGCCTGGCCGCGGGGTCAGAGGGCGCGCGCGCGGCGGACGACCTCCGCAGGGGAGAGGAACGCGTGCGAACGCTCGACCTCGTGCACCAGATCGACGAGGAGCTGATTGACCGGCGCCTCCCGCCCCGCGCGGTGTGCGGTGCGCACGACGGCTCCCGCGAGGTGGTCGATCTCGCTCGGGACCCCGCGACGCACGCTCTGCAGCGTGGATCCGGGATTGGGCACGGCGCCCATGCCCGCTGCCATGCGACGGGGGAGCAGTTCGACCGCGGCGAGCGGGGCGACGGACAGCGCCCGGACGCTCGCGTGGCTGAGCCCCTGGAGCGAACCGAATCGCACCCCGGCGGCGAGACCCGTCCGTGCCGCTTCGCGCAGCGCCCGCGCGAGCACCCGGCGCAGCTCCGGCTCGGCCACCGTCTCCTGCACGGAGAGGCCCGTGATCGCGGGCAGCGCATTGACCTCGTTGACGAGCAGCTTCGTCCACTGCACGCCGACGAAGTCGTCGGTCGTCGTCGTCGGCACCGCCTCGCCCAGGACGGCCGCCGCGCGACGGACGTCGTCGTCGGCGGGCCGCTCGATCGCTCCGAGAGTCGTGATGCCCGGCGCCGTGACCGTGACGCGACCGGGCTCAAGATGACTCGCCGCGAACAGTGCGAGCGCGCCGACGAGTCGGGCATCGCGGACCTGCCGCGCTGCCGCCTGCACGCCGTCGAGACCGTTCTGCACGACGACGAGGAGCGTCCCGTCGACCGTGCGGCGGTTGGCGCGCAGGGCATCCTCCGCATCCTGCGCTTTCGTCGCCAGCACCGCGAGATCGGGAACGAGGTCGAGGGTCTCGCCGCTGCGGACCCACGCCGTGTGCTCCCCCCACGCTCCGTCGAGTCGGAGTCCCGAGCGGCGGATCGCGGCGAGGTGCCCACCTCGCGCGGTCACTTCGACGTCGTGGCCCGCCCGATCCAGCAGCGCCGCGATCGTGCCGCCGACGGCCCCTGCTCCGAGCACTGCGATTCTCACCAGCACAGCCTAGGGCGAGCGCGGAATCCCCCCTGCGTGCCAGGCCCTCTCCCGAACGGCGCGTGTATCCTCGCACCCGTGCTCGAGACCCCCCGTCCTGCGGCGACCGACGATGCCGTCGCGGCCCCCGCGTCCGGCGGCCGGTCAGCGGCCCCGAACGGCGTCCTCCTGCTCGACAAACCGGGAGGCATCACCAGCCACGACCTCGTTGCGCGCACCCGTCGACGCGCGGGCACCCGCAAGGTCGGCCACGCCGGCACGCTCGACCCGATGGCGACGGGCCTGATGATCCTCGGCCTCGGCCCCTCGACCCGGCTGCTCACCTACCTCGTCGGGCTCGATAAGCAGTACGAGGCGACCATCCGCCTCGGTGCGTCCACGACGACCGACGACCGCGAGGGCGAGGTGCTCGCCACGGCGGCCCCCGGTCTGGCCGCTGCACTCGTGCCGGAGGCGGTCTCCGCCGCGATCGCGGATCTCACGGGCGCGATCCAGCAGGTCCCGAGCACGGTCAGCGCGATCAAGGTCGACGGGCGCCGAGCCTATGCCCGCGCACGCGACGGCGAGGAGGTCGTCCTGAAGCCCCGTTCCGTCACGGTCTCAGCCTTCGACGTGCTGTCCCGCCGGGTCGAGGAGCCGTTCCTCGACCTCGACGTCCGGGTGACGTGCTCCTCCGGCACGTACATCCGTGCCCTCGCCCGCGACCTTGGCGACGCCCTCGGGGTGGGCGGTCACCTGACCGCCCTGCGCCGCACGGCCGTCGGGCCGTTCGCGGTCTCGCACGCGGGCACGCTCGAGGAGCTGGACGTCGCCTCCGCGCTGCTGCCGCCGACCGTCGTCGCGGCCGAGCTGTTCCCGCTGCTGCGCCTGGATGCGCGCGAGGCGGCGGACCTCGCCCACGGCAAGCGCATCGCCGTTCCGGAGGCCCTCGCGCAGGCGAAGGGGCTCCTCGCGGCCGTCGCGCCGGGGGAGCGGCTGATCGGGCTGGCCGAGCGCCGCGGCTCGCAGCTCAAGAGCGTCGTGAACTTCCCGACGGAGGCGATCCGCGCCGAGCAGGGGAGCGAGGTGGCCGAGCCGTGATCGAGTGGTTCACGATCCTCCAGGTGGCGGTCGCGGTCGCGGCGGGCCTGCTGTGCCTCGTGCTCGGCCTACTCGCACGTCGCCCCTCCGATGTCTCGGTCGGCGCGACGGCCATTGTCGAGCTGCTGCTGATCGTGCAGCTGGCCGTCGCGATCGTCTCTCCGCTCGTGGGCAATCGCCCCTCCGGCAGCCTGGCGGAGTACTACATCTACCTGATCTCGGCGCTGCTCCTGCCGCTCGCCGCCGGCTTCTGGGCGCTGATCGAGCGCAGCCGATGGAGCACAGTCGTCCTCGGCGTCGCGTGCCTCTCGATCGCGGTGATGGTGTACCGGATGCACCAGATCTGGTTCGTGCAGAACGCGTAGTTCCCCGGCGTTGCTCGATGCGCGGGCACGGGGAGGCGTCGACCGACCGCCTACCATGGACGTGCGATGTCGAAACCAGCCAGTGATGCGTCCGGACGGGCCACCCGCGATCCCTCAGTCCTCTCGGCACCCGGCGGTGCGCGGTCCGCACCCCGCTCCTCCCGCTCGCGCGGCATCGGGAGCGTGCTCGTCGCGGTCTACGCGATCCTCGCGCTCGCGGCCACGGGGCGCTCGGTGTTTCAGCTCGTCACCCGCTTCGACGAGGCACCCCTCGCGTTCTCGCTCTCGGCCCTCTCGGCCGTCGTCTACGTCGTCGCCACCGTCGCGCTTGTGGCGCCCGGCCGCGCGTGGCAGCGCGTCGCCTGGGTGACCATCACCTTCGAGCTCGTCGGCGTGCTCGTGGTCGGAGCGATCAGCCTGCTCGCGCCGCAGGTGCTCGGCCTGTCGAGCATCGATCCCTTCGGTCGGCAGGCGACGGTGTGGTCCGCGTTCGGCGCCGGCTACCTCCTCATCCCGCTCGTGCTGCCCGTGCTCGGCCTCTGGTGGTTGCGCGTGCAGCAGCGCCGAGCGCGGGGGTCGGACGCCTGATGCGGATCGAGACGCAGGCGCGCGACCTCGCCGGAGTCGGCCCGTCCGCCGTCACGATCGGCAAGTTCGACGGCGTGCACGCCGGGCACCGCGCGGTCATCGGGCGCCTGCACGAGCGCGCACGCGAGCGCGGCCTCGCCGCCGTCGTGGTGACCTTCGACCGTAATCCGCTCAGCGTCATCGCGCCCGCCGCGTGCCCGCCGGCCCTCGTCGGCAATGAGCAGAAGCTCGAGCTTCTCGCCGGCACCGGAGTCGACGCCACGCTGCTGCTCACCTTCGACGAACAGTTCCGTGCGCTCTCGCCCGAGGAGTTCGTGCGAGAGATCCTCGTCGACGCGCTGGAGGCGAGGGTCGTGCTCGTCGGTTCCGACTTCCGCTTCGGTGCGCGGGGCGCAGGAGATCTGACGCTGCTCCGCTCGCTCGGCGGCCGTCACGGCTTCGAGGTCGAGCTGATCGACGACGTGCGGCCGGAGCACGGTCGTCGCGTCTCCTCCACGTGGATCAGGGAGCTGCTCGCCGAGGGCGACGTCGAGCACGCGACACGGCTCCTCGGGCACGAGCCGGTGGTTCGCGGAGTCGTGGTGCACGGGGCCAAGCGCGGGCGCGAGCTCGGATTCCCCACGGCGAACCTCTCGCCCGAGTCGCAGGGTCTCATCCCGGCCGACGGGGTCTATGCGGGCCGGCTGACGTCCGAGGGCGTCACCTACCCCGCCGCGATCTCGGTCGGCAGCAACCCCACCTTCGTCGGCGTGCCGCCGAAGCAGGTGGAGGCGTTCGTGCTCGACCAGACACTCGACCTGTACGACCGTGTCGTCGACGTGGCCTTCGTGGGACGCATCCGCGGGCAGGTCGCCTACGAGGGCATCGAGCCGCTCATCCGCCAGATGAACGACGACGTGCTGCGCGTGCGCGAGGTTCTCGGGATCGACTGACGCGCCTCCTAGCAGCGGCCGGACGCGCGCACCAGTCGGAGACCTCGCGGAGGCCTCGGCGTAGCGTGGCGGGCATGAGCGAGACCCCCACCGATCCAGCGCTCCCCCTGGCGCTCGTCACCGGCGCCACCGGCTACATCGGCGGGCGCCTGACGCCGCGCCTGCTCGAGGCGGGATTCCGCGTGCGGGTCCTCGTGCGCGATCCCCGCAAGCTCGCCGAGGTGCCGTGGGCCGAGCAGGTCGAGGTGGCGCAGGGCGATCTGGGTGATCCGGAATCGCTCGCCGCGGCGTTCGAGGACGTCGACGTTCTCTACTACCTCGTGCATTCGATGGGCTCCGGGAGCGATCACGCCCACTTCGAGGAGGTCGAGAGTCGAGCGGCGTCGAACGTGGCGGAGGCGGCACTCGCCGCGGGCATCGGCCGCATCGTCTATCTCGGCGGCCTCCACCCCGAGGGCGAGCGGCTCTCGAAGCATCTCCGCTCCCGCGCCGAGGTCGGCCGGATCCTGATGGCCTCCGGCGTGCCGACCGTCGCCCTGCAGGCGGGCGTCATCATCGGCTCGGGCTCGACCTCGTTCGAGATGGTGCGGCACCTCACCGACGTGCTGCCCTACATGCCCGCGCCGCAGTGGGTGCGCAACCTCATCCAGCCGATCGCGGTCCGCGACGTGCTGCACTACTTGATCGGCGCCGCCTCCCTCGACGACCGCACCCTCAACCGCACGTTCGACATCGGCGGCCCCGACGTGTTGCGCTACGGCCAGATGATGAACGGCTACGCGGTGGAAGCGGGGCTGCCGCAGCGGCCGATCGCCTCGCTCCCGGTGTTCACGCCGTGGCTCGCCTCGCAGTGGGTGAACCTGGTCACGCCGATCCCCCGCTCGCTCGCGGTGCCGATCATCGCCTCCCTCCAGTACGACTGCGTCGTGCATGAGCAGGACATCCGCGCGCTGATTCCCGACCCGGAGGGCGGGCTCACTCCGTACCGTCGGGCCGTGCGGCTGGCGCTCGGCAAGATGCGCGCCGGTGAGATCGAGACGAGCTGGCAGAACGCCGAGGTGGTCGGAGCGCCGAGCGATCCGCTGCCGAGCGATCCCGAATGGGCCGGCCACACCGTCTACGTCGACCTCAAGGTGCGACGCACGGGCGCCGACCCGGCGAAGCTCTGGCGGGTCATCGAGGGCATCGGTGGCACGAACGGCTGGTACTCCTTCCCCCTGGCGTGGGTGATCCGCGGTTGGATGGACCGCCTCGTCGGGGGAGTGGGCCTCCAGCGCGGGCGGCGCGACTCCGCACGGCTGCACGCGGGCGACGCCCTCGATTTCTGGCGCGTGGAGGCGATCGAACGGCCGACGCTTCTGCGCCTGCGCGCCGAGATGAAGGTGCCGGGAGGCGCGTGGCTGGAGATGCGCGCGGAGCCCTCGGGCGACGGCGGCTCGATCTACACGCAGCGCGCCGTCTTCTTTCCGCAGGGTCTCGCGGGACGCCTCTACTGGTTCGCTATCCTCCCCTTCCACGGCGTCATCTTCACCGGCATGGCCAACCGCATCACGGCGACCGCCGCCGACCTGCCCGACTCCGGCGACGAGCGCTCCCCTGGCGGGCGCCGGGCGGAGAAGTGACAATGGGTACGGTCCAGCGGCGGCGACGCCGCTCGGGACGCCGACGAGAGGAACACGATGAGTGAACGATCGGATGCGGACACGGGGCGCGATCTCGAGCTGGGGAAGGTGCTGTTCGTGGGGGACAGCATCATTCAGGCGGGGCCATGGGAGGAGTGGCTGGCGGCGTCGACCGTCGTCAACGCGGGCGTCGGAGGGGCGACGACCGACGATGTCCTCGAGCGCCTCCCCGAGCTGGTCGCCCTCGCACCCGACACGGTCGTCGTGCTGGTCGGCACCAACGATCTGGCCTGGCATCGCACCTCCGAGCACGTCGTGCGCAACATCGAGACCATCGTCGCGACGTTCCGTCGCGACCTGCCCGACGTGCGTCTCCTGATGACGTCGGTGTTGCCCCGCGGGCATGACTTCGCGCCGCAGATCCGCGAGATCAATCGACACCTCTGGCAGTTCGCGCCGACGGCGCACGCGGGTTACCTCGATCTCTGGCCGGTGCTGGCGGGCGAGGACGGCGGGCTGCTCGAGCAGTACTCGCCGGACGGACTGCACCTCAACGAGGACGGCTATCGGGTGTGGCGCGAGGCGCTCGGTCCGGCGCTGGAGGCGGTGTTGCGGATGCCTCCGCGCACTCGACCGATCACCCTGCCCTTCGACGAGTTCGCACGGCCGCGCACGGCCTAGCCTGCCGCGCTCGTTTCGGAGGCGAAGACGGTCACGAGTCCTCCGATGCCGGAGTCTCGAGCGCGTGCCCGAGGGCGGCGATCGCCGCGGGCCCGACGCGGCAGCAGCCTCCGATCAGCCCGGCGCCCGCCTCGCGCCAGGAGGCGACGAGCGCGGGATCGAACGCGGGCTCGCCGCTCCAGCGTCGGGCGTCGGCGTCCCACTCCTCACCGCCGTTCGGGTA
The DNA here is from genome assembly GCF_015351245.1 of Rathayibacter sp. VKM Ac-2879. Lineage (GTDB taxonomy): Bacteria > Actinomycetota > Actinomycetes > Actinomycetales > Microbacteriaceae > Rathayibacter. The sequence continues at coordinate 61,690 of NZ_JADKSO010000002.1, forward strand.
CACGACGACGAGCTTGTCGCTGCTCGCCCGCGCGACACGGATCGCCTCGAGGACCTCGCCGGGCGGACAGCAGTTCACCCCGATCCCGATGACCTCGTCGGCCGCGGCGGCGAGGGCGAACGCCTCCGCGAGCGGCTCGCCGGCCGCGGTGCGTCCGCGGCGGGCGCTGACGCTGATCCACGCGGGCACCGGGCATCCGCGCAGAGCCGCGACGATCGCGCGCACCTCGCGGGTCGAGGGGATGGTCTCGATCGCGAGGAGGTCGGGGGCGGCGGAGGCGAGGGTGCGCAGCCGCGGCCGATGCCACTCCTCCAGCTCGACCTCGGTGAGACCGTCGTCGCCGCGATACTCGGAGCCGTCGGCGAGGCTCGCGCCGTACGGTCCGACGGAGGCGGCCACCCAGCCGCCGTGCGCCTCCCGTGCCACGGCGACGCTGTCCAGGAGGGCGCGCTCGGCGAGACCGGCCGCGAGACCCGCCGTGGCGAACCCGCTCGCGGACACCTGATAGCTCGCGGTCACCGCGACACGCGCTCCCGCGGCGGCGAACGCCCGATGGGCGGCTCGGACCCGCTCGGGCTCGTCGACGAGGACGCGTGCGCTCCAGAGCGCCGAGTCGACACGGGCACCCTGTGCCTCCACCTCGGTCCCGAGGCCGCCGTCGAGCAGCACCGGCCGCTCCCGCGCCGCGGCGATCAGGGCGGCGGCGCTGCTCACGAGCGGTTGTTGGAGAGCTCGAAGACCTTCACGAGCTCGGCGATCGCGGCCTCGCGGGCCTCGCCGCCCTCCTCGAACATCGCCGTGATGTGCGTGCGCAGGTGGTTCTCCACGATCAGCTTGTTGAGCGACCCGAGCGACTTCTGGATCGCGAGCGACTGCGTGACGATGTCGATGCAGTAGTCCTCGTTCTCGATCATCTTCTCGAGTCCGCGCAATTGGCCGCTCAGGATGCGGGCCCGGTGCAGAGAGCGCTTCTTGATGTCCTCGATCACGCCGCCAGCCTACGCGCCGCAACGAATACCCGGGCGGGGTATCTTGCCCCGTACGATCGCAGGATGAGCGCCCGCCGACCCGCCCGCACGACCGACCGCTATCCCTCCCGGGCCACGGCGCGGATGGCGCTCGCGCCGGGACTGCTGGGAGCGATCGTGGTGCTCGCGGGCTTCGCGTTGATCGGAGGCGATGCCTACGACGTCATCCGCTATCCCGTCGCGATCCTCGCGGCCGTCATCGGCTGGTTCGCGATCCAGGCGCGGGCGTTCCTGTGGCTGATCGGGCTCGTGCCTATCCTCGTGCTGTGGAACCCGGTGCTGCCGTTCGCCTTCCCCGATGCGGTGTGGTCCTCGCTCAGCCTCGCGGCCGTCGGCGTGTTCGTCGCGGCGGGGCTCGTCATCCGGGTGCCCACGCGGGAGTGACGCGCAGGGGAGTCAGGACGCGGGAACGACGCGGCGCCGCCTCCGGGCGCTCGGGGAGTAGACTTGCTGCGCACCCGCACGCCGGGGACGCTGCGACCGGGTCTCAGACCCGTTGCTCGGAGCTCCCGACGGCCGCCGGGAGCACCGACGCCCGACACCTCCGCGGAGGCGACGCGGCGGATGCAAGGCGACGGCAGAGCGCGGGAACCCCTCCTCCGCCCCCGTCACACGTCGAGGAGGAGCATGGCTCGCAGCGGCCAGCGTCAGTCCGGTCAGTCGCGTCGACCCGCGACCGCCGCCGGGAGTCGGCCCCGATCGCGCGCACGCGGGATCGACAACGCCGGGATCATTCCGATCCTCGCGCGCCGGGTCCGCGAGGTGGAGGCGAAGGCCCAGACCGGCAAGGTCGGTCCCACGAACCGCACGAAGTTCCTGGTGATCGCGCTGCTCATGCGCGAGGAGCGCAAGCGGGTCAAGGTCGACTCCTCGCTCACCGAGGCCCAGCGCGCAGAAGAGATGAAGCGGCTCGACGGCATCGCGACGATCCTCGCCAAGACCGCCGCCCGCGACACCAGCCTCATCGCGCTGCTCGAGTCCGAGGCCGGGATCACCGCCGCAGCGCAGAAGCTGCGTCGTGACTGGCTGCTCGAGGCCGGCGCCGAGCTCACCCCCGACGAACTGCTCATCGTGACCGAGCCCGAGCCGCAGCCGGAGGTGCCTGAGAACCGCGTCGTCCCCCCCTCGGTGCGCGCTCGACAGCTCGCGAACCCCTTCCTCCCGCCGGACTTCTCGATCGCGCAGGCCGCGGCTCCCGCTCCCCGGGGGCGCCTGGACGACTGGGAGCTGCTCGGCCCGCTGTTCAAGGCGTTCGAGTACGGCGCCGGTGGTCGCGCCGCGAGCATGGAGCTGCCAGAGCCTCCGACGATCGACCGCGTCTCGCCGCGCGGACGCGAGCTGATGCCACACCAGGCGCGTTTCATCGAGAGCGCGCGGGAGGGGCATCGCAGCTTCCTGCTCGCTGACGAGCCAGGACTGGGAAAGACCGCGCAGAGCCTCCTCGCCGCCTCTGTTGTCGGTGCCTATCCGCTGCTCGCGGTCGTGCCCAACGTCGTGAAGATGAACTGGGCGCGCGAAGTCGAGCACTGGACCCCGCAGCGTCGCGCGACGGTTATCCATGGCGACGGCGGGACACTCGATGCCTTCGCCGACGTCGTGATCGTGAACTACGACATCCTCGATCGGCACATCGGCTGGCTCGGAAGCCTCGGCTTCCGCGGCATGGTCGTCGACGAGGCGCACTTCATCAAGAACCTGCGCTCGCAGCGCTCGCAGAGCGTCCTCGCGCTCGCCGCGAAGATCCGCGAGACGACTCCCGGCCACGATCCGCTCATGATCGCGTTGACGGGCACGCCGCTCATCAACGACGTCGATGACTTCCGCGCCATCTGGCGCTTCCTGGGCTGGATCGACGAAGCCAAGCCGGGCGCGGAGCTGATGGCCCGACTCGAGGAGACGGGGCTCACTCCCGCCGACACCGGCTTCTACCCCGAGGCGCGCGAGGCGGTCATCGACCTCGGCATCGTGCGTCGTAAGAAGATCGACGTCGCGGCCGATCTGCCCTCGAAGCGGATCGTGGACCTGCCCGTCGAGCTCGACGACGACCTCGGCCGCTCGATCCAGAAGGCGGAGCGCGAGCTGGGCGCGCGGATGCTCCAGCGGTTCAGGGCGGTCACCGCCTCGATCGCCCACGAGCTCGACGACGACGAGAAGGAGCGGTTCATCCGCATCGTCGCGCAGAGCGAGCTCGAGGAGTCGAAGTCGGCGAAGACGGGCGAGAACGTCTTCACGATGGTCCGACGCATCGGTCAGGCGAAGGCGGCTCTCGCGGCCGACTACGCTTCGCAGCTCGCCCGCTCGGTGGGCAAGGTGGTGTTCTTCGCCAAGCACATCGACGTGATGGACCAGGCCGAGGACACTTTCGAGAAGCGCGAGCTCGCCTCCGTCTCGATCCGTGGCGACCAGACCGCCGCGTTCCGTCAGACCCAGATCGACGCGTTCAACGAGGACCCGGACGTCTCGGTCGCCGTCTGCTCGCTCACGGCGGCGGGAGTTGGCGTGAACCTTCAGGCGTCGTCGAACGTCGTGCTGGCCGAGCTGTCGTGGACCTCGGCCGAGCAGACGCAGGCGATCGACCGCGTGCACCGCATCGGGCAGGAAGAGCCGGTCACCGCCTGGCGCATCATCGCGGCGCACACGATCGACGCGAAGATCGCCGAGCTGATCGACGCCAAGGCCGGTCTCGCCGCGCGCGCTCTCGACGGGGCCGACGCCGAGACGACCTCGGCCGACACAGTGCAGCTCGACGCGCTCATGCATGTGCTCCGGGAGGCGATCGGCTGAGGCCGCCTGTGGAGGGGCTTCGCTCAGCCGCCCACGTGCGAACCGAAACCCGACTTCCCGGTGCCGCCGAAGCCTCCGGAGAGGGTCGCCTTCGAGCCGACCTTCGCGCCTGCGGGCGCCCTCTGCACGACGTCCGGCTGCGTCGCTCCGTGGGCCGCGAAGCCTCCGGTCGATACGGGAGCCCAGCTCGACGGGCGCGCCGAGCTCCACCGTGAGGAGGGGTAGATGATCGGGCCGAGCCAGTAGCCGCCGCCGTAGTAGCCGTGGTAGTCGTCACTCGACTCGCACAGCTGCTCCGGGTCGCGGGCGAGCTCGGCGCGCGCCTGGTAGACGAAGCCCTCCTCGCCATAGCCCCCGCCCGCCTCCGCGATGACGGAGCCGTCTGCGTCGAGGATCGTGACGTTCGCCCCCTCCCGCCCGAGGCGCGGCTTGCGCACCTGCGCGATGCCGGCGAGCGACTCGGCCGACGCGGGAAGCAGGTGCGGGTGGCCGGGGAACAGCTCCCAGAGCACCACGAGCAGCTGCTTGTTGCTTGTGAATCGCGACGATAACTGTCGTGTTTTTCGCACCGTCTCGCGTCTTCACGACGCGGCGGGATCATGCTGCTGGCGCACCAGTCCTGCAGACGAGTTGCGAGTCCCGAGGCGTCTCCGCGGGAGCTAACTGCAGCGCGTATCCAACGCGCGCGAGACTCTCCGGGCGCGCCGCCTTGACGGCGCGCACAGCCGGACCCTTATCCTGTCATTTGTTGATATTCAATAAATGACGGATGGGGTCAGCTCGTGAAAGTCCAGCAGAGCTATGTCATCGCGGGCCGTGTTGCTCTGGTCGCAGCCATAGCTGTGACGATGATCTGCGCGGCGACCGCCACTGTCTTCGCCGTCGGACACTTGGCCGACGCGATCGGCGGCCGCGCCGAGGTCACAGTCCCAACGCTCACCAACATCGAGCCGGGCAGCATTGGACCCGACGTGGAGTGGGCGCGCTACGCAGGAGTGACGATGTTCGTCACGAGTACCGCGGACGGGAGTTCGCTCCTCACAGGTTCAGCGCTGTTATCGCTGGGGTCGATCGTGGTCAGTGCTACGGCCATCGTTCTCCTCTGCGTCAGCCTGCTTCGAGCACGCCCGTTCGACGTGTCAGTGATCGTCGCCTGGTTCATGGCGGCGATTGTCACTCTGGCGTCTGGGATCGTCGGGCCGGTGCTGCGCGGACAGGCGATCGAACGCATTGTTCGGTCGTTGCCCGCGCCTTCGCCGTCGGATCTGATCGGGCGCGGCGACACTGCCCTCTACGTCGCACACGAACTGGCTGCGCTTCCGTTACTGGTGGGTGGGGCCTTCGGCTTGGTTGCCGTCGCACTCACAGTGGCTCGAAAGCTCCGTCGTGACGCCGACGGGATCGTCTAGTGCCGTCCACTGGCGCTCCCGACCGCCATGTGCATTGCCGGCTGACGGAACTGCTCGACGAGCGCGGAATGAGCCTGACTGAGCTCAGCGAACGGGTCGGGGTCACGATCGCGAACCTTTCGATCCTCAAGAACGACCACGCCAAGGCGATCCGCTTCACAACCCTGACCGCCATCTGCGATGTCCTCGACTGCACGGCGGGGGAACTCTTCGTGATCGTCGCAGGCCCTCTTCCCGCGCGCAAAAGGCGAAAGGGCGGTGCCGAATGACACCCACCATCACTCGGGGACGTGTCGTCCTGAGCACGGGCTTTTCCGGCCTGCTGACCGATCGTGGGATTACGGTCGACGAACTCAGCGACCAGGCCGGCATCCCCGTCGAGGAGCTGAACAGGTTCGCGTCCGGTCACGCGGCCGGCATCCGCTTCGACAGCCTCCTGACCATCTCTGACGTCCTGGGCTGTGACATCGATGAGCTGTTGCCGCTCGCGACCAAGCCCGGCGACTCGCCACAGGTGAAGCCCCAGCGCACCGTGACGCGCCCGCCCGCTCACTGGCGCTTCGCCCTCGGCGGCAGCGCGGTCTCGCTATTCGTCGTGTGGGTTCTCACCGCGATCATCAGCGCCGTCAATCCGGTCGATTTCCTGGTCTACCGCTACGGCTCGGCCGGAGCTCTCGCAGGAAACGACATCTACAACGGCAACCTGGCCGGGCCCATGATGCCGGCCGAGGGGCTTCCCTTCACCTACACTCCGTTCGCGGCGCTGACGCTGCTTCCTACGAATGTGTTCGCGCCGATCACCGCGTTCGTGGTCTGGTCGCTGCTGACGATGGCGCTGCTCGCGTGGGTGATCTGGCGTTGCACCCCGCCGGGGCCATCGCGTGTTCGCCACGCGCTGATCGCCTTCGCCCTCAGCGGGTTCTCGATCGTCGTCGCCAGCCACATCATTTTCGGCCAGATCAACATCCTGCTCATGACCCTGTGCCTTGCAGACATCGCCCGCAGCCCGCACAGCCGGCTGGGCCGCCTAATTCCTCCGGGCGTGCTCGTCGGAGTCGCGGCCGCGATCAAGCTCACACCGGCGCTCTTCATCGTCTACTTCGCCGTCACGCGCCAATGGCGGCGCACGTGGTGGAGCATCGCCGCCGCGGGCACCTGCACACTCGCCGCGGCCACCATCTACCCCGCCGCGAGCCGCACATTCTTCGCGGAGACGGTCTGGCACCTCAGCGACAAGGTCGACCTGGGTGGCCTCTTCGCCACGTCGGGCAATAATTCCATCCAAGGCGCCCTCGCCTACTTCAACGTACATCCCCTTCTCGCCGCTCTACTGGCGCTGGGAGCAGGTGCGCTCGGCATCCTCGCAGCGCACGCGACCTACACCCGCGGACACGCTCTTGACGCCGCCGTCATTGTGGGAATCACCGCCTGCCTGGTATCACCCGTCAGCTGGCTACACCATTGGGTCTACCTCGTTCCCGCGCTGGTCATCCTCTCGGTGAACCGTTCACGCAGCTCCCGCCGCTTTGTCTGTGTGGCATCGCTCGTGATTCTCGCCACAGGTCCGACGGTCGGCGACGTGCTCCTTGGTACCGGCTTGGCGTGGGTGTGGCCGTTCGCCATCATCCTTCGTGAATCGCTACTTCTCATCGGCATCATGGCCGCGGTTCTGCTCTGGCGAAGGGCTACTGGTGCTCCTTATTCCGGTGTGTCCATGATCGACCGTTCATGAGGCAGTCGGCACTTTCCTCGCTCAGTTCGGCGTGTGAACCGCAGCGCTGGACGGCGGCGTCCTGTGATCGCTCTGTGTCGTCAGGTGCGGCTGAGTGTGGTGGTTTCCTGCTCGGTCCGAGCGAGCTTCGCGCTCGTCTCCATTTCTGCCATATGCGGGGCGCGGTGGTGGCGGGGTGAGGAGTCGACGGAGTGTTCGGCTTGGTAGATCGCGTCGGTGACGAGTTGGCGGGCGTGTTCGTCGATGAGGCGGTAGTAGACGCGGGTGCCGTCGTGGCGGGTGGTGACCATGCGGGCCAGGCGGAGTTTCGCGAGGTGTTGGGAGACGGCGGTGGGTGTCTTGTCGACGAGGCCGGCGAGTTCGGTGACGGAGCGTTCGTTCTCGCGCAGCGCGAGGATGATGCGCACGCGGGTGGCGTCGGCGAGCATCGCGAAGACCTCGACGGCGAGTTCGACGTACTGGCTGTCGTGCTCGGCCGTGGCGTGGTCGTCTTCCATGTGCCGATCCTGCCACGGGCAGAAGAAGGAGGTCCTGCCTGCTCGCCGTTGACGAGCGGGCAGGACCCTGGGTTAGCTTCGGCGCATCCGGCGGACGAGGAAGACGGTGAGCGCGGCCACGACCGCGGCCACTCCGGCTCCGATCGAGAGTCCGAGGACCACACCGGAGGGCGCGGCTTCCGACGCCGTGGACGCGGGAGCATCCTCTTCTGCCGCGGCGCTGTCCTGCTCCGTCGGCTCTTGCCCGCAGGCGGGAACGCTGGAGGCTCCGTCGGAGCTCGGGGTTCCGTCGGCGGGCGCGTAGTCGAAGGTGTACGTCTCGGAGATGGGGTGCCCGTCGGCGGAGACGACCTGCCAGAGGACCTCGTACTCGCCCGCGCCGCCGAGGGCGGCGGGTGCGGTGATGGTGGGTCCGATGAGGGTGGTGCAGCCGTCGCTGTAGTGGCGGCCGTCGGGGCCGATGACCTGGATCGCGAAGGCGTTGCTCTCGCCGCCGAGGTTGAGCAGGTTGTCGGTGAAGGTGAGCGAGATCTCGCTCACCGCACTCGTGCTTTCGCCGGCCGCCGGAACCGTCTCCAGCAGCGAGTCGTGCGCGGCCGCGGGACCCGCCGCACCGAGGACGAGCAGAGCGGCGGCACCGGCGGCGGTGAGGCCGCCGGCGACCATGATCCGGCGCGTCATGCGGCGCGCTTGCGGCCGAACAGCGCGAGAGCGCCGAGGACGGCGCCGACCGCCGCAAGCACGAGAGCCGCGATCGACAGGCCCAGCGGCAACGCCGTGTCGGAAGAGTCAGCGGTCTGCGCCGAGGTGGTCTCGGTGGTAGCGCCGTGGCTGTCACCTGAGGCCGCCTCCTCGTCGGCGCTGCCGCCGTGGTGGCCGTCCTTGACCTCGTCCTCGATGAACAGGACGGGCGCGGGCTTGAGGGTGTCGTCCGCGTCGAGCTCTTCTGCGGAGGCGGTCCAGTTCGCGATTTCCCCGTCGTCGTAGGTCTGAATTGAGGGCAGCAGCAGGCTGCCCGTCTCCGGGATCGGACCGAGCGACACGGTCCAGCTCTGGAACGCTCCCGGGCGGATGCCGCCGCCGGCGTCGGCGGTGAACACGATGCTCATCGGCGCTTCGGTGAGGGTGTTCCCGGACACCTCGACCGGCTCGGGAAGCGTCCCGGTGATGACCTCGGTGCTCCAGCCGGGGGTGGCCTGGTAGCGGACGGAGGAGATCGGGGTGTCGGTGGGCAGGGCGACCTCGAGCTTCACGGTCGAGGCGGTCGCGGATTCATTGAGCGCCTGGATCACGAAGTTCTGCGAGGCGCCGGGGTCGGCCTGGTTCGGGGTGATGGACACGTGCGCGGACGCGGCGAGGGGCGCAGTGACTGCGAGGGCGACGCCGGCGCCCAGGCCGAGGAGGGTGGTGGACAGGGTGCGGGTGGTGGAGGTCATGACACGTCGTTTCGTGGACGGCGAACGCGTTCAGCGACGGCGCGGCCGTCGGGCGTTCGCAAGAAGAAAAGAAGGAAGGGCAGGGGGCGCTCAGGCGCACGCGAGTGGCGGTCCGCGATGCCGCATCGATCCCAGCACCACGAGCCGCGGGGCGAGCCTCGCGGGACGCCCGGCCGGCGCCGGCACGTGCTCAGCGACGGCGGGGCGCAGGGCGCCGAGGGTGAGGAGCGCGGCGGCGATCGGGAAGCCGGTGCGCTGCAGCAGCTCCCAGAACAGTCCCTCCGCGTAGCGGAGGACGGCGAAGGTGAGCGCGGCAGCGATCACGTGCGCCAGCCACATGCCGGCGTCGTGATCGGCATGCCCGGCACTCTCCCCGAGCACGAGGACGCTCGACGGCGCGGAGCCGTGATGCCCGACGTGAGCGCTGCTTCCCGTGCTCGTCGCGAGGGACGCGTCGCCCCAGCTCATCGTCGTGTGGAACACCGTCTGGCTTGCGGCGATCGCGACCGCGAGGCGCCCGCGGGACAGGGTCTTCCCGGCGAGGAGCGTGCAGACGGGGACCGCGAACGCGAGGGTGATGATCACGCCGAGAGCGTTCGGCGTGCAGCCGTCGGCGATCGCGTGGAAGAACACCGCGAGGAACGTGGCGACCACGGCTGCGATCGTGCCGCGAGCGGCCCGGGCGCCTCTGCTGCGCACGCCGCCACCCCCTCGCTCGCTACCGGTAGAGCGCCGGAAGCTGCCTCCATTCTGCCCGACTCCTGCGAACCTTCTAACCTGCACGATCGTGCAGGGATAGGGTGGTGCCGTCCGATGTCAGGAGTCCTCCCGTGCTGTCCGTTCTGCGCTCTCGCGCCTACCGCTCGCTGTTCGCCGCCCAGGTGATCGCGCTGATCGGCACGGGCCTGCTCACCGTCGCGCTCGGCCTGCTCGCCTACGACCTCGCCGGCGCGCAGGCGGGCGCCGTCCTCGGCACGGCGCTGACGATCAAGATGGTCGCCTACGTCGGCGTCGCCCCCGTCATCGCGGCACTCGTGCATCGGCTGCCGAAGAAGGTCGTCCTCGTCAGCGCCGACCTGATCCGCGCCGCCGTCGCGCTGTCGCTGCCGTTCCTGACGGACGTGTGGCAGATCTACGTCCTGGTGTTCGTCCTCCAAGCCGCGTCCGCGACGTTCACTCCCGCCTTCCAGTCGCTCATCCCGGTGGTGCTCCCGGACGAGCGCGAGTACACGAAGGCGCTGTCCCTCTCCCGTCTCGCCTACGACCTCGAGGCGCTGGTCAGCCCGATCCTCGCGGCGGTCCTGCTGACGGTGATCAGCTCCAGCAACCTCTTCCTCGGTACCGTCGTCGGGTTCCTCTGCTCCGCGGTCCTCGTCGTGACGACGCGGCTCCCGGGCCGGCCCGAGGTGGCCGCCCCCGGGAACCTCTGGCAGCGCACCACCGCGGGGGTGCGCGTGTTCGCGCGCACCCCGTCGCTGCGGTTCCTGATGGGGCTGAACCTCACCGTCGGCGCTGCGACCGCCCTCGTCCTGGTGAACACCGTCGTCTACGCCCGCGACGTGTTCGCGCTGAATGACTCCAGCCTCGCCCTCGCGCTCGCCTGCTACGGCAGCGGCTCCCTCCTCGTCGCCCTGAACGTCCCGCGGCTGATCGACCGGTACGGCGACCGGCGGGTCATGCTCGCCGGCAGCGTCCTCGCGATCACCGGCCTCACACTCGCGATCGCGATGACCCTCGCCTCCGCGACCTGGGCGGGCGCCTGGTGGCTGCTCCTCGCGACGTGGGCGGTCCTCGGCGCCGGGAACTCCCTCATCGGCACCCCCTCGTCGCGACTGCTGATGCGCGCAGCGACGGAGGAGAACCGCAGCGCGATCTACACCGCGCAGTTCTCCCTCTCCCACGCCTGCTTCCTGATCACCTACCCCCTCGCCGGCTGGATCGGCGCCGTCAACCTCACCGCCGCCGCGACCACGCTCCTCGCCCTCGCCCTGCTCGGCGCCCTCCTCGCCCTCCGCTCCTGGCCCGCCCGGGAGCCGGCCGAGCAGGCCGCTGCACCTCAGCCCGCCCCGGCTCAGGGGCGCTCGTGACCAGCTCCGGGCGACCGAGCAGGGGAATGCGGGCGGCCGCGACCGCAGGAGTCACGCTCCTCGTCGGCGTCCTGATCGGACTGCTGATCACGGGCGGACCGTGGGCGCCCCGCCCGGTCGACGGGTCCAGCGCTGAGGCCGGCTTCGCCCGCGACATGCAGACCCACCACCTCCAGGGCGCCGAGATGGCACTCCTCATCCGCGACCGCACGAGCGACGACGAGGTCCGCTACCTCGCGACCGACCTGCTCCTCACCCAGCAACAGCAGTCCGGACAGCTCTTCGGCTGGCTCAACAGCTGGGGCCTCCCGCAGGCCTCCACCGACGACGCGATGCACTGGATGAGCGCACCGCGCGACGCGGACAATCACGAGCAGATGCAGGGCCACAGCTCCGGCGACGACGAAGTGATGGCGATGCCGGGCCTGGCGACGCCTGCTCAGATCAGCGAGCTCACCGCCGCTACCGGAGCCGACGCCGACGTGCTGTTCCTGGAGCTGATGATCACCCACCACGAGGGCGCACTGACGATGTCCGACGCCGTGATCCAGCGCGGTGAGGACCCGATGGTCCTCACCTTCGCCGACGTGATCGCCACCTCGCAGCGCCTGGAGATCGAGCAGATGCGCGACATGCTCACCGCCCGCCGCCCCTGACACTGGAGCATCACGAGCTGCGAGGCGTCACTTCCAGGCGCTGCGGCGCAGCAGCCGGAGTCCGTTCAGCGCGACGATGACCGTGGATCCCTCGTGGCCGGCGACCGCCAGCGGCAGGGGCAGCGTCGAGATCAGGTCCCAGGTCACCAGGACCGTGATGAAGGTACCCGCGATGATCAGGTTCGCGACGACGTAGCGGTGCGCGCGGCGCGAGAGGGCGATCACCTTCGGGATCACCGTCAGATCGTCCCGGATGATCACGGCGTCCGCGGTGTCCAGGGCGAGATCGGATCCGTGGCGGCCCATCGCGATGCCGGTGCTGGCCGACGCGAGGGCGGGTGCGTCGTTGACGCCGTCGCCGACGAGGAGCACCGGGATCCCGCGTTCCTCGAGCTCGCGCACGGTCGCGGCTTTGTCCGCGGGCAGCAGTCGCGCGCGCACTTCGCTGATGCCGGTGCGTCCGGCGATGTCCGCGGCCGTGCGCTCGTTGTCACCGGTCAGCAGATACACCGGTTCGCTCGTCAGCGCCGCCGTCTGCGCGACGGCGGCGGCCGCATCGAAGCGCAGGGCGTCCTCGAGCACGACCGTGCCCACGTGGGCTTCGTCGGCGATGACGTCGACGACGGTTCCGAGGATGTCCGGATGCTCGGCCGACTGCACGACGCGCACCAGCACGCCGTCGACGCGCCCCTCGACGCCGTGACCGGGCAGGGCACGGAAGTCGGCGGCGGGAGCGATACCCGGGCCGGCGGCGCGGACGAGCGCGCGTCCGAGCGGGTGCTCGCTGTGCTGCTCGACCGCGGCGGCAAAGCGCAGCACTTCCTCCTCCGAAACGCCGGGGGCGGGTGAGATGCGGTGGACGACGGGTGCACCCTCGGTGAGGGTGCCCGTCTTGTCGAACGCGACGAGCCGGGTGCGGCCCAGACGCTCCATGACCGTCGCCGACTTCACGAGCACCCCGTGACGGCCCGCGTTCGCGATCGCCGCGAGCAACGGCGGCATCGTCGACAGCACCACCGCGCACGGGGACGCGACGATCATGAACGTGATCGCCCGCAGCAGCGCGTTGCGGAAGTCCTCCCCGAACGCCAGCGGCAGCGCGAAGACGAGTAGCGTCGCCGCGACCACGCCGAGTGAGTACCGCTGCTCGACCTTCTCGATGAACATCTGCCGTGTCGACTTCGTCTCTGACGCCTCCGCGACCAGCGTCACCACCCGCGCAATGACCGAGTCGGCCGCCGCCCGCTCGATGCGGACGGAGAGTGCACCGGTGCCGTTGACCGTGCCCGAGAGCACGGGGTCGCCGGGTCCGCGCCGCACGGGCACCGATTCACCGGTCATCGCGGCCTGGTCGACCTCGCTGACTCCGTCGACCACGACCCCGTCGCCGCCGATCCGCTCGCCCGGGCGCACCAGGATCAGATCCCCGACCGCGAGCTGCGCCGTCGGGACCACCTCGAGATCCTCCCCGTCTGCCGTCCCGCGCAGCCGGGTCGCCTGCTCCGGAGCGAGCGTGAGCAGGCTCGACACCGAGTCAGCCGTCCGCTGCGTCACGAGCGCCTCCAAGGCGCCACTGGTCGCGAAGATCACGATGAGCAGAGCCCCATCAAACACCTGCCCAATCGACGCGGCCGCGATCGCCGCGACGATCATCAACAGATCAACGTCGAGCACCTTCTCCCGCAGCGCGGAAAGCCCGGCCCACGCCGGCTCCCAGCCGCCCGCGACGTAGCAAGCGAGATAGAGCGTCCACCACACCGGCGCCGGAGCGCCGGCCAGCTGCAGAGGCCACGCGATCAGGAACAGCAGCAGCGCCAAAGCCGCCCACCGCACCTCCGGCAGCCGCGCACCAGTGACGAAGATCGACGGCGCCTTCGCCAGCACTCGACCACCTTCGCGCAACGGCGCCTGCGTCAACGCGCTCACGCCGAAACCTCCGCCGGATGAGCGTGGTGGTGACGGGGAGAGCCGCCCAGAGCGTGCTCCGCCTGGAAGATCGCGTCGCGCACGAGCTGCGACGCGTGCTCGTTCTCCAACCGGTAGAACACCCGGGTCCCGTCCTGCCGCGTCGACACCATCCGCGCCAGCCGCATCTTCGCCAAATGCTGCGACACCCCCGCCGGAGTCTTCTCCACCACCTCCGCGAGACGGTTCACCGACATCTCACCCGCATCTCTCAACGCCAGAATCAGCCGCACCCGCGTCGCATCCGCCAGCATCGCGAACACTTCGACCGCGAGCTCCACATAATCACTCTCGGGCAGACGACCACATACCCGCAAACCTTCATGCATGCGCAGATCATTGCACATCGAGGGTCACACGAGAACCTGCGTACGGATGAAGGTACGAGATGTGAAAAGGTGGCGATTGTGGGAAAGCTGATCTATGGACCGGGAACCGTCTACGAGATGGACGACCGCACTCTCGCTCACGTGAAGCTCGCCCTGACCGCGAAACTGCGCCGACAGGAGAGCTTCCTGCTGTCCTGGCCGATCCCCGCCGCTCAAGGGGCGGGGCGGACGTCGCTGTGGATCGCTCCGATGATCCCGCTGCAATTCCAGTTCTCCGGCAGCAGGCCGCCCGGGATCAACCGTCAGTGGATCGTCTCGATGCTCGATGGGTCGCACAGCGACCGCGGCATGATCATCCTCTTCGAAGCCGACGCCGCAAAAATCGCCTCGACCACCGCTGCCGCCCAGCCCTGACCTTCCAAGTGCGGACGATGCGCGAGCACCCTCCGCACTCAGGCCGTGTCGGCGAGCCTCGAGTTCAGGCGATTCGACGGCGGAGCCGGGGGCAGTCCGTGATGAACCAGAGGATGAGGAGGGCGATGACGCTGACGGCCGCGGAGGAAGCCAGGCTGCTCTGTCCCACGAGCCTAAGCACCCACCCCACGAACCCGTCGTAGCCCTCGCTCGGGCGCAGGTCGTCAGCGGGCGTGGGGAGGGTCAGACGCGGGTGGCGTCGTCGACCTCGCCGACGAGCTCCTCGATGATGTCCTCGAGGAAGAGCACCCCGGTCGTGGCGCCGTCCGCGTCGTAGACGCGGGCGACGTGGGCGCCGGTGCGGCGCATCGTGGCGAGGACGTCCTCGAGGTCGCTGCCGTGGAACGCGGACGCGAGCCGGCGGATCCGCTTGCCCGGGACGGGCGCGGTGAACGCGGCGGGGTCAGTGAGGTCCATCACGTCCTTGAGGTGCAGATACCCGGTGGGGTCGCCGTCCTCGTTGGTGAGGATGTAGCGGGAGTAGCCGTGCTCGGTGACGGCCGCCTGGATGTCTGCGGGGGAGGAGCCGGCGGGCAGGAGCACCATCTCGCTGATGGGCACTTCGACGTCGGCGACGGTCTTCGACGTGAACTCGAACGCGGCGGTCAGGGCGCCGGTCCTGTCCAGCAGCAGGCCCTCGCGGGTGGACTGCTGCACGATGTTCGCCACCTCGTCCAGGGTGAACGCCGACGTCGCCTCATCCTTGGGCTCGACCTTGAACAGCCGCAGGATCGCGTTCGCGAGCGCGTTCAACGTCCAGATGACCGGGTTGAAGATTCGCGCGACGAGCACCAGCGGCGGCGCGAGAATCAGCGCCGCGCGGGTGGGAACCGAGAAGGAGATGTTCTTGGGGACCATCTCACCCAGCACCACATGCAGGAACGTGACCAGCAGCAGCGCGACGATGAACGCGATCACGCCGATCACCTCTCCGGAGAGGCTGGTGAAGCCGAGCGGGATCTCGAGCAGGTGGTGGATGGCGGGCTCAGAGACGTTGAGGATCACCAGCGAGCAGACGGTGATGCCCAGCTGGCTGGTCGCGAGCATGAGCGTCGCGTGCTCCATCGCCCACAGGGTCGTCTTCGCGGCCTTGCTGCCCGCTTCGGCCTTGGGCTCGATCTGGGAGCGGCGGGCGGAGATCACCGCGAACTCGGCGCCGACGAAGAACGCGTTGACGACCAGGAGGATCACCAGCCAGATGATGCCGGGGAGGTACTCGCCCATCACTTCACGTCCTTCGTCATCTGCGTCACGATCCGGTCATGCGGACTCTCGAGTCCCGGCTGCCCTTCGGCTGCCGAGGGGGTGAACCGGATCCGGTCCACCCTCGTCCCGTCGACCCGTTCCACGCGCAGCACGCCCTCGGCGACCTCGACCTCATCGCCCAGCTCGGGGATGCGGTCGAGCCGGTCGGTGACGAACCCGGCGACGGTGTCGTACTCCTCGTCCTCGGGAACCGTGACGCCGGCGCGTTCGAGCAGCTCGTCGGGTCGGAGGGACGCGTCGAACGTGATCGAGCGGCCGACCTTGACGACTCCGGTGCGGGCGCGGTCGTGCTCGTCCTCGAGCTCACCGACGAGCTCCTCGACCAGGTCCTCGAGGGTGACGATGCCGGCGGTGCCGCCGTACTCGTCGGACACGATCGCGACCTGCAGGCCCTCCGCACGCAGGAGCCCGAGGAGCGTGTCGACGCCCATCGATTCCGGCACACGGGTCGGCGCTGACATCAGCTCACCGGCCGTCACGTCGGAACGGCGGTCGAGGGCGACCGCGAACGCCTGCTTCACGTGCAGAACCCCCAGGATGTCGTCGGAGTCGCGGCCGATGACCGGGAACCGGGAGAACCCGGTGGCGCTGGCCACCCGCACGATCTCCTCCGCCGTGTCGAACACGCGCACCGAGATCATCCGGGTGCGCGGAGTCATCACATCATCCGCGGAACGCTCCGTAAAGCGCAGCGTGCGGGAGAGCAGCGTCGCGTGGTCCGCATCCAGCACCCCCTCCAGAGCGGAACGGCGCACCAGCGAGGACAGCTCCTCCGCGCTGCGGGCACCGGAGAGCTCCTCCTTCGGCTCGATGCCGAACGAGCGGATGATCGCATTCGCCGTGTTGTTGAACAGGGCGATCACCGGACGGAACACCGTCGTGAACAGCGTCTGGAACGGCACGACGAAGTGCGCCGTGGCCAGTGGCAGAGCGAGGGCGAAGTTCTTCGGGACCAGCTCGCCGATCACCATCGAGAAGATCGTCGCGAGGAAGATCCCGACCACCGCGCCGATCCCGGGGACGACCGCCTCCGGGACGCCGACGGAGAGCAGCGGGCCGGCGAGCAGCGAGGAGATCGCAGGCTCGAAGGTGTATCCGGTGAGCAGCGTCGTCAGGGTGATGCCCAGCTGCGCGCCGGAGAGGTGCGTGGACGTGATCCGTAGCGCCTTGATCGTCGGCCCGAGCCGCTTCTCGCCCCGCGCCTGCCGCGCCTCGAGGTCGTGCCGGTCCAAGTTCACCAGAGCGAACTCCGACGCGACGAACATGCCGGTCCCGGCCGTCAGGACCAGACCGATCCCGACCATCAGCCACTCAGACATCGAACAGCCCCTCTCCGTTCACGAGAGTGAGTGCGGAGCGGGGCGTGGACCTATGACCGGGTCTATCCATGATGAAAGGATCGTAACGACCTGCGACTGTGAAAGCCCACTCAGGAACCAGGATCGTCGTGTGCCGTTCACAGGTGACGGCGACGCCCCTGTAGAGCGTCGCCGTCACTAGCGTTCGTCGGCTGCTTACTTGAAGACGTCCTTGACGTCCTCGCCGACCTTCTTGGTCGAGGCGGCAGCCTGGTCCTTCTGGCCTTCGGCCTTCAGGCTGTCGTCGTTCTTGTGGTCGCCGACGGCCTCTTTCGCCTTGCCGGCGATGTCCTGAGCGGCGTTCTTGATCTTGTCATCGAGCCCCATAGTGGTGCCTCCTTCGTTCGATCGTGGCCCCACTCTAGAAGCGCTTTTGTGAGCGGAACTGAGAGAGATCTGGTGGTTCAGTGATTACCAGCTCCGTGCTGACCTGCCGTCGGGGCGGAGGGGTTTCTCGCAGGCGCGACCAGGCGGAGGACGATTGCCGCTACCGCATCCGATGGGAGCGGACGAAGTCGTTTGTAGAGAGCGGGGTCGTGCTCGCCGTCGTCGCCGATGAAGACTCAGCTGATGTGCGGGAGCCCTCCCCCCCTGCGGGTATCGAGCGGGACCGCCGCAATGACGGATCTTTCAGCGGCGCGGATCGACACCGATCGCCGTGCGCGGCAGGGAACGCGGGTCGATCGCCTCCCCGATCCGGTGGACTCGCCAACCGACGCGCGGGAGCACCGCGATCTCCGGTCGCCAGACGAGCGTCACGATCGCATGCTCAGGAGCCTTGCGGTTCGGGACGATCCACTCATCCGTGAAGACCAGACGAACGTAGGCCACATCGGACGCGTCCCGGGCATAAATCGGTGCGGTACTGATCTTCGAATCGCTTCTCGCCCACGCCCGAGCCTCTGAGAAACCGCCCCACCAGTCGACAGATTCAGGCGTCACGAACGCCTCCGCCAGCACCCTGTCAGCCCCCGGATGCTGCAGGTGAAGCGCCGTCCTGAAGTGATTGACGAACAGAGAAGGATGCCAGTCCGGCAGACCCTCGGCGATCACCGCTGCGTCATCCTCCTCGGTCCACCGCTGCTGATCATCAACCACGCTCTAACGCTAGGGGGGCGCGGCCTCGGCCGCACTCACGCTCTCGTGAGAAGACACCTCGATCTCCCGCGACCGGCCGGGTAACAGCGAGGGCGATCCCGGCCGCTCTTAGCCCGACGGTCACGAGCTGTCGGGCGACTGTCGGCGTAGGTCGCAACCTCTCTGTTCCCTCAGGACGCAGCCACTCGCCTCACGTCCGAGCGGCCAAATCTGAAGGCCGAGGGCCGACGCCCCGGCCACCGCGACCGCTCCAAACGCGGCCGCCGACATTGTCGTGTCCGCCTGGGGTGCCGACATGGCTGTGACCGCCTCCGGCAGGCCCGCGAACACACGAAGAAGGTCGACGAGCACTCCTTGTCGCCATCTCTCCACGATGGATCGTCAGAAACTCTGAGGATCGCTCCGCTATTCGTCGCCGCCGGTCTCGGCGTGGGGGGCGCCGACCGCCTTCGACTCGGGCGAGCCGCGCTCACGCAGGTAGATCGAGAGCGCGGCCATGCTGCCCACCGCGAGGAATTCGGACTGCCAGTTCTGCAGCGTGCGGTTCCAGAAATCAGAGGAGGCGAGGTACTCGGCCCAGGACACCGGCACCGAGAGGTCCATCAGTTGCTGCTCGTCATACGCGATGTGCCCGGCGATCGACTGCGCGAACCACGAGCCCGCGAAAATGACACCCATCACGATCAACAGCGAGTGCGAGTAGAACCAGCGCCGCGGACCGCCCGGGAGCTTCGCGGACCGCGGAGATGACTCCTCGGCCCACGGGCCCATCCGCTGCTCCTCGTCGGAGGCCCGGCCCCGCTGCTCAAGCGTCTTCGACTCGGACGATCCGCGTTGCACGAACCAGACCGTCGCGCCGATGTAGAGGAAGAACTGCAGGTACTCCGACTGCCAGTTCTCGGCGACGTCCGCGGCGAAGCTCGACGACGTCAGGTACCGCAGGTATGGCACCGGGTCGAGCCCGGCTGTGCGCAGGTCCTGCAGGTAGACGAAGAAGCCCGCGATCGACTGGCCGACGAGAGAGAGGAGGAACAGGGCGCCGAAGACCAGGGTCAGCGAATTGTCCCGCAGGAAGGTGCGACCCGGGGCGTGCTGCCGGATCGGGCCGAGAAGTCGCACGACAGCGCTCATCGGTGCAGCACCCCCACCACTATGAAGAAGACGAGTCCCGCCGACACGATGCTCAGGCAGCCCGCGAACACGGCGCGCATCACGAACCGTCGATCACACAGTCGAGGGGAAGATCCTCGCCGGAGATTGTGCAGCCCGCCGCGCGCACCCGCCAGCCGTCCCCGCTCGCCGCGAGGAACACCGTGTCGCCCTCGAGCTCGACGATGGCGGCCTGGCCGTAAGCCTCAGCACGGGGCGCGCCCGTCGCCTCGGCGAGGTCGAGGGTGACGATCGCCTCAGCGCAACTCCCGGCGCCTTCGACTGCGTCCACTACGGCCTGGGCCGCTCGCGGGGTCAGCGCGGCGCAGGCAGTGGCGCCATCAGCCGCGGCCACCGCAGCCTCGAAGGCCATCGCGGTCGTGCCGGCGGCCACCGTGTCGGGAGCGAGGCCGGCGCATCCTGCGAGCAGCAGGGCCGGCACGCTCAAGGAGGCGAGGACGGCCCCCCTCAGCAACGACGAGGCGTGTGGACGGGACATTGAACGACCTCCTCGCGGCGGGCCAGACGACCACCCTCATGCTCACAGTAGGCCGCACCCCGAGCGCCAACGAGTCGGTTGACAGCCGTAGTGGAAGCGACCGGTCAACGGCACAAGATCTCGACGACGGGCCGTTTCGCCTACCCGTCGGCGGCAAGTCTGCAGAAGGCAAGAGTGCAGCTGGGCGCCCCGGTGGCGCTCACCGGCGGCTCGGAGATTGGCCCCGCTGCCACGCGCGCAGAACCCTATTAGTCGTCCCGGCCGAGAGTAGAACCGCGCCGAAACGAGCATCGGCTCGAACGGGCACGGGAGTTCAAAGCTCGTGCAGACGGCTCCTAAGTGGGAGCCCGTTCGTCCGCAACCGAATGTCTATGAAAGCGCGCGTGCACGGCCGCGCGCGGATGGCAGCGCTCAATGGCGGTGTCCCGATCTCACTCTGGGTCCGTGTGGGCGGCCGCGGATCGTCGAGTCTGTTGTAGAGGGGGTCAGCGGGCGCGGTAGAGGGCGACCGTGGTGGGGTCGATCGTGAAATCGACGTGGTCCCCGATCCCGGCGCCGAGTGCTGCGAGGGCGGAGGGGGTAAGGTCTGCGGCGAGGGTGTCCGAGCGCACTCGGATGATGTCGCCGCGGCGTTCCAGATCTCGGATCTGATCACGGATCTCGTTCGGATGCGGAGTGCTCTCGTGGGCTGGAGTGATGGTGACGGTCGCGGGTCGGAATGAGGCGACGACGTCGAGTCCAGGAGCGATGGTTCGATCGGCGGCGAGCCGGAGTTCATGTCCGTGGGTGTCGCGGAGGCCGGTTCCGGTGGAGGTGCCGGTGAGGAGGTTCAGGCCGGCGAGTTCGGCGGTGAACGGGTTCTGCGGTCGCTCGAGGACGTCGTGCGTGAGCCCCTGCTCGATGAGCTTCCCCTTGCGGAGAATGATGACGCGGTCGGCGAGGGTGTAGGCGTCGAGGACGTCGTGGGTGATGAGGATGGTGGTGCGTTCGCGCAGCACATCGCGCAGCATCCGCCGCAGCTGCGGAGCGACGGAGACATCGAGGGCAGCCATCGGTTCGTCGAGCAGGAGCAGGGCGGGACTGGGCGCGAGCGCGCGCGCGAGGGCGACGCGTTGCGCCTGCCCGCCCGAGAGCGCAGCCGGCCGCCGAGAGGCGAATTCCTCCGCGTCGACGGCCGCCAGCCATCGGCGCGCGCCAGCCTCCGCGACCGATCGTTTCGCGCCGGCGCTGCGGGGACCGAAAGCGACGTTGTCCAGGACGGTGAGGTGCGGGAAGAGCAGTGGGTCCTGCGCGAGGAGCCCGATGCTGCGCCGGTGAGGCGGCACGTGCACGTTGCGGCCGGTGTCGAACAGGGTCGTACCGGTGAGGACGGCGCTGCCGTCGTCGGGGCGGAGCAGCCCGGCGAGCAAGTTCACGAGCGTGGATTTACCCGCACCGTTGGGGCCGAGCACTGCCGTGGTCGTCCCCGCGTCGAGGTGCAGATCGACGTCGAAGTCGCGCTCGCGCACTCGCGCGGAGAACTGCAGCGTCATCGGGTGGGCTCTGGGCTCTGGGTGGGGACGCGAGAACGGGTGTGGGCGAGGCCGATGACGAGGACGGCGACGAGGACGAGGACGAGGGAGAGCGCGACAGCCGCGTCGGGGTCGGTTTCGCGCTGGAGGTAGATCTCCAACGGAAGGGTGCGGGTGACACCTTCGAGGCTGCCGGCGAAGGTCAGCGTGGCTCCGAACTCTCCCAGCGCGCGGGCGAAGGAGAGGATCGCTCCCGAGAGCAGCCCGGGCAGGATCAGCGGCAAGGTGACCCTGCGCAGGACCGTCGAGGGCCGCGCGCCGAGGGTCGCGGCGACGCTCTCGTACCGGTCGCCGGCGGAGCGCAGCGCCCCTTCGAGACTGAGGACGAGAAAGGGCAGCGCGACGAAGGTCTGCGCGAGGATCACTGCCGTGGTGGAGAACGCGATCTGGATTCCCAACGCCTGCAGGGTGCTGCCGAGCAGACCGAGCCGACCGAAGGTGTAGAGCAGCGCGATGCCGCCGACCACTGGTGGCAGCACCAGCGGCAGCAGCACGAGCGAGCGGACGAGGCCCTGTCCGGGGAACGTGGTGCGCGCGAGGGTCAGCGCCATCGGCACGCCGATCGCAATGCACAGCAGGGTCGCTGCGGCCGCGGTCCGAAGACTCAGCAGCAGCGCCGCGATCGAGGACTCCGAGGTGATCAGCGGAACGAAGTGGACCCAGTCGACGCGAGAGAGGATTCCCGCCAACGGCAGCAACACGAATACGCTGCCGAGGACCGCGACGGCGATCACCCACCGCGGGAGTCCGGAGGAGCTGATCACTGACGGAGTCCGAGTAGGTCGCAGGTCACGCCTTGCCGTTCGGGGTCTCGACGACGACCATGGTCGCCTTCACGACAGCGATCGCCGGGGTGCCGGGCTCAAGGCCCAGCTCTCGCACGGCTTCGGCGGACATCAGCGAAACGACGCGGTGCGGGCCGCACTGCAGCTCGACCTGCGCCATCACCGCGTCCGAGACGATCTCCGTGACGATGCCGACAAACCGGTTCCGGGCGGACCGGCCGACGTCGCTGGGGTCCACGGGCAGAATCGCGTTCTTCTGCGCAAGGCGCGCCAGGGCCAGGCCGTCGATGACGCTGCGCCCCGAGGCGTCCTTCGTGCTGTCCAGAGTGCCGTTGTCGATCCAGCGTCGCACGGTGTCGTCACTGACACCCAAGTAGTCGGCGGCGTTCCTGATCCGGATCTGCGGCATGTATTCCATCGTAGAACCGAGAAGGCGGAAAAGGATCCCGCCTATGGCACCCGCACCAGTGGAGGTGAGACGCCGATCGCCCCGTCCCTTCGAGGAGGGAGCGGGGCGATCGGCGGGCAGGAGCAGGAGTGATCAGGGGGCGCCGAAGCCGGCGGCGGCGAGGACTTTCAGGCCGGCGTCGCTGGTGACGTACTCCGCGAACGCGGCCGCGACCTCGGGGTTCGCGGCGGCCTTCACCGGCGCGATCGGGTAGGTGTTGACCGCTTCGGAGGACTCGGCGAACGTGATGCCCTTCACTGCGTCGCCGGCTGCGGTGACGTCGGTGACGTAGACCAGGCCCGCATCGGCCTCGCCGGAGGTCACCTTGCCGAGCACGTCGGTGACCGAGGACTCCTCGCTGACCGGCTGGATGTCGACGCCGGTGGCGCCCTCGACGGTGACCGTCGCCGCGCCGCACGGTACCTGCGCGGCGCAGATGACGGTCTTCACGCCCTCCTTCGCGAGGTCAGCGAAGCCGGTGATCCCGGCCGGGTTCGTCGGGGGCACGGCGATCTCGAGGGTGTTCGTCGCGAAGTCGACGGGCGCGCCCTCGATGAGGGCGGCGTCGATGAGCTTGACCATGTTCTTCTCATCCGCGGACGCGAACACGTCCGCGGGAGCGCCGTTCGTGATCTGCGTCACCAGGTCAGATGACCCGGCGAAGTTCAACTCCACCGTGGTCCCCGGGTTCTCCTCCTCAAACGCCGACGCGAGCTCGGTGAACGTGCCCTTCAGCGACGCGGCCGCGAACACGGTGATCGAGCCCGACAGAGAACTGGTCGGCGTCGCGGACGCTGACGCGGACGCACTGCCCTCGGCGGTAGAAGTGCCTGCCGAGCAGCCTGCCAGCACCGTCAGAAGTGCGCCGGTCGCGGCAACCGAGGCGAAAGCTCGAGACACGTTCATGGGAGTCCCTTCAAGGAAAGCTCGACGCGACGACTGCCACACCGGCCAAGTCCGCGAATGCGTCACAGAAGTGAGTCTAGATTAGCGAAAGCGGCGCGCAGGAGTGTTCGATTCCGCGAGAGAGGAACAGCAGCACGCTTCCTCCACGCGGGACGGCGAGCTTGCAACTCACAGAAGTGCAAGACGTTCAGGCCTCCGGAGGAGACTCAGCCCATGAGAATCAGCGCACGCAACCGCCTCAAGGGCACCATCCTCGACATCACCAAGGGCGCCACGACTGCCCACGTCCGCATCGACGTCGGCGGATCCACCGTCACCGCATCCATCACCAACGAAGCCGTCGATGAACTCGGACTGGCCGTCGGCGGTCAGGCCTGGGCAGTGGTCAAGGCCTCCGACGTGATGGTGGCCGTCGACGGCTGACCCATCGCCACCCATCCCTCTTGACCGTGGCCGACGAAACTCCTCATCGGCCCGAGATCGCTGTATTCGGGGTCTTGAAAAACAGTTGTTTTGTGAGTGGCGACGATGCTGCGCACTAGTTTGCGATCGGCAAGTTGAGCGCAGGCGTTGGTCGTGGACGTCCTTCCGCACGCGTCCGCTGCCTCAGATGGCGCTTTACTGAGTCCTAGTCGGGGCAGGGCTTCACCCGAAGAAGCCCTGCCTCGCGCGCCTACATCTGGTCCGTTCCGTCGATCTGCATCGACACGGACCACATTGGCGCGGAGGCGACGGTCTGCCCTACCGAAGGCGACCTCGGCATGAGAGGCCGCGTTCCTCCGCCCGCCATGGAGACCGTCTACGTCGCTTGACACCATCGCCGATCGCTCGTCATCATGCTGGGACGACCGGCGGCAGCGGGCCACCGGGACCCGGAAGAAACGGTGTACCGATGCCCACCACGATCTTCGTCAACCTGGCCGTCAGCGATCTAGCAAGATCCCGGGCGTTCTACGAATCGCTCGGCTACTCCATCAACGAGGGCTTCAGCGACGACAACGCCGTCAGCGTCGTGATCAGCGACACGATCACCGCGATGCTGCTCACACGGGAGTTCTTCGCCGAGTTCACCAGCAAGCCGATCATCGACGCCACCACCTCGACCGAGGTGCAGCTCGCCCTCAGCGCCGAGAGCAAGGCGGAGGTCGACACCGTTCACGGGAAGGCCGTCGCCGCGGGCGCGACGGACGCCGGTACCCAGGACCACGGCTTCATGTACTCGAAGAGCTTCGACGACCCGGACGGCCACCACTGGGACTACGTCTGGATGGACCCGGAGGCCGCCGCCGGCGGAGCGCCTGAGATCAGCCTCGAGGAGATCCGAGAGAACACGACGCACAGCTGAGCCTCCTCTGGCTACCACGCCGCCCGCGGATCCGGCGGCGAACCTCAGGTGAGGTGACTTACCAGCGAATCCGCCACTGCCGTCGCGGCGCGCATGTTCTACTGATCGTTGCGAAAGTCTTCGCACCGCTCGGCGAAGGCCTTGAAGTCCTTCATGTGCTGCTGCGACTGCTTGACTGCTCCGTAGGCGAGAGGACGACGGTCAGGCGTGGCCCGCGAGACCGACGACATTGCCCTGCGGATCCGCGAACTGCGCGATGACCACCGTCCCATCGGGACGAACGGACGGCTGGACCACGATCGTCGCGCCGAGCTCGACCGTGCGGGCCAGGCGTTCCGCGACGTCCTCCACGCCGACGTAGAACACCACTGCGGAGACGAATCCCTCTCCGCCGCCGAGACCGATGGGCACAGGGCCGGCGGCCGAAGCGGGCGGTTGAAGGCGTAGGCATCGGGCTGTGACACGGCCGGAGCGACCGGGGCACCCGGCTCCGAGGACCAGCCGAAGAGCGCTGAGTAGAACTCGCGCAGCAGGGGAAGGACGTCCGTCGGCTCGGGCCTCTGCTCGGACGACGCAGCTGCGCGAGCACGAGTGGTGGCGACCGAGGAGCGCTGTCGATCACCTCTTGGCGCGCGCCTCGTCCGGTGCCACCCTGGAGACGTGACTGAGGACACTGCGGCAGCGGAACTCCGGGCTCTCATCGACGAGCGTGTGCAGGCGATCGCGGCGCGCGATGCGCGGTACCTCGCCGACGTGCAGGATCCCGAGGTCCTCGCCTTCAACGTGCTGCCTCCCCTGCGACTCCGTGGATCGGACCTGGTGGCGGAGCAGACGCGGGCCTGGTTCGACGGCTACTCCCGCGGACCCGGCTACGAGGTGCACGATCTGCGGATCGACGTGGACGGGAGCGTCGGTTCGACGGCGTTCCTCTACCACGTCACCGGGACCCTGCACTCGGGCGACGAGGTCTCGATGTGGGTGCGCGCCACGCTGGTCTGGAAGAAGATCGACGGCAGGTGGAGGATCGTCCACGATCACGAATCCATCCCCTGGGATCCGAGCACCGGCCGGGGTCTGGCCTCCCTCGAACCCTGACGCGGCCCGATCTCCTCCGCGCGATCCCGTCGATTCCCGCCTGGCTTACCCGCCGGGCTCAGCTCTCAGAGGGAGTGGTCGTGGCGGAGGGGGCGGGTTCCGTGTACTCGTCGTGACGGCGCATCCAGAACGCGTGCGGCGCCTGCGGCCAGTCCTCGGGGACGTCCGCGCCCTCCATCTGGCTGCCGTAGGGGGTGAGTGAGAGGAGGCTGTTGACGCTGCCGACACCGCCGACGACGGTCCCGTTCTGGAGGAAGTACGTGCGGTACACCTTGTCGCCGTCGCGGAGGAAGACGTTGAGGGCGAACCACTCCGTCGCCCCGAAGTCACTGGTGAAGGAGGGCGTCCTGATCGTGTACCAGGGCACGTCGTCCCAGCCCATCCGCGCCTTGTACGCCGCGAGCTGCGGCTGCGCGGCGGGCGACGCCATGGCGAAGGTGACGTCGTGCGCGTGGACGAGTCCGAGGTCGCCGACGCCGTCGGCCCACGACGAGCAGCCCGCGCACCCGGCGTCCGGCCAGCCTGCGACGCCCTCCTCGAAGAAGAAGCGGTAGAGGATCAGCTGGCTGCGACCCTCGAAAAGGTCGACCAGCCGCACGACGCCCTCCAGGCCCTCGAACAGGTACTCGTCCTCGACGAGGACCATCGGCATCCGCTTGCGCGCCGCGGAGGTCTCCTCAAGCACGGCGGCCAGACGCTCCTCCTGCTCGCGGAGGGTGGCGAGGGAGGCGTCCCACTCGGACGCGGAGACGACGGGAGGCTTCGCGATGCTCATGCCCGCATCGTAGGCACTCGTGGCGTCCGCGATCCAGGAATCGGCGTCAAGACTCTGCACCGGATGCCGACAGCGTCTTGCGCAGCTCCACCTCGGCGTAGTGACGGCCGCGGATCTCGCCATTGCGCCGCTCGCCGGTCGGCGTGTATCCGGCGGAGGCGTAGACGTGCTGAGCGCGGGTGTCGGCGTCGTGAGTCCACAGGAACACCCCGTGCCGGCCGCGAGCGCGCAGGTCCGCCTCCGCCGCTTCGAGCAGGCGCCGCCCGATCCCGCGCCTGCCGGCAGCGGGATGAACGAACAGGACGTACAGCTCGCCGTCGTCGCCGTGGGTCCCGGAGTATCCGACGACGCGGCCGTCGAGCTCGGCCACGAGCAGGACGTCCGAGGGTCCCGTCTCGGCCACGGCCTCGACCCAGAACTCCGGCGGGAACATCGGCACGATCTCCTCGATGCGCTCGAGATGCGTCCACCCGTCGAGCACCGCCGCGTCGAAGACCTCGCCCAACCGCGGCGCGTCGCTCGCGACCGCGTTTCTCACCACTGCACCACCGTCGATCCCCATGGACCGACGCTACGACGGACTCCGGATCGACCGCCACTTCTCCGAGGGACATCGAGGAGACCAACATGGGCGTTGCTCACCACGGGAGTGCTCGGCATCCTGAGTCGATGAACGAACTCCACGATCTTCTGGACCGATTCACCGGCACGTGGCGATCCGAGGGCCGGATCGTCGACGGCGGCGAGCACGACGGCGAGCGGTGGCACGGCTGGGACGTCTACGAGTGGTTCCCGGGCGAGCGGCACCTGGTACACCGCGTCGACGTCGAGATCTTCGGCGCCCGCAGGGAAGCGCTCGAGATATTCACCCCGCGCCCCGGAGCGCCGCGCACCTTCGACCAGACCTCGTTCGACGCCGACGGGAGCATCGAGCACGCGCTGGGCCGGTTCGACGCGGACGGGACGTACCGCAGCGGGAACGAGAGCGCACGAGCGACCCTGACCTTCGACGCTCCCGGCGCGATGACGGCGCGATGGGAGATACGCCGCGACGACGGCAGCTGGGGCGAGTGGATGACCGTCGCCTTCACCAGGATCGGCGAACCGCGCATCCAGGTGCGCTCCACGCGTGAGCACGAAGGCTGACGCGGGCACTGGAACCGGGCGGGGCGGACTCGCTAGCGTCGGGGCATGAGCAGACTCGTCGTCTCCGTCCTCACCTCCCTCGACGGCTACTACGAGGGCCCCGAGCACGACCTCTCGACCCTCCCGTTCGAGGACACGTTCAACGACCACAACCTCGAACTGCTGAGGCGGGCGGGCACTCTCGTCTACGGGAGCCGCTGGTTCCGCGGCAACTGGGACAGCTGGAGTGCCGTCGCTGCCGACGACTCCGCTGGCGACCGCGACCACGAGATCGCCCGCCTCGTCACCACGCTCGACTCCCTCGTCATCAGCGACTCCCTCACCCTCGATCCCGACGCTCCCTGGGCCGCCACCACACGGATCGTTCCACGCGATGACGCGGCGGCTGAGATCGGTGCACTCAAGGCGGCCGGTGACCGCGACCTCCTGATGTTCGGCAGCGGGACGACCTGGAACCCGCTGCTCGAGGAGGGCCTCGTCGACGAGCTGATCGTCCTCGTCGGAGCCGGACTCGCCGGCGGCGGTTCCTCCCTCTACTCCGGAGCACCGCATCCCGGCCTCACGCTCGTCGACGCGGTCGTGCTCCCTGGATCCGAGCTCGTCCGGCTCCGCTACGACGCGAGCAGCAGATGACCGCCACGTACACCTGGGACGTCTTCTCCACCCTCGACGGCTACGGGTCCTACGACACGGGCCCGGACGGCGCCGACTGGGGCGGCTACTGGTCGAAGCAGGGCCCCGAGCTCCTCGACTGGCGGGCAGGGCTCTTCGTCGAGCCGCTGCGCATGGTCTACGGGGCGACGACCTTCCGCGAGGTCGCCGGGATCTTCGCCGCCGGCGTCGACCCGAACGCCCTCGACGAGTGGAACCGCCGGTTGCACGCGATGCCCGCCACCGTCGTCTCCTCGACGCTGCACGACACGCTGGGCTGGCCCGACGCGACGATCGAGTCGGGCGACGCAGTGGACATCATCGGACGGCTCAAGGAGACGTCGGAGCTGCCGCTGCGCTCTCAGGCCAGCCTGTCTCTGAATTGGTCGCTGCTCGCCGCAGGACTCGTGGACCGCATCGAAGTGACCGTCTTCCCCGTCATCACCGGCAGCACCGGAGTCAGCCCGATCTACGCAGGACTGGCCGACTACGACCTCGAGCTGCTCGACACCCGCACACTCGACGGGAAGACCGTCGCCCTGACCTACAGGCCGTCCGTGCGCGGCTAGCATCCTCACAGTTTGGTGCCCGCACGCCGAACTGATCGCCTCGTTGCAGCCGGCGACCGCGCCTCGCGCGCAGCCGCCGCGAGGGACAGCGCTCGACCACGTACTGGGCGATCAGCACCCCGGTCGTGGTGGCGACACTGCGCTGCAGGGTCAGAGACGCCCGGTCGGAGTCCCCGAAGAGGCGTTGCCCCGAGCCGAGCGCGATCGGGTGGATCTGCAGGACGTACTCGTCGACGAGACCCGCGCGGTGGAGCGCGCGGACGAGCTCGCCGCTCCCGAGGACGGTGGTCTCCGTCGAAGAAGTCGCGCAGCGCAGCGACCTTCTGCACCGCATCGCCCGCGAGCAGCGTCGAGTTCGGATAGCCCAGCTTCGTCACGGCAGAGCGGGACACCACATACTTCGGCGCCTGGGTGAGCAGGTCGGTGAACGGGTTCGGTTCCGCGGTCGTGGTCCGGTAGCCGAGGAGGTCCTCGTAGGTGCGGCGTCCGAAGAGCATCGCTCCCTCGCCCGTCATCCCCTCGGCCATGAACGCCATCGACACCTCGTCCTGGTAGCCGTTCCCCCACCCTCCGTGGGCGAAGCCCCCACGAGTGTCCTCGTCCCGGCGCCCGGGCCCCTGCATGACTCCGTCGAGGCTGACGCTCTCCGTCGCGCTGATCCGTCCCACAGTCGAGTCTCACCGATGAGTGCGATGTCTCGACGCTGGACCGGCGAGCCGCGTGAGTGGTGCAGCTCGATGCGCTCATGCATGTGCTCCGGGAGGCGATCGGCTGAGGCCGCCTGTGGAGGGGCTTCGCTCAGCCGCCCACGTGCGAACCGAAACCCGACTTCCCGGTGCCGCCGAAGCCTCCGGAGAGGGTCGCCTTCGAGCCGACCTTCGCGCCTGCGGGCGCCCTCTGCACGACGTCCGGCTGCGTCGCTCCGTGGGCCGCGAAGCCTCCGGTCGATACGGGAGCCCAGCTCGACGGGCGCGCCGAGCTCCACCGTGAGGAGGGGTAGATGATCGGGCCGAGCCAGTAGCCGCCGCCGTAGTAGCCGTGGTAGTCGTCACTCGACTCGCACAGCTGCTCCGGGTCGTCGCCGACCGGCTCGCCCTGAGCCTGGAGCGTCGCGATCTGCTCCCGGATGTCGGCGAGGCATTCCTCGCGGGAGTGATAGATCGGGCGCTCGGCGTTCTCGGGGATGACATAGTCCTGGCCGTCGGCGCCGGTCGCGACGACGCCGTCGGGCGACTGGTTCGCGGAGGCGAGCGCCGCGGCGATCCCGATCGCTCCGATCACGACGGCGCCTCCGACGATCAGGCCGCGTCGCCTCGACGCGATGCCGCTGATGCCCACCGAGCCGGAGCGGCGCGGGCGCGCGCGGGTGGCGCCGGTCGCGTCCTGGACCGGGTGCGCGGCGGGGGAGCGCTCGGGCTCGGTCATCGGGTCTCCTCGTCCTGGGGACGGTCCGGTCGCGCATCCTGCGGGCGAGCAGGCTCCGCGCGGCCTAAGACCGGCACCGCTGCGTCGCGATCGATCCGACCGCCCTCGATGAAGTGTGGGACGAACTCGGCGAGGTCGCCCGTGATCGGACCGCTGGTCTCGCGCACGTCGATACCCGCCGGCGTCTCGCCGACGATCCAGCTGCCGAGGACGACGGTCTTGCCGTCGAGGCGGGCGAGCTCGGCGCGCGCCTGGTAGACGAAGCCCTCCTCGCCATAGCCCCCGCCCGCCTCCGCGATGACGGAGCCGTCGGCGTCGAGGATCGTGACGTTCGCCCCCTCCCGCCCGAGGCGCGGCTTGCGCACCTGCGCGATGCCGGCGAGCGACTCGGCCGACGCGGGAAGCAGGTGCGGGTGGCCGGGGAACAGCTCCCAGAGCACCACGAGCAGCTGCTTGTTGCTCAGCAGCAGCTTCCACGCCGGCTCCACCCAGCGCGTGCGCTCTCGCCGGTCGAGCAGGAGCCCGCCGAACTGCTCGCCGAGCATCCACTCCCACGGGTACAGCTTGAAGACGTGTCGGAGGGGCTCGCCGTCGGCGTCGAGGAAGCCCGCGCCGTCGAGCTCGTAGCGGATGTCCTCGATGAAGACGAGCTTCGGGTCGAAGCCCGCCTGGGCGGCGGTCTCGGCCATGTAGGCGACGGTATCGGCGTCCTCGACGATCAGCTCGCCGTCGCCGGAGTCGTGCAGCGAGGCGAGATGCAGGCGGGCGCCCTCGTCGAGCTGCCAGCGGTCGACCCGGAGGTGCCGCCACTGCTCGACGAGCTGCTCGTGCAGGCTGTTGAACTGATCGGCGTCAGGCCCCTGCGTCTCGACCAGCCACTGCCACTGCGCGGCAGCCGTCTCGACGAGCGAGGTCGGCGTGTCGGCATTGAACTCGAGAAGCTTTACCGTGTGCTCGTTGTCATAGGCGAGATCGAAGCGGCCGTAGACGGTCGGGTCGTCCTCGTCCCACGAGGTGCGGACGAGCTCGTGGAAGCGCGCCGGGATACCGAACTCCGCGAAGCGCCCGGTCCGCACGACATGCTCGCACGCGTCCATGCAGCGGTCGAAGAGCTCCTGCGTCGCGCCCTCGATCGTCTCGATCTCGGCGGCCGTGAAGCCGTACGCCGCCGACTCGTTCCAGTACGGCCGTCCGCCCTCGGACGGCAGGTCGTAGAAGCTGAAGCCCACCTCGTCGCAGCGGGCTCGCCAGTCGGGGCGCGGGGTGAGGGTGTAGCGGCGCATGGTCCCGATCAGTGTAGGGCGAAGGGGCGCCGGCGCCTTCCTCTCACTCCCCTCCGCGGATGCGCTCGAGAGGTGCCGCGAAGAAGTCGCGTTCGAACGCGCTCGAGCGCAGGAAGGCGTCGCGCATCGCGGCACGCTCGATGGGTGTCGCCCTGCGCGCCGCCTCCTCCGCGACGGCGATGGCTCGGTCGGTCGCCGTGACGAACGCGGGGTCGGCGTAGGTGCGCAGCCAGTCCTCGTAGGGGTGACCTGGCCGGTTCGCGGCGCTCAGGCGCACCCCGACATCGGCGTAGAGCCAGAAGCAGGGCAGCAGAGCCGCGACGATCTCGCCATAGCCGCCCCTCGCGCAAGAGGCGAGGAGGTGGTCGAGGTAGGCGCGCGTCGTGGAGGAGGGGGGCGCCGTCCGCGTGCCGAGGCGGTCTCGGTGCAGCTGCGCCTCCGCGGCAAGCGCGGACGCCGAGCTCTCGGCCCACAGGACCTGCTCCTGCGTCGTGGGCGCGCGCTGCGCCGCGACCGCCAGAACCCGGGCGTACTCGATGAGGTAGAGCGCATCCTGCTCCAGATACCACTCGAAGTCCTCGCGGTCGAGCGACCCGTCGCCGAGCGCCCGCACGAAGGGCAACTCGTCGATCTCTCGGCGCAGCTCGCGTGTCTCCTCCCACACCGCCGCGCAGAACGCGGGCGGACGGAGGCGATGGAAGTGGTCGATCGGGCCGTTGCCGCTGCCGACCTCGAGCGTGTCGGCCGCGCGGAGGGCGCCGGTGAGCCACTCCTTTGCCTCGACGAGAGCCTCGGCGAGGGCGGCGGAGGCGGAGCCACGACCCGCCAGCAGCGTCGCCATCGCCGACGACAGCGAGCACCCCGTCCCGTGCGTGCTCGTCGTGGCGACGCGCTCGCCGAGCGCCTCGAACACGTCGCCGTCGGGCGAGACGACCGCGTCGGGCGCCACCCCACCCTCGAGGTGACCGCCCTTCACGAGGACCGCGGTGCCGAGCGCACGCGCGAGACCGCTCGCCTGCTCGAGCGCGGTGCCCCAGTCTGAGGCGGTCGACGCCCCCGCGAGCACGCCCAGCTCCGCGAGGTTCGGAGTCACCAGGTGGGCGCGGCGCACGAGGGCACGCACCGCCGCCTCGGCGTCGGGATCGAGCAGCCGGTGCCCGCTGGTCGACACCATCACGGGATCGAGGACGACGACCGGCGGCCGCACCCGGTCGAGCCACTCGGCGACGACGGCGGCGTAGTCGGCGGTGGCGATCATCCCGATCTTCACCGCGTCGATCTCGACGTCGTCGCTCACGGCGTCGAGCTGCTCGCGGAGGAAAGAGGCCGGCGGCAGGTGCACCGAGCGGACCCCGTGCGTGTTCTGGGCGACGAGGGCAGTGACGACGGCCATCCCGTAGCCGCCGAGGGCTCCGATCGACTTGAGGTCGGCCTGGATGCCGGCACCCCCGGTGGGGTCCGTGCCGGCGATGCTGAGGATGCGGGGCGTCCGGGGCGCGGCGGGGAGGAGGGTCATCGGTCCCACTCCGTCCGGAAGCGGCGGGCGATCGCGGCCGGATCCTCCGCCGTGCACAGGGCCGAGACCACGGCGAGCCCGGCGGCTCCCGCAGCGCGCAGCCGTGCCGCGTCGGCCACGCCGATGCCGCCGATGGCCACGCACGGGAGGGTGGTCGCGGCGGCGAGGGCAGCGAAGCCGTCGTGGCCCACGGGGGCGGGATGATCGGCCTTGGTGGCGGTGGGCCGGATCACTCCGATGCCCAGGTAGTCGACCGTGCCGGGAGGCAGGGCGTGCACGGCATCGAGGTGGGCGGGCGTGTTCGCGGTGAGCCCCAGGACCGAATCCCGCCCGAGGATCTCGCGGGCGGCGAGGACCGGGAGGTCGGACTGGCCGAGGTGGGCGCCGTCGACGCGTGCTCCCGATAGGCGCGCGGCGAGGACGACATCGACGCGGTCGTCGACGAGCAGGGTGGTCCGCTCGTCGAGGACGGCGGCGACGGCGCAGGTGAGGGCGACGAGCTCGGCGGCCGACGCCGCGTGGTCTCTGACTTGGACGGTCGAGACTCCGCCCGCGACCGCTGCGGCCACGACGGCGGGAACCCCCCGCGCGCCGCACTGCGCCGTGTCGGTGACGAGGTAGAGGGAGAGGTCGAGGCTCATGCGGCCGGCCCGCCCACGATCCGCGCCCCCGCGGCGACATCCGCCGCGTCGAGGGAGGCGAGTGCGTCGAGAAGCCCGACGGCGAAGGAGCCGGGGCCGGAGGCCTGCGCGGCGGCGCGTTCGGCGGCGAGCCCCCAGACGACGGAGGCGGCGACCGCGGCCCGGAGCGGGTCGTGCTCGCCCGAGCCCACGAAGGCGGCCATCGCGGCGCCGAGTGCGCAGCCGCCTCCCGTGACGCGCGTGAGCAGCGGGTGCCCACCCGAGACGCGGACGAGCTGCTTTCCGTCGGTGATCACGTCGACCGCTCCCGACACGGCCACGACCGCGCCGAAGCGACGAGCGAGGGCGAGCGCCGCGTCGAGCGCCTGCTCCGCGGTGTCGACCGAGTCGACGCCGCGCCCGCCCCCGCCGACACCGGCCAGCGCCCGGATCTCGGAGGCGTTGCCGCGGATGATCGCCGGACGCGCCTCGAGCAGTTCGACGGCCAGGGCGGTGCGCACGGGCAAAGGACCGACGGCGACGGGATCGAGCACCCAGGGCGTGCCGACGCGCGAGGCCGCGGCGACCGCCTCCCTCGCCCCCTCGCGCTGCTCGGCGCCGGGGGTGCCGAGGTTGACGAGCGTGGCGGAGGCGACGTTCGCGAACACGCCGGCCTCGCCCGGCAGATCGCACATCGCCGGTGAGGCGCCGAGCGCGAGGAGGCTGTTCGCCGTGAATCCGGTGACGACGGCGTTGGTGATGCACTGCACGAGCGGTGTCGCGGCGCGCAGCGCGTCGAGGTCGCGACCGACCGAGGCCGCATCGGGCGTCCTGTCGGCGGGGAGGGTCGGGTGGACAGGCGTGCGAATGCTCATTCGCGACATCCCTTCGCTAGTACGAACTAGATCAGGTTCGACGGGTGTCTTCTCAGCCCTCGGCGGGCACCCCGTGTCACTGGCGTCGACCCTAGCAGCGGGTCGAGCGCACTCGACTCTCGCCGCCTCAGCTCGGGAGGATCGTGCTGTCGCCGCGCGGCTCGACGACGACCCGCAAGCCGACCGGGAGGCGTTCGCGCATCGCATCGACGTGGCTGATCAGGCCGATGGTCCGGCCGCCCGTGCGCAGCGAGTCGAGGGTCCCCAGCGCCGTCTCGAGGGTTTCGGCATCGAGCGAGCCGAATCCTTCGTCGATGAACATCGTCTCGAGCGAGACGCCTCCCGATTGCGCGGTCACGACGTCGGCCAGCCCGAGGGCGAGCGCGAGGGAGACGAGGAAGGTCTCGCCGCCCGAGAGCGAGGCGGGTTGTCGGCGGACACCGGTGAACGCGTCGAGGACGTCGATGCCGAGGCCCGAGGCGCCGCCGTGATAGGCGAGGGAGTCACTGTGCGCGAGGGCGTAGCGCCCGCTCGTCATCGCGTCGAGGCGGAGGTTGGCGGCCGCGACGATCTCTTCGAGTCGTCCGGCGAGGGCGAAGGCCTCGAGGTCCATCCGTCGCGTGTTCTGCCCGCGACCCGAGACGGTCTCGGCGAGCGCGCGCAGCTCGTCGTGGCGGCGCAGACGCTCGTCGAGCACGCTCAGCGTCCTCGTCGCTCGGCGTGCGAGCTCGGCGAGCCGTGCGGACCGGTGCTCGAGCACCGAGAGCCGGTCGCGCGCCTCGTCGCGGCGGGTGGAGGCGGCGCGTGCCTCTTCGTCGGCGCCCGCCACGTCGACGGGGCCGCTCGGGATCGCGTGGAGCTCCGGATCGGCGAGCGTCGCCTCCGTGGCGCTACGGCGGCGGTCGTGCTCGGCGACGGTAGCCTCGGCCCGCGCCCGCTCGCCGGAGGTGAGGGCTGCGCTCTCGGCCTCGTCGGCCGTGGCGAAGCCGTGCTCCGCGAGCACCGTGGCGAGCTGCGCCCGCGCCTCGCGAGCGGTCTCTTCGCGTGACGACGCGGTGTCGTGCGCCTCTACC
Organism: Rathayibacter sp. VKM Ac-2879; assembly: GCF_015351245.1. Taxonomy (GTDB): domain Bacteria; phylum Actinomycetota; class Actinomycetes; order Actinomycetales; family Microbacteriaceae; genus Rathayibacter. Next base: position 97,540 of record NZ_JADKSO010000002.1, read on the forward strand.
AGGGCCTCGGCGCTCTCGCGCTGTGCCGTGAGGGCCTCGACGCGCGCCGCGATGCTCTCGGCCCCGTCGCGGGAGGCCTCGACACGCGCGCGGAGGAGCCGGAGCGCCTCTGCCGCGAGGGTCGCCTCGCCCGCGAGCCGCTGGTGCTCCGTGCGCGCCTCGTCTCGCTCTCGGCCGAGCGTCTCGATGCGCTCGCGGACCGAGACGCGCTCGTGGCGCACCGTCTCGGTGCGGGCGAGGGCGGCATGGGAGGCGGCGAGCCGCTCCTCGGCCTCGGCGTGCAGCAGGACGAGGTCGTCGAGGGTCTCGTCTCCTGCCCGCTCGTCGAGGGAGGCGAGGGTGAGCGCCGCGGTGCGCTCGTGCTCGCGTGCAGCCTCGATCTCGGCGGCGGCCTTCTCGAGGGAGGCGCGAGCGCGATCGAGGTCGCCGGCGCCGACCGGGGCGAGGTCGCCGGGCTCGGCGGGGTGCGGGTGTTCGCACGAGCCGCACACGGGACACGGCTCGCCCGGCGAGAGCCGCGCGGCGAGCTCTCCCGAGAACCCCGCGAAGCGCCGCGTGATGAGGCTCGCCTGCTCGGCGGCCCGAGCGACGTGAACCCGCGCCGCCTCCGTGAGGGCGGCCCGCCGCTCGCTGAGACGTGTCGTGGCGCTCTCTCGCTCGCGAGCCGCCTCGATCCTTGTGGCCAGCGTCGCCTGCGCCTCGGCGCGGACCGCGACGGCAGCCGCCTCGGTGGCGAGCGACGCCTCTTCTGCCTCGAGAGCGTCGAGGCGCGCGGGCAGCTCGCGTAGTGAGTCGTCGAGCGCCGCGAGCGCCCTGGCGGCGCTCTGCTCGGCGTGTTCGGCGCGCGCGGTCTGGCGCTCGACCGCGGGGATCCGGCGTTCCTCGGCCAGGACCTCGGCGAGGGCGCCGAGGAGAGCGCCGATCCGCTCGGCGGAGGCGGAGGCGTCAACACGCTCGCCGGCCTCGCCGAGGGCGGTGCGGTAGGCGTCGGCGGCGAGATCGCGCTGCGAGGCGGCCGCTTGCGCCGCGGCCTCGCTGGCGCGCGTCGACCGCAGCAACGGCAGGACGGCGTCGGCCCGCCGGGAGTCGTCGATCCGCCCGCGCAGCTCGATCACGTGCGCCTCGGCGGCGGCGAGTCCCTCGACCTCGATCAGCGCGAGCCGCCGCCGCTCCTGCGCGCGACTGACGCGACGGGCCTCGTCGAGGGCGGTCGCCGCGTCGCGGCTCGCGGAGTCGGCGGCGACCGCCTCGGCGCGCGCCCGCTCGAGGGGCTCGGCGAGCCGGGCGGGAAGGCCCGAGAACCACGCGGCGTCGTGCGGGATGTCGGCGTCCGCCGCCTCCTCGCCGGCGAGCCTCGCCGCCTCGTCGGCCAGCGCCGAGACTCCCGCGCGATCCTCCTCGAGGCCGCTCGCGCTCGCATCGCGCTGCTCGAGGAGGCGTCGGCGCAGCAGCTCGTACCGCTCGGTCGCGAAGAGCGTGCGCAGCAGACGCTGGCGGTCGTCGTTCTTCGCCAGGAGGAACTCGTGGAAGCGGTTCTGCGCGAGCAGGATCACCTGGAGGAACTGGTCTTTCGTGAGGCCGACGATGCGGCCGATGTCGGCGCCCACCTCTTTCGTGCTCGACGAGAGACCCGTCCACGCACCGTCGACGTGTTCGTGCAGTTCGACCTTCGCCGCTTGGGTCGTCGTGCCGGTGCCGCGCCGCTTCGGTCGTTCGAACTCGGGTGAGCGACGCACGCGGAAGAGCCTGCCGGCTGCCTCGAAATCGAGCTCGGCGTAGGTGTCGTCGCCGGGGCCGCTGTGATCGCTGCGCAAGCGTGTGGCCGCTCCGTCGAACCGGGGCACCGAACCGTAGAGGGCGAAGCTGATCGCGTCGAGGATCGTCGACTTGCCGGCGCCCGTGCGCCCGGCGATCAAAAAGATTCCGAGGTCTTCCAGGCGATCGAAGTCGACGAGCTGCTCGGTGCGGAACGGCCCCAGGCCGGCGAACGCGAGACGGCGGATCCTCACCGCATCGCCTCGGCGTCGACCGCCGCGAGCCCCTCGAGCACCAGCGCGCGCTCGGCCGGGCTGGCTCCCTGGCCGCGGACGTGCGTGAGGAAGTCGTCGACCACCTCGATGTCGGTGCGCCCGCGCACGCGCTCGGCGTACGCCCGCTGCTCGCCCGCCGCGGGGGGCGGACGGTGCTCGAGCGTGGCGCAGCCGGGGAAGCGGGTCTGCAGGCGCGCCATCGCGTCGAGCGGGCGCACCGGATCGGTCAGCACGGCCGACACCCAGTCGTCCTCGCTCTCGGCGAGCGAGGGGTCGTGCAGCAGCTCGTCGAGCTCGCCCTCGATCACGCGGAGACGCCGAGGCACGGGGAGCGGAGACCACTCGACGCCGTCGAGCCCCTCGGCTCCGATCGAGACGAGCCACCCTCCGCGAGGCTTCGCGGCCTCGCCGAAGGAGTAGTGCAGGGGAGCACCGGAGTAGCGCACGTGCGGTCGAAGCTCGGCACGCCCGTGGAGGTGGCCGAGCGCTGCGTAGTCGGCCGCGGTGAAGTGCTCGACCGACACGTAGTCGAGACCGCCGGCCGTGATGTCGCGCTCGAGCGTCGCCGCGGGCGCCCCGACGGCGAAGCAGTGCGCGAGCACGACCCACGGCCTGCCGGCCGCTTCGGCGTGGCGGCGCACGCGCCCCATGGCGAAGGCGAGGACCTCGTCGTGGCGGCGCAGAGCTTCTTCCGGGTGCCGATGGCGGTAGAGCGCCGGCTCGAGGTAGGGGATTCCGTAGACCCCGACCTCGACTCCGTGGCCGTCGCGCAGCACGACCGGCTCGGCGTAGGCGTCGGGATCGGTGAGCACGTGGACGCCGGAGGAGCGCAGCAGCCCCGCCTGAAAGCCCAGCCGGGCGGGGGAGTCGTGGTTTCCGCTCGTGAGAACGACCTCGGCCCCGGCCTCCCGAATGGCCTCGAGCGTGCTGGTGAGCAGGGTGTAGTGCTCGGCTGCGGGCACGGCCGAGTCGAACACGTCGCCGGAGACGAGCACCGCGTCGACCTCGTCGCGGCGCACGGTCTCGACGAGCGCCTCGAGCACCTGGCTCAGGGCCGCGACGGTCGAGTGGCCGTGGAAGGCGCGGCCGATGTGCCAGTCGGAGGTGTGCAGCAGCTTCACGAGCGTCCTCTCGATCGGGGTGGGCCGGGTGCGTGACCAGGCTAGTGAGGACCTCCGACATCGCCGCCTCGCCCGCCGAGTCACCTGCCGTTCACCCGGAGGTGCACAATGGGGCGTCGACGAAGGCGAGAGGAGTCGGCCGTGAAGCTACCCCGAGTGCCCGCGACGCTCCTCGGGCTCGGCTCCCGCACGCGGGCGGCGGCCGAGGACACCGCCCCGGTCCCGCGGCTCGCGCCCGACGAGGAGCCGACCCGGACCAGCACGGTCGACAACGCCATCTACCAGGACGGCCGCCGCGTCGTCTCGCCCCACAGCATCCCGGAGGCGCTGGCCGCCCTCGAACGGCTCCCCGACGCGATGGCGTGGATCGGGCTCTACCGCCCGAACGCCGCGGAGCTCGCCGCCCTCGAGGACGAGTTCTCGATGCATCCGCTCGCCCTGGAGGACGCGATCTCGGCGCACCAGCGCCCCAAGCTCGAGCGCTACGGCACCGACATGTTCGTGGTGCTGCGAGCCGCGAGCTACTCGGACCAGCGTGAGGAGGTCGACTTCGGCGAGCTGCACCTTTTCGTGGGCGCCAATTTCGTGGTCACGGTGCGCCACTCCGAGAAGCCCGACCTCTCGCTCGTGCGTCGCCGCATGGAGGCCGACCCGGATCTGCTCCGGGTGGGGCCGGTCGCCGTCCTCTACGCGATCCTCGACGCGGTGGTCGACCAGTACGCGCCCGTCGTGGCCGGACTCGAGAACGACATCGACGAGATCGAGGCGCAGGTCTTCGAGGGCGACCCGGCCGTGTCGCGACGCATCTACGAGCTGAGCCAGGAGGTCCTCGACTTCCAACGGGCGACCTCCCCTCTGACCGGCATGCTCGGCCGCCTGGTCACCGATTTCGAGGTCTTCCAGTCCGATGTCGAGCTGCGCCGCTACATCCGCGACGTCGCCGACCACGTCGCCGTCGTCGACGAGCGCGTCGAGGGGTTCCGCACCACTCTGCGCGAGATCCTCGCCGTCAACGCGACCCTCGTCGCGCAGCGGCAGAACGAAGACATGAAGCGGCTCGCGGAGGCGGGCTACCAGCAGAACGACGAGGTCAAGCGCATCTCGGCGTGGGCGGCCATCTTCTTTGCGCCGACGATGATCTCGAGCATCTACGGCATGAACTTCGACGTGATGCCGGAGTTGCACGTCGCGTGGGGCTATCCGGCTGCGCTCGCCGCGATGGTCGCGTCCAGCGTCGTCCTGCACCGTCTGTTCAAACGCTGGGGCTGGCTCTGATCCTCCGCCGGCCGCTCTGTCAACGCCCTGACGCCCTGCTGGCGTCCGCGTAGCGTCGATCCGGAGCCGCCGCCGGAGCGGACGAGCGGAGCGTCCCGATGAGCACGAGCACCAGCCACGATGTCCAGATGCCCCCGGCACGCTCCCTCTGGCTGCGCGACGCGCGACCGATCCCCGGCGATCCCTTCGTGGAAGGTGCCCACTACGAGGACGTGGTCGTCGGAGCGGGGCTCTCGGGGCTCGTGACTGCGCTCCTACTCCAGCGCAGCGGTCGCCGAGTCGTCGTGGTGGAGGCGCGCGAGGTCGGTGCCGTCGCCACCGGCAACACGACGGCCAAGCTGAGCCTGCTGCAGGGATCGCACCTCTCGAGGATCGCGGCGCGCAACCTCCCCTCGGTCACGCGCGCGTATGTCGCCGCCAACCTCGCCGGCTTCACGTGGCTGATGGACTATCTCGCCGAGGCCGGCGTGGCCGTGCAGCGCCGCACCGCCTACAGCTATGCGCAGACCCCGCAGGGAGTCGACGCCGTGCTCCGCGAGCACGAGACGGCACGGCGTCTCGGCCTCGCGACGCGTCTCGTCGGCGAGCTGGACACCCCCTTCCCGAGCACGGCCGCCGTCGCCCTCGATGACCAGGCGCAGTTCGACCCGATGGAGGTGCTGACGGCGCTCGCGGCCGACTTCCGTGCGGCGGGCGGCACCCTGGTCCAGGGCGTCCGGGTGCTCGGGATGCGGGCTACGAGCCCCGTGCAGCTGCGCACGAGCGCCGGCCGCATCACGGGCGAGCGCGCCTACCTCCTCACGGGCACCCCGATCCTGGACCGCGGCCTGTACTTCTCGAAACTCGCGGCGCTGCGCTCGTACGCCGTGGCGTTCCGTGGAGCCGCGTCGATCCCCGGCGGGATGTACCTCTCCGTCGACGAGCCTTCGCGCTCGGTCCGCGATGCGGAGCGCGACGGCGAGCGCCTCCTCCTGGTCGGCGGCAACGGGCACCCCGTGGGTCGCCGTGCCGATGCGCTCGCGGCAGTGGAGGACCTCATCGCCTGGACCCGCCGTTCCTTCCCGGGAGCCGAGCCCGTCGCCCGCTGGAGCGCCCAGGACTACGAGTCGTTCCACCGGGTGCCCTTCGTGGGCTGGCTGCCGCGGGGTCGCGGACGGATCTTTTTGGCGACCGGGTACGACAAGTGGGGCATGACCAACGCGGTGCAGGCCGCCCTGACGCTCGTCGGGGACTCGCGGGGCGAGACTCCGCCGTGGGCGCGGACGCTGCACCGTCGGCCCACTCTCCCGCGGGTGCTCGCGGAGGGTCTGGGCGCTGGAGCGGCGGTCGGCGGCTGGTATGCGCGGGGCTGGTTCTCGGCGCTGCGGGCCCCGGGCTCCGCGAACGCGGCGCCGGAGGAGGGGCGGGGTCTGCTCGCGAGAGACGGCCTGCGGCCGGTCGCCGTGTCGACCGTCGGCGGGAGGCGCTGCGCCGTCTCGGCCGTCTGCCCGCACGTCGGCGGGATCGTCACCTGGAACGACGCCGAGCGCAGCTGGGACTGCCCGCTCCACGGCTCCCGGTTCGCGGCCGACGGCACGGTGCTCGAGGGCCCGGCGGTCTCTCCGCTCGCTCCAGCCACGTGACGCGCGAGGCGGCGTCGCGCCTCTCGCCGTCCGCCGGGTGCGTCAGTCCTGGTCGTCCTCCGGCTCCGAGACCGTTCGTCCGTCGGCGCCCGAGGCGTCGCCCTCGACGTGCAGGTCGGTGTCTCCCGGGATGCTGAAGTCGCCCAGCGGGTCGAGGGGCTTCTTGTCGGCGGAGTCGTCGTGAGTGCTCATGCCGTCCACCCTACGAGCGGCCGACGAGTCGCTGCACGGCGGTGACGGGGATGGACAGCCAGTCGGGGCGGTTGCGCGCCTCGTAGATCGCCTCGTAGATGGCTTTGTCGAGCTCGAAGGCGTCGAGCACGGCGCGATGCGCGGCGACCGCGTCTCCCGCGCGCTCGGCGTAGCCGTCGAGGAACGCGGCGCGAGCGGCGGCGGCCCACGACGCCCGGGAGGAGCCGGGCGCGCTCTGTTCGTGCGCCCCGGCCGCGTAGTCGAACGAGCGGAGCATCCCCGCCACGTCGCGCAGCGCGATGTCGGGGAGGCGTCGCTCGTGCATCGGCCGTAGCGGCTCGCCCTCGAAGTCGAGCAGCACCCAGCCTCGACCGGGCACCGAGAGCACCTGGCCGAGGTGGTAGTCGCCGTGGATCCGTTGCAGCGGCGGCCACGGCGCCGCTTCTGCCGCGCGGAACACGGCCTCGATCGCCTCCGCGTCGTCGGCGATCACGGGCACCTCGGCGGAGGCGATGCGCAGCCGGCGTCGCATGGTCGCGACCATCCGCTCGACGACCTCCGGCGTGGTGTCCTCCGTCGGCAGCAGCTCGGCGAGGGAGGCGTGCACCTCGGCCGTCGCGCGCCCCAGCTCCCGCGCGGGCTCGGTGAAATCGGAGTCGGCCGCGACGGCCTCGAGGGCCACTCGCCACGCGTCCTGCACGCCGGGCAAGAACTCTTGCGCGAACGCGAGGTGCCCGAATGCGCGTCCGTTCGGCTCGCCGTGGTCGTCCCACTCGCCGGTGACGTTGCCGATGACGGGCGGGACGAGGGTGCTGCCCGCAGCGTCGAGGGCCGACTGGACGGTCACGTCGGGGTTGTCGCCGTGGTGCAGAGCGCGGAACACCTTCACGATCACCGGTGTCGCCGGCGAGCCGTCCTCGGCCGTCGTCTGCACGATGATCGAGGTGTTCGATTGCTCGCCGCTGAGAATCCGCGACGAGGCGTAGGCGCCGATCGGGGCGCCCGGCTGCCGGTGCCCTTCGGCGAGCGCCGCGCCGTCCGCGCCGGCGTCATCCGACCGCCCGTCCTGCGCGATGAGCTCGAGCAGAGCCCTGGCGAAGACAGGGTCGCGGGCGCCGTCGTAGACGAAGCGATCGCCGTCGGAGACGATCAGCGCCTCCTCGAGGCCCGCCACCGGTGCGGAGCGCACCGTCACCGGCACCTGATACAGCACGGGACTCGTCCCGGCGTGGTCGATGACGAGGTAGTCGATCACCTCTGCCTCGGCGCGGTGCAGCCGCCACGCCCCCCGGATCTCGAGCTCCGGGCGACGCCCCTTGCTCGCGTACCACCGCTGGTCGGCCACCCAGGCGGCGACTCGGTCGATCGACAGGTCTGCGCTCATGCTCTTCTCCTCCGTCGGCACCCCGAACCCTACGCGTCGGCGGTGGTCGCGGGGTGGGGGTTGCGGCGGGGGCGGCGCTCCGCCCGGAAGCCCTCCGTCGGCCTCTGGCGCCCGGCCGGTGGGGGGCTCCGAGCGATCAGGCGAGTCCGAGGACGTCGAGCATCCAGGCGTACTCGAACGCGATCTCGCGCCAGCGCTCGTAGCGGCCGCTCACGCCTCCGTGCCCCGCCGTCATCTCGACCTTGAGCAGCGCGGGCGCCCCCACCTCGCGCAGCCGCGCGACCCATTTCGCCGGCTCCACGTAGAGCACGCGCGTGTCGTTGAGGCTGGTCGTGGCCAGGATCCGCGGGTAGCGGACCCCCTCGCGCACGTTCTCGTAGGGCGAGTAGGTCTTCATGTAGGCGTACACCTCCGCGTCGTGCAGAGGGTCGCCCCACTCGTCCCACTCGATCACGGTGAGGGGGAGCGACGGGTCGAGGATCGAGGTGAGCGCGTCGACGAACGGGACCTGCGCGAGGATCCCGGCGAACGCCTCCGGGGCGAGGTTGGCGACCGCGCCCATGAGCAGCCCACCCGCCGAGCCGCCCTGAGCGACCAGCCGCTCGGGCGTCGTGACGCCCGTCGCGACGAGGTGCTGCGCCGCGTCGACGAAGTCGGTGAACGTCGTGCGCTTGGAGAGGGTCTTGCCGTCCTCGTACCAGGAGCGGCCCATCTCGCCGCCTCCGCGCACGTGCGCGATGGCGAAGACGACTCCGCGGTCGAGCAGCGACAGGCGCGGGATCGAGAAGCCCGGGTCGATGCTGGTCTCGTAGGAGCCGTACCCGTAGAGCACGACGGGTGCGGGGGACACGTCCGGGTCCGCGGCGTCCCGGCGCCAGACGAGAGAGAGGGGGATCCGCGTGCCGTCGTGCGCCGTCGCCCACTCGCGCCGCTGCTCGTAGCGCTCGGGGTCGTAGTCGCCGAGGACGGGCTGCTGCTTGAGCACTGTCCGCGTGCCACTCGCCACATCGAGCGCGAGCACGGTCGAGGGCGTGACGAACGAGGTGTACGCGAGGCGCAGCGAGGTCTGCTCCCACTCGGGATTGCCCGCGAGGCCGGCGTCGTAGAGCGGCTCGTCGAACGCGATCTCGTCGAGGCGGGCGTGCACCTCGCCCTCGTCGCGGAGGAGGCCGAGGCGGGTCGCGCCTTCGGAGCGGTACGAGACGACGACGTGGCCGGCGAAGGCGTCGACCCCCTCGATCCGGCGCCCGGGGACGTGCGGCACGACGACGCGGCGCTCGGCCGCGCGCTCCTCGGCGCTGCGCGAGAGGTCGGCGGGCTCCTCCACGATCTCGAAGTCGAGAGCCCGGTCGTTGTGCACGATGAGGAGGCGGTCGCGTCCGTCGACGATCGTGTGCTCGACTTCGTACTCCACCCCGTCGCGGCGCGGCCAGACCGAACGGAACTCCCCGGTCGGGTCGGCGGCGTCCAGGAGCAGGCACTCGCTGGTGATCTTGCTGCCGATCTCGATGACGAGGAACCGGCGGCTGCGGGTGAGGCCCACACCGATCCAGTAGCGCTCGTCGGGCTCCGAGAACACGACCTCGTCGGCCGAGGAGTCGGTGCCGACCGCATGACGCCAGACGGTGTCTGGGCGCCACGACTCGTCGACCGTCGGGTAGAAGACGAAGCGCGCGTCGGCGCCGAAGGTGGCGCCTCCTCCCGTCCCCTCGATGACGTCGGGCAGGTCTTCGCCGCTCTCGAGGTCGCGGATGCGAAGGGTGTAGCGCTCGTCGCCCTCGACGTCGGTGCCGAAAAGGAGGTACCGGCCGTCGGCCGACACGTCGAAGCTTCCGAGCGAGAAGAACTCGTGCCCCTCGGCCTCGACGTTGCCGTCGAGCACCAGCTGCTCGCCGTCGAGCGGGCCGCCGTCGGCGATCGACGGAGGAGTCCAGTCGTCTGGACCGTCGATCGGAGCGCGGCAGTGGACCGCGTACTGGCGGCCCTCGAACGAGCGCGAGAAGTACCACCACGACCCCTCGCGCACGGGGACCGACAGATCGGTCTCTTTGGTGCGCGAGCGGATCTCGTCGAAGAGCGTCTCGCGCAGGGGGGCGAGAGGTGCGAGGACGTCGTCGGTGTAGGCGTTCTCCGCCTCGAGGTGCGCGATGACCTCGGAGTCCTCTTTCTGCCGCAGCCACTCGTACTGGTCGACGAACAGATCGCCGTGATGGCGGCGTTCGAGAGGGACACGGCGGGCGGCGGGAGGGACGGGCGCGGTCATCGTCCCAGCCTAGGCGCGAGCGCGTGCGGCGAGGCGGCGGTGCGAGGAGGCCCCGGGACCTGCGCAGAATGGAGCATGGCCAGCGCAGAGACCACAGGCAGAGCAGACATCGCAGGGGAAGCGGAGGCGGACCGTGGGCTCGACGCGAGCACTCGGCAGCGGGCGCGCCGCCGAGTGCAGACCGAGGTCGAGCGCAAGTACGACGTCGGCGCCGACACCGTCCTGCCCCGCCTCGTCGGCGCGGGGGCCGTGGCGAGTGCCCGCGCCGAGCCGCCGATCGCCCTGAGCGCCGACTACTTCGACACCGCCGAGCGCGCCCTCTCGCGGGCACGGATCACGCTCCGCAGACGGGAGGGCGGCGAGGACGAGGGCTGGCACGTGAAGCTTCCGGGCTCCGCGGGCCGCACCGAGATCCACACCCCGCTCACCCCTCGCGGCTCCGTGCCCTCGAGTGTCCGCGAGCCCGTGCTCGGCTCGATCGGTCGCGCGCCCCTCGAGCCGCTCGCCCGACTCGAGACCGTCCGCGCGATCACTCGTGTCGCCGATGCCGACGGCCGGGTGCTGGCCGAGATCGCCGACGACCTCGTGACCGCGCTCGACGAACGCACGGGTCGCGAGCGTCGCTGGCGCGAATGGGAGGTCGAACTCGTCGATGCGCGAGGCGCCGCGGGCGAGGCCGTGCTCGATGCGATCGAGAAGCGCCTCCTCGCCGCGGGCGCCCGCCCGGCACGCAGCGCCTCCAAGCTCGCGCGGGCGACCGGCGGCCCGCTCGAGGACACCGTCCGTGCGCCGCGCGACGGTGGGGAGGCGGCCGTCGCCGCGGTCAGGGAACTCCTCGGCGAGTTGCGGGCGGTCGACCCGAGGGTCCGCCTCGAGACCGACGACGCCCTGCATCGGATGCGCACTCTCGCTCGGCGCCTCCGGAGCGTCCTGGCAGCCTCCCGCTCGGTGCTCGACCGGGCCTCCACCGATCCGATCCGCAGCGAGCTCCGCTGGCTCGGCCGCGTCCTCGGGGCCGCCCGCGATGAGGAGGTGCTCGCCGACCGGCTGCGCTCCGGGCTGGCGTCGACGGGCCTCGACGAGGGTAGCGCCGCCTCCCTCATCGAGGAGATCGAGCGGAGGCACGCGCTCGCGCTCCGCCGCGTCGCCCGCACCCTGCGCGGCGGCCGCTACCTCGCGCTGCTCGCCTCGATCGACGCCCTGCTCGCCTCGCCGCCGCGCACCGGGAAGGCCAAGCAGAGTGTGAAGAAGCTCGTGCGCCGCTCGGTCTCGCACGAGCGCTCGCGCGTGCGGGAGGCTCGTCGTGCAGCCGAGGGGACGGAGGGGCGCCACGAGCTCCGCATAGCGGCGAAGCGGCTCCGGTACACCGTGGAGGCGTGGCGCGCGGTCGTTCCCGCGGCTGTCGGTCCTGCGCAGCGCTCCTGGGGTGCCGTGGGGGAGGAGCTGGCCGACGCCCTCGGCGACGAGCGTGACGCACTGGCCGCGCGGGAGCTCCTCGCGGGAGCGAGTCGCGTCGACTCCGCCGACGACGCCTTCGCGCGGGGAGCGCTCTGGGTGCGAGAGGGGCGCCGCGCCCGCCGTGCCACGAAGGCGGCCGAGAGGGCGCTCGCGCGGTTCGACGCGCTGGCGGGCTGAGGCCCCCGCGGTCTCCCGAGCGGAGCGGCGACGGCGGTGCCTGGGAGGCGGCGGATAATGGTGACCATGCCTTCCGTCCGTGCTCTCCCGTCGTCGCTCCTGCGCCCGCGCCACTTCGACCGCGATGACGTCGTCGTGCATGCGGGCCTGTTCTCGCTGGTGAACTCGAGTACGACGCCGCGGGCCGCGTGGACTGAGGATCTCGTCGCTCTCGGCGAGGTGCTCGACGCCGCCGAGTTCCCCTACCGCCTCATCCGCGGGAGCGACGGCTCGCCGTTCCTCGCGGTAGACCGGGCGCTCGGCGCCGAGCTCGCGACCCTGCTCGCGCGCGCCTTCGCGACCGAGCCCTTCTACGCGAAGACCCTCGACAAGCGCGGCACCCCGGCTCAGCTCCTCGCGGAGGGAGTGCTCGCGCCCTACCCGCGCGCCTCCGTGTTCAAGCTGTTCCGCCCGCGGGTCTCCTCGACCGGCTCCCTCCGCTACGGCGCCCGCAGCGGCGTGCGTCTCGAGCTGTGGAAGGTGGGGGAGGACGAAATCCTCACCCCGGCCGAGAACGCGCTCATGCGCAACCGTCTCCCCGTCGCCGAGGCGATCGACGCGCACGTCGAGGCGTACGGCCGCACCTGGCCGACGTTCGAGGGCATGTTCGAGCCGCTCGTCAGCGACATCCGCTTCGACGTGGACATCGTCTTCTCGTGGGTCGACGGCACCGATCTCGAGTTCCAGCGCGCTCGCGCCGCCAGGATGGCCAGCTATGTGGTCGGCGAGGGGGACGACGCCCCCGCGCGCTTCCGTCAGATCGACGAGCTCAAGTACGCGTTGCGCAGCGTCTACATGTACGCGCCGTGGATCCGCCACATCTACATCGTCACCGACTCCCCTCGCCCGCACTGGCTCGACGAGCACCCCGACGTCACGCTCGTGCGCAGCGAAGACCACTTCCGCGACCTGTCGGTGCTGCCGACCCACAATTCTCATGCGGTCGAGAGCCAGCTGCACCGCATCCCCGGCCTGTCGGAGCACTTCCTCTACTCCAACGACGACATGTTCTTCGGTCGACCCATCGACCCGTCGATCTTCTTCTCGCCCGGAGGCGTCACCAAGTTCATCGAGGCGACGACGCGCATCGGCATGGGCGACTCCAACGCCGCCCGCAGCGGCTTCGAGAACGCCGCCCGCGTCAACCGTCGCCTCTTGCGCGAGCGCTTCGGAGCGATGACCACCCGCCACCTCGAGCACGCGGCAACGCCGCTGCGCAAGAGCGTCATGGCCGAGCTGGAGGCGGAGTTCGAGCCCGAGTTCACGGCGACCGCCGCGAGCCGCTTCCGCTCCGCGAGCGACGTCTCCGTCACCAACTCGCTCTACCACTACTACGCGCTGATGACGGGGCGCGCGGTCGTGCAGGAGAACGCCTCCGTGAAGTACGTCGACACGACGATGCACCAGGGGCTGAAGGACATGCGCAAGCTGCTGAAGAACCGCCACGTCGACTTCTTCTGCCTCAACGACGGCAGCTTCCCCGAGATCTCGGCGGAGGCGCGCACCAAAGCCGTCATCGGCTTCCTCGAGGAGTACTACCCGATCCCGGCGCCGTGGGAGCGCGAGGCCTGACGCAAGCGCCCGCCGCGACTACGCGCTGACGCCGATCCGTTCGACCTCCGGCGGGTACAGCGCCTCGTCCCGCTCCAGCGGAGCGATCGGCGCTGCCGCGATCTCGACGCCGTGCTCCGCGAGGATCCGCCGGGTCTCGGCCGGCGACACGTACGACACCGCGGTCGAGGCGCCGATCGGCACGACCGAGTGGAGCACCGTGTCCTCGTACACGTGGATGAGGTTGAACGCCTGTGCTCCGTTGCGGGCGCGCGTCCCGCCCGTCGGCACGGTGAGGTCTTGGGTGTAGCACGTCGCGGAGGCGACCGAGACGGGAATGCCGGCGAAGGTGGCGGTCGACGAGTAGTGCAGGTGACCCGCGATGATGCCGCGCACATCGCTGCCCTCGAGCACCTCGGCCAGCGCCGCCTGATCGCGGAGCTCGACCAAGACCGCGAGGTCGAGCACGCTCGGCACGGGCGGATGGTGCAGTGCGAGGAGGGTGCCGTGCGGCGCGGGGCTCGAGAGCTCCTCCGCGAGCCAGTCGAGTTGCGCTCCGGTGATCTCGCCGTGGTGGGCGCCGGGCACGGTCGAGTCGAGCGCGACGATCCGCAGCCCGTTGACGTCGTGCACCCGGTCGACCGGCTGTGTCGTCGGCAGTTGGTCGAGCAGGCCGGAGCGGAAGGCCGCCCGGTCGTCGTGGTTGCCCATCACCCAGATCACCTCGGCGCCGAGGCGGGCCGCCGCCGGCTCGACCAGCGCACGGAGCTTGGCGTACGCCTCCGGCTCGCCCTTGTCGGCGAGGTCGCCGGTGATGACGAGGGCCTCGGGGCGGCCGCCCGACTCCTCGAGCTGATCGAAGAGGAGACGCAGCTGGGCTTCGCTGTCGACGTCGGAGCCGTAGAGGCCGCCGTCGCCGGCGATGAAGTGGGTGTCGCTGAGGTGAAGGACGAAGTGATGGGGCCGGGGGTACTCGGCCTTGCGGAGGGACATGATCCTCGGGTTCCACGATCGGTGGGGCTGGACCGGATTCTCCAGCGTCGGCAGGTTCGGCATCGCGGGATCCGGAGGGTGCACCCGCAAAGGCCAGTCCATCATTGCGGGGTGAACGGGCGGCCAACATCGACCGGCGCGTCATCGAACGGTTTTCCCAGGATCCGGCGCGATCGTCCGAGAAAGTCCTCAGACATCGCGCCCCCGAACGAGCGTCAGAGACGTCGCAGCAGCCGCTCGTAGAAGACGATCGCCCGCTCGAACTGGTCGACCTCGATCGACTCGTCGACCCCGTGGATGCCGAGCTGCTGGCGCGGACTGATCTCGAACGGGATGAAGCGGTAGACGCCGTCGCTGATCGCGTGGAAGTGACGCGCGTCGCTCCCGCCGGTCTGCACGTAGGGGGCGACGATCGCCTCCGGGAACACCTCGTGGACGACGTCGCGCAGCACGTCGTACGGGCCGCCGTCTCCCTGCTCGCCGGTGGGCGACACGGGGGAGGGCTCGTGCGCGATCCGCACGCGCACGTCGACCTCTGCGTCGTCGATCACGGCGCGGATGCGTTCGACCACTCCGGCGACCGTGTCTCCGGGATTGATGCGGACGTTCGCGGTGGCGCTCGCGGTCGAGGCGAGGACGTTCGCGCCGGTCGAGCCGCGCAGCTCGGTGATCGCGACGGTGGTGCGCAGCATCGCTGCCGAGCGGTTGGAGTGGGCCGCGAGCGCGGCGATGACGGCGTCAGGGTGCGTCCGCGGCTCGCGGTACCAGACGGCGTGCGCGGGGTCTGCGTGCGGGGCCGCGGCGCGCACCAGCTCGGCGATCGGCTCGGGGAGCGTCGAGGGGAACGGGTTCTCCGTGAGCCGGTGGATCGCTCGGGCGAGCCGTTGCGTCGCGAGCAGGCCGGGCGGAGGGGGCGGGGCGGAGGCGTGACCGCCGGCGTCGCGGCAGACGATCTCGAGGTTCATGATCCCGCGCTCGGTGACCCCGACGACCGCGATCGGCGTCGAGACGCCGGGGACGATACCCCGGCGCACGTTGCCGCCCTCGTCGAGGACGAAGCGAGGACGGATCCCCCGCGCGTCCAGCAGCGAGACGATCGAGGGTGCGCCGTCGCCGGCCGTCTCCTCGTTGTGGGTGGAGACGAGGTACACGTCGTGCCGCGGGCGCTCGCCTCGCCGCACGGCCGCCTCCACCGCTTCGAGAAGGGCGACGAGCGAGCCCTTGTCGTCGAGGGCGCCGCGACCGATGACGGAGGTGCGACCGTCGGCCCCGACGACCGTGTCGGCCGCGAACGGCGGGTGCGACCACTCGACCGCGGTCACGCTGACCACGTCGTGATGCGCCATCAGCACGGAGGGCTCGCCCGGCTCCTCGCCGCGCCAGCGCCAGAGGAGCGAGTGCCCCGCGACGCTCTCACGCTCGAGTGCCCCGTGCAGCGCCGGGTAGAGCTCCTCGAGCAGCTGCGCGAACGCGGTGAAGCGGCTCCAGTCGGTCGCGGCCTCGTCGGAGTGCGACACCGTCTCGACCCGCAGCAGGGCCTGGAAGCGCTCGAGCGCGGTCGTCGTCACCGGGCTAGCCTACGACGGCGGCGCCGAGCCCTCGGCCCGCGCGGAGGGAGGCGGCGCATGGCAGTCCCCGAGGTGTGCGTCGTCTACGTGCTGCGCGAGGGTGCCCGCGGCACCGAGGTGCTGCTGGGCCGCAAGCGCCGTGGTCTCGGCGAGGGGCGCCTCGTCGCTCCCGGCGGCAAGCTCGAGCCGGGGGAGTCGCCGGCGCTCGCCGCCGTCCGCGAGCTCGAGGAAGAAGCGGGTTTGCTCGCGCTCCCCGAGGATCTCGAACCGCGTGGCGTGCTCGACTACTCCTTCCCCTCCCGACCCGCGTGGAGCCAGCGCTCGCACGTGTTCCTCTGCCGGCGGTGGAGCGGCGAGGTCCGGGAGTCCAGCGAGCTCGCCGCGGAGTTCGTGCCGGTCGACGAGGTGGTGTTCGAGCAGATGTGGGACGACGCGCGCCTCTGGCTCCCATCCGTATTGCGCGGCGGTCCCCCGGTGCACCTCGCGTTCGAGTTCGGCGCCGATCTCGCGACCGTGGTGCCACCTGCCACCGGCTGAACCGGCACTGCTGACCGCGCGGGCGCCTTCTCGGGCCGAGGGCCGTCGCGAGATCAGTGAGGGTGGGGTCTAGACGACGGCGCCTGCGACGAGAAGAGCGAGCAGCGAGACCACCGAGGCGATCGAGAGCGTCAGCGAGTACGCCTTGAAGGTGCCGCGCACGCTCAGGCCGAGGACCGACTTGAACAGCCAGAAGGCGTTCGCGTTCACCATTCCGAGCAGGAGCGCGCCGGAGCCCGCCGCGAGCGCGATGAGGGCCGGGTCGACTCCGAGCACCGGGATCAGGGGCGCGACGATACCCGCGGCCGTGAGGGCGGCGGTCGACACCGAGCCGATGGCGGCGTGCAGCACGGCAGCGATCAGCCAGGTGAGGAGGATCGGTGACAGCGAATGGCCGTCGAACACCGAGGTGAGGGCCTTCGCCGCTCCCGTGCCGCCGACGACCGCCGCGAGGCTCCCGCTCACTCCGGTGAGGATGATCACCGGGCCGGCCTGCTTGAGGGCAGAGGCGAGCGCGGTCGAGACGACGCCCGCAGGGAGCGTGCGCAGAGCCGTGACGTAGGCGAGGACGAGGCCCGCGAGCAGCGCGATGTGGGCGTCGCCGAGAAACTGCAGCACGGGCGCGTCGATCGAGACGAGCTGCGTGAGCGAGTTCGCGGCGATGAGCAGGAGCGTGAGGGCGATCGGAGCGATGGCCCAGCCGAGCGGGACCCGGGGAGCGGTGGCGGTGGCGACCGCGGTGGCGACGGCCTCCGCGCGGCGGGCGGAGGCGGTGGACCCCTTGGGGTCTTCGTCCGCGGCGAGGGCCAGATCGGGCGCGGCTGACCCCCCGTTCGCTTCGGCGGCGGTGGCGGCCTCGCTCACGGTCGCATCGAGGTCGCGCGCGTCGTCCCAGCCGCCCCGCTTCACGATGACGCTGAAGACGAGGACGGTGACGACGATCGTGACGATTCCGAGCGGGGCGCCGATCGCCAGCATCGACGGGAGCGAGGCTCCGGTGATCCCCGCCGTCGCGAGCGCGGCCGCTCCGGGCACGACGAAGACGACTCCGACGATCATGCCCGCGATGGAGGATCCCGCGAGCAGGCCGTACCCTCTCGGTCCCATGCCGCGGGAGGCCAGACGCGTCAAGGGCGCGCTCATCACGACGAGCACGTCCGAGTAGATGGAGGGGAACGCCACGCCCAGCGTCAGCGCGTACGCGACGGGAAGTCCGCGCCGTCCGAACCTCGCCACCAGCCAGCGGGCGAGGAGGGGCGCCACGCCCAGCGCGTCCAGGAGCGCGCCCAGGAGCAGGCCCAGCGCGATGAGGAGGCCGATGTCGCCGAGCACCGAGCCGAAACCCGAGGTCATGGTCGTCACGGTGCCCTCGCCGCCCTGCCCGGTGATCACGCCGAGCCCGAGAGCCGAGACGAGCAGGGCGATGACGGGCTCGACTTTGACGACCACGACGAGTGTCACGACGACGACGATGGTCAAGGCTATGGCGACGACGGGCCAGTAGTCGATCACGGGAATCCACTCTTCTCTCGGTGGCGATCGCTCGAGGACTCGGCGAGGAGGGCTGAACTCTATCGATTCGTCGGAGCTGCGCACTACCCATGCGACACAATTCTTCATCCCTGTCGACGATGTTGCTCCGTGCCGAGGCTGTGCTAGTTTCTCAGTGCTCATTCGGTCGGGGAATCGAATCAGCTCGGGGAACGACGGCCGTCCGGGGAAACGGTCCTTTATCGTTGATCGCGCGCCGAGACGAGGCGCTCGATCTCCGTTGTGCGCGCTTTCGTCGAAGAGGGGACACCGGGTGGATCCGACTTTGTCGATGGCATCGGTATCGACGAAGTCGAGGGAGTCGGAACGACGCAAGTGCGGCTCATCGCGTCGTCGACGGACCGCCTCGTCCGTGACGATCGTCGCGGACGAGGCGCCCCCTCCGCATTACCGCTCATCATCACGAGAAGGAACGACATGACCGCCACGATCATCGATGCGAACGATCTCGACGCCCTGCGTCGGGTGGGGGAGGATCTCCGGGACGGGGCGACCGTCATCGCGCAGACCGACACCAATTACGGGGTCTTCGCGAGTCCCTTCTCGAAGAGTGCGTGCGAGCGGCTGTATGCCATGAAGAAGCGCGACGGAGCGAAGCCGCTGACGCTGTTCCTGTCGACTCCCGCCGACTGGGTCACCTGGGCCCATGCGCCGCAGGGGATCGACATGGATCGGCTGGTCTCGGCATTCTGGCCCGGCCCGCTCAACGTGATCCTCGAGAAGAAGCCCGTCGTACCCGAGTGGGTCACCTCCGGCCAGTCGACCGTGTCGGTCGTGCACAACCTCAGTGCGCCGATCAACCTTCTCTCGATCTTCAGCGGGCTCCCGCTCGCCGCGACCTCCGCCAACATCAGCGGGACGGTGTCCACAGGGCTCGTCGACTTCGATCTCGCTCTCGAGCATCTCGGTCGTGACACGGACTACATCGTCCGGAGCGGGCAGGTCCCCGAGTCGACCATGAGCAGCACGATCATCACGCTGGTGGGCACTCCGACGGTCGTCCGTCAGGGTGACCTCAGCGCCGAGGCCCTGCGCCGGGTGGTGCCGACCCTTGTCTGAGCGGACGCTGCCGGCACCGCAGCGGGCCGCTGGAGCTGCGCTCGTCACGGCGTACCGCGTGGTGTCGCGCGCCTACTTCCACCTCCCCGTGGTCGCCGTCTTCCTCCTCGCGCAGGGCTATTCCGTGGTGGCCGTAGCCTTGCTCCTCGCGCTCTACGGAGTCGTCGCCGCGCTCGCCGACGGACCTCTGGCCCCGGTGACGCGTCGGCTCTCCTCGGCGGGAGCCCTCGTCGCGGGCGAGGCCGTGAAGGTGGTCGGCCTCGTCCTTCTCGTCTTGAGCGTCGACCCGGTCGCCGTCCTCCTCAGCCAGGTGCTCGCCGGCTGCGGGTTCGCCCTGACCGCGGGGCGCGACGCGGCTCTCGCGTCCTCGCTGCGCGGCGGAGGGGATGCGCGCGCTCAGGAGAGCGGCGTGCAGAGCGGGATGTTCCTCGCGTCCTTCACGGCCGGGGTCCTCGGCGCGATCTCTCTGACGGTATGGGACCGGCTGCCGTTCCTCCTGAGCGCGATCGTCTCGACCGTCGCGCTCGTCCTCGTCCTCGCTTCGCGCCTCCCGGTGCGCGAGCAGGAGGCGCGCGCCGCGACCCGTTCGCGAGCTCGGCCCGTCGGACTCCCCGCGACCATCCGATTCTGGTCGCTCTACTACTCCGTCAACAGGGCGCTGCTCCTCGCCGCATACACCTTCCTCATCCCGCTCCTCCTGTTCTCCGAGCTCCGGCTCTCTCTGCCCGCCTTCGGAGCGGTGCTCGGCCTTTACACCCTCGCGGGCCTTCTCGCCGCTCGATTGTCGCCGCTCGTCGCGGGAAAGCCTCTCGTGTTCTGGCTCACGGCCTCGGCGCAGATCGTGGGACTCGCGTTGATGACCTTCGGCGTCCTCGGTGCGGCGATCGCCGGCCTCGCGCTTCTGGGAATAGCGGGAGGATTCGTCCGGCCGGCGACGATGATCACGCTCGCCCCGGCGATGGACGCTCTCGACGATCGAGCGCGAGTGGCCGTCATGAGAGGCCTGGAGCGCCATCAGGGAATCCTGCAGGCCGTGCTCCTGGTGGGAGCGGGAATCGTCGTTGCCGCAACGGGGACGACCGCTTTGACAATGACGGCATATGTCGTTCTCGCCGTGATTGCGCAAGTCGTCGGCGCTATTCTCATTCTCGGTCCAGAGAGGCGCAAAAGGCGTCTCTCGACCGTTTCCGTGACAGAGTGACATATCGGGAGAAGCGGTCGACATCGACCGCTGACTCCCTCGACAAGGAGAGAAGACATGCAACCCATCTACACGTTCTCCGATTCCGATCGGAAAGATCTCCACGATTCCCTGCTCGCGATCGATCTCGATCCCTATAAGGACTACGACCGGTTCCGCGATGCGATCACGGCCCTCATCGACAGCGGTGCCGTGCCGCAGGGATTCGTCGACGCCCTCGCTCGCATCCGCCGCGAGCGCGCCGACAAGATCACCTATGCGCACCTGATCGCCAACAATCCCGTCGACGACGAGATCCCGTGGCTCGACCAGGACGACGCCCTCGCGGACAAGTACCGCAAGAAGCTCACCTTCGTGGGCGAGGGACTGCTCGAACTGCAGTCGCAGTACCTCGGTTCGCCCTTGTTGGCCTACGCGACCCGCAACAACGGCGACTTCTTCCAGGACGTCTATGCCGACAACCGTTTCTCGGGCACTCAGACCCAGAAGACCGACGGCGAGCTGTACTGGCACAACGAGCGCACCGCGCACCCCGTGCGCGCCGACTTCATCTCGCTCCTGGGGCTGCGTACGCCCGAGACCGACCTGGTCTACACGAAGTACGTCGACGGCCGCGAGATCCTCCGCTTCATCTCGCCCGAGAACCAGGCGCTCCTGCGCGAGGCGGTCTACATCACCCCGTTCGACGAGCTCTCGAAGGCGCAGAACAAGAACCAGATCGTCTCCGAGCAGCACGCCCTGCTCGAGAACGAGCACAGCTTCCGCTATTACGACACCCGCACCGTGCCGGCGGACCCGGACGACATCGTCCACTACCGCGCGCTCTGGCAGTTCCGCGACGCGCTCTCGAAGGTCAACGAGCAATACCACCGCATCCGTGACGCGGAGCTCCTCATCATCGCGAACCAGGACGGTCTGCACAGCCGTCAGCTCGTCGACGTCCAGGACCGTGAGAAGACCCGCTTCCGCTGGCTGCTCAAGACCTACTCGTTCCGCGACAGTGCCACCTCCGACCGACACTCCGACTACTGGCTCGACGGCGTCCGCGGCCGGGTCAAGGACTGAGAGAAAGGAAACACCATGGTCGATCTCACACGAGGGGTCCCGCCCCACCCGCTCGAGTTCCTTCCGCCTGTCGCGCCGCTCGAGGTCGGCAGCGACGACGTCACCGACGGCGCCGAGCTCGCCGAGGCCCAGCGCGGAGGCGACACCAGCCCCGCCCTGCGCTGGTCGCCGGGCCCGGAGGGGACCGCCTCCTACGCCGTGACGGTGTTCGATGCCGACGCACCCACCCTCGGCGGCATCTACCACTGGGTGCTCGTCGACATCCCGAGCACGGTCACCGAGCTGCCGGCGGGGGTGACGGACGTCGGACGCCCGGCCCGCAACGACCTCGGCACGACGACCTTCGTCGGCGCCGCGCCGCCCCCGGGGGACCGGCCGCACCGCTACCTCTTCACGGTGCATGCCCTCCAGGCGGAGTCGCTGCCAATCGACGAGCAGACGCCCGCTGCGCTCGTGGGCTTCCACCTCACCGTGAACACGATCGCCCGCGGGTCGATCACCGCGACGGCCTGAGCGCCTCGACCGGGCGCGCGCACCCGGCCGGCCCGATGGCCGGCTCCGTGCGCGCGCCCGGTCGGCACGAGCGGGGGAGCTCCAGCCGCCCTGACGGCATGGGCTAGGCTTCCGCACGGCCAGGGCCGAGCCCATGGCGTTCTGGACACCACGAAAGGGAAAGAATGACCAGCACGAGCGTGATCGAGTGGCGTGAGCAGACTCCCGCGGAGGCGGTGGAGGCGCTCGCCGCTCCCGGCGGGCTCGTCGTGTGCGCCACCAAGGTCGGCTACATCCTCATGACCACCGACGGCGCCGGCCTCGAGCGCAAGTTCTCGGCCAAGCAGCGCAACCGCAACAAGCCCGGCGTCGTCCTCTGCTCGAGCATCGAGCAGCTGACCGAGCTGGCCGAGCTCAACGACGAGATCCTGGCGTTCTACCAGGCGCACTGGGACCAGGACATCCTGCTCGGCTGCATCCTCCCGTGGAAGCCGGAGGCCGTCGACCTGATCGACGAGGACGCCCGCGAGCTCGTGCGCGACGGACGCGGCACCAGCTGCTTCGTCATCCGCTTCGGCCGCCCGGCCGAGCAGCTCGTCACCACCCTGTGGGAGCAGAGCCGCACCCTCACCTTCGCGAGCTCCGCCAACCCCTCGGGCGTCGGCAACCGCGGCCGCGTCGCCAACATCGGCGAGCGGATCGAGAACGAGGCCGACATCATCGTCGCCGCCGACGGCTACGTCGCATCGATCCAGCCGGACAAGGACGAGGAGTCGCGCCACGAGCAGGGCGTCATGGTCTCGATGGTCGACGCCTCCGGCGCGCTCGTCCCGGCGCAGGGCGGCCAGCGCTCGATCACGCCCGGCCCGGTGCTCATCCGTCGTGGCCTCGACTACGAGCGCATCATGGTCAACCTCGCCGAGCACTTCACCTCGTGGGACTACCGCCAGGGCGAGTACTACTGATCCCGTCGACACGCTGACACCGGCGACGCCGGCGCTCGGAGGCGACTTCGCCTCGACGCCGGCGTTCGTCGTCCCCTGCGTCGGCTACAGCTCCAGGACGTCCCCGGGGGCCAGGGCGTGGTACTCGCCGCCGCCCTCGCGCGTCGCCCAGCCGAGGCGGTCGTGCGCCAGGGAGACCCCCGCCTCCGACAGCACGCGCTCGTGGGTGGCGAACGCGTGGCGCGGGGCCACGTCGAGGACGAAGTCCATCGCCTCCGCGATCTTCATCCACGGCGCTCCCGCCGGTGCGGCCAGTACGTCGACGTCGATTCCCGTGGGGATCGTGAACGAGTCCCCCGCGTAGTAGAGCCGAGCGTCGACGAGCACGCCCACGTTGTCGACCACGGGAATGGTCCGGTGGATCACCGCGTGTCGCGAGCCGAAGAACCGCAGTTCGAACGGGCCCACCCTCACCACGTCGCCCTCGGCCACCGTCTCGACGTCGAAGCCGTGCGCTGCGGCGGCCACTCCGGCCGGTCCGAAGATGCGGAGGGAGGGATTCGCGGCCCGCAGGCGCTCGAGCTGCTCGGCGGTCCAGTGGTCGGCGTGCTCGTGGGTGATCACCACCGCGACAGTGGCACTCGTGCCCTCCACGGGGCGAGTGAAGGAGCCGGGGTCGAGGACGAGCCGCGCGCCCGCCTCCTCGACAAGGACGGTCGCGTGCTCGAGTTTCGTCAGTCGCATGGCGTCGAGCTAAGCGCGCGACTCCGCGCCTGGCAAGCGGGAAGGTCGAGCGGGGGAGGCCCGGGGGTGCCCAGTCCGCGCTCGCCGCCCGATTTGCATCCCCGGCAATCGATGTGCCACACTCTTCGAGTTGCAAAAACGCGGCCCCATCGTTTAGCGGCCTAGGACGTCGCCCTCTCACGGCGGTAACGCGGGTTCAAATCCCGCTGGGGTCACCACGACAACACCAAAAGAACCTCCGGTTTTCCGGGGGTTCTTTTGCGTTTCCGGAGGTGCTGCGCGCGCCGCTCGATGAGCGCGCGCCCGACGGCGGCGCTAGGATCGCTGTCGCGAAGGGGAGTATCCCGACCTTCCTGCTCCCGTCAGTACGCATCGCCCCAGCGCGGTGCCGGGGCCAGGGCGGGCGACGCGGGCCGGCTCGGCCGTCCGCTCCCCGGGGAGAGACTTTCGGAACCCCGCTCACCCGGAAGGCCCTCATGCTCGATCTGCCCCTCTGGTTCGTGGTCGGCTCCTTCGTCGTCCTCGTCGTGATCCTCGCCGCCGACCTCCTGCTGGTCTTCGCGCGCCCGCACGTGCCGAGCCTCAAGGAGTCGAGCCTCTGGGTCGGCTTCTACGTCGCGCTCGCGCTCGTGTTCGCCCTCGTCCTGATGGTGATGGGCGGCGGCGAGACCGCCGGCCAGTTCGTCGCCGGCTGGCTCACCGAGTACAGCCTCTCGATCGACAACCTGTTCGTCTTCGTCATCATCGTGGGCCGCTTCGCGGTGCCCGCGAAGCTGCAGCAGCAGGTGCTGATGGTGGGCATCATCGTCGCGCTCGTCTTCCGCGGCATCTTCATCCTGCTCGGCGCGCAGCTCATCGAGAGCTTCAGCTGGATCTTCTACCTCTTCGGCGCCTTCCTCGTCTACACGGCCGTCAAGCAGGCGTTCGGCAAGGAGGACGAAGACGAGGGGACCGACAACGTCCTGATCCGTCTCCTGCGCCGGCGCGTGAACATCTCGGACAGCTTCGACGGCTCGAAGCTCCGCACGACGATCGACGGCACGCGCTACTTCACTCCGATGGTGATCGTGTTCCTCGCCATCGGATCGACGGATCTGCTCTTCGCGCTCGACTCGATCCCGGCGATCTTCGGCATCACCGAGAGCCCGTTCATCGTCTTCACCGCCAACCTCTTCGCCTTGATGGGCCTGCGCCAGCTCTACTTCCTCCTCGGCGGCCTCATCGACAAGCTCGACTACCTCAAATACGGGATCGCGTTCATCCTCGCCTTCATCGGCGTCAAGCTGGTGTTGCACGCCCTGCACGAGAACGAGCTGCCCTTCCTCAACGGAGGCGAGGGCGTGCCGGTGTGGGACATCGACACCGTGACCTCGCTCGTGGTCATCCTCGCCAGCATGACCGTCGCGACCGGGGCGAGTCTGGTGAAGATGCGCCGCGAGCACCGCCACATCGAACTGCACGACGGACACCCGGAGGTCGTCGCCGACGCCCCCGTCCGTCCCGACCAGAAGTGAGCACCGGATGACCTCCACCTCCGTCGAGCTGCCCCAGGGCGTGTTGCGGCTCTCGGTGACCAGCAGCACCGATGTCGGCTCGGTGCGTCGGGTCAACGAGGACGCCCTCCTCGTCGAGGACGCGCTCGTCGCCGTCGCCGACGGCATGGGCGGGCACGCGCGGGGCGACCTCGCGAGTGCGACCGCCGTGGCCGCGCTCCGCGCCCATGCCCCGGCCCGGCCCGGCCCGGTGGAGGCGGTCTTCGATCTGGTCGAGTCCGCCAACGCCGCGGTGCGCGGCCTCGACGTCGGAGGCGCGCTCTGCGGCACGACCCTCACCGGGCTGACGCTCGTGAGCGCCGAGGGCGGCGGGCCGGCGCGCTGGGCTCTCTTCAACGTCGGCGACTCGCGGGTGTACCGCTGGGACGGGGTGGGGATCGAGCAGCTGACCGTCGATCACTCGGCGGTGCAGGAGCTGGTCGCCGCGGGCCTTCTCACGCGCGAGTCGGCGGAGTCGCATCCCGACCGCAACATCGTCACGCGTGCCCTGGGCGCCGACGACGAGGTGGAGACCGACGTCTGGACCCTGCCCATCGTGGCGCGCGCGAGCTATCTCCTGTGCTCGGACGGTCTCACGAAGGAGCTCAGCGACGAGCGGATCGCCGCGCTCTTCGCGCGGCGCGACTCCGGCTCTCTCGCCTCCACCGGCCTCGCGTCGGCGCTCGTGGGGGCCGCCGTCCAGGCGGGCGGACGCGACAACGTGACCGTCGTCGTCGTCGACGCCGTGCTCGAGCCCCGCACCTGATCGCCCTCCCCACCCGCGGAAGCGTCCCAGTTGCACCTGCGATACGTGCCAGAGCCTTGACATACTGGTCGGATGGACACAGTCGAAGCTCTCGACCGCGCGAAGACGCGCTTCGCAGAGGGTGACGTCCGGGGCGCCGTCTCGCTGCTCGAGCGTTGTGTCGAAGCCGACCCGACCTGGCTGGATCCGCGAATCCTCCTCTCTGAGCTGTACCGCCGTTCGGGTGACCTGATCGAGGCCGGACGCTGGGGCTACCTGATCGAGAGCGGCGCCGCCCCGGAGGAGCTGCACGCCTTCGAACGCGCGCTCGTGCGTTCTGAGGAGGATCCCTTCGAGCTTGCGGAACGCGCCCTCGTGCAGCCCCTCGAGCTCGCCTCCGAATCGGAGCACGCGGCAAAGATGCTGGCTGCTCTGCCCGGCAGGCTCGAGGCGGCGGCGCGGCTCGAGGCCGAGGCGCCGGACCCCGGCGAGGGGGAGTGGTACGAGCACGAGGCGCTCGCGCCCCCGCGTCGCGGTGGCATCGTCGGGATGCTCGGCGCGGCGGTCGGCGCCGTCTTCGTGGTGATCGGCGTGGTGGTGGGGGCCGCGGCGCTGCTCGTCGTGCCCGCTCTGCTGATCGCCATGCTGGTCTCGCCGTGACTCCGGGGAGGCGCCGCTCTCGCGCCTCCCGCCTCCGCGCGGGGACGCGATGCTATCCTCGGGCAATGCTGCTGGGCCGGTTCCTCCTTCTCCGCCGCGGCGAGACCTCGATCTGACAGGCCTCCCCTCGTCGCGGTGTCTCTCGTGGGCTGACCACCACATCGGAAAAGGAAGCACGACATGACCGACAGCGCGAACGAGACATCTCAGCGCCCGCGCACCCTGGCCGAAAAGGTGTGGGACGACCACGTCGTCGTCCGCGGGGAGGGCGGTGCGCCCGATCTGATCTACATCGATCTCCACCTCCTGCACGAGGTGACGAGCCCGCAGCCCTTCGATGCCCTGCGTGCGGCCGGGCGCCCCCTGCGCCGCCCGGATCTCACGATCGCCACCGAGGACCACAACACGCCGACTCTCGAGATCGGCCGCAGGATCGACGACGACATCAGCCGCACCCAGATCGAGGCGTTGCGGCGCAACGCCGCCGAGTTCGGCGTGCGACTCCACTCGCTCGGCGACGTCGAGCAGGGGATCGTGCACGTCGTCGGCCCGCAGCTCGGACTGACCACGCCCGGAGCGACCGTCGTGTGCGGCGACTCGCACACCTCGACCCACGGCGCCTTCGGGGCGATGGCCTTCGGGATCGGCACGAGCGAGGTCGAGCACGTCATGGCCACGCAGACCCTGCCGCTCACGCCCTTCAAGACGATGGCGGTCACGGTCGAGGGCACCCTGCGCGAGGGCGTGACCGCGAAGGACATCATCCTGGCCGTCATCGCGAAGATCGGCACGGGAGGCGGCCAGGGCTACGTCCTCGAGTACCGCGGCTCCGCGATCCGCGCGCTCTCGATGGAGGGCCGCATGACCATCTGCAACATGTCGATCGAGGCCGGTGCTCGCGCCGGCATGGTCGCGCCAGACGAGACGACGTTCGCCTACCTCCGTGGCCGTCCGCACGCCCCGTCCGGCGACGACTGGGACGCGGCGGTCGCCTACTGGCGCACCCTGCCCACCGACGAGGGCGCCGTCTTCGACGCCGAGGTCGTCCTCGATGCAGACACGCTCGAGCCCTTCGTCACCTGGGGCACCAACCCCGGCCAGGGCGTCTCTCTCTCGCAGTCGGTCCCCGACCCGGAGGCGATCGCCGACCCGAACGAGCGGGCGAGCGCCCTGCGCGCCCTCGAGTACATGGACCTCGCCGCAGGCACTCCGATGAAGGAGATCCCCGTCGACGTCGTGTTCATGGGCTCGTGCACCAACTCGCGCATCGAGGATCTGCGCGAGTTCGCCGCCGTGGTCAAGGGCCGGAGCAAGGCGCCCGGCGTGCGGGTGATGGTCGTGCCCGGCTCGGCTCGCGTGCGGATCGAGGCCGAGGCGGAGGGCCTCGACAAGGTGTTCACCGAGTTCGGTGCCGAGTGGCGGTTCGCCGGCTGCTCGATGTGTCTCGGGATGAACACCGACCAGCTCCTTGCGGGCGAGCGCTGCGCCTCCACCTCGAACCGCAACTTCGAGGGACGGCAGGGCAAGGGCGCGCGCACGCACCTGGTGTCGCCCCTGGTCGCGGCGGCCACCGCCGTCCGCGGCACCCTCTCCAGCCCGTCCGATCTCGAGCCGGTCCGCGAGACGGTGGGAGCCTGAGCATGCAGAAGTTCGAGACCGTCACCGCGATCGCGGCGCCGCTGAAGCGCAGCAACGTCGACACCGACCAGATCCTCCCGGGGGTGTTCCTCCGCCGCGTGACGCGGACCGGATTCGACGACGCGCTCTTTTACGGCTGGCGCCAGGATCCGGAGTTCGTCCTCAACCAGGACCGCTACCGCGGCGCGGGCATTCTGGTCGCCGGGCACGACTTCGCCATCGGGTCCAGCCGGGAGCACGCGGTCTGGGCGCTGCGCGATTTCGGTTTCCGCGTCGTGATCGCGCCACGTTTCGGCGACATTTTCCGCGGCAACGCCGGCAAGCAGGGCTTGCTCGCCGCGGTGGTCTCGGAGGAGGGCGTCGAGCGCCTGTGGGAGATCATCGAGGCCACCCCGGGAATAGAAGCGACGGTCGATCTGGTTGCGCGTACGGTGACCGCGGGCGGAGAGACCTTCCCTTTCGAGATCGACGACTACACTCGTTGGCGCCTGATCGAGGGGCTCGACGACATCGGGCTGACCCTGCGCGACGAAGCGCTCATTTCCGAATTCGAGACCCGTCGCGAGAGCTGGCGGCCCAAGACATTGCCGGTGAAATAGCGTGAACACACTTCTCCAGGACGCCAAGGCCGCGGGAGCCCGCGTCGGTATGACGACCGAGCGGATCACCATCCAGGGCGGACGTCCGCTGAAGGGTCGGATCGAGCTCAAGGGGGCGAAGAACCTCGTCACGAAGGCGATGGTGGCGGCGCTTCTCGGCGAGACCGCGTCGACGTTGCGCGACGTTCCCGACATCAGCGATGTCCGCGTCGTCAAGGGCCTGCTCGAGGTCCACGGCGTCAAGGTGAAGGAGGGCCCCGAGGTCGGCGAGCTCATCCTCGACCCCTCGAACGTCGAGTCGGCGCACTTCGCCGACATCGACGCGCATGCCGGCTCGAGCCGCATCCCGATCCTCTTCTGCGGTCCGCTGCTGCACCGCCTGGGCGAGGCGTTCATCCCCGACCTCGGCGGCTGCCGCATCGGCGACCGCCCCATCGACTACCACCTCGAGGTGCTCCGTAACTTCGGCGCGATCGTCGAAAAGCTGCCCTCGGGCATCCGCATGTCGGCGCCCGAGGGCCTCCACGGCGCGAAGGTGTCGCTGCCCTACCCGAGCGTCGGCGCGACCGAGCAGGTCCTGCTCACCGCGGTGCGCGCCTCCGGGATCACCGAGCTCTCGGGCGCGGCGATCGAGCCCGAGATCATGGACCTCATCAACATCCTGCAGAAGATGGGCGCCATCATCTCGGTCGACACCGACCGTGTGATCCGCATCGAGGGCGTCGACCGGCTCACGGGCTACACCCACCGTGCGCTCTTCGACCGCAACGAGGCCGCCTCCTGGGCCGCCGCGGCGCTCGCGACCGACGGCGACATCTTCGTCGGCGGCGCGCGCCAGCAAGAGATGACGACCTTCCTCAACGTGTTCCGCAAGGTCGGAGGCGCGTTCGAGATCGCTGAGGACGGCATCCGCTTCTACCACCCGGGGGGCGAGCTCAAGCCGGTCATCATCGAGACCGACGTGCACCCCGGCTTCATGACCGACTGGCAGCAGCCTCTCGTCGTCGCCCTCACGAAGGCGAAGGGCGTCTCGATCGTGCACGAGACCGTCTACGAGCAGCGCTTCGGCTTCGTCGACGCGCTCGTCGAGATGGGCGCGACCATCCAGATCCACCGCGAGTGCCTCGGCGGGCAGGCCTGTCGCTTCGGTCAGCGCAACTTCATGCACTCGGCCGTGATCTCGGGCCCCGCGAAGCTGCACGGCGCCGACATCGAAGTCCCCGACCTGCGCGGCGGCTTCTCGCACCTCATCGCGGCGCTCTCCGCCGAAGGCACGTCCACGGTCTCGAACGTCGGCATCATCAGCCGTGGCTACGAGAACTTCCTCACCAAGCTCGAGCTGTTGGGCGCCGACTTCTCGCTCGAGGCGTAGCCGCGGCCCGCTCCGGACGCGGCCGCCGGCTCGAACCGAGGCGGCGCGGTCCGCTCGCCTCGTTAGGTCCGGAGGCGTCGGCTCGTAGGATGGACGGGTGTCTGAACGAAGCCGTCCGTCCATCTTCTGGTTCCTCGCGGCTGCGGTGATCCCCGTGATGACCGCCTCCGTCGACCTGCGCGTGCGGGACGCGCAGAAGATCCCGAGCACCGGCGCGTTCGTCTTCGCCCCCAACCACTACACCGAGATCGACCCGATCATCACGGGCTGGACGCTGTGGCGCTCCGGCCGAGCGCCCCGCTTCCTCGCGAAGGCCTCTCTCTTCACGGTGCCGGTGGTGGGCGCGATCCTGCGCGCCTCCGGCCAGATCCCCGTCGAGCGCGCGGGCTCGGTCCGCGGCAGCGAGCCGCTCACGACCGCGAAGGCGCTCGTCGACGAGGGCCGCTCGGTCATCATCTACCCGGAGGGCACCCTCACCCGCGACCCGGAGCTGTGGCCGATGCGCGGCAAGACCGGTGCGGTGCGGATGGCCCTGCAGCACGGCCTCCCCGTCGTGCCCGTCGCGCACTGGGGCGCGCAACAGCTGATGGGCCGCTACTCCAAGCGGATCACGCTGTTCCGGCGCAAGCGCGTCGACGTCCTGGTCGGCGATCACGTCGATCTGTCCGCCTTCCGCGGGCGCAGCCTGGACTCCGCCACGCTCGCCGAGGCTTCGGCCGTCGTCATGGCCGCGATCACCGCACTGCTCGAGGAGTTGCGCGGCGAGACCGCGCCCGAGAAGCGTTGGAACCCCGCCGAGCACAACCAGAAGGACACGGGACGCTTTGAGTCCGAGCAGTAGGAAGCGACCGATCCCCGTCCCGCGCCGGGTCGCCGTCCTCGGCGCGGGCAGCTGGGGAACCACCTTCGCCAAGATCCTCGCCGACGGAGGGTCCGAGGTCGTCATGTGGGCGCGTCGCGCCGAGCTCGCCCGAGAGATCACCGAGGCCAAGCGCAACAGCGACTACCTGCCGGGCATCAACCTCCCGCGCACGATCCGTGCGACGCCGCGTGTCGAGGAGGCGCTCGAGGGCGCCGACCATGTCTACCTGTCGATCCCTTCGCAGTCGCTGCGCGGCAACCTCGAGGCGATCACCCCGTTCCTCACCGAGCGCACCATCCTGGTCAGCCTGATGAAGGGCGTCGAAAAGGGCACGGGGCAGCGGATGAGCGAGGTGATCTCGCAGGTGCTGCCCATCGACCCGCGCCGCATCGCCGTCGCCTCCGGGCCCAACCTGGCCCTCGAGATCGCGAGGGAGCAGCCCACCGCGGCGGTCATCGCCTCCGAGGATCTCGTGACGGCGCAGGAGGTCGCGCTCGCGGCGACCAACCACTACTTCCGCTCCTACGTGAACACGGACGTCGTGGGCACCGAGTTCGGCGGAGTGCTGAAGAACCTCATCGCCGTCGCGATCGGCATCGTCGACGGCGTCGGCTACGGCGAGAACACCAAGGCCTCGATCATCACGCGCGGTCTCGCCGAGATGACCGACTTCGCGGTCGCGTACGGGGGCAGGCCCGAGACGATGGCGGGACTCGCGGGCCTCGGCGACCTGATCGCCACCTCCAGCTCGTCGCTCTCCCGCAACAAC
The DNA here is from genome assembly GCF_015351245.1 of Rathayibacter sp. VKM Ac-2879. Classification (GTDB taxonomy): domain Bacteria; phylum Actinomycetota; class Actinomycetes; order Actinomycetales; family Microbacteriaceae; genus Rathayibacter. The sequence continues at coordinate 128,983 of NZ_JADKSO010000002.1, forward strand.
ACGGCGGGGCGGCTGCTCGGGCAGGGCTACAGCTTCGGCGACGTCGTGAAGTCGATGCAGCAGACGGCCGAGGGGCTCTCGTCGGTCGCGCCCGTGCTCGAACTGGCGCGAGCACGCGGCGTCGACATGCCCATCGTCCAGCAGGTGTCGCAGGTGCTCGCCGGTACGCTCGACCCGAAGGACATCGCGCCGCACCTGACCACGGATTCGGACGAGCCACAGGGTGAGAGGAACCTCGATGACCAGCAAGCTCCGAGTGGTGGTCCTGTTCGGAGGGCGTTCCAGCGAGCACTCGATCAGCTGCGCCACCGCGGCGGGGGTGCTGCGCGCGATCGACCGTGAGCGTTTCGAGGTGATCCCGGTCGGCATCACGGCCGACGGCGCCTTCGTGCTCGAGGAGGACCGCCCCGAGAAGTTCGCCCTCAACGCGGCGGCGCTGCCTTCGGTCGAGGACAACGGCACCCGCGTGCAGTGGCCCGAATCGATCCTCTCGCACGAGCTGCGTGTCACGGGGGTCGACGGCTCGGTGCGCTCGCTCGGCGAGATCGATGTCGTGCTGCCGATCCTGCACGGTCCGTGGGGCGAGGACGGCACCGTGCAGGGACTGCTCGAGCTCGTCGGCCTGCCGTACGTGGGCTCGGGTGTGCTCGCATCGGCGTTGGGCATGGACAAGCACTTCACCAAGACGGTGCTGCAGGCCGCGGGCATCGTGGTGGCGCCGTGGCGCACCGTGACCGAGGCACAGTGGCGGGCCGACCCGGGTGGAGCCTCCCTCGCCGTCGCCGAGTTGGGCCTTCCCGTGTTCGTGAAGCCCGCCCGTGCCGGCTCGAGCGTGGGCGTCAGCCGGGTCGACGAGTCCTTCCAGCTCGATGCGGCACTCGAGGAGGCGTTCGCCCACGACTCGCGCGTGCTGATCGAGGCCGGGATCGTCGGCCGCGAGGTCGAGATCGGCGTGCTCGGCGGGCGCGCGGGCGGGCCGGCGCGCGCCTCCGTCGCGGGCGAGGTGGTGGTGAGCGGCCGCGGCTTCTACGACTTCGAGGCGAAGTACCTCGGCGCCGCGGGCATCGAGCTCATCTGCCCGGCCGCGCTGAGCGACGAGGAGCTCGCCGAGATGCGCTCCCAGGCCGTTCGGGCGTTCGAGGCGATCGGCGCGGAGGGTCTCGCCCGGGTCGATTTCTTCCTCACGGCCGAGGGCTTCGTCGTCAACGAGATCAACACCATGCCCGGCTTCACGCCGATCTCGATGTTCCCGCGGATGTGGGGCGCGAGCGGGGTCGACTACCCCGAGCTCATCGGCGAGCTGCTCGACCTCGCGCTCGAGCGCGTCCCGGTGCCGGCCCAGTGACCGGAGCACCCTCGGTCCGCATCGACCCCGGCGCTGCCGCGGCGCCCTTCGAACAGATCCGCGCGCAGATTACCGCGCAGGTGGCCGCGGGGGAGCTCCCGGTGGGGACACGTCTGCCTCCGGTGCGCGCGCTCGCCGAGACGCTCGGTGTGGCGGCGGGCACGGTCGCGCGCGCCTACCGTGAGCTGGAGGCGGTGGGCATCGTCCAGACGCGCGGCCGGGCGGGAACGCTTGTCGCGGGCGGGATGGACGCGGTGGAGCGGGAGCTGCAGCTCGCCGCGGCGGCGTTCGCGGCGCGCGCCCGTGAACTCGGCGCGTCGCGGGAGCGGGCGCTCGAGGCGGTGCAGCGTCTGCTCACGACCTGACGGGGCGGGGTGTCCGATCGGTGCTGAGCCTGCCGGGGCGAGAGACCGGGCTCAGCTCGCGGGCGCCGGTGTGGGAGTCGTGTTCAGCACCCCGGTGTCCGAGATGTCGGTGCACTGCTTGGTGGAGGGAACGGTCGAGACCGCGCTCGCGAGATCGACGAGGGCCGAGGAGCCGGAGGCCTGCGACTGGTCGACGGTGATCTGCACCGCGGGGTCGCGGCCGAAGGTCGTGAATGTGTAGAGGTTCTCGGCGGCTCTCGAGTCGTCGAGGATCCAGTCGACCTGATTGACCTCGACGCACGGGAGCGTCGTCGGACCGGGCGACTCGACTCCGCAGTGCAGGATGATCCCGGCGGGGCTGCCCCACGCCGCGGTGCCCTGCGCGTTCGTCTCGCGTTCCGCCTGCTCGGCGACCACGCTCGGCAGCCGCACCGAGACCTCCGCGCACCCCACAGCCGTCGCCTGGGGAGCCGGCTCGAGGGCGACGGTCGCGGCGCACCCGGAGAGCGGGAGGAGGACGGCGGCGACGGCGAGCGGGAGGCGGAGGCGGCGGGGAGACATCGCCCGCAACGCTAGCGTGTCCACCATGGCAGCGGATCAGAGCCCCACCCTGGCCGAGCTCAGCGAGGGCGAGGTGCTCGCGCGCGTCCTCGCGCGACTGGGAGGAGGGGGCGCCGAGACCCTGCTCGGGCCGGGCGACGACGCGGCGGTGCTGGCCGCTCCCGACGGACGGTTCGTCGTCACGACCGACATGATGGTCCACGGCCCCGACTTCCGCCTCGCCTGGTCGACTCCCGGGGACCTCGGCTGGAAGGCCGCCGCCTCGAACCTGGCGGACGTCGCCGCGATGGGGGCCCGCCCGACCGGGCTCGTCGTCGCGATCGCCGCTCCCCAGGGGCTCGGCATCGACGTGCTCGAGGGCATAGCCGACGGCCTCGCTGCCGGGTGCGCCGCGATGGCGCCGGGGTGCGCGGTGGTGGGAGGCGACCTGTCCGCCTCGGCGACCCTCACCCTCTCGATCACCGCCTTCGGCTCGCTCGACGGCCGGGCGCCGGCCCTGCGCAGCGGCGCCCGACCGGGAGACACCGTGGCGACCGCCGGGCCGCTCGGGCGTGCGGGGCTGGGCCTGCGCCTCCTCTTCGAGCGGGCGCGGGAGGCGGGCGAGCCTTCGGCCGCTGCGGCGCTTCGGCTGCGTGAGCAGTACCCGGAGTTGGTGGAGGCGCAGGTGCGGCCGACGCCTCCGATCGCGGTCGGCGTGGCGGCCGGCGGAGTCGCCACAGCGATGATGGACGTCTCGGACGGCGTGGTGCTCGACTCCCGTCGCCTGGCCCGCGCCAGCGGCGTGGTCATCGATCTCGAGGCGGAGGCGGTGGACGAGCACGCCCGCCGTCTCCTGCCCGGCGAGCTGGACCTCGCGACGGCGCGCACGCTCGTGCTTGGCGGAGGCGAGGATCACGCCATGCTCGCGTGCTTCCGCGAGGGCGCGGCGCTGCCCGACGGCTTCACCCTGCTCGGCCGCGTCCGAGCAGGAGAGCCGCGGGTGCTGCTCGACGGCGAGCCGCTCGACGAGCGCGGCGGCTGGGACCCCTACCTCGGCTGGGATGGCGCGGCAGGCTAGTCGTCGGCGGCCGACACCGGGGAAGCCCACCAGATCGTGGTCTCGCCGTAGTCCTTGCGTCGCTCGCGCTCGAGCCCTCCTGGCCAGCGCGGTTCCGGGCTGCGAGAGCTGCGCTCGACCACGACGACGGCGTCCTCGCGCAACAACGGCATCACTCCGGCGAGATCGGAGGCGAGCTCCTCTTCGCCGAGGTCGTACGGCGGGTCGAGGAACACGGTGTCGACGCGGAGCGCGGGGGAGCTGTCGAGGAACGAGCGCACGGAGGCCGTCACGACCTCGATCCGGGGCCGGAGCACCGTGTTCGCGGCGGCGGAGGCGAGGATCGCACGGGCATTCTCGCCCGCCGTGCGCGCAGCTCGCGCCTCCCGCTCGACGAGGACGACGGAGCTCGCCCCCCTGCTCGCCGACTCGAGACCGAGGGCGCCGGACCCGGCGTAGAGGTCGACGACAGTCGCGCCGTCGAGAGCATCGCGCGCCTCGAGCGCCGAGAAGACGGCCTCGCGCACACGGTCGCTCGTGGGCCGGGTGCCGGAGCGGGGGACCCGCAGGGTGAGGGAGCCGGCGAATCCGGCGATGATCCTGGTCACTGTCCCGAGCATAGGGCGGCCGCGGCGACCGGCAGACTGCCAGCAATCCTGGCCCCTTTTGCCGATTCCCCTGCGAGAATCGACAGCTATGACCTCCCTCGATGACCCCCGTTCCGCCATCGGCTCGGGGTCGGCCCGCCGAGCGGCCCCCGAGGAGCCGTTGACGCGCGGGGAGTTCACCGCGCACTGCGCCGCGATCCTCGGGAATCTGACCCGGGTGATCGACGGCAAGGCCGACGAGGTCTCGATGGCGTTGACGGTGTTCCTCGCGGGCGGCCACTTGCTGATGGAGGACGTGCCAGGAACCGGCAAGACGGTCCTCGCCAAGTCGCTGGCCGCCTCCGTGGGCGGCAGCGTCTCGCGCATCCAGTTCACGCCTGATCTGCTGCCCTCCGACGTCACGGGGGTCTCGGTCTACAACCAGGCGAGCCGCGACTTCGAGTTCAAGCCGGGGCCGGTGTTCGCGAACATCCTGATCGGCGACGAGATCAACCGCGCCTCCCCGAAGACCCAGTCGGCGCTGCTGGAGTGCATGGAGGAACGGCAGGTCTCGGTCGACGGCACCACACACCTGCTCCCGTACCCCTTCGCCGTCGTCGCGACGCAGAACCCGGTCGAGATGGAGGGCACCTACAGCCTCCCCGAGGCTCAGCGCGACCGGTTCATGGCCCGCCTCTCCCTCGGCTACCCGGACGAGCGCGCCGAGCTCGAGATGATCCGCACCCGCGACGCGGCGAGCCCTCTCGAGGAGCTGCGTCCTGTCGTCGGGCTCCGCGAGCTCGCGCGGATGATGGCGTACGTGCGGTCGGTGTACGTCGCCCCGCCGGTACAGGAGTACGTCGTGGCCATCATGCAGGCCACCCGCATCGATCCCGAGCTGCGCCTGGGCGGCAGCCCACGCGCCACCCTCCAGCTCATCGCGGCGGCGAAGGCGCTCGCCGCGATCGGCGACCGCGACTTCGTGGTGCCCGACGACATCGACGCTCTCGCCGTGCCGGTGCTCGGTCACCGCCTCCTGCCGGCGACTCGACTGCCTGGCCGCTCCGGCGCGGGAGCCTCGCACTCGGTCACCGAGATCGTCCGACGCATCGTCGCCGCCACACCCGTTCCGTTCAGCGGCCGTGGCGACTGAGCCGCGCCGGGGCGACCGTCCCTCGGCGCGACGGGGTGGCCTCCCCGCCGTCGCCGGACTCGCGTTGACGCTTCGCGGCGGGGTGCTGCTCGTGCTGGGAGTCGCAGCGGTCGTCATCGCGCCGATCATCGCGTTCCGCGAGCTGCTGTTCCTCGGGCTCGTGCTACTCGGGCTGCCGCTCGGTGCGCTGCTGTCGCTGCTCGTCGTCTCGCCGACGCTCCAGGTCCAGCGTCGGTTCAGCCCCCAGGTGGTCGCGGTCGGCGACATCGTCGAGGTTGACGTCGTGATCGAGAACCGCGGTCGGCCGCTGCTCGGCGGGTCGCGTGCGGTGGACAGGCTCGAGCGGATCGAGCGTGGCGCCCTCTCGGGGAGCATCGCTGCGACAGGCACCTTCGACCTGCCTCCCCTCGCCGCTCCCGGCAGCGGAGCGAGCCGCGTCCGGGCGCGATACCGCGTGAACGCCACGCGTCGCGGCATCCACCGGCTCGGACCCCTTCGGCTCGTGCGCGGCGACGCCCTCGGGCTCGCGCGGCGCGAGAGCATCGTGGGCGCCGCGCAGCCCTTCGTCGTGACTCCGCGCGCCGTCCCTCTGCAGAGCGACGTGCTCGACTCGCACGGCGCCGGCGGCTCGAGCGCCGTCGCGCACGCGACCGCGGGAGCCGGCACCGACGACGTGATCCCGCGCGACTACCGCCCGGGCGATGCGATGCGGCGGGTGCACTGGCGGGCGAGCGCGCGCACGGGCCAGCTCAAGGTGCGTCAGGACGAGCAGAACACCGACCCGCACGCCTGGATCCTTCTCGAGTCGCGGGCCGAGCGGATCCTCGCCGCCCGGGGGCCCGACGCCGGCGCCCGTCTCGAATGGGCGGTGTCGATGACCGCCTCGCTCGCCGTGCATCTGATCGAGCGCGGCTTCGAGACCCACCTGGTCGAGACGGGAGCCGACGACGAGCGCCAGCACTCGGAGGACGAGCGCGAGGTCGCGCATGACGTGCTCCTCAGCCTCGCCGAGCTGGTCCCCTCACCGGGCTCGGTCGATGCGGCGGCCCGCATCGTCGCGGAGATGCGGGAGGCGCAGGGCGCCCGACCCGTGTTCGCGGTGCTCTCGCGGCTGCGCGAGGAGGACCTCGACTCCCTCGCCTCGCTCGCGGTGCAGGCCCGCCCGGCCCTCGCGTTCGTCGTCGGAGGAACGCCCCAGGAGGAGGCGGTGCTCGCCGCCAGGGGGTGGCACTGCGTCGCCGTCTCGCCGCAGTCGAGCATCGAGGAGGCCTGGTCGCAGGCTCTCGCCCTGCGGATGCTCTCATGAGTGGCGCGGGAGGCGAGGTGCGGATGCGAGACGCGCGGAGCGGCTCGTTCGCGCTCTCGGCGCTGCTGTGGCTTCTCGTCGTCGCGGCGGCCTCGGGAATCGATCGCCTGCTCGTCGGCTACGCCTGGCTTCTCCAGCTGGCGTTCGCGGTCGGGATCGTGCTGGCCGTGCCGGCTGCGGCTCGGGCGCTTCGTGCCCACCCCGTCGTGCCTCCGCTGGTCGCGACGCTGACGGCGATCGCGGTCGTCACCGGGATGTTCGTCCCCTCGCGCGCCCTGCTCGCCGTCGTGCCTACGTCGGCGGCCCTCGGCGAGGCCGAGACTCTCGCGCGGGCCGGCTTCTCGTCGATCGCCCAGCAGGGGCTGCCGGCGGTCGCCGATCAGGGCATCGCGTTCCTGCTCGTGGGCGGAGTCGTCGTGCTCGCCTGGGCGAGCGACCTCTTCGCGTTCTCGGTGCGGCTGCCGGCGCTCGCCGGGCTGTTCGCGGCGACGCTGCTCGCGGTGCCGGCGATCGTGGATCCGCTCGACGTGTCGTGGCCGAGCCTCATCGTGACGGCTCTCGCGTTCGCAGGGATTCTGGCCGTCAGTGCCACGCCGGCTCACAGGCGGGTCCCGTTCGGCGCAGCCCTGCCCACGGCGGCGATCGTGGGAGTCGTTGTGGTGGCCGCGGGCCTGCTCACCGGCTCTGCGGGCGGGTTCGCGCGCAGCAGCCTGTCCTCGAACGTGACCGGCTCGCTCTTCAACGGCTCGATCGATCCCATCGTCGCGCTCGGAGCGGACCTGCGCCGACCCAACCCGGTCGTCGTGCTGCGCTACTCGACCGACTCCGAGCTGCCGGTCTACCTCCGTGTGCTCACCGTCTCGGACTTCCAGGGCGACGACTGGGCGCCGACCCCGACCGAGCAGACCGCCCCGATCGACGCCCCGATCGCCCCCGAGGGCCTCGATGCCAGCGTGCCGCGCGTGCGCGAGGAGGTCGACGTCTCGATCGACAGCCTGCGCAGCCAGTGGCTCCCGGTGCCGTATCCGGTCGCCTCTCTCACCGGTGTGGGCGACGGGTGGCTGCAAGACGTGCAGGACGGCTCGATCCGCGGCGACGCGACCACCCGTTCGGGCGATGACTACCGGGTGGAGGCGCTGCGGCCCGAGCCTGATCCGCAGCAGTTGCTCGCAGCTCCCGCGGCGACCGGGCTCGAGCGCTATCTGGCGGTGCCCGACGACGTCCCGCCGCTGGTGCGGACGACGGCCGAGGAGGTCACAGCCCGGGCCGGGAACGACTACGACCGGGCGCGCGCGTTGCAGGCCTACTTCCGTTCGGCGCAGTTCAGCTACTCCGAGGACACTCCCGCCCAGGAGGGCTACGACGGCGACGGCGTCGGCGTGCTCCAGGCGTTCTTGACCACGAAGGCGGGGTACTGCGTCCACTTCGCGTCGGCGATGGCCGTGATGGCCAGAGAGCTCGGCATCCCGTCGCGGCTCGCGATCGGGTACCAGCCGGGAGCGGTGGTGCCCTCCGTCTCCGGCGCCTTGTCGAGCTACCGCGTGCTCTCCTCCGATCTGCACGCCTGGCCCGAGCTGTACTTCGAGGGAGTCGGCTGGCTGCCGTTCGAACCGACCCCCAGTCGCGGCGCCCCGGCGTCGTACACGCTGCCGAGCGCGACCGCCTCCACAGCCCCGAGCACGCCGGCCACGCCGGGAGCCGCCTCCAGCACGACGCCCACCGCCTCCTCCGCGCCGGTGGCGACGAGCACGCCGACGGCCTCCGCGGCGAGCACGGCACCGGGAGCCGCCGAGGCGACGGCGACGGCGCCGCTCGTGGGTGGGTGGCTGGTCCTCCTGCTCCTCGTGCTCGTGCCGTGGCTGTTGCGAGCCGTGCAGCGCGGCCTGCGCCGCCGGCGCGCCTCGGCGGGCTCGATCGAGGCCGCCTGGGCCGAGCTGCTCGCCGGCGCACGCGATCTCGGCCTGCCCGTCGACGCCGGCTCTTCGCTCCGAGCGCAGGAGGCGTTGCTCGCCGAGTCGCTGGGCGGGCGCCAGGGGACGCTCGCGACGCTGCGAGGGCTGCGTGAGCGCGTCGAGCGGCGGCGCTACGCCCCCGTGTCGAGCGCCGAAACAGGATGGGAGGCCGGCGCTCGCGTGCTCGCCGAGCTGAGGTCGGCCGCGGGGGTGCCCCGCCGCCTCCTCGCCACCGTGGCGCCCCGCTCGGCGCTCGAGAGCCTCGCGCCGGTCGGACGTCCGAGGTCCGACCTATGATCGCAAGGTGATTCCGGACCCTCTCGACGCCTCCCTCGCGCCGCTGATCGGGCCACGGACGGCGGCGGCCGTCGAGAAGGCGTTCGGCTACCGCACCGTCGGCGAGCTGCTGGGCCACTACCCGCGTCGCTATGCGCAGCGCGGCGAGCTCACCGAGCTCTCGCGACTGCCGAGGGGCGAGAGCGTGACGATCGTCGCCGAGGTGCGCGAGGTGCGCGAGCGGCCGATGCGCAACCGGCGCGGCAGCCTGCTCGAGGTCGTGATCTCCGACGGCACGGGCACGCTCTCGCTGACGTTCTTCGGGCAGGCCTGGCGGGCGGCGAAGCTGCACCGGGGCGCCCGCGGAATCTTCGCGGGCACCGTGTCGATGTTCCGCGACACCCCGCAGCTCACCCACCCCGACTACCGCCTGTTCGACGACGAGGAGGCGGTGGCCGCCGAGGCGGGCGGCACGCTCGCGAAGGACTGGGCCGAGCGGCCGATCCCGATCTACCCGGCCACGAGTGCGCTCTCGAGCTGGCAGCTCCAAGCGGCGATCGGCGTGCTCCTCGATGGTCTACGCGACGTGCCCGATCCGATGCCGGAGGCGATGCGTGCCGGGCGCGCCCTGCTCCCGCTCGGCGAGGCCCTCGAGCTCATCCACCGTCCGCGACGCGAGGGAGAGGAGTCGCAGGCGCGCGACACGCTGCGCTTCCACGAGGCGTTCCTCCTCCAGCTCGCGCTGCTCGAACGCCGGGCCGCCGCTCGAGCGACCCCGGCGACGGCGCGGGTGCCTCGAGCGGGCGGCCTGCTCGAGCGCTTCGACGCGGCCCTCCCGTTCGACCTCACCGGCGATCAGCGCACAGTCGGAGCCGAGATCGAGGCCGACCTCGCCGCCGACGCTCCGATGACGCGCCTCGTCCAGGGAGAGGTCGGCTCAGGCAAGACGCTCGTGGCGCTCCGCGCGATGCTGACGGCGGCCGAGAGCGGCGGCCAGGCGGCGCTGCTCGCGCCGACCGAGGTGCTCGCCGGGCAGCATCTGCGGTCCATAGTGCGGACGCTGGGGCCTGAGCTCGCGACGGAACTGGTGCCCACCCTCCTCACCGGCGGCCTCGGTGCCGCCGAACGACGCTCCGCGCTGCTGCGGATCGTTTCCGGCTCGGCCCGCATCGTCGTCGGGACCCACGCGCTGCTGGGCGACGCCGTCTCGTTCTACGACCTCGCCCTCGTCGTGATCGACGAGCAGCACCGCTTCGGCGTCGACCAGCGCGACGCGCTGCGACGCAAGGGTGCGACGCCTCCGCACGTGCTCGTGCTCACGGCGACCCCCATCCCGCGCACGGTCGCGATGACGGTCTTCGGCGACCTCGACACCTCGACGATCCGGGAGCTGCCGGCGGGGCGCCCCGGTATCGCGAGCCACGTCGTGCCGCTCGCGGACCATCCCTCCTGGATCGCCCGGGCGTGGGAGCGGGCCGAGGAGGAGATCCGGTCGGGACACCAGGTGTACCTCGTGTGCCCGGCGATCGAGCCGGGCGAGGCGACCGAGACTCCCGCCGCCGCCGAGGAGGGGCCGCCACTCACGACGGTCCTCGCCACGCTCGAGGGCGTGCGCGCGCATCCGACGCTCGGCGCACGCCGCTCGGCGGCACTGCACGGGCGGATGTCCGCCGACGAGAAAGATGCCGTGATGCGCGCGTTCGCGGCCGGAGAGATCGACGTGCTGGTCTCGACGACCGTGATCGAGGTCGGTGTCGACGTGCCGAACGCCTCGATGATGGTGGTGCTCGACGCCGAGCGCTTCGGGGTCTCCCAGCTGCACCAGCTCCGCGGGCGCATCGGGCGCGGAGGCGTCGCCGGCGTCTGTCTCTTCGTGACGGCCGCCGAGGCGGGCACCGTGGCGCGCGAGCGGGTCGAAGCGGTCGCGGCGACGCTCGACGGCTTCGAGCTGGCCGAGGTCGACCTCGAGCTGCGGCGCGAGGGCGACGTTCTCGGCGACTCGCAATCGGGGGGCCGCTCCTCCCTCCGCCTCCTGCGGGTCGTTCACGACGCGCAGCTGATCGTGGAGGCGCGTGCGCTCGCCGAACGGCTCCTCGCGACCGATCCACTGCTCGCCGAGCACGACCGCCTCCGCGCGGCACTCGAACGCCGCGTCCAGGACCGCGACCGCGAGTTCCTCGCCAAGAGCTGAGCGGTGCCTCGACGGTACGCTCGCCTCATGGCTCACATCGCCGTCGTCCCCGGCTCGTTCGACCCCGTCACCCTGGGGCATCTCGACGTCATCGAGCGCGCCGCCCGCCTCGTCGACGAGCTGCACGTCGTGGTGGTCCACAATCCCGCCAAGACTGCGCTGCTGCCGATCGCGCAGCGCGTCGCGCTGATCGAGCAGTCGATCGCGGAGGCGGGCATCGAGGGGAGCATCGTGGTCGCCTCCTGGGGCAGGGGGCTCCTCGTCGACTACTGCACCGAGGTCGGGGCGACCGTCCTCGTGAAGGGCATCCGTTCGCAGATCGACGTCGCGTACGAGACTCCGATGGCGATCGTGAACCGCGACCTCGCCCATGTCGAGACGGTGTTCCTCCTGCCCGACCCGGCCCACGCCCACGTGTCCAGCTCTCTCGTCCGTCAGGTCTCCTCCCTGGGCGGCGACGTCTCGCCCTACGTCCCGCCCGCCGTCGCCTCCTACCTCGCGGACGCCTGACCCCCCCCGCCGCTCGCGAGGAAACGGGGGATCGTGTCCGGAGCGGGGACTCGAGGACGAGACCTCCGGGAGAATGGTCCCGTGATCGAGACGCGCGTGCAGGCCTGGGCCCTCGAAGGCATCCCGGAGGTGGCTCCCGGTGACGATCTGCTCGAGCTGATCCTCGCCGCCATCGCCGCCGCGGAGCCCGCCGACCGGCCGCGCGACGGCGACATCCTCGTGGTCACGAGCAAGGTCGTCTCGAAGGCGGAGGGCCGGGTCGTTCCTGCGGTCGACCGCGAGGACGCGATCACCGCCGAGACGGTCAGGGTCGTCGCCACCCGTGCCCACGCCCACGGCGTCACCCGCATCGTCGAGAACCGCCTCGGCATCGTTCAGGCCGCCGCGGGCGTCGACGCCAGCAATGTCGAGGCGGGGACGGTCCTGCTGCTCCCGCTCGACCCCGACGCCTCTGCCCGCGCCCTCTGCGCCGGCCTGCGCGCTCGCCTCGGCCGCACGGTGGGCGTCCTCGTCAGCGACACGCTCGGGCGGGCGTGGCGCGTCGGGCAGACCGATGCTGCGATCGGCGCGGCGGGGGTGCAGGTCGTCGACGATCTCCGCGGTGCCGTCGATGCGCATGGGCGCACGCTCGGCGTGACCCTGCCCGCCGTGGCCGACGAGATCGCGGCGCTCGGCGACCTCGTGAAAGGAAAGGCGAGCGGTCGGCCCGTCGCCGTCGTCCGCGGGCTCGGGAGGCTCATCGCCGGCCTCGACGCACCCGGCGCCCGCTCGCTGACCCGTACAGGACCGGAGGACATGTTCCGGCTGGGCACCGACGAGGCGTTTGCGGAGGGCTACGCGGCGGGTCGTGCGGCGGCCCGGGCCGCGGAGGAGGGCGCGTGACGGGAGGGTGGAGCGCCGTGGTCGTGTTCAAGGGCCGCGGTGCGTCGAAGTCGCGGCTCGAGCTCGCCGATCGTGCGGCGCTCGCCGAGGCGTTCCTGCTCGACACGCTCGCGGCCGTCGCCGCCGCGCGGGGAGTCTCGTCGCTGCTTCTGGTGACGTCCGACGTCGCGGCCGCCTCGGCGGCGACGGGGGAGCATCCGGCGCTCGTGGTCGTGCCCGATCCGGGCACTCTCGACGCGGCGGTCTCGCTCGGGGCCGCGCGGGCTCTGCTCGAGCGTCCGGAGGCGCCCGTCGTCGTGCTCACGGGCGACCTGCCCGCGCTCGTCGCGGCCGATCTCGACCGGGCCCTGTCGGCCGTCGCGGGCGCTCTTCCCGCCGTCGTCCCCGACCGCGAGGGGAGCGGCACCACGGCCCTTCTCCTCTCCGCGGGGGCGCTCATCGAGCCTGCGTTCGGCCCGCACTCGCTCGAGCGTCATCGGGCGGCGGGCTGCGCGGTGGTCCCCGTGCCGGACACCTCGACCCTTCGGCTCGACGTCGACACCGTCGCCGATCTGCGCGATGCCGAGGAGGTGGGCGTCGGCCCCCACACGGCCCTCGCCCTCGCCGCCGCGGCCTGAGCTCTACGCGTCACGACGCCGCGTCCGTTGCCGAGACACGGCCTCCGCCGCGGTGCTCGGCGGCAGAGGCGGTGTCTCACGTCAGCAGACCCTCCTCGAACGCCGTCGTCAGGTCCCTGTCGACTCTCAGCGGCACTCCGTCGACCGCGCGGAGGGGCACCGCCCGCCGCGTGCTCGACACGAGCCACGCCGCGTCGGCCTGCGCCAACGCCTCGACCGGCAGCTCCCGCCGCGCTACCGCGAGCCCGCGCGCGGCGCCCAGCGCGAGGACGCGCTCGACCGTCGTCCCTGCCAGGATCCCGCCCGTCGACGGGGTCGTCAGGACGCCGTCGGCGACCAGCACCAGGCTCGACGTCGCGCCCTCGAGCAGCAGGCCGTCGCTCGTGCGCCAGACCACGTCGTCGGCTCCTCGCCGCGTGGCCTCGCGGAGCGCCGCCCGCGTCACCGCCCCCGAGGTCGTCTTCACTCCGCCCAGCAGCCACGGCGCGCCCTCCAGCGCGCCCCGGGCGTAACCGCGGTCGAGGACGATCACCGAGAGCCCCTGCTCCCGCGCCGAGCGGGAGTCGGGGGTCGCTGAGACGTGCACCGTGCAGCGCGCCTCCGAACCGCTGCCAGAGGCGGCCACGAAACGCACCGTCAGATCGTCGAGGGCATCGTGCACCTCGACCGCGAGAGCGAGCGCGCTGGACCAGCGCGACGCCTCCGGGATCGCGAGCCCGATCGCCTCGGCGGAGGCCGCCAGGCGCTCGAGGTGCTCGTCGAGCCCCACCGGCCGACCGTGCAGCACCGAGACCGTCTCGAAGACGCCGTCGCCGCGGAGGTAGCCCGCCTCGTCCACGCGCACCAGCGGGCGGCGTTCGTCGCGCAGGACCGGGACGCCGGAGTCGATCTCGACGAGGACGGGGGAGCTCATTCCTCCATCCTGCCCGTCTCAGCGGGTCGAGAGACCCCGGACGACGTCCTCGGCGTCGAGGAGCTCCCGCCACGGCTCCGCACGGATGCCCGGACTCGCGAGCACGTCGGCAGCTGCCAGGGCCGCGACGTCGAGCCCGGTCAGCTCTCCGACCTCGGAGACGGGGAGCTGGAAGGTGCGGAAGCCGCCGAGCGGCGCGATGCCCTCACGGACCTCGTCGACGAGCGCCGACTGGTCGAGCAGGTAGGCGCTCGTCGCGAGCGTCGAGCCGTCGGGACTCCAAGCGGCGATCTTCCAGAAGCGGCGAGGGATGCCCGTTCCGCGGTAGACGGGGTCATCGGCGGCGAGAACCGGTCCGGTGAACACGCTCAGGCGCGTCCGCCAGGTCTGCGCATACTCGAGCACGAGCGTCTCGAGCCCGAGCCAGAGCTCGGAGGACTGGTTGAAGCCGCTCGCCTGCGGCGCCGCGTTCGTGTAGCAGAAGCTGTCGTGGTTGGCCGCCCGCGCCTCGGCCGGCTCGCCCCACACCGGGTCGCGTCGTCGCACGAGGTGCCCGCGATCGAGGTCGTTGCGTGCGTACACCTCCGGTCCCGTCTGCTCCGAGGCGGGGATCCGATCGTCGAGGTGCCAGTCGTCGCCCCTGCCGAGGTCGACCAGTCGCGCGCCGTCGATGTTCACCGCGGTCGAGAGGGCGAGGCGACGCACCGGATCCAGCAGCACCTCGAAGTGGGTGTACGGCAGGAGGCGCGTCTCACGCGCCGCGGTGGGTCGCGGAGCAGCGGCGGTCACCCCGAGGAACTCCGCCTCGAAGCTCACTGGGCCACCGCTCCCGTCGCCGTGGGTGTGGGGCTCGCCGTCGCGGGCGCCGGGCCTGCGGGAGCCGGTGTCCCGGTGGCCCCCGCAGGCGGCGTCGCAGCCCCCGTCGGGGTCGTCGTCGGGCTCGCCGGCGCCGGGGGAGCCACTTGCGAGCCGTTGCTGATCTGGAGGGTGACGTCGGAGTAGCGCGGCGCAGTCGTGCCGGCCGCCGGATCGGTGCCCGCGACGGTTCCTGCGGGGGCGGCCGAGTCGACGGTCGCTCCCTCGTCGACGCTGAAGCCGAGGTCGTCGAGCGTCGTCGTGGCGGCGTCGACCGACTGGCCCGACACGTCCGGGATCGTCACGAGCCGGCCGTTGAGCAGCGCACTGCTGGGCTCGGCGAAGTCGTCGCCCTTGAACTTCTCGTCGGCTCGCGTCATCACCTCGTTCCAGATGTAGTGCCGGATGTTCGAGGCGTACTGCTGGCTCCCGAGGTCGGAGTTGGGGAAGCGCACCTCGCGCATCGACATGTGGCCGACGATGTTGCCCACCCAGACGACCGTCGCGACCTTCGAGCTCGCGCCGTCCATCCAGGTCGATTCGGCGTTGTCGGTCGTGCCCGTCTTGCCGATGTGCTCGATCCCGTCGTCCGGGTTCGACGCCGTCGCGGTGCCTCCCGTGACCACGCGCTGGAGCGCGTAGTTGGCCACGGAGGTCAGCTCCGGGCTGAGCGCCTGAGTGCAGGTCGAGGTGGGAGGCTGGACCGCGGCTCCGGTCGCGTCCGTGATGGAGTCGATCGCGATCGCCGAGCACGCAGTGCCGTTGTTCGCGAATCCGGCGAAGGCGGTGACCATGGACAGCGGCGAGATGTTGGAGTCGGCGCCGAGGATCGAGGGCGGCTTGACGCCCAGCTCGCCTCCGTCGGCGGCTTTGACGCCGAACGCGGCGGCCTGATCGCGGATCGCGCAGAGGTCGAGCTTCTGCGCCATCGCGAGATACACCGTGTTGATCGACTGCATCGTGCCGGTCAGGACGCTGTAGGTGCCGTTCTCGTCGTCGTCGTTCACGACCTTGTAGGGAGTGTCGTCCTCGCCTCCCGGCACGCAGCTGGCCGGGAAGCCCTCGAAGGTCCGCACGCGGCCGTTCACGCTCTCGAACAGGGTCCGCCCGTTCGCCAGCCATTGCGCGAGCGTGAAGACCTTGTAGGTCGAGCCGACCTGGAATCCGGCCGAGCCGCCGTAGGCGGTGTCGGTGTTGAAGTTGATCGCGGTGTAGTTCTCGCCGTTGACCGAGCCGGCCGCGTCGTAGTCCTTGTTCTGCACCATCGCGAGGATCCGGCCGGTGCCCACCTCCATCGAGACCGTGGAGGAGCCGATGTTGACGTCCTTCGTCGTCACGCGCGGCACCGCGGCCACCGTCGCCGCGTTCGCCGTGTCCTGGAGGTCGCGGTCGAGGGTCGTGTAGATCTTGTAGCCGCCGCGCTGGAAGTTCGCGAAGCGGGTGCTCTCGTCGGAGCCGAAGGCCGGGTCGTTCTGGATCACCCGGGTCACGTAGTCGCAGAAGAAGGCGGCGTTGCCGGCGGTCTGGCAGCCGGTGGGCGTCTGGGTGATCGCGGGCACGACCTCCTCGGCCGTCGCGGCGTCGTGGTCGGCCTGCGAGATCTTCCCCTCCTTCAGCATCTGATCGAGCACGTAGTCGCGCCGGACCTTGTTGTCGGGGATGTTGTCGGGGTCGTCGATCCGCAGGCCGTTCGGGTTGTTGACCGTCGCGATGAGGCTCGCGGCCTGCGCCAGGGTGAGAGAGGCGGCCGTGGTCGAGAAGTAGTACTCGGCCGCCGCCTGGATTCCGTAGACCTGCCCGCCGAAGCCGGCGATGTTGAGGTACCCCAGCAGGATGTCGTCCTTGCTGTACTTCTTCTCGAGGTCGACGGCGAGCTTCATCTCTTTGAGCTTGCGCCCGGGAGTGGTCGCGGTCGCTTCGTCGTACGCGGCCTGGGAGGCGGCGGCATCGGTGTCGCTCAGCGACTCGGCCTTCTGCACGAGCACGTTCTTGACGTACTGCTGGGTGATCGACGAGCCGCCCTGGAGGTCATCGCCGACGAGGTTGCTCAGCACCGCTCGGATCGTGCCCTGGAGGTCGACGCCGCCGTGCTCGTAGAAGCGCGGATCCTCGGTCGCGACCGCGGCGTCCTTGACGAACTGGCTCACCTGGTCGAACGCGACCTCCTCGCGGTTCTGGGCGTAGAAGGAGGCGAGGAGGGCGTCGGTGCCGTCGGAGTTCTTCGCGTAGATCTCGGTCTTCTGGGCAAGCTGGCCGAGCTCGAGGTATTCCGGCACGGTCTCGAAGAGCCCGATCGGGTTGTTCTCGGCGAGACCGGTGACGGCGAGGGCCGGGGTGACTCCGACGGTGATCAGGAGCCCTCCGGCGAGGCTCGCCCCGACGAGGCCGAGGACGCGGGCGAGCGTGCCGCCCCGGGCGGGTTCGTGCGCAGACATGCGTATGAGAGTAGGCGACCAGCCTGAACCCGGTGTGCCCGCCGCTCCTGCGCGGCCGAGAGTACGGTGGGCGGATGCGTCTGGACCTGTGGTGAGCGCCTCGACCGGGGCCGAGGAGGCGCGTCGCCGCGCGGTCCTCCTCGTCGCGGTCCTCGCCTCCTTCGTCGCCTTCTTGGACGGCACTGTCGTCACCGTGGCGCTCCCCGCGATCACTCGGGAGCTGGGCGGCGGGCTCGCGGTGCAGCAGTGGGTGGTCGACGGCTACCTCATCACCCTCGGGGCCCTGATCCTCGTGGCCGGCTCGCTCGCCGATCGCATCGGCCGCGCTCGTAGCATGGCCATCGGGCTGATCGGGTTCGGCGTGACCTCCCTCCTGTGCGCCCTCGCGCCGACGGCGGAGGTGCTCATCGTCGCGCGGATGCTGCAGGGTGCGGCCGGGGCGATCCTCGTGCCGAGCTCGCTGGCCCTCATCATCGCCACCGTGCACGGGCCGGCGCAGGCGCGCACGATCGGCGCGTGGACGGCGTGGACGGGAACGGCCACGATCGCGGGGCCGGTGCTCGGGGGCCTCTTGGTCGACGCGGGCTCGTGGCGCTGGGTCTTCGCCCTCAACCTCCTCCCGATCGCGGTGACGCTCGTGCTGCTGTGGCGTCTGGGCGCCGTCGAGTCGGGCACCCGGGTCCCCATCGACGGCGTCGGAGCTGTCCTCGGTGTGGTGGGCCTGGGCGGGCCGGTGTTCGCCCTCATCGAGCAGGAGCGGCTCGGGATCGCGAACCCGGTCGTGCTCTCGGCGCTGATCGGCGGAGTGGCCGCTCTGGTCGCCTTCGTGCTGTGGGAGAGGCGGGTCGCGAATCCGATGCTCCCGCTCTCGCTCTTCTCGTCGCGTACGTTCTCGGTGGGCAATGTGTCGACGGCCTTCGTGTACGGCGCGCTCTCCTTCGGGTTCTTCGCCCTGGGCCTGTTCTTGCAGCAGGGCCTGGGGTTCTCCGCGACCTTCGCGGGGCTGGCGATGCTGCCGCCGACCCTCCTGCTGCTCCTGCTCTCGCAGTTCGCCGGCTCGCTCTCGGCGCGCTTCGGGCCCCGACTGTTCATGGGGCTCGGGCCTGTCGTGGCCGGTGCAGGCTTCCTCCTGCTCTCGGGGGTGCGGCCGCCGGCCGACTACGCGACCCAGCTGCTCCCCGGGATCCTGCTCTTCGGGCTCGGTCTGGCGATCACGGTCGCTCCGCTCACCGCCACGATCCTCGGCGCGGTCGCGAGCGAGCACAGCGGGGTCGGCTCCGCCGTGAACAACGCGGTCTCGCGCATCGCGGGTCTCGTCGCGATCGCCGCGACCTCGCTCGTCGTGGGCGACCGGCTCGATGCCGAGGGCTTCTCGCGCGCGGCGGTCGCGACCGCCCTGCTCCTGTTCGCGGGCGGGTTGGTCTCGCTGCTCGGGCTGCCGCGAGGCACAGGGGAGGCGACACGGGCCGCCTCTGGCCCCTCGCCCTCGGCGTAGGCCTCGCGTTCACGAGGAGTTCCGGCGGCCCCGCTCAAAAAGGTTGTCGCTACATGGAATACTGGCCAGCGTCGATGCGCTTGCATATACCAGGCGGGGGAGGAACTCCCCACGACGATCCCTACTCTCGAGGAGCAGAAATGACCGACGCACTCACCATCCCCGGATACAAGGCCGGCACCTGGGTCATCGACCCCACGCACAGCGAGGTCGCCTTCAGCGTCCGCCACCTCATGATCAGCAAGGTCAAGGGCACGTTCGACCGCTTCACTGCGACCTTCACGACCGGCGAGAACCCCCTCGACTCGAAGGTCGAGGCCACCGCCGAGGTCGCCTCCGTGAACACCAACGAGCCCAACCGCGACGGCCACCTGCGCACCGGCGACTTCTTCGAGGCCGAGACCTACCCCGAGATCCACTTCGTCTCGACCGGCGTGCGCCCCCACGGCGACGACTTCCTCGTCGATGGCGATCTGACCATCAAGGGCACCACCAAGCCCGTCACCTTCGAGGTCGAGTTCGGCGGCTTCGGCGCCGACCCCTACGGCAACTACAAGGCCGGACTGACCGCCAAGGCGACCATCGACCGCACCGACTTCGGCCTCACCTACAACGCGGCGCTCGAGACCGGCGGCGTGCTGATCGGCGAGAAGGTCACCATCACTCTCGACCTCGAGGCCGCGCACCAGGCGTAGCACCTCCCCTCGTCGGAGCCGTCCCTTCCCCTCGGAGGCGGACGGCTCCGGCGTTCCCGGGCCAGGCCTCAGAGGACGCCGAGCTCGCGCAACTGGTCCGAGAGACCCGCGCCGTCGGGTGCATAGACCCACGGCGTCCCGCTCGTCTCCGAACGGTCCTCCGCCTTCGAGCGCCCGCCGGCGAGCACGGCCTCGCCCGTCGACAGCTGCCGGATCGCGATCGCGGCGACCTTGTCGGGGTGCTCGTGCGCGAAGTCCGAGTAGATCTCCTCGTCGTGCTGCCCGTCGTCGCCGACGAGGAGCCACCGGATGTCGGGGAACTCGGAGGCGAGACGGCGGAGGTTCTCCTCCTTGTGCTGCTTGCCGCTGCGGAACCAGCGGTCGTGCGTCGGCCCCCAGTCGGTGAGCAGCAGTGCGCCCGCGGGATAGAGATGTCTCGAGAGGAAGCGGGTGAGAGCCGGCGCGACGTTCCAGGCCCCGGTCGAGAGGTAGATGACCGGCGATCCCTCGTACTGGTGTGCGAAGCGGTCGAGGAACACGGCCATGCCGGGCGTGGGCATCCTCGCGTGCTCGTCGAGAACGAACGTGTTCCAGGCCGCGACGAACGGCCGGGGGAGCGCGGTGACCATGACCGTGTCGTCCACGTCCGACACCACGCCGAGTCGCGCCTCCGGCCGCACGATGAACACCGGAGCCTCGACCGGCTGCGAGCCCGCGGTCGAGAAAGTGATCGTGTGCCAGCCGGGAGCGAGCCGGATCGGCAGATCGGCATCGACGACCCCGCCACGATCGGCCGTGACTTCGTGGCGCTGGCCGCCGGCCTCGACGGCCACGACCGCGCGACTCACGAACACGCTCGTGAAGCTGCGCCAGCCGCGTACGCCCTCGACGGGCCGCACCTCCTGCGCTCCGGGAGGCGTCGGCCGCGTGTAGAGGACGCGCGCGAGCACTCGGAGCTGCTCGGTCGTGCCGTAGCCGGTGTAGGGGATCACCCGGGAGACGTAGCCCTTGCGCGTCACTCGGCGCATCCGGAACGCGTGGATGCGGTCCTCGAGGCGGGCGGCGCGATGCATGACCTCGGCCGCCCCGGCGCTCATCGGCTTGCTCTCGGGCGTCAGCGGCATCCGTCCAGTCTGTCAGATGCGCTCTCGGCGGAGGGACCGGCCGTGCTCAGCCGTCGACGGGCCGGATCAGCTCCGGCCCGTTGACGGCGACCGAGTTCACGGCGTCGGACACGACGTGGACCTCGAGCTCCTCGGCGAGCTCGGCCGTCCCGTCCGAGACCGCGCGGAGGAGTCCGCCGTCGCCCTCCGTCGACGGGTCGAGCCAGTCCTCCATCAGCTCTGGCGGGAGGAGTACCGGCATGCGCTCGTGCACCTCGGCGACCGCGCCGGCCGCGGGGCGGGTCAGGATCGTGGCCGAGAGCAGCCACGGGGATCCGGCCGCGCTCGAGCGCCACCACTCGTAGAGGCCGGCGAACAGCACGAGGCCGCCTGCCGGCGGCGACATGAAGACTGGTCGTTTCGCGCCAGTCGCCGAAACGCGCCACTCGTACCACCCGGAGGCGGGAACGATCGCGCGGCGAGCGGCGAAGGCCTCGCGGAACGAGGGCTTCTCGGCGACGGACTCGAGTCGTGCGTTGATGAGAGGACGCCCCGCCGACGGATCGCTCGCCGCCCGCGGGACGAGCCCCCAGCGTGCGGCAGCGAGGCGTCGTCGCGGCGGATCCCCCGGATCCACGCCCTTCATCGATTCGGCGACGATCGGGATGCGTTGCGTAGGGGCGACGTTCCACGAGGGCCCTGGCAGATCGGCCTCCGGCTCGTCGATGTCGAACAGCGCGACGAGCTCGGCGCTCGTCTGCGAGAGCGCGAAACGTCCACACATGGGGCCTCCTGGCGCGAATGAGCTCTCACGACGGTGTTTCGGCCGCCCTTTCGGGGGTGCAGAAGACGAGAGACGTTCGATGAAATGACGCAGGCGAGGCGCCCGCGTGCGTACGATTGTAGGAACCACGACCGAAGGAGCCGCTGTGCCTCTTGGAAACCTCGTCGATCGTCCGTTCGGCGAATCCTCCCAGGTGAGGAACGAGCCTGTTCAGGTGCGCAGCGCTGCGCGGCTCGCCTCCCTGCTCGACGCCGCTGCAGCCGTCGTCGACGAGGTCGGCTTCGATCGCCTGACGACCGCCATGGTCGCCGAGCGCGCGGGCGCCGCGATCGGCACCGTCTACCGCTACTTCCCGGACCGCATCGCGGTACTGCAGGCGCTGCGCGAGCGAGCGCTCGACCGCTTCCGTCGTCGTGTGATCACGCAGATCCGCGACACGACCCCCGCCGACTGGTGGGGGGCCGTCGACTGCGCCGTCGACGCCTTCTGCGAGATGCACCGCCACGAGCCCGGCTTCCGCTCGATCCGTTTCGTCGACACCATCCACGCGCCCGAGGCGGCGGGAGAGGCATTCGAGGCCGGCTTCTTCGCCCGGCGCTTCGCCGAGATCCTCTCCTCCGAGTACGGCCTGCCGGGAGGCGCCCAGCTCTCGTTCCGCCTCGAGGTCACGATCGAGGTCGCCGACGCTCTTCTGACGCGAGCCTTCCTGATGGACCCGCAGGGCGATCAGCGCTTCATCGACGAGGCCAGGACCCTTCTGCGCGACTATCTCTCTGCGCATTACGGTCCTCTCGACGCCTGATCGCCTTAGCCCTTTCCTCACGAAGCCGCAACACTGCGCCATCCGAGTTGGCAGCCGCCTCCGAACCGTGTTGGGTTGACGGAACGGTTCTGACCAGGACCACGGGACGAGGAAGAGCAGGACCGTGATCGAATTCCGCGGAGTGAGCAAGCAATACCCCGACGGCACCCGCGCGGTGGACGACTTCTCGCTCGTCTTGCCCTCGCGGCAGACGACCGTCTTCGTCGGCTCGTCGGGCTGCGGCAAGACGACGATCCTGCGGATGATCAACCGCATGATCGAACCCACCTCGGGGACGATCGAGATCGACGGCGAGGACATCTCGACGCTGCCGGCCGTCGGACTCCGGCGCCGAATCGGCTACGTGATGCAGAACTCGGGGCTGCTTCCCCACCGCCGTGTCATCGACAACATCGCGACCGTGCCGCGTCTCACCGGAGTCGCCAAGAGGCTCGCCCACGAGCGGGCGCTCGAGCTCATGGACACGGTGGGGCTCGACCGCTCGCTCGCCTCCCGCTACCCGAGCCAGCTCTCCGGGGGGCAGCAGCAGCGTGTAGGAGTCGCGCGCGGGCTTGCCGTCGACCCGAACATCCTCCTGATGGACGAGCCGTTCGGCGCCGTCGACCCGCTCGTGCGTGCCGACCTGCAGCGCGAGACCCTCCGTCTCCAGGACGAGCTCGACAAGACGGTGGTCTTCGTCACGCACGACATCGACGAGGCGTTCCTCCTCGGCGACCAGGTCGTCATCCTCGAGAAGGGCGGACGTATCGCTCAGAAGGGCTCTCCGGCCGAGATCCTCGCGCGGCCCGCGAGCGACTTCGTGGCGGGCTTCGTCGGCGCCGACCGTGGCAAGCGCTCCCTCCGCATCGAGGAGCGGGACGGTGCACGGATCGTCGTCGACGCAGAAGGCCGACCGACCGGTGTGCTCCGCTCCGAGGACGGCGCCGGCGCGTGAACTGGGTCGTCAACAACACGGATGCGATCGTCGCGAACCTCCTGGCGCACCTCGCGCTCTCGGTGCCCCCGATCCTCCTGAGCTTCGTGATCTCGCTGCCGTTCGGCTGGTTCGCCAACCGCTACCGCTGGAGCCGCGGGGCGCTGCTCACGGGGCTCGGCGTGCTCTACGCGATCCCGTCCCTGGCGATGTTCATCCTCCTGCCGGTGCTGTTGGGCATCCCCCTCCGCTCGCCCGCCAACGTGATCACGGGGCTCACCCTGTACGGAGTCGCGCTGATGGTGCGCACGACCTCGGATGCCCTCGGCGCGGTCTCGGAGGATGTCCGTCAGTCCGCGACGGCGATGGGCTACTCGGCCTGGGCGCGGTTCTGGAGGGTCGAGTTCCCGCTGGCCGGCCCGGTGCTGCTCTCGGGACTTCGGGTGGTGACGGTCAGCACCGTCAGCCTTGTGACGGTCGGCGCGGTGCTGGGCATCCAGAGCCTCGGCCTGCTGTTCACCGACGGCTTCCAGCGCGGTATCACGGGCGAGATCGTCACGGGCATCGTGCTCACCATCGCACTCGCACTCGCGCTCGACGGGCTGCTGGTGCTCCTCGGACGCCTCCTGATGCCGTGGACCGCGATCGACAGGACGCGCCGCGTCCGTCGCGCCGTCCCGCTCGGGAAGGCGGTGACTCCGTGAACCTCATCGTCGAGGCGTTCGCCTGGATCGGCGACCCCGTGCACTGGAGCGGCACGTACGCGATCCCCACCCGCATCGCTCAGCACCTGGGCATCAGCCTCCTGGTCCTCGTCCTCTCCTCGGCCCTCGCGATTCCGCTCGGCTATCTGATCGGACACACCGGACGCGGCAAGGGCATCGCGGTCCCGCTCGCGGGAGGCTTGCGCGCCCTGCCCACACTCGGCGTGCTCGTGCTCGCGGCGATGAGCCTCGGACTCGGCCTGGGCGCACCCCTGATCGCGCTCGTGATCCTCGCCGTGCCCTCCGTGCTCGCGGGCGCCTACTCCGGCCTCGAGGCGGTGGACCGTCGCACGATCGACGCCGCCCGCGCGGTCGGCATGACGCAGTGGCAGGTGCTCACCCGTGTCGAGATCCCGCTCGGCCTGCCGCTGCTGATTGGCGGCCTCCGCTCGGCCGCGCTGCAGATCATCGCGACCGCGACCCTTGCCGACTTCATCGGCGCAGGCGGCCTGGGGCACTACATCTTCCAGGGCGTCAAGGCGGGCGACTATGCGCAGATGCTGGCGGGCTCGATCCTGGTGATCGCGCTGACCCTGCTCAGCGAGGTCGTGTTCTCGGTGCTCCAGCGGGTCGCCGTGCCGCGCGGAGTGGTGCTCGGACTCTCGGGCGCCTCCCGTCGCACAGGTTTCCGCGCCTCGTCGCCCCGGCGACGCGCGGTGGTGGGAATCCCCATCGAAGAAGGGAAATAGACATGTTCACAGCACATCTCACGAAGGGCCGTGTCGCGCTGGCCGCACTCGCGGTCGGTGCCGTCGTGGCACTGGCAGGGTGTTCCTCGAGCGATCCGCTCGCGCAGGGGACGAGTGCGGCCGGCGGCGAGACCCTCGTCGTCGGCTCGCAGGACTACTACTCGAACGAGATCCTGGCCGAGATCTACGCCCAGGCCCTCGAGGGTCAGGGCTACACGGTCCAGAGGCAGTTGCGCATCGGGCAGCGCGAGATCTACCTCCCCGAGATCGAGAGCGGCGCGATCGACGTCTTCCCTGAGTACGACGGCAGCCTCTTGCAGGCGCTCCAGCCGGACGCGACGGCCACGACCGCGAGCGACGTCTACTCGGCGCTGGGCGCGGCGCTTCCTGACGGCCTGCGCGCGCTCGACGCCGCCGGCGCCAGCGACCAGAACTCGTACACCGTCACCCGGGCGTACGCCGACACGTGGAAGCTGACCGACATCGCGTCGCTCAAGAACGTGACGGAGCCGATCGTGCTGGGCGGCAACTCCGAGCTGCAGACGCGTCCTTATGGGCCGCAGGCGCTCTCGTCGAAGTACGGCATCACCACCACATTCCAGGCCATCGAAGACAGCGGCGGATCCACGACCGTGAACGCGCTCACCAGCAACCAGATCCAGCTGGCGAACATCTACACGGCCGACCCCAACATCAAGAAGAACGACCTCGTCGCGCTGCAGGACCCTGACGGCCTCTTCGTGGCCGACAACGTCGTGCCGATCGTCTCGAAGAAGGTCGACGACAAGGCCGCGGCGATCCTCGACCAGGTGAGCGCGAAGCTCACCGCCGACGACCTCGTGGAGCTCAACTCCGAGAGTGTCAACGACCAGAAGTCGGCCGCCTCCATCGCGGGCGAATGGCTGAAGTCGGCGGGCATCGTCAGCTAGATCCCGGCACTCTCTCTCGGAGGCGCGTCACTCGTCGAGGTGACGCGCCTCCGCTCGTGAGAGGAGCTTCTTGCCGCCGAGCACGAGCAGAGCGAAGAGCACGATCACCCCGACGAAGACGTAGCCCGCGCTGTGCAGGCTGTCGGAGAGCTCGCGGTAGCCACCCGCCGCCGCGGCTCCGACGCCGACGTAGGCGAACGACCACAGGATGCAGGCCGGGGTCGTCCAGGCGATGAAGGTGCGATAGCGCATCCCGCTCATGCCCACGGTGAGCGGGATGAGCGAGTGAAGGACCGGGAGGAAGCGAGAGAGGAAGACCGCGATCCCGCCGCGACGGGCGAGGTAGCGCTCGGCTCGCGTCCAGTTCTTCTCGCCGAGGCGTCGCCCCAGGCGGGAGGCGCGGATGCGGGGGCCGAACCACCGGCCGAGCCAGAAGCCCAGCGATTCTCCGCAGAGCGCGCCGACGATGACGGTGACCGCGAGCGCCACGAACTGCAGCGGAGTCGTGACTCCCGTCGCGCTCACGATCACGATCGTGTCGCCCGGCACCACGAGGCCCGCGAGGATCGTGGTCTCGAAGAAGATCGCGAGGCCGGACAGGAGGGTGCGCCACACCGGGGGGACGCCCACGACGAACGCGAGGATGTCGGACAGGGCGTCGTTCATCGCGCGCCTCCTGTGGCGACGGGCCGGAGGGCGTGGACCGCTCGGGAGGCGCCGGTGCGCGCGATGCGGCTCCCGATGCTCGACATGGCTCGATGGTACGGCGCGGTGCCTGGACGTGAGGAGGGTGCGCCGCCGACGACCGCGAGGCGCAGAGAGGGCTCGCACGAACGACCAGCCGCGGGAGCTCACGAGTCTTTCTGCCCATCTGCTGTGAAAAAGGAAGGCGATCGCTCAGGATGGGCGTCGACTCGCGATCGCTCGGCGTCGAGAGGTCAGCGGGCGCGTCTCCGCCACCGGGGAGGCTGCTTCGGCAGCGTCCGCGGGGTGGAGTCGCTCGACGTCGAGACGGTGTGTCTCGACGTCGAGCGATCTCGTGCGGAGGGGGTGCCCGCGTGCCCGCGCCACCACCCCGACTCGGGGGGCGCCATGATCGCGGGATGGCCCGCACATCCGCTCCAGTGCTGGGATCGGAGGCCGTCCGACCGCTCTCGCCGACCTAGGCTCAGGGCCGTGAACGAACTCCTGGATCCGCTCCTGCTGTCGAGGTGGCAGTTCGGCCTGGCGACGATCTACCACTTCCTCTTCGTGCCTCTCACCATCGGCATGGCCCTCACCGTCGCCATCTTCCAGACCTGCTGGGTGCGCACCGGGAAGGTGCACTACCTCCAGCTGACGAAGTTCTTCGGGAAGCTCTTCCTCATCAATTTCGCGATGGGCGTGGTGACCGGGATCGTGCAGGAGTTCCAGTTCGGGATGAACTGGAGCGACTACTCACGGTTCGTCGGAGACGTCTTCGGCGCGCCGCTCGCCTTCGAGGGGCTGCTCGCCTTCTTCCTCGAGGCGACCTTCATCGGACTGTGGATCTTCGGCTGGGACAAGCTTCCCGAGAAGTTGCACCTCGCGACCATCTGGCTGACCACCCTCGGCACCACCCTCTCGGCGTACTTCATCATCGCCGCGAACGCCTTCATGCAGAACCCGGTCGGGTTCCAGATCAACGAGACGAAGGGTCGCGCGGAACTCACCGACATCTGGGCGCTCCTCACCAACAAGGTCGCGCTCGCCGCCTTCCCGCACACGATCTTCGCGTGCTTCATGGTCTCTGCCGCCGTCATCATCAGCGTCTCGGCCTACCACCTCTCGCGCCGCCAGCACCTCGACACCATGCGCCCCGCGTTCACCTTCGGCGCGGGGCTGATGGTCATCAGCGGCATCCTCACCATCGTCACCGGCGACTCCCTCGGCCTGGCCATGGTCGACACCCAGCCGATGAAGATGGCGGCGGCGGAGGCGCTCTACACGACGTCGACCGGCGCGAACGCCTCCTTCTCGATCTTCACCTGGGGCACTCCCGACGGGTCGAGCGAGCTGTTCTCGATCCGCATCCCCTACCTCCTCTCCTTCCTGTCGACCCACACCTTCACGGGCACGGTCGAAGGGATCAACGACCTCCAGGCGCAGTACAGCACGGTCTACGGACCGGGCGACTACACGCCGATCATCTGGGTCACCTATTGGGCTTTCCGCTGGATGATCGCGCTCGGCGTCCTCTCGATCGGCGTCGCCGCAGCCGGCCTCTTCTTCACGAGAAAGGGGCGGGAGCCCCGACGCTGGATGTGGAAGATCGCCATCTGGGCGGCCCCGCTGCCGCTGGTGGCGATGATCGTCGGCTGGGTCTTCACCGAGATGGGCCGTCAGCCATGGCTGGTGTTCGGTCTGCTCACGACGGCCGACGGAGTCTCGCCCGGCGTGAGCGGCGTGGAGGTCATGATCTCGCTGATCGCGTTCACCGCGATCTACGGCGCTCTCGCCGTCGTCGAGTTCCGCCTGATCAAGAAGGCCGCCCAGGCCGGCCCCGACGACGCCCCCGAGGTCGACGAGGACAGCGGTCGCCCGCAGCTCGTCGGCACGGTCTACTGAGGAAGGCATCAGCATGGATCTCGCGCACCTCGACCTGCCCACGGTGTGGTTCTGGATCGTCGCCGTGTTCTTCCTCGGCTACTTCGTCCTCGACGGCTTCGACTTCGGCGTCGGGATGTCGCTGCCGTTCCTCGGCCGCGACGACACCGACCGCCGTGTGCTCATCAACACGATCGGCCCCGTCTGGGACCTCAACGAGACGTGGGTGATCGTGGCGGGCGCCTCGATGTTCGCGGCCTTCCCGGAGTGGTACGCGACGCTGTTCAGCGGCTTCTACCTCCCGCTGCTGCTCATCCTCCTGGCGCTCATCGCCCGCGGCGTCTCGTTCGAGTACCGGCACCAGCGACCAGAAGCGGCCTGGAAGAAGCGGTTCGACACGATGATCGTCGTCGGCTCGGCCGTGCCCGCGTTCCTCTGGGGAGTCGCGTTCGCCAACATCGTGCACGGCGTGCCGATGGACGCCGATCACAACTACATCGGCACGGTGTTCGACCTGCTCAACCCCTACGCGCTCCTGGGCGGCGCGACGACCCTCCTGCTCTTCTTCACGCACGGCGTCGTGTTCGTCTCGCTCAAGACCGAGGGCGAGATCCGGGAGCGGGCTCGTCGGCTCGCGGGCCGCTCGGGACTGGCGACGATCGCGATCGCGGCGACGTTCCTCGCCTGGACGAACGTCGAGCACGGGAGCGTCGCCTCCTGGCTGCTCTCGGTCGCAGCGGCGGTGACGCTGGTCCTCGCCTGGATCGCGAACGCCCGGGCACGCGAGGGCCGCGCCTTCGCTCTGCTCGCGCTCACCATCGCTCTCGCGGTGCTGGTGCTGTTCACGACGCTGTTCCCGGCGGTGATGCCCGCCTCGAACGTCGCCGCCTACGGACTGACGATCGAGAACGCCTCCAGCACGCCCTATACGCTGACCGTCATGAGCTGGACCGCCCTGGTGTTCGTGCCGCTCATCGTCGGCTACCAGGCCTGGACCTACTGGATCTTCCGCAAGCGCATCGGCCGGTCGCACATCCCGGTCGACGCGCACTGAGCCGCGGCCCACCGTGAAGCCCCTCGATCCTCGCCTGCTGCGCCATGCCCGAGCGGCACGCGTGTTCCTGATGCTCGGAGGTGCGCTCGCGCTCGCCAGGACCCTCGCGATCGTCGCCTTCGCCTGGCTCGTCGCGCACATGGTGGCGGGCGCCGTCGACGGGCGGACCGCCGCCGAGCTGGCGCCGCTGTCGCTCGCGCTTCTCGCGGTGGTGGCGGCGCGCGCGGTGCTCGCCTGGGCATCCGAGGTGACCGCTGTGCGGGGCGGAGTCGGCGCGAAGGCGCAAGTGCGCGCCGCCGTGCTCGCGGCCCTCGTCGCGCTCGGACCTGCCGAGCGCGCAGGAGGCTCCGGGGGAGTGGTCGCGTTGCTCGGCGGGGGACTCGACGCCCTCGACGGCTACTTCGCGCGCTACCTGCCGCAGCTCCTCGCCACCGCGATCGCGACTCCGCTGCTGACCCTGGTCGTGTTCCTCGCCGATCCGCTCAGCGCGCTGTTCCTCGTGGTGACGTTGCCGCTGATCCCGGTGTTCATGGTGCTCATCGGCTGGGCGACCCAGGCCGTGCAGAAGCGGCAGTGGACGCGACTCCAGGCGCTCGCCTCCGGGTTCGTCGACACGGTCGGCGGTCTCGCGACGCTCAAGATCTTCGGCCGCGCCGAGCGGCAAGGCGCGCGGATCCGAGCCCTCACCGAGGACTACCGCGTGCACACGATGAAGGTGCTCCGCGTGACCTTCGTCAGCGGATTCGTGCTGGAATTGGCGGGCTCGCTCTCGGTCGCGCTCGTCGCCGTCTCCATCGGCCTCCGGCTCGTCGACGGCTCGCTCGGCCTCGCCGTCGGACTGTTCGTGCTCGTGCTCGCCCCCGAGGTGTTCCTCCCGGTGCGGCAAGTCGGTGCCGAGTTCCACGCGGCGGCCGACGGAGTGGCGGCGGCCGACGAGGCATTCACGGTGATCGAGCGGGCGGCGGCGTGTCCCGCGCGGGAGGCGGCGCCCCCGACCGGAGGAACGCTCGAACTGCGCGGGCTGGCCGTCGATGACGGACGCGGGCGAGTGCTCGCTCCCGTCGACGCGGTGCTGCCCGCCGGCTCCTTCACGGCGATCGTGGGACCGAGCGGCTCGGGCAAGTCGACCCTCCTCGCGGCGCTCGCCGGGTTCGTGCCCACGCGGGGAGCGCTGCTGCTCGGGGGACGGCCGCTGACGACCGCGACGGGTCGGGAGTGGCTCGCGTGGGCGGGACAGCGAGCCGAGCTGCTGCCGGGGAGCGTCGCCTCCAACGTCGCCCTCGGGGCTCTCGTGCCCGATACGGCGCGCGTCGGCCGGGCACTGGAGATCGCTGCGGCCGATGTCGCCCCCGATCACCGGGTCGACGCCGACGGCACGGGCCTGTCAGGCGGCCAGAGCGCGCGGGTGGCCGTCGCGCGAGCCGTGCACCGGCTGCTGGAGCGGGGCTGTGCTGTGCTCGCCCTCGACGAGCCGACGGCCGCTCTCGACGAGGAGTCGGAGCGCGCGCTCCTCGCCGGCTTGCGGACCCTCGCGGACCGCGGGGTGATCGTGATCGTCGCGACGCATCGGCCCGCGACCGTGGCCGCTGCGGACTCCGTGCTGCGCCTGTCGCCCGAGCTCGCCCCCTCCGGACGATGAACCGCATCGATGTGCTCCGCGCGGCGATGCCCCGACCGCGCCGCTTCCTCCCGGGACTCTCCTTCGGAGTGCTCTCGGCCTCCGCCGTCGTCGCACTGCTCGCGTGCTCGGCATGGCTCATCGTGCGGGCGGCCGAACAGCCGCCCATCCTCTTCCTCTCGATGGCCGTCGTCGGGGTGCGGGCGTTCGCCCTCGCTCGCGCCGTCTTCCGCTATCTGGAAAGGCTCACCGGACACGACGCCGCCTTCCGCGTCCTCGCCGAGCTGCGCGCCGGGGTGTATGAGCGGCTCGTCCCAGTGGCTCCCGACGGACTCGGCCGGGTGCGCCGCGGCGACCTCGTGTCGCGTGTCGTCGCCGACGTCGATGCGCAGCAGGACGTGCCGCTGCGCATCGTCCAGCCGCTGCTCGTGTCGACCGTCGTCGCGGGCGTGTCCGTCGTCGGCGTGTGGCTCCTCCTGCCGGCGATGGGTGCGGTGCTCCTGGCGCTCCTCCTGCTCGCCTTCGTGGGCGGAGCCGTCGGCGCAGGCCTGCTTTCGGCGCGGGCCGATCGCGAACTGGCGCCGCTGCGCGGAGAACTCGCGGAACGCCTCCACCTGCTGGTCACCCGGCTCGACGTGCTGATCGCGTTCGACGCCGCCGACGAGGCCGTCGCGGGCGTCGTCCAGGCGGAGGCGGCGCTCGCCCGAGCCTCGCGACGTCGCGCCACCGCGGCCGGCGTAGCGGCAGCGGTGCTCGCGCTGTGCTCCGGCGGAGCGGTGTGGGCAGGGCTCGCCCTCGGCATCCCCGCGCTCGGCGCGCTCGGTGGGCCTGCGCTCGGCGTGATCGCGCTCGTGCCGCTCGCCGTGTTCGAGGTCGTGTCCGCCGCGCCGCTCGCCGTGCAGGCGGCCCGCTCGGCGCTCTCGAGCGCTCAGCGTCTGGCCGAGCTCGACCGGGAGGCGTCCTCGCCCGCGCTCGCCACCGACGCCGACGTCGATCCCGCTGCGACGCTTCCGCTCGGCCGCGACCTCGTGCTGCGCGAGCTGAGCGTCGGCTGGCCGGGCGCCTCCTCCCCGGCGCTCACCGGAGTGTCGCTCGACGTGCCGGCCGGCGCCTGCGTGCTCGTCACCGGTGCGAGCGGCTCGGGCAAGACGACCCTCGCCCACGCGCTGGTGCGATTCCTCGACTACTCCGGCTCGTACCTGCTCGGCGGGGTGGAGGCGCGCACGCTGCCTCAGGCCGAGCTGCGGCGGATCGTCGGCCTGGTCGAGCAGCAGCCGTACCTCTTCGACGACACGATCCGGCAGAACCTGCTCTTCGCGCGGCCGTCGGCTGACGACGCGACGCTCGAGGGCGTGCTCGACCGGGTCGGGCTCGCCTCCTGGGTCGCCGCGCGTGGCGGGCTCGATGCGCGGGTCGGCGAGCGCGGATCGCTCGTCTCGGGCGGGCAGGCTCAACGGCTCGCGCTGGCGCGGGCGCTACTCGCCGACTTCGACGTCCTCGTGCTCGACGAGCCGACCGCCTCGGTCGACGCGCCCGTGGCGGACGCGCTGCTCGCCGATCTGGTGAGGGCGGCGCAGGGCCGCACCGTCGTCCTGATCGCTCATCGCGTGGATCCGTCGCTCGTCGTCGATGGGCGGATCACGGTTGGCGGCGGGACGGCCAGGCGTGCATGACGGTCGGCGACCGGGGCGCGGGAGCGGAGCGGCGGGCGCTCAGCCTCTGCTCTGCACCCCGTCGCGGCGCGGCCGACGGCCCTCGGTGCGGGACTGGGCGAGGTGCGCCGCGACCGACAGTCGGCCGCCCTCATGTGACCACCGCGAGAGCACCGAGTCTGCCCGCGATCGGGCCGACCCCTCGAGCTGCGACATCAGCGGGGCCACGACGTCCCGGGCGAGCGGCAGGGTCAGCTCGTCGACCCGGGAGTCGCGGACGAAGCCCTCCAGCCGTGTCAGATCGGAGGCGCGAAGGAGCGCCACACGCGACTGCAGCAGCACCACGGCGGCGAGCCGCGGCTCGAACACGGGTCGGCTCCAGAGCTCGGAGGAGAGCACGGCGATCTCGTCGTGACCGAGACCGCGGAACTTGGTCAACGCATCGCGCACCGTGCCTCGCACAGCGCCGACGGACGCCCCCGTCGCGTCGAGCCCGGCTTTCAGGCGCTCGCGCACCTCCTGCGCTCGCCAGACATCGCCCTCGTCGTCGAGGGTCGCGAGGATGAAGGTCCCGGCGTCGCTCATACCTCTAGTGTGCGTGAGGGTGCGGCCAGCGGCGCGGGGGCGGTCAGGGCAACGGCCGCCGCAGTGCGTCGAGCCGCCGCCGCCACATGTCGAGCCTCCCGGGCTCGGCGGCGAGCGCCGGACCGTCGGCCCAGGCGGTCGCCAGGCGCAGCCCGTGCAGGGCGTTGGCCGTCCACACCTCGCGCCCATCGAGGGAGGCCGGATCCGCCGGCGCCTCGATCACATCGGTCCCCAACGCGCCAGCGAGCACCGAGAGGGTCCTCGCCGTGACGCTCTGCACGCGGGCGCTGTCGGGCGGAGGCACGACGAGGGTGTCGCCGAGCCACCACAGCACCGCGCTCGACGCGCCGTCGACGATCGCCCCCTCTCGGTCGAGGATGACCGCCTCCTCGGCTCCCGCCGCTTGCGCGCGCGCGCGCAGCACCGCGAGCCTGGCGATGTCCGGCCCCTTCCACTCGGGGACCCGCCGCGGATCCACGGGGCTCGTCCAGAGGACCACCGAGCGGGTCCGCTTCGGAGTGGGCCGCTCACGCAGCCGGAGCGTGCCGGCGGCGAGTTCGACCCGCCAGAACGCCTCTCCGGTGCGGGGGAGAGCCGCGACGGCGGCGTCGAAGAAGTCCTCCGCGTGGGAGCGGGACGTGCCGCCCGCCGCCTCGACGGCGCCCAAGAAACGCGCCCGGTGCAGCTCGAGACCCCGCACACGTCCGTCGGCCACGAGCCAGGAGTCGGCGGCGGCGAGCGCCGCGGCCGGGGCGTCGACGCGAGGCCCGAGCGCCCGCCCGTCCCACTCCCGCACCTGCTCGCCGTCCACGACCGCCTACGCTAGCCGAGTGGTCCGACCCCTGCCCGCCGCGGAGCCCGCTCCCCGTGCGATCGAGGTGCCGTGGATCGACCCGGAGCGCGCCTACCTGGCCCTGTTCGCGCGTGCCGAGGCCTCCTTCTGGCTCGATTCGGGAGCAGCCGCCCGCGAGGGACGCTCCTACCTCGGGATGTCCGGCGACGTCCTCGAGGTCGCCGCGGGAGGCGCGATCGACGACGCTCTCGCCCTCGTCGATGCTGAGACGCGTGGCGGAGAGCCCGCGCTCGGACGCTATGGCTGGATCTCGTACGAGGCCGGGGCCGCCTCCCTCGGTCTGCCGGCCGTCTCCCCCCGCTCTGATGATCCGCCCGCTCTCATGCTGCTGCGCGGCGATCCTGTCCTCGTCGTCGATCACGCGCTCGGCACCGCCCGCGTGGTCGGCACCACAGCCGAGGCGGAGGCCCTCGCCCTCGCGGTCGTGGCGCTCGCCTCCTTGCCGGAGCCGGTGCCGCCTCCGCGACCGCCGGAGCCGGCCGGGCCGCCCCGCTGGCGGCACGATCCGGTGCACTACGCGGCCCTCATCGCCCGCTGCCAGGCGGCGATCCGCGCGGGCGACGCCTACCAGCTGTGCCTGACGAACCAGGTCGAGGTCGAGGGAGGGTTCGACCCGGTCGAGGCCTATCGTCGCCTGCGCCGCACGAGTCCGAGCCACCACGGCGGCCTGATCAGGAGGGGCGGCCTCGCCCTCGTCAGCGCGTCGCCGGAGCGCTTCCTCACGGGCAGCGCCCAGGGGAGGCTGGCCACGCACCCGATCAAGGGCACGAGGGCACGAGGCCGCGATCCCGAGGAGGACGCGTCGTTGCGCGACGAGCTGCTCGCGAGCGTCAAGGAGCGCGCAGAGAACGTCATGATCGTCGATCTGGTGCGCAACGATCTGGCCCGCATCGCGACCCTCGGCACTGTCTCGGTCGACCGCCTCCTCGAGGTCGAGAGCTATACACAGGTCCACCAGCTCGTCAGCGAGATCTCGGCCCTTCGCGCGCCCGGAGTCGGCCTGGCCGAGCTGCTCGCCGCGACGTTCCCCGCCGGATCCATGACGGGAGCCCCCAAACGCCGCGCCGTGGAGGTGCTGCGGGAGGCCGAGGGCGGGCCGCGCGGCATCTACTCGGGAGCCTTCGGTCGTCTCGGGTCCGACGGCTCCCTCGACCTGGCGATGACGATCCGTACGCTCGTGATCGACGCCCACCGCGCACGCCTGGGCACGGGCGGGGGCATCACGGCGCTCTCGGTCGCCGCGGAGGAGATCGAGGAGACGCGTCTCAAGGCCCGCGCCCTGCTCGACGTCCTGGGCGCGAAGAGCGAGACGCCGCCTCCCGCGGGCGCGCGGGGCGGGGAGGGAGGGCGAGGCCAGTAGGGTGGATGGTCGAACGCTGGCGCCCTGGTGCGCGCGTTCTCCCCCTCGTTCAGAAGTGAGACACACCTGTGGCAGAAGACACCTCCCAGCCGACCGGCGCGACCGACGAGGAGCGCTACGACTTCCGTGCGATCCAAGACAAGTGGCTCCCGATCTGGGAGCAGACCCGCCCGTTCGCCACGGACGACCCGAACGACAAGCGTCCGCGCAAGTACGTGCTCGACATGTTCCCGTACCCGTCGGGCGACCTGCACATGGGGCACGCGGAGGCGTATGCGCTTGGTGACGTCATCGCCCGCTACTGGCGTCAGCAGGGCTTCAACGTGCTGCACCCGATCGGCTGGGACAGCTTCGGGCTGCCCGCCGAGAACGCGGCGATCAAGCGCGGCCTCAACCCGGCGACCTGGACCTACGACAACATCGAGCAGCAGAAGCGCTCGATGAAGCGCTACGCGGCCGCGTTCGACTGGGACCGCGTGCTGCACACCTCCGACCCCGAGTACTACAAGTGGAACCAGTGGCTGTTCCTCAAGATGTACGAGAAGGGTCTCGCCTACCGCAAGGACAGCTGGGTCAACTGGGACCCGGTCGACCAGACCGTGCTCGCCAACGAGCAGGTGCTGGCCGACGGCACCTCCGAGCGCTCGGGCGCTGTCGTGGTCAAGAAGAAGCTCACGCAGTGGTACTTCCGCATCACCGACTACGCCGACCGCCTGCTCGACGACCTCAACCAGCTCGAGGGCTCGTGGCCCTCGAAGGTCATCGCGATGCAGCGCAACTGGATCGGGCGGTCGATCGGAGCAGATGTCGAGTTCGAGATCGAGGGTCGCGACGAGCGCGTCACGGTCTTCACCACCCGCCCCGACACGCTCTACGGCGCGACCTTCATGGTCGTCGCCCCCGACTCCGACCTGGCCGCAGAGCTCGTCGAGGGCGGCGATCCCGAGGTGCGGGAGGCGTTCCGCAGCTACCTCGAGACGGTGCAGAAGTCGAGCGAGATCGAGCGGCTGACCGCCGACCGCCCCAAGACCGGCGTGTTCCTCGGCCGCTATGCCGTGAATCCCGTGAACGGCGAGCGGCTGCCGATCTGGGCGGCCGACTACGTGCTCTCCGACTACGGGCACGGAGCGGTCATGGCGGTCCCCGCGCACGACCAGCGCGATCTCGACTTCGCGCGCGCCTTCGACCTGCCCGTGCGCGTGGTCGTCGACACCACTGCCTCCGTCACGGGTGCCATCCCGGTGATCCCGGAGGACCCTGAGGAGCTCGCCGCGCTCGAGGCGCAGTACTCACGCGATCCGGCCCTGACCGGGGAGGCACTGAGCGGCGACGGCCGACTCATCAACTCCGGCCCGCTCGACGGTCTCTCGAAGCGCACCGCGATCGAGCGCATCATCAAGCTGCTGGAGGAGCGCGGTCGAGGTCGTGCCGCCAAGAACTACCGTCTGCGCGACTGGCTCATCTCGCGCCAGCGCTACTGGGGCACGCCCATCCCCATCATCCACGGCGCCGACGGCGAGCTCGTGCCGGTGCCCGAGGATCAGCTGCCCGTCGTGCTGCCGCCGACCGAGGGGCTCGACCTGCAGCCCAAGGGCTCCTCGCCGCTCGGCGCTGCCGAGGACTGGGTGAACGTCCCGCACCCGGTCGACGGCTCGCCCGCGCGCCGCGACCCGGACACGATGGACACCTTCGTCGACTCCTCGTGGTACTTCCTCCGCTTCTTGTCGCCGAAGGACGACACGCAGGCGTTCGACCCCAAGCTCGCCGAGCAGTGGGCGCCGGTCGATCAGTACGTCGGAGGCGTCACCCACGCGATCCTGCACCTCTTGTACGCGCGGTTCATCACCAAGGTCCTCTTCGATCTCGGCTACGTCTCCTTCACCGAGCCGTTCACCGCGCTGCTCAACCAGGGCATGGTGCAGATGGACGGCTCGGCGATGTCGAAGTCGAAGGGCAACCTCGTCCGCCTGTCCGACCAGCTCGACGAGCACGGCGTCGACGCCGTGCGCTTGACCATGGCGTTCGCCGGACCGCCGGAGGACGACATCGACTGGGCCGACGTCTCGCCGTCGGGCAGCGCCAAGTTCCTCGCGCGCGCCTGGCGCCTCGCGAAGGACGTCACCTCGAGGCCCGACGTCGAGTGGAAGCACGGCGACGCGGTCCTGCGGCGCCAGACCCACCGGTTCCTCGCGGAGTCGCCGTCGCTGATCGAGGCGTTCAAGTTCAACGTCGTGGTCGCGCGCGTGATGGAGCTCGTCAACGCGACCCGCAAGGTCATCGACTCGGGTGCGGGGGCCGGCGATCCGGCGGTGCGCGAGGCGACGGAGGTGATCGCGATGGCCCTCAACCTCTTCGCGCCCTATACCGCCGAGGACATGTGGCACCGTCTCGGGTATGAGGGGCCGGTGTCGCACGCGTTGTGGCGTAAGGCCGATCCGACGCTTCTGGTCGAGGAGAAGGTGACGGCGATCCTGCAGGTCGACGGCAAGGTCCGCGATCGTCTCGAGGTCTCGCCGAAGATCTCGTCGGACGAGCTGGAGGAGCGGGCGCGTGCCACGCCGGGAGTCGCGCGGGCGCTCGTCGGACGCGAGGTCGTGAAGGCGATCGTGCGGTCGCCGCGGCTGGTGAACCTGGTCACGAAGCAGGCGTAGACGGCGGCTTCCGCGGGGGTCCGCCTGGGCCCCCGCTCGTTGCGGCGACGCGGCGCGGTGACGCCTTCTCCTCCACAACGCCCTTCTGAGGCGTTACTCCACAGATCGCCGACGGCGCCCCGACCGCGACGCGAGCTCGCCCTACCGTCGGGGGATGCGGCAGAGCACGGCGACCGGCGAGGAGGAGGCGCTGCTGCGCCCGCGGCGGCCCCGTCCGCGCTGGCGAGTCGGCGCGAGCGCGGCCGTGGTCCTCGTGGTCGCCTCCGCCGTCGTCGCGGTTCTGCTCGCCGGTGCGCAGGCCGGCGGGCGGGAACGCGTGCTGCCGATGGCGGCCGCGCCCACCGTGGCAGAGACGTCCGAGCCGACGCTCTACGTCCATGTCGCCGGCGAGGTCCACAACGCGGGGCTCTACCTCCTCTCGCCGGGCGCGCGCGTCGCCGATGCCGTCGCTGCCGCGGGAGGCTTCGCCGACGGCGCCGAGCGGGCGGCGG
Source organism: Rathayibacter sp. VKM Ac-2879 (assembly GCF_015351245.1). Classification (GTDB taxonomy): domain Bacteria; phylum Actinomycetota; class Actinomycetes; order Actinomycetales; family Microbacteriaceae; genus Rathayibacter. Next base: position 166,991 of record NZ_JADKSO010000002.1, read on the forward strand.
TCAATCTGGCGCGGAAGCTCGTGGACGGCGAGCAGCTCGTCGTTCCTGCGGTCGGGGCCGCGCCGCCCGCCTCCGCGGCCGGCCAGGCGGGCGCGAGCACGGCAGCAGGGGGCTCGGTCCTCAGCCTCAGTACCGCCACGGCCGCGCAGCTCGAGGAACTGCCCGAGATCGGTCCGTCGACGGCCGCGAAGATCGTCGCCTTCCGCGAGGCCAACGGCCCGTTCACCTCGGTCGACCAATTGCTCGAGGTGCCCGGCATCGGCGAGAAGACTTTGTCGGCGTTCCGAGACCAGGTGTCGCCGTGAGCCGCGTCCGGCCCCACGACCTCCGTCTGCTGCCGGCTGCACTCGCCGGATGGGCGGCCGCATGGCTCGCGGGGCTGGTGCCGGTCTCCACCGCTCTAGAGACCGGTGGCCTGCTCTGCGGCGCAGCCTGGGCGTTCGTCACGGCCGGGGGAGCGTCCGTGCTGCTGCTCCGAGGTCGACGGGCGGCCAGCGTCATGGGTGCTGCGCTCGTGGCGACCGCCGTCGCGGCACTCGCGCTCACCTCCGTCGTCGTCTCGGCTCCTCAGCGACATCCGTCCGTGCTGCGCGACGCCGTCGCGCACCGCGCCGAGATGCCGGTCACGGTGCGCGTCGACTCGGGCGCTCGCCCGCTCGCGACCGGGGGAGTCTGGTTCGACGGCACCGCTCTGAGCATCGGCGACGAGTCGGCGGCCGCACCCGTGCGCGTCCTGCTGGCTGAGCCGGGTGGACGCCTCCCGGTCGCGTCCGCTGTCGTGCTCGAGGCCCGCGCGGGGCCGAGAGAAGGCGCCGTCGGCGAGGCGACGCTGCTGACGGCATCGACCGTGCTCGAGCGCCACGCTCCGGAGGGTCCGGCCGCCGTGGCCGAGCTGCTCCGGTCTCGTTTCCTCGAGCGCGCGGCGTCCGTAGGAGGCGACGTCGCGGGCCTGCTGCCCGGCCTCGCCACCGGCGACACCTCGGCGCTCGACGGAGGGCTTGAGGAGGACATGCGCACCGCGTCCCTCACCCACCTCACTGCGGTCTCGGGTGCGAACTGCGCCGTCGTCGTGGTGGCGGGCTGGATCGTCGCGGCGCTACTGGGCGCAGGGAGACGCCTCCGGACGCTCGCGGCTCTCGGCGCCCTCGCCGCCTTCGTGGTGCTGGTCACCCCCGAGCCGAGCGTCGTCCGCGCTGCTGCTATGGCGACGGTCGTGCTGCTCGCGCGGTTGGGGAGACGCTCAGGGGCGGCAGTGCCGGCGCTGCTCGCGAGCGTCATCGTGCTCGTGGTCGCCGATCCCGCCATCGCGGGACGGCTGGGGTTCGTCCTGTCGGTCCTCGCGACCGCCGGACTCCTCCTGCTCGCCGAGCCGATCGCGTCACGCCTCGGCCAGGTCCTGCCGCGGAGTCTGGCACTCGTGCTCGCGGTGCCGACGGCAGCACAGCTGGCATGCCAACCCGTCCTGCTCCTCGTCGATCCCTCTCTTCCCGTCTACGGGGTGCTCGCGAATCTGCTGGCCGAGCCGGCCGCGCCGGCCGCCACGGGGCTCGGGCTCATCGGCTGCCTCCTGGCACCCTGGTGGCCGGCCGGCGCCGATATCGCCGTCCGCCTGGCCGCCGTTCCCGCGTGGTGGATCGCGTCCATCGCGCGCGCCGTCGCCTCCTGGCCCTCACCGCGCCTCGCGTGGCTCCCGGGAGTCGGGGGCGCGCTCGCACTGGCCGTCCTGACGCTCCTCGTCCTGGCACTGCTCACTCGGTCCGCGCGCCTGTCGCGGTTGCGTCGGGTCGTCGCCGTCGGGCTGGCGTGCCTAGTGGCGGCCGGGGGAGGGGCGGCGACCGTGACACCGCTCGCGCGCGCGGCCTCCGTGCCCGACGGATGGCGCATCGCGATGTGCGATGTCGGGCAGGGCGACGCGATCCTCCTCCGCGGTGACGCGGGCGTCCTCCTGGTCGACACGGGCCCCCAGCCGGCGCTGCTCGACTCCTGCCTGCGACTCGTGGGCGTCGACCGGGTGGCGCTGCTGGTGCTCACGCACTACGACCTCGACCACGTGGGAGGCCTCGACGCCGTGCTCGGACGCGCGGACGCGGCACTGGTCGGGCCTGTGGCCGGCCCTGACGACGAGCGTGATCGTCTCGCGCTGAGCCGAGCCGGCGCGACCGTGAGGGAGGCCGCCCGCGGTGACAGCGGTGCACTCGGTTCCCTGCGGTGGCGTGTCGAGTGGCCCGAGCGGGGCTCCGCCCTGCGGGGCAACGAGGCGAGCGTGACCCTCCGGGTCGACATCGGCCCTGATTCCGGCGGTGGTCCGCTCGCGGTGGCGCTGCTCGGCGATCTCGGCGCGGAGGAGCAGGGCCGCGTCGCACGCCTCCCGATCGGTCGGGTGGATGTGGTGAAGGTCGCACACCACGGGTCAGCCGATCAGTCGCCCGCCCTCTACGACGCGCTCGGGGCCGGCGTCGGACTGGTGTCGGTGGGAGCCGAGAACGACTACGGACATCCGAACCCGTCGACGCTCGCGCTCCTCGCCGAGCGCGGCGTCCAGCCGCTGAGGTCGGACGTCGAGGGTACGGTCGTCCTGGCGTCCCGGAGCGAGGGAGTCATTGTGTGGACCAGCGGTCCGGGCGCGGCATCGAGCTCCTCCGGCCGACGCAGGCAGACCGTAGGGTTGTCGAGGCCCGGATCGGCGGGGTACGGAGGGACGAGTGCATGGCAGGACGATCTCCCGCGCGCGTGAAGGCGGCGCCCTCGAAGGCTGCGATCCCGCAGCTGGCCTGGAATGAAGCGCGCCCCGCCCCCGTCGTGCTGGTCACCGGGCCGGAGCAGTTCCTCGCCGACCGTGCCCTGCGGTTCCTGCGCGAGTTCCTTCGCGCCGAAGACCCGAGCCTCGAGGTGAGCGACATCGACGCGGGGGCCTACGCTCCGGGCGAGCTGCTCACACTCGCGAGCCCCTCGCTGTTCGATGAGCCGCGGCTGCTCCGCGTGTCGAATGTCGAGAAGTGCACCGACGCGTTCCTCCTCGAGGCACTCGACTACCTCGCCTCGCCCGCCGAGGGGGCGACCCTGGTGCTCCGTCACGGCGGTGGGAACCGCGGCAAGAAGCTCCTCGACGCGATCCGATCGGGAACCGGCGGAGGGATCGAGATCGTCTGCGCCGAGCTCAAGCGCGAGAGCGACAAGGTCGACTTCGCCGTCGCCGAGTTCCGCACGGCGGGGCGGACGGCGACGACCGGCGCTGTCCGCGCCCTCGTCTCGGCTTTCTCCGACGACCTCGACGAGCTCGCCTCGGCGTGCCAGCAGTTGCTCTCCGACGTCACCGGCGAGATCACGGAGGCGACCGTCGCGAAGTACTACGGCGGTCGCGTCGAGACCACGGCCTTCACCGTCGCCGACTCTGCCATCGCGGGGCGGCACGGGGAGGCGCTGCTCGGCCTGCGTCACGCGCTCGCCTCGGGCGCCGATCCCGTCCCCCTCGTCGCGGCGTTCGCCAGCAAACTGCGGACGATGGCGAAAGTAGCCGGTTCGCGCGAGGGCTCGGGCCAGATCGCCTCCCGACTGGGCCTTGCGCCGTGGCAGGTCGACCGCGCGCGCCGCGACCTCCAGGGTTGGACGGGCGAGGGCCTCGGCGCCGCGATCCTCACGGTCGCCGACGCCGACGCCAACGTGAAGGGCGCCGCGCGCGACCCGGTCTACGCCCTCGAGCGCATGGTCTCCGTCGTCTCTGCGCGGGGTCTCTGATCGCCGCTAACGACGAAGGGCCCCGCGAGAAGCGGGACCCTTCGTCGTTAGCGGCGAGAGGCGGCGGTTCAGAGCGCCGCGACCTGCTTCGCGATGGCCGACTTGCGGTTCGCGGCCTGGTTCTTGTGGATGACGCCCTTGCTGGCGGCCTTGTCGAGCTTCTTCGCGGCGAAGGCGAGGGCGGTGCCCGCCTTCTCGGTGTCGCCCGCGGCGATGGCAGTGTGCACGGAGCGGATGGCGGTCTTGAGCTCGCTCTTGACGGCCTTGTTGCGCTCGTTCGCCTTCTTGTTGGTGAGGTTGCGCTTGATCTGCGACTTGATGTTTGCCACGTGGATTACCTTCTTCTCGGATGTGTGTGCAGCCGGCTACTCGACGGAGTGCCCCTTCCGGCGGCGAGATTTCGCCGTCCCGGTGCGACTGGAGGTCGCCGGCTTCTGATCACTCCGTCCACGTACCGGTGGCGGAGCGCAAGCCAACAAGGAACTTTAGCGCACCCGCCGCCCCCCTTCAACCGCGCTCCACCCTCTCCCGCCCTCCTCCCCACCCGCCCCCACCCCCTCCCCACCCCGCGAGATGCCACTTATGAGCGCGACACGCCGACGGAGCTGCGCACAAGTGGCATCTCGCGGGCGGGCGGGCGGGTGGCCGGCCAGCGCAGGGGGGGTGGGGTCGAGCCGAGGCGCGCCGAAGACCTCGAGCTGTGGCCGGGCCGGGCCCCCGCCGCCCGGCGTGGGACAATGGCCTCACGATGTCTCCACGTGCACTCACCGGGCTCGAGCCCGCCGCGACCGATCCGGCGTCCATCCGCAACTTCTGCATCATCGCCCACATCGATCACGGCAAGTCCACTCTCGCCGATCGCATGCTCGGCATCACGGGTGTGGTCGAGGATCGGGCGATGCGGGCGCAGTACCTCGATCGGATGGACATCGAGCGTGAGCGCGGCATCACCATCAAGTCGCAGGCCGTGCGCATGCCGTGGGAGCGCGGGGGCCGCACCTTCGCCCTCAACATGATCGACACTCCCGGCCACGTCGACTTCTCCTACGAGGTCAGCCGCTCGCTCGCCGCGTGCGAGGGCGCGATCCTCCTCGTCGACGCCGCGCAAGGCATCGAGGCGCAGACGCTGGCCAACCTGTACCTGGCGCTCGAGAACGACCTCACGATCATCCCCGTGCTCAACAAGATCGACCTGCCCGCAGCGGACCCCGAGAAATACTCCAAAGAGCTCGCGAGTCTCATCGGAGGCGATGCCGATGACGTGCTCCGCGTGTCCGGCAAGACCGGCGTCGGAGTCGAGGCCCTCCTCGACCGCGTGACCGAGCTCATTCCCGCGCCCCGAGGAGAGAAGGACGCGCCCGCCCGCGCGATGATCTTCGACTCCGTCTACGACTCCTATCGCGGAGTCGTCACCTACGTGCGCATGATCGACGGCCAGCTCTCGCCCCGCGAGAAGATCCAGATGATGTCGACGCGCGCGACGCACGAGATCCTCGAGATCGGCGTCTCGAGTCCGGAACCGACCGCGACTAAGGGTCTCGGAGTCGGTGAGGTCGGTTACCTCATCACCGGCGTCAAAGACGTGCGCCAGTCGAAGGTGGGCGACACAGTCACGACGGCAGCGAAGCCCGCGACGGAGTCGCTGCCCGGCTACACCGAGCCGCTCCCGATGGTCTTCTCCGGCCTGTACCCGATCGACGGCAGCGATTATCCCGACCTTCGCGAGGCTCTCGACAAGCTCAAGCTCTCGGACGCTGCGCTCGTCTACGAGCCCGAGACCTCCGTCGCCCTCGGCTTCGGGTTCCGCTGCGGCTTCCTGGGGCTCCTGCATCTCGAGATCATCACCGAGCGCCTCCAGCGCGAGTTCGGCCTCGACCTCATCACCACCGCCCCGTCGGTCATCTACGAGGTGACGACAGAGGACAAGAAGACGGTCACAGTCACCAACCCGAGCGAGTTTCCCGGCGGCAAGATCGCGACGGTCACGGAGCCGATCGTCAGGGCAGCGATCCTCGCGCCCAAGGACTACGTCGGAACGATCATGGAGCTGTGCCAGAGCCGTCGTGGCACGCTGATCGGCATGGAGTACCTCGGCGAGGACCGTGTCGAGATCCGCTACCACATGCCCCTCGGCGAGATCGTCTTCGACTTCTTCGACAACCTCAAGTCGAAGACCGCCGGCTACGCCTCCCTCGACTATGAGCCTGCCGGGTCGCAAGAGGCCGACCTCGTGAAGGTCGACATCCTCCTCCAGGGCGAGCAGGTCGACGCGTTCAGCGCGATTGTGCACCGCGAGAAGGCGTATGCGTACGGTGTGCTGATGACGGGCCGTCTGCGCAAGCTCATCCCACGCCAGCAGTTCGAGGTGCCGATCCAGGCCGCGATCGGCGCCCGCATCATTGCCCGCGAGTCGATCAGCGCGATGCGCAAGGACGTCCTCGCCAAGTGTTACGGCGGCGACATCACCCGCAAGCGCAAGCTCCTCGAGAAGCAGAAGGAGGGCAAGAAGCGCATGAAGATGGTCGGCCGCGTCGAGGTTCCCCAGGAGGCGTTCATTGCCGCGCTGAGCGGCGACGTCGAGACGAAGGACAAGAAGTGAGCATCCGCCGCTCGAATTTCGAGGGACAGCCGCAGGTCACGTACGCGGCGGTCGGCGGCACTCTCGCTCCCGACCTGCTCGAATACCCGCCGGACGGCTTCACGGCCGAGCGCTTTGAGGCGCGTCTCGGCTCAGGCGATGAGCGCTTCGCCATCACCACCGCCTCCCTGATGACCTGGGGCGTGCAGCGGGGCAGCGGCATCGAGGTGACCGAGGTCACGAGCGGCAGCGGAGTGCAGTACACCGGAGTCAATTTCGACTCGGCGGGCACGCCGATCGATCTCGCGAGCCGGCCGACGGAGGAGCACTTCGCGCCCGACGGCACCCCCTACATCACCGCGGGTGTCACGGCGGTGCTCAAGGTCGCCCTCTTTGGGAGGGTCTTCGACGCGCCCGTCCGCGTCGTCTACGTCGTCGACGAGCCCGACCAGGTCGGCTTCGCCTACGGCACTCTCGAGGGGCATCCCGAGAGCGGCGAGGAGTCGTTCGTCGTCGAGAAGCGCGCCGACGACTCCGTCTGGCTCGTCGTCCGTGTCTTCTCGCGACCCGCCAGCCGCCTCTACCGCATCGGCGCGCCCGTGCTGCGCGCCGTGCAGAGACGACAGGTCAAGAAGTACCTGCGCGCGCTGCTCCCCGCGCGCGTCAGCTGACGTGGCGAGCGCCCTTCCGCTCGCCGACCCGGCCCCGATCGACGGGCTCCTTCCCGCGTCGGTGGCCGAGGGAGCGCAGGGCCGCGACCTCGGCCTCTACGTCCACGTCCCCTTCTGCCGGGTGCGCTGCGGATACTGCGACTTCAACACCTACACCGCGACGGAGCTGCGCGGCGCCCGCCAGCAGGACTACGCCGACGAGGCGATCGCCGAGATGGCGCTCGGCGCGAGTGTGCTGGAGCGCTCGGGACTCCCGCGTCGTCCGGCGGCGACGGTGTTCTTCGGAGGCGGCACCCCGACCCTCCTGCCCGCTCACGATCTCGTGCGGATGCTCGACGGCCTGCGCAGGCACTTCCGTGTGGCCGAGGGCGCGGAGATCACGACGGAGGCGAATCCCGATTCGGTGGACGCCGACTACCTCCACGCCCTCGCCGACGCGGGCTTCACGCGCGTGAGCGTCGGCATGCAGTCGGCCGTGCCGCACGTGCTGGCGACACTCGAACGCACCCACGATCCCGAGCGCGTGCCCCTCGTGGTCCAGTGGGCGCGCGAGGCGGGTCTGCAGGTGAGCCTCGACCTCATCTACGGCACGCCGGGGGAGTTGCTCGCCGACTGGCAGCGCTCGCTCGACGCGGCCCTCTCCTACCGCCCGGATCATCTCTCGGCCTACGCGCTCATCGTCGAGGAGGGGACCAAGCTCGCGCGACAGATCCGTCGCGGCGAGGTGGCGGCTCCCGACGACGACCTCACCGCGGACATGTACGAGCTCGCCGACGCGCGGCTGGCCGCGGCGGGGTACTCGTGGTACGAGGTGAGCAACTGGGCGAGCGATGACGCCCACCGCTCGCGCCACAACCTCGCCTACTGGCGGGGCCACGACTGGTGGGGCATCGGCCCGGGCGCGCACAGCCATGTCGGAGGCGTCCGCTGGTGGAACGTGAAGCACCCGGCCGCGTACGCGCAACGGCTCAGCGAGGGCGTGTCGCCTGCTGCCGGGCGCGAGACGCTCGACTCCGCGACCCGCAGGCTGGAGGACGTGCTGCTCCGCTCACGCCTCTCTGACGGGCTGCCTCTCGCCGCGATCGACCGGGAGCGGCGGCGCGAGGTGGCGGGGCTCATCGCCGACGGCCTCGTCGACGGCGCGGCCGCGATCGCGGGGCGCGTGGTGTTGACGCTGCGCGGGCGCTTGCTCGCGGATGCCGTCGTGCGGCGCCTCACCGAGGGATGAGACACGCCGCGGCTGTTCGATCGGCGCGAACGCCGAGCCGGCAGCCGCGGCGGGGGTGTCTCGAGGGGCGCCTCCGGTCGGAAGCGCCCCCTCTCCTCGTTACTTGAAGAAGGGGATGCTCAGCGGGTACGTGTAGTACTCGCCGGCGCTCGCGCGCATCGCCGCGATGATCGCGAAGATGATCACGAGGATCGGCACCACAAGGAACACGATGAAGCCGATGATGACGAAGCTGAGGATCGTGCCCGCGATGTAGGCGATGAGGGTCGTGAGGTGAAAGTTCAGCGCCGCTTTGGCGTGAGCCTCGAGGAACGGCCCGCGGCCCTTGAAGACCAAGTACACGATCAGTGAGGGCAGGAAGCTGAAGAAGATCCCCAGCACGTGCGTCACGATCGCCCAGGTCTTCTCGTCGGCCGGGTTGAGCGGCGCGGCGGGAGCCCCGTAGGCGGGGGGTGGGGGAGGAGGGGTGGCCGACATGATGGTCTCCGTTTCCGACGTCTGCGCCGGGCGTCACCCGTGCGCTCGGCGTCCATCGTGGCACGGTACGCGCTCGCGCACAGCATTTTCGGAGGTTCGACTCGCCGAGTCATCCGGAAGGAGGAGGGGGCGGCGCCACGCGGATCGCCGCGCAACCCCGCCCGGGGGTGTGGGGCGCGGTTATGATTGGCACTCAGAGTTGCGGAGTGCCAGGCTCCGCGAGCGGCCAATGGGCCGCACAGAATCGTGCCGGAGGGCACCCGGAGTCCGGCAGGAGGTCGATCGGATGGTGACAGAACGCGGTCTCCAGGTGCTCCGCGTCATCGTGCAGGACTACGTCGCGAGCCGCGAGCCGGTGGGCTCCAAGTCGATCGTCGAACGTCATGCGTTCGGAGTCTCGGCGGCGACGATCCGCAACGAGATGGCGCAGCTCGAAGAAGAGGAGCTGATCGCCGCGCCGCACACCTCCTCCGGCCGAGTACCCACCGACAAGGGCTACCGCCTCTTCGTCGACCAGCTCACCGATCTGCGCCCGCTGACCGTGGCGCAGCGGCATGCGATCGAGACCTTCCTCGGCCAGAGCCCGGATCTCGACGAGGTGTTGGTCAAGACCGTGCGTCTGCTGTCGCAGCTGACCAACAGCGTCGCCCTGGTGCAGTACCCCTCTTTCGGCGCGGCCCGTCTCCGCCATGTCGAGCTCGTCGCGCTGGCCCCGCGCCGTCTCCTCTCGGTGCTCATCACCGACACCGGACGCGTCGACCAGCGCGTTCTCGAGACCCCCGACGACGTCGACGACGCGCTTCTAGGAGAGATCCGGGCCAAGCTCAACACCGCGGTGCTGGGCCTCGGCCTCCAGGCCGCCGCGGAGGCACTCGGTTCCGTGTCCGAGCGGTTCGGCCCCGAGCGCCATGCGCTCCTCGCGCCGATCGTGCAGACCCTGCTCGAGCAGGTCGGCGCCAACCGGCAAGACCGCCTGGTCATGGCGGGCGCGGCCAATCTCGTCCGCACCGAGGAGGACTTCTCGGGCAGCATCTACCCGGTGCTCGAGGCGATCGAGGAGCAGGTCGAGCTGTTGCGCCTCTTCGCCGAGGTGACTCCCGACGCGCGGGGAATCTCGGTGCGCATCGGGCGCGAGAACGCGTCGTTCGGCCTGCAAGAGACCTCCGTTCTCACGAGCGGCTACAACACCGCCGGCGGCCAGGTCGCGCGTCTGGGCGTGCTCGGTCCTCTCCGGATGGACTACTCCGGCAACATCGCGGCGGTCCGAGCCGTCGCCCGCTACCTCTCTCGCCTCCTCGGCGACGAGTAGACCCCCCGCCGGTCCCCTCCGGCCCCCGGTCGCCGTGCCCGGCGCACCGATCGACGAACGAAGGACGAAGCCACCTGTGGCCGATCACTACGAAGTGCTGGGCGTCGCCCGCGACGCCTCCGCCGACGAGATCAAGAAGGCGTACCGCCGCCTCGCGCGCGAACTGCACCCCGACGTCAATCCCAGCGCCGACGCGTCCGACCGCTTCAAGCTCGTCACGCACGCCTACGACGTCCTGAGCGATCCGCAGCAGCGCCAGCAGTACGATCGCGGCCCGCAGGACGGCTTCGGGGGAGGCGCCCAGGGCTTCGGCGGCTTCGGCGACATCTTCGAGACGTTCTTCGGTCAGGGGGGCCAGGGCTCCTCGCGGGGGCCGCGCTCGCGCCGGGAGCGTGGCCAGGACGCTCTGCTGCGCGTCGAGGTCTCGCTCGACGAGGTCATCTTCGGCACGCACCGCGACCTCGAGGTCGACACGGCGGTCCTCTGCGAAACCTGTCAGGGTTCCTGCTGCCAGCCGGGAACCTCGCCCGTGACCTGCGACATCTGCCACGGCTCCGGCCAGATCCAGCGCACCGTCCGCTCCCTCCTCGGAAACGTCATGACCGCGAGCCCCTGCGGGACCTGCCGCGGCTACGGCACCGTCATCGCGACTCCCTGCTCGACCTGCCAGGGCCAGGGTCGGGTGCGCGCGCGCCGCACGATCCCGGTCGACGTGCCTGCGGGCGTGGACACGGGCCTGCGACTGCAGATGCCTGGCAGCGGAGAGGTCGGTCCCGCGGGCGGGCCGAACGGCGACCTCTATCTCGAGATCAAGGTCAAGCACCACGACGTGTTCAGCCGCAACGGCGACGACCTGCTCTGCACGCTCGAGGTGCAGATGACGGATGCGATCCTCGGGTCGACGGCGACGCTGGCCGCGCTCGACGGCGACATCGAGATCGAGGTCAAGCCGGGCACACAGAGCACCGAGATCCTCACGATCAAGGGTCGCGGAGTGACGCGCTTGCGCGGGAACGGCCGCGGCGACCTCAAGATCGGGGTGCAAGTCGTGACGCCGACCAAGCTCGGTCACCGCGAGCGCGAGCTCGTCCAGGAGTTCGCCAAGCACTACAGGCCGCAGAAGCCCGCGCTCACCCAGTTCCAGCAGGGACTGTTCTCGAAGCTCCGCGACCGTTTCCTGGGCTGAGTCGACTGTGGCGCACCACTACATCGATGAAGCGCTCGACTCCGCCGACTTCGCCGTGGGCGCCCGGCTGACGCTCTCCGGGGCGGAGGCGCGGCATGCGGCGACCGTGAGCCGCATCCGCCCCGGCGAGAGCGTGCGGGTGGGCGACGGCCGGGGCCTCGTCGCCACGGCGGTCGTCGAGAGCGCCGAGACGGCGCGCGTGGTGCTGCTCGTCGAGCGGGTCGAGGAGGCGCCGCTCCCTTCCCCGCACATCGTGCTCGTGCAGGCACTCGCGAAGGGCGATCGCGACGAGCTCGCGGTACAGGCGGCGACCGAGCTGGGAGTCGACGAGGTCGTCCCCTGGCAGGCGGCGCGATCGATCTCGCGCTGGTCGGGCCTCAAGGAGGAGAAGGGACGCGAGCGCTGGCGCAGCATCGTGCGCGAGGCGAGCAAGCAGTCGCTGCGCGCCCGGGTGCCGGAGGTGTCGGCTCCCGTCGACACACGCGCTCTCGCGGCGCGGTGCTCTCGCGACCACGTGCTCGTGCTCGAGCCGAGCGCCTCCGCCCGGCTCTCGGCTCTCGAGCCGGACGGGCGCGACCTCGTGCTCGTCGTGGGGCCGGAGGGAGGGATCGCTCCGGAGGAGCTGCGACTTCTCCTCGATGCGGGCGCGGAGGCGCTCGCGCTCGGCGATTCCGTGCTGCGCACCTCCACCGCCGGCCCCGCCGCGATCGCGGTGCTGTCGGCGCGGCTCGGACGCTGGTGAGCCCGCTCCGAAGGCTCCCTCCACAGGGAGGATCGGGGTCCGGGTTCTCGTGCCGAGGGCGAACGGAGACCCGGCAGGGCGGGAGCCCGTTTAAGATGGGGTCATGACCGAGCCCACCGTCTTCACGCGCATCGTCCGCGGCGAGATCCCCGCCGATGTCGTGTTCGAGAACGAGCGTGTCCTCGCGATCACCGACATCGAGCCCCAGGCACCCGTGCACCTCCTGGTCTTCCCTAAGACGCAGCAGTACGCCACCGTGGCCGAGCTCGCGGCGGGTGATCCCGGTCTTCTGGCCGAGGTCGTCGAGGTCGCGCAGAGCCTCGCCGACGCCCACAGCGGGGGCCAGTTCCGCCTCGTCTTCAACTCGGGAGCCGAGGCCGGGCAGACGGTGTTCCATGTGCACGCCCATGTCCTCGGCGGCCACCAGACGGAAGGCTCCCTTGCCACCGGTTGATCCCGAGGGCGACGCCTTCGCCGCCTCCTCCTCCTACCCGGTCGTGCCGGGTGCAGAGACTAGCGGCCAGACGCGTCGCGTCGTCGCCGTCGACGGAGTCGCCATGGTGCGCCTCCTCGGCCCCCACGACCGCCTCATCCGAGCGGTCGAAGCTCGGTTCCCGGACGTCCGGGTGCACGTGCGAGGCAACGAGGTGACCCTCGAGGGCGAGCGGTCGCCCGTGGCCGCCGCCACACGCCTGGTGGAAGAACTGGTGCTCATGACTGCAGGTGGACACGATCTCGATCCCGAGGGCGTGCGCGAGTCCGCGCGCATCCTCGAGAACGGCGGCCCGGTGAGCCCCGCGGAGGCGTTCGGGCAGGCGATCCTCACCGCGCGGGGCAGGAGTGTCCGCCCCAAGACGCTGGGGCAGCGCGAGTACGTCGATGCGGTCGACCACAACACGGTCGTGTTCGGTATCGGCCCGGCGGGCACCGGCAAGACCTACCTCGCGATGGCGAAGGCCGTGCAGGCGCTCCAGCGCAAGGAGGTCGAGCGGATCATCCTGACGAGGCCCGCGGTGGAGGCGGGGGAGCGACTGGGCTATCTGCCGGGGTCGCTCACCGACAAGATCGATCCGTACCTCCGGCCGCTCTACGACGCGCTCAACGAGATGATGGACCCCGAGATCGTCCCGAAGCTGCTCGCTGCGGGCACGATCGAGGTCGCTCCGCTCGCCTACATGCGTGGTCGCACGCTCAACAACTCCTTCGTCGTTCTCGACGAGGCGCAGAACACGACGCCCGAGCAGATGAAGATGTTCCTCACCCGCCTCGGCTTCGGCTCGAAGATGGTGGTCACGGGAGACATCACGCAGGTCGACCTTCCGGCCGGGGCGAGCGGGCTCCGCCTGGTCACGCGCGTGCTCGACGGTATCGACGACATCCACTTCTCGCGCCTCACCAGCGACGACGTGGTGCGGCACAGCCTGGTCGGGCGCATCGTCGACGCGTACACCGAGTACGACCAGCAGAAGCAGGCGCAGCACTTCGAACGCGAGCAGGCACGCGAGTTCGCGAACCGTGCCGAGCGTCGTGGCGGTGCGCCGCGCGCCGCCGCCGACCACCAGCCCAAGCGCCCGCGCGGCTGACGCCGACCGCCCCGTCCGTCCGCCTGCCTCTTCTCGACCGAAGGAACCCAGCCCCGTGAGCATCGAGATCAACAACGAATCGAGCGTTCCCGTCGACGAGGCCGCGATCCTGCGGCTGGCCGGCTATGCGCTCGACTCGTTGCACGTGCACCCCGACGCGGAGCTCGCGATCGTGCTCGTCGACGAGGGTGCGATGGAGCAGTTGCACGTGCAGTGGATGGATGAGCCCGGTCCGACCGATGTCCTCAGCTTCCCCATGGACGAGCTGCGCCCGGGCACCGAGGACGAGCAGACACCGGCTGGCCTCCTGGGCGACATCGTGCTCTGTCCGCAGGTCGCCCAGGCCCAGGCCGAGGTCGCCGGGCACTCGGCGCTCGACGAGCTGCTGCTGCTGACGACCCACGGGCTGCTGCACCTCCTGGGCTTCGACCACGCCGAGCCGGAGGAGGAGCGCGAGATGTTCGGCATCCAGCGCGACATCCTCGTCGGCTTCCACATCCTCGAGCGGCGCCGCTAGACCGTGCCCACCCTCCAGCTCCTCCTCGCCGCCCTTGCGCTCGTCGCCGTCGGCGGTTGGTTCGCCGCGACCGATGCGGCGCTCGGCGTGCTCTCGCGCAGCGACCTCCTCGACATGGCGCAGCACTCGCGCAGCGCCCGGGCGTTGCGCGCGATCGCCGGAGACATGAGCGCCCACGTCAACGTGGTCAACTTTTCGCGGATCGCCGCCGAGACCACGGCGGCGGTGTTCGTGACGACGGTCCTCGTGATCGTCGTCGAACAGCTGTGGCTGGCCCTCCTCCTCGCGATCCTGCTGATGGCGGCCGTCTCGTTCGTGCTCGTCGGGTCGAGCCCGCGTAGCGTCGGGCGGGCGCACGCGCGCGCGGTGCTGAGCTCGAGCGCCTCCCTCGTGCACGTGTTGCGGGTCGCCCTCGGGCCCGTCGCGCACGGCTTGGTGGCGCTCGGCAACCGCGTCACTCCCGGCACCGGTCGCGCGGCGGGGTTTTCCTCCGAGGAGCAGTTGCTCAGCATGGTCGACGAGGCGACGGAGCAGGACGTCCTCGAGCAGGACGACCGCGAGCTCATCCATTCGATCTTCGAGTTCAACGACACCCTCGTGCGCGAGGTCATGGTGCCGCGCACCGACATGGTCACGATCGAGGCGAGCTCCTCGGTTGGGGCGGCGATGGGTCTCCTCCTCAGCCGCGGGATCTCGAGGCTGCCCGTCATCGGAGACGGCGCCGACGATGTGCTCGGCGTGCTCTATCTGCGGGACGTCGCGCGCCACACCTACGAGCGACCCGACGACGACGACACGGTCGCCGCGCTCGCCCGACCTGCGCTGTTCGTGCCGGAGTCGAAGAAGGCCGACGAGCTGTTGCGCCAGATGCAGCTCGAGTCCAACCACCTCGCCATGGTCGTCGATGAGTACGGAGGCATCGCGGGCCTCGTCACGCTCGAGGACCTGATCGAGGAACTCGTCGGCGATATCTCGGACGAGTACGACCGTGAGGTCGACCTGTTCGAGGAGACGGCGCCCGGCGTCTACCGCGTCTCGGCACGCCTGCCGGTCGGCGAGCTCGGGGAGCTCTTCGAGCTCGAGCTCGACGACGACGACGTCGACTCGGTGGGCGGCCTGCTGACGAAGGCCTACGGCCGCCTCCCCGAGCGCGGTGCGACGGCTCGGATCGGCGGCGTCGTCCTCGAGGCCGAGCAGGCGGATCCGCGCCGAGGCACGATCTCGACCGTGATCGTTCGGCGCGATCCGCAGTTCGATCCCGACCGGCAGGCGGGGACGGCACCGGTTCCGGTGGTCGAGGACGGCCGAACCGGCCCCGAGCGGAAGGCCGGGGACCGCACGCGGCCGGAGCAGAAGACCCCGGGCCAGAAGACCCCGGGCCACAAGGCCACAGACCAGAAGAGCTCGGACAACAAGAGCTCCGACACGAAGCGACAGAACGAGGACGCCCGATGACCGACACCCCTCCCTCCGCGACGCCCTTTCGGGCGGGATTCGTGTCGTTCGTCGGCCGCCCGAATGTCGGCAAGTCCACTCTCACGAACGCGCTCGTCGGCGAGAAGATCGCGATCACGAGCTCCAAGCCGCAGACGACGCGACGCGCCATCCGGGGCATCGTGCACCGCCCCGACGGGCAGCTGATCGTGGTCGACACGCCGGGCATCCACCGCCCGCGCACCCTCCTCGGCGAACGGCTCAACTCATTGGTCACGTCCACACTGGGCGACGTCGACGTCATCGGGATGCTCTTCCCGGCCGACGAGCCGATCGGCCCCGGTGATCGCTTCATCAACGAGCAGCTCGACGCGTTCCCTCGGGCGCGGAAGGTCGCGATCGTCTCGAAGGTCGACCTGTCGTCGAAGAAGTCGGTCGCGAAGCAGCTCCTGGCGGTGTCGGAGCTGCGCGAATGGGACACGATCGTGCCGATCTCGGCGGTGACCGACGAGCAGCTCGATGTGCTCTCGGCGGAACTGCTGCGCCTCATGCCGGTCTCTCCCGCGCTGTACCCCGCGGAGGCGGTGACCGACGAGGACCTCTCGTCGCGGATCGCCGAGTTCATTCGCGAGGCGGCGCTCGAGGGGGTGTCGGACGAGCTCCCGCACTCGCTCGCGGTCACCCTCGACGACATGGTCGAGCGCGAGGACGGCTCGCTGATCGACATCTACGCCAACGTCTTCGTCGAACGCGACAGCCAGAAGGGCATCATCATCGGCAAAGGCGGGCAACGCCTCCGCGAGGTGGGCGCCGTCTCCCGCGAGCAGATCGAGCGGTTGCTTGGTCGCCGCGTCTTCCTCTCGATCCGCGTGAAAGTCGCGAAAGAATGGCAGCGCGACCCGAAACTCCTCGGACGCCTGGGCTTCTGACCCCGGGCGCACGCCGTCAGGACGACAGGGGATCACTCTTCAGGACGACGACGCTCCTCCCCGAGGAGCCGTAGCGTGGTGCGCATGCGTGCCCTTCTCGACCGCCCGGCGACGCTTCCCGTCGCGGGCGCGCTCCTCGCCGGGCTGCATCTCCTCCTGCACCTCGCGCACGTGACACCACCCGACGGCCTCGCGGGGGGCTTGCTCCTCGCCCTCGCCCTCGCCCTCGCGGGCTTCCTCCCGGCGCTCGCGCCCTCGCTCGTCGCGGTGGGCGCTCTCTCAGGCGGCGTGGTGGTGCAGGGGCTTCCGATCGACGGCGTCCTCGTCGGCCTCGTGGCGGTGTGGGAGGCGGCGCGGCGTCTCGGCCCGTGGGCGCGCTCGCTCACGCTGGCCGGCGGACTCCTCCTGTCCCTCGTCGGCGGATTCGTGATGGCAGGACGCCTCGGGGACCAATTCGAACTGAGCTCGTCCGTCCGGTTCGCCCTCCCCGCAACCGCGGGACTCGTCGTGGCCTGCCTTCTCGGCGGCATGAAGGTGTTCGTTTTCGTGCGGGGGCTCCGCGCGCCGATCGGGCCCGACGACGCGATCGACGCGCTGCTCACCCGGGTCGCCGGCCCGCAAGACCTTTTCGCGGTGGGACTCGCGGGTGGACAGGCGTTCGCGCTGCTCCTCGTGAGCGCTCTGATCGCCGCCGAGATTCCCGATGGCGCGCCGCAAGTGGTCATCGCAGGAGTGCTCTCGGTCGCTCTGGTGCTGCACCGTCGCTCGCCGGGCCTCGCTCTGTGCGTGGCATGGCTCGGGGCCTTTCTCCAGATGGGGGCCGGCCTCATGCCCAGCCCCGCCGATCTCGCGATCCTGGTCGTGCTCTTCGGCACGGGCGCGTCCGAGTCGTGGCGGATCCGCGTCGCCGGTGCCGTCTCCGCCGTGGCCGGCTCGATCGTCGCGGTCGTGTACCTCATGGCGCGGTTCGGCCTGACCTCCGGCACCGCCGAGATGGTGCCGACAGTGGGCATCATGTTCGGCGGGCTCCTCGCGACGCTGGGGCTGTCGTGGACCGTCGGGCTGCTCGCGCGCGCCGTCCGGCGCGCTCGCGAGGGCCAGACCCTGCGCGCCGAGGCGGAACGCGAGCGTGCGCGCGCTCAGCGCGAGCTCGATGCGGTCGAGGAGCGCAATCGGATCGCACGGGACATGCACGACGTGGTCGCCCACTCCCTCGCCGTGGTGATCGCCCAGGCCGACGGCGCCCGCTACCTCGGCGTGGCCAGCCCCGAGCAGACGGATGCCGCTCTGCAGACGATCTCGAACGTGGCCCGCGACGCGCTCGGAGATGTGCGGGTGCTGCTCGGTCAGCTGCGGCACGCCCAGAGCGACGGGCCGCACGCACAGGCGCGCGATCTTCCCGCGTTGCTCGCGAGCATCGGAGGCGCGGGTGCCCCCATGCGCTCGCGTCTCGAGGTCGATCTCGAGACGGTGCCCCGCGGTGTCGGGCTCGCCCTCTATCGCATCGCGCAGGAGGCGACCACCAACGCGCTCCGGCACGGGCGTCCCGGCTCGCCGCTCGACGTGGTCCTGCGTCGTGAGGCGGGCGACCTCGTGCTCGTCGTCCGCAACGCCCGCTGCCCTCAGGCCGAGCGCGACGTGCTGCCGGGGGAGGGACACGGCCTGGTCGGCATGCGTGAGCGTGCGGCGCTCGTCGGAGGCTCGCTCTCGGCGGCTCCGCAGGGGGAGGACTTCGTCGTCTCCGCGCGTCTGCCCGCACCAGTGACCGCCCCCGTGACCGCTCCGGTCGAGGTTCCCGCCGCCTCCCTCGCCGCCGCCCGGTCGGCAGGCTCCGCCGTCCCCGTCCCGTCCCTCATCCCCGCCCCGCCCGTCGCCCCCGGAGGCCGCACCGCATGACCGACACCATCCGCGTCGTCCTCGTCGACGACCAGGCGCTCTTCCGTGCCGGCATCCGCATGCTGCTGGGCTCCCAGGCCGATCTCGAGGTCGTCGGCGAGGCGTCGGACGGCGCGGAGGGAGCCGAGCTGGTCGCCCGGGTCGCTCCGGACGTCGTGCTGATGGACATCCGGATGCCGGGCGTGGACGGCATCGAGTCGACGCGCCTCATCCTGGAGGACGCTCGGGAGCGGGGCGTAGCGGCGCCGCGGATCCTGGTGTTGACCACCTTCGATCTCGACGAGGCGGCGGCCAGGGCGATCCGCGCGGGCGCGAGCGGCTTCCTGCTCAAAGACACCGAGCCCGGTTTCCTCCTCGCCTCGGTGCGCACGGTGCACGCGGGAACGGCGGTCGTCGCCGCCTCCGCGACGCGCGAGCTCTTCGAGCACTTCGGAGCCGCGGGGAGCGGCCGCGAGACCCCGCCCGCCTTCGAGACCCTCACCGACCGCGAGCGCGAGATCTTCCACCTCGCTGCCCGTGGCCTCAGCAACACCGAGATCGCGCGCGCCGAGTTCCTCAGCGAGGCGACCGTGAAGACGCACATCAGCCGGACACTCGGCAAGCTCGGTCTGCGCGACCGCGTACAGCTCGTCGTCTACGCCTACGAAAACGGGCTGGTGGTCTGACTCCCGCGGTGCGGGGTGGCGGGCGCGGTGCTACCCTGATCGGGTGCTCTTCGGTCTGCTCCTTCTTAGCTGCCGCGACGAGATCTGACCCTCAGGCCTCCCTCGTCGCGGAGTTCGTCGTCGGCTGAGCACGAGTGCACCCGCGAGGTCGATCCGCATCAGGATCCCCGCGAGACGAGACAGAAGCGCCCTGAGCGCCAGGAGATCACCCCATGAAGAACACCCAGAAGCCGTCGCCCATGCCGATCGGCAAGTACCGTCCCTTCCACGAGCAGATCACGGTCCACCTCCCCGACCGCACGTGGCCCGACCGGCGCATCACGACTGCCCCGCGCTGGTGCGCGGTCGACCTGCGTGACGGCAATCAGGCGCTCATCGACCCGATGAGCCCGGAGCGCAAGCGCATCATGTTCGACCTCCTGGTCCGCATGGGCTACAAGGAGATCGAGGTCGGCTTCCCCAGCGCGAGCCAGACCGACTTCGACTTCGTGCGCAGCCTGATCGACCAGGAGGCGATCCCCGAGGACGTCACGATCCAGGTCCTGACCCAGGCCCGCGACCACCTCATCGAGCGCACCTATGAGTCGATCCGCGGGGCCCGCCAGGCGATCGTGCACCTCTACAACTCCACCAGCGTGCTGCAGCGCGAGGTCGTGTTCCGCAAGGACCGTCAGGGAATCATCGACATCGCCCTTGCCGGTGCCCGCAAGTGTCGCGAGATGGAGGCGACCGTCCCGGGCACGACCGTCTACTACGAGTATTCGCCCGAGAGCTACACGGGCACCGAGCTCGAGTTCGCCCGCGAGATCTGCGACCGCGTGGTCGAGGTCTTCGAGCCGACAGCCGATCGCAAGGTGATCCTCAACCTGCCTGCGACCGTCGAGATGGCGACCCCGAACGTCTACGCCGACTCCATCGAGTGGATGAGCCGGAACCTCGCCCAGCGAGAGAACATCGTCCTCTCGCTGCACCCCCACAACGACCGGGGAACGGCCGTCGCTGCGGCCGAGCTGGGCTACCTGGCCGGCGCCGACCGCATCGAGGGCTGCCTCTTCGGCAACGGCGAGCGCACCGGCAACGTCGATCTGGTCGCCCTGGGAGTCAACATGTTCACGCAGGGGATCGATCCGCAGATCGACTTCAGCGACATGGACGAGATCAAGCGGACGGCGGAGTACTGCAACCAGCTGGCCGTGCCCGAGCGGAGCCCGTGGGCGGGCGATCTGGTGTTCACCGCGTTCAGCGGCTCTCACCAGGACGCGATCAAGAAGGGCTTCGAGGCGATGGAGGCCGAGGCAGCTCGGACCGGCCGTCCCGTCGACGAGCTGACCTGGGCGGTCCCGTATCTGCCGGTCGACCCGAAGGACCTCGGTCGTTCCTACGAGGCGGTCATCCGCGTCAACTCGCAGTCGGGCAAGGGAGGCGTCGCCTATCTGCTCAAGACCGACCACGCTCTGGACCTGCCGCGTCGCCTGCAGATCGAGTTCTCGGGGGTGGTCCAGGCCACGACCGATGCCGAGGGCGGCGAGGTCACCAGCGAGCAGATCTGGTCGATCTTCCAGGACGAGTACCTTCCCGCCGCGCGCTCCGACGAGAAGTGGGGTCGCTTCGAGCTGCTCCGCACCACGACGTCGAGCGACCTCGGCGGCTCGATCGCGCTCGACGTCGTCCTGCGGGTCGGCGAGGAGTCGGCCACGGCGAGCGCCACGGGAAACGGTCCGATCAACGCCTTCGAGGCGGTCATGACCCAGCAGGGCGTCGAGGTCACGGTGTTCGACTACGTCGAGCATGCCCTGAGCGCCGGAGGCGACGCGCTCGCCGCGTCTTACGTCGAGTGCTCGGTCAACGGCCGCACTCTGTGGGGCGTGGGCATCGACGCCGACATCTCGACCGCCTCCCTCAAGGCGATCGTCTCGGCCGTCAATCGCGCCCTGCGCGAGGAGGCACCGGTGCCGGCTCTGGCGACCGCCTCCGCCTGACGCGCTGCCGGACTCGCGACGCGAGCCGACGGACGAGATCCCCTGCCGGTGCGGGGGATCTCGTCCGTGAAGGCGCGTCCGAGCGGCCTCAGATCCGGCGCCGCCAGCGCAGACGCGGAACTCCGCTGAGGGCGCGCTGCTCCGGGAGGCTCCAGCCGTATCGCACGGCGAGGAGGCGGATCGCGGTCGTGACCAGGACCGCGAGGGGAGCGGCGACATCGATCACCATCCCGAGCCGCAGCGTCACGACCAGCACGACCGTGCCTCCCGAGGCGGCGATCGCGTAGAGCGAGCCGACGTGCATGAGCGCGATCGGCCGGTTGAGGAGGATGTCACGCACGACCGAGCCGCCGACCGCCGACACGGTCCCCACGAACACGGCAGGCACTTCCGGGACACCGAGCGAGAGCGCCTTGGTCGTTCCGATCGCGCCGAAGAGGCCGAGCGTCAGGGCGTCGAGGGCCGTGATGGTGCCGTCGACACGGTTGAGGATGTGCTGGAGCAGCATCCCGAGCAGGGACGCGGCGACTGCCACCAGCAGGTACGCATTGGTGTGGAGGGCGACGAGCGGTGTCTGCAGGAGCAGGTCGCGCAGCACGCCGCCGCCGAGGCCCGTCGCCGTGCCGATGATGGTCACGCCGAGGAGGTCGATCCTCCTATCGCGGAACTCGCCCGCGAACATCGCGCCCTGGAGGCAGCCGATGGCGATCGCGAGCAGATCGGCCCAGGCCGGGATCGCGAAGACGGAGTCTGCCACCGGAACATCGTTCCATGCCGCGCGGTCCGGATCCGCGCAGCGGCACCTCGCGCCGCCAGCTCGATGTCGGTGGTCGGGAGGATAATCGCCTCATGCCCACCTATCGTGACGAAGCCGTCGTGCTCCGCACGCACAAGCTGGGCGAAGCCGACCGCATCGTCACTCTGCTGTCGCGACAGCACGGCAAGATCCGCGCGGTGGCCAAGGGCGTCCGCAAGACGGGGTCCAAGTTCGGTTCGCGTCTCGAGCCGTTCATGGTCGCCGACCTCCAGCTCTACGAGGGCAGGAGTCTCGACATCGTCACCCAGGCCGAGTCGATCGGCGCCTACGGGGCGCTCATCGCGGCCGACTACGACAGCTACACCGCCGCGAGCGCCATGGTCGAGACGGCCGACCGTCTGACCGATGCCGATGCATCGCTGCAGCAGTACCTCCTCCTCGTGGGAGCCCTGCGTTCGCTCGCGCGGCGTGAGCACGAGCCGGTGCTCACCCTCGACTCCTACCTCCTCAGGGCGCTCTCGATCGCTGGCTGGGCGCCGAGCTTCGACGACTGCGCGCGATGCGGCGCGACCGGCCCGCACGGCGCGGTCGTCGTGCAGCTCGGAGGCGTGGTGTGCGCCGAGTGCACTCCTCCCGGTGCGCCGCGGGTCGCGTCGGAGGTCGTGGTGCTGTTGGGAGCGCTGCTCACGGGAGACTGGACGCACGCCGAATCGACCGAGCCCTCGACGCGCTCGCGCGCGAGTGGCGTGGTGGCCGCGTACACGCAGTGGCACCTCGAACGCGGACTGAGATCTCTGGAGCACGTCACCCGATGAAGCCCTTCACCCACAAAGACGCCGAGCCGTACCGTCCCCTCGACTGGACCGGGATCCACCCGCCCGAGATCCCGCGCAAGGCGGTGCCGGCGCACGTCGCGATCGTCATGGACGGCAACGGCCGATGGGCCAACTCCCGCGGCCTCACCCGCATCGAGGGGCACAAGCGCGGCGAGGCGGCGCTGCTCGACGTCGTGGCCGGGGCCATCCAGATCGGCGTGACGCACCTCAGCGTCTACGCGTTCTCGACCGAGAACTGGAAGCGTTCCCCCGAGGAGGTGCGTTTCCTGATGGGCTTCAACCGCGACGTCCTGCACCGTCGGCGCGACCAGCTCAACGAGTGGGGCGTGCGCGTCCGCTGGGCCGGTCGCAGGCCTCGGCTGTGGGCGTCGGTGATCAACGAGCTGCAGTTCGCCGAGCGGATGACCGCCGAGAACGATGTCCTCACCCTGACGATGTGCGTCAACTACGGAGGCCGCACCGAGATCGCGGATGCCGTGCGGCGGCTCGCGGCAGAGGTCGCGGCGGGTCGGCTCACACCCTCGGGCATCACAGAGAAGACGATCGCCCGGGCGCTCTACGTCCCCGATCTGCCCGACGTCGATCTCTTCGTCCGCTCCTCCGGCGAGCAGCGCACGAGCAACTTCCTGCTCTGGCAGAGCGCCTACGCCGAGATGGTGTTCCTCGATCGGCTCTGGCCCGACTTCAGCCGCACCGATCTGTGGGAGGCGATCGAACGCTACTCCGGCCGGTCGCGCCGCTTCGGAGGGGCCGTCGACGTTCCCGGCGCGTCGGGCTGACCGCGCGAGTGCGCGCGGCCGCCTCCGCGCCTCCGCTCCGTACCGACGCGCCCGAGGGCGCGCGCAGCTTGGCGATCGGAGCGGCGGGGGTCATCCTCGAAGGATGAGCTCCGCATCCTGGGACCCTGCCGGACTGCGTGCGCGGTTCGCCGGCGCGTCCGGCTACCACAACGCCTGCACTCTCGGCCTGCCGCCCCGCGAGACGGTCTCCGCGTTGCGCGCCGACCTCGACGGGTGGTCGGCGGGCGAGAACACGGCGGCGGGCTACGGAGACGTCGCCGAGCGCGCGCGTGCCGCCTTCGCCGACATCGTCGGAGTGCCGGCTGCCCAGGTCGCGATCGGCTCGCAGACCTCGGCGATGGCGGCGGTGCTCGCCGCCTCCCTGCCCGACGGCGCCCGCGTGCTCTGCGTGGACGGCGACTTCTCGTCGATCGTGTTCCCCTTCCTCGCGCAGGCTCACCGGGGCGTGCTAGTGCGCTCGGTCCCGCTGGCGGCGCTGGCCGACTCGGTCGCCGCCTCCGACGACCTCGTGGTGTTCTCCGCCGTGCAGTCGAGCAGCGGCGAGTTGGCCGATCTCGACGCGGTCATCGAGTCCGCCGCAAGTCACGGCGTGCGGACGGCGTGCGACCTCACCCAGGCCGCGGGGGTCCTGCCCGTCGATGCCTCCCGCTTCGACGCGACGCTCACCCACGCCTACAAGTGGCTGTGCTCGCCGCGCGGAGTCGCTTTCCTCACCGTCTCTCCCGACTACGCCGCCGAGCTCGTGCCCGTTCAAGCGGGCTGGTACTCGGGCGAGGATGTGTGGTCGTCGTGCTACGGCCCCGCGATGCATCTGGCCGAGAGTGCGCGGCGTTTCGACGTGTCGCCCGCGTGGCAGGCCTTCGTCGGCGCGGAGGCGTCGCTCGAGCTGTTCCGGTCGCTCGACATCGCCGCGGTCTGGGCGCACGCCTCCGCCCTCGGCGACGCGCTGTGCGAGCGGCTCGACCGGGAGCCGCAGCATCGCACGATCGTCTCGTGGCCGGACGAGGACGAGACCGACCTTCACCGCCTCCAGGCCGCGGGGCTGCGGGTGTCGGGGCGGGGCGGCCGGCTGCGCATCGCCTTCCATCTCTGGAACGACCAGTCGGACGTCGACGAGCTCGTCCGGGTGCTGCGGGAATAGGCGTCGCGTCGCACGGTTGTGCTGGGAGTGAACGTTGCGCAGACTCCTCTCTCGGTCGATATCTGGTCGGACATCGCGTGTCCCTGGTGCTACATCGGCAAGCGCA
Organism: Rathayibacter sp. VKM Ac-2879; assembly: GCF_015351245.1. Taxonomy (GTDB): domain Bacteria; phylum Actinomycetota; class Actinomycetes; order Actinomycetales; family Microbacteriaceae; genus Rathayibacter. The sequence continues at coordinate 191,560 of NZ_JADKSO010000002.1, forward strand.
GTTTCGAGCGCGGGCTGGAGGCGTTCCTAGCCGCGCATCCGGAGGCGCCGACGGTCGAGATCGAGTACCGCAGCTTCGAGCTCTCGCCCGACACGCCGGAGGACTACCGCGGGGGCGAGGCGGCGTTCCTCGCCGAGCACAAGGGAGTCCCGGAGGCGCACGCGCAGCAGATGCTCGACTCCGTCACCGCGGTCGCGGCGAGCGTCGGTCTCGATTACCACTTCGAGTCGGTGCGGCACGTCAAGACCGTCACGGCGCATCAGGCGTTGCACCATGCGAAGGCGAACGGGCGTCAGCTCGAGCTCGTGGAGCGGCTGCTGAGCGCGTATTTCATCGAGGGGCGCGATCTTGCGGATCGGGGAGTGCTCGCCGCCCTCGCGGGTGAGGTGGGGCTCGACGCCGAGGAGATGCGACGAGCGCTCGACGAGCAGCGCCACCTCCACGATGTGCACGCCGATCTCGCACAGGCGCGCGAGTACGGCATCTCGGGCGTGCCGTTCTTCGTCTTCGACGGGCGCTTCGGCGTCTCGGGTGCCCAGGAGCCGGCCGCGTTCACCGAGGTGCTCGAGCATGTGCTCGCGGAGCGGTCGGCCGTCGCGTGAGCGGTCCCTTCGAGATGCTCGGCGCCTCCGATGTGCCGGTGTGCGCAGAGGGGGTGTGCGCGATGCCTGACCGCGGCGAGGGGCCGGCCTCCGAGGCGGCAGCGATCGTCGCCGGTCAGCGCGGGGACTCTTCGACGGTGATGTTCGCGACGGTCGCCCCGTAGGCGGCGACCAGCGCGTCGGCGTCGACGAAGGCGCTCCGGCCCGCGGCGCCCGCGCCCATCGCGATACGGCGGCCGAGGATCCGCTCGTCGGCGTAGACCGGCCAGGCGGTCGTGGAGCCGATCGGGGTGATCGTGCCGCGGCGGTACCCGGTGGCGTCGAACGCCGCGGTCTCGTCGGGAAGACGCAGCCTGTTGACCCCCACCACGGCTCGCAGCTTCGGCCAGGCGATCTGACGGCCGCCAGGCACCAGCGCGAACAGGAATCCTCCGCCGTGTCGTGCGACCACGAGCGACTTGACGAGTTCGCCGTGCTCGACCCCGAGCAGCTCCGCGGCCTCCTGGAGGCTTCCCGCCTCGGGCCGCTCGACCACCTCGACGTCCAGCCCTCGGGCCAGCGCCTCCGCGGCGAACCGCTCCAGACCTTCCTCCACAGGCTCGATCCCGTGCATCCCTCCACCTCTCTCCTCGTCAGTCCGCCTTCCCCCACACAGGATCTGGGAGAATCGATACCGATGTCCTCCATCCTTACGGCCACTCCTCCCGCGCGCACCGCGCCGGCGCTCCGGATCGGTCCTCTCGAACTCGACGCGCCGGTGGTGCTTGCCCCGATGGCGGGCATCACCAATACGGCGTTCCGCCGCCTCTGCCGCGAGTTCGGCAACGGCCTGTATGTGAGCGAGATGATCACCTCGCGGGCGCTCGTCGAACGCACCCCCGAGTCGATGCGGCTGATCCGCCACCACCCGAGCGAGACGGTGCGCTCCATCCAGCTCTACGGAGTCGACCCGCGCACGGTCGCCGAGGCGGTCACGATGCTCGTCGCGGAAGACCGCGCCGATCACATCGACCTCAACTTCGGCTGCCCGGTGCCCAAGGTCACCCGCAAGGGCGGGGGAGCGGCGCTGCCGTGGAAGCTGCCGCTGTTCCGCCAGATCGTCGAGGGCGCGGTGCAGGCGGCCGGAGACGTGCCGCTGACCGTCAAGATGCGCAAGGGCATCGACCCCGACCACCTCACCTATCTCGAGGCCGCGCGGGCGGCCGAGGGCGCGGGAGTCGCCTCGATCGCGCTGCACGCGCGCACCGCCTCCGAGTTCTACAGCGGCCACGCCGACTGGTCGGCGATCGCACGCCTCAAAGAGACGATCGCCGAGGTGCCGGTGCTGGGCAACGGCGACATCTGGTCGGCCGAGGACGCGCTGCGGATGATGGCCGAGACGGGCTGCGACGGCGTCGTGGTCGGCCGGGGCTGCCTCGGGCGTCCCTGGCTCTTCGGCGATCTCGCCGCCGCGTTCGCAGGCTCCGACGAGCGCTTCCGCCCCACGCTCGGTCAGGTCGCCCAGGCGTTCCGCCGACACGCCGAGCTCCTGGTCGACTTCTTCGAGAGCGAGGAGCGGGGCTGTCGCGACATCCGCAAGCACGTCGCGTGGTACTTCAAGGGCTACGCCGTCGGAGGCGATCTGCGCGCACGCCTCGCGACCGTCGAGTCGCTCGCCCAGCTCGACGAGCTGCTCGCCACCCTCGACGGAGCGCAGCCCTACCCTGGCGAGGCGGCCGAGGGCCAGCGCGGGCGCGCCGGCTCGCCCAAGGTCCCCGCCCTGCCCGACCGCTGGCTCGAGTCCCGAGAGCTCGACGGGGCGGAGCGCGACGCCGTGTCGGCCGCCGAGATCCACAACAGCGGTGGATGACCGTGCGCTCTGGGGGTACTCGCTCGTCGACATCGAGCGCTTCCTGCCGGAGGACCACTCGACCCGCCGCTCCGACTTCGCCCGCGACCGAGCCCGGCTCTTCCACTCCAGCGCCCTACGGCGCCTGGCGGCGAAGACCCAGGTGCTCAGCCCCACGGCCGGAGTCGACTTCGCGCGCAACCGACTGACGCACTCGCTCGAGGTCGCGCAGATCGGCCGCGAGCTCGCGACGAGCCTCGACCTCGACCCCGACGTCGTGGACACCGCCTGCCTGGCGCACGACATCGGGCATCCTCCGTTCGGGCACAACGGCGAGCGGGCCCTCAACGCCTGGGCCGAGGGGATCGGCGGCTTCGAGGGCAACGCGCAGACCTTCCGCCTGCTCACCCGGCTCGAGCCGAAGGTGTTCGACGCCCAGGAGCGCCCCTACGGCCTCAACCTCACGCGTGCCAGCCTCGACGCGAGCTGCAAGTACCCCTGGCCCGACACGCGATCCATCGCCGATCCCTCCGGTCGCGCCAAGTTCGGGTTCTACGCCGACGACGAGGCGGCCTTCCGGTGGATGCGCGACGGCGCTCCCGAGGGCGTGCGCTGCATCGAGGCCGAGGTGATGGACCTCTCAGACGACATCGCGTACTCGGTCCACGACTTCGAGGACGCCGTGTTCTCGGGCTACATCGACGTGGAGGCGCTCGGCTCGCGCGCCGACCACGACGAGCTCGTCACCTCGATGCACTCGTGGGTCGGCGGAGAGGTCTCGCACGACGAGCTGGTCGCCGCATTCGACCGGCTCGACTCGCTCGACGTCTGGGTCTCCTCCTGGGATGGCTCGCGTCGCGACCAGGCCCGCTTGAAAAACCTCACCAGCCAGCTCATCGGTCGCTTCGCGGGGGCGGCGACGGAGGCGACGCGCGGAGCCTACGCGCATCCCGATCTCGTGCGTTTCGGCGGCCACGTCGTGGTGCCGCGCGAGCAGCAGGCCGAGATCGCCGTGCTGAAGGGCATCGTGGCGACCTTCGTGATGTCCCGCAACACACGCCAGCCCATCTACGCCCAGCAGCGCGAGGTGCTGACCAGTCTCGCCGACGTCCTGCTCGAGCGCGGGCCGGGCGCGCTCGAGCCGGGCTTCGCCGAGGACTGGCACGCCGCCGCCTCCGACACGGCGCGCCGCCGCGTCATCGTCGACCAGGTCGCGAACCTCACCGACCAGAGCGCGCTCGCGTGGTTCGAGCGGCTGTCGTAGCTGCCGACTCTGCTCCCTGAGTCGCGGGGTCGTCTGGCGGGTCGCGTGTGCCGGGGTGACCGGCCGGAGTCGCGCGGCAGGCAATCGGCGTCCCGACGGCCGTCGTGACGGGGCGGCAGATACGATAGGGAGCATGCCGCGGATTCGACAACAGGATGTCGAAGAGGTCAAAGCCCGCGTCAACATCGGCGACGTGATCGGCGAGTACGTCACCCTCAAGTCGGCCGGAGTCGGCTCGCTCAAGGGCCTCTGCCCGTTCCACGACGAACGTAGCCCGTCGTTCCACGTGCGCCCGCAGGCCGGTTTCTACCACTGCTTCGGCTGCCAAGAGTCGGGCGACGTCTACAGCTTCATCATGAGGATGGATCACACCTCGTTCAGCGAGACGGTCGAGCGCCTCGCCGCCCGCATCGGCTACCCGCTGCAGTACGAGGACGGCGACGGTCGCGCTCCCGAGACGGGCGGCCGTGCGCGCCTCCTCGCCGCCAACGGCGCGGCGGAGGAGTACTTCCGCGAGCAGCTCGCGACTCCCGGAGCCGACATCGGACGGCGTTTCCTCGGCGAGCGAGGCTTCGACCGGGCGGCGGCCGACCGCTTCGGCGTCGGCTTCGCCCCCGAAGGGTGGGACGGGCTGACGGCGGCGCTCAAGCGCCGCGGCTTCTCGGAGGAGGAGCTCGCGGCGGCGGGCCTGGTCAGCAGCAACAACCGCGGCGGCGTCTACGACCGCTTTCGCGGCCGGCTCGTCTGGCCGATCCGCGACGTCACGGGCCAGACGGTCGGCTTCGGCGCGCGACGCCTCCTCGAGGACGACAAGGGCCCGAAGTACCTCAACACCCCCGAGACGCCGGTCTATCACAAGTCGCACGTGCTCTATGGGCTCGACCTCGCCAAGCGCGACATCTCCCGAGGGCACCGCGTGGTCGTCGTGGAGGGCTACACCGACGTCATGGCCTGCCACCTCGCGGGCGTGACCACCGCGGTCGCCACGTGCGGCACCTCCTTCGGCGTCGACCACATCAAAGTGCTCAGGCGCGTGCTCGGCGACGACAGCGGAGTGGGCGAGGTCGTGTTCACCTTCGACCCCGACGCAGCCGGACAGAAGGCGGCGATGCGCGCGTTCCAGGAGGAGCACCGCTTCGCCGCGCAGACCTTCGTCGCCGTCGCGCCGGAGGGACTCGACCCGTGCGACCTGCGACTCAACCGGGGCGACGACGCCGTCCGCCGGCTGATCGACGACAAGAAGCCGATGTTCGAGTTCGTCATCCGCCAGCTCCTCGGACGCTATGACCTCGAGACGGTGGAGGGGCGCATCGCTGCCCTGCGCGCGGCCGCGCCCGTGGTCGCCGAGATCCGCGACCCCGCGCTGCGCCCCGGCTACTCCCGCGAGCTGGCACGGATGCTCGGGCTCGACATGGGCGAGGTGACCTCGGCGGTGCGCGCGGCGGGATCGCGCTCGCGCGCCTCCGACCCGCGCGAGCAGCCCGCTCGGGACGACGCCGAGGCCGCGCCCGGCACCCGCCTGGCCGACCTGCCGCGCGATGTCGTCACCCGCATCGAACGCGAAGCGCTGATGGCGATGCTCCAGCTGCCCCAGGCGATGGGTTCGGAGCTGCTCGCGCGGGCCGCGCACGCGGCCGTCACCAACGAGACGCTGCGGGTGGTGCGCGATGCCGTCGTCGTCACCCTCGAGCACGCGGAGGACCGTGACTGGGTGGAGCGCGTCGCCGACGGGGTGCCGGCTCCCTTCGCCTCGCTCGTCCGCCAGCTCGCCGTCGCGCCGATCCCGGCGGCGGACGAGGAAGGACTCACTCGCTACGCGCGGGATGTCGCGATCTCGCTGATCGAGCGTGATCTGCTCCGTGAGATCGCGGAGCTGCACGGAGCCTTGCAGCGCGCCTCCGCCGACCCCGTGATGGCCCGGGCGGTGCAGGTGAGGCTGGTCGAACTCGAGCGGGAGAAGCGCGCGCTGCGGGTCGACTAGCGCGGTCGACGGCGCTCTGGGGGACGTGTTGCGGTCATGTGAAGAAATCGACCGTACCCCCCACTCGGGTTCGGAGAGCGCTCACAACTGTGTTACCACTGAGGAACAGCAATGCGGGCGTCCAGTGCCGTGACGCCCCCGTCACGTGAGTGCCGGGAGTCCGCGCGCCTCGCCCGCATACCGATCCCTGACAGGAAGAGGCACACGGAGATGACATCCGCATCCACTCGCGGGACCCGCGCACTTGCCGCAGCGGCAGGCTTCGCCGCGGTCGCGCTCGTGCTCACGGGGTGCGCCGCCGGCGGCTCGTCCGGCGGCAGCGCCGGAGGGGTCCTGACCATCGGCACCACCGACAAGATCACGACTCTCGACCCCGCCGGCTCGTACGACAACGGCTCCTTCGCCGTGATGAACCAGGTGTTCCCGTTCCTGATGAACACCCCCTACGGCAGCCCCGACGTCGAGCCCGACATCGCCGAGTCGGCCTCCTTCACTTCGCCGACCGACTACACGGTGAAGCTGAAGGAGGGACTGAAGTGGGCCAACGGCCACGCCCTCACCTCCTCCGACGTGAAGTTCTCGTTCGACCGCCAGCTGAAGATCGCGGACGTGAACGGGCCGTCCTCCCTCCTCGCCAACCTCGACAGCGTCGCGGCCCCCGACGACGTCACGGTCGTCTTCACCCTCAAGTCCGAGAACGACCAGACGTTCCCGCAGGTGCTCTCGAGCCCGGCCGGTCCCATCGTGGACGAAGAGGCCTTCTCGGCGGACGCGCTCACGCCCGACTCCGATATCGTCTCGGCCGACGCCTTCGCGGGCCAGTACACGATCACGAACTACGACCTCAACAACCTCATCCAGTACAAGGCGTATCCGGACTACAAGGGTCTGCTCGGCCCGGCCAAGACCGGCACCGTCAATGTCAAGTACTACGCCGACTCCTCGAACCTCAAGCTGGACATCCAGGAGGGGAACATCGACGTCGCGTTCCGCAGCCTCTCGGCGACCGACATCGAGGATCTGCGCGGTAACGACAAGGTGAAGGTGGTCGACGGTCCCGGAGGCGAGATCCGCTACATCGTCTTCAACTTCGACACCCAGCCGTACGGCGCGACGACCGCGGAGGCGGACGCGGGCAAAGCGCTCGCCGTGCGCCAGGCGGTGGCCGACCTGATCAACCGTGACGAGATCGCGAAGCAGGTCTACAAGGGCACCTACACCCCGCTCTACTCGTACGTCCCCGCGGGCCTCACCGGCGCGGTCGAGCCACTCAAGTCGCTCTACGGCGACGGCAACGGCGCGCCGGACACCGAGAAGGCCAAGGCCACCCTCGAGGCGGCGGGAGTGACCACTCCCATCACGCTCAACCTCCAGTACTCGAACGACCACTACGGTCCGTCGTCGGGCGACGAGTACGCGCTGATCAAGGACCAGCTGGAGTCGTCGGGCCTGTTCACCGTCAACCTGCAGACGACCGAGTGGGTGCAGTACTCGAAGGATCGCTCGAGCGACGTCTACCCGGCGTACCAGCTCGGGTGGTTCCCTGACTACTCCGACGCCGACAACTACCTGTCGCCGTTCTTCGTCAAGAAGAACTTCCTCGCGAACCACTTCGACGACGCCGAGGTGCAGGGTCTGATCGCGCAGCAGGTCTCCACGACCGACGCGTCCGCCCGTACGGCGATCATCGAGCAGATCCAGGAGAAGGTGGCCGAGCAGCTCTCGACCGTCCCCTACCTCCAGGGCTCGCAGGTCGCCGTCGTCGGCAGTGCGGTGAGCGGGGCCGAATCGACGCTCGACGCCTCGTTCAAGTTCCGCTATGCGGCGCTGAGCAAGAGCTGACCCACTCCCGCCGCGGCCGGCGCCTCCTCGACGGGAGGCGCCGGCCGTTCCTCTCGAAAGGCATCACGTGACGACAGCCACGACGGTCGCGGCGACGGCGCCTGGTCGGCGCCCGCGCGGCTCGGGAGGGGGACTCGGGCGCTACCTGCTCGTCCGCTTCCTGCTCATCATCCCGACCGTCTTCATCCTCGTGACGATGGTGTTCCTCCTCATGCGCTCGACGGGCGACCCGATCACGGCTGCCCTCGGAGGCCGCTTGAGCGCCGACCAGCTCGCCGAGCGTGTCGCCGCAGCCGGGTACGACCGACCGCTGATCGTGCAGTACCTCGAGTACCTCGGCGGTCTCCTCCGCGGCGACTTCGGCACCACGCTGAGCGACAACCGTCCCGTGACCGAGGTGCTGCTCACCTACGGCACCGCGACGCTCGAGCTCGCGTTCTACGCGCTCATCGTGGCGTTCATCGTCGGCATCCCGCTCGGAATGCTCGCCGCCTATCACCGCGATCGCCTGCCGGACGCGGTGCTCCGCGTCTTCGCGATCCTCTGCTACGCGACTCCCGTGTTCTTCGCGGGCCTGCTGCTGAAGCTCGTGTTCTCGGTCTGGCTCAAGTGGTTCCCCGTGGCGGGACGTGCCTCGACGAGCACAGAGCTGTCGTTGCAGTTCCTCCCGAACAGGACGGGCATCTACCTCATCGACGCGATCCAGACCGGCGATCCGGCGGCGATCGGCGATGTGCTCTCGCACGCGGTGCTGCCGGCGATCGCGCTCGGTCTGCTGACCGCGGGGATCTTCCTCCGCCTGGTGCGCACGAACGTGATAGGCACCCTCGGTACCGACTATGTCGACGCAGCGCGCTCGCGGGGAGTCGGAGAGTTCCGTCTGGTGCGCACGCACGCCTACCGGCCGGCGCTCATCCCGATCATCACGGTGATCGGTTTGCAGATCGCGCTCCTGCTGGGCGGCGCCGTCCTGACCGAGACGACCTTCGAGTGGAAGGGCCTCGGCTTCCAGCTCGCCCAATACCTCCAGGCGCGCGACTTCGTCGCCGTGCAGGGGATCGTGGCGCTGCTGGCCGTGATCGTCGCCGTCACCAACTTCATCGTCGACGTCATCGCGGCGCTCATCGACCCGCGAGTGAGGTACTGATCATGAGCAGCACTGCATCGGCGCACCCGCGGCGCCGTCTCGTCGACCGCCTGCCGGTCGTGCATCAGCTCCGGCAGAGCGTGGGGCTCCAAAGGGGGATGCTCGTCGCGGGTCTCGTCATCACGGGCGTGTTCCTGCTGGTCGCCGTCTTCGCCCCGGTGATCGCGCCCTACGGGTATGCGCAGCTTCGTTCGGGCGACATCGCCTTCGGGGCGCAAGAGCCGCCGAGCGCGCAGCACCTGCTCGGCACGACGGCCGGCGGGTACGACGTCCTCTCGCGAACGCTGTGGGGCGCGCAGACCGCAGTCCTCGTCATCCTCGTGGCGGTGGTCCTGTCGATCTTCCTCGGGGTGTTCCTCGGTCTGGTCTCGGGCTATCTCGGCGGGTGGCTCGATCGGGTGCTCGTCGTCATCTGCGATGCGATCTATGCCTTCCCCACGCTGCTGCTCGCGATCGTGATGTCGATCGTCATCTCGGGCGGTCAGTCGGACCTCTGGGCGGGCATCGTCGCGGCGGCGGTGTCGATCACCGTCGTCTACATCCCGCAGTACTTCCGCGTGATCCGCGCCGAGACCGTGCGGATCAAGGGCGAGGCCTTCGTCGAATCGGCGAAGGTGATCGGAGCGTCGACGCCGCGCATCATGGTCCGGCACGTGCTCCGCAACGCGACTCGGACGCTGCCGCTGATCTTCACGCTCAACTCCTCGGAGGCGATCCTCACCCTTGCTGGCCTGGGCTTCCTCGGCTTCGGCATCGAGCCGACGTCGGCCGCCGAGTGGGGCTACGACCTCAACAAGGCCCTCTCGGACGTGACGAGCGGGATCTGGTGGACGTCGGTCTTCCCGGGCCTCGCCATCGTCCTGGCGGTGCTGGGCATCACCCTCGTCGGCGAGAGCCTCAACGACCTGGCCGACCCTCGCCTGCGCGGTCGTCGGGCGGTGGCGGCGGGAGCCGGCGACGTCGCCGCGACCTCGGTCGTCCCGGGCGGCGTGCTCGTCGCCGACGGGCTGGAGACGCCGGGGCACGATCCCGTCGCCGGAGTGGAGAAGACGCGATGAGCGAGCAGCGCCCGAGCGATCGGCAGCGGCCCACCGACGCCGGGAGTCCGCGTCCGATCGTCGACATCACCGACCTCGAGGTCGCCTTCGCGAGCGATCGCGGAGCCGTGCGGGCGGTCGCGGGAGTCAGCCTCCGCGTCGAGCGCGGCGAGGTGCTCGCCATCGTCGGCGAGTCCGGCAGCGGCAAGACCGTGACCGCGAAGACGATCCTGGGCCTCTTGCCCGAGACGGCGACTGCCTCGGGGGTCGTCCTGCTCTCGACAAAGGACGGCAGCGCCTCCACCGACGTGGTCTCGGCGTCGAAGGCGCGCTTGCGCGAGCTGCGCGGCACCGACGTGGCGATGGTGTTCCAAGAACCGGGGACGGCGTTGAACCCTGTCTTCACCGTCGGCTGGCAGATCGCCGAGGGGCTGCGTGCGCACGGCTCGATCTCGAAGAGGGCGGCGCGTGCCCGCGCCATCGACATCCTCCGCACCGTCGGCATTCCCGAGCCCGAAAAGCGGGTGGACTACTACCCGCACCAGTTCTCGGGAGGCCAGAAGCAGCGTGTCGTGATCGCGATGGCCCTCGTGCTCGACCCCGGGCTCATCGTCGCCGACGAGCCGACCACGGCGCTCGACGTGACGGTGCAGGCCGAGATCCTCGACCTCCTCCGCCGCTGCCGCGACGACTTCGGCACCTCGATCGTGCTGATCACGCACAACATGGGCGTCGTCGCCGACCTCGCCGATCGCGTGGCCGTCATGTACCAGGGCGAGCTCGTCGAGGAGGCGAGCGTCGCCGAGCTCTTCGCCGCCCCTCAGGCGGAGTACACACAGAAGCTGCTGGCCGCGGTCCCGCACGTCGGCCAGGGCGTCCAGCGCGCGAAGGACCGTGCGCGCGAGCGAGCGCAGGCGCCCGAGTCGGCGACGCTCGTCGAGGCCGACGCGCTGACGATCCGGTACCCGGGTCGCCTGGGCAGCCCCGGCTTCCTCGCGGTCGACGGCGTCTCGTTCCGCATCAGGGCGGGGGAGGTGCTCGGGCTCGTCGGCGAGAGCGGCTCGGGCAAGACGACGATCGGCCGGGCCATCGCCGGGCTCACGCCGGTCACGGGCGGCTCTCTCCGCGTGCTGGGCAAGGAGATGCGCGGCATTCGCGAACGCTCGTTCCGTCCTGTTCGCGGCGACATCGGCTTCGTGTTCCAGGATCCGGCGTCGAGCTTCAACCCGCTGCTCACGATCGCCGAGTGTGTTGCCGAGCCGTTGATCGTCCACGGGCGCTTTCCGGAGGCACGCGCGGCTCGACGCCGCGTCGACGAGCTTCTCGAGGCGGTGCAGCTGCCGCACTCATACGGCGACCGCTACCCGCACGAGCTCTCGGGTGGCCAGCGCCAGAGGGCAAGCCTCGCCCGGGCGCTCGCCCTCGAACCGAAGCTGTTGATCGCCGACGAGCCCACCTCGGCGCTCGACGTGTCGGTGCAGGCTCGAGTCCTGGAGCTGTTCGCCGAGTTGCAGCGCGAGTTCGGTTTCGCCTCGCTGTTCATCAGCCATGACCTCGCCGTCGTCGATCTGCTCGCCGACCGCATCGCGGTGCTGTACCGCGGCGAGTTGGTCGAGGAGGGAACGGGCGCCGAGGTGCTCGCGGCCCCCCAGCACCCCTACACGCAGCGACTGCTCGCCTCCCTGCCCGTTCCCGACCCGGTCGAGCAGGCCCGGCGGCGGGAGCTGTTGCGGCACCTCAGCGACGCGGAGTCGCGCGCGTGAGCCGGACCGCCTCGGCGGCGGCTGCGGTCATCGTCGACGACCTCAGCGTCGAGTACCCGCCGCACGGCATCAGTCGTCAGTGGTCGGCGTTGCGGGGGATCTCCCTCCGGGTCGAGCCGGGGGAAGTGCTCGGGATCCTCGGTGGCAGCGGTTCGGGCAAGTCGACGCTCGCGCGAGTGCTCGGAGGAGACGGGCTGGTCGCGGCGAGCGGCCGGAACCGCCCCGTGATCACGGGAGGCGACGCCACGGTCGCGGGGCACCGCCTCCGTCACTTGCCCTCTCGCGAAGTCAAGCGCTTCACCTTCGATGTCGCGTTCCTCGCCCAGGACGCGGGGGCGGCCCTGCGACCTGAGCTGACCGTGTCGGAGCTGATCGCCGAGCCGATCTTCCTCCGCGATCGGCGATACGACCCGCGCAGCGCCGCGGTGCGGGTGGCGACCCTGCTCGACGCGGTGCACCTCCCGCTGTTCCTACTCGACCGCTACCCCTACGAGCTCTCGAGCGGGCAGAGGCAGCGCGTCGCCATTGCACGCGCCCTCGTGCTGGACCCGATCGTGCTGATCGCCGACGAGCCGACCGCGGGAATCGATGCGACGGTGCGCGAATCGATCGTCGATCTGCTCGCCGATCTGCGTCGGAGGGAGGGGTTCGCCGCCGTGGTCGTCAGTCACGACATCGACGTGCTCAGCCGCGCGACCGACCGGATCGCGGTCCTGGTCTCGGGCGAGGTGGTCGCCTACGGCCCGCTGCTCGAGGTGCTGACGACCTCCCGACATCCCTACGTGCGCGAGCTCGGCGCTGCGTTCGCCGAGTATGAGCGCTTCGACGCCTCTCGTGCCCAACGCGCCGCCGAGGCGGAGGAGACGGGATGAGCGCGCCGCGAGTCGCCGTGCTCCCACGCCCGAAGCCTGTCTTCGTCGAGGCGGTCGACGCCGGCGGAGGAGTCGTGGTCGGTCTCGACGAGGAGCCCGACGCGCTCCTCTGGCTCTCGTACGGGCGCACGGAGGAGCTGGCCGAGATCCTCCGGACGCACCCGAGCGTGCGCTGGGTGCAGCTGCCGTGGGCCGGCGTCGATGTGTTCGCCTCCGTCCTCGCCACGTCCCGCAGCGATCTGGTCTGGACCAGCGCGAAGGGCGCCTACGCCGAGCCGGTGGCCGAGCATGCCCTCGCCCTCACTCTCGCGCTTCTGCGCTCGCTGCCCGAGCGCGCCCGCGCCTGCTCGTGGGGCGAGAAGCGCGCCGTCACGCTGCACCGCTCCCGCGTGGTCATCGTGGGAGCGGGCGGGATCGCCCTCGAGCTGCTGCGCCTCCTGAGTGTGTTCGACGCTCACGTGACGATCGTCCGCCGCGGCGGCGAGCCGGTGAAGGGGGCGGAGCGCACGGTGACGAGTGGTCGACTGCCCGAGGTGGTCGCGGACGCCGATGTGCTCGTGCTGGCAGCGGCCGCCACGGGCGGCACCGAGCGGATGGTCGACGCGGCTCTGCTGGGTCGTCTGCCACGGCATGCGGTGCTCGTGAACGTTGCGCGCGGGAGCCTGGTCGACACGGATGCGCTCGGTGCGGCGCTGGCCGAGGGGCGCATCGCCGGCGCCGCGCTCGATGTGACCGACCCGGAGCCGCTCCCCGAGGGGCACCCTCTCTGGAGTGAGCCGCGTTGCCTGATCACTCCGCACAGCGCTGACACGCCCGAGATGACTGCGCCGTTGCTCGCGGAGCGCGTGCGCGAGAACGTCGCGGCCTTCGCTTCCGGCGTGCGACTGCTCGGCGTCGTCGATCCGCACGCGGGCTATTGAGCCGGCGCCGCGACAGGCCGTCTTTGACATGCGGCGCGTACCGCACGGGCGTCGGGTGCGTACCGCACGGGCGTCGCCAGCGGGACGAGGGCGGCGGAGCGTCGGCGGTGGCGGCGGATTTGTCTCCCGCGCAGACTTTGCTAAAGTAACGGAGTGCTGTTCGCCTCAGGGCGCTCGGCTGATCCTCGATAGCTCAATTGGCAGAGCAATCGGCTGTTAACCGATAGGTTCTTGGTTCGAGTCCAAGTCGGGGAGCGAAGGGCCTGAGACTCCACTCTTGGGCCCTTTTTTCATGCCCGGGTGGAGTCATGCGACGTCACCCGCCACGATCGGAGGCGCGATGCGCGAGGACGTGCTCGCCCTTTTGCGCCGACGCCCCGACGTGGAGGCCCCGGACCTCGTCGCGGTTGACGCGAGCGACCGCCTCCTCCTCGACCTCGCTAACGACCGCGGTCGGATCGGAGTGATCGGTGACGCCTACGGCGCGCTCACCCTCGCGCTCGCCTCCGAGGGCGCCGAGGTGCGCGTCGTGCAGGATTCGATCGCCGCCGAGCGCGCACTGGCCCTCAACGCCGAGGCCGTGCGCAGCGCCGGAGTCGGACTTGCACCCTTCTCGATCGTGGACTCGGTCGCCGACGCCGTGCGCGACGCCTCCGCGGTCCTTCTGCGCCTCCCGCGCTCCCTCGACGCCCTCGCGGCGCTCGCGGCCGAGACCGCGCTCGCGGCTCCCTCCGCGCGGGTCGTCGCCGCGGGGCGCATCAAACACATGAGTCTCGGCATGAACGAGGTGCTCGCGGCCCGATATGCCCGGGTCGACGTCAGCCTCGCCCGGCAGAAGTCGCGGGCTCTGCTCGCAAGCGAGGCGCGTGCCGAGCAGTCGCCGGCGCCGGGAGCCGAACGGCGCCTCCTCGCCGAGTCGCGCCTCGAGGTGGTGGCGCTGCCAGGGGCATTCGCTGGCGCTCGGCTCGACCTGGGTACGCGGGCCCTGCTCGCCGCGCTCGACACGGCCGCGGTCCCGGGAGGCGTCGCCGTCGATCTCGGTTGCGGCACCGGGATCCTCGCGGCCGCCCTGGCCCGCGCGCGCCCCGACCTCGCAGTCATCGCGACCGACACCTCCCGTGTCGCCGTCGCCTCCGCCCGCGCGACCGCCGACGCGAACGGAGTGGGGGAGCGCGTCACGACCCTGCGCGACGACAACGCCTCGACTCTCGACGCGGGCTCGGTCGACCTCGTCCTCTGCAATCCTCCGTTCCACTCGGACGGCGCCGTCACCGAGCTGGTCGCGCGGCGGATGCTGCGCGCGGCCGGGCGGATCCTGCGCCCCGGAGGCGAACTGTGGACCGTCTTCAACTCGCATCTGACTCATCCCGGCGAGCTGCGGCGGTCGGTCGGCGCGACCGAGATCGTCGCGCGCGACCGCAGGTTCACCGTGACGCGCTCCGTGCGCGGCTGATCCGCCGCCCGGTCCGCGGCGCGCCCGCCACGGGCGCCGATCCCCGCAAGCCCCCGCGCCGGCTCAGCGATCCTCACCCCCCGCGGGTACCATCGCTCACCGGCGTCCCCCACGCCGAGAGACCCATCATCGGAGGCCGTCGTGCTCGAAGTCGTCCTCGTCCTCGCCCTGCTGGTCGCCGCCGGCGCGGTCATACTCTGGCGACGCTCCGCGGCCGCCGAGCGTCTCGCCCGCGAGAGCTATGCCCAGCAGGCGGCGCATGTCGTGCGTCTCGAGCTTGCCGTGCGCGAGCAGGACGCGCGCCTCCGGATCGTCGGCGAGCTGGAGCAGCTTGCCGTGCGCAGCGCCGCCCAGCTCGTGGAGGAGGCCGAGAGCGTGCGGCTCGTGCTCGATCGCGATCCGGCCGCCGCCTCCCGCTCGGCCGGCCGAGCCGTGCGCGCCGCGGAAGCGACCCTCGCGCAGCTGCGCAGGATCTCGGCGGTCGCCGCCACCGATCCCGGCGAGCTGCCGCGTCCGGGCGGTGCTGCGCCGCTCGTGGAGGAGGCGAGGGAGCGCGGTCTGGTCGTCGACGAGCAGTCGTTCGGCGAGGCTTTTCCTCTACGCGATGGCGCCGAGGTAGCGGTTCTGCGTGTGCTCGAGTATGCGTTCGCCTCCGCTCTCTCGGCCGGAGGCGCGGGGACGAGTGTGCGCATCACGTCCCGGTGGAGCGCCAGTGGCCTACGCGTCGAGGCCGACGACGATCGCGAGCGGCACGGCGGCGCCGTCCGCGACGAGAACGTCGTCGACGCTGATCTGCGTGCGCTCACCGAGCGTCTCGACAGCCCCGAACTCGCCGAGCTGCGGGAGCGCGCGGCCCTGTTCGGCGGCGACGTCGACGAAAAGCGCACCCCCGGGGTCGGCCGGAGCGTCACCGCCTCGTTCCCGACCCTGCGCCACCACAACGGCGTGCACGGAGTCGAGCTGAGCTGAGCGGTGCCGGCGCGGTGCACATCCGCGCCCGATCGATGCTAGATTCCCCTCGTTCCGCACGTGACCAAAGGAGGTGAGACCCCGTGACCGCACTATCCACACCGGGTGACTCCCTCCGTCCGCGACAGCACTAGTCGCCGGGAGCACCCACAGGCGTCCCACGAAAGGCGACTCCCGTGATCGATCCCCTCTCCCTCCCCGCCGATGCCGCCGCGCATCCCGCTCCTCGCCGTGCCCTCGTCCTCGGAGGCGGCGGCTCGACAGGCAACGCCTGGCTGCTCGGGGTGCTCGCCGGCCTCGCAGAAGGGGGCGTCGACGTCGCCTCGGCCGATCTCGTCGTCGGCACGTCCGCGGGCGCGACGGCCGCCGCCCAGCTGCTGGGCGGGTCACTGGCCGGCCTCCTGCGCGAGGTGCTCGAGACCCCCGTCCCGCCGAGCCCGATCGCGGCGACGAGCAGACCGGTCGTCGACCACCTCGAGCGGATGCGGACGCTGATCGCCTCCGCCCACAACGCCGCCGAGCTGCGCCGCAGGATCGCCGATGCCGCGTTCGACCGCGAGGCCGCCTCCGACGGGACCTGGCAGGAGCAGTGGCGCGCGACCGTCCTGTCCCGGCTGCCGTCGCGCGACTGGCCCGCACAGCGGCTCCTCCTTACCGCGATCGGCGCCGGAGGGGAGCCGGTCGTCTTCGATGCTGCGAGCGGAGTGGCGCTCGTCGATGCCGTCGCCGCGAGCTGCTCGAGCGGACTTCCGTTCCGCATTGGCGGCGAGCCGTACCTCGACGGCGGATTCCGCCGGAACGAGAACGCGGATCTCGCTTCAGGCAGTGAGCGGGTGCTCGTGCTGTCGCCCCTCGGCGGTCGCTCGCTGACGCCTCCGGAGTGGGGCTCGCAGCTCGCAGTGCAGCTCGACGAGCTTCGGGCAGGCGGGAGCCTCGTCGACACGCTCGTCCCGACGGCCGAGTCTGAGCACCTCTTCGGCGCTGTCGCGATGAATCCCGCGCTCCGCCCTGTCGCGGCCCGGGCCGGTCACGAACTCGGGGTGGAGTCCGCGCCGCGGCTCGCGGCGTTCTGGGGATGAGTCGCCTCAGTCCTCGAGGTGGTCGACGCCCGGCAGCCAGGAGACGCCGGGCGCCCCCCAGCCGCGCTTGCGGGTGATCTTCTGCACCGGCTTGCGGTAGTCGTGCTCGAGCCTGTCGATGTAGAGGATGCCGTCGAGGTGGTCGAACTCGTGCTGGAAGACGCGGGCGAACCACCCCTCCGCCTCGATCTCGAACGGCGTCTGCTCGAGGTCGACGGCGCGGAGGATCGCCCGCTCGGAGCGCCGGAGGGGGAACCTCTCGCCCGGGAACGACAGGCACCCCTCCGACTCCGTGTCCTCGTCGGCCTCGCCGAGCGGCGGGGGTGTGACGAAGAGCTCGGGGTTGATGGCGACTCCGCGGCGGGGAGTGCCGTCGTCGGCCGCGTAGTCGTACACGAACAGGCGCAGGGGCACGCCGACCTGGGGGCCGGCGAGCCCGACTCCGGGCGCCGCGTCCATCGTCTCGAACATGTTGGCGACGAGGGTGCGCAGCGTCTCGTCGAACTCGATGACGGGGGAGGCGGGTGAGTGCAGCGCGGGGTCGCCGGCGATGCGGATGGGGAGGACGGCCATGCCGACCAGGGTAGCGTGGAGCCGTCGCCGGGCTTCCGGGCGATCATCCTCTGGGCTTGCCCGCTCACCCGTGCGTCGGAGGGGGCTCGGACCCAATCTGGGTAGGGTCGATTGCATGCCCGCCGATCTCGCCGCACTCCTCAACGACCCGGCGAAGTTCATCGGCATCCCCATCGCTCTCGTCGGGGCGGTGTTCCTCGCTCTCGGTGCGCAGTTCCAGCACCGGGGAGTCGCCAAGGTGGAGCGCTTCTCGAAGCGTTCCGGATCGTCCGGGCTCAGTGGCGGTCAACTGATTGCCCTGCTCTCGCGTCCCTCGTGGGTCATCGGCACCGTGCTGCTGGGTCTGGCCATCGTCTTCCAGCTGACGAGCCTGGGGTTCTCTCCGCTCATCGTCGTGCAGCCGCTCGGGGCCGTCGCGCTCGTGATCACGGCCGTGGTCAACGCGCGCGTCAGCCGCGTGCGGCTCAACAGGGCGTCGATCCGGGCGATCATGCTGTGCGTGGGAGGCGTGGGTACCTTCGTCCTCGTCGCGGCCTTCAACTCTGTGGACAAGTCGATCCAGACCTCCGAGCTGATCACCATCCTGGTGATCCTCGCGGTGGTCCTCGCGGTGTTCGTGATCGCCTTCCGAGTCTTCCGGCGCGGCGCGAAGGCCATCTTTTACATCGTCGGCGCGGGAGTCGTCTACGGCTTCGTCGCGACGCTCGCGAAGGTCGTACTCAACCGCATCAAGTACGGCGAGTTCGACTGGCTGACGATCGTGTGCATCGTGGCGCTGCTCGCGGCCACCGGCCTCGGCGGCTACTTCGTGCAGAACGCCTACTCCTCCGGGCCGCCCGACCTGGTCGTCGCCGGGCTCACCGTCATCGACCCGCTCGTCGCCGTGGCCATCGGCATCATCGTCCTCGGCGAGGCGCAGTACGCGGCACCGTGGGCGATCCCGCTCTTCATCGCGGCCGGCGTCGTCGCGATCTGGGGCGTCTTCCTCCTCGCCAAGCACCACCCGCAGGCGCACTGACCGGCGTCGCCTCCCGGCTACCGGGGGCGCCGCTGCCTACAATGGGACCCACGCCGAGGTGCCACGAACCGACCCACGCCGATCGCTCCTCTTTCTTTTTCGCCGAGGAGCACGACTTCCGTTAGGACCCATCCGTGCCAGATCCCCGCGACCCGTCACGACCGGAGTCATCCGACGCCGATCATGCGAGCCCGCTCACCGTCGTGATCGGCTGCGACACGTTCGCTCCGAACGTCAACGGCGCCGCGAAGTTCGCCGAGCGGCTTGCGGCGGGTCTCGCGGGGCGCGGTCACGAGGTGCACGTCGTCGCCCCGTCCGCCGACGGCTGGAGCGGCACCCGCGTCGAGACCCATGAGGGCCAGCGGATCATCGTGCACCGTCTCTACAGCTGGCGCTGGTTCCCGCACGACTGGCTGCGGTTCGCGATGCCGTGGCGCATCCGGCAGAACAGCGCCCGGATCCTCGACGAGGTGAAGCCCGACGTCGTGCACTTCCAGTCGCACATCATCGTCGGCCGCGGTCTGGGCATCGAGGCGGCCAAGCGCGGCATCCGCGTCATCGGCACCAACCACTTCATGCCCGAGAACATGCTCGAGTTCACCCTGCTGCCCAAGGCTGTCCAGGCGAAGGCCGTGCAGATGGCATGGCGGGCCGCACGTCGCACCTTCGGTCGGGCGGAGGCGGTCACCACGCCGACGCGCAAGGCTGCGCAGTTCCTCGAGAAATACACGGGGCTCCGCGGGGTCTATGCGATCTCGTGCGGTATCGACGCCGACAACTACACCCCCGACTTCTCGCCTCGCGGCGGCAATGCGATCCTCTTCGTCGGCCGAGTGACGGGCGAGAAGAACATCGACGTCCTCCTGCGCGCCGTCTCCCTTCTCGATCCGGCCCTCGATGCGCGCCTCGAGATCGTGGGCGGAGGCGACCAGATGCGCAATCTGCAGCAGCTCGCCTCCAGCCTCGGCATCGCCGACCGAGTGCGTTTCACCGGATACGTCTCCGACGCCGAGCTGAAGGAGGCATACACGCGCGCCACCGTCTTCGCGATGCCCTCGATCGCCGAGCTGCAGAGCATCGCGACGATGGAGGCGATGGCCTCGGCCCTGCCGGTCGTCGCCGCCGACGCGATGGCCCTGCCGCACCTCGTGCACGATGGCGAGAACGGCTTCCTTTTCGAGCCCGGGAACGCCCAGGCCCTCGCCGACCGCCTCACCGACGTCCTCGCGGTCGGCCCCGAGGCGCTCGAGGCCATGAAGCGCGCCTCCTTGCGCATCGTTGCCTCGCACGACATCAACCGCACGATCAGCACGTTCGAGAGGCTGTATCGTGGGGAGCCGGTGGCCGATCCGGCCGCCGACGCAGCGTCCGCTTCCGCCGGCCGAGCCTGACGGGCCCGCTGAGTGGGCGCCGCGGGGCGTTAGCTCAGCCGGTCAGAGCAGCGGACTCATAATCCGTCGGTCACGGGTTCAAGTCCCGTACGCCCTACCAAGTGAACACTGGGGAGTTTGGCCCTTCGCTCGGAAGCTCCAGGAGCAGAACCCCTCCAGAACCCCTCCGCACGCCTACGACCCGTCGCGTCGGCGGCGGTGCATGCTGGTCCGATGGAACCGACTCGACGTCTGACCGACGCGGACATGCTCTTCCACTACACGACCTCCGAAGGCATCCGCGGAATCGTCGAAAACGGGGAGCTGTGGGCTACTGGTGCGCGGTACTTGAACGATCTCAAAGAGCTGCGTCTCGTCTTCGAAGCCACCGCCTCCGTGCTCGAGTTGGACTACCTCAAGCAGCGCCCGGACCTGAAGGAGTCCATCGAGTGGGCCATCATGATGTTCCGAGGCGACTCGAGCGCAGTGCCGTACTACGTCACATCGTTCTCGACGCTACCTAACGCGCTTAGTCAGTGGCGCGGCTACGGCGGAAGCGGTCAGGCCTATGTACTGGGTCTCGTCAAGGAGGATCTCGCTCGACACGCAGCTCAACAGGGGTGGAAGCTAGTCAAGGTCCAATACGGCATGCAGGCTGCGATGCGAGCAGCGTCAGCAGTGGTTGCGCACGGTTTCCAGCGTATCGACGCCGGTGATTTCTATCAGTGGGACGACCGGAACCGCGTGCAGGCGGCGTTGCGGCTCGGGCTGTTGAATATTGCGGCGGAGCACAAGGACGACGCCTTCCACGAGGAACAGGAGTGGCGGTTAATCTCCACACGCCTACAGGCCATGGCAGGCGACAAAATTTCGTTCCGATCGAATCGGAAGGGTCTCGTCCCATACGTAAAATTCCCACTCTGGAAGGACCGCTTCCTTCTGCCCGGCAGGCCCAGTGGCCAGGAGGAGTACGGCGAGATGCTCGACCTAGGAGAGGTGTCCGCGGGACCGGGCGCGACGAACGACACGATGGACGCGCTCTCCGAGCTGCTGAACGTACACAACGCGCACCTACGGAGAGGCGGAACCCGAAGCAACATCCCGTACTCCGCCTGAGTCCGTTTCGACGATGAATGTCGGTGCTTCCAACTATAAAGGTGAGCGGGCGAGACCTCGCCAAATGTGAGAAGAAGGGTGACAAGCATGAAGTACAACGAGTTCGACTTGGGACAGGTCAAGCGCGGCCAGTCGGTTGAGGTGAAGATCACCGGAACGAAGGCGAACGTTCGTCTTCTCGATACTGCGAATCTCGCGGCGTTCAAGGCAGGGCGGCAGGCGAACGGCTACGGCGGCAACGTGACAACGACGGCACCGGTGCGCTTGACCATCCCCCGTGACGGTCACTGGACCGTCGTCGTGGACTATGGAGGATGTACCGGGAGTGGCACCGCGTCGGTGAACCTGGTCGGCTGAACCCCTAGCCCTCGATGCGGAGGACCGGCGGAACCGTGCCAATCGCATTGCGGCCGCGGTCGGGCGATAGGTACGCGTCGAGCCGGTCCATGTCGGCTGCGTGATCGTCGGGGAAGAAGTGTAGGTACACCTTGTAGGTGGTCGCGGTGTCGGCGTGGCCGAGGAGGCGGGCGACGCGAGCGAGAGGCATGCCCGAGGCGGCGAACAGCGACGCTGCGGTATGGCGGAGGTCGTGGAAGCGCAGGTCCGGCTGGCCGATAGCCTTCGCGGCGTCGCGGAAGCGGCGGCGGTAGAACGAGTCGTAGTCCATGCGCTTGG
The DNA here is from genome assembly GCF_015351245.1 of Rathayibacter sp. VKM Ac-2879. Classification (GTDB taxonomy): domain Bacteria; phylum Actinomycetota; class Actinomycetes; order Actinomycetales; family Microbacteriaceae; genus Rathayibacter. The sequence continues at coordinate 213,069 of NZ_JADKSO010000002.1, forward strand.
ACCAGTCGAGCCCGCCGCGGAAGTCGCCGTAGCCGCCGTAGTTCCGTCCAGGCCAGAGCGATGCGGTCGGCTCAGCGGCGCGCGGGTGCGAGGCCAGGTACTCGGCCAGTTCGTCCGCCAGCTCTCGTCGTAGCGGCACCGACCGGATCGACATGGTGGACTTGGGGGAGTCCTCGCGGAAGCCCTCGCTGGTGCGGACCAGCGTCCGTCGAACCTCCAGAGGACAGTCTCCTGCTCTTCGAGCGCGCACTCCGTGACGACTCCGGGACGGGCGCCTTCACTGGGTCGGATTCACCGACGTCACAGGCCTCCGTGCGAGATTCGCGGCCGACGGGCTTCTCGGTGCCGAAGGCGGCATGCTCGCCATCCGGCACGGCGACGACGAGCTCGGCAGGGTCGAGCGGTTGGAGAGCTCGTGGGGGAGAGCGGCCACATCCTCGTGCTGGAGTATCGCGATCGGAGTCGATGCCGGGATGCGCGGGCGGGGCATCGGGTGGCGTGCTCAAGTGCTCCTCGCCGAGTATCTTTTCGCCCATATCCGCGCGGAGCGGGTGCAGGCCTATACAGACGTCGACAACGTCGCGGAGCGTAAGGCTTTGGTGCGCTCTCTGCACCGAATGGCATCGTCTACCGAGGCGGATAGGTGAAGGCGTGGGTCGTTGCCAGGACCCGGGTGGCTGACGCCGTGATAGCCGAAAAGGGCCCGATCCTGGACATCGGCCGGCTCCGCATGAGGAGCTAGCGGGATTCCTGAAGTGACAAAAGAACGCCCCCTCGCGCTCTCACGGAGGGGGCGTCCTACCTGTCGGAGGTCACGGCGTCGGCGCGGTCATCACTGTCTCAGCGATCACCGGCGCGAGCATCGTCGAGTACTGGATCGACAGGTGCCCGGTGTCCACACGGATCGGAGTCGAACCGACGAAACCAGGGCAGCGGCCGGACTCGCAGAACCAGTCCCGGGTGTCGACATACTCGGCTGTCGTGCCCTTAAGCGCATTCTCCTCGTCGTTGATCGTCGTCACGAAGTCGGGCTGGGGCTTGGTCACACAGTCAGCCGGTGAGCCGAAGTTGGTGGCGCACTCGCGCATCTGCTTTCCGTCGGGAGGAGACGACAGCACGATGATGCGCCCCGTGTTCGCGGCGATGCCGTCGACCGTGCGACGCAGACCGTCGGCGAGCTCCTCAGCGTGGTCCTTCGGGGAGCCCTTGGACTCCATACGGTAGATGGTTGGCTGGGACTGCGCGATGATCGTCAGCTCCGGCTTGATCTCGGCAATGCGCTCCTGGCGCCACTCGTGCGCGGTGTCACACTCGGGGAAGGCCGAGCCGGACGTGTGCTTGACACTCACCCAGGAGGCTGGGCACTCGCCGCGCGTCATCGGGTGGATGCGGTACCCGAGCGGCTCAAGGGCTGCCTTGATGCCGGGAGTCCACGCGATGCCGTACGAGTCGCCGAGCACCACGACGTCGAGACCGGTGTCGGTGGGGCCGCTCTCGCAGTCGATGCTCTGCTGCGTGCTCGAGATGTTCAGGCAGTCCGATGTCGTGACGGTGGCGAAGAGCTCCTCGGTGCTGATGTCCCCGATCGCCGGATCGAATGTCGGGAATGCTTTGAGCGCGAGCGCCTGCTCGATCTGAGATGCGAGCGTCGCCGCGGCGGTCACTGGCTGCGCGGAGGCACCGTCCGTCGTCGTTGGGACGGGTGCCGGGGCGATCGCGGCGGGCGGCGCGGGTGGCGGCGGAGCGAACGCGACAGCGACGATGCCACTCGTTGCGAGCGCGAGGAGCGCGACGGAGCCGTACTTGTAGCGCGGCCCGAACTCACGAGCCCACCTCAGCCAGACTTCTCGACGCTCCGAGCGGCGGCCTGCGGTGAAGAGCGGCGACTTCTGAGCGGGCCACTCGATCAGGTGGTACGACGCGATGGAGAAGAGCAGCGTCGCGACGAACGACGAAAGGAGAAGCCCGGCGGATCCGGCGGGGAAGAAGGAGCCGGCGAAGATCACGATCGGGAAGTGCCACAGGTACAACGAGTACGAGATGTCGCCGAGGTACTTGGAGACGGGGTTCGTGAGCGGCCACAGGTAGGCCGCTTGCTGTTGTGTACCGCTGTTCGCCGCGAGTACGAGCACCGTTGACAGGACCGGCAGGAGCGCCCACGGAGCGGGGAACGGCAGCGAGTCGTTGATCAGGAAGAGCGAGACGCCGATTCCGACGAGGCCGACCCAGGCGAGGACCGGGCGGAGGAGGGCAGGGAGCCGGGAGAGGGGCGCGACGAAGATAGCGAGGGTCGCGCCAGCGCCGAGTTCCCAGGTGCGACTGAGGGTGGAGAAGTACGCGACGGTCGGGTTCGCGGTCGACTCGTACATCGCCCACGCGAGGGACGCAACGGAGAGCGTAACGATCGCTAGGCCGACGATGAGGCGAGCGGATGATGCGGACCGCTTGGCGACTTTCACGATCAGCCACAGGATCAGCAGCATCAGCCACGGCCAGACAAAGTAGTACTGCTCCTCCACGGACAGCGACCAGAAGTGCTGCAGCGGGGAGACCGCACCGCCGTCGCTGAAGTAGTCGGTGCCTGCGGCGGCAAAACGCCAGTTCGCGGTGAAGAAGAATGCGAAGACGGCGTCGAGGCTAATGCTCTGGAACTGGCGCTGTCCGTAGAGGGCCGCGGAAGCCGCGATGGTCGCGACGAGGACGACGGTCGCCGCGGGCACGATGCGCTTGACGCGGCGGGCGTAGAACCCGGAGAAGGAGATGTGCGATGTGCGATCCCATTCGCGGATCAGCAGCCCGGTGATGAGGAAGCCGGAGATGACGAAGAAGATATCGACGCCGACAAAGCCGCCGGACGGCCAGCCGGCGATGTGATCGAGGATCACGACGATGACCGCGAGGGCACGTAGGCCCTGGATGTCCAGGCGGCCTGGCTTCCCGGCAGCTGCCGATCGTCGGCGGACGCGTCTCATCCTGCGCAAGACAGAGCTCTTACCCACGTGCGGTTCCTCTCAGCGATCCACCTGGAAGATTCAGGAAGAAGTCGGGAGATTCTTGCCATGCCCGTATTTCCGGGAAGGACGAATTTCCCTTCCTCTCCCGCGAACGGGGGGGCTCAGTTGGTCGATCTCGAGGTAGTTCCAGACAGACGCGAAGGGAGGAGTGACGCCAGCAGCTCGTCGGGGACCACTGTGGTGGGCTCGAGCTCGCGGCGCGCTCGCACGGCGTTGAGGTCCGTTTCCCTGCTCGTCATCCCCGCGACCGGATCACACAGTCCCTGGCGGGACGAGTGGTCGAACCTCGCCGAGTAACGTCGCGGAGCGTAAGGCTCTGGTGCGCGCCGGCTTCATCGAGGAGGGGGTGCTGCGGCGGGGCGGGCCGCTGGCACGACCCGGTGCTCGCCTCCCGGGTCCGCGACGGCGTCTAGCGGGGACGCCTCGGCACGTCCGCCTCAGTGCGACTTCTTCAGCCGCAGTTTCGCGGCGCGCTCTGTCAGGACCGAGAGGTAGTCCTGCACAGGACGGCCGGCGAGCGCGTCGAGTTCGGTACGCACGGTCGACTCGACCTCGGCCGCCGAGCGGTCGGGGAAACGCTGTCGCAGCCGCCCCGAGACTTCGGAGACGATCTCGTCGAGGTTCACTTCGGTGGCCATGCGCCGATCTTGCACGCCTTCGGTGAACAGAAGGTGCGCCTGCGGATGGGGATTCGCTCGACGCCCGCGGCCACTGACTGCGGATCCGCGCAGACCAGTTCAGGCCACGATGGGGGGCGCGGCGCGAACTCCTTTGTCCGTACGGTTGAGCCGGACGCGACGGGGCGCCCATCGCAGAGCAGGAACGACCCCGCGGCGCCGAGCGGAGTCCCGTATCGGACTGTGTGCAGGTCGATGAGAAGAAGGACCGCACATGGATCGCATCGAGCTGGCCGCGAGTCTGCATGCGTTGGCGCGAGAGACCCTGTCGGACGCGGTCACGCGCGCCGTCAACCGTGGCGAGCTGCGGGTGTCGCCGCTGCCCGTCCGCTCCGTCATGCACGAGGTCGTCCGGCGTTCCGGCGGCCGACGACGGTCGAGCGACGACATCGTCGAGACCGCAGGCGTCAACGCGTGGTCGTTGGACGACTCGACCGCGGTGGCCCTGGCACGCGGTGGCCTCCTCCTCCGTAATCCTGCCGATGGAGTGTTCTCGGCACCCAGCGTGGCCGAGCTGGCCGACGCCCGCGACGAGCAGACGCTGGCCGATTACCTCTCGCGGTCCGAGGAGCTCATCGCGAAAGTGCTCAACGGGCGCACGGACAGCGGCCCCCGACGCTCGGTCGAGCGCTAGCACGTCGGAGCCACCGACGCCCGTACTGGCCGCGGCGACGCGGACGTGATTGCCTGGACCCGTGCCTGACCTCCCGATGTTCCCGCTCGGCTCCGTGCTGCTCCCGCACATGCCGCTTCCGCTACGGCTGTTCGAGCCGCGGTACCTGCGGATGCTCGGCGACATCCTCGAGGACGACACGGCGACCTTCGGTGTCGTGCTCATCGAACGCGGCCAGGAGGTGGGCGGGGGCGACGAGCGCTTCGCCGTCGGCACCCGCGCGCGCATCCTCACCATCGACGGCGGCGAGGCGTTCGTGACACTCGACTCGGTCGGCGAGGAGCGGTTCGAGGTGGTGCGCTGGTACGAAGACGACCCGTACCCGCACGCTGACGTGCGCCCGCTACCGGCGCTCGAGTGGGAGCCGCGACTCGCGACGTCGCTGTCCGCGGCGGAGGCGGCGGTGCGCACGGCCCTCGCGGTGGCGAGCGAGTTCGTCGAGCAGCGCTACGGCGCGGTCGTCGAGGTGGCGGAGGACGAGGAGATGCGGGCCTGGCAGCTGGCGGGAGTCGCGCCGGTCACCGAGCTCGATCGTCTGGCCTTCTTGCGCAGCTCCTCGATGGAGGAGTTGCTTGAGGCGGTCCGCGCGCGCTCGGCCGAGGCGACAGAGTCGTTCCGGGCCGGCTGGGCCTGACTCCCGCTCATCCCTCGAGCGTGACTCCGCGCTCTTCGGCGAGCCGCGCGAGGTCGTCAACGACGACGAGTGCCATCCGCACGGAGCGGTCGCGACGGTACTCCTCGTCGTCGGCGTCGAGGCGAGGCGTGCGGTCGAGTGTCTCTTCTATCGAACTCGCGAGCTCCCGCCAGGCGTCCTGTCGAGCCTCGTCGACGAGCGCCGCGAGGTACTCCTCGTCGCGGGCCCACTCGCGCAGCGACTCCGCGACGAGGAGCGAGAGCTGCTCGCGGTGGTCCAGGTTGTCGACGTCGGCCGAGCGGTAGTCGTGCACGTGGTCGGAGCGACCGCCGACGCTGGTGACGTCGGCTGCGATCGTCCGGAGGCGGTGGGCAGCCGCCTCCGACTCGGCCGCCAGCTTCTCGAGCTCGGCCGCCGCGACGATCGAGTAGCGACCGACGTCGAAGGGGACATCGGCCGTGATGCCGTCCATCAGGACGCGATTCTTCACCGCCATGCGGCTCGCGTACTTTGCGAGCATCAGGCCCTCGTCGGCCGCTTCCTCGACAGAGAGCGGCTCGCGCGAAGGGTTCTCGTCGGGGTCGTACGGCTCCATCTTGAATCTGCGCCGACGCCGGAACCACACGCGCGTCACCTACATCCTGGAGCCTGCCGCCCCGCTCGCCGGAGCACCCTTCGAGAATACCCGGCGGGCAGAAGTACTCGTCAGGGGTCGCGCCAGTCGTCTTGCTTCAGGTGCGAGCCGGCGTCCTCCGCCATGTCGAGCTGCGCGACTTGGGCACGGCGACCGTGCGATCGGATGCGGTCACGATGGCGCGGGCAGGCCTAAAGTCGCGAGGCGGCAGCCGACCCTCTGTGACCCCAGCACCGACGCGGGAGGCGCGACAGCCGTGTGACATGCCGCGACGCGTGCCGGCGGGCGTGGCGGTGCCAGCGCGTTCCTCCGGAATCGCGTTGACTGGACGGATGGACCACCGGCGCATCTCGGTCGTCGTCCCCGTCAAGGACGATGCCCGCCACCTCGAACGGCTGCTCGAACTCCTCCGCGACCAGTCGCTCGCTCCCTTCGAGATCGTCGTCGTCGACGACGGCAGCGCCGACGACAGCGCGGCCGTCGCACGGGCGGGCGGAGCGAGGGTGGTCGTGCACGAGGGCTCGGGGATCCCCGCGAGCACCGCGCACGGTTTCGACGTGGCCCGCGGCGAGGTGCTCGCGCGGCTCGACGCCGACTCCCTCCCCGGACCGGACTGGATCGCGCGACTCGCCGGCCATTTCGCCGATCCGGACGTGGGTGCCGTCACTGGACCGGGACGGTTCGTCGAGCTCGGGCCGATTCCGCGCGCCGTGGCGCGGCTCGTCTACATGGACGCGTACTTCGTGCTGATGGGCTCAGCGCTCGCGAACTGGCCGCTGTTCGGCTCGAACTGCGCACTGCGGCGCTCGGCGTGGGAGGAGATCTCGGGCGAGATGCACCGCGACGACCCTTATGTGCACGACGACATCGAAATCAGCCTGCACCTCGGGCTGCGCCACCGGATCGTCCTCGACCGTCACCTCGAAGTGGGGATCTCGGCGCGCCCCTTCGGCACGGTCGCCGACATGCTGCGCCGTCTCGACCGCGCGACGCACACGCTCCGCCGCCACCCCGGGCTGGGCACTCCCGTCGAGCGCTGGAGGCACCGGGTCGGGCGGTGGCGGCGTGATCGGCTGCGGCGCGTGGCGGCCGCACGCCGCCCAGGCCGGGGGAGTTAGGCGCCCGCGGGCTCCTCGCGGGGCATCGCCCCCACCGCGACGAGCATCCCGAGCGCGAGCACGGTGAGCGCGATGCACACCGCACGCGTCCCGTCGGCCAGCTCGGCCGGCGAGGGGACGCCTCCGCCCGCCTGGGCATTGACGATCGCGCCGAAGACCGCGACGGCCACCGCGCTGCCGATGTTGCGGGCGAAGAAGTTGGTCGACGAGACCACACCGCGCTCGTTCCACGCGACGCTCGACTGCGCGCGAATCAGCGTCGGCGTCGCGACGAGCCCGAGACCGGCGCCGATCAGCACGCAGAACGCCGCGATCGCCCACAGCGTCGAGGAGGCGCCGAGCAGGATGGTCAGCGCGGTGCCCGCGACGACGAGCCCCGAACCGATGAAGCCGGTGTTCCGGAATCCGATCCGCAGGTAGAGCCGCCCCGAGAAGCTCGCCGCCACCGGCCAGCCGAGGGTCATCGCGGCGACGGCGAACCCCGCTCCGAGCGCCGAGCTGCCGAGGACTCCCTGCGCGAAAGTCGGGAAGTACGAGGTGATGCCGAGCGTGATCGCGCCGACGGCCACCGAGACGAGGCTCGTCGAGATCAGGACCCGTCGGGTGAGCACCCAGAGTGGCAGCACGGGCGCAGGGGCGCGGCGCTCGATCGCGATGAAGGCGGCGAACGCGGCGGCAGCTCCGACGAAGACCCCGATGCCGGCGGGTGAGAGCCACGGCCACGCGCTGCCTCCCTCGAGAAGCCCGAGGATGAGGAGTGCCGTGCCCACGGCGAGGGTCGCGGCGCCCGCGCTGTCGATCGGCTGACGCTCGCCATGGGTGGTCTCGCGGAAGTTTCGGACCAGCAGGAACGCGGCGAGCAAGCACAGCGGGATGTTGACGAGGAAGATCCCGCGCCACGCGCCGAGATCGGAGAGCACGCCTCCCAGGGTGGGCCCGACGACGGAGGAGATGCCCCAGACGCTCGCGAGGTAGCCCTGCGTCTTCGCGCGCTCGGCGACGGTGTAGATGTCGCCTGCGATCGTGATGCCCATGGGCTGGATCGCACCGGCGCCGAGCCCTTGCAGCGCGCGGAACGCGATGAGCGCGGGCATGCTCCAGGCCAGGCCGCAGAGAAGGGAGCCGAGGAGGAACAGCGCGATCCCGAGGAGCATGATCGGCTTGCGCCCGATCATGTCGGCGAGCTTGCCGTAGAGCGGCACCGACACGGCCTGGGCGAGCAGGTAGATCGAGAACAGCCAGGGGAACTGCTCGAAGCCACCGAGGTCCTTGACGATCGAGGGCACGGCCGTCGACAGGATCGTGGCGTCGAGGGCGACCAGGGCGGTCGAGATCATGAGGGAGAGCAGGATCGGGCCGCGTGCGGAGCGCAGTCCGACGCTCGCGCGCGTGGGGGAGTCGGTCACTTGCACCAGGCTATTCCATAGCCGATGCATGGCCGGGGTGGGGCGCGGGATGCGCTCGACGGGCTCGGTACACTTGCCGCATGGAACTCGTCCTCTGGCTCGTCGTCTCTGCCATCGCCGGCGTCGGCCTCGTCTCTGGAACTGCCGCGCTGATCGCTCTCACGAAGGCGCCCTGGTCGGCCGACAAGTGACGTGCCGTGCGGATCACTCGTCGATCCGCACGACGCTCCCACACGGCTCGGTCGTCGCGACGACCTCGAGCACGAAGGCTCCTCCGGTCGCGAGGTCCGTCGCCTCGAAGCGCCATCCGCCGACGCTCACCGGAGGCGTGCCGCAGGCGGGCGGGTAGGCCTCGAAGGGGGCCCACCACTCGCTCGTCCGCGTCCACACCCTCGGCCTGTCGCTGACCCGGTAGCGCGCGCCGCGCCACTGACACTTCTCGAATTCTTCGTGGTGACACTTCGATCAACCACACATTCACCGTTCCGAGAAGCGAGGTGGCTCGCACTGTCGGGTCGATGGGTGCTACGGGAGCAGTGAAAGCACGGCCTGAGCGAATGCCTCAGGGTCCTCCTGCGGGACGTTATGTCCGATGTTCGGCAGCAGGCGGTGCTCGTACTTCCCCGTGAAGAAATCCCGGTCACCCGCGGCGCCCGCCCCCGCGACGCCGTCCGCCCCGCTTTCCACAACGACGGTAGGCACACTGATCGTGGGGTCCGCTGCGAGGCGCTGTTCCAGCTCGTCATAGCGCGGGTCGCCGGCTTCGAGCCCGAATCGATGGCGGTAGGAGTGGATGACAACATCGACGAAGTCCGGGTTATGCAGGGACACGGCAGATGCCGGGAAGGCCTTCGTCGCATCGAGCCAGGTGGGCGACCAGTCGCGCCAGAGCAGTTCGCAGAGTGCTTCGCGGTTCTCTGCGAGGCCACGCCGCCCGCGGGGCGAGTGGAAGTAGTACTGGTACCAGTATGTCTTCTCCCATTCGGGTAGCGACGGAGAGTCGGCGTGGGCGATGTCCTGAATGGTGTAGCCGTCAACGGTCACCAGGCCAGTCACGCGTTCGGGGAACAGCGCAGCGGCGATGCATGCTGCGCGGCCGCCCCAGTCGTACCCTGCGACCACTGCCGTCTCGATGTCCAGGGCATCGAGGAGGTCGATGAGATCTTGCCCGAGCGCGGCTTGTTGCCCCGATCGAGGCGTGTTCTCGTCGAGAAAGCGTGTTCGCCCGAAACCTCGCAAGTATGGCGCGACTACGAGCGCACCTGCCGTACCGACTATCTCCGCGACGTCGTCATATGCCCGGACGTCGTACGGAAATCCATGCAACAGGATGACGGCGGGACCGGAGGCATCGCCTGTCGTCTCATAGTCGATTGAGAGCAGTGACGTTGACGCAGTAGAGCGCCGGCCGGAAAGCATGCCCAATCATGTCACTCGGCCGGCCCTGTTGCAGAGCCGCGGAAGACAGTGCGCCGTATTGATGGGCCAGCTGCTGTGCTCGAGCCGAGGTCTCGGCGCCCGAGATCGAACCCGTCAACGTTGTCCGACGATGTCAAGTCGCAGGCCCTGCAGGTTCGGGCAGCGTGAGAGGCCTCTGGGTGAGATCACGGCCCGATCAGCGTGCACGACAAAGCCATACAAGCCGACCACCCAGGGCAAGAACGAGCGCTTCCACCAAACCTTGTTCTGCTACCTCGACAAAAGCCACTCGCCGAGACACTGGGGAGTCTGCGATACAGATTTCGTCACCGATGTCCTGAGACATCACACGCGGCCACCCACCTCATGGGTAGCCGTTCGAACGTATGTTCGATAGTCTGCGAGTGTACGCCTCAGCGTCCGCGTTCGCGACGGCTGCGGATCGGTCGGCAGGAGGCACGATGATCGAGTGGAGCCCGCTGTATATGCTGCGCGGCAACGGCGAGGACGAGTGGGTGATGGTCGACTCCCTCCGGACGGGCAAGATCGGCGTCGTGCGCCGGATCGAGACGGGTCCCTACCGCGAGACGTGGTTCCGGGCGGTCACCTGGGCCGCCGAACCGAGTCGCCGCACCCTCGTCGGCTATTCGAGGTCGATGGACGCCATCGCTGCCGCTCTCTGGGAGCATCAGCCGCCCACCGCCCAGGACAAGCCCTTTCCGGGCTACCCGGCACCGTGAGCTCGCTTCCGCACGCACGCGTCGTCGATGCTCGGCCCGCGGAGGAGAATGGCCCGATGCTCCTCGCACTCGCCGGCGGCCCGACCGGGCGGTGGCAGGCGTTCGAGGTCGGGACGGGCGCGGAGGCGGCGCGCGGCCACGGCACCGCCGCGCTTGCCGCGTGGGTCGGCTCGCGTGAGGGCGAGCAGCCGCGCTGGGTCTGGGACGACACCTCGCGGTGGTATCCCGCGCTCCTCGGAGCCGGAGTGGGCGTCGCACGGTGCCACGATCTGCGTCTGGCCCGGGCGATCCTCCGGCGCTCGGTGGGTGCCTCCCGCTCGCCCCTCGCCCGCATGCCGCTGGACGCGTGGGACGGCGCGGCGGCTGCTCCGGCCGCCCTCGACACGCTCGTCGGATTCGAGGAGGCGGACGGCGACGCGGAGGAGCTCGATCCCTTGCTCGAGTTCGCGCGTCAGGAGGAGGCGCTCGCCGGCGCCGAGGATCCCGGCCGGCTCCGCCTCCTCCTCGCGGCCGAGTCGGTCGGCGCCCTGATCGCGCGGGAGATCGCCTCCGCCGGGCTGCCCTGGCGCGCCGACGTGCACGACCGGGTGCTGACCGAGCTGCTGGGTCCCCGGCCGCTGTTCGGCGGGCGGCCGGCGCGCCTGGAGGCGCTTGCCGAGCGTCTCCGTGCCGAGCTCGAGGCACCCGAGCTCACTCCCGATTCGCCGGTCGAGCTGCTGCGGGCTCTGCGCCGGGCGGGACTCGCGGTCGAGTCGACCCGTTCCTGGGAGCTTTCGGCGATCGATCATCCCGCCATCCCGCCGCTTCTGGAGTACAAGAAGCTTTCGCGCCTGCTCACGGCCAACGGGTGGGCGTGGCTCGACGCGTGGGTGCACGAGGGGCGATTCCGTCCCGAGTACGTGGTGGGCGGCGTGGTCACCGGCCGGTGGGCGACATCGGGCGGTGGCGCGCTCCAGCTGCCGCGGCAGATCCGGGCCGCGGTCACCGCCGATCCCGGGTGGAGGCTCGTGGTCGCGGACGCGGCGCAGCTCGAGCCGCGGATCCTCGCGGCCGTGGCGGGCGACTCCGCGATGGCCGCCGCCGGTCGTGGACGCGATCTCTATCAGGGCATCGTCGACGAGGGCGTCGTTCCCGATCGGCCACGGGCCAAGGTCGCGATGCTGGGGGCGATGTACGGGGCGACGAGCGGAGAGGCGGGGCGCCTCGTGCCTCGCCTGGCGCGGGCGTATCCGCTTTCGGTCGCGCACGTCGAGGCGGCGGCCCGGGCGGGCGAGCGGGGCGAGCCGGTGTCGACCTGGCTGGGCCGCAGCTCGCCTCCCGGCGTCGAGGGGCTCGAGCCGGGCAGCCCCCGGGCGCGCGAGTGGGGGAGGTTCACCCGCAACTTCGTCGTGCAGGGCACGGCGGCCGAGTGGGCGCTGTGCTGGATGGGAGAGCTTCGAGCGCGTCTGCGATCGGCGGGCGGTGCGCTCGGGCGGGCGCACCTCGTCTACTTCCTGCACGACGAGGTCATCGTGCACGCGCCGGAGGAGGCGGCCGACGAGGCTGCCGCGATCGTTCGCGAGGCCGCGGCGCGCGCCGGGCGGGCGCTGTTCGGGCGCGGCGAGGTCGATTTTCCGGTCACCGTCGCGGTCGTCCGCGCCTACGAAGAGGCGAAGTGAGGGAGGATCGCGCTCAGTACCAGTGCGGCGAGCGACTGTTCCAGGCCGCCCACGCGGTGCAGGGCGAGCCGTACGCGCTCTTGATGTACGAGAGGCCCCAATCGACCTGCGTGGCCGCGTTGGTCTGGTAGTCGCCACCGGCGGTCGCCATCTTGCTGGCGGGAAGTGCCTGCGGGATTCCGTAGGCGCCGGAGGAACGGTTCAGCGCGTTCCAGCGCCAACCCGACTCCCCGTTCCACAGCGGGATGAGGCACCTGTCGACCTGGTCCTGGCCCCAGCCGAAGTTCCCCACGACCGTGCGGGCATAGGCCTGCGCCTGTGCCGGAGACATGCCGTCCGTGCGACCGGCATAGGTGCCGAGCGCCGCGATCGTCTTGTCGGAGCTGTTGCTCGCGCCGGTCGGGTCGTCGTTCCCGAGCTCGACCGGGCCGCTACCGCCGCTGCTCGAGCCTGAGCCGCCTCCGCCACTCGGCGCCGCTGCCGGGGCGTTGGCCCGCCGCTGTCGCTCGGCCTCCGCTTGCGCCGCGAGCTCGGCTTGACGCTGCTGCTCCTCATAGGCGGCCTTCGCCTCCTGCCCGGTCGCATACTCCTTCTCGAGCTCGGCCGTGGTGTTCTTGAGCGAGGCGAGCTGATCGTAGAGCTGTGCGCTGTACTTCTCTTGCTCGGCGACCTTCGCGTCGGCGTCGACCTGGGCCTGCTGGGCCGCCGCGAGCGCATCCTTCGCGGCGGAGGCGAGCGAGGCCCGCTCGCCACGTGCCTTCTCGGCCTGGGCGGCGAGCGAGGCCGCCTCGTTCTCGGTCGACTCCGCCTCGGACTGGAGACGACTCGTCTGCAGAGTGAGCTGGCTCATGGTGCCCAGTCGGTAGAGCAGGCCGCTCGACTCCTGACCGCCGACGAGGAGGTTGAGCGTGGCGTCGGTGCCGCCGCTGCGGTAGAGCTGGGCCGCGAGCTTGCCGGCCTGCTCCTTGGCGGAGTCGGCATCGGTTCGGGCGGCGTTCGCGCGTTCTTCGAGGGCGCTGACACGTTGCGTCGCTTCGTCGAGAGCGGTCGCGGCGGCGTCGGCCTCGGACGCGCGCGTGATCGCGGCATCGGTCAGCGCTGCGGCCTGATCGCGGAGGTCGGCGAGGAAGGCGGTGATGCGATCGACCTCGGCGGACGTCGCGCTCTCGCTCGACTTGGCGGCCTGGACATCCGACCACGAGGGGTAGTCGGAGGGGTTGTAGGCGGCATCGGCCGGAAGCGGGCCGGCCAGTGCCGCGCACAGGAGGAGGACGGTGCCCGCGCCGGCCGCCCCGACGCGTCGACGCACGCGAGGCGACATGCGGAGGCCGAGGGGGGTGCGGGACATGCGGACCACCTTAGGCGACGGCGCCTGTGCCTGTCTCGTCTCTCGGCCCGGCACGCCGGCCACGTCGGGGGCGTTCGAGCGCGAAGCCGCGCACCGTGGAGGCGTCGGCGTCGGCCACGAGCTCCTCCCGGGCCGCGATGAGGAGGTGGCGCAGCGCCTCCTCGCGTACCTGCGTGGCGCGGGCGGCCAGGCGACGCTGGGGGTGCTGCTCGTCCTGCCTGCCCGCGTCGCTCGACGACGTGGCGCGAGCCTTCGGCTCGTCCCTTGGGGCGTCGCCCGCCGCGCGGCTCAGCACGCGATCGTAGGCAGCGAGCACCGCACGAAGGTGGGCGAGGGACAGGCTCGAGGCCAGAAGGACACGGTCGAGCACGTCGTCCCAGCCCTCGTCGGAGCATGCGCCCTCTCCGCTGAGCCAGGCGAGAGCCTCGGCACGACCCTCCTCGGTGAGCGTGTGCAAGGGGAGCCCGTCCTCGGTCGACCCGGCGTCGGCGACGAGGCCCCTCTCGCGAAGTCGGTCGAGCGTCGAGTAGATCTGTCCGACGTTGATGCGCGGACGATGGGCAGCCCGGTCGAGCAGTTCGGCGTGCAGCTGCCGCCCATACGCGGGGCCGAGCGTCAGCAGGGCCAGCAGGCCGTCGCGGACCGACACGGGACTCCTTCGGGCTGATCGGGCGGGCGGGATGAGGAGCCGGGAGGGTCGTGGGCGGGGAGCCGCTGCGGACCGTCCCGAGTATAGGCAGGGGATGCTCGCGTTCCGCGGGCGGGCGCGGCGAGCCGCCTTGTCGGTACGCGACCGCTCCTGCATAATCTGTCCTGGTGGCTCATCCACCGTCTAATCGAAGAATGCACCACAGTTCGTTCTCGTGGTCCGGGTCGTTGGGGAAGACGCACCAGGACGGAGGACAGCATGGTGGAGCAGCAGTCTCGGGGTGTGCTCTTCGTACACTCCGCCCCCCGCGCGCTCTGCCCCCATCTCGAGTGGGGAGCAGGTCGCGCTCTCGGTCGTGCCGTGAACTTCGCCTGGATCGACCAGCCGGTCCTCCGCGGGACGCAGCGCGCCGAGTTCGCGTGGGAGGGGCCAGTCGGCACGGGCGCGGTCATCGCCTCCGCCCTGCGAGGCTGGGAAGACGTGCGCTACGAGGTGACGGAGGATCCGTCACCGGGCAGCGACGGCGGCCGCTGGATGCACACTCCCGCGCTCGGCATCTTCTATGCGCAGACCGACAGCGTCGGCAACACCGTGGTCCCCGAGGATCGCGTGCGCTCGGCCATGGAGATCGCCGGCGCCGACCCGATCGAGTTGCACCGCGAGCTGCGCCTGGCGCTCGGCCAGGCCTGGGAAGAGGAGCTCGAGCCCTTCCGCGCCGCGAGCGACTTCGCGCCGGTCGTCTGGATGCACAGCGTCGGCTGACAGTGCCGCTCCCTCGAGCACGCCACGCCCCCTAGACGGAGCGGAACGCGACAACGGAGTTGTGCCCCCCGAACCCGAACGAGTTCGAGAGGGCGACGAGCGGGCCGTCGCCGAGCGCGCGAGGGCTCGTGACGACATCGAGAGGGATCTGTGGGTCCTGCTCGGTGAGGTTGATCGTCGGGGGAGCGGTGCGCTCGTGGAGGGCGAGGACGGTGAAGATCGCCTCGAGGGCACCGGTACCGCCGAGGAGGTGACCGGTCGCGGCCTTCGTGGCCGAGACGGCGATGTTCGGGAGGTGATCCCCGAAGACGCGCAGGAGCGCGCGGTACTCGGCGATGTCTCCGACCGGCGTGCTGGTGGCGTGCGCATTGACGTGGACCACGTCGGTGCGGGCTGCTCCGGCCTGCTCGAGAGCCGCGACCATGGCGCGGGCCGCCGCGGACCCCTCGGGATCGGGCGCGGTGATGTGATAGGAGTCGCTCGTGACCGCTCCGCCGGCGAGTTCGGCGTAGATGCGCGCGCCGCGGGCGAGAGCGTGCTCCTCGGTCTCGAGGATGAGCGTCGCTGCCCCCTCGCCGAGGACGAAGCCGTCGCGGGAGACGTCATAGGGGCGGGAGGCGCCGGCCGGGTCGTCGTTGCGACGCGACAGGGCCTGCATCGACGCGAACGCGGCGATCGGCAGGGGGTGCACCACCGACTCCGTGCCGCCCGTGATGACCACGTCGGCGAGGCCGCGCTGGAGGTGCTCGTAGGCGTTCGCGATCGCCTCGGTGCTCGAGGCACAGGCCGACACGTCGGTGCGGGCGTAGGCGCGGGACGGGATCGACATGCTGATCGCGGCGGCTGCGGCGTTCGGCATGAGCATGGGGATGGTCATCGGCAGGACGCGGCGGGGGCCGCGCTCTCGGAGGGTGTCCCACGCGTCGACGAGGGTCCAGAGTCCGCCGATGCCGGTGGAGTAGTCGACGCCGACGCGCAGCGGGTCGACGTCGGTGATGCCGGAGTCGGCCCACGCCTCACGCGCCGAGATCAGGGCGAACTGGCTGGAGGGGTCGAGGCGCTTCGCCTCGGGTCGGGGCAGGACCTCCTCCGGACGCACCTTGGCCTGCGCGGCGAAGGTGACGGGGAGGTCGAGCTCGGACACCCAGTCGGCCTCGATGGTGCGGGCTCCGGACTCTCCGGCGAGAAGCGCCTCCCACGACTCACGGGCGGTGCCGCCGAGGGGAGTGCTGGCACCGATCCCGGTGACGACGATCTTCTTGGTGGTCATGACGAGTTCTCTGTTCCGTGACGGGTGGGTGCCGGGCGCACCCCGACCGGATGCGGCCCGGTCGGGGCGTCCTCCTCGAGGACGGTGAGCGCGGGCGCGGACTACGCGGAGGCGTTGACGATGAAGGTGACGGCGTCGCCGACGGTCTTCAGGTTCTTGACCTCGTCGTCGGGGATCTTGACGTCGAACTTCTCCTCGGCGTTGACGACGATGGTCATCATCGAGATGGAGTCGATGTCGAGGTCGTCGGTGAACGACTTGTCCATCTCGACGGAATCGGTCGCGATGCCGGTCTCGTCGTTGACGAGTTCGGCCAGGCCGGCGAGGACTTCTTCGTTGGACAGTGCCATGGTTCTCTCCTTGAGGTGTGAATGCGGTGTTCGTCGTGTGACCGTAGGTCAGTTTAGGGGTGGCCCTGCGCCCCCTAAGGGAGCACCACGACCTGTGCGCCGAAGACGAGTCCGGCGCCGAAGCCGATCTGCAGGGCGAGCCCGCCGTGCAGATCGGGGTGCTCCTCGAGCAGGCGGTGGGTGGCGAGCGGGATCGAGGCGGCCGAGGTGTTGCCGGTGGTCTCGATATCGCGTCCGATCAGGACCGAGTCGGGTAGCTTCAGCTGCTTCGCGAACTCGTCGATGATGCGCATGTTGGCCTGGTGGGGGATGAAGGCTGCGAGGTCCTCTGGCGTGACGCCCGCCTCCGCGAGCGCCTGCTTGGCGACCTTGGCCATCTCCCAGACCGCCCAGCGGAAGACCGAGGGTCCGTCCTGACGGAGGGTGGGCCATGCGACGCGGCCTTCGCGGTAGGCCTGGAGCGGGTTGTCCATGCCGACCGTGTCCCACTTGGAGCCGTCGGAGCCCCAGACGGTCTTCGAGATGCCGACCGAGTCGCTCGGGCCGACGATGGCCGCTCCCGCGCCGTCGCCGAGGAGGAACGAGATGCTGCGATCGGCCGGATCGATCAGGTCGGAGAGCTTCTCGGCACCGACGACGAGCACGTACTCGGCGAGACCGGAGCGGATGAACGAGTCGGCCTGGGCGATGCCGTACGTGTAGCCGGCGCAGGCCGCGGAGATGTCATAGGCGGGGGCGGGGTTCGCGCCGATCCGGTCGGCGAGGAGCGCCGCGAGCGAGGGGGTCTGCACCGTGTTACTGATGGTGGAGACGAGCACGACGCCGATCTGGTCGGGGCGGATCCCCGCCTTCTCGATCGCCTCGAGGGAGGCGGTGGCGGCGAGGTCGACGGCCAGCACGCCGGCGGAGGCTCGGCGGCGCTCGACGATGCCGGTGCGCTGGCGGATCCACTCGTCGGAGGAATTGATGGGGCCGATCAGGTCCTCGTTGGGGACGACGAGGTCGCCGCGCGCCGCTCCGATGCCGAGGATTCGGGTGTAGGCGCTGCCGCTGGACTGGGTGAGGGTGGGGGTGGTCATGGGTCTCTCCTGCTAGGCGGCGTGCTCATCGATGAAGGCACGAGCGGCGTCGAGGTCGTCGGGGGTCTTGACGGCCAGGGTCGGCACGCCCTTGAGGCCGCGCTTCGCGAGGCCGACGAGGGCACCCGCCGGAGCCAGCTCGACGACGCCGGTGACTCCGGCCTCGGCGAACGCGGCCATGCAGAGGTCCCAGCGCACCGGCGACGCGACCTGGCCGACGAGTAGATCGAGGAACGCGGCGCCGGAGTCGACGACCGAGCCGTCACGGTTGGTCCAGAGTCGGAGACTCGGGTCGGAGGGGGAGAGCGTCGCGGCGGTCCCGGCGAGGGCGTCGCGGGCCGGAGCCATGTATCGGGTGTGGAACGCTCCCGCGACCTGGAGGGGGATCACGCGGGTCCCGGGGACCGGCTCCGCCTTGAGCGCGTCGAGCGCGTCGAGCGCGCCGGCGACCACGATCTGGCCGCCACCGTTGTAGTTGGCGGGCTCGAGGCCGAGCTCGTCGAGTCGGGCGAGGAGCGCCTCCTCGTCGCCGCCGAGCACGGCGCTCATCGCGGTCGGAGTCGCGGCGGCCGCGGCAGCCATGGCACGCGCACGCTCACGCACGAAGACGAGGGCCTCGGCCTCCGTGAGCACGCCGGCGCCCGCCGCCGCGGTGACCTCGCCGACGGAGTGGCCGGCGATCCCGGCGATGCGCTCGCGTCGACCGCCGTCGAGCAGCGCGGCGAGGCTCACGAGCCCGGCCGAGACAAGGAGGGGCTGGGCCACGGCCGTGTCGCGGATGGTGTCCGCGTCGGACACGGTGCCGTGGGCGGCGAGGTCGATGCCGACAGCCTCCGAGTGGGAGGCGAGCTGCTCGGCGACCGAGGGGACTTCGAGCCAAGGCGAGAGGAAACCGGGGGTCTGGGAGCCCTGACCCGGGGCGACGACGACGATCACAGGATTCAGTCTTCCGATCTGCGCTGCCGGATGCGGCGCTCTGGGGTACTGACAAACCGCACAGGGCTTGTCGCGGTTCTACAACGGCTCTGGCGCCTCGGCCTGAGTGAGGGTCGGCGCAGGGTCAGCCTCGCGGGGGGCGACGCCGGACGGTTCCGTCGGGATCGCTCATCGAGCCGAGGATCAAGGCCGACTGGAGGATGAGGGCCTCGCGAGCACCCGTCGCGTCCCAGCCGATCACCTCGGCGACCCGCTTCAGGCGGTACCGCACGGTATTGGGGTGCACGAAGAGCTCGCGTGCCGTCGCCTCGAGTGAACGGCCGTTGTCGAGGTACGCCCACAGCGTGGTCAGCAGCTCGGTCGAGTGCTTCTGGAGGGGTCGGTAGATCTGCGTGATGAGGCTCTGCCGCGCGAGGGGATCACCCGCCAGGGCGCGCTCGGGCAGGAGATCGTCCGCGCTGACCGGCCGCGGCGCATTGCGCCACGAGCGGGCGACCGCGAAACCGGCGAGAGCCGCTCGCGCGCTTCGGGACGCCTCGACGAGGGTCGGTACCTCATGACCGAGCACGAGGTGCCCCGAGCCGAAGCCCGGCTCGAGCGCCTCCGCGATCTCGAGGAACGCGACCGGGGCCTCGGTGGCGGCGGTATCGCTCGGCTCGGCTCGGCCGATCACGAGCACCAGCCGACTGCCCTGCACGCCGATCAGGACATCGGCGTCCATGTGGCGCGCTGTCCGGCGCAGCTGGTCGACGTCGAGCATCTTCGGCGCGGTGCCGACAAGCACCGCGACTTCCCCGTGACCGTGCCAGCCGAGGGCGGCGATGCGGCTGGGGAGTTCGTCGTCGGCCTCGCCCGTGAGGATCGAGTCGACCACGAGGGCCTCGAGGCGCGCATCCCACAGGCCCCGCGCCTCCGCCGCCCTGGCGTAGACGTCGGCGGCCGCGAACGCGATCTCGCGGGAGTAGAGCAGGATCGCCTCGCGAAGGTCCTCGCCGCCGTTCTTGATGCGGTCCTCGACCACCTCGACGGTGACCTTGATGAGCTGCAGGGTCTGCGTCAGCGACACCGAGCGGAGCAGCTCTCTCGGAGCCGCGCCGAACACGTCGGCCGCGATCCACGGCGTTGCCGAGGGGTCGTCGAACCACGAGATGAACGACGTGATACCCGCCTGGGCGACGAGCCCCACGGCCGAACGACGGCCGGGGGGCATGCTGCCGTACCAGGGCAGCGTGTCCTCGAGGCGTGTGATGGTCTGGGTCGACAGCTCACCCGAGAGCGTGCGCAGCCAGGCGAGGGTCTGCTCCTTCGTGCGCGGAGCGCCCGGCCGGGTGGCCGGACGCTCCGCGGCGGGAGCAGGACCCCGCCCTGGCGACGCAGCGGGTTCTTGCGAGAGCACCGACTCGTCCGTCAGCTCTCGCCGCCCGCGTTGCCGGTGGTGCCGGCGGTCACGTCGAGGAGGCGGTACTTCTCGATCGCCTGCACCGCGAGCGACGGGTCGACCTCTCCGCGCTTGGCGAGCAGCTGCAGGGTGCGCACCACGACCGACGGACCGTCGATCTGGAAGTAGCGCCGCGCGGCCGCACGGGTGTCGGAGAAGCCGAAGTCGTCCGCTCCGAGCGTCGCGAAGTCGCCCGGGATGAACTGTCGCAGCTGGTCGGGGACCTGGTGAGAGAAGTCGGACACGGCGACGAAGGGACCCTTCGCGTCGGACAGCTTCTGCGTCACATACGGCACCTGCTCCTCCTCCTGGGGGTGGAGGAAGTTGTGCTGCTCGGCCTTGATCCCGTCGCGGCGGAGCTCGTTCCACGAGGTGACCGACCAGACGTCGGCCGATACACCCCAGTCTTCGGCGAGGAGCTTCTGCGCCTCGATGGCCCACGGGACCGCGACTCCGGAGGCGAGCAGCTGCGCTTTCGGGCCGTCCCACTGGCCCCACGAGATGCGGTGGATGCCGCGGACGATGCCCTCGACATCGACGTCCTCCGGCTCCTTGGGCTGCACGATCGGCTCGTTGTAGACCGTGATGTAGTACATGACGTTCGGGTCGGAGTGCGAGCCGCCGTACATGCGGTCGAGACCGGACTGCACGATGTGCGCGATCTCGTAGCCGTACGCCGGGTCGTAGCTGACGACCGCCGGGTTGGTCGCCGCGAGGATCGGGGAATGCCCGTCGGCGTGCTGGAGGCCCTCACCGGTGAGCGTCGTGCGCCCGGCCGTCGCGCCGATCATGAAGCCGCGGCTCATCATGTCGCCGGCCGCCCAGATCGCGTCTCCCGTGCGCTGGAACCCGAACATCGAGTAGAAGACGTACACCGGGATGAGCGGCTCGCCCTGCGTCGAATAAGAGGTGCCGATCGCGGTGAACGCCGCGAGGGCGCCCGCCTCGTTGATGCCGACGTGGAGGATCTGACCCTGCGGGCTCTCCTTGTAGGCGAGCAGCAGCTCGCGGTCGACAGAGGTGTAGTGCTGACCGCGCGGGTTGTAGATCTTCGCGTTCGGGAAGAACGCGTCCATGCCGAAGGTGCGCGCCTCGTCAGGGATGATGGGGACGACGCGGTTGCCGAAGTCCTTCGAGCGCAAGATGTCCTTGAGGATGCGGACGAACGCCATCGTCGTGGCGATCTCCTGTGTTCCCGAGCCCTTCTTGCCCACGGTGTACGCCGAGTCGTCGGGGAGGGTGATCTGCGTGTACTTCGAGCGACGCTCGGGCACGTAGCCGCCGAGCGCACGACGACGCTCCTGCAGGTACTGGATCGCCTCGTCGTCCTGTCCCGGGTGGTAGTACGGCGGGAGGTAGGGGTTTTCCTCAAGCTGCGCGTCCGTGATCGGGATCCGCATGGTGTCGCGGAAGCCCTTCAGGTTGTCGAGAGTCATCTTCTTCATCTGGTGGGTCGCGTTGCGGCCCTCGAAGCTGCGGCCGAGACCGTAGCCCTTGATGGTGTGGGCGAGGATGACCGTCGGCTGGCCCTTGTGCTCGGTCGCGGCCTTCATGGCGGCGTAGATCTTGCGGTAGTCGTGGCCACCGCGGCGCAGACCCCAGATCTGCTCGTCGGTGTAGTCCTCGACGAGCTTCCTGGCGCGCGGGTCGCGGCCGAAGAAGTTCTCGCGAACGTAGGCGCCGTCCTCGGTCTTGTAGGTCTGGAAGTCGCCGTCGGGTGTCTTGTTCATCAGATCGAGCAGAGCGCCCTCGGTGTCGCGGGCGAGCAGCTCGTCCCACTCGCGACCCCAGATGAGCTTGATGACGTTCCAGCCCGCCCCTCGGAAGTACGACTCGAGCTCCTGCACGATCTTGCCGTTGCCGCGGACGGGTCCGTCGAGGCGCTGGAGGTTGCAGTTGACGATGAAGTTGAGGTTGTCGAGACCATCGTTCGCGGCGACCTGGAGCTGGCCTCGCGACTCGACCTCGTCCATCTCGCCGTCGCCGAGGAACGCCCAGACCTGCTGGTCGGACGCGTCCTTGATGCCACGGTTGGTGAGGTACCTGTTGGCCTGCGCCTGATAGATCGCGTTGATCGGGCCGAGCCCCATCGAGACGGTCGGGAACTGCCAGAACTCGGGCATGAGGCGCGGGTGCGGGTAACTCGAGAGCCCACCGCCCTGGTGCGACTTCTCTTGGCGGAAGCCGTCGAGCTGGTGCTCGGTCAGGCGACCTTCGAGGAAGGCGCGCGCGTAGGGGCCGGGGGAGGCGTGGCCCTGGATGAAGACCTGGTCGCCGCCTCCCGGGTGGTCTTGCCCCCGGAAGAAGTGGTTGAAGCCGACCTCGTAGAGCGAGGCGCTCGACGCGTACGTCGAGATGTGGCCGCCGACTCCGATGCCGGGGCGCTGAGCGCGGTGCACGAGGATCGCCGCGTTCCAGCGGATCCAGGCGCGGTAGCGGCGCTCGACGTCCTCGTCGCCCGGGAAGTCGGGCTCGTTCTCGGCCGCGATCGTGTTGATGTAGTCCGTGGTGGGCACCATCGGCACGCCGAGGTGCAGCTCCTTCGAGCGCTTGAGGAGGCTGAGCATGACGTCGCGCCCGCGCCCCGCTCCGCGTTCCTGGACGAGCGCGTCGAGCGACTCGTTCCACTCCGACGTTTCCTCGGGGTCCGAGTCCACGTGACCGACGGAATACGGGTCCTGATCGTTAACAGTCACCCTCGACCTCTCTCTGGGGGCAGATCGTGCCCGAGACATCACTCTCATGAAGTGGTGCGGATCCGCGCGCTCCAGGGCTCGGTTCTCGAGCTGCGCGCAGGCACCCGTGCAAGCCTAGCGATTCCGCCGATGTGTGGCGATCCACGATGGATGCGCACAGGTGTCTGTAGGAGTGCGCCAGCCGTCGCGCGGTCGACCGTCGGCGCCGCCTCCCGGTGGAGTGGACAGGAATGTCTCTGCTTTCTTGGCGGATGCCCGACGCGGGTCTAGCATTGCCCCTCGTGCTCGCGCGACTCTCGTGCGCACGGAAGGACATCCGGCCGATGGCTCTCGAGAAGCTGACCCTGGCTCCCGATTTCGAACTCGCGAATCAGTACGGCGAGCGCATCCAGTTGGGCGACTTCCACGGGCGCCGCAACGTCGCCCTGGTGTTCTTCCCCCTCGCCTTCTCGGGCACGTGCACGGGCGAGTTCTGCGCCCTGCGCGAGAACCTCTCGCTTTTCGAGCATGCGGACGTCGAGCTGATCGGCATCTCCGTCGACTCCAAGCACACCCTTCGGGCCTGGGGTGAGACGCAGGGCTACGACTTCACGCTGCTCTCGGACTTCTGGCCTCACGGCGACGTCGCGAAGCAGTACGGAATATTCCTGGAAGGCAAGGGCTACGCGACGCGCGCGACCTTCCTCATCGACAGGCAGGGTGTGATCCGCGAGAGCTTCCTCACCGCTCCCGGCGAGGCGCGCTCGATCGACGCCTACCGTGCGGCGATCGACGCACTGGCGCCGGCACACGCCTGACGCGCCCCCGCGCCCCCCTCTTCCGCGAGATGCCACTTATGAGGGGCTCGCTCGGCGTGTCGTACGCATAAGTGGCATCTCGCGGAGGCGTCAGTTGAGGATGTTGACCGCGCGCGAGATCACCAGCGCGAGCAGGACGAAGCCGGTGAACGCCTCCGCGATCATCAGCAGCTTCATGCGGGCCGAGAGCGGCATGGTGTCGGTCGGGCTGAACGCCATCGTGTTCGTGGTCGAGACGGCCAGGTAGTCGACGAAGCCGGGACGCCAGTCGGCGCGCTCGGAAGAGGTGGCCGCCACCTCCGCGGCGGTGTCGCCGTAGGTGTCCTGCGGAAACGCGAAGTCTGCGGGAGGCAGCTCGGCGCGCTCCAGTGTTCCGCGCGCCACCGGCCCGCCGCGGTCGAGCTCCCAGAAGAGCAACGCGTAGGCGACGACGTTGGTCACCCAGACCTGCAGCGCCGTCAGCAGCAGCGCGGGACCGTCCGCCCGGCCGTCGACGAGGTCGATGACCACCGCGACCACGTTCACCTGGTTCGCGACGGCAAGGACGATGGCGAGCGAGATCGAGATGCCGCGCGACCACTCCGTCTCGGTGTCGAGCCGGTGCGGGTTCACGACGAAGAGCGGCACGAGCAGCGCCAGCGTCAGCCCTGCCGCGACGAGCCGGACCACGGACGTCTCGGGACTCGCGCCGACCACGTTGAGCACGACGGCTACCAGAATCGCGGCGGAGGCCGGCCAGCGGCTCTCGGCGCGGCGTCGCGCTCGCGCCTCCTGGGTCTCGGTCATGTGCCGAGGGTAGCGGGAGACGGGACGTGTCCCCTCCTGGCGGGTCCTCGTGCGGGAGGCGCGCCGCGCGAGCTGCTGTAAGGTCGAGGCGATCGTTCGCGGTTCGGCCGCGGTCGGGGCCTTTAGCTCAGTTGGTAGAGCGCCACGTTTACACCGTGGATGTCATCGGTTCGAGCCCGGTAGGGCCCACGCGGGGCTGGCGGCCGACGCTGTCTACGACGCCCAGCGGAGAGGCAACGCGCCCTCAGCGCGACTGGCGCCTCTTGTAGGGCTTTGGCTGGCCCTTCACGATGGGTGCGCGGCCGGTGCCCTTGGAGGCCTTGGCCTTGCCTCCTGCACTCGGTGCCGCCTCCGGCTCATCGCCGAGCGCGGCGAGCTCGGCGCGCGCCTGGGCGAGGCGCTGGCGCCCCGCGGCGGTGAGAGTCGTGGTCGACGCTCCCGGCTCGAACAGCGGCCGACCAAGGTCGAACTCGACGGCCTCGACGGAGGAGTCGAGCTTTCGCCGCGAGATGCCGAGCTTCTCGGCGGCGCGGACGAAATGGAGCTCCTCGGCGACCGCCACGAAGTGACGCAGCTGACTGATCTTCATCACGAACCCTTCACGGCCGCTCCCTGCGGTGTGACCACGGTACGCGGTCCCGGCTCCCCGCATGGTCGCCGCCATTGCCCTCCACCGGCCCCAGCCCTAGCATCTCGCCAGGGGCGGCACCCGACACCGTCCGCAGAGAGGCGGACATGGGCGCGCTCATCTACAGCGGGATCGTGTCGCTGGACGGCTACACCGCGGACGAGACCGGTGGGTTCGGCTGGGCCGAACCCCGACCCGAGGTGCACAGCTTCATCAACGAGCGCACGATGCCCGTGCGCACCTTTTACTTCGGGCGGCGCATGTACGAGACGATGCGGGCCTGGGAGACGCCCTTCGCTCTCGCGGAGGAGTACACCTTCATCCGTGATTTCCAGCAGATCTGGCATGCGGCGGACAAGATCGTCCACTCGACCACGCTGACAGGTGTGACGACCCGGCGGACGACCCTCGAGCGAGCCTTCGATCCGGTCGCCGTCGCCTCGGCCGTGCGCGCGAGCGAGCACGACTCCGTGATCGCCGGCCCGGGGCTCGCCTCCCACGCCCTCCTGGCAGGCGTGGTCGACGAGATCCAGCTCTACACGGTGCCCGTCACAGTCGGCGGTGGGACGCCGTTCTTCCCGCGCGGGATGAAGGCCCGGCTCGAACTGCGGGAGGAGCGGCGCTTCAGGGACGGGACGGTGTTCCTCCGCTACAGCGTGCGCCACTGAGGAGGCTTCGACCGGACTCAGGCGTCGACGAGGGCGGTGATCCGTGAGGCGAGGCGCGCGCCCTGAGCCCGCCCGGCCTGCGCGGAAGCGGCTCGGACCGCCGGGTCGAGTGAGTTCGGTCCGAACGCGGCGATCGAGTCGCTGTCGGCGTAGACGACCTCGACCCGCGAGCCCGCGAGAGCATCGAGCTCAGCGGTCGGGATGAGGCCTGCTCCGGGCGTCCCGACGCCGGGCAGGGGAGTCACGATGAGCACCCAGTCGGCGCCCGCGGCGAGGTCGGCGTTGCTGCCGGAACGGACGCCTCCGTCCATATAGCGCACGCCGTCGATCGTGACGGCGGGCCAGACTCCGGGCACGGCGCAGCTCGCCGCGATGGCGTCGACCAGCTCGACTCCGCTCTCGCGGTCGAAGACACGCAGTGCGCCTGTCGCCGTGTCGACCGCGGTGATGAGGAGGCGTCGCTCGGGCCAGTCCGCACCGTCGACGCGGGCCTCGATGACGGCGCGCCGCGTCTCCTCCGACAGCGTGGGCGTCTCGAGCGCGAGAACACCGAGGCGGCGACGGGCATCGTCGGGCGAGCTGGCGCCCTCGACGGCAGCGGCCCACTGGGCCTGCAGCAGCTCGCCGTCGATGTCGGCACCGATCTCGGCGGACTCCTCGCGCAGCTGCGCGGCGTACGCCTCGTCCAGACCGATGCCGGTGCTCAGCTGGGCGGCGACCGCCGACCCTGCTGACGTGCCGATCAGTGTCGTCTCGGGCGAGAGGAGGCGGTGGACCGTCGAGGGGGCCGCATCCGCGAGGCCGCGGAGGACCCCGAGCTCCCACGCGATCCCGGCGAGGCCGCCGCCGGCGAGGACGAGTGCACCAGACATGGCGATGTTCCCTTCGAATCGATCGGAGCGGCGACCGACGTCACGCCGCGGGAGTCACGCTGCCACATCCCGATCGGAACAGCATCGGCGCGCGATCAGAATGCTGTCAGCCCCGCGTCAGACTGTGCTCCGCCGATCAGACGGTGCTCCGCAGAATCAGGGCGGTCACATCGTCGACCGCGTTCGCAGGCGCGACGAGCTCGCTCAGCCGGTCGAAAAGCTCCTCGTCGTCGAGTTCGCGTACAAGCTCCGAGAGGCGTTCGAGGGCGTCGAGCGAGCCGTCGTACAGATCGAGCAGGCCGTCGCTGCACGCGAAGAGCGTGTCGCCCCGCGCGAGATGGCGCTCCTCCAGCGGCCAGACGCCATCCGCCGCGATCCCGAGGGGGAGTCCCAGTGAGGCCAGACGCTCGATCGAGCCGTCGGCGCGCAGCAGCACGGTGAGCCCATGCCCGGCGTCGACGAAGGAGAGCATCCCGGTGCTCGGGTCGAGGCATGCGACGAAGGCTGTCGCGAAGGTGGCGGTCGCGGTGAAGTCGTCGAGCAGTTGGGCGTTCACGGCGAGCACCGCCTCCACGGGCGACATCGCGGGTCGGGCCTGGAAGGCCGAGCGAATGGAGGCGGCCATGATCGCGGCAGAGACTCCCTTGCCCATCACATCCACGAGCTCGATGGAGAGGCCCCTCGCGGACGAGCGCCACGAGGCGTAGTCGCCTGCGACGTCCTGCGCAGGCAGAGTGAGCGCGTTGACGCTCCACCCGTGATCGAGCAGCGGCGCGGGGCGCAGACGCTCCTGCAGGGCGGCGGCACGACTGGAGGCGGCGATCTCGCGCAGCTCGCGCTCGGCCCACCGGCCCAGCTCGTCGAGGACCTGGGCTTCCTCCTCGCTGAGATCGCGCGCGACCTTGTCGATGATGCAGAGAGTACCGACGCGGAGGCCGTCGCCGACCGTCAGCGGCCGGCCGGCGTAGAAGCGGACGTGCGGGGAGCCGACCACGGTGCCCCGGTGGGCGAAACGCGGGTCGGCTGTGGCGTCGGGGACGACGAAGATGTCGTCCTGGCGGATGGTGGCGTCGCACATCGAGTCGGCGCGCGGGACGCGGCTCGCGCGCCCGGGACGCAGCGGCGACTTCGTGTATTGCGTCGACTCCTCGACGATGTTGATCTCGGCGAGCGGCACGCGCAGGAGCTGGCGCGCGACTCTGGTGATCCGGTCGAAGCGCTCCTGCGGGCTCGCGGCTCCGAGACCGAGCTCGGCGACGGCCGCGAGGCGCCGGCGTTCGAGTTCGTCGCTCACGAGCGGTGCCTCGATCGCATGAGGGTCCAGATGTTCTGGCCGTCGACGCGGCGGTAGTCGAACTCGGTGACCAGCGCCTGGATGAAGGGGATGCCGCGTCCGGCCTCTGCCCACTCCTCGGGCATCTCGCGTGGACGCGTGACATCCGCGGGGGCCGCGTCATCGGAGTCGGTGAGCACCGCCCGCAGCTCGTGCTCGTCGACTCGGATCTCGACGAGACAGATCACGTGTCGGTACGAGCGGGCGTGCTGGACGATGTTCGACGTCATCTCGATGAGGGCCGTCTCGAAGGCCATCTTGTCCCACGACGACAGGCCGGACGTCTCGGCCCACAGCTCGTCGAGGGCCTCGTGCACGGCCGTGACGCCGTCGTCCGGCGGCGTCCGCAGGACCAGGGATCGCTCAAACACGATAGGCGGCCTCGACGCTCTCGGCGGAACCGAGCAGGCGGTCGAGGTTCGACAGGCGCAGGACCATCGACGGTTGCTCGGCGGCGGAGGCGACACGTACGTCACCGCCCGCGCGACGCGCCTCCTTGAGGCACGCGACGAGGACCCCCAGCCCAGAGGAGTCGAGGAACTCGACGAGGTGCAGGTCGACGATGATCCGCAGCTCTCCGGCTCCGATCGCCCGCAGCACCACGGCCTCGAGGTCGTGGGCGTTGCTGAAGTCGAGGCGTCCGGCCGGACGGATCACGACGATGTCGGGCTCGATCTTCTCGCTGTGCAACTCCATGCGGTCCTCCTGGCGGGCATCGGGACCCCTGGGACGACCGTACAAGGGATCGAGGGCGCCCGCTTGCCCCGGACGGGGGGCGGCAGGGTGGAGGGACGGGCCGGTCAATCTCCCGATCGAGCGGCGGCGAGGGCGTCGGCGGCGAGCTGCGTGGACGTCCGACGGTCGCGGAGCCAGAGGGGGACCGCGCGGGTCCTGAGCCCCAGGTCCTCGAGCGCGGAGAGGGAGGCGGCATCCTCCTCGCCGATGAGCCAGGCGTCGAGCAGACCGCCGCCGCCGCGGGCGCCGTAATGGCGGCCCACAGCCTCGGCCGAGGTCGCGACGCCGATCGCGGCCAGGCACGCGTCGGCCATGCCGCGCACGACCGCGCCCCGGATGACGGGCGAGACGCCGACGACGGGAGCGGCGGTCGTCCGCACGGCGTCGGCGATGCCGGGCACACCGAGGATGGTGCCGATCGAGACCACGGGGTTCGACGGGGCGATCAGGACGGCGTCGGTGTCTGCAATCGCCTCGAGCACGCCGGGCGCAGGCCGGGCCGTGTCGACTCCCCGCTGGACGAACCGGCGGGCGGGGGCCGACGCGCGCAGCCTCACCCACCACTCCTCGAAGTGCACAAGGCGCACCCCCTCGCCGGGGAGCTCCACCTCCACGTGCGTCTCGACGTCCTGGTCGGACATGGGGAGCAGGCGCACGCCCAGCGGCCAGCGAGCGGTGATGCGAGCCGTCGCCTCCGAGAGGGTGAGGCCGTCGCGCAGCATCGAGGTGCGGGCGATGTGCGTGCCGAGGTCGAGGTCGCCGAGGGTGAACCACGGCCAGCCCACCCCGAACGCCGCGAGCTCGGCCGAGACCCGTTCGCTCTCACCGGCCCGCCCCCACCCCCGCTCGGAGTCGTTCACCCCGCCGAGCGCGTAGGTGAGCGAGTCGAGATCGGGGCACACCTTGAGGCCGGCGAGCCAAAGGTCGTCGCCCGTGTTCGCCACGACCGTGATCTCGGAGGGGCCGCCTCCCGCCTCCTCGACGTCGCGGAGGTGCTCGCGCACCGCGGAGGTGAAGCGGGCGCCGCCGACGCCCCCGGCCAGGATCGTGATGCGCATCCGATCACGCTAGCGCCGGGCCTGCCGCGCCGCCCGCGTCCGGTGGTCGCGAGGCCGTCGCGAAACACCCGGGAAATATGCGAGGACCACGATGGGCAGGGTCCCGACCCCCGGACCACCGCTCGAGATTGCCATCGAGGGGATCGGGGACCACAGTGGGTCCACGGCCCGACCATGGAGGTACCGATGACCACCGTTCGCGCAGCGATCACCCAGACGACCTGGACCGGCGACAAGGAGTCGATGCTCGACAAGCACGAGGGGTTCGCCAGGGAGGCAGCGGCGCAGGGCGCCCAGATCGTCTGCTTCCAGGAGCTCTTCTACGGCCCCTACTTCGGCATCACCGAGGACAAGAAGTACTACCGCTACGCCGAGCCCGCCGACGGGCCGATCGTCCAGCGTTTCGCCGCGCTCGCCCACGAGCTGGGCGTCGTCATGGTCCTGCCCATCTACGAGGAGGACATGACGGGGGTCTACTACAACACCGCCGTCGTGGTCGACGCCGACGGCACGATCCTCGGGAAGTACCGCAAGCACCACATCCCGCACCTCGACCGCTTCTGGGAGAAGTTCTACTTCCGCCCCGGCAACCTCGGCTATCCCGTCTTCGACACCGCCGTCGGCAAGGTGGGCGTCTACATCTGCTACGACCGGCACTTCCCCGAGGGCTGGCGCGAGCTCGGGCTCAACGGCGCGCACCTCGTCTTCAACCCGAACGCGACGAAGCCCGGCCTCTCGAACCGGCTGTGGGAGGTGGAGGGGCCGGCCGCCGCGGTCGCGAACGGCTACTTCGTGCTCCAGCCCAACCGGGTGGGCCGCGAGGACAACGAGTACGGCGAGCTGGCGGTCGACTTCTACGGCACCAGTCAGGTGATCGACCCGCGCGGCGACTTCGTCGGCGCGAAAGGCTCGGGCGAGAACGAGGAGATCCTGATCCGCGACCTCGATCTCGACATGGTGCAGCAGATGCGCGACGACTGGCAGTTCTACCGCGACCGCCGGCCGGAGTCGTACACGAGCATCCCGAAGCCGTGACCCCGAGAGCAGCGCAGGAGCAGCCATGAAGACCCTCATCACCGGCGGCACCGTCGTCAACGCGACCGGGACGGGCGCCGCAGACGTCCTGATCGACGGCGAGACCATCGGCGCCGTCCTCGCACCCGGCTCGAACCTTCTCGGGACGGACCTCGCGGCGCACGTCGACCGGGTGATCGACGCGAGCGGCAAGTACGTCATCCCCGGCGGGATCGACGCGCACACCCACATGGAGATGCCCTTCGGCGGCACCTTCGCCTCGGACACCTTCGAGACCGGCACTCGAGCCGCGGCCTGGGGAGGGACCACCTCGATCGTCGACTTCGTGGTGCAGTACCCGGGCGAAAGCGTCCTCGAGCGCTACGCCGCCTGGCACGAGAAGGCCGCAGGCACCTGTGCGATCGACTACGGGTTCCACCAGATCCTCTCGGACGTGCAGGACTCCTCGCTCGTCGCGATGGACGAGCTGGTCGCCGAGGGC
The DNA here is from genome assembly GCF_015351245.1 of Rathayibacter sp. VKM Ac-2879. GTDB lineage: Bacteria > Actinomycetota > Actinomycetes > Actinomycetales > Microbacteriaceae > Rathayibacter. The sequence continues at coordinate 243,963 of NZ_JADKSO010000002.1, forward strand.
GTCACCAGCTTCAAGCTGTTCATGGCCTACAAGGGCGTGTTCCTCTCCGATGACGGGCAGATCCTCCGCGCCTTCCAGAAGGGCGCGCAGAACGGCGCGATGATGATGATGCACGCCGAGAACGGCGCCCTCATCGACGAGATCGTCAAGCAGACCCTCGCCGCAGGCGACGCCTCGCCGTACTTCCACGGCACGTCCCGCCCCTGGCAGGCGGAGGAAGAGGCGACCCACCGCGCGATCATGATCGCGGACCTCACGGGCGCGCCACTCTACGTGGTGCACGTCTCCGCACGGCAGGCCGTCGAGCAGATCGCGCAAGCCCGCGACCGCGGCATGAACGTCTTCGGAGAGACCTGCCCGCAGTACCTGTACCTCTCGCTCGAGGAGCAGCTCGGCGCCTCCAGCGAGGAATGGGGAGACTTCGAGGGCGCGAAGTGGGTGTGCTCGACGCCGCTGCGATCGAGGGCGGAGGGACACCAGCACCACATGTGGCAGTCGCTGCGGACCAACGACATCCAGATGGTCTCGACCGACCACTGTCCCTTCTGCATGAAGGGACAAAAGGACCGGGGTCTCGGCGATTTCTCGAAGATCCCCAACGGGATCGGCTCCGTCGAACACCGCATGGACCTGATGTACCAGGGAGTCGTCTCAGGACAGATCACCCTGCCGCGCTGGGTCGAGCTGACCTCGACGACTCCGGCGCGGATGTTCGGGATGTACGGCAAGAAGGGCGTGATCCAGCCCGGAGCCGACGGCGACATCGTCGTCTACGACCCGAACGGACACACCACGATCGGCGTGGGCGAGGGGCGCAGCCACCACATGAACATGGACTACTCGGCGTGGGAGGGGTTCGAGATCGACGGGCACGTCGACACCGTGATCTTGCGCGGCACCGTGATCGTCGACTCCGGCCAGTACCTCGGGGCGAAGGGAGACGGGCGTTACATTCCCCGCGGCCTCAGCCAGTATCTGATCTGATCCCCGCCCGGCGGCCCCGCCGGACACGACCCGCCCGGCAGCATCAGCGCACCACCCGAGAGCACCACAAGGAAACCCATGGACTTCGGCGTCGTCCTCCAGACCAACCCGCCCGCCTCGCGCACCGTCGCACTCGCCGTCCTCGCCGAGAGCTACGGCTTCGACTACGCGTGGACCTTCGACTCGCACCTGCTCTGGCAGGAGCCGTACGTGATCTACTCGCAGATTCTCGAGCGCACCCACCGCATCACGGTCGGCCCGATGGTCACCAACCCTGCCACGCGCGACTGGACGGTCATCGCCTCCCTGCACGCGACGCTCAACGAGATGTACGGCAACCGGACCATCTGCGGCATCGGTCGCGGCGACTCCGCGGTGCGCGTGACGGGAGGCGCGCCCACCACGCTGAAGACGCTGCGCGAGTCGATCCACGTGATTCGCGAGCTCGCCAACAGCCGCGCGGTCGAGCACAACGGCGCGACGCTGCAGTTCCCGTGGAGCCGCGGCTCCACTCTCGACGTCTGGGTCGCGGCGTACGGCCCGCTCGCGCTGAAGCTCGCGGGGGAAGTGGGCGACGGGTTCATCCTCCAGCTCGCCGACGTCGACATCGCCCGCTGGATGATCGGCGCGGTCAAGGAGGCGGCCGCGAACGTCGGACGCGACCCCGAATCGCTGCAGTTCTGCATCGCCGCACCGATGTACATCGGCACGGACCGCGAGCACATGCTCGAGCAGTGCCGCTGGTTCGGGGGGATGGTGGGCAACCACGTCGCCGACATCGTGGGGCGCTACGGGAGCAGTGGGGCGGTGCCCCAGGCCCTCACCGACTACATCGCGGGCCGTGACGGCTACGACTACAACGAGCACGGACGCGCAGGCAACAGCCACGCCGCCTTCGTGCCGGACGAGATCGTCGAGCGGTTCTGCATCCTGGGGACAGCCGACGAGCACATCGCGAAACTGGAGGCGCTCGCCGCGATCGGCGTCACCCAGTTCGCCGGCTACCTCCAGCACGACAACAAGGAGGAGACGCTGCGGGTGTACGGGGAGCGCGTGATCCCTGCGCTCGGCCCGCACATCGTGGCGAAAGCCTGAGACGGCATCCGGGCCGTGTGTGCGGCTCCTGCGATCCGGACGCGCGGACAGGGTTAGGCTGGTTGGTCGTGAGTACATTCAAGAAGACGCCGTTCACCGTGAACGTGCGCGACCTCCTGGGCCGTCCGGGCGAGATGCGCGAGCACCGCCTCGACCTCGAGGCACCGGAGCAGTTCGGCGAGGGGATCGTCTCAGTCCGCCATGGCTCGGCCGTCGAACTCGACGTCCGCCTCGAATCGGTGCACGAGGGGATCCTGGCCAGCGTCGAGGTCTCGGCGCAAGCCGAAGGCGAGTGCAGTCGGTGCCTGACCGACATCTCCCTGCCTGTCGATGTCGAGTTCCAAGAACTTTTCGCGTACTCTTCTGACGAAGCTTTCGACTATGAGGTTCACGACGACCACGTGGATCTTGAACCTCTGGTCAGGGATGCGGTGGTTCTGTCGCTGCCGTTCCAGCCGGTATGCCGGCCGGACTGTCCGGGCCTCGACCCCGTCACGGGGGAGCGGCTGGCCGATTCCTCCACGCCCGAACCCGAGGCGCCGCGCGACTCCCGCTGGGCCGTGCTCGCAGGGTTGGGTGAGGACGGCGGGGCCGCAGCGCCCGGAGCTTCCCCCGACAGAGCATCCGCAGACAGCGGTGAGGGCGCGCCCGCCCGCACCGAATCCGACCAGAGGTAGAGAAGAGAGAATCATGGCTGTTCCCAAGAGGAAGAAGTCCCGCGCGAACACCCACGCCCGTCGTTCGCAGTGGAAGGCGGAGGTCCCGCCCCTCGTCAAGACCGTCGAGAACGGCAAGGTCGTCTACAGCCTTCCCCACCGCGCCAAGGTCGTCGAGGACTCCGCGGGCACCGCGCTGTTCCTCGAGTACAAGGGCCGCAAGGTCGCCGACGTCTGATCCCGCTCCCTCGGCGGTCCGCCCCGCGGCAGGCCACCTGCGGTCCATGGTGAACCAGACCTCTGCACGACCCTCCAGCGACGACCGGTCGCGTCTGGAGGCCACGCTCGGCGTGAGCCTCGACGGTGAGCTCTTCGAGCTCGCCCTGACGCACCGGTCGTTCGCTTTCGAGCACGGCGGGATCCCGCACAACGAGCGCCTCGAGTTCCTCGGCGACTCGATCCTCGGGCAGGCCGTGACCGTCATGCTCTACACCGAGTACCCCGCCCTCAGCGAGGGAGACCTGGCCAAACGGCGCGCGAGCCTCGTCTCGACCGTGGCGCTGGCCGAGATCGCCCGCGGCATCGGCCTGGGCGAGTTCCTCCGCCTCGGCCGCGGCGAGGAACTCACCGGCGGCCGTGACAAGGCGTCGATCCTCGCCGACACCGTCGAGGCGATCATCGGTGCCGTCTACCTCGGCAGAGGGCCCGAGGCGGCGCGCGATCTCGTGCTGCGGCTCATCGCGCCATTGCGGGCCGACCCACTGCGTTTCGGCGCGTCGATGGACCCCAAGACGAGCCTCCAGGAGGCGGCGGCCGAGCGCGGTGCCCCGGCCCCCCGCTACGAGATCGAAGCGACCGGACCGGATCACGACAAGGTGTTCGTGGCCACCGTGATCGTCGGCGGTCTCGTGACCGCCCGCGGCGAGGGGACCAGCAAGAAGGCAGCCGAGATGGCAGCGGCGCTCGACGCGTGGACGCGGCTCGTCGCGCCTCCCGTCGTCGGTGTGGCGCCCACGACTCCCGGGGCCTGAGCGTGCCCGAGCTGCCCGAGGTCGAAGTGGTGCGGGCCGGGCTCGCGCCCGCCGTCGCCGGCTCGCTCGTCACGAGCGTCGAGATCGCCGACGAGCGCGCGCTCAAGCGGCACGTGCATCCGCACGGCACCTTCGAGAGGCTGCTGCTCGGGCGACGGTTGGAGGGAGCGGTGCGACGGGGCAAGTTCCTGTGGCTGCCGGCGGGGCGCGACGAGGCGCTGCTCGTGCACCTCGGGATGAGCGGCCAAGTGCTGCTGCGCTCGGCCGACGCGCCGCTCGCCCGCCTCACCCGCATCAGGATCGGGATGGAGCACCCGGAGCACGGCGAGCTCGCCCTACACTTCGTCGACCAGCGGATCTTCGGCTCGATGGCCGTCGACGAGCTGCTGCCGACCGCCGACGGGGCGCCCGGAGGCTACGCGGGTGAGGATGCACGCGAAGGCGACTGGCTGCGGACCGTCCCCTCGCAGGTGGCGCACATCGCGCGCGATCCGCTCGACCCCTCCTTCGACCTCGGCGGTGTCGTGGCAGCGCTGGCGCGGCGGGGCAGCGGGATCAAGCGGGCATTGCTCGACCAGACGCTGGTGAGCGGGATCGGCAACATCTATGCGGACGAGTCGCTGTGGGCGGCGGAGCTGCACCCGGAGCGACGGAGTTCGTCGTTGGGGGAGGCGCGGATCCGCCGGCTCTTCGCGGAGGTGCGGTCGGTGCTCGACCGAGCCCTTGCCGAGGGCGGCACGAGCTTCGACGCGCAGTACGTCAACGTCAACGGCGCCTCGGGGTACTTCTCGCACAACCTGAACGCCTATGGGCAGACGGGCCGACCGTGCCCGCGCTGCGGGACGGAGATCGTGCGTGTGCCGTTCATGAACCGGTCCTCGCACCTCTGCCCGCGGTGTCAAAAGCTGCCGCGCTGAGTGGTGCGGTTCACTATTCAGGAAGGACGTTGCGTCGGCGACGTCTTCATGCGGATCCGCGGCGCTGGACGAGGGATTGATCCTGCGTTGTGAACGGGACCGTGCCCGTCAGAGGGCGGCGGAGGCCTTCTCTGCCGGGGCGTGGCGGGTGTGGACGGCCAGATCGCCGATCAGGGTGGCGATCAGGGTGATCGCCGCCGCGATCGCGAGGCCGAGCCAGAGGCCGACAAGGAGCGCGAGCGCGCCGACGCCCGCACCGGCGGCGATCAGCACGATGGCGGCGGCGCGGCGGAACCACGGCTGACCCGAGCCGCCCGCCAGGCGCGAGTCCGCGGCGAGTCCGGTGATGGTGGAGGTGACGACGACGGTGGTGACGTCCTTGACCCCGAGGTGGCGAGCGGTCGCGGCCTGCAGTCCCATCGTGCCGCCGAGCACACCGGTGACGGTCAGCGCGAGCCACTCGGGGTGCTCGGGGGCGAGGCCGAGCACCAGGGCGAGCACGCCGAGCAGGAGCCCGACTGCCGTGAGAAGCGACGTCGTGCGGGTCGTCCAGCCCTTCGCGACCGGCCGCAGCACTCGGCCGCCGACCACGGCGCCGAGCATGAAGGCGCCGAGCGCGATTGCCGGACCCACGACCGGGAGATTGGCGACTCCCGAGAGCGCCATGCCCAGGATGACGACGTTGCCCGTCATGTTGCCGGCGAAGACGCGATCGAGGCCGAGGTAGCCGATGGCGTCGACGATCCCGGTCGAGAAGGTGAGGGCGAGCATGAGGCCGAGGGTGGCGGCGTCGGTGCGGGAGCGCAGGCGTCGGAACACGGTCATCCTGTCGTCGAAGGGCGGGGCTGGCGTCGCGAGATGCCACTTATGCGTGCCTCCGCCGGCGTGTCGCCCGCACAAGTGGCATCTCGCGGGGAGGTTGGCGGGTGCGCCGCCGATCCTGCCACGGATGTGCCACGTGGTCGAAACACGGCGGCGCTACTGTCGGAGCGGCGCGGGCGGTCCGCGAGAGAGCGGGGACGCATGCAGCAAGCGGAAGGGGCGCTCCAGCCCGGCGAGGGAGTGCCGGACGGCGTGGACTACCTGGCGGCGGAGCCGGGCTCGGTGCTGTGGGGGCGGCTCCCGTGTGCGAGCGACCGGGCGGTGCTGACGATCGACTCCGGCGCGGAGGTCGTGATCGACACCCTGAGCCACGAGGGCGTGCTGGAGGACCAGGGCCGCGACCCGCTCGCGTACTTCGGCGCGCACGGGGTCCGACCCGAGGGCGTGTTGCGCGATGCGATCGCGCTCGCCGAGGCCGGCCCCTTCCGCGATACCGCGGTCGACGGCCCGCACGTGGTCACCGGTCCCATCGCCGTGCGCGGCGCAGAGCCGGGCGACCTGCTGCGGATGACCCTTCTCGAGGCCATCCCGCGGGTGCCCTACGGCGTGATTTCGAACCGGCACGGGCGCGGAGCGCTGCCGGGCGAGTACCCGCTGCAGGAGGGACCGTTCAGCGTCTTCGCGCGAGCCGAGACGGGGTCGGACGGCGTGCGACGTGGCGTCATCCCGCTCGTCCCGGGAGGCGAGCGGGCGGCCCGGTTCGAGCTGCGGCCGTTCCTCGGGATCATGGGAGTCGCGGTCGCGGGCGATGAGCGGCCGCACTCGGTGCCGCCGGGCTCCCACGGGGGCAACATCGACATCGCGCTGCTCTCGGTGGGCACCAGCCTGTACCTGCCGGTGCAGGTTCCGGGTGCGCTCGCGTACGTCGGCGATCCGCACTTCGCGCAGGGCGACGGCGAGGTCGCGCTGACCGCGATGGAGGCGAGCCTTCGGGTGCGCGTGCGCTTCGAGGTCGTGCCGCGGGCGGAGGCGCTCGCCGCGTTCGGCGAGCTGGCCGGCCCCCTCGGCGAGACGGCCGAGTTCCTGGTGCCCACGGGCATGGACGAGGACCTCGATGTGGCCGTGCAGAAGTGCGTGCGTGCGGCGATCGCATTGCTGGAGGCGCGGTACGGGATGGACGCGAGTCATGCTTACGCCTACCTCAGCGCCGCGACCGACTTCGACATCTCGCAGGTGGTCGACCTGGTGAAGGGCGTGCACGCCCGCGTGCGGACGGCGGACTTCGATGAGTGACGCGCGGGTGACCTCGCTCGAGGGCGAGCTGCCGGAGGGCCTCGTGGACGCCGTCGAGGCGTACGAGGCGGCGCTCGCGGCCGACGACGTCCCGGCGCTGGCCGAGGCCTTCGTGCGCGCGCCGACGACGCTGCGCGGCGACGCCTCCGGACTGCTCGTGGGGCATGAGGCGATCACGGGATTCCGCGGGAGGCGCGGCGGTGCGCCCGCGCGCTCGCTCGCCGAGGTGCACGTCAGGGCGCTCGATGCCGACACGGCGCTCGTCGTCAGCGTGAACGTCCCGTCGGGGGGTGGGCGTGGGCTCGTCACGCAGCTGTGGTCCCGGCAGGCGGGGGTATGGCGGGTGCGGGCGGCCCAGGTGCAGGCTCCGGCGCCCGCGGTCGACGTGCGGGTCTGGCGGGCGGTGGGGGCTCCGCTCGTGCCCCCCGTCGCCTCCGGGCAGCTCGACGGGCTCGACGTCGCGGTCAAGGACCTGTTCGCCATCGAGGGTCAGCGCATCGGGGCGGGCGTGCCCGCATACCTCGCGGAGGCGCCAGTGCAGCGGTCGACTGCTCCCGCGGTCGCGATGCTGCTGGAGGCGGGGGCGGCCGTGCGGGGAATCGCCCAGACCGACGAGTTCGCCTACAGCATCGCTGGGCGCAACTCCGGCTACGGGACCCCGCCGAATCCGGCGGTCCCCGGGGCGATACCCGGAGGCTCCTCCAGCGGACCGGCGACGGCCGTCTCGCTCGGGCAGGCTGCCGTGGGCCTCGCGACCGACACCGCCGGCTCCATCCGGGTGCCGGCGTCGTACCAGGGCCTGTGGGGACTGCGGACCACGCACGGCGCGGTGCCGGTCGAGGGGCTCCTGCCGCTCGCGCCGAGCTTCGACACCGTCGGCTGGCTGACGCGCGACGCGGCGACGCTCGCGCGAGTGGCGCGCGTCGCTCTGCCGCAGTCGGCGCTCGAGCCCCGGTTCGCCGTGTCGGAGGCGCTGCTCGCGGGGGTGGACCCGGGGGTGCGCGCGGCGTTCGAGGCCGCGATCGACGCGCTGGTCGCCTCCGGGACGACGCCGGTGGAGGTCGAGCTGCCACCGGTCGCGGCGATGGTGGACGCGTTCCGTCTGGTGCAGGCGGCGGAGGCGTGGGCCGCGGACGGCGAGTGGGTTGCGGCGCATCCCGGTGCCCTCGCGGCGGACGTGCAGGGACGCTTCGACACGGCGGCCCGGGTGGACGCCGTGACCGCCGCCTCGGCCCGTGAGCGGGTTGCCGCCCATCGCGAGGCGCTCGACGACGCGCTCGGCGGGCGGGTGCTCCTGATGCCGAGCACCTCCTCGGTCGCGCCGGCGCTCGACGCCTCCGCCGAGGATCTGGACGCGGCCCGCACGGCGACGCTCGGCCTGACGTGCCTCGCGGGTATCGGCGGCTATCCGGCGCTCTCGGCGCCGCTGCTCGCGGTGGCGGGCGCACCGGTGGGGTTGTGCCTGGTCGGCCCGCGGGGCAGTGACCGCGCGCTGATCGAGTGGGGAGCGCGGCTGGGCCTCGCGCGAAACAGCGGCGAAACATCTGTTGCGTAGACTCGTCCACTGAAACAGCTTTTTCGCCCCGCTTCCGAAGAGGACGACCATGACCGCGCCCCTCCTCCCGATCGACCCGCCCGCGCGTCTGCTGATGGGTCCCGGCCCCATCAACGCCGATCCGCGGGTACTGCGCGCGATGTCTGCGCAGCTCGTCGGCCAGTACGACCCGTTCATGACCGCCGCGATGAACGAGACCCAAGAGCTGTATCGCCAGGTCTTCCGCACCCGCAACGAGAAGACGATGCTCGTCGACGGCACGAGTCGCGCCGGCATCGAGGCGGCCCTGGTCTCGATGCTCGAACCGGGCGACCGCGTGCTGGTGCCGGTGTTCGGGCGCTTCGGCCACCTCCTGCGCGAGATCGCCGAGCGCTGTGGCGCCGAGGTGCACGTGATCGAGGCGGAGTGGGGCCAGGTGTTCCCGGTCTCGGCGATCGCCGAGGCGCTCGCTCGGGTGAAGCCGAAGATGCTCGCCGTCGTGCACGGCGACACCTCCACGACGATGGCGCAGCCGTTGGAGGAACTCGGTGCGCTGTGCGAGAGGCACGGCGCGCTGTTCTACACCGACGTGACGGCCTCGCTCGCCGGCAATCCCTTCGGGGCCGACGAGCTCGGGCTCGACGCGGTCTCTGCGGGGCTGCAGAAGTGCCTGGGCGGTCCCTCCGGCTCCGCGCCGGTGACTTTCTCTGAGCGTGCCGTCGCGGTGATCGAGGGGCGTAAGAGCATCGAGGCGGGCATCCGCGACGAGGGCGACGCGGTGAGCACGCGGGCGGTCCGCTCGAACTACTTCGACCTCGGCATGATCTTCGACTACTGGGGCCCGCGCCGCCTCAACCACCACACGGAGGCGACGACAATGCTCTACGGGGCACGCGAGTGCGCCCGCATCGTCATCGAGGACGGGCTCGAGGCGACGATCGCCCGGCACGAGCTGCACGGCGCTGCGATGCTCGCGGGCGTCCGCGGCCTCGACCTCGAGGTGTTCGGCGACATCGCGCACAAGATGGCCAACGTGGTCGCCGTCCACATCCCCCAGGGCGTGGACGGCGATGCGGTGCGCGGGGCGATGCTGGCCGACTTCGGGATCGAGATCGGCACCTCCTTCGGCCCGCTGCACGGCCGGGTGTGGCGCATCGGGACCATGGGCTATAACGCCCGGAAGGACACGGTGCTCACCACGCTCTCCGCGCTGGAGTCGGTGCTGCGGCGGGCGGGCGCCTCCGTGCCGGTCGGCGGCGGCGTCGCGGCCGCGTACGAGGTGTACGGGGGCGCGCAGTGAGCCTCGACGCCGCCGTCGTCATGGCCCGCTGCGACGAGCTGGCCGCCGTCTCGAGCACGCCCGGCGCGATCGAGCGCGTCTACCTCTCTGCCGAGCACGCGCGCGTCAACGCGATGGCGGCGCGGTGGATGGAGGAGGCGGGGATGCGCACGTGGCAGGACGCCGCCGGCAACCAGTGCGGTCGGTACGAAGGCGTACGGCCGGGCCTGCCGGCGCTGCTCCTGGGCTCGCACCTCGACACGGTGCCCGACGCAGGACGCTACGACGGGATCCTCGGGGTGATGCTCTCGATCGCGGTCGTCGCGCGTCTGCACGCCACCGGCCGCCGCCTCCCGTTCGCGGTCGAGGTGATCGCCTTCGGCGATGAGGAGGGGACCCGCTTCGGCACGGCGCTCCTGGGCTCCCGCGCGGTCGCCGGCACCTGGGACGAGCGCTGGTGGGAACTCGAGGACGCACACGGCACGACCCTGATGGAGGCGTTCCACGCCTTCGGTCTCGACCCCTCGCGCATCGGTGCCGCCGCGCGCACCTCTGACGAGGTGCTCGCCTATCTCGAGGCGCACATCGAGCAGGGGCCGTATCTCGAGGAGGCGGACCGCGCGCTCGCCGTCGTCTCGTCGATCGCCGGGGCGCGCCGCTTCGCCCTGACCCTCACCGGCAAGGCCGGGCACGCCGGAGGAGTTCCGCTCGACCGCCGCCGCGACGCGCTGCCCGGGGCCGCTGAGGCCGTGCTCGCCGTCGAGCGGGTCGCCCGCGAGCACGGCGTCATCGCGACCGTCGGCCGGCTCGAGACGTTTCCCGGGGCGGTCAACGTCATCCCGGGGCGGGTGGAGTTCAGCCTCGACCTGCGCGCGGAGTTCGACGAGGACCGCGACCGGGCGTGGGAAGCGATCGAGCGCGCGATGTCGGAGTCGGCGCGCCGGAGACACCTCGCGCTCACGGTCGAGGAGACCCACTCGGCTCCCGCGGTCGCCGCGGCCGGCCACCTCCAGGACGTCGTGCGCGCGGGTATTCGGGCGACCGGGGACGCCGAGCCGATGGTGCTGTTCTCGAAGGCCGGGCACGACGCGATGGCGATCGCCGAGCTGGCCGACTACGCGATGCTCTTCCTCCGCTGCGAGGGCGGGGTCAGCCACCACCCCGCCGAGAACGTGACCGAGGCCGACGTGGCGAGTGCGCTCGACGCGTTCGAGGCCGCGGTGCTTGCTTTCGCCGAGAGCCGGGCGACGGGGGCGTGACGATGGTCGCCGAGACCGCGAGCATCGGCCACCGCATCGATGCCGGCTACGCGACACTCTCTCGCCAGGAGCAGCGGGCCGCCGACTTCATCCTCGATCATCTCGGCGACCTCGCGGTGTACACGGCCACAGAGCTCGCGCAGCACAGCGGCGTCTCGAAGGCGACGGTCTCACGGCTGTTCCGTCGCCTGGGCTTCTCGAACTCGCAGGAGGTGCGCGAGCACGCCAGGGCCCTGCGCAGCTCCGGCGTGCCGGTGGGCCCGGCACACGGTCCCGGGGAGGCGCTTGCGGTGCACCTCGTGAGCGAGCGCGCGAACCTGGAGCGGCTCGCCACGGCGCTCGGCGGCGGCCGGCTCGAGCAGGCGGTCGAGCTGCTGGCCCGGGCGCGCGACGTCGTCGTGATCGGCTTGCGCAACAGCTACCCCGTGGCATTGCACCTGCGCCAGCAGCTCGCGCAGGCTCGGGGCGGCGTGCGCCTCGCACCTCAGCCCGGCCAGTCGCTCGGGGAGGAGCTCGTGGGGCTCGGGGCCGAGGACGTGGTGGTGCTCGTCGGATTCCGTCGCCGGCCCGCCTCCTTCGCGGCCCTCGTGGAGGCGCTGGCCGCGCGCGCGGTGCCGGTGGTCCTGCTCGCCGATCCTCCGGCGCGCCGCCACGCCGAGCACGCGACGGTGTGGCTCGAGTGCCCCGTGGACAGCGAGGCCGCGTTCGACAGCTACGCGGCGGCGATGAGCGCGGTCGCGCTGCTCGCCTCCGGGGTGCTCGGCGCGCAGCCGCGCGAGTCGCGCGAGCGCATCGCCGGCATCAGTACCGCCTACGCCGAGCTCGGCGAGCTCGAGGAGCGGCCGTGAGCGCGGCGGCGGAGCTGATCCGCGCGCACGCGAAGGACCCGGTCGGCTTCTCGGAGAACGCGGCGACGGCGCTCGGGCGGGCCGAGCTGATCACTCCGAGCTGCGGTGACCGGCTCGAGGTGCGGGTCGACGGAGACGCCGACCGCCTCCGGCTCGGGTGGAGCGGGCGCGGCTGCGAGGTCGCGCGCGGCTCCGCCTCCGTGCTCGTCGACGAGCTCGATGGCCTCGGGGTGGCCGAGGTGCGCTCTCGGCGCGAGGAGTTCCTCGCGGCGATGGGGCGCCGGGAGGGGCCTCTCGCGGGTCAGGAGTCGGCGCTGCTCGCGGTCGCGGGCAACCCGGTGCGCGCGGTGTGCGCCACCCTCGCGTGGCGGGCGCTCGGGGCTGCGCTCGACGAGGCGAGGCTGGGGTGAGCGGGGCCGGGGCGAGGCGCGCTGTCCCGCTCGACTCAGCGCGGACCGTCGCGGTCGACCCCCGACCACAGATCCCCGCACTCGATCTCGCGGGCTCCGGCCATGCGCAGCAGCTCGCGTGCACCGGAGTCGCCTCCCGCTCCGCCCACGAGCGCCGCCCAGTGCGCGCGGCCGAGCAGCACCGGGTGGCCGGGGCGCCCGCCGAAGACGGCACGGGCCAGGGCCCAGGGCTCCGGGGAAACGGCCGAGAGGAGGCGCGCGCCGACCGCCGCGGGCTCGTCCGGCAGATCGACGAGCGTCACGAGCGCCGCAGAGCCCACAGCGCCCGCGAGTCCGGCGCGCAGCGACGCCGACAGGCCCTCGTGCCAGTCGGCGGCGACGACGACCGTGGCGCTCGGAGGCACGAGGAGGCGCGCGCGCTCGGCCTGCGCGCCCACCACCACGAGCACGGGCGCGCAGCCGACGGCCTCGAGCCTCCGCACGGCGAGCTCGACCCAGGCGATCCCGGAGGCATCGCGTCGCAACGCCTTGGGCCCACCCGCCCGCCGGCCCGCGCCCGCCGCGAGCACGACACCGGTGACCGTCTCCATCGGACCATCGTGCCGCAGCTCGCGGCCAAGCCGCTCACACCTCCGCTCCGCCCGACGAAGGAGACCGCATGACCACCCCCACCGAGACGCCCCGCGAGATCCTGCTCGCCTGCCTCGCTGTGCCGCGCTGGGCCGAGGAGGTCGCCGCGGGTGCCCCCTACGCCTCCGCCGACGCGCTGGCCGAGGCGGCCGACCGCGTGGCCCGCACCCTCACGCCGGGCGAGGTGGAGGCGGCACTCGCCGACCACCCGCGAATCGGCGAGCGACACGCGGGCACGGGTCGCTCCTCCGCGTTCTCGGCGGCGGAGCAGGCGGCGAGCCTCTCGCCGGACGAGGCGCTGGCTGAGCGGCTGCGCGCGGGCAACCGCGCGTACGAGGAGCGGTTCGGCCGCGTGTTCCTGATTCGCGCGGCAGGCCGGGACCGCGCCGAGATCGTCGCCGAGCTCGAAAGGCGCCTCCGCCTCGACGCCGAGGCGGAGGCTCGCGTCGTCGCTGCGGAACTCCGCGAGATCACCGTGCTGCGGGTGCGAGGCGTCGCCTCCGCCCTCGTCTCCCCGGAGATGGCACGATGAGCGCCCACGTCAGCCACGTCACCACCCACGTGCTCGACGCCGTGCGCGGCCGCCCGGCGGAGGGCGTGCCGGTCGCGCTCGAGGCGAGCCACGAGTCGGGCTGGGAACGGCTCGTCGAGGCGCGCACCGACGCCGACGGCCGCGTGAGCGCCTTCGGCCCGGAGGCGCTGCCCGCCGGCGTCTACCGCGTCGTCTTCGACACCGGCGCCTGGTTCGCGGCCGCGGGGACGGAGTCGTTCTACCCCGAGATCGTCGTCGCCTTCCGCCTCGACGCCGAGGCGGCGCATGTCCACGTCCCGCTGCTGCTCAGCCCGTTCGCCTACTCGACCTACCGGGGCAGCTGATGCAGCTCCAGGACGTCCTCGACGCGCCGCAACTCCGCCTGCGTGTGCTGGTCGCCGACGACGGCGCCCTCGCGCGCGTCGTCGACGGGATCTTCACGACCGACCTGCTCGACCCGCGCCGCTACCTCGCCCGCGACCAGCTCGTGCTCACCGGAATGGTGTGGCGCCGCACCCCGCGCGACAGCGAGGCGTTCGTGTCGGCAGTCGCCGACTCCGGCGCCAGCGCCCTGCTGGCAGGCGAGGGGCTCTACGGCTTCGTGCCGGACGATCTCGTCGTGGCCTGCCGCGCCCACGAGGTCCCGCTGATCGCCGTGCCCGCCGACGTCTCCTTCGGCGCGATCACGGCCCACCTCTCGAACGCGCTCGCCGGCGAGCGCGTCGCCCGCCTGACCGCGGGCCTCGTGCGCCAACGGGAGCTGCTCACCGAGGTCTACCGCGGGCAGCAGCTCGACGAGGTGGTGGCGCGCACCGCGACCGAGCTGCGCCTCACGGTGCGTGTGCTCACCGCGACCGGCCGCAGCGCCGCCTCCGCCTCGCCGCTCGGACCGGGCGAGGTCGAGCGCATCGTGCGCGCCGGACTGACCGCACGCCGCAGCCCCGTCGTCATCGCCGACGCCGAGGGCGACGCTCTCTCGGTCTTCGCCGTCGCCGGACCCGACGAGCACCGCGCCACCTCGTGGCTCGTGGTCGTCGGCGGAGACTGGAACGAGTGGCCGCCCTCTGTGCTCGACGCGGTCGGCGAGCTGGTCGGCGTGGTGGGGATCTACCGACTGCAGCGCGAGGCGGCCATGGCCGCCGACTCCGCCCTCGCCGACCGCCTCCTCGAGCTCGTGGAGGAGGACAGCGAGCAGCCTGAGACGGCCGTGTACCTCCGCCAGCTCGGGCTCGCCGGAGCGGGACGCTGCCAGGTCGTCGCGGCGGAGTTCGAGGGGGAGGCGCCGCCCGAGCTGGCGCGGAGGGTGCTGGCCGACGCCGCCGCCCACCTCGGTCGTGCCGTGGTCGGCCGTGACGTTCAGGGCTGCGCGGTCGCGCTGCTCCCGGTGGAGGCGAGCGCCCCGGGGGCGGATCCGCTCGCCGCCGTGGTCGCGGCCCTCCGGCGCGCGGGTGCCGCGTGGCCGGGCGCCGTGCTGCGGGTGGGGGCGAGCGCCGCGACTCCGTTGGCCGCTCTCGGAGGAGCGCTGCGCTCGGCGCGCTACGGGATGCTCCTGCCCGGCGTGCCCGGCGACGACAACCGCGTGCGCCTCAGCGACTCCGGCGAGGTGACGTCGGCGGTACAGCTGCTCAGCGCGGTGCCCGATCACCTCCGCACGGTGTTCGTCGAGCTGGTGCTCGGCCCCCTCGCCGAGCACGACGCGCGCTACAACTCCCAGCTCGTGGCGACGCTCACGGCGTTCCTCGACTGCGGCGGCTCGTGGGTGCGCACGGCGGAGCAGACCCACCTGCACCTCAACACCGTCCGCTACCGCATCGCGCGGGTGGAGGAGCTGACGCAGCGCGACCTGTCGGACACGGCCGACCGCGCGGACTTGTTCCTGGCGTTGCGGCTGCGCTGACGGCGCGGCCGGCTGTCGCTACTCCGGAGCCGCGACCGCCCGCCCCTGCACGTGCACCGCCGCGATGGCCGGCTCTCGCAGTGTCATCAGCAGCGCGAAGAGCAGCTGCGCCGTCGCTTCCGCGTCGTCGTCTGCGCGGATGCCGTGCTCGAGCACCTCCGCCAGCGGCTCCCAGCGGGAGGGCTCGATGCGCACGAGGTCCGCGTCCTTGCCGAGGTCGAAGTTGCCGAACCGCGCCTCCATGTCGAGAGCGCGCGCTCCCGCGAGTGTTGCGGTGAACAGCAGCTCGGCGGGGTGCAGCGCCACGGAGGCGTCCCCCGGCTCCGACAGGTGCACCTTGAACGCGTCGTTCGCCACCCGGGGGAGCAGCCACTCGTCGCCCGCGCCGACATCGGTTCCGAGGGCGACCGTCACACCCGCGGCGAGAGTGCGGCGCCACGGCATGGTGCCCGAGCCGAGGAACTGCTGCGAGGTCGGGCAATGCGCGATCGAGGTGCCGGTCTCGGCCATCCGTCGCAGTTCGTCGTCCTGGCAGTGCACCGCGTGGGCGAGGACGGTCCGAGGGCCGAGCAGCGACGAGCCTCCGCGGGCGGACCCGGGCAGGAACAGCCCATCGTACGTGTCGAGGTAGCTGCGAGTGCCGTAGGAGCCGAGCACGGCCGCGATCTCGCCGTCGCCCGGTCGGTCGTTCTCGTTGAGGTGGCTGTGCACATACACGCCGCTGCCCCGGACCCCGTCGTAGAGCTCCCCGAGCGCGCCGAGCGTCGACGGCGTCACGGAGAGCGAGAAGCGCGGCACGATCGCGACCTGAAGCAGCGCGGTGGCCGCGTCTCCCGTGTCGGCCGCGTGCCAGCGGCCGATCTCGTCGGCGACCAGCGCGAGCGCCTCCTCCTCGGAGGTCAGCAGCGGGGTGGCGGAGGCGGGGCCGACCGTCTGGATCCCGCGGCCCGACACGATCCTCAGGCCGGCCTCGCGGGTGTGCTCGAAGAGCGCGTCCTGCGCGGCGGGGAACGCCGAGCCGAACACCATCGCCGCCGTGGTGCCCGCCCGCACCCTGCGGCGCGTGAAGGCGCGGGCGATCATGTCCGCGAACTCCGGGTCGGCGAGACGCGCCTCCGCCGGGAATACCGTGCGGTCGAGCCACTCGAGCAGCTGGCCGCCGCCGAAGCCGTCGGTCGAGAACGTCTGCGGGAAGTGCACGTGCGCGTCCACGAACCCGGGGAGGAGGAACGCGGAGGCGTCTCCCGTCACCGGCCACTCCGCGTACTGCGCGGGCAGCTCGCGGTGAGGGCCTACCCACGCGATCGTGCCGGCATCGTTGACGACGAGCGCGCCGTCCGCGATCGAGACGAGCGACTCCGCCGCCGTCTCGTGCGTGGCCCGGCCGGCGATGTGCAGGATGTGACCGCGGTGGACGGCTCGCCGCCCGCTCACACCAGGCCCGTGTACGTCGTCCACGCGGGGCCGGGCGGAGGCGCGTCGTCGCGGGTCACGCTCGCCTGGATGAGCCCGTAAGGGCGGTCGTCGGCGTGGAAGACCTCGTTGGCGTTCTCGACGCCGAAGGGAGAGAGGTCGTAGACGAAATGGTGCTTGTTGGGCGCAGACAGGCGGATCTCGACGATCTGCGGATACGCCTCCAGCACGGCCTTGCCCATCTCGAAGAGCGTCTGCTGGAGGGCCAGGGAGTGCACGGTCGCGAAGCGGCTGGTCATCAGGGCTTTCACGCCGGAGTAGAGGGCCTCCCAGTCCGTCGCCGCGATCTCGTCCTCGGTGAGGGAAAAGCGCCACTTCGCGATGAGGGAGGTGGCCATCACCCGGTCGTTCGTGGGTTGGAGCACCGTGTAGGGGTCGGTGAGGAAGCCGTGGAACTCCGAGCCGGTGGACTTGAGGAGGGTGAGGTCTTTGAAGCCGCCGGTGATCCAGATCGACCGTTCGGCACCGGTGCCCTCGACCGTGACCGAGGCGATGCGGACCTCCTGGCCCTTGCGGACCCACGTGTGGTCGTGCTCGGAGCCGTCGACGACGACGCGCTCCCAGGCGAACTCCTCGATCTCGATGCGGGCGCCGTGCACCGGTGCGTAGCCGTCGACGAAGTGGCGGGCGAGCTCGAGGCCGTACGGCTCGATCGAGCGCAGGCCCTTCTCCTTCGCGAACGAGTACGCGGTCTGCTTCTGGGTGTCGGTCGGCAGCACCGAGGACTGGTCGCCGGCGAGGTGCGCCGCGTCGAAGTCGCCGCGCAGGGCGGTCGACACGTTGACGTCGTGGATCTCGTGGCGAGGGCTCTCGCGGTAGATCCGCACGATGCGGTTCTCGGCCTTCCCGTACTGGTGGTCTCCGAGGATGATCGTCATGTCCGCTCCTGTTCGTGCCGGGCCGTTCTGCCACGGGTGCCGCTGCCGCGCGTGCCCGTCTGCCAGACTCTCGCGCGGACCGGGCCGCTCGCATCCGCGAAGCGCTCAGTCTCCGCGCCGCGCCGCTCCTGAGTGTTGTGTGATCCGCCCGCCCCCGCGCGCCGCCGCGCCCCCGTTCACACACCCGAAACGTCCCGGGAACATTCCGCGAGATGCCACTTGTGCGCGGATTCGTCGGCGTGTCGTGCGCATAAGTGGCATCTCGCGGAGGGGGGGCGGGCGCGGGTCAGGGGCGGGTGAGGAGGCGGCCGGTGGGGGCCGGGGTGTCCGGAGTCACGAGGCGGCCGCCGACCCAGGTGGCGGCGACGGAGCCGCGCAGCAGGCGACCCTCGTACGCCGAGACGGGATTCTTGTGGGCGAGGGCATGCGGATCGACGCGCCACTCCGCCTCCGGATCGAACGCGATCAGATCGGCGTCGGCTCCTGCCCGCAGCAAGCCCTTCTGTCCCAGCCCTGCGAAGGCGGCGGTCCCTGTCGACATCCACGCGACCACCTGCTCGAGCGGGATGCCGCGCTCGTGCGCCCCCGTCCACACGGCGCGGAAGCTCAGCTCGAGTCCCGAGATACCGCCCCACGCCGCCTCGAAGTCGCCGCCGTGCGCGAACTTCAGCTCCGCCGTCGCAGGGGAATGGTCAGAGGCGATGATGTCGATCGTCCCGTCCAGAAGCCCCGCCCACAGCAGCTCGCGATGGCGGACGTCGCGGATCGGCGGGCAGCACTTGAACTGGGTCGCGCCGTCGGGGATGGAGCCGGCGTCGAAGGTGAGGTAGTGCGGGCAGGTCTCGACGGTGAGCCGCAGCCCCTCCGCCTTCGCCTCGCGCACCAGGGGCAGCGCGTCGGCAGACGAGAGGTGCAGGATGTGCGCGCGGCCGCCCGTCTCGCGAAGCGCCTCGATCACGTGCAGGATCGCGCTGTTCTCGGAGGCAGGCGGGCGGGAGTCGACGAAGGCGCCGTAGGAGGTGCCCGGCGCGTTCGTGCTCGCCTCCAGCTCGGCCGGGTCTTCGGCGTGCACGATGAGCAGTCCGTCGAAGGCCGCGATCTCCTGCATCGCCGCGAAGAGCTGCTCCGTGCTCAGGTGCGGGAACTCGTCCACTCCGCTCGGCGAGAGGAAGCACTTGAAACCGAAGACCCCCGCGTCGTGCAGCTCGCGAAGCGTGCCGAGGTTGGACGGGATGGCTCCGCCCCAGAAGCCCACGTCGACCTGCGCCTGGGGCGAGGCCGCGGCGCGCTTGACCTCGAGCCCCGCCACGGTCGTCGTCGGCGGGATCGAGTTCAGCGGCATGTCGATGATCGTCGTGGCTCCTCCCGCGGCGGCGGCGCGGGTGGCGGAGGCGAACCCCTCCCACTCGGTACGGCCCGGCTCGTTGACGTGCACGTGCGTGTCGACGATGCCCGGCAGCAACACGTGGCCATCGGGGACGACTACCTCGGCCGCGGTGTGCCACGGCGCGTCGACCTCGCCGACCGCGACGATGAGCCCCTCGGCGATCGCGACGCTGGCGGGGCGCCGACCGTTCTCGGTGAGCACATCGGAGGAGCGGATCACCAGGTCGAGGAGGGGAGCGTCGTCGGGCATGGATCGACCCTATACTCGGCATGTTTCCTGCGTGTGAGCGCCCGCACGCCCCGGCAGTGCCGCCTCCCGACCGCCCCGAGGAGGCCACCGTGCTCGAACTCGCCGCCCCGCTGCTCGAGCGTCTCGACGCCGGCGAGCGCGTCGCCGTCGTGACCGTCACGCACGTCTTCGGCTCGGCTCCGCGCGCCCTCGGCTCGTCGATGGCGGTCGACGCGGGCGGCCGGGCGATCGGCTCGATCTCGGGAGGCTGCGTCGAGGCCCAGGCGTACGCGCTGGCCCACCAGGTGCTCGGGACGGACGACGCGGAGTCGGGCGCCTGGGCGAGCGAGCACTTCGGATTCGACGACGAGTCGGCCTTCGCCGCCGGCCTCTCCTGCGGCGGACAGCTGCGGGTGGTCGGGCAGGTGGTCGACCCCGGATCCACGGCGGTGATCGCCGAACTGCGCGCCGCCCGAGCCGGGCGCGCCGCGGGGCTCGCGATGATCGTCGGCGGCCCGGAGGCGCTCGTCGGCCGGGTGCTCACGGGCGCGACCCGCGCGCACGACGTCGTCGGGCCCGGGCTCGACGAGGAGGCGGTGCGCCGGATCCTCGCCGAGCGCGAGGCTCGGATGCGGTCGGGTCGCTCGGCGACGATCGAGATCGCGTGCCAGGGGAGCGAGCTGGAGGTCGCCTACGTGGTGAACGCCTCGCGGCCTCGGCTGATCGTGTTCGGCGCGGTCGATTTCTCGGCCGCGCTGTGCTCGGCGGGAGCCCTTCTCGGATACCGCGTCACGATCTGCGACGCCCGCCCCCTGTTCGCGACGGCCGAGCGTTTCCCGGGGGCCGACGAGGTCGTCGTCGCCTGGCCCTCCGACTACCTGGCGTCGACCGAGGTGGACGACCGCACGGTCCTGGCGATCCTCACCCACGACGAGAAGTTCGACATCCCGCTGCTCTCGGTCGCGCTGACCCTCCCGGTCGCCTACGTCGGGGCGATGGGCTCCCGTCGGACGCACGAGCGGCGACGGGGCCTCCTGCGCGAGGCGGGGGTGACGGACGAGGCGCTCGGCCGCCTCCACTCGCCGATCGGGCTGGACATCGGCGCGTCGACACCCGAGGAGACGGCGGTCTCGATCCTCGCGGAGGTGCTCGCGGTGCGGGCTGCCGCGTCCGGCGAGTCGCTGCGGAGGCGGACCGGGCCGATCCACGCGGGCTGAAGGCTCCTCCCTCCCGCGAAACCCTCGCGAAACACCGTGCTGCCATGCTCGAGCGATGCAGCGCCACGTCATCACCGGAGCCCACGTCGCGACGGTCGACGGGGCAGGCGCCGAGTACCCTGGCGGACACGTCGTCGTCGACGACAGCCGGATCGTCGCGGTCGGCGCCGGCGTGCCTCCGGCCTGGGCGCTCGACGGGCGTGCCCCCACCGGCCTGCCCGCTCAGGAGCCGGTCGTCACCACGCGCTTCGACGGCCGTGGCCATCTGCTCACCCCCGGGCTCGTCAACACGCACCACCACCTCTACCAGTGGCTCACCCGCGGCTGGGCGCAGGACTCGATCCTCTTCGACTGGCTCGTCGCCCTCTATCCGGCCTGGTCGCGGATCGACGCCGAGCTGACCCGCACCGCCTCCCTCGGCGCGATGGGGGTGCTCGCCCGCTCCGGCTGCACGACCGTCGCCGACCACCACTATGTGTTCCCTCGCGGCTCCGGCGACATCGTCGGCGGGATCGTCGACGCCGCCGGCATCCTCGGCCTCCGCCTGCATGCGACACGCGGCTCGATGGACCTCGGGGCCTCGCAGGGCGGCCTCCCGCCCGACTTCGCCGTCGAGACCACCGCCGCGGCGATGGAGGCGAGCGCCACGGCGGTCTCGCGCTACCACGACGCCTCCGCCGGCTCGATGGTGCAGATCGCCCTCGCGCCGTGCTCGCCGTTCTCGGTGACCCCCGATCTGCTGCGGGAGTCGGCCGTGCTCGCCCGCCAGCTCGGCGTGCGCCTGCACACCCACGGTTCCGAGACCCTCGAGGAGGACGCCTACACGCGCGAGGTGTTCGGCATGACTCCCACCGACTACCTGGAGTCGCTGGGCTGGCTCGGCGACGACGTCTGGATGGCGCACGGCGTGCACCTCGACGACGCGGCGATCGCGAAGTTCGCGGCTACGGGCACGGGAGTCGCGCACTGCCCCTCCTCGAACGGTCGGCTCGCGGCGGGGATCGCGCCGATCCCGCAGCTGCTCGCGGCCGGGGCGCCCGTGGGGCTCGGCGTCGACGGCGCGGCCTCGAACGAGTCCGGCCAGCTCGGCTCCGAGATCCGCGCGGCGGTGCTGATGAACCGGCTCCGCGCGGGGGCGGACCGGATGAGCGTCCGCCAGGCGCTCTCGGTCGCCACGATCGGAGGCGCGCGCGTCCTCGGTCGGCAGGACGAGATCGGCTCGATCGAGGTGGGCAAGCTGGCCGACCTCGCCCTCTGGCGCATCGACGGCATCGAGCACGCGGGAATCGCGGACCCGGTTGCCGCGCTGGCGCTGGGGGCACAGCCTCCGCTCACGCTGCTGCTGGTGCACGGGAGGCCGGTGGTGTCGGAGGGGCGCCTCGTGACCGCCGACGAGCACGCGATCGCGGGCGAGGTTGCCCAGGCGAGCGCCGATCTCGCGTCGCGGATCTGACCGCCCGCGACACAACGTCAGCTCAGGCGCCTCGTCGTGCGTGATCGTGCGCGAGAGCCCGTCTCAGCTGACGTTGTGCACGTCATCCGGGAGGAGCGTCCACCGCGACCGTCGCGACGGGCACCGCGGAGGGGTGCAGCATCCGCCACACGCGGTCGCGCGACAGCGGCAGTTCGCGCGGCCTGACGCCGATCGCGTCACGCACCGCGTTGGCGAGGGCTGGGGCGACGGGGTTGTACGGCGCCTCGCTCATCGACTTCGCACCGAACGGCCCGAGCGCATCGGCGGTGTCGGCGAAGTACACCTCGGTCTCGGGCAGATCAGCCAGCTGCGGGATGTGGTAATTGCGGAGGATCGCCGTGGTGACCGTCCCCTCGCCGTCGAGGATCACCTCCTCGTAGAGCGCGGAGCCGATCGCCTGTGCCACGCCTCCCTCGATCTGCCCCCGGCACTGCGCCGGGTTCAGGACGAAGCCCGCGTCGGCCGACTGCACCGACTGCAGGATGCGCACCTCGCCCGTCGGCTCGTGCACCGCGACGCGGAAGCCCTGCACGTTGAACGCGAGCGAGCGCTGCGCGCCGTCCTCACTCGCCGTCGCCGTCAGAGGGCCGCCTGCAGCGCGCGTCAGTTCGTCGAAGCCCACGCGGGTGCCGTCGGCCGAGAGCAGGCCGGAGTCGTCCGGCTCGAACTCGCTGCCGTCGTGCCCGGTCAGCCGCTTCGCGATGGAGCGCGCCTCGGCCAGCAGTCGCGTCGCCGCCGCGTACACCGCCTTGCCGGCCACGACCGTTCCGGCGCTGCCGAAGGCGCCGGTGTCGTACCGCGCGGCGGCCGTGTCGGAGTGGCGCAGGCGCACCCGGTCGGCGGAGGCGCCGAATGCGCTCGCGACGAGTTGCGTGTGCACCGTGGTGGTCCCGTTGCCGAACTCGGTGGTGCCGACCCCGACGGTGAGCAGGCCCTCGGCGTCGAGGGTGACGGTCGCCTCCGAGAAGTGCCCGCGCGGGGGGATCGTGGCGATCATGGCGACCGCCATGCCCTGCCCGGTGCGCCAGCCCGGTCCCGCGGGAGGCTCGGAGCCGGCTCCGCGGGCGAGCGCCGTCTGGGTGAGGTCGAGGCACTGGTCGAGCCCGTACGAGGCGAAGCCGATGTCGTCGCCCTCGACGTGCGTGACGACGAGAGGTTCGCCGGGGCGGACGGCGTTGATCCGTCGCAGCTCGAAGGGGTCGATGTCGAGCGTGCGGGCCAGGTCGTCCATCGCCGACTCGATCCCGAAGATCACCTGCCCGAGCCCGTAGCCGCGGAACGCCCCCGAGGGCAGGTTGTTCGTGTAGACGGCCTGGGCGTCGACCCGCTTGTTGGGGGCCGAGTAGACGGCCACCGACTCCGAGGTGCCGTGGAACAGGACGCCCGGGCCGTGGTTGCCGTAGGCGCCCGTGTCCGAGAGTACGTCGACCGCGAGCGCGGTGAGGCGTCCGTCGTGGCGGGCTCCGAGGGTGACGTCGACGCGCATCGGGTGACGGCACGGCGCCATCGTGAACTCGTCGCTGCGGGTGAACTCGAACTGCACCGGCCTCCCCGTGGCGAGCACCGCGAGGGCGACCACGTCCTCCGTGAGGATCTCCTGCTTGCCGCCGAAGCCTCCGCCCACGCGTGCCGTGAACACGCGCACGCTCGCGGGATCGCGCGAGAAGAGCCGGGCGATCTCGTCGCGCACGAGGAACGGCACCTGCGTCGAGGTCCGCAGCACGAGGGCGTCGCCCTCGAGCCAGCCGATCGTGCCGTGCGTCTCGAGCGAGACGTGGGCGACACGGGAGGTCCGGTAGCGTCCCTCGACGACCACATCGGCCTCGGCGAGGCCCGCGGCGACGTCGCCGTGCTCGCCGTGCAGCTCGGCGACGACGTTCCCCTCGGGCCGTGCGATCCGGGACGCGATCGGGTCCTTCTCGCCGTGAAGGAGGGGCGCGCCCGGCGTGCGCGCCTCCTCCGGGTCGAACACGGCCGGCAGCACCTCGTACTCGACGTCGAGTGCGCGACAGCCCGCCTCGGCTTGCGCGACCGATTCGGCGACCACCACGGCGACGCGCTGCCCGCGGAACCGCACGACCGTGTCGAGCATCCGCGTGTCGTCCGGGTCGTCGAGCCGCGACTCGTGCCGGGCCGTCGAGTACAGCACGTCGGGCACGTCGGCCGCGGTGAGCACCGCCACCACTCCGGGGAGCGCTCGCGCCGCCGCGGTGTCGATCGAGTGCACGCGGGCGTGCGCGTGCGGGCTTTGTAGGACCTTCACGTGCAGGAGCCCCGGCACGGCGACGTCGAGGGTGAAGGGCTCGCGGCCCTGCACGATCCTCCGGCCGGCCGGCGCGCCGAGGGATCGGCCGACGTGCGAGTCGGCGGCGGAGGTGCCGGTGCGCCGGACGGGAGTGAGCCCCGCGGGAGGCGCCGTCTCTCCCGAGCGACCGCACGCGATCGCCTCACGGATCGCCCGGTATCCCGTGCATCGGCAGAGGTTGCCCTTGAGCAGCCGCGGCACATCCTCGGCACGAGCGCCCTCGAGGGCGGTGGCCGTGACGACCATGCCGGCCGTGCAGAACCCGCACTGGAAGGCGCCGGCCTCGACGAAGGCCTCCTGCATCGCGCTCGGCTCCTCGGGAGTGCCGAGGCCCGAGACCGTCGTGACCTCGCGGCCTTCGACGCGGTGGGCGGGGTAGAGGCAAGAGTGGAGGGGCGTTCCGTCGACCAGGACCGAGCAGGCGCCGCAGTCGCCCGCGTCGCAGCCCTTCTTGACCTCGAAGTGCTCGTGCTCGCGCAGCAGGGTGCGCAGCACTTGGCCGGGCCGGGGGGAGGCGTCGATCGCCTCGCCGTTGACGGTGAACCTCACGAGGCGCCTCCGGAGAGCTCGGTGCGGATCTCTTCGGCGAGCACACGGACGACGGCGTGCCGCCAGTCGGCGGCGCCGTGCGGGTCGGTGAACCAGCTCGCGATGCCGTCGACGGCGTCAGCGAGTTCGTCGGCGGAGGGCACGGCGGCGAAGCGGAGCAGCTCGGGCCGGACCGTGGCCGCCGTCACCGTGACGGTGAGCGAGCCGTCGCTGTCGAGCCGTCCGATGACCACGGCGCCGGAGCGGCCGAGCGGCGAGAGGGCCGTCTTGCGGAACGCGGTGCGCGCCTCCAGGGCGTGCCGAGGCAGCTCGATCGAGCGGAGCACGTCGCCGTGCTCGAGCGTCGTCGTCATGTTTCCTGTGACGAGCTCGGCCACCGGCACGAGGGCGTCGCTGCCGTCGGGCCGCCAGATGAGCGCGGAGGCGTCGAGCGCCGCGGCGAGGCTGATCATCGGCCCGGCGGGCAGCGCGTTGGCGATGTTGCCGCCCACGGTCGCGACATTCCAGATCTTGAACGAGCCGAGCAGGGCCGTGCAGCACTGGAAGAAGAGGGGGTGCGCGGCGTACCCGGTGTCGGGGAGGGCGGCGAGCTCGGCCAGCGTGCACGTCGCGGCGAGGGAGAGGCCCGCCTCGCTCACCCGGACGGGCTCCCACGCGAAACCCTGCAGGTCGAGGAGCTCGTCGAGGTGGTCGTGGGGGAGCGAGAACACCCAGGAGCCGCCTCCGATGACTGCCGTGCGCGGGCCCATGTCCGCGAGCTCGGCACGTTCGTGGACGACTCGCACCCGCTGAATCGTGTTCAGGTCCATGCTGTGCCTCTCGCCGATGTCCGCGGGGTGCGGGCTCCTCCAGTGAACCTCAGACATGTGACGCGCGTGTTTCCCAGGCGCGGGGCACGGCGTGACGGGGCCGTCGGCTCAGCCGAGCGACGCGACCCACTCCGAGCTGCCGTCGACGAAGGACTGCTCCTTCCAGATCGGCACCGACGCCTTGATGTCGTCGACGAGGCGACCGCACGCCTCGAAAGCCGCGGCGCGATGGGGGGAGGCGACCGCGCACGCGAGCGCCAGGTCACCCACCACGAGCTCGCCCACACGGTGCACCGCGGCGATGCGCACCTCGGGGTAGCTCTCGGCGATGCGCGCCGCGGAGGCGAGGAGCGCGGCCTCGGCGTCGGGGTGCGCCTCGTACGAGAGCCGCAGCACTCCGCGGCCCTCGTCGTGGTCGCGGACGACTCCGGCGAACGTGACGACCGCGCCGTGTCGCGAGGACTCCACCGCCTGTTCGCACTCGTCGACGGTGATCGGCTCGGAGGCGAGGCGCGCGAGCGCGACGCGGTCAGCGGACATGGTCGCCGCCTCCCAGCTGGTCGAGCAGGTGGCCGATCACCGGATCGAGGACCTCGATGCCGTCGCGGACTCCGCCGGGGGAGCCGGGCAGGTTGACCACGACGCTGCGCCCGCTGACTCCCGCCAGTCCTCGGCTGAGCACCGCGGTCGGCACGTGGGAGGCGCCGCGCGCGCGTACGGCCTCCGCCAGGCCCGGCAGGGCCCGCTCGAGCAGGGGCAGGGTCTGCTCGGGCGTGACGTCGTTCGGTGCGACTCCGGTGCCGCCGGTGGTGATGACGATGTCGATCCCGATGCCGATCGCGTCGGAGATCGCCTCGCCCACCGCGTCGCCGTCGGCCACGACCACGGCCTGACCCCTCCAGCCCCGGCTCTCGAACCAGGCGAGCAGCGCCGGTCCGGTGCGGTCCTCGTACACGCCCGACGCCGCGCGGGTGGAGGCGACCACGGCGACCGCGCGGCGCTGCGGCGCCCTCGTGTCCGCGTCCTCGGCGCCCTCGTGCCCGGTCACTGGGCGCTCCAGGAGCCGCTGCGCCCGCCCGCCTTGGCGAGCACGCGGATACCCGTGACGACCGCCGAGCGGTCGACGGCCTTGATCATGTCGTACACGGTGAGTGCCGCGACGCTCACGGCGGTGAGCGCCTCCATCTCGACGCCCGTCCGCCCGCTTGTGCGCACGCGGGCTTCGATGCGCACGCGGCCGTCCTGCGGCTCGAGGTCGATGTCGACACCGTCGAGCGCGAGCGGGTGGCACAACGGGATGAGCGTCGAGGTGGCCTTCGCGCCGAGGATGCCGGCGACGCGCGCGACGCCGAGCGCCTCGCCCTTGGGCAGCTCGCCCTGCGCGAGCAGGCGCACCACCTCGGGCGTCGTCTCGACGTACCCCTCCGCGACCGCGGTACGTGCGGTCGCCTCCTTCGCGCTCACATCGACCATGTGCACGGCGCCGTCGCCGCGCACATGGGTGAGCTCGTGCCCCTCAGTCATCGATCCTCCAGATCTCGACCGTGTCGCCGGCCGCTGCGTGGTCCGTCCCGACGGGGACGTGGATGAGCACCGTCGATCGCGCGTAGGACGCGAGCAGGTGCGAGCTCGGGCCGCCGACGGGGTGCACGAGGCCCTCGTCGTCGAGCGCACCGCGGCGGATCTGATGCAGGTGCGCAGGGGAGTCGAGGGCCGTGCCGAGCCGGGCGCGCACGCGCGGTCGTTCGGCCGGTACTCGCCCGGCGAACGACCGCAGCAGGGGGCGGAGGAACACCTCGAACGAGATCAGCGCACTGACCGGGTTGCCTGGCAGCGACACGATCGGAAGGTGTGCGCCGTCGCCGATGCGCACCAGGCCGAGTCCCTGCGGTCCGCCCGGCTGCATCTCGACGTGCCCGAACTCGGAGCCGGCGGGCCCGAGCGCGTCGCGCACGACCTCGAAGGCGCCGGCGCTGACTCCGCCGACCGTGATGGCCAGATCGGCGGCGTCCGTGTGCTCGGCCAGCACCGCGAGCAGATCGTCGGCGCGGTCGCTCGTGCACGGGGCGACGAGGGGCAGCGCGCCGGCCTCGCGCACCGCCTCGGCCAGCAGAGCGCCGTTCGCGTCGTAGACCTGCGCGTCCTCGAGCGGCGTTCCCGCCGGGCGGATCTCGTGCCCCGTCGGCACGACGAGCACACGCAGCCGCGGCAGCACCTCGACCTCGGTCAGCCCGAGCGAGGCGAGCAGCCCGTAGTGCGCCGCACGGAGGGTCGTCCCGGCCGGCAGCGCGAGCTCGCCGGCGCGGGCGTCGCTGGCCCGCGCCCGCACGAAGCTCGACGGCACGACGGGGTGGGCGAAGGAGACCGTCCCTCCGCTCGTGAACCGTGGCGGCTCGACCCGTTCGACGGGGACGACCGCGTCCGCGCCGGCGGGCAGCGCCGAGCCGGTCATGATCGGAGTCGCGGTCCCCGCCTCGTGCCGCGGCGCCCGCTCCCCGGCAGGGATCGCCGCCGATACCGGCAGAGTCACGGGATGCTCGGGTGTGGCCGAGCCGAGGTCGGCGGCCCGCACCGCGAAGCCGTCCATCTGCGAGTTGTCGAAGCGCGGCAGATCGAGGGGGGAGTGGACCGACCGGGCGAGAACGCGTCGGTCGTAGGAGCCCGGGTCGGCGGCGACCGCGGAGGGATCGAGCACCAGCGTCTCGTGCCCCGCGCGGGTGGCGAGAGGCGCGAGCAGCGCCCGCACGCGGGCGGCGTGGATGTCGATCGAGGTCATCGGGTCCTCTCCGGCGAGCGGTCGGTCCCGCGGGAGGCGGAACCGATGTCCATCTTGCCGGGTCGCGCCCCTCCCGCGGGGGAACCGAGCATCAGCCGGTCCCGGGCCACGCCGCCTCCGTGCCGCGTAGTGTGAGTGGATGACCACTGCACTGGGGATCCCCGGCCTCCGGGCCCGCGAGCGCGGCGCCGTCCTGCCGGCCGACCGCCCCGACACTCCGCTGCTCGTGGACACCTACGGCCGGGTCGCCGACGACCTGCGGATCTCGTTGACCGACAAGTGCAACCTGCGCTGCACCTATTGCATGCCGGCCGAGGGGCTGCCGTTCCTTCCTCCGGCCTCGCTGCTCACCCGCGACGAGATCGTGCGCCTCGCGCGGATCGCCGTCGAACGGTTCGGAGTCCGTCAGATCCGGTTCACGGGCGGCGAGCCGCTGCTGCGCAAAGACCTGGTCGAGATCATCCGCGACGTCGCCGCGCTCGAGCCGCGCCCCGAGATCTCGCTGACCACCAACGCCATCGGCCTCGCGGGTCGGGCGGAGGCGCTCGCCGCAGCCGGCCTCGACCGCGTCAACGTCTCCCTCGACTCCATCTGCCCGGAGACGTTCGCCACGGTGACCCGGCGCCCGTTCCTTGATCGGGTCCTCGCCGGCATCGATGCCCTCGGCCCGGCCGGGCTGGCGCAGACCAAGATCAACGCCGTGCTCCTGCCCGGCATCAACGATCGGGAGGCGCCCGAGCTGCTCGCGTGGGCGCTCGCCGGCGGACACCAATTGCGCTTCATCGAGCAGATGGCCCTCGACGCCGACCACGGGTGGGATCGTTCGACCATGATCACGGCGGCCGACATCCGCGCTCTGCTGTCGGAGCGCTTCACGCTGAGTCCGCATGCCGCGCCGCGCGACGGCGCGCCGGCCGAGCTCTTCGATGTGCGCCTGATCGGCGGCGACGAGGTGCTCGGCCAGGTCGGCGTCATCGCCTCCGTCACCGAGAACTTCTGCGGCGACTGCCGCCGCACGCGCCTCACCGCCGAGGGAGGCGTGCGCAGCTGCCTGTTCTCGAACGACGAGACCGACCTGCTCGGCCCGATGCGCTCCGGCGCCTCCGACCTCGAGGTCGCGCAGCTGTGGCGCGGTGCGATGTGGGAGAAGCCCGCGGGACACGAGATGAACCGGCCCGGCTTCGTGCAGCCCGAGCGCACGATGAGCGCGATCGGCGGATGAGCGTGCGGCTGCGCTATTTCGCTGCGGCGAAGGCCGCCCTCGGTCGAGGCGCCGACACGGTCGAGGGGGTGACCGACCTCGGGGGGCTGGAGGCGTGGCTGGTTGCCTCCGCTCCCGAGGCCGCCGGCGTGCTGGCGCGCTGCACCTACCTGATCGGCGGCGTCTCGACGACGGACCGCGCGACGCCGCTGACGCCGGACGCCTCCGTCGACGTGCTCCCGCCCTTCGCCGGCGGCTGACGGACGCGGAGGCCCGCGCTCAGCGCCCCCACGCCGCCGCGCCTCCCTCGAGCGACGCACACCGCACGCCGAGCCGAGCCGCCTGCGCCGCCGCCGCCCGCGAGCGCACGCCCGCCGCGCAGTACAGCACCACCGGCCCCTCCGGCAGCGCCCCGGGATCGAACCGCGACATCGGCATCCGCATCGTCCCCGGCACGGCCACGGAGCGGTCCTCGTCGTCCTCCCGCAGATCCACCACGGTCGGCGGAGTCGGCCCCGACAGCCGCTCTCGCAGCTCGCCCGCGCTCAGCGACTCCGCGGCGACGGCCGCCGGCCCGCGCTCCGCGACCGCCGGGACCCCGCGCGCCAGCGGCACGTCGGCCCACGAGCCGTCGAGCGCGTCGTGTACCAGCACGCGTCCGAACAGCGGGGTCCCCGCTCCCGTCACGAGCTTCACGACCTCGGCCGCCATCGCCGAGCCGATCACCGCGCACAGGGCGCCGAGCACGCCCACGGTCGCGCAGCTGTCTGCCGCATCGTGGGCCTCCGCATGCAGTGCGCGCAGCGTGACGCCTCCGCCTGGCGCGTGCGCCCAGAACGTCGACAGCTGCCCGTCGAAGCCGAGCGCCGAGCCCCACACGTGCGGCACGCCCGCCCGGGTCGTGGCGTCGGAGGCGAGGTAGCGCGCGCCGAAGGTGTCGAAGCCGTCGACGACCACGTCCCAGTCCTCCACGAGCGCGTCGGCGTTCTCTTCGGTCATCGCGACCGGGTAGGCCCTCGCGTCGATGCCCGGCGAGATCCGCCGCGCGGTCGCGACTGCCGACTCCGCCTTCGACCGGCCGAGGGAGCCGTCGTCGTGCGCGGTCTGCCGCGCCAGGTTCGAGAGCTCGACGACGTCTGCGTCCACGATGCCCAGGCGGCCGACGCCCGCGGCGGCGAGCGCCGTGATGACCGGCGAGCCGATGCCTCCCGCCCCGAGCACGAGCACGCGCGCGTTCGCGAGCCGGCGCTGACCCTGCTCCCCGATCGGCGAGAGCCGGATCTGCCGCGCATACCGCTCGGGATCGGCCAGTGGGGGGCCCGGTTCGACCAGGGGGATCACTCGCGCACCGTCGCCCATGTCGCTGCCGTCCGCATCACCCCAGTGTGCACCCGAGCGGGCGCCTCCGCCCCGCCTCCCTGGCCGGGCGGGAGCCATCGGCTACCGTATGAGCGTCGGAGACGGGAGCGAGGGTGTACCTGAAGAGCCTGACCCTCAAGGGGTTCAAGTCCTTCGCTCAGCCGACCACCTTCGCGTTCGAGCCGGGCGTCACCTGCGTCGTCGGCCCCAACGGCTCGGGCAAGAGCAACGTCGTCGACGCGCTCGCCTGGGTGATGGGCGAGCAGGGTGCGAAGACCCTCCGCGGCGGCAAGATGGAGGACGTCATCTTCGCCGGCACGTCCACCCGCGGTCCTCTCGGTCGCGCGGAGGTCGCGCTCACGATCGACAACTCCGACGGTGCGCTGCCGATCGAGTACACCGAGGTGACGATCACGCGCACTCTGTTCCGCAACGGCGGCAGCGAGTACGCGATCAACGGGAGCGCCTGTCGCCTGCTCGATGTGCAGGAGCTGTTGAGCGACTCCGGCCTGGGCCGCGAGATGCACGTGATCGTCGGCCAAGGGCAGCTCGACGCCGTGTTGCACGCGACGCCGGAGGAGCGTCGCGGCTTCATCGAGGAGGCCGCGGGCATCCTCAAGCATCGCCGTCGCAAAGAGAAGACCCTCCGCAAGCTGGAGGCGATGCAGGCCAACCTCACTCGCCTCTCGGATCTCGCGGGAGAGATCCGCCGTCAGCTCAAGCCGCTGGGGCGTCAGGCAGAGGTCGCCCGGCAGGCGCAGACCATCGCCGCCGTGGTCCGCGATGCCCGGGCGCGTCTGCTCGCCGACGAGGTCGTCGGCCTCCGCGCCGCTCTGGAGGGGTTCGCGCGGTCCGAGAGCGAGCGGCACGGCGAGCGCGTGGTGGCGCAGGAGTCGCTGGAGCAGGCCACGCAGCGGATCGCGCGCCTCGAGGCCGCGATGGTCGGCGACGCCGTCGACGAGGCCCGTCGCACGACCTTCGAGCTCGAATCGGTCCAGGAACGTCTGCGCAACCTCTCGGCGCTCGCCGGGCAACGTCTCGCGCTGCTCCGTCAGGAGTCCGAGCAGGTCTCGATCCAGCCTCGCGTCTCCCCGCGTGACGTCGAGGAGGCGGGCGAGGAGGTGCTCCGGCTGCGTCAGGCCGTCCTCGATGCCGAGGCCGGCTGGGCGGCTGCGCAGAAGGCGACCGCCGTGTCTCGCGCGGCCCTGGACGCCCTCGACGACGAGATCGCCGCTCAGGCCGCCCTCGTCTCGCGCCATGACCTCGAGCTGTCCCAGCTCAGCGGACAGGCCGACACGGCGGCGTCCCGCCTGGCCGCGGTCCGCGGGGAGGTGCTCCGGGCGCAGAACGCGCTCGACGCCGCCGTGCAGCGTCGGGAGGCGGCCCAGCACGGCCTCGACGCGCTCGAGACGGAGATCGGCGATCTCCGAGGAGGCAGCGACGGCACTCTCGACGAGGGCTACGACATCGCGCAGACGTCGGTTGTCGAGGCGGAGTCCGAGATCGAACGACGGCGCGAGGAGCTGCACGCCCTCGAACGGGAGCGCGAGGCGCTCGCCGCGCGCACGAGCGCCCTCTCGCTCGCCCTCGACGCCTCCGACGGCTCGGCCGAGCTGATCGCGGCGCGCCCCGACGGCGTCCTGGGCCGGGTCGCCGAGCGCATCCAGGTGCGCGGCGGCTACGAGGCGGCCGTCGCCGCGGCGCTCGGAACGCTCGCCGACGCTGTCCTGGCCGAGACCCGGCGCCAGGCGGAGGCGGCGCTCGACGAGGCGCTCCGCCGCGATCTCGGCCGGGTCGAGCTGGTCATCGCCGAGGCCAGTCAGGCTCCGCTCCCGATGTCTCTGCCGGAGGGGGCGGTCGCCGCGTGCGAGCTCGTCACCGCCCCGGGCGGCATCCTCGCCCTGCTCGAGCACGTCGTGGTCGTCGACGACCTCGCCACCGCGCGTCGCGTCCGCTCGCAGCTCGCGATGTCCGCCCTCACCGTCGTCACGCGCGAGGGCGCCGTGGTGTCGGAGGTCGTCATGAGCGCGGGCAGCGGCGGGGAGCGCAGCCGCATCGAGCTCGTCTCCGAGCGCGACGCCGCCTCGCGCCGTCTGGACGACGTCGTGGCGGGCATCGACAACCTCCGCGTCGAGCTCGCCGAGCACACCGGGGTGCTGCGCGCCGCGAAGGAGCAGTCGCGTCTCGCCCTCGCCGCGCTCCGCGAGCACGATGCTGCCCGCGCGACGCACACCGAGCGGCTCGGTCGGGTCCGCGCGCAACTGGAGGCGGCCACCGCCGAGCACGGTCGCGCCGAGAGGGCGCTTGCCGTCGCGTCCGAACGGGTCGGCGAGGCGGAGCGCGCGGCCCAGGAGGCGAGGAGCGCCCTCGACGCGGCCCGCTCGCGGCCCCGTCCCCTTCTCGACGCGAGCGGCCGCGACGCGCTGCACCAGGAGGTGGAGGCGGCGCGCGAGCGGGAGATCGAGGCGCGACTCGGGGTCGAGACGGCCAAGGAGCGTGTACGCGCCGAGCAATCGCGCGGCGAGGCTCTCGTACGGCAGCTGGCCGCCGATCGCGCCGCCGCCGAGGAGGCCGCGCGGCGGGCCGTGATCCGCCGTCGACAGCTCGACGCGACCGCCGAGGTGGCCGCTGCCCTGCCGGCCGTGCTCTCCTCCGTCGACCGCTCGGTGCAGGAGGCGCGCGCTGCGCTCGTGCGGGCGGAGGCGGCTCGGGCGCAGCAGAACGACGAGCTCCAGCGGGTGCGTCGCGAGGAGGCGGTCCTGCGCGACCGCCTCCGATCGGTCACCGAGAGCGTGCACGGTCTGGAGCTGCAGAGTTACGAGAAGCGCGTCCAGCTGACCGCGTTGCTCGAGCGCGCCGGCTCCGAGCTCGGTCTGGACGAGGAGGTGCTCGTCGCCGAGTACGGTCCGCTCGTCGAGGTCCCCGACGAGACGGGCGAAGGGGAGCCGCGCCCCTACGTCCGCGAGGAGCAGCGACGCCGATTCGAGAAGGCCGAGAGGCAGCTCGGGCAGCTCGGCCGCGTGAACCCGCTCGCCCTCGAGGAGTTCGCCGCGCTCGAGCAGCGGCACGCGTTCCTCACCGAGCAGCTCGCCGACCTCACCGGTACCCGCCGCGATCTGCTGACGATCATCGAGGAGCTCGACGAGACCATGCAGACGGTCTTCGCGGCCGCGTTCGCCGACACCCAGGCGGCGTTTGCGGAGGTGTTCCCCGTGCTCTTCCCGGGCGGCACGGGCAGCATCCGTCTGACCGACCCCGATGATCTGCTCGCCACGGGCATCGAGGTCGCGGTGCGGCCGGCGGGCAAGAAGATCGAACGGCTCTCGCTGCTCTCGGGAGGCGAGCGCTCGCTGGCCGCCATCGCCTTCATGGTGGCGATCTTCATGTCGCGGCCGAGCCCGTTCTACATCATGGACGAGGTCGAGGCCGCGCTCGACGACGCGAACCTCGGTCGCCTCCTGAGCATCTTCCAGCAGCTTCGCACCTCCAGTCAGCTGATCGTCATCACGCACCAGAAGCGCACGATGGAGATCGCCGACGCCCTCTACGGCGTCTCGATGCGCCAGGACGGCGTCTCGGCGGTCGTCGGCCAGCGGGTGGAGGCGCCGCCCGCCTGAGCGGCCCGCTCGGTCTGCGCCGGTAGCCTGGGCCTATGGCAGAACGCACCTCCTGGTCGCTCGGTCGCGCTCTGCGCGGCCTCTTCGAGAAGCGCACGATCGACGATCAGACCTGGGACGATCTCGAGACTGCTCTCCTCACGGCCGACTTCGGCCCCGACATCACCGAGGAGATCGTCGCCGACCTCCGTGCCAAGGTCGCCCGCTATGCGACGACCGACCCGCGCGACCTCCAGCGGATGCTCCGCGAGTCGCTCGAGGAACGCCTCTCGAGGTACGACACGACTCTCACGCTCAGCGAGCGACCCTCCGTGATCCTCGTGGTCGGCGTGAACGGAGTCGGCAAGACGACCACGATCGGCAAGTTCGCCAAGTTCCTCCGCAACTACGGCCGGAGCGTCGTGGTCGGTGCTGCCGACACGTTCCGCGCCGCGGCGGTCGACCAGCTCGCTACGTGGGCCCAGCGCGCCGACGCGCAGATCGTGCGTCCGCAGCAGGAGCGCCAGGATCCCGCGTCGGTCGCCTTCCAGACCGTGCAGTTCGCCCAGGAGAACGGCATCGAGATGGTCATCATCGACACGGCCGGGCGCCTGCATACCAAGGGCGGCCTGATGGACGAGCTCACCAAGATCAAGCGCGTCGTCGAGAAGCTGGCGCCGATTTCCGAGATCCTGCTGGTCCTCGACGCCACGACCGGTCAGAACGGCGTCAACCAGGTGGAGGCCTTCATCGAGCACGCGGGCGTCACCGGCCTGGTCATCACCAAGCTGGACGGCTCCGCGAAGGGCGGTTTCGTCCTCGCCGTGCAGGAGCGCACCGGCATCCCGATCAAGCTCGTCGGCCAGGGCGAGGGCATCGGCGACCTCACCGGCTTCACCCCCCACGTCTTCGCGCAACAGCTCGTCGCCTGACCCGCCCCCCTTTCTTCTCGCGAGATGCCACTTATGAGGGCGACACGCCGACGCGAGCGCTCATAAGTGGCATCTCGCGCGAAGGCGGGGCGGGGCGGGGCGGGGCGTCAGACGGCCTGCGAGAAGCCGAGCGCGGCGTCGGCCAGGTGGCGCAGGTGCTCCGGCACCGGCCGGCCCTTCGACTCCATCGAGCGCGCCCACAGGCGGCCCGCACGGTAAGAGGAGCGCACCAGCGGCCCGGCGAGCACGCCGAGGAACCCGATGTCCTCCGCCTCCTCCTTGATCGCCACGAACTCCTCCGGGTGCACCCAGCGGTCGACCGGGAGGTGGCGCGGAGTCGGCCGGAGGTATTGCGTGATCGTCACGATGTCGGTGCCCGCGTCGTACAGGTCTTGCAGCGCCTGCGAGATCTCCTCGCGCTCCTCGCCCATCCCGAGGATGAGGTTCGACTTGGTGATCAGGCCCGCCTCGCGCCCCTGGGTGAGCACGTCGAGCGAGCGCTCGTAGCGGAAGGCCGGACGGATCCGTTTGAAGATGCGCGGCACCGTCTCCACGTTATGCGCGAATACCTCGGGCTGCGCCTCGAAGACCCGCCGGAGGTGCTCGGTGCGCCCGGTGAAGTCGGGCACCAGGATCTCGACTCCCGTACCGGGAGCCTGGGCGTGGATCTGCCGGATCGTCTCGGCGTAGAGCCATGAGCCTTCGTCGGGCAGGTCGTCGCGCGCGACTCCGGTCACGGTCGCGTAGCGGAGGTTCATCCGCGCGACCGACTCGCCCACGCGGCGCGGCTCGTCGATGTCGTAGTCCGCGGGCTTGCCCGTGTCGATCTGGCAGAAGTCGCAGCGTCGCGTGCACTGCGCGCCGCCGATGAGGAAGGTCGCCTCGCGGTCCTCCCAGCACTCGAAGATGTTGGGACAGCCCGCCTCCTGGCAGACCGTGTGCAGCTCCTCGCTCTTCACGAGCGACTGCAGCTGGCGGTACTCGGGGCCCATCGTGGCCTTCGTGCGGATCCACTCGGGCTTGCGCTCGATGGGCGTCTCGGCGTTGCGGATCTCGAGGCGCAGGAGCTTGCGACCGCCGACCTCGGCGCTCACGCGGCCACCTCCGCCGAGACCGCCGCCGAGAAGGCGGGCGCCGCCTCTGCGAACCTCGCCACCACTCGGTCTCGCACGACCTCCATCGCCGGCGCCTCGCCGCGCTCGCGCTCGATGGTCGTCATTCCGGCGTCCGAGATGCCGCAGGCGACGATGCGGGAGTAGGGCTCGAGGCTGTTCGAGACGTTGAGGGCGAAGCCGTGCATGGTGACGCCCGAGGCCACGCGGATGCCGATGGCCGCGATCTTGTCGGTCCCGCTCGCCCGGCGCAGCCACACGCCCGAGCGGCCTTCGACGCGCTCGCCGCGCACGCCCAGGTCGTCGAGGACGTCGATCAGCGCACCCTCGAGCGAGCGGACGTACGCCACCACGTCGACGGGCTCGCTCAGTCGCACGATCGGATAGCCGACCAGCTGGCCTGGCCCATGCCAGGTGAGGCGCCCGCCGCGGTCGACCTCGACCACGGGCGTGCCGTCGACCGGCCGCTCGTGCGCCTCCGTGCGCTTGCCTGCGGTGTAGACGGAGGCGTGCTCGCAGAGCACGAGCGTGTTCGGCCGTTCTCCGCTCGCTACCTCGGCGTGGAGGCGGCGTTGCAGCTCCCAGCCGTCGCGGTAGTCCAGGGGATGCGCGGAGTCGCCCGCGACGAGTGTCTCGATCACCCGCACCACCTTAGCCGCGTTGTTGGACCGCGACCACTAAAGGCGCGAACGCTGTGCGACGTGGCCCCACGCGCGATCGCGCGCGACCCGTGGGAGCCCTTCCGCGCCTCCGGTAGAATTCCCCGCATCATGGCTACTTTCGGCACGCTCTCCGATCGACTCGTCGAGACCTTCAAGAACCTCCGCACGAAGGGCAAGCTCTCGGCCTCGGACGTCGACGGCACCGTCCGCGAGATCCGACGCGCGCTCCTCGACGCCGACGTCGCGCTCGAGGTCGTGAAGGAGTTCACCGGCAAGGTGCGCGACCGTGCCCTCGGCGATGAGGTCAACAAGGCCCTCAACCCGGCGCAGCAGGTCGTCCAGATCGTCAACGAGGAGCTGGTCGGTATCCTCGGCGGGCAGACGCGCCGCCTCGAGTTCGCCAAGCGCCCGCCGACGGTCATCATGCTCGCCGGCCTCCAGGGCGCCGGAAAGACGACCCTCGCCGGCAAGCTCGGCAAGTACCTGGGCAAGGACGGCCACACGCCGCTCCTGGTCGCGGCCGACCTCCAGCGCCCCAACGCGGTGCAGCAGCTCCAGGTCGTCGGCGAGCAGGCTGGAGTCGCGGTGTACGCGCCCGAGCCCGGCAATGGAGTCGGCGACCCGGTCGCGGTCGCGCGGGACGCGATCCGCTTCGCCACCGACAAGCAGTACGACACCGTCATCATCGACACGGCTGGACGCTTGGGCGTCGATGCCGACATGATGAAGCAGGCCGCCGACATCCGCCGCGTCACGGACCCCGACGAGGTGCTCTTCGTCATCGACGCGATGATCGGCCAGGACGCGGTCGCGACGGCGAAGGCGTTCCAGGAGGGCGTCGACTTCACGGGCGTCGTGCTCTCGAAGCTCGACGGCGACGCCCGCGGAGGCGCTGCGCTCTCGGTCGCGTCGCTCACCGGCCGCCCGATCCTCTTCGCCTCCACCGGCGAGTCGCTCGACGACTTCGAGCAGTTCCACCCCGACCGCATGGCGAGTCGGATCCTCGACCTCGGCGATGTGCTGACCCTCATCGAGCAGGCGCAGGCCGCGTTCGACGAGGACGAGGCGCGCAAGGTCGCCGAGAAGATCATGAGCGACTCGTTCACGCTCGACGACTTCCTCGGGCAGATGCAGCAGCTGCGCAACATGGGCTCTCTCAAGAAGATGATCGGCATGCTGCCCGGCGCGAAGGGCATGCGCGAGCAGCTCGACCAGTTCGACGAGCGCGAGATCGTCCGCACCGAGGCGATCATCCAGTCGATGACGAAGGCCGAGCGGCAGAACCCCAAGCTGCTCAACGGCTCGCGTCGACTGCGCATCGCCCGCGGCTCGGGCATGACGGTCACCGACGTCAATCAGCTGGTTCAGCGTTTCGAGCAGGCCGCCAAGATGATGAAGACCGTGGCCAAGGGAGGCGTCCCGAACGTGCCCGGCATGGGCCCGGTGCCCGGCGCCGGCTACAACGGTCGGCCCAAGCCGCAGAAGAAGAAGAGCTCGAAGTCGGGCAACCCGGCCAAGCGCGCCGCCGAGAACGCGGCACTGACGTCACCCCGCGCCTCCGACGCGGGCGGTTCGGGCTTCGGTCTCGGAGGCGGCGCCGCCAAGGGCGCGCAGCCCACGCCCGAAGAGCTCGAGCAGCTGCAGAAGCTCCTCGGGCGATGAGGAGGCGGCGCGGCACCGTCGCGGCGGCCGTCGCGCTTCTCGTCGTCCTCGGCGTGAGCGGGTGCGCCGAAAGCTCCGGCATCGACGCCGCGTCGGCTCCCGCTCCCGAGGAGCTGGTCGGCCGCTGGGTGACCGGCCTCTCGTACTCCTCGCCCGGCGTCCCGTTCCTCCTCCTCGCGGCGGACGGCACGTGGACGGGCTCCGACGGCTGCAGCGGCGCTCAGGGCGAGTGGTCGATCGGCGTGGGCGGCGAGCTGTCGATCGAGTCGGGCCGGCACACGGAGATCGGGTGTTCGGGTGTCGATCTGCCGGCGTTCTTCGCGGAGGCGGCGCGGGCGTCGATCGACGGCGGACGCCTCCGCCTCTTCGATGAGGCCGGCGCGACCGTCGTGAAGCTCGCCCGTTCGACGAGCGACGAGCCTCCGGCGTCGCCCGAGGCGCCCGGCGGCGATCCCGTCGCCTGAGAGCTGCGGTCGCGAGGCTCCATCGCGGCTGGAGGATCCCCGCAGGCCGTCCCCACCGGCGACTCCGCTCGCTAGCGTGAGGGAATGACAACCGTTCTCTCTCGTCCCGTCCGCATCGGCGTTCAGATCGCTCCCCAGCACGTGCCCTACGAGGTCATCCGTGACACCCTGACCGAGCTCGAAGACCTCGGCGTCGATGTCGCCTTCAACTGGGACCACTTCTACCCGCTCTCGGGCGAGCCCGACGGTCTGCACTTCGAGGGCTGGAGCATGCTCGCCGCCTGGGCCGAGCAGACCAGTCGCATCGAGTTCGGCCCGCTCGTCACCTGCAACAGCTACCGCAACCCCGACCTGCTCGCCGACATGGCCCGCACTGTCGACCACATCAGCGCCAAGGGTGCGGAGGGCCGCCTGATCTTCGGCATCGGCTCCGGCTGGTTCGAGCGCGACTACCAGGAGTACGGCTACGAGTTCGGCACGGCCGGCTCGCGCCTCGACGAGCTCTCGGAGGCGATGCCGCGCATCCGGAGCCGCTGGACCAGGCTCAACCCGGCTCCCACCCGCGACATCCCCGTGATGATCGGCGGCGGAGGCGAGAAGAAGACCCTGCGTATCGTGGCGCAGCACGCCGACATCTGGCACAGCTTCTCGGACGTCCCCACGCTCGAGCGCAAGCTCGGCGTGCTGAACGACTGGTGCGCGCGTGTCGAACGCGATCCGGCGGCGATCGAGATCTCGACCGGAGCGAGCGTGCGCGGGGGAGTGGGGGACGCCTCCTTCGAGGTGCTCGACCAGCAGCACGACCTCGGTGCGCGCCTGTTCACACTCGGGATCACGGGGCCGGACATCGATCTCGCGCCGGTGCGCGAACTGCTCTCGTGGCGTGACGGGAAGAACGTCTCCCCGCGCTGACCGCGCCTCCGCCGGCCGAGATCGCCTCGGTCGGTCGGGGCAGCTCTCAGTTCGGGGCGTCCGCTCCGTCTACCGCGTCGGTCCCGTCCGAGTTCTCGGTCCCGTCGGTTCCGTCCGTCCCGTCTGAGTTCTCGGTCCCGTCGGTTCCGTCCGTCCCGTCTGGGGCGTGTGTCGCGCGTTGGTCGGTCTGCACCGGCGCGGCGAGTCCGA
The DNA here is from genome assembly GCF_015351245.1 of Rathayibacter sp. VKM Ac-2879. GTDB lineage: Bacteria > Actinomycetota > Actinomycetes > Actinomycetales > Microbacteriaceae > Rathayibacter. Next base: position 284,356 of record NZ_JADKSO010000002.1, read on the forward strand.
CCTTCTCGGCGGCGAGCTCGAAGGCGGCGGCCAGCGCCTCCTGTCCCTCGACTGTCGGATGCACGCCGTCGTCGCCGAGCAGGTCACCGGCCTCCAAGGGGTCGGGGTACTGCAGCGCGACGCCTCCGGCGTCAGTGACGGCGGTTGCGAGGGCCGCATCGTAGTCGTTGAGGTCTGTCGGCCGCGGGTCGGGACCCCACACGGAGTCGATCGAGAGGAGGCGGGCCGAGGGAGAGGCGGCGGCGATGGCGTCGACCGCCGGGGCGATCGCCTCGTCGACGGTGTCCGACGGCCAGCCGAGATCGTTGCTGCTGGCGATCAGCACGATGGCGTCGGGATGCGTGTCGGCGATCTCTGCGGCACGGTCGCCGATCGCCGCGTCGCAGTCGCCCGGCTCGACGAACCCGCCGCCGTCGCAACCGAGGTTGGTGACGTCCCAGCCGAAGTCGTTGCCGACGAGAGCGGGCCAGGCTTGCTCCGGCTCGACGTTCAGGCCTCGCACGATGCTGTCGCCGACGACGGCGACGCGTGAGCCGGCGGGAAGCGCAGCCACGTTGATCCAAGTGTCTGGGGGAGTCGCGGTCGCGGAGTCCGTGGCCGGCTCGCCCGCGGGCCCCGGCACCTGCTGCGTGACCGAGAGCGAGGCGCACCCCGCGAGCGCGAGCGCGCCCACCGCGAGCGCTGCCGGCGCGGTGTAAAGTCTGCGCGCCCTCATCGTGGGTCCCTCAGCCCGTCGCGCAGCTCTCCCGCGAGCGCCCGGACGACGGCCGTGAGGTCGCCGTCGTGTGCCGCAGCGGTGCGCAGCTGGCGCTGGTAGCTGGCCCCGCCCACGAGGATCAGCTCGACGTCGGCCAGCTGGGCGCTGCAGCCGAGACGCTCGGCGACCGGCGCGAGCGTCACCATCAGGTCGCGGAGGTCGTCGGTGACGAGGCGTTCGTTGCCGGCGGCGTCGAGGATGATCTCGGCGTCCAGTCCGTAGCGTGCCGCACGCCACTTGTTCTCGCGCACGTACCAGGGCTGCATGGTCGGGAGGTCCTCGCCGGCGTCGAGCCGCGAGGAGAGGTACTCGACGAGGCACTGGATGAGCGCCGCCACCGCTCCGATCTCCTCGGCCGAAGAGAGGCCGTCGCATGCGCGCATCTCGAGCGTCCCCCACTGCGGGGAGGGGCGGATGTCCCAGCGCACTTCCGTGTGGTCGTCGATGACTCCCGTGCGCATCATGTCGTCGACGTACTCCTCGTAGTTCGCCCACGCGCCGAACTGCGGCGGCAGCCCCGCGGTCGGAAGCTGCTGGAACATCAGCGCGCGGTTGGAGGCGTAACCCGTGTCGACTCCGCCCCAGAACGGACTCGAGGCCGAGAGCGCCTGGAGGTGCGGGTAGTAGTCGAGCAGGGAGTTGAGGATCGGCAGCACCTTCTCGCGGTCCTCGATTCCGACGTGCACGTGGATGCCCCAGATCATCATGTTGCGTCCCCACCATTGGGTGCGGTCGATGAGGCGGTGGTAACGCTCCTTGTCGGTGATGGTCTGGTCGTACCACTGAGCGAACGGATGCGTGCCCGCGCACACGAGGTCCAGGCCCATCGGATCGGTGATCTCGCGCACCTGGCGCAGCTGGTCTCGGAGGTCGATCACCGCGTCGCCGACGGTGTGGTGCACGCTCGAGACGAGTTCGACGGTGTTGCGCAGAAGCTCTCCGGTGATGTGCGGATGCGGGGTGCCGTCGTCGTTGCGCAGCGCGTCGAGGACGACATCGGCGACGTTGGCGAGGTCACCGGTCTGCCGATCGACGATGGCGACCTCCCACTCGATCCCGAGGGTCGACCGCTCGGAAGCGGCGAAGCTGATCTGCATGACATCGTCCCCGTCGGGTCCGGCGTCCCCCGAATCGGGACGCTCGATATCAAATCCTCCCACTCGCTGCCGGGGTGGTGGCCGAGGGGCACAGGAGTGGCGTTCAGGGAGTCGGCGGGCAGGCAGCGGCCGGGTGTGAGGTGTACGGCCGGGCTCGCGGGCGGAGGCGCGCACGACTCGCTGCGGAGTCGGCCCGCAGACCAGCCTTTTTTCTGGCAGAATGATCCGTCGGGTCCGAGGCGGTCGACCCTCTACTCACCGCCGACGAAACCCCCTCGAGCTTCCGCCGAGTGTGCCCCCACGCTCACGGCGATGTTCATCCATCCTCGACCGAACTCGGTCAACGACCACACAGGAGAATTGTGGCTGTCAAGATTCGTCTCAAGCGCCTCGGCAAGATCCGCGCGCCCTACTACCGCATCGTCGTCGCCGACTCGCGCACCAAGCGCGATGGTCGCGTGATCGAGGAGATCGGCAAGTACCACCCCACCGAGCAGCCCTCCTTCATCCAGGTCGACTCGGAGCGCGCGCAGTACTGGCTCGGAGTCGGCGCGCAGCCGACCGAGCAGGTTGCCGCGATCCTCAAGCTGACCGGTGACTGGGGCCGCTTCCAGGGCGATGCCGACGCCGTCAGCACCGTCCAGGTGAAGGAGCCCAAGGCTCCGTTCGTCATCGACGCCAAGAAGAAGCCCGTCCTCAAGCCGAAGACCGAGGCTCCGGCCAAGGCCGCCGAGCCCGAGGCCGCCGCCGACGAGACCTCCCCCGAGGCCTAGTCCATGCTCGCTCCCGCCGTCGAACACCTCGTCAAGGGGATCGTTGAGAACCCCGACGAGGTCCGTGTCGTGGCGACGAGCTCCCCGCGCGGCGAGGTCCTCGAGGTGCGTGTGCACCCCGAGGACCTCGGTCGCGTGATCGGACGCTCCGGTCGCACCGCCAAGGCCGTCCGCACCCTGGTCGCCGCCCTCGCCGACGGTCGCCGCGTCCGGGTCGACGTCGTCGACACCGACAAGTAGAGGTGTCGCTCTCCGACACGGGCACGACGCAACTCCGCGTCGCCCGGCTCACCAAGGCCCACGGGCTCAAGGGCGCGATCAAGCTCGAGCTCTACACCGACGAGCCCGACAGGCGCTTCACCCCCGGCTCCACGTTCACGTTGCAGGTGCCCCGCACCTCCGAGTGGCACGGGAAGACGCTCGAGCTCGTCGAGCTGCGCTGGTACAACAGCCATCCGGTCGCGTTCTTCAAGGGCGTCGCCGACCGTAGCGCGGCCGAGACCCTCCTCAAGGCGATCCTCTGGATCGACGAGGAGGTGCAGACCCAGCCCGGCGAGGACGACTCCTGGTACGACTACCAGCTGGTCGGCATGAAGGTCGTCCGCGACGGTATCGAGGTCGGCACCGTGCGCCGCGTCGACCACTTCCCCGCGCAAGACCTGCTCATCGTCGCCACGCCCGCGGGCGAGGTGATGGTGCCGTTCGTGAAGGCGATCGTCCCCTCCATCGACCCGGTCGCGGGAGTCGTCACGGTGACGCCTCCGATCGGCCTGTTCGAGGAGGCGCCCGAGGAGGAGCCTGCCGCCATCGACCTGTCGGGCATCGACCTCGCCGACCCGTCGCTCAGCACGCCCGCCGAGGCCGACGCGGCGCCCGGCCCCGCCGATGCGGATCCCGCTGCGACTCCCGCCTCCGAGGAGGAGCCGCGGTCGTGAAGATCGACATCGTCACGATCTTCCCCGAGTTCTTCGGAGTGCTCGACATCAGCCTGCTCGGGCGCGCGCGCCGGAGCGGAGTGATCGAGCTGGGCGTGCACGATCTGCGCGACTTCACCCACGACCGGCATCGCACTGTCGACGACACGCCCTACGGAGGCGGCGCCGGCATGGTCATGCGTCCCGAGCCGTGGGGCGAGGCGCTCGACGCGATCCTCGCGCGCGCCGAGGACCCGGTGGTGGTCTTCCCGTCGCCCGCGGGCGAGCTGTTCACCCAGGCGACCGCCCGCGAGCTCGCCGAGGAGTCGTCGCTCGTCTTCGGCTGCGGTCGTTACGAGGGCATCGACCAGCGCGTGATCGACCACGCCGCCCAACGTTCCCGGGTGCGGATGATCAGCCTCGGCGACTACGTGCTCAACGGGGGAGAGGTCGCGGCGATGGCGATGATCGAGGCCGTCGGCCGCCTCGTGCCCGGGGTGGTCGGCAACCCGGCGAGCCTCGTCGAGGAGAGCCATTCCGACGGGCTGCTCGAGTACCCGAGCTATACCAAGCCCGCGTCGTGGCGCGGCCTCGACGTGCCTCCCGTGCTGCTGAGCGGCAATCACGGAGCCATCGCCGCGTGGCGCCACGAGCAGAGCGTCGAGCGCACCCGCCGCGTCCGTCCCGAGTTGCTGCCTGAGCGGTGACGTCCGCGGAGGGCGTGGCGTGACCCGTGGGGTGAGGGCCTGACTCCGGTCCGCGTTCCTGGAACGACCTTGTCATCGACGAGGCGCTGTGTCGGTTTCTGACCCCGGCCCGCCGAGCGCCCTGAAGGCGTCCCGCAGCGCCCGTGAAGAGGGAAAGCCGGCTCGTCGGGCGACGTCATCGATGGCGAGAGGTCGATGGGTCTCGACGAGCTGGAGGGCGATGCGGGTCCGCTCCAGGCGGATCGCCTGACGGGGAGTGAGTCCCCGTTCGGCGAATGCCGCCTGCAGCCATCGCGTCGTCATCCGCTGGCTGGCGGCGAGGGCGGCGACGTCGAACGACGGATCCCGGCACGAGAGGCGGATCTCGGCGAGCGCGCGGTCCGCGATCGAGTCGGCCGTCGGCTCGTTCGTCTCGATCAGGACCGGCGCGACCAGGTTCTCGAGGGAGGCACGGGTGAAAGCCCAGGTCACGGTGCGCCCCCCCCCGCGAGGCAAGCGTCGCATTCGCGAGGGTGAGGAGCTTGGGCAGCGAGTCGAGGTCCGGCCCCAGCCACTGCACTCCCTCCGTCGGCGAGACGCCGTAACGCTGAGCGAAGGAGGCGTTTACCCGCAGCTCGATCGAGCCGACCGAGTTCTCCACCTCGACCCCGGTCGGGCTGTCGAGGGTGTCGACGAAGCCCTCGCCCTTCCCCACCTCGATCGACGTGGTTCCGCAGGTCACGCGGATCGTGCCCTCGACCACCAGGCTGACGGCGGTCCCTCCCGCTGGTCGACGGGTGACGGAGGCGGCGTCGTGCCACAGCCGTGCGACGGCGAAGCTGCCACCTCGGATGACGTCGCCTCCCGCCCGCATCCGTGGGGAATCGCTCGTGACCTCGTACCCGAGGTCTGCCATCCACCGGATGGCGGGTTCTCCTTGCAGGGCGACCCGGTGGTCGACTGAATCCGCCTCCCCGATACCGCGTAGCATCCGGTTCCCCGTTCTCGGACGCCACGTCGGTCGATAGCGCCCGCTTGATCTTCTCCAGATCGCTGTCGCGAGCGGACGCCTCGCGCGAAGGCGAACTGACCGCTACGTCAACACGAACCTCGTGAGCGGTTGCGCCGAGCCTCCTGTTCGCCGTCCCCGACGGCTACACCTTCGCTGATGGCTCCACCACCTACTCGGGCACGACCGACTCGAACGGGCTCATCACCCTGCCGGACATCACGGTTCCCGCGAAGGGCGGCGACTCTGCCTTCAGCGCAAGCTCGACGACACTGTCCGCCTCCGCTGTCGTCTCGGGAACCAGCAAGCCTTCTGCCTTCCGGCGTGACGGCGACGGTAATATGAGTTCGTATGCCAGTGTCCCTTCGGGCTCGAAGGCGATCGGCGACAGCTCTTTCCTTGCTCCGAACGGTGATATCTACCACGGAAACACGGTTGTCGCGACCGGCGCGAGCAGTGCTTACTGGACATACAACCGCTTCGCTGGTGGTACGTCCGGATACAGCATCGTCACATATGTGAAGGGTACGACAGGATATCGTCGGGACAACGACGGGACGGTCACCACTTATACGGTGTCTTCGAACTCGACTGCGATCGGGGATCGTATCTTCTTGGCTCCGAACGGAGACGTGCACCAGTGGGACACCAAGGTGCTCTCTGGCACAGATTCCGCTTACTGGTACTTCAATCAGGCTAATAGAGGCACGGCCAGCCAGAATGTTTACACCTATGCCGTAGAGCCCACCTGCCCCTGAAGTGGCCCGCTGGCTATGTCAGCGGGCGCTATCTTCGGTGTCTGAGGAGCGAAAAACTTAACTCTTCGATCTCGGAGATCTATTTCATATTTTATCCGTTGTCACCTCGGCACGTCACGCGTACGCAGGATATAAGCGCCAGAGAATGACGGGAAAGAAATATACATCGGGGGAGTTGGGTATGCGCTCAGCTCCCCCGATATCATTGCCGAATCCCGGATACTATCTGAATGATAGCGAGTGGAGTCCAGCTTGATTCATGTGATTCGAGGTCAGGCGGTGCAGCGACCGGGGCACGCCGACGGCAGGGGGTGAGCCGTCTGCTCAGGCGCGCGCCGAGAGGACGATGTTGCCGGTCTCGGTGATCGCGACGGTGTGCTCCATGTGGGCTCCGCGCGAGCCGTCGCGGCTGCGGAGCGTCCACCCGTCCTTGTCCGTGTAGATCTTGTCGGTGCTCTGCAAGAACCACGGCTCGATGGCGATGACAAGTCCGGGGCGCAGCGGGTAGCCGCGGCCCGCTCGCCCGTCGTTCGCGATGTGTGGGTCGCCGTGCATCGTGCGGCCGACGCCGTGGCCGCCGAAGTCGGTGTTGATGCTGAGCCCGTCGGCCCGTGCGACCGCCGCGATGGCCGCGGAGATGTCGCCGATCCGTCCGCCGGGCTGTGCTGCGGCGATACCCGCCTCCAGGGCTCGCGTGGTCGTGTCGATGAGGGCGACGTCGTCGGGCCGCGGGGTGCCGACCACGACGCTGATCGCCGAATCGGCCACCCACCCGCCGATGGAGGCGGCGAAATCGAGGGTCAGCAGGTCGCCGTCGCGCAGGCTGTAGTCGAAGGGCAGGCCGTGCAGCACCGCGTCGTTGACGGAGGTGCAGATCACCTTGCCGAACGGGCTCGCACCGAACGAGGGGTGGTAGTCGATGTAGCACGACTCGGCGCCGGCCGCTCGAATCATGTCGTGGGCGAGGCGGTCGAGCTCGAGCAGGTTGACTCCGACGGAGGCCGCGGCGGAGGTGGCCGTCAGGACCTCGCCGACGAAGCGGCCGGCGGGACGCATCTCCTCGATCTCGGCGGGGGTGCGTAGCTCGATCATCCTGATCCTCTCGGGGTCCGCTGAGGCCGTGCTCAGCGGTGGTGGGTACGGTCGGTGCATGCGCACGCGACGGGCATTCGGTTCTTGGCAGTATCCTGCGGCGATCGTGCTGCCCCTGTGGATCCTCCTCGGCTACGGCCTCTTCGGAGGATCAAGCGGCTGGACCGTGCTGGGTCTCGTGATCGCCCTTCCCATTCTGGCGGTCTGCCTCGTGGTCGTGGCGAGCATCGTCGCATTCCGGGTGACCGTGCGGCCGACGCGCACGCCCGCGTGGGGTGACGTGGCAGCGCTCGGCGCGTGGCACGCCTCCCTCGTGGTCTTCGGTTTCTTCCCGCCGGGCGCGTGGGCGATTGGTCTGCTGTCGGTGGTGCTCGGGCTGGTCGCCTTCTGGCACTCGGTCTGGCGTTTCTTCGGCGACGCGCGGGCGACCCTGCTCGCCTTCGCGGAGGCGTCGGCCGTGCGCGCCGAGGGCACGCCGCATCGAGTGGCGGGCGACGGCTTCGACCCGGAGCGTCCGCAGGACGGGCAGACGATCGTCCTCTGACGCGAGGACCCCGCGGGAGGCTGTGGCGCTCCTCCCGGGCCCGCTTTGACGGCGGTCGCTGCCGCATGGCAGAATGAGCGCTTGTGCCTCGCGCAGGCTCTGCCGCAGGGGAGCCGCGATGACGCGGGCGCACCAACCGACTTCCATCAACCAAACGGTGTTCGACCTGTGGCGGGCACGGAGAGCGATACAGCATGCACATCCTCGATTCCGTCGATGCGGCGTCCCTCCGCAGCGACGTCCCCGACTTCCGCGCGGGCGACACCGTCAAGGTTCACGTCAACATCGTCGAGGGCACCCGCTCGCGCATCCAGGTCTTCCAGGGCGTCGTCATCGGTCGCTCCGGCGAGGGCGTCCGCGAGACCTTCACGGTCCGCAAGGTGAGCTTCCAGGTCGGCGTCGAGCGCACCTTCCCCGTGCACTCCCCGGTCATCGACCACATCGAGCTCGTCACCCGCGGTGACGTGCGTCGCGCGAAGCTCTACTACCTCCGCAACCTGCGCGGCAAGAAGGCCAAGATCAAGGAGAAGCGCGACGCCTGATCGGCTCGCCAGCGACTCCCGAACCCCGGTCCACGCCTGATGGACCGGGGTTCGACCTGTTTCCGGCGACCTTTCGCCACGCCGAAGGGAACGCGCGGCGTCGCCCGACGCAGGCGCCTCCCTCATCCCCTCGAGAGAACGGACGTGCCCCGATGGTCGTCGCCGATCCGACGCTGACCTTCGAGCGTCGCCTGTTCCGCCAGGGGTACGAGAGCGTCATCGGGTGCGATGAGGTCGGGCGCGGTGCGATCGCGGGGCCGGTCTCCGTGGGCGTGGTGGCGATCCGCTCTCGCTGCGGGCGCTTCCCGGAGGGACTCCGCGACTCCAAGATGCTCGCCCCCGCCCGCCGGGAGGCCCTGCTGCCGGGCGTCGTGAAGTGGGTGTCAGGCTGGGCGATCGGGGAGTCGTCGGCCGACGAGATCGACGACACCGGTATCGTCGCGGGGCTGGGTCGAGCGGCCGCGCGGGGGATCGAACGGCTGGTCGATCAAGGCGTCGACCTCGCCACCGCCGTCGTCCTCCTCGACGGCTCGCACGACTGGCTCACTCCGGCGCTGGGCTCGTGGGCCGCAGAGCTGACCATCGTGACCCGGACGAAAGCCGACCGTGACTGCGCCTCTGTCTCGGCCGCCTCCGTACTGGCGAAGGTGGGACGGGACGGCCAGATGGTGCGGCACCACGACGATTTCGCCGACTATGCGTGGGACAGGAACAAGGGTTACGGGAGCGCTGCACACTGGGCGGGGATCGACCGTGTCGGGCCGTCTCCGCTGCACCGGGTGACGTGGCTGTCGCGAGCGCTCGCCCCCGACGTGGAGCCGCCTCCGGCGCCCGCGACCCCCGCGTCGGCGTAGGATTGGCGGACGATGGATGACGACGAATTCGAGGACTACGACCGCGAGGTCGAGCTGGCACTGTACCGGGAGTACCGAGATGTCGTCTCGCAGTTCTCGTACGTCGTCGAGACCGAGCGTCGCTTCTACCTCGCCAACGAGGTCGATCTCGTGCGTCGAGACACCGAGCACGACTTCTACTTCGAGCTGACGATGCGCGACGTGTGGGTGTGGGATGTCTACCGCTCCGACCGCTTCGTGAAGTCGGTCCGGGTGCTCACGTTCAAGGACGTCAATGTCGAGGAGCTCTCCCGCAAGGAGTTCGAGCTGCCCAAGGAACTCGCGCTCGACGAGTAGCGCGCTGAGTCGAGAGGTTGCGCGCGTCGCTACAGCAGCGACGGACCTCGACTCTCGACGAGCGGGCCTTCGTCCTCCACAGCTCCGGACTCGCGGAGTAGTCCACAGATTCCGTGACGCGGCCTCGACGCGGCACGCCGCCGCGGGAGCCTTCCTGCGGGAGGTCTCATGGACAAGGACGAACTGGGACGACGTGGCGAGGAGATCGCGGCGGCGCACCTGAGAGCGCACGGATTCGAGATCCTCGACCGCAACTGGCGGGTCCGCGAGGGCGAGCTCGACATCGTCGCCCGCGAGGGAGCCGCGCTCGTCGTGGTCGAGGTCAAGACGCGCTCGTCGACGCGCTTCGGGCTGCCGGTCGAGGCGATCACGCGGGCCAAGGCGCAGCGGCTGCGGCGGCTCGCCTACGCCTGGGCGCGCGAGCACGGCGAACGGTCGCGGCACCTCCGAATCGACGCGGTGGGCATCGTCGCGCCGGGAGGCGTCACCGAGCAACTCCGCCACCATCGGGCGGTGGCGTGATGGGTCTCGGACGGACCTCCGCCGTGGGCCTCGTCGGCTTCGCCGGAGCAGTGGTGGGAGTCGAGGCGCACTCCGCCGACGGCACGCCCGGCATGGTGATCATCGGACTCCCCGACGCGGCGCTCTCGCAAGCGAAGGAGCGGGTGCGCTCGGCCGCGATCAACTCCGGAAGCGCCGTCGCCGAATACAAGATCACGGTGAACCTGTCGCCGGCCGCGATGCCGAAGCACGGCTCCGCCTTCGATCTCGCGATCGGGATGGCCGCATTGGCTGCGCTCGGCGAGGTCGACGCGGAGTCGGTCGCGTCGATCGTGCACGTCGGCGAGTTGGGACTCGACGGTCGCCTCCGCTCGGTGCCGGGCGTGCTGCCGGCGGTGCTCGCCGCCGCACGGGAGGGGCGTCGTCGGGTCATGGTCCCCGCCGAGGACCGTCTCGAGGCCGAACTCGTCGAGGGCGTGGAGGTGATCGCGGTGTCCTGCCTCGCCGCCGCGGCCGTCTGGCACGGCGCCGAGTGGGAGGTGCCCGTGCTGTCCGAGCGTCCTCCCGCGCCGAGCATCAGCTCCCCGCAGGCACCCCACCTCGACTTCTCGGACGTGGTGGGCAACGAGGAGGCGGCGGAGGCGATGATCATCGCTGCGGCCGGCGGCCACCACGTCTTCCTCCTGGGGCCGCCTGGCGCGGGCAAGACGATGCTCGCCTCCCGTCTGCCCGGGATCCTCCCCGACCTCGACGACGAGGCCGCGTTCGAGGCCACCTGCATGCGCTCGCTCGTGGGCGAGCCCACCGGTGGCGCTCTCGTGCGGCGCCCGCCGTTCGAGAGCCCGCATCACTCGGCGTCGCCTGCGGCGATCGTGGGAGGCGGCAGCGGGCGCATCCGCCCCGGTGCCGTCGCGCGCGCCACCCGCGGAGTGTTGTTCCTCGACGAGGCACCAGAATTCTCCTCTGTGGCACTCGACGCTCTGCGTCAGCCGCTCGAATCCGGAGTGATCCGCATCCATCGGGCGAACGCGGTCGCCGAGTTCCCCGCGCGCGTCCAGCTCGTGCTCGCGGCCAACCCGTGCCCGTGCGGTCGCTTCGGCATTCCCGGCGAGACGTGTACGTGCGCTCCGGTCCTGCGCCGTCGCTACCTCGCGAGGCTCAGTGGCCCGCTCCTCGACCGGGTCGACATCCGCCTGACGGTACGCCGGATCGGAGCAGCACAGCTCGCCGCCCGCCGTGATACTCCAGGCCTGACCAGCGCCCAGGCCCGAGCGAGGGTGACCGCGGCTCGCGCTCGAGCAGCGGCTCGGCTGTCGGCGACTCCGTGGACCACGAACTCCGAGGTCGCCGGAACCTGGCTGCGGTCGCCCGACACCCGGCCGACGCCGTCCGAATCGCGCTCGCTTGATCGTGCCCTCGAGCGAGGACTGGTGACGATGCGCGGCTACGACCGCGTACTGCGTCTCGGGTGGACCTTGGCCGACCTCGACGGTGCTGAGCGGCCGACCGCCGACCATCTCGGACGCGCACTCGTCTTGCGGGGAGGAGCGTCATGATCCCCGTCGCCCGCCTGTTCGACCAGGCCGAGCTAGGCGCTGTCCATCGTCTGATGACGGTGCCCGGCGATCCCGTCGCGGCTGCCGCTCGTGCCGCGTGGAGCTCGCTCACCGAACCGGGGGACTCGGTCGCCGCGGTCCTGATCGAGCGACTCGGTGCCGCGGAGGCGTTCGCCCGGGTCGTGTCGACGGCCTCGGCCGCCGAGATCTCCGCTCTGCGACCGGGGGAAGCCTCTCCGGCTGAGCCGGCTGATCCGGCTGAGCCTGCGCCCTCGGACGCCGAGGTCTCGGCCCTCGCTGCGGGACTCGAACGCTGGCGTCCGCGCCTCGATCGTCCGCTCCTGCTGCGTCGTCTAGAGATCGCCGAGCGGATCGACGTCCGACTCCTCGTGCCCGGCTCCGAGGGCTGGCTGGAGTCCCTGGACGATCTCGGTTCGCACGCGCCGCTGCTCCTGTGGGTCCGCGGCGATCCGACCGCGTTCGCCGTGCCGCGCCTTCTCGCGCTCGTCGGCGCACGTGCCGCGACCGGCTATGGCGAACACGTGGCCGCCGAGCTCTCTGCCGGCATCGCCGGCCGCGGCCTCTCGGTGGTCTCGGGAGGAGCTTTCGGCATCGACGCCGTCGCCCACCGCGCCGCGCTCGGTACCGGCGGCCGTACGATCGCCTTCCTCGCCGGGGGAGCCGACCGCCTGTATCCGACCGCTCACTCCGAGCTGCTGCAGCGTCTCATCGCCACCCCCGGCTGCGCCGTCGCAGCGGAGGTGCCGCCGGGCACCACCCCCACCCGCTGGCGGTTCCTTCAGCGCAACCGTCTCATTGCGGCGTCGACCGGGGCGACGGTCGTGGTCGAGGCGGGCGCGCGCTCAGGCTCGCTGAACACCGCCGGGCACGCGGCCGCCCTCGGTCGCCCGCTCGGGGCCGTCCCCGGTCCCGTGACGAGTGCGTCGTCCGCGGGCTGCCATCGCCTCTTCCGTGAATACGCGGCGAGTTGCGTGACGTCGGTGGCAGACGTCCTCGAACTCGCCGGCATCGAGGTACCCACTGCTGTTCCCTCCGAGGGGAGCGGCTCGGCGACTCGTGTCCTCGACGCGCTCCGCGGACGGACGGCGCATGACACCGAGGGTCTCGCCCGTCAGACGGGGCTGTCCGTCCGCGACGCCCTCGCCGTCCTCGGCGGCCTCCTCGGCGAGGGAGCGGTCAGTCGCCACGCCGACGGCACCTGGACCAAGGCAGCAGGCCCGCCATGAGCAGAGGCCGAGGCGCGGCCATCCTCGCCTCGACCCCACCAGACCGCATGCAGGCCCGCCCAGGGTCCTCCGCGGGGATGAGCCGAGGACCCCCTTCGTGCGATGGGCGCGACGGATCCGACTTCGTAGCGTCGAGGACATGCAGAACAAAACCTCTTCCGTTGTGGCGCGCGTCGAGAACGTGCGCAAGCTCTACGGCAGCACGCCTGCCGTCGTCGCCCTCGATGACGTATCTCTGTCGATCCAGCGCGGCGAATTCACGGCGATCATGGGTCCGAGCGGCTCCGGCAAATCGACGTTGATGCATGTGCTCGCCGGGCTCGACACCGTGTCATCCGGCCGAGCGTTCCTCGGCGACCTCGAGATCAGCGCGATGGACGACGCTCAGCTGACCGTGCTGCGCCGCCGCAGGGTCGGCTTCGTGTTCCAAGCCTTCAACCTCGTGCCGACGCTGGATGTGCGCGGCAACATCCGCCTTCCCTTCGAGCTCGACGGCCGCAAGATCAGCGCCGAGGAGGCGAAGTGGATCGACGGACTCATCGACTCGCTCGGCCTGCGCGAGCGCCTCACGCACCGGCCCTACGAGCTCTCCGGCGGCCAGCAGCAGCGCGTCGCCATCGCTCGCGCCCTCGCGTCCCGCCCGGAGCTGATCTTCGCCGACGAACCCACCGGCAACCTCGACTCCCGAACCGGTCGAGAGGTGCTCACACTCCTCCGGGCCTCCACCCGCGAGTACGGACAGTCGATCGCCATGGTCACCCACGATCCCATCGCCGCGGCCTACGCGGATCGAATCTTGTTCCTCCGCGACGGAGCACTCGTCGACGACCGCCGCGGCATGAGCTCCGAGCAGATCTCGCGCACCATGCTCGCGATGGAGGACGTCGCATGAGCGGCGTGCGGACGGGCTCGCGCCAGGGTGGCGGCGCCGTCGTCACCGTCGCCGCGCTCTCATCGATGTTCGGCGCCGTCCTCGTGCAGGTCACGGCGGTCCTGCAGCTCGCCGTCGAGGTCTCGACGAACCCCGTCGTCTCCCTCGTCGCCGGAATGCTCCAGTTCACGGGCGTCGCGTTCTTCGCCATTGCGGTCTACGTCGGCGGTGTCGTCACGGCGAACACCGTCTCGACGGTGATTGCGGGGCGCACCGCCGAGATCGCGCTGTTGCGCCTGCTGGGTGCCTCCGGATCGTCCCTGCGGAAAGACGTCGTGCGGACGGGCTTCACGCAGGGGATCGTCGGAGCCGCCCTCGGCCTCCTCGCAGGCTCGGCGTTGGTTGCGGCGGGAGCCCAGCTCGCCGTTCAGGCGCACCTCATCGAACCGGCCGACTACCCCCTGGCCTCGCCCGGCTTGCTCCTGCCGTTCGTCGCTGTCCTCCTCTCGACCGTGGTCGCCTCCTGGGCGGGTTCCCGAGGTGTGTTGAACGTGGCGCCCTCGCAGGCGACTGGCTCCGTGGCCGAACCGCGCTACGACGACCTCCGCCGCCGGCGCGGTCGTACCAGCGTGGCGATCCTTCTCCTCCTCCTCGGAGCTGCGCTGCTGGCCGTCGGGGTCGTGCTGGGTCACAAGACCCCCGAGGGCGTGCTCCCGGGTGTCCTGGGCGGGATGGTCTCCTTCACCGGTCTGATCCTCGTGGCACCTGTCCTGCTGCCTCCGCTGACCGCCCTCGTCGGCCGGGTCTTCGGGAGGGGAGCGGTCGCTCGTCTCGCCGCCGCGAACGCGATCCGAAACCCCGCTCGAAGCGCACGATCCGTGATCGGCCTGATGATCGGGACGACCCTCGTGACCACCTTCGCCGTCCTCGCGGCGATGTTCGACTCGATGGTCGGTGAGGCGGGAATCGAGCGCCCCGAAGTCTTCGAACAACTGAAGGGGTTCATCACCTTCAGCATGGCGATCCTCAGCGTCCTGGTCTCCTTCTCGATCGTCATCGCGGCGGTCGGAATGGTCAACACGCTCTCTCAAAGCGTGCTGCAGCGCCGACGGGAGCTCGGCCTCCTCCGCACCCTCGGTTTCACGGGCGCCCAGGTGCGGTGGATGGTGCTGCTCGAGGCGGCGCAGATGATCCTCGCCGCCGCGCTCGTCGGAGTCGTTCTGGGCATCGGCTACGGCTGGTGCGGCGCGGAGGCCGTGTTCGGCTCCCTGCCGGGGGCGCGCCACGGTCTCGTGCCGCCGGTGATCCCCGTCTCCCTCCTGCTGGAGGTTCTGCTGGCCGCCGTCGTGATCACCGGGGTCTCGGCCGTGATCCCGGCCCGCAGGGCGACCACAGTGTCGCCAATCGCTGCGCTTGCCATCACCTGAGAGGCTTTGACCGAGTGCGCTGCTCGCTCGCAGCGCGCTCGGTCAGCAGACGGTGTCGGTCGTCCGGCCTACTCTGGGAACAAGCCCACGAGGGGAGCGGCATGGACGACACGATGGCGGCCGGAGGGTCGGCTCGACCCCAGCTCGGCAGGTTCCGGCCGGCCGAGCGAGTCATCGCTCACGTGAGCGACACGCACCTCCTGGCGGGAGGCGCGCCGCTCTACGGCAGCGTCGACACGGTCGCGCGGCTTCGGCAGGCGCTTGAGCGGCTCCTGCATCGGGGCGGCCGAGTCGACGCGATCCTCGTGACAGGCGACATCGCCGACCGTGGCGAGGAAGACGCCTATCGAAGGGTGCGGAGAGCGCTCGATCCGGTCGCCGAGCGCTTCGACTGCCCGATCGTCTGGGTCATGGGCAACCACGACGAACGCCGGGCGTTCCGCAGAGTCCTCCTCGACGAGGACGGCGGGTCCGACGCGCCGGTCTACCAGGTGGTCGATCTCGGCGGACTCCGCCTCGTCGCGCTCGACAGCGCGGTACCGGGCTTCCACCACGGCGAGCTCGGAGAGGAGCAGGTGGGCCGCCTCCGCGCGGAGCTCGAGCGACCGGCACCTCTCGGCACCGTGCTCGCTCTGCACCACCCGCCACTCCCGACGCCGCTCGGTGCCATGACGGTGCTCGAGCTGCGGGGCATGGACTTCCTCGAGGAGGCGGTCCGCGGCACCGACGTACGCGCGATCCTCGGTGGTCACCTCCACTACCCCACATCCGCCACCTTCGGGGGCGTCCCCGTGTTCGTTGCCGGTGCGACCAGCTACACGATGGACTTGGGCGCTCCGGAGCGTGAGCTCGCGGGCATCGATGGGGCGCAGAGCTTCTCGCTCGTCCATGTCCATCCCGAGACCGTCGCGACGGCTCTCGTCCCCTCCTCGACCGCACCGATCGCCACGCGCTTCGGCACCGAGCTGATCGAACAGCTCGAAGCGCTCGACGAGCAGGGACGCATCGACCTCTGGTCACGGATGCCGGACGGATCATGACCGAGGAGACGCTCGCCTCCTCGGTCGAGGGGTTCCTCTGCTATGTGCTCGACGAGCGTTCCCTCGCGTCCGCGACGGCCAAGGGCTACCGGGGCGACCTGATGCGGCTCGTCGCGTTCGCCGAGGCCCGCGAGAGCCGGTTGACCTCCGACCTCGATCTGGAGCTCTTGCGCGACTGGCTGTGGCAGGAGTCGGAGTCGGGTATCGCACGATCGACCCTGGCGCGACGCACGGCCGCCGTCCGATCGTTCTCGTCGTGGGCGCATCGGACCGAGCGCTTGGCGACCGACGTCGCGGCCCGGCTCAAGACGCCGAAGACCGGGCGGACCCTCCCTCGTGTGCTGACGAGGCCCCAGACGGAGCAGGTCATCGACGTCGTCGCGGCGCGCGGGGCGGAGGACGACCCCGTGGCGCTGCGCGACCTCGCCATCGTCGAGCTGCTGTACGCCTCAGGCATCCGAGTCTCCGAACTCGTCGCGGTCGACCTCGGCGACCTCGATCTCAGCCGCCTCACCGTGCTCGTCACCGGAAAGGGGTCGAAGCAACGGGTCGTCCCTTTCGGCGTGCCCGCGAAGGAGGCGCTCGTCGCCTACCTCGAGAAGGCCCGCCCCGCCCTCGCGACGGCCGACAGCGCCCGGTCCCTCCTGCTCGGCCGGCGCGGCGGTCGGCTCACCCCGCGCACGGTCTACGGAGTCGTGGCCCGGCTGCTCGGCGCGGGCGAGGGCTCCGGACCCTCCGGTCCGCACACCTTCCGCCACACGGCGGCGACCCACCTCCTCGACGGAGGAGCCGATCTGCGGGCCGTGCAGGAGCTGCTGGGACACGCCAGCCTGGGAACCACGCAGATCTACACGCACGTCTCGACCGAGCGGATCCGGGAGGCCTATCGGCTCGCTCATCCGCGCGCGTGACGCGACCGCGCCCAGGGGAAGCAGCACGGCCCGCGGGATGCCTCCGAAGAAGCGTAGAGGCGAGATGTAGTCGCCGTGTTCGCGCACCCCGAGATGCACGCATCGTCCGTCACAGTGGCCTCCGGAGCCCACGACGCCGAGGATCTCGCCGGCGACGACAAGCTGACCCTCCGTCACCGTCGCGTCGACCGGCTCCAGGCTCGACACCAGGCCGTCGGGATGCCTGAGGGAGACGACCCCCCGACCGGCGACCCTTCCCGCGAACGACACTGTGCCCGGGGCGGGCGCCACCACGCTGAGGCCGGGTGACGAGGCGAGATCGATGCCGCGGTGCCCCGCCGCATAGCGATGGGCGGGGGCCGCCCAGGGCGCGAGCACCGTGAATCCGGAGACGGGGGACACCCACGGCGCAGACGCGGACGTCTTTCGTGGAGGGGCCTCGGCCGGAGCGACGGGAACCGCCACGCCGAGCAGGAACGGGACGAGCAGGGCGAATACGCCCGGGCGGAGAAGGGAGAGCAGTGGCATGCGGTCACCCTCCCGTACCCGATGCGGTCCTGGTCGGGCCGCGTGTTGATCGGGGGAGAAAACAGCAGGATCACCTCGTGTGGAGGGGGCTTCAGCTGTCGCGCTCGAGCGCAAGCCGTCCCGGCGCATTCGCAGGGCGGAGTAACGTGCCTGTGATCCGGAGCGGGCGCGGCATCCTCGCGCCCACCGGCGGCGAGAATCGGAGACGACCATGACCAGCGGACGATCTGACACCACCCCGAATCCCTCGGCGGCGAATCTACGGGCGAAGGTGATCTTCCTCGCCATCGCGGCGGCCGTCGGCGGCTTCCTCTTCGGATTCGACTCCTCGGTGGTGAACGGCGCCGTCGAGGCGGTGCAGGGCGAGTTCGAGCTGTCGGCAGCGCTGATCGGCTTCGCCGTCGCCTCCGCCCTGCTCGGCTGCGCCGTCGGCGCCTACGTCGCAGGACGCTTGGCCGACCGGTGGGGACGCATCAAGGTGATGTTGCTGGGCGCCGGTCTCTTCTTCATCTCCTCCATCGGCGCAGGAGCAGCCTTCGCGGTCTGGGACCTCGTGCTGTGGCGCGTCGTCGGCGGCCTCGGCATCGGCATCGCCTCGGTCATCGCGCCGACCTACATCTCGGAGATCGCGCCGAAGGCGATCCGCGGCGCGCTCGCGTCGCTGCAGCAGCTCGCGATCACGCTCGGCATCTTCGCCGCCCTCCTCTCGGACACCCTCATTGCGAACGGCGCGAACGGCGCCTCCGAGCCGTACTGGTTCGGCGTCGCCGCCTGGCGGTGGATGTTCATCGCGTGCGCCGTGCCCGCGGTCGTCTACGGCCTCCTCGCGCTCACGCTGCCGGAGTCGCCCCGCTACCTCGCCACGCGCGGCCGGTCCGCCGACGCCCGCAAGGTGCTCGCGACGGTCACCCCGCGCGACGAGGTCGACGAGGCCCTCGCCGATATCCAGAAGAGGATCGACGAGGACGCCGAGAACGCGAAGCGCTCGAGTCTGCGTGGTCCGGCGCTCGGCCTGCTCCCGGTGGTCTGGGTGGGCATTCTGCTCTCGGTGTTCCAGCAGTTCGTCGGCATCAACGTGATCTTCTACTACTCCACGTCGCTGTGGAGCGCCGTCGGTTTCGACGAGTCCAACTCCTTCGCGATCTCGGTCTTCACCTCGATCGTCAACGTCGTCGTGACCTTCGTGGCGATCTTCCTCGTCGACAAGGTCGGCCGGAAGCCGCTGCTGCTCGTCGGCTCGGCCGGTATGGCGATCACGCTCGCGCTGATGGCCATCGCGTTCAGCCAGTCGACGATCAGCGGCGAGCAGGTGTCGCTGCCGGGTGCGTGGGGGCCGATCGCGCTGGTCTCTGCCAACGCCTTCGTCGTCTTCTTCGGAGCGACGTGGGGGCCGCTGGTCTGGGTACTGCTCGGCGAGATCTTCCCCAACCGAATCCGCGCCGCGGCGCTCGGCCTCGCGGCGTCCGCCCAGTGGATCGCGAACTTCCTCATCACCGTGACGTTCCCGATCCTCTCTCAGGACGTCTCCCTCACCCTCGCGTACGGCCTGTATGCGGCGTTCGCGGCGATCTCGTTCGTCTTCGTCTTCATGTTCGTGCCCGAGACCAAGGGGCGCTCGCTCGAAGAGATGGACACGCTCCACATCCGCACCGTGATGAAGTCCGCGCGCAAGTAGGCGACACGACAGCACCACGACGGCCGCCCTCCCGCACGAGCGGGGAGGGCGGCCGTCGTGGTGCTAGCATTCTCGGAGCACCTCGCTCGTCGGGGTGACTACGCGCGCCCATTCGGCCTCCACTCCCCACGGTCCTCCTCCGCTCCTGCGGTCGAGGTGGGAGCGAGCCGGGCGCCAGGGCGACGTGCCGACCGGCCGTCGCAGACAACCGAACGGGAGTTCGGCGCCGTCGTGCGCTCGGACCCCGAGAGAAGGAGAACGACTCATGGCAGTCGTCACCATGCGCCAGCTGCTCGACAGCGGCGTCCACTTCGGGCACCAGACCCGTCGCTGGAACCCGAAGATGAAGCGCTTCATCCTGACCGAGCGCTCCGGCAGCTACATCATCGACCTCCAGCAGTCGCTGGCCTACATCGACAAGACCTACGACTTCGTCAAGGAGACGGTCGCCCACGGCGGCACGATCCTCTTCGTCGGCACGAAGAAGCAGGCGCAGAACGCGATCTCGGAGCAGGCGACCCGCGTGGGTCAGCCCTACGTCAACCAGCGCTGGCTCGGTGGCCTCCTGACCAACTTCCAGACGGTCTCCAAGCGCCTCGCGCGCATGAAGGAGCTCGAGGAGCTCGACTTCGACGACACCTCGAAGAGCGGCTTCACGAAGAAGGAGCTCCTCATCAAGAAGCGCGAGCTCGACAAGCTGCACAAGTCGCTCGGTGGAATCCGCAACCTCTCGAAGACGCCGTCGGCTCTCTGGGTCGTCGACACCAAGAAGGAGCACCTCGCGATCGACGAGGCGAAGAAGCTGGGCATCCCGGTCATCGGCATCCTCGACACCAACTGCGACCCGGACGAGGTGCAGTACCCGATCCCGGGCAACGACGACGCGATCCGCTCGGTGAGCCTGCTCACCCGCATCGTCGCCGACGCGGCGGCCGAGGGCCTCATCCAGCGTCACCAGAAGCCCGAGGCCGAGGGCAACGTCTCCGCCGTCGAGCCGCTGGCTGAGTGGGAGCAGGAGCTGCTCGCGACGAGCACCCCCGCCACCGACGTCCAGGAGTCGGACGAGCAGGCCGGCGCGGAGACCGAGAAGGTCGCCGACGCCGAGGCCGAGACCGCCGATGAGGCCGTCGTCGAGGCCGAGACCGCTGACGAGGTTCCGGCTGCCGAGGCCTCGAACGACGAGACCGCCACCGTCTGATACCCCGTTCCGTGACGGGGGTCGGATGCGCCGCAGCAGCGGACGTCCGGCCCCCGCTCGGTCGGTGCACGTTCACCACGAGTCACAACAGCCGACATCTCGGTGTACTGGGATCCCTCCTGGCCCGGAGATCGGCACCGCAGAGTCTCAGAACCAAGAGGAGTTCGAAGAACCATGGCAAATTTCAGCCTCGCTGACGTCAAGACGCTGCGTGAGCAGCTCGGTACCGGCATGGTCGACACGAAGAACGCGCTCGTCGAAGCGGACGGCGACCTGGACAAGGCGGTCGAGATCCTCCGCCTCAAGGGTGCCAAGGGCAACGCGAAGCGCGCCGACCGCTCCACGAGCGAGGGCCTCGTCGCCGCCGCCGAGAACGGTGGCGTCGCCACGATGATCGAGCTCGCGTGCGAGACCGACTTCGTCGCCAAGGGCACCAAGTTCATCGCTCTGGCCGACGCCGTGCTCGCCGCGGTCGTCGCCGCCGGCGCCACCACCGTCGAGGACGCGCTCGCCGCGTCCGCCAACGGCAAGACCGTCGCCGACCTCATCAACGACGAGGCCGCGATCCTCGGCGAGAAGGTCGAGCTGCGCCGCGTCGCCTCCGTCTCGGGCGAGCACTTCGCCATCTACCTGCACAAGACCAATAAGGACCTGCCCCCGCAGGTCGGCGTGGTCGTCGGCTATGCAGGCGAGGACGCGGAAACGGCTCGCTCGGTCGCGCAGCACATCTCGTTCGCGAACCCCTCCTACCTCTCGCGCGAGGACGTGCCGCAGTCGGAGGTCGACAACGAGCGTCGCATCGTCGAGGAGATCTCGCGTGGCGAGGGCAAGCCGGAGGCCGCGCTGCCGAAGATCATCGAGGGTCGCGTCAACGCCTACTTCAAGCAGGTCGCGCTGCTCGACCAGGACTACGCGAAGGACAACAAGTTGTCCGTCAGCAAGGTTCTCGCCGACGCCGGACTGACCGTGTCGGGCTTCGCCCGCTTCAAGGTCGGCGCCTGACAGCACGCGAAGGGAGTCCGGGTCGTTCCATCGACCCGGGCTCCCTTCGCTCTGTCTCGGCTCCCGGTCCGGGACGCCGCGCGTGGTCGCGGGGCATGCTCCGCGCGGGATAAGTTTGTACGGGTCTACGGGAGGAAACGTCGATGACGGAGACGGATGCGATGACGACGGGCAAGCGCCGAAGGGTGCTTCTGAAACTGTCGGGGGAGGCATTCGGGGCCGGGACTCTCGGCGTGAATCCCGACGTGATTAGCGCCCTCGCGCGCGAGATCGCCGATGCCGCGACCGAGGTCGAGATCTCTGTCGTCGTCGGCGGGGGCAACTTCTTCCGCGGCGCCGAGCTCTCGCAGCGCGGAATGGATCGGGGCCGAGCCGACTACATGGGCATGCTGGGCACGGTGATGAACGCTCTCGCCCTGCAGGACTTCCTCGAGCAGGCCGGAGCCGAGACGCGTGTCCAGTCGGCGATCGCGATGACGCAGGTCGCCGAGCCGTACATCCCCCGCCGCGCCATCCGCCACATGGAGAAGGGTCGCGTCGTCATCTTCGGCGCGGGCGCCGGCCTGCCCTTCTTCTCGACCGACACGGTCGCCGCGCAGCGCGCCCTCGAAACGCACGCCGATGTCGTGCTCGTGGCCAAGAACGGCGTCGACGGTGTCTACGACGCCGACCCGCGCACCCATCCCGAGGCCAAGAAGCTCGACGCGCTCACCTATCAGGAGGCGCTGCAGCGTGGCCTCAAGGTCGTCGACTCCACCGCTTTCAGCCTCTGCATGGACAACGGCATGCCGATGCAGGTGTTCGGGATGGAGCCCGCCGGCAACGTCGCGGCGGCCATCCGGGGCGCCGATCTCGGCACCCTCGTCTCGAACTAGACTGACCACTCCACGTCTCTTAAGGAGCCCCCTGTGATCTCGGATGTACTTGCCGACGCGAAGACCAAGATGGGCAAGGCCGTCGAGGTCGCCAAGGAAGACTTCTCGACGGTCCGCACCGGACGCGCGAATCCCGCCATGTTCCAGAAGGTGCTGGTGAGCTACTACGGCACGCCGACGCCGCTCAGCCAGCTCGCGTCCCTGCAGAACCAGGAGGCGCGCACGCTCCTCGTCACGCCCTACGACAAGAGCTCGCTGCGCGACATCGAGCAGGCGATCCGCGATATGCCCAACCTCGGCGCCAACCCCACGAACGACGGCACGCTCATCCGCGTCACCCTGCCCGAGCTCACCGCCGAGCGTCGCAAGGAGTTCGTGAAGATCGTCCGCACGAAGGCCGAGGACGCGAAGGTGGCTGTCCGCAACATTCGCCGGAAGGCGAAGGACGACCTCGACGCGTTGAAGGGTGAGCTCGGCGACGACGAGGTCGCTCGCGGCGAGAAGGAGCTGGAGTCGCTGACGAAGCACCACGTCGACGCGATCGACGAGGCGCTCAAGCGCAAGGAACACGAACTCACCGAGGTGTAGAGCGTGCCCGAGATCCCCGCTGGCCCCGACGACGGCGAGAAGAGACCGCTTCCGCACGTCCCGGGTGCCCGGGGATTGCGGATGGTCACGCGGGAGACGCTGCGCGCGAGAGCGCAGCAGGGGCGCGCCGATGTCGAGCGCCAGCTCGAGGCGACGCGGGCGCAGCTCGAAGCGACGAACGAGCGTCTGACGGCCCGTTCCGGTCGCAATCTGGTCTCGGCGACGGCCATCGGTCTCGTGGGCGGCGGCGCGATGGTCGTCAGCCTCCTCGTCGTCAAAGAGCTGTTCATGGTGCTCGCCGGCGTCCTGGTCCTCTTCGCGGCCCTCGAGCTCTCGAATGCACTCCGTCACGCAGGGCGTGACATCCCGCGGATCCCCACGGGTGTCGTCGCGGTCGTCGCGGTCCCCGCCGCATACTACGGAGGCATCGCCGGCGCGTGGTTCGCCGTTCTCGGCGGATCGGCGCTGGTGGGTCTCTGGCGGCTCGGCGAGCAGCTCTTCCGGCAGACGACGTCGAGCCGTCGAGACCTGGTGCTCGATCTCGAACTCGGGGCCTTCGTGCAGAGCTACGTCACGTTCCTCGGTGCCTTCGCGATTCGCCTCGTCGCCGAGCCGGGCGGTCAGCTCTGGACGCTCTCGTTCCTCGTGCTCGTCATCGTGGTCGACACGGGTGCCTACGCGAGCGGCCTGACCTGGGGCCGTCACCCGATGGCACCGCGGATCAGCCCGAAGAAGACCTGGGAGGGTTTCGCGGGGGCCGGCGCCGCTGGCATCGTGGCGGGCATCCTCCTCGCCGTGCTGCTCCTCGGGCAGCCGTGGTGGGTCGGCGCGGTGTTCGGAGCCGTGATCCTCCTCACGGCGACGCTCGGCGACCTCGCGGAATCGCTGATCAAGCGCGACATCGGTATCAAGGACATGAGTTCGTGGCTGCCCGGTCACGGGGGAGTGCTCGACCGTCTCGACTCGATCCTCCCCTCGGCGGCGGCCGCCTACGTGCTCTACTTCGTCTTCGCCCACTGAGCTGGCTCTCCTTCGGAGTGCTCGCTCGGCCGGGTCGTGGTCGGCAGCGCCCGCAGCTCTTGGCAGAATGACGGGATGAACGCTCCCTTTCCCCGCGCGCGCGACTCCCGCCCTGGCTACGACATCGGCGAGGTCGACTCGTTCCTCGCCTCGGCTCGTGAGGCGTACGCGCAGCTCTCGGGGGGCCCCGCCGATCTGCGCGCGGCGGATCTGCGCCACACGGCGTTCTCTTTGCGCAAGGGCGGCTACTCGGCTCCGCATGTCGACGCGGCGCTCGAACGACTCGAGGATGCCTTCGCGCTACGCGAGCGGCAGTACGCCATCGCTGCGCGCGGCGAGGCGGCGTGGCTCGCCGACGCGCGCGCGACCGCTCAGGAGCTGGTCAACCGCCTCGCGCGTCCGGCGCGTGAGCGCTTCACTCGCGCGGGACTGCTCACCACCGGCTACAACATCCGGCAGGTCGATGCCTTCGCCGACCGGATCTCGGGCTATTTCCGTGACGGGTCGGTGCTGACCGTCGATGACGTGCGCACGGTCTCGTTCGCGCCGCAGCGGGGCGGCTACTCCGAGTCGCAGGTCGATCTCGTGCTCGACACGGTGATCGACGTCATGCTCGCGGTGCGCTGAGAGGCGCCACGCCTCCGATCTGCTGGCCGATCAGGCCATCGTCCGTTATGCTTTCGTGATCGTGGCTAAGCATTCCGAGTTCCCCGTTGCCCAGCCGCCCGTCGTCCGGTACTCCGCCGAGCGTCCGGCGGTCCCTCGTCAGACCCCGGTCCGGCGCTCATGGGCTCGAGTCCCGCTCACCGTGCTGGCCTTCGCGGCATCGATCGCCTTCGTTATGGTGAACGTCGTCGATCCGTCCAGCGGGGCGGTGGCCTCGCCGTACTACCAGGCGCCCGTTCGCTTTAACGGCGACTCGGCGCAACGACTCGTCGTCGCCGACACCGTCGAGCGCACGGTCCAGCGCGACTCCTTCGGAGCCGAAGCGAAGCCCACGCCGACCCCGACCCCGACTCCTACTCCCACCCCGACGCAGAGCGGTGGCGACAAGTCCTCGTCCGCGGCGGCGCCCGTCGCGCGAGCCGCGGCCCCCGATCCCGGCTCGGCGAAGGCGATCGCGTACGACATGATCGTGCAGCGTGGCTGGGCCGACAGCGAGTACGACTGCCTCGTCCTCCTGTGGAACCGCGAATCGGGCTGGAACGTCTACGCCGAGAACACCTCGAGCGGCGCCTACGGCATCCCCCAGGCCCTTCCCGGATCCAAGATGGCCACGGCGGGCGGCGACTGGGCGTCGAGCGCGAGCACCCAGATCACGTGGGGTCTCGGCTACATCACCGGCCGCTACGGCTCGCCGTGCGGCGCCTGGGCGCATTCCGAGGCCAACGGCTGGTACTGACGTCCCTGCGTCCCCAAGGCGTCCCGACGGGCTGATCCGCGCCTCCCGCCCGAGCGTCGCCGGGTAGGGAGGACCATCGTCGCTAGCCTGGTCCAGTGGATTACGCGCTGCTCGGGGTCGTCGGGATCATCACCGTCGTCACCGTCGCGCGGTTCTCGAGCAAGCTGGGGATCGCGGCACCGCTCATCCTCGTGGTGGTGGGGATCGTCGCCTCCTATCTGCCCGGTGTGCCCGACATCGAGGTCGAGCCCGAGCTGATCCTGGCGGGCGTGCTGCCGCCGCTGCTCTACTCGGCCGCCATCCAGGTGCCGCTGACTGATTTCCGTCGCAATCTGCGCTCGATCTTCGGGCTCTCGGTGCTCCTCGTGGTGGTCACGGCGCTCGTCGTCGGCGGCTTCCTCTGGCTGGTGTTCCCCGAGCTGAGCCTCCCCGCGGCGATCGCCCTGGGCGCGGTGGTGAGCCCGACGGACGCGGTGGCGGCGACCTCGATCGGAAAGAGACTCGGACTGCCTCCGCGACTCGTGACAGTGCTCGAGGGCGAGAGCCTCGTCAACGACGCGTCGGCGCTCGTGCTGCTGCGGGCCGCGACGGCCGCGGCAGCGGTGGTGGGCGCCTCCGTCACCACCGACGCACTTGACGTCGGCGAGGTCGGAGTGCTGTTCACCTACTCGGTCGTGATGGCGATCGCGGTCGGTCTGGCGATCGGAATGCTCACGGTCTTCGTGCGGTCGACCCTCCGCGATCCCGTGCTCGACACGGCCGTCTCGTTCGTCGTCCCTTTCCTCGCCTACATTCCGGCCGAGGAGCTCGGCGCCTCCGGAGTGCTCGCGGTGGTCGTCACGGGGATCTACACCGGGCATAACAGCGCCCGGTTCCTCAGCTCGCAGTCGCGTATCAGCGAGCGGGTGAACTGGCGGACCGTGCAGTTCCTGCTCGAGAACGGCGTGTTCCTGGTGATGGGTGCCGAGATCAAGGCCATCGTCGGCGAGGTGGCCCCGGGGGAGTTCGGCACAGGGGCGGCGGTGCTGGTGGGCCTGATCGTCGTGGTGATTCTCATCGTCCTCCGGACCCTGTTCGTCTGGCCGCTCCTGCTGTGGTTGCGCGGCTCCGGTCGACGGGCGGAGCGGATCAACCGGCGGCTCGCCGTCGGGCTGATGCGGCTCCGCAACAGCGCGAGCAGCGACGAGCGCTTCGTCCGCCGTCACCAGCGCGCCGAGCGGCTGTATCAGCGGCGCGAGACCGACCTGGCCGCGACGACGAACGAGGCTTTCGGCTGGCGCGGAGGCGTGATCCTCTCGTGGTCGGGCATGCGCGGCGTGGTGACGCTGGCGGCCGCGCAGTCGCTGCCGGAGGAGACTCCCTACCGCGGACAGCTGATCCTCATCGCCTTCACGGTCGCCGTCGCCACCCTCCTGCTCCAGGGTGCGACTCTGCCGGGGCTCATCCGTCTGACCGGCATCCAGGGCAGCGACGGCGATGCCGACCGGCGCGAGCTCGCGACCCTGCTCGACGAGGTCGCCTCGACCGGCATCCAGTCGCTCGCGGAGGCGGAGGCGGGCCTTCCGGGGGGCCGTGCCGAGCCGCGGGTGCTCGAGCGCGTGCGCCGCGACACCCTGACCCGCTCTCAAGTCGCGTGGGAGCAGGTCGAGCGCGAGCCGGATGCTCCGCTCGGACCGCATGCGCAATACCTGCAGCTGCGTCGTGCCGTGCTGCTCTCGGAGCGGGAGGCGCTGTTGGAGGCGCGGGGCCGCGGCGTCTACTCCTCGCGCATCCTGCGCCGCGCGCAATCGATGCTCGACGCGGAGGAAGCCCGGCTCGACCTCGACGACAGCACACACTGATGCGCGCACGACCGTCCCTCGCCGGGCCGGACGGCTCGGGGCGCTCGTAGACTGGAGCAATGCCGCGCAGCAATCGACCCCGGGGGAGTCGCCGCGAGGACGACGAGGGGCCTCGCGATCTCTCGCAGATGCTCGCCGGCTGGCGCCGCACTGAGCTGCACGCCGGCCGGGAGTGGAACGTGCAGCCCGTCTCCTCCGCCCGCGCGGTCAAGGACTACCTCTGCCCGGGCTGTGGTCTCACGATCGACATCGGCCAGGCGCACCTCGTCACCTGGCGGGCCGACGGTGCACTCGGCGACGCCGCCGACCTGGCCGGCCGCCGCCACTGGCACACCCACTGCTGGAGAATCCGAGGAGCACGATGACCCACGAGATCCGCGGAGGCATCACCCTCCCCGCCCGCCGCGAGGACGTTGAGCTGCGCACGTCCGACGGCCTGGTCCTCGTGGGCGAGCTCGCCCTGCCGCTCGACCGAGAGCCGACGGCGACGCTGGTGACCCTGCACCCGTTGCCCACACACGGCGGCTTCATGGACTCGCACGTGTTGCGCAAGGCGGCGGCTCGACTGCCGGCTCTCGCCGGTCTGGCCGTGCTGCGCTTCAACACCCGTGGGACGAGTTCGCCACGCGGGACCAGCGACGGTGCCTTCGGCGACGGCGTAGCGGAGCGGGCGGACGTGGCCGCCGCCATGCGCTTCGTCGCCGAGCGAGGGCTCCCGCATCCGTGGCTCGTCGGCTGGTCGTTCGGCACCGAGCTCGCGGTGAAGTGGGGGCGGGAGCACCCGATCGAGGGCGCGATCCTGCTCTCGCCGCCCCTGCACCGCGCCTCGGCCGAGGACGTCGCGGCCTGGGCGGCCGACGGACGGCCGCTCGTCGCGCTCATCCCCGAGTTCGACGACTACCTGCGCCCCGAGGAGGCGGCCGAGCGCTTCGCCTCGGTGCCGCAGCTCGAGCTCGTCGCCGTCGAGGGCGGAAAGCACCTCTGGGTTGGCGAGAGCCAGACCCGGCGCGTGCTCGACGAGATCGTGCGAGTGGTGGCCCCCGAGTCGTTCCCGCTGCCCAGCGAGTGGGAGGGCGAGCTCGACTGAGCCCGCCCGGGCGGTTAGCGGCCGCCCTCTTGCCCGTCGACGTCCTCGGAGTCCTGCTGGTTCGCGGAATCACGGCCGTCCGTGTCCTCCGCGAGGTCGCCGATGTGACCGATCAGCCCGCGCAGGCCCGAGACGTAGCCCGCGATCGCGTCGCGCTCGGTGCGGATCTCGTCGAGCCGCTCCTCCGCCGTCGTTACTAACTGGCGAGTGCGCCGCTCGGCGTCCGCGACGATCTCGCGCGCCTGTTCGCGTGCCTGGTCGACGAGCCGGTCGGCCTCGTCCTGGCTCTCGCGGCGGAGGCGCGTGGTGTCGTCGATCGCGTCGCTGCGGAGGGCATCCGCCTCGAGCCGCTTGTCGTTGGCGCGACGGATGGCGTCGGCGAGCTGGAGGTTCGACTCGTCGAGGTAACGCTGGGTCTGGGCGACCGCCTCCTGGTGGCGGAGGAGATCCTCGCGGTCGGCTTCCTCGCGCCGAGCGGCGAGCTCGACCACGAGGTCGATGCGAGCCTGCTCGACCTCCCGGGCCAGGGCGGCGGCCTCGTCGGCAGAGGCGGCGCGCAGGCCCGCGAGCTCGGCGTCGAGGAGGGCGACCGCCTCCGCCCGTTCCTGCGCCAGGCGCGTGCGCTGGTCGGCGATCTCGCGGGCACCCTCGGCGCGAGCGGTAGCGACCTCGGCATCGAGCGCGGCGCGCGTCGAGAGCAGCTCGGCCTCGACGGAGGAGCGTGCCTCGGCCACCTCGGCGGCGACGGCCGCCCGCAAGCGGTCGACCTCGGAGGCGACCTCGGCCCGCACGAGCTCGTTGGCCTGGGCGAGACGTGCGGCCTCGGCGCGGGCCACCTCGATCTCGCGGGCGGCGACGGCACGCATCTCGGCGGCCTCGCGCTCCGCCTCGGATCGGACCGCGGCGGCCTCGCGCTTGGCGCTCGCGCGCGTCTCGGCCGCCTCCGTCGCCACGGTGCCGCGGATCGCCGCTGCCTCGCGCACAGCATCCTGGGTCATCACGTCGCGGTCGTCGGCCGCTTTGCCGAGAGTCGCGGCGGCCTGCGCCTCGGACTCGAGACGGGTGCGGTCGGCTCGACGGCGCGCCTCCGTGATGAGGCGGTCGGCTTCGTCCCGCGCCTCCTGCACGATCCGGTCGGAGTCGTCGCGCGTGGAACGCCGCAGCGCCGAGGCGTCGTTCTCGGCCTGCGCGATGATGCGCTCCGACTGTTCCTCCGCGACGCGGAGGGTGTGCTCGAGCTTCGCGCCGAGACCCGCGTACGTCGGAGCGCCGACCTGCTGCAACTCTTTCTCGAGCCCCTCGATGCGGGAGGCGAGCCGCTTCACCTCTCGGCCGCTTTCGGCCGCCTGCGTGTTCGCCTGAATCAGCTCGCGGCGCAGTCCCTGCACTGCCTTGTCGACCTCGTCTCGGTCGTATCCGCGGAACACCTGGGTGAATTCGGCCTCGTCGCTTGCCACGTCGTCTCCTTCAGAGCAGGTCCGCGGAGGGCTCGCGGCACTCCCGGAAGTGTAGCCAGCGGGTGCCGCCAGGGCCGGGCCGACACCCGAGCGGCGCGCCTCGGGGCGGCCTCTCCCGGGCGATCTCCCGGCGTCCTCGGAGGTGATCGGCTATCGTGGACTGTCTTTGTCTGTTGCCGTCGCGCCCCGGTCCGGTTGTGTCCCCGAGCCGGCTGAGGCCGCCACCCCGATCCGGCAACGCAGGAGGAGTACTTTCGTGCGGTTCGTTCTCGCCATCATCGCCACCGTCATCGCCGCAGCGATGATCGTGCTCGGCATCGGTCAGCGCACGATCTGGGCGCCTCCCGAGTCGCTCACGGCGACGACGTCCCTCGGCTCCGCGCCGTATGCCGTGATCGACGGCAGCGCGCTGGACGCGAACCCCGGACTGCAGACGATCACCGTGCGGGGCGACGGCGATCTCGTGCTCGCGTACGCGCGCACCTCGGACGTGACCGGCTGGGTGGCCGGCTCCTCCTACGACGCGATCGGCTTCGACTCCCGGACCGCTGCCCTCACCGCCGAGGAGGAGACGGCGAAGAGCATCGAACTCGCCTCCGATGTCGCGACGGCAAACGCTGCCGTCGTCAACCCGCGAGGCTCCGATCTGTGGCTCGAGCAGTTCGAAGGCACGGGCTCGCTGACGGTCTCCCTCGATGTCCCCTCCGACGTCTCGGTCATCGTCGCGAGCGACGGCAGCAAGCCGGCCGCACGCGACGTGACCGTCAGCTGGCCGGTCGACACCTCGACGCCCCTCGCTGGCCCGCTGCTGCTCGGAGGCGCCCTCTTCCTCCTCGTGGGCCTCGCGCTCTACATCTGGGCGTTCGTGCACCTGCGCCGGCAACATGGCCCGCGGCGCAAGGGCCCGCAGGGCCGGATTCCGCGCGGAGCGGGTCGCCCGCGGGTCCGCGCGGGAATCCGAGCGTCGATCGCGGTCGTGCCTCGCCGTCGTCGTGCGGCGCTCGTGCTGCCGATCGTGCTCGGCTCGACCGTGCTCCTCGCGGGCTGCAGCTCCGACTACTGGCCCGACTTCTCCGCCGACGCGACCGAGGCGCCCACAGCGTCCGCGACGGCGACGCCCGGTGGCCAGCCGGTCGCCGCCGACCCGACGCCCGTGGTGACGACCCAGCAGGCGGAGGCGATCGTCGCCTCCGTCTCGCAGGTCGCCGCGAACGCCGACTCGACCCGCGACGCCTCCGCCCTGGCGCAGCGCTTCCAGGGCGAGGCGCTGACCGAGCGGACGACCAACTACCAGATCGCGGCGAAGGGAGGCACGGTCGACGCGCCCCAGACGATCCCCGCCTCGCCCGTGAGCCTCGTCTTGCCGCAGGACACCACGTCGTGGCCGCGGCGTGTGACTGCCGTGGTGCAGAACCAGGCCGACTCGACCCAGCCGCCGATCGCGCTCATGCTGACCCAGGCGAGCCCCCGCGTCGACTACCTGGTCGACTACGCGATCTCCCTCGAGGCCAACGCCCGGATCCCCGACGTCGCGCCGGTCACCGTGGGCACGTCGATCGTCGCCCCGGACTCCAAGCTCATGAAGCTCGCCCCGCAGACGGTGGGCTCCGCCTACGCCGACATCCTCGCCAATGGGGATGCGAGCCAGTACGCGGGCGCGTTCTCGGCCGACGGAGACACGTTGCGCGGCCAGGTGGGCCTCGAGAAGAAGAACGCCGACCGGCAGGCGCTGCCCGGCACCGCCTCCCTCGACTTCACGAACGCGGCCGGCGCGTCGCCCACGATCGCCCTGGCCACGAACAACTCGGGCGCCCTCGTCGCCGCGAGCATCGCGGAGACGTCGACCGTGAAGCCCACCGCCGAAGGGTCCACCGTCTCGACCTCGGGCGCCTCGCAGACGCTGCTCGGCATCGATAAGTCGACCACGGGGATCGCGACCACCTACGGTTATCAGTTGCTGTTCTATGTACCGCCTGTCGGATCGGAGGAGAAGATCGTCATGCTTGGATGGAGCCAGGGACTCGTCTCGGTGGTGCAGCTGCCGTGAGCAACGTCCCGCCCCTGCCCGGAAACCTTCGCGGCGCCGTCGACCTGTCCTCGCTCGTGAACCGGCGGACGCCTCCGCCCGCTGCCCCCGCCGGTGACGCGGCGCCCGGCGCGCCCGGCGCCAACCCGCTCCTGCTGACCGCGGGCGACGCAGAGTTCGACCAGATCGTGCAGCTCTCGTCGCGGGTGCCCGTGATCGTCGACCTGCGCGGCTCCTGGGCCGAGCAGAGCACGAGCATGACGGCGCTGCTCGAGAAGGTCGTCGTCTCGTACGCCGGGGCGTTCGTGCTCGTGGGAGTCGACGTCGAGTCGAGTCCTCAACTCGCGCAGGCGTTTCAGGTGCAGTCGGTCCCCACGGTCGCGGCCATCATCGGCGGCCGGCCGGTCCCGCTGTTCAGCGGGCTCCTCGCGGAGGAGGCCCTCCGCGACCTCCTCGAGCAGGTGCTGCAGCTCGCGGCGCAGAACGGAGTCACCGGCACGGTCCCGGTGGCGGGCGAGCCCGATCAGGGGGAACCAGAGCCGGCCCCGCTGCCTCCGCATCACCAGGAGGCGTACGACGCGATCGATCGCGGCGACTACGCGAGCGCGATCACCGAGTACGAGACGGCCATCGCCCAGAATCCGCGCGACGATCTGGCGGTCGCCGGGCTCGCGCAGGTGAAGCTGCTCCAGCGCCTCCAGGGGCGGACGCTCGACGACATCCGCTCGACCGCCGCGGCGAAGCCGTCCGACCTCGACGCGCAGCTCGCCGTCGCCGACCTCGACGTCTCGGGGGGCCACGTCGAGGACGCGTTCGACCGGCTGCTGTCGCTGTTCCCTCGGCTCGACGCCGACGGCAAGGCGGCCGTGCGGGCGCGCCTCCTCGAACTCTTCGAGATCGTCGGCACGACCGATCCCCGAGTCACGAAGGCTCGGGCCCGCTTGACGGGCCTGCTCTACTGACGCCGCGTCGCGCGCGTCGGACGGCCGCTCAGGCGGGGCGGAGGTAGAGGACGCCGAGCGGGGGCAGGACGAGCTCGGCGGAGGCGGGGCGACCGGCCCACGGCTCCTCGCGCGCCTCGACGGCACCGAGGTTGCCGACCCCGCTGCCACCGTAGATCTCGGCGTCCGTGTTGACGAGCTCCTCCCAGCGCCCCGCGTGCGGCAGGCCTACCCGGTAGCCGTGCACCGGCGCACCCGAGAAGTTGGCGACGATCGCGATCGGTCGGCCCTCCCGGTCCTTGCGCAGGAACGAGACGACGTTCGAGGTCGCCGCACCGCCGTCGATCCACTCGAAGCCCGCCTGGTCGTTGTCGAGCTCCCAGAGCGAGGCCGTGTCGCGGTAGACGCGGTTGAGCTGGCCGACGAGGTTCCAGAGCCCGCGGTGGCTGGGCTGGTCGAGGATCCACCAGTCGAGCCCGCGCTCCTCACTCCACTCGGAGTACTGCCCGAACTCCTGCCCCATGAACAGCAGCTGCTTGCCGGGATGCGCCCACATGAAGGCGAGATAGGCGCGGACGTTCGCGAGCTGCTGCCAGTGGTCGCCTGGCATCTTCTGGATCAGCGAGCCCTTGCCGTGCACGACCTCATCGTGGCTGATCGGCAGGATGAAGTTCTCGCTGAACGCGTAGACGAACGAGAAGGTGAGCTCGCCGAGGTGGTAATGGCGCCACAGCGGGTCGTTCGCGATGTAGCTCAGCGAGTCGTGCATCCAGCCCATGTTCCACTTGAGCCCGAAGCCGAGGCCGCCGGAACTCGTGGGCTGCGTGACGCCGGGCCAGCTCGTCGACTCCTCGGCGATCATCATGATGCCGGGATGCAGCTTGTAGGCGGTGGCATTCACCTCCTGCAAGAAGCTGATGGCCTCGAGATGCTCACGCCCGCCGTGCTGGTTCGGCAGCCACTCGCCCTCCTTGCGGGAGTAGTCGAGGTAGAGCATCGAGGCGACCGCGTCCACGCGCAGGGCGTCCACGTGGAACTCCTCGAGCCAGAACAGCGCGTTCGCGACGAGGAAGTTGCGCACCTGCGTGTGGCCGAAGTCGAAGACGTAGGTGCCCCAGTCCATCTGCTCTCCGCGACGCCAGTCGGGATGCTCGTAGAGCGGCTCTCCGTCGAAGCGGGCGAGCGCGAAGTCGTCCTTGGGGAAGTGCCCGGGAACCCAGTCGACGATCACCCCGATGCCGGCCTGGTGGAGGCGGTCGATCAGGTATTTGAGGTCATCGGCCGTGCCGAAGCGGCTGGAGGCGGCGTAGTAGCCGGTCACCTGGTAGCCCCACGAGCCTCCGAAGGGGTGCTCGGCGAGCGGCATGAACTCGACATGGGTGAAGCCGAGCGCGGTGACGTACTCGATCAGCGGATCGGCGAGGTCGCGGTAGCCGAGGCCCGGGCGCCACGAGCCGAGGTGCATCTCGTAGACGCTGAGCGGTTGCCCGTGCGGGTCGCTCGCGGCGCGTTCGCGCATCCACTCGGAGTCGCCCCACTGGTGGTGCGAGACCGGCACGCGGGAGGCGGTGGCCGGGGGGACCTCCGTCGCTCGCGCCATCGGGTCGGCCTTGCGCACCCACTCGCCTCCGCGCGAGAGGAGATCGAACTTGTAGCTCGCCCCGGGCTCGATGCCGGGCACGAAGATCTCCCAGACGCCGTTCACGCCGAGGTTGCGCAGCGCGTGTCCCTCGCCGTTCCAGTCGTTGAAGTCGCCGACCACGCGCACCGCTTGCGCGTGCGGAGCCCACACGGCGAAGGACGCGCCCCAGACGCCCTCGTGCTCGCGATGCCGCGCGCCGAGCGCCTCCCAGAGCCGCTCGTGACGGCCCTCGCCGATGAGGTAGAGGTCGAAGTCGCCCACGGTCTTCGAGAAGCGGTACGGGTCCTCCGCCGACCACTGTCCGCCGTCGCCGTAGCGGGCCTCGACGGTGTAGGACTGCGGTCCGAGCACGTGGAAGCCCTGCCAGATGCCGTGGCCGAGGTGGCTGAGCTCGATCTGCGCGCCGTTGCCGAGGACGATCGCGACCTTCTCGGCGAGCGGGCGCCGCACGCGGACGACGGTGACCTCGTCCGAGACCCCCGGTGCCGAGACGAGGTGCTGGCCGAGGACCTCGTGGGGGAGCGCATTGCTGCCGCTCGCGAGCTGCTGGAGCACCCACTCCGGGATCTCGGGCAGCGTGGTCGCGCCGGAGCCGTCGAGGGGCACCGACGGACGCTCGATGGGAGCGGCCGTCGTGGTCGCCGCGCTCGTGCCGGTCGTTGCGACGGTCGCGGCACGGGCCTCGACCCGGTGCGCGGCCTCGGGAGTCGTGGCCTCGGGATCAGTGCCGCTCATCGCTTGTCCGCCTTCACTCTCAGGATGTGCACGGGCTCGACGAAGGAGTCGAGTCGCACGTAGTTGTCGCGGCCCCAGGTCCAGACGGAGCCGGTGATGAGGTCTTCGACCTCGAACCTCGCGTCGTCGTCGAGGCCGATCGCCGCCAGGTCGAGGTGCACGGTGGTCTCGCGGGCCGAGTGCGGGTCGGTGTTGACGACGACGAGGAGGGTGTCGGCTGCGCCGGTGCCGGTGAACGGACGCTCGAGATGCTTCGAGTAGACGAGGATCGCGTCGTCGTCGCTCCCGTGCACGCGCAGGTTGCGCAGCTGCCCGAGGGCGGGGTGCGCCCGACGGATCTCGTTGAGGCGCGTGAGGTACGGCGCCAACGAGTGCCCGGAGGCCTCGGCTTGCGCCCAGTCGCGCAGCTTGTACTCGTACTTCTCGTTGTCGATGTTCTCTTCGGCACCCGGGCGTGCGACGTTCTCGACGAGCTCGTATCCGGCGTAGACGCCCCAGAGCGGAGACGCGGTCGCGGCGAGCGCCGCCCGCACCTTGTACGCCGCCCGCCCGCCGTACTGCAGATATTCCGTGAGGATGTCCGGGGTGTTCACGAACAGGTTCGGCCGCATGTAGTCGGCTGTCTCCTGCGAGATGCTCGTGAAGAACTCCGAGAGCTCCTCCTTGGTGTTGCGCCAGGTGAAGTAGGAGTACGACTGCTGGAAGCCCACCTTGCCGAGCGCACGCATGATCGCGGGGCGAGTGAACGCCTCCGCCAAGAACACCACATCGGGGTACTCAGCGTTGACCTCGTGGATGACCCACTCCCAGAAGTCGAGCGGCTTCGTGTGCGGGTTGTCGACGCGGAAGATGCGGACGCCGAGCGAGATCCAGTGGTGCAGGATGCGCAGCGCCTCCCGCCTGATGCCGTCCGGGTCGTTGTCGAAGTTGATCGGGTAGATGTCCTGATACTTCTTCGGAGGGTTCTCGGCGTAGGCGATGGTGCCATCGGGGAGGGTCGTGAACCACTCCGGGTGGCTCGTGACCCACGGGTGGTCGGGCGAGGCCTGCAGGGCGAAGTCGAGCGCGAGCTCGAGGCCAGCGTCGGTGACGGCCCGGTGGAAGGCGCGGAAGTCGTCGAGGGTGCCGAGGTCCGGGTGGATCGCGTCGTGGCCGCCGTCGGCCGATCCGATCGCCCACGGCGACCCGGGGTCCGTCTCGGAGGCGTTCAGCGTGTTGTTCGGCCCCTTGCGGAAGGCGCGCCCGATCGGGTGGATCGGCGGGAGGTAGAGGACGTCGAAGCCCATCGCGGCGACGGCCGGCACGCGCTCGATCGCGGTGCGGAACGAGCCGCTCGTGATCGAGCCGTCCTCGTGGCGCACGGCCCCCTCCGAGCGGGGAAAGAACTCGTACCAGGCGCCAACGCCCGCTCGGGTGCGCTCCACGTGCACGATGCGCGGCTCCGACTCGCTGTGGAGGCTCCTCACCGGGCGGGCACTCAGAGCGCCGTGCACGGCGGAGTCGGCGGCGGCAGTCAGGCGCTCCTCGCGGCTCACCGCGGCGTCGGCGACCCGGGAGGCGGTGTCGGCGAGCAGTGCCCGCTCGGCGCCCGAGCGTGTCGTGTCGTCGGAGCCGGCGCGCAGCAGGCCTGCGCCGATCGCGAAGGTCACCTCGACGTCGAGTCCAGCCGGGATCTTGACCTCGGCGGTGTGCAGCCAGGTCGCCCAGTCGTCGGCGAAGGAGCGGATGCGATAGCTCCAGTCGCCCTCTTCGTCGAGCCTGACGAGCCGTCCGTAACGGTCGGTGCCGATCGCCAGCAGCGACATCCGGTGCTCGGACTCGGTGCCGGACGGCGAGGTGAGAAGGAGGTCGACGCCGATGAGGTCGTGCCCCTCGCGGAACGCCGTGGCGGCGAACGGTACGACCTCGCCGACGAACGCCTTCGCGGGCCAGCGGTCGTCTTCGAGGCGGGGCTGCGGGTCGATGATCGGAATGCGCTCGGCGCGCACCCGGTATCCGCTGCCCTCGGGTCGAACGACGTCCTGAGCGGCCTCGGCGACCGGCGCGGCGGGGGTCGGAGTCACCTCCGCGGGCCGTCCCCGAGCCGCCCGTCGTGCGTCCTTGCCGTGCGAAGCCTTGCCGAAAGGTGTCTGAGCCACGTCACGACAGTAGCGACCGGTGGTGCCTTTGGCACGCCGCTTGCGTCGGTCAGCGGGCCTGTGCAAGCTCGCTCGACGCCCTCTGCGAGCGGGGAGGAAGGAGCGCTCGTCCGCCCGCAGATCTCTCGTCCCCGACGTCCGCTAGGGTGTGCGGACCCGCCCACTCCGGCGTGGAAGCGACCGGCCTGGCCCCGTCCGCCGACGTCGCAGCCCGCCCCGCCGAGAGACCCCGTCTGTAGAGAGTCGAGGAGTGCCGTGAAGGCGATCCGCCGCTTCACCGTCCGATCTGTGCTTCCTCCCGAGCTCTCGGCGCTGGGCGAGCTGGCCGGCAACCTGCGCTGGGCCTGGCATGAGCCGACGAGGAGACTGTTCGAGCGCGTCGATCCAGAGCTGTGGAACCGTGGCGGAGCGGATCCGACGGCGCTCTTGGGAGCCGTGAGCCCCGAGCGCCTCGCCGAGCTCGCCGGCGACCGCGGCTTCGTCGACGACGCGTGGCGCCTCCTCGACGAACTCGAGCGCTACCGCTCCGAGCCGCGGTGGTACCAGTCGCTCCCGGAGTCGGCGCCCCGCTCGATCGCCTACCTCTCGCCCGAGTTCGGCATCGCCGCGGCGCTGCCGCAATACTCTGGCGGCCTGGGCATCCTCGCGGGCGATCACCTCAAGGCCTCCTCCGATCTCGGAGTGCCGCTCATCGGCGTCGGTCTGTTCTACCGTTCCGGCTACTTCTCGCAGGGGCTGTCGGCCGACGGCTGGCAGCTCGAGTCCTATCCCTCGCTCGATCCCGACGGTCTGCCGCTGCGGGTGCTGCGTCGGGCCGACGGCTCGCCTGCCCGCATCGTCCTCGCGCTCCCCGAGGGTCGTGCGCTCTACGCGCGCGTCTGGCGGGCGGAGGTCGGCCGGGTCACCCTCCTCCTGCTCGACACCGACATCCCCGAGAACGAGGGCACGTTGCGCTCGGTCACCGACCGGCTGTACGGCGGAGGAGGCGAGCATCGCCTCCTCCAAGAGCTCCTTCTGGGCATCGGGGGAGTACGAGCGGTGCAGCTGTGGGCCGAGTTCTCGGGGACCGCGCTCCCGGAGGTGTTCCACACCAACGAGGGGCACGCGGGCTTCCAAGGGCTCGAGCGCATCTCGGCGCTCATCGGCGCGGGTCTCGACTTCGACCAGGCGCTCGAGGTGGTGCGCGCGAGCACCGTCTTCACGACGCACACGCCGGTGCCGGCCGGGATCGATCGCTTCGACCGCGGGCTGGTCGCGAGCTACTTCTCGACCGAGCTGCTCCCGGGCGTGCAAGTCGAGGACGTCCTCGCGCTGGGCGAGGAGTCGCCCGACGGCTCCGACCAGGTGTTCAACATGGCCTACATGGGTCTGCGTCTGGCTCAGCGCTCGAACGGTGTCTCGACGCTGCACGGCGAGGTGAGCCGCTCGATGTTCGCGAACCTGTGGCCGGGCTTCGAGACGGCGGAGGTCCCGATCGGCTCGGTCACGAACGGCGTCCACGCCGCGACCTGGACCGATCCGATCCTGAGTGCCCTGGCGAAGGAGCGGCTCGGCGCCGACGACACGACGGCCGCCGACTGGCGTTCCGGTGCCCTCGGCGACGACGAGCTGTGGCGCGCGCGGCGGGCCATGCGGGAGCAGCTGGTCGCCGATGCGAGGCGACGCGCGGCTCGGTCGTGGCGCGAGCAGAACCCGGGAGGTCTGACTCCGAGCTGGCTCGACGAGCTGCTCGACCCGGACGTGCTGACCATCGGCTTCGCTCGACGCGTCCCCACCTACAAGCGTCTTACCCTGATGCTGCACGACCCCGAGCGTCTGCGCGCCCTGCTGACGCATCCGGAGCATCCGATCCAGATCGTGATCGCGGGCAAGTCCCACCCCGCCGACGAGGAGGGCAAGCGACTCATCCAGAGGCTCGTCCGGTTCGCCCAAGAGCCTGACGTGCGGCGGCGGATCGTGTTCCTGCCGGACTACGACATCGCGATGGCGCAGCGGCTCTACCCCGGCACCGACGTCTGGCTGAACAACCCGCTGCGTCCGCTCGAGGCGTGCGGCACGTCCGGCATGAAGGCGGCACTCAACGGATCGCTCAACCTCTCGATCCTCGACGGCTGGTGGAACGAGTACTTCGACGGCGAGAACGGCTGGGCGATCCCTTCCTCCGACCGGGCCCTCGACCCCGCGGCGCGCGACACGCTCGAGGCCGACGCGCTCTACGAGCTGCTCGAGACCGAGGTCGTCCCGCGGTTCTACGAGCGCGACCACGACGGAGTCCCGCGCCGCTGGGTACGGTCGATCCGGCACACCCTCGCGACGCTGTCTCCCGAGCTCTCGGCCGAGCGCATGGTGCGGCAGTACGTGGAGGCGCTCTACGCGCCGGCAGCGCTCGCGGCGCGCGCCGTGGCCGCCGACCACTTCGAGCCCGCGAAGGAGCTCGCCGCCTGGAAGCGCAGGGTGCGCGCGGGCTGGCCTGGCGTCTCGGTCGCCTCCGTCGAGTCGGGCGGCATCGACGCGGTGCCGCAGCGGGGCGACCGGCTTGCCGTGCGGGCGGGCGTGCTCCTCGGCGAGCTGTCGCCCGAGGACGTCACCGTGCAGCTCGTCTACGGGACTGCGGCCGCCGACGGGTCGCTGAGCGAGGTGAGTCACCAGGAGCTCGAGCTCGCCGCCCAGTCGGGAGTCGTCGTCCCGGCGGATGCGGTGGGTCGCGTGACGTACGCGGGGGTCGTGACCCTGGACCGCAGCGGGTCGTTCGGCTACACCGTGCGGGTCGTGCCGAAACATGTCCTGCTCGCGCGGTCGGCCGAGCTCGGACTGGCGGCGACCGCCGGCTGAACGGAGGAGATCGGCCGATCAGCGTGCGATGTCGGCGAGCCGCGCGCCCGTCGCCGCGACCAGGTCGGCGGGTGCAAGCTCGATGTCGAAGCCACGCCTGCCTCCCGAGACGAACACCGTGTCGAAGAGTTCGGCCGTCTCGTCGAGCACGGTCCGGTGACGGTTCCGCTGTCCGATCGGCGAGATGCCTCCGAGCACGTAGCCGGTGCGGCGCTGTGCCAGCGCTGGATCGGCCATCGCGGCTCGCCGCGCCCCCACCGCCGCGGCCAGCTCCTTGAGACCGAGCGAGCCGGTCACCGGCACGATGCCCACCACCAGCTCACCGTCGGCGTCGACCATGAGCGTCTTGAGGACGCGCTCGGGCTCGACGCCGAGCGCCTCCGCCGCCTCGAGGCCGTAGCTGCCGGCCGACGGATCGTGTCGGTACTCCCGAGGGACGAAACGAATGCCCGCCGCCGCGAGCGCGAGCGTGGCCGGGGTGCCCGGTCCACGGAGAGACGCCATCAGGCCGTCTCCCCGCCCCCGTGCGCGACGAAGAGCTGCATCGAGGTGCCGCCGACCCGGATCATCTGCCCCGGATCGAACGACTCGCCGTGCTCGAGGGGCTCCGTCTCCTCGCTG
This sequence comes from Rathayibacter sp. VKM Ac-2879, assembly GCF_015351245.1. Classification (GTDB taxonomy): domain Bacteria; phylum Actinomycetota; class Actinomycetes; order Actinomycetales; family Microbacteriaceae; genus Rathayibacter. The sequence continues at coordinate 324,879 of NZ_JADKSO010000002.1, forward strand.
TTCCAGAGACGGGTGTAGCCCGTGACTCCGTCGCTTTCGGCGAGGACGACGCTCGTGTCGTGCTCGACCCCGTGCACGACGAGGAGCACGCGGTCGGTCCGGGGGGCGCCGGAGGGATCCGCCTCGGTCGCCGCCGCGAGATACTGCAGGGTGCGGTTCGCGGCCGAGGTCCAGTCGTGCTCCGACATCCCGTGCCCGTGCGCGTCGAACCAGCGCATGGTGCTCGCACCGGCGACCTCCTCGCCTTCGCGGGCGTAGTGCGAGGGGCGCAGGGCCGGGTGTTCGCGGCGGAGGCGGATCAGCGTCCGGGTGTGTTCGCGCAGGGCGAGCTGCCACGGGGCGAGCCCCTCCCACCGCAGCCAGGTCAGGTCGGAGTCCTGACAGTAGGCATTGTTGTTGCCGCGTTGGCTGCGTCCCGCCTCGTCGCCCGCCGTGATCATCGGGACGCCCGCCGAGAGCAGCAAGGTGCCCAGCAGGTTGCGGATGGCCTTGTGTCGGGCGCGCGTGATGGCCTCGTCCGTCGTGGGGCCCTCGAAGCCGTGATTGAAGGAGCGGTTCTGGTCGGCTCCGTCGCGGTTCGACTCGCCGTTGCCGATGTTGTGCTTGACGTTGTACGAGACCAGGTCTGCGAGCGTGAATCCGTCGTGCGCCGTGACGAAGTTCACGGAGGCGAGCGGGCCGCGTTCCGCCGAGAACGTGTTGGAGGACCCGGCGAGCCTCGTCGCGAACCCGCCGATGCCCACCGGAGCCGTGCCGGCGCGGCGGGCGTAGTCGATGTCCGAGAGCCAGAAGTTGCGGGCCCGGTCGCGGTAGCGGTCGTTCCACTCCGACCAGCCGCTCGGGAAGTTGCCGGTCTGCCAACCGCCCATGCCCACGTCCCACGGCTCGGCGATCATCTTCACGTCGGCGAGAGCCGGGTCCTCGACCGCCGCGCGCAGCAGCGGGTGGTCGGGGCGGAAGTGAGCGATCTCGTCGCGGCCGAGGGTTGCGGCGAGATCGAGCCGGAACCCGTCGATCCCCAGCTCACCCGACCAGTAGCGCAGGGAATCGAGCACGAGCCGTTGGGCGGCCGGCCGGCCGAAGTCGATGGTGTTGCCGCATCCGGTCACGTCGACGTAGTGGCCCTCGACCGTCTGCCGGTAGTAGCTCGCGTCGTCGATGCCGCGCAGGCTCGACATCGGCCCGTCCGGCCCCTCCTCGGCGGTGTGGTTGTAGACGACGTCGAGGATGACCTCGAGACCCGCTTCGTGCAGCAGCTTGACCATGCCCTTGAACTCGCGGAGGACAGCCGTCGGACCTCCGCGCTGGGCCGCGGTCGAGGCATAGCCGGCGTGCGGGCTGAAGAAGTTGAGGGTGTTGTAGCCCCAGTAGTTGCTCAGTCCCTGCCGCAGCAGGCGCTGCTCCGAGAGGTAGGCGTGCACCGGGAGCAGCTCGATCGCCGTGACGCCGAGCTCGAGGAGCGCAGCGACCGTCGACTCGTGCGCGAGTCCGGCGTAGGTGCCGCGCAGTCCCACCGGGAGCGCCGGATTGAGCTTGGTCAGGCCCTTGACGTGCGCCTCGTAGATCACCGACTGCGCCAGCGGCGTCTTGGGGCGCGTCGACGTGCCCCACTCGAAGGAGTCGTCGACGACGACCGAGCGCCACTCGTTCTCGGCGACCCGGTACAGCCCCCGCGAGTACGGTTCGAGGAGGGCACGGCCGGGGTCGAAACGGTGGCGCGGGCCCTTCGGACCGTCCACGCGCAGGGCGTAGCGCCGCCCGGGGGTGAGCAGCTCGGAACTCGCCGACCACACCGCCGCGTCGCCGCGCACGAGAGGCACCGTGCGTGTGATCCAACTCGGGTCCTTCTCGTCGTAGAGGAGCAGGTCGATCGCGTGCGCGTTCTCGGACCACACCCGCAGCTCGCCTCCCTCGTCGTCCACGGTGACGCCGAGCCGGTCCAAAGGATCGTGAGAGGTCATGCGACATACAGTAGTGAGCGCCGCCGACCTCTCTCGGCGAGCGGAGGAGGGGCTGTCGTGATCTACCTCGACCACGCCGCGACGACGCCTCTGCGACCGAGCGCGCTCGCCGCGTTCGCTGAGGCGTCCGCCCACGCGGGCAATCCTTCCTCCGTGCACGGCGCTGGCCAGGAGGCCCGGCGCCGGCTCGAGGACGCCCGCTCGACGATAGCCCACGCGCTGGGCTGCGAGCCGATCGAGATCGTGCTCACTGCCGGCGGGACGGAGGCGATCAATCTCGCCGTCAAGGGCCTCTACTGGTCGCGGGTGGGAGCGGCCCCAGCGCGACGTCGCGTCCTCGTTCCCGAGGGCGAGCACCACGCGACGATCGACAGCGCCGCCTGGCTCGCCGAGCACGAGGGTGCCGAGATCGACTGGCTGCCGCTCGACTCCGAGGGCGTGCTGCATCCGGAGGTGCTGGCTGCCTCGATAGCCCGCGACCCCGAGTCAGTGGCGCTCGTCACGGCGCTCTGGGTGAACAACGAGATCGGCACCATCCAACCGGTGGTCGAGCTGGCCTCCGTCTGCGCAGAGGCCGGAGTGCCCCTGCACCTCGATGCCGTCGCGGCGCTCGGCCACCTCCCGGTGGACGTCGGGGCGGTGCGGCGTGCCTCCGGAACCCGCGGGGGAGCGGGACTCGTCGCCGTGAGCGTCTCGGGCCACAAGGTCGGCGCCCCCGTCGCGACGGGCGCCCTCGTGCTCGGCCGCGCGGCGCAGGTGGTGCCGCTGCTGCACGGAGGCGGCCAGCAGCGGGGCATCCGCTCCGGCACTCAGGACGTCGCAGGCGCGGCCGCCCTCGCCGTCGCGATCGCGGAGGCCGTCGCCGAGCTGCCCGAGGAGCTTCCGCGTGTCGCCGCCCTCCGCGACCGTCTCGTCGCGGGAGTGTTGGCCGCGGTTCCCGGTGCGACCCTCACCGGGCCGCCCCTCGACTCCGGGCGTCGCGTCTCGAACAACGCGCACGTCAGCTTCCCCGGGGCCCAGGGCGACTCGCTCCTCTTCCTCCTCGATCAGGCGGGCCTCTCGGTGTCGACCGGCTCGGCGTGCACCGCGGGCATCCCCGAGCCCTCGCACGTGGTGATGGCCCTCGGTCGCAGCGAGGACGAGGCGCGCGGCGTCCTCCGGCTGACGCTCGGCCGCACCTCCACCGCCTCCGATGTCGATGCGCTGCACGCGGCACTGCCGGAGGCGTACGCCCGCGCCTCTCGGGCAGGGCTCTCGAACCGCACGGTGCTGCCCGCGCGCTGAGCGGCGTACCCGCCCCGAGGGTGCCCGAACACGGGAGGCCGGCGCGCGATCCGGCCAGAGCTCCTCGCGGGTGGCCGCTCGCTCGTAGACTTCTCCGGTGAAGGTTCTTGCGGCGATGAGCGGTGGAGTGGACTCGGCGGTCGCCGCGGCACGAGCGGTGGAGGCGGGGCACGAGGTCGTCGGCGTGCATCTCGCGCTGAGCAGAATGCCCGGCACGCTGCGCACCGGCAGTCGCGGCTGCTGCACGATCGAGGACTCGATGGATGCGCAACGCGCCGCGAACGTCCTCGGCATCCCCTACTACGTGTGGGACTTCTCGGAGCGCTTCAAGGTCGACGTGGTCGACGATTTCGTCGCCGAGTATTCGGCCGGACGCACCCCCAACCCCTGCATGCGCTGCAACGAGCGGATCAAGTTCGCCGCGCTGCTCGAGAAGGCGCTCGATCTCGGATTCGACGCCGTCTGCACCGGCCACTACGCGTCCCTCCGCAGCGGCGCGGACGGCGCGCTCGAGCTGCACCGTGCGAGCGATGCCGCGAAGGACCAGTCGTATGTGCTCGGCGTCCTCACGGCCCAGCAGCTCGCTCACTCGATGTTCCCGCTCGGCTCGACTCCGTCGAAGGCGCTCGTCCGCGCCGAAGCCGCCGAGCGCGGCCTGAGCGTGGCGAGCAAGCCCGACAGCTACGACATCTGCTTCATCCCGGATGGTGACACGCGCGGGTGGCTGTCCGAGCGCGTGACGCCGGAGGCGGGCGCGATCCTCGATCGCGACGGCGCGGTCGTCGGCACGCACGACGGCGCGCACGGCTACACTGTCGGCCAGCGGCGGGGGCTGCACCTCGGCGTCCCTGCGCCCGACGGTCGCCCGCGCTTCGTGCTCGAGGTGCGCCCGACGAGCAACGAGGTGGTGGTGGGTCCGCGGGAGGCTCTGCGCATCGGCGAGATCGCCGGCGAGCGCTTCACGTGGGCCGGCTCGGCCCCCGAGGAGGCGTCCATGCCGTTCGCCTGCCACGTCCAGATCCGCGCGCACGCCGACCCGGTACCCGCGGAGGCCCGAGTGTCGGAGGTCGATGGCAGGGTGGAGCTCGTGATCACCCCCGCTTCTCCTCTCGACGGCGTCGCCCCCGGTCAGACGGCCGTCGTGTACCTCGGCACTCGCGTGCTGGGCCAGTGCACCATCGACCGCACGGTCCCCGCAGACGCGGTGGCGGCGCGCGCCGCGGTGGCCCGGTGAGCGCGGCCTCCCGCGTCGACGAGCTGCGCGCGCAGATCCGGGCGGCGGGCGAGAGCTACTACGCGGCGGATGCGTCGCCGCTGTCCGATGCCGAGTACGACGCCCTCGTGCACGAGCTCGCCGCCCTCGAGGCCGAACACCCCGAGCTGGCGCGCGACGACTCGCCCACCCAGACCGTCGGCGGCATCGTGGGCGCGGGCTTGGCTCCCATCGACCACGCCGAGCGGATGCTCTCGCTCGACAACGTGTTCTCGGCCGAGGAGCTGCGCGAGTGGTGCGAGAAGACGGTCGCCTCCTCCGCCCGCCCGATCCGCTGGCTCACCGAGCTCAAGATCGACGGCCTGGCCCTCTCTCTGCGCTACGAGCACGGTCGCCTCGTGACGGCGGCAACCCGCGGCGACGGCCGCACCGGCGAAGACGTCACGGTCAACGCCCTGCGGGTGGCGGGCATCCCCGAACATCTCGGGGGCGAGGGCCACCCCGCCCTCGTCGAGGTGCGCGGCGAGGTGTTCATCCCGGTCGCCGCCTTCGAGGCGCTCAACCGCCTGCAGGAGTCGCTGCGCGACGAGGCGGTCGCAGAGACGCGCGCCCGCTGGGCAGCACGTCCCGCCTCCACCCGCGGCGAGTTCGACGACGAAAAGGCGCGGCTGAGCGCGCTGCGCCGTTTCCCCACCTTCGCCAACCCGCGGAACGCCGCGAGCGGCGGCCTGCGCCAGCAGCTCGACAAGAAGGCGGGCCTCGACCTTCGCGCGGGCGAGGCCCGGGTCGGGTCGCTCGCCCTCTACGTGCACGGCATCGGCGCGTGGCCCGATCCGCCTGTCGCGACCCAGTCCGAGGTCTACGGGCTGCTCGCGTCCTGGGGCCTCCCGGTCAGTGCGCACAATCGCGTGTCGGAGTCGGTCGACGAGGTCCTCGCCTTCGTCGAGAGGTACGGCCGTGAGCGCCATTCGGTTGAGCACGAGATCGACGGAGTCGTCGTCAAGGTCGACGAGCTCGCCCTGCACGACGAGCTGGGCGCCACGAGCCGGGCGCCGCGCTGGGCGATCGCCTACAAGTACCCTCCTGAGGAGGTGCACACGAGGCTCCTCGACATCGTGGTGAGCGTCGGCCGCACGGGCCGGGCCACCCCGTTCGCGCAGATGGAGAAGGTCAAGGTCGCCGGATCCGAGGTCCGTCAGGCGACCCTCCACAACGCCGACGTCGTGCGCGCCAAGGGTGTGCTCATCGGCGACACGGTGGTTCTGCGCAAGGCGGGTGATGTCATCCCGGAGGTGCTCGGCCCGGTCGTGGAGCTGCGAGACGGCAGCGAGCGCGAGTTCGTCATGCCGACGCGGTGCCCCGAGTGCGGCACCGCCCTCGCTCCGGCCAAAGAAGGCGACGTCGATCTCCGCTGCCCCAACGCGAAGTCCTGCCCCGCGCAGGTACGGGGGCGCGTCGAGCACATCGGCAGCCGCGGAGCCCTCGACATCGAGGCACTGGGCGAGGTGAGCGCCGCGGCGCTCACCCAGCCGCTGGTGCCCGCCGAACCGCCGTTGCGCACCGAGGCCGCGCTCTTCGAGCTGACGGTGGCCGACCTGTTTCCGATCGAGGTCGTGGTCCGAGACTCCGAGACGGGGCTGCAGAAGCTCGACGCCTCGGGCGAGCCGAAGGTCGTCACGCCGTTCAAGCGCAAGCGGCAGCTCGCCAAAGACGGCGCCTTCGACCCTGAGGCCGCGTCGTTCGCGGGCGACGTCTCCTCGGTGCCCTCGACCAATGCGCTGCGGCTCATCGAGAACATCGAGCGGGCGAAGACGAAAGAGCTCTGGCGCCTGCTCGTCTCCCTCAGCATCCGCCATGTCGGCCCCGTCGCCGCGCGTGCCCTGGCCGGATACTTCGGGTCGCTGGAGGCGATCCGGGCGGCGAGTCGCGACGAGCTGGCGGCCGTCGATGGAGTCGGCGGCATCATCGCCGACGCGTTGCTGGCCTGGTTCGAGGTCGACTGGCACGTCGAGATCGTCGAGCGTTGGGCGGAGGCCGGCGTACGATTCGCCACCCCGGGGCACCCCGGTCCGGGAGCCGCCGATGCGGCGGGCGGAGTGCTCGCCGGGCTCACGGTCGTCGCGACGGGCTCGCTCGAGGGCTACTCCCGCGAGGGAGCGCAAGAGGCGATCCTGGCCGCGGGAGGCAAGGCCGGCTCGAGCGTCTCGAAGAAGACCGACTACGTCGCCGCGGGCCCGGGCGCCGGCAGCAAGCTCGGCAAGGCCGAGCAGCTCGGCGTGCGGATCATCACGGCCGCCGAGTTCCACCTTCTCGTGACCGAGGGTCCCTTGGCGCTCCCACCGCTCGAGGAGGCGCCTGCCGCCGAGACCGCGGGCACCCCTCCGACCACGGCCGAGCCGGCGTCGTCCTGAGCGGGCCCCGCCGCCGTAGGCCTCCGCGGCCCCCGGTAGACTGACCGCCGAATCCTCACGAACCACCAGACGGAGACGCATGTCCGAGATCACGGCCGATACGGTCGCCCATCTGGCCCAGCTGGCCAGGATCGACCTCACCGAGGACGAGGTCCAGAACCTCACCCGCGAGCTCGGCCAGATCGTCGACTCCGTGCGCGCGGTGCAGGCCGTCGCCACCCCCGAGGTACCGGCGACGAGCCATCCCCTCCCGCTCGAGAACGTGTTCCGAGCCGATGTCGTCGGCGAGACGCTGACCCTCGAGCAGGCGCTCTCCGGCGCGCCGGAGCACGACGGCAGCCGCTTCCAGGTCTCGGCGATCCTGGGGGAGGAGCAGTGAGCGCGCATGGCGACGAGATCGTCCGCCTGAGCGCCTCCGCCCTCGCCGGACGACTCGGCGAGGGCTCGATCTCCTCCGTCGAGGTGACCCGCGCCCACCTCGAGCGCATCGACGCCGTCGACGGTGCCGTGCACGCCTTCCTGCACGTCGCCTCCTCTACCGCTCTCACGACGGCCGAGGCCATCGACCGTCGCCGTGCCGAGGGCGAGACCCTTCACCCCCTGGCCGGCGTCCCGCTCGCCGTCAAGGACGTCATCGTCACGAACGACATGCCCACGACTGGCGGCTCACGGATCCTCGAGGGCTGGCGCCCGCCCTACGACGCGACGGTCATGCGCAAGGTCCGCGAGGCAGGTCTTGTGCCGATCGGCAAGACCAACATGGACGAGTTCGCGATGGGCTCGACCACCGAGCACTCGGCTTACGGTCCCACGCACAACCCGTGGGACCTCGACCGCATCCCGGGCGGCTCGGGAGGCGGCTCCGCGGCCGCCGTCGCCAGCTACGAAGCCCCGCTCGCGCTCGGCTCCGACACCGGAGGCTCGATCCGCCAGCCCGCTCACGTGACCGGCACCGTCGGCGTGAAGCCGACCTACGGCGGCGTCTCGCGCTACGGAGCGATCGCGCTCGCCTCCAGCCTCGACCAGATCGGCCCGGTCTCGCGCACCGTCCTCGACTCGGCGCTCCTGCACGACGTGATCGCGGGCCACGATCCGCGTGATTCCACCTCACTGCGCGACTCTTGGCCGTCGTTCGCCGACGCGGTGCGACGCGCCGACGTGAAGGGCCTGCGCATCGGCGTGCTCACCGAGCTCGACGGAGGCGAGGGCTTCCAGCCCGGCGTGCTTGCTCGCTTCCACGAGGCCCTCGCGGTGCTCGAGGGAGCCGGAGCGGAGATCGTCGAGGTCAGCGCGCCGAGCATCGAGCACGCCGTCGCCGCCTACTACCTGATCCTCCCCGCGGAGGCCTCGAGCAACCTCGCCAAGTTCGACTCGGTGCGCTTCGGTCTCAGGGTCGCTCCTCCCGGCGGAGGCACTGTCGAGCAGGTCATGGCGGCCACGCGCGGACAGGGCTTCGGCCCCGAGGTGAAGCGCCGCATCATCTTGGGCACCTATGCCCTCTCGGCGGGCTATTACGACGCGTATTACGGCAGCGCCCAAAAGGTGCGCACGCTCGTCCAGCGCGACTTCGACGCGGCTTTCGCGTCGGTCGACGTCATCGCCTCTCCCACCGCCCCGACGACCGCCTATCGCCTCGGCGAGAAGCTCGACGACCCGCTGGCGATGTACCGCGGCGACATCGCGACGATCCCGGCGAACCTCGCCGGCATTCCGGGCATCTCGGTGCCGGCGGGCCTCGCCGACGAAGATGGGTTGCCGGTCGGCATCCAGTTCCTCGCGCCGGCTCGCCACGACGTCCGCCTCTACACCGTCGGCGGGGCGCTCGAGACGCTCCTCGAAGAGAAATGGGGCCACCCTCTGCTCGCGAAGGCGCCCGATCTCGCCCGTTCCGTGCTCTCCGCCACCGAGGAAGGTGCCGTCTGATGGCCTCCGCGCACACGTCCGCCCCTGCCCTCATGGACTACGACGAGGTGTTCGAGCGCTTCGAGCCGGTCCTCGGTTTCGAGGTGCATGTCGAGCTCAACACGAAGACCAAGATGTTCTCGGATGCACCGAACGAGTTCGGTTCCGAGCCCAACACGAACGTCACCCCGGTCGATCTCGGTCTCCCGGGCTCTCTTCCCGTCGTCAACGAGCAGGCCGTGCGCTACTCGATCAGTCTCGGCCTCGCGCTCGGCTGCTCCATCGCGCCGTCGAGCCGCTTCGCGCGGAAGAATTACTTCTACCCGGACCTCGCGAAGAACTACCAGATCTCGCAATTCGACGAGCCGATCGCCTTCGAGGGCTCCGTCGAGATCGAGCTGGCCGACGGCACGCTCGTCGAGATTCCGATCGAGCGCGCCCACATGGAGGAAGACGCCGGCAAGCTCACGCACGTGGGCGGATCGACCGGCCGCATCCAGGGGGCGGAGTACTCGCTCGTCGACTACAACCGCGCCGGAGTTCCCCTCGTCGAGATCGTCACGAAGCCGATCTATGGCGCCGGCAAGAGTGCCCCCGAGTATGCGAAGGCCTACGTCGCCACGATCCGCGACATCGTGCTCGCCCTCGGCATCTCCGACGCCAAGATGGAGCGCGGCAACCTGCGCTGCGATGCCAACGTCTCCCTCCGCCCGCTCGGCCAAGAGAAGCTGGGCACGCGCACCGAGACCAAGAACGTCAACTCGCTGCGCTCGGTCGAGCGCGCCGTGCGCTACGAGATCCAGCGGCAGGCTGCGATCCTCGCAGCCGGCGGCACGATCACGCAGGAGACGCGCCACTGGCACGAGGACACGGGCCGCACGTCCGCGGGGCGCCCGAAGAGCGATGCCGACGACTACCGCTACTTCCCCGAGCCCGACCTGCTGCCGGTCGTGCCGAGCGCCGAGCTGATCGAGGAGCTGCGCGCCGCGCTCCCCGAGAAGCCCGCCGTCCGCCGCCGTCGGCTCAAGGCCGACTGGGGCTTCACCGATCTCGAGTTCCAGGACGTCGCCAACAGCGGTCTGCTCCTCGAGATCGCCGAGACCGTCGCCGCCGGCGCGAGCCCGCAGGCCGCACGCAAATGGTGGACCGGCGAGATCGCCCGGCTGGCCAACGTCGCGGGAGGCGACCCTTCGGCTCTCGTCACACCGGCCCAGGTCGCCGAGCTCGCCCGACTCATCGAAAGCGGCACCCTGACCGATCGCCTCGCCCGCGAGGTCCTCCAGGGCGTCATCGCCGGAGAGGGCACCCCGCAGGAGGTCGTCGACGCCCGCGGGCTCGCCGTCGTGTCGGACGACGGGGCGCTCATCGAGGCGATTGACGCGGCCCTGGCCTCGCAGCCCGACGTGCTCGCGAAGATCCGCGACGGCAAGGTGCAGGCCGCGGGTGCCGTGATCGGCGCCGTGATGAAGGCCATGAAGGGTCAGGCCGACGCGGCCCGCGTCCGCGAGCTCGTCCTGGAGCGCGCGGCCGGCTGACGCGGGGGACGCGATCACGGTCGGCGCCGGCGGCCGTCGCTGAGCTGTCGGCGCGAGTGCGGGGGTTACCCGGATGCCGCGCACAGGCGCGGTCCGCCAGAGTGGAGTCATGGCTACTCTCGTGCGCCCCCGTCGGGGCAAGATCATCGCCGGCGTCTGCGCCGCTCTCGCCCGCCGCTTCGGTTGGAGCCCCTTCGTGGTGCGCCTGCTGTTCGTGCTCTCGTGCCTTCTTCCCGGGCCGCAGATCATCGCCTACCTCATCCTGTGGATCGTGATCCCGAAGCAGAAGTAGACGGCTCGGCTTCCACCGCTTCCTCTGAGAGAACGCTCAGCGGCAGCCGCGGTGCGGGGCCTACGGTTGCGCTGTGCGCCCCACGTCGTGGCGCCGAGGAGGAGATCATGGGATTCCTGGACCGACTGCTGGGCCGCGACGAGCAGCCCGAGGGCGCGCGTCGAGCGCCTGCCGCCTCCGATGCCGGAGTGTCTCCGGCGTACGGCACGCCCCCGGGCCGTTCGGCCCGTAGCGAGGACGAGATCGCGATCGAGCGCTATCGCTATCTCTTGCGCACCGCGCCCCCTGAAGCGCTCGAGCAGGTGCATCGCGAGGCCTTCGAGAAGCTCACGCCCGAGCAGCGGCAGCAGGTGTTCCGTCAGCTCAGCGAAAACGCGCCCGTGGGGGACGCGCCGCGCGACGACTCTCCGAGCACTCTGGCGCAGTCGGCGACCCGTAGCGAGCTGCGTCAGCCGGGCTTCATGGAACGTCGGTTCGCCGGGGGAGGCGGAATGGGCTTCGGAGGCGTCCTCGCGACGTCGATGCTCGGAACGATCGCAGGCTTCGCGATCGGCTCCCTGGTCGCCGACGCGTTCCTCCCCGATGCCGGAGCCGACATGGCGTCCGGCGAGGGAGGCGACGCCGGAGCGGGTGCCGGAGACGAGGGCGGCTGGGGAGGAGACGGCGGCTGGGGCGACTCGGGTGGCGATTTCGGTGGCGGCGGAGACTTCGGCTTCTAGGGCCGCCGCCGATCGGCCATCGACGATCGCTCGGCTGACGGCGCCGGGGGCTTCGTGCTCTCGTCGTCAGCCGCGACCTTCGTCGAGCAGCAGCGCCTTCACCTCGCGTCGGAGGACCTTGCCGATCATGCTCCGCGGCAGTTCGTCGACGACCACGATCCGCTTCGGCACCTTGTAGGGCGTGAGCGCCTCGCGCACGGCCGCCCGCGCCGCCTCCGGATCGAAGGAGGCGCCGGGCTCGAGCACGACCGCCGCGGCGATCGATTCGCCGCTGTGCGGATGGGGTAGCCCCACGACGGCGACGTCGCGGACGGCCGAGAACCGGCGGAGCACCTCCTCGACCTCGGTCGGCGAGACATTGAACCCACCGGTGATGATGAGCTCCTTGATCCGATCCACGATCCGCACGAAGCCGTCCTCGTCGATCGTCGCGATGTCGCCCGTGCGGAACCAGCCGTCGCGGGTGAACGTGCGTGCCGTCTCGTCGGGCTTGCGGTGGTAGCCGCGGAAGACCTGTGGACCACGAACGACGAGCTCGCCCTGCTCACCGGGCGCGAGCTCGATCTCGGGGGAGTCGGGGTCGACGATGCGCGCATCCGTGCCGGGTAGCGGGAGGCCGACTGTTCCGGCGCGGCGGGTCGGGCCGACCGGATTGGCCATCAGGACGGGCGAGGTCTCGGAGAGCCCGTAACCCTCGACGAGCGTGCCCCCCGTCTGCGCCTCGAACGAGTCGACGAGCGCAGGGTCGAGCGGCATCGCGCCCGAGATCGCGATCTCGATGCCTTTCAGCGAGACGCCGCGATCCTGGGCGCGGGCGGCCAGCCGCTCGGCGATCGGTGGGACCGCGGGCAGGAACGTCGCGGGGTGCTTCCGCACGACGGCGAGCACGAGGTCGGGGTCGAACTTCGGGAACAAGACCAGACGTGCGCCCATGCTCATCGCGAAGGTGAGGCAGAGGGTGAGCCCGTAGGCGTGGAACATGGGCAGGACCGCGTAGACGACGCAATCGCCGCGTCGCACCTGCGGCACCCACGCGCGCGATTGCGCGGCGTTCGCGGTGAGGTTCGCGTGCGTCAGCTCGGCGCCCTTGGGCGTGCCGGTCGTGCCGCTCGTGTACTGGATGACGGCGAGGTCCTCGGCCGCGGGCCGGGGATGCGCGGGGTCGAGACGACGGCGGAGGAGAGACTCCCACTCGACGGCGCCGCGCGAGCGGCCCGTGAGCGCAGCGCGCGACTCCCGGACTCGACGCAGGGGCAAGCGCAACGCCGCACGCAAGTGCGCGGGCATCGCGTGGGTGAGGTCGACCGCGATGATGGTCTCGACGCCCAGATCCTCCGGCAGCTCCTGCACGGTCGGGACGACGCGGTTCCAGGCGATGACTGTGCGGGCACCGTGGTCCTCGAACTGGTGGCGCAGTTCGCGCGGCGTGTAGAGCGGATTGTGCTCGACGACGACCGCGCCCAGTCGGAGCACCGCATAGAACGCGACGACGTGCTGCGGGCAGTTGGGGAGGATGAGCGCGACCGGGTCGCCCGCGCGCACGCCTCGTCGGCGCAGGCCCTCCGCCGCTCGTTCGACCTCGTCGGCGAGCTGGGAGTAGCTCGTCGAGCGACCGAAGAACTCCAGCGCGACATGCCGCGGGTACCGGCGCGCCGACTCCGTGACGATGTCGACCAGCGAACCGGTCGGGAGCTCCAGCTCCGTGGGCACTCCGGGCGCGTAGCTCCGGAGCCAGGGTCGGGGCGGATGAGAACTCACCCGCCCCACTCTAGGTGCAGCTCTCGAGCGGCCTAAGAGCGTTGCGCGACGGCCTCTTCGATCGGCGTGGAGCCCGAGACGATCTCCCAGGTCTTGCCGATGGACGTGGGTTCAGCGAGCACGGCGAGTACCGTCGCGGCGACATCCTCTCGCGGGATGCTGCCGCGCTCCACGTGCTCACCAAGGGTGATAGCGCCCGTGCCCTCATCGGTCGTGAGGCCGCCGGGGCGGAGGATCGTCCAGTCGAGATCGGAGTCGCGCAGCGCCGTGTCCGCGTCGCGCTTCGCCTCGACGTAGGCGCGCCAGCCCTCTTCGGTGTCCTCGGGGAGCGGCTCGTCGACTCCGATGGCGCTGATCTGCACGAAGTGCTGCACACCCACGAGGGTCGCCGTCTGCTGGCTGAGCAGCGACGCGCCCAGATCAACCGTGCGCTTACGCTCGGGGCCGGAGTCGGGGCCGGCACCGGCGGTGAACACGAGGGCATCGACAGGGCCGAGCGCCTCCGCGAAGGCCTCCGGAGTAGTGTCCTCGAGGTCGTGCACGAGGGGCTCGCTGCCGAGGCGGATGATGTCCTCCGCGTGCTCGGGGTTGCGGACGACTCCGACCGATTCGTGTCCGGCGTCGTACAGCAGATGCAGGATCCGCTGCCCGACCTTGCCGTGGGCTCCGATGACGGCGACGCGTGTCATGGTCCGTTCCTCCTCCTGGTCGGGGCGGCGCCCCTCGTGGGTACTCGCGTCCATCCTGCCCCGGGTCGAGGGGGAGACGCATCCGCTCGGCCGGCGGATGTCAGGCGGCGAGGCGATCGTCGCGACCGGTCAGCGCGAGGAGCCGGCTCTGAAGGTCTGCGTCCTCGTCGACCGGCACCGGTGCTGCGTACAGGCCGCTCGCGCGCAGCGTCTCCTCCTGCGGAGCGAACATCTCCCACACGGCGCCCACGAGGGAGTCGTCGAGCCGCTCGTCGCTTCCCGTGGCGCGAGCGAGGTCCCAGGCGTGCACGGTCACGTCGGCGACCTGCTCCTGAACGAGCTCGAGCGCGCTCACCGTGTCGCGGCCGAGGTGGAAGACGGCGGCGGGATCGGCCGAGAGCGTCGCCTCCCGCAGCCTCGCAGTGACCCGCTGCCACTCGCTACGCAGATCGGCTCCGACCGACTCGAGGCGGATCGGCGAGTCCTCCCCTCCCGACAGGAGGGTGTGCGCGCGCTGCTGCTCGCGGATCACGTGGAGCACGAGCGCTCGGGTGTCCCACTCGGTGTCGGGGGTCGGCGCCGACCAGTCCTCGACCGCGGCGAGCCGAGTCGCGAAGGCCTCGTGGGCGAGGTCTTGCAGGGCGAGCCAGCGGGTCAGCGGGGAGCGGTCGGGAAAGTCGGGCTGCGCGTGCGTCATGGTCTCTCCGTACGTCGGGGTGCTCGGGACAACTCGATGACGGCTCCCGTCATTCCCCTCGTCGCCGGACGGCGTCGATGTCGGGGGTCCGTGCGACGATGGCGAGGGGCGCAGACGAGCGAGCAGGGCGAGGCATGAGCAAGCAGGATGGCACGGGGCGACAGGTCACGACGACCCCGCTCGACGACCCGCGCGCGAACATTCTGCATATCGACATGGACGCCTTCTTTGCCTCGGTCGAGCTGCTCGATCGGCCAGAACTGCGCGGCCGGCCGGTCATCGTCGGCCACCTGGGCGCACGCTCCGTCGTCACGGCGGCCACCTACGAGGCGCGTCGCTACGGCGTCAATTCGGCGATGCCGATGGCTCTCGCAATACGGCGCTGTCCGCAGGCCGTGGTCCTCGAGCCGCATATGGAGCGGTATCGCGACGCCTCCCGTGCGGTCATGGCGATCTTCGAGTCGTTCACGCCCCTGGTCGAGCGGCTCAGCATCGACGAGGCGTTCCTCGACGTCTCGGGTGCGCGCCGCATCGCGGGCTCGCCGTTCGCGATCGGCACGGCCATCCGCGCCCGCGTCCACCACGAGCTGGGGCTCACCTGCTCGGTCGGCATCGCAAGCACCAAGTTCGTCGCCAAGCTCGCCTCGGGCCGATCCAAACCCGACGGCCTGCTCGTGGTGCCCTCCGACGGAGTGCGCGAGTTCCTCGATCCCCTCCCCGTGAGTGCTCTCTGGGGTGTCGGCGCCTCCACCGAGGAGGCGCTCGTGCGACGAGGGCTGCGTACCGTCGCCGATGTGGCCTCCGCCCCGCTCGCCTCCCTCGTCGCCGGCCTCGGCGATGCCGCCGGCCGCCGTCTCCACGCACTCGCCAACGGGGTCGATCCCCGCTCGGTCGACACCCGTCAGATCGAGAAGAGCGCGGGGCACGAGATCACCTTCGCCGCCGATGTCGCCGATCCCGAGCTGGTTCGCCGTGAGCTGTTGCGCCTCTGCGACAAGGTCGCGGTGCGGATGCGCCGCTCGGGCGTGCGCTGCCGCACCGTCGCGGTCAAGGTGCGCTTCGGCGACTTCAGCACGCTGACGCGCTCGCGGACCCTCGCCGAGGCGAGCGACGTGGCGCGCGTGCTCTTCGAGGCCGCCTCTGCCCTGCTGGAGGCGGCGAATCCGCTGCACCGCCCGGTGCGCCTCATCGGGGTGCGCGGCGAGCAGCTTGTCGAGGGTGACGACGTCGCATTCTCGCTGTGGAGCGACTCCGACGACTGGCGCGACGCCGAGCTCGCGGTCGACGGCGTGTCCGCCCGCTTCGGCTCGGGCGCCGTCCGGCCCGCGTCGCTTCTGGCGCGTTCGGCCCCGGAGTCGGCCAAGGGGATCGACCTCAGCGACACGCTCGCTACGCGGAGCCGATCGTCAGACTGATGGGTCGATGGTCCGAACCGTTCGGCGGCAGCACGGCGAGGGTGGACGCCGGAATGCCCTGCGCCAGCGCGTGATCGAGGGAGACGACGGGCAGGAGCGACGGCCATGTCGCCGGAAACCCGATCCCCCCGCTGCGCACGAGCCTCGCCTCCGCGAGGACGGGGGCGAAGAGATGGTCGTCGATCGGGGTGTTGAAGTCGCCGATCACCACCTTCCGCGCGGAGTCGTCAGCGTGGAGCGTCGAGGCGAGGCCGCTCAGCATCGTGTCGCGCTCGGCGTGGTCGCCCGGCCGGAACGATGCGAGGTGCACGACGAACACCCGAGTGCTCCCGAGCGGAGTGTCGACGTCGACCGCGAGCGCGCGATCCCAGCCGAGCCCGAGGTCGAGCGGCTCCTCGTTCGAGAGCTCGGTGCGGCTCCAGAGTCCCACCGTGCTGGTCACGAAGGAGTAGGGATAGTCGGCAGAGAGCGCCGCATCCACGGCGTCCCTGGCCTGGCCGTCGACCTCCTGCAGCGCGATGGCGTCGGGCCCGCGGGCGGCCAGCGCCCGCGCCACGTCGCCGGCATCGCCACTCGTCCCGATGTTCTGACTGAGCACGGTGAAGGCGCCCGACTCGACCGGTGGTCCGGGCAGGGCGACGGGGAGCACCAGCACGCCGTACACCATCGCGAGGACGATCGCGGAGGCGGCGGCCCGGCGTGAGCGCAACGACATCGCGCCGGTAAGCAACAGGACGACCGCGAGACCCGACCACGGGATCGCCGTCTCGACGACCGACAGCCAGCCGAACGGATCCGGGAGCACACGGTGGAACGCGAGGAACCCCGCGAGAGCGAGGCTCGTTCCCGTGACGACGGCCGTGCGCGCCGTGCTGCGTCGGCGGGTTCGCGAGGGCATCCGTCGAGTATGACCGCTGGTCGCGCCGGTGAGGTGGGCGACTCCTGTGGACGGCCGGCCGGAGCTTGTCGCGCCCGAGACCCGCGGAGTACGGTCGGTCCCATGCCCAACATCGCTGTGTCCCTGGCCGACAAAGTCACGTCCGCGGGAACCGCGACGATCTACGGCGAACCCGTGACGGTCGACGGCGTCTCACTCGTCCCGGTGGCCTTGCGCTGGTTCGGTTTCGGTGGTGGCAGTGGGGCGGAGGACGGCCAGGAGGCTGGCGGCGGAGGCGGAGGCGGCGCGGTCGTGCCGATCGGCGCCTATATCAAGGACGATCTCGGACTGCGCTTCCAGCCCAACGTCGTCTCGGTCCTCGCGGTGGGCATCCCTTTCGTCTGGGTCACCGGCAAGGCCCTCGCGCGCATCATCCGAGCCCTCAAGAAGTAGGAGGAGCGGTCAGGGCAGACGCTGCTGCCGCGCCGCGAACCACTTCTTCTTCGTACGGCCGAAACCCACGATCAGGCGCTCGGAGTCGTTCGGGCGCCGCGCGTCGTAGATGACGGCTGCCGGCTCTCCCGCCATCCACGCGTCGCCGCGCCGCTGGGGCACCTTGAGCGCGCGCTTCTGCTCGCCGTCGGCCGTCGTGTAGGCGACGAGCAGGCGCCCCAACTCCCGCGCCGCTGCGGCGTCACCTCGCGCCGGGTCGTTCCGCACGATCTGCGCCGACACTCGAGTGCCATAGCTCAGCAGCTCCCGACGGATGCGAGCGCGGCGCTGCCAGAGCATGACCTGCAGGAGCACCAGCAGCAGCGCGGCGAGAACGACGACGACCGACCACGACATGGTGTCTATGATTGCTGACGAACACGGGAGTCCGGTGCACCGGACTGAGAGGAAGGCAGCAGCCTTCGACCGTCGAACCTGATCTGGGTCATGCCAGCGAAGGAACGTTTCGATCTCCTCTTCTTGACCCGTGCCCTCTTTTCGCCACTTCGAAAGGGCACGCCAGTGCAGAACAACACCGCGCACACCAGCGCAGACAACTCCTCCGCCGTCCCCGCCCCGCGGCCTGGTCCGCGCGACCTCCGCTGGAGGGTGGTCGACATCGTCGTCGCGAGCGTCGTCGCCGTCGCGAGCGGCATCGTCTTCTGGGCCTGGGGCCTCGCGACGAACGTCCTCGGGCTCGCCTTCGACTTCCTCCCCGGCCTCGGCGGGATCCTCGGCGGCGGTTGGCTCTTCGCCGGCGTCCTCGGCGGCCTCATCATCCGCAAGCCCGGCGCCGCGCTCTACACCGAACTCCTCGCTGCCGTCGTCTCGGCGTTGATCGGCACCCAGTGGGGCTTCCTCGTCCTGATCTCCGGACTCGTCCAGGGACTCGGCGCCGAGGTTGTCTTCGCCCTCTTCCTCTACCGCAGCGGTCGTCCGCTCGTCGCCCTTCTGGCCGGAGCGGCGGCAGGAGTCGCGCTCGCGATCAACGACTTGCTCTCGTGGTACGCGGGTGCCGACGGCCTCTTCGCGTCGGTCTACCTGATCTCGTCGATCGTGTCCGGAGCCGTCCTCGCCGGTCTGCTGCCGTGGCTCGCGGTGCGCGGTCTGGCCGCCTCCGGAGCACTCGACCGATTCGCCTCCGGCCGTGAGAGCCGCGTCGTCGAGGGAGTCGGCGCGGGCGCCCGATGAGCGGAGCCTCGGTCCGGGCGCGCGGGTGGAGCTGGCGGCACGCGGGGCGCTCCAGCGCCGCCGTCACCGGCCTCGACCTCGCTGTCGGACCGGGCGAGCGTGTGCTCCTCCTCGGCCCCTCCGGCGCGGGAAAGAGCACGCTGCTCCACGCCCTCGCCGGCGTCCTCGGAGGAGAGGAGGACGGCGCGGGCTCGGGCGAGCTCGAGATCGACGGCGCCTCGCCCGCGTCGCGCCGCGGTGTCGCCGGCCTCGTCCTGCAGGACCCCGACACGCAGGCTGTCCTCGCGAGAGTGGGCGACGATGTCGCCTTCGCGTGCGAGAACCTCGGCGTGCCCCGAGCCGAAATCGGGGCCCGCGTCCGCGAGGCGCTCGACGATGTGGGACTCGACGTCTCCCTCGACCGCTCGACCTCTGCGCTGTCCGGCGGACAGAAACAGCGGTTGGCGCTGGCGGGAGTGCTCGCCATGCGGCCGAGGCTGCTCCTGCTCGACGAACCGACGGCGAACCTTGACCCGACGGGTGTCCAGGAGGTGCGCGCGGCCGTCGAGCGCAGCGTCTCCCGCGCCGGGGCGACGCTCATCGTCGTCGAGCATCGTGTCGACGTCTGGGTCGACCTCGTGGACCGTGTCGTGGTCCTCGGGCGCGACGGCACCGTCGTGGCCGACGGCGATCCGGAGGCGGTACTGCACCGCGCCGAGGACGTCCTGCGTGACGCCGGAGTGTGGGTGCCGGGAGCCGCGCCCGCCCGTCGGACGACGAGCGGCCTGCCGACCCCGGCACTCCTCAGCGCTCGTGCGCTCGACCTCGCGCGTCCGGTTTTCGGCCGCAGACGCGCCCTTCCGATCCGCTCGGGACTCGAGGTCGAGATCGACTCCGCTCGGGTCACGGCTGTGTCGGGTCCCAACGGAGCCGGCAAGTCGACCCTCGCGCTGACGCTCGCCGGGCTGCTCCCTCCCGGGGGAGGAGAGGTGGTCGCCTCCGAGTCGTTGCGCTCCGGCGCCGCCGCGCATCCCTTTCAGTGGACGTCGAGCGAGCTCGCCGACCGGGTCGCCCTGGTCTTCCAGGAGCCGGAGCACCAGTTCTTGACCGCGAGAGTCCGGCAAGAGCTCGCGCTCGGCAGCCGCGACGATGCCGAACGCCGCCGTGCCGACGAACTGCTTGAACGCCTGGGGCTCGCGCGACTCGCGGAGGCCAACCCCTTCACGCTGTCGGGAGGCGAGAAGCGTCGCCTGGCCGTCGCGTCCGCTCTCGTACGGCGCCCACACGTAGTCGTCCTGGACGAGCCGACGTTCGGCCAGGACCGACGCACCTGGGAGACGCTCGTCGACCTGCTCGCCGAACTGCGGGACGAGGGCAGAGCCGTCGTCGCCGTCACCCACGACGAGCATCTGATCAGCGCCCTCGCCGACGCGACGATCGTCCTCGACGCTCCCGCGGAGGTGGCATCGTGAGCCTCCTCGACGCCGTGCCGGCCCGGGGCCGGGTCGCGAGGGCCAACCCGGTGGCGAAGCTCCTGGCGAGCCTCATCATCGCGCTCGTCCTGGTGCTCACCGTCGACCCGGTCTCCGCGACCACCGCACTGGTGCTCGAGCTGCTCGTCCTCCCGTTCGCGGGGCTCCGTCCCGGCGAGCTGCTCCGGCGCACGGCTCCGCTGTGGATCGCCGCACCCCTCGCGGGCGTGACCATGGTGCTCTACGGGCGGGACAGCGGCTCGGTGCTCGGGAGCTTCCTCTTCGTCTCGGTGACGGAGGGATCGGTCGCCCTCGGCCTTTCGGTAGCCCTGCGCCTGCTGGCGATCGGCCTGCCGAGCGTCGTGCTCATCGCGACGACCGACCCGACCGATCTCGCCGACGGTCTCGCGCAGATCCTCCGGCTCCCGCCACGCTTCGTGCTCGGCGCGCTGGCGGGCATGCGGCTCGTGGGGCTTCTCGTCGACGACTGGCGCACCCTCGCGATGGCCCGTCGGGCTCGCGGCGTCGCGGACGATCGCGGGCCGATCGCCGCAGTGCGTAGCTGGGGAGCGCGCGCCTTCACTCTGCTGATACTCGCCATCCGTCGGGGGAGCCGTCTGGCCACGGCGATGGAGGCGAAGGGTTTCGGCACCGAGATGCCCCGCACGTGGGCGCGCGAGTCGCGGTTCGGGACGTTCGACACCCTGCTGGTGGTGGGGGGAATCGCGATTGCGGCGATCGCGGTCGCCGCGGCGATCGCCTCCGGGACGTGGACGTTCGTGTTGCATGCCTGAACTCGTGCCACCGCCCCCACCGGCAAGGACGATCGGTCTCCTGCGCAGGACGGCCAGGGATCTGGCGCTCGAGCTCGTGGCTCGACGCGCCCGGACTGTTCTGCTCGACGGTCCCAGCGGCTCGGGCAAATCGACGTTCGCCCGGCAGATGCTGCTCGCGTTACGGGACGCGCACGCGCCGGAGGCGGAGCTCGTGCACATGGACGATCTGTACCGCGGATGGTCCGGTCTCGCCGAGGCGGCCGACCTCGTCGCTCGATCGCTGGTGCGATCGCACTCGCTCGGGCAGCCCGCCCACTGGCGGCCCTGGAATTGGGCGAGTGGGACGACCGCGGGAACGCGGATGGTGCGCGCGCCGATCCTCCTGCTGGAGGGGTGTGGTGCGGCCAGTGCCGCCTCCCGAGCCGCTGCCGACGTGACGCTCTGGCTCGAGGCCGACGAGGGGGAGCGCAAGCGGAGGGCGCTCGCGCGCGACGGCGATCTCTTCGCGCCGCACTGGGAGGTGTGGGACGACCAGTTCCGCGCCTACTGTGCGCGAGAGCGTCCGCGCGAGGGCGCGGATCTCGTCCTCGACTCGAGCGATCCCCGTCGGTGAGCGCGGAGGTCAGGCCCAGCCGAGCTCGTGGAGGCGTCCGTCGTCGATGCCGTAGAAGTGCGCGATCTCGTGCACGAGGGTGACGTGGATCTCGTCGCGTAGTTCGTCGAGGTCGGCGCAGGCGGCCAGATGGGGCTCGCGGTAGAGGACGATTCGGTCGGGCATCTCGCCGAAGCCGTAGCGCTCGCGCTCGGTGACGGCGACCCCGTCGTAGAGCCCGAGCACGTCGAGGGAGCCGTCTTCGGGGCGGTCTTCGACCACGAACACCACGTTCTCGAGACCGTCGACCATCTCGTCGGGGAGCGCGTCGAGTTCGTCGACGACGAGTTTCTCGAAGGCGGTCTCGTCGAGGTTGAGCATCTCTGGCCGCCTCCCTGCGCCGATCGGGTGAGCCCCTGACGAGAGTCGATGAAACGGAAAAGAGAAGGAGGGCCGGAAGTCGCTGACTCCGGCACTCCTTCTCGCGACGCTGCGGCGCGTCTACGCCGCACATGCGGCAACTGGGGTGAGTAACGGGGCTCGAACCCGCGACCTCCTAGACCACAACCAGGCGCTCTGCCAACTGAGCTATACCCACCAGGAGCGTGTTCCGCAGGATGTACCCCGCGAAGCAACTGTACGAGACTACTACATCCGTGACGCGAACTCGTCCACGACGGCGGCCGAGACGGCCTGGACCTCGCTCGTCGAAGGACCGGGAGGGGCGACGAAGACGGCGCGCCGGTAGTACCGGAGCTCGCGGATGCTCTCGAGGATGTCGGCCAGCGCGCGGTGGCCGCCGTGCTTTGCCGGAGCGTTGAAGTAGATGCGTGGGAACCAGCGACGGGCGAGCTCCTTGACGGTGCTGACATCGACGTTGCGGTAGTGCAACTGCCCGTCGAGGCGCGGCATGTATTTCGCGAGGAACGCGCGGTCGGTGCCGATGGAGTTGCCAGCGAGCGGCGCGTGCTGCTCAGCAGGGACGTGCTTGAGGACGTATTCGAGGACCTGGTACTCGGCTTCGGCGACGCTGACGCCCGACGGAATCTCGGCGAGCAGCCCGGAGGTCTCGTGCATCGTCCGCACGAACTCGCCCATGGTGGCGAGGGCAGAGGCATCGGGTCGGATGACGATGGACAGCCCCTCGTCGAGCGGCTCGAGCTCGAAGTCGGTGACGATCACGGCGATCTCGACGAGCTCGTCGACGGAGAGGTCGAGCCCCGTCATCTCGCAGTCGATCCAGACAAGACGGTCGGGGGAGCTACTCATGCTGGGAGTCTATCGACGGGCACTGACACCGGCTGGAGACGCCGACATCGCCCTACACTGGTTCCCCGTGATGACGTTCGTCTGCTGGATCCTGATCGCCAACGCCGTATGGAACGCGGTCGTCTGGCCCCCCTTCCTCCGCAGGGTCCGCAAGGACCCGCGTGCTCGCGACGCGGCTGGTCGCGCGACGACCTTCCTCCGCGTGCACACGGTGTTGATCGGCGTGTCGCTCGTGCTCGCCGCGGTATCGCTGGTGGCAGGGATCGTCGGCCTCGCGAGCGGCGCCTGAGGCCTCGATACGGCTGCGCGCGCCCACACCTCCGCGTCGCGAAGGGCGCCCTCCGCGCGTTCGGTAGTCTGATTCTCCGACGCCCCCGTAGCTCAGCGGATAGAGCAGGAGCCTTCTAATCTCTTGGTCGCAGGTTCGATTCCTGCCGGGGGCACGTATCTACTCGAGGTCAAGGCCGCCGATTGCGGCGACTTGGGGGCTCGGCCATCGTTTATTTCTCGGAAGTGACGAGCAGGCACGCGAGCCGTCGAGGTAATCCGCCCCCCTAATGGGGAAAGGTGCGGTTCGCTATGCTCACGCCGTGACCTCCACTTTGCCCCGTGCTCACGGAACCTTCACCATCCCGTCGCTTGACGGCGTCCGAGCGATCGCGGTGATGATCGTCTTCATCGGTCATGGAGCGACGGCGCCTACCGCCTGGCCCGGTCACGTCGGCGTCACAATTTTCTTCTTTCTCAGCGGCTACCTCATCACTACCCTCCTCCGGCGCGAGCACGAGCGCACGGGTCGTATCGCCCTCTCCCGCTTTTACCTCCGCCGACTCCTGCGGATCACCCCGCCCGCGCTCATAGCGATTGCACTCTGCGTGGCCGCCGGCGCGGTCGGCCTGCTTCCCGCCACGACGACCGGGTGGGGGGGTCCTCGCCGAGGTCTTCAACTACACCAACTACTACCTGGTCGTCGCCGGCCGAGAAGGCCTCCCGCCGGAGTCGAGCATGCTCTGGTCCCTTGCCGTCGAGGAGCACTTCTATCTCCTCTTCCCTGCAGCGCTCATCCTCTTGCTATGGCGCAAGCTCAACTACCAGCGCATCGCCTACGTCCTCCTCGGCACAGCGGCCGCCGTGCTCGTCTGGCGGCTCGTGCTCTACGTCGTCTTCGACGCGAGCTTCTTCCGCCTCTACGTCTCCACCGATACCCGCTTCGACGGCCTGATCATCGGCGCCGCCCTCGCGCTCGCCTGGAATCCTGCGCTCGGCGACCGCCCGCCGTTCGGTCTCTCCGAATCCCTGATGACTCGCGTGCTCGCCCCGATTGGCGTTGTCGTGTTCGCGGTGACAGCCCTCTTCCCGGACACGCTGCGCCTCACGGTCGCCGACTCCATCCAGTACGCCTGCCTGGTGCCGATCTTCTGGCTGATCATTACCCTGCCGAACTCTGGGGTCGGTCGGCTCCTCAACCACCCCGTCGCGGTGCGCCTTGGCGTGCTGTCCTTCTCGATCTACCTCGTGCACCGGCTCGTGCTCGGCCTGGTCGCTCAGCTCGTTGAAGTCGCCCCGCTCATCGACCTTGCGTCCCTCGCGCTCACGGTCGCGCTGGCCGAGCTGATCTATCGCGCCGTCGAGCAGCCCGCAGGCCGCCTGCGCAAACGCCTCGAGAGTCGCGGCCAGTAGCTCGTCTGAGCGCGCGCCCGCGGCTCGTAGCGGCAGGGTGACGAAGGTCGGGGCGCTCGTCATCTTCTGGGCGGAAGAAACAGGGCGAGAAGCGGCGATCCAACGCTAGACACCGCGGGCGAGGGACGCGCATGCGGCCAGGGGGTGGGGCTCGATTCCTGTCGAGGGCACCTCGGCACGCGCCGAGGCGGTACGGCCACTCGACGAGCGGTCGACCCGTGTCCTTTGCGCCGGGTGTCAGTGTCCGTCTGGGAGACCTAGTGGAGACCTCCTCGGGGCGGGCGTCGAGTCGCTAACACACTGCGAGAATGCAGGCAAAATCGGCGTGTTTCTGAGCAGAGTCCGTTTTTGTCGCGAAAGGACCCCTAGTGTGTGGGTGTCCGGAATTACAACGACGTAAGGAACGGAGGTACGACCATGTTGCTCCTCGCCATCCTCGGTGGAATCGCCGTCGCGTGGACGATCGTCGCGGCGCCCCTCGCCGTGCTGGTCGGCCGAGTTGCTCGTGCGCGAGACGCACACAGCTGAGGCGTACGGAACGCATCACTCGCACCACAGAGAAGGCCCCGATCCTCGCGATCGGGGCCTTCTCTGCTACGGGCGTCGACGAGCCGCCGACGTCACTCGGTGGGGCGAGCGGGCGTGCCGCTCTCTCGTTCAGCGGCTCGCTCGGACGGAGCCTCGTGCTCAGTGCCGGGGTCGGCAGGCGCCGCGTTCTCGACGGCCGGTAGCTCCTCGACAGGACGCTCGCGCGAGGGCACGTCGAGGCGCTCGACATCATCGAGAAGTTGACGCGTTTCGGCGTGGGCGGGAGTCGTCTCGGCAGGGGGAAGGACGATCGTCGCTTCGGCGGGACGCTGGTACTCGGCGGGAGCCTCCGCGCGACCTGCGCCGACGACGACCGAGCCGGCGGACGAGGCTGCGGGTGCCGCCTCCGGAGCGGGCTCGAGCGACGAGGTAGCCTCGGCAAGCTCGGTCGCGCTCGGGCGACCGGTCTCGGAGAACCGCCAGCGCTCGAGGTCGGCCAGGAACGCCTTGCGGGCGCGGTTGGGCTTGTCGCGCCACTGGACGAGGCGGTCTCGGAACTCAGCGACGCCAGCGTGCGTTTGGTAGCCTCCGGTCGTCGCCGAGTGCTTCAGCTCGGCAAGCTCGTGCGACGCCCAGTTGGCGGCGACTCCGGAGCCCTTGATCGGCAGAAGGCGGAGGTGCGTCTCGGCCTGGGCGCTGGCACGGTCGCTCAGGACCCGCTCCTGCGGGCCGAGCACGTTCCACGCGGAGGCGTCGACCGCCGCGTCGATCAGGGTTGCGATGACCGCGTTCTTGCGTTCGTGATCCTGCTGCCGGAGGAGGCGCGAGATCGACGCGCGGAACACGGCCGCCGCGACGATGCCTCCCATGACGACGGCGAGCAGGAGCACGACCGCCAGGAACACGGCCTGATGGCCATCGGCCGACTGAAGCCACAACGAGAACTCGTTCCACCACTGCATGAAGCGAACGCTATCGGCGCAGGGTGGCACCTCCGCGTCGGCACGCCGACCGTCGGTGGATCGGCGGGCGACGACGGCAGTTCGGAGTCGGCTCGCGTCAGGCGACCCGGAACACCTCGATCGCATCGTCGACGTTCCAGAACTCGCCGAGTTCGGCTCCCGACGGCATTCCCGCGCGGAGCAGCCGAGCCTTGAAGCGCTCGCCCTGCGGATCGTCGACCGACTCGATGTGGCCGACGACCGCCCCCGAGGCCGAGCTCACGCGCCAGAGTCGTCCGTTGACTCGGGTGAGAGTGGGCGGCATGCGGATCGCGTGGAGCGTGGACAGGGACATCGGTTTCCGTCCGTTCAGTCGTGAAGCACCCGTCTGTCGAGTGCTCTCGCAGACTAGGAGCGACCACCGACATCGCGACTAGAGGAGCGTCGTCCCGTGCACGGCGAACTCCTCGATCGCCTCGATCTCGTCGGAGGAGAGCGGTCCGGCGTCGAGCGCGGCGACATTCTGCTCGAGCTGGGCGACGCTCGAGGCACCGATGATCGCGCTCGTCACGGTCGGCACGCGGAGCACCCAGCTCAGTGCGAGTTGCGCGAGCGTCTGGCCCCGCTGCCGCGCGATGTCGGTGAGGCCGCGCGCGCGGTCGAGGTAGGCCTCATCGATCCGATCCGACGACAGGAACCGCGAGGTCGCGGCACGCGATCCCTCGGGGACCGAGCCGTCGAGGTATCTGTCGGTCAGCAGGCCTTGCGCGAGCGGGGAGAAGACGATGCATCCCACGCCAAGCTCGTCGAGGACGGGGAAGAGCCCCTCCTCGGGGGCGCGGTCGAAGAGCGAGTAGCGCGGCTGGTGCAGCAGAAGGGGGACTCCCAAGGAGGCGAGCGCCGCCTCCGCCGCCCGCGTCTGCTCGGGGCTGTAGTTCGAGATCCCGACGTACAGAGCCTTGCCCTGCTGGACGGCCGAGACGAGCGCGCCCATGGTCTCCTCGATCGGCGTCTCGGGGTCGGGACGGTGCGAGTAGAAGACGTCGACGTAGTCGACTCCCAGGCGCCGCAGGCTCTGGTCGAGCGATGACAGCAGGTACTTGCGCGATCCTCCGTCGCCGTAGGGCCCCGGCCACATGTCGTAGCCGGCCTTCGTCGAGAGGACCATCTCGTCGCGATAGCCGCGGAAGTCCTCCGCGACGATGCGACCGAACGTCGTCTCGGCGGCACCGTACGGCGGCCCGTAGTTGTTGGCGAGATCGAAGTGGGTCACGCCGAGGTCGAAGGCGCGTCGGAGGATCGCGCGCTGGGAGTCGAGGGAACGGTCGGACCCGAAGTTGTGCCAGAGACCCAGGGAGAGGGCAGGGAGCTTCACCCCGCTGCGTCCCGTTCGGCGATAGTCCATGCGGTCGTAGCGGGCGGGGGCGGCGGTGTAGCTCACCCGCCGACTCTATTCCAGCGCTCACGGCTGTCGGAATGCGTACGGGGCGGAGGGTGTTGGATTCGAGGACGCGTCCGGCGTTCCGGATGCGTCGATGCGACAGGAAGTGAGTCACACGCAATGCGCACATTTGTACTCGCCGGAGGATGCTTCTGGTGTCTCGATGCCGTCTACCGCGTCCTCGACGGCGTGAGCGACGTCGTCTCGGGCTACACCGGCGGCCGCACGACCGATCCTGACTACGAGGATGTCTGCACCGGCCGCACGGGGCACGCCGAGGCCGTTGCCGTCACGTTCGACCCCGACGTGATTCCCGAGCACGTCATCCTCGACGTCTTCTTCACGTTGCACGACCCGCGTCAGCTCAATCGGCAGGGCAACGACATCGGCACGCAGTACCGCTCGGCGATGTTCTACGCCACCGAGGCAGAAAAGGAGCTCTTCGAGGCCGCGCGCGACCGCGCCGCCGACTGGTGGGAGGGGCCGATCGTCACCGAGATCTCGCCGCTGGGCGTGTACTACCCGGCAGAGGAGTACCACCAGGACTTTTTCGCGAAGAACCCCGGCCAGGGCTACTGCCTCGCGGTCGCGCTCCCGAAGGTGAACAAGATCCGCAAGTCCTACTCGTCCTACATCACCGCTTCGTAGGCCTCGCAGCTCTTCTCCACAGGAGCGATTTCGTCGGTCTCTCCACAGACAGGCCCGCCTTCTCTCGGAGGCGGGCCCCTCGTCGCGACACTATCTCTGCGGCGCCCGAGCGGTACCAGCCCCCTCCGTTCGGGCGCCGTGCCCGTCGCACCGGCGACGGTGCGACGAACAAGAGAGGACACGACAATGACCGACACACTGACCGTCATCGGAGTCATCGGCACCGAGCCCCGCAGCATCGACACGGCGAACGGTACCGCGATGACCAGCTTCCGCCTCGCCTCCGCGCAGAGGCGCTACGACCGGGGAGAGCAGCGCTGGGTCGACGTCTCGACCAACTGGTACACCGTGAACGCGTTCAACGGCTTGGCCGGCAATGCTCTGGGCTCGCTCGCTCGCGGCGACCGTGTCATCGTCACGGGGCGTCTCGCCGTGCGCAGTTGGGAGGCGGGAGGCAAGTCCGGCACAGACGTCACCGTCAACGCCGAGGGAATAGGCCATGACCTCGCCTGGGGCACCACGAGCTTCTCGAAGACGGTCGGCAGGTCTGCCGCCCCGGCTCCGTCGACGGGCCCGGAAGCGGTGGGATGGAGCGCGGAGGCACCGCCCTCGGCTCCTTCGGAGGCACTCTCCGAGTGGGGCGCGTCTCCCTCCGGCCGGGCGCCGACGATGCCATCGCCGGAGTGGGGCGAGCGGGAGGCGTCGTTAGAATCGGTCGACACCCCTTTGTGAAGCGGGTTGGGGCGCGAGATCCGCTGCCGCCGGGAGGAGCCGAGTGACGACGATCGCCGCGCGACGTTCGCCCACACGTCTCCTGTCGGCGGCCACGCTGCTCCTCGCCTCCGCGCTCCCGCTCGCCGGCTGCACTGCGCCCACCCCGACGGACACGCCGACTTCCGCCGCTTCGTCTCCGGCCGAGACGCCAGCCGCTCCGGTAGCACTGGTGCCGGACGGCACCGCCGACGAGAACCTGCCCTACTTCGAGCAAGTGCTGCACTCGGTCGTCGACCCCGCACCGGAGGCGCCGGGCCGCGCGGTGGTCGACGCGCTCGTCGCCGCCGGCTTCTCGAAGGACGCGATGCAGCTGACGGCCGACGAGACCTCCGTCGGGCTCACGGCCGATTCCGTCCAGGTGTCGGTCAAGATGTCGGACGCTTGCCTCATTGGGCAGTACGGGGCCAAGAGCGACGGTGTGCGCGCCATCGTCGCCGCCCCGATCACGACGGGCGCCTGTCTCGTCGGCCGGACCGTCTCCCTGGCTGACTGAACGCGTTCGCCAGCGCCGCGATCTCGCCCCCTCCGGGTGGCCGAGGCTGAACGGACGCGGAGCCGCAGACGCTATCCTCGAACAGGCCCCGGCTCCTGAGCCTCCCGCGCGCACCCTCGCGTGCGGCGGTCGAGGACCGGCGACATCCGGCCGGCGGCCTCCTCGAACGGGAGGCGCCCGGGTCGAGGGCGGGGCTCCGAGAACGTACGAGCGGTTGAGGGACACAAGTGGCTGAATACATTTACTCGATGGTGCGCGCCCGTAAGGCGGTCGGCGACAAGCTGATCCTGGACGACGTCACGATGTCGTTCCTACCCGGCGCGAAGATCGGCGTGGTCGGGCCCAACGGCGCCGGCAAGTCGACGATCCTCAAGATCATGGCGGGCCTGGACACCCCGAGCAACGGCGAGGCCCGCCTGAGCCCCGGCTACTCGGTCGGCATCCTCATGCAGGAGCCTGAGCTCGACGAGACGAAGACGGTGCTCGAGAACGTGCAGGAGGGCGTCGGCGAGATCAAGGCGAAGATCGACCGCTTCAACGAGATCTCCCTGGCGATGGCGGACCCCGACGCCGACTTCGACAGCCTCCTCGCCGAGATGGGGACCCTCCAGGAGGCGATCGACGCCGCGGACGCGTGGGACCTCGACTCGCAGCTCGAACAGGCGATGGACGCTCTGAGGACGCCGCCCGGCGACTCCCTCGTCACGAACCTCTCGGGAGGCGAGAAGCGTCGCGTGGCGCTCACCAAGCTCCTCCTGCAGAAGCCCGACCTGCTGCTGCTCGACGAGCCCACCAACCATCTCGACGCCGAGAGCGTGCTCTGGCTCGAGCAGTTCCTCTCGAAGTACCCCGGCGCCGTGCTCGCCGTCACCCACGACCGGTACTTCCTCGACAACGTCGCCGAGTGGATCGCCGAGGTCGACCGCGGCCACCTCTACCCCTACGAGGGCAACTACTCCACCTACCTCGAGAAGAAGCGCGCGCGCCTCGAGGTGCAGGGCAAGAAGGACGCGAAACTCGCCAAGCGCCTGAGCACCGAGCTCGAGTGGGTGCGCAGCAACGCGAAGGGTCGTCAGGCGAAGTCGAAGGCGCGCCTCGCCCGCTACGAGGAGATGGCGAGCGAGGCCGAGAAGACGCGCGTCCTCGACTTCGAGGAGATCGTGATCCCGGTAGGCCCACGACTCGGGGCGCAGGTCATCGAGGCGAAGAAGCTGCACAAGCAGTTCGGTGAGCGTGTGCTCATCGACGACCTCAGCTTCACCCTCCCGCGGAACGGCATCGTCGGAGTCATCGGTCCGAACGGCGTCGGCAAGACCACGCTCTTCAAGACGATCGTCGGCTTCGAGCCGCTCGACTCCGGCGATCTCACGATCGGCGAGACCGTCGACATCTCCTACGTCGACCAGAGCCGCGGCGGCATCGACCCCAACAAGAACCTCTGGGAGGTCGTCTCAGACGGCCACGACTACATCACCGTCGGCAGGACCGAGATCCCCTCGCGCGCCTACGTCTCCCAGTTCGGCTTCAAGGGGCCAGACCAGCAGAAGAAGGCCGGGGTCCTCTCCGGTGGAGAGCGCAACCGCCTCAACCTCGCGCTGACCCTCAAGCAGGGCGGCAACCTCCTCCTTCTCGACGAGCCCACCAACGACCTCGACGTCGAGACGCTCGGCAGCCTCGAGAACGCCCTGCTCGAGTTCCCGGGATGCGCCGTGGTCATCACCCACGACCGGTGGTTCCTCGACCGGATCGCCACGCACATCCTCGCCTACGAGGGCACCGAGGAGGACCCGGCCAACTGGTACTGGTTCGAGGGCAACTTCGAGGCGTACGAGGAGAACAAGATCGAGCGCCTCGGACCGGATGCGGCCAAGCCGCACCGTTCGGCCTACCGCAAGCTCACGCGCGACTGATGCGACTGCACGTCGCCATTCCGCTGCGCTGGTCCGACTTCGACGCCTACGCGCACGTCAACAACGCCGAGATGCTGCGTCTCCTCGAGGAGGCGCGCATCCAGGCGTTCTGGCGACCCGACACACCGCAGGCGGGCGGGATGGCGACGGCGGTGCTCGACGCACGGCCGGGAGCAGCGTCGATCACCCTGATCGCCCGCCAAGAGATCGAATACCTCGCCCCCATCCCGTACATGCGCGCGCCGATCGACGTCGAGCTCTGGATCGGCCGGATCGGGGGAGCGAGCCTCGAGGTCTGCTACGAGCTCTTCTCGCCGAGCGGGGTGGAACCGAGAGTGCTCTACACGCGGGCGGCGACCACCCTCGTCCTGGTGACCGCC
This sequence comes from Rathayibacter sp. VKM Ac-2879, assembly GCF_015351245.1. Lineage (GTDB taxonomy): Bacteria > Actinomycetota > Actinomycetes > Actinomycetales > Microbacteriaceae > Rathayibacter. The sequence goes on from NZ_JADKSO010000002.1 coordinate 356,198, forward strand.
GCCACGGGCCGGCCGGAGCGCATCCCCGACGAGCTGCGGCAGATCTGGGCGCCCTACGTCGAAGAGCCGGTCGCGTTCTCGAAGCGGGGTTGATCCAGCGAGCGGCATCCCGGGGCCGCCCCTCATGAGCCCTTCCGCGGAATCAGACGGACGGGACGCGGATCATCCCCTCCTGGGCGACGCTCGCCACCAGGCGCCCGTCTCGCGAGTAGATGCGACCGAGAGACAGGCCTCGTCCGCCTGAGGCGCTCGGCGCCTCCTGAACGTAGAGGAGCCACTCGTCGACCCGCGCGGGGCGATGCCACCACATCGCGTGGTCGAGGCTTGCGATGCGCAGCCCAGGCGTCGTCCAGGCGGCGCCATGGCGGCGGAGGGTCGACTCGAGGATCGTGTAGTCGCTCGCGTAGGCGAGAGCCGCGCGATGCAGCATCGGGTCGTCCGGGAGAGGACCGAGCGCTCGCATCCACACGCTCTGGTGTGCCGCCGGATGCGGGTCGGCCCGGAGATAGACGGGCTGCTCGACGTGGCGCACGTCGAAAGGCCGCTGCGTCGCCCAGAAGCTCCCGACGGGATGGTCGACTCCGGCGAGGACCTCCGCCGTGGAGGGCAACGACTCCGGATCGGGAACCCCCTCTGGCATCGCCGCTTGGTGGTCGAGACCCTCGTCCTCGGTCTGGAACGAGGCGATCATCGAGAGGATCGGTCGGCCGTTCTGGTACGCCTGCGTCCTCCTCGTGCAGAACGATCGGCCGTCGTGGATCCGGTCGACCGAGAAGGTGATCGGCAGAGAGACATCGCCCGGGCGGAGGAAGTAGCCGTGCATCGAATGGACGGCGCGGTCCTGCACCGTCCGCCCCGCAGCGACGAGCGACTGGGCGAGCACCTGGCCGCCGAAGACCCGCCCCTCTGGCATCCACTGCGACGGTCCGGTCGAGATGTCCTCGCTGGTGCGCGCCCCGGAGTCGACGAGGTCGAGGGCGGTGAGGAACGAGGACAGGGGATCGGGCACGGTACCTCCGGGGGTGGGCGGTGGGGAGAGCGGCCTCCGGTAAGTTTATCGACGCGATGACTGCGTCCTTCTCCCTGGCCGACCCGCCGAGCCTGTCCGATCTCCGGGTGTTCCTCGGTCGCTCGGCTCGCGTCGAGGATGGCGCGGTCCGTCTCCTCGCCGACGGGCGGGTGCTCGCGGTCTACACGCCGATCCTCCAGCCGCGCGGGCTGCTCGACCGCTCGGCCACCGTGCTCGGGCTGCGTGTGTTCGCTCTCGCGGAGCCGGCCGCGTTCGACCGGGTCGTCACGATCCGCGCCCTCTCGGACAGGCTCGCCCGCCTGCAGTGGGCCCCCGGCGGCGCGGACGGCAAACCCGTCACCCTGCCCGACGGCGACGACGCGACCGCTGGTGCGTGGGCGGGCGTGTCTCCTCCCCGCGGCGGATGGACGCGTCGGGAGCCCGTGGACCCCGTGATGCTCGAGCGCGTGGCCCGCGACGGGATCGACGAGATCGCCGGGGCGGTGGGCTCAGAGACAGGAGAGCAGATCGTCGGCCGCGTGCGGTCGAGCATCTGGGGGCGCCCGCTGGACGGGCTCGACGGTGTCCCGGCGGGGGCCGCCTTCGCTCTGTTCGCCCTCGGGTTCCTCGAGGCGAACGACCCGGTGGCCGTCCTCGAGAGCGGGGCGTGGCGGCGGCTGACGTCGCGGCGCGGCCACGTGCTCGTACGGACTCCGGGCTGAGACGCGCCTACTCCTCGAAGGTGTTGACCATCGCGTGCGCCGCCCGCTCGAGGTAGTCCCACAGCAGGGCGTCATCGGCGGGAGCGAGCTCGAGCTCGTCGACGGCCACGCGCATGTGCTGCAGCCAGTGGTCGCGCGCAGCAGGATTCACGCGGAACGGCTGGTGCCGCATTCGCAGCCGAGGGTGGCCGCGCTCCTGGCTGTAGGTGGTGGGGCCGCCCCAGTACTGCTCGAGGAATCCGGTGAGGCGTTGGATCGCCCCTTCGAGGTCGTCGGCGGGGTAGAGGGGCCACAGTACGTCGTCCTCTCGGACGCCCTCGTAGAAGCGGCGCACGAGCCGCTCAAAGGTCGGCCGGCCGCCGATGTGCTCCCAGAAGCTCCGCATCGGTGGCGTGCCGCCGATCTGCAGGCCGCTCACGATCGCGGTCCCTTCTCGGGGGTCGCGCCCTCACCCGGCGCGTCCTTCGCGCGACGCAGAGCGCGGGGGAGGCGGACGGGCTTGCCGCGCTCGGTCGTCACGACCGGCGACGGGGTGGTGCGCGGCGGCTTCGCTCCTCCGACGCTCGTCGCGCCCTCGAAGCCCTGCAGCACGACGGTGGTGAGCGAGGGCAGCTTGACGTCGAGAGCGTCCAGAGCGCGCTTCAGGCGCTGCCGCAACTCCCGCGCGACGTCGTCCTTCGCGGTGGTGCGGGTCTTGACCACGACTCGGATGACGAGAGCGTCGTCGGCGATCGACTCCAGTCCCCAGAGCTCGGGTTTGTCGATGATCCTCGCGCGCCAGCGGCTGCTGGCGGCCAGTTCGTTGGCGGTGGCGAGGACAGTGGACTGCACCTGCTCGAGGTCCGTCTCGTAAGGGACGGCGAGATCGACGATGACGCGGGACCAGCCCTGCGACATATTGCCGACTCGCACGATCTCGCCATTGCGCACGAACCACAGCGTGCCGTTAACATCCCGGATCTGCGTGACCCGGACACCGACCGACTCGACGACTCCGGTGGCCTGCCCGGTGTCGACCACGTCGCCCACGCCGAGTTGGTCTTCGGCGACCATGAACAGCCCGTTGAGGACGTCTTTGACGATGTTCTGGGCGCCGAAACCGAGGCCGGCGCCGAGGGCCGCGGTGAGCAGCGCGAAGGAGCCGATGAGCGTGTTGTCGATCGTGTTCACGACCATCACCACGGCGATGACGATGATCAGGATCGAGCTGATGTTGTTGAGGATCGAGCCCAGGGTGCGCGTGCGCTGCACCACGCGCACGGCGGCGAGGGGGGAGGCGGCGATCGACTGAGTGTCCTCGACGCGCTGGCGTCTCTTGACTCCCGAGACGATCTGGTCGACGACGCGACCCACGACGAAGTGCGCGATCACTCGGGCGATCAGCGCCCCCACGATGATCGACACGACCCAGACGATCCTCCAGAAGGCGTCGGAGTCGAAGAACGACAGAGTGGCGGCGACGGGGTCGGGAGTGGAGGTCTCGAGAAGCAGCATGACCCCTCCAGGCTACGGGACGCCTGCCTGCGAGGCCGATGCGACCTCGCCCTTCGACGGACGGCCGCGTATAGATTCGAGGAGGGCCCGCGTCGGCCCGATCGCTTCAGGGAAGGACGCCCGATGCTCCACTCCACCCGGACCCCCGCCGAGAAGCGCCGAGCGTTCCGTGAGCGTCTGGCCTCGGGCGAGCTGCTCCAGCTGCCGGGCGCGTTCACGCCGCTCTCGGCCCGCCTCATCGAGGCGAAGGGCTTCGACGGGGTCTACGTCTCGGGCGCGGTGCTCTCGGCTGAGCTGGGCCTGCCCGACATCGGCCTGACCACGCTGACCGAAGTCGCCGGCCGCGCGCAGCAGATCGCACGGATGACCGAACTGCCCGTGCTGGTCGACGCCGACACGGGTTTCGGCGAGCCGTTGAACGTGGCCCGCACGGTGCAGACCCTCGAGGACGCGGGAGTCGCTGGCCTGCACATCGAGGACCAGGTGAATCCCAAGCGGTGCGGGCACCTCGACGGCAAGGCCGTGGTCGACGAGGCCACCTCGGTGCGGAGGATCGCGGCGGCCGTCGACGCTCGCCGCGATCCGGACCTCGTGGTCATGGCACGCACCGACATCCGTGCCCTCGACGGCCTGCCTGCCGCGATCGACCGCGCGAAGCTCCTCGTCGATGCGGGCGCCGACGCCATCTTCCCGGAGGCGATGCGCGACCTCCACGAGTTCGAGGCCGTCCGCGCCGCGGTCGAGGTGCCGATCCTGGCCAACATGACCGAGTTCGGGAAGAGCGAGCTGTTCACCGCGCAGCAGCTGGCCGACGCGGGAGTGAACGTCGTGATCCACCCCGTGTCCCTCCTGCGGATCGCGATGGGGGCGGCGATGCGCGCGCTCGACACGCTGAAGGCCGAGGGTTCCCTCCGCAGCGAGGTGCCGGCGATGCAGACGCGCGCAGAGCTCTACGAGCTGCTCGACTACGCCGCCTATAGCCGCTTCGACGAGAACGTCTTCGACTTCTCGCTCGCCGAGCACTACGGCGCCTGAGCCGGGCGGGACGAAACCGCACTGCACGACCCGACGGCGCCATCCGACGCCGTCGCCCTCTCTCGCGAAGGAGCGAAGGATGCGCACCACCGACCAGGACATCCACAAGGGGCTCGTGGGAGTCGTCGTCGACACGACGGCCGTCTCGAAGGTCGACCCCGAGTCGAACTCCCTTCTCTACCGCGGCTACCCGGTGCAGGAGCTCGCCGCACGGTGCTCCTTCGAGGAGGTGACATGGCTCCTCTGGCAGGGCGAGCTGCCGAGTGCCGCGGAGGCCGCGGGCCTCGCCTCGGTCGAGCGAGCGCACCGTGCGCTGCGGCCGGAGGTGCGCGCGGTGATCGACCTGCTGCCCGTCTCGGCGCATCCGATGGACGTCGTGCGTACCGCCGTCAGCGCTCTCGGTGCGCTCGACCCGGAGCCCGACGCCGACGGTCCGGGGGCGATCCTCGAGCGTTCGGTGCTGCTCTGGGCGGCTCTCCCCGCGATCGTCGCCTACGCGCAACGACGCCGCCAGGGTCAGGAGCCGATCGAGCCGCGCGCCGATCTCGACTACCCCGAGAACTTCCTCTGGATGACGCTCGGCGACGTTCCGGCTCCGGTCGTGATCGACGCCTTCCGCGTCTCGCTCATCCTCTACGCCGAGCACTCCTTCAACGCCTCCACCTTCACGGCCCGCGTGGTCACGTCGACGCTCTCGGACGTGTACTCGGCCGTCACGGCCGCGGTCGGCGCGCTCAAGGGTCCTCTGCACGGAGGCGCGAACGAGGCGGTCCTCCACGTGCTCGACGAGATCGGCATCGGTCCCGATGCCCCCGCGCGGGCGGAGGCGTGGCTCGGCACCGCGCTCGGCGAGCGGCGCAAGGTGATGGGCTTCGGGCACCGCGTCTACAAGACGGGCGACTCCCGGGTGCCGACGATGGACGCCTCCCTGCGCCGCCTCGCCGAGCACGAGGGCGCCGACGAGCTGATCGAGCTCTACGACGCGCTGGCCGCGGCGATGAGGGAGCGCACCGGGATACTCCCGAACCTCGACTACCCCTCCGGCCCGGCCTATCGCCTGATGGGCTTCGAGACCGAGATCTTCACGCCGCTGTTCGTTGCGGCCCGTGTCGTCGGCTGGACGGCGCACGTGCTGGAGCAGCGCGCGTCGAACGCCCTCATCCGGCCGTTGTCCGCTTACGTCGGAGCGGAGCGGCGCGAGGTCCCGCAGGACTGAACGACAGGGCCACCCGACCCGGGGATGCCGGTCGGGTGGCCCTGTTCGGAGCGTCAGCCCCGTGCGTCGCGCTCCTGCGCCCTCAGCGCACGCTCGACATCGGCGAGGTTCTCGATCACGAGACGCCGCAGGGCCGGCACCTCCGGGTTGGCGTCGAGCCACTCCCGGGTCGCGTCGACGATCTGCTGCGATGGGGAGGCCGCAGGGTAGAACCCGACGATCACGTATTCCGCGATCTTGTAGCTCTTCGACTCCCACAGTGAGCGGAGCGCTCCGAAGTACACCGGTATCATCGCGTCGAGCAGATGCGGGTCCGCGACGCGACGGAAGCCCAGACCCGTGGAGCGCACGATCGTGTTGGGCGCCGAGTCGTCGCTGGTGACCGACTCCCAGGCCACGCGCTTCGCCTCGACCGTGGGCAGAGCGGCGCGCGCATGCGCCGCCGACTGCTGTCCGGTCGCGGTGTTGTCGGAGGCGAGCATCGCGTCGATCGTGTCGGCGTCGGCCCGCCCGCCGGCGGCGAGCGCGATGAGCAGCTCCCAGCCGAGGTCGGTGTCGATGTCGAGGCCCTCGAGCGTGGCGCTCCCGTCGAGGAGCGCCTGAACAGCGTCGAGCTGCGCCGGCGTCGAGGCGATCGCGGCGAAGAACTTCACGAACTGGAACTGCGCGTCGCTGCCGGCCGCGGCCTGCTGGGCCAGCGACCACAGCTGGTCCCCGGCCTCCTCGACGACCTCGGCACGGTACTCGGGCGCCACGTACTGCGTCGCTGCGGTCACCAACTGGCTGAGCGCGGTGCGCCGAGTGGTCGACTCCGTCTCGGTCGCGATGTTGCCCAGCACCAGGCGCACGAAGTCACGAGGCGCGGACTCGGCGTCGCGGGTCGCATCCCACACCGAGCCCCACACGAGCGAGCGGGCGAGCGGGCTCTCGATGTCGGCGAGGTGCTCGATGGCCACGGCGAGCGACTGCTCGTCGAGGCGGATCTTGGCGTAGGCGAGGTCGTCGTCGTTGAGGAGGAGGAGGGCGGGCCTGGCGCGACCGATCAGCTCGGGCACCTCGGTGCGCACTCCGTCGACGTCGAGCTCCAGCCGGTCGACCCGCACGAGCCGATCGCCGTCGAAGTCGTACAGGCCCACCGCGAGACGGTGCGGGCGGATCGTCGGGTACTCCTCGATGGCGCTCTGCAGGATCGCGAACGACGCGATCGCCCCCGACTCGTCGACCGCGATCTCGGGTCGCAGCGTGTTGACCCCGGCGGTCTCGAGCCACTGTGCCGCCCAGTCACCGAGGTCGCGGCCACTCGTCGCCTCGAGCTCGACGAGCAGGTCGTGCAGCTCCGTGTTCGAGAACGCGTGCTTGACGAAGTACTCGTGCACGCCGGCGAGGAACTCCTTCTCGCCGACCCATGCCACGAGCTGCTTGAGCACCGAGGCGCCCTTGGCATAGGTGATGCCGTCGAAGTTGACCTGGACGTCTTCGAGGTCGTTGATCGTCGCGACGATCGGATGTGTCGAGGGCAGCTGGTCCTGACGGTAGGCCCAGCTCTTCTCCATCGCGGCAAAGGTCGTCCATGCCTCGTTCCACTCGGTCGCCTCGGCGGTGGCGAGGGTGGAGGCGTACTCGGCGAACGACTCGTTCAGCCAGAGGTCGTTCCACCACGTCATCGTCACGAGGTCCCCGAACCACATGTGCGCGAGTTCGTGCAGGATCGTGACGACCCGGCGCTCCTTGACGGCGTCGGCGACCTTCGAACGGAACACGTAGGTCTCGGTGAAGGTGACGGCTCCCGCGTTCTCCATCGCCCCGGCGTTGAACTCGGGGACGAAGAGCTGGTCGTACTTGGCGAACGGGTAGGGGACGCCGAACTTCTCCTCGTAGAAGGCGAAGCCCTGCTTGGTCTTCTCGAAGACGTAGTCGGCGTCGAGGAACGGGGCGAGCGAGGCGCGCGCGAAGACGCCGAGCGGGATGGTGCGGCCGTCGGAGGAGACGAGCGAGTCGGTCTCGACGACGTAGGGGCCCGCGATGAGGGCGGTGATGTAGGAGGAGATGCGCGGGGTGGGATCGAAGCTCCACGTCGCGATCCCGTCCCCCGCGGGCACCGGCGCCGGGGTGGGCTGGTTCGAGACGACCTGCCAGGTGGCGGGCGCTGTGACCGTGAAGCGGAACTCGGCCTTGAGGTCGGGCTGCTCGAACACGGCGAAGACGCGGCGTGAATCCGGGACCTCGAACTGCGTGTAGAGGTAGACCTCGCCGTCGACCGGGTCGACGAAGCGGTGCAGGCCCTCGCCGGTGTTGGTGTACGCGGCGTCGGACACGACCGTCACCTCGTTCTCGACGGCGAGCGAGTCGAGGCGGATGCGGACGCCGTCGGCGACCTCGGCAGGGTCGAGCTCGACGCCGTTCAGGGTCACGGAGTGCACCGTGCGGGTGATCGCGTCGAGGAAGCTCGAGGCGCCGTCGGTGGCCGAGAAGCGCACGGTCGTCGTGCTGAGGAAGGTCTCGGCTCCCCGCGTGAGGTCGAGGGCGATGTCGTAGTCGTGGACCTGGATCAGCGAGGCGCGCTCCTGCGCCTCGCTCCGCGTGAGGTTGTCTCCTGGCACAGGGTGCTCCATCCGTTCGTCTCGGGCGCTGCCGCGGGGCGCCTTGGTGCGGACGCCGCCGATCCACCCTAGAGCCGGGCGCCTTCCGTCGCGGAACCCGCAGCTTGCGGCACGGGAGGCGACGGGCACGAGTGCGCGGCTTCTTCGAGCTGAAGCGGCGTACCGTGGTGGCCATGACCTCCGTCGATTTCTGGTTCGATCCCTCCTGCCCGTGGGCCTGGATGACCTCGCGTTTCGTGGACGAGGTGACGCCGGCCCGCCAGCTCGACGTGCACTGGCATGTGATGAGCCTCGCGGTCCTCAACGAGGACAAGGACGTCGATGACTCTTACCGCGCATTCCTCCCGCGCGCGCTGCGCTACACGCGCCTCGTCACCGCCGTCGCTGAGCGCGAGGGCCGCGAGCGCATCAAACCGTTGTATGACGCGCTCGGCGCGCGGATCCACGTCGGCGGCCGGACCGACGCGGACACGGTCATCGCCGAGTCGCTCGCCGAGCTCGGCCTTCCCGCCGAGCTCGCGGCGTTCGCGGACTCGGGAGAGTACGACGAGCCGATGCGCGCCTCCCACGCCGACGGCATCGGGCGGGTCGGCCAGGATGTGGGCACCCCCGTGATCGCGATCGGCGACGTGGCGTTCTTCGGCCCGGTGATCTCGCCTGCTCCTCGCGGTGAGCAGGCGCTCGCGCTCTGGGACGGCATCGCGATGGCCGCCTCCTACGACGGCTTCTTCGAGCTCAAGCGCTCGCGCACCCGCGATCCGCAGTTCGGCTGACGCGGTACTCTGACTCCCGGCCCGGGCTGCACGGGCCTCAGACGGCACTCCCGGAGGACGAGCGCGTGCGCATCCACATCGCAACGGACCACGCAGGGCTGGATTTCAGCCGGCACCTGATTCAGCACCTCGGTGCGGCGGGCCACGAGGTGGTCGACCACGGCCCCACCTCCTACGACCCGCTCGACGATTACCCCTCGTTCTGCATCAACGCCGCGGTCGCGGTCGTCCGCGACCAAGAGGCAGGCGTGCAGGCGCTCGGCGTGGTGTTCGGAGGCTCGGGCAACGGCGAGCAGATCGCCGCGAACAAGGTGGTCGGCGTGCGCGCGGCGCTGGTCTGGAACCTCAGCACCGCGGTGCTCGCCCGCCAGCACAACGACGCGAACGTGATCTCGATCGGCGCGCGTCAGCACTCGGTCGAGGAGGCGACGAGCTTCATCGACGCTTTCGTCGCCGAGCCGTTCAGCTTCGAGGAGCGTCACGCTCGTCGCATCGCGCAGCTCGCCGAGTACGAGGCGACAGGAGCGATCGCCGGCCGCGTGATCGACTCCGCTCCGATCGGCGACTGAGTGCCGGAGGGGCATTCCGTCCACCGCATCGCGCTCCAGTTCGAGCGCGACGTCGTCGGGCATCGCGTCGAGGTGAGCAGCCCGCAGGGCCGTTTCGCCGAGGGCGCGGCCGTCCTCACCGGGCGCACCGTGGTGGAGTCGATGGCCGTGGGCAAGCACCTCCTGCTGCGTCTCGAGGGCCCGCTCACCCTGCACGTGCACCTCGGGTTGTACGGGGCGTGGGACTTCCTCGGGCACGTCTCGCCGCTCTTCGCCGACGCCGAGGCGGGAAGCAGCATCGGCGCCCCTCGCCGTCGCCGGGCGGTCCGCCTCTCCGAGACCGAGCACGAGACCGACGGCGACCTCGACGAGTTCCCGCCGCCTCCCGTAGGCGCGGTGAGAGTGCGGATCCAGACGGAGGAGACCGTCGCCGATCTGCGGGGTCCGACCGCTTGCGAGGTGATGGACGACGCGCAGGTGCAGACGCTGCTCGCTCGGCTCGGGCCGGATCCTGCGGTCGACGACTCCGATGAGGCGCGCGATCGCTTCGTGGAGCGTCTTCGCAGGACGGCCACACCGGTGGGCCTCGTTCTGATGGACCAGTCGGTGGTGAGCGGCATCGGCAACATCTACCGTGCCGAGCTGCTCTACCGGGCTCGCCTCGATCCGCACACGCCGGGCAGGCAGGTTCCGCTCGAGGTGGCCCGCGCGCTGTGGGCCGACTGGGCGCTGCTGCTCGACGAGGGCATCCGTACCGGGATGATGATCACTCGGCGGGGCCTCACCCCGAGCGAGTATGCGAGCGCGGTCCGCCATCGTGCCGAGCGCAACGACGTGTACAAGCGCGAGGGGCTGCCGTGCCGGGTGTGCGGCACGAACGTCCTCCTCGAGGAGATCGGATCGCGCAAGCTCTACTGGTGTCCGGTGTGCCAGTCGTGACCGCCTCCCGCACCCCTGCCGTCAGGACGACGTCGGCGGGGGACTCGTGAGCGGCGGTCTGCTGCTGCGGGGAGCGCGGCTGCTCGGCGTCGATGCTCCCGTGTCGGTGCTGCTACGCGAGGGCCGCGTCGGCGCGGTCGGTGCGGGAGTCGTCGCGGGCGCCGGAGACGAGGTGCGCGAGCTGGACGGCCGCTGGCTCCTCCCGGGCCTGTGGGACGAGCACGTGCACGTCTCGCAGTGGGCCATGACGGCGCCGCGGCTCGACGTGTCGGGGGCGAGCTCGGCGGGGGAGGTGGTCGCCGCGGTACGCGCTCGGCTCGCGCAGGCGCGCGGTGTCTCCGCGACCCTGGTCGGCTATGGGTTCCGCGACGGCCTCTGGCCGGACGTCCCCACCTCGGCGCTCCTCGATGAGGTCGCGCCCGAGCGCCCTGTGGTCCTCGTCAGCGGCGATCTGCACTGCGCGTGGGTCAACTCCGCCGCCCGTCGGCGCTACGGGCTGCCGGTCGGTGACGACGTGATCCGCGAGGACCCGTGCTTCCAGCTGGTCAGCGCCCTCGGCGCGATCGAGGACGAGGAGCTCGACGCTCTCGTCGAGGAGGCGGCCCTCCGCGCGACGGCGCGAGGAGTCGTGGGGGTCGTCGATCTCGAGATGCGCGAGAACACCGTCGACTGGCGGCGCCGCGTCGCGCGCGGGACGCGGAGCCTCCGCGTCGACACCGGGGTCTACCGCGACCATCTCGACCGTGCCCTCGCCGAGGGCCTGCGCACGGGCGATGAGCTCGCGGGGGGTGAGGGCCTGCTCCGGATGGGGCCGCTCAAGGTGCTGATCGACGGCTCGCTCAACACCCGGACCGCCTATTGCGAGCACCACTATCCCGACGACGACGGTCGCGGCGTCCTGACCGTCGACCCCGAGGAGCTCGACTCCCTCCTCGCGTACGCGGGCGCCGGTGGCATCCGCCCGACCGTTCATGCGATCGGTGATGCCGCGACGACCCTCGCGCTCGACGCACTGGGCCGGATCGGCGGCGGCCGGATCGAGCACGCCCAGCTCGTGAGTCGGGCCGACGTGCCCCGCTTCGCCCGCCTCGGAGTGACCGCGAGCGTCCAGCCGGCCCACGCTCTCGACGATCGGGAGGTGGCGGAGCGCTTCTGGGCGGGGCAGACCGATCGCGCCTTCCCGCTGCGCTCGCTTCTCGACTCGGGGGCGGAGGTCGTGTTCGGCTCCGACGCGCCCGTCGCCCCGCTGGATCCGTGGGTCGCGATCGCGGCGGCCGTCGCTCGCTCGCGACCCGGCGACGAGCCCTGGCATCCCGAGCAGAGGGTGAGCGTCGAGGAGGCGATCATCGCCTCGAACCGCGTGCGTCGCCTCCGCCCCGAGCCCGGTGATGCGGCCGACCTCGTGATCGTCGAGCGCGACCCGCTGACGGCCGACGCGGAGGGGCTCCTGTCGATGCCGGTCACCGCGACCCTCCTGGGCGGTCGCCTCACGTACGGCCGCTGAGACGGCGAAAGGCCCGCCGGATTCGGCGGGCCTTTCACTGCGCGGGGTCGATCTCAGCTCTCGCTGACGTGCGCGAAGAGGAACCAGCGGTCCTTCTCGAGGCCGCGGCCGATCTCGATGGCGACGTCCTGGCTGGAGGCGTCGATCTCGGCGAGCTCGGCGATGGCCAGGTTCACGGTCGCGATGCCGATGTCCATCTGGCGGATGATCTCGACGATCACGTCCTCCGAGCGCCGGAAACCGGGGGTGAGCGGCTCCGAGCGGGTGCCCGAGGCGACCGTCTGGATGCGGGCGTCGACGGGGAGTCCGAGGGCGACGACGCGCTCTGCGGCGAGGTCGGCCCATTCGATCGCGTGGGCGACGACGGAGTCGAGGAGCTCGTGGATGCCGATGAAGTTCGCGCCGCGGACGTGCCAGTGCGCCTGCTTGCCGTTCACGGCGAGAGCGGTCATCTCGACGACGACAGGGCTGAGGAACTGGGCGACTCCGGATGCGACATCCGGGTTCGACGAGGTGAGCGGCGTGACGGATGTGGTGGACATCGTCTGGTCCTTTCGCGTGGGGTGACTGATCGTCAACACTACGCAGATCGCCACACGCCGCAAGCAAGCGCAGGCTCGGCTGAGTCGAGCGAAGGGCAGGCTCACCTCGAAGGGCGACGCGGAGGCGGGGGCATGCCCCCGGGCGCGACCGGTGACCGCGAGGCTAGGCTCGGTCGGGCCTCCGGGACGGGTGAGGCAAGGAGAGGAGGCTCGCATGCCCTCGTCACCGACCGCACTCGGTGAGGCGAGCCGCGCCTACGTCCGGCTGTGGCGCGAGTTGCCTCGAGAAGTCCTCGCACTCGCGCTCTCCGTGCCTGTCGCCCTCGTCGGTGCCCTCATCGTCGGCCTCCTTCTCGGGCTGGCCGTCGCGCTCGTCGGTGTCGTGATCGGGCTGGTCTTCCTGCCGGCCGCCCTCGTCGCGAGTCGCTGGTTCTCGCGGGTGGCCGTCGGTCTCGACCGGCTCGCCGGCCGTCCCGCCATCGCGCGTCCCCGGTGGCGACGACCTCCCGCCTCCGTGGCGCCCGCGGCCTTCGCGCTCTACGGGCCGGTCCTCGATGGTCACTACTGGCTGGCACTGCTCCACACCGTCGTGCTCGCACCGCTGATCGCGGTGGTCTTCGGCATCCTCCTGTGGCTCTGGGGCTGGGCGGGGATCGGCACGGTCGTCTCGGCGGTCGATGGCACCGGAGCGAACTCCGGCCTCGCGTCCTTCCTCACCGCTGCCGCGAGGCTCGTCGTCGACGTGCCCGAGCCGCCTCCCGGTCTCGTCGTCGCGGCGACCATCGCGATGACCGTTCTCTTCGTCGTGACCCTGCCCCTTCTCACGCGCGGGCTCACCCTCGCGCGCTACCTCGTCGACCGTCTCCTGCTCGGTCCGTGGAGCTCGGAGGCGCTCCAGCGCGAGGTGGCCGAGCTCAGTGCCTCCCGCGGCGCTGCAGTCGCGGCGGAGGACCGTGCCCTGCGCCAACTGGAACGCGACATCCACGACGGACCTCAGCAGCGCCTGCTCCGCGTACAGATGGATCTCGGCTCGGCTCGTGCACGCCTGGAACGAGACCCGGCCTCGGCCGCCGTTCTCCTCGAGGAGGCGCGCGATCACGTCCGCGAGGCTCTGGACGAGCTCCGGGCGCTGTCGCGCGGAGTGGCGCCGCCGATCCTCCAGGACCGCGGCTTCGAGGCAGCGCTGCGCTCGCTCGCGGCCCTCAGCGCCACGCCCGTCGAGCTGCTCGTCGAGCATCCGGTCGTGGGAGTTCCGCCCGAGGTCGAGCGCAGCGTCTATTTCGTCGTCGCCGAGCTGCTCGCGAACGCCTCGAAGCACGCCGAGGCGAGGTCCATTTGGGTGCACGTCGACGTCCGTGACGCACCGGCGGGGGAGCGCTGGCTCGACACCTGGGTGATCGACGACGGCGTCGGCGGCGCGGTCGCGCTCGACGGCCACGGGATCGAAGGCGTGAACGGACGCGTCAGCGGACTGCGGGGCGTGTTCACCCTGCAGTCCCCGCCCGGCGGTCCGACGACGGCGGGCGTGCACGTGCCATTCCGACCGCTCGCCGTATCCTGAGCGGGTGTCGTCCGACTCCCCGATCCGCATCGCCATCGCCGAGGACTCGGTGCTCCTGCGCGAGGGCCTGGTCCGTCTCTTCGAGGACGCGGGCTTCGTCCCGGTCGGCGTGCACGGCGATGCCGAGACGCTGCTCGCCGACCTCGCCCGCGATCCCGGCGCGGTCGACGTCGCGGTCCTCGACGTGCGAATGCCCCCGACCTTCCGCGACGAGGGCGTCCGCGCGGCACTCGAGATCCGTCGCAGGTATCCCGGAGTGGCGGTTCTCCTGCTCAGCCAGTACGTCGAGGTCACCTACGCGCAGGAGCTGCTGGGCTCGGGGGAGGGACGGCTCGGCTATCTGCTGAAGGACCGGGTGGCTTCGGTCGAGGAGCTGCGGGACGCGGTCGAGCGGGTCGCTGCGGGCGGAACAGTCCTCGACCCGCAGGTGGTCGCCTCCCTTCTGCAGCGCCACCGCGACCCGCTGGCCGCGCTCACGCCGCGCGAGCGCGAAGTGCTGGAGGCGATGGCGCAGGGACGGACGAACGCGGGCATCGCCACGGCTCTCTTCATCGGCGTCGGCGCCGTGGAGAAGAACGTGACGTCGATCTTCCAGAAGCTCGGGCTCGAGGACTCGGGCTCCGACCACCGGCGCGTGCTCGCCGTGCTGACCTGGCTGCGCGCCGGCCGCTGACTCCCGGCCGGCAGCCCGAGCACCTCACCCCACCGAGAGGACCAGCGACATGACATCGACCCCCGCGGGAGCCCGCATCCTTGTTCTTTCCGGCGGCCGGACGCCCATCCTCGCCGACTCCGCGTGGGTGGCTCCGGGGGCCACGCTCGTCGGCGCGGTCGAGCTCGGCGATCGTGCGAGCGTGTGGTACGGCGCGGTGCTACGCGCCGAACGCGCCCGCATCGTCGTCGGTGCGGCAAGCAACCTGCAGGACGGCGTGGTGGTGCACGTCGACGCGGGCTTCGACGCGACGATCGGGGCCGGCGTCTCGGTCGGGCACAACGCCGTGCTGCACGGCTGCACGATCGAGGACGGGGCGCTCGTCGGCATGAACTCGACGGTGCTGAACGGAGCCGTCGTGGGCGCAGGCTCCCTCGTCGCGGCCGGGGCTGTGGTGCTGGAGGGGACCGTCGTCCCGCCCGGCTCGCTGGTCGCCGGTGTCCCGGCCACGGTGCGTCGCGCGCTCACGGAGGAGGAGCGCGCCGGCATCGCTCGCAACGCCGCCTCGTATCTCGCGCACACGGACGACCACCGTGACGCCCACGCGCCGGGCTGAGGAGCGCGAAGGTCTCTGGACAGAAAAGCCGGAGACGAAGCCCAGACGAGAAAAGCCCCGGTCGAGGGGCTTGTCATCGGAGTGGAGGGGATGACGGGAATCGAACCCGCGTGATCAGTTTGGAAGACTGAGGCTCTACCATTGAGCTACATCCCCGCGGCCTGTCGTGCGGCAGGCACCAGGACAGCGTAGTACACGCCCGCGGCCTCTCGTGACCGCCGCTTCCGGGAGCGTCTTCTCTCCGTGGGCATCGCGCGAGACCTGCTCCGCCGTTCGGTCCTCGTCCGGCGCGATGATCCGAAGGCGCATGCTCGGGTGGAGTACACTTGCGAAGGCCATTTCGGCGTGCCGCGAAAGAGGGCAGGCGGGGAGGGCTCGACGAGAGTCTTTCGCCGTGCGGTCCCCGGTCCGCGCATCCGGGGCGTAGCTCAGCTTGGCTAGAGCGCCCGCTTTGGGAGCGGGAGGTCGCAGGTTCGAATCCTGTCGCCCCGACCACGAGAACTCATCGTGACGACCTCGACCCGTGACGACCGGTCACACGGCGCCGACACCAACCAGCACAGGAGATCCCCTCACGTGAAGACCACGGTAGAAAAGCTGAGCCCGACCCGCGTGAAGCTCGCGATTTCGGTCACCCCGGACGAGCTCGGCCCCAGCATCACGCACGCGTACGGCCACATCGCCGAGCAGATCAACGTCCCCGGTTTCCGCAAGGGCAAGGTCCCGCCGGCGATCGTCGACCAGCGTGTGGGCAAGGCCGCCGTGCTCGAGCACGCCGTCAACGAGGGGCTCGACGGGTTCTACCGCGAGGCCGTCCGCGAAAGCGACGTGCGTCCGTTGGGTCGTCCCCAGGCCGATATCGTCTCGTGGCCCAGCGACAAAGACTTCAGCGGCGACCTCGAGCTGGCCATCGAAGTCGACGTCCGTCCCGAGATCACCGTTCCCGACTACTCCGGCATCGCCCTCACCGTCGACGCCGCCGCGGTCGCCGACGCCGATGTCGACGCCGAGCTCGACAAGCTCCGTAGCCGCTTCGGCACGCTCGTCACGGTCGACCGGCCCGCCACGACCGGCGACTTCGCGCAGATCGACCTCGTTGCGACGATCGACGGGGTCGAGGTCGACACGGCCAACGCGATCTCGTACGAGATCGGCTCCGGCGAGCTGATCGAGGGCATCGACGAGGCGCTCGACTCGCTCACCGCGGGCGAGAGCACGACCTTCACCGCCCCCCTGCTCGGAGGAGACCACGCCGGCGAGCAGGCCGAGATCGCCGTGACCGTCACCGCCGTCAAGGAGCGCGAGCTTCCCGACGCCGACGACGACTTCGCCCAGATCGCGAGCGAGTTCGACACCATCGCCGAGCTGCGCGCGTCGCTCGCCGAGCAGGCCGCCCAGCAGAAGACTTTCGGCCAGGGAGGCCAGGCGCGCGAGAAGCTCGTCGAGGCCCTGCTGGAGCTCGTCGAGATCCCCGTGCCCGCCTCCCTCGTCGAGGACGAGGTGCAGCGCCACCTCGAAGGGGAGAGCCGACTCGAGGACGACGAGCACCGCGCCGAGGTCACCGAGGCGAGCGAGAAGACCTTCAAGACCCAGATCCTCCTCGACTACATCGTCGAGCAGGAGAAGATCCAGGTCAGCCAGGACGAGCTCACGCAGTACCTCATCCAGGGTGCCGCGCAGTACGGCATGGAGCCGAACGAGTTCATCAAGATCCTCTCCGAGAACAACCAGATTGGCCAGATGGTCGGCGAGGTCGCCCGCAACAAGGCGCTCGCGATCGTCCTGGGCAAGGCAACGGTGACCGACACCGACGGCAACGCCGTCGACCTGTCCGATTTCACCGCGTTGGCCGACGACGAGCCCGAGTTTGCCGACGACGCTCAGGCCGCGGCCGAGGCGCCCGCCGAGGAGGAGGCCGCGCCCGCTCCTCGGAAGAAGCGCGCGCCGGCCAAGAAGAAGGACGCGGCCGAGGCCCCCGCCTCCGCCGAGTAGCCCCACCGGTCGGCTTGAGCCGACCGCCGACGAGCGAGAGCCGTCCCCGATCCGTCGGGGGCGGCTCTCGCTCGTCGTAGCGCCCGGTCCGCCGCGGGCGAACAGCGGCGGCTCCCGCTCCGCCCCCGGCGAACACGGCAGGGTCGGCCGAGTGCCGTCCGATAGATTCGCCTCCGAAGCGACAACTGAAACGGAGCAATACATGGCCGACATGGTTATGCCCAACAGTGTTTTCGACCGCCTGCTCAAGGACCGGATCATCTGGCTCGGTTCGGAGGTGCGCGACGAGAACGCGAACGAGATCGCCGCGAAGCTCCTGCTCCTCGCGGCCGAGGACGCCGAGCGGGACATCTACTTGTACATCAACTCGCCCGGCGGTTCGATCACGGCGGGCATGGCGATCTACGACACGATGCAGTTCGTGCCGAACGACATCGTCACCGTCGGCATCGGCATGGCGGCATCGATGGGCCAGCTCCTGCTGACCGCCGGCACGCAGGGCAAGCGCTACATCACCCCGAACGCGCGAGTGCTGCTCCACCAGCCGCACGGCGGCTTCGGAGGCACGGCGTCCGACATCCAGACCCAGGCGCAGCTCATCCTCGACATGAAGAAGCGCCTCGCCGAGATCACCGCGAAGGCGACAGGCAAGACCGTCGAGCAGGTCAACGAGGACGGCGACCGCGATCGCTGGTTCAGCGCCGAAGAGGCACTCGCCTACGGCTTCGTCGACCACATCCGCTCCTCCGCGAGCGACGTGGCCGGCGGTGGCGGCACCGCCTCCGACGACTAGCCCACCAGACGCGCCGAGAGATCAGGAACAGACAATGACCACACCCACCTTCGGCGGAACGGCCTTCGGCTCGCAGGCCGCGCCGTCCTCGCGCTACATCCTCCCGACGTTCGAGGAGCGCACGGCCTACGGCTACAAGCGTCAGGACCCCTACGCGAAGCTCTTCGAGGACCGCATCATCTTCCTCGGCGTCCAGGTCGACGACGCGTCGGCCGACGACATCATGGCCCAGCTGCTCGTGCTCGAGAGCCAAGACCCGGACCGTGACATCGTCATGTACATCAACTCGCCAGGCGGCTCCTTCACCGCGATGACGGCGATCTACGACACGATGCAGTACATCCGTCCGCACATCCAGACGGTCGTGCTCGGCCAGGCAGCCTCCGCCGCGGCCGTGCTGACCGCGGCGGGCACGCCGGGCAAGCGGCTCGCTCTGCCCAACGCGCGCATCCTCATCCACCAGCCCGCCGTGCAGCAGGGCGGGGGACAGGCCTCGGACATCGAGATCCAGGCCGCCGAGATCATGCGTATGCGGGAGTGGCTCGAGGCGACGCTGTCGCACCACTCGAACCGATCGCCCGAGCAGGTCAAGAAGGACATCGACCGCGACAAGATCCTCGGCGCGAGCGATGCCCTCGAGTACGGCCTGATCGACCAGGTGCTCACGAGCCGCAAGGGCGTCCCGGCGCTCACGGTCTGAGCGCTCACGGTCTGAGCGCCCACCACCTGAGCGGAAGAGGGCCGGGAGTCGGAGCGATCCGGATCCCGGCCCCTTGTCGTCCGCCCTGTTTCGCCGCGCGTCGCGAAGGCGGCCGAATACGGCCCGCCTGCCGAGCCTCCCGCAGACAGCGGCTAGGCTCGGACAAGAGATCGGGCGTCCCACCGACCGCCCGCCTCCCCCCGGGGTCCACGGACACCGGCGCACGACCCGACCTCAGCACGACAGACGCACGACAAGGAAGTGGGGCATCCCCGTGGCACGTATTGGCGAAAGCGCCGACCTGCTGAAGTGCTCCTTCTGCGGCAAGAGCCAGAAGCAGGTCCAGCAGCTCATCGCAGGACCGGGCGTCTACATCTGCGACGAGTGCGTCGAACTCTGCAACGAGATCATCGAAGAGCGCCTCTCCGAGTCGAGCGAGGAGACGAGCCACGAGTTCGATCTCCCCAAGCCCAAAGAGATCTACGGCTTCCTCGAGGAGTACGTGATCGGGCAGGAGCAGGCCAAACGCGCTCTCGCGGTGGCGGTCTACAACCACTACAAGCGCGTGCGGGCCCGCACCACCATCACGGCCGCGGATGCGATCCACGACGAGGTCGAGATCGCCAAGAGCAACATCCTCCTGATCGGCCCGACCGGCTGCGGCAAGACGTACCTGGCGCAGACACTCGCGAAGCGCCTCAACGTGCCGTTCGCGGTGGCGGACGCGACCGCCCTCACGGAGGCGGGCTATGTCGGCGAGGACGTCGAGAACATCCTCCTCAAGCTGATCCAGGCGGCCGACTACGACGTCAAACGCGCCGAGACGGGCATCATCTACATCGACGAGGTCGACAAGATCGCTCGCAAGGCCGAGAACCCTTCGATCACGCGCGATGTCTCGGGCGAGGGCGTCCAGCAGGCGCTGCTCAAGATCCTCGAGGGCACGGTCGCCTCGGTCCCGCCGCAGGGTGGGCGCAAGCATCCGCACCAGGAGTTCATCCAGATCGACACGACGAACGTCCTCTTCATCGTCGCGGGAGCCTTCGCCGGACTCGAGGACATCATCTCCTCACGGGCGGGCAAACGCGGCATCGGCTTCGGTGCCCCGCTGCACAACAAGCACGACGAGATCAACATCTTCAGCGAGGTCCTTCCCGAGGATCTGCACAAGTTCGGGCTCATTCCGGAGTTCATCGGCCGCCTCCCGGTCGTGACGACCGTCACGCAGCTCGACCAGCACGCGCTCATGCAGATCCTCACGGAGCCGCGCAACGCGCTCGTCAAGCAGTACCAGCGCATGTTCGAGATCGATGGGGTCGAGCTCGAGTTCGACCGTGGCGCCCTGGAGGCGATCGCCGATCTGGCGGTGCTGCGCCAGACCGGTGCCCGTGGCCTGCGCGCGATCCTCGAGGAGGTCCTCGGGCCGATCATGTTCGAGGTCCCCTCCTCGGACGAGGTCGCGCGTGTCGTCGTCACTCGCGCGGCCGTGCTCGACAATGCCGCGCCGACGATCGTGCCGCACGCTCCGCGTCGACAGGAGAAGAGCGCCTGACCCTGCTCGGTCGGCGAGTCTCACCGCCAGTTCGCTCCGATTGGCCCCGCCGATCGCGGGGCCGGACGTCGGGTCGGTCTCTACTCTGGCGATGCGCGCCTCCGGTGTGCCCGCCGGCCTGAGCCTGCGGTCGACGCTCCGGGAGGTTCGCCATGGTCCAGCCGCTGCTCGCCGGGATCGTCGCCGCCCTCACCGGCTTCTCGAGCTCGTTCGCCATCGTCCTGGCCGGAGTCGTCGCCGTGGGCGCGACCGATGCTCAGGCCGCGTCGGGACTCCTCGCAGTCTGCGTGCTGCAGGGCGTGCTGTGCATCGCGCTGAGCATCCGCTACCGCGTGCCGATGACCTTCGCGTGGAGCACGCCGGGTGCCGCGCTGCTCGCCGCGACCGCGACCCTCCCCGGCGGCTTCGATCGCGCCGTCGGCGCGTTCCTGGTCGCCTCCGTGCTGCTCGTGCTCACCGGACTCTGGCCTGCGCTGGGGAGGCTCGTCGCCCGCATCCCGCGCCCGATCGCCAACGCGATGCTCGCCGGCATCCTGTTCCCGCTCGTGCTGGCGCCCGTGCACGCTGCGGTCGAGATCCCCGCGCTGGCGCTCCCGGTCATCGTGCTCTGGCTCCTCCTCGTGCGACTCGCGCCTCGCTGGGCGGTACCGGCCGCGATCGCGCTGGCGATCGTCCTCCTCCTCGTCACGGACGGCGGCGCTCTCCGGGGCGCGTCGCTCGTGCCGGCTCCGCAGTTCGTGGCTCCCGTGTTCGAGATCGGCGCGATGGTCGGAATCGGCCTGCCGCTGTACGTCGTGACGATGGCGGGGCAGAACATCCCCGGCATCGCCGTGCTCTCGAGCTTCGGCTTCGATGCGCATTCGCGTCCGGGCATCGTCTCGACCGGGGTGCTCTCTGGCATCTCGGCTCTCTTCGGGGGAGTCCCGATCAACTTCGCGGCGCTGAGCGCCGCTCTGACCGCCGGGCCGGAGGCGTCGCCGCAGCCGGAGCGACGCTGGATCGCCTCGGTCTCGGCGGGTGCCTCCTATCTGGTGCTCGGGGTCGTCGCCGGCGCGGCCTCGGCTCTGGTGTCCTCGGCGAGCCCGCTGCTGATCGAGGCGGTCGCCGGGCTCGCGCTGCTGGGGGTCTTCGTCTCGGCGGTGCAGGCGTCGGTCGAGGACGCGACCCTGCGGCTGCCCGCCGTCTCGACCCTGCTCGTCACCGCCTCCGGGTCGGCGATCGCAGGGATCGGCTCGGCGTTCTGGGGGCTCGTGGTCGGCCTGATCGTGCTCGCGTGGCTCGTCCCCCGCGCCTCCGCTCAGGCCAGTCCACGTCGGCGCAGAAGCGGTTCGGTGCGGGCGTCGCGCCCGCGGAACGCGCGATAAGCCTCCAGGGGGTCGCGCGAGCCTCCGAGCTGGAGGAACCCGCGGCGGAACCGCTCGCCCGCGGCACGATCCAGACCGCCGTTCTCGTCGAACCATTCGACGGTGTCGGCGTCGAGGATCTCGCTCCAGATGTAGGAGTAGTAGCCCGCCGAGTAGCCGCCGGAGAACACGTGGGCAAAGTAGCTGCTGCGGTAGCGCGGAGGAGCGGACGGGAACAGCAGGCCCACCTCCTCGAGCACCCGTCGCTCGAACTCGGCGACGTCGACCGGCTCGACGGGCGCGTGCAGCGAGTGCCAGCCGAGGTCGAGCAGGGCGGAGGCGAGGTATTCGGTCGTCGCGAAGCCCTCGCCCCACAGAGCTGCCGCTTTCAGGCGCTCGACCGTGCCCGCGGGCAGGGCCTCGCCGGTCTCGACGTGGCGGGCATACGCCTCGAGCAGCTCGGGCCGACGTGCCCACATCTCGTTGACCTGGCTCGGGAACTCGACGACATCGCGGAACACCGCCGTGCCTCCGAAACGCGGGTACCGCGTGCTCGCGAAGAGCCCGTGCAGGGCGTGCCCGAACTCGTGGAACAGGGTCTCGACCTCGTCGAGGCTCAGAAGCGTGGGATCGCCGGGGCCCGGCGCCGCGAGGTTCAGGGTGTTCACGACGACGGCGGAGGTGCCGAGCAGGGACGTCCGCGTCGCGAGAGAGGTCATCCAGGCCCCTCCGCGCTTGGAGTCGCGGGTGAAGGGATCGAAGAGGAACAGGCCCAGCGCCGTGCCGTCCTCCTCGAACACCTCGAAGACGCGCACAGGAGCGCTCTGCCCGACGAGGTCGCGCCTTTCCTCGAACCGGACGCCGTAGAGACCGGTCGCCGCCGCGAAGACGCCGTCCTGCACGACACGCTCCAGCTCGAAGTACGGCCGCAGCACGCTGGAGTCGACGGCGAAGGAGGTGGCGCGCACCCGCTCCTCGTAGTAAGCCCGGTCCCACGCTTCGAGCGCGAAACGAGGGAGACCTGCGGTGTCCTGTTCGGCGTCGGCGACGTCCTGCATCCGATCGAGCTCGAGCCGTCGATTGCGCGCGGCCGGGGCTGCCAGCTCGTGCAGGAGCTCGAGGACGCGCTCGGGGGAGCCCGCGGTCTGCCCCGAGATGACGAACTCGGCGTGCGAGGAGTAGCCGAGCAGCCGTGCGCGCTCGGCTCGCGCCGCGACGATCTCGTGCAGCACGGCGGTCGTGTCATGCGGCCCGCCCTCGCCGCCGCGACCGACGGAGGCGCGTAGCACCCGCTCTCGCACCTCGCGGCGCCGCAGTCGCGCGAGCCACGGATGCCCCGAGTACAGGGGCAGGGTCACCAGCCAGCCGCGCTCTCCGCGCTCGGCCGCTGCCCTCGCCGCAGCAGAGATCTCGGATGCGTCGAGGCCCTCCAGCTCGGCCACGTCGGTGAGGAGGACGGCGCGGTCGTTGGTGTCGGCGAGCAGCTCCTTCTCGAACAGGGTGGTGAGGCTCGACAGCCGTTCGTTGAGCTCGCGCAGGCGGGCCTTGCCTGCCTCGTCGAGCAGGGCGCCCGCCCGCTCGAACCCGGCGATCCTCCGCTCGAGGAGGTAGGCGGTCTCATCGTCGAGGTCGAGCTCCGGAGCCTGCTCGGCGAGGGCCCGGAGGCGTGCAAAGAGGCGTGGGTCGAGCGTGATCGTGTCGTCGTGCGCCGACAGCAGCGGCGCCAGCTCGACCTGCAGCGCATCGGTCAGCGGCGTGCGGTCGGAGGCGCTCACCGTGAAGAAGACGGCGCTCACGCGGCGCAGGGCGCGCCCCGCGCGTTCGAGCGCAACGAGAGTGTTCTCGATGGTGGGCCGCTCGGTGGAGCCGGCGATCGCCTCGATCTCAGCCCGGTGCCTCCGCAGCGCCTCGAGGAACGCGGGGCGATACGCCTCGGGGTCGACGGCGGCGAAGTCGGGGAGGCCGTGGGGGAGCACGCTGTGCTCGAGCAGGACGGCGACGGAATCGGTGGCGCTCACTCCGCGAGCTTAGGGCGCTTGGCGATCATCCCCAGTCATCGTCGTCCTCGTCGGCGTCGTGCGGCTGTGTGATGTACGCGGCGTCCTCGTCGGGGCGGTATGTGATCGTGGTCCCGTCGTCGAGCTCGACCACCGGCCTCCCCTCCAGCCACGTCAGCTGCCAGCGCCACTCGGCGGTCGCCGTGCCGGCGAGATCGTCCTCGACGGCGCGCACCGCGGTGACGACGAGCTCCGGCAGGGTCTGCGGAGGTGTGCCGCCGACGGTCCATCGGGTTCCGAGCTGCATCCGTGGGTCCTCTCGTGGGTGCGGAGGGAGGCGACGGACTCGCCGCCTCCCCGGGGAGCGCTACGCGTCGGCGTCGAGCTCCATGCTCACTGCGAGTGCCTCGCCCTCGGCGAAGTCGAGTTCGGCGATCCGGCCGACGGCGGCGAGGTCGCCGGAGGCGAGACGCAGTGAGGCGAGGAGTTCGGCGGGGCCGGTGATGACCGCCGAGCGGACCGGAGTCTTCTGCGAGGCCTTCGCGTCGGTCTTCGCGCGACGGACCGCGGTGAGGACCGAGCTGGCCGTCGCGAGCACGGCGGGGTCGCCGCCGAGCCCGGTCGCCACCGGCCAGGGCTGGGTGTGTACCGAGCCCTCGTGCGACCACGACCAGGTCTCCTCCGTGGCGAACGGCAGGAACGGTGCGAAGAGCCGCAGGAGGGCGTCGAGTGCCAGGTGCAGCGCGGCGGCCGCGGAGGAGCCGTCCTCCCCGTAGGCGCGCTCCTTCACCAGCTCGAGGTAGTCGTCGCAGAAGGTCCAGAAGAACGCCTCAGTGGTCTCGAGCGCGCGGGCGTGGTCGTAACGACCGAGCGCACCCGTCGCCTCCGCCACTACGGCGTCGAGGGTCGCGAGCATGCTCAGGTCGAGAGCCTCGGTGATCTCGGCGCCCTCGGCCGGTGCGAATCCGTGGATGAACTTCGCCGCGTTGAGGATCTTGATCGCCAGACGGCGGCCGATCTTGATCTGCGTCGGGTTCTGCGGATCGAAGGCCGCGTCGGTTCCCAAGCGCGAGGAGGCCGCCCAATAGCGGACCGCGTCGGAGCCGTGCTGCTCGAGCATCGCGGCCGGAGTCACGACGTTGCCCTTGGACTTCGACATCTTCTTGCGGTCGGGGTCGACGATGAAGCCCGAGATGGTGGCGTTGCGCCACGGGGCGCGGCCATCCTCGAGCTGGGAGCGCAGAAGCGTCGAGAAGAGCCAGGTGCGGATGATGTCTTGGCCCTGCGGGCGCAGGTCGAAAGGTGCGACGAGCTGCCAGAGCTCATCGTCCCGCTCCCAGCCTCCTGCCAGCTGGGGGGTCAGCGAGGAGGTCGCCCACGTGTCCATCACGTCGAGCTCGCCCTGGAAACCGCCGGGGACGCCGCGCTGCTCCGCCGTGTAGCCCGGCGCGGCATCGCTCGAGGGATCGACGGGCAGCGACGCCTCCGCCGGCACGATCGGTGCGTCGAAGACGGGGTTGCCGTCGCCGTCGAGCGGATACCACACGGGGATCGGCACGCCGAAGAAACGCTGGCGGGAGATCAACCAGTCGCCCGAGAGCCCGTTCACCCAGTTCTCGTAGCGGACGCGCATGAACTCCGGCACGAAGCGGACCTCGCGGCCGAGCTCGAGGAGGCGCTCCTTGAGGGCGGAGTCGCGGGCGCCGTTGGTGAGGTACCACTGGCGGGTGGACACGATCTCGAGCGGCTTGTCGCCCTTCTCGAAGAACTTCACCTGATGCGTGATCGGCCGCGGCTCGCCGAGCATCTCGCCCGACTCCGCGAGCAGCGCCACGACGGCCTGCTTCGCCGAGAACACCGTCTTGCCCGCGAGCTGTGCATAGGCCTGCCGGCCTGCCTCGCTCGCGATCGCGGAGGGCGCCTCCGAGAGGAGGCGGCCGTCGAAGCCGATGATCGCGCGATTGGGCAGGTCGAGCTCGCGCCACCACACGACGTCGGTGACGTCGCCGAAGGTGCAGATCATGGCGATGCCCGAGCCCTTGTCCTTCTGAGCGAGGTGGTGGGCGAGCACGGGCACCTCGACGTCGAAGAGCGGGGTGCGCACGGTGGTGCCGACGAGGGCCTGGTAGCGCTCGTCGTCGGGGTGCGCGACCAGGGCGACGCAGGCGGGGAGCAGCTCCGGGCGCGTCGTCTCGATGACGACGTCCTCGCCGCCCTCGCGGTGGAACGCGAGACGGTGGTAAGCGCCGGGCTGGTCCTTGTCCTCGAGCTCGGCCTGGGCCACGGCGGTCCGGAACGTGATGTCCCACAGGGTGGGCGCCTGTGCCTGATAGGCCTCGTCGCGGGCGAGAGCGCGGAGGAACGCCCGCTGCGACGCCGCTTGCGACTCGTCGCCGATGGTGCGATAGCTCTGCGACCAGTCGACAGACAGGCCGAGCGAACGCCACACGTCCTCGAACTGCTTCTCGTCCTCGACGGTGAGGCGCTCGCAGAGCTCGATGAAGTTGCGGCGCGAGATGGGCTTCTGATCGGCGGCCTTGCTGCTCTTGTTGTCACCGCCCTCGAAGGGAGGCGTGAAGTCGGCCTCATAGGGAAGGCTCGGGTCGCAGCGCACGCCGTAGTAGTTCTGCACCCGACGCTCCGTCGGCAGACCGTTGTCGTCCCAGCCCATCGGGTAGAAGACGCTCTTGCCGAGCATGCGCTGGAACCGCGCGATGACATCGGTGTGCGTGTACGAGAAGACGTGTCCGATGTGCAGCGAGCCCGACGCGGTAGGCGGTGGCGTGTCGATCGAGTAGACGTCGTCGCGGGTCAGTCCTGTGCGGTCGAACCGGTAGGTCCCGTCGGTCTGCCAGACGAGGCCCCACTTGCCCTCGAGGCCCTCGAGGGCGGGCTTCGCGGGAAGACGGTCGGCGAGGGTCATGGTTCTCCGGTTCGCTCTGGGCGGCACCGCGTCGGTGGTGATGGTGCCTGGATGGTGCCGCGCTGGCGGCCGTGACGATTCTAACGGAGGGCCGCAACGCCTCAGACGAGGGGGGCGAAGCCGGAGCAGACGGGCGCGAGCGCCTCGTCGAGGTACGGGACGAGCTCGCCGCGCGTCGGGCCGACAGCGGCCCAGGTCTGCGCCGCGGCCACGGCGGCTCCGACACTCGCGTAGGCGACCGCTCGCGCGAGATGCGAGGGGAGGGGACGCGTGGCGCGCGCCTCCACGAAGCCGGCGATCACCGCAGCCTGGCGGGCGAGGCGAGAGAGGGCCGAGGCCTGCAGCTCGTGCACGCTCCCGATCAGCTCGGACTGCGTGAGCACCCACGGGACGGTCGCCGGACCGAAGCCGGCGCCGACGGCGAGCAGGGCCTCGCGCAGTCCCTCCATGACGCTCCGCTCGGCGGGGATCGCGGCCAGCGCCGCCGGCAACCCGGACAGGCGGTCGTCGACGAGCACCCAGAAGACGTCGCTCTTGGACTCGAAGTAGTTGAAGAAGGTGTTGCGCGAGACGCCGGCGCGCTGCGCGATCTGCTCGATCGTCGTGCCCGCATAGCTCTGCTCGACGAAGAGGTCGAGCGCCGCGTCCTCGAGCATCGACCGGGAGGAGGCGCGAGGCCGACCGCGTTGCGTGCCTCGCATCATCGTGCTCCTCGCTGGTCCCACCGCTCGGCCGGCGTCGGCGGGCTCCGTCCGATCCCGCCCGAGGCCTCCCCGCCGCGCTAGGATATCCGGTGGACGACTTCGACCCGGCTATCACCGGTGAGTCTTCGGAAGAACGGCGCAGGCTCCGGCCGAGGCCCAGTAGAACCGGACGGGTGCGGCCCGTGACAGCCGATCGAGTGGGACAGGCGACGAGCGCTCCTCCGGGGGTGCCGACGACCGGTCCAAGCGAGGTGGTACCGCGACCCGGCCCGAGGTGAGAATCGGGCGGGCCGTCCTCGTGGAGCCCAGCAGCCCTGCCAGGAGACCGCACGTGACCTACCCCTTGAACCCGCCCACGCCCGACGGGTCCACTCCCGACGTCTCGGCCTTCGGCCGCGGAGTGACGCCGTCGCCGCGCTTCCCCGCGATCGAGGAGGAGGTGCTCGCCTGGTGGAAGGCCGACGACACCTTCCAGGAGTCGATCCGCCGGCGCGAGGGCGCACCGGAGTGGGTCTTCTACGACGGGCCGCCGTTCGCGAACGGGCTGCCGCACTACGGTCACCTGCTCACGGGCTACGCAAAAGACCTGTTCCCCCGCTTCGAGACGATGCGCGGCAAGCAGGTGCACCGGCGCTTCGGCTGGGACACCCACGGCCTGCCCGCGGAGCTCGAGGCGGAGCGGCAGCTCGGCATCACCGACAAGTCGCAGATCGAGGAGATGGGCGTCGCCGCATTCAATGCCGCGGCGAAGGAGTCGGTGCTGCGCTATACGGGAGAGTGGCAGGACTATGTCACCCGTCAGGCGCGCTGGGTCGACTTCGACGACGACTACAAGACGCTCGACCCCTCGTTCATGGAATCGGTGATCTGGGCGTTCAAGCAGCTCTACGACAAGGGCCTCGCCTACGAGGGCTACAGGGTGCTGCCCTACTGCTGGCGTGACCAGACCCCGCTCTCGAACCACGAGCTGCGGATGGACGACGACGTCTACCAGATGCGGCAAGACCAGACGGTGACCGTCACGTTCCCCCTCGTGGGCGAGAAGGCGGAGGCGCTGCAGCTCACGGCCGTGCGGGCGCTGGCCTGGACGACGACTCCGTGGACCCTGCCCACCAACCTGGCCCTCGCGGTCGGCCCCGACATCGAGTACGCGGTCGTGCCCGCTGGCCCGAACGGCGCCGCCGACGGCAAGGGCGAGCCGGAGGAGCGCGAGCTCTCGGCCGAGTACCTCCTCGCCCTCGACCAGGTCGGCGCCTACGCGAAGGACCTCGGCTACGCGGACGCCGCCGAGGCGCTGGCGGCCGTGTCGCGCACGCATCGCGGGAGCGAGCTCGAGGGCGTCAGCTACGACCGGCTCTGGGACCACTACGCCGACACCGAGACCTGGGGCACGCAGAACGCGTGGCGCCTCCTCGTCGCCGACTACGTGACGACCGGCGAGGGCACGGGGATCGTGCACCAGGCGCCCGCCTACGGCGAGGACGACCAGAAGGTGTGCGAGGCGGCCGGTATCCCCGTCATCATCTCCGTCGACGACGGGGGCCGCTTCCTCCCGCAGATCGGCGAGGTTGCCGGACTGCAGGTCTTCGAGGCCAACAAGCCGCTCACCCAGCTGCTGCGTGCCGAGCACCGGCTGCTGCGCCAGGCCAGCTACGAGCACTCGTATCCGCACTGCTGGCGCTGCCGCAACCCTCTGATCTACAAGGCCGTCTCAAGCTGGTTCGTGCGCGTCACCGCGATCCGCGACCGGATGGAAGAGCTGAACCAGGAGATCACCTGGGTCCCCGAGAACGTCAAGGACGGCCAGTTCGGCAAGTGGCTCTCGGGTGCACGCGACTGGTCGATCAGCCGCAACCGCTACTTCGGCTCCCCGATCCCGGTCTGGAAGAGCGACGACCCCGACTACCCGCGCATCGACGTCTACGGCTCGCTCGATGAGCTCGAGCGCGACTTCGGCGTGCGTCCTGAGGATCTGCACCGCCCGTTCATCGACGAGCTCACCCGCCCCAACCCCGACGACCCGACCGGGCGCTCCACCATGCGCCGTATCACCGACGTGCTCGACGTGTGGTTCGACTCCGGCTCGATGCCCTTCGCGCAGGTGCACTACCCGTTCGAGAACGCCGACTGGTTCGACAGCCACCATCCGGCCGACTTCATCGTCGAGTACATCGGGCAGACCCGAGGCTGGTTCTACACGCTGCACGTGCTCTCGACGGCGCTCTTCGACCGCCCCGCGTTCCGCAACGTCGTGAGCCACGGGATCGTGCTGGGCAACGACGGTCAGAAGATGTCGAAGTCGCTGCGCAACTACCCCGACGTCGCCGAGGTCTTCGACCGCGACGGCTCCGACGCGATGCGCTGGTTCCTCATGTCGAGCCCGGTCCTGCGCGGAGGCAACCTCGTCGTCACCGAGGAGGGGATCCGCGAGGGCGTGCGGCAGGTGCTCCTCCCGCTGTGGAGCACGTGGTACTTCTTCTCGCTCTACGCCAACGCCTCCGCCGAGGGCGGCTACCACGCGACGCGACGCACCGACTCCGAGGACGTGCTCGACCGCTACCTGCTGGCCAAGACGCACGATCTGATCGTGACCGTCACGGGTCACTTCGAGGCGCTCGACTCGACCCTCGCCGCCGCCGCGCTACGCGACTTCTCCGACGTCCTCACGAACTGGTACGTGCGCCGCTCGCGCGACCGCTTCTGGCAGGGTGTCGATGCCGAGGGCCATGGCTCGGAGGCGTTCGACACGCTCTTCACGGTCCTCGAGACCGTCTGCCGTGTCGCCGCGCCCCTCCTCCCGCTCATCACCGAGCGGATCTGGCAGGGACTGACCGGCGGGCGCAGCGTGCACCTGACCGACTGGCCCGACGCCGCCGAGTTCCCGGTCGACGAGGCGCTCGTGCAGGCGATGGACGCCGTGCGCACCCTCTCCTCGACGGCGCTCTCGCTCCGCAAGCAGGCCGGTCTCCGCGTGCGCCTGCCGCTCCCGCGCCTCACCGTCGTCGTGGCCGATGCGGCCGAGCTGGCCCCCTTCGAGGCGATCCTGCGCGACGAGCTCAACGTGAAGGACGTGTCGCTGGTCCCGCTCGTCGACTCCAGCGCCGCCGACTACGGCGTCACCTCCCGGCTCGCGGTCAAGGCTCGCGCGGCCGGTCCGCGCCTAGGCAAGGGCGTGCAGGCGGTCATCAGAGCGGCGAAGGCCGGAGACTGGAGCGAAGCCGACGGCGTGGTCACGGCCGGGGGAGTGAAGCTCGTCGAGGGCGAGTACGAGCTGACCCTCGAGGTCGGTGGAGCGGCGGGCGACGATCGCGCGATCGCGCTCCTTCCTGGCGGCGGCTTCGTACTGCTCGACACGGCGACGACCCCCGAGCTCGAGGCGGAGGGTCTCGCCCGCGACCTCATCCGCGCCGTGCAGGACGCCCGCAAGGCCGCCGGGCTCGAGGTCAGTGATCGCATCCTGCTGGAGGTCGTCCTCGACGAGCCCAGCCTCGCTGCACTCGAGCCGCATGCGCTGTGGATCGCCGAGGAGACGCTCGCGATCGGATTCGGGTTCACTCCGCTGACCGTCGCGCTCGAGGGCGGCGAAGGCGCGATCACCTTCGGACCGGCCGGAACCGCCATCATCCGTGTCGAGAAGGTCGAGGCGAGCGATGACTGATCTGTTCGACGAGGAGCGCGCCGCGGCCGATGCCGTCTACGCGACCCTGCTCGAGAGGCTCGGCGAGGCGAACGTCCGTCCGCGGCTCGCGCCCGCCCGCCGCGCGGTCGAGATCCTCGGAGACCCCCAACGGGCCTACCCGGTCATCCAGGTCGCGGGCACGAACGGCAAGACGTCCACGAGCCGCATGATCGAGAGCCTGCTGCGTGCCCACGGCCTGCGCGTGGGCCTGTTCACCAGCCCGCACCTCGAGCGGTTCACCGAGCGGATCGTCATCGACGGGGAGCCGATCTCGGACCGGAGCCTCGTCGACAACTGGCACGACATCGAGCCCTACGTACGGATGACCGACGCCGAGCTCGTCGAACAGGGGGAGGCGCCGCTGTCGTTCTTCGAGGTGATCACCGTGCTTGCCTACGCGGCGTTCGCGGACGCGCCGGTCGATGTCGCCGTCATCGAGGTCGGGATGGGCGGCGAGTGGGACTCGACGAATGTCGCCGACGCCCAGGTCGCCGTCTTCGCTCCGATCGCTCTGGATCACACCGATCGTCTCGGCTCCACGATCGAGGAGATCGCGCGCACGAAGTCGGGCATCGTGAAGCCGCTCGCCTCTGTCGTCTCGGCGAAGCAGGCCCCCGAGGCGGAGGCGGTCCTCCGGCATGCGGCCGAGGCCACCGAGTCCTCGATCGTCGTGGAGGGCGCGGACTTCGCGGTGGCCTCCACGACGGTGGCCGTCGGCGGCCAGCTCGTCACGGTGCGCGGACTGGCCCGCACCTACGAGCAGCTCCTCCTACCGTTCTTCGGCGATCATCAGGCCGAGAACGCGGCGGTGGCGGTCGCCGCCGTCGAGTCGTTCCTCGGCGGAGGCTCGCACGAGCTCGCCAGAGACGTCCTCGACGAGGGCTTCGCGGGGGCGAGCTCACCCGGGCGCCTCCAGGTCGTCGGACACTCGCCGCGCACGATCGTCGACGCCGCGCACAACCCGCACGGTGCCGCCTCCCTCGCCCTCGCGCTGGGTCGCTACTTCGACTTCGATCGCGTCACCGCGGTGCTCGGCGTGCTCGCCGAGAAGGACGCGGAGGGCATCCTTCGCGAGCTGCGTCCCGTCGTCGACGAGCTCATCGTCACGACCGCGCCCAGTGAGCGGGCGATGCCTGCGGCTGATCTCGCGGTCCTCGCTCGCGCTGTGTTCCCGGAGGAGGCGGTGCATGTCGCCGACGAGGTGCACGGCGCGCTCACGGCGGGCCGCCTCCTCGCCGCCCGCTCCGACAAGGGTGCACTGCTGGTGACCGGGTCGATCACCCTCGTCGGGCGCACCCTCACCGTGGCGCGCGACGAGAACTGGCTCGGCGCGTGAGGGCGGGACGCGCGCGCCGGAGCAGGACGGTGCGCGAGAGCCTGGGCTCGATCGTCCTCGGCTTCGAGGCGATCATCGTGTTCCTCGCCACGCTGGTCGCCTTCGGGCTCAAGGCAGCGGACCCCGGAGTGGTGCTCGTCGGAGGAGCCGTGGTGTGCGTCGCGCTGGTCGCGACCCTCGGGCTGCTTCGACGTCCCCTCGGCTTCCGGGTTGGCTGGGTGCTGCAGTTCGTTATCGTGGCCTCGGGCCTGCTGGTCCCGATCATGTTCGCCATCGGCGCGGCCTTCGTCGCTCTCTGGACCTACTGCATGGTTACCGGGACCCGCCTCGACGCTCAGGCGCGCCGCGCCGCGGAGCCCACCGATCCCATCGAAGGAGACCTCTGAACCATGGCCACCCAGGAGACACTCGTCCTCGTCAAGCCCGACGGCGTCGCGCGCAACCTCACCGGCGAGATCCTGCGCCGCATCGAGGCGAAGGGCTACTCGCTCGTCGACATCCGCCTCGTCGAGGCCGACCGCTCCCTTCTCGCCGCGCACTACGCCGAGCATGAGGGCAAGCCGTTCTATGAGCCGCTCGTGGAGTTCATGGAGAGCGGCCCCCTCGTCGCCCTGCGGATCGCGGGAGACCGC
This sequence comes from Rathayibacter sp. VKM Ac-2879, assembly GCF_015351245.1. Classification (GTDB taxonomy): domain Bacteria; phylum Actinomycetota; class Actinomycetes; order Actinomycetales; family Microbacteriaceae; genus Rathayibacter. Next base: position 389,060 of record NZ_JADKSO010000002.1, read on the forward strand.
GTGATCGAGGGCTTCCGTGCCCTCGCAGGCACGACCGATCCGACGACCGCGGCCCCGGGAACGATCCGCGGAGACCTGGGCCGCGACTGGGGGCTCAAGGTCCAGCAGAACCTCGTCCACGGCAGCGACAGCCCGGAGTCCGCCGAGCGCGAGCTCGCCCTCTGGTTCGCATGAGCGATCGCCGTCCCGCGGGCTGACCGCGGGACGGCGATCGGGAAGCCGCGACGACCGTCAGGCCAGGGTGAGGAAGAGCTTCTCCAGCTCGTCCACGGTGAATGTCCCCCCTCCGTCGGTCGCGTCCTCGTCGAGGAGGCACTGACGCAACGCGGTGGACACGATCGCGAAGCCCGCCCGATCCAGCGCGCTCGAGACCGCGGCGAGCTGGGTGACGACCTGACGGCAGTCGCCCCCGTTCTCGATCGCCGCGATCACCGCGGCAAGCTGGCCCTGCGCCCTCTTGAGACGGTTCGCGACCTTGCGCACCGCCTCGTCGTCTCGGAGGCGGCCGTCGTGGTCGGTGTCGTTCATGCTGCGTCTCTTTTCGAGATCGGGGCGGAGGCGGCCGCGCCGGCCCTCCAGGTCAGGTAGCCCCCGTCGAGGTTGCTCGCGTCGCGGCCCCGCTGGAGGAGGAGTCGGGCGGCGGTGTGCCCCCGCTGGCCCACCTGGCAGTGCACGATCAGGCGGCCGCCGGGCAGCTCGTCGAGCCGCTGCCGCAGCTCGTCCAGCGGCACGTTGACGGCGCCGGGGATCGATCCTGCCGCGAACTCCGCCGCGCTCCGGACATCGACGAGCGTCGCCCCCGTGGCGAGGAGGTCGTCGAGCTCGTGCCACTGGGTCGAGCTCACGACTCCCGAGCGCATGTTGTCGGCGACGTAGCCGGCCATGTTGACCGGGTCCTTCGCCGAGCCGTACTGGGGAGCGTAGGCGAGTTCGAGCCGGGCGAGTCCGGAGGCGGTGATGCCGCCCGCCATCGCGGTCGCGATCACGTCGATCCGCTTGTCGACGCCTCCTCGTCCCACGATCTGAGCGCCGAGAATGCGGTCGTCAGCAGGATCCACGAGCAGTTTCATCGCCATCTGCTCGGCTCCCGGGTAGTACCCGGCGTGCGAGGACGGGTGGGTGTGGATGACGCGGGGCACTCGTTGCGCCGCGCGCAGGCGCTTCTCGTTCCAGCCGACCGAGGCGACGCTCAGCCCGAGCACTCCCACGATGCCTGTGCCGAGTGCCGGGGTCGCGGGTTCCTCCTCCAGCCCCGCGATCGCGTCGGCCGCAGAGCGGCCGTGTCGGTTGGCGAGCCCGGCCATGGTCACGAGGGTGGGGCGGCCGTCGAGCGCATCGGTCTTCTCGACCCCGTCGCCCACCGCGAACACGGAGCCGTCGCTCGTGCGGTGCCGGGCGTCGACGGCGATCCCGCCGATCGGCCCGAGGGCGAGCCCGGCGGCGCGGGCGAGCGAGGTCTCGGGATGCACGCCGCTCGCTTCGAGCACGAGGTCGGTCGCCACCTCGTCGCCGTTCGAGAGCAGGAGGGCGCCGGGGCGGGCACCGGTGACGGTGACGCCCAGCCGCACCTCGACGCCATGGTCGCGCAGGAGCTGTTCGACGGGCGCTGCCATCTCGGGGTCCAGTGGCGAGAGGATCTGGCTCCCACGCTGCACGAGCGTGACGAAAGCACCCCGCGCGAGCAGGTTCTCGACGGCCTCCAGGCCGATGTAGCCACCGCCGACCACCGTGACGCGACGGGGGCCGGGGGCGGAATCGAGGATCGCGATCACTCGGTCGACGTCCTCGACGCTCCGCAGCGTGCTGCTCGGCACGACTCCCGCCGCCACCCCGGACGTCGCGGACGCGCCGGTCGCGAGCACGAGCGTGTCGTACGGCTCCGCACGCTCGACTCCGGCCTCGAGGTCGCGGAGGCGGACCGTCTTCGCGACTGTGTCGATGGCGACGGCCTCGTGCCGGACCCTGACATCGAGACGGAAGCGTCGGGCGAGCGATTCGGGGGTGTGCAGGAGGAGCGCGGACCGCTCCGCGATGACTCCTCCCACGTGGTAGGGGAGTCCGCAGTTCGCGAACGAGACGTAGGCGCCCCGTTCGACGACCAGGATGTCGCGGTCTTCGTCGAGGCGCCGGAGTCGGGTCGCGGCGGACATTCCGCCTGCGACGCCGCCGATGATGATCGTTCTCATATCGAGCACTATACCCCCGGGGGTATAGTTCGTCGAGGAGGCGGTCACCGTGGCAGCCCTGGACGAAGGAGAACGAGATGTGCCGAGCGACCACCTGCCGCACCTGCGGGAAGACCACCTGGGCGGGATGCGGCCAGCACGTCGACGACGTGATGCGGGGCGTGCCGCGCGCAGACCGGTGCCCTGGGCACCCCGAGAAGAAGAGCCAGGGCGCGGGCGGCTTCTTCGCGCGACTCCTCGGGCGCTGATGGCGGCGCGGCCCGCGGATCGAGCAGTCCGCGGGCCTGAGCGCCGACTCCGCCGCGCGGGCGGCGCGACTCCTCGATCGGCGCCGCCTCCCACAGGCCCCGTCGAGCGCGCCGAGGGTCAGAGGTAGGACAGGACGTTCAAGCGCAGCTGCGCGAGCACCGCGATCGCCAGGTAGCAGAGCATCGTGATGAACGGGATCCAGCCATACGCGGCCCCCGCACAGCGGCGCAGCCGTTCGCCGACGGGGAAGACGCCCTCGCGAATGCTGCGGAGCGCGACGAGCCAGAATCCCGGGATGACGACCGCCCACGTCAGCATGCACCACGGGCAGAGCGTGCCGAGGGCGAAGACGCTCGTGGCGATGAGCCAGCCGACGAAGACGAGGGCGAGCGCGAAGCCAACAGTGAACAGCGCCCAGAACCAGCGATCGAAGCGCGCACCCGCGAGCAGGCCCGCTCCAACGACGATCGGCGCGATCCAGGCGGCGAGGCCGATCAGCGGGTTCGGGAAGCCGAAGATCGCGCCCTGCGCGGAGTTGAGGTTCGCGCTGCACTGCACCAGCAGGCTGAAGTCGCAGCTGAGCGCCGCAGTCGGGTTCGCGAGGGCGCTGAACTTGTCGAGAGTCAGTGCGAAGGCGGCGGTCCAGCCGATGGCGCCGAGCACCACGAGGAGGACGGCGAACGCGACCGGGCGCGGCTGGGAGGGGGAGCCGTGCGCCCCGGTGTCGCTGGTCACCGGGGGATTATGGCACGCGCCGGACCGGCGCCTCTGAGAATGCATGCGATAATCGGATCCGTCGGTCCGGAACATCTCGCGCCGACGCGAAGAAGGTTTACCGGGCGAGCACCGGGCCACAAGGAGATCGACGGCGTTCCGCGAATGGACGCGACAGGTCCCCGCACCGCTTCGAGACGACCTCGGTCGCACCGAGCGGAGCACGTGTCGGATAGTCAGTTCCGAGACAGACGCTGCAACCGGCGTCCCGCGCCACGTGAGCGACGGGACCGGGCGAGCGAAAGGATTCGCGGCGGGCCGAGGCCCGACGCACGAGAGAAGCATCCGGGTAGTAGGCGCGGCGAACGACCCGGCCGAGGAGTGCACCAGGAATGGTGGAAGACAACAGCACGAGCGGATCCGATCCGGACCGCGACGAGCCCCGCACCGGGGCCAGGAAGATCAGCCGCCTCTTCGGAGGACGTCGGTCGACCCGACGCTCCGATTCGAGCGCGCCAGCGACAGGGGAGACGATCATCGACACCGACGACACCGAACAGAGCGGCACCGACGCGAACGGCGCCGAGCAGGATCTCGCGGAGCAGGGCGGCACCGAGGCGGGGCTGTCTCCCGTCGAGGACGCGACTCCCGGTGCTCCCGAGGCAGGAGCCTCCGCGCCCGACTCCGCCGCGACGGGCGTCGCCTTCACCGTGCCGCCCGCCTTCGCGCAGCCGCAGCGCCCGGCCTTGCCGAACACCTCCCTGCTGTTCCAGGCCCCGGTGCTGCCCGACTATGTCGAGCTGGCGCCCTTGCCCCCGCGCGGAGCGCCGCTGAACCTGCGTGACGAGCGCGAGGCGCCGACCCAGGAGCAGGGCTCCGTCCGTCGTCGCTCGCGTCGCCGCAGTGGCGAGACCGATCGCAGCGGCACCGACGACCCCGAGGACACCGTCGTCCGCGTCCGTCAGCCGCGAGAGGTCCGCGAGCCCCGCGAGCCCGAGCTCATCACCGAGCCGCAGCGCATCAAGGGATCCACGCGCCTCGAGGCGAAGAAGCAGCGCCGTCGCGACGGTCGCGATGCCGGGCGTCGACGCACCGTCGTCACGGAGTCCGAGTTCCTGGCCCGCCGCGAGGCCGTCGACCGCGTGATGGTCGTGCGCTCACGCGAGGACAGCATCCGCATCGGCGTGCTCGAGGACGGCGTCCTCGCCGAGCACTACGTCGCTCGCTCGCAGGAGGCGTCGCTCATCGGCAACGTCTACCTCGGCCGCGTGCAGAACGTCCTCCCCAGCATGGAGGCGGCGTTCGTCGACATCGGACGAGGCCGCAACGCGGTGCTCTACTCCGGCGAGGTCGACTGGGAGGCCGCGAACAATGCCGGCGGCCCCCGCCGCATCGAGCTCGCCCTCAAGCCGGGCGACCGCGTCCTCGTGCAGGTCACGAAGGACCCGATCGGTCACAAGGGCGCCCGACTCACCAGCCAGGTCTCCCTCCCGGGCCGCTACCTCGTGTACGTGCCCAACGGCTCGATGAACGGCATCTCCCGCAAGCTTCCCGACACCGAGCGCGCGCGTCTCAAGAAGATCCTCAAGGAGGTGCTGCCCGAGAACGTCGGCGTCATCGTCCGTACCGCTGCCGAGGGCGCGACCGAGGAGCAGCTCACCGTCGATGTCGAGCGCCTCACTGCGCAGTGGACCGCGTTGAGCGAGAAGGCGGCGACCGGCCAGGCCCCTGCCCTCCTGCACAGCGAGCCGGACCTGCTGATCAAGATCGTCCGCGACGTGTTCAACGAGGACTTCGAGAAGATGGTCATCGCCGGCGATGACGCCCGCGAGACGATCGAGCTCTACCTCAGCCAGGTCGCCCCCGATCTGCTCGAGCGCGTCGAGGTCTACACCGGCGAGCAGGATGCCTTCGATGAGTTCCGCATCACGGAGCAGATCGAGAAGGCCCTGGAGCGCAAGGTGTGGCTGCCCAGCGGCGGTTCCCTGGTCATCGATCGCACCGAGGCGATGACGGTGGTCGACGTCAACACCGGCAAGTTCGTCGGCTCCGGCGGCAACCTCGAGGAGACGGTCACCAAGAACAACCTCGAGGCGGCGGAGGAGATCGTCCGTCAGCTGCGCCTGCGCGACATCGGCGGCATCATCGTCGTCGACTTCATCGACATGGTGCTCGAGTCCAACCGCGATCTGGTTCTGCGCCGACTCGTCGAGTGCCTGAGCCGCGACCGCACGAAGCATCAGGTGGCCGAGGTCACCTCGCTCGGGCTCGTGCAGATGACCCGCAAGAAGCTCGGCCTCGGCCTGCTCGAGACGTTCAGCGAGAACTGCGAGGTCTGCGCGGGCCGTGGAGTGATCGTGCACCACGACCCCGTGCTCAAGCACCGCTCGAACGCCGCCCCGCAGCAGGAGCAGCGTCGCCGCGGCCGAGGCGGCGAGCAGCCTGTCGGCTCCGGCCGCTCGAACGGCACCCAGGGTGGTCAGAACGGCGCAGGCCCCCAGGGGACGCCGAACGGCTCGGCCAAGCAGGTGAGCGCGCACGCCATCACCGACGACGCCAAGAACGCCCTCGCGCAGATCGCGGCGAGCACCATCCATCCGCCGGCCGTCCGTCAGGCCGCAGAGGAGGCGGCGGCAGTGATCGAGGACGCCGCGGTCGTCGACATGCCCGAGCAGGAGGCGGCGAGCGACGCCTCCGACGACGCGGCGCAGGCGTCGAGTCGCCGACCGGAGCGCCCCGCGCGAGGGGAGCGCCGTCGTCGCGGTCGCGACCGCGAGGTACGTAGCGAGGCCACCGAGTCGCCCGAGCAGACGAATCATGCGCCGACGGGCGAGGAGCCCGCGATGCCGATCCTCGACATCCCCATCCCGCCCGCTCCGCCCGTCGCCCCGCGTCGTGTGCGCAGCGACGTCGCCGAGCATCTGCTCGACTCCGTGCTCGACGCGCTCCCGGCGCCCAAGCAGCCGGGACAGGGCCGTGCGAAGAGTCGACGCGTGACGACGGCAGCGCTTACCGGAGTCGCGGTCATCCCCGAGCAGACCCCCCGCCGCGCCGAGCAGCAGTAGGCGACCGACCCGATCGGAGACCGAGGGGGCGCCGCGTCAGCGGGTCCGAGCGCCTGGCGAGAGCCGGCGCAGGGCCCGTTCCGTCTCGCGGTCGCGGCCCTTCACTCGCAGACCGCTGTTTCGGAGGCGCTCCACGAGTTCGCGCGCGCTCACCGGAGTCGCTCCGGCCATGATCAGGGCCTCGCGGCGTGACTCCGGCACGTCGTAGTGATCGAGGTCGAAGCTGCGCTCGGGCAGACCGGCCTGCCGCGCGAAGGCGTGCAGCTCCTCGAGGGAGGTGTCGCTGATGAGGTGCGCCCACAGTGTCTCGTGGGCGGGCCAGCGCGCCGCGTCGAGGAGGATCACCATCCGTCGATCGTAGGCGGCGCGCCGCCGCCGTGCCCGCTCCCGCCTCGACTATCGTTGCCGGGTCGTCGATCGGCGTCGCACGTGCCTCCCCGTTGGTGCGTGTGCCCGGCTGTCGTGCTCGACTGCCGGCAGCGTTTGACCGGCGGCGCCGTATCCCGTACTCTTGACCGTTGGTGTGGCGCGATCCATGTGCTCACGCAGATTTCCGCTGTCGCTCCGCTCCCTTCGGGTGCGGGCCGCCGTGCCGGTTCCCTCGTGTCTGAGCAGGAGACGGGAACGACAGACAAGACCGGGGTTCCACCCCGTCCATACAAGCCCCGGATGGCCATCCCGTTCCATCCAGACGAGAAACAGGTACGAGAAGTGGTTTACGCAGTTGTGCGCGCCGGCGGTCGGCAGGAGAAGGTCGAGGTCGGCACCATCGTGACGATGGACCGCGTCAAGGCCGACGAGAACGGCACCGTGCAGCTTCCTGCCGTGCTGCTCGTCGACGGTGAGTCGATCACCTCCGATGCGGCGACCCTCGCGGGCGTCACCGTCACGGCCGAGGTGCTCGAGGATCTCCGCGGTCCCAAGATCATCATCCAGAAGTTCAAGAACAAGACCGGTTACAAGAAGCGCCAGGGGCACCGTCAGGACCTCACGCGCGTCAAGGTCACCGGCATCAAGTAATCCCACTTCAGTTTTGAGCTGACCTGCGCGGCGTGCCATCGCTCGCGGGACATCAGCACGGGGCTTCGGCTCCACGGTCTCGAGGAGATGAGAAATGGCACACAAGAAGGGCGCGAGCTCCACTCGCAACGGTCGCGACTCGAACGCGCAGCGTCTCGGCGTGAAGCGCTTCGGCGGACAGCTCGTCAACGCGGGCGAGATCCTGGTCCGTCAGCGCGGCACCCACTTCCACCCCGGCGCGAATGTCGGCCGCGGGGGAGACGACACCCTGTTCGCCCTCTCGGCCGGTGCGGTCGAGTTCGGCAGCAAGGGCGGCCGCAAGGTCGTCAACATCGTGGCGGCCGCCCAGTAGGGTCGACCTCCTCGGCCGGACAGGCATAGGACGCAAGGGGCGGGCTTCGGCTCGCCCCTTGCGCATTCCCGGGGCGCGAGCCTCCGGCGTCGGCATCCCGGCGTCCCAGACACTTCATCGGACGGATACACACCCATGGTCACCTTCGTCGACAACGTCACGCTCCACTTGCGTGCGGGCCACGGCGGGCACGGCTGCGTCTCCGTCCGCCGAGAGAAGTTCAAGCCCCTCGCGGGCCCCGACGGCGGCAACGGCGGGCACGGTGGAGACATCGTGCTCGTCGCCGACCCGCAGACGACGACTCTCCTCGCTTATCACCGTCACCCGCATCGCAGCTCCGAGAACGGCGGGCCCGGCATGGGAGACCATCGGGCGGGCGGCAACGGCGAGCTCCTCGAGCTGCCCGTTCCGGTCGGCACCGTCGTCAAGTCTCCCGACGGCGACGAGCTGATCGACATGGACGAGCCCGGTCTGCGCTTCGTGATCGCGCCCGGCGGCCAAGGCGGCCTCGGCAACGCGTCACTCGCGACGACCAAGCGCAAGGCGCCCGGCTTCGCGCTGCTCGGCACGCCCGGATGGGAGGGCGATGTCGTCCTCGAGCTGAAGACGGTCGCCGACGTCGCGCTCGTCGGATTCCCCTCCGCGGGCAAGTCGAGCCTCGTCGCGGCGATCTCGGCGGCCAAGCCGAAGATCGCCGACTACCCCTTCACGACACTCGCCCCCAACCTCGGCGTCGTCCAGGCGGGGGAGTCGCGCTTCACCGTCGCCGACGTCCCCGGACTCATCGAGGGAGCGAGCGAGGGCAAGGGCCTCGGCCTCGAGTTCCTCCGCCACGTGGAGCGCTGCACGGCGCTCGTCCACGTGCTCGACTGCGCCACCCTCGAGCCTGGACGCGACCCGCTCACCGACCTCGACGTCATCCTCGGCGAGCTCGCCGCGTATCCCGTCGGGGAGGGGCAGATCCCGCTCCTCGAGCGCCCGCAGCTCGTGGCTCTCAACAAGGTCGACGTGCCGGAGGCCCAGGAGCTCGCCGGGTTCGTCCGCGCCGATCTCGAGGGCCGCGGCTACAGGGTGTTCGAGATCTCGACGGTCAGCCATGCGGGCCTTCGCCAGCTCACCTTCGCTCTGGCCGAGATCGTGGAGCAGCACCGTGTCGCGCTCGCGGCCGTGCCGCGGGTCGAGCGCATCACCATCCGCCCGCGTGCCGTCGACGAGAAGGACTTCGAGATCAAGGTCGAGGGCGGCTCGTACGGCAACCTCTACCGCGTCCTCGGCACCAAGCCCGAGCGCTGGGTCGCCCAGACCGACTTCACCAATGACGAGGCCGTGGGCTTCCTCGCCGACCGCCTCGCCAAGCTCGGTGTCGAGAACGGGCTGTTCTCGGCGGGAGCGGTCGCGGGCTCGACGGTCGTCATCGGCCCGGGCGACGGCGTGGTCTTCGACTGGGAGCCGACGCTGACCTCGACGGCCGAGCTCATGACTGCACCTCGCGGCACCGACGTGCGTCTCGACGAGAACCGTCGCAAGACCCGCAACGAGCGCCGCGAGGACTACTTCGAGCGGATGGATGCGAAGGCCCAGGCGCGCGCCGAACTCGAGCGCGAGAGGCTCGGCGGCGTGTGGCGAGTCGCCGACGAGGGCGACGACGCGCCTGTCGACGAGGGCTGACTCGGAGTCGCGGGGGACGAGTGGCCTTCCTCGCGAGGCTCGCTCAGCGGAGGCCGCCCCGTGGCCGGCAGGCGGTCCGTCCGCGGAATACACTGACCTGATGCCGCAGACGACCTCCGCCACGATCGAGCTGACCGGGCGCTTCGCCGCCTCGCGTGCCGCGTCCCGCTCCCTCCGCAGCGCCACCACCGACCTCAAGGACCGCGCGCTCCTCGCCATCGCGGACGCGGTCCGCACGGGCGCCGACCGCATCGTGCCGGCTAATCTCCTCGACGTCGAGCGTGGCCGGAGCGCCGGGATGAGCGAGGGCCTCCAAGACCGTCTGCGCCTCGACGCCGCCCGGCTGGGAGCGCTCGCGGACGCCGTTGTCGCGGTCGCGGGTCTCGTCGACCCCGTGGGCCAGACCGTGCGCGGTTCGAACCTCCCGAACGGAGCCTCGCTGACGCAGGTCCGGGTGCCGTTCGGCGTCGTCGGGGCCATCTACGAGGCACGCCCCAACGTCACCATCGACATCGCAGCGCTCGCGCTCAAGAGCGGCAACGCGGTGATCCTCCGCGGAGGCACGGCAGCCGAGAACACCAACCGCGTGCTGGTCGAGCTGCTCCAAGAGGCGATCGCCTCCGTGGGCCTGCCGCGCGAGCTCGTGCAGACCGTCGACGACCACGGCCGCGCCGGCGCAAAGGCACTCATGCAGGCTCGCGGCTACGTGGACGTGCTTGTCCCGCGGGGGAGCGCCGGCCTCATCGAGTCGGTCGTGACGGAGTCGACCGTGCCCGTCATCGAGACCGGCGCCGGAGTCGTGCACGTGTTCCTCGATGCAAGCGCCGACGAGCAGTGGGCCATCGACATCGTCCACAACGCGAAGGTCCAGCGCCCGAGCACGTGCAACGCGCTCGAGACGCTCTTGGTGCACCGTGACGCGGCCGAGCGCCTCCTCCCCAGCGTCCTGGGGCGTCTGGCGGCGTCGGGGGTGACCGTGCACGGCGACGAGCGTGTCCGTGCGCTCCACCCGGCGGCAGTCCCGGCGACGGAGGAGGACTGGTCGGCGGAGTACTACTCGCTCGACATCGCGGTCGCCGTGGTCGACGACCTCGACGCGGCGATGGCGCACATCGACCGCTACTCCACGCATCACACCGAGTCGATCGTCACCAACGACCTCCGCAACGCCGAGCGCTTCCTCGCCGAGGTCGACTCGGCGGTCGTGATGGTGAACGCCTCCACCCGTTTCACCGACGGAGGCGAATTCGGCTTCGGCGCCGAGGTCGGCATCTCGACGCAGAAGCTCCACGCGCGTGGGCCGATGGGCTTGCCCGAGCTGACGAGCACGAAGTGGGTCCTGCGCGGCGCGGGGCAGGTCCGCGCCTGACGCGCTGCGGCGACGGGTCGCCGACCGTCTCCGGCTAGACTCGACGAAGCCCTTACGGGCGCGCCCCCGATCCCCAAGGAGCACCGCATGTCCCTCGCGACGACCCTTCTCGCCGAAGCAGCGACGCACGTCGAGCTGCCGTTTCCCACGATCGTCTTCGGGCTCATCGCGGCGGGCGCGTTCACGGCCCTGGGCCTCGTCACGTGGAGCTACCGCGATGTCGCGAACCGTCACTCCCACAAGACCGCCGCTGGCTCGCACGATCAGCACGGTCACGGTCACTAGGCGGCGGGAGTCGCGACCGTGACGTCCGCCGCTGGCGGAGACCCCCGGCGTCCCCGCATCGGTGTCATGGGAGGCACCTTCGACCCGATCCATCACGGGCACCTCGTCGCCGCCTCCGAGGTGGCGCAGTCGTTCGACCTCGACGAGGTGGTCTTCGTGCCCACGGGTCAGCCGTGGCACAAGAAGACGGTCACCTCGGCCGAGCACCGCTACCTGATGACGGTCATCGCCACCGCCTCGAACCCCCGTTTCACCGTCAGCCGTGTCGATGTCGACCGTGTCGGCACGACCTACACGATCGACACCCTGCGTGACATCCACGCCACGCACCCCGAGGCCGAGCTCTTCTTCATCACGGGAGCCGACGCGGTCGCCCAGATCCTGAGCTGGAAGGACTACGACGAGCTCTGGGAGCTGGCCCACTTCGTCGCCGTCAGCCGGCCCGGGCATGTCCTCAGCGTTTCGGGATTGCCGGCCCAAGACGTATCCTTGTTGGAAATTCCGGCGCTAGCGATTTCCTCGACGGATTGTCGGAGCCGCGTGAACCGGGGTCATCCGGTCTGGTATCTGGTTCCCGACGGTGTCGTTCAGTACATCTCGAAGCACCACCTGTATCGGAGCACGTCATGACAGTTCAGCCTGAGGAGAGACCGCTCACCCGGCGCGAGATCCGCGAGCGCGAGCGACAAGCGGCCGGCGCCGCCCCCGCGGCCTCCGCGCCGACGACGTCCCGTCGCGCGGCCACCTCGTCCACGACCACCGCCGGCGAGATGCCGGTCCTGACCGCGACCCAGGCGATCCGCATCGAGGCCGTCGAGCCGACTCCCGCGATCGAGCCAGACCTGCGGACGTCCTCCGTCGACATCGTCGGCACCGACGAGGCGACAGGTCGCCCGCTCACTCGCCGCGAGCTCCGCGCCCGTCTCGCGCGGCAGCAAGCGGAGCAGCTCGCCGAGAACCCCGAGAGCGCGCCTCCCGCCGAGGCGGCCCCGACCCCCGACCTCGAAGCCCCTGCCGCCGAGCGGCCTCGCGAGGCGAGCGGCGTCGATTCCGCGCTCGAGCGGGCCGCAGCGCTGCCAGCGACCGATCCCTCCGAGCCCGTCGTCCGGGCGCCGGAGGAGCCCAAGCTCAACACGGCGCTCTTCGCAGCGGTCGGCGGATCGCTCGATCTGGGCGACGAGAAGGCGACCGAGATCACGGGCAGCTTCCATCCGCCGATCGAGCACCTCGCGATCACCGACGAGCTCGACAGCAAGGCGAAGGAGGAGGTCGACGCCTCCTTCGACTCCCTCATCGCGAGCGGCGTCGCAGCGACCGGTGCCGTCACGACGACGAACGCGCTGATCCTCCCGACGACCGGTGCGTCCCCGGTGGTCGGAGCCGACAACGGCGAGGCGCTCGTCACGGGCTCCTTCGACCTTCCCCGCAGCCTCGGCTCCACCGGCCAGCACCCCAACCTCTACGACTCGCCCGACGTCGACCGCTACGTCGACCGCATCGATCGCGAACAGCCCGCGTCCGAGTCCGTGCCCGTCCGCGCCTCGAGCGCCGTCTCGACGCACGCCGCGGGCACGGCGATGATCGCCCCGCAGAAGCGCAAGGCGGTGAGCCTGCCCGTGGTCCTCGCGATCACGGCGGCCGTGCTGCTGGTCGCCTCCATCGCGCTGTTCGTCAGCGGCCTCGTCCTCAACATCTTCTGATCCACCACCGACACTGAAGGCTTCATGACTGCGACCGACTCAGCCCGCGCCCTGCTCGACCTCGCGGCGGATGCCGCCGACTCCAAGGGCGGGGAGGATCTCGTCGCCCTCGACGTCTCGGGTCCGCTGCCGCTGGTCGACATCTTCTTCCTCGTCACCGGGCGCTCCGAGCGCAACGTCGTCGCGATCGCCAACGAGGTCGAGGACAGGCTGAACCAGTCCGGGGCCAGGCTGCTGCGGCGTGAAGGGCGCGCGGAGGGACGCTGGATCCTCCTCGACTTCGGCGACCTCGTGGTGCACGTCTTCCACGAAGAGGACCGCATGTACTACTCGCTCGAGCGCCTGTGGAAGGACTGCCCGGTCGTGCCGTTCACCCTCGATCGTCCGGTCCCCGTCGACTCGGCCGCCGCGCCGAGCTGACGAACACGCCCGACGGCCGCCGTCGATTTCGTATCGCGCCGATCGTGTTGTAGTTTGTTCGAGTTGCTTCCGCCGGTCGGGGCGACGACAGCAGGGCTTGGGTCCGTGGCGCAGCTGGTAGCGCACCTGCATGGCATGCAGGGGGTCAGGGGTTCGAATCCCCTCGGATCCACCAGAGTGTTCTTATTCACAACATTCGCACAAGTAAACGCCGAAGGATCTTCGGCGTGAGACCCGCTCTTCGGAGCGGGTCTTTTGCGTTTCGGGGCAGTTGCTTGCAGGTTGTACGCGCGAGCGGCGACGCGGGCTTTCGAGCCGAGTAGCGCCGCGAAGAGGGCTACGTTCTCGGCGGTGATCGTCTCGTCGGGGTTGATGAGGATGCGCTCGAAGAGGACTTGGTTGAAGAGTCGTCGGATGTGTTCGGGAGCGGTCGCGTAGGCGGTGCCGCAGTGTTCGACGATGTCGAGGGCGTCGTGGAGGATCGCCTCGACCTGGTCGTAGTTCTGCTCGGCTCGTTCCAGGCGGCGGAGGATCTGGGTCATCTGGTCTGTCAGACGTGCTTGTTCGCTTTTGAGCAGGTCGAGGGGGATGGCGCCGTCGTAGTGGGCTTCGAGGAGTTTGCTGCGCTGGCGGTTGAGGCGGTCGTGTTCGGTCTTGAGTTCGCGTCGTTCGGTGCCTGCGTTCTCGAAGCGGCTGCTGAGTTCTTCACGGAGGAGGCTTTCGAGTCCTTCGCGGAGATCGTGGTCGAGGGCGATGGTGCGGTAGTACTCGGCGATCTTGTCCTCGACTTCGTAGATCAGCACGACCTTCCGGGTGCAGGCGGTGGCCTTGGTGTGGCGGCCTCCGCACATGAAGTACTCGTACTTCTCGCCGTTACGTGCCGTGGAGACCTGGACGAGCATTCGGCTGCCGCAGCCACCGCAGTAGAGGCTCGACTTGAAGTAGTGCGGGTGCTGCCGAGTCCGCTCGCCTTGGCGGTGGAGTTCGAGGACGGACGGGACTGCTGAGGGTTTTGTTGACTTGTTCTCTATGCTGCGAGTGGGGCGGTTTTCATTGTCTCAAACTCGATCGGGGTGAGGCGTCCCAGGCTTCGTTGGCGGCGTCTTCGGTGGTAGACGCCCTCGATCCAGGTGATGATCGCCAGGCGTAGTTCCTGCCTCGTGGCCCATCGTTGCCGGTCGAGGACGTTCTTCTGCAGCAGCGCGAAGAAAGACTCCATCGCGGCGTTGTCGGCGCACGCGCCGACCCTGCCCATCGACCCCGTCAGTGTGTGTCGGCGCAGTGCTTTCACGAACTTGTTCGAGCGGAACTGAGACCCGCGATCGGAGTGCACGATCGTGCCGACCGCGCCGCGGCGCAGCATCGCATTGTTCAACGCTGTGACGGCCAGCGGCGCCTTCATCCTCGAGTCGATGGAGTAGCCCGCGATCCGGTTCGAGTGCACGTCCTTGATCGCAGCTTCCCCTCGCCGGTGGGATGCTCGGTGATGTCGGTCAGCCAGAGCTGATCGAGTCGCTTGGCGGTGAACGCCCGCTTCACGAGGTCGTCGTGCACGGGCGGGCCGGCCTTCCTGGTCAGGCCGCGTTTCTTCGCGAACGCGGACCAGATCCGTTGCTGTGAGCAGATCCGTCACACCCGCCGCTCGGACACGACATGCCCGGCCTGTTCGAGCTCGTCGGCGAGGAGGCGATACCCGAACGTCGGGTCCTCGCGGTGCGCATCGAACGCGGCGTTGGTCAGGTGCGCGTCGTCCCAGTCACGGTCGGAGAAGGGTCGCTTCTTCCAGGCAGAGAACGCCTGTTTCGTGAAGCCCAGAACCCGGCAGGCCACCGCGACGGCGATCCCGTCAGCGGCAAGGTCAAGGACCAGCGGGAACATCATTTTGGGTGGACCTCGCGCGAAGCGAAGTACGCCAGCGCCCGCCGCATCACCTCCGCCTCCTGCTCCAGGAGGCGATTGCGGCGCTTGAGATCGCGCATCTCGGTCGACTCGGCCGACGTGACGCCAGGCTTGACGCCGTCCTCGATATCGGCTCGTTTCATCCAGTTCGTGATCGAGTTCTCCAAGATTCCGAAGTCCTTCGCGATCCGCGCCAGAGGCATCTCACCCTTCCACGCGACGGCCACGACATCCCGGCGGAACTCCTCCGGATACGGCTTTGGCACGACTGCCATCCTTCCAGCAGCGACCAACGGCCACCACACGTCAGGAGACAACCGAACCCTCAGCAGTCCCCTTGCTCGCATGGCATCGTTTCTCCTTTGTGGAAGACATAGACCTGGCCGGCATGGTGGACAGTGGCCTGACGTGGGCACGCTCTGAGGGTGGCGATGACTTTGTTAGACGCTGGCGTCGGGGTCCTCCCCGACGGCACGCCGAGTCCGAAGTGTCGAGGGCGATCGTGTGGCCAATCGCGCCCAGCGCTCTATGCGCCGTTGGGCGCGTCTCAATGGCGCGTCGCGCCGGCCCCAGTGCGGGGGCGCTCTGTATGGCGCTGGTAGGGGAAGGGCATGCGCCGATTCCCTGTTTTTCCGGGTACGTGCGGTTGCGTCAATCTCGACTGCTCGGTGGAATGCCGGGCAAGACGCTCGAGGCTTCGAGAACTCTCAGCACCGTTCCAGCCCTCAAATCCATATGCTCTGGCTTGGGGGCTCGTGTGAGGCAGTGTTCAGCCTCCTGAGTATCCACACAGCAACAGGGGGTTCGCGGTTTGTTCAAGGTTTTGATTCGTCGTGCTGGCGGCGACAATCGTTCTCTTCTTCGCAGTGGCACGATTCTCGCTCTTGTCGGTTTGGCGGGGGGTTTTCTAGCGCCTGGTGCATACGCATTGCCGGCGCCCGGGGCCGAGCCGACTTCGTCGTCGGCTGTCTCTGATTCTGCTGATGCCCCGACTGAGGCGGATGCGTCAGTAATTGCTGCGAAGTTTGATCATGATGTGGTGGTCAGCAGCATGACTACTGCGACGGAGATCACGACCGCGTTGGCGGACGGCACGATGCAGTACGTCACGAGCACTGAACCGCAGCGGGTCGAGCAGGACGGGGCGTGGATCGACGTCGATACGACGATGGCGCGTACTGACGCCGGGTTCATCGAACCTGCTGTGGCGACGGTACCCGTTCGTTTCTCGGATGGCGGCGATGACCAGCTCGCCCAGATCCGAACCGCGACTGGCGCGTGGCTGACGATGACTTGGGACCACGGCGATCTGCCTATGCCGGTCGTCGATGGATCCACCGCGCTCTACAAGGACGTGTTCCCGGACGTCGACCTCGAGGTGGCGTCGACCAACATCGGAATGTCTCAGGTCTTGATCGTGAAGACTCCCGAGGCGGCGAGCAACCCGGAGCTGGACACTGTGCGGTTCGAGTTCAACGGCGGCGATGTGTCGCAGTCCGAGGACGGCAGTCTCTCTGCGGATGTCGATGGCGTTGATTCAGCGCTGGTCTCGAGCGAGCCGACCTGGTGGGATTCCTCGTCCGTCAACGAGGATGCTCATCCCACAACCAACGTGCCCGTCTCCAACTCGGTACCTACCGAGGCGACAGGAGATGAGGTCGCGCTCGACGTCGACTCGGTTCTCTCGACTCCGGACCTCGAGTACCCCGTCTACATCGACCCTGACTTCAATGGCACGAGCATCCATTCGTGGTGGATGGCGTCGAATCTCGCAAGTTCTTCCTTCCTCGATGGTCAGGGCAACGACGGGCGAGGGCAATCGGTTGGCTCGGTCGACGACCCGGCCGGCAACATCCGCAACGCCCGATCGTTCTTCTTGATGCACACCGAAGGAATCAAGGGCGCCGACATCATCAACGCGAGCTTCAGCGCTCACGAGATCTGGTCGTGGAACTGCACCGCGACACCTGTGGAACTGTGGTGGACCGGCAGCATGCGCGAAGGTGCCACCTGGAACGAATCAGGCGGTGGCAACTGGATCCAGCGACTCGACACGGTCAACGCGTCAGGTCGTCGCGGCGCTTCGGACTGCCCGGAGAAGAACATCGGCTTCAATGCGGTTGATGGCGCGAGGGCAGCGGCGGCGGCGGGGGCGGACTCGCTCACGCTGGGGCTCAAGGCCCCGGACGAGGGCAACTTTGGGCAGTGGAAACGGTTTGATCCGTCGGTATCGATGACCGTGGGGTATGACCGTCGACCGGACGTTCCGAGCAACGTTGCGATGTCGACTCCGGACCGTGGCTGCGGCGCGGCAGACTCGCCGTCGTGGGTGACGAATAACTCAAGCCTTGTGCTCCGGGCGAAGATGCATGACCCTGACGGCGACCAGATGTACGGGCGTTTCCAGATCGTGACCGCGAACAACGGCGGAAGCGGGCATGATGCTCCGCCGAGTTCGTCCCGGGTCGTGTACGTCACGACTTCGACGGAACCGAATGACTGGGACCGATACAAGACCATCAACGCGGGAACGCTGGCTGACGGCCGATACGCATGGTCGGCGAGAGCGGACGACGGGCGCCTTCAGTCCGACGACTCACCGTGGTGCTACTTCAACGTCCGCAACAAGGGGCCGTCGAACCTTCCCGTCATCAAGAACGATTCCAGTTTAACGAACTATACCGTGGGTGAGCCGTTCAATATTCACTTTGAATCTCAGGCCAGTGACGGAGTAGACAAGTTCCTCTACCGCTGGGTTTCCACCAACGGCGTCGCAAGCAACTACAGTCTCCAGACTGAGGCCGGAGCGCTTCCCACCTGTGGGGCGACAACGGGTCTGATCACCGTGGTATGTCCTGATTCGTCTGGACGATCGGGGACGATTACGGTCGCACCGACCTCGGAAGTCTCGACGCTCATCGTGACAAGCGTCGACAAGGTGGGCAGTTGGGCAAATGTCGGTAATGCCGACGGCACACGTTCGACGGTGGCTCAGCTGAAGATTGGGGCGTCATCTGACATGGCGGCGGCGAGTTATACCGCCGGACACGGATGGCTCACGCAGAAGTTCACCTCGTTGACGTCACCGATGGCGGACGCCAATACGAGTACCGGCACGGGAGCGACGGGGCCGCTTCCGCTCTCGTTCGGTGTGGGAACGGACCTGACGAAGAAGGCGGATCTTGCGGCGAACCAAATGACGGGGTCGGGGCCGTCACCGGCGAGCGTCATCCAGATCTCTGGCGCCCAGCCGCTGACGCGTTGGCTGTCCGGCTCCTATCACCGAGCCGAGATCGGCGACGGTAGTGGAACGCTGGGGAGCCTCGCGTTCCAGAGCACGACCGGCTGGCTGGCGCCTCCCGGGTCAACTATCAGCGGAACAATGGCCCTCTACCGGTGTGCAGGAACCAACTCCGCTTTCGTCTGGACCGACTCCTCCTGCCGAGGTGTGACCTCGACGTCGAAGCTCCTCGGGTACTCCTGGCCGAGCGCAAACGCGACCGGCGATACGGCGTCCGGGAAAGAGCTGTTCCTGTGTCAGAACGGCGCCGACGCGGCCACGGCTGACTACCTGCAGTCCACTGCGGCAGATTGCGAGGGTTTCACGAAGGTGAAATCGCTTGGCTTCGTCTGGTCCAAGCCGGGAGCCTCGCTGGATCACTCGCCGATCACTGGCACGACCGGGCCGGCGGTGAACACCACAAAGAGCTTCACCGTCAGCGTCTGGCTCAACCCCGACACCTTCGTGCCGGGCGAGGACATGAACGCGATGTCGCAGACGGGCGCGACGAACGCTGGTTTCTATGTGCAGCTGCTCAATAACGGGGCGAACAATGGAAGTGGCACTTGGCGATTTTGCGTTCGGAACCAGACATCCGGTAGTCGGAGCGACTGCGCGACGACGGCCAATACCAACGGCACCGACTGGACCATGATCACGGGCGTGTGGGATGCGGTGAACCATCGGGTCCTTCTCTACATGGGTACGACGCTCGCTTCGACGGTGCTGCACTCGGTTCCAACAGGGGAGGTGTCCGCAGCGGGCCCTCTGGTGATCGGTACGGGATTCTCTGCCGGTACTTATCTGGCGTCGTGGAAGGGGCAGATCGCGAATCCTGCCATCTTCCCGGGCGTGCAGACGCCCACTCAGATCTCTTCCTTCTACAACGTCGTCCACTAGCCCGTCTCCGACGGCACGTACTCGAGAAATGGGCACTTCCGTGGCAGCCACGCACTCTCTCCTTCGCCGCGCTCACATCCGGCGCCGCATCGCACTGACGGTCAGCGCTGTACTGGTTGCAACGGTCCTCACCGCGACCCCGGCGTTCGCAGCCAATGGCGTGCCGCCGGTCGATCGGGGCGTGCTCGTCGACGTCGACTCGATCGTCGGCGGCACGCCGAATGTCGAAGCGGTTCCTGCACCGCTGTCCGAGGAGGCGACGCTGCCCGACCCGGAATCGTTCGACGTCGATCTGTCGACAGGCGAGCCGGCGCCGACCGATTCTGGGGTGGGCGGCGAGGCACCATCACCGTCGGCTACCGCGGCGCAACCGGAGCCGACCGCTGACTTGCCCTCAGAGGAGCCGTCGCCGTCCCCCTCGTCCCCTCCCGCTGATCCATCGACGCCGACGATGCACCTCGAAGCCTTCCGGACGACATCGGGCCAGACTGCCGAGGGGGCGGCCGTTCCGGAGGAGTTGGGAGACACCGGAATTACTGTCGAGGCGGTGCCTTCAAGTGGCGCCGCCACAGTGGACTCAGTGTCCGTCGCGATTCTCAGCGCCGAAGACGCAGCGGCGAAGGGCGCCACCGGGCTTACCCTCGAGGTGACCCGAACGGACGGCGATACGACGCCGGGGACGATTGAGCTCTCCGTTCCGAACGCGCTCACGTCCGCCCTCTACGGCGGCAACTACGCCTCCCGCGTGTCGTGGGTGCAGATCCCAGCTACGTCCTCGCGAAGGACCGCGGCGGCGACGCCTCTCGAGACGCAGAGCACGGACGGCGCGAGCGTGATGAGCGTCCAGACGAGCTCGACGCCGACTCTGGTGACGGCCACTGCAGCGACGAGCTCGACGCAGGGCAGTGGGGACTATAGTGCGACGTCGCTGGCCTCGTCGAGCACGTGGGATGTCAGCGCGCAGACGGGCGCTTTCGTGTGGAGCTATCCCCTCGCCGTGCCCCCGGCCGCGGCCGGCCCGCAGCCAGATCTCGCGTTCGCCTACAACTCGCAGAGCGTTGATGGCCGCACGTCCTCGACGAACAACCAGACGTCCGTGGTCGGCGAGGGTTGGGATCTGGCCGGTAGCGGCTTCATCGAGCGCAGTTACATTCCCTGCGCACTCGATGACAACGCGAGTAGCGACGCTAAGGCGTCCGGAGATGACTGCTGGAAGACAGATAACGCGACGATGTCGTTCGGTGGCCACTCGGGCCCGCTCTTGCGGGTCGGGACCACGAACGTCTGGAAGCTCCAGCAGGACGATGGTTCCCGGATCGAGAAGCTCACCGGCTCGAGCGAGTGCGCGAACAACGGCGCCAAGGACGCCGAGTGCTGGCGGATGACGACCACCGACGGCACCCAGTACTTCTTCGGCCGGAACCGTCTCCCCGGCTGGGCGTCGGGGAAGGCCGAGACGAAGTCGGTGTTCACCGCTCCCGTCTTCGGCAACGACACGGGGGAGCCCTGCCACGCGTCGACGTTCGCGGCCTCGTCGTGCACGCAGGCGTGGCGGTGGAACCTCGACTACGTCGTCGACGCGCACGGCAATGCGGAGGCGTTCTACTACGCGCAGGAGACCAACCACTTCAAGTCGACGGCCGGCACCGGCTCGACCGGCTACGTCCGCGGCGGCGTCCTGACGAGCATCGAGTACGGTCTGAAGGCCAGCAACGTCTACACCGCGAATGCCGCGACCGGGAAGGTCAGCTTCGGCTACAACGCCAAGGGCCGTTGTAACGCCTCCGACACCAGCCAGTGCGCCCCCCTCGCGCTCGGCGGCGACGTCGAGACCCCGGGCGTGAACGGCACGGCAGGAAGCGCGAGCGTCTACCCGGACGTCCCCTTCGATCTCAACTGCAAGACCGGAACCTGCGACAGCCAGCGCTCACCCAGCTTCTGGTCGACCGCGCGCCTTGACACCGTCACCACTCAGGTCCGCACCGCCTCCGCCTACACGACGGTCGACACGTGGACCCTCGGTCACTCCTTCCCCGCCACGGGCGACGGCACCGACCCCGCTCTGTGGCTCGACTCCGTCGCCCACGCCGGCGGCAGCGGCGCCAGCACCCTGCAGGAGGGCACCACGACCTTCGCCGGTGCACAGTTCCAGAACCGGGCGCGAGCAGCGATCGGCTATGCGCTGCTGAACAAGATGCGCCTGAACGCGGTGAAACTGCCCACCGGAGGCGGCATCAGCGTCACTTACCTCGCGCCGGAATGCGATGACGCGACGGTGCAGTCTGCGGTGCTCGGCAACCTGACCGGGAACACGAAGCGCTGCTTCCCGCAGTGGTGGACACCGAAGGTCACCGGCGCCGTGCCGCGACTGGACCTGTTCAACAAGTACGTCGTCAGCACCATGCTCGAAAGCCCCCAGACCAACGGAGCGATCGATGCGACGAAGGTCTCGACCTACGAGTACAGCGGGGGAGTCGCCTGGCGCTACGACAAGAACCCGCTGATGCCCGAAGCCAAGCGCACCTGGTCGGACTACGCCGGCTACGCACAGCTCACCATCCGAGTCGGCGACCCGAACACCTCCGACAAGCGGATCAGAACGGACTACGTCTTCTACCGCGGCCTGAACGGAGACAAGGACAAGTCCGGCACCCAGACCGTCCCCGGCACGAGCATCACCGACGACCGATGGTTCGCCGGGCGCGTCCGCGAGACGAAGTCCTACGTCGACACAACCGTCCTCAACGACACCGTGACAACGCCATGGGCGTCCGGTGTCGGCGCTGATGACGGGGTCCGACAGTCGCGCAAGCTCGGCGACGGCACAGTCC
This sequence comes from Rathayibacter sp. VKM Ac-2879, assembly GCF_015351245.1. GTDB lineage: Bacteria > Actinomycetota > Actinomycetes > Actinomycetales > Microbacteriaceae > Rathayibacter. The sequence continues at coordinate 410,998 of NZ_JADKSO010000002.1, forward strand.
AGGTCACGGAGGCCCTCGCGAGCGGCTCCAACCGGGTGACGACCACCACCACGACGTTCGACGCGAGCTACGGCTACCCGACCACGGTCAGCGTGGCCGCGCCTACCGGTGAGCTCTCCACCTGCACGACGACCAGCTACGCGACTCCGAACACCACGGCGTGGATCGTCGGGCTCTCCAGCGAGGTCCTCAAGGTCGGGAAGGCCTGCGGGACGACTCCGAGCTACCCCGGCGACGTCATCGTCGCGACCCGGGCCGCCTATGACGGTGCCACGGTCGGAGCGGCGGCGACGCTCGGCGACGCCACGGCGAACTGGGTCGCGAAGTCCTACTCCGGATCCACGGCCACTTGGCTCAAGACCAGCGCCACCAGCTACGACAGCCTCGGACGAGTGACCTCCGTCACCGACGTCGCCCAGCACACCACCACCACGGCCTACACCCCCGCCGCGAACGCCGCCGCAGGATCCGGCGCACCGACGCAGATCGTCGTCACCAACCCCAAGGGGTGGCAGACCACGAACGCCCTCGACCCGGCACGCGGCCAGGTGATCACCAGCACCGACCCGAACGGCCGCGTCACCTCGACCGACTACGACGCCCTCGGACGACTGAAAGCGGTCTGGAAGCCGGGATGGCTGAAGGCCGACAATCCCGACTACCCGAGCGTCAGCTTCACCTACGCGGTCAACTCTACCGGCATCTCCACCGTCGAGACGCAGACGATCAAGGCCGGCCGGATCCTGAAGAAGCTCGACGTGTACGACGGGCTTGGGAAGATCGTGCAGTCGCGCACTCCGGGGCCGGAGAACAGCACGATCGTCGCCGACACCCAGTACGACTCCCTCGGACAGGTGATCGCCACCAACGGTCCCTACGGAGCGAACACCGCGTACTCCACCAACGCCGTCGTGCTCCAGGCGTATTCCTCGAACAACATCCCCACCCGGACGGTCAACACCTACGACTCCGCCGGGCGCATCACCGCGGCCGCCCTGTACGAGGTCGGCAACCACCTGCGCTCCACGACGACGACCGCCTACTCCGGAGTCGACCGGGTCGACGTCACCCCGCCTGCCGGTGCCACCGCGCAGACCACCTACACCAACGCGCAGGGCCTCACCGGCAAGCTCGTCCAATGGCAAGGCGCCGTCGGGTCCGCCTCACCCATCACCACCACCTACAGCTACAACGCTCAAGGCCAGATGGCGACCATGAAGGACCAGAACACCAACACCTGGTCCTGGAGCTACGACGTCCGCGGCCGCAAGACCGCCTCCACCGACCCCGACACCGGATCCTCGACCTTCACCTACGACGACTCGAGCAACATGCTCACCTCGGTCGACGGACGCGGCGTCACCCTCAAGTACACCTACGACGATCTCAACAGGAAGACCGCGCAGCTCGACGGCTCCGACGTGGAGCTCGCCGACTGGACCTACGACGCGCTCGCCAAGGGGCAGCTGAATGCCTCCTCGAGCACGGTCGCCGGCAAGACCTACACGAAGACCATCGACGCGATCGACGCCGGCTACCGACCCACCAGCATCACCACCGCCATCCCGACCGGAGCGGCAGCGTTCGCCGGCTTCACCTACACCGAGGGCGCCGAGTACTACGCGGACGGAGCCCTGAAGAAGACGATCCTTCCAGCCGTGGCGGGCGCCACAGGACAGCCCGGTCTCCCCGCGGAGACCGTGCAGACCACCTACGACTCCCTCGGCGCCGTCGCCGGATCGACCGGCCTCCGCGACTACGTCGGAAGCGTCGTCCTGACCAACGTCGGCGAAGTCGCGCAGTTCCAGAGCAACCCGGACCCGAACGCCGCCGGTCGCACGACCATGTACACGACCACCGACCACGACGATGCAACAGGGCAGATCACCGCGATCCGCAACCTGACCATCGGCACAAACGGCGTATTCACGGTCGCCGACCGGACCATCGGACGCAACCTCGCCGGCGGCGTCACCTCGATCCTCACCAAGATCGGCGATCCCAGCATCGACAACGTCGCGCCATCCTCCGCGGACACCGCAGCGCAGGAGATGCAGTGTTTCGCCTATGACGCGTTGCAGAACCTCAAGGACGCCTGGACCCCGGCCTCCTCCTCGGGAACCTGGTCGTGCGGGTCGAGCGGAGCAGGAGCGACCCTCGGCGGCTCGGCCGCGTATCGGACGACCTACACCGTCGACGCGATCACCGGCAACCGGACGGCACAGTCAACGGCAGCCGCGGCGGGTGGTGGTGTCGCCTCCACCACGACCTACACCTACGGCGCAGCTGGACACGCGCACGCCGTCAGCGCGACCTCGAAGACCGTTGGCACCGCTTCGCCGACGACCAGCAGCTACAGCTATGACGCAGCGGGCAACACCCTGACCCGCCCCGGGCAGACATTGACCTGGGACGCGCGGGGCAAGGTCAGCACGATCGTCGCCGGATCCGCCACGCAGTCCAACATCTACGACGCGGACGGCGACCTGCTGCTCCGCGTCGACTCCGCGGAAGGCGCACGGCTCCTCCTCAGAGGCACGGAGCTGCGCCGCAACACGGGGTCGTCGACCACGTTCGGGACACGCACGTACAGCTTCAACGGTGCTGCGGTAGCCGAGAGGTCGACCACTGCAACTGCGCCCACAACGAACACCGTCGTCTGGCTCGCCACCGACACAGTCGGAACAGCTACCGTCTCCGTCGATCAGGCCACAGGGGCCGTGCGACGCAGGTTTATGGACCCTTACGGCAACCCTCGAGGATCTGGATCGGTATGGACATCCAGCAACGCATACCTCGACTCGCCGAAGTCGTCTACCAGTGGGCTGACGCACCTGGGTGCTCGCGAATACGACGCGGCTCTCGGCAAGTTTGTAAGCATAGACTCGGTCCTATCCCCCTTCGTTCCTCAGCAGAACAACGGCTATTCGTACGCTTCCAATAGCCCGATTTCACTTTCGGACCCTTCAGGTCTCTGTCCAGTCGGAACCTTCGACAACTGCCACGGAACATCGAATCAGCCGACTTCCGGGGCGAAGTCTCCTCCGAGCAGTCCTCCAGCTCCAGCCGGACAGAAAAGTGTCGACGAACGTCGCGATGAATCCCTCGCGCGTCGATCCGCTCCTTCAAACGCAACCGTCTTCACGCCCACCATCGGTTTTCCGGAATTCGCAACCGCCAGGTGGGACGTCAAGCCGGTGGCGCTCCCGTGGGCGGCCGCTGCTGGACGACTTTTCGGCGCTGTCAGTGTCTTCGGCTCGCTCGGACTTGTCTTGTCGATGTCCGGCGACTCTACGGGGGCGGGCCACGCGACCGCTGACGACTCGCCCCAGTCCTCATCCGAGTGCCCTCTGGTCATGCCGGAATGTAGTGAAAAAGACCACGGAGAAAGCGAAGACGCCTCCGAGCAGGCCCGGAACATCGTAGACCACTCCCGAAACGAATTACTCAACGGGAAATCCAACCATCAAATCGACGACTTTGACTACGATGAGCTGGTCGGGTATGTTGACGACGTACTCAATGGGAACCTTCCCACTGAGACCCGGTACCTCGAAGGCGGACGAGTCGGATATTGGGATCCCGACCGAAGTGTGGTAGTGATTGAAGAGGGAGATGGCGGAACGGTGTTCAAACCGAAGAATGGAGAGTCGTATTTCCGAGACGTGTTGTTCTAACGGGCAAGTTGGTGGTTCCAGGAGGATCGAATATAAGTCATTCGACTTGGCGATGCGGCTATTTGGAGATTCGACTCAACTTCCAGATGAAACCCTGGAGAAAATCGGAATCCAAGAAGACGAAGTTCGCTTCCTCTATGGCCTGAATAGATCGGTCAGACAATACGTCACCCACAAAACTGGCATAAATGGAATTTTGGTGCAATTTGTCGAAGAGGCACGGATGCCGCCCGGCCCAGTAATTAGTGAGGCGGTGAATGATGCGATAGAAATCGAGATTCCCATCACCCTCGCTCAAAAAATCTATGCCTTGCTGTATTCGACTGTGATTTATCAACGTTGGCCCGAATTGAGGTATACGATTGGCGCCAATCCCGAAGAAATTTCAAACGTCTTTCTAGACCTCTTCGGTAAGGGCGAGCCGACATTCTCGAGCCTTTAGCGGAATTTGCCGCCCCAATCGCAGCCGCTGTACATTCGGTAGTAGACGCCCTCAAGCTGCAGACGGAGCTGAAAGAGCACACTACGAGTGGGCACGAGGTGCGGCCGAGTCCTTTCATGACGAGCCGGCTGACTGTGGTCGTGACTTCGATGACGAGTCAGGGGAACCGTCCTCTGAGGACCAGAAGGTTGCAGACCATTCGCAACAGTGAGCGATAGAGGGCGCCTCTGGCCATTACGTGCGCGGGGTGAAGTTCAAGGATCTTGCAAGGTATGTAGACGACGTCATCGAAGGTAGAATTCCCTCAGAGACGCGTTTCCTGCAAGGCGATCGGGTCGCATAATGGGACCCGAATCGAAGTGCCGTTGTTATTCGAGAGTCCGATAAGGGCACAATGTTCACGCCGGAGGATGGTCATGATGCCTTCAATTTTCTCAATTGGTTGTAGAGCTGGACATGAAGTTCGCTTCTCGTTCAAGTCGTTCGATACTGCATCAGATATTATCTTGCAGTCAGCTCGACTTCCCGCTAATACTCCGACCGCGGCGCGCAGTATACGTCCTGGCTGTTCGGCTCGCGGCTACACCAAGCAGGCCTGCTCGGATCGATGGGAAAAGTAGCGTCCGCCTACGACAACACGCTGATGGAACCGTTCTTCGACTCGATACAGATCGAACCCCTCGACAGCCAATCCTGACCGACGAAGGCGCCCCCGCCGACCGCGATGTTCGAGTGGATCAAAGCGTTCTACAACCCCACCCCCCGCCACTCCACCCTGAACTACCCCAGCCCCATCGACTACGAAAACCGCGACACGGCCACCCCGACCGCAGCACGACCACCACAACAGAACCGCCCGGAAAACCCGCGACAGGTCAGGGGGTTGCAGCGCCCAGCTGTACCCGGCGGCTGAGGTGGGAGATCTGTGCGCGCCTCTCGCTGCTAGTTCAGAGCGGAGGAAGCCCGATTTTCCGGCGTGCGGCCAGACGGGTGAGGGCGGCTTTTATGTCTTGCCGAGCTAGATGTTCTGCTTCCGGTCCGGTGGGGATCGTTGTGGCAGAACGCCTGACGATCATTGTCAGTGTCGTGTTCACGAGTCGGACGATCGGCGTATCGCGCGGTGGCTCGTAGTTGACGTACCCACTCACGTTGTCCACACCGACGAGGCGCCACCACTGTTTCCATTCGGGTGAGCCGAGTCGGTCAGCCAGCCGGTCGATCTCGGCGAGATACGCCGCGGGAACATCATTGACTGGGCCTCCTCCTCCCCACCCGACGTAGACGTCGTCAGCGGGCTGCTCGATGAAACGGAAGCCCGCCCTGACGGCGGGGCCGGTTGGCTCGATCGGCAGCGGCGTCGTGAACCCTCCGCTCAGGTGGACCGCACCGGTGGCGACGTCGAGTGTGAAGCGTCCGCGGTCACCCAGCAGGATGGCGGGAATCGATACGCCTTCGACGGAGGCGCTCGACGTCCACTGCAGGTCTCGTGCAGCGCGATCGAACGACCAGAAGGTGGAGTCGCCGACTATCGTCTCGGACAGGACCGACGGCAGCTCTCCCCCCAGGTGCTCGACCTCGACACGCAGACGGAAGTAGCCGTCGTCCTTGAGTACGCCGATCAGCCGCATGCGATGCGATCGAGCCGGGTTCTGCTTCCAGGGCCCGCGACGCAGTTCCTCGTAGTCGGCTCCTCTCAGCGCGTCAGCCGCTCGACTCACCGCGGCCGGATCGCCGCCCTGGTTGCTCACCAGCCTTCGCAGCGTCTCCGTCCACATCGTCAGCACCAGTTCGTCGCGCGCCCGCACATCGAGGTTGTGGAATCCCGTCGGTACTGCGAAGTGGATCGAGTTCTCACCGTCGATCACGATGCGAGAGATCTGGACCTCGAGATCGGTACTGGAGGATGCTCCTCTCGGGAAGAGTCGGATGCTCGCGCGCGGCATCTCTATTCGCTGCTCCGCCAGGCGTTCTCCGAGCGGTTCGGAGATCTTCCTCGACCCGCGAAGAATGGCGTCCATTTCGAGCAGGGGCCAGTCCGGTTCGTCCGGGGGGCGCGGGGGCGACCATCGGACGTCCGGGTGGCCCGTGTTCGGCCAGAGATGCACTTCCCTCAAAATCGGCGCCATGGGCCGATCATCCCACCCGGTTCGCCGCCGTCGTGACGCCCTCGCTCGCCCCGGGCGCCGCCCACCATAGCGGTGCGATGATCCCTGTCCTGTATGGGGATCGTTCATCGAGCCGCTGATCATGCGGGTGCTGCTCGACTGCGCTGTGCGTCGCTGTCGAGAGCAGGACGTGCGACGACGAGTCGGCGGTGGTGGGTCGTACGTTCACCTGCCAGACTCCGGACCATGAGTAACGCCGCGCCCGGCTGGTACCCGGACCCGACACAGACCGCGACCCAGCGCTATTGGGACGGCCAAGCCTGGCCCGAGCAGCGCGCGCCCCTCGCACCCACCGTCGTGCAGATGCAGCGCCCACCTGGGAACGGCGCCGCCGTCGCCTCGCTCATCCTCGGCCTGTGCGCCATCCTTCCCACGCTGACGATCATCGGCATCGTCGTCGCCTGGCTGCCCGCTATCCCCGGCGTCATCTGCGCCATTGTCGGCGGCCGGCGCTCGAAGGTGATCGGCGGTCACGGCCGAGTCATGGCTAACTGGGGCTTTGGGCTCTCCGCCGTCCCGCTGCTTTTGATCGTCCTCTCACAGCTCGCGCGGCCCTTCGCCGGCAATTGACCCGCAATGGGGCGACATGCGGGAACTAGAGGTCGCGCATCGGACCAACGCGCAGTGTGGCAGGTCGACTCAGCGCAGCGAACGAAACATTGAGCGACCTGGCCGCCGAGCGACAGAAGATCGAGGCGATGACAGACGACGACTACCTGGCGATCCAGAAGCATCTACGAGGACTGGACTAGTCCGTATGCCGGTCGCCAACCGCTACAAGTCGACGTGTGGGCAGTGCAGCGAGGAGGCTTGGATGCCGGTGTCCCGTGTGACCCGCCCCCTGAAATACCCGGTGACGGGGCGACTATCCGGACAGTAGAACCGTGAATCAGAAGGTGACGATGCGCACCCGTGCCGAGTTGCTCGATGGCCTCGAGCGGCGGGTGCGCCCGGACGCCGAACTCGCGGGGGAGCGGACCGTGCGGACGGAGGACGGCTTCCGACTTCAGAATACGGAGGCGTTCACGGTCGAGGTCTGGAAGATGCTCCACAGTTGGCGCCTCGTCGTGATGCCTCCGCGGCAGCAGGTCGAGACGACTCACGGCTACTGCTACTTTGGAATGGGACTCGAGAGCTTAGCCCGCGCAGTCGCCGCGGGACTCGAGTGGGCAGAATCGCTGAACACAAGGCCTCAGGGGCTCGACAAACAGGCGTTCTGACGCCGCGCTAGGTCAGCTGGCTGTGCTCGTCCCTGCAGCCCCCGCACTCGTTGCGCTGGCAGATGATGAACCCGAACTGCGTGCCCGACGACAGGCAGGCGGCGGTTCGGTTTACTCCGATTCCCGCGCCCGAGCCCGGAGCCTCGCCTTTATTGTCTTCGGGTCGACAGCGTAGAGCGCACCAAGCTGGTTCAACGACCAGCCCTGCGACTTCAGCTCCGCAGCATCCGCCAGCTGCCGAGGGGTCAGCGTCACCTGACGCACCGGAACGTGCTGCTGCTTGAGCGCCGACCGAACGGCTTCGCGGCTCACGCCCCACGACGTGGCGAGTTGCCGGATGTTCCCGCCGGCCGCGTACTCAGCCGCCAGCTTGGTCTTCTGCTTGTCGGATAGCCGTACCTGGCGCTGGCGGATGGCCTGCACGCCAACAGGGGGAGCGGCTGGTTCCGGCTCGTCACCCCTGTTGATCCCGGTCCTGGCAGCCACCAGCGCGCGCTCCCATCTTTTTTGATTAGTTGCAGATAGGTGCAGGTGATTCCGAGCGGGAACAGTGTGCGATCGCCGGTGACGTTGATCGCCTCGACGTGAGGAGCGAGCCCCGTGGGGTAGCCGAAGTGGACGCAGTGCTCCCACGGCTGGTCGCGCGGGCTACCGGGAGCCCAGCCCACCGCTGTCGTAGCCAGCGCCACGGGCGCGAGCAGCACGACCGCGAGGATCCCCGCAAGCCGCAGCCGTTCAGCCTTCATCCTGGGCAGCCTAACGACAGACCCGCACCGTCCTGTCTGGGTATCGCTCAGCGGGCCACCCCGGTAGGGGATCGCTGACCGGGCGGCTCGTCAGACATTCTCACCGATCGACTGGCATGCATGCGGCGGAGGTGCTCCGCTCCAGCGGACGTAACGATCCTGATGGGTCGGAGCATAGGCTGACGCGCATGAGGGGTCGTCGTCTAATCCCCCCGGGGGCCTGCTTGCTCGGCCTGATGATGGTCGGCTGCGCTCTCTCTGGAACAGAGCTGCCGCTGGTCGAGAACTCCTCTGTGCCCGCCCCAGAGGGTGCTGCTTACCGCTCGTTCTACCGCGGTGGTGTCGAAGGATTCGCGGTTACCCCTGTGCGATGGCTGGATGACGGCGGCGGTCTAGAGGTGACCATCGTCGGAAGCGGCAACTGTCCTCTGGTGCCTGCTGCGCTGGAGGTGGTCGCCTCCGATCACCTGCGCATCACGACACAGCGCTGGGCCGACAATTCAGGGTTGTGTCAGGACGACGCTGTTCTCTGGACCTACGTACTGGACCCACCAGAGGGGCTCGACGGCGCTGTTCCTGTCCGGGTAGACGTCGCGGGTGAGCGTTCGACGTCGATCGAGACGATGGAACCCCGTCGTGCATAGCAAGAAAGAAGCGCAGGCTGTCCCGTTTGAGTATCCCCACCCGGTATTCATTGATCCGATGCGAGTACGGAAAGTCTGCGTCCGCTTTCGCGACTGATTGGATGAGCGGACGGATCAGGTGCAGCACACGGTCGAGATCCTCGCCACGGTCACGACGCAGGACGGTCGCGACCTCGAGCGTCTGCTCGGGCAGCTCTCGAGTACCGCCACCTTCGACGCGAGTCGCGTAGCTGCGATCCTCGCGCATGATGCAACCGAGCTGCTCGTCGTCCGTGCGGGCGGGCGGATCGTCGCGATGGCGACCCTCGTCACGTTCCCGTTGCCGTCAGGTCTGCGGGGTCACGTCGAGGACGTCGTAGTCGATGCGGCGATGCGTGGCGAAGGCCCCTTGCGGGACGCCCTGTGCGGGTAGCGTCACCGGCATGACCTCGAGCTCACGTCATCAACTGCGCGCTTTCGCTTGGGTAGGAACGATCGCGCTGGGCGTCAGCGCGTCGTTGGCACTGTCGTCCTGTGGCTTCAGCTGCACTGAGATCGGCTACCGGAACGAATTGCGCATCACCGCGGTCGGCGCCGGGGCAGAGGCCATCACCGACATTCTCCTGTGTGCGGGTGACATCTGCGCATACCCCTCACAGGACGCCGCTCCCGTTACGGGACGCTCCTACTGGGTCACCCACGCAACCCCGGGCTTGTGGGTCTACGACTTTGGTGACCACCACCCCGACACCGTGCAACTGACCCTCATCGACTCGTCCGGCGGACAGATACGTCAGCAGGAGTACCGGATCGACTGGGTGCTCATCGATGAACCAAACGGGCCAGGCTGCGGCTGGCGAGCAGAGCCGTTCGAACTCACCCTCGACGCGTGACCGTCACTCCGTCCGGCACGTGAGCACGGCGACAGCGTCCGCAGCGCGATCCCCTTGCGGAACAGCGGAGGAGCGGTCGTAGAGTTCCGGTCATGGAGCAGTCTTCATCCCGCGACCGCGACCCAGATCCGTTTCGGGATCAGCTGGACGCAAGGTGGAACGCGTACCTCGACACGCACACGCCGGCCGTCGACCACGAAGAGTGGATGGATGAAGCGATGGGTAACTACCGAGACGAGCTCGTGCACTTCGGTGGGCAGCTCCTCAACGACGTCGCAATCAGGGAGTGGAATCACGAGTCAGCGCAGAGCGCACACGACAAGTACGTCACCGAGGCGGAGCAGTACGAGCGCGACCCTGCCGAGTGGGAAGCGGCGTTCTGGCTTCGTGTTCGGGCCCGATCTGACGACAGCTGAGGCCGGACAATCTCCTCCGAGCTGAACTAGCTCCAGAGCGACCGATGAACCATGGTTGACCGGTCGTCAGTTGCCTGTCGCTACGACTGTCGTCGTGCGTGCGGCCCAGTCGTACGGCAGGTCCTGGGGAGGCCGATCGCCGACGACGGCTGCGAGCCCTCTGAGGTAGTGGTTGCCGACAAGGACGAGGGCGATGGTTCGGGGTCGGTAGCCGAGCGGCGGTTCGTGCCAGACCGCTTTCGAGTTCACTTCCCAGGGTGAAAGCCAGTTGCGAGTGAGCGCGAACGGGACGCCGACCCACATCGCGCTGTACTTCTTGCGTCGTTCGATCCCGACCAGGGTGTCCGGGTCGAGAAGGGTGGCAAGCATCCCCGAGGTGGTGTCCAGATCAATCGCGGGACAATCGGCGGGCGGGCGAGGCAGCCACTCCGGCCGGGTCCGCGAGAAGCGCCCTTCCCACCACCGGTTCGGCCACGCTCGCGCGATCTCCGTGAGACGGATCGCGACGTCCCCGTCGAAGAAGCCGCCGGTCATCGTCGCCGCGAGGAGCGCCCACTTCCGACCCACACCGATGACGAACCCGTCGACCGTCCCGCGGTTTCCGAACGCGTAGCGGAGCGTGATGTGCGTCTGTTCGCGCTGGGCGGTTGTCAGCAGTGCTCAGATCTTATTCGTGGAGGACACCAGCACATTCTGCCGATCGAGAGGTGCCGCCGTTCAGCCGACCGCGCTCCGCCGCCGCGTCCCGTTAGAGGATCCCCTATCGGAACGACGCCGCAGAGAGGACCGGCGATGGGACACACTCATTCTGTGGAAGCCATTACCGCCGCTAGTTCCTTCGTGGCGAAGCATCATCCCGCAGCCAAGCTGGCGATTCTGGGCGGAAGTGCGGTCACCTCTGCCCGCACTTCGACGTCAGATCTCGACCCCTCGTCATCACCAACGAAGCCAACGAAGCGGTGCAGACCGTTGAGTTCGAGGGCTGGATTGTCGAAGCCTTCGTTTACGGGCCGACGCAGTTCGACTCCTGGGTGCGCCGCGGGCAAGCTGAGCGACGCCCGACCCTGATTCGCATCGCCGCGCAGGGCGTTGCCCCCGATGTACTTGCGCACCGTCGCAGCATTGGCGTTGACCCGTTCACCGACGCGTTGCAGTGACAGCGCTGACTCGTAGAGTCGGACCATCTCGGCAATCGTGGCGTCGGACGGGGGAGTCCGTCGCATCGCGACGTTGGGATGGTTCATACTACTATACTGCTGACCATTACAAAAGCTTTATTCGATGGGAGTAGGAAAGTTGCACCCCTATACCGGAAGGCCGTGGATTTTTGAGGTCGCAGCTGGCGACTCCAAGCTAGAGATGCGCAAGGAAGAAGCTGAAATGGATGGCGGTCTGGTAGAGATTTCCAGCCATAGGATGCGTACCGTCGAACAGCTTTGGACTTCTTACGGAGAGGCTTTTGCCTTTCCGTGGCAAGTCGAGAACTGGCCGTCCTTTTCTGAGCAGATGAGAGATCTCTCCTGGTATCAAGCGTTTTCCTTCTTGGTTGTAATATCCGAATCCGAAGAGCTATTAGCGGATGATCCTGGTGAATCAGAGACATTCAAGCGTATTTCTAGTAGAATTGGACAAGCTTGGGAAAATTCTCCCGTCAAGCCGTTTCTATTCAGCACGATTTTGGTCAAGTCGGAGCATATTAAGCGCACTGACCTCGATCTTTCATCGGGCGTCTGAGTGCGGTGAGGGGAGTGTGAGTGCGTATGTCCGGGTCTGATTCTGCGATATGAGTGCGACATGAATCGCATGTCGCTGCGTATGCGGGTTTCCCCTCGCTGGCGTGATGGTCACACCAACATCGCCGCCGGCCTCGACATCACGCCCGAGGCCACACCATACGGGTAAACCTACTCCTCACCAGCTAAAACGACTTTGACGGGGCCCTGGGGTGTCAGCCGCACCTGGCGCTGCAGAAATGTAGTGAAAAAGACCACCGAGAAAGCGAAGACTCCTCCGAGCGAGCCTGGAATATCGTGGACCATTCCCGAAACGAATTAATCAACGGGAAATCCAACCAGCAAATTGACGACTTTGGTTACGATGAGCTGGTCGGGTATGTGGACGACGTACTCAATGGGAACCTTCCCACTGAGACCCGGTACCTCCAAGGCGCACGAGTCGGGTATTGGGATCCCGACCGAAGTGTGGTAGTGATTGAAGAGGGAGATGGCGGAACGGTGTTCAAACCGAGGGATGGAGAGTCGTATTTCCGAAACACGTTGTCATAACGGGCAAGTTGGTGGCTCCAGGAGGATCGAATATAGGTCATTCGAATTGGCTATGGGGCTATTTGGAGATTCGAGGCAACTTCCAGACGAAACCTTGGAGAAAATCGGCATCCAAGAAGACGAAGTTCGCTTCCTCTATGGCCTGAATAGATCGGTCAGACAATATGTCAACCACAGAAGTGGTATAAATAGAGTTCTGGTACAATTTGTCGAGGAGGCGCGGATACCGCCCACGCCGGCCATTAGTGAGGCGGAGAATGATGCGATCGAAATCGAGATTCCCATAACCCTCGCTCAAAAGAGCTATGCCCTGCTGTATGCGACAGTAATTTATCACGGGTGGCCTGAATTGCGGTATACAACCGGCGCTCATCCCGAAGAAATTTCAGACGTCTTTCTCGACCTTTTCGGTCAAGGCGAGCCGACATTCTCAAACCTTTAACGAGATTTTCTGCCCCAATCGCAGCCGCTGTGCCTTCGATAACAAACGCCCTCGAGCTGCAGACGGATCTAAAAAAGTACATGACGAGCGAGCCTGAGGTGCGGTCGAACCCTCTCGCGCCGAGCCAGTTGAATGTGGTCGTGACTTAGATGACAAGCCAGGGAACCGTCCCCTGAGGCCTAGAAGATTGCAGACCGTCGGCAACTTTCCCCTTCAAAGTTGGCGGTTGTGATTCCTTTGAATCAGGTGGTTCTTGCCGACTAGTCAACGCGCTCGGAGTCTTCCCGTACCAAGGAAGTGCCGATGTGTCCGTCGAGACGACGAAGACCTCGGTTCAGTTCACGGTGACAAGTGACGGCTACTTCCATGCACCTGGCTCTCAGAATTTTGGATGCGATTCAGCACGGCAGAAGGCCCGCACTCTTCCGGCGGCGCGGACCTTCGTCGTTCCGCGAGGACCTACCCCTCCGGGACTCTCGTCCTCATTCGCGCCGGACCCGGCAGACTGTGGCCATGCCGACTCCGTCAGTGCCGCGCGCCCTCATCACCCAGTTCTCGATCGTCGACGCGCTCCTCGCAGGCCTGTTCGACGGGGTCGTTACCCGCGGAGAGGTCGACGCCCACGGCGACTTCGGTCTCGGCTGCGGCGACCACATGGACGGCGAGCTCGTCATCCTCGACGGCGTCCACCGGCTGTTCCGCGGTGACGGCTCCGTCGGGGTCCTCGGCCCGGAGGAGGTGATCGCCTTCGCTGAGGTCGCGCGCTTCGCTCCCGACCATGTCGACGCCGTCGCCGACGTTGCCTCCCTCGACGCTCTGCTCGGCGCGGTCCACCTCCGCATCCCCAGCCGCAACGTCTTCGTCGGGATCCGCCTCCGCGGCCGGATCGACCAGCTGACGCTGCGTCAGCCGCTCGCGCAGGTGAAGCCCTACCAGCGGCTCACCGACGCGATGCGCGACCAGCATGAGGTCCGCCTCCACGCCGCAGAGGGGACGCTCGTCGGCTTCCTCGGCCCGCAGCCCTTCCAGGGCATCAGCGTGGCCGGCCTGCATCTGCATTTCGTCGACAGCGCCGGAGGTGTCGGCGGGCATGTCCTCGCCGCGACCGGGGTGAGCGGAGAACTCGCCCTCGAGCAGTACGGGGGCATCACCGTCCGCCTCCCCGAGTCGCCCGACTACCTCGGTGCCGATCTCGATGACCCCTCCACCGCCGATGCCGCGATCCGCGCGGTGGAGAGCGAGACGTCGCACACGGACCAGAAGGAGGCCTCGCCGCGTCGTTGAGCGCCGTCGCTCCAAAAGATCGCACCCGCCGTCAGCCGTACCCTGGTCGCATGCCCACTCTCCGCGACGTCCATGCCGTCATCGATCGTCTCTGGCCCGAGTCGGCGGCCGAGGACTGGGATGCCCCGGGCCTCGTGACGGGCGATCCCGACGCCTCCGTGGAGCGCATCCTGCTCACGGTCGACGTCGTGGCAGAGACGGTGGGGGAGGCGATCGCCGGCGGCTTCCACCTGCTCGTGGCACACCATCCGCTTCTCCTGCGCGGTGTCACGTCGATCGCCGAGGACGGCTATAAAGGCCGGCTGCTCGCCGAGCTCGTCCGCGGAGGTTGCGCGCTCGTCTCGGCCCACACCAACGCCGACATCGTCGCCGACGGGGTCTCGGACGTCATCGCCACTCGGCTCGGCCTCACCGGCGCCACGCCTCTCGTCCCCGGCCAGGACCCCTCGGTCGGACTGGGCCGCGTCGGCGACCTGGCCGAGGAGGTCTCCCTCGGGCGCCTCGCCGCGGCCGTCGCCGATCTGCTGCCTGCGACGGCAGGGGGAGTGCGCGTGGCGGGGGGCTACGAGACGCCAGTGCGCCGCGTCGCGCTCTGCGGAGGCGCCGGTGATTCGCTCCTCGACGCGCCTGCTGTGCGCACGAGCGACGTCTACATCACCGCCGATCTTCGGCATCATCCCGCCTCGGAGGCGCGCGAGAAGGCGCTGCACGGGACCGGCCCCGCGCTCATCGACGTCTCGCACTGGGCGAGCGAGTGGTTGTGGCTCGATGTTGCCGCGGCGGCACTGCGCGAGGCGCTGCCGACGGTCACGGTGGAGGTGAGTGAAGCCCGGACGGACCCGTGGGATTTCGCGATCGTGCACTGGCCTTCGCCGACACGGGAGAATGGACGCGGCACGCCTCCCCTCCGTGCCGGGAACGAGGACCGCGACGTGAAAGCCAGCCCCGCAGACCAGCGCGAACTCCTGACTCTGGCAAGCCTGGACACGAGGGGAGCCCAGCTGCGTCACGCCATCGCGACCCTCCCGCAGATCGCGAAGATCCAGGCGCTGCAGACTCGCGACAACGAGACGCGTCGCACGCTCGCCGAGCGCACCGGACGCCTGGAGGACGTTCGCACGGAGCTCGGACGCATCGAGTCGGACGTCACGGTCGTCGAGAACCGTCTCGCGCGCGACCGCGACCGACTCCAGATCGCCTCCTCGACCAAGGACATCGCTGCGCTCGAGGGCGAGATCACCTCGCTCGTGAAGCGTCGCGGTGATCTCGAGGACATCGAGCTCACGCTGATGGAGCGCATAGAGGGCATCGAGGCCGAGGTCGCCGCCGCGCAGGCCGATCGTGACGAGGTGATGGCCTCGCTCCTCGCTCTCGCCGAGGAGCGCGACGCCCAGGCCGAGAAGCTCGCCGGCAAGCAGGAGGCGTTGGCCCGCGATCGCGCCTCGCTCGTCGCGAGCCTCCCAGAGGACCTCGTCGAGCTCTACGAGAAGCAGCGCGCGCGTTACGGGGCCGGCGCCGCGCTCCTGCGCGGGAAGGTATCCGAGGGCAGTGGCGTGGCGCTCACGGAGTCAGATCTCTCGTGGATCCGCGCCTCGGCGCCCGACGAGGTCGTCCTGTGCCCCGACAGCGGCTGCATCCTCGTGCGCGGCGACGAGTCGACGCTCGCCTGAGTCGTAGACTGGACGGGCGAACGGGCCGACAAGACGGTCGCGTCGCCGGGGCGAGAGCCCTGGTGCCGAGGAACGTCCGGGCTCCGCAGAGCAGGGCGGTGGGTAACACCCACCCGGGGTGACCCGCGAGACAGTGCCACAGAAAACAGACCGCCACGGGCCACGGCCCGCGGTAAGGGTGAAACGGTGGTGTAAGAGACCACCAGGGGCCGGAGTGATCCAGTCCGCTCGGTAAACCTCGCCCGGAGCAAGGTCAGACAGAGGACGATGCGGCTGCTCGTCGGGTCCTCGGGTAGACCGCTGGAGGGTCGTGGCGACGCGACTCCGAGAGAGATGGCCGTCCAGCGCCCGCCGAGAGGCGCGGCGTGAACAGAACCCGGCGTATCAGTCGACCCCTTCGCCGTCGGGCCTCCGCCGCGCATCGCGCAGTGGGGGCCCGACCGCTTCAGGCTCGGGAGTGCGTCGAGTTGCCCGCGAGAGCGGCGGCACCGAGGATGCCTGCGTTGTTGCGCAGCACCGCCGGGACGATCGGCGTACGCAGATCGAGCAGGGGAAGGAACTCCTCGTAGTGCTTCGAGATGCCTCCCCCGACGATGAAGAGGTCGGGCCAGAGCAGGGCCTCGAGGTGGGAGTAGTAGCGCTGGAGGCGCTTCGCCCAGTGCTTGTAATCGAGCTCGTCGCGCTCCTTCGCGGCAAACGACGCCTTCTTCTCGTAGTCGCCGCCGTGGATCTCGAGATGTCCCAGCTCGGCGTTCGGGATGAGGACGCCATCGTAGATCTGGGCGGTGCCGATGCCGGTCCCGAGGGTGGTCATCAGCACGAGGCCCTTCTTGTCCTTCGCGGCGCCGAAGCGCGACTCGGCGAAGCCTGCGGCATCGGCGTCGTTCACGAAGAAGATGTCGCGTCCGAGTGCATCCTCGAAGAGCTTCTCGGCTTCGAGGCCGATCCACTCCTCCGACACGTTCGCGGCCGACATCGTGCGGCCGTGCACGACGACGGCGGGGAAGCAGATCCCCACCGGAGTGTCCGCGGGGGTGTCAGGGATCTTGTCGAGGATCTGCTGCACCGTGGCGACGATGTCCTTGGGCGTGCCGCCGTCGGGCGTCGCGAACTTCATCCGCTCGCTCAGCAGAGTGCCCCCGTCGAGATCGACGGACGCCCCCTTGATGCCCGTTCCTCCGATGTCGATTCCGATGGCCGTAGCCGCAGCAGTCATACCCGTCATGCTAGCGAAGCGGAGGGTCGGGGGATCGGTGAGGACGCGGCGTAGGATCGCGCCATGGCTGACAACGTCGAGACCTCCTGGTGGTACAACGTCGCGAGCGGAGCGGTGGAGCAGGGCTTCGTCTCCCCCTCCGTCGACAGGGTCGGGCCGTTCTCGTCCCGCGAGGAGGCGTCGCACGCCCTGGAGAGGCTGCACGAGAACAGCCGCAGGTGGGCCGAGGAGGACGCGGAGGAGGACAGCTAGCAGCGGATCCCGCCTCTACTCGAAGCTGTGCTCGGCCGCGGGATAAGCACCGGACTCGACGTCCTCGCGGTACGCGGCAACGGCGCCGGAGAGCACCCCGCGCAGATCGGCGTACTGCTTCACGAACCGCGGAATGCGTCCGGTCGTGAACCCGGCGAAGTCCGTCCAGACCAAGAGTTGGCCATCCACGTGCGGGCCGGCGCCGACTCCGATGGTCGGGATGCGCAGCTCCTGCGTGACCTGGCGAGCGGCTTCGGTCGGCACCATCTCGAGCACGACGGCGAATGCACCGGCCTCTTGGACGGCCCGCGCGTCGGCGAGCAACTGCTGCAGTCCCTCACCGCGGCCCTGCACGAGGTGGCCCCCGAAGCCGTGCTCGCTCTGCGGCGTGAATCCGATGTGGGCCATGACAGGGATGCCCGCCTCGACGATCCGACGGATCTGCTCGGCCGAGCGGACGCCTCCCTCGAGCTTGACGGCGTGGGCGTGCGTCTCCTTCATGAAGCGGAAGGCGGTGTGCAACGCGTCGTCCGGGCCGGACTCGTAGGAGCCGAAGGGCATGTCGGCGACGACGAACGCCCGCTGCACCGCTCCCGCCACGGCACGTGCCAGCGGGATCAGCTCGTCGACGGTGACGGGCAGGGTCGTGTCGTAGCCCAGCACGGTATTGCCGGCGGAGTCGCCGACGAGGAGGAAGTCGATCCCGGCCTCGTCGAAGATGCGCGCGCTGAGCTGGTCATAGCTCGTCAGACCGGTGATGCGGACCCCCGTGTCCTTCGCGTTCTGGAAGTGGCGGGTCCGAACCCGTTTGACCGGCTGCGCTGACATGTCCCCACTCTACCGACGCGGCACACCACCACCCGGGGCGCCGAGCGACGCGGGAGCTGAGCCACTAGCCTTAGGGGCGAAACAGGAGGGGTCTGGATGGACAAGCAACGGGACTTCGTTCTTCGCACCATTGAAGAGCGAGGGATCAAATTCGTTCGTCTCTGGTTCACCGACGTCGTGGGCACGCTCAAGTCGGTCGCGATCGCGCCGGCGGAGGTCGAGGGCGCATTCGCCGAGGGGCTGGGTTTCGACGGCTCGGCGATCGAGGGCCTCACCCGATCCTTCGAGGCGGATGTCCTCGCGCACCCGGATCCCTCGACGTTCCAGATCCTGCCGTGGCGCGGAGAGATCGACCCGACGGCGCGCATGTTCTGCGACATCACGACTCCCGACGGGCAGCCCGCGGTCGCCGACCCTCGCAACGTGCTCAAGCGCACGCTCGCGAAGGCGGCCGAGCGGGGCTTCACGTTCTACACGCATCCCGAGATCGAGTTCTACTTGCTCAAGTCGTCGACCTTCGGTGCCGAAGGCCCCGAGCCCGTCGACTCGGCCGGCTACTTCGACAACGTCCCCGGAGGCACAGCGCACGACTTCCGCCGCCGCTCGGTGCGGATGCTCGAAGACCTCGGCATCTCGGTCGAGTTCAGCCATCACGAGGCAGGTCCCGGTCAAAACGAGATCGACCTTCGCTACGCCGACGCGCTGACCACCGCGGACAACATCATGACGTTCCGCACGGTGATCAAGGAGGTGGCGATCGAGCAGGGCGTCTACGCCACCTTCATGCCCAAGCCGCTCTCGGGCCACCCGGGCTCGGGGATGCACACGCATCTCTCCCTCTTCGAGGGCGACGTCAACGCCTTCTACGAACAGGGCGCGGAGTATCAGCTGTCGAAGCTGGGCCGCCAGTTCATCGCCGGCCTGCTCAGGCATGCGCCGGAGATCACCGCGGTGACGAACCAGTTCGTCAACTCCTACAAGAGGCTCTGGGGCGGCGACGAGGCGCCGAGCTATGTGTCGTGGGGCCACAACAACCGCTCGGCACTCGTGCGCGTTCCGCTCTACAAGCCCAACAAGGGGCAGTCCTCGCGCATCGAATACCGCGCCCTGGACGCGGCCGCCAACCCGTACCTCGCCTACTCCCTGCTGCTCGCGGCCGGGTTGAAGGGCATCGAGGAGGGCTACGAGCTGCCCGCCGAGGCGGAGGACAACGTGCTGACCCTCTCGGATGCGGAACGCCGCGCCCTCGGGTACAGCCCGTTGCCGGCGAGCCTGGATCGCGCCATCTCCTTGATGGAGGATTCCGAGCTCGTCGCCGAGACGCTCGGCGAGCAGGTGTTCAACTTCGTGCTGCTCAACAAGAGGAAGGACTGGGCCGAGTACCGCGCCCAGGTCACTCCGTACGAGCTGCGCAGCAACCTCGAGATGCTCTGACCGCTCGACCATGCCCCGCGAACGCAGCCTGAGCGATGTCGCGCGCCTCGGATTCGTCGCCCTCGGCGACGCCGGGGCGCGCCTGGCCGAGGCCGAGGCGCTCGCCGGGCGCTCGCTCGACTCCGTCGTGCCGGCCTTCGCCCGCGTCGCCGACCCGGATGCGGCGCTCGGCGCGCTGATTGATCTCTTGCGCCGGCATCGTGACCGGATGGACGTCGTCCTCGTCGACGACCCGGCGCTGACGCGCCTCTTGCTCGTCCTGGGCGCCTCCTCGGGACTGGCCGATTTCCTGCAGAGGCGTCCCGATGAGCTCGAGATCTTCCGCGACCCCCTGCTCACCCTGCCCGGGCGTGCGGAGGCGCGGACCGAGCTGCTCGACTCCGTCGGCGCCGTTGACGGCGTCGCCTCGGTGCGGGAGGAGGCCGGCTGGACGGCCCTTCGCGTGCGGTACCGCCGCCTCCTCACCCGGATCGTCGTGCACGACCTGAGCCAGGCCGACCCGGTGTCCGCGATCGATCGGGTCACCCGTGCTCTCGCCGACCTCGCCGGCGCGACGCTCGAAGCCTCCCTCGCGGTCGCGCGAGCCGACCTCATCGGGGGAGTCGGCCCTGGCCGTTTCGGACGAGACGAGGTGGAGGCGACTCGGTTCGCCATCATCGGCATGGGCAAGGCGGGCGCCTCCGAGCTGAACTACGTCAGCGACGTCGACGTGATCTTCGTCGCCGAGGGCGATCCGGAGCGTGGACTCAGCAACGCCCGCGCCGTCGACATCGGGACACGGCTCGCCGTGCTCGTGATGCGCGGGACCTCCGCCCTCGCCCTCGAGCCCGAGCTGTGGGAGGTCGACCCCAACCTGCGGCCAGAGGGCAAGCAGGGCGCACTCGTGCGCACCCTCGAATCCCACGTGACCTACTACGACCGCTGGGCGAAGAGCTGGGAGTTCCAGGCGCTGCTGAAGGCGAGGCCGCTCGCGGGCGACCCTGACCTCGGGCGCGCCTACGTCGACGCCGTCGCTCCCAAGGTGTGGTCGAGTGCGTCGCGCGAGAACTTCGTCGAGTCCGTGCAGCGCATGCGCGAGAGGGTGACCGAGAACATCCCGCCCCACGACGTGCACTATCAGCTCAAGCTCGGGCCGGGCGGACTGCGGGACATCGAGTTCACGGTGCAGCTTCTCCAGCTCGTACACGGGCAGAACGACGACGAGATCCACATGCCGGGCACCCTGCTCGCGCTCGGCGCCCTCGCCGAACGGGGGTACATCGGCCGGGCCGAGGCGGAGCAGTTCGCCCAGGATTACCGTGCCTTGCGCCTGCTCGAGCACCGCCTCCAGCTGCGACGGCTGCGGCGCACCCATCTGATGCCCCGGGACGAGCACGAGCTGCGCACCCTCGCCCGGTCGAGCACGCTCGCCCGTACCGCCGACGAGCTCCTGGTCGTCTGGAACGAGATCAAGCATCGCGTGCGCGGTCTGCACGAGCGCCTGTTCTACCGTCCGCTGCTCTCGGCGGTGGCTGCGCTTCCCGAGGGCGGCGCCGAGCTCTCGGCGGGTCAGGCGGAGGCGCGGCTCGCGGCGATCGGGTTCGCCGACGCGCGCGGGGCACTCGGCCACATCGCGGCGATGACCTCGGGAGTCTCTCGGCGGGCGAGCATCCAGCGCCACCTCGTGCCCGTCATGCTCCAGTGGTTCGCCGACGGCGCCGACCCCGACTACGGCCTGCTCGCGTTCCGGCGACTGAGCGACGCGCTCGGGGGTACCCCGTGGTTCCTGCGGATGCTGCGCGACTCCTCCGGCGCTGCCAAGCGCCTGACGACGGTGCTCGCGGGCTCACGTTTCGTGGGCGAGCTGCTCGACCGCATCCCGGAGTCGGCCGCGTGGCTCGAGGACGACGACGCCCTCCGTCCCCGTGACGCGGAGGCGCTCGCAGAGGAGGTCCGGGCCGTCCTCGCCCGGCACGAGTCTCCGGAGGCGGTGGCCGCGGTGTTGCGCGCGATGCGGAGGCGCGAGGTCCTGCGTACGGCGATGGGCGGCGTGCTGGGCCTGAGCACGATCGAGGAGATCGCGTGCAGCCTCACCGACATCATTACCGCGCTGGTGAACGGAGTGCTCGATGCCGTGCGCCGCTCCAGTTCCGATCGGCCTGGCGTCGAGCTCGAGTTCGCCGTGATCGGCATGGGTCGCTACGGCGGCTCGGAGCTGGGCTTCGGCTCGGACGCCGACGTGATGTACGTGCAGCGCCCGGGCTCCGCCGAGCCGCAGCAGGCGCAGCAGTACGCGCAGTTCCTCGTCGGCGAGCTCGTCCGGCTCACCGAGGACTCACGCCTCCCGCTCGATCTCGACGCCGAGCTGCGCCCCGAGGGCAAGAATGGTCCTCTGGTGCGCTCGCTCGAGTCCTATCGCGCGTATTACGCCCGCTGGTCCTTGACCTGGGAGGCGCAGGCGCTCCTCCGCGCCCGTGGAGTCGCCGGAGACGCGGCACTGATCGCCGACTTCGAGCGCCTCGCCGACAGTGTCCGCTACCCCTCGGCGATCTCCGATCGGGACATCCGCGAGGTGAAGCGGATCAAGGCCCGCGTCGAGAACGAGCGTCTGCCGCAGGGCGCCGACCCGCGGAGGCATCTCAAGCTCGGGCGAGGCTCGCTCAGTGACGTGGAGTGGCTCGTGCAGTTGCTGCAGTTGCAGCATGCGCGCTCGCTTCCCGCGCTGCGCACGACATCGACGCTCACGGCATTGCGGGTGGCCGAGGAGGCGTCGCTCGTCTCGCCCCTCGATGCCGAACGCCTGCGCGCGGCCTGGCTCCTCGCCTCTCGCGTCCGTTCGGCCATGACGCTGTGGACGAACCGCACGAGCGATGTGTTGCCGACCGACCGACGCCAGCTGGAAGGGGTGGCTCGCTTGCTGGAGTATCCTGCCGGCTCGGCGACCGCTCTCGAGGACGACTACCTCGGGGTGACTCGCCGCGCGCGCGCCGTCTTCGAGCGGCTCTTTTACGGGCCTGCAGACGCCGACCAGCACACGCGGCGCTGATCGCGCCGCGCCGCGCCGCCCGCCCGGAGAGCGGCCGTGCGACGGCGACGGGCCGCCCCTCCGAAGAGGGACGGCCCGTCGTGTCGTTCAGCGATCAGACGCCGTAGTAGAGCTCGAACTCGAAGGGGTGCGGGCGCTGCGCGAGCGGCTTGATCTCCTTCTCGCGCTTGTACTCGATCCAGGTGTCGATGAGCTCCTGGGTGAACACGCCGCCCTGGAGGAGGAAGTCGTGGTCGGCTTCGAGAGCGTCGAGCGCATCGCTGAGGGTCGCGGGGACCTGCGGGATGAGCTTCGCCTCCTCGGGGGGCAGCTCGTAGAGGTCCTTGTCGACCGGCTCGTGCGGCTCGATACGGTTCTTGATGCCATCGAGGCCCGCCATGAGCTGCGCCGCGAACGCGAGGTAGGGGTTGCCGGAGGCGTCGGGGGCGCGGAACTCGATGCGCTTCGCCTTCGGGTTGGTGCCCGTGATCGGGATGCGGATCGACGCCGAGCGGTTGCCGGCCGAGTAGACCAGGTTGACCGGCGCCTCGAAGCCCGGGATCAGGCGGTGGTAGGAGTTGACCGTCGGGTTCGTGAACGCGAGGACAGCGGGTGCGTGCTTGAGCAGGCCGCCGATGTACCAACGCGCGATGTCCGACAGGCCGCCGTAGCCGTTCTCGTCGTAGAAGAGCGGCGTGCCGTCGTTCCACAGCGACTGGTGGGTGTGCATGCCCGAGCCGTTGTCGCCGAAGAGCGGCTTCGGCATGAAGGTGGCGGTCTTGCCCCACTGCTCGGCCGTGTTCTTGACGATGTACTTGAACTTCAGGATGTCGTCCGCCGCGTGCACCATGGTGTCGAAGCGGTAGTTGATCTCGGCCTGGCCACCGGTGCCCACCTCGTGGTGGGAGCGCTCGAGGATGAGGCCGGCGTCGATCAGCTTGAGGCAGATGTCGTCGCGCAGGTCGGCCTGCTTGTCGACCGGGCTGACGGGGAAGTAGCCGCCCTTGTAGGGAGTCTTGTTGCCGAGGTTGCCGCCCTCTTCGACCCGGCCCGAGTTCCAGGCACCTTCGACGGAGTCGACGGAGTGGAAGGCCGAGTTCTGGGTGACCTCGTAGCGTACGTCGTCGAAGATGTAGAACTCGGCCTCGGGGGCGAAGAACGCGGTGTCGGCGATGCCGGTCGAGGCGAGGTACTTCTCGGCCTTCTTGGCGACCTGGCGCGGGTCCTTCGAGTAGATCTCGCCGTTGCGCGGGTTGTAGATGTCGAAGACGAGGATGAGCGTGCGCTCAACCCGGAACGGGTCGACGTACGCGGTCGTCACGTCAGGGATCAGCTGCATGTCCGACTCGTGGATGTTCGCGAATCCACGGATCGACGACCCGTCGAAGAGCTGTCCAATGGAGAAGAACTCCTCGTCGACAGTCGAGGCGGGGATGTTGAAGTGCTGCTGGACACCGGGGAGATCGGTGAACCGGATGTCGAGGAACTTGACGTCCGTGTCCTTGATGAACGTGAGCACCTCGGAAGAATCTTTAAACATGCAAAGGTCTCCAATGGCATAACAACGGGTGGCTGCAGGGCGCAGCTGTCTCAGGGTAGTGGCAGGGGGTTTCCCCTCCGTGTCCCTATTGTTTCGGGCGTGTTACGTGCGGCGGGGGGGCTCTGCCGGTCGGGCCGGGGAGGGCTCGCGGATAGGATCGGGGGATGCCAGAGCGCAAGACCTTCGCCGATGTCGCCCCCAGCCGGTACCCGGGGGAGCGACTCGGCCTGCCAGAGCAGGGCCGGATGTCGGTCGGGCGCGTGGGGCGACGCTCCGCCGCCCTTGCCGTCGATCTCGCCGTGCCCGCGCTGCTCTCTTTGGCCTTCTTCGGCTATGACCGCTGGGCGAGCCTCGTCCTCTTCGTGGCGTTGCAGGCGGTGTTCATCCCGACGATCGGCGGGAGCATCGGCCACAGACTGCTGGGAATGCGCGTGATCCGCCTCGGCGGGGGCTGGGTCGGGGTGTGGCGACCGCTCGTTCGCACGGTCCTGCTGTCGGTTGTCGTGCCTGCCCTGGTCTGGGATTCGGACCAGCGCGGATTCCATGACAAGGTCGCGGGGACGGTGCTCGTCCGCTTCTGATCGCGTCCGATGACGGAGACGCGGCGACGACGAAGGGCCGACGGAATCCCTCCCACCGGCCCTTCTCCGGTCAGCGTGAGCGCTGCGGACGCACCTTGAAGGGGTCGACTCCCTTGGGGATCGGCAGCGAGGCGTGGAGCGAGGCGAGGCGGTTCTTGACCGCGAGCACCTCCGCCTTGGTGAGCACGTTCTTGGTCTTCGCCAGCGTTCGGGGAACGCGGTGCAGGGGCACGGAGTCGGCGTCGGGACCGACGTTCACGAAGATAACCGGGACGTTGGGAAGGACACGAGTCACCTTGCGCCGCTCATCCTCGAGCATGCGCTTGGTGCGAGTCGCCGGTCCTTCGGCGATGAGGACGACTCCGCCTCGGCCGACGGCACGGTAGACGGCATCCTGGGTCTTCCCGTTGACGGCGACCGGCATCTCGCCACCCGTCCAGGTGCCGCGCAGGCCGCTGCGGAGCACCGCACCCACGGCGCCCGGCTGCCCCGCGATCTGCCCGTAGGCGGCGCGCTCGGCGCGGCGAGACAGGACGGCGAGCCCGATGACGAGGCCGGCCATCACGCCGACCACGATCCACAGCGCGATGACGAAACCGTTGCCGTTGCCCAACAGGACGCCCAGGAGGACGCCGAGGAGGATCGGGACGACGAGCGAGAGCAGGATGATCCACACCGCGCTGCTGTCGTAGCGGCGGGTCATCTGGAACACCTGCCACATCTGCTTGAGACGACCGGGTTCCTTAACCGCCTTCGTCGACGGTTCGGTGCTGCGTGCCATGGAGTCAAGGATACCGAGCCGATCCGGGCATCACCGACCCGGTCTCCCTCGATCTCCCTCCACAGACGAGTTGAGGGCGAACTCTCCACCGGATCCAGCAGCATGCCGCGGACGGAGGGGCACGGCGGGCATCCTCGGGGCATGACGACTCCCACGCCTGCCAGGCCCTCCCGCCCCGATCGCCGTGGGGCCTCCTCCGACTCGCCGAGCGACGACGTCCGACGTCTTCCGCGGGACGAGGCGGCGGCGATCGCCGGGAGTCCGCTTGCCCGCCTCGCCCCACATCTCCATCGCGAGCGACTCGTCGAGGTCACGCGCTCGGGACGACAGCGCATCGTTGTGACGTCGCCGGTCATCGCGTGCACCCTCGAGGAGGTGCTCTCCTCCGTCCGTCCGCTCGAAGCGGGGATGTTCGTCACCCTGCTCGCGCCGATGGTCTCCGCAGCGCGCGACGCCGCGGCGGCCGGGGTTCATCCCGCTCCCGCTGCCACCGATATCGGGCTCACCTCGGACGGGCGTCCGGTGTTGCTGCTCACCACGCCGGTCGAAGACTCCGCGAGTGCCTCGCTCGCCGCGTTCCGCAGGCTCCTGGACCGCTCCCGGTCACGGTGTCCGAGTTGCCCGGACATCGAGGAGGCGGCGGACCTCGTCGGTCTCGAGGCGACGCTCTACCGCGTGGCGCCACCGATGCCTCTCGGAACGCTGCCGAAGTCCCCCACTGAGGAGTCAGTCGCCGCGACACCGGCGCGTCACCGGCGTCGACACCCGATCGACGGATGGCGCGGGCGCGTCGCCTCCCTCGCACGACGCCATCGCGGTCCATTGCTCGCCGCCACCGTGATCCTCCTCGGAGCCGCGACGGCCAGCCTCCTGGGCGGAACGGCGGACGAACGCGCGGCCGAGGCCTCGACGGCAGCGCCCACTACATCGCCCGCAAGCAGTTCGGGGACGGCTCCGGCATCCCCGCCTCCCACGGCGGGCGGGCCGGCCGACGAGGCTGCGCGCGCTCTGGTGGCGGCGGCGGGCGCCTGCGAGACGGGGGAGTGCCTCCGTGCCCTCACGACGGCAGACTCGCCGCTACGTTCTCAGGCATCGGCGCGCGAGATCCTTCCCGACGCGGCGTCCGTGGCCTCGGTCGTCACCGAAGCGGAGGGAGGCTCGGCACTGGTCTCGCTGCGCGCGTCCGGGGGAACGACAGTGGCCTCCGTCCTGATCGTCAGGACGGAGGCCGGCTGGCTTATCCGGGACGTCTACGCCGGAGCGGCCTCATGAGGCCTTCCCGTGCGAGGCGCGTCTCAGAGACCGAGGTCGTTCTCGAAGGCACCCTCCTCGAGACGCTCCTTGATCGCGACCAGGAAGCGCGCCGCATCTGCCCCGTCGACCGTGCGGTGATCGTACGAGAGGGCGAGGAAGACCGTCGAGCGGATCGCGATCGCGTCGGCGCCGTCGACCTGCACGACGGCCGGCTTCTTGGTGACGATGCCGGTGCCGAGGATCGCCGTCTGCGGAAGGAACACGACGGGGGTGTCGAAGAGCGCGCCGCGCGAGCCCGTGTTGGTGAGCGTGAAGGTGCCGCCGGCAAGCTCGTCGGGCTTGAGCTTGTTGTTGCGCGTGCGCTCTGCGAGGTCGCCGATGGTCGAGGCGATCTGGGCGAGGGTGAGCTCGGAGGCGTTCTTCAGGACCGGGGTCAGCAGGCCGCGCTCGGTGTCGACGGCGATGCTGATGTTCTCGTGGTCGGGGTAGACGATCGAGTCCCCGTCGAGGGTCGAGTTGATCACGGGGTAGGCCTTGAGCGCCTCAGCCGCCGCGAGGGCGAAGAACGGGAGGAAGGACAGCTTGGCGCCGGTCTTCTCCTGGAAGCTCTTCTTGACCGCGTCGCGGAAACGGGCGACGGCCGTGACGTCGACCTCGATGACCGAGGTGAGCTGGGCGCTCGTCTGCATCGACTCCACCGCGCGCTGGGCGAGCACCTTGCGCAGACGCGACATCGGCTGCGTGGTCCCGCGCAGGGCGGAGGTCTCGAGCGGCGTCCGCGCGACCTTCGCCGCAGCGGCGGCAGGAGCCGAGACGGGGACCGGAGCCGACTTCGCGGCCTCGGCGGCGTCGAGGACGTCCTGCTTGCGGATCCGGCCGCCGACGCCGGTGCCCGTGAGCGTGGCGAGGTCGATACCGTGCTCGCTCGCGAGCTTGCGTACGAGTGGCGTGACGTAGCCGGGATTCGAGTCGGTGGGCTCCGGGGTGGGGGCAGCGGCAGCGGGAGCCGGGGTGGAGGGCGCGGGAGCCGCGGCTTCCGGGGCGGCAGGCTTCTCGACGGCGGGAGCAGGCTCGGGCTCGGCGGGAGCGGGCGCCTCTGCCTCGCTCTCGGCGTCGACCGACGGAGTGGCCTCCTCGGTGGGCTCGTTCTCGGCGGCTGCGACCTCCTCGGCAGGAGACTCCGGTGCGGCGGCGGGCGCTCCCGAGCCGTCCCCGATGCGGACGAGCTCGGCACCGACCTCGACGGTCTCGTCCTCCTGGACGAGGATCTCCTCGATGACTCCCGCCACCGGCGAGGGGATCTCGGTGTCCACCTTGTCGGTCGAGACCTCGAGCAGGGGCTCGTCGACCTCGACCCGGTCACCGACGTTCTTCAGCCAGCGGGTGACCGTTCCTTCCGTGACACTCTCTCCGAGTGCCGGGAGGCTGACGGATTCGCTCATGAGCCTGTCTCCTTAAGACGTGGATGTATCGATGTTCAGCTTACTGAAGCGGGAGCGGCGAGTCGCCGCCTCGCGATGGTTCTACAGGGCGTGCAGCGGCTTCCCGGCGAGCGCGAGGTGCGCCTCCCCGAGGGCCTCGTTCTGGGTGGGGTGCGCGTGCACGAGCGGCGCGACGTCCTCGGGATGCGCTTCCCAGTTGACGATGAGCTGCGCCTCCCCGATGAGCTCTCCCACCCGAGCGCCCACCATGTGGATGCCGACCACCGGACCGTCGACGACCCGGACGACCTTGACCGAGCCCGTCGTGCCGATGATCGTGCTGCGCGCGTTGCCTCCCAGCCCGTAGTCGTAGCTCGCGACCCGGTCGGCACCGTACTCGGCGACGGCACGCGCCTCGCTGAGCCCGATCGACGCGACTTCGGGGTCGCTGTAGGTGACCTTCGGGATGTTCACGTCCGAGACGACCTGCGGGGCGAGCCCTGCGATCTCCTCGGCCACGAAAACGCCCTGCTGGAAGCTCCGGTGCGCGAGTTGGAGGCCGGGCACGATGTCTCCGACCGCGTAGACGCCCGGCACCGAGGTCTGCAGGCGTTCGTCTGTGACGACCCAGCCGCGGTCGAGGCGGACCCCGTTCTCCTCGAGGTCGAGGCCCGCCGTGACCGGGCCGCGCCCGACCGCCACCAGCAGCAGATCGCCTTCGACGACGGCTCCGCTCTCGAGCGAGACCGTGACCCCCGTCTCGTTCTGCGAGACAGCGGAGACACGAGAACCCAGCGTGAACGAGATCCCGCGCCGGCGGAACGCTCTCTCCAGCTGCTTGCTGACGCTCTCGTCCTCGTGGGGAACGAGATGCGGAAGGGCTTCCACGATCGTGACCTCCGCGCCGAAAGAACGCCAGACGCTCGCGAACTCCACGCCGATGACACCGCCTCCGAGAACCACGACGTGCGAGGGCACATGATCGAGCTCGATGGCCTGCTCGCTCGTGAGGATGCGCCCGCCGATCTCGATGCCCGGGAGCGTCCGCGAAGACGAACCGGTCGCGAGCACGATGGAGGCTCCATGCAAGACGTGCTCGCCGACTGTGACGGTCCGCGGTCCGGTCAGACGGCCGTCACCCGACACGACGGTGATCCCGCGCGACGAGATGAGGCTTTGAAGACCCTTGTACTTGCCGGCCACGACCTGCTCGCGATATCGGGTGACACCGGCGACGTCGATGCCGGAGAAGCTCGCCAAGACGCCGTACCTCTCGGCGTCCCGCGCACCGTCGGCGAGTTCCGCCGCGTGCAGGAGGGCCTTCGTCGGAATGCAGCCGCGATGCAAGCACGTGCCGCCGAGCTTGTCCCGTTCGACGATGGCGACGCTCATCCCGAGTTGGGTCGCGCGCAGAGCGGCCGCGTACCCGCCGCTGCCACCCCCGAGCACGACCAGGTCGTAGCGCTCTTCGGACACCCGGTCACTCCCTCGCTGCGTGCGGTTCCCCTCGCCTCTCGGTCGCCGCGAGCGCGGGACGCAAGGGCTGAGCGGAGGGGGGACGAGGCGGGAGATCCCGCCCCATCGACCCTACTACGCGCTCGCCAGACCCTCCGCCAGCGCGATCAGGGCACGCACCGAGACACCCGTGGGGCCGGAGCCCGTGAAGCCGTGAGCCGCTCCCGCGTTGTTCGCCGCGCCGGCGATGTCGAGGTGCACCCAGGGGATGCTCGTCGCACCCTCGCCCTCGCCGCGGGTTCCGACGAACTCGCGGAGGAAATGCCCGGCGATGAGCATGCCCCCAGCGGTGTTGCCGGGCTTCACATTCGCGATGTCGGCGATGTCCGAGTTGAGCAGCGGGCGCAGCTCCGCGGGCAAGGGCATGTGCCAGAACGATTCGCCCGCCGCGGTCGCGGCGTCGAGCACGGACGCGATCAGCGCGTCGTCGCCCATCGCTCCGACCGTCCGGGTGCCGAGGGCGACGGTCGCCGCCCCGGTGAGGGTCGCGACATCGACGAGGGCGTCGGGCTGTTCCTCACTCGCCGCGACCAGGCCGTCGGCCAGGACGAGCCGGCCCTCCGCGTCGGTGTTGAGCACCTCCACGGTCGTGCCGCCCCGGATGGTGAGGACGTCGTTCGGCCGGATGGCCGTCCCGGACGGGAGGTTCTCGGCCAAGCACAGCCAGGCAGTCACCCGCACGGGAAGCCGGAGTTCGGCGACCGCTCGCACCACGGCGTAGACGGTCGCGGCGCCGGTCATGTCGTACTTCATCCCGATCATCGACGCCGGGGGCTTGAGCGAGAGCCCCCCGCTGTCGAAAGTGATGCCCTTGCCGACGAGCGCGAGATGCGTGGAGGCGCCGTCAGGTGCGTAAGCGAGCTTCACGAGACGCGGCGGGCGGGAGGATCCGCTGCCGACGCCGAGGATGCCGCCGAAGCCCTCCGCCTCGAGTGCCTTCTCGTCCCACACGGTGAGCTCGAGCGGGAGGCCCGCGACTCCCTCCTCGACCGCGTCGGCCAGGGTTTGCGGGTACAGGTGCGACGGCGGCGTATTGACGAGGTCCTTCACCGCCGACACCGCCCGCGCGACGACGAGCGCACGATCGAGGACGTCCTGCTCGCCCTCGCCGAGCACGACGACGTGTTCGACCGGCGCCTTGACCGAGGAGGCGCTCGAGCCGCGGAACGAGGTGAACGCATAGGCGCCCAGCGCGGCTCCTTCGGCCACTGCTGCGTAGCTGCCGTCCGTGCCGGCGGGCAGGGCCAGAGCGACGGAGGCGGCACCCGCGAGCGAGCGCACCGCGGCTCCCGCGGCCGCACGCAGTGCAGCATCGTCGGGCTCGCTCGATCCGAGGCCGACGAGCGTCACGACGCCGGCGCGCACCGACGAGGGCACCCGCACCACGCTCTCGCTTGCGCCCGTCACGCCGAGGGCGGACAGCGACTTCGAGAGCGAGGTGGCCAGCTTCCCCAGGCCCTCAGCCCCCACGAGACGAGGACCGTCCGGCCCGGGCGCGATGCCGAGGACGAGGGCGTCGGTGTCGATGTCGGAGGCGGGAACGGACGAGTACTCGAGAGAGGAAAGGGGCATGGGCGCAATGCTAGGCGCTGTTCGCTGAGGGCTCAGCGCTGCCTCCGAAGGAGCCCAGGGCCGCCGTCTACAGTGGATCGCATGCTGGATCCGGAAGAGCTGTTCGACGTCGAGGGCGACCTGTCGGAGGTTCCGCGCGGCCTGCACCTCGTGGCGGGGCTCACGGGATTCGCGGATGCCGGCGGCGCTGTCGCGCAGCTGGGGGAGTACCTCCTCGACACCCTCGAGCACCGGCCGATCGTCGTCTTCGACCAAGACCAATTGCTCGACTACCGTGCTCGCCGGCCGATCATCACCTTCGACCAGGATCATCTGACCGACTACCACCCGGCGATGCTCCGTCTCTCGCTCGCGCGCGACGAGCTGCACCAGCCCTTCCTTCTGCTCACGGGCTTCGAGCCGGACTTCCAGTGGGAGCGCTTCGCGCAAGCGATGCTCGGGCTCATCGAGCGACTCGAGGTCACAGCGACCACCTGGGTGCACGCGATACCGATGCCGGTCCCGCACACGCGTCCGGTCGGAGTGACGGTCAGCGGCAACCGGGAGGACCTCATCGACGCGATGTCGGTGTGGAAGCCGCACACCCAGGTTCCCGCGAACGTGCTCCACCTGCTCGAGTACCGCCTCTTCGAGCGGGGGCTCAGCACGGTCGGCTTCGCGCTGCTGATCCCGCACTACCTCTCGGACACCGAGTACCCGCAGGCGGCCGTCACCGCGCTCGAGAGCATCTCTGCGGCGACGGGGCTGATCTTCCCCACCGACCGATTGCGCGAGAGCGGGCGGGAGTTCCTCGGCAAGGTAGACGAGCAGGTGAGCGGGAACGAGGAGCTGCAGAAGCTCGTCGCCGCCCTCGAGGCCCGCCACGACACGTATATGGAAGGCACGAGCCTCCGCTCGCCCCTCACGGACGAGGACGGCTTCGTGCCGAGTGCGGACGCGATCGCGGCCGAGCTCGAGAAGTTCCTGGCGATCCGTCGCCCGGGCGAGGAGCCGTCCGCCTCCTAAGTCGGGCTCCACCCCCGTACGCGGGCCATCGCTAGGATCGTGCGAGTGGGATCTCGTAGAGCCTGGTTCGTGTTCGGTGCCGGCGCTTTCGCCTACCTGGTCGCGGTGCTCGACCGCGCGAGCCTCGGGGTCGCCGGGGTGGATGCCGCCGAGCGGTTCGAGGTGGCGGCCGCCGTCCTCTCGACGCTCGCCGTGGTTCAGCTCATCGTCTACGCAGGGATGCAGATCCCCGTCGGAATCCTGATCGACCGGTTCGGACCGAAAGCCCTGATCCTGTCGGGGACGGCGCTGATGGCGATCGGCCAGGTGATCCTGGCTATGGCCCCCGACATCGGCATCGCGATCCTCGGGCGCATCCTCCTCGGCGCGGGCGATGCGGCGATCTTCACCTCCGTCATCCGACTGACGGTGACGTGGTTCAGGGGGCCGATCGTTCCCCAGCTGTCCCAGTGGATCGGCAACATCGGGCAGATCGGCCAGATCCTCTCGGCGCTGCCTTTCGCGGCGCTGCTGCACGTCTTCGGCTGGACCCCGGCGTTCCTGTCGGCGGCCGGTCTGGGTGCGGTCGCTTTCCTCGGCGTACTGCTCTTCATCAGCGATCTCCCGCCGCGCACCGAACCGATCGTCCTCGTGCCACCGACTTTGCGGGCGACGATCGCGCAGCTCGGGGTGAGCCTGCGCCGGCCGGGCACACAGCTCGGCTTCTGGTCGCACTTCGTGACCCAGTCCTCCGGCACGGTCTTCACCCTGCTGTGGGGCTACCCGTTCCTTGTCTTCGGGATCGGGCTGGCGCCCACGTTGGCGGCCGGCACTCTGACGATCCTCGTGATCGCCGGCATCGTCGTCGGCCCCGTGCTCGGAATCCTCACGGCGCGCCATCCGACGCGTCGGAGCAACCTCGTCCTCGGGATCGTCTCGGCGATGGCGCTCGCCTGGACACTCGTCCTGCTCTGGCCGGGCACTCCGCCCTATTGGCTTGTCGTGCTGCTGCTGATCGTCGTCGGCGCGGGCGGCCCCGGCTCGATGATCGGCTTCGACTTCGCGCGCACCTTCAATCCTTCTCGGAGTCTCGGAGCGGCCAACGGCGTCGTCAACGTCGGCGGGTTCCTCGCGAGCTTCACGATGATGTTCGTCATGGGGGTGATCCTCGATGCGCTGGCCGGCCCCCACGCGGACTCGGCGGAGCTCTATTCGATGGATCACTTTCGGCTCGCGTGGTGCGTGCAGTACGTCGTGGTCGGTGGAGGAGTCGTCGGACTGATCGTCGCGCGCCGGCGCACGCGTCGCCGACTGGCCGAGGAGGAGGGAATAACCGTGGCCCCCCTCTGGGTTGCAGTAGCAGACGGTCTACGGCGGAGGCGCGCGAGGCGCTGACCCTTTCGGCACCGATTCGGTACTCGCGGTTCCGAAAAGGACGGGCAGAGGGACGGACATACTGTCCCGATCCGCATCGCCGCCGTATCGACGTCACTGCACGGCGTGGCCGCACTACTCAGACGTGCAATAATTGTCAATAGGGCCCGTTCGGGTCGCGGAGCACCCTCCCCAGGATCGGGCGTGTGAGCTTCTCGACTTGACATGGGTCCTCGTAATGCCCACCGACGGACATCGCCCCTGCGGCGAGGTCCGCCCCCGGGACGCAACGGATGGAGAGGTGCCGCTATGGCCACCAGAGCTACCAAGACCGCAACGCTCGACGCCGTCGAGGACGACGTGACGACGACCGCCAAGAAGCCCGCAGCGCGCAAGCCCGCGGCGAAGACCACCTCCGCGAAGGCGCCGGCAACGAAGCCGGCCCGGTCGCGCGCGACCACCAAGGCCGCGGCTCCGGCCGAGGGAGCCGCTGAGGAACCGAGCGACGTCGTCGAGCCCGACGAGGCCGATGTCGTCGACGAGGAGGAGACCGAGGCGGTCGTCGTCGAGGACACGGAGTCCGACACGAAGGACGACTCCGAGGCCGCCGACGCCCCGACCTCGGCCACGGCCCCTGCTGAGCCCCTCCCCAGCGGAGCACTCGTGCTCTCGTTCGGCGGCGAGGACGACGAGGTCCCCGTCTACTCGACCGCGATCACCGGTGCGACCGCCGACCCGGTCAAGGACTACCTCAAGCAGATCGGCAAGGTCGCGCTGCTCAACGCCGCCGAGGAGGTCGAGCTCGCGATGCGCATCGAGGCCGGCCTGTTCGCCGAGGACAAGCTCGCCAGCTCCTCCGACTTGAGCCCGGAGCTCGTGCGCGAGCTGCGGTGGGTCGCGAAGGACGGACAGCGGGCCAAGAGCCACCTGCTCGGAGCGAACCTCCGGCTCGTGGTGAGCCTTGCCAAGCGCTACACGGGCCGAGGGATGCAGTTCCTCGACCTCATCCAGGAGGGCAATCTCGGCCTCATCCGTGCGGTCGAGAAGTTCGACTACACCAAGGGCTTCAAGTTCTCGACCTACGCGACCTGGTGGATCCGTCAGGCGATCACGCGCGCGATGGCCGACCAGGCACGCACCATCCGCATCCCGGTGCACATGGTCGAGGTCATCAACAAGCTCGCCCGCGTGCAACGGCAAATGCTCCAGGATCTCGGCCGCGAGCCGACGCCCGAGGAGCTTTCGCGCGAGCTCGACATGACTCCCGAGAAGGTCATCGAGGTGCAGAAGTACGGCCGCGAGCCGATCTCGCTGCACACTCCCCTCGGTGAGGACGGCGACAGCGAGTTCGGCGACCTCATCGAGGACACCGAGGCGGTCGTGCCGGCCGACGCCGTGGGCTTCACGATGCTGCAGAAGCAGCTGGAGTCGCTGCTCGACTCTCTCTCCGAGCGCGAGGCGGGCGTGATCCGCATGCGCTTCGGTCTCGGTGACGGCATGCCCAAGACGCTCGACCAGATCGGCGACACGTTCGGAGTGACCCGCGAGCGGATTCGTCAGATCGAGTCGAAGACGATGGCGAAGCTCCGCCATCCGTCGCGATCGCAGTCGCTCCGCGACTACCTCGAGTAGGCCGATGATCCGCTACGCGCCGGCGGTCCTCCTCGGGAGGGCCGCTCGGTTCGCAGCGCGCGTCCGCAAGCCCGGCGGAGGCTCTGCCGTGCCCGGGCTCGTGGTGAACCGCCTCGCGCCCGGTTTCCTTCCTGCCGTCCTCGGCGGATTCGCCGACGGACTCGTCGTCGTGAGCGGATCGGCCGGCAAGTCGACGACCACCAAGATGCTCGTCGCCGTGCTGCGAGCGCACGGCCTCCGAGTGTTCACGAATCCCTCCACCGCGAACATCGCGCAAGGCCTCACCTCGGCCCTCCTCGAACGGGCAGACCTCCGCGGTCGAATCGACGCCGATATCGCGGTGCTCGAGATGGACGAGGGCCACGGCGCCCACCTCGCCCCTCGCATGGCTCCGCGAGTCGTGCTGCTGACGAACGTCGTCGTCGACCAGATCGACCGCTTCTTCGATCCGGCGATGGTGGCGCGGATGCTCGCCACGATCGCGTTGCGTGCCACCGGTCGGGTCGTCCTCAACGCCGACGACCGGCACATCGCCGAGATCGCGACCACGCTACCGAGCGATCTCGTCCGCTGGTACGGCGTCTCGGAGGAGGTGCGCTCCGGCGCGCCCGGGGGCCTCGGCTACGCGGCAGACGCCGATGGCGGCGCCGAGCGCGCGACGACGGTCGTCGAGAGCACGCGAGGCGCCGCCGCCCTTCTCCGCAGCGACGGCGAGTCGCTCGACGTCCGCCTTCCCGCTCGTGGCGTGCACTATGCCGTGGACGCGGCCGCAGCGATATCGGCCGCGCGCGCGCTGCTCGAGGGGCGATTCGACCCCGCCATCGCCGCGTCCGCGCTCTCCTCGATCGAACCCGTCTTCGGGCGGGGCGAGGTCGTCACCGTGCGCGGACAGGACGTCGAGTTCGTGCTCGTGCAGAACCCCGCGAGCTACCGCCTCAACATCGCCGAGATCCCGGCGGGCACGGAGCAGATCATGGTGGCCATCGGGTCCGATGTCCGCGACCCCTCCTACTTCTGGCCGGTCGACACCTCGGGGCTCGGCCGCGTTCGCGTGGTGTCCGGGTCCAAGGCCCACGAGGCGGCTCTCCACCTGCGCTACGACGGCGTCACGGTGGACGCGGTCGACGACGACCTCGCGCGAGCACTCGACGGATTCCTCGCTCTGCCCACGCCGACGGCGGGACGCAAAACCATCGTCTTCTCGGCCGATGCGATGCGCCGTACCCGCGCGCACCTCCAGCTCGCCACGAACCGTGAGGAGTCATCGTGACCGCGCTGCGCATCGCTGTGCTCGCCCCCGACCTCCTCGACAGCAACGGAGACGCGGCCAATGCTCGCGTGCTGGCGGCGCGCGCCCGGTGGGCGGGCCTCGAGGCCGAGGTCGTGGCGCTGGAGAACGTGCAGGACACTCGGGTCCGACCGGACGTGCTGGTCGCCGGCACCGGCGCCGACGACGATCTGCCCGCGGCGCTGGAGCTCCTCCGCTCGGTGCGCTCCACCCTCCACTCCTGGGTCGAGCAGGGAACCCAGGTCCTCGCGATCGGTGCCGGCTGGGAGCTCTTGGCCGGGACGATCGCCACGCGGGCCGGCGTGATCGAGGGGATCGGCCTCTTCCCCGGACGCTCGGTCGCGGGGGAACGCGCGACGGACGACCTGCTCGTCCAGACTCCGGAGGGCGTGCTCGTGGGGTTCGAGAACCACGACCGGCGCATGGAGGGGATTACCGCGGAGCAGTCTCTCGGCCGGGTCCTGCACGGTACCGGCGACGGAACGGGGCACGAGGGGTACCGCGTCGGCGGCCTGCTCGGTACTCATCTGCACGGGCCGGTACTCGCGAAGAACCCCGTTCTGGCCGACGG
This sequence comes from Rathayibacter sp. VKM Ac-2879, assembly GCF_015351245.1. GTDB lineage: Bacteria > Actinomycetota > Actinomycetes > Actinomycetales > Microbacteriaceae > Rathayibacter. Next base: position 448,108 of record NZ_JADKSO010000002.1, read on the forward strand.
GATCCTGAGGCGAGCGCTCGGCGACGCCTATGAGGCGAACGATGCGCGCCTGCTCCTCGCGGACGATACGGCACGAGCCGCCCGCGAAGTGATCGCGAAGCGGCTCGGTGTCGGTCTGTAGGGCGTACTGAGGGTCAGGGGCGCTGCTCTTCGAAGAGGCGCGCCGACTCGTCGTGCCAGCTCTGGGCGATGCTCGAGAGCTTCTCCTGGTACTTCTTGCCGTGGTGGGCGCAGAACAGCAGTTCTCCGCTGTTCACGACGACGCGGATGTACGCCTGCGCGCCGCAACTGTCGCAGCGGTCCGCGGCCGAGAGCTGCTGGGCGGTCGCGAGTTCGTCCACGCCGTTCTGGGTTGCTGTGGTCGACATGACTTGGGCCTCCTGCACTCGGTCTTCGATCTCTGCTTAGTGGAACCCATCCAAGCATGCGATTGTTTCCGAGCAGAGTCCTTCGAACAGCATTTCGCTCTGCGCGTAGGTTCCCCACGAGGTGGCGTCGAGTGTCGTGCGGGCCGCCGCGTCGCGCGAGGGTCGAAGGTCGCGCGAAAGTAAACTGAGGGGATGGCTTCCTCCGACTACAGCGCTCGGCATCTCTCCGTCCTCGAGGGCCTCGAGGCGGTCAGGAAGCGCCCGGGCATGTACATCGGGTCGACCGACTCCCGCGGTCTCATGCACTGCCTGTGGGAGATCATCGACAACTCCGTCGACGAGGCCCTCGCGGGACACGGAACCGAGATCAGCGTCGTGCTGCACGCCGACGGCAGCGTCGAGGTCCGTGATCGGGCCCGCGGCATCCCGGTCGACATCGAACCCAAGACCGGGTTGAGCGGCGTCGAGGTCGTCTTCACCAAGCTGCACGCGGGAGGCAAGTTCGGCTCGGGCTCCTACGCCGCCTCCGGAGGATTGCACGGCGTCGGCGCGTCGGTGGTCAATGCCCTGTCTGAACGGCTCGACGTCGAGGTCGACCGCGATGGACGCACGTACCGCATGTCGTTCCACCGGGGCGAGCCGGGACGCTTCGCGGACGCGGGCGAACCGACTCCGGATGCACCGTTCACGCCGTTCGAGAACGGCTCGGAACTCGACGTGGTCGGCAAGGTCCGCAAGAACGTCACCGGCACGCGCGTGCGGTACTGGGCCGACCGGCAGATCTTCACCAAGGGCGCCGCGTTCCAGACCGACGACCTGGTGACGCGAGCGCGCCAGACCGCTTTCCTCGTGCCGGGGCTCACGATCGACATCGTCGATGACCGTGGCGAGGAGCGCCGCGCCGAGATGTTCCGCTACGACGGGGGCATCTCGGAGTTCGTCGAGTTCCTCGCCCCCGACTCCGCCGTCACGGACGTGCTGCGGTTGACCGGTTGGGGCACCTTCACCGAGACGGTCCCCGTGCTGACGCCCGGCGGGGCGATGGTGCCGACGGAGGTGGAGCGCACCTGCGAGGTCGATATCGCGCTCCGGTGGGGCACGGGCTACGACACGGTGCTTCGCAGCTTCGTCAACATCATCTCCACGCCCAAGGGCGGCACGCATCAGACCGGCTTCGAGCAGGGTCTGCTGAAGCTGCTCCGCTCTCAGGTCGAGGCCAACGCGCGGCGGCTGAAGGTGGGGTCGGACAAGCTCGAGAAGGACGACGTGCTCGCGGGACTGACCGCGGTGCTCACCGTCCGCCTCCCGGAGCCGCAGTTCGAGGGCCAGACCAAGGAGGTCCTGGGGACGCCCGCCGTGCGCGCGATCGTCGCCTCCACCCTCGCGTCGACGCTCGGCGCGGTCTTCGCCTCGACCAAGCGTGAAGACAAGACGCAGACGTCGCAGCTGCTCGAGAAGGTCGTCGCCGAGATGAAGTCGCGCATCTCGGCGCGTGCGCACAAAGAGACGCAGCGCCGCAAGAACGCGCTGGAGTCCTCCTCGCTTCCTGCCAAGCTCGTCGACTGCCGCAGCAACGATGTCGAGAACAGCGAGCTGTTCATCGTCGAGGGTGACTCGGCGCTCGGCACGGCCAAGCTCGCGCGTCATAGCGAGTACCAGGCCCTGCTGCCCATTCGCGGCAAGATCCTCAACGTCCAGAAGGCCAGCATCGCCGACATGCTCTCGAACGCGGAGTGCGCGTCGATGATCCAGGTGATCGGGGCCGGCTCCGGCCGCTCCTTCGATCTCGCGGCGGCCCGCTACGGCAAGATCATCCTGATGAGCGACGCCGACGTCGACGGCGCGCACATTCGGACGCTGCTGCTGACGCTGTTCTTCCGCTACATGCGTCCGCTCGTCGAGGCGGGTCGTGTCTTCGCGGCAGTCCCCCCGCTGCACCGAGTCGTCGTCATGAACCCGGGCAAGAAGCCGAACGAGACGATCTACACCTACTCCGAGAAGGAGCTGCAGGGCGTGCTCTCGGCGCTCGGGAAGGCCAACCGCTCGTACCAGGACCCGATCCAGCGTTATAAGGGCCTCGGCGAGATGGACGCCGACCAGCTCGCGACGACCACGATGGACCGCTCCCGACGGACCCTGCGGCGGGTGCGGGTATCGGACGCCGAGAACGCGGGACGGGTCTTCGAGCTGTTGATGGGCAACGACGTCGCCCCGCGCAAGGAGTTCATCGTGCGCGGCTCCGAGACGCTCTCGCGCGACCGCATCGACGTCTGAGGCCCGGCTCCGACGACGCTCCGCCGCACGGAGTCAGAACAGCTCGGGTGCGGCGCCGATCGTCGCGATCATCGCCTCGAGGGCGACTCCCGACCCGTCGCGCTTCATCCCGGAGTCGGGCAGAGCCGCGACGGACCCGTCGGCTTCGAGCGCGTGCGCGGGGCCCGGGCCCACCCAGGCGACCCGGAGCGCCGTCTCGCCCTTCAGGAACCGCTGGGCGCGGACGCCTCCGGTCGCTCGGCCCTTGGCCGGGAACTCCGAGAAGTCCGATACCTTCGCGCTTCCGGTGTCGGTACCCGACAGCGCCCAGCTGTCCACCGCGACAGTCGCCACGACGGTCTCCTCACGCTCCGCCGGCGTCACGACGGCAAAGTGGACGACCTCGTCGGTCTCGCCGAGCTTGATGCCCGCCATCCCCGCCGCAGTGCGACCCTGCGGACGGACCGCGGAGGCCGCGAAGCGCAGCAGCTGCGCCTCGCCGGTCACGAACACCAGCTCGTCGTCCTCCGACGAGGGGGCGGCTCCGATCACGGAGTCCTTGGGCTTGAGGGCGAGGAGATCGATGTCGGGCCGCTGGGGGAGATCCCCTGGGGCGACGCGCTTGACAATTCCCTGCACTGTCCCGAGCGCGAGGGGCCGCGGATCGTCGAGCGCCACGACCGCCAGGACACGCTCCTGCGCACCGAGCTGGGGAAGGTAGTCGGCCATGCGCACCCCGGCGCCGAGTTGCACGGAGGAGGAGGGGACCGAGGGCACGTCGATCGCCGAGAAGCGCAGGAGACGTCCTGCCGTCGTGACCGCTCCGATCTCGGTTCGCGTGGTCGTGTCGAGGACGCTGAGGACGGCGTCGTGCTTGCTGCGGCGCGTGGCGCGCTCAGGATGCGGCGCTGCCTCAGGATCGCGGTCGACCCGAACGAGTCGACCCGTCGTGCTGAGCAGCACCCGACACGGCACATCCGCGATCTCGAGGACGGCCGGGGCGGCGCGGCGCCCGGTCGTAGCGACTGACGGCCGTGCCTCGGTGAGAAGGGTGCGCCGCGGAGTGCCGAGGCGCTGCGCCACGTCGTCGAGCTCGTCGGAGACGAGGGCGTCGAGGCGGTCGCGACTGGCGAGCAGCGCCTCCAGCTCGTCGATCTCGGCGAGAAGGGTGTCGCGCTCCGTCTCGAGCTCGATGCGCGAGAACTTGGTCAAGCGACGCAGCTGCAGTTCGAGGATGTAGTCCGCCTGGAGCGTGCTCAGGTCGAACACGTCGATGAGGCGCGCCCGAGCGGCTGCGGTGTCGTCGCTCCCGCGGATGAGCTGGATGACCTCGTCGATGTCGAGGATCGCGACGAGGAGACCCTCGACGAGGTGCAGTCGCTCCTGCCGCTTACGCAAGCGATAGCGCGAGCGTCGCGTGACGACCTGCACGCGGTGGCCGACATAGACCTGCAGGAGCTCCTTGAGCCCGAGGGTCCGGGGGCCACCGTCGACGAGGGCGACGTTGTTGATCGCAAAGGTGTCCTCGAGCGGGGTGAAGCGATAGAGCTGCTCGAGCACCGCCTCGGGACTGAAACCTGTCTTGATGCCGATCACGAGGCGGAGGCCGTTGTCGCGGTCGGTCAGGTCGGTCACGTCGGCGATGCCGCTGAGCTTCTTGTTCTGCACACCGTCCTTGATCTTGTCGATGACCTTCTCGGCGCCGACCAGATAGGGGAGCTCGGTGACCACGAGGCCCGACTTCCGGGCGGTGATGCTCTCGATCGAGACCCTGGCCCGTGTCTTGAAGCTTCCGCGCCCCGAGGCATAGGCGTCGCGCACGCCGGCCAGGCCGACGATCGTGCCGCCACTGGGGAAGTCGGGGCCCGGCACGAACGACATCAGCTCGTCGAGGGAGGCGTCGGGATGGGCGATGAGGTGACGCGCGGCTCCGACCACCTCGACCAGGTTGTGCGGGGCCATGTTCGTGGCCATGCCGACGGCGATTCCGCTCGCTCCGTTCACGAGCAGGTTCGGGAACGCCGAGGGGAGCACCTCCGGCTGGTCGTGTGAGTTGTCGTAGTTGGGGATGAACTCGACGACGTCCTCGCCGAGGTGCTCGGTCATCGCCATGGAGGCGGGGGCGAGTCGCGCCTCCGTGTACCGGGCCGCGGCCGGGCCGTCGTCGAGCGAGCCGAAGTTGCCGTGGCCGTCGACGAGCGGTACCCGCATCGTGAACGGCTGGGCGAGCCTCACGAGAGAGTCGTAGATGGAGGCGTCTCCGTGGGGGTGGAGCTTGCCCATGACTTCGCCGGTCACGCGCGCCGACTTGACGTGTCCGCGGTCGGGCCGCAGCCCCATCTCGCTCATCATGTAGAGGATTCGGCGCTGCACGGGCTTCAGTCCGTCTCGCGCGTCGGGCAGAGCCCGTGAGTAGATCACCGAGTACGCGTACTCGAGGAACGAGCCCTCCATCTCGGTCGAGACATCGACGTCCTCGATCCGCTCGACCAGGGAGGATCGGGGCGTCTCGGAGGACCCGGAGGACGAGGCTGCTGCGTTCATGACTCACTTCGGTGGCGGACAGGGCTGAGCGGTCGGGGCGCCGCCTCCCGCTCACAGGGAGCGGACTCCGAGGCACGGACGGACGGCACTCGCCGACGAGCCGCCACGCCGAGCGGGGCCGCGCTCGGAGCGCAAGGGCGCTGTGCGACACTGGGGCGCGATGACCCACATGCTACCGGTCGCCCCCTCCGGGCGGCGGAGCCTCGCCGATGTCCTGCCGGGGGCTCTGGACGCGCTCCTCGGCCGGCCGGGGATTTTCGCTCCCACCCGTGTCGAGCGCATCGTCGTGGTGCTCGTCGACGGCCTGGGCTCGATGAACCTGCGGCAGCGTGCCGGTCACGCGCGCACGCTGGCACCGGCCCTGACCCGCGCGTCGACCCTGGTCTCTGGCTTCCCGACGACGACCGCGACCGCCCTCGCGAGCCTCACGACGGGCGTGCTCCCCGGGGCGCACGGGATGGTCGGCTATCGCGTCCTCGACCGCGTCTCCGACCGTCTAGTGAATCAGCTGTCGGGGTGGGACGAGCGGATGGTGCCCGAACAGTGGCAGCCTCGCCAGACCGTGTTCGAGCGCGCGACGGCGGAGGGGGTTCGCGCAGGCGTCGTCGGGCCGTCGCGGTACGCCCGCTCGGGACTCACGCGGGCGATCCTCCGCGGAGCCGACTACCACCCCGCCGGGTCTGTCTCGGAGCGCTTCGCCACCGCCCGCGCCCTCCTCGACGAGGGCGGACGGCAGCTGGTGTACCTCTACGTGCCTGAGCTCGACATGGCCGCACACGCCCGCGGTTGGGAGTCTCCGGAATGGACCGCGGCCCTCGAGCAGCTCGACGGGGAGGTCGGTGCGTTCGTCCGGCGCCTCCGCCCGAGCGAGGGACTGCTGGTGACGGCCGACCACGGCATCGTCGACGTGCCGGCGTTCTCGCACGTTCTGGTGGAGCGCGGCCCGTTACTCGACGGCGTCCGTCACCTCGGTGGCGAGCCACGTTGCCTCCAGCTGCATCTGGAGCCGGGAGTCGACGCCGACGAGGTCGCACGTCGGTGGGTGGACGCCGAGGGTGGCCGCTCGTGGATCGGCACTCGCGCCGATGTCGTGGCGAGTGGGTGGTTCGGCGAAGTCGGGCCCGCCGCGGCCGACCGGATGGGCGACGTGTTCGTCGCCGCGCGGAAGGCGATCGCGTACTACGCCGCAGACGACCCCGCGGGCCGGGCGATGATCGGACAGCACGGGTCCCTCACGCCGGAGGAGACGCAGGTACCGCTGCTCGGCTTCGGTGCCCTCGCACCGCGCTGAGCCCTCCGATCTCGCCAGAGCCCGATCAGCCGCGCTCAGTCGTCGCTACGGGCTCCGAAGACGATCTCGTCCCAGCTGGGCATCGATGTCCGCCCTCGTCGCAGCGACGTGCGCGACCCCGTAGAGGGGTGCTCTGCGGCGGGAGGCGTGGGGCGCGGCTCCGGCTCGGACGCCGCGGCCGGGGTCTCGGGCACCTGCTGGTCGCGACCCCGAAGGGAGGCGTGGTCGCGCTCGCCCCGCCGGCGCCGTAGCGCGTCGAGCAGGTCGGCGGTGTCGTTGAGGTTGCGTTCGCGCTGCTCCGTGGTGGTCGTCACGGGGCGGGGGAGGGTCGACATGGGCCGCGGTGACTCCGCGAGGGCGGGTTGCGGCTCCGTGTCGGACGGGCGCACCGCCGCAGGGCGGGCGTGCGGGGCGGCGGCGGGGCGCACCGAGGTCGGGTGCTCGGCGCGCGAGGCGTCGGACGGCGCGAAGGCCTCCGGATCGAAACGCGTCGCGAGTTCGTCGACGGCGGCGGGGATGACGGCTCGCAGTCGCGGGATCAGTGTCGGCCGGATCTCGCCCTGCTGTGACAGCGTCGTCGCCTCCGGCGTGAGCGGAGACAGCAGGGCTTTCTTCGGATCGAAGCGCCAGCGGGCGTCGTGATCGATCTCGTCCGAGCGGAAGAGGAGCTTGACGACCCAGCCCTCGACCTCCTTCCAGCTCGACCACGACTCGCCCTCCGCGCCGAGGGAGGTGAGGCGCTCGCGGATGACGTCGCCGAAGGGCGTGCCCTCCTCGAGCGGATCCGGGTCGGCGCTCGTGTAGACGCGGACGGCGAGGGCGGAGGCGACGATGTGCTCGCGTTCAGCGGTCACGGGGCCTTCGAAGCGCCGGACGTAGTCGAGCTCGGCACCGGTCAGCTCGGCGACCTCGTCGGCCGAGAGGCCGGAGCGGATGTGCGCCTGGATCTCGCGCGGGGACACGCGCTTCTCGCGAGGCGGGAGCGAGTGCACGCGCGGGCGGAGCTGGCTCTGCAGCGTCTCGTCGATCCGCACCGAGAACCGTTCGCCCCCGTCGGAGACGAGGACGAGCGATCCGCTCTCGACGCCGATCACCTTCAGTTCCATCATCGTGCGGGACCTCTCTTCTGGACGCGGACGGGGCAAGGATGTCACGCGTTCGACCCGTTGCCCGGGAATACCCCGGGCGGGTCGAAAGTTGATGCGGGCGGAGGCGTGGCCGGCCGTGTCAACCGCGGCCCCAGGTGGTTTGCGTATCGATACGTCTTGATGCACACTGACCCCGCCGATGTGTTGAACAGCTGAATAAGAAGTGGATGGGAATGGCTACGGACTACGACGCCCCCCGCAAGACCGATGACGACTCCGAGTCGATCGAGGCCCTGAAGGAGCGAGTCCCCGACAAGATGTCCGGAGTCGTCGACGTCGATGACGCCGACAACCCGGGCGGATTCGAACTGCCCGGTGCCGATCTGTCCGACCTCGATCTGGACGTCGTGGTTCTCCCGCCCCAGGCGGACGAGTTCACGTGCGTGAGCTGCTTCCTCGTGAAGCACCGCTCGCAGATCGACCACGAGGAGAAGCTCGGACCGATCTGCCTGGAGTGCGCCGCCTAGGCGTCTCCTCGCTCCGACGAACGACCGCTCCGTCGCCGTGATCCTTGGATCGCGGCGACGATGTCGTTGGGGCGGCGGGTCGAGAGCAGCCAGTACGGAGTCGGATCCTGCGGGTCCTCGATCGGGACGCGCACCACATCCTTCACCCAGCCGCGGATGACGAGGTAGGCACGGGCGTCGAGGCGGGGGCCGCGCTCGGCGAAGGCCTGGGCACCGGTGTGGCTCGAAGGCTCGCCGACCAGCTCCAGGGGGATGTGCGCTGGGCCCGCACGTAGCTCGCCCTCGCCGATCTCGATCGTCGGAGACAGGGCGAGGAGCGAGAGCACGCAGCCCGTGTAGAGCGCTGCCGCGACGATCACGCCCACGGCGAGGTTGATCGGAGCGAAGACCAGGACGCTGGCGGGGATGACGAGGGCGGTGGCGATGAAGAGCCACGGCGCAGGCCATAGCCTCTCTCGGTAGGACGGCATGGCCCTATTGCATCAGACAACTGGTCTACCCTCGACACGTGCCCGAATCCGTCGACGTCCCCACCCTCGCGGACGCACCTCCGTCCTACGCTCATCCGGGGGACGCCGGAGCGGATCTGCGCTCCACTGAGGACGTCGTGCTCGCCCCGGGTGAGCGCGCGAGCGTCGGAACCGGAGTCGCGATCGCCCTCCCCGAGGGGCATGTCGGCTTCGTCGTCCCGCGCAGCGGCCTCGCCTTCCGGCACGGCATCAGCGTCGTCAATGCGCCGGGCACGATCGACGCGGGCTACCGCGGCGAGATCCGGGTGGCGCTTCTGAATACCGACCGTGACGAGAGCTATCGCGTCACGGCGGGCGACCGGATCGCGCAGCTCGTGATCGTCCCCGTGGTGCGCGCGAGCTTCACCGCCGTCGCCGAGCTCCCCGAGTCGGCCCGGGGCACGGGCGGCTTCGGATCGACCGGCTACGCGGCCGCGCCCGTCGTCCCCCAGTCATCCAGCATCCCCGAGGAGAGCTCATGAGCGACATCCAGCCCGCGGCTTCGTCCGACGAGACCCTCGAGCCGGACTTCGAGAAGTCCGCGCCCGAGGACCGCGCCGAGGCCGGTCCACTCGACGAGCGCGAGGCGAACCCGGTCCGCCCGTACATCGACCTCGGCGGGGTGAAGGTGCTCCCGCGAGAGGGCATGCACATCCGCCTCGAGGTCGAGGAGGGGACGAAGCGCGTCATCGCGGTGGGCCTCGACTATGCGAACTCGACTCTTCAGGTGCAGCCGTTCTCGGCGCCCCGGTCCTCCGGTCTGTGGCACGAGATCCGGAGTCAGATCGCGGAGCAGATCGGTCGCCAGGGCGGAACGACCTCGGAGCAGGAGGGTGTCTTCGGGCCTGAGCTCGTGGCCGAGCTTCCGGTCGCGGGGGGCGAGGCCCGGGTGGCGCGCTTCGTCGGAGTCGACGGCCCGCGCTGGTTCCTCCGTGGCGTGATCGCAGGAGCGGGGGCGGTCGAACCAGAGGCGGCCGCCGCCATCGAAGACTTGTTCCGCAGCATCGTGGTGGTGCGTGGCAACGGTCCGATGCCGCCCCGTGACCTCATTCCCCTCAAAGTCCCCACCGGCAGCCAGACCCAGCAGAGCGCGAGCTGATCGCAATGGAACCCGGTCGGTCCGAGCCCGGCGCCCCGTCGGGCGAGCCGCCGCAGGCGCGCCCGGAGGTGGCCGATGCGATCACGCAGGCCGCGCGTCGCTCGGGGCTCGGAGCGGTCGCCGACGGCGAATCGTTCGACGGGCAGGCGCTGCTGCGCAGCATGGGCGGAGTGCGGGGGATCCTCGAAGCCGTCGTCCCGGGTGTGGCATTCGTCCTCTTCTACACGGTGACGAGCGAGCTCGTCCTGTCGTTGCTCGCCTCCGTCGGGCTCGCAGTGGTCTTCACCGTCGCGCGCGTGCTCGGCCGCACCCCGGTCGTCCAGGCGCTCGGCGGGCTCCTGGGCGTGGTCGTCTCGGCGGTTCTCGCTCTGATGACGGGGCGCGCCGTCGACAACTTCGTGCCCGGGCTCATCACGAACCTCGCCTACGGGCTGGTGTTCCTCGTGTCGGTGCTCGTGCGCTGGCCCCTCATCGGCGTCGGCGCCGGCTACCTCATGGGCGACGGGACGGCGTGGAGGCAGGACAGACGCAAGCGCCGTCTCTTCTCGGCCCTGTCGCTCGCGTGGGCCGGGCTCTTCCTCCTCCGACTCGCCGTGCAGTACCCCCTGTTTCTCGCTGAGGACACGACCGCGCTCGGCACCTGGAAGCTCGTCTTGGGGCTCCCGCTCTATGCGCCGCTGCTGGTGCTGACGGTGCTCGCCGTCCGGGCGGAGTACCGCGGCGCCTCCGAACGCGGCAACGCGTCCTAGTCGGGGAGCGACAGCCGAACACGCCCACGACGCATAGAATTGTCTCGACGTCGAGATACATGCTCCCCGCCTCCTCGCCTCATCTCGAGCGCGGCGGGTGGGAGCGGCGACGTCGTGGTGTTAGGCCCTCCTTGGTGGCAGCCCGCCGTGGGTGGTCGTCAAGATGGGTTCGGAGAGGTGGCTCGGCCCGTCGGCGCGAGTCACAGTCAGCGAAGGAGAGGGCGACGTGTCCGCGGTAGACAGCTTTGGATCGAAAGACACCCTGAAGGTCGGCTCGACCGACTACGAGGTGTTCCGTATCGACCGGGTCCCCGGTCACGAGAAGCTCCCGTTCAGCCTCAAAGTGCTGCTCGAGAACCTCCTCCGCACGGAGGACGGCGCGAACATCACCGCGGAGCATATCCGCGCGCTCGGCGAGTGGGTGCCGGAGGCGGAGCCCGACACCGAGATCCAGTTCACCCCGGCACGTGTGGTCATGCAGGACTTCACCGGCGTGCCCTGCATCGTCGACCTCGCGACCATGCGCGAGGCCGTCGCGGCCCTCGGCGGCGACGCCAAGAAGATCAACCCGCTCGCACCGGCCGAGATGGTCATCGACCACTCCGTCATCGCCGACCTCTTCGGCACCGCAGACGCCCTCGAGCGCAACGTCGAACTCGAGTACGAGCGCAACGGCGAGCGCTACCAGTTCCTCCGCTGGGGACAGACGGCTTTCGATGACTTCAAGGTGGTCCCGCCGGGGACCGGCATCGTCCACCAGGTCAACATCGAATACCTCGCCCGGGTCACGATGACCCGCGAGGTCGACGGTGCGTTGCGCGCCTATCCGGACACCTGTGTAGGCACCGACTCGCACACCACCATGGTGAACGGCCTCGGCGTGCTCGGCTGGGGCGTGGGCGGCATCGAGGCCGAGGCGGCGATGCTCGGCCAGCCGGTGTCGATGCTCATCCCCAAGGTGGTCGGCTTCAAGCTCTCGGGGGCGATCCCCACCGGTGTCACGGCAACCGACGTCGTTCTCACCATCACCGAGATGCTCCGCAAGCACGGCGTGGTCGGCAAGTTCGTCGAGTTCTACGGAGCCGGCGTCGCCGAGGTCCCGCTCGCCAACCGGGCCACCATCGGAAACATGAGCCCCGAGTTCGGCTCCACCGCAGCGATGTTCCCCATCGACGACGTGACCCTCGACTACCTGCGTCTCACCGGACGCAGCGCGGAGCAGATCGAGCTGGTCGAGCAGTACTCCAAGCTGCAGAAGCTCTGGCACGACCCGGCCGTAGAGCCCGTGTTCAGCGAGTACCTCGAGCTGGACCTCAGCACGGTCGTGCCGTCGATCGCCGGACCCAAGCGTCCGCAGGACCGTATCGAGTTGTCGGCCGCGAAGGCCCAGTTCGAGTCCGACCTCACCAACTACGCCGACGTCTCCCACGATCTCGTCGACCTGACGATCGCCGAATCGTTCCCTGCCTCCGACCCCGGCGAGCTCCAGCCGCAGGACGAGCACAGCACGCACTCCCACGTGCACCGTTCGCACGCGCCGGCCACCGCCTCCAAGCCGACCACCGTCGAGCTCGGCGAGGGGGAGAGCTTCACGATCGACCACGGAGCGGTCGCCATCGCCGCGATCACCTCCTGCACGAACACTTCCAACCCCTCCGTGATGCTCGCCGCGGGCCTGCTCGCTCGCAATGCAGCACAGAAGGGCCTCACGGCGAAGCCGTGGGTCAAGACCACGCTGGCGCCCGGCTCCAAGGTCGTCACCGACTACTACGAGAAGGCTGGCCTGACCGAGTCGCTCGAGGCGCTCGGCTTCTACACCGTCGGCTACGGCTGCACGACCTGTATCGGCAACTCCGGTCCGCTGCTCGATGAGATCTCGACGGCCGTGCAGGACAACGACCTTGCCGTGACCGCTGTGCTCTCGGGAAACCGCAACTTCGAGGGCCGCATCAACCCCGACGTCAAGATGAACTACCTTGCGAGCCCGCCGCTCGTGATCGCGTACGCGCTGGCCGGCTCGATGAACTTCGACTTCGAGGTCGATGCGCTCGGCACCGACTCCGAGGGCAACGAGGTGTTCCTCAAGGACATCTGGCCGGACGCCGCCGAGGTGCAGGCGACGATCGACTCCTCGATCGACAAGTCGATGTTCGAGACGCAGTACAGCGGAGTGTTCGACGGCGACGAGCGCTGGCGGTCGCTGCAGACCCCAGAGGGCTCGATCTTCGAGTGGGACGAGACCTCGACCTACGTCCGCAAGCCCCCGTACTTCGATGGCATGACGATGGAGACGACTCCCGTCACCGACATCGCCGGAGCCCGCGTGCTCGCCAAGCTCGGCGACTCCGTCACCACCGACCACATCAGCCCCGCCGGTTCGATCAAGGCTGACAGCCCGGCGGGACAGTACCTCGCCGCGCACGGAGTCGACCGCAAGGACTACAACTCCTACGGCTCGCGCCGTGGCAACCACGAGGTGATGATCCGCGGCACGTTCGCGAACATCCGTCTGCGCAACCAGCTGCTCGACGGCGTAGAGGGCGGGTACACCCGCGACTTCACGAAGCCCGATGCGCCGCAGTCGTTCATCTACGACGCCTCCGAGAACTACCAGGCCCAGGGCACCCCGCTCGTCATCCTGGGCGGCAAGGAGTACGGCTCTGGGTCCTCGCGCGACTGGGCGGCGAAGGGGACCAGCCTCCTGGGTGTCAAGGCGGTCATCGTCGAGAGCTTCGAGCGCATCCACCGCTCGAACCTGATCGGCATGGGAGTCGTCCCGCTGCAGTTCCCGGCTGGCGAGAGCTGGGCCTCGCTCGGACTTGACGGAACGGAGTCGATCAGCATCTCGGGCATCGAGAAGCTGAACGAGGGAGTCACGCCCAAGACGGTGCACGTCGTCGCCGAGCCGACCGAGCACTCGCCTGCGGGCAAGCAGCCGATCGAGTTCGATGCGGTCGTCCGCATCGACACCCCCGGTGAGGCCGATTACTACCGCAACGGCGGCATCCTGCAGTACGTGCTGCGTTCGCTGGTCTGATCCGTCCGACAGGGATGCGCCTCCCCTGATGGGGGAGGCGCATCCCTGTTCCCGGCACCCCCGCGCGTAGACTCGGGAGACGTCCTCACCCCTCGACTCGACCCGGAAGGCGGCGCGAATGGCTGTTCTCGAGACCATCGGCGGCCCTCGCGACCTCGATCGCCTGACCCGGAGTGAGCTCGAGACCCTGGCCCAAGAGATCCGCGACTTCCTCGTCCGCGAGGTCTCGAAGACCGGCGGCCATCTCGGCCCGAACCTCGGGGTCGTCGAGACGACCATCGCGATCCACCGCGTGTTCGACTCCCCGCGGGACGCGATCATCTTCGACACCGGACACCAGTCGTATGTGCACAAGCTGCTGACAGGTCGCCAGGACTTCTCGGGGCTGCGTCAGCGCGGCGGGCTCGCCGGCTATCCGCAGCGCTCGGAGTCGCCCCACGACATCGTCGAGAGCTCCCACGCCTCAAGCTCCCTCTCGTGGGCGGACGGCATCTCTCGTGCCTTCGCCATGACGGGACAGAAGGACCGCCACGTGGTCGCGGTGGTGGGCGATGGCGCGCTCACGGGCGGCATGACCTGGGAGGCGCTGAACAACATCAGCGATGACAATGCCCGCGGGCTCGTCATCGTCGTCAACGACAACGGCCGCTCCTACGCGCCGACGATCGGCGGCATGGCCCGCTTCCTCAACGGTGTGCGCACGCGTCGGAGCTATCGCACGCTGCACCGAGGCTCGCGCGCCGTCTCGGAGCGGCTCGGCGGCCCCGCGGCAGCCGTCTATCGAGGGGTGCGTGGCGGTCTCCATGGGTTCCTCAGTCGCTTCATCAACAACGAGGCGCTCTACTCCAACCTCGACATCAAATACCTCGGCCCCATCGACGGGCACGATCTCACCGCGATGGAGGAGGCGCTCCAGCAGGCCAAGGACTACGGTCAGCCCGTCATCGTGCACGCCATCACGCAGAAGGGCAAAGGTTTCGAGCCTGCCGTCCAGGACCTCGCCGACCAGTTCCACGCCGTCGGGCAGATCGACCCCGAGACGGGCGAGCCGCTGAGCGCGAGCGGCACTCGCTCCTGGACCTCGGTCTTCGCGGAGGAGATCGTGACCCTCGCCGACGACAACCCCGCCATCGTGGGGATCACCGCCGCGATGCTCCGACCTGTGGGGCTCGACCGTCTTGCCGAGAAGTACCCCGAGCGGGTGTTCGACGTCGGTATCGCCGAGCAGCACGCCGTGACCTCGGCCGCGGGGCTCGCTTTCGGCGGACTGCATCCCGTCGTCGCCCTCTATGCCACGTTCGTGAACCGCGCCTTCGATCAGGTGCTCATGGACGTCGCGCTGCATCGCGCCGGCGTCACCTTCGTGCTCGACCGTGCGGGAGTGACAGGTCCCGACGGACCGAGCCACCACGGCATGTGGGATCTCGCGATCCTGCAGGTCGTCCCGAACATCCGCCTGGCGGCTCCGCGAGACTCCGTGCGTCTGCGCGAAGAGCTCAGGGAGGCGGTGCGCGTCGACGACGCGCCGACCGTCGTGCGCTTCTCGAAGGGAAACGTCGGCGACGAGATCGACGCGGTGGAGCGACTCCACGACGGCGTCGACGTGCTCAGCCGCGCCGAGCGACAGGATGTGCTGCTCGTGACCGTCGGCCCGATGGCGGCAATGGGGCTCGATGTGGCTCGCCGTCTGGCCGCGCAGGGGATCGGAGCCACCGTCGTCGATCCGCGGTGGGTCGTGCCCGTGCCCTCCAGCATCATCGAGCTCGCTCGCGACCACCGCATCGTCGTGTCGATCGAGGACGGCGTGCGCGTCGGCGGCATCGGCACCCGTATTCGCCAGGACCTCCGCGAGGCGGGCGTCGACACAGCGGTCACCGAGCTAGGGCTGCCCGACCAGTTCCTCGACCACGCCAAGCGCGAAGAGATCCTCGAGGATGTGGGGCTCACTCCGCAGCACATCGCCCGCGACGTCGTCGCGCAGGTTCTCGGCAGCAAGATCCCCGTCGCCCGTCCGCTGCCCGACGAGGTGGCCGCCCACGACGAGGCCCGTAGCGCCGAGTAGCCCGGCAGCGCCGTACGGGGCGCCTGCGGCGTACCGCAGACACCCCTCGCCCTCAGGCCACGCCGCGGATGACGGGGTGATGGAACGTGTCGCCGAACGCCCGTTCGCTCGCGCCGACACGATCGAGGTAGGGGGTCAGACCGCCCATCTGGAACGGGTAGCCCGCTCCGAGAATGAGGCACAGATCGATGTCCTCGGCCGCATGCACGACATCGTCGTCGAGCATCCGCTTGACCTCGTCGGCCAGACCGGTCTCGACGCGCAGCCGCAGCTCGTCCGCCGTCATCGGCTCCGTGCCGCCGGCGACGATCGCCACGGCACGCTTGTCGATGCCCTTCACCCGGCCCTTGGAGTCGCGTTCGAACACGTGGCCGAGCTCGGCCAGCCGGTGCAGGTTGGCGCTGTCGTAGAAGCGGTCGGGGAACGCCGCATGGTGCGTGTCGAGCACGTGCGCGCCGACCTTGAGGCCCACCAGCTCGAGCAGCTCGAAGGGCGTCATCGGCAGACCGAAGGGGGCGAGCGAGCGCTCGACCACCTCGAAAGGCGTGCCGGTGTCGACGGCGTGCATCGCCTCCCCGAGCACCTTCGCCAGCACGCGGTTGACGACGAAGCCCGGAGTGTCGCGAGTGATGACCGCGTTCTTCTTGAGCTTCGCCGCAGTCACCATCGCGGTCGAGAGGGTCTCGTCGTCGGTGTTCGGGGTGCGCACGACCTCGATGAGAGGCATCACCGCGACCGGGTTGAAGAAGTGGAAGCCGACCAGGCGCTCGGGGTGGTCGAGCCTCTCGCCGATCCGTTCGACCGAGAGGGAGGAGGTGTTGGTGGCCAGGACTGCCGTGGGCGAGACGTGCCGTTCGATGTCCGCGAAGACCTCCTGCTTGACCGAGAGCTCCTCGAACACGGCCTCGATCACCCAGTCCGCATCGGCGAAATCGGCCCGGTTGGTTGTGCCGGTGACGAGGCTGCGGAGGCGGTTGGACTCGTCGGGCGAGATGCGCCCCTTGGCCAGGAGAGCGTCGATCTCGCCGACGATCGTCGCGACACCCTTGTCGACGCGCGACTGGTCGAGGTCGGTGATCACGACGGGCACCTGGAGGCGACGGACGAAGAGGAGGGCGAACTGCGTCGCCATGAGGCCGGCCCCGATCACGCCTACCTTGGTCACCGGCTTGGCGAGACCCTTGTCCGGAGCCCCGGCTGGCCGCTTCGCACGCTTCTGCACGAGGTCGAAGGCATAGATGCTCGCGCGGAACTGGTCGCCGGAGATCAGGTCGGCCAGAGCCTCGTCCTCGGCGGCGAACCCCTCGGCGCGCGTGGTGTTCTTCGCGGCCTTCAGGAGCTCGAGGGCTCGGTACGGGGAGGAGGCGACGGTGCCGATCCGCTCTTCCAGCTGCTTGCGCGCGATCGAGATCGCCACGTCCCATTTGACGAGGCGCTCGAGCTTGCCCGGCGCGTGCGGGCGCTCGACCCTGACCGTGCCGCCCAGAACGCCGTCTGCCCAGCGCAGGGAGTCTTCGAGGAAGCTCGCCGAGGAGAAGATCGCGTCAGCGATGCCCAGGTCGAACACCTCCTGGCCCTTGAGGGTGCGGTTGTTCTTGAGCGGGTTCTCGACGACGACCTTGAGCGCGTTCTCGATGCCGATGAGGTTGGGGAGGAGCCAGGCGCCTCCCCAGCCGGGGATGATGCCGAGGAAGACCTCGGGGAGCCCGAGCGCCGGGATCGACGCGTCGACAGTGCGATAGTCGGCGTTGAGGCCGATCTCGGTGCCACCGCCCAGGGCCAAGCCGTTGATGAACGCGAAGGACGGGACGCCGAGCTCGCTCAGCATCCCCAGCGTCCGATGTCCCAGCCGCGCAAGTTGCCGGCCGAGCTCGCGGCTCGGGATCTGCCCCACCTTGCTGAGGTCGGCTCCCGCAGCGAGGATGAACGGCTTGCCGGTGACGCCGACAGCCTGGATCTCGCCGCGGGACGCGCGCTCCTTCTGGGCGACGAGCACGTCGGCCAGCTCGAACAGGGAGGCCGGTCCGAAGGTGTTCGGCCGCGTGTGGTCGCGGTCGTTGTCGAGCGTGATGAGCGCGAGCGTGCGGCCACTGGGCAGCGGCACGTCTCGAACGTAGGAGTGAGTGACGACCTCGCCCTCGGCGAGGTCGACCAGGTTCTCGAATCCGTCGAGCATGGGTCAGCGTCCCTTCCGTCGTGCGCTCTTGCCGTCGAAGTGCGGGTTCTCCCAGATGACCGTGCCGCCCTGCCCGAGGCCGACGCACAGCGCCGTGAGGCCGTAGCGGACCTCCGGGTGCTCCTCGAACTGGCGAGCGAGCTGAATCATCAGGCGGACCCCGGAGGACGCGAGCGGGTGCCCGATCGCGATCGCCCCGCCGTACTCATTCACTCGAGGGTCATCGTCGTCGAGGCCGAAGTGGTCGAGGAAGGAGAGGACCTGCACCGCGAACGCCTCGTTGAGCTCGAAGAGACCGATGTCCTCGATACGCAGGCCCGCCTTCGCGAGGGCCTTCTCGGTGGAGGGGACCGGGCCCAGTCCCATGATCTCGGGCTCGACGCCCGCGTAGGCGAAGGCGACCATCCGCATCTTCGTGCTCAGACCGAGCTCGGCTGCCGCCTCGGCGCTCGCGAGCAGAGACACGGTCGCGCCATCGTTGAGACCAGAGGAGTTGCCGGCCGTCACTCGCCCGTGCGGACGGAACGGCGTGCGCAGCGTCGCGAGGCCCTCGAGGGTCGTGTCAGGGCGCGGCGCCTCGTCGGCGGTCGCCAGCCCCCATCCAGACGCGCTGCGCGTCGCCACGGGCACGAGGTCGGGCTGGATCTTGCCGGCCGCGTAGGCGGCGGCGAGCTTCTGCTGGCTCCGCAGGGCGTAGTGGTCGGCGCGCGCCTTGGTGAGATGCGGGAAGCGGTCGTGGATCTTCTCCGCCGTCTTGCCCATGTTGAGCGCATCCTCGCCCACGAGACGCTCGGAGAGGAAACGCGGGTTCGGGTCGGCTCCAAAGCCCATGGGGTGGCGGCCCATGTGCTCCACGCCGCCAGCGATGACCACGTCGTAGGCGCCGAACGCGATGCCGCCCGCGGTCGTGGTCACCGACGTCATCGCGCCGGCGCACATGCGGTCGATCGCGAAGCCAGGCACCGACCGGGGCAGGCCCGCGAGCAGGGCCGCCGTGCGTCCGAGGGTGAGCCCCTGGTCGCCCTGCTGCGTCGTGGCGGCGATGGCCACCTCGTCGACCCGCTCCTTCGGCAGTGAGCTGTTGCGCTCGAGGAGCGCGATCATCGCCTTGACGATGAGGTCATCGGCTCGGGTCTGCCAGTACATACCCTTTTCACCGGCTCGCCCGAACGGAGTACGGACTCCATCGACGAACACGATCTCGGATCTCTCGGCCACAATGCCTCCCAGGAACTCACGGTCGCCGTCGATCGTAGGAAGGCGACCACGCGAACCCGAATCCTTTGCCGCTTCCTACGAAGCGGTTTCGGCGCCGTCGCTCGGCGCTTGGGCTGCTTCGACAAACGCGGTCGCGATGGACCCGGCGGTGGCCTCGATCTGCCACGGACGCGCGCCGGCGCGCAGGAGCTCGGCGGCGACGGTGTCCGTGTCGACGGGCTCCGGCGGGCTCCACGCGAGACGCCGGAGAATCTCGGGCGTCAGCAGATTCTCGACGGGAAGGGAGAGGAGCTCCGCGATCTCGGTGACGACGGCGCGCCCCGCTTTCAACCGGGCGTCGGCCGGGGGATTGCGGTCGCCCCATGCGCGGGGCGGGGGCAACGTCTCGACGGCGGGCCGGGTCGGAGTCGGCAGGTCGTCGGTCGTCCGCCCTCGTTCGATCGCCTCCCACCAGCGCTCGACCTCGCCGCGGCTCGCGCGACCTGTGAAGTCACGACGCCCCGAGAGTTGCCCGACGCTCGTCGGGACGTTGCGGGCGACCGCGAGGATCGAGGAGTCAGGGATCAAGCGGCCGGGAGCGATGTCGCGCTCGCGCGCGAAAGCGTCACGTGCGAGCCAGAGCTCGCGGGCCACAGCGAGCGGCCGGGGTCCGCGCAGAGAGTGGATGCCCGAGAGCTTCCGCCAGGGGTCTGTGGGCGCGAGCTTCGGGAGGCGGGCGAGGGTCGCGGCGAACTCTTCCCGCGCGATGCGCGTTTTGCGGGCCTCGATGAGCATCTCCTCCATGCGATCGCGCAGGTCGACGAGCAGCTCGACGTCCTTCGCCGCATAGACGAGCCAGCTCTGGGGGAGTGGCCGCGTCGACCAGTCGGCGGCGGAGTGCTCCTTCGCGAGGTGGATGCCCAGCAGGTCCTCTACGACAGCGCCGAGGCCGACCTTGGGCAGGCCGAGCAGCCGTGCGGCGAGCTCGGTGTCGAAGATGCGGGAGGGGTCGAGCCCGACCTCGCGCAGGCAGGCGAGATCCTGGCTCGCGGCGTGCAAGACCCACTCCTCGTCGCCGATCGCCTCCTGCAGCGCGTCCATCCTCCCAAGAGCGGGCGGGTCGAAGAGGAACACGCCAGCCCCACGTCGGTACATCTGAATGAGGTAGGCGCGCTGCGAGTAGGTGAAGCCCGAGGCGCGCTCGGCGTCGACGGCGACGGGGCCGACGCCTGCCGACAGGGCATCGACGGCGGCAAGGAGCTCGTCGGGGGTGGAGAGGACGCGGTAATCAGTCACGGTAGTTCCGTCGGTGGGCGAGTGAGGTCACGCCGTCTCCGGCGACAGGCGGAAGGCCCGCGAGCATGCACAACAGCTCACCCCACCCTTCGACGTGGGCGGCGAGCTCTGCGTCGCGGGGGGTCCAGGATGCGCGGATCTCGATCTGCGCGCCATCTCCCTGCGCGGCGAGTTCGCCGAAGCCGGTCGAGAGCACAGTGGTCGCGGTCCCGGACGCGGCGGTGTAGGAGGCGTCTCTCGCGGCGAGCGCATCGACCAGCCACGACCAGGCGACTTCGGCGAGGAACGGGTCGGTGCCGATCTCGACCTCGAGCGGCGCCTGGGCGAAGCAGACGATCCTGAACGGGCCCCCCCACTGCTCGGGCTCATCGGGGTCGTGCAGCAGGATGAACCGCCCCGTACCCAGCTCGGAGTCGCGTCCGTGCGTACGAGGAGAGACGTCTCCGGAGAGCGCGAGCGACCACGGCGCGAGCCCCGTCGGCGAGACGATTTCAGAGACGATCAGCTCGGCGCGCGTCGCGGCCAGGCGGATCGACTCCGTGGCGATCCGGAACTCCTCGGGGAGCTGGGACGACGCTGGGAATTCGGGCACGTCCGCAGACTAGGGTCCTCAGGACTCGCTGAGCGGAAGGCACGCCGCGAACGACGGGGGCGGCGACGCTCAGCGGATGCGGGTCCAGCGCGCATAGGTGGCGCCGGAGTCGTCGGCGGCAAGGAGGGTCAGCGAGAAGGCGTCGTCGATCCTCGTCGCGCCCGTCGCGACCGCGAGACCGGGCAGGACGACGCGCGGCGCCGTGGTGAGGCAGATCTCGTCGACGAGCGAGGACGCGAGGAACTGGCCGGTGAGCGAAGCGCCTCCCTCGCAGACGACCCGGTCAAACCCCAGCGAGCGGAGGCTCGCCAGCACTGCCTCCACCGACAGCCTCGACCCCCCGGCCGCCACGCGGACGACCTCGATTCCGGGCGGCACGACGGGGACGTCGGCCGACTCCGGCACGAGCACCAGCACCCGGGCACCATCGCGCATTTCCAGTCGATGTCCCGAGAGATCCCCCGAGGAGGACACGATCGCGAGCGGGACGCGTCGCGGAACCCGATACCCCTCGGCGCGGACACTGGCGGCACCGACCACGACGACATCGGCCTGTTCGCGGAGGACGCCCAGGATCGTGCGGTCGACCCGGTTGGTCAGAGTCTCGCTCGTACCGTCCGCGCCGATGCTCGAGCCGTTGAGGCTCGCGATCATGTTGACCCGTACGCGGACCGCGGAGGGGGCGAGCCAGGCGTTCGCGATCGCCTCCCGCGCCCCCTCCTCGCCGAGGACGATCGCCGGCGCGGGAGGGAGGAGGGGTCGCAGGATCACGCGGCCAGGTGCTCGCGGATCTGCCGCTTCGCTCGGCCGAGGAGCGCGGTCATGCCGCGCAGACGCAGCGGCGACACCGCCTCCGCGAGACCGATCGTCTGCGGGAAGTCGTCGGGAACGGCGAGGACCTCCTCGGCGGTGAGCCCCGCGAGACCTTGGGCGAGGATCGAGGCGAAGCCGCGGGTGGTCGGCGCCTCGCGCGGAGCGGTGGCGTGCAGGTGCACGATCTCGCCGTCGATCTCGACGACGATGAAGACCGGAGCCTGACACTCCTCGACGCGCTCGAAAAGATCGGGGTGGTCGCGGAACCGCTCAGGGAGCTCGGGGAGCTCCTGGGAGAACTCCAGCAGGAGCTGCAAACGCTCGGGCTTCTCGAGCGCCAGGAACTCCTCGCGGATCTCCTGAAGTGCGGACGGAAGCGGCGGGACGGAGGACATGGTTCCCCATTCTCTCATCGCCGGGAGTGCCGCTCCTGTCGGCACGAGGACTCGCCGGGCGAGTCCTCGTGCCGACAGGAGCGGCACTCCCGAATACTCGGATCAGCGGGAAGCGGGAGCCTCGCCGGGCGCGCTGCCGCGGACGATCGGCACGCGCACGGCGCTGCCCCACTCGGTCCACGATCCGTCGTAGTTGCGCACGCCCTCGAAGCCGAGCAGGTGGGTGAGCACGAACCAGGTGTGCGCCGAGCGCTCGCCGATGCGGCAATAGGCGATCACCGAGTCGCCCTCTCGCAGTCCCGCGCCCTCGCGGTAGACGTCGTTCAGCTCGTCGAGCGGTCGGAAGGTGCCGTCCTCGGCCGCCGCCTTCGCCCACGGCACGTTCTGCGCGCTGGGAATGTGTCCGGCGCGCAGCGAACCCTCCTCCGGGTAGGCCGGAGCGGTCGTGCGCTCGCCCGAGTACTCCTCGGGGGAGCGTACGTCGATCAGGGGGTTGCCCAGGTGCGCGAGCACGTCGTCCTTATAGGCACGGATCGCGGTGTCGTCCCGCTCGACAATGGGGTAGTCGACCCGCGCGGGGGTCGACGTCTCCGTCGTGACCGGGCGGCCCTCGGCGATCCACTTGTCGCGACCTCCGTCGAGGAGACGGACGTCCTCGTGGCCGAAGAGCGAGAAGACCCACAGAGCGTAGGCAGCCCACCAGTTGTTCTTGTCGCCGTAGATGACGACCGTCGTGTCGCGCGAGATCCCCTTGCCGCCGACCAGCTCGGCGAACGCGGCGCCCTCGATGTAGTCACGCTGCACCGGGTCGTTGAGGTCGGTGTGCCAGTCGATCTTCACGGCACCCGGGATGTGGCCGACCTCGTAGAGGAGGACGTCCTCGTCCGACTCCACGACGACCAGCCCGGGAGCGCCGAGTCGCTCCTGCAGCCAGTCCGCGCTGACCAATCGTTCGGGGTGGGCGTAGGAGGCGAACTTCGGCGACGGATCGATTTCGACGGACAAGGAGAACCTCCAGGATGGTGCGCGGGGCGCGAGCGTGATTCCACGGCGGGCTACGCTGGAGCCCGCACGTCAGCGACAGTACGCGTCCTCGGATGCGGCCGCATGGGAGCGGCGTAAGAGTTCGACACTCTGCACTCCGCCGTTCAGACGCCCGGCACTGTCCACGCCCGTACACCGGAGGACGACGTCGCACCCCGAGAGAGGAAGACGCGTGGCCACCGAGGACGTCCGCTCGACGACGAGTCTGACCACCCGCTCTCCGCAGATCAGCGGGCACGAGATCGCGTCGACCCTCGTCCCGCCTCGCCAGTTCGAGGGAGCCACGTTCGAGAGCTACCGCCCCGACCCCGCGTACCCCTCGCAGGCCGACGCCGTGGAGGCACTGCGCGAGTTCGCGGCGGGAGGCGCCTCCCGCGGCGGTGGCGGCTTCTTCGGCTTCGGCCGCAAGAAGGCACCGGAGGCGAAGCCCGGTGTCTACCTCGACGGCGGCTTCGGGGTCGGCAAGACCCATCTGCTCGCCGCGATCTGGCACGCCGTCCCGGGCCGCACCTACTTCGGGACGTTCATCGAGTACACGGCCCTGGTCGGAGCGCTCGGCTACGCCGCGACGGTCTCGCTGCTCAAGGGCTCCGCGCTGCTGTGCATCGACGAGTTCGAGCTCGACGACCCGGGCGACACGATGCTGATGACCCGCCTGCTCGGCGAGCTGGTCGCCTCCGGCACCCGCATCGCCGCGACGTCGAATACCCCGCCCAACGCGCTGGGGGAGGGGCGCTTCGCTGCAGCCGACTTCCTCCGCGAGATCCAGTCGATGTCCGAGCACTTCCGCACCATGCGCATCGACGGCACCGACTACCGCCGGCGCGACATCGAGGGCCACGCCGTCGTGCGGACCGACGGCGTGATCGACGAAACACTCCAGCATGCCCCGGCCGGAGCCACCGTCACCGATGACACGTTCCTCGACGCGGTCCACCACCTCGGCACGGTGCATCCGTCCCGGTACATCAAGGTGATCGACGGACTCGACGCCATCGTCCTCCGCGACGTGTCGGCGCTCACCGACCAGACCGATGCGCTGCGGCTCGTGGCCTTCATCGACCGCGTGTACGACGCGCAGATCCCGGTGCTCTCTTCCGGCACCCCGCTCGACGAGGTGTTCGGCGGCGGCATGCTCGATGGCGGCTACCGGAAGAAGTACCTCCGGTCGATGTCGCGCCTGATCGCGCTGACCTCGATGACGCCGTTCGCCTGAGGCCCCTCTTTCCGGCGCGGGTTCGTCGCGCGGCGGCGAGTCCGTCGGGTTTCCCGGCGACCCCAGAGGTCGCGCGGTGCGGTTCGCCAGCCGGTCGTAACGCGCTGTTTACCTGGCGGCCCCACCCGTAACATGCTCGAAACCTCGCGCCGCTCGGACCGAAACGTCCTACCGAGAGACTGTGCCCTACCCGAGGTGACCCGACACCTTCGTGTCTGGGATGCGCTCCTGCGTGCTCCCGCATCGGGCTTTTCTCTGCTCAATCACGAGAGGTTCAACAGATGGATCAAGGCAATACCGCGTTCCTGCTCCTGGCGGCAGCGCTGGTTCTGCTCATGACCCCCGGGCTCGCCTTCTTCTATGGCGGACTGGTCCGTGCCAAGAGTGTCATCAGCATGATGATGCTCAGCTTCGGCGCGATGGGGCTCATCGGCGTGCTGTGGGTGCTCTACGGCTACGCGATCACGTTCTCCAACGCGGGAGTCGGCGACTTCGTCGGCATCGACGGGTTCCTCGGGATCGACCTCAGCCAGCTCGGGCTCCAGGCCGCGTTCGACGAGGCCACGGGAGGCGACATCACCGCCGCCTACCCGACCCTCGCCTTCGCGAGCTTCCAGGCCACGTTCGCGATCATCACGGTCGCGCTGATCTCGGGAGCGATCGCCGACCGCGCCAAGTTCGGCGCCTGGATGGTCTTCGCCGGCGTCTGGGCCACCCTGGTCTACTTCCCGGTCGCCTCGTGGGTGTTCAACTTCACCGTCACAGACGGCAAGGTCAGCGACGGCGGCTGGATCGCCTACAACATCGGCGCCAACGACTTCGCCGGCGGAACGGCGGTCCACATCAACGCTGGAGCCGCGGCCCTCGCCCTGGCTCTGGTCCTCGGCAAGCGCGTCAACTTCACCAAGGGCGCCCACCAGCCGCACAACCCGCCGTTCGTCCTCCTCGGTGCGGGCCTCCTGTGGTTCGGCTGGTTCGGGTTCAACGCCGGCTCCGAGCTCGCCGCCGACGGGATCGCGGCCGTCGCCTTCCTCAACACCATCGCCGCCCCCGCGGCCGGTGTGCTCGGCTGGCTCCTGGTCGAGAAGATCAAGGACGGCAAGCCCACCTCGGTCGGTGCCGCCTCCGGAGCCGTGGCCGGCCTGGTCGCTATCACCCCCGCCTGTAACATCCTCACCCCCTTCTGGGCGATCGTGCTCGGTATCGTCACCGGCGCCATCTGCGCTCTGGCGATCGACCTGAAGTACAAGCTCGGCTTCGACGACTCGCTCGACGTCGTGGGCGTGCACCTCGTCGGTGGTCTGATCGGAACGCTCTACATCGGCTTCTTCGGGAACAACGTCGGACTGCTCTTCGGCTTCGGCTTCGACCAGCTCGGAAAGCAGGCCGTTGCGGCCTTCGCCGTGCTGATCTACTCCTTCCTCATGACGCTCCTCATCGGCTGGGTCATCCAGAAGACGATGGGATTCCGCGTCAAGAACGAAGACGAGATCGCGGGAATCGACACCGCGATCCACGGCGAGTCGGGCTACGTCCTGGCGGACTGAGCGCTAGCGCTACCCGCTCGACGGGGTGTCTGCTCTTCGGAGCAGGCACCCCGTCGTCGTTCGCGTCGTCGGACGCGCGACAGCGAGCATCCGAGCTAGGGTTCCGGGGTGCCCTCCTCGCGCTCGGTCCTCTCCCTGTTCCTCCGGCTGCTGGGCCGCGCGAGTGCACCGCGCGCCGATGCCGCGCCGCACGCCCGGCGTCCCTACCTGACGACGACGGCTCCGACTCCCGGGGCGAGCGGAGTCGGGCGGACCGTCGAGGTCGATCCGACGCGGCTGCGCGGCGTGCAGGTCGGCTACGCGCCTACTCCCGACGGCGACCCCGATCCCGGCGAGATCGTCTGGACCTGGGTCCCGTACGAAGAGGACGACGGCCGCGGCAAGGACCGCCCCGTCCTGGTTCTCGCGGTCGAGAAGGCGGGGACCGTGCTCGCGGTACGGCTCAGCTCGAAGGAGCACGACGGCTACCTGGCCGTCGGAACCGGTGCGTGGGACCCCGAGGGTCGCGCGAGCTTCATCGACCCGGAGCGGGTGTTCCGCGTGCATCCGGCCGGGATGCGACGCGAGGGATCGGCGCTCGAGCGGTCGCGGTTCGAGATCGTGGCCCGGACGGTCGCCGCACGCTACGGCTGGCGCTGATCGATCCCGTCAGCTGCGCGGCCCGACGGTGATGAAGGTCGGATGCTTGGCGAGCCGACCGTCTCCCGAGGAGGTTCCCGTGAGCCTCCGCCGTACCCACGGTGCGACGTGCCGCCGGTAGTACGCGGCGGAGCCCCCGGGCGCGACGGGCTCGGCGGCCGGCTCGTCGTCCGGCGGGGGAGTCAGGCCGAGGGAGGTCAGGACACGCTCGGTGACCCGTCGATGGCCGCGCGGGCCGAGGTGCAGGCGATCCTCCGACCAGAGGGACGGATCGGCGAAGCCGGGGTCGTTCCAGTTGTCGGCCACCACCACGTCGTCGCGTCCCGCGAGCCGTCGGAGAACGGCGTCGGTCAGGGCATCGCCTCGGCCGCGGATCATCCCGCCGAGCGGTAGGCGCGGCGACGGATCGGCGCCCGCGAGCGCGATGAGCGTCACGCCCTCGGCGTCGCAGCGGCCGAGGACGTCCGCGTACACGTCGGCGATCCGCGCGATGTCCGCGCGTGGGCGGAGCATGTCGTTGCCGCCTCCGTTGAACGACAGATGGGTCGGGCGTAGCGCGAGGGCGGCCTCGAGCTGCTCGTCCACGATCGGAGCGATCAGGCGTCCGCGGATCGCGAGGTTCGCGTACTCGACCGGCCCTCCGAGCGCATCGGCCCATCCCTGGGCGGTGCGGTCGGCCCAACCCCGGGGCGAGCCATCGGGCCACTCGTCGCCGACGCCTTCCGTGAAGGAGTCTCCGATGGCGACGAAGCGGATGACGGTCATCGGGGGCAGGATTCGACGCAGCGCATCTCGGCACTGTATCGCGGCTCCATGCCCGCGACGTTCGGCAGGAGTCAGGTGCCGCGACCGGCGAGGAGGAGGGCATCGCCTTGGGACTCGCCGGGGGAGGCGGATCGACTCGACGCCATCCGGAGCCACGCCGCGAGCACGGGAACACGGCGGTAGCGGAGGAAGTCGCGATCGAGGGCACCGACGCCGGGATAGCCGGAGCGGCGAGCCACGAGCTCGAGGCCGCCCAGCCGGTACGGAGACGACTCCATGAGCAGCGTCGCGAGCTCGATGCGGCGCAGCGCGAGGTGTTCGTCGAGCGTGAGCCCATAGAAGCGCGTGAACCGACGCCGGAGCACGAACAGGGCGACCCGCAGCTCCTTCGAGAGCTCGCCGAGGGTGAAGCGCGGATCGAGGTAGCGCTCGTTGACGAGCGCCGCGACGGCGACCGCGAGAACGTCGAGGCGCAGGCCGCCGCGTCGACCGCGTGTCATCGGAACGAACCGGGGAAGGCGGAGGCGCGCGGCGCGCGGCCGAGGGGGACGGCGCTCGACGGCGGGAGGAGTTTCGACAGAGGTCGGGAAGGGAGGGGGAGTGGAGACGGGGGAACCGGCCGCAACAGACGGGGCGTCCGTGATGTGCACGGTGGCTAGGGGATCGCGCGTTCGGGAGACGCAGAACAATACGGGCATGGGGGAGAGACCGCTCACCGCGACAGCGATGACGCGATGGCGCGAATTCGTTCGACGCTGGCGGCGTGAGCGGTTCAGTGTCCGGGTGTGACGTCGACACCCTCGCCGGATGCCGAAGGTCACCCGCAGGCCGATCCGCCCCGCGCGCGGCGCACTCATCTTCGCGACCGAAAGTTCCCTCGTCGAACCGTCCCGGAGGACTCGGACGGTCCGCGAACCAGATCGAGCGGTGTCCCCGCGCGTTCACGACGACTTTGTCAGTTCCTGGGCGCTCATGACTCCGCTCCGGGACGCAGAGGCACCGCGTCGACCCATTCGGCGATCCGACCGGCGCAGATCGCCGCCGAGTCCCGGCCGGAGTCGACCTCGATGTCGTACACGACTCGCCGGTGGACGGACTCGGCCTGGTGCGCAGCCATTCCGAGCAACCGATCTCCGCGCGCCCGCTCCCTCTCCGTTGCGATGTCCGGAGCACACCGGACGCCGACCCAGACGATGTCGAGTCCATCGAGATGATCGCGCAATCGCTCCTGCGACTCCGACCCGTCCAGGAACACGTCGTCCAGAATGATCCGCGCCCCGGTACGAGCCATCGCGACGACGCCTGCCATCCACGCCGCTTCGAGCCGGCGGAACCCGCCGCCGAGTTCTACGGCGCCGTCATCGCCGTACGAGACGCCGTCATCGGCCCCGTCGAGGTGAGGCGGTAAAGCATCCACCAGGGCGTCGATGGAGATGCTCAGGTACGGTTCGGGCAACATCTCCTGCAGGCTCTTGGCAATCGAAGTCTTGCCGGAGCTTGACCCGCCGTTCACGACAATGATGTCCGGGGTCATGATGTGCTGCCTCCTTCGGGCAGGACGTGGACGCGATACCGATCGGTGATCGTTGCGATGTCGTCCTCCAGTCCCGCGGCGCTGGAGCCGACCAGAACAATCCGTCCGCTTGCCTCCCACACGCGGGGTCAGCGCCGATCACGTCGCCGTGCTGTGGGCGAGGTCCGGTGGCGAGCATGGTGCAGCTGTCGCGACAACACTCACACGAACTGACATAATGTGCATTATCGGTTATTCCTGATGGGGCGCGCGCGGCCTGTCCGTCGCGCAGCCTTCAGCCGAAGTCGGAGACGTCTCCCACGAGTCTCGTGTTGTCGTCCGGGATCGGATCGACAGCAGCCAGCGCAACCTCGGCGGCGAACTCGCCCACGTTGTAGAGCCGACCGGCCGACTCGCGGCGCGAGCTGATCGCTCCGGGGTTCGAGCGCTCGAGGAGGGTCGCGGTGATGGTGCCCTCGATCATGTCTCCCGAGACCACCACGAACTCGACACCGCGCTCGGCAAGCTCGCCGATCCGCGCCCGCAATGCGTCCTCGCCCGCGCGCTTCGAGAGGGCCACCGGCTCGTACTCGGGCATAGTCGGGGTGGTGCGGATGAAATGCGCCTGGTGGCTCGTGACGAAGACCACCCGCGACCCTTCGCCGAGAAGCGGAAGCGCCGCCTCCAGCGTGGCCACCTGGGAGTCGCGGTTCAGCACCATCGCGTAGTCCTCCCCCCTGTTGCTCTCCATGCCGCCGGAGGCGTTCAGCACGAGGACGTCGAGCCCCCCGTACTCATTCTCGATGCGCGAGAAGAGTGCCGCGCGCGACCCCGGATCGCTCAGATCGGCGCCGACGGCGATCGCCGCGCCTCCCGCCTCGATGATCTGCGCGACGAGCTTGTCGGCTCGGGGCGCCTTCGAGCGGTAGTTCACGACGACGCGTGCGCCCGCCTCTGCGAAGTAGCGGACGGTGTCGGCGCCGATGCCGCGAGAGGAACCGGTGACGAGGATCCGCTTGCCGTCGAGCGAGCCGGGTGCGAGGGGGTTGGACACGAGGAGATCCTCCAGGAGACCGGCTCAGGCCGGATCGGGCACGAGAACAGGGCCACAGCCCGACTGCCGAGCCTACAAGACCGTCTCCCAGCGCGCTCGCGGCGGGCCTTGATAAAGTTGTGATGCTCGCCGCAGGGAAGGAGCATCGACATGGACACTGTCCTTGACTACGCGTGGATCCTCTGGATTGCGCTCATCCTCGTCTTCGTCGTCGTCGAGATGCTCACCCTCGACTTCACCTTCCTCATGCTCGCGGTCGGCAGTGTCGGCGGGCTGGCCGCAGGGCTGTTCGGAACTCCGTTCGGCGTCCAGGTGATCGTGGCTGCGGTCCTCTCAGCCCTGCTCCTCTTCGCCGTGCGCCCTCCCCTGCTGCGGCTGCTCAAACGCGGAGGCGATCCCACGCCGACGGGCGCCGAGGCGCTCCTCGGTCTGAGCGGCAGCGTGGTACTAGGCGGCAGCGGCGCAAGTCAGGTCAAGCTCGCCAACGGAGAGACGTGGACCGCCCGCCTGTCCCCTCTCGTCGAGAGCCGCACACTCGGAGTCGGCGAGCGTGTCGTCGTCACCGCCATCGAGGGCGCGACCGCGGTCGTCGTCCCCGCCGAAAGGAGCACTCCGTGACCGCCTCCACCTTCGTGACGCTCGTCGTCGTCGCCGTCATCGTCCTCTTCGTGCTGGTCGTGCTCTTTCGAGCGATCCGCATCATCCCGCAGGCGACCGCGGGAGTCGTCGAACGCCTCGGCAAATACCACAAGACCCTCCTCCCCGGCCTCAACCTGGTGGTGCCGTTCGTCGATCGGGTCCGCCCCCTGATCGACCTTCGCGAACAGGTCGTATCCTTTCCCCCGCAACCCGTCATCACCGAGGACAACCTCGTCGTCTCGATCGACACGGTCGTCTACTTCCAGGTGACGGATGCGCGAGCCGCGACCTACGAGATCGCCAACTACCTGGGTGCGGTCGAGCAGCTGACCACCACGACGCTCCG
This sequence comes from Rathayibacter sp. VKM Ac-2879, assembly GCF_015351245.1. GTDB lineage: Bacteria > Actinomycetota > Actinomycetes > Actinomycetales > Microbacteriaceae > Rathayibacter. Next base: position 478,867 of record NZ_JADKSO010000002.1, read on the forward strand.
TAACGTCGTCGGAGGCCTCAACCTCGAAGAGGCGCTCACCTCCCGCGACAACATCAACGGTCAGCTGCGCATCGTCCTCGACGAGGCGACGGGCAAGTGGGGCATCCGTGTCGGTCGTGTCGAGCTCAAGGCAATCGACCCGCCGCTCTCGATCCAAGATTCGATGGAGAAGCAGATGCGCGCCGAGCGCGACCGCCGCGCGGTGATCCTGACCGCCGAGGGCACCAAGCAGTCGCAGATCCTCAACGCCGAGGGGCAACGTCAGGCCGCCATTCTCGCCGCGGAGGGTCAAGCCAAGGCCGCGGTCCTCCGGGCCGAGGGTGAGGCGAAGGCCATCACGACCGTCTTCCACGCCATCCACGAAGGACGTCCCGACAGCGGGCTCCTCGCGTACCAGTACCTGCAGACCCTGCCCAAGATCGCCGAGGGCAGCGCCAACAAGGTCTGGCTGGTGCCGACCGAGCTCACCGAGGCGCTCAAGGGAGTCGGCAACGCCTTCGGTCGCCCGGCCGCGCCGCCTCAGAGCACACCCACTCCCCCGCCCGCCTGAGTCGCGCCCCTCTCTCTGCTCCGAGCCCGCGATGACGCCCACCGAGCGAGTCCCCTTCCTCCGGGGAGCGACTCCCCGCGTGATCGCCCATCGCGGGCTCGATCCGGCTGGGCCCGGCAACACCCTGGGAGCGTTCCGTCGCGCTTTGGCCGCCGGCGCCGACATCCTCGAGACCGACGCCCGCGCCTCCCTCGACGGAGTGGCGGTGCTTGTGCATGACGCCGAAGTGATCGACTCAGCTGGACGGCGCCACGTCGTCGCGGACGAGCGATGGGAGGAGCTCGCTTCCCTCGAGCTGCCCGGCGGCGAGTCGCTCCTCGCACTCGCCGACGCCCTGCGTCTCTTGCCCGACGCGCTCATCACTATCGACGTGAAGGCGAACGCCGCGATCCTCCCCGTCGCCGCGGCCGTGAACGATGCCGGCGCCCAGGACCGGGTGCTGCTCACATCCTTCTCCGAGAGGCGCCGTACCGCGACGCTCAGGCGGGTGCCCGGCGCGGCGACGTCCGCGTCAGCCGCTCGCTTCGTGGTCGCTCTCCTCGCCGCCCACGCTGGGCTGCCTCTGATCGTCCGCGCCGCCCTCCGAGGAATCGACGCACTGCAGGTCCCGGAGCGAGCCCTCGGGCTCTCGACCACCGAACCACGCCCGCTCTTGCTATTGCGCGCCGGCGGTCGCGAGGTCCACATCTGGACCGTGAACGAGCCGGAGAGGATGGCTCTCCTGCTCCGACGCGGCGTCGACGGGATTGTGACCGACCGCAGCGATCTCGCGCGAACGGAGATCGATGCCTTCCGGAACGAGCACAGTCGGGCAAGACCGAATACGCCTCCGACCTGAGGATTCTCTGGCAAACGCGGAGACAGGAAGACCACCCCCAGCTACGACGTTGACACTGGGGAAGCACAGCGAGAGGAGACCACACAATGGCAGATCGAAGCTTGCGAGGAATGCGGCTCGGATCCCAGAGCCTGCAGAGCGAAGAAGGCGTCATCTTCTCCCCGCGATCAACCTACGAGTACCACTGCTCCAACTGCGGCCATGACACCGACATGGTGTTCTCGGCCGAGGCGGAGGCGCCGGAGACCTGGGAGTGCCGCTCGTGCGGCCACGAGGCCACGTTGATGGTGGACTCGAAGCCGGTCGTCGTGGACAAGGGCGAGCAGAAAGCACCCCGCACACACTGGGACATGCTGCTCGAGCGCCGGACGCGCGCAGAGCTGGAGGAGCTGCTCGAGGAGCGGCTCGCCTATCTGCGGGCTCGCCGCGGCGAGCACAAGATCGGCGCTTGACGCCGCTCAGCGGGAACGGCGTCGGTGCTCACGCGTCCTCAGGACGAACGAGACCGCGCCGATGAGGCCGACGGCGAGGAAGTACCAGCCGAGGTCTCGAGCCCACACCAGAGCCGGGGTCGTGGTGGAAGAGAGGGGAACCTCGTCCACCATGGCACCCGGCTCAAACCATGTCAGGGAGTCGATCGTCGACCCATTAGGGCCGATGATCGCGCTCGTCCCCACCGTCGAGATGTTGACCACACTGCGACCCGTCTCGATGGCACGGAGGCGCGCGATGGCGAGCTGCTGCACGCTCTCGTCGGTGCGACCGAAGTCGGCGTTGTTCGTCTGCCCCAGGATGACCTGCGCGCCCCCGTCGATCATCCGGTTCGTCAGCGCGTCATCGGAGATGTCGAAACAGATTGCGATCCCGGCCAGGACGCCGTCGACGTCGAAGACGTTCGGGCGGGTGCCGATCGAGTAGTCCCGGCTCACGAGATCGACGAGGTCGGGCGCGAGCGCTCGCCAGAACGCGCGATCGGGCATGTACTCCGCGAACGGTACCGGGTGCACCTTGTCGTAGATCTGCGTCGCCCCCTCCCCCGCCTTCCAGAGCAGAGAGCTGTTGTAGAAGACGTCCTGAGAGGGATTCGTGATCGTGCCGACGATGAACGGCGCGTCCATCGTCCGGCTGAGGTAGTCGAGCACCGCCGCCGACTGCGCATTGCGCGTGGGATCGATGTCGACGCCGTTCTCGGGCCAGACGACCATGTCCACGCGCTGGTCGAGGATCGGAAGGGTCGCCGAGGTGTGGTCCTCGAGAATCTGCCCCTTGTAGCTGCGTGAGAAGAGCCCCGCGTCGGAGTCGCCCTGTACCGCCGCTATGCGGGTCGTGCCCTCGGTCGGGGCAGGCCAGGCGGGGAAGACCAAGGCGACGATCGCGAAGCCCGCCACCGCTGTGACGCGGGCGGTCACGGGGACCGAGACCTCCCGCACGGCCTGGGCGAGTACCGCCCCCAGAAAGGCGACGACGAAGCCGAGCCCAGCGAAGCCTATCCAGGCCGCGAGCCCCGCAAGCGGGCCAGTGGACTGCGAGAGCGCGAGCCTCCCCCACGCGAAGCCGCCGTACGGCCACACGTTCGTGATCGTCTCGCGCCCGATCCACAGGGCCGCGAGCAGGGCGGGAATCCCGACGATCCGTCCGAGGGGGCCGAGCCACACGCGGTAACCCCGCGTCGAGATCACCGCCATGAGCCCGGCCGACAGGGCGAAGAAGATCGCCTGCAGACCGGCGAGGGCCGCCCACGGGACGGGACCCAGATAGAGCGTCAGCCACGAGATGTGCAGCCCCCAGAAGACGCCGCCACCGACGAGCCCGACGAGCACCCCGCTCCAATACCCCCTGCCCGCGAGGGCGAGGAGGATCGCGGCGACCCCGACGATCGCGAACGGCCAGACGTCGAGGGCAGGAAATCCGTGGTCGAGGGCGGCGCCGCCCGCCGCGGCGAGCGGGAGCGCGACCCACAGCGGGAGGATCCGCCTAGGGGGCGGGGCGAGCAGCGGCCTCATGCGACGGTCGAGTAGGCGACGATGCCGCGACGGACGAGGTCGAGGGCCGTCCGGGCGGATCTGCCGACCTTGCCGTCGGCGACGACCGACAGCTGGTCGAGGAGGTCGATGGTCTGCTTCGCCCAGCGGACGAAGTCGCCGGCCGCCATGTCGGACTCTCGCAGCACGGCATCGAGCGGCATGCCCTTTGCCCACATGTTCATCGAGAGGGCGAGGCTCGTCGAAATCGGACTGCTGCCCGGGAGGCGGTGACCGCGTTCGACATCGTCGAGCCGAGCCCAGAGCAGCTGGGTCTTCTCGAGGGCCTCGGGGAAGTGCCCACGCGGCAGGAACTTCTCGCCGAGGGTCCCCTCCTCTCGCCGCGGTTCGAAGACGAGGCAGCATGCCATCGCCGCGAGCCCGGCGGGGTCGAGCTCGGTCCAGGCCTGCTTGCGGAGGCACTCGGCGACGAGCAGGTCGCGCTCTCCGTAGATACGACGCAGGGTGCGTCCATTCGGGGTGAGGGAGAGCTCGCCGGTGTCGTCGCGGCGGAAGTAGCCCAGCTCGAGCAGTACCTCCGTGATCCGATCGAAGACCCGCGCGACGGCTCCGGTGCGGGAGCGGATCTGCCGTTCGATCTCGTCGGTCTCGCGGCGGAGCTTCCACCAGCGCTCGGCCCAGCGGGCGTGCTGCTCGCGATCGGAACAGGCATGACAGGGATGCGCCTTCATCCGACGTCGGAGGTGCGTGAGCTGAGCCTGGCGCTTCTCACGCTCGGCGTGGGAGGCCGAGTCCCCTCGCACCGCACCGCGGCGTTCGAGCTCGCCGATCTCGCGGCGGATGGCTGCGTACTGCTCGAAGTCGCCGAGGTGGCACTGCATCGCCGCGACGTAGCCCTCGAGCGACTCCTCCTGCTGACGAACCCTCCGCGCGAGGTCGACGACGGAGCGGTCGGCCTGGAACTGTGCGAACGAGGACTCCAGGATCTCGCGCGTGCGGCTCCGGCCGAACTGTTCGATGAGGTTCGCCGACATGTTATAGCTCGGGCGGAAGCTCGAGTTGAGGGGATAGGTGCGACGGGAGGCGAGGGAGGCGACCGCCTGCGGGTCCATGCCTCCGCGCCACTGGATCACGGCATGACCCTCGACGTCGATCCCGCGACGACCGGCGCGCCCGGTCAGCTGCGTGTACTCCCCCGGCGTGATCGGCACTCGAGCCTCGCCGTTGAACTTCTCGAGCTTCTCGAGCACCACCGTGCGGGCGGGCATGTTGATGCCGAGCGCGAGCGTCTCGGTCGCGAAGACGACACGGACGAGGCGACGCAGGAAGAGCTCCTCGACGACCTCCTTGAACGCCGGGAGCATTCCGGCGTGGTGCGCCGCGACTCCGCGCTGGAGGCCGTCGAGCCATTCCCAGTAGCCGAGGACGGCAAGGTCCTCGTCGCGAATCGTGCGGCACCGCTCTTCGACGATCGCACGGATCTCGTCGCGTTCGTGCCGCTCCGTCAGCCGGACGCCCGAGCGCAGCACCTGCCGAACGGCCTGATCGCAGCCCGCGCGGCTGAAGACGAAGAAGATCGCGGGGAGCAGGTTCTTGCCCCGGAGGATGTCGACGACCTCGGACCGCAGGACGAGCTCGTCGCCACGCGCCTCCGGGAACCTGCTGCGACCCGCACGGCCGCCACGGCCTCCTCGTCCGCCGCGCTCGACTCGGGAGCCCCCCTGTGCCAGGCGCGCCAGCTCGGGGTTCACCCGGTTCGTCGCGGCCCGGCCCGAAGAGTCGAAGAGGTCGATGAGCTTGCCCCCGACCAGCACGTGCTGATCGAGTGGCACCGGCCGCTCCTCCGAGACGATCACGTCGGTCTCGCCGCGGACGGTCTGCAGCCAGTCGCCGAACTCCTCGGCGTTCGACACCGTCGCGCTGAGCGAGACGAGCCGCACCCGCTGAGGGAGATGGATGATGACCTCCTCCCACACGGCTCCGCGGAAGCGATCGGCGAGGTAGTGCACCTCGTCCATGACGACGTAGGCGAGATCGCGGAGGAGATCGGAGTCGGCGTAGAGCATGTTGCGCAGGACCTCGGTCGTCATGACGACGATCCGGGCGCGCGCATTGACGTTGGAGTCTCCGGTGAGCAGCCCGACCTCGGACGCCCCGTAGTCGTCGACGAACTCCTGGAACTTCTGATTGCTCAGAGCCTTCATCGGCGTCGTGTAAAAGACCTTCGCTGTCGGATCCTGCATGGCGAGATGGATCGCGAACTCCGCGACGGCAGTCTTGCCCGCACCGGTGGGTGCCGCCACGAGGACGCTACGGCCCGAGTCAAGCGCCGTGCAGGCCTCGTACTGGAAGGGATCGAGGTCGAAGGCGAGAGTCGAGCGGAACGACTCGACCCTCGCATGGCCCTGCCGAGTCCGGAACGCGGCGAAGCGCTCGGCAGGCGTCGGATCGGTCACGCGGGCAGATCGGAGGGGCCGCCGTCGAACACGACCTGGCGCTTGGCGACACGCCGATCGTGCAGGATGGCGATCCCGCAGGCCGCGAAGTAGAGGGCTGTGATCGGGATCGCGAGAAGGAACATCGAGATCGGGTCGGCGGCCGGAGTCGCGATGGCCGTGAACAGGACGATGACCATGATCGCCACGCGCCACGACTTGAGGATCAGCATGCCGGGCAGCATGCCCACGAAGTTGAGCAGCACGAGGAACACCGGCAGCACGAACGCGACGCCCACGACCAGCACCAGCTTGAGCACGAAGTCGTAGTACATCTTGGCGTTGAGGAAGCTCGCCGCCTGCTCACCCGTGAAGCTGGTCAACAGCTCGACGATATGGGGAAAGATGAACCACCCCGATGCGCACCCTGCGAAGAACAGCGGGATCGCCGTGAGGATGAAGCCCAGGCCGTACCGGATCTCTTTGCCGGTGAGCCCGGGGACGAGGAAGGCCCAGATCTGATAGAGCCACACCGGGCTGGCGATCACCACGCCGATCGTCATGGCGATCTGCAACTTGAGGTCGAAGGCTCCCGTGATCGTGTCGAAGTTGAGGATGGCCTCTTTGTTCTGGGTCGTCGCCACGACCTGGATCGGCGCCTTGAGCGCCTCGAACACCCAGTCCGAGAGGAACCATCCGGCGACGCACGCGACCGCGATGGCGATGGCCGAGATGAAGAGCCTATTGCGAAGCTCGACGAGGTGAGCGCCGAGCGACATACGCCCCTCGGGGTTCTTCTTCGACCGCCTCGTCCGTGGCTTCTTCGCTGCCACGGAGGTCATTACTTGATCGGAGACTCGGGCGGCGTGGTCGTGCCGGTCGTCGAGCCCGTGCCGGAGGTCGTCCCCGTGGCCGAACTCGGGCCAGAGACGTCACTGACGTCGCGGCGCTCCGTACCGTCCTCGTCTTTCATGGTCTTGACCTCGCTCTTGAAGATGCGCATCGACTGCCCGACACTGCGGGCCAGCTGCGGGAGCTTGGGCGCACCGAAGAGAAGGAGGATCACGGCGAGGATGATGAGGAGGTGCCACCCCTGGAGGCCAGCGAACATTGCAGACTCACTTCACTTGTCGGTTGCGGTGTACGAGGAGCTTACCCCGTTCGATCCGAGCGGACCGTCGAAGCTCGATCTTGTCGCGCCGGGCGTCGCGTCGGTCCTCCCGAGCGCGTCGCACCCCGTCGCGGTCGGCGAACAGCGACGACGCCGGACGGGACTCGACCGGCGGCGACGCCTCCGGGGCGACGCCCTCGAGCCGGGAGGCAAGCTCATCGAGCTGCCTGAGGAGCGCGCGCGCCTTGCGCCAGTAGGACAGCACAAACAGCACCAGCACGGCGAGCGCACACAGTGCTAGCACCAGCCAGATCAGGATCCAGGACCACCAGGTCACGATGCCTCCTGCTCGTTCGCGCCCAGAGCATCCGCGGCCCAGTGCGCGACCGCCGCGCGCGCCTCCTCCGGGGAGACCACTGTCACGAGGCCCGAGAGCGACGCGACGAGACGCGTCAATCCCTCGAGGTGGGCCACGCGCACACGGACCAGAACGCCCCGATGTCGCTCGGAGGCGGGAACAGGCGGGTACTCGGCATCCGCCGCGTAATCGCCCAGCAGCACCACGGCGCTCGCCGCAACCAGGAGATCGACGACGAGATCGGACTCGGACGCCTCGAAGAGGCGGTCGGAGAGGGTGACCTCGTTGCGCCGGCGGACAATCGGCGTACCCGTGTCGACGACCGAGCGCATGCGGTCGACCCTGAACGTGCGCACTCCCTCACGGAGGTGGTCCCAGCCGCGGAGGTACCAGTCGCGGTCGACGGACTCGAGAAGGAAGGGATCGACGAGCCGTGCCTCCGTCTCCCCGCGGGCATTGCGATAGTCGAACGTGAGCTGTGTGCCGGCGGTCATCGCGGCGCGCAGGAGCGCCAGAGTGGCGTCGTTGCCAACTCCACGCGCGACGGCCATCGCGCTCGGCGCGGAGGAGGCTCCCCGCGAGAGCTTGCCCATCAGCGAGGCGATACGGTCGTTGCCCTGATTCTCGGGGAGGGCGGCGAGGTACTGCATCCCGGCGATCAGCGCCGCCGCCTCCCGCGCCGAGAAGCGCGGCGAATCGTCGATGGCGACCTGCTGGGTCAAGACGATGTGATCGTTCTCCTCGAAGTCGTCCCAGCCGATGTCGAACAGGTCGTTCGCCTGGTACTGCGCGGTCTCCCCGGGGATTCCCGAGACGGCGATGAGGCGCACAGCGCGGCGCACCTCCTCTTCGGCGATCTCGAAGTGCTCGGCGACCTCGCGCACGCTGACACGCCCTCGGTCGAGAAGGTACGGCACGAGGGAAAGGAGGACGGCGAGGCGATCGCGCGCCTGGAGCGAACGCGGCCTAGCCACGGGCGCCTGCGTGATCGAGGAGCGTGCGTCGCAGGCGCTCGAGCACGCGCTCCCGGAGAGCCTCGGGCTCGACGACGCGGACCTCGGGGCCATACCCGGCGAGCTCATCGGCGAGGATGTCCGCGTCGGTGAAGTGCAGTCGCAGGATCCCTGCTCCCTCGCCCGCGGCCTCAGCCCGACCGCCGAGACGGAGGGCGGCATCGGAATCCGGAGCGACCCGCACGAGAGCCGAGCTGCGGCGGAGGATCTCGTCGAGCTGAGCCAGCGCGATCGCGGCGTGATCGCCCTCCGGCGGGGTCACGACGCGGCCGAGGGTGGTGACGGGTCCCACGATCCGCGAGAGGAGGAAGGTGCGGGTCGCCTCCGCGCCCTCGTCCCAGCCGTGCAGATGCCAGCGACCCTGATGATTCACCAGCGCGCGTGGCTGCACGGTCCGCACCCGGGGCTGCTCGCCTCCCGGCTTGAGATACGGGAAGCGCACGACCTGAGCGCGGTCGAGAGCGGAACTCAACGGCTCGAAGGACGCCTCCCGCACCCGCAGGGACGGGCTGATGCCGATGACGGGATCGACCGAGTCGACCCCGATCGAGCGCAGCTTGATGAGCGCGCGCCGCGACTCCGCAGAGAGCGTGCCCTCACGCCACACCGCGCCGGCAAGACGGAGCAGCGCCAGCTCGTCCTGATCGAACACGATGTCGGCCGGGAGGTCGTAGCTCCGCTTGGCGATCCGGTAACGCGTCGTCTGGGTGTTGCCCGGATCCCCGGGAGCGTCGACCGTCTCGATGGGGATTCCGAGCTCGCGCAGATCGTCTTTGTCGCGCTCGAACTGACGCTCCAGCGCGACCCGATCTCCACGGTCCACGCGCTGGCGGTAGCCCTGCACGGTCGAGAGCACCTCGGACTTCGTGAGGCCGCTCTCGGCCGCGACGAGCGCGAGCACCAGGCTGAACAGACGCTCCTCGGCCGGAACACGGCTTGAGGACGGGGCGTCGGCAGGCACGACCTTCAGTCTAGGGCCGGGGATCAGGCCTTCCCGAGGACGTCGGCGACGAACACCAGCGTCGAGCCGGCGGGGATCTTGGCCTGCGCGGTGTCGCCGTATCCCTGGCCGGGCGGGATGATCGCGATGACCTGCGAGCCGACCGGCTGGCCGATGAGGGCCTTCGCGAAGCCGGGGATCACTCCGCCCTGGGTCGCCGAGCCGTCGGCGGCGACGAAGACGGCAGGAGCACCCTTGTCCCAGCTGGAGTCGAACACCGTGCCGTCCTTCCAGAGCCAGCCGGTGTAGGCCACGACGACCTGGTCGCCCTCGGCGACGACGTCGCCCTCGCCCTTCTTGAGCTGAGCGATCTGAAGGTCCGTCGGTGCGTCGCCTGAGGGCTTCGCGAGGCCGGGACGTCCATCGGCGTCGAGCGTGACCGTGGGGAAACCGTTCGGGACGGGCTGGTCGGCTCCGTTCGCCCGCGCGAGCGACGCCTTCTCGATGTCGGCCACGAGCACGAGCGTGTCGTCGGCCGAGATTCCCAGCTGGGCGGAGGCCTGACCGAATCCGTCTGCGGGCGCGATCGCGATGGCGACCCGCGAGCCGACCTTCGAACAGAGCAGGCCCTGGTTGAGACCGACGAGTCCGGTGCCGCCGGCGCCGAAACGGGCGGTGCTCGCGCCGTCGTACTTCGAGGTCTCGAGCACGCTGCCGTCCGCGCCGTTCACGAGCGTGTAGTCGATGGTGACGAGCTGGCCCTTGACGATCGGATCGCCCGAGCCCTCGATCAGCGTGCTGACCTGCGTCACATCGGCGTGAAGCGGGCTCGGCACGGTCACGTCCGGTGTGGCGCCGAAGTCGCCGGTCGCGGCGACCGCCGCCGACGAGTCGCCCGAGCCGTACGGTGCATCGCACCCCGCGGCCGAGGGAGAGGCGGAGCATCCGGTGAGAGCGGCGAGGATGCCGATGCTGGCGATGAGCGCGGCGGTCTTGCGCACGAGGACTCGTTTCGACGTGGTGGGAAGGAGGGCTGACTGCGAGGCGAATGCGTCGTCTCGCAGGCCGGGAACAGCTTAGAGGATGCCGTCGGCGCGGCCGTCGGGCTGCCCGCCACCGCTCGGGTCAGCGTCGGCCTCCCCGAAACCTCGAGCCCGCGAGAGCTCCGCGCTCGTGGCCGACTCCCGGACTCGCTTGCGGAGGCTCTTGGGGCTGACGGCGCGCTCCCCCAGTGCACCGGGCGTCCACGCCTCGACGTCCTCATCACTGAAGTCACTCTTGGACGGTCGGCGCTTGAGCTCCGGGAGCACCGCCCCCGGAGCGAGGCGACGCGCCGTGATGAGAAACCCGGTGTGCCCGATCATTCTGTGATCGGGTCGCACGGCAAGGCCCTCGACGTGCCAGCCGCGCACCATCGTCTCGTTCGAGGCGGGGTTGGTGAAGAGACCGGAGGCGCGAATCGCCTCGGCCACGCGCGACAGCTGGGTGACGGTCGCGACGTAGCAAAGCAGCACGCCGCCGGGAGTCAGCGCCTCGGCGGCGACATCGAGGCACTCCCACGGAGCGAGCATGTCGAGAACGACGCGGTCGGCCTCTCCTGGCGGCACCGTTTCGGGCAGGGCCTCCACCAGGTCGCCGACCGTGACGCTCCAGTTGTCGGGGGTGTAGCCGAGGAAGGTCTCGATATTGGCGCGAGCGACGTCGGCGAACTCCTCCCGACGCTCGAACGACGAGAGGCGCCCGCCCGGGCCGATCGCTCGCAGGAGCCACAACGAGAGGGCACCGGAGCCCACGCCGGCCTCGACCACGCGAGCGCCAGGGAACACGTCGGCTTGAGCGAGGATCTGCGCCGCGTCCTTCGGGTACACAATCGCGGCACCCCTCGGCATCGACATCACGAAGTCGGCGAGCAGCGGCCGGAGCGCGAGGTGCTCGACTCCGACCGTGTTGCTGACGACCGAGCCGTCGGGGAGGCCGATCACGGCGTCGTGCTCGATGCCGCCGCGATGGGTGTGGAACACCGCGCCGGGAACGAGCGTGACGGTGTTCATCCGCCCCTTAGGTCCCGTCAGCTGGACGCGGTCGCCCGCGCGGAAGGGTCCGGAATGCTGCAGTGCCTCACCGGTCATCGGCGGGCCTCCGTCTCGGTCGGGGCCGGGCCGGAGCCGCGGTGGTGGGAGGAGACCGCCGCGAGGTCCGCGACGGTGCGACCCGCGAGGGTGGGCCACAGGGAATAGGGAGCGTCCTCCTCGAGGGCGAGCTGGTGCGGCACCCCGATCACGGCGGCGCCGGAGGCGAGGGCCGAGGCGAGCCCCGTGTGCGAGTCCTCGATGGCGACGCACGCCGCGATGTCGACGCCGAGAGCGCGCGCGGCGAAGAGGTACGCCTCCGGGTCCGGCTTGCCCTTCTCGACCTGGTCTCCGCTGACGATCGCGCTGAAGGCGGGGAACGGGAGGAGCGAGACCACGGCGGAGGCCATCCGGCCGATCGACATCGTGACGAGGGCCTGAGGGACGCCCGCGTCGCGCACCGAGGAGAGCAGCTCGAGTGCGCCGGGTCGCCAGGGAATGCTGACCTTGAGCTGAGCGACGACCTCGTCGGACATCCGGTCGATGATCGCTTCGACAGGGAGGTCGACGCCCTTCCTCTGCAGGATCCTCGCCGCGGCGGGGAGGGCCGAGCCGACCAGGCTCATCGCATCCTCGTGCGTCCACACTCCGCCGTACGAGGAGACGAGCGCATGCTCGGACGCCATCCAGTACGGCTCCGTGTCGACCAGCGTGCCGTCCATGTCCCAGAGCACGGCGTCGGGGAGGCCTGCATCCTGGATCGTCGGCACCGGCCGGGAGGGAGTCGGAGAAGTCACGAGCGACCATGGTACCGGCAGGGCCGCGAGCGGGCGCGGCGGTGAGGAGGGGGCGCGGTTCGCCCCGGCCGAAGAGGTCGCCGGGCGTGGGCGTGCCGGAGGCGGGTCCTATCCTGGAACGACGGGTAGGCGCAGCTGCGCGCCCGGGCCATCGAACCGAACGCGGAGACCCTGTCTATGAACGTGATCAAGGGGAACGTCCTGCTCGTGGCCTTCGAGGGCTGGAACGACGCCGGTGACGCGGCGAGCGGAGCCGTCCGGCTGGTCAAGGACGACGGCGACTTCATGCCTCTCTTCGCAGTCGACGCCGAGCAGTACTACGACTTCCAGTACACCCGGCCGATGCTCTCGATCGGAGAGGACGGGCGCCGGAGCCTCTCCTGGCCCGGCACCCAGATGTTCGGCCCCGCCGACACCTCCGTGGACGCCGAGAGCGCCCTCTATGTGATGATCGGCACCGAGCCCTCGCGCAGCTGGAAGAGCTTCGCGGCCGAGGTCGTCGATGCCATGCTCGCGATAGACATCTCCGCGGTCGTCTTCCTCGGGGCGATGCTCGCCGACGTGCCGCACACCCGACCGATCTCGATCTTCGCCTCGAGCGAGAACGCGGAGCTGCGCAGCCAGTTCGAGCTCGAGCGATCCAGCTACGAAGGGCCGGTCGGCATCCTCAGTGTGATCGGCGAAGCCGCGGCGAAAGTCGGGATCCCGGCGGTGTCGATCTGGGCCTCCGTGCCGCACTACGTGCACAACGCACCCTCGCCCAAAGCGATGCTGGCGTTGCTCGAGAAGCTCGAGGAGATCGTCGGTCTGGCCATCCCCCGCGGTGATCTCGTCGAGGAGGCCGAAGAGTGGGAGCGCGGCATCGATGCGCTCGCCGCCGACGACGACGAGATGGCGGCGTACATCGCCCAGCTCGAGCAGGCGCGCGACACGGTCGACTCGCCCGAGGCGAGCGGCGAGGCGATCGCCCAGGAATTCGAGCGCTATCTCCGCCGTCGCGGGGACGGACGCTCGGGCGAGGAGCCCTGGCGGAGCTGATCCGCGAGAGCCTCTGCGCCGGCGAGCGAGCCCTCCGACCGCCTGCCACGCGGCAGCGGACCGGGCTCACCCGGCCGGATCATGCCAGGCGGAGACGGATCCCCAGGAGCGCGTCGACGAGGTCGGAGAACAGGGCAGGATCGTCCACCCCCTCTTCGGCAGCGCGATCGAGCTCGACGAGCGCAGCGGGCGTGTCGAGGTCGTCGGCGAGGACCGAGCGCACCCCCGCCAACACGTCGACAGCGGACCGGGACCCGCGGGTGTGCACAGACGCCTCCCACGCCGCAAGCCGAGCCTGGGCGGTGGGCAAGTCGGCCGGCAGCCACTCCCAGTCAGAGCGGTAGTGGTGGGCGAGGAGCGCGAGACGGATCGCGCGTGGATCGACGCCCCCTTCGCGCAGGCGCGAGACGAGCACCAGGTTGCCGAGTGATTTGCTCATCTTCTCGCCCTCGTAGGCGACCATGCCCGCGTGCGCGTAGGCGCGGGCCAGCGGGCGCCCCGAGAGAGAGGACGCGTGCGCCGCGCTGAACTCGTGGTGCGGGAAGACCAGATCGCTGCCTCCGCCCTGGAGAGTGAACAGGCCACCCAAGCGCTTGAGCGCGATCACCGAGCACTCGATGTGCCAACCGGGACGACCGCGCCCGACCGGGGACTCCCAGGCTGGCTCACCGCGGCGTTCGGCACGCCAGAGGAGCGGATCGAGCGGATCGCGTTTGCCGGGTCGCTCAGGATCGCCGCCGCGCTGGGCGAAGAGCTCGGCCATCGACGCCGCGTCGAGACCGCTCTCGCTGCCGAGGTGCCAGCTCTCGTTCTCGCCCGCCGCGATGTCGTAGTAGAGGTCGGCGGGTGCCTCCCCGAGGGCCTCGGGAGCGGGCACGCGATAGGCGACACCCTCGCGCTCGAGCCGGGCGACCGCGTCCGCGATCGGAGCGATAGCCTCTGAGACGGCGACGTAATGCCGGGGAGGCAGAATCCGCAACGCGGTCATGTCGCCGCGGAAGAGCTCGACCTGTTCCTCCGCGAGGACGCGCCAGTCGACTCCCGTCGCCGTGGCGCGCTCGAGCAGCGGATCGTCGACGTCGGTGACATTCTGCGCATAGTCGACCGAGTAGCCGGCATCGAGCCAGAGCCGCTGCACGGTGTCGAACGCAAGATAGGTCGAGGCATGGCCGAGGTGGGTCGCGTCGTAGGGAGTGATGCCGCAGACGTAGAGACGGGCGACACCGTCATCGGCCGAGAGCTCGACGCGACCCGCGGAGGCGGTGTCATGGACGCACGGCACGGCTCCGCGTCCCGGCAGCCGCGGGACGTCGGGAGAGTTCCAGGCCCGCATCTAGGCGGCGATGATGCCGAGGGACAGCGCGATCATGAGGGCGACGCCGAGGACGATCCGGTAGATCACGAACGGCAGGAAGCTGCGGCGCGAAATGTATCCCATGAAGAACGCGATGACCACGAAGCCGACGACGAAGGCGACGACCGTGGCGACCAGCGTCTCGAGGCCGCCGACCTGGATCTGGTTGGGCAGGACCTCCGGATCGGCGAGGCTCTTGTACAGCTGGTAGAGACCGCTGCCGAAGACCGCAGGGATCGCGAGGAGGAACGAGTACCGCGCCGCAGCCTTGCGCTCGTATCCCATCAGCAGGCCCGCAGTGATGGTGCCACCCGAACGCGAGACGCCGGGGACGAGCGCGAGCGCCTGCGCGCCTCCGAAGATCAGGCCGTCACGCACGTTCAGGTCGCGCAGACGGCGCTTCTTGGCGCCGATCGCATCTGCCACACCGAGCAGGATGCCGAACACGATCAAAGTCGTCGCGACCACCCACAGCGAGCGCAGCGTCGTCTCGATCGCGTCCTGGAAGAGCAGGCCGAGCACGATGATCGGAAGGCTGCCGATGATGATCAGCCAGCCCATCCGCGCGTTGGCGTCCGTGCGGGGGACGCGGCCCACGAGCGAACGCGCCCAGTGGGAGACGATCTTCACGATGTCGCGCCAAAAATAAATGATGACCGCGGTCTCGGTGCCCAGTTGCGTGATAGCGGTGAACGCGGCTCCCGTGTCGCGGCCATCGAGCCCGGGGAGGAGTTCGCTGACGATCCGCAGATGGGCGCTGGAGGAGACGGGGAGGAATTCGGTCAGACCCTGGACTAATCCCAGGATCAACGCGTCGAGCAGGCCCATGCGTCACTTTCGAGGAGGGCTGGGGCGTCGTCGGCCAGCAGAACGGTCGGGGTGAGAGCAGGACCTACGATCGCAGAAGCAGATCGGTCAGGACCTTCCTGCCAAACACTAGTGCGTCCAGGGGAACCCGCTCGTCGACCCCGTGGAACAGCGCCGGGAAGTCGAGCGAGCCCGGCAACTGGAGGGGCGCGAAGCCGTATCCCGTGATCCCGAGCGTCGAGAGTGCCTTGTTGTCGGTGCCACCGGAGAGAAGGTACGGAAGCACCTCTGCGTCCGGATCGAAGCGGCGCAGGGAGGCGGCCATGCTCTCGACCAGAGGACCGGCGAAGGGCACTTCGAGACCGATGTCGCGATGCTGCACGAGGATCTCGACGTTCTCGCCCGCGAGCACGCGCAGTCGGGCGAGCACCGCGTCCTCCTCCCCCGGAAGCACCCGGACATCGATCGTGGCCTCGGCCGTGTCGGGGATGACGTTGGCCTTGTAACCGGCGGAGAGCATCGAGGGGTTGGCGGTCGTGCGCAGCGTGGCCGCGATGAAGCGCGAGGCGGTACCGGTGGCGAGCGCGAGCTCCTCCGGGGTACTGCGCTGGGGGTCGTGGCCGAGGATGCGGGCGACCTCGCCGAGCAGCTCGCGCGTGGTGTCGGTGAGACGCGTGGGCCACTCCTCGCTGCCGATGCGCGCGATGGCCTCCGCAAGCCGGGTCACGGCGTTCTCGCTGTTGATCTGGGAACCGTGCCCGGCGGTGCCGTGGGCGCGCAGCGTCAGCCACATCAGCGCCTTCTCGCCCGTCTGCACGAGGTAGGCGCGCTTTCCGCCCAGGTCGATGGAGTAGCCGCCGACCTCGCTGATCGCCTCGGTGGCGCCGGCGAAGAGTTCGGGCCGTGTCGAGACCAGATGCGCGGAGCCGCGCACTCCCCCTGCTTCCTCGTCGGCGAAGAAGGCGACGACCAAGTCTCGGGACGGACGCCGGCCCTCCCGGAGGATGTCGCCGAGCGACGCGAGAATCATCGCGTCCATGTTCTTCATGTCAACGGCGCCGCGGCCCCAGAGCATGCCGTCCTTGATCACCCCGCCGAACGGATCGACGCTCCAGTTGTCGGCAATGGCGGGCACCACGTCGAGGTGGCCGTGTACGACCAGGGCGCCACGGTCGCGATCCTCCCCCGCTACCCGCGCCACGACACTCGTGCGTCCGGGGTCGGAGTCGATCAGCTCGGGCTCGAGGCCCAGATCGCGCAGCTTGGCGGCGACGTACTCGGCGGCCTCTCGCTCGGGCTCGGCCCGCCCGTCGCCGTAATTGCTCGTGTCGAAGCGGATGAGATCGCGAGCGATCAGCGCGGTCTCGTCGAGGTTCTCGATGCTGTCGGACATGCCAGCAACGCTACCGGGGAGACGTGTGCCGGCCGGAGCACCGCACAACGTCAGCTAAGACGCGTCGTCATCGACGATCGTGCGCGAGGAAGCGACCTGGCTGACGTTGTGCTCGGGCGGCACCGTTGCACGGTGGCGCGGGGGCCTCCCGAACCGTGCTAATGTCTTCTTCGGCCACGGAAACGTCGGCCGCAAAAACACTCGTCCGGGTGGCGGAAATGGCAGACGCGCTAGCTTGAGGTGCTAGTGCCCGTATAGGGCGTGGGGGTTCAAGTCCCCCCTCGGACACCGACGGTTCCCCCGTCTCTCCTCTGGGAGAGGCGGGGAATCTCTCGTTAACGAGCGCTGACGGAAGCGGCGGTCAACGTCGGCGGAAGACCCGTCTCGCCACCGCTGGCTCACCGCAAAGCCGGGCGATCCCTTCGAGTGGAGGGCCTGAACCGCTGCTTCCCGGGGTCCACGATCTGCGCTCCCACCGAGCCATGCGTCATTCACGGCAGGGTCGTCGAGAGCCGTCGAGTGGCCACTCGCGCCGATGAGCGGGTCTCGATCGCGGAGACGCCTGCCGCGTCAGAGCGCCTCGAAGTCGGCGGATACCGAGGCCGTGAGCTCGATGCGTGAAGATGGTTGAGACGAACGGGGGAAATGTGATTCCGAAGCTGTCTTCAACCGCCATGTTCTGGATCGGAGTGGGCGCCGTCGTCGTCCGCATCGTATTCATCGATGTGCTGCCGTTCTTCATTGGTCCATACCAGAGCAGCGGGTCTCCAACCATCGCGAACCTACTCTTCGTGCTGCCCATCATCGCGTCGATCGCGTCCGGTGTTGGCTACGCCTTCATCGCGAGTGCCTTCGTCGTCCGCCACTTCGAAGCGCGCGAGAAAGCCGACGAGATCCGCGCCGTACACTTCATCGGCCGCTCCGCTTCGAAGAACGAGTAATCGCTGCCGCAACAGTGCCAGTGGACACGTTCGGCCCCGAAGCTCGACACCTCGGGAACGTGGAAGACCTGCGTGACGTCGGAATCCTTCGGTACGGCGGACAGTCGAGACCGAACCCTGGTCGGCAGACCACCAGGTCGCCGCTCCGGACGCTTGCTCGGCATGCGCCTGATCGCGCGCCCACGCGTGCAACGACGTCACCTCCGCGAGTGCCTGCACACGCGAAGGCGACTCGCGACGGATCTCGACGCGAGACCATGCCCCGCTCCGCGGGGTGGAAGTGCTGAGCCGAACCGGCGACGGTGATGGCGATGATCTCTCCATCGTGCCGCGCCGGCCCGATCAGCGCTCTGCGATACAGCGCCTGATCTGCTCCGCGAGAGCGCGCTCGGTCGCGAGATTGCTCAGCAGTTGCTCACGGTGGCCGCCGCACGCACCGGGAAGCAGCTCCCCGGTCTGGGCGTCGATGCGGCCGTGGAGGGCTCGCTCTCCTTCTGCGATCGACTCCTCGAGAAGAGCGAGCCGACGAGCGAGCCGCTCGCATTCAAAACTCTCGACCGACCTGCGGTTGTCGAACTGGTCGTCTGCCGTGAAGGCGGAGATGCTCATGATGATCCGTTCCATCGGGGCGCCCGGGATCGGCGCCATCACACAGGAGACAGTCGCCCCTCGGATCGATGACGCGGTGGCGCGATATGCGCCAGCAATTGGCGCGCTCGATCGTCAGGCGAGAAAGACGGCGAGCTGCTCGTTCTCGATAATCGCCAGGGTGCGCACGAGGCGGGTGTATCGCGCGACGAGCCCCTCCGCCTCCGCACCCTGACCGAGGAGGGCAGAGATGCTCTCGCCGGGAAAGAGCCCGACGATCTCCATGGCGACGGCACGAGAGTGCTCGACCGACAGACTGCGCGCGGAGTCGAGCGCCCGCGTGAGCTGAGGGCGCTCGCCCGGATCAGGTGAGGACGCGGAGGCAGGGGTCGCCGCGTGCGCCAGAACGGCGACGAACACCCGCGCGATCTCGTCGACGCGCAGAGCCCTGACCAAAGTCAGCAGACGCGACGAGACGCGAGAGACGCCACGCGCCAAGAGCTCACCACTCAGCGCGCGCACCTCGATGACGTCGCCGCCGACGAAGTCCCCCGAGACGCGCTTGATTCCCGAGGCGAACAGGCTCGAGCCGGCCATGATGCTCCGCTCGGCCTCGAGATTGATCTCGACACGACCACGAGCGGTCGCGACCCCCGAGATCCAGCGCTGCTCGACCGCGGGATGGGCATGCACCGCGGGGATGAGAGTGCCCGGTCCGGGACCGTCGATCGCGCCCAGGATCACATCGGGGGTACGTGCGCCCGCGATCCTGGTCGAGACTCCGTTGTGCGCCGCGAGCTCCGCAGCGCGCAACTTGGAGCGGATACCTCCTCGCCCGGTCCCTCCCTTCTGCACTCCGATGCCGCGCAGCTCGGCGATGCTCAACTCCTCCACATGGACGCCCTCGGCGATGCTGCCGGCGAACACGCCGGGAACGTCGGTGAGCAGGAGGAGCAGGTCGGCCCCGAGAAGCATCGCGAGAGCGCCGGCGACTCCGTCGTTGTCAGAGCCTGCGGAGTCGATGGTGTCGTTGCCGTTGACGATCGGCACGACGCAGGCGTCGAGGGCGTGACGCATCGCCTCGGCGACGTGCGACATCTGGCGGGGCGAGGCAAGATCGGATTCGCCGATCAGGATCTGCGCGACGAGCGCACCCGAGAGCTCGGCAACCGATCGGTAGAAGCCCATCAGAACGGTCTGTCCGACGGCTGCGGCCAGGCGAGGACTGATCGGTGCCTCCTGCGAGCGCGCGAAGAGGGCGCGTCCGGAGGAGACGGCTCCGGAGGAGACCAGGACCACGTCCCAGCCGAGGCCGCGTGCGGCGAAGGCGCTTTCGAGGGCATTCGCGAGCAGCACGGGGTCCGGGCCGGACTGCTTGGTGACCGAGCTCGAGCCCATCTTGACCACGAGGGTCCGCCTCCTCGATGACTCGACCGCGTCGAGAGGGGACGAGGCGGCGTGGGGCAGAGCGTCGGGCATGGCTCCCATGGTAGAGCCGGGACCGAGGTCGTCCGCCGCGACGACGGGGATGTCGGAGCGACGTGCGAGGGTGCCGACGACAGCGGTGACACGGTTTGACGAAGGGCTGGAAGCTCCTCCACAGGGGCCGTCGAGGCACGATGTGGCGCCTTCCTGGCCGGCGCCCTCGGCACTGTCGGCGGTGATTGACATACTCGAACACATGTTCGAATATGGGCAGATGAGCCCCTCCTCCCCCTCAGTCTCGGCCGAGACGATCGCGGCCACAGAGCCCCTGCTACGGCAGCTCTCGGCGGTGAAGGAGCTGCAATCGCGCATCCGTGGCATGCAGGCGAGCACCCTCGAGACCAGAAGCCTCGCCACACTGCCTGCTCTTGCCTCAGTTCTCCCGGGCGGAACCCTCAAGCAGGGCGCAGCCTATGCGGTCACGGGGTCGATGAGCCTCGCGATGGGTCTGCTCGCCGGCCCCTCCTCCCAGGGGTCATGGTGCGCCGTGGTGGGGGTGCCCGATTTCGGAGCCGAGGCCGCAGCAGAGTGGGGGATCGATCTCGGACGCCTCGTCCTCGTGCCGGCACCCGCCGAGCACTGGCTCACCGTCACCGCCGCACTGGTCGATGTGCTGACAGTCGTGCTCACCCGTCCTCCCTCCTCGGTCTCACCGGCCGACGTCTCGCGACTGGGTGCGCGGCTGCGTCAGCGCGGGGCTGCTCTGATCGTCTTGGGCGACTGGCCACAGGCCGAGGCCAGGCTCAGCATCCGCAGCAGTCGCTGGGAGGGGCTCGGGGCCGGCCACGGCTACCTGCGCACCAGGGAGGCTCTCATCGACGTCGTCGGCCGCTCCGGCACCCGGGCCCGAACCGCCCGCATCACCCTGCCGAGCGGCGACGGGGCCTTCGACGCCTTCGACCAGCGCACCCCTCTGCATGAGCGGGCGGTCTGAGATGACGAGCACGTCCGAACTACGCCGGACCATTCTCGTGTGGTGCCCCGACTGGCCTGTCCTCGCCGCCGCCACCGAGCTAGGACTCGACGATCAAGCACCGCTGGCCCTCACCGAAAAGAGCAGGGTGTTCGCCTGCTCACCCACGGCTCGATCCGAGGGTGTGCGGCGGGGGATGCGGATCCGCGAAGCCCACTCCCGCTGCACCGGTCTCACGGTCCTCCCCTACGACCCGGTGCTCGACCATCGGGCGTTCGAGCCCTTCGTCCAGACACTCGAAGAGATCACACCGGGCGTCCAGCTGGTCCGGCCAGGCCTTTGCGCGATTCGCGCGCGGGGGCCTCGTCGCTATTACGGCAGCGAGGAGTCGGCCGCGGAAGCGATCCTGAGCCGCCTCGCCGAGCTAGGGGTCGCAGACGCGCGCATCGGGATCGCCGACGGCCTGTTCGCCTCCGAACTCGCCGCCAAGCACTCCGGAGCGCCCCTCTCGGTGGTCCCCTCTGGCGAGGCGGCCCGCTTCCTCGCACCGCTCCCCCTCGACACTCTCGAGACCGAGACGGTCGGCCCCCATTCCGGCCCTCCCGGCCGCGGAGAGGATCTCGTGTTCCTGCTCCGACGCTTGGGCGTGCGCACCCTCGGCGCCCTCGCCGCGCTCCCCCGCGAAGACGTCGCCGCCCGATTCGGGCCCGACGGAGCCCGGGCACATCTCCTCGCGGCGGGGCGAGAGACAGAGACGGTCATCCCCCGCCTGCCTCCGGAACGACTCGACCGTTCGCTCGAGTTCGAGCCTCCCCTGGACAGGATCGATCAGGTGACCTTCGCCTTCCGCGTTTCCGCGGAGGAGTTCGTCGCCCGGCTCACCCGCGCACAGCTGGTGGTGACAGCACTTCGTATCGAGGTCGCGAGCGACCGCGGAGATATCTCGTCGCGGAGCTGGCTGCACCCTCGCTGGTTCACGGCGGGTGACGTCCTCGACCGTGTGCGCTGGCAGCTCCAGGGCAGCGGGGCGATCGACGCCGGCCTCCGCTCGCCGATCGCTCGGATCGCCGTCATCCCCGAAACGGTGGACGCGATCGGCCATCACGAGGAGGGGCTTTGGGGCACGGCACCCGAAGAGCGCGTCCATCATGGAGTGAGTCGTGTGCAGAGCATGCTCGGTCACGAGAGCGTCGTGACGGTAGCGATCGCCGGAGGCCGAGCGCTACGGGAACGCCAGCAGCTGATCCCGTGGGGCGACCGCGAACCGGGCGACTCCCGCCCTCGTGCGCGTCCCTGGCCGGGGTCGCTGCCTCCTCCGTTGCCGCCGACCGTCTTCGCCGAGCCCCCCTCTGTCCTGGTCCGAGGACCGGACGGAGAACGCGTCGCAGTCGACGAACGGGGCTCTCTGAGCTCGATCCCCTCCTTTTTCACGTCAGAGGGCTCCTCGTCCCGGCTCGAGCCCATAGCAGCCTGGGCCGGGCCGTGGCCCATCGACGAACGGTGGTGGGATCCCCACACCGCGACACGCTACGACCGTTTCCAGGTGGTCGACTCCACGGGAGTCGGCTGGCTGCTGCTCTGCCTCGACGGAGAGTGGGCGGCCGAGGCGCGCTACGACTGACGACCACCGGCGCCCTCTCAAGGACGGCTTCGCCCCCGGACTGCACGAGACACCGACCGCACGACGAGAGAAAGAGACCCGCATGGGCTGGAACAACCCTCCGATTCCCTGGTCGGAGTTCGAGCGCCGCCTCTCCAGCGGCAGACGGGCCGACGGCTCGATCATCCGCGGCGACGGTGGCGACAGCCCAGCATGGTCGCACAAGCGGCCGGCGTACATCCCGGACGGAGACGTCCGACCACCCGACCAAGCGGTGCCCTACGCAGAGCTCCATGCCCACTCCCACTTCAGCTTCCTCGACGGTGCAAGTCGCCCCGAGCAACTGGTCGAGGAGGCGGTACGCCTCGGCATCGACACCCTCGCGCTCACCGACCACGACGGTCTGTACGGAATCGTCAGAATGGCGGAAGCCGCGCACAACCAGGGAGTGCGTACCGCTTTCGGAGCAGAGCTCTCCCTGGGCCTGAGCGCACCGCAGAACGGCGTCGCCGATCCCGAAGGCTCACACCTGCTGGTCTTGGCCCGCCGCGAAGAGGGATACCACCGCCTTGCGAGGGCGATCACCGCTGCACAGCTCGCGGGCGCCGAGAAGGGCAAGCCGAGCTACGACCTCGACGAGCTCGCTCGAACCGCCGGCGGCCACTGGATCGTGCTGACGGGCTGCCGTAAAGGCGCCGTACGCCGAGCCCTCGCGACGGTGGGCGAGTCCGCCGCCGAAGCCGAGGTGCGCGAGCTCGTGCGCCTGTTCGGCGCAGAGAACGTCCTCGTGGAGCTCTACGACCACGGAGATCCGCTCGCCTCCCTGCACAACGACTTGCTCGCGGGGATCGCCAGACGTCTCCGCCTCCCTCTGGTCGCCACCGGCAACGTCCACTACGCGCGACCTGAGGAACGCCCGCTGCAGACCGCACTCGCCGCGGTTCGCGCGCGACGCAGTCTCGACGACATGGACGGCTGGCTGCCCGCCTCCGCAGGCGCTCACCTCCGCTCCGGTGCCGAAATGGCAAAGCGCTTCGTCCGCTATCCGGGCTCGGTCGAGAACACCGTCCGGGTGGCTGACGAGATCGCATTCGAACTCGGCCGCGTGCGTCCCGGTCTCCCCCAGCAGGAAGTACCTCCGGGTCACACCTCGATGAGCTGGCTGCGCGAACTCGTCCGCGCAGCGGTCCCCTCCAAATATCCTCTTGCCGACGACGAGGTGCTCGCTCGCCTCGACAAAGAGCTCGCGGTGATCGAGGAGAAGGACTTCCCCGGGTACTTCCTGATCGTGCACGACATCGTCCACTTCGCCAAACGCAACGGGATCCTGTGCCAGGGGCGGGGCTCGGCGGCGAACTCGGCCGTCTGCTACGTGCTGGGGATCACCGCCGTCGACTCGATCTTCTACGAGCTGCCCTTCGAACGGTTCCTCTCGAGCATTCGCGATGAAGAGCCGGACATCGACGTCGACTTCGACTCCGAACGACGAGAAGAAGTGATCCAGTACGTCTACGCCAAGTACGGCCGCCTGAACGCGGCACAGGTCGCCAACGTGATCACATACCGGCCCAAGTTCGCCGTCCGCGACATGGCCAAAGCACTCGGATACAGCCCGGGACAGCAGGACGGCTGGTCGAAGCAGGTCGAACGCTGGGGCTCGATCACGGAGAGCACCGATCACGACATTCCCGAGGACGTCGTCACCCTGACCACGCGTGTGCTCGGCGCCCCTCGCCATCTCGGCATCCACTCCGGAGGGATGGTCCTCACCGACCGACCCGTGGGCGAGGTCTGCCCTATCGAGCCCGCACGAAAAGAAGGGCGGACCGTGCTGCAGTGGGACAAGGACGACTGCGCATGGATGGGCCTGGTCAAGTTCGATCTGCTCGGGCTCGGGATTCTCGCCGCACTCCAGTACACATTCGACCTGGTCGCCGAGCACGTCGGCGAGAAGTGGGACCTCTCGACGATCCCGCGCGAGGAGAAAGGCGTGTACGACCAACTGTGCCGTGCTGACTCCATCGGGGTGTTCCAGGTCGAGAGCCGAGCTCAGATGGGCACCCTTCCGCGCTTGCAACCTCGACGTCTCTACGATCTGGTGATCGAGGTCGCCCTCATCCGTCCCGGCCCGATTCAGGGCGGTGCCGTACATCCCTACATCCGCCGCAAGCTCGGTCAAGAGCCGATCACGTACCAGCATCCGCTGCTGGTGACTCCGCTCAAACGCACCCTCGGCGTGCCGCTCTTCCAGGAGCAGCTCATGCAGGTGGCGGCGGCCGTCGGCGACTGCACCGCGGAGGACGCCGATCTCTTGCGACGCGCCATGGGCTCCAAGCGCGGTACCGAAAAGATCGAGACGTTGCGGGAAGGCCTCTACGAGGGCATGGCGCGCAATGGCATCACCGGAGAAGTCGCGGACGACATCTACCTGCGGATCCAGGCCTTCGCCAACTTCGGCTTCACCGAGAGCCACGCCATCAGCTTCGCCATGCTCGTCTATGCCAGCGCCTGGCTGCGGCTGCACTATCCCGCCGCGTTCACCGCGGCGCTGCTGCGTGCACAACCAATGGGCTTCTACGCGCCGCACACCCTGGTCGCCGATGCCCGACGGCACGGGGTACGGGTCGAGTCGCCGGACGTCAATCGCTCCCTCCCCCACCCCTGCCTCGAGGGGCGCGAGACGGACCCCACCCCACGTCCCGGTGGGGCGCCCTACGGACATGACGAGTGCCTTCACGCCGACCAAGCCCCTACCGGGGACTTCGACCGCTCCGAACCCTTCAGCACCGACGACCACCGCCGAGACAGCGGCTTCGTGATCCGACTCGGTCTGGCCGGAGTGAAGGGCATCGGCGCGGCGCTCGCCGAGCACATCGTCGCCGAGCGCGAGCGGGGAGGTCCCTATGCGAGCATGGCCGATCTCTCACGACGGGCCGGGACGAACACGACTCAGCTCGAAGCGCTCGGCGCGGCAGGGGCATTCGACTCCCTCGGCCTCGACCGCCGCCAAGCCCTCTGGGAGGCGGGCAGCGCGTCCGCCGACCGCGAGGAGTTCCTCGCCGGCTCGACCGTCGCGGTGCAGCCTCCGCTGCTCCCGATCCTGTCGCCCCAGGAGCGGGTCATCTTCGACTTCTGGGCCACGGGGATCTCCCCCGACGACCATCCTCTCCGCCACCTCCGCGAGCGGCTTCACGACCGAGGCACGTGTTCGACTGCAGAGCTCGCGATCGTTCCTCCAGGAACCCGGGTCGAGGTCGGAGGGGTGGTGATCCACCGCCAACGTCCCTCCACAGCCGGCGGAGTGACCTTTCTCAACCTCGAAGACGAGCACGGCATCCTCAACGTCATCTGCTCTGTCGGAGTATGGAACCGGTACCGCCGCATCGCCCGAGAGGCGCCCGCTCTCCTCATCAGGGGGGTACTCGAGCGATCGGAGGAGGGGGTGACCAATCTCCTCGCCGACAGGTTCGAAACCCTCGCCATCGGCGCACGCACCACCTCCCGTAACTTCCGCTGACCGGCAACCGCCGACCTCCCGCACCATCAGAGAGCGAGACCATGATCCCCCTCGACGCCACGGCTCCCGCCGCACTGACCGACACCCCCCTCCTCGACGACGCCGAGTTGCGCGAACGGGTCGCCTCCCTCATCGGGCCGGCCTACCGACGATCGCTCTGGCCGATCTTCCTCGACCGAGAGGGCTATCAGCTCCCGATCCTCTACCCGGTAGACGGGCTGCCGGTGCATCCCGACGCCGAGAAGACCGAACGCATCGTCGCAACACTCGCGAAGGCAGTCGCCCACCGTGACGTGGGCTCGCTCGCCTTCGTCCTCGAGAGACCAGGGCGCGCCTTCCTCGGAGAGACGGACCGGGTCTTCTCCCGCCACCTCGCGGCCGCCTGCCACCGCCGGGCCATCCCGCTCCGCGCCCTGCTGCTCGTGCACGACGAGGGAGTCAGGATCGTGGCCACGACGGAATACGCCAAGACCACGGCCTGAGGGCGACCCGACCGATCAGACGGAGGTGGAGAGCGTGATCACCAGCGACGACCCGCCGAGCTCCGCCTCGGTGTCGCCGGGCCACGCGGCGAACTCGCCCGCTCCCAACAGCGACTCCGTCACCGGGGGAATCGGCACCCGGACAGAGGAGGAACCCACATTGACCGCGATCGTGACGCGACCCCGGCCGAGCGTGAGCCAGCGTCCCTCCTCGTCGAACTCGACCCGTACCGAGCCGAACCGCGGATCCGTCAGCTCCGGGAAGCGCCGGCGCACAGCAGCGAGCTCCCGGTACAGGCTCAGGATTCGGGCGTGGCGCCCCTGCAGGGCCTCCGCCCAATCCAGACGTGAACGGAGGAATGTCTCTGGGTCCTGCGGGTCGGGCACGACGTCCGGGTCCCACCCCATCCGCGCGAACTCTTCGATGCGGCCCTTGGCCGTCGCCTCCCCGAGATCCTTCTCAGGGTGCGAGGTGAAGAACTGCCACGGAGTCGACGCGGCCCATTCCTCTCCCATGAACAGCATCGGGGTGAACGGTCCCAGAAGGGTCAGCGTCGCAGCGATTGCGAGGCGCCCCTCGTCGAGGGTGGCCGTGAGCCGGTCGCCGATCGCGCGATTGCCGATCTGGTCGTGGTTCTGGCTGCACACGACCAGACGCCACGTGGGCATCCGCTCGGTATCGACGGGACGCCCGTGGTGACGCCCGCGGAAGGTCGACAGCGTGCCGTCGTGGAAGAAGCCCCGCGTCAGCACCTTCGCGAGAGCGCCGAGCGAGGCGAAATCCTCGTAGTAGCCCGTGGTCTCACCGGTCAACGCGACGTGCACCGCATGGTGGAAGTCGTCGCTCCATTGCGCGTCGAGACCGTAGCCGCCCGCCTCCCTCGGCGTGATCAGGCGCGGATCGTTCAGATCAGACTCTGCGATCAGCGTGAGCGGCCGGCCGACATGCGCCGAGAGAACAGCCACCTCGGCCGCCATCTCCTCGAGCACGTGTACCGCACGCACGTCCGAGAGCGCATGGACGGCGTCGAGCCGCAAAGCGTCGACGTGGTAGTCGCGCAGCCACATCAGCGCGTTGTCGATGATGTACCCCCGCACGACATCCGAGCCCGCCCCGTCCAGGTTGAGAGAGCTACCCCAGGTGTTCGCCTTCTCGCTCGTGAGGTACGGGCCGTACTCCGGCAAGTAGTTGCCGCTCGGCCCGAGGTGGTTGTACACCACGTCCTGCACGACCCCGATACCTGCCCGGTGGGCGGCATCGACGAAACGCTGGTAGGCCGCCGGCCCGCCGTACGGCTCGTGGACCGCATACCAGAGCACCCCGTCATACCCCCAGTTGTGCGTGCCGTTGACCGCGTTCACCGGCAGCAGCTCGACGAAGTCGACACCGATCGAGCGCAGGTGCTCCAGCTTCCCCGCGGCCGCGTCGAGTGTCCCTTCGGGCGTGAAGGTGCCCAGGTGCAGCTCGTAGATCACGGCACCCGCGAGCTCACGGCCCGTCCACGATCGATCCGCCCACTCGTGCTCCGAGGGGTCGAAGGTGCGCGACAGCTCGTGCACACCGTCGGGCTGGCGACGCGAACGAGGATCGGGGAACGGGCCCCTGCCATCGATCCGATACCCGTAGTCGACATCGGGCGCGACCGGAGCCTCCTCCGGGGCCCGCCACCAGCCGTCCTCGTCGGCACGGCCCATCGCGAGGGAGGCGCCTCCCCCCCAGACGAGCTCGACGGCATCGGCCTCGGGCGCCCAGACGTCGAAGCGCTCGACTCCGGTGACGGGAAGGGCATAGCGGTAGGGAGTCGTACGGGTCACGGCGGTCTCCTGCGAGGGGTGGAAGGGTCGGTGGAGCGGCGCGTCGTCCGGTCAGGAGACCGGGGCGAGCAGAGCCACGGGGTAGTCGGCGAGGATCTCGGCGAGAGAAGTCATTCCACCCTCGAAGACCTGTCCTGTGAGCAGGTCCTCGACCGGATGTCCCGGCAGCAGGACGGCGGTGTCGCCCCAGCCTCCCGCCTCGGCGAGTCGAGCGGGCAGTCGGGTGGCGATCGTCAGGGCACCGCCGCGATCGAACGCGAGGGCATGCCGGGCCGCCCCGCCGAGGGCGGACACCGCGGCGTAGCGCGTGAACAGCTCCGGCCGGTCGCGGCGCAGCCGAAGCGCCCGCGAGGTCACGAGCAGCTTCGCCGCCCCCTCCGCATCGACGGCGGGTCTCCAGCCTCCGTCGATCCGTTCCAGCAGCGCTCGGCGCTCGGCGAAGTCGACCTCACGCCTGTTGTCGGGGTCCACGAGCGAGGTCTCCCACAGCTCACTGCCCTGATAGACGTCGGGGATCCCCGGCGCCGTGAGCTGCACGATCTTCGCCGAGAGGCCGTTCGACCAACCGGCGACCGCCACGCGCTCCACCGTCTCCTCCACAAGGCGGCGCACCTCCGGATGGTCGAAGGCCGCGTCGACCGCGGCATGCATCCGAGCCTCGAACGCCTCATCGGGAGCCG
This sequence comes from Rathayibacter sp. VKM Ac-2879, assembly GCF_015351245.1. Taxonomy (GTDB): domain Bacteria; phylum Actinomycetota; class Actinomycetes; order Actinomycetales; family Microbacteriaceae; genus Rathayibacter. The sequence continues at coordinate 507,573 of NZ_JADKSO010000002.1, forward strand.
TCCAGCGGGTGGAGCTGCCGGCCTCGCGGGAGGCCTTCTCGGCGTACGCGTGGAGCCGCTCGCGCGACGCAGGCCAGGTCCCGACGATCGCCTCCCAGAGGAGGTGCTCGACCGGGCCGTCGCCGAATCCGACGAGCGCGTGCAACTCGCGCAGCGTGCGAGCCCACGCCTCCGGCTCCTCCGCCAGCGCGGTGATACGGGCGCGGGTGTCCTCGCCGCGCTTGGTGTCGTGCGTCGACAGCGTCGTCAAAGAGGCGGGGAACGACGCCTGACGCACGGCCTGGCGCCGGTGGAACTCGGCCAGGTCGATCGCGAACTCGTCCGGGTCTGCACCCACCTCGTTGAGCGAGGTCAGACGGCTAAAGCGGTAAAAAGCGGTATCTTCGACGCCCTTCGCCATGACCATGCCGGAGGTCTGCTGGAAGCGGACCGACACGGGTGCCCCCGTCTTCCCGAGTGCCGCCGCCACCTTCTCGATGGTCGCGGCGATGTCGGGGCGTCGGCGCGCGGCGTCGACCCGCGCGTGATCGAGGTGCTCGGCGCCATACGGGAGGTAGCTGCGATACACGGGGAACGTCGCAAGCAGCTCGGCAAGGGCGTCGTCGGCACCGTCGATCTCCGGCAACAGCCGTGCCAGGCGCAGCACCTCCGAGCGGAGGATGCCGTCGGCGATCCCTCGCTTGGTGTCGTGGATGAGGTCGGCCCACACGACCGGGGACCCGTCACCACCGAGCTCGGCGTCCAAACCCTCGAGCACCGGGCGGGCATCCGGGTCGACGAGGATCCGGTCGATGTCGGCGAGGGCGTCATAGCCCGTGGTGCCCACGGTCGCCCAATGCGGCGGAAGAGTCTCCTCGCCCTCGAGGATCTTCTCGACCCAGACCGGGGCTCCCCCGATCGCGCGGGCCAGATCGTCGAGGTATCCACCCGGATCGGCGAGCCCATCGGGGTGGTCGACCCGAAGGCCGTCCGCAAGTCCCTCGGTGAACCAGCGGATGATCTCGCGATGCGAGGCCTCGAACACCTCCGGACGCTCGACGGCGATGGCCGCGAGAGTGTTCACCGCGAAAAACCGGCGGTAGTTGAGCTCAGCGTCAGCCCGCCGCCAGTTGACCAGCTCGTAGCTCTGGCGCGCGTGTACCGCACGCCCGGAGTCGCCGGGCTCGACCGTGCCCGGCGCGATCGGCAGCCGATTCTCGTAGTAGTGCAACTCGTCGCCGACGACCTCGAGCGCATCGAGCTCGCTCTCGCTGTCTCCCTCGCTCGCACCGTCGCCGAGAAGAGGAACGCGCACCTTGCCGGCGCCCGCCGCCCAGTCGACGTCGAAGGCCGTGGCGTAGCGCGAGGAGCGCCCGTGCTTCAAGAGATCCCACCACCAGGAGTTCTCGCGCGGGGTCGCCACGCCCATGTGATTGGGGACGATGTCGATCAAGACGCCGAGCCCCTGCGCACGTGCGGCACGCGAGGCGTTCGCGAGGCCGGACGCTCCCCCGCGCTCCGGGTCGATCTCCGAGTGGTCGACGACGTCGTAACCGTGGTCAGAACCGGGCTCGGCCCGCAACAGGGGGGAGAGATAAAGCCAGTCGGCGCCCAGCACGCGCACGTAATCGGCGATCTGCGCCGCCTCATCGAGGTCGAATCCGGATCGGATCTGGAGTCGGTAGGTGGAAGCGGGCAGACGCACGTCAGGCTCCTGTCGAAGTGGCGGAGTCGGTCGACTCCGCATGAGGGCTGGTCAGGCCGGTCGAGGTCACGATCGGGATCGCCGACGTCGCGGCGAGCGAGGCGAGGGAGGCGGCGACCGAGTGGTCGACCTCGGGTTCGGGGGCGCTGTGCTCCTGCAGGATGACCAGCGACTTCGCCTGGACGGTGAGCATCGCACCCGCCGGGCGGGGGATCGAATCCGCCTCTGCCCCGGCCGTGTCGACGAGGACGCTCCACTGGATCGCGTACTCGTCACTCGGGATCGAGAACTCCACGTCCACGTCGTCGGCGTTGAAATACAGCAGAAAGCTATCGTCGACGACCGGTCGGCCGCGCGCATCGCGCTCACGGATCCCGTTGCCGTTGAGGTAGATGCCAACCGATCGGCCAAGACCAGAGTCCCAGTCCGACGGGGTCATCTCGGTCCCGTCGGCCTTGAACCAGACGATGTCGGGCAGCGGTTCACCGGTGCCGCGCAACACCGGACGGCCGTCGAAGAAGCGCATGCGGCGGAAGGTCGGGTGCTCGGCGCGCAGACGGATCAGCGCGGCCGTGAACTCGAGCAGCGGCCGGTCGGCGTGGACCCAGTCGATCCAGGTCAGCTCGCTGTCCTGCGCATACGTGTTGTTGTTGCCGTTCTGGGTGCGGCCGAGCTCGTCCCCGTGCAGGATCATGGGCACGCCCTGCGAGATCAGCATCGTCGCGAGGAAGTTGCGCTGTTGACGCGCACGGAGCCCGAGCACCCTCGGATCGTCCGTCGGCCCCTCCACACCGTGGTTCCACGAGCGGTTGTGCGACTCGCCGTCCTTGCCGTCCTCACCGTTGGCCTCGTTGTGCTTCTCGTTGTACGACACGAGGTCGCGCAGCGTGAAGCCGTCGTGCGCCGTCACGAAGTTGATGGAGGCGACGGGTCGCCGCCCCGAGCGCGCGTAGAGGTCGGCCGAGCCGGTGAGTCGAGAGGCGAACTCCCCCAGCGTCGACGGCTCGCCCCGCCAGAAGTCGCGCACCGTGTCGCGGTACTTGCCGTTCCACTCGGTCCACTGGGGCGGGAAGTTGCCGACCTGATAGCCGCCCGGGCCCACGTCCCACGGCTCGGCGATGAGCTTGACCTGGGACACCACCGGGTCCTGCTGCACGAGCTCGAAGAACGTCGAGAGCCGGTCGACGTCGTAGAACTCCCGGGCGAGCGCGGAGGCGAGGTCGAAGCGGAATCCGTCGACACGCATCTCGGTCACCCAATAGCGCAGCGAATCCATGATGAGCTGCAGCGCGTGCGGGTGACGCACGTTGAGGGTGTTCCCCGTCCCCGTGTAGTCCATGTAGTAGCGCTTGTCGTCGTCGACGAGACGGTAGTAGGCCTCGTTGTCGATGCCCCGGAACGACAGCGAGGGTCCGAGGTGGTTGCCCTCCGCGGTGTGGTTGTACACGACGTCGAGGATGACCTCGATGCCGGCGGCGTGCAGCGCCTTGACCATGCTCTTGAACTCCTGGACCTGCTGGCCCTGGTCGCCCGTCGAGGAGTAGGTGTTCTGCGGAGCGAAGAAGCCGATCGTGTTGTAGCCCCAGTAGTTCGAGAGGCCCTTCTCGATCAGGGTCGAGTCGTTGACGAACTGGTGCACCGGCATGAGCTCGATGGCCGTGATTCCCAGGTGCTTGAGGTGCGCGATGACCGAGGGGTGCGCGACTCCTGCGTAAGTGCCTCGCAGCTCCTCCGGGACGTCGGGATGGCTCTTGGTGAGACCTTTCACGTGGGCCTCGTAGATCACCGTGCTGTCGTAAGACGTGCGCGGGCGACGGTCACCCGCCCAGTCGAAGAACGGGTTGATGACGACGCCCATCATCATGTGGGGAGCGGAGTCCTCGTCGTTCGTCGAGTCCGGGTCGCCGAACGTGTACGAGAAGAGCGACTGATCCCAGTCGATCTCGCCGGCGACGGCCTTCGCGTAGGGGTCGAGGAGCAGCTTGTTCGGGTTGCAGCGATGCCCTGCAGCCGGATCGTAGGGTCCGTGGATCCGGAATCCGTAGCGCTGGCCCGGCTGCACCTGCGGCAGATAGCAGTGCCACACGTACGCGTCGGACTCCAGGATCTCGATGCGTGTCTCGGCGCCGTGCTCATCGAAGAGGCAGAGCTCGACGCGCTCGGCGACCTCGCTGAACAAGGCGAAGTTGGTGCCGCTTCCGTCGAAGGTCGCGCCCAACGGGTAGGCGGTTCCGGGCCAGGTCTCCACGAGACTCCTCAGGGGATCGGTCGCGGGCGATCCTGGGCCGACCGGCGTGCGGTCTGCGGATGCCCGACGTCGGGGGTGATGGTCCGTCACTTCCGTGCCGGACCGGCTGCCCATTTTAGCGAGCGTCTCTCGTGCGTTCCCGACCGGTCAGCGCTCATCGCGCTTCCCTCCTCCGGCGACCTCCACCGGCGGTCGGAGCCGCCGTCCGGACGGCCCCGACACCGCGTCAGCGGTCAGGACGTTCCAGTGGGGCACCCTCGAACAGTACGGTCGAGGCGGCGGGGGGCGTCAGGGCTGGCGCCATGCCGTGTCCATCGGGTAGAGCACGTGTCAGTGCGAGCCGAGCCGCCGCCGCAACAGATCGATGCGCGCCTGCAGCTGGGTGACGCTCGCCTGGGCGACGGCAGGGCCTCCGCAAAGCCGTCGAAGCTCGGTGTGCACCTGGCCGTGGGTCTCGCCGGTGTTGCGCGCCCAGAGTCCGACGAGCGAATTGAGGAGGCTGCGCTGCTCTTTGAGCGTGCGATACAGCGGAGCGGGTATCTCGCTCTTCGCTGCCGCCGGCGCGCCGGCCCGCGCGCCGGCGCGCTTAGCCTGGCGCTGCTGACGATGCTGCAGCAGCTCGCGCACCTGATCCGGTTCGAGCAGCCCCGGCAGGCCGATGAAGTCGAGCTCCTCCTCGCTCTCGACCTCCACCTCCATACCGAACTCGGCGCCCTCGTACAGCACCCGATCGAAGGTCGCGGCGGAGCCGAGCGACTCGAAACGCCCGTCCTCGAGCAGCTCCGACGAGGCCTTCTCGCTGCGCTCGGCGTCGGCCATCAGGTCGGCCTCGGGGTACTCGTCGTCGTCCGAGGTCGTGCGATCGAGGGCGTGGTCGCGCTGCAGCTCCATCGAGCTCGCCAGCGCGAGCAGGCCGGGCACATTCGGGAGGAACACCGAGGCCGTCTCGCCGCGCCTCCGGGCACGCACGAATCGGCCGATCGCCTGCGCGAAGAACAGCGGAGTGGACGCCGAGGTCGCGTACACGCCCACCGCGAGCCGCGGCACGTCGACTCCTTCCGACACCATGCGGACGGCGACCATCCAGCGCGAGGTGTCCCGGGCGAACTGTTCGATGCGGTCGCTCGCCTCCTTCTCATCCGAGAGGACGACCGTCACCGGCTCGCCGCTGATCTCGCGGAGCATCGACGCGTAGGCGCGTGCGCTGTAGTGGTCGGTCGCGATGACCAGGCCGCCTGCATCGGGGATTGCGCGCCGCACCTCCGACAAGCGCGTGTTGGCCGCCCGCAGCACGGAGGGGATCCACTCGCCCTGGGGATCGAGGGCGGTCCGCCACGCCTGGGCGGTGATGTCCTTCGTGTTTCCTTCACCGAGACGCGCCTCCATCTCGTCGCCAGCCTTCGACTTCCACCGCATCTGACCGGCGTAGACCATGAAGAGCACGGGACGAACGACACCGTCGGCGAGGGCCCGCCCGTAGCCGTACGCGTAGTCGGTGAGCGAGGTGCGGATGCCCTCGTCGTCGGGCACGTAGCTGACGAAGGGGATGGGCGACGTGTCAGAGCGGAACGGCGTCCCGGTGAGCGAGAGCCTCCGAGTGGCGGGCTCGAAGGCCTCGCGCACGGCGTCGCCCCAGCTGAGCGCATCGCCCGCATGGTGCACCTCGTCGAGGATCACGAGCGTGCGCCCCGAGAGCGTCATCTCGCGGTGCAGCTCGGCGCGCACCGCGACCTGCGCGTAGGTCACCGCGACGCCGTGGTAGTGCCGAGCGTGGCGACCCATCCGGTTCGTGAAGGTGGGGTCGAGCCGGATCCCGACCCGGTGCGCGGCCTCGGCCCACTGTCGCTTGAGGTGCTCGGTGGGCGCGACGACCGTGAGGCGGTCGACGGTGCGGTTGTGCAGGAGCTCGGCGGCGAGGCGGAGCGCGAACGTCGTCTTTCCGGCGCCCGGTGTCGCGGCGGCGAGGAAGTCACGCGGCTCGTGCTGGAAGTAGGCCTCAAGCGCCTCGGCCTGCCATGCCCGCAGCTTGTCGGCGGTGCCCCACGGAGCCCGCCCCGGGAACGACGGAGACAGGTGCTCGGCAGCGGAGATGCCGACCTGATGACCGAAGCTCGAGGGACTGTTCACGTGGATCGAATCTAGCCGAGGCCCCCGACACGCGGCGGGGCTCCGCGGGCCCACGCGGACTGCCCCGGCGTGTCGGAGGGCGTCCGGTCTTCCCCGCGTCCCCCTCCGCTGCGCTCGCATCGCGGGAGCACAGGATCGCGGGAGCACAATGGAGCAATGGTCGAACAGCGTCATCCGTGGTCCCGCTACGTCGCCCTGGGCGACTCGTTCACCGAGGGGATCGGGGATCCCGAGCCCTCGAGCCCCGGTGGCCACCGCGGCTGGGCGGACCGGGTCGCGGAGGTTCTCGGGTCGCAGAACGACGACTTCGCCTACGCGAACCTCGCCGTGCGGGGACGTCTCCTCCAGCAGATCGTCGACGAGCAGGTCGGGCCGGCGCTCGAGCTCCGGCCCGACCTCATCACCATCTCGGCGGGAGGCAACGACGTGATCCGACCCGGCACCGATCCTGACGACATCGCGGCACGCTTCGAGTCGGGCCTGGCGAGGCTGCGCTCCGACGGAGCCACCGTCGTGCTCTTCACGGGCGTCGACGTGGGCTTCTCCCCCGTCTTCAACCGCATCCGGGGCAAGGTCGCGATCTACAACGAGAACCTCCGTGCTCTCGCGAAGCGCTACGACTGCATCGTGGCCGATCAGTGGTCGCTCCAAGAGATCCAGGACGTCCGGATGTGGGCGCCCGACCGGCTGCACCTCAATCCGCACGGCCACCACGAGGTGGCGCGGATGGTGCTGGAGGCTCTCAACGTCGAGAACGGCCTGCGCCCCCTCGCCCCGGAGCCCGTGCCGGCGCGCACGTGGCGCGCGGCCCGCACGGAGGATCTGCAGTGGGCTCGCGAGTACCTCGTGCCGTGGGTGCTCCGCCGCGTGCGGCACCAGTCCTCGGGCGACTTCATCACGGCGAAGCGCCCGTCCGCCCAGCCGTGGCGCACGGCAGAAGCGGCCGCAGCAGGAGCAGACGCCAGCATTCCGGGCACGCCCGTGCCGGGCAACGCCTCTCCCGAGGAGGTCGCCGCCGACATCGCGACCGCGGGCGTGCGCATCGTGGTCGACGGCGACGACGCCTCCGAGACCGCCTAACGGAAGAGATCGGCCGGGTGGCTCACCCGCCAGCCGAACCCCGGATCGTCGATCCCGCCCTCGGCGACGAGAGGCAGCTGGTACGCCGTCCCGTTGATCTCGACCGTCGCCGAGCCGACGCTCTGGCCGTCGCTCAGGGTGGTGGCCGGATTCAGCGCGACGGTCGTCGAGGCCGAGACCGCACCCCACACCAGCACCGACCTGGCCTCGCTCGTCTCGGCGATCGCCTTCTCGCCCCACGCGCTCGTGTACACGCCGAGGTCCTGACCGGCTGTGGCCAGCTCGACGCTGTGGAAGCCTGCCTCGACCGTCGGGATCAGGGCCTGGACGTCGGTCGCGAGCTGCGGGTGGCTCGGCGCGCCCGTGACGACTCCCACGAGCGTCGTCGGTTGCCCCTCGACCATCGTGTCGAGCGAGAACAGAAGGCACGCCCCTGCCTCGTCCGTCGTGCCGGTCTTGATCCCGTCGACGCCCGAGCGCCCGAGCAGGGTGTTGGTGTTCTGCAACACGCCCACTCCCGGGATGTCCGCGGACGGCAGGGCGACGATCGGCGCGAGGACGGGGTCGGCCAGCAGTAGTTCACCGAGCTTCACCATCTCGGCAGTGGTGCTGACCGTGGCGGGCGAGAGTCCGCTGGTGTCGGCGAGGACCGTGCGTGTGAGCCCCTTGCTGTCGAGCCAGGTGCGGGAGGCAGCGAGGAAGGCCTCCTCGGAGCCGTACGACCAGACTGCGAGGGACTTCGCATAGTTGTTGGCCGAAGGGAGCATCATCGCGGTCAGCGCTTGCCTCTCGGTCAGCTGAAGGCCCGCGGTCACCGGCGCGTTCGAGCCGTCCTCCGCGATGGTCTCGTCGTAGTACCCGACATCGGCGGCCGTGAACGTGATCGTGTCTCCGTCAGTGCCCGCCGCGATCGGCTTGGCGGCGAGGACGACGAGGGCAGTGGCCACCTTCGCGATGCTGCCGGTCGGCACAGGATCGTCGGAGCCGTAGCGGGCGAGCAGCCCCTCCTCTTCGGCGCCTACGACACCGACCGCACCGACCGCGCCTGCGCCATATGCGGGCCATGCCAGCGCAGGTGCAGCGATGCTCGTCGGTGCCGGAGGCATCGTGACGGCGCTCGCCGACGGCAGGGAGGCGGTCGCCGCGGTGCCTGCGTACGCTGCGCTCGCGCTCAGCAGGAGGGCGGCGAGCACCGTTCCGACGATCCAGCCGCGTCGTCGACGGCGGGGCTCTGGCCTCCGGGCCGGCTCCGGCAAGGACCCGAAAAGGTCGAGCGCGGAGTCGTCGGGGCGGGTCGGAGAGGTCACCGGCCCATCGTAGGGTCGTCGATCCGCGCCGAGCTGGAGGGCGGGGGCCGGTCGTCGTCTCCCCGACCCGCGCGAGTCACCCCGAGCGCGTGAGCGCCCAGAGCGCGACCGCTCCAGCCGACGCGACATTCAGCGAGTCCACCCCGTGCAGCATCGGGATCGTCACGACGGTGTCGGAGGCGTCGAGCGCCGCGCGACTCAGTCCGTCCCCTTCTGCGCCAAGCACGATCGCGACACGCTCGGGTCGCGCCGCCGCGTACGCGTCCAGCGGCACGGCGTCGGGAGCCAGGGCGAGCGCCGCGACCGAGAACCCCGCCGTGAGCAGCGCCTCCCGAGCCGGCCCCCACGCGGGCGTCCGCGTCCAGGGCACCTGCAACACCGTGCCCATGCTCACCCGCACGCTACGCCGATAGAGCGGGTCGGCGCACCGCGGAGTCACGAGCACCGCATCGGCACCCATCCCCGCTGCGGCGCGGAAGACGGCACCGACGTTGGTGTGGTCGACGAGGTCCTCGAGGATGACGACGAGACGCGCGCCGTCGAGCAGCTCGGCCATCGACGGCAGGGCCGGCCGGTGCATCGAGGCGAGCGCACCGCGGTGCAGATGGAACCCGGTCAGCTCCTCCAGCAGCGCGTCGGGCCCGACGAACACCGGCACCTCAGGGAACCGCTCGAGCACCTCCGCCGCGTCGGCAAGGCGCTTCTGCTGCACGAGGACCGACCGCGGCCGATGGCCGGCCGCGAGGGCGCGCCCGATCACCTTCGAGGACTCCGCGATGTACAGGCCTCCCTCAGGCTCGAGCACGCGGCGCAACGCGACGTCGGTGAGGCGGTGGTAGTCGGCGAGGAGGGGGTGGTCGAGGTCCTCGACGGGCACGATCGGCATCCCGGCAATCTAGGGCACGGGGCGCACTAAACTCGTCCGAGAGGCCGCCCGAACGGTCCTCGAAGGAGGCGCGGATGGAGTCGAGTCCGACACCGGTCGTTCAGGGGCCCCCAGCCCACGAGATCGAACAGGCCGTCGAACTCCTCAGCGGGCGCCGCATCGCCGCCGTGACCGGTGCGGGTATGAGTACCGACTCCGGCATCCCCGACTATCGCGGCGCCGGGGCTCCCGTTCGCAGCCCCATGACCTACTCGCAGTTCGTCGCCGACCCCGATTACCGCCGTCGCTATTGGGCCGGCAGTCAGCTGGGCTGGCGCCGCTTCACCAGCACCGTCCCCAATGACGGGCATCGTGCGCTCGCCCGGCTCGAGGAGCGCGGCGTCCTCACCGGCGTCGTCACGCAGAACGTCGACGGACTGCACGTGCGCGCGGGATCGCGCCGGGTGGTCGACCTCCACGGCTCGGCCGACCGGGTGCGCTGCATGACCTGCGGCCAGTACTTCGCCCGTGACGCCGTGGCAGAGAGGATCGAGGAGCTGAACCCCTGGCTCGACGACCCTGACGTCTCCTCCCTCAACCCCGACGGCGACGCGGAGGTGCACGACGTCTCGGCGATGACCGTGCCGGAGTGCACGGTCTGCGGCGGCATCTTGAAGCCCGACATCGTCTTCTTCGGCGAGTTCATTCCCACCGAGCGGTTCCAGGAGGCGCGCGCCATCGTCGCGGGCGCCGACGCGCTGCTCGTGGCCGGCTCCTCCCTCGTCGTCAACTCCGGCATCCGCTTCCTCGAGATCGCCCGCCGCGCCAAGATGCCGATCGTGATCGTCAATCGGGGGACGACCAAGGGAGACTCGCGCGCGAATCTTAAGATCGACGGCGGCACGAGCGAGGTCCTCCGCGACCTCGCCGAGCGCCTCCCCCCACTGTGACCGAGAACCGCCCCGTTCGAGACCTCGTTCCCCGACCAGGAAGCCACCCGTGACCCGCCTCACCCTCGTCCGCCACGGCCAGACCGAGTGGAACGCCGCGCGACGCCTCCAGGGCCGCAGCGATGTGCCGCTCAACGCGACGGGGCGCGCGCAGGCCCGCGCCGCGGGCCGTCTGCTCAGCGAACGCCGCTGGGACGCGGTCGTCGCGAGCCCGCTGCGGCGCGCCTTCGACACGGGGGCGATCATCGCGGAGGCGTTGGGCGTGGCCGCCCCACTCGTCGTGCCCGCTCTCGCCGAGCGCTCCTACGGCGACGCCGAGGGCATGACCGGTGTCGAGCTGCGCGAGCTCTTTCCGGGTGGTGTCGAGAGCGGCGCGATTCCCGGCGCGGAGACACGGCCGGAGGTGTTCGCGAGGTCCAGCACGGCCCTGCTCGAGATCGCCGAGCGCTTCCCCGACTCCGATGTCGTGGTGGCGACGCACGGAGGCGTGATCGGCAGCCTCCTCCGCGCGCTCAGCGACGAGTCGCTTCCCCCGCAGGGAGTCTCCGTCGGCAACGGGTCGCGGCACGACTTCACGGTGGTCGACGGCGCGCTGCGCATCGTCGCCTTCGATGGCTCCGGCGATGTGGCCGTGGACGAGGTCGATCTCGCGGAGGCGCTCCGCGCCTGATCGCTCCGAGCGACGCAAGACCGCGACGCCCGCGCCGAGCTCACCGCCTCCCGAGCTCGCTCAGCAGCTCGAACAGCACGCGGGCGGAGGCACGCCACGAGAATGCGGCCGCCCGCTCGCGCCCGCGCGCGGAGAGCTCGCTCCACCGGCGAGCGTCCTCCAGCGAGCGGACGCCCTCGGCGATCGCCTTGGCACTCGACGGATCGACGTACACCGCCGCGTCCCCGCCGATCTCTCGGAAGATGGGGATGTCGCTGACCACGACCGGCGTGCCGAGGGCCATCGCCTCGACGAGGGGGATTCCGAAGCCCTCGTCGCGGCTTGCACTCACCAGCGCCGTCGATCGCGCGAGCACCGCGCGATACTCGGCGTCCGATGCTCCCTGGTGGAACACCAGCTTCGCCGTCGGCGCGAGCGCACGGAGAGTCTCGACCGTCTCGTCGCTCGCCCGGCTCATCAGATGCAGCTCGTAGTCGGGCAGGAGGCGCATCGCCCGCGCCAGGGACTCGACGTTCTTGTAGGGCATGTACGAGCCCATGTAGACGAGCGATCGGGCATCGGAGCGCTCGGGCATCGCCTCCGCGAGCGCCGCGCTGATCTCGTCGGGCTCGCTCGCCGCGTTGGGCACCACGACGACCGGCCGCGTGGTCAGCCGGTGCTCCCGCAGGAGCGCCCGCGTGGTCTCCGAGACCGTCACGATCGCGTCCGCCCGCTGGAGGAGCCTCCGCTGCGGCCACCAGGCGAGGTGGTAGAGCCTCCAGAGCGCGCGGATCGGCAGCGGAAGGTCGCGAGGAGGGGTGCGGTGACGGTAGTAGATCAGGTCGTGCACCGTGAGCACGAGGCGGTAGCGGCGTCCGAGCGACCCCATCGTCTGCATCGGCGAGAAGACGACATCGGGGCGGAGGCGGTTCACCAGGAGCGCGACGAACGGCTCGAAGGCGTTCGCCGGGCCGGTCACCCGCTCCCATGGCAGCGCGGGCAGCATCGCGAGCTGGCGGCGATCGCTGATCAGCATCGTCACGTCGTGGAGCAGTGCGAGCTCTCGCACGAGCTCGGCTGTGTAGCGGCTGATGCCGTCGTGGCGCTCGAGGCGGGTGTAACGGCAGTCGACGACGATCCTCATCGGTCGATCCCCTCCTCCAGGGCCGCGCGCAGCACGGCGGCCGCCTCGTCGGGCGTCTCGTAGTGGATCAGGTGGCCGACTCCGTCGATGACGTGCAGCCGCCCGTGTGGCAACGCCTCGAGGAGGCGGTACTGGGCCGCCAGCGGCGTGATGTCGTCCTGCGCGGCGGCGATCAGCTGCACCGGCACGTCCACGCGCGCGGCGTACTCGCCGACGTCGTGCGAGACGGAGGCGCGGAACGCCTCCAGAACCGTGTCGCGCGACGCGAAGGCGCTGAAGTAGCGGTCGTGTTGATCGTGCACGAAGCGGCGCAACGCCGGCTCCTTCGTCTTCACCATCGCGAGGCTCATGGCGCGCACGATCAGCGGGTCGCGCAGGAGACGGTAGCCGAGGGGCGCCGGCAGCAGGGCCGCGAGACGGTAGTACAGGACCGCGAGGCGGGTGAGCACTCCGCGGGGCCCGGCGAGGGCCGGTGCTCCGATGGGATTCACGAGCACCAGGAGGGGCGTCGGCAGGCCGTCGGCGACCGCGGCCGACGCCACGATCGAGCCGAAGGAGTGCCCGAGGACGACCGCGGTCCCCCGCAGTCCGAGCACGTCGAGGAACTCCCCCAGCCATGCCGCGTACCCCTCGACATCGTGCCGATGCGCCGTCATCGCGGGAGAGACGCCGAATCCCGGCAGGTCGGGCGCGACGATCCGCGCGTCGGCGCCGCCGGCCAGCAGTCTCGCGATCACCGGCTCGAGTCCGTGGTGCTCGCCCCGGAAGCCGTGCACGACGACGACGACCGTCGATGCGTCTGGGGGGCCGTAGCTCCAGTACGAGGTGGAGGCTCCGGCGACGTCCACCGAGTCCTCCCGTATCAGGAGGCGATCGAGGTCCGCGGCGTAGGGGGAGGGTGAGGTCATCGCAGTGTCCATCGTAGGCAACGCCCCTCGAAGTTCTCGCCGCAACGCCTTGCGGGCGTGCGATCCGAACGGCAAGCATGAGGACGCGTTCGCTTCGGAACGCACCGCCCACCGCCTCTCCCGGGGCGGATCTCCGCTCAGGCCGCAGCAGAAGGAGCACCGTGAGCTTCACGTCGCCGATCCAACTCCCCGGACTCGCCCTCGACCCGCAGTGGTACCGCCGAGCGGTGTTCTACGAGGTGATGGTCCGCTCCTACGTCGACTCGAACGGCGACGGCGCGGGCGACATCAACGGACTCGCCTCGAAGCTCGACTACCTGCAGTGGCTGGGCATCGACGCCCTCTGGCTCCCACCGTTCTACATGTCGCCTCTTCGCGACGGCGGGTACGACGTCTCGGACTTCACCGCGATCCTGCCCGAGTTCGGCACGATGGACGACTTCCGTGAGCTCGTCCGCAAGGCGCACGAGCGCAATATGCGCATCGTCATGGACTTCCCGCTCAATCACACGAGCGATCAGCACGAGTGGTTCCAGCAGTCGCGTTCCGACCCGGACGGTCCCTACGGCGACTTCTACGTCTGGAACGACACCGACGAGAAGTGGCCCGACATCCGGATCATCTTCGTCGACACCGAGGACTCGAACTGGGCGTTCGACTCTGAGCGCCGCCAGTTCTACTTCCATCGCTTCTTCTCGCACCAGCCGGACCTCAACTTCGAGAATCCTGCGGTCCACGAGGCGATCCACGACATCGTCCGCTTCTGGCTCGACCTCGGCGTCGACGGCATCCGCCTCGACGCCATCCCGTACCTCTACGAGTCCGACGAGGGCAACGGCGAGGGCGAGCCGCCGACCCACGAGTTCATCAAGAAGCTACGCGCGATGGTCGATCGCGACTACCCGGGGCGCATCCTCATCGCGGAGGCGAACCAGTGGCCCCGCGAGGTCGCCGCCTTCTTCGGCACGGAGGAGGAGCCGGAGTGCCACATGGCGTTCGACTTCCCGGTGATGCCGCGCATCTTCTATTCCCTGCGGGCGCAGACCGCGACCGAGCTCAAGAAGGTCCTCTCCGAGACCTTCGACATCCCCAGCGGAGCCGCTTGGGGAGTGTTCCTGCGCAATCACGACGAGCTCACGCTCGAGATGGTGTCGGAGGAGTATCGCCAGGCCATGTACGGGTGGTACGCCTACGACCCGCGAATGCGCTCGAACATCGGCATCCGGCGGCGCTTGGCGCCGCTGCTCGACAACGCGCGGGCCGAGCTCGAGTTGATCAACGCCCTGCTGTTCTCGCTCGCCGGGAGCCCGTTCCTCTACTACGGCGACGAGATCGGGATGGGCGACAACATCTGGCTCAACGACCGCGACGCCTCCCGGACGCCCATGCAGTGGACCCCCGACCGCAATGCGGGCTTCTCGGCGGCCGACCCGGGCAAGCTCGCGTTGCCCGTCGTACAGTCCCTCGTCTATCACTACAACCAGGTCAATGTGGAGGCGCAGCTCGCCCAGTCGCGCTCGCTCCTGCACTGGATGCGCAACGTGCTGCACGTGCGTCGCGGCCACCCCGCCTTCGGGCTGGGCTCGATGCGCGTGCTCGAGACCGACCACGAGTCCGTGCTCGCCTTCGTGCGCGACTACGCCGGCTCGGGCAGTGCCCTAGGCGACCAGCCGGAGGAGGTGCTCTGCGTCTTCAGCTTCAACCACAATCCCGTCTCGGTGACCGTCACCGACCCCGAGAACGGTGGCTCCACGCTCACCGATCTCTTCGGCGGCGGGCGGTTCCCCGGCTTCACCGACGAGGGGACGTTGACGATGACACTCGGCACCCAGGGCTTCTTCTGGCTGCGCGTCGCCAAGGCGAGCGCCGCTCGCTGACACGCACGCCGCGGGGCCTCCGAGCGATGTCGGAGGCCCCGTTTAGGCTGTCCGAGTGAGCAGCACCGCACAGACCGAGCCGACCCTGTTCGACGACGCGTTCGCCTTCGAGAGCGCCGACGCCGAGCGCGCGCGCTGGTTCGACCTCCTCGCCGTCTTCGACCTCGAGACCACAGGCATCGACGTCCGCTCGAGCCGCATCGTCGCGGCGCACGTGGGAGTCATCGACGCGGCGGGCGAGGCCCTCGAGGGCACGTCGTGGCTCGCCGACCCCGGTATCGAGATCCCTGCGGGGGCCAGCGCCGTTCACGGCATCACGACCGAGTACGCGCGCGAGCACGGTCGCCCCGCGGGCGAGGTCGTCGCCGAGGTGTCGGAGGCGCTGCGCTCGCTTCTCGAGCGCGGCATCCCGGTGGTCGTCTACAACGCGCCCTATGACCTCTCCCTTCTGGCGCACGAGTCGCGCCGCTGGGGCGTACCGGTGCTGCTCGATCCGAGTCCGATCGTCGATCCGCTCGTCATCGACAAGGCCGTCGACCGCTACCGCAAGGGCAAGCGCACCCTGACGGTCACCGCGCAGCACTACGGAGTCGCCCTGACCGAGGCGCATGACGCGGCCGCCGACGCCCTCGCCGCGGGGCGGATCGCGCAGGCGCTCGGCGGCGCCTTCGCCGATGAGCTCGGAGTGGGCGCAGAGGCTTTGCACGCGCTTCAGGTCGAGTGGTGCCGCAGTCAGGCCGAGTCGTTCCAGGACTACATGCGGCGCGTGCGCGACGAGTCGTTCGTGGCCGACGGCGCCTGGCCCGTGCGCCACGGAGCCGGGGCGCCGACAGACGAGGGCTAGGTGAGGGTGCGTCCCTCGCGCAGAAGCTCGATGTACTCCTCGATCCGCCGCGAGCGCGTCTCGGGGCGCTTGAGCTGCGAGAGCCGGAAGAGGAACGCGAACCGCTTCTGACCGCCGACCGTCGCGAAGAACGTCCTCGCTCCCGGATCGGCGTCGAGCGCGGCCTGGAAGTCGGCCGGAACCTCTGCGCCCTTCTGCCGGTACGCGGCCTCCCACCGACCGTCGGCCTTCGCGCGCTCGACCTCCGCGAGTCCGGCGGGCAGCATCCGCCCCTCGTCGAGGAGGCGCGCCACGTGCTCGCGGTTGATCTGCGACCAGGGGCTCGCGCGGCGGCGCGGGGTGTACGCCTGGAGGCTGAACTGCTCGTCGAACGCGCCGCCCTGTCCGTCGATCCAGCCGTGGCAGAGCGCGACGTCGAGCGCCTCCTGGCGGGTCAACCCGGGATCGACAGCCCCCTTCTTCCGTAGCTTGAGGCGCACGCCTCCCGGGTCGGGGTCGCCGCGGAGGTACGCGTCCCACTCCTCCGGAGCGACGAACGGCATGATCGGCTTGTCGGCGAAGGACACCATGTGCGGACGCTATCGCCTCGGCCGCGCCGAAGAAAGCTGCCGCGGCGCGACGGGAGCGAGATCGCTTCGGATCGTGCGCGAATGCGGGAGCAGACCCGCGAAGCGATCTCTCGTCGAACCTTCCGAGCGACGACGAAGGGCCCCCGACCGTGAGGTCGAGGGCCCTTCGAGAGGTCTTACTTGCCGAAGTTCTTGTAGCGGCTGTTGAACTTCTCGACGCGACCGGCCGAGTCCATGATGCGCTGCTTGCCCGTGTAGAAGGGGTGCGAGGCAGACGAGATCTCGACGTCGATGACGGGGTACGTGACGCCGTCGAGCTCGATCGTCTTGCTGCTGGTCGCCGTCGAGCGCGTGAGGAAGGTCTCACCGGAGGCGAGGTCGCGGAACACGATCGCCTTGTACTCGGGGTGGATGTCGGTCTTCATGGTCGATTCCTGTCGCTTGAGGGTCCTGAACCGCACCTGTCGTCGACGGGAACGGGTGGAAGAGGGGCGGGCACACCGCGAACGGGCCCGAACCAGCTACCTAAGGTAGCAGACCGAGGCGCGGACGGGGAGGTGCGACGCGGGCGTGTCAGCCGCGGGCGCGGGCCGAGAAGCGACCGTGCTCGCGAGTGAGCGCGATGTCGAGCCCGAAGGTCTCGGCGAGGGTCGCCTCCGTGAGCGCCTCGTCGAGCGGACCGGCCGCCACGACGGCGCCATCACGCAGGAGGAGCGCGTGCGTGAAGCCCTCGGGGATCTCCTCGACGTGATGGGTGACCATGATGATCGCGGGCGATGCGGCGTCCTTCGCGAAGCCTCCGAGCAACTGCACGAGCTCTTCGCGTGCGCCGAGGTCGAGGCTGGCCGCCGGCTCGTCGAGCAGGAGCAGCTCGGGGTCGGTCATGATCGCGCGCGCGATCTGCACGCGCTTCTGCTCGCCGTCCGAGAGGGTGCCGAAGGTGCGGTCGGCGAGGTGGTCGAGCTTCCACTCGGCGAGCACGCGGCGGGCCCGGCGCTCGTCGACGGAGTCGTAGCCCTCCTTCCACCGGCCGGTGACGGCGTAGGCGGCGGTCATGACGACGTCGAGCACGGTCTCGCCGGCGGGCAGACGTCGAGCCATTGCGGTGGAGGCGTATCCGATGCGAGGGCGCAGCTCGAAGACGTCGACGCGCCCGAGCGTCTCGTCGAGGAGGTGGGCCGCACCGGTCGACGGGTAGTTCTGCGCCGCGGCGATCTGCAGGATCGACGTCTTGCCCGCGCCGTTGGGCCCGAGGACCACCCAGCGCTCGTCCTCGGCCACGTCCCACGACACGTGGTCGAGGATCCGCTTGCCGTTCCGGACGAAGGACACATCGACGAACGAGACAACGCTGGGCATGGCAGCCATTCTAAAGGGAGCGGTCGAGCGACTCAGACGAGCGAGTCGTAGATCGCCCGAGTGTCCCGCGCGATCTGGGTCCAGCTGAAGTGGCTCTGCGCGCGCTCGCGTCCTGCAGCGCCCATCCGCTTGGCCGCCTCGGGATCCGCGACGACCTCGGCGAGGGCCGCCGCCAGATCGGCGACGTAGCGCTCGGGATCCACGGGCGTGCCCGTGCCGTCGGTTGCCTGCTCGAGGGGGACCAGGCGTCCGGTCACGCCGTCGACGACGACCTCGGGGATGCCTCCGGTCGCCGTGCCGACCACCGCCGCGCCGCAGGCCATCGCCTCGAGGTTGACGATGCCGAGCGGCTCGTAGATCGACGGGCAGACGAAGGTGGTCGCCGCGGTGAGCACGGCCGAGAGCTGGTGACGCGGGAGGTGCCGGTCGATCCAGACGACGCCGGTGCGCTCCTCCTGGAGGGTGCGCACGAGCCCCGTGACCTCGGCCATGATCTCGGGGGTGTCTGGCGCGCCCGCGCAGAGGACGAGCTGGACCTCGGGCGGCAGGGTCGCCGCCGCGCGCAGGAGATAGGGCAGACCCTTCTGGCGGGTGATGCGGCCGACGAAGACCACGGAGGGGCGGCTCGGGTCGATCCCCAGCTCGGCCAGGACCGCGTCGTCCTCGACAGGGTGCCACGCGTCGAGGTCGATGCCGTTGTAGACGACGTGCACCTTGGCCGCGTCCAGCGCCGGGTAGGAGCGGAGGATGTCCTCACGCATCCCGCCCGACACGGCGATCACGGCGTCGGCGTTCTCGTAAGCCTCGCGCTCGATCCAGCTCGAGACGCGATAGCCTCCGCCGAGCTGCTCCGCCTTCCACGGCCGCAGCGGCTCGAGGCTATGCGCCGAGACGACGTGCGGGATGCCGTGGAGCAGTTGCGCGAGCCGACCGGCGGCGTTCGCGTACCAGGTGTGCGAGTGCACGAGGTCGGCGCCGGAGGCATCCTGCGCGATCTGGAGGTCGACTCCGAGGGTCTGCAGCGCGCCGTTCGCCTGGGCGAGCTCGGAGGGCACGGGGTAGGCGAACGTCCCCGCCTCCTCGCGCGGCGCCCCGAAGCAGCGCACCACGACCTCGATGTGGTTGCGCAGTGCTGCGGTGAGCTCTGCGACGTGTACGCCGGCTCCCCCGTACACCTCGGGCGGGTATTCCTTGGTCAGCAGATCGACTCGCACCCCCGAACCGTAGTACAGGCCGATCCCTGCGCGACAGCCGGGGGTTCGCGGGAGGGCCCCAACCCCTACTGTGGAGGCATGCAGTCAAAGAAGATCTTCGGCATCGTGCTCGCCGGCGGCGAGGGCAAGCGGCTCATGCCCCTGACGGCCGACCGCGCCAAGCCCGCCGTCCCATTCGGCGGGCAGTACCGGCTGATCGACTTCGCCCTCTCGAACCTCATCAACTCGGGCCTCACCCAGATCGTGGTGCTGACCCAGTACAAGTCGCACTCCCTCGACCGTCACGTCTCGCAGACGTGGCGCCTGTCGGGACTGCTCAACTCTTATGTCGCCTCGGTTCCCGCCCAGCAGCGGCTCGGCAAGCGCTGGTTCAGCGGCTCGGCCGACGCGATCCTGCAGAGCCTCAACCTCATCCGCGACGAGAAGCCGGACATCGTCGTCGTGGTCGGCGCCGACCACGTCTACCGCATGGACTTCTCGCAGATGATCGACGCCCACATCGCGTCCGGCGCGAAGGCGACCGTGGCCGCGATCCGCCAGCCCATCGAACTCGCGGACCAGTTCGGCGTCATCCAGCTCGAGGGTGACGAGGCGGGCGATGGCATCGTGCCGACGAAGATCGCGCAGTTCCTCGAGAAGCCCAAGGACGCGGTCGGTCTCGCCGACTCCCCGCACGAGGTCCTCGCCTCGATGGGCAACTACGTCTTCGACGCCGACGCCCTCATCGACGCGGTCATCCGCGACGGCGAGCTCTCCAGCTCCGACCACGACATGGGCGGCGACATCATCCCCGACTTCGTCGCACGGGGGGAGGCGGGGGTCTACGACCTCAAGCTCAACGAGGTGCCGGGCTCGACCGACCGCGACCGCTACTACTGGCGCGACGTGGGGACGATCGACTCCTTCTTCGAGGCCCACCAGGACCTCATCTCGGCGCTGCCGGTGTTCAACCTCTACAACCAGCAGTGGCCGATCTTCTCCTCACAGCTCAACTCGCCCCCGGCGAAGATCGTGCGCGACGGCAAAGGCAACATGGGCTCGACCATCGACTCGGTCGTCTCGCTCGGGACAGTGATCTCGGGAGCGCACATCGAACGCAGTGTCGTGGGACCGTGGACCGTTATCGAGTCGAACGCCCGAGTGAGCGACTCCGTCGTCTTCGACAAGGTGCGCATCGGCCCGGACGCCGTGGTCGTGCGCGCTATCCTCGACAAGGATGTCGTCGTCGAGTCCGGTGCTCAGATCGGCGTGAACCACGACCACGATCGCGAGCGCGGGTTCACCGTCACCGAGTCGGGGATCACCGTCGTCGGCAAGGGCGTCGTCGTCCGCCCGTAGCACCCCCGCGGGCCGAGCTCTGCGCGTGCGCATCCCCCGACCGATTGGCCCGGCCCATGAGTGAGCGTCCCCTGACGCCTGCCCGTTTCCTCGTCGTCCTCGACGCCGACTCGACCCTCCTGCGAGACGAGGTGATCGAGCTGCTCGCCGCCCACGCAGGTTCCGCGGAGCAGGTGGCCGAGGTCACCGAGCGCGCGATGCGTGGCGAGCTCGACTTCGGCGAGAGCCTGCGCGAGCGGGTCGCGACCCTCGAGGGAGTGCAGGAATCGGTCTTCTCCCGCGTGAGCGCCGGAGTACGGGTGACCCCCGGCGCAGAGGAGCTGGTCGCCGGCGTCCATGCGGCCGGCGGCCGCATCGGCGTCGTCTCGGGAGGCTTCCACGAGGTCCTCGATCCGGTCGCCGGGACATTGGGCCTCGACTTCGTGCGAGCCAACCGCCTCGGCTGCAGCGAAGGCGCCCTGAACGGAGACGTGGACGGCCCTCTCATCGACGCTGGCGCCAAGGCGGCGGCCCTTCGCGAGTGGGCGCAGGAGTCAGGGGTGCCCCTCGGCCGCACGATCGCCGTCGGCGACGGCGCCAACGACCTCGAGATGATGGCCGTCGCGGCCCTCGCGGTGGCGTTCAACGCGAAGCCTCTCGTACGCCAGCGCGCCGACCTCGTCGTTGCGGACATCGACCTCTCGCAGCTCCTGCCGGTGCTGGGCCTTCGCGGCTGACGCTCAGCGGCCCGCGGTCGGCACCGCGCTGTCCTCGATGCCCGATCCGACGACGCGAACCTGGCCGAAAGACACCCCGAGCCGTGGGGTCAGTGCCCCATCCCCAGGCCGCCGTCGACAGGGATCACGGCGCCGGAGATGTACGCGGCCTCGTCGCTCGCGAGCCAGCGGGTGACCTTCGCGACCTCCTCCGCAGTGCCGTAGCGGCCGAGAGGGATGCTCTTGCGGTAGTCGGCCTGCTGCTCGGCCGACAGCTCGGCGGTCATGTCCGTCTCGATGAAGCCGGGGGCGACGACATTGGCCGTGATGTTGCGGGCGCCCAGCTCGCGCGTCAGCGAACGGGCGAATCCGACGAGGGCCGCCTTCGACGAGGAGTAGTTGATCTGCCCGGGCGAGCCATAGAGGCCGACGACGCTCGAGATCAGGATGACGCG
The DNA here is from genome assembly GCF_015351245.1 of Rathayibacter sp. VKM Ac-2879. Taxonomy (GTDB): domain Bacteria; phylum Actinomycetota; class Actinomycetes; order Actinomycetales; family Microbacteriaceae; genus Rathayibacter. The sequence goes on from NZ_JADKSO010000002.1 coordinate 528,886, forward strand.
CCCGAACTTCTGCTTGAGCATGCCCTTCGAGGCGCGCTTGACGACGCGGAAAGCCCCGGTGAGGTTCGTGTCGACGACCGAGGTGAAGTCCTCCTCCGACATCCGCAGCAGGAGCGTGTCGCGGGTGATCCCCGCGTTCGCGACGAGCACCTCCACCGGGCCCAGCTCGGCTTCGATCTGGGAGAACGCGGCATCGACGGACGCGGAGTCGGTGACGTCCGCCTGGACCGTGAAGGATCCCTCCGGGCCTGCGCCCGACCGGGCGGTGACGGCGACGCGGTGGCCCGCCGCGACGAACTGCTCGGCGATCGCGAAACCGATCCCTCGGTTGCCTCCCGTGACGAGGACGGTGCGCGGCGTGGTCATGGTGTCCCTCCTGCCGACGCGCGAGCAGCGCCGGACGACCCGTACAGCTTAGAGGCGGCCTCCGCAACAGATTCCTCGAGGGGCGGCGGGGAGCCTGCGCGCCTCCGCCACGACGTAGGCTTGCAGGGCTGTGAAATCCCGCGAATCGCTCACCACGCTCCCCCCGTCGCCCTCTGCCGCGCGGCGCTCTCGCGTGATCAAGTACTCGATCGCGATGGGCATCCGGATGATCTGCGTGATCGCGCTGATCTTCGTGCACGGCTGGTGGCAGCTGGCATTCGCCATCGGCGCGATCGTGCTGCCCTATTTCGCGGTCGTGCTCGCCAACGTCGGCAGCGCGGGCGAGAGCGGGACGGTCGAGCGACCGGGAGCGGTCGTGCTCGCTCGCCCGACCACGCCGCCCGCCGCCGACCACGCCGCCCCGAGTGAGGCGCCCCGAGCCGACGGCTCGGAGGGCAGCGGGCCGAACGGGGCACCGCAGTGATCCCGCTCGGCGGGGTGCCGGACGCGCATTCCTGCTCGCGAGCGGGATGCCACACGACCGCGACATGGGCGATCCGGTGGCGGAACCCCGCGATCCACACGGAGGAGCGACGCAAGACCTGGCTCGCGTGCGAGGAGCATCTCGGGTTCCTCCGCGAGTTCCTCGCCGCGCGGGAGTTCCCCCTGTCGGTGGAGCCGCTCTACACGACGGACCGCGGAGCCTCCACGTGAGCGCCGCGACCCGCCCCTCCTGGCGCTTCGTCGTCTCACGGCGCTGGTTCGGCTACCTCGCCCTCGCGATCGTCTTCGCCGTCGCCTGCGTCCTGCTCTCACGCTGGCAGGTCGCGCGCCTCGATGAGGCGGCGTCGACCAATCGGCTGGTCACCTCCAATTGGAACGCCGAGCCCGTGGCCCTCGACAGCCTCCTCGCACCGTCCAGTGCCTGGGACGATTCGCTCGAGTACCGTCCCGTCGAGCTGGACGGCGTCTACGACGTCTCCGCGCAGACGCTCGTGCGCAACCGCCCCTACAACGGCAACCCCGGTTTCGACGTGCTGACCCCCCTGCGCCTCGACGATGGGACATGGTTCGTCGTCGACCGGGGCTGGGTGCCCGTCGGCTCGACCCAGGACTCCCCCGACTCCGTGCCCGCGCCTCCCTCGGGGGAGGTCACCGTCGTCGCTCGTCTCAAGCCGGGAGAGGGGCGCATCGATGGTCGTACCGCCCCGGCGGGTCAGATCTCGACGATCCAGCTCGACGACCTGGCGAACGAGATCGGCGAGCCGCTGCGCACGGCCGCCTACGGACTTCTCGTCGCCGAGGCGCCGGCACCCTCCGTGGCTGCACCGCTCGGGGCGATCAAACCGGTCGCCGACGAGGGGCTGCACATCAGCTACGCCATCCAGTGGGTGCTGTTCGCGATCATGGGCTTCGGAGGACTGGGCTGGGCGATCCGGCACGAGTATCGCCTCCGGAACGCCGACGACCCTGAGGTCATCGCGGCGCAGGAGCGGCGCGAGGAGAGACGCCGACGACGGGGGCGCAGCGACGCCGAGGTCGAGGACGAACTGCTCGACGCCCGCTGAGCCCGCGCGACTCCGACCGCTCGACCCGCCTCAGGCGAGGGTGATCAGGTCGAGGTAGTCGGCGGTCCAGTGGTCCTCGGTGCCCTCGGGCATGATGAGCACACGTTCGGGGTTCAACGCCTCGACGGCCCCCTCGTCGTGGCTGACGAGCACGACCGCGCCCTCGTAGTGCGCCAGGGCGTCGAGGATCTCGTCGCGGCTCGCCGGGTCGAGGTTGTTGGTCGGCTCGTCGAGCAGGAGGACGTTCGCGCCCGAGACCACGATCATCGCGAGCGCGAGACGCGTCTTCTCGCCTCCCGAGAGCACCCCGGCTGGCTTGTGCGAGTCGTCGCCGGTGAAGAGGAAGGAGCCGAGGACGCGGCGCGCCTCGGTCTCGGTCAGGTTCGGGCTCGCCGACACCATGTTCTCGAGCACCGAGCGCTTGACGTCGATGGTCTCGTGCTCCTGCGCGTAGTAGCCGATGCGGAGGCCGTGGCCAGCCTCGATCACGCCGGTGTCGGGAGCGTCCACCCCGCCGAGGATGCGCAGAAGCGTCGTCTTACCCGCGCCGTTGAGGCCCAGGATGACCACCTTCGAGCCGCGGTCGATCGCGAGGTCGACCGCGGTGAAGATCTCGAGCGAGCCGTAGCTCTTCGAGAGGTTCTCGGCCTGCAGCGGCGTCCGCCCGCAGGGCATCGGAGTCGGGAACCGCAGCTTCGCGACGCGGTCGACCGCGCGCACCTCCTCGAGGCCGCTGAGCATCTTCTCGGCACGGGCCACCATCTGGTGGGCGGCCGCCGCCTTCGACGCCTTCGCGCCGAAGCGGGCGGCCTGCAGCTGGAGCGCGCCGGCCTTCTTCTCGACGTTCGCACGCTCCTTCTTGCGGCGCTCCTCGTCGGCGGCGCGCTGACGCTGGTAGTTCTTCCAGTTCATGTTGTAGACGTCGATCGCCTGACGATTGGCATCGAGATAGAAGACGCGATTCACCGTCTCGCCCACGAGCTCGATGTCGTGGCTGATGACGATGAATCCCCCGCGATAGCCCTTCAGGAACTCGCGCAGCCACACAACCGAATCGGCGTCGAGGTGGTTGGTCGGCTCATCGAGGATGAGCGTGCTCGCATCCGAGAACAGGATGCGCGCGAGCTCGATGCGGCGACGCTGCCCACCGGAAAGGGTCTTCAACGGCTGGTCGAGGATGCGGTCAGGGAGGTTCAGGTTGCTGGCAATCGAGGCCGCCTCGGCCTCTGCCGCATAGCCGCCGAGCGCGAGGAAGCGGTCGGTCAGGGTGCCGTATTTCTTCATCCCGGCCTCGCTGAGGGCCGTGTCGCCGCTCGACATCGCGATGGTCGCCTCCTGCATGCCGAGCACGAGCTGGCCGAGTCCGCGGGCATCGAGGATGCGCGTCCGCGCGAGCTCCTCGGGGTCGCCCGAGCGCGGGTCCTGCGGGAGGTAGCCGATCTCGCCTCCCCGCTCGACCGTGCCCTTCGCCGCGATGAGGTCGCCGGCGAGGACCTTCGTCAGAGTCGTCTTGCCCGCCCCGTTGCGGCCGACGAGGCCGACCTTGTCGCCGTCGCCCACTCGGAAGGAGACGTTCTCCATCAGAAGTCGGGCGCCGACTCGGAGTTCGAGGTCGTGCACGCTGAGCACAGTGCTGTCCGTTCCCGCCAAGAAATGGCGTTCGGTTCGGGAGGTCTGGGGCAAGAGGCCGCGACGCGGCAGCCCCCTAGTATATTTCCTGAGCCGCCGGGCGGATCCACGTCCGCTCTCCGCGGACGCGCTCGCTCCTCGCTCGCCTCCGGGCAGCCCAGTCTTGGGAGAAAACATGTCCAGTTCTGCACTCGTTCCGTCGCACCCCGTCCTCGCCGACCGGATCCTCAGCCGCTCCGTCGCGACCGACGTCGCCCTCGTGATCGGAGGCGCCGCCCTGACCGCGGGCATGGCGCAGATCTCGATCCCGATGTGGCCGGTTCCGATCACGGGGCAGACCCTCGCGGTCCTCCTGGTCGGCTCGGCCCTCGGTGCCGTCCGTGGCGCCTCCTCGCTCGCGCTCTACCTCGTGCTCGGCCTGGTCGGACTGCCGGTCTACGCGCCGCAGAGCGACGGCAGCCACCTGTCCGGCCTCACCGCGGTGGCGACGCCCAGCTTCGGCTACATCATCGGCTTCGTCCTGGCAGCCGGAGTCGTCGGCTGGCTGTCCGAGCGATCGTGGGAGCGCCGCTTCTTCAAGGCCCTCGCCACCTTCGTCGGCGGCTCACTGGTCGTGTTCGCGGTCGGCCTGCCCTGGCTGTCGGCGTCGCTGCACTCCTTCGGCTACCCGAGCGACATCGATGCCACCCTCGCCGCCGGCTTCTGGCCCTTCGTCGTCGGAGGCATCGTGAAGGCCGTCATCGCCGCGGCTATCCTCCCGCTCGCGTGGCGCGGCGCCGACGCGATCGCGGAACGTCGCCGCTGACACGACGCGCGACAGTACGGCGAAGGGCCGGGAGGATGTTCCTCCCGGCCCTTCGCCGTACTGATCAGATCGAGACGCCTCAGATCGAGAAGCCGAGCGCGCGCATCATGTCGCGACCGTCCTCCGTGATCCGCTCCGGTCCCCACGGGGGCATCCAGACCCAGTTGATCCGGAACGCCTCGACGATGCCATCGAGGGACTCGGCGGTCTGCTCCTCCAGCACGTCGGTCAGCGGGCAGCCCGCGGACGTGAGGGTCATGTGGATCACGAGGGCGTCGTTCTCGTCGTCCCAGCCCAGATCGTAGATGAGGCCCAGGTCGACCACGTTGACCCCGAGCTCGGGGTCCATGACGTCCTTGAGCGCCTCCTCGACCCGGTCGTAGAGCGTGGGCTCGAGCGTGGTCACGGCCATGATCAGACCGTAGCCGAGGTGAGGAAGCGGTCGTAGCCCTCGTCCTCGAGACGATCAGCGAGTTCCTTGCCACCCTGCTCGGCCACGCGGCCGGCCACGAAGACGTGCACGAAGTCAGGCTCGATGTAGCGGAGGATCCGCGTGTAGTGCGTGATGAGGAGGACGCCGAGGCCGGTCGCCGCGTGAGCACGGTTGACGCCCTCCGAGACGATCTTGAGCGCGTCGACGTCGAGGCCGGAGTCGGTCTCGTCGAGCACGGCGAACTGGGGAGCGAGCAGCTCGAGCTGCAGGATCTCGTTGCGCTTCTTCTCGCCTCCCGAGAAGCCCTCGTTGACGTTGCGGGCGGCGAAGGAGGAGTCCATCCGCAGGTTCGCCATCGCCGCCTTGACATCCTTGGTCCAGGTGCGAATCGCGGGGGCCTCGCCCGCGATCGCCGTCTTGGCGGTGCGGAGGAAGTTGGTGTTCGTCACCCCCGGGATCTCGACGGGATACTGCATCGCGAGGAAGAGGCCCGCGCGTGCACGCTCGTCGACCGACATGTCGAGCACCTCGACGCCGTCGAGCGTGATCGAGCCGCCGTCCACGTGGTACTTCGGGTGCCCCGCGATCGTGTACGCGAGGGTGGACTTGCCGGACCCGTTGGGGCCCATGATCGCGTGGATCTCACCCTGGTTGATGGTGAGGTCGACACCGCGGAGGATCTGCTTGGTCCCCTGCTCGGTCTCGACGCTCACGTGGAGATCGCTGATCTGGAGAACGGACATTCAGACTTCCTTCGTGACGGTCGGGTCGATGTAGACGTCGCCGTCGATGATCTCGACGGCGAAGACGGGCACCGGCTCGTAGGCCGGCAGGTTGAGGGGCTGCCCGGTGCGGAGGGAGAACTGGGAGCCGTGCGCCCAGCACTCGAGGGTGTCACCCTCGACGAAGCCCTCGGCGAGCGAGATCTCGCCGTGAGTGCAGGTGTCGCCGATGGCATGGATGTCGCCGGCCGCATCCTGGACGATGGCGATCGCGACTCCATCGACTTCGACGCGGATGGCCTGGTTGGGGACGAGCTCGGACACCGAGCAGATCAGCGCGGCGTTGCTCATGCGACGATCCCCGCCCCGGTCTGGCCGGCGCTGCCGGCGAGCTCGGCCTCGATCGCGAGCTGGAGGCGGTCCTCGAGCTCGGCGACTCGGATCTGCTGCACGATCTCGCTGAGGAAGCCACGGACGACGAGACGACGGGCCTCGTCCTCGCGAATGCCGCGCGACTGCAGATAGAACAACTGCTCGTCGTCGAAGCGACCGGTCGCGGAGGCGTGGCCTGCGCCGGCGATGTCGCCCGTCTCGATCTCGAGGTTCGGGATGGAGTCGGCGCGCGTGCCGTCCGACAGGACCAGGTTGCGGTTCTGCTCGTAGCTGTCGGTGCCGGTGGCGGTGTTGCGGATCAGGACGTCGCCGATCCAGACCGTGCGGGCGCCCTCGCCCTGCAGTGCACCCTTGTAGGTGACGCGGCTCCGAGTGTCGGGGGCATCGTGGTCCACGTACACCTGCTGCTCGAGGTGCTGTCCACCATCGGCGAAGTAGAGGCCGAAGAGCTCGGCGTCGGCCCCGCGCTCCACGAGGTGGGCCGAGGGGTTCACTCGCACGATCTCGCCACCGAGGGTGACGACGACATGTTTGACCTTCGCGTCGCGGCCGACGCGAAGGAAATGATTGGCCAGGTGACGCGCGCCGTCCGCCCACTCCTGGACAGTGACGACGGTGAGCTGGGCGCCCTCGCCGACGAGGATCTCGACGTTCTCGGCGAGCGTCGCCTCGCCGTCGTTCTGCAAGACCACGACCCCGCGCGCGTAGGGCGCGGCCTCGATGATCGTGTGCGCGGCGCGCGGCGCGGAGCCGAGACCGGTACGGACGAGCGTCGCCACCTTCTCCTCCTCGCCCGTGATGCGCACCGAAAGGGCCTGCTCGAACCGCGACCAGGCGTTCGCGGCCGCACGATCCTCCGGGAGGCCCGCTGTGCCGATCCGTTCGTCATCGCGACCGACCCACGAGAGCTGCACGCCCTCGACGGCGGAATAGTCGATCGGCGTGGGGCTGCCGTCGAGCTCGCCGTCGATGAGGTCGCGGAGTCGAGCGACGGGGGTCAACTTCCAGGCGATCTCTCGCCCCGTCACTGCCTCGAATGCGGTCACGTCGGTCGAGGTGAAGCGTTCCGAGCGCGTCTGCACGGGCGTGAACGCACCGTCGGAGTGGGCGCTGATGCCCAGGCGCGCGGCGGCGACCGCGCCGTCGATCGGAGGGGTCGCGGCGCTCGTGGGGACCGTCATCAGGCGGTGGTTCCTTTCGATGTGGACGGGGCGCACCGTTCGTACGCCCCTTCGAGGGGGGAGGCGGACGTCAACCGACGCTGCCCTCCATCCCCATCTCGATGAGCTTGTTGAGCTCGAGGGCGTACTCCATCGGCAGTTCGCGCGCGATCGGCTCGATGAAGCCGCGCACGATCATCGCCATCGCCTCGTCCTCGGGGAGACCGCGGGACATCAGGTAGAAGAGCTGCTCCTCGCTGACCTTGGAGACCGTGGCCTCGTGGCCGAGCTGCACGTCGTCGACGCGGATGTCGATCGCCGGGTAGGTGTCGGAGCGCGAGATGGTGTCGACCAGGAGTGCGTCGCAGCGGACGGTGTTGGCGGAGTGGTGGGCGTTCGCATCGACGCGCACCTCGCCCCGGTAGCCGGCGCGGCCGCCTCCACGGGCGATCGACTTCGAGACGATCGACGAGTGCGTGTACGGCGCCATGTGGATCATCTTGGCGCCGGCGTCCTGGTGCTGGCCCGGGCCCGCGAAGGCGACCGAGAGGGTCTCGCCCTTGGCGTGCTCGCCGACGAGGAAGATCGACGGGTACTTCATCGTGACCTTGGAGCCGATGTTGCCGTCGATCCACTCCATGGTCGCGCCCTCGTGCGCGATCGCGCGCTTGGTGACGAGGTTGTACACGTTGTTGGACCAGTTCTGGATCGTCGTGTACCGCACTCGGGCGTTCTTCTTGACGATGATCTCGACGACCGCCGAGTGCAAGGAGTCGGACTTGTAGATCGGGGCCGTGCAGCCCTCGATGTAATGGACGTAGCTGTCCTCGTCCGCGATGATCAGCGTCCGCTCGAACTGACCCATGTTCTCGGTGTTGATGCGGAAGTAGGCCTGCAGCGGGATGTCGACGTGCACGCCCTTGGGAACGTAGACGAACGAGCCACCCGACCAGACCGCGGTGTTGAGCGCCGCGAACTTGTTGTCGCCCGCCGGGATGACCGTGCCGAAATACTCCTCGAAGATCTCGGGGTGCTCGCGCAGGGCCGTGTCGGTGTCCATGAAGATGACGCCCTGCTGCTCCAGGTCCTCGCGGATCTGGTGGTACACGACCTCCGACTCGTACTGCGCGGCCACGCCGCCGACGAGACGCTGACGCTCCGCCTCGGGGATCCCGAGCTTCTCGTAGGTGTTCTTGATGTCGTCCGGGAGGTCGTCCCAGGTCTGCGCCTGCTTCTCGGTGGAGCGGACGAAGTATTTGATGTTGTCGAAGTCGATCGCCGACAGATCGGCTCCCCACGTCGGCATCGGCTTGCGCTCGAAGAGAGCGAGCGCCTTCATGCGACGATCGCGCATCCACGTGGGCTCGTTCTTGAGCGCGGAGATGTCGGAGACGACCTCCGTCGAGATGCCGCGGCGAGCGGAGGACCCGGCAGAGTCGGAGTCGGACCAGCCGAACTCGTAGACGCCGAGGCTCTCGAGCTCGGGGCGGTCGATCAGGATGTCTGACATGTGTACCTCGTTTCCTACCCACTGCTAACCGGTCGGGTCCCGGAGTCATTCCCCCGGGGTCGACCCGTGGGTGCGTTCCGGCCGGTCACGGCATCGATCTGATGCGCGGAGCGGGTGCTGCGATTCCCTGGATGTCCTGAGGTGTTCTGCGGCACTGCGTCGGGCCTTCGGCCAGCTGGGGAGACCTGCGCACGCGGGCGGGCGGACAAGCCGTAGCTGAACCAACTCTTCATTCTAGGGAGCCCAGGCTGTGAGGGGAACCTCCTCAGCTGGGTGTCGCCCAGAGACCCGTTCCGCGCCACCAGATCAGGATGGCCATACGGGTGTCGGTGGTCCGTGATGGTCTTCCGCCATGCCGAACGATGACACGACCCCGCTCCTGCCCCGCCTGCTGATCGGCGCGCTCCTCCCCCGCCGCGACCCGCGTGCCCGCGCCGCCTTCGCGAGACTCGCTCCGCCCCTGGTCGGCGAGCTCGGGCTCCGGACCGCTCCCGGTGCGCTGCTACGCCTCCGTCGACACCTGCGCTCGACGTCGCGAGGCGGCCGGCTCAGCGAGTGGGCTGCAGCTCCTCCGCGGCCGTCCGACGCTGGGCACGGACGGTGAAGAGACGCGGATTGACGTCGAGGAGGACACGGACCGCGCCGACCCACACGAGCGCCGAGCCGAGCAGGTGCATCGCGACGAGCGCCTCCGGAAGAGCCGTAAGCGACTGCGCGACGCCGACGAGGGCCTGGAGGACCACGACGACAAGGAAGGTCACCACACGTCGCCGGGCGAGCTCCGACCCCGGATTTCGCGAGAGCATCGCCAGCAGCACGAGACCCAGGACGAACGACGCGGTACCCAGGACGGCGTGGACGATCGTCACGCTATCCCAGTGGAACTGCATCCGCGGCACCTCCGCCGAGTCACCCGCATGCGGACCCGTGCCCGTGACGAGCGTGCCGACGAGGATCACGGCGAGCGTGACTCCCACCAGGACGACGCTCATCGCGCGCGCCGCCCGATCGGGCTCGACGGCGACCGACTGCGAGCGGTGTGCCCGGTGCCAGGTGAGAGCCGTCGTCGTCAGCAGGGCGATCGCGAGGACGAAGTGGCCCGCGACGATGTAGGGATTGAGGCCCGAGTGGACGGTCGCACCTCCGGCGAGGGCATTCGCGACGACGAGCCAGAACTGCGACCACGCCAGGCGCGTCATCGTCCGGTCTCGCGGCTCCTGGAGACGCGCAGCGGTGATCGCCCACCCGACGGCCACGACGAGAACGCCCGTGAACGCCCGGTTCGTGAACTCGATGAGCCCGTGGATCCCCAGCTCGGGCGTCGACGTCAGCGAGCCGGCGTCGCAGGCCGGCCAGGTCGGACAGCCGAGCCCCGAACCCGTCAAGCGCACGACTCCCCCGAAGAAGATGATCAGGATGCTCGCGAGGAGCGCGGCCGTGGTGCCCCAGCGCAGGGCGCGGGGGCCGAGCGTCACCCGTTCGGCGAGGTACGAGAACGGAGTGCGCATCAGAACGGCAGGAGCGGGTCGATGCCCACGGCGAGGAACAGCAGCGTGAGGTACCCGATCGACCCGTGGAACACGCGCATCGGCGAGACACGCTCGTGACGGATGGCGAGGCTGTAGAGGCGGTGCGTCTCGGCGATGAACCAGAGTCCGCTCGCCAGGGCGACCACCGTGTAGACGACTCCCATCCCGGCGACCGGCACGAGCAGGAGGGAGCAGGCGACCGTCGCCCACGCGTAGAGGATGACCTGCAGGCCCACCACGCTCCGGCCGCGCACGACCGCGAGCATCGGCACTCCCGCCGCCTGGTAGTCGTCGCGGTACTTCATCGACAGCGGCCAGTAGTGCGGAGGCGTCCACAGGAAGATCACGGAGAAGAGGATCACGGGCGCCCAGTCGAGCGATCCCGTCACCGCCGACCAGCCGATGAGGACCGGCATGCAGCCGGCGATGCCGCCCCACACGATGTTCTGCGGCGTGCGGCGCTTGAGGAAGAGCGTGTAGAACACGACGTAGATGAGGATCGCCGCGAGCGAGAGGCTCGCCGCGAGCCAGTTCGCCGTCACGCCGAGCCAGAGGATCGACAGGACGCCGATCGTCGTCGCGAAGATCAGCGCGGCGCGGTCCGAGATCTCGCCCGTGACGAGGGGACGATTCTTGGTCCGGTTCATCAGGCGGTCGATGTCGCGGTCGAAGTAGCAGTTGAAGGCGCCCGCCGAGCCGGCGCTCAGCGCTCCGCCGACCAGGACGTTGAACACGAGCAGGAGGTCCGGGATCCCCCGCTGGGCGAGGATCATCGTCGGGACCGTCACGACGAGGAGGAGTTCGATGACACGCGGCTTCGTCAGGGCGATGAAGGCCTTGACGGTGCTCGCGAGGGTCGCCCGGGACGCTCCGCCTCGTTCGATGGCGGCGGTCTCTACGGCTACGTCCATTGCTCCTCTAACGTTCGTCGATCCCGAACGAGTGTAATGCGCGCGCCCGGCCCCCGGGCTCGCCGGACCTCCACCCGCTGGGCGGCCCGGCCTGCGCCGAGCACTGCACGCTTGCCCATCGGGACCCCGACATATGCGACCGCGCAACCCCCGGTGGGCGGCGCGCCCCCTCCGTATACTCGGGACTGCTCGCCAGAGCACCCGGCATGCACCCGAGCCCGGCCGAGATCCTCGGCACGCGGTCGAGAGGGTCGCCGCCGGAGCATCGTGCCGACATCGTCGTCCGGCGTGCTCCACCACGCGAGAGGGCGGACGGTCCCCGTCTCCCCCACGTCTCGAGAAGGGTCAGTACCAAGTGTCAGAACTGCAATGGGAATCCATTGACGAGAAGGCAGTCGACACGGCGAGGGTTCTCGCCGCGGACGCGGTCGAGAAGGTCGGCAACGGCCATCCCGGAACCGCGATGAGCCTCGCGCCCGCCGCGTACCTCCTCTTCCAGAAGGTGATGCGCCGCGACCCCTCCGACTCCACCTGGATCGGACGCGACCGCTTCATCCTCTCGGTCGGCCACTCCTCGCTGACGCAGTACGTCCAGTTCTACCTGGGCGGGTACGGCCTCGAGCTCGACGACCTCAAGGCTCTGCGCACGTGGGGCTCGAAGACCCCCGGCCACCCCGAGTACGGCCACACCGACGGCGTCGAGATCACGACCGGCCCGCTGGGCCAGGGCCTCGCCTCCGCCGTGGGCTTCGCCTACGCCTCGCGCTTCGAGCGCGACCTGTTCGACCCGGAGGCGGCCGCCGGCACCTCGCCGTTCGACCACTTCGTCTACGTGATCGCCGGCGACGGCGACCTGCAGGAGGGCGTGACGAGCGAGGCCTCCTCGCTCGCGGGCCACCAGAAGCTCGGCAACCTGGTCGTCATCTACGACTCCAACCAGATCTCGATCGAAGACGACACGAACATCGCCTTCACCGAGGACGTCAAGGCGCGCTACGAGGCCTACGACTGGCAGGTCCAGGTCGTCGACTGGAAGAAGACCGGCGAGTACCACGAGGACGTCGCCGAGCTGCACGCCGCGATCGAGGCCGCGAAGGGCGAGACCGACAAGCCGTCGCTCATCATCCTGCGCACGATCATCGGCTGGCCCTCGCCGAAGAAGCAGAACACCGGCAAGATCCACGGCTCCGCGCTGGGCGCCGACGAACTCCGCGGCCTCAAGGAGGTGCTCGGCTTCGACCCCGAGAAGACCTTCGACGTCGCCGACGAGGTCATCGAGCACACCCGCAAGGCCGTCGAGCGCGGCCAGGCCCAGCACGCGGAGTGGAACGAGCAGTTCGACGCGTGGGCCTCGGCCAACCCCGAGAAGAAGGTCCTCCTCGATCGCGTCCTCTCGGGCGAGCTCCCCGAGGGCGTCGAGGAGGCACTCCCCGTCTTCGAGCCCGGCAAGGAGGTGTCGACCCGCGCCGCCTCCGGCAAGGTCATCAACGCCCTCGCCGGCGTCATCCCCGAGCTGTGGGGCGGCTCCGCCGACCTCGCCGAGTCGAACAACACGACGATCGAGGGAGCAGGCTCGTTCGTTCCGAGCGAGTTCTCGACGCACGAGTGGACCGGCAAGAAGGGCGGCCGCGTGCTGCACTTCGGCATCCGCGAGCACGCGATGGGCTCGATCCTCAACGGCATCGTCCTGCACGGCAACACCCGGCCGTTCGGTGGCACCTTCCTGATCTTCTCGGACTACATGCGCCCGGCGGTCCGTCTCGCCGCGCTCATGAAGGCTCCGGCCATCTACGTCTGGACCCACGACTCCGTGGCCCTCGGCGAGGACGGCCCGACGCATCAGCCCGTCGAGCAGCTCGCCACCCTTCGCGCGATCCCGGGCCTGGACATCGTCCGCCCCGGCGACGCCAACGAGGTCGCCTACGCCTGGAAGACCATCCTCGAGCGCCGCGAAGGCCCCGCCGGCCTGGCGCTCACCCGTCAGAACATCCCCGTGTTCGAGCGCGGCGACGGCGAGGCCGAGGGCGAGACCTTCGCCTCCGCCTCCCACGTCGCCCTCGGCGCGTACGTTCTGGCCGAGGCGCCGAACGGTACCCCGGACGTCATCTTCATCGCGACCGGCTCCGAGCTTCAGATCGCCGTCGAGGCGCGCGAGGCCCTCAAGGCCGAAGGCATCAACGCCCGCGTCGTCTCGGCTCCGTCGCTCGAATGGTTCGAGGAGCAGGACGCCGACTACCGCGAGAAGGTCCTCCCCTCCTCGGTGAAGGCACGCGTCTCGATCGAGGCCGGCCTCAGCCTCGGCTGGCAGAAGTACGTCGGCGACGCCGGCCGCTCGGTCTCGATCGAGCACTTCGGGGCCTCCGCCGACTACAAGACCCTGTTCCGCGAGTTCGGGATCACCACCGAGGCAGCGCTCGCCGCTGCCAAGGAGTCGCTCGCAGCCTCCTGACCCGAAGGCCGCGTCCGCCAGGACGCGGCCTTCGCCGTCGGAGCCTCGGCTCCCCCCACGCCACGCACGACCTACGCAGAAGAAGAAGAGACATGACTCAGAACACCCCCACCGCAGACCTCTCCGCCGCCGGCGTCAGCATCTGGCTCGACGACCTCTCTCGCTCGCGCATCTCCTCCGGCGGGCTGCAGAAGCTCATCGACGAGAAGAACGTCGTCGGAGTCACCACCAACCCCACGATCTTCGCCGCGGCCCTGGCCAAGGGCGAGTCCTACGACGAGCAGGTGCGCGTGCTCGCCGCGGCCGGCACCACCGTCACCGACTCCGTCTTCGAGATCACGACTGACGACGTCGCCGCCGCCTCCGACGTCTTCCGCCCGATCTACGACGCGACCAACGGCTACGACGGTCGCGTCTCGATCGAGGTCGAGCCGGGCCTCGCGCACGACGCGCAGGGAACCATCGAGCAGGCCCGGGCCCTCTGGGCCAAGGTCGACCGTCCCAACGCGATGATCAAGATCCCCGCAACCGTCGAGGGCCTCGAGGCGATCACCGAGGTCATCGGCTCGGGCATCTCGGTGAACGTCACCCTGATCTTCTCGCTTGCCCGCTACCGTGCGGTCATCAACGCGTACCTCGCCGGCCTCGAGAAGGCCAAGGAGGCGGGCATCGACCTGTCGACCATCCACTCCGTCGCCTCCTTCTTCGTGTCGCGCGTCGACACCGAGATCGACAAGCGCCTCGAGGCCGTCGGAACCGACGAGGCCCGTGCGCTGAAGAGCAAGGCCGGCGTCGCCAACGCCCAGCTCGCCTACGAGGTCTTCGTCGAGGCGTTCGCGAGCGAGCGCGCTCTCCTGCTCCAGGAGGCGGGCGCCAACCGTCAGCGTCCGCTCTGGGCCTCGACCGGCGTCAAGTCGACCGAGCTGCCCGACACCCTCTACGTCACCGAGCTCGTCGCGGCGGGCGTCGTCAACACCATGCCCGAGAAGACCCTCGAGGCGACCTTCGACCACGGCGTGATCACCGGCGACACCGTCACCGGCTCCTACGCCGACGCGAATGCCGTCCTCGATGCGATCGCGGCGCAGGGCATCTCCTACGCCGACGTCACCGAGCTCCTCGAGAAGGAGGGCGTCGAGAAGTTCATCGTCTCTTGGAACGAGCTGCTCGACACCGTCACGGCCGCCCTCGAGGGCGCGAAGGCACAGGCCTGAGCATGGCCATCCAGATCCACGTCAGCGGGGACGCCGAGAAGGCCGTCGATCGCGTCGTCCCCGAGCTCGTCGCCGACGAGGTCGCCTCGGGCATCACCGCCCAGGTCCCCACGCTGTGGGGCGCCGCAGCGGAGGAGGAGGCCGCCAAGCGCCTCGGCTGGACCGAGTCGACGACCGTCTCGCGCCCGCTGGTGCCCGAGATCCTCGCGCTCCGCGAGGAGTTCCTGGCCAAGGGCATCGACCACATCGTGCTCGGAGGCATGGGCGGATCCTCGCTCGCGCCCGAGGTCATCACCCGCACGGCCGGAGTCGAGCTCACCGTGCTCGACTCGACCGCGCCGGGACAGGTGCTCGCGGCCCTCCAGGACAGGCTCGTGTCGACCGCGGTCGTCATCTCGTCGAAGTCGGGCTCGACCGTCGAGACCGCGAGCCAGAAGAAGGCCTACGAGAAGGCGTTCGCCGAGGCGGGCATCGACCCGCTCGATCGCCTCGTGATCGTGACCGATCCGGGCTCTCCGCTGGACGTCTCCTCCCGTGCGGCCGGCTACCGCGTGTTCAACGCCGACCCGAACATCGGAGGCCGCTTCTCGGCGCTCTCAGCGTTCGGCCTGGTGCCGTCCGGCCTCGCCGGCGCCGACATCGAGGCCCTCCTCGACGAGGCGGCGGAGGCATCGCTCGGCCTCGCCGTCGACACCCCCGAAAATCCCGGCCTCATCCTTGGCGCGGCCATCGCGGCCACCAGCCCGCGACGCGACAAGCTCGCGATCGTGTCCGATGGCACCGACATTGTCGGCTTCGCCGACTGGGCCGAGCAGCTGATCGCCGAGTCGACCGGCAAGGAGGGAACGGGCATCCTGCCCGTCGTCCTCGGGACGCTCGCCCCCGAGCTCTCCGAGGACCTGCCCGACGTGCAGGTCGTGCGCCTCGTCGAGGACGCGACCGCGCTGCACCTGTTCCCCCGCGACCGCCACGAGGGCGAGATCCTCCTCTCGGGGTCGCTGGGCGCGCAGATGCTCACCTGGGAGTACGCCGTCGCCGTCGCCGGTCGACTGCTGGGGATCAACCCCTTCGATCAGCCCGATGTCGAGTCGGCGAAGATCGCGACCCGGGCCCTGCTCGAGAAGCGTCCCGAGCCCGAGGCGCCGGCGTTCACCGACTCCGGCATCGAGGTGACCGGGGACCGCGGCCTCACCGAGGGCGCGACGACCGTCGCCGAGGCCGTCGACCGCCTCCTCGCCCAGCTGGGCGAAGGCGGTTACGTGTCGATCCAGGCCTACGTCGACCGTCTCGCTCTCCCGCAGCTCGAAGGAGTGCGCGACCTCCTCGCCGCTCAGGCGCAGCGTCCCGTCACCTTCGGCTGGGGTCCGCGCTTCCTCCACTCGACCGGTCAGTACCACAAGGGTGGGGCGCCGACGGGCGTGTTCTTGCAGATCACCGAGCGCGCGACCGTCGATCTCGAGATCCCGGACAGCCCGTTCACCTTCGGACAGCTGATCCTCGCGCAGGCCGCGGGAGACGCGAGCGTTCTCGCGGAGCACGGGCGACCCGTCTTGACGCTGACGCTGACCGATCCCGAGGCCGACCTCGAAGCGCTCTTCGAGGCGCTCAACTCCTGATCGCGCGGCATGCCGCCTCCCCCTCTGCAGGGGAGGCGGCATGCCCTCGGTCACCCGCCTCGCCGAGCGAGCCGCGCGAGATCCGTCGGACGGCGTCCCGCCCCTCCCTCGCCGAGAGCAGCGCGCCAGCTCGCCCCACGCACAGAACTCGCCCGGCACGTAGAGCCAGCCCGGCACACAAAAGGACACTGCACATGCCTGTGGACATCACTCCCGAGTTCAATCCGCTGCGGTTGAGCTTCGACCGTCGGTTGAACCGGATCGCCGGGCCCAGTGGGCTCGTCATCTTCGGCGTGACCGGCGACCTCTCCCGCAAGAAGCTCATGCCAGCCGTCTACGACCTCGCGAACCGAGGCCTCCTGCCTCCCGGCTTCGCCCTCGTCGGCTTCGCCCGCCGCGACTGGGACGACCAGGACTTCGAGCAGGTCGTCCACGACTCCGTCAAGAAGCACGCCCGCACCGAGTTCCACGAGGAGGTGTGGGCACAGCTCGCGCAGGGCATCCGCTTCGTCCAGGGCGAGTTCGACGACCCCGAGGCGTTCACTCGCCTGAAGACCACGGTCGACGAGCTCGACCGCGAACGCGGCACGAACGGCAACTTCGCGTTCTACCTCTCGATCCCACCGAAGTCCTTCCCGCAGGTGACGGAGCAGCTGCGCAACTCCGGCCTCGCCGAGCAGCGGGAGGGTCAGTGGCGACGCGTCGTCATCGAGAAGCCCTTCGGCAGCGACCTCCGCACGGCCCGCGAGCTCAATGACGTCGTGGAGTCGGTCTTCCCGCCCGACTCGGTGTTCCGCATTGACCACTACCTCGGCAAAGAGACGGTCCAGAACATCCTGGCGTTGCGTTTCGCGAACATGATGTATGAGCCGCTCTGGAACTCGAACTATGTCGACCATGTGCAGATCACCATGGCGGAGGACATCGGCGTCGGCGGGCGGGCGGGCTACTACGACGGCATCGGAGCGGCGCGCGACGTCATCCAGAACCACCTCCTCCAGCTGCTCGCCCTCACCGCGATGGAGGAGCCGATCTCGTTCGACGCGGCGGACCTCCGTGCAGAGAAAGAGAAGGTCCTCGCCGCGGTCCGCCTCCCCGCCGATCTCTCGACGGCGACCGCCAGAGGTCAGTACGCCGGAGGATGGCAGGGCGGCGAGAAGGTCCTCGGCTTCCTCGAGGAGGACGGCATGAGCCCCACCTCGACCACCGAGACCTACGCGGCGATGCGCCTCGACATCGGCACGCGCCGATGGGCGGGCGTGCCCTTCTACCTCCGTGCCGGCAAGCGCCTCGGCCGTCGCGTCACCGAGATCGCCGTCGTGTTCAAGAGGGCTCCTCAGCAGCTCTTCGCCGAGAGCCAGACGACCTCGCTCGGCCAGAACGCGCTCGTGATCCGCGTGCAGCCCGACGAGGGCGTGACCATGCGCTTCGGCTCCAAGGTGCCGGGCGCCGGCATGCAGGTGCGCGACGTGACCATGGACTTCGGCTACGGTCACGCCTTCACCGAAGCGAGCCCCGAGGCCTACGAGCGCCTCATCCTCGACGTCCTTTTGGGCGAGCCGCCGCTGTTCCCGCGGCACGAGGAGGTCGAGCTGTCCTGGAAGATCCTCGACCCGATCGAGGAGTTCTGGGCCACTCAGGGCCAGCCCGAGCAGTACCGCCCCGGAACCTGGGGCCCCGATTCCGCCGACGAGCTCCTCGCCCGCGACGGCCGCACCTGGAGGCGTCCATGATCGTCGATCTGCCCGACACCACGACCAGTGAGGTCTCGAAGACCCTCGTCAAGATCCGCGAGGAGGGCGGAGCCGTCGCTCTCGGGCGCGTGCTCACGCTCATCATCGCCACCTCCCGCGGCCACGAGGAGGAGGCGATCGACGCGGCGAACGACGCCTCCCGCGAGCACCCCATGCGCGTGATCGTCGTCTCGAAGGACGACGGCCTGACCACGGTGCCCGTCGACGCCACCCCCCGCGTCGATGCGCAGATCCGGGTGGGAGGCGACGCCGGCGCGAGCGAGGTCGTCGTGCTCCGCCCCTACGGGGACGCGGCCAACGACGAGGAGAGCCTGGTTACCGGCCTGCTTCTCCCCGACGCACCCGTCGTGGCCTGGTGGCCCACCAGCGCCCCCGAGAACGCCTCGGCGTCGCCGATCGGGCGCATCGCCCAACGTCGCATCACTGACGCGAGCGCGCAGGCCAATCCCGCGGAGGCGCTGCACCACCTCGCGTCCACCTACACCCCCGGCGACACCGACTTCGCCTGGACGCGTCTCACGCTCTGGCGTGCGCAGCTCGCCGCGGTGCTCGACCAGCCGCCGTACGAGGCCATCACCGCCGTCGAGGTGTCGGGTGCCCCCGACTCCCCCTCGACCATCCTGCTCGCGGCATGGCTGCAGCTCGAGCTCGACATCCCCGTCGACCACGAGCTGACCATCAGCGCGACCGGTTCCAGCGGAATCCACGGCGTCCGCCTGATCCGTGACTCCGGCGTGATCGAGCTCGAGCGCTCCGTGCCCAACGTCGCGACCCTCACCCAGCCCGACCAGCCGGTCCACGACATCTCCCTGCCGCGCCGCAGCCTCCGGGACTGCCTCGCGGAGGAGCTGCGCCGGCTCGACCCGGACGACCTGTACGGTGAAGTGATCTCGCGGGGTGTGGACATGCTGTCCGAGAAGGCCGACGCCGATAGCGCAGCCTGATCCTCCTCGCCCGTCCGCGCTTCCCGACACGGTGCCGATCCGCCGACCAGCACTCGAACCCGAAGGAGACACCAGATGAGCACCGAACGCCGTGTTCTGGTCCACCGCGACAAGCAGACGCTGGCCGGCTCGGTCGCCGCCCGGTTTCTGACCAAGACGATCGACATCCTCGATGACCTCGGCTCCGCGAACGTGGTGCTGACGGGCGGCACGATGGGGGCGGCGACCCTCGCGGAGATCGCCGCGTCCTCAGCCGCAGGGAACGTGGACTGGTCGCGCGTGCACTTCTGGTGGGGTGACGAGCGCTGGGTGCCGCGCGGCCACGACGACCGCAACGACGTGCAGGCGGGAGACATCTTCACCGTGCTCGGGGTTCCGAGCGAGAACGTCCACCGGTACCCGGCGTCGGATGAGGGCCTCGACCTCGACGCGGCCGCCGTGGCCTACGACGCCGAGCTCCGCGCGCACGCGAGCGAGGGGCGCGACTATCCGCGGTTCGACATCACGTTCCTCGGAGTCGGCCCCGACGGGCACATCGCCTCGCTGTTCCCCGAGCGCTCGGCCATCCGCTCCACCGTGCCCGGGGTCCTGCCGGTGCGCAACTCCCCCAAGCCGCCGCCCGAGCGACTCACGCTCACCCTGCCGCTGATCAACCAGTCGGACCGGGTCTGGTTGGTGCTCGCCGGCGCCGATAAGGCCTCGGCCCTCGGGCTGGCCCTGGCTGGCGCGAACACCAACGAGGTGCCCGCGGCGGGTGCCGCCGGGCGCAAGCGCACGGTGTTCTTCGTCGATCAGGAGGCGGCCGCGGAGGTTCCCGAGGCGCTCATCGCCCCGAGCTACTGACGCGTCGCCACAGATGTCGGAAGGCCCGTCCCCGAGGGGGCGGGCCTTCCGACATCTGTGCCTGCTCGCGGCGTGTTGCCGCGAGCGAAGGGATCAGGAGGGAGTCGCGGTGCCTCGGCGCGCGCGGAGCTGCTGGAGCGCCTCCTCGAGGAGCTGGGCCGCCTCGGCCTCGGTGCGACGCTCCTTCACGTAGGCGAGATGCGTCTTGTAGGGCTCGGCCTTCGCGACCTGGGGCGGGTTGGCCCGATCGCGGCCGGCCGGGAGCCCGGATTGAGGCGAGTCGATGACCTCGGGGATCTCGTCCTCGGGGAGCGCCGCCGAGAAATGGCGCACCGTCTCGTTGCCGAGCGCGTCCCAGTAGGAGACCGCGACGCGCTCTGCGTGGAAGCCTCGGTCTTGCTCGCCCATCGGTCCCGCGCCGACGCGCGAGCCGCGGATTGCACTGCCGCCTGATGCCATGTGCGAGACCCCTATGCTCCGGTGGTGAACTTGGTGATGAGACCCAGCACCACGATGCAGGCGAGCCACACGAGACCGAGGATCACCGTGATGCGGTTGAGGTTGCGCTCCGCAACGCCGGATGCACCGAGGTTCGACGTCACTCCACCGCCGAACATGTCGGACAGACCGCCGCCGCGCCCCTTGTGGAGCAGGATCAGCATGGTGAGCAGGAGGCTCGTGATGCCCAGGATCACCTGGAGCACGACCTGGAGGATGTCCACTCGGTACCTTTCGAAAGTCCGGCGCGTTGCGCGCCCCGTCGAGTATAACGGCGCCTGCGAATCCCCGAGGAATGCGTCTCGCGTGTTCTCGGGGGCGGTATACGTCGGATGGCCGTGTCACACCCGGACCGCACCCTTGAGGAGCGGTGGCAACGAAGAAGGGGCGGTCCCTGCGGGGCCGCCCCTTCTTCGCAGTGGGGTCAGACCCCGACGTGGTTGCGGAAGCGCGCGATCGCCGCGAACTCGTCGACCTGGAGGCTCGCGCCTCCGACGAGGGCGCCGTCGACGTCGGGTTCGCGCATGAAGCCGGCGATGTTGCCCGACTTCACCGAGCCCCCGTAGAGGATGCGGGTCTTCGCGGCGGCCTCGGCACCGAGGACCTCGGCGACGACTCCGCGCAGGGCCTTGCAGACCTGCTGCGCCTGCTCGGGCGTCGCCGCCTGGCCGGAGCCGATCGCCCAGACCGGCTCGTAGGCGACGACCAGCTCGGCGTCGCTCGGAAGGCCAGCGAGAGCCTCCGTGAGCTGAGCGACCGGCACGGCCGACGGGCCGTGCTTCTCGAGGTCATCAGCGGTCTCTCCGACACAGATGATCGGAGCGACGCCGTGAGTGAGCGCCGCCGCCGACTTCGCCCGGATGTCCGCGTCCGTCTCGCCGTGAAGCGTGCGACGCTCCGAGTGGCCGACGATCACGTAATCGCAGTCGAGCTGCTTGAGGAACTGAGCCGAGATCTCGCCGGTGTAGGCACCGCTGTCGAACGTCGAGACGTCCTGCGCACCGTATCGGAGCGGCAGTTTGTCCGAGTCGACGAGGATCTGCACCGGGCGCAGATCGGTGAAGGGCGGGAACACCGCCACCTCGACCGCGTCGAAGTCGTGGCCGGCGTCCTTCAGGCTCCACGCAAGCTTCTGCACGAAGGCGATGGCCTGGAGGTGGTCCAGGTTCATCTTCCAGTTGCCCGCGATGAGCGGGACTCGTGCGGTGCTGTCTACCATCCGAGGACCTCCAGTCCGGGCAGTCGCTTGCCCTCGAGGAACTCGAGGCTCGCGCCGCCTCCCGTCGAGATGTGGCCGAACTGGGCGTCCTCGAAGCCGAGGGCGCGCACGGCCGCGGCGGAGTCGCCCCCACCGACGACACTGAGGCCATCGACCTCGGTCAGCGCCTGCGCGACGGCCTTCGTGCCGGCCGCGAACGGCTCGAGCTCGAAGACGCCCATCGGTCCGTTCCAGAACACGGTCTTCGACGCGGCGACGATCTCGGCGAAGCGCTTCGCGGTCTCCGGCCCGATGTCGAGGCCGAGGCCCCGTGCGCCGAAGGGGGTGCCCTCGATCGCATCGGCCGCCGCGGTCTCGTACTCCGCATCGGCGCCGAACCTCGACGCCACGACGACATCCGTCGGGAGGACGATCTCGACGCCGAGCTCCTTCGCCTTCGCGAGGTAGCCGAGGACGGTGCCGACCTGGTCGGCTTCGAGGAGGCTCGCGCCCACCTCGTGGCCCTGCGCCTTGAGGAACGTGAAGAGCATCCCTCCGCCGATGAGGATCGAATCGACCCGCGGCAGCAGATGCTCGATGACCCCGAGCTTGTCGGACACCTTCGAGCCGCCGAGAACCACCGTGTAGGGGCGCTCGGGCTTCTCGGTCAGCCGGTCGAGGACCTCGAGCTCGGCCGCGATGAGTGTGCCGGCAGCGCTCGGGAGCAACTGCGCGAGCTCGTAGACGCTCGCCTGCTTGCGGTGCACGACGCCGAAGCCGTCCGAGACGAAGGCGTCGCCGAAGGCGGCCAGCTTCTCGGCGAAGGCGTGGCGCTCGGCCTGGTCTTTGCTCGTCTCTCCCGGGTTGAAGCGGAGGTTCTCGAGCACGACGACCTGGCCGTCCTCGAGCGCCTCGACGGCGGACGTGGCGGAGTCGCCGACCGTGTCCGCGGCGAACGAGACCGGAGCGTCCAGCAGCTCGCCGAGGCGGGCCGCGACGGGAGCGAGGCTGTACTTCGCCTCCGGCTTCCCGTCGGGGCGCCCGAGGTGGCTCACGACCACGACTCGGGCGCCCTCGGAGACCAGACGCTGGAGTGTGGGCACCGACGCGCGCACGCGGCCGTCGTCCGTGATCGTTCCGTCCTTCAAGGGGACATTCAGATCGCAGCGGACGACGACACGCTTGCCCGCCAGGGAACCCAGTGAGTCCAGGGTGCGGAACGTCACTGTGGCGAGCCCTTAGAGCTTTCCGGCGACGAACTCGGTGACGTCGACGAGGCGGTTGGAGTAGCCCCACTCGTTGTCGTACCAGGACGCGACCTTGACCTGGCTGCCGATGACCTTGGTGAGACCCGCGTCGAAGATCGACGAGTGCGGGTCGGTGACGATGTCGCTCGAGACGATCGGGTCCTCGGTGTACTTGAGGATGCCCTTGAGGCCTCCCTCGGCGGCAGCCTTGTACGCGGCGTTGATCTCCTCGACGGTCGCGGGCGTGGTCAGCTCGACGGTGAGGTCGGTGATCGAGCCGGTCGGGACCGGGACGCGGAGGGCGTAGCCGTCGAGCTTGCCGACGAGCTCCGGAATGACGAGGCCGAGAGCCTTGGCGGCGCCGGTCGAGGTCGGGATGATGTTGACGGCCGCGGCGCGGGCACGGCGGAGGTCGCTGTGCGGGCCGTCCTGGAGGTTCTGGTCCGCGGTGTACGCGTGCACCGTCGTCATCAGGCCACGCTCGATTCCGAAGTTGTCGAGCAGCACCTTGGCGAGCGGCGCGAGGCAGTTCGTGGTGCACGACGCGTTCGAGATGATGTCGTGCGTTGCCGGGTCGTAGGTGTTCTCGTTGACGCCGAGGACGAGGGTCGCGACGTCGCTGCCCGTGGCGGGAGCCGAGACGATGACCTTCTTGGCACCGGCGGCGATGTGCTTGTGCGCATCCTCCGACTTCGTGAAACGCCCGGTCGACTCGATGACGATGTCGACACCCAGCTCGCCCCAGGGGAGGTTCGCGGGATCGCGCTCCGCCAGGACGATGATCGGCTTGCCGTTGACGACGATGCGGTCGCCGTCGAGCTCGACCGTCGCGTCGAGGCGCCCCGTGATGGAGTCGTACTTCAGGAGGTGCGCGAGGGCCTTGTTGTCGGTGAGGTCGTTGACCGCGACGATCTCGAGGTCGCTGCCCTTGGCGAGGGCCGCGCGGAAGAAGTTACGGCCGATACGGCCGAAGCCGTTGATGCCGATCTTGACGGACACAGATATCTCCTGGTGAGGAAAGGCACCTCGACGGTGCAATGGAGGGTGTGGATCTGATCGAGCGTGGCGTCCCGGGTATGAACCCGGGACGCCGAGATCGCTACGACAGTAGCAGCAGGCCCGAAGTCTTCTCGCGGGCCTTCTCGAAGCGGGCGGAGACATCTGCCCAGTTCGCGATGTTCCAGAACGCCTTGACGTAGTCGGCCTTCACGTTGACGTAGTCGAGGTAGAAGGCGTGCTCCCACATGTCGAGCAGGAGAAGCGGCACGGTCGCCGCGGCCAGGTTGCCCTGGTGGTCGTACAGCTGCTCGATGATGAGCTTCTCGCCGAGCGAGTCCCAGGCGAGGATCGACCATCCGGAACCCTGGATGCCGAGGGCCGACGCGGTGAAGTGGGCACGGAACTTGTCGAACGAGCCGAAGTTGTCGTCGATGGCCGCGGCGAGCTCACCGACGGGCTTGTCGCCTCCGTCGGGCGAAAGGTTGTTCCAGAACACCGTGTGGTTCACGTGACCGGCGAGATTGAAGGCCAGGTCCTTCTGGAGCTTGTTGACGTTCGCGAGGTTCTCGCTGTCGCGAGCCTCCTGCAGCGCCGCGAGAGCGGTGTTCGCCCCGGTCACATACGTCGCGTGGTGCTTGTCGTGGTGGAGCTCCATGATCCGCCCACTGATGTTCGGCTCGAGGGCCGAGTAGTCGTAGGGCAGTTCGGCGAGCGTGTAGTCAGCCATGTGCGATCTCCTGTTCGTGGTCGTCGCTCCCCTGCGACCCGCCGGCCTCTCGGCACCCCTTCGCAAGGCGGAGGAGGAGGGCCGGGAGTCTCCTGAGCGACCCCTCCAGTCTAGCGAGGGGGCCCCCACGCGTTCGGAGGGCTTGCGCCGTTCGACCAGGAGACGCTCAGTGTTCGTCCGACGGCCCCGAGCGCTACAGGTCGCGCAGCTCGGCCGGCAGATTCGCGTCGGTGCCGGGAATGCCGAGGTCGGCAGCCCGCTTGTCGGCCATCGCCAGGAGGCGGCGAATGCGCCCCGCGACCGCGTCCTTCGTCATCGGCGGGTCGGCGTGGTGACCGAGCTCGTCGAGGCTCGCGTCGCGATGGGCGAGCCGCAGCCTCCCCGCGTAGCGGAGGTGCTCGGGGATGTCGTCTCCGAGGATCTCCATCGCACGCCCGACGCGGGCGCACGCGGCGACAGCAGCCTGCGCCGAACGGCGGAGGTTCGCGTCGTCGAAGTTGACGAGACGGTTCGCGGTCGCGCGCACCTCGCGGCGCTGACGCAACTCCTCCCAGCTCGCGACGGTCGCGGTGGCGCCCATCAGAGAGAGCATCGCGCTGATGCTCTCCCCATCGCGCACGACGACGCGGTGCACGCCGCGCACCTCCCGCGACTTCGCCTGCACACCGAGTCGGCCCGCGGCCCCCACGACCGCCATCGCGGCCTCGTTGCCCGGGCAGACGATCTCGAGGGCGGCCGAGCGTCCGGGATCGGTCAGGGAGCCCTGGGCGAGGAAGGCTCCGCGCCACAGGGCGGCCAGCTCTTCGCGGGAACCGGTCGTCAGCCGGTTCGGCAGCCCGCGGACGGGGCGGCCACGCTGGTCGACGAGGCCCGTCTGGCGGGCCAGGGTGTCGCCTCCCTCGACGACGCGCACGAGCCAGCTCGGTGACCGGCGGGCGCCGCCCGCCGACACGATACTGCCCTCGCTGCGGACGCCGTAGAGCTCGGCGAGGTCGCGGCGCACACGGGTGGCGAGCGGCGCGGAGTCCAGCTCGACCTCGACCGCGAGACGGTTCGAGATGATGTGCAGGCCTCCGGAGAAGCGGAGGATGGTCGCCAGTTCGGCGGCGCGGACGGTGTTCTTGCGCGAGACGATCGCGACCAGTTCGCCCTTGACGTCTGCGGTGAGGGCCACGGAGTCTTCCTTACGTCGGGTGCGCGGCGGAGCGCGCGGGGATCATTCTCGGCCGAGGTCGCGGTGCGCCACGTTGACGGCGACTCCGGGAAGCTCGGCCAGCCGAGCGGCGATGCGGCCGGCCATGGCCACGGAGCGGTGCTTGCCTCCCGTGCAGCCGATGGCAATGGTGGCGTGGCGCTTGTTCTCACGCTGATAGCCGTCGAGCACGGGGCGCAGGGCCTGTGAGTAGGAGTCGATGAACTCCTCGGCACCCTGTTGGGCCAGCACGTAGTCTCTCACCTCTTCGTCGAGCCCTGTGTGCGGACGCAGCTCGGGGATCCAGTAGGGGTTGGGGAGGAAGCGCGCGTCGGCCACCATGTCGGCGTCGGTCGGCAGCCCGTACTTGAAGCCGAAGCTCATCACCGTCACCTGGAGCCCGGCGCGGCCCGCTTCGGCGAAGCGCTCCGTGATACTCGTCGCAAGCTGGTGGATGTTGAGGTCGGACGTGTCGATGACGATATCGGCCGACTCCCGCAGCTGCGCCAGTCGCGCCCGCTCCGCCGAGATGCCGTCCAGGAGCGTCCCACGCCCCTGCAGCGGGTGCGGCCGACGCACCTGCTCGAAGCGGCGCACGAGGGCCGCGTCGGTCGCCTCGAGGAACACGACCCGCAGGTCGACGCCAGCGCGGAGCTCACGCACGATTTCGCCGAGGTCGGCGAAGAAGTCGCGCCCGCGGACGTCGACCACCGCCGCGATCTTGGGCAGCGTGTCTCCCGCGCGCTGCGCGAGATCGACGAGCGGCCGCAGCATCTGCGGCGGCAGGTTGTCGACCACGTACCAGCCGAGGTCCTCCAGGGCGTTCGCGGCCGTCGACCGGCCTGCGCCGGACATCCCCGTCACGATCAGCACGTCCTGCTGCTCGCTCTCCGTGCTCATGGCTTCTCCGTGCTCGTGTCTCGTGGTGGCGGCGGGGCGGGAGGCTGCGCTCGGCCAGACGGGAAGACCCTCGTTCGGGGAACGCGAGTCTCCAGCCTAGGGCGTGCGGTGGTCACGGATGCAGATGGGCGTGGATCGCTCCGGCGAGCGTCGGTCCGATGCCCTTGACCTCGGCGATCTCGCTCTCGGTGGCCTCGCGGAGGCGGGTGACTGAGCCGAAGTGCTTGAGCAGGTCCCGCACGCGGGTCTCGCCAAGGCCCGGGACCTCGGCGAGCTGCGACGAGATGTCGCGCTTGCGCCGCTGCCTCTGGTGCGTGATGGCGAAACGGTGGGCCTCGTCGCGGATCCGCTGGAACAGAAACAGCGCATCGCTGTTGCGCGGGAGGATGACCGGGAAATCGGAGTCGGGCAGCCAGATCTCCTCGAGACGCTTGGCGATTCCGCACAGCGTGATGCCCGTGACGCCCGCCTCCTCGAGCGCGCGCTGCGCCGCTGCCACCTGGGGTTGGCCGCCATCGACGATGAGCAGCTGGGGCGGGTACGCGAATTTCCGACGCTTCGCCTCCCCCGTCTCGGGATCGACCACCGCGGGCTCGACAGGTTCTCGCAGGTAGGCGAGCCGCCGCGTCAGCACCTGGTGCAGCGACTCCGTGTCGTCGGTGGACTCGGCGATCGAGAAGCGGCGGTACTGGTCCTTGCGGGGAAGGCCGTCCTCGAAGACGACCATCGACGCGACGATGTTGGTGCCGCTGAGGTGCGACACGTCGTAGCACTCCATCCTCAGCGGCGCCTCGCTCATGCCGAGGGCGTCACGGATGTCCTCGAGCGCCTGCGTACGCGCCGTGAAGTCGGCGGATCGGCGCGTCTTGTAGAGCAGGAGCGAGTGCTCGGCGTTCCGCGTCGCCGTCTCGAGCAGGGCTGCCTTGTCGCCCCGCTGCGCCGCCCGGAGCCGCACGCTCGTGCCGCGCAGCCCGCTCAGCCACTCCTCGAGAGCCTCGGCATCCTCGGGCAACTCGGGCACGACGACCTCGCGCGGGGGGACGTCGCCGCTCTCGTATGCCGCCTGGAGCGCCGTGTCGACGATCTCGGCGGTGCTCATGTCGAGCTCCTTGTCGACGACCCAGCCCCGCTCGCCGCGGATGCGGCCGCCGCGGACGCGGAACTGCTGCACCGACGCCGCGAGCTCGTCGTGGACGATCGCATAGAGGTCGACATCGACGTTGTCTTTGAGCACCACGGCGCTCTTGGCGAGCACCGCGTCGAGCGCCGCGGCCTGGTCGCGCAACTTGCCTGCCCGCTCGTACTCCATCGCGGCCGCTGCCTCGCGCATCTCCTTCTCGAGCTCGCCGATCATCCGCCGGTCGTGGCTGCCCATGAAAGCGACGAAGCGGTCGACCATCTCGCGATGCTCCGCGAAGGTGACGCGCTGCGAGCAGGGGCCGCCGCAACGGCCGATCTGGGAGGCGAAGCAGGGCTTCCCGCTCTGCATCGCCCGCTTGTAGGTGGAGTCGTTGCACGTCCGGATCGGGAACGCCTTGATCATCAGGTCGATCGTCTCGTGGATCGCCCAGATCTTCGGATACGGCCCGAAGTAGCGGGCCTTCCTGATCTTCGCGTTGCGGGTGACGAGCACCCTCGGCGCCTCGTCGCCGAGGGTCACCGCCATGTAGGGGTACGACTTGTCGTCGCGGAACTTGACGTTGAACGGCGGGTCGAACTCATTGATCCACGTGAACTCGAGCTGAAGGGCCTCGACGTCGGTGCCGACCACGGTCCATTCGACCCCGGAGGCGGAGGTGACCATCCGCCGGGTGCGCTCGTGCAGGCTCGCGAGGGGCGCGAAGTAGTTGCTCAACCTCGCGCGGAGGTTCTTCGCCTTGCCGACGTAGAGCACTCGGCCGTGGGGGCTCAGAAACCGGTAAACGCCCGGCAGGGTCGGGATCTCGCCTGGCTTGGGCCGGTAGTCGACTGTCTGCGTCATTCCTCTCGCTCGCCCGCACTCATCCGAGGATTTCGGCGAGGAAGGTGCCCGTGTGGCTGGCCTCGACCTTCGCCACATGCTCGGGTGTGCCGACAGCGACGATCTGGCCGCCGCCCGCGCCTCCCTCGGGACCCATGTCGATCAGCCAGTCGGCCGACTTGATCACGTCGAGGTTGTGCTCGATGGTGATGACGGTGTTGCCCTTGTCGACCAGCCCGTTCAACACCAGGAGGAGTTTGCGGACGTCTTCGAAGTGCAGACCGGTGGTCGGCTCGTCGAGCACGTACACACTGCGCCCGTTGGAGCG
Source organism: Rathayibacter sp. VKM Ac-2879 (assembly GCF_015351245.1). Taxonomy (GTDB): domain Bacteria; phylum Actinomycetota; class Actinomycetes; order Actinomycetales; family Microbacteriaceae; genus Rathayibacter. The sequence goes on from NZ_JADKSO010000002.1 coordinate 557,781, forward strand.
CCGCTGGAGCTCGGTGGCGAGCTTGACGCGCTGCGCCTCGCCGCCCGAGAGCGTGGTCGCGCTCTGCCCGAGCCGCACGTAGCCGAGGCCGACCTCGACGAGGGTCTTGAGGAAGCGGTGGATCGCGGTGATCGGCTCGAAGAACTCGGCCGCCTCGGCGATCGGCATGTCGAGGACCTCGGCGATGTTCTTGCCCTTGTAGTGCACGGTGAGGGTGTCGCGATTGTAGCGCGCTCCCCCACACACCTCGCACGCGACGTAGACGTCGGGCAAGAAGTTCATCTCGATCTTGATGGTTCCGTCGCCCGAGCACGCCTCGCAACGGCCGCCCTTGACGTTGAAGCTGAACCGGCCGGGGAGATAGCCGCGAGCCTTCGCCTCGGTGGTCTCGGCGAAGAGGTTGCGGATGCGGTCGAAGACGCCCGTGTACGTGGCGGGGTTGGAGCGCGGCGTGCGCCCGATCGGGTTCTGGTCGACGTGGACGACCTTGTCGAGGTTCTCGAGGCCGGTGACACGCGTGTGCTTGCCCGGAACCTTCCGCGCCCCGTTGAGCTGGTTGGCGAGCACGCGGTAGAGGATGTCGTTCACGAGCGTGCTCTTGCCCGAGCCCGAGACGCCCGTGACGGCTACGAAGGTGCCGAGCGGGAACTCGGCGTCGACCTTGCGAAGGTTGTTGGCGTTGGCGCCGACCACCTTGATCATCCGCTTGCGGTCGATCTTGCGGCGCTTCTTCGGGACCTCGATCGCGCGGCGCCCGGAGACGTAGTCGCCGGTGAGCGAGTGGGTGTTCTCGAGCAGCGACTCGTAGGAGCCGGAGTGCACGACCGCGCCGCCGTTGACTCCCGCGCCGGGGCCGATGTCGACGATCCAGTCCGCCGTGCGGATCGTGTCCTCGTCGTGCTCGACGACGATGAGCGTGTTACCGAGGTCGCGGAGCTTGATGAGCGTGTCGATGAGGCGTCGGTTGTCGCGCTGATGCAGGCCGATGCTCGGCTCGTCGAGCACGTAGAGGACGCCGGTGAGGCCGGAGCCGATCTGCGTGGCGAGACGGATGCGCTGCGCTTCGCCTCCCGAGAGCGATGCCGCGGCCCTCGAGAGATTGAGGTAGTTGAGCCCGACCTCGATGAGGAAGTCGAGGCGCGCCCGGATCTCGCGGAGCACCTGAGCGGCGATGTGCGCCTCGCGGTCGGTGAGCTCGAGCCGGGCCATGAACTCGTGGGCATCAGCGAGGCTGAGGTCGGCCACGTCGGCGATGCTGGCGCCGTGCACGAGCACCGCGAGGACCTCGGGCTTGAGGCGCGAGCCGTTGCAGACGGGGCACGGCACCTCGCGCAGGAACTCGGCCCAACGAGTGCGCTGGACGTCGGTGTCGGCCTGCACGTACTGGCGCTCGATGTAGGGCACGACACCCTCGAAGCCCGAGGTATAGCTCATCTCGCGGCCGTAGCGGTTCTTCCACTTGACCTTGACCTCGAAGTTGTCGCCGTGCAGGACGGCCTGCTGCACCTCGGAGCTCAAGCGCTTCCACGGCGTCGAGAGCGAGAAGCCGAGGTCTCGCGAGAGGCCGTCGAGCAGCTTCTCGTAGTACTGGAAGAGCCCCTTGCCCTGAGTGGTCCAGGGGATGATGACGCCCTCAGCGATGCTGAGGTCGGGATCGCCGAGGAGCAGCTCGTCGTCGACCGACATGCGCGTGCCGAGGCCCGAGCACTCGGGGCAGGCGCCGAAGGGGGCGTTGAACGAGAAGGTGCGCGGCTCGATCTCGGTGAGCGAGATCGGGTGGTTGTTGGGGCAGGAGAGCTTCTCGGAGAACGTCGTCCAAGCGCCGTCGCCCTCGCCGTCGACGAAGTTGATCTGCACGATGCCGTCGGTGAGACGGAGCGCGGTCTCGAGGGAGTCGGTGAGTCGACCGAGGATGTCGGGACCGGCGACGAGACGGTCGACCACGACGGAGATGTCGTGCTTGTACTGCTTCTTGAGCTTCGGCGGGTCGGTCAGCTGGACGAGCGTGCCATCGACCAGGGCGCGAGAATACCCGGCCGCCGTGAGCTCCTTGAAGAGGTCGACGAACTCGCCTTTCTTTTGCGAGACCACGGGACTGAGGATCTGATAGCGGGTGCCGCTCTCGAGCTCCATCAGCTGGTCCGCGATCTGTTGCACGGTCTGCGCCGCGATCCGTTCGCCGCAGCTCGGGCAGTGCGGCACTCCGATGCGTGCCCAGAGCAGGCGCATGTAGTCGAAGATCTCGGTGATCGTGCCGACGGTCGAGCGGGGGTTGCGGTTGGTCGACTTTTGGTCGATCGAGACCGCGGGGCTGAGGCCCTCGATGAAGTCGACGTCGGGGCGGTCGACCTGGCCGAGGAACTGGCGCGCGTAGGCGGAGAGCGACTCCACGTAGCGGCGCTGGCCCTCGGCGAAGATCGTGTCGAAGGCCAGCGACGACTTGCCCGAACCCGACAGCCCCGTGAAGACGACCATCGAATCGCGCGGGATCTCGAGGTCGACGTTGCGCAGGTTGTGCACCCGCGCACCGCTCACCACGAGCTTCGAGACCGACTCGTCGAGCGAGGAGACGAAGCGGTGAAAGGAGGGGGAAGGGGCGGAGGATGGGTCCGTAACGGCGTTCAGGATCGACACCCCGAAAGTGTATGCGGAGCCACCGACATCGCCCGGGGCGTTCGCTCGTCGCTGATCGGGGCGACGACCGATGCTTCGATCACGAGAGGTGGCCGGCCTTCTCCATCTGACGGAGCTCACGCTTGAGCTCCTGGACCTCGTCGCGCAAGCGCGCCGCGAGCTCGAACTTGAGCTCGCCCGCGGCCTGCAGCATCTGCCCGTTGAGGTCGGCGATGATCGCCTCGAGATCGTTGCCGCCGTTGGCCGCGAGGCCCTCGCGACGCAGGCGGGGGGTGGGGCTCCTCTTCTTGGAGTCGCGACCCGCGAGGAGCTTGGCGGTGTCGGCCCCCTCCCGCGCGAGCGCATCGGTGATGTCGGCGATCCGCTTGCGCAGCGGAGTCGGGTCGATGCCGTGCTCGAGGTTATAGGCCACTTGCTTCTCTCGCCGGCGGTCGGTCTCGTCGATCGCGAGCCGCATCGAGTCGGTGATCTTGTCGGCGTACATGTGCACCTCGCCCGAGACGTTGCGCGCCGCGCGTCCGATCGTCTGGATGAGCGAGGTCGATGAGCGGAGGAACCCCTCTTTGTCGGCGTCGAGGATCGCGACGAGCGAGACCTCGGGCAGGTCGAGGCCCTCACGGAGGAGGTTGATGCCGACGAGGACGTCGTAGACGCCGGCCCGCAGCTCCGAGAGCAGCTCGACCCTCCGCAGCGTGTCGACGTCGGAGTGGAGGTAGCGGACCCGGACGCCCGCCTCCGTGAGGAAGTCGGTCAGCTCTTCGGCCATCCGCTTGGTCAGCGTCGTCACGAGGACGCGCTCGTCGCGCTCGGTGCGGCGCGTGATCTCCTCGAGTAGGTCGTCGATCTGGCCCTTGGTGGGCTTGACCACGATCTCGGGGTCGATGAGGCCCGTCGGGCGGATGATCTGCTCGACGATGCCGTCGGCGATCCCCATCTCGTACCGTCCCGGCGTCGCCGAGAGGTAGACGGTTTGCCCCACACGCGACGTGAACTCCTCCCACTTCAACGGGCGGTTGTCCATCGCCGAGGGCAAGCGGAAGCCGTGCTCCACCAGCGTGCGCTTGCGGGAGGCGTCTCCCTCGTACATCGCGCCGATCTGCGGCACCGTGACGTGCGACTCGTCGATCACGACGAGGAAGTCGTCGGGGAAGTAGTCGAGCAGGCAGTGCGGAGCCTCGCCCGGCTCGCGGCCGTCGATGTGACGGGAGTAGTTCTCGATGCCCGAGCAGAAGCCGATCTGCTGCATCATCTCGAGGTCGAAGGTCGTGCGCATCCGAAGGCGCTGCGCCTCGAGCAGCTTGCCCTGCTTCTCGAGGTCGGCCAGGCGCAGCCCGAGCTCCTCCTGGATCGTGTCGATGGCGCGGTGCATGACGTCTTGGCTCGCGACATAGTGCGAGCCGGGGAACACCGACACCGATTCGAGCTTGCGCACGATGTCACCGGTGAGCGGATGCAGGGTGTAGAGCGCCTCGATCTCGTCGCCGAACATCTCGATACGGATCGCGAGTTCCTCGTACATCGGGATGATCTCGATGGTGTCGCCGCGCACGCGGAAGGTGCCCCGTGCGAAGTCGACGTCGTTGCGCGCGTACTGCATCGACACGAACTTGCGGATGAGGCGATCCCGGTCGACCCGCTGTCCCACCTGAAGGGCCACCATCGCCTCGAGGTACTGCTCGGGCTGCCCGAGTCCGTAGATGCACGAGACGGTCGAGACCACGATCACGTCGCGACGGCTCAGCAGCGAGTTGGTCGTCGAGTGACGCAGCCGCTCGACCTCCGCGTTGACCGAGCTGTCCTTCTCGATGAAGGTGTCCGTCTGCGGGACGTAGGCCTCGGGCTGGTAGTAGTCGTAATAGGAGACGAAGTACTCGACCGCGTTGTTCGGGAACAGCTCCCGGAACTCGTTGGCGAGCTGTGCCGCGAGGGTCTTGTTGTGGGCCAGCACAAGAGTCGGCCGCTGAACGGCCTCGACGAGCCAGGCCGTCGTGGCCGACTTGCCGGTTCCTGTGGCGCCGAGGAGAACGACATCGGTCTCGCCTGCGTTGATCCGGGCGCTCAGGTCGGCGATGGCCGAGGGCTGATCGCCGCTGGGCTGATAGTCGCTGACGACCTCAAAGGGATGCACGGCACGGGTGGGCTCCATGGTTCGAAGCGTAGCCGCGACCACCGACACGGGAACGGACGTGCGCTCGCGGCGAACGAAGTCCGCCGGCCCTCACGCTCGCCGACGGCTGCACCGATCGCCCGCGAGCTGGTCCGGAGCGTCAGCGACGTGCGGCGAGGTGCTCCCATACCTCATCCGCGCGGGAGAGGGTCTCCTCGAGCGACGCCGAGGAGTCGACCACGACGTCCGCGAGGGCGAGTCGCTCCTCGTCACTCGCCTGCGCGCCGACACGCGCGCGCGCCTCCGTCTCGGTCATCCCGCGGAGCGAGACGAGACGCTGCACACGCGTCTCCTGGGGCGCGTGCACGACGACGACCTCGTCGAACTCGCCCGCTCCTCGGCCCTCGACGAGCAAGGGCACGTCGTAGACCACGACGGCCCGGGGATCGGCCGCGGCCGCGGCCGCGAAGAGCTGCTGCGAGCGGACGGCGACCGCCGGGTGGGTGATCGAGTTCAGGTCCTCCCGAGCGGTGGCGTCCGCGAAGACGACCGCTCCGAGTGCCGCCCGGTCGAGCGCGCCGTCGGGGCGGAGCACGCCCTGGCCGAAGCGCTCGGCGATCGCGGCCAGCGCGGGCGACCCCGGCTCGACCATCTCTCGCGCGATCCGGTCGGCGTCGACGACGACCGCTCCGTGCTCGGCCAGACGGCGGGCGACAGTGGACTTGCCGGAGGCGATGCCTCCGGTGAGGGCGACGAGATGCACCCGACCAGCCTAGCCAGCGCCACCGCGCCCGGCAGGGCGGGGAACGCGGAACGGCCGGCCCCCGAGGGGACCGGCCGTTCGACGCGACGTGCGTGCGATCAGTTGTTCGAGGACAGCTTCTCGCGGAGCGCGGCGAGCGACTCGTCGTCGGCAAGGGTGCCGCCGGTGGTCGACTCGCTGGTGAAGCCGCTGCCGACCGAGACGCCCTCGGAGACGGTGGCCGCCTCCTCCTGCGACTTGGCGACCTGCGCCTTGTGAGCCTCCCAGCGGGCCTGAGCAGCGGCGTACTCCTGCTCCCAGGCCTCACGCTGCGACTCGAAGCCCTCGCGCCACTCGTTGGTCTCGGGGTCGAAGCCCTCGGGGTACTTGTAGTTCCCCTGGTCGTCGTACTCGGTCGCCATGCCGTAGAGCGCCGGGTCGAACTCGGTGCCCTCGGGGTCGACGTTCTCGTTCGCCTGCTTCAGCGAGAGCGAGATGCGACGACGGTCGAGATCGATGTCGATGACCTTGACGAAGACCTCTTCGCCGACCGACACGACCTGCTCGGCGAGCTCGACGTGCTTGCCCGACAGCTCGGAGATGTGCACGAGGCCCTCGATGCCGTCCGCGACACGCACGAACGCGCCGAAGGGGACCAGCTTCGTGACCTTGCCCGGCGCGACCTGTCCGATCGCGTGGGTGCGGGCGAAGACCTGCCACGGGTCCTCCTGGGTCGCCTTGAGCGAGAGCGACACGCGCTCGCGGTCGAGGTCGACCTCGAGGATCTCGACGGTGACCTCCTGGCCCACCTCGACGACCTCGGAGGCGTGCTCGATGTGCTTCCAGGAGAGCTCGGAGACGTGGACGAGACCATCGACGCCGCCGAGGTCGACGAACGCGCCGAAGTTGACGATCGACGACACAACGCCCTTGCGGACCTGACCCTTGTGCAGGTTGTTCAGGAATGTGGTGCGGCTCTCGGACTGGGTCTGCTCGAGCAGCGCACGACGCGACAGGACCACGTTGTTGCGGTTCTTGTCGAGCTCGAGGATCTTGGCCTCGATCTCCTGGCCGAGGTACGGAGTGAGGTCGCGGACACGGCGCAGCTCGATGAGCGAGGCCGGGAGGAAGCCGCGGAGGCCGATGTCGACGATGAGGCCACCCTTGACGACCTCGATGACCGAGCCGGTGACGACGCCGTCGGACTCCTTGATCTTCTCGACGTCGCCCCACGCACGCTCGTACTGCGCGCGCTTCTTGGAGAGGATCAGGCGACCCTCCTTGTCCTCCTTCTGGAGGACGAGGGCTTCGACGCTGTCGCCCACGTTGACGACCTCGGAGGGGTCGACATCGTGCTTGATGGAGAGCTCGCGCGAGGGGATGACGCCCTCGGTCTTGTAGCCGACGTCGAGGAGGACCTCGTCGCGGTCGATCTTCACGACGGTGCCTTCGATGAGGTCTCCGTCGTTGAAGAACTTCAGAGTCTTTTCGACCGCGGCAAGAAAGTCTTCAGCAGACCCGATGTCGTTGATCGCGACCTGCTTGGTTGCCTTGTCGGTCGTTGCGGTTGTCATTAAGGGATGCTCCAGGATGGATGGGTCTCGGGCGATGGCGACCGGCGGGCCTGACGGCTCGCCTGTGCGGTGACCACCGCGATGGTGAGGGATCTGCCTCCGGCTCGGGAGCGACGCTCGGCCGGCTCGGTGCGACCGGGCCTCCTCGCGCGCCGCGGGCACAGCGGCGCCACAGATGTGACACTCCAGCTTAGCCATTCCGCAAGGCGCGTGGCAATCCGCGCCGACCGTGCCCGAAGGCGTCAGCCGGCGAGGCTCGCTCGCAGCGTGTCGAGCCCCACGCCGCCGAGGTCGAGAGCGCGTCGGTGGAAGGCGGCGAGCGAGAACGCGGCGCCCTCGCGCGCCTGCGCATCGTCGCGCAGCTGCTCCCAGATCCTCTGCCCGACCTTGTACGACGGCGCCTGACCCGGCCAGCCGAGGTACCGGTTCACCTCGAAGCGCACGAAGGCGTCGTCCATCGCCACATTGGCGCGCAGGAACTCCAGCGCGGAGTCGGCGGTCCAGAGCTCGTTCGAGCCGGGCATCCTCTTCTGCAGGTGGACACCGATGTCGAGCACGACCCGGGCGGCGCGCATCCTCTGCCCGTCGAGCATCCCGAGACGGTCGGCGGGGTCGTCGAGGTAGCCCAGGCCCTCCATCAGGCGCTCCGCGTAGAGCGCCCACCCCTCGGCGTGGCCGGAGGTGCCCGCCAGTTGACGACGCCAGGTATTGAGGCGAGAGCGGTTGTACACCGCCTGGCCGATCTGCAGGTGATGCCCCGGGACTCCCTCGTGGTACACCGTGGTGAGCTCCCGCCACGTCGCGAAACGCGTCACACCGGCGGGCACCGACCACCACATGCGGCCGGGACGCGAGAAGTCGTCACTCGGGCCCGTGTAGTAGATGCCGCCCTCCTGGGTCGGCGCGATGCGGCACTCGAGTCGGCGCACCTCCTCGGGGATGTCGAACGCCGAGCCTGCGAGCTCTCTGACCGACCGGTCGCTCGTCTCCTGCATCCAGCGCTGGAGGGCGTCGACGCCCTCGAGGGTGCGAGCCGGATCGGCGTCGAGATGCGCGATGGCCTCGGCGACGGAGGCGCCGGGCAGGATCTCGCGGGCGATCGCCTCCTGTTCGGCCGTCATCCGGGCGAGCTCGTCGATGCCCCACTCATAGCTCTCGTCGAGGTCGATGACGGCTCCGAGGAACCGGCGGGAGTGCAGGGCATAGAGCTCGCGGCCGACCGCGTCCTGCTCGCCCGCCGCCGGCGCCAGCTCTTCGCGGAGGAACCGCGAGAGCCCTCCGTAGGCGGCGCTCGCGCGTCGTGCGCCCTCTTCGAGACGGCCCGCGAGCGAGGCGGGCAGCGAGCCGGAGGCGGGAGCGGCCTCGGCGGCGAACGCCGCGAAGAACCCGCGCCGGCCTGCGATCTTCTCGGCCTGCTCGGCGACGAGAAGCACCTGCCGCCGAGCCGGGACGACTCCCGTGCGGACACCCTCGCGGAGGGTCTGGGCATAGCCCTCGAGGGCCTCGGGCAGGGCGTCGAAGCGCTCGGCGACACGCTGCCAGTCGTCGACCGAGGCGGTGGGCATCAGATCGAACACGTCGCGCAGCTCTTGTGCGGGCGAGGCGATGACGTTGAGGTCACGCAGAGGAAGGCCCGCCTCGTGGCTTTCGAGGCTCAACCGCAGCTCGGCGCCGAGGTCGGCCATCGTCACTCGGTCGACCTCATCGGCAGGCTCGGCCCGATCGAGCTCGGCCAGCGTCTGCGCCGTCGCCTCGCGGGCGCGCTCGAGCCCGGCGGGCGAGAAGTCGCCGAAGCGGCCGTCGCTCTCGGTGCGTCCGATCGAGGTGCCGAGGGTGGGATCGAGGTCGACGAGGGTGTCGACCCAGCGCTCGGCTATCCGGTCGACGGCGGTGGGTTCGCGGTGGCTCTCGGTACTCATGCGATCGAGCCTAGCCAGCGCCTCCGACACCTCGGGAGGCGACCGGCATCAGTGCGCGGCCGCGTCCCAGTTCGCGCCGTGGCCGAGCTGGACCTCGAGCGGGACGCTCAGATCGGCGGCGCCCGCCATCCGCCCGCGCACGATCGATTCGAGCACCTCCTCCTCGCCTGGCGCGACATCGAAGATCAGCTCGTCGTGCACCTGCAACAGCATGCGCGAGGCGAGTGCTCGCTCGTCGAGGTCGGACTGGACCCCGATCATCGCGCGCTTCATGATGTCGGCCGCCGAGCCCTGGATCGGGGAGTTGAGGGCGGCGCGCTCGGCGTTGTCGCGGAGGACACGGTTGGCGCTCTGCAGCTCGGGGAAGGGCCGACGGCGCCCGAAGATCGTCTCGGTGTATCCGGTCTCGCGCGCCTGCTCGACGACGCTGCGGAGGTAGTCGCGCACCGCACCGAATCGGACGAAGTAGTCGGTCATGAGCTGCTTCGCCTCGGCGCTCGAAATGCGCAGCTGCTTAGAGAGGCCGAAGGCGCTCAGGCCGTACGCCAGGCCGTAGGACATGGCCTTGACCTTGTTGCGCATCGCGGAGGACACGTCGGCGGGCGCGACTCCGAAGATGCGCGAGCCGACGAAGCGGTGCAGATCCTCGCCGCTGTGGAACGCCTCGATCAGTCCGGCGTCGCCGGAGAGGTGCGCCATGATCCGCATCTCGATCTGGGAGTAGTCGGCCGTGAGCAGGGTGCTCGCGGCCTCGCCGTGCACGAAGGCCGTGCGGATGCGGCGGCCGACCTCGCTGCGGACCGGGATGTTCTGCAGGTTGGGGTCGTTCGAGGAGATGCGGCCCGTGGCGGTTCCCGTCTGGTCGTAGCTCGTGTGGATCCGCCCGTCGTCGGTGACCGACTTCTCGAGCGTCTCGATGATCTGGCGGAGCTTCGTCGCGTCGCGATGCTCGAGCAGGAGACCGAGGAAGGGGTGCGGGTGCGACTCCTGGAGGTCGGCCAGGGCGGAGGCGTCTGTCGTGTAGCCCGTCTTGGTCGCGCGGGTGCGCGGCATCTCGAGTTCTCCGAAGAGCACCTGCTGGAGTTGCTTGGGCGAACCGAGGTTCATCTCGTGGCCGATCTCGGCGAAGGCACGGGCGGCGAGCTCGTCGGCCGTGGCCGTCAGCTCGACGCGGAGGCGTGCGAGCACCTCGGCGTCGATCGCGACACCGCTCATCTCCATCGTCGCGAGCACCTGCACGATCGGCAGCTCGATGTCGACGAGCACCGACAGCATGCCCTCGCCGAGCCGTTCCGTGAGCGTGCCGACGAGACGGAACGCATACCAGGCCTCGGCGGCGGGACTCACGGGCTCGGTGGCGGGGACGAGCTGGTTCGGATCGCCCTGCGCCATCGTCTCGTCGAGGTGCTGGGCGACCTGTGCTGCCAGCGTCGCGGGATGGCCGGTGGGCTGCAGCAGCCAGGAGGCGACGCGGGAGTCGAACGCGAGACCCGCGACGGGGAGGCCGGCGCGACGAAGAGCCTTGATCTGCGGTTTGGCGTCGGCGAAGTACTTGGGCGCCTCACTCGCAAGCCACCGTTCGAGCGCCGTGTAGTCGGGGCGCTCGGCGGCCCACGGGACGAACGCCGACTCCTTCTCGACCGAGAGGCCGAGGCCCTCGAGGCCTTCGTCGCCCAGCTGCACCTGCACGGCGACGGGGCTCGTCCCCCGCGCCGAGACGCGGTCGAGCCAGTGCGCGAGCTCCTCGTCGACCAGGGTGCGGACCGCGGGCGCCGCCGTCGTGACGACATCGCCGGCGAGGGCCGCAGCCGCCCCCTCGACGCCCTCGTCGGCGGCGATGGTGAGGACGCGCTCCTGGAGGGTCTTGAACTCGAGACGGCTGAAGATCTCGCGCACCGCGTCGGGATCGATCGGCCGCCGGGCAAGATCGCGGGGGCCGAGCGGCAGCTCGACGTCGGTGATGAGCCGATTGAGCCGACGATTGCGCAGCGCGTTCTCTTTTTGCTCGCGCAACTTCTCGCCGACGACGCCCGTGATCTCGTCGGCGTGAGCGATGATCTCGGCGACCGTGCCGTACTGGTTGACCCACTTGGCGGCCGTCTTGGGACCGACCTTGTCGACTCCGGGCAGGTTGTCGCTCGTCTCGCCGACGAGCGCCGCGATCTCGGGGTATTGGTGCGGCTCGACCCCGTACTTCTCGACGACCTTGTCGCGGTCGTAGCGGGTGAGCTGCGAGACGCCCTGGGTGGAGGGGTAGAGCAGGGTGACGTCGGGGGTCACCAGCTGGATCGTGTCGCGGTCCCCCGAGACCACGAGCACACGGAATCCGGCCTCGGCTCCCTGGCGCGCGAGCGTCGCGAGGATGTCGTCGGCCTCGAAGTCCTCTTTGGAGACGGTGCGGATGTTCATCGCGTGCAGCGCCTCCTCGAGGAGGGGGACCTGCCCCTTGAACTCGGGCGGGGTCTCTCCGCGGGTGCCCTTGTACTCCGGGTACTCGCGAGTGCGGAACGAGAAGCGCGAGATGTCGAAGGCGACGCCGAGATGCGTCGGCTTCTCGTTCTTGAGCAGCAGGATGAGCATCGACAGGAAGCCGTGAATGGCGTTCGTGTGCTGGCCGTCGCGAGTCTGGAAACTATCGACCGGGAGCGCGTAGAACGCCCGGAACGCCAGGGAATGGCCGTCGACGAGCAGGAGGGTAGGCTGTTCCGGATCTGACACAGGGCCAGACTAGCAAGGGCCTCCGACACCCGATCCGGCGCTGCCGAGCCCGCCGGAGACGCCCCTCGGAAGCTCCACGACGAGGAGTACCGTGACCGAGCCGATGCCCCCCGAGACCCCCTGGATCCGGCCGCCCGCCCTCGATCTCGTCGCGGCCATCGGCCGCGGGATGGGCGAGTTGGCCGAGCGGATGGGCATCGTCTGGCACGAGCTCACGCCCCGGCACTCCGTCGCGTCGATGCCCGTCGAGGGCAACCGCCAGCCCGTCGGAATCCTGCACGGAGGCGCCCACGTCGTGCTCGCAGAGTCGATGGGGTCGATCGCCGCGAACGTCCACGCCGGCGCGGGGCGACTGGCGATGGGGATCGAGCTGAACGCGAGCCACAGTCGCTCGGTCCGCTCCGGCTTCGTGATCGCGAGCTGCGATGCGATCCACCTCGGCTCGACGCTGGCGACCCACGAGATCGTGGTCCGCGACGAAGAGGGCAACCGCCTCTCCACGGTGCGCATCACGAACATCCTCCGCGACGCTCGCTGACGGTCGCGCTGCCCGCCTCACGGGGAGCGCGCAAGCCCCGGACCCGCGCCTTGCCGACCCGTACGCTCGGGAGGATGAGCCTGCGCCACCTCCTCAGGAGCCTCCCGCCGATGCCGCCCGAGCTTCCGGCCTTCGACACCGAGGCGGCTTCCGCCGACCCTGTCGAGCTGTTCGCTCGGTGGCTCGAGGAGGCAGCGGCGGCCGGCCAGCTCCTCCCCCACGGTGCGACCCTCGCGACAGCCGACTCCGGGGGCGCCGTCTCGGCGCGGGTGCTGGTGCTCCGCGAGGTCGACGAGCGTGGCTGGGCCTTCTCGACCCACGCTTCCAGTCCCAAAGGCCGGGCGATCGCCGAGAATCCGCACGCCGCTCTCGTGTTCTTCTGGCCGGCGCAGGGCCGCCAGGTGCGCGTCGAAGGACGCGTCGAGCGCGCCTCCTCCAGCGAGTCGGCCGAGGACTTCCGGCGCCGGTCGGAGGCGGCGCGCACGGCGCTCCTCGTCGGCCGGCAGAGCGAGCCTCTGCGCAGCGCGCAGGAGTTCGGCCTGGTGACACTCCAGACGAGCGTGGCGGTGGGCTGCTCCCCCGCGACGCTCGACCGCGACTGGGCTGTCTACCGCGTCCTGCCCGAGCGAATCGAGTTCTGGCAGGGTTCGACCGCGCCCGAGCAGGACCACGTGCGACTCGAGTACCGCGCGGGAACGACGGAGGCGGGCGCCTCCTCCTGGGAGCGCACCCGCCTCTGGCCGTGAGCCTGTCAGACCGGGGGGCCTACGCCTTCTTGGGGCTCAGCTGCTCGATGATCGCCTGGGCGACGTCGTGCATGGTGAGGCGACGGTCCATCGACGCCTTCTGGATCCAACGGAAAGCCTCGGGCTCGGTGAGGCCCATCTTCTCGTTGAGGAGGCCCTTGGCACGGTCGACGAGCTTGCGGGTCTCGAAGCGCTCGACCATGTCGGCGACCTCGGCCTCGAGGGTGAGGATCTGGGCGTACCGCGAGAGGGCGATCTCGATCGCAGGCAGGAGGTCGTTGGGAGTGAACGGCTTGACGACGTAGGCGAGAGCACCGGCCTCGCTCGCGCGCTCGACGAGCTCCTTCTGGCTGAACGCGGTGAGCAGGACCACCGGCGCGATGTGCGCCTTCGAGAGGCGCTCGGCCGCAGAGATACCGTCGAGCTGAGGCATCTTGACATCCATGATGACGAGGTCGGGACGGAGCTCCGTGGCGAGAGCCACGGCCGTCTCGCCGTCTCCTGCCTCGCCGACGACCTCGAAGCCGTTGTCGCGAAGGATCTCGACGATGTCGAGGCGGATGAGCGATTCGTCTTCGGCGACGACGACCCGACGGGGTGCGGTCGACGTGGGTTCCTGGTCTGTCACGCCGACGAGCCTACGGTATTCTCAATGGGCTTGTTGTGCGCCGGTGTGGCGGAATGGCAGACGCGGGGCACTCAAAATGCTCTGTCCGAGAGGGCGTGCGGGTTCGAGTCCCGCCACCGGCACAGCTCCCACGAGGCTCGTCGCGAGCGTCGTCGGACGAGCGATCCCTCGACCGTCTGGACCCTCTTCTCGCTGGTCCTGCGCACCCCGCGCCTCGAACTGCATCCGCTCTCGGCTACCAGCCGAACGGCACGCGGCGCACCGTCGGCGACGACGGTACCGCGGTGGAGGAGACACGGTTCCGCGTCACGCCGGAGACCTTCCACCGGCCCGACTGGTCGCTGGAGGCCGAGGGGACCGAGGCGGCCGGAGCCGTCCGGCGCGAGGCGCCCTGACGGGTCAGAACTCGGTGAGGTTCCCCCGCAGGCCGCCGCCCGGATACCCGCGGCGGAGGATGCCCCGGCGGCGGAGGATCGGCACGAGCTCGTCCAGCATCCTGTGCAGCGTGACCGGGTGGAAGTCGCCCGAGAACGCGATGCCGTCGTTGTCGGCGTCGTCGCCGAGCTCCTGGATGAAGTCGGCGACCTCGTCCGCGGTGCCGACGACTCCGCGGCGGTCGGCGATCAGGCCGAGCCGCGCCTTGGCGGTGAGCAGTTCGCGTAGTGGCGCGTCCGCCTCCGCCCCGCCGTAGAGGCCGGCGATGCTGCCCCGCGAGACGTGCTCGCCGAACACGGCGGGATCGACCGGCCGGTCGAGGTCGAGCGCGGTGAGATCCGTCTCGAGATCGCTCGACTGCGCCGCAGCGATCGCGAGCAGGGCCTCGTCGTCGGGGTGCGCGGAGGCGGCGACGAGCCGCTCCGCCTCCTCGCGGCTCGCGACCACGATCGGCTTGACGACGAACAGGACCGTCAGGTCGTCGGGATTCCGACCGTGTGCCGCCGCCGCGGCGCGCGCCCGCTCCCGATAGGCGCGCACGGTCGAGGTGTCGAGGGAGGCGAGGGCCAACTGGACCGAGGACTGCGCGCCGGCGAAGTCGATGCCGCGGGGCGAGCCTCCGGGCGAGACGATCACCGGCTCGCCGTCTCCCGGCGCGAAGGGCAGGGCGTTGAGCGGCCCGTCGAAGGAGTAGTGGGTGCCACGGTGGTGCACCGGTCGAAGTCGGGCGCCGTCCGCGAAGCGACCGCTCGCCTCGTCGTGCACGAGGGCGCCGTCGTCCCAGCTGTGCCACAGCTCACGGAGGGAGTCGAGCCACTCGTGCGCGCGGTCGTATGCCGCGTCATGCGGCAGCGGCTCGAGCCCGAAGTGGCGGCTGCTGCCCACGTCGGTGACGACGTTGAGTCCGAGCCTCCCCTCGCTCAGGTGCTGCAACGTGGCGAACTGCCGGGCCGCCTGATAGGGGCTGAACGCCATCGGGTTGACGGTCGGGGCGACCCCGAGGTGGCGGGTGGCCTCGAACAGCCATGGCGCGAGCACCAGCGGGTCGTGCTTGGGGCCGCCGTAGGCTGCGCGCACGCGCAGGTCGAGGGTGCTCGGGGTGCCGAGCGAGAGGGCGTCCTCGACGATGACGAGGTCGAACCCGGCCTGTTCCAGCTCGCGGGCGCTCTGGCGGTAGAGCTCCGCGGTCGTCCACGGGCGGTCCCACTCCCAGTTCGGCTGCCCCCACGCCTGCGGCCCGAAGCCGCGGGAGAGGAACCAGGCGAAGTGCTGCGGCGCGCTCACGACGCGACCGCCAGAGGGCGTGTCGCCTCGGCCGCGGCGAGACCTCGCGCGAGGTCGTCGACCAGGTCCTCGACATCCTCGAGGCCGATCGACAGGCGCACCAGTCCCGGCCCGATTCCCGCCGCGGCGAGCTGCTCGGGAGTTCGACCGGTGTGGGTGGTGCTCGCTGGGTGCAGCGCGAGCGAGCGCACATCGCCCAGGTGGGTCATCCGCGTGAACACGGCGAGGGCGTCCGAGAACCGGCGTGCCGCCTCCTCCCCACCGCGCAGCGTGAACGAGAACACCGAGCCCTGCCCGAGCGGCAGGTAGCAGCGCGCCAGGGCGTGCGAGGGACTCGAGGAAAGGCCGCTGTAGTCGACGCTCTCGACCTCGGGGCGCCGTTCGAGCCAGCGCGCGACGTGCAGGGCGCTCCGCGACTGGTGGGCGACCCGCAGCGAGAGGGTCTCGAGCCCCTGCTCGAGCAGGAACGAGGTCAGCGGTGACACCGTCGGTCCCATTCGACCAGCGATCACGTCGCGCGCGTAGGCGATCAGCGCGCGCTTCGGGGAGGCGGCGCTCGCGGCCAGATGGGGGAACGCCTCCGCGTGCGCGCGCCAGTCGAAGCGGCCGGCGTCGACGACCACTCCGGCGATCACGGCGCCGTGACCGGCGAGGAACTTGCTCGCCGAGTGCACGACCACGTCGGCTCCGTACTCGATCGGGCGCAGCAGGTAGGGCGTCGCGAAGGTGTTGTCGACGACGAGGGGCACTCCGGCTCCGTGTGCGACGGAGGCGACCAGGCGGAGGTCGACGAGATCGTTGCGCGGGTTCGGGATGGGCTCGACGAGCACGGCCCGCGTGCGAGAGGTGATCGCGGCCGACCATGCTGCGGGATCGCCCGCGTCCTCGACGAAGGTCGTCGTGATGCCCAGGCGGGCGAGGTTCTCGAGCAGGAGGTTCCGGGTGCCCTCGTAGAGGCTCGCCGCGGCCACGAGGTGATCGCCCGCCCCGGCGAGCGCCAGCAGAGCGACCGACACGGCGGCCTGCCCGCTCCCGACCACGAGCGCCTCCGCCCCGCCCTCGAGGGCGGCGAGACGGCGCTCGACGGCGTCGGTGGTGGGGTTGGCGACACGGGTGTAGGTGTAGCCGTCCGGGCCGGCGAACCGGTCGCGTGCCTCGTCGAACGAGTCGAACGAGAACCCCGCAGTGAGGTAGATCGGTGTGCGCCGCGCGTGCAGTGCGTCCTCGCCGGCTGCGGCGTGCAGCTGCCGCGTCGCGAAGCCCCAGCCGCTTTCGATGCGCGTGTCGTGGGTCATGGCTGCGTCTCCTTCTCTCGCCGAGCGGCGATGCCGACCAGGCTTCCATGCGATCGCCTTCGGGGCAGCGCGGATGACGGGACGTGACGCTCCCAGCGGCGTCCCACCGCGCTCCGCAAGGCTGTGCGCGGTGCCGTCGGCGCCGGGAGGCGGACTCATGGCACGCGTACGCGGGATCACTCCCCCGGCCCTCGGACTCGCGACGGAGCGTGGCCGGGCGCCCGAACGGCCCACGGTGGGGCGTGCGCGACGCTTCGCCCAGCTGCTGCGTCTCGCGCGTCGCCACGGACTCCTCCCGTGGAAGGATCTCGACTTCGGCACCGACCCCGCCCGGTCGGCGCTGCGGCATGTGCAGGCCGAGGGGCTTCGCCAGGCGCTCGAAGAGGCGGGTGGCGCCTTCGTGAAGCTCGGCCAGCTGCTCTCGACGCGGACCGACCTTCTGCCAGAGGAGTGGGTGCTCGCCCTCTCGAAGCTCCAGCGCGACGTCGAGCCGGCGCCCTGGGAGGCGGTCCGCGTCGAGCTCGAGAGCGCGTTCGCCGGCCCCCTCGCGGGGGTCTTCGCCTCCTTCGACGAGCAGCCGCTCGCGGCCGCCTCGATCGGTCAGGTGCATCGCGCCCGCCTCCTCGACGGACGCGAGGTCGCCGTCAAGGTGTTACGGCCGGGCATCGTGCCGGAGGTGCGCCGAGATGTCGACGTCGCTGTGCGCGTCGTGCGGTTGATCGAGCGCTCCTCCGCCCGGGCGCGAGCGCTCGGGATGCTGGCGATCGCCCAGCAGTACGGCACGGACCTCGTCCGCCAGGTCGACTTCCGCCTCGAGGCGCGGAATCTCCTGGCGTTGCGGGCGGTGCACGCCCGCTCCCCGGACGCCCACGAGCTGGTGCTCCCCGAGCTGGTCGAGCCGCTCTCGGACCACCGCGTGCTGGTGATGGAGTTCCTCGACGGCGAGACGCTCACCGCGGTCAACGCCGAAGGCGAGAGGGCTCCCGAGGCGATCGAGCCGGCCCTGCGGACGGTGCTGCGCGCCTTCGTGCGGCAGATCGTGGTCGACGGCGTCTACCACTCCGACCTGCATCCCGGCAACATCCTTCTCCTGCCGGACGGGCGCCCGGCGCTGGTCGACTTCGGCTCGGTCGGCCGTCTCGACCGCGAACTGCGCGAGCGCGTGCAGGAGCTGCTGATCGCCTACCTGCAGTCCGACAACCGTGCCTTCACCGACGCCCTGCTCGGCCTCGCACGGCTCCGCGACGGCGCCGACGAGCAGGCCTTCCGACGCGAGCTGAGCGCGTTCCTCACCCTCGAGCTCGGTCCGGGAGCCACGGTCGACGTCGCGACGGTCGACAAGCTGGTCGCGGTTGTCGCCGCCTACGGCCTCACGGTGCCCGCCGAGGTCGTCGCCGCGGGTCGTGGCTTCGGGATCCTCGAGGGCACCCTGCGCTCGACGGTGCCGCGGTTCGACCTGCTCGAGGAGGCGCGGGCCCTCGCGAGCGAGCAGATCCGCGACCAGGTACGTCCTGGCGCGCTGCGGGAGACGCTGACGAGCGAGGCGCTCGGCCTGGTGCCCGGGCTGCGCCGACTCCCGCGCCGGATCGAACGCATCGGCGCGGCCCTCGAGAACGGCGAACTCACCGTCACCATCCGCGTGACGACCGACCGCCGCACCCGCCGGCTCGTCACGGCCGTCGCGCGGCAGGTGCTGCTCACCGCGGTGGGGCTGGTCGGAGGCGTCACCGCTCTCGGCTACCTCACCGCACCGGCTGGGCCGGGGACCACGCTCGACGCCGCCGCCGTCGGTGCCTGGCTGGGTGCCGGCTCGCTCTCGGCGCTCGCCGCCGCCGCCGTCGATGCGCTCCTGACCCGTCGGCGCTGAACATCTTAGGCCGACGTCACCAGAACCGGGTGTCCGGCGACCCCTTGAACGGACCCACCACGCGCGATGTGATCCACCCTCCGTAGAAGTCGCCCGGCTGCGGCTGCACGAGCTCGCCGTCGACCGTGCACGAGTCCACCCGCCCGGGGTAGAGCGCGATCGTGTCGCGGAGCGCCTCGAAGCCGGGCATCGGCTCCGGATAGCTCCACCCCGCCGCCTCGGCGATCCGATCGCCACCGCGGACGCTCAGGTACGAGGCCCGACCTTTGAATTCGCACACGCTGCTCCCGGGCGCCGGCATGAGGGCTCCCGGCGCGAACGCCGACCGGGGCAGGTAGTAGACGGGAGGGTGGCTCGTCTCGAGGACGCGCAGGGCGTCCCGGGTATCGGCGACGACCGTCCCGCCCAGGCGCACGACGACGTGCTCGGCGGTGGACTCGACCCGGGGCGGTCGCGGGTAGTCCCAGACGGATTCCTGGCCCTCGAGGGGCTCGACGCGCTTCATCCTCGCCACTCTACGTGCGAGCCCGGAAAAGAACCCCCCGGTCGAGGTACGTGAACCGTTCGACCATCGCCCGGGCGGCACGGGAGCACCGCGGTCGCGTAACGTCGACTGTGCGCCGGAACCCCGAGCCCGGACGCAGAAGGAACCCCGCGTGCCCACCGAATGCATCCACGGACTCGACATCGCCCTCTGCGACGTCTGCTCCCCCGCCAAGCTCCCCGAGCCTGCAGGCCGCACTACGCGCACCCCCGCCCGCGTGCCCGGCACCTCGCGCGCCGCCACGGCCCGCGCTGCCGCGCGCGGCACCGCTCGCGAGAAGCCGCTGCCCCAGGTCGACATCGCCGCCCAGCGCATCTACCACGTGACGCACCTCGACAACCTCGAGGCGATCGTCGCCTCCGGGGCCCTGCTCGCCGACCAGCAGCTCACCGAGCGTCCGGCGGTCGACGTCAGCGCCGAGACAACGCGCGAGCACCGTCGCGCCGTGCAGGTGCGCGACGGCATGAGCGTGGCCGGCTTCGTGCCGTTCTTCCTCTCTCCCGACGCCGGCCTGTGGGCCGACCTGCGCGGGGAGCGGGTCGCCCCGCACTGGTCGCCCAGCGCGCACAAGACCACCGCCTCCCAGTTCGTCATACTCGTCGGATCGCTCGCGTCCGCGCCGGTGCTCAGCGACGGCGACGCCTCGCACGTTCTCACCCGCTTCACCGAGGGCGACGCCCTCGTGCGCACCGTCGCACGCCTCCTGGTCGACGAGCCGGCGCTGCGCGGCGCCGAGGCCCTGGTCCCCGAGAGGTTCCCGCTCGAGGGAATCGCGACCGTGGGAGTCGCCTCGGTCGCGGCGCGCAAGCGGGTCAAGGCGCTCTTCGAGGGCGTCGACGCCTCGCCTCGGGTCGCCGTCTACCCGCCGTGGTTCCACCCGGTGGCCGAGGAGGCGTGAGCGAGTCCCACGCCGCACTGATCCGGCGGGGATCCTCGGGAGCATCCGTCAGTCGACGTCGAGCAGCTCGAGACGCTCGGCCAGGTAGCGGCGGAGGGGCATGAGGCCTTGCTCGCCGAGACCCGGCGCCCATCGCACCATCGCCGCCGCGCCGCGGAGGGAAAGCGGCTCCGGCCCCGCCTCGAGCCCGGCGGCGTCGGTCGCGAGGCGTCGCCACCCATAGTTGACGATCTCGCCCTCGGCGAAGGGGCCGTCGAAGGCGGCGCGACGGATCTCGCGGCGCTCCTCTTGCGACTCCGACTGGTTGTTGGCGTGCAGCGGAGCGACGGCTCGCGTGACCGAGCCCGTCGCGAACAGCTCACCGTCGTGCCCGAGCAGCACGACTCCGAGGCGCCATGCGCGGGTACGAGGCACCATCACGGGCTTGCGGCGGATGCCGAGGATCGGACGCGGCGAGCGGAGCTCGGCGAGGGCCTGATCGGCGGCCCCGCGACGCTCAAGCTCGGCCGCGGTCTCGGCGCACAGCCGCGCCAGCTCGGCTGCGGCGCGTGAGGCCTCGGGCGACGGCGACATGGCCCTCCTCGGAATCGACTCCACCAGCGTAGACGCGGGGCAGCGTCGACGCGGAGGCCCGGGGCGAGGTGCCCGGTTACGATCGCCTGGCGGCTCTGTGGAGCCGAGGACACCGAGGAGGACGAGCGATGCGCGTCATCATGATGGGCCCGCCGGGCGTGGGCAAAGGCACTCAGGCGGCCCTGCTGGCCGCGGAGCTGGGCGTCCCGACGATCTCGACCGGCGAGCTGTTCCGGGCGCACGTCGCCGACGGCACCGAGCTCGGGAGGCGGCTGCGCTCGCTCATCGAGGCGGGCGAGTACGTGCCGGACGAGATGACCAATGCTCTCGTCGCCGAGCGGCTCGACGAGCCCGATGTCAGCGCGGGATTCATCCTCGACGGCTACCCGCGCACCAGCGCCCAGGTCGACGAGCTCGACCGGATGCTCGCGGCACGGGGCGCGGAGCTCTCCCGCGTCGTCCTGCTCGAGGCCGACACCGAGGTCGTGCTCGACCGGCTCCGTGGCCGCTCGAGCGCAGAGGGGCGCGCCGACGACGACCCGGAGGTCGTGCGCACTCGCATCGAGGTGTACCACCGGGAGACAGCCCCGCTCCACAGTCGCTATGACGAGCGCGGCCTTCTCGCGCGCGTGGACGGTACCGGAGCCCAGGAGGAGGTGGCCGCGAGGGTGGCCGCCGCGGTACGACACGAGTAAGCCGCCGCGACGCGAGAGCGGGAGGTCGGCCTGACGGCTCGGCCTCCCGCTCCGGGTGCGCGGCTGAGCGCGCGGAGGCCGCTACAGAGCGGAGACGAGCACCTCGTCGAGCTTCGCCGAGGCCTCCTCGTCGGTGGCCTTGAGCGCGAGGGAGAGCTCGGAGACGAGGATCTGGCGGGCTTTCAGCAGCATGCGCTTCTCTCCGGCCGAGACTCCGCCGGCCTGCTCGCGACGCCACAGGTCGCGGACGACCTCACTGACGCGGTAGACGCTGCCGCTGGCCATCTTCTCCTGGTTGGCCTTGAAGCGACGCGACCAGTTGCTGGCCTCCTCGGCGACGTCGCTGCGCAGCACGTCGTAGACCGCCTGGACGCCAGCGTCATCGATGATCTCGCGCACGCCGACGAGCTCGGCGTTCTCGACAGGGAGGGTGATCGTGAGTTCGCTGGTGTGCACGTTCATCGTCATGAACGTCTTCTCGACGCCCTTGACCGAGCGCTTCTCGAGCCCGGTGATCGTCACCGCTCCGTGGTGCGGGTAGACCAGGGTCTCGCCGACCTCGAATGTCATCATGTCGTGCCTTTCGTCGTGGGGCGTGGTGGGACTGAAGAAGTAGGGGTGGCCAGCGGCGCCTCGGCGAGCCACGAGGGCAGGAGAGCGAGGAGGTGCTCGACGAGCTCCTCGTCGGTGCCGTCGAGCGAGCCGGCGAGCCAGGCACCGACGACGGCGAGGACGCCTCCGGCCGCGAACGTCGCGGCGAGCTCGGAGTCGACCGCCGAGGGGACCTCGACTCGGGCGAGCACCTCTCGATGCAGTGCAAGGGCCGTCGCGAGGACGGCGTCGTCGGAGGCGACCCTGGCCGAGGCCCGGGCGCGCAGTCGTGCGTGGAACGCGTGCCGGTCGACGAGGCGTTCGACGAGGCGGGAGTAGCCGCGGCGCAGGGCGAGCACCCCGGTCTGGTCGGTGGCGTGGGGCTCGGCGACGTCGGCGAGCACGAGGTCTTCGCGCAACAGCGCGGAGGCGACCGCGGCCGCGTCGTCGAAGTGGGCGTAGAACGAGCTGCGACTGATGCCGGCCTCGCGCACGATGTCGCTCACGGCGATGCCCTCGGCGCGTTCGCCGTCGCTCTGCATGACGAGGCGTTCGACCGCGTCGAACACGCGACGACGGGTGCGCCTCGCACGAGGATCGCCCGAGCCGGGCGCCGTGGGCGACTCCGCCGCGTGCGTGGAGGCGAGGCGAGCGGAAGTCATCGACCCTACTGTATCACTTTTCGGACAGGTGTTCGAGAACGCCGCTGGAGTTGCCGCGCGCGGGCGACCCGACGCACGCTCCCGGCGGGTGCACCGCCCGCGCCCGTCGCGCTGGTCGAGGACGTCGACCACTCGTGAGAAGGCGGTTACGGCTCGAGCAGCTCGCGGATGTCCTCCGCCGTGAGCGCCGCAGCGAAGAGCTCGCCCTCGTCGAGGGTCGCCGCGCTCAACCGAGCCTTGCGCTCCTGCAGTCGCACGATCTTCTCCTCGATCGTGTCGCGGGCGACGAGTCTGTAGACGTTGACGCGGCGCTCCTGCCCGATGCGGTGGGCGCGATCGACCGCTTGAGCTTCGGCGGCAGGGTTCCACCAGGGGTCGAGGATGAAGACGTGGTCGGCCTCGGTCAGCGTGAGCCCGGTGCCTCCCGCCTTGAGGCTGACCAGGAACACCGGCGCGCTACCAGAGCGGAACGCCTCGATCACGCCCGCACGATCGCGGGTGGAGCCGTCGAGCTGCACGAAAGGGACGCCGCGTCGGCGCAGCCGCTCGCCGGCGCGTTCCAGGTAGGAGGTGAAGGTGCTGAACACCAGCGCCCGACGCCCCTCTGCGAGCACGTCGTCGAGGTGCTCGACGAGAGCATCGAGTTTGGCGGAGGGGACGTGCCGGTAGGCGGGATCCACCAGCGAGGCGTCGAGCGCCAGCAAGCGCAGCAGGGTGAGCGAGCGGAACACGGTGAAGCGCTGCCGGTCGAGGTCTTCGACGAGACCGAGCAGCTTGCGACGCTCGCGCTGGAGGAACCCGTCGTAGAGGACCCGATGACTCGGAGCGAGCACCACCTCGAGAGTCTGCTCCTGCTTCTCGGGGAGCTCAGGAGCGACGGCCTCCTTCGTGCGCCGCAGCAGGAAGGGCCGGATGCGCCGACGCAACCGCTCGAGCCTGCGTCGCGCGCCCTCGGCGTGGCTGAGCGTCGAGCCGCCCGAGAAGTCGGGCGACGCCACGCCGATCGGTGCCTCGGCGTGCTGGATCGGACGGGTGTACTCCTCACGGAACCGCCGTAGCGGCGGCAGGAGGCCCGGAGCGACGAGCGCGAGGATCGCCCACAGCTCGTCCAGGGAGTTCTCGAGCGGTGTGCCGGTCAGCGCGAGCGTCAGCGGAGCGCCGACGGACCGGGCGGCGCGATGGGTCTGCGAGCTCGGGTTCTTGACGAACTGGGCTTCGTCGAGGATCAGCGCCGACCATTCCCGGGCCGCCCACTGCTCGCCCGCCCGTCGCAGCACCGCATAGCTCGTGAGCACCACGTCGACGTCCGCGCTCACCGTCGCGACCTCCCGCGAGCCAGCGACGATGGCCACGCGGAGCCCTGGAGCGAAGCGCTCGGCCTCGCTCCGCCAGCCGGGCACGACGGAGGTGGGGGCCACGACGAGGAACGGCGGGCGGTCCACCCCGGCGCGGCGCGCCTCCTCGACCGCCTCGACGATCATCGCGAGGGTCTGCAGGGTCTTGCCCAGCCCCATGTCGTCGGCGAGGATCCCGCCGAGGCCGTTCCGCCTCCGGTGCACGAGCCAGCTGTAGCCCTCTCGCTGATAGGGGCGCAGCTCGGCCGAGAGCCCCTCGGGGGGCGCGACCTCGCTGGGTGCTCCCGCGGCGAGGGCCGAAGCGAGCACCTCGCGCCAGGAGTCGGAGGCGACGCTCTCGTCGGCCACCTCCTCGAGCTCCTCCCAGAGTGCCGTCTGATGGCGACCGAGCCTCGGTCCCGTCTCCCACTCGTCGAGGTCGTCGGCGCGGTCGAGCAGCTCGCGAAGGCGGTCGAGGCCCGGGTGAGCGAGCGAGAGGTAGGAGTGGTCGACGAGGCGGATGCGGGAGGCGCCCGTCGCGAGCGCGCGAAAGAGCGGGAGGAACGGCACGGTCCTGTCCCCGATCGTCACCACGACGCCGAGGTCGAACCAGTCCGGGCTCTCGGTGTCGACCACCGTGACCGTCAGCGAGAGAGCACCGGTGAGGAGCCGGTAGTCGGGCGCGACACCCTCTCGCTCGACCCGTACCCCGCCGACGCCCTCGAGGAGCGGCAGCTGCTCGACGACGAATACCGCCGCCTCGGCGCCGCGCAACACGGTCGAGCCGCCGGGCTCGGGTCGGACACTCGCGCCCTGCGCCTCGAGCACCGAGCTGGCACGTTGGAGGAGGGCGGCCTCGGCGGACGAGTCGCCCGCCCCGTCGAGCTCGCTCGCTCGGTCGGGAGTGCGCCTCCAGTGCCAGCCGACGCGCACCACGGCGCGCGGCTCGAACGACACCGTGCACACCAGCCGGGGCGGCTCGGGCTCGCCGAGCTCGAGGGCCGCCGTCTCGGAGCGGACCGCGACCCGCCCGCGCAGCGGCGGAAGATGCTCGAGCACGAACTCGTCGAGGTCCTCCTCGGGGATCGCAGTCGCGTCGGGGTGACGCAGCAGGAGCATCTCTTCGTCGTCGAAGGCTCGGCGCGCGGCGGCGAGGCGGAAGGAGGAGCCATCGATGACGTAGACGCCGTGGCGCGCCACCGGGCGGGCAGACTCGATCGGGACCTCGTCTCCGTCGAGCCGCAGCGAGGGGCGCAGCGTGAGGCCCGAACCTCCTCCCCCGCTCGCGAGCAGCGCGAGCTCGGCCGCGCCTCCTACGAGGATGCTCCCCTTGTCGGCCGCGAGCAGCGGCACACCCAGCTCGGCCGCCTGATCGAGGAGGCGCCACACGAGAGGGCTCTCGTAGTCGTCGAGGTGGATCCACTCGGGATCCTGACCCAGGTGGACCGTCCTGGTGGCCTGGTGCAGGGCGGCGAACTCGGCGAACCAGCGCTGGTGTGCCGGGTCGAGCGAGAGTCGATGGGTCTGGAAGTTCAGAGACTTCCAGGTGAGCGTCGAGCGGCTCCACGCGCCACCTCGGCCAGGGACCACCGGCCGGGTCGCGAGCCGGTACTCGTCGCGCCGGCCCGGGTCGTAGCTCGCGGCGGTCACGCGCTCGCTCGCGGGAGCGCGCCACGGATCGTCTGCCCGCCGCACGAGCCTCCGCAGCTCGAACAGCAGGCCGATCGGCGTCAGGGCGCCGACGGGACTCTCGTCGACGACGCCCGCGCTCAGCTCTCCCACGCGCGTACGCCACGCGGGAGACGGGGAGTCGGGAGGCATCGCCCCATGCTGCCACGCACCTCCGACACGCACCGACGGCGCTCGATGAGACGCGGCGCTGCGGGCACAATCGGAGCATGACCCCGAGCGACTCCCCGGCCCCGACCGTCCTCACTCTCGGCAGCGAGCGACTCCGCGTGGCGCTGACCACCGCGGGCGCCGAGCTGACCTCGCTCCGCGACGCCGAAGGTCGCGAATACCTCTGGCAGGCCGGCCCGGAATGGCGCAGGCACGCTCCCGTGCTCTTCCCGATCATCGGGCGCCTCCCGGGCGACACCCTGCACCACGAGGGCGTGGACTACCGGATGGGCCAGCACGGCTTCGCCCGAGACCGCGAGTTCGAGATCGCGGGGGTCTCGGGCGACGAAGCCGTGTTCCGCCTCCGCAGCGATGCGCGCTCACGAGAGGTGTTCCCCTTCGACTGGACCCTGCTCATCGCCTACGCCGTCACCGACGCGACCCTCCGTATCACCCAGACCGTGGAGAACCGCGGCCAGACGCCGCTCGGCGTCTCGGTGGGCAACCACCCGGCGTTCGCCCTGCCGCTGCCCGGCGCCTCCAGCGAACATCGCATCCGCTTCGCCCAGGCAGAGCCGGAGGGGTTCCGCCGCGCTCCCGAGAACCTCCTGCTCGCCGAGCGCCACCCGGCACCCCTCGCCGCGGGCGTGCTCGCTGTGGACGACGCCCTCTTCGAGGACGGCGTGATGGTCTTCGACGAGCCCCGTCGGCGCACGCTGACCCTGGAGGCGGACGGAGCGCGCTCGATCTCGGTCGACACGGGCGACTTCGACGTCGTCGGCGTGTGGAAGCCGATCGGTGCGCCCTTCGTGTGCCTCGAGCCGTGGCGGAGCGTGCCCACTCCCGAGGGCTGGGACGGCGACATCGTCGACAAGCCGCGGCAGCTCGTCCTCGAGCCCGGCGAGCAGCGGGCGCTGTTCTACAGCATCGCGCTGATCTGACGCTCCTCGCGCTGGATCTGCGCGTCGAGCAGCTCGAAGCGCCGGATGATGAGGCCCTCGCGCGTCGCCCACGGGCAGATCACGAGGGTCTCGACGCCCAGGGCGTCCATCGCCGCCTCGGCCACCAGGGCGCCCGCAAGCAGCTGCGGGGCACGCAAGGCGGAGACTCCCGGGAGGGCCGAGCGGTCCGCGGCGCTGATCGCCGCCAGGCGCGAGGACCACAGACGCAGGTCGACCAGGCGAAGCTCACGCCGGGCGAGCGGTCCCGCCGCGCTCGGAGCAGCACCCGCGATGCGCGCGAGCGAGCGGAAGGTCTTCGAGGTGCCCGCGACCAGGTCGGGGCGGCCGAGGGCGAGGAACGCGCGGACCGGCTCGGCGAGCTGCTCGCGGATGTGCCGGCGCGCGGCCTTGACACTCGTGGCGGAGGCGGGGTCGCCGACCAGCAGGTCGCGTGTCACCCGGCCTGCACCCAGCGGAACCGAGACGGCGAGCTCTGGCACCTCGTCGATGCCCATCGAGAGCTCGAAGGAGCCGCCGCCGATATCGAGGTCGAGGATCGAGCCCGCCCCCCAGCCGAACCAGCGACGCACGGCGAGGAACGTCGCCGACGCCTCCGACTCGCCGCCGAGCTCCTGCAGGTGCACACCCGTCTCGTTCCGCACGCGCTCGAGCACCGCCGCGCCGTTGCCCGCCTCGCGGATCGCGGAGGTGGCGAAGGCGAGCAGGTCCTCGGCGCGGTGCTCACGCGCGACCGCGGCCGCCTCCGTCACGAACGAGATCAGCTCGCGCTGCCCCTCCTCGGTGATGTCGCCCGCGGAGTCGAGGTAGGCAACGAGCGCGAGGGAGCGTTTGTGAGAGCGGTACGGCACCGGTCGGGCGCCGGGGTGTGCGTCGACGAGGAGCAGGTGGACCGTGTTGGAGCCGATGTCGAGCACGCCGAGTCGCATGCGCCCACGCTATCGGCCTGCGCGCCCACCCTCTGACGCGCTGCCCCTCTCCCCCGAGAGGCACGGACGACGGAGGGCCCCGCCGCTCTCGCGACGGGGCCCTCCGGACGAGCGCTGGACTCAGTGGTCCCAGTTCTCGACCGGCTCGACCGAGCTGGACGAGCCAACGACGTGCACCCGCATGTCGTTCGTGGTGCCGGCGCGTCCGGGAGGCGACCCGGAGACGACGACGACGGTCTCGCCCGGCTGGGCCAGACCCTCCTTGATCAGCACCTCGTCGACCTGCGCGAACATCGCGTCGGTGTGGTTGACCCGCGGGGTGACGAAGGACTGGACGCCCCAGTTCAGCGCCATGCGGCGACGGACAGCCGGCTCAGGGGTGAAGCCGATGATGGGGATGCCGTGACGCAGACGGGTCATGCGGCGCACGGAGTCGCCCGACTCCGTGAACACGCAGAGGAACTTCGCCTCGACGAACTCCGCCACCTCGGCGGCTGCGAGGGTGACCGAGCCGCCCTGCGTGCGGGGCTTCGAACCCAGCGGAGGGATGCGCTCCAGGCCGTGCTCCTCGGTCGACTCGACGATACGCGCCATGGTCTGCACCGTCACGACGGGCCACGCGCCGACGCTCGTCTCGCCCGAGAGCATGACCGCGTCGGCTCCGTCGAGGATCGCGTTCGCGACGTCGGAGGCCTCAGCGCGGGTCGGGCGCGGGCTCTCGATCATCGACTCGAGCATCTGCGTCGCGACGATGACCGGCTTCGCCCAGCGGCGGGCAAGCTCGACGGCGTGCTTCTGCACGATCGGCACGGCCTCGAGGGGCAATTCGACGCCCAGGTCACCGCGGGCGACCATGATGCCGTCGAAGACGTCGATGATCTCTTGCAGGTTGTCGACGGCCTGCGGCTTCTCGATCTTGGCGATGACCGGGGCCTTGCGCCCCTCCTCCGCCATGATCTCGTGCACGCGGGTGATGTCGCTGGCGTTGCGCACGAAGGAGAGGGCGATGATGTCGGCGCCGAGGCGGATCGCCCAGCGGAGGTCGTCCTCGTCCTTCTGCGACAGCGCAGGGACGTTCACGGCGACGCCGGGCAGGTTGATGCCCTTGTTGTTCGAGATGTTGCCGGGGACGACACACTCGGTGACCACACGCGGGCCGTCGACGGCCGTGACACGCACGGCCACCTTGCCGTCGTCGATGAGGAGCATGTCGCCCGGATTGACGTCCGCGGGGAGGCCCTTGAACGTGGTGCCCGAGAGCTCCTTCGTCCCGAGGACCTCGTCGGTGGTGATGGTGAAGACGTCGCCCTCGGCGAGGGCGTAGGGGCCGCCCTCGAACTTGCCGAGGCGGATCTTGGGACCCTGGAGGTCGACCAGGATCGCGACGGCGCGGCCGGCGTCGTCCGCCGCCTTGCGCACGGTGCGGTAGACGTCCTCGTGGACGTCGTAGCTGCCATGACTGAGGTTCATGCGAGCCACGTCTACGCCGGCGTCGATGATCGCACGAATGGTCTCGTACGACGACGTTGCCGGGCCGAGGGTGGCGACGATTTTCGCTCGTCTCATTGAGGGGGTGCTCCGTTGTTCTGCGCCCGGAGGCGCGTCGTTAGCGGGGAGGGTGAGCTGTGTGCTGGCGGGGCGAGACTATCGCGTCCGTCCGACTAGAGAGTGAAGCCCCGGTCGTTCGGGCCCACCGGCGAGGGAAGCTGGGTCGTGCCCTCGAGGTAGCGGTCGACCTCCGCGGCGACCGAGCGGCCCTCCGCGATGGCCCAGACGATCAGCGACTGGCCGCGACCGGCATCGCCTGCCACGAACACGCCGGGGACGCTGGTCTCGAAGTGGTCACCGCGTCGCACGTTGCCGCGCTCGGTGAAGGGGACCTCGAGCTGGCCGCCCAGGTGGTCGGACTCGGGGCCGGTGAAGCCGAGGGCGAGGAGGACCAGGTCGGCCGGGATCTCGCGCTCGGTGCCGGCCTTGGGGACGCGGCGCCCGTCGAGGTACTCGGTCTCGGCGACGCGCACGGCCCGGACCTCGCCCCCGTCGTTCGCGAGGAACTCGACGGTCGACGCGAGGAAGACGCGCTCCCCACCCTCCTCGTGGGCGCTGGAGACCTCGAACACCGTCGGGTCCATCGGCCACGGCTGGCTCTCGGGGCGCTGCGTGGGAGGCTGCTGGCCGATCGCGAGGTTGGTGACCGACGCGGCCTTCTGCCGGTGAGCGGTGCCGATGCAGTCCGCGCCGGTGTCGCCTCCGCCGAGGACCACGACGTGCTTGCCCTCTGCCGTGATCTGCTCGAAGACGCGGTCGCCCGCGAGGGCGCGGTTCGACTGCACGAGGTACTCCATCGCGAAGTGCACGCCTGAGAGGTCGCGCCCCGGGATCGGCAGGTCGCGCGGCACCAGGGCGCCCGTCGCGACCACGACCGCGTCGTAGCGCGCGCGCAGATCGTCCCAGGTGATGTCGGTGCCGATGTCGACTCCGGCGCGGAACCGTGTGCCCTCGGCCTTCATCTGGTTCAGACGCAGCTCGAGGTGCTTCTTCTCCATCTTGAAGTCCGGGATGCCGTAGCGCAGGAGGCCGCCGATGCGGTCGTCGCGCTCGTAGACCGCGACGGTGTGACCGGCACGCGTGAGCTGCTGCGCCGCAGCGAGCCCGGCGGGCCCGGAGCCGACGACGGCGACCGTCTTGCCCGTCAGGCGCTCCGGCGGGTGGGGCTGCACCCAGTCGTTGCCGAACGCCTGATCGATGATCGAGACCTCGATCTGCTTGATCGTCACGGCGGGCTGGTTGATGCCCAGGACGCACGACGACTCGCACGGCGCCGGGCACAGGCGACCCGTGAACTCCGGGAAGTTGTTCGTCGCGTGCAGACGCTCGATGGCCTGGCGGCCCTCCCCGCGCCACATCAGATCGTTCCACTCGGGGATCAGGTTCCCGAGCGGACAGCCCTTGTGGCAGAACGGGATGCCGCAGTCCATGCAGCGTCCGGCCTGGCGGTGCAGCGCGGCGGAGTCGCCCTGCTCGTACACCTCTTTCCAGTCCATCAGACGCACCGAGACGGGTCGCCGCTTCGGCAGCTCCCGGTCCTGCACCTTCAGGAATCCCTTGGGATCAGCCACCGGTCACCTCCAGAATCCGTCCCCAGACGACGTCGCCATCGGGATCGAGCCCCTCGTCTACGGCGGATGCACGCGTCGCGAGCACCGCAGCGAAGTCGCGGGGCAGTACCTTGACGAAACGCGAGACGGTTCCGTCGAAATCGTCGAGCATCCCCTGGGCCAGGGTCGACTCGGTCTCGGCGACGTGGCGCTCGAGCAGGTCGCGCAGGATCTCCACGTCCGCGCTGCCGAGCTCCGAGAGGGTGAGCTCCCCGGAGGCGAGCGCGTCACGGTTCACGAGCTCGCGACGGAGGCCGTGGATGTACGCCGTCCCGCCGGACATGCCCGCACCGAGGTTGCGCCCCGTCTCGCCGAGGATGACCGCGAGACCACCGGTCATGTACTCGAGCGCGTGGTCGCCCACGCCTTCGACGACCGCGGTCGCCCCGGAGTTGCGGACGAGGAAGCGCTCGCCGACCATGCCGCGGATGAACATCGTGCCCTGGGTTGCCCCATAGCCGATGACGTTGCCCGCGATCACGTTGGCGGAGGCGTCGAAGGTGCTGCGGCGGTCGGGCCGCACCACGATCTGACCGCCCGAGAGGCCCTTACCCACGTAGTCGTTCGAGTCGCCCTCGAGTCGGAGGGTGATGCCCGCGGGGAGGAACGCACCGAGCGACTGCCCGGCGGAGCCGCGCAGGACGACGACGATGGAGTCAGCCGCGAGCCCGTTCTCGCCGAAACGCACGGTCACCTCGTGACCGAGCATCGTGCCGACGGCGCGCTCGGTGTTCTTGATCTCGCGCTCGATCGTGACGGTGCCGCGGTGGTCGAGCACGTTCGCCGCGAGGCGGATGAGCTCGTTGTCGAAGTGGTGCTCGAGCTCGTGCTGCTGCGCGCGGCCGTGCCGACGCGGCTCCTCCGCCGTGAACACCGGGCCGACCAGGATCGGCGTCAGGTCGAGCCCGCTCGCCTTCCAGTGCTCGATCGCCGGGTCGACGTCGAGCAGCTCGCGGTGTCCGACGATCTCGTCGATGCTCCGGTAGCCGAGCTGGGCGAGGTACTCGCGCACCTCCTGCGCGATGAACTCGAAGAAGGTGACGACGAACTCCGGCTTGCCGGTGAAGCGCTTGCGCAGCTCCGGGTTCTGCGTCGCGACGCCCACGGGGCACGTGTCGAGGTGACAGACACGCATCATGATGCAGCCCTCGACGATGAGCGGAGCCGTGGCGAAGCCGAACTCCTCGGCTCCCAGCAGCGCGCCGATCACGACATCGCGACCGGTCTTCATCTGACCATCGACCTGGACCACCACACGGTCGCGCATGCCGTTGAGCATGAGCGTCTGCTGGGTCTCGGCCAGGCCGAGCTCCCACGGAGTCCCCGCGTGCTTGAGCGAGTTGACGGGGCTCGCGCCCGTGCCTCCGTCGTGTCCCGAGACCAGGATGACATCGGCGAGGGCCTTCGCCGTGCCCGCGGCGACCGCACCGATGCCGGACTGGCTGACCAGTTTCGCGTGGATGCGGGCCGACGGGTTGGCGCGCTTGAGATCGAAGATGAGCTGCTTGAGGTCTTCGATCGAGTAGATGTCGTGGTGCGGAGGCGGAGAGATGAGCCCTACGCCGGCGGTCGCGTGGCGGGTGCGCGCGATCCACGGGTACACCTTCGTCGGAGGAAGCTGACCGCCTTCGCCGGGCTTGGCACCCTGGGCGAGCTTGATCTGGATGTCGTCGGCGTGCGTGAGGTACATGCTCGTGACGCCGAAACGACCCGAGGCGACCTGCTTGATCGCCGAACGCCGCTCGGGGTCGAGCAGTCGCTCCGTGTCCTCGCCGCCCTCTCCGGTGTTCGACTTCGCCCCCAGACGGTTCATGGCGATCGCGAGGGTCTCGTGCGCCTCGGGCGAGATCGAGCCGTAGCTCATCGCGCCGGTCGAGAAGCGCTTGACGATCGCCTCCACCGGCTCGACCTCGTCGATCGGGACCGGGGTGCGGCCCGCCGTGTCGAGAGCGAACATGCCGCGGAGGGTCATCAGCGCGCTCGACTGGTCGTCGACCATCTTCGTGTACTCGCGGAAGATGTCGAAGCGGCGGTTGCGCGTGGAGTGCTGCAGACGGAACACCGTGTCGGGGTTGAACAGGTGCGGCGCGCCGTCGCGGCGCCACTGGTATTCGCCTCCGACCGCGAGACGCTCGTGAGCGATGACCGCGCCGTCCTCCGGGTATGCGGCGCGGTGGCGCGCGGCGTTCTCCTCGGCGACGACGTCGATCCCGATGCCGCCGAGCTTCGAGACGGTACCGGTGAAGTACTGGTCGACGAACTTCTGGCTGAGGCCGACGGCCTCGAAGGTCTGCGCGCCGGCGTAGCTCGACACGGTCGAGATGCCCATCTTGGACATGATCTTGAGCACGCCCTTGCCGAGGGCCTTGATCACGTTCTTGACGGCCTTCTCCGGCGAGAGGTCCGAGATCATGCCGCTGCGCACCAGCTGTTCGCAGGTCTCCATCGCGAGGTACGGGTTGACCGCCGACGCGCCGTAGCCGATGAGCGTGGCGACGTGGTGGACCTCGCGGACGTCTCCCGCCTCCACGACGAGCCCCACCCGCATCCGGTTCTCGGTGCGGATGAGGTGGTGATGCACCGCGGCGAGCATGAGCAGCGACGGGATCGGGGCGAGGTCCTTGGTGGAGTCCCGGTCCGAGAGCACGAGGAACTGCGCTCCCGCCGCGATCGCCTCATCGGCTTCGGCACACATCTCGTCGATGCGGTCCTGCATGGCGCGAGGGCCGGCGTCGACGCGGTAGAGGCCGCGGATCGTCGTCGTGATGTGGCTGAGCGGTCTCGGGGCGATGTGCTGGATCTTGGCCAGCTCGTCGTTGTCGATCACCGGGAAGTCGAGGACCACCTGGCGTGCGTGCTCGGCGCCCGAGCTCAGGAGGTTGCGCTCGGGTCCGAGCCCGAGCCGCAGCGACGTGACGACCTCTTCGCGGATGGAGTCGAGCGGCGGGTTGGTCACCTGCGCGAACGCCTGCGTGAAGTAGTCGAACAGGAGGCGGGGACGCTTCGAGAGGACCGCGACCGGGGTGTCCGAGCCCATCGCCCCGAGCGGCTCCGCGCCGGCCTTCGCCATGGGCAGCAGCAGGAGGCGGACCTCCTCCTCGGTGTAGCCGAAAGTGCGCTGGCGGCGGTTGACCGACGCGGGCGTGTGCACGATGTGCTCGCGCTCGGGCAGGTCCTTGAGGTTGATGCGACCCTTCTCGAGCCACTCCGAGAACGGACCGGAGTCGGCAAGCTGCGCCTTGATCTCCTCGTCCTCGACGATGCGACCCTGCTCCGTGTCGACGAGGAACATGCGGCCGGGCTGGAGGCGCCCCTTGCGGACCACCTTCGCGGGGTCGATGTCGAGCACGCCGATCTCGCTCGCCAGAACGACCAGCCCGTCGTCGGTGACGACGTAGCGTCCCGGACGCAGACCGTTGCGGTCGAGGGTCGCGCCCACGAGCTCGCCGTCGGTGAAGACGATCGCGGCGGGGCCGTCCCACGGCTCCATGAGCATCGAGTGGTACTCGTAGAACGCGCGACGCTTCGGGTCGGTCGCGGTCTGGTTCTCCCACGCCTCCGGCACCATCATCATCACGGCGTGCGGGAGGGAACGGCCGGCGAGCGTGAGCAGCTCGACCGTCTCGTCGAACGAGGCGGAGTCGCTGCGCCCGGGCGAGACGATCGGGAAGAGCGGCGCGAGGTCGCCCAGCTCGCGGCTCTTGAGCTGCGACTGACGGGCGCGCATCCAGTTGCGGTTGCCCTGCACGGTGTTGATCTCGCCGTTGTGCGCGATCATCCGGAACGGCTGCGCGAGCGGCCACGACGGGAAGGTGTTCGTCGAGTACCGCGAGTGCACGAGGGCGAGCTTCGACGTGAAGCGCTCGTCCGAGAGGTCGGGATAGAACGGCTCGAGCTGGAGGGTCGTGACCATGCCCTTATAGACGAGCGTGCGGCTCGAGAGCGACATGAAGTAGACCTCGAGCTCGCGTTCGACGCGCTTGCGGAGGCGGAAGGTCAGTCGGTCCAGGCGCACGGAGGCGAGCGGCACGCCGCTCTCGTCGGTCAGCTCGCTCGCGACGAACAGCTGCTCGATCGCGGGCATCGCCGCGCGAGCGAGAGAGCCGATCTCGTCCGGCTGCACGAGGATCGCGCGCCATCCGAGCACCGCGAGGCTCTCCTCCCGCGCGATCTCGGCGATCGTCGACTTGACGCGCTCGCGCTCGAAGAGGTCGACGGGGAGGAAGGCGTTGCCGACCGCGTACTGCCCGACGACGGGCAGCTCGAACGGGGCCACGGCGCGGAGGAACTCGTCCGGGATCTGCGTGATGATGCCCGCGCCGTCTCCCGTGCCCGCGTCGGAGCCGACCGCGCCGCGGTGCTCGAGGTTGCGGAGGGCGTTCAGGGCGGCATCGATGATGTCGTGGCCGGCGGTGCCGCGCATGGTCGCGACCATGGCGAGGCCGCACGCGTCCTTCTCTGCTGCCGGGTCGTACATCCCCTGGGCCGACGGCGTGCCGAGGAACGGCACGACGGGGACGCGGGGCGAGGGCTGGGCGGATGCCATGGGAACCGTCCTCACGGGGGTACTGGCGGATCGGGACGGCGCTGGCCCGCGGTGGTGGAGAGAGGCGGCCCCCGATCGGGAGGGCCCTGGAGTGCTGAGCGTCACGCGCCGTCGGCGTGCCCGAACGCTCGCGAGCCCCGGCAGCGCTCGTGGCTGCGCCGTGGACGGCGGTCGTGCGGGTATCGGGCAGCGGTCGGAGGGTCGCGGAGGATTCCGCGGCCCCGTTCAGCTGCGCGAGAGGGTCGACTTCTCGGCGTCGATGCCGGAAGAAGGGGTGGTGGAGTCGTCGGAGTCGGACTCGACGTCCTCGAATTCTACCGCAGCCGGGGCGGGCGTCCACTCGCGACCGGGCCGGTACGCCGAAGGCTCGGCTCCGGTGTGCTCGCGTCGCTGGATCGCGACGAGGACGAGACCGACGACGATCGCCAGCAGCGCGGCCCAGACGTTGGTGCGGATGCCCCAGAAATACTCGCTCGGGTCGATGCGGATCGACTCGAACCAGGTGCGGCCGACGCCGTACCAGATGAGGTAGGCGGCGAAGACGGTGCCCCACTGCAGCTTCAGGCGACGCTCGAGCAGCAGGATGACCGCGATCCCGACGACGTTCCAGAGGATCTCGTAGAGGAAGGTGGGGTGGAACAGCGTGCCGGCGGGCAGGCCTACCGGGAACGCCGGGTTCGTCGGCTCGATCTCGAGGCCCCACGGCAGCGTGGTGGGCAGGCCGAAGAGCTCGTGGTTGAACCAGTTGCCGATGCGGCCGAGAGCCTGCGCCGCGAGCATGCCCGGCGCGAGGGCATCGGCGAAGGTCCAGAAGCGCACGCCGGTCATCCGGCAGCCGATCCAGGCGCCGATCGCGCCTCCGATCAGACCGCCGAAGATCGCGTTGCCGCCGTTCCAGATGCGCACGACCTCCCACGGGTCGGCGCCGGCGAAGAAGTAGTCGTCGGGGTGGGAGAGCACGTGGTAGGCGCGGGCGCCGATGATCCCGAGCGGGACCGCCCAGATGATGATGTCGAGGACGACCCACGGCTCCGCACCGCGCCGCTGGAGGCGTGCGTTGGTCAGGAACGTGGCGACGATGATCCCGACGAGGATGCAGATCGCGTAGGTGTGGATCGCGAGAGTCCAGTTGCCGATCGTGAGGTCGTACTGACTCCACGCTTCGGGGGGGCTCGGGATGCTCAGCGGTACGGACACCGGTACTCGACCTTTCGAAGGAGGGGATCCCCCGGGCGCGGTCGTCCCGCGCCCCGGTGGGCATCCCGATTGTAGTGGGCGGCCGTCAGCGCTCGGAGCGCGTGCCCTCGGCGAGGCCGCGCGCCGCGCTCGCGACGGCGTCGACGCCTCCGGAGGCGAGCGCACGCACGAGCGCGGAGCCGACGATCGCGCCGTCGGCGTACGCGAGAACCTCGGCGACCTGCTCGCCCGTCGAGATGCCCAGGCCCACGCAGGCGCTGTCGCAGCCCACTGCGCGCAGGCGCTCGACGAGGGTCCGGGCGGCGGAGTCGACGTCGGTCCGGGCGCCCGTGATTCCCATGGTGGACACCGCGTAGACGAAGCCCCTGCTCGAGTCGACGGCCTGCCGGAGGCGCTCGTCGGTCGAGGACGGCGCGGCGAGGAACACCCGGTCGAGCCCGAGGCGTTCCGAGACGGAGAGCCACTCGGCGCCCTCGTCG
The DNA here is from genome assembly GCF_015351245.1 of Rathayibacter sp. VKM Ac-2879. GTDB lineage: Bacteria > Actinomycetota > Actinomycetes > Actinomycetales > Microbacteriaceae > Rathayibacter. Next base: position 594,672 of record NZ_JADKSO010000002.1, read on the forward strand.
GGGATGAGGTCGGGCGTGATCAGGCCCGAGCCGCCCGCCTCGGCGAGATCGGTCGCGAAGCGCTCGACCCCGTACTGCAGCACGGGGTTGTAGTAGGTCATCACGAGGACGGGCACGTCGATCCGCGCGCGGATCTCGCGCACCGCCTCGAAGCCGTGGCGCAGTCGGAAGCCGCCCGCGAGTGCGGCCTGGGTCGCCTCCTGGATGACTGCGCCGTCCATCACGGGATCGGAGTACGGCAGGCCCAGCTCGATCACGTCGACGCCGTTCTCGGCCAGCGCGACCGCGGCGTCGATGCTCGTCGGCAGATCGGGGAAGCCGACGGGAAGGTAGCCGATGAGTGCACCCGCCGCCTCCTGAGTGCGGTGGCGGATGGTCTCGGTGACGCTCGGCCCGCGACCGCTCACGACTGCACCGCGCCCTGGTCGATCAGGCCGAAGTAGCGCGCGGCCGTCGTCATGTCTTTGTCGCCGCGACCCGAGAGGTTCACGAGGATGGTCGCCTCCGGACCGAGCTCACGCCCGAGCTCGAGCGTGCCGGCCAGCGCGTGGGCCGACTCGATGGCGGGGATGATGCCCTCCGTGCGGCTGAGCAGCTGGAGCGCGCTCATCGCGGCGGAGTCGGTGACCGCGCGATAGTCGGCGCGACCGATGCTCGCGAGCCACGCATGCTCGGGGCCTACTCCGGGGTAGTCGAGGCCGGCGGAGATCGAGTGTGACTCGATGGTCTGGCCGTCATCGTCCTGGAGGAGATAGCTGCGCGCGCCGTGCAGGACGCCCGGACGGCCCTTGCTGATGGTCGCCGCGTGCCGCGGGGTCTCGATCCCGTCGCCGCCCGCCTCGAAGCCGACGAGACGGACCTCGGCGTCGTCGAGGAAGGCATGGAAGATGCCCATCGCGTTCGACCCGCCGCCGACACACGCCGTGACCGCCGTGGGCAGCGCGCCGGTGAGCGCGAGGACCTGCTCGCGCGCCTCCTCGCCGATGATCTTCTGGAAGTCGCGCACGAGTGCCGGGAACGGGTGCGGGCCGGCGACGGTGCCGAAGATGTAGTTGGTGGTGTCGACGTTGGTCACCCAGTCGCGCATGGCGTCGTTGATCGCGTCTTTGAGGGTGCGCGAGCCGGTCGTGACAGACACGACCTCGGCGCCGAGCAGACGCATCCGGGCGACGTTGAGCGCCTGGCGCTCGGTGTCGACCTCGCCCATGTAGACGACGCAGTCGAGGCCGAAGAGAGCCGCGGCGGTCGCGGTCGCGACACCGTGCTGGCCCGCCCCCGTCTCGGCGATGACACGGGTCTTGCCGATGCGCTTGGTGAGCAACGCCTGCCCGAGCACGTTGTTGATCTTGTGCGAGCCGGTGTGGTTGAGGTCCTCGCGCTTGAGGATGATGCGTGCGCCGCCTGCGTGCTCGGCGAAGCGCGGCACCTCCGTGAGGATCGAGGGCCGGCCCGTGTAGCTGCGGTGCAGCTCGGCGAGCTCGGCCTGGAACGCCGGGTCGACCTTCGTGCGCTCGTACTCCGCGCTCAGCTCGTCGAGCGCCTCCACGAGCGATTCGGGGACGTAGCGCCCGCCGAACTCGCCGAAGTAGGGCCCGAGTTCATCCCGGAGTGCCATGGCCGTACCGCCCAACAGTGATCAGTGCGCCAGGAAGCTGGCGATGGTGGAAACAGGGTCGCCGCCGGTGACGAGGGCCTCGCCGACCAGGACGACGTCGGCGCCGGAGCGTCGGTAGTGCGCGACGTCGTCGGCGGAGAGGACGGCCGACTCGGCCACCTTCACCGCGCCGGCGGGGAAGCGCTCGGAGAGGCGCCCGAAGAGGTCGCGGTCGAGCTCGAAGGTCGACAGGTTGCGGGCGTTGACGCCGATGAGACGCGCGCCGAGGTCGGCGGCGCGCTCGAGCTCGTCGGATGAGTGGGTCTCGACGAGCGGGGTCATGCCCAGCTCGAGCACGAGCGCGTGCAGCTCGGCGAGGAGCGGCTGCTCGAGCCCCGCGACGATGAGGAGGACGAGGTCGGCCCCCGCGGCACGCGCCTCGAACACCTGGTAGGGCTCGGCGATGAAGTCTTTGCGGAGCACGGGGATGCCCACTCGGGCGCGGACGGCCTCGAGATCGGCCAGCGACCCCTTGAACCGGCGCTCCTCGGTGAGGACGCTGATCGCGCTCGCTCCCCCGAGCTCGTAGAGTCCCGCCAGCTCGGCAGGATCGGGGATGTCGGCGAGCGCACCGCGCGACGGGCTCGCGCGCTTGACTTCGGCGATGAGTCGGACCCGCTCGGCGGGAGCCAGCGCCACGAGGGCGTCGAGGGCGGGCGACTGGGCGAGCGCACGGCGCTCGACCTCGGACAGCGGGGCGCTCTCGCGGCGCCGGGCCGCATCGGCGAGAGCACCGGCGATCAGATCGGCGAGCACTCTACGCGCGCGCCTTCGAGTTGGCCTTGGCGCCGTTGACGCCATAGCCCGCCCTCGCCATCCCCATGCCCACGAGCAGGCCCACCACGACGAGCGCGGCCGAGAGCCAGACGACGAGCGGGAGGTCGAACCAGAAGGCGACCGTGCCGATCGTGAAGCCGACGAGCATGATGACGACGGCCGTCCACGCTGCGGGCGAGTGGCCGTGGTTGTCGTCGTCGTGCTCGGTGCTCATGGTTCTCCTCCTGGGGGTGCATCGGGGCCACAGCAGTCTAGCGCGAGGCTCCCCTCCGACCCTGCCGCTGACGCGGCCTGCTGCTCAGCGCGCGGAGGTGGGGTCGTCGCCGCGCGAGAGCTCGTCCCACGACACGACCGGGTCGATCGCGCCATCCTCGGTCTCGACGCTCGACGTGCCGTGGCCGTCGCCGGCCGGCTCGAAACGGGAGGCGCGCTTCTTCGCCGCACCCGGCCACCGTCGCACGGTCACGACGACCACGACGCCGAGAGCCGCGGTCAACACGCCGCACGCGAGGGCGACGAGCGGCCACGCCGTGTCAGAAGAGGACGCGACGAGCGCGGCGACCGACTGCTCGCCGGCGATCGCGGTCGCCCCCGTCACGAGCGAGGCACCGGCGCGGACCGGATCGGCCCACGCGGTCACGGCGGCGAGCACCACAGAGCCTCCGAGGACGAACTGAAGCACGCCGAGCACGACACGGAACGCAGGTCCCGCGATCGCGAGTGCCGCCGCGAGGGCAAGACCGGCCAGCGCGAGGGCCGAGAGGGCGGGCGAGGCGACCGTGCCCGCGACGTCGATCCGCTGGCCGACGTCTCCCCCGCTCGCGGCGAGGGTGAGCGTGAACCAGGGCTGGGTCGACGCCGTCAGCTCGAGCGCGGCGAGCAGCACGATCCCGAGGATCGCGGAGGACTTCAGCCGACGGCCGCTCATGCTCACTCCCCCGAGTCGAGGCCGGTGAACGGCTCGAGCGGATCGACGTCGAAGCAGGCATGCTCGCCCGTGTGGCAGGCGGCCCCGATCTGCTCCACCTGCACGAGCAGCGTGTCGGCGTCGCAGTCGAGTGCCGCTCCGCGCACGTACTGGGCGTGGCCCGACGTGTCGCCCTTGCGCCAGTACTCCTGCCGGGAGCGCGACCAGAAGGTGACCCTGCCCTCGCTGAGGGTGCGGCGCAACGCCTCGCGGTCCATCCAGCCCATCATCAGCACCTCGCGGGTGTCGTGCTGCTGGATGATCGCGGGGAGGAGGCCTGCGGCGTCGAACGCCGCACGGCCGAGAACGGCGTCGAGATCGGCGGGAGTCATCGGCGGACCTCGATCCCGGCGTCGTCGAGCGCTCGCTTGACGTCGCCGACGGTCAGCTCACGGTTGTGGAAGACGGAGGCGGCGAGCACCGCGTCGGCGCCCGCCTCGATCGCCGGGGCGAAGTGCTCGACGGCCCCCGCGCCCCCCGACGCGATCACGGGCACGCTGCTGCGCTCGCGCATCGCGGCGATCAACTCGAGGTCGAAGCCCTGCTTGGTCCCGTCGGCGTCGATGGAGTTGACGAGAAGCTCGCCCGCGCCCCGGTCCACGGCCTCGCTCGCCCAGGCGAGGGCATCGAGAGTCGTCTCACGGCGACCGCCGTGGGTCGTGACGACGAAGCCCGACGCGGCCGCAGCGCTCCGCTTCACGTCGAGGGAGAGCACCAGCACCTGCGCGCCGAACCGGTCGGCGATCTCACCGAGGAGCTCCGGGCGCGCGAGAGCGGCGGAGTTGACCCCGACCTTGTCGGCGCCGTGCGCGAGAAGGCGCGAGACGTCGTCGGCGGTGCGCACGCCTCCGCCGACCGTGAGGGGGATGAAGACCTGCTCGGCCGTCGCTCGCACCACCTCGTAGGTGGTCGAGCGGTCGTCGACGGTGGCAGTGACGTCGAGGAAGGTGAGCTCGTCGGCGCCCTGCTCGAAGTAGAGGCGAGCGAGCTCCACCGGATCGCCCGCGTCGCGCAGGTTCTGGAACTTGACGCCCTTGACGACGCGACCGGCGGCGACGTCGAGGCAGGGGATGACGCGGACGGCGAGACTCATCGCTCCTCCTTAAAGGCGCGCGGCGTGGATCGAGGTCACGAGGATCGCGCGGGCACCGAGGTCGTACAGGCGGTCCATCACCTGGTTCATGTCCGTACGCGGCACCATGACCCGCACGGCGATCCACTCGGGATCGTGCAGCGGCGACACGGTCGGCGACTCGAAGCCCGGCGCGATCGCTGTGGCGTCCTCGAGCAGGGCCGCAGGGCAGTCGTAGTCGAGCAGCACGTACTGGCGCGCCACGAGCACGCCCTGGAGGCGGCGCAACAGCACCGGGATACCCTCCGGCTCGCCCGCGGCGGAGACGAGCACCGCCGTGGAATCGAGGATGACCGGGCCGAAGATCTCCAGACCGGCCTTGCGCAACGTGGTACCCGTCTCCACGACGTCGGCGATCACGTCGGCGACCCCGAGCTGGATCGCGGACTCGACCGCGCCGTCCAGGCGGATCAGCGTGACCTCGACGCCGTGCTCGCGGAGGAAGCGGCCGACGAGCCCGGGGTAGCTGGTCGCCACGCGGAGGCCGTCGATCTGCGCGAGCGTGTCGTAACGGCCGGCCGGCCCGGCGAAGCGGAACGTGGAGTTCGCGAAGCCGAGGCTCGCGATCTCGCGCGCCTCCGACCCCGAGTCGATGAGCAGATCGCGGCCGGTGACTCCGACGTCGAGAGCTCCGGAGCCGACGTACGTCGCGATGTCTCGCGGACGGAGGTAGAAGAACTCGACGCCGTTGCGCTCGTCGACGACGTGCAGCTCTTTGGGGTCGCGGCGGCCGGCGTAGCCCGCCTCCGCGAGCATCTGTCCGGCGGTCTCGGAGAGGGAGCCCTTGTTGGGCACGGCCACGCGCAGGAGAGCGGAGGCGGGGGTGGTGGTCACGGTGGAACGTCCTTCAGGACTCGTCGACTGGTCTCTGGGCGGCAGGGCTCCTCGCGGAGCGTGCGGGCGCGACGGCGCGGATCGGCGGCGCACCCCGGCGAGCGGGGCAGGGCTCACAGATGTCGGTAGACGTCGGTCGTCGTGAGGCCTTTCGCCAGCATGAGCACCTGGAGGTGGTAGAGCAGCTGCGAGATCTCCTCGGCGGTGCGCTCGTCGCCCTCGTACTCGGCGGCCATCCACACCTCGGCGGCCTCCTCGACGATCTTCTTGCCGATGGCGTGCACGCCGGCGTCGAGCTCGCGGACCGTGCCCGATCCCTCGGGGCGAGCGGCGGCCTTCTCGCCCAGCTCAGCGAAGAGGTCGTCGAATGTTTTCACCGGGGAAGTCTATACGCGGCGCCCGTTGTGGCCGCACCGATGCGTGCCCCGCCGGCCTCCTGATCACCCGTCACGGCGCTCCGTGCCGGTGGAGGTGCGCGGACGCCGACTCACGCAAGGCCGCGATCGCCGCCTCAGGGTCGTCGGCGCCGAAGACCGCCGAGCCGGCCACGAAGGTGTCGGCCCCCGCCTCCGCCGCGATCTCGATGGTGCCAGGGGCGATGCCTCCGTCGACCTGGAGCCACACGTCCAGACCGGTGCGGTCGACGACGTGGCGGAGCGTGCGCAGCTTGGGCATCGTCTCCTCCATGAAGGCTTGACCGCCGAACCCCGGCTCGACCGTCATGACGAGCACCTGGTCGAACTCGGGCAGCAGCTCGAGATACTCGTCCACCATCGTCCCGGGCTTGAGGGCGATCCCGGCGCGGGCGCCAATCTGGCGGAGGCGGCGGGCCAGGCCGACCGCGTCGCGCGCGGCCTCGGCGTGGAAGGTGACCGAGTAAGCGCCGGTCTCGGCGTAGCCGGGGGCCCACCGGTCGGGGTCCTCGATCATGAGGTGCACGTCGAGGGGGCGCGGCGACACCTCCTGGAGGCGCTGCACCATCGTGAGCCCGAAGGTCAGGTTGGGCACGAAGTGGTTGTCCATCACGTCGACGTGCACGAGATCGGCCCCGGAGATGCGCCGCAGCTCGGCCTCGAAGTTGACGAAGTCGGCGGACAGGATGCTGGGGTTGATCCGTGCAGGCATGCCTCCACCCTAGGCGGACGCCCCTCCCCTCCCCCCGCCCTCCGCGAGATGCCACTTATGAGCGCGACACGCCGACGGGGAGGCTCATAAGTGGCATCTCGCGGAGGGCAGAGGGGCGGGTGTCAGGGGCGCAGACGCAGGAGTTGGAGGAACATCGCGTCGGTGCCGTGGCGGTGGGGCCAGAGCTGCACATGGCGGGCGCCCTCCGGCAGGGGCAGAGGGGAGGCGGTCAGCCCGCGCAAGACCGCCGGGGTGTCGAGCAGCTCGAGCGCATGCCGCTCCTGCGCGAGCGCCAGCACGCGCCGCGTCTCACCGAGGTGCGGCGAGCAAGTGACGTACGCCAGCACCCCGCCCGGGGCCAGCGCCCGCACCGCGGAGTCGAGCAGCTCGCCCTGCAGGGCGGCCAGCGGCTCGACATCCGCGGCCGACTTGCGCCAGCGGGCCTCCGGACGGCGCCGCAGCGCGCCGAGCCCCGTGCACGGTGCGTCGAGCAGGATGCGGTCGAACGCTCCCGGCCGCTCGTCCCCGAGCGTACGTCCGTCGCCCGTGCGCACCTCCACGGAGGGATCGACGGCGGCCAAGGCCTGCCGCACGAGGCCCGCGCGGGCCGGGACCACCTCGTTGGCGAGGAGCGTCGCCCCGCCGATGCTCGCCTCCGCGGCGAGCAGGGCCGCCTTGCCGCCCGGCCCCGCGCAGAGGTCGAGCCAGCGCTCGCCCGCCCGCACCGGCCGCGCGCGCGAGAGCGCGAGCGCGGCGAGCTGCGAACCCTCGTCCTGGACGCGGACCCGGCCCTCGTGCACGGCCGGGAACGACTCCGGGTCGCCTCCCGTGCTGACCATCCCGAACGGCGAGAAACGATCGGCCTCGGCATCGGCGATCTCGTCTCTCGCGGCGAGCCCGGGCAGGGCGACGAGGTTCACCCGAGGAGAGGCGTTGTCGGAGGCGAGCACCGCGTCGAGCTCGTCGGCCGCGCCCTCCGCCGCGAGGGCGCGTCGTAGCGCCCGCACGATCCACACGGGATGCGAGCTCAGCGCAGCGATCCGGTCGTCTCCCGAGAGGGCCGCCTCAGACACCCGCTCGCGCCATTCGTCGGCGCTCGATCGCGAGACCGTCCGCAGCACCGCGTTCGCGAACGACACGGCGCCACGCGAGGACCCGGCCGCGACGAGGGCGACACTCTCGTTGACCGCGGCGTGCGCGGCGACGCGGGTCGCGAGCAGCTGGTGCACCCCGAGCCGTACCGCGTCGAGCACCGGCGGGTCGATGGCGGAGGCGGCGCGTCCGGCCGCGAGCGCGATCACGCGGTCGTAGTAGCCCGACATCCGCAGAGTCCCGTAGCAGAGCTCCGTCGCCAGTCCTGCGTCGGCGGGGGACAGGCCGGCAGCGCGAATCCGAGCGGGCAGCACGAGATTGGCGTAGGCGTCGGAGCCGCTCACGGCGAGCAGCACGTCGTACGCGACCCGCCGTGCGGGAGCGGCCACGCGTCGGGCGCTCACGCGAGGACCGTCGTCTCGCGGAGGCCCCGCGCCCACGCGGCTCCCGGCATCGCGCTCTTGCCCGCCGGCTGCACGGTCACCAGCTCGAGCGCGCCGTCTGCCGTGCCCACCACCGCGCGCCCGGAGTCGAGCCGCACCTCTCCGGGAGCGAGAGGGTCGCCCCCCACCGGGGCAGGACGCATCGCGAGCACCTTGAGTCGCGACTCCCCCACCGCGCTCGACGCGCCCGGCTCCGGGGTGACCCCGCGTACGAGGGCGAGTACGCGGGCGCTCGGGAGGCTCCAGTCGATCTGCCCGTCGGACGCGTCGAGCTTGGGCGCGAGGGTGACCTCCCCCGTCTGCGGAGTTGCGACGGCCCTCCCGTCGGCGAGGGCGTCGATGACGTCGAGGGTCAGTCCTGCACCGCTCTCGGCGAGAAGCTCGAGCAGCTCTCCCGCAGCACGCTCGCCCACCTCCTGCTCGAGCTCGGCGTAGACGTCGCCCGCGTCGAGCTCGGAGACGAGCTGGAACACGCTCGCGCCGACGCGAGACTCCCCCGCCATGACTGCGCGCTGCACCGGCGCCGCACCCCGCCAGCGCGGGAGGAGCGAGAAGTGCAGGTTGATCCAGCCCAGGCGAGGCACGGCGAGCAGCCGGGCCCGCACGAGCCCGCCGTACGCGACGATCACGCCGAGATCCGGCGCGAGGGCGGCGATCCGCTCCGTCACCTCCTCGTCGAGGCGGTGGGCACGGATCACCGGGAGGCCCGACCGTTCGGCGGCCACCGCCACGGGCGAGGGCGTCAGCACGCGCTTGCGGCCAACGGGAGCGTCCGGGCGGGTGACGACCGCGACCACCTCGTGCGCGGAAGCGACGAGGGCGAGGAGGGTCGGGACGGCGGCGGCGGGCGTGCCGGCGAAGACGAGGCGCACGGGGATCTCCAGGGGAGTCAGAGGATGTCGGGGTCGTCGAGGCGGACCCGGAGCTTCGGGGCCGGCCGGAAACGGCCGGGAGCGGTCGGCGGGCGACGGCGCCTCGTGGCGTTGCGGATCACGGCGGACCGGAGGCGAGCGGCCACCTCTGCTCCGCGAGCGTAGTCGAAGCGCACGATCGCACGGACGGAGCCGTCCTCGAGGCCGACGGGGCCGAGCATGTCCTGACGATCGGCCTCGTCGAGGGCCTGGAGAGCCTCCTCGACCGCGTGGGCGTCGCCGCTCACCGTGGCCAGGCGCACGGCGGGGGGAAAGCGCAGCGAGCGTCGCTCGATCAGCTCGGCCCGCACGTACTCGGCCTGACGCCAGGTCGCCAGCGCCGTCGCGAGCCGGCCTCCGACGCCGACGAGCAGCACCGGGGCGCCCGGCCGGGCGAGGGCCGCGGCGTTCGACCAGGCGCGCAGGGCGTCATCGGCGACGCGGAGGCTCTCGCGCGCCAACATCCGCTCGCCGTCGAGGAGCAGCACGGCGTGGTAGCCGCCGTCGGCTCGCGGCTCGGCTCCGCGCGTCGCCACCACGAGCGCGGGCTCGGCGGGCAGCGTCACGACCGGCCGTTGACCGTCGGCGACGATCACCTTCGCACCGGGGAACGCGCGGCCCAGCTCCTCCGCTGTGCGCCCCGCGCCGAGCGTGACCAGGCGGAGGCTCGTGGCCTCGCACACCGAGCAGGTCCACTCCGCCGCGATCAGCCCGCACCAGCCGCAGCTCGGGCGGGCGCCGGCCGCATGCACGGCCAGCGGTCCCTGGCAGCGATTGCAGCGCGCGACCGTGCGGCAGCGCGCGCAGGCGACGACCGGCGCGTAGCCGGGTCGGGCCACCTGCACGAGCACGGGGCCCGAGTTGAGGCCGGTGCGCGCCTCCCGCCATGCCGAGGACGGGATGCGCGCGCCTGCGTCATGGTCGTCGGCCGCCCACTGCTGGGCCGTCGGCACCACGTGGGGGCGGCGGGCCGGCCGCGGCTCGACCTCGGTGAGGAAGCCCAGCTCGACGAGCCGCTCGACCTCGACGGTACGCGTGTTGCCGAGCAGCACGAGGCCCGCGCCGCTCTGCTCCTGGCGGACGAGCGCGACATCGCGCGCATGCGCGTAGGGGGCGAGCGGTTCCGCGAAGAGCGGGTCGCCATCGTCCCAGAGCGCGATCAGCCCGAGTGCGGAGGAGGGCGCGTAGAGCACAGAACGGTTGCCGACGACGACGCGCGGGCCGGGGTCGAGGCAGCGTACGAAGGAGGCGTAGCGGTCAGCTCCCTTCTGGCGCGCGTCGAGCCGGACCACGGACTCGGCGGGGACCAGCTCGGCCAGGGCGAGTTCGAGCTGCTCCTGATCGCGGTAGTCGGGAACCGCGAGGATCGCGTCGCGTCTCGCGGCCAGCGTGTCGCGCGCGAGTTCCGCGAGAGTGAGCGCCCAGCCCCCGACCCAGGCTCCGGAGGCGAGCTGCACCGGAGCGGGCACGGCCCCGACCGCCAGGCGCTCCCCGTCGAGGAGGGTCGCGAACGCCTCGGACCCGTATCCCACGACGCCTCCGGACGCCACGGGTGCGGCTTCCGGAGCCGGCCCGGCCGCGAGCCGCGCCTTCTCGACCCGCACGTGCCGACGCGGCACAGCCAGGCGCAGCACATCGCTCGCACCCCCGGCCGCCCGATCGGCGACGCGGCGCGCCAACGCCCACACCTCGGGCGTCAGCACCACGAGCGGAGACACCAGCTCCTCGAGCTCGCTCAACGGACCGACGTGCTCGGAGCCCTCTCCCGTCTCGACCACGAAGGCGTCCGCGATCCGTCCGCCGGTGCGCAGCGGCACGCGCACGCGAACGCCCGGCCGCACCTGCTCGCGCAGCGCCTCCGGTACCGCATAGTCGAGCAGCCGGTCCAGCTGCGGGAGGGGCGAGTCCAGGAGCACACGCGCGACGCCTCCGCCTGCCGCCACGGCCACCTCCGTGGAGCCCGCTACGACAGGCCCGCGGCGGAACGCAGCTCGTCGACGCGGTCGAGGCGTTCCCAGGTGAAGTCGGGGAGCTCGCGACCGAAGTGACCGTAGACGGAGGTCTGCGCATAGATGGGGCGCAGGAGATCGAGGGCGTGGATGATCGCCGCGGGACGCAGATCGAAGACCGAGCGGATCGCCTCGATGATCGTCTCGTCCGACACCGTGCCGGTGCCGAAGGTCTCGACGTAGAGACCGACCGGGGCCGCCTTGCCGATCGCATAGGCGACCTGCACCTCCATCCTGGAGGCGAGGCCCGCGGCGACCGCGTTCTTCGCGACCCAGCGCATCGCGTAGGCCGCCGAGCGGTCGACCTTCGACGGGTCCTTGCCCGAGAAGGCGCCACCGCCGTGCCGTGCGGCGCCGCCGTAGGTGTCGACGATGATCTTGCGCCCGGTGAGGCCGGCGTCGCCCTGAGGGCCGCCGATCTCGAAGCGACCGGTGGGGTTGATCAGCAGCCGCACGCGGGACGCGTCGAGCTGGACCGTCTCGAGCACGGGTCGGATGACGTGCGCCTCGATGTCGGCCTGGAGGGTCGCGGTGCTCACGTGCTCGGCGTGCTGCGTCGAGAGCACGACGGTGTCGATCGTCGCGGGAGTGGTGCCGTCGTAGCCGACGGTCACCTGGGTCTTGCCGTCGGGGCGCAGGTAGTCGAGCTCGCCCGACTTGCGCACGGCGGCGAGGCGCTCGGCGAGGCGGTGCGAGAGCCAGCTCGGCAGCGGCATGTACTCGGGGGTCTCGTCGGTCGCGAAGCCGAACATCAGGCCCTGGTCGCCCGCGCCCTGGCGGTCGAAGTCGTCGCCGACCTCGTTGCTGCGCACCTCGAGCGCCGTGTCGACCCCGGCCGCGATCTCGGGCGACTGCTGCCCGATCGAGACCGAGACGCCGCACGAGCGCCCGTCGAAGCCCTTCGCCGAGGAGTCGTAGCCGATCTTGACGATCGTGTCGCGCACGATCGCGGGGATCTCGACGTAGCCGGTGGTCGAGACCTCGCCCGCCACGTGCACGAGCCCCGTGGTCACGAGCGTCTCGACCGCGACACGGCTGCGCGGATCCTCGGCGAGCAGGGCGTCGAGGATGCGGTCGGAGATCTGGTCGCAGATCTTGTCGGGATGCCCCTCGGTGACGGACTCGGAGGTGAACAGGCGGAGGGAACCGGAAGTCATGGAGGCGTCTCTTCTCATCCCGGGGAGGTGCAGCCGGGTCGTTCGTACCGGAGTCGGTGGGCGGTCGGCGGCGGGCCGGCGAGCGCTCGGCGCGCCCCCGCGGGGGCTCGAGGGCGGCTAGCGCACGATCGCGTCGAGGACGCGATCGGCGACCGTCGCCTTGGTGCCGGAAGCCTCGCCCACTATATCGCCGGCCCGATCGAGGACCATGACGGCGTTGCTGTCGCTCTGGAAGCCCTCCGACCAGCCGACCCTGTTGAGGACGATCAGATCGCACCCCTTGCGGGCGATCTTGGCGCGGCCGAGCGCGAGCATCGCCTCGCGATCGGGCTCCGTCTCGGCGGCGAAGCCGACGACGGTCTGCTCCTCGCGCTTGGCGGCCGAGACCTCGGCCAGGATGTCCGGGTTCTTGATCAGCTCGAGGGCCAGCCGGTCGCCCTGCTGCTCCTTCTTGATCTTCGCGGCGGAGACCTCGGCCGGGCGATAGTCGGCGACCGCGGCGGCCATGATCACGATGTCGGCTTCGGGAGCCGCGGAGAGGACAGCCTCCCGCAGCTCGAGCGCGGTGCCGACGGACACGACCTCGACTCCGCTCGGGGGGTCGATGTCGAGGTTCGCGGCGAGGAGGGTCACTTGCGCCCCGCGAGCTGCCGCGGCCAGCGCGAGCGCCACTCCCTGGCGGCCGCTGGAGCGGTTGCCGACGAAGCGCACCGGGTCGAGCGGCTCGCGGGTGCCGCCCGCCGTGACGAGCACGCGTCGGCCCTCCAGGTCGCGTCGCGCGCCGGACGCTCTGGCGTGCACGGCGAGGGCCTCGGCGACGATGGTGTCGGGCTCCTCCATGCGGCCGGGGCCCGAGTCGGTGCCGGTGAGACGGCCGACGCCCGGGCCCACGATGTGCACTCCCCGTGAGCGGAGGGTCGCCACGTTCGCGACGGTCGCCGCGTTCGCCCACATCTCGGTGTGCATGGCGGGCGCGACCACGAGGGGTGCGGTGCTCGCGAGCACGGTGTTGCCGAGCAGGTCGTCGGCGAGTCCGGCCGCGAGCTTGGCGAGGGTGTGCGCCGTCGCCGGCGCGATCACGATGAGGTCGGCCGCCTGGCCGATCGCGACATGACGCACCTGCGCGACGCCCTCATAGAGCTCGGTGTGCACGGGGTTGCGCGAGATGGCCTCGAGGGTCGGCGTGCCGACGAAGCGCAACGCCGCCTCCGTCGCGACCACGTGGACGTCGTGCCCGGCGAGCACGAGCGCGCGCACGACTCCGACCGCCTTGTATGCGGCGATGCCACCGGTGACGCCGACGACGATGTTCAGGCCCGCGGCCGTGCGCAAGACGCCCACCCGGGCGGGACTACTCGGCGAGCGGCTGGGCGACGAGCTTGTCCTCGTTGATCTCGTGGAGAGCGACCGAGAGGGGCTTGTCGTCGATGGTCGAGTCGACCAACGGGCCGACGTTGTCGAAGAGGCTGCCCTCGTGCAGGTCGGCGTAGTAGTCGTTGATCTGGCGCGCACGCTTGGAGGCGAAGATCACGAGCGCGTACTTCGAGTCGACCTTCGAGAGCAGTTCGTCGATGGGCGGGTCGATGATGCCGAGGTTGTTGGCCATGAGGGTCTCCTTGCGGGGCGCGGTGGCGCCGATCTGCGGCTCCGGAGCGGCACGACGAGCGAGCATCGAGAGCGGGTGCCCTGCGATGGCCGGGGCGTCGGCCCGGAGGTGGTCGGTGGCTCGGGCTCAGCGACCCGGGTCAGCGGGCGCGCCGTCGGCACGAGGCGACATCAATTCTACGACCTCGCGGGCCGCTTCGGGCACGGTACTGTTCACGACCGCGAAATCGAACTCGTCCTGCGCGGCCAACTCGACCTTCGCCGTCGCGAGCCGGCGCTCCTGCTCCTCGGGGCTCTCGGTGCCCCGGCCGACCAGGCGCCGCACCAACTCGTCCCAGCTGGGCGGGAGGAGGAAGACCAGCCGGGCGTCCGGCATTCGCTCGCGCACCTGACGCGCGCCCTGGATGTCGATCTCGAGCATCACCTGCCGGCCCTCGGCCAGCGCCGCCTCGATCGGTCGGCGCGGCGTGCCGTAGCGGTGGGCGTTGTGCACGACCGCGTACTCGAGGAACTCCCCCGCCTCGACCATCCGGTCGAACTCGGCGTCGTCCACGAAGTAGTAGCTCACTCCGTCGACCTCGCCCGGACGGGGGTCGCGGGTGGTCGCCGACACCGAGAGCAGGACCTCGGGGTAGTTCTCGCGGATGTAGCTCGAGACGGTCCCCTTGCCGACGGCGGTGGGACCGGCCAGCACCAGGAGGCGGTTGCGCGCCGACCCGCGCCGGCGCGACTCCCGCTCCTCGAGGAACCCGTGCAGGCCCTCGACCTGGCGACGTCCCAGTCCGCCGAGCCGCTTCGAGGCGGCGATCTGCAACTGGTCCATGACGCGCGGGGTCTTGACGACGCCGAGCGCGGGCACGGAGCGCAGCAGCTCGCTGACCCGCATGCGCCCCTCCACTCCGAGCGGCTCGGCTTGCGCGGCCGCGAGCACCGCCGTGCCCGGCCGCCGGCCGGAGGCGACGGCCTTCTTCACCTCGGCACGCGCGCGACGCGCGGCGATCGCGGCCTCGGACGCGGCACGACGGTCGACGTCGGGCGGGGAGGCGCGACGGAGCGCCGGCTCCGGCGTGGCGGATCCGAGGTCGGGGCTGACGGATTCAGCGGACAAGGGTCTCCTGGATGTCGGTGGCACGGCGGACGATCTCGGCGGCGATCCCGGAGGGGCCGGCACCGAGGACACTGCGCGATTCGCTCACGATGGTCGAGGCGGCCAGCGCACCGAACAGCCGTGGTGCGTCGGCGACCGCGGCGCCCTGATGGCCGAAGCCGGGCGCCAGGACCGGGAGCGCGGGGCGCGGGGGCGCCGAGGTGTCGATGCCGAAGTCGCCGAGGGCGACGGTGGCTCCGAGCACGACGCCGATCGAGCCGATCGGCGACCGCGCGCGGTCGGAGTTCCAGGATGCCACGTCGGCCACGACGGCGCTCGCCACGGTCGCGGAAGCTCGCGGCCCGTCGTGCACGATCGCGCGCTGCACCGGGCGCGCCTCCCGATTGGAGGTCGCGGCGAGCACGAACACGCCCTTGTCCGCCTCCTCGGCGAGCGTGAGCATGCCCTCGAGCGAGCCCACGCCCTGATACGCGGCGGCGGTCATCGCGTCGGCCTCAAGCGGCGAGCCCGGTCGCAGCCAGGCCTCCGCGTAGGCGGTCACGCTGGTGCCGATGTCGCCGCGCTTGACGTCGGCGATCACGAGGAGGCCCGCCGCGCGCGCGTCGGCGAGGACCCGCTCCAGGGCGACGTAGCCCGCCGAGCCGTGCCGCTCGAAGAACGCGACCTGAGGCTTCACGATCCCCACTCGGCCGGCCGAGGCCTCCACGACACGACGACCGAACGACTCGAGCCCGTCGGCGTCGTCGGCGAGCCCCCACTGATCGAGGAGGAACGCGTGCGGGTCGATCCCCACGCAGAGCTGTCCGTGCGCGGCGAACGCCGCCTCCAGGCGCGAGCCGAAGGAGGCGGCGGTGCCGACCGCGCTCACGCCGTGCGCTCCGCGCGGCGCAGGGCGTAGTCCTGCAGGCTGGTCACCTCGAACGGCTCGTTGGCCGCGTCGAGTGAGGCGACGGCAGCCGCGAGCTGGGCGATCGTGGTGAACAGCGGCTTGTCGGCGGCGACCGCGGCGGCGCGGATCTCGTACCCGTCGGCGCGGCTGGCGCCTCCGCTGGGCGTGTTGATGACCACGTCGACCTCGTCGCGACTGACCAGCTCGACGATCGACGGCGAGTCGCCGACCGCGGTCTCGCTGTATTTGCGCACGATGCGCGCCTGGATGCCGTTGCGGTTGAGCACCTCGGCGGTACCCTCCGTGGCGAGGATCTCGAAGCCGAGCTGGCGCAGGCGCAGGGCCGGCAGTACGATCGCACGCTTGTCACGATCGGCTACCGAGATGAACACGGTGCCGCTGGAGGGCATGCCGCCGTAGGCCGCGTCCTGGCTCTTCGCGAAGGCGCGGGGGAAGTCCCGGTCGATGCCCATGACCTCGCCCGTCGAGCGCATCTCAGGGCCGAGGAGCGAGTCGACGATCTGGCCGTCCTTCGTGCGGAAGCGCTTGAACGGCAGCACCGCCTCCTTCACCGCGATCGGCGAGTCCATCGGCACGTCGGAGCCGTCGCGCTCGGGCAGCAGGCCCTCGGCCTTGAGCGCGGCGATGGTCTCGCCGACCATCAGCCGCGAGGCAGCCTTCGCGAGCGGGATGCCGAGCGCCTTCGAGACGAACGGGACGGTCCGCGAGGCGCGCGGGTTCGCCTCCAGCACGTAGAGCACGCCCTGGCCGATCGCGAACTGCACGTTGAGCAGGCCTCGCACGCCGACGCCCTGGGCGATGGCGAGAGTGGCCTCGCGCACGCGGTCGATCTGCTGGCGGCCCAGGGTCACGGGCGGAAGCGTGCAGGCCGAGTCGCCCGAGTGGATCCCCGCCTCCTCGATGTGCTCCATCACTCCGCCGATGTAGAGCTGCTCGCCGTCGTAGAGCGCGTCGACGTCGATCTCGATCGCGTCGTCGAGGAAGCGGTCGACCAGGAGCGGGTGGGTGGCGTCGATGATGCCTTCCTCCGCCATCCGATCGAAGTAGTCCTCCAGCTGAGGCGTGCCATAGACGATCTCCATCCCGCGCCCACCGAGCACGAACGAGGGGCGCACGAGCACCGGATAGCCGATCTCCGTGGCCACCTCGCGGGCTCCGTCGAGGTCGATCGCGGTGCCGTTGCGGGGGGCGACGAGTCCCGCCTCGTCGAGGATCCGCGAGAAGGCGCCGCGCTCCTCCGCCAGATCGATGTTGGCGGGGGTCGTGCCGAGGATCGGCACACCCGCCGCCTCGAGACCGGCTGCGAGGCCGAGAGCGGTCTGGCCGCCCAGCTGCACGACGACGCCGACGAGCTCGCCGGACTGCGACTCCGCGTGGATGACTTCGAGCACGTCCTCGAGCGTCAACGGCTCGAAGTACAGGCGGTCGGAGGTGTCGTAGTCGGTCGAGACCGTCTCGGGGTTGCAGTTGATCATGATCGTCTCGAAACCCGCGGCCGAGAGCGCGAAGGAGGCGTGGACGCACGAGTAGTCGAACTCGACGCCCTGTCCGATGCGGTTCGGACCGGAGCCCAGGATGACGACCTTGCGACGATCGGCGGCGACGACCTCCGTCTCCTCGTCGTAGGACGAGTAGTGGTAGGGGGTGAGCGCCGGGAACTCCCCGGCGCAGGTGTCGACCGTCTTGTACACCGGGCGCACGTCGAGCCCGTGGCGGATGCCGCGCACCTCCGCCTCGCCGAGGCCGCGCAGCTCAGCGATCTGTGCGTCCGAGAAGCCGTGGTCCTTGGCCAGGCGCAGCACACCCGCATCGAGACCGTCGTGCTCGCGCACCAGCTCGGCGATCTCGTTGATCAGCACGATCTGGTCGAGGAACCACGGGTCGATCTTGGTCGCCTCGAAAGCCTGCTCGATGCTCGCACCGAGTCGCAACGCCTGCTGCACGGTGACGATACGGCCGTCGGTGGGGGTCTTCGCGATCTCGAGCAGCTCGTCGACCGAGCGCTCCTGGGCGCCCCAGTGGAACGAGGAGCCGCGCTTCTCGAGCGAGCGGAGAGCCTTCTGCAGAGCCTGGGCGTAATTGCGGCCGATCGCCATCGCCTCCCCGACCGACTTCATGGTGGTCGTGAGCGTCTTGTCGGCGGCCGGGAACTTCTCGAACGCGAAGCGAGGCACCTTGACCACGATGTAGTCGAGCGTCGGCTCGAAGCTCGCCGGGGTCACCTTGGTGATGTCGTTGGGGATCTCGTCGAGGCGATAGCCGATCGCGAGCTTCGCGGCGATCTTGGCGATCGGGAATCCGGTCGCCTTCGAGGCCAGGGCGGAGGAGCGGGAGACGCGCGGGTTCATCTCGATCACGATGATCCGGCCGTCGGCGGGGTCAATCGCGAACTGGATGTTGCAGCCGCCCGTGTCGACGCCGACGTCGCGGATGATCCGGATGCCGATGTCGCGCAGCTTCTGGTACTCGCGATCGGTGAGGGTCAGCGCGGGGGCGACGGTGATGGAGTCACCCGTGTGCACACCGACCGGGTCGACGTTCTCGATCGAGCACACGACGACCGTGTTGTCGGCCGTGTCGCGCATCAGCTCGAGCTCATACTCCTTCCAGCCGAGGATCGACTCCTCGAGGAGCACCTCGGTGGTGGGGCTCTGGTGCAGACCGTCGCCGACCATGCGCACGAGCTCCTCACGGGTGTACGCGAAGCCGGAACCGAGGCCGCCCATCGTGAAGGAGGGGCGGATCACGAGCGGGTAGCCGAGGTCCTCGGCGAACTCCACCGCCTCCTCGACGGTGTGCGCGATGTGCGACCTCGCCACGTCGGCACCCGCGTCGAGCACGAGCTGCTTGAAGATCTGTCGGTCCTCACCGCGGTTGATCGCCTCGAAGCTCGCGCCGATCAGCTCGACGTCGTACTTCTCGAGGATCCCGAGCTCGTGCAGCTGGATCGCCGCGTTGAGCGCGGTCTGGCCGCCCAGGGTCGGCAGGATCGCGTCCGGCCTCTCCTTGGCGATGATCGCCTCGATCGCCTTCGGCGTGATCGGCTCGACGTAGGTGGCGTCGGCGAAGTCGGGATCGGTCATGATCGTCGCTGGGTTGGAGTTGACGAGGATCACGCGCACCCCCTCGGCGCGCAGCACGCGACAGGCCTGCGTGCCCGAGTAGTCGAACTCGACGGCCTGCCCGATGACGATAGGCCCCGAGCCGATGACCAGGACGCTGTTGATGTCTTCCCTGCGCGGCATTAGTTCTGCTCTCCGGTCGTGCTGGTCGAGGTCGTGCTGGTGCGGGTGGAGGGGGCGTTCGTCGCGGCGGGCTCGCGCTCCAGGACCATCGCCCGGAAGCGGTCGAAGAGGTGGTTCGAGTCGTGCGGGCCGGCCGCCGCCTCCGGGTGGTACTGCACCGAGAAGGCGGGGATGTCGAGGCAGCGCAGACCCTCGACGACCGAGTCGTTGAGGGAGTAGTGGCTGACCTCGACGCGACCGAAGCCCTCGGGCGAGTCGAGCTCTCCGTCGATCGGGGCGTCGACCGCGAAGCCGTGGTTCTGCGCCGTGATCTCGACCTTGCCGGTCAGCTTGTCGAGCACCGGCTGGTTGATCCCTCGGTGTCCGAACGGCAGCTTGTAGGTGCCGAAGCCGAGCGCCCGACCGAGCAGCTGATTGCCGAAGCAGATGCCGAAGAACGGCAGATCGGCGCGCAGGGTCGTGCGCAGAAGGTCCACGTGGCGGTCCGACGCCTCAGGGTCTCCTGGGCCGTTCGAGAAGAACAGGGCGGAGGGGGCGAGGTCGAGCACCTGCTCGGCGGTCACCGACTCGGGCAGCACATGCACGTCGAAGCCGCGCTCGGCGAGGTAGTTGACGGTCGAGGTCTTCACGCCCAGGTCGATGACCGCGACGGAGCCGACCCGCTCGCTGCGAGCGGGCACCGTGTACTGCTCGACGGTCGAGACCGCGGAGGAGAGGTTGAGGCCCTGCATCTGCGCGCCGCCGAGGACGAGCGCGAGCTGCTCCTCCGCGGGCAGCGCGAGCTCGGCTCCCGAGAAGACGCCGGCGCGCATCGAGCCGGCCGAGCGGATGTGGCGCGTGATGGCCCGCGTGTCGACTCCCGAGATGCCGACGATGCCGTCGGTCTCGAGCTCGTCGTCGAGCGAGCGCTCGGCGCGGAAGTTCGAGACCACGCGGGAGGGGTCCCGCACGACGTATCCGGCAACCCAGATCCGCCGCGACTCCTTGTCCTCGTCGTTCATTCCGGTGTTGCCAATGTGCGGTGCGGTCTGCACCACGATCTGACCGGCGTAGCTGGGGTCGGTCAGCGTCTCCTGGTAGCCGGTCATGCCGGTCGAGAAGACGATCTCACCGAGGGTGCGGCCTCGGGCGCCGTAGGCCTGACCCGAGAATCGTCGCCCGTCCTCGAGGACGAGGACGGCGGTGGGTTCGGTGCTGAGGCGTGTCGTTGGCACGGACTAGAGGCCCTTCTGGATCGTGTCGGGGCCGCCGTCGGCGGCTCCGGGGCGGGAGGAGGAATGGAGGCCGACGAGGCGGCGCAGCTCGGCGACCAGATGCTCGCGGAGGCTCGGCTCGGCGACGCGGAGATAGCTGTCGACGGTCTCGGTCCCGCGCGGAGACCAGGAGATCACCAGCAGTCCGCCCTCCTCGACGACGCGGTCGATGACGTAGCTACCCTGGCCCGCGCCGCGCAGGAGTTCGGCGGGGATGAGGGTCTCGCGCTCGCCAACGGGCGAGAGGACGACGCCGCGCTCGTGCAGTCGGAGGGTCGCGCGCCCGCGGAAGCCGAGTCCCGGCAGCACGACCCGTTCGAGCGGCTGCTCGAAGCGCGTGGTCGCCACGTACGGAAGCTCGAAGGCCTCGAGTTCGGCGCCGAGCGAGGCGACGGGAACCGCCTCCGGCACCAGCTCGGCGGAGCGGCGGCGCCGGGCGCGCCACGAGAGCAACATGCCCACGAAAACGAGGGCGACGACCGCGGCGATGACGACGGTGATCGCGGCCCTATCCACGAGCGCTCCGCGCGGCAGCCGCGACGGTGGCGGGATCGACGAGCTCGCCGTCGAGGACGGTCGGGTAGCCACGGTGCAGCGTCGCGACGACGCGGCCGGGCAGCTCGCGACCGAGGAAGGGCGAGTTGACGCTCTTGCCACGCAGCTCACCGGTCGAGAAGCGACGACGCGTCTCCGGATCGTAGAGCACCACGTTGGCGGGCGCGCCGACCACGAGCCCCCGCGCGTAGCCGTCGAGCCGGCCGATCCGTGCCGGGGCGGAGGAGAGCACGCGGGCGACGTCGCCCCAGCCGAGCCGGCCCTCCTCGACGACGGCCGCGTGGACGACGCTCAGCGCGCTCTCGAGGCCGACCATCCCGAAGGCGGCCGCGTCCCACTCGCAGTCCTTCGCCTCGACCGGGTGCGGCGCGTGGTCGGTCGCCACGATGTCGATCGTGCCGTCGGCGAGGGCCTCGCGCAGGGCGAGCACGTCCTCGTCGCGACGCAGCGGCGGGTTGACCTTGAAGCGGGCGTCGTAGCCGGCGTGCTCGTCGTCGCCGCGGATCAGCTGCTCGTCGAGGAGGAGGTGGTGCGGAGTGACCTCGGCCGTGACGTCGATCCCGCGCGCCTTCGCCCAACGGATGACGTCGACGGAGCCGGCCGTCGACACGTGGCAGACGTGGAGGCGCGACCCGACGTGCTCGGCGAGGAGCACGTCGCGGGCGATGATCGCCTCCTCGGCCACGGCGGGCCAGCCCTGGAGCCCGAGGGCGCTCGAGACCGCCCCTTCGTTCATCTGCGCGCCGACAGTCAACCGTGGCTCCTGGGCGTGCTGCGCGACGACTCCGTCGAAGGCCTTGACGTACTCGAGGGCGCGGCGCATCAGCAGGGCGTCCGACACGCACGTGCCGTCGTCCGAGAAGACGCGGACCGCCGCGCGGCTGCGGGCCATCGCGCCGAGCTCGGCGAGCGACTCCCCTGCGAGACCCACGGTGACCGCGCCGATCGGGCGGACCGTGGCGTAGCCCGCGTCCTCGCCCAGGCTTTGCACCTGCTCGACGACCCCAGCGGTGTCTTGCACAGGCGAGGTGTTGGCCATCGCGAACACGGCCGTGAAGCCTCCCGCCGCGGCGGCGCGCGATCCGGTGAGCACCGTCTCGCTCTGCTCGAAGCCCGGTTCGCGCAGGTGCGTATGCAGGTCGACCAGGCCCGGGAGGGCGAGCAGGCCGTCGGCATCGATCACGCGCGCACCACTCGAGTCGACGTCGGTGCCGATCTCGACGATCACGCCGCCGTCGATCAAGACGTCGGCCGTGGAGTCGTCGGCCAGCGTGGCTCCCGAGATCAGGATCCGCTCGCTCATCAGTAGACCTCTCGTTCGCCGGACAGCAGCAGGTAGAGGGCGGCCATCCGGACCGACACTCCGTTGGTGACCTGTTCGAGCACCGTGGAACGGCTCGAGTCGGCGGCCGCCGAGGAGATCTCGACGCCTCTGTTCATGGGTCCGGGGTGCATGACGATGGTATCGGGGCCGAGCCTGCCGAGCCGTTCGTCGTCGAGCCCCCAGATCCGCGCGTACTCGCGCCCGTTGGGGAAGAAGCCGCTCGACATCCGCTCGAGCTGGATGCGCAGCAGCATCACGACGTCGGGCAGGCCGGCATCGATCGCCTCGTCGAGGTCGAAGCGGATCGACGCCGGCCACTCGACGGTGTCGACCGGCACGAGCGTCGGAGGCGCCACCAGCGTCACCTCGGCGCCGAGCACGGTCAGCAGCCAGACGTTCGAGCGGGCGACCCTCGAGTGCAGGATGTCGCCGACGATCGTGACGGCCACGCCGTCCAGGCTCTTCCCGCGAGAGGCGCTCGGGCCGTGCAGCCGCCGGCGGATCGTGAAGGCGTCGAGAAGCGCCTGCGTCGGGTGCTCGTGGGTGCCGTCGCCCGCGTTGAGGATCGAGGCGTCGATCCAGCCGCTCGCGGCCAGCACGGCGGGGGCGCCGGAGGCGCTGTGGCGGATGACGACCCCGTCCGCTCCCATCGCCGCGAGGGTCTGGGCGGTGTCCTTGAGGCTCTCGCCCTTCGAGACGCTCGATCCCTTGGCGCTGAAGTTGATGACGTCGGCCGAGAGGCGCTTGGCGGCGGCCTCGAAGGAGATGCGGGTGCGGGTGGAGTCCTCGAAGAAGAGGTTGACCACGGTCTTCCCGCGCAGCGTCGGGAGTTTCTTGACCTCTCGGTTCTGCACGTCGGCCATGTCCTCGGCGACGTCGAGGAGGGCGATGGCGCTCGCGCGGTCGAGGTCGCGTGTCGAGAGAAGGTGCTTCATCGGGTTCCTCCGTCGCTCGACCGGTCCCCGCTCGGGCGCTCCTCGCTCGACTCGATCGCGACGAGGTCCTCGCCGTCGGTCTCGACCAGGCGCACGTTGATCCGCTCGCTCAGGCTGCTGGGGAGGTTCTTTCCCACGAAGTCGGCCCGGATCGGCAGCTCGCGGTGGCCGCGGTCGACCAGGGCGGCCAGCCTCACGGCGCGAGGGCGGCCGATGTCGCTCAGCGCATCGAGCGCTGCACGGATGGTGCGGCCCGAGAACAGGACGTCGTCGACGAGGACGACGGTCCGACCGTCGATGCTCGCCGGGACCTCGGTGCGCGCGGGGGTGCGCACCGGGTGCCGTGACAGGTCGTCGCGGTACATCGTCACGTCGAGCGCGCCGGCGAAGACCGGGGAGGCGTCGGGCTCGATCCGCGCGATGGTCGCGGCGAGGCGTCGTGCGAGCACGACACCTCGAGTGGGAATCCCGAGGATGACCAGCGACGCAGGACCGCGGTTCGACTCGAGGATCTCGTGAGCGATGCGCGTGAGCGCACGCGTGATGTCAGCGCCGTTGAGCACGATTCGTGCCGTCACACCGACCTCCTTCCCCGCCTCACAGGACGGCTGTTAAAGGAAAAGCCTCGTCGAGTATAGAGCCGCCCGCCGATGCCCACACAGCAGAGGGAGGCGGACGAGGACCCTCGCGCTCAGGCGGTCGCGCGCGACTCCACGACCGAGGCGAGCAGACCGTTGATGAAGCCCGCCGAGTCGTCGGTCGAGAGCACGGTGGCGGCCTCCACGGCCTCCGCGATGGCGACGCCGTCGGGCACGCCGTCGTTGTGCAGGATCTCCCACACGCCGATCCGGAGGATCGCGCGGTCGACGAGCGGCATGCGCGCAAGGGTCCACCCCTTCGCGAGTCGCGCGATGAGGGCGTCGATCTCTTCCGAGTGGTCGATCACGCCGTCCACGATCTCGCGGGCATACAGCCACGAGGCTTCACGGGCGGGTTCGTGGGCGGCGCGCTCTGCCTCGGCGCGCAGCGATTGCGCGATCGGGATCTGCCGCACGTCGGCGTTGTACAGGATGTCGAGGGCGCGCTTGCGCGCCTTCGTCCGAGCGCTCACCGGTGGCCCGGCTCAGCTGACGCGGCCGAGGTAGTCGCCCGTGCGGGTATCGACCTTGACCTTGGTGCCCTGCTCGAGGAACAGCGGGACCTGGATCTGATAGCCGGTCTCGACGGTCGCGGGCTTGGTGCCTCCGGTCGAGCGGTCGCCCTGGAGGCCCGGCTCGGTGTAGGTGATCTCGAGCACCACGGAGGCGGGCAGGTCGATGTAGAGCGGGTCGCCGTCGTGCAGCGCGAGGGTGACGTTCTGGTTCTCGAGCATGAAGTGGGCGGCGTCGCCGACCACGGCCTCGGAGACGGTGATCTGGTCGTAGTCGGCGGTGTCCATGAAGACGAAGTCCGCGCCGTCGCGGTAGAGGTACTGGAAGTCGCGGCGGTCGACGTTGGCCGTGTCGATCTTGGCGCCCGCGTTGAAGGTCTTGTCGACGACCTTGCCGGTGAGCACGTTCTTCATCTTGGTACGGACGAAGGCGCCGCCCTTGCCCGGCTTCACGTGCTGGAAGTCGATGACGTTCCAGAGCTGACCGTCGATGTTGAGGACGGTGCCGTTCTTGATGTCGGTGGTAGAGGCCATGCGAAGGGGGATCCGTTTCGGTGGAAGTCTGCGCCGGCGAGCCCGGTACGCGGGCGCGGCGATATCGGCCGGTACGGCTGACCCATCGAGTGTAGTCGAAGAGCTCGATGGGGCCGAGGGCGGCCTGCCGGCGCTCGCTACGCCCCGATCTCCTGGTACGCCGCGAACAGCAGCGACGTCTCCGGCCCCTGCAGGATGCTCGGACGCGCGATGTCGTCGAGCACCACGAAACGGAGGATGCCCGCGCGGGACTTCTTGTCGCGCTGCATCGCGGCCAGCAGCGTCTCCCAGCGGCCGAGCGGGTAGCTCGTCGGCAGCGTGAGCGACTCGAGCACGCTGCGATGGCGATCGACGGCGGCGTCGCTCAGCGAGCCGGTGAGCCGCGAGAGCTCCGCGGCGAAGACCATGCCGACCGAGATCGCCGCGCCGTGCCGCCACTGGTAGCGCTCGGCATGCTCGATCGCGTGACCGAGGGTATGGCCGTAGTTCAGGATCTCGCGGACGCCCTGCTCGGTGAAGTCCTCGCCCACGACGCGCGCCTTGATCCCGATCGAGAGCTCGACCAGTCGGCGGAACTCCTGCGAGGTGGGGTCGGTCGCGAGGTCGACGTCGGACTCGATGATGTCGAGAATCTCGGGCTCGGCGATGAAGCCGTACTTCACGATCTCGCCGAAGCCGGCGAGGATCTCGTTACGCGGGAGGCTCGTGAGCACGTCGAGGTCAGCCACGACCGCGCGCGGCGCGTGGAAGGCCCCGACGAGGTTCTTGCCCTCGGCGGTGTTGATGCCGGTCTTGCCGCCCACGGCCGCGTCCACCATCCCGAGCACGGTCGTCGGCACCTGCACGAGGTCGACTCCGCGGAGCCAGGTCGCCGCGACGAAGCCGGCGAGGTCGGTGATCGCACCGCCTCCAAAGCCCACGACCACATCCGTGCGGGTGAAGTCGCTCTGCCCCATGACCTGCCAGCAGAAGGCTGCGACCTCGACGCGCTTCGCCGCCTCCGCGTCGGGCACCTCGGCGAGCAGCACCTCGTAGCGCTCGAGGAGGCTCTCGCGGATCTGTGCCGCGAGCACCGCCAGAGTCGGCGGGTGCACGATCAGCACCTTGGCCGCGCGCGGCCCGATCGCGTCGGCGAGCCCGTCGAGGAGGCCACGGCCGACGTGGATGTCATAGCCGTTCTCTCCGCTGACGGTGAGGGCGGTGGTGCCGTCGTTCATGACTGTCTTCCGCTCGGGCGGCCGGAGGCGGCCGCCGGGTGTGATGGTGCAGGGGGTCGAGGAGCGCCGGCCTCGCGGGCGCGCACCCACTCGGCGATCTCGGACGCGATAAGGGTGATCGGGCGCCGGGAGGTGTCGACGACGGTGTCGGCCAGGGCCTCGTACACGGGGCGCCGCTCCTCGAGGATCCGCACCCAGTCCGACACCCCGCCCGTCACGAGCGGGCGCGCGCCTCCGCCGAGTCGCCCGGCGACGGCCTCGGCGGTGGTCGTGAGCAGCACGACCGGCGCGGAGGCGAGTTCGGCGCGGGTGCGCTCGTCGAGCACCGCTCCCCCGCCCAGGCTCAGCACGATGTCGCGGCGGAGGAGGCGCTCGACCACGCGGCGCTCCTCGCGGCGGAACGCGGCCTCGCCGTGAACCTGGAAGTAGAGCGCGATCGGGCCATGCTGTCGCACGAACTCGACGTCGGAGTCGGCGAACCCTCCCGCGAGAGCCTTCGCGACCCGCTTGCCGATCGTCGTCTTGCCGGAGCCCATCGGTCCGATGAAGACGACTCGTGGGCGGGTCGCGTCGGTATCGTGACCGGCCATCAGCGCAGCACCGCCGGGCGCGGCATCACGCGAGTCCGAGCGCCGGGTCGCTCTCGGCGACCGTGCGCAGCTCGTCGGGGATCGCGGCGAGATAGCCCTGGAGGTTGCGCCGCGTCTCGTTCACGCTGTCGCCGCCGAACTTCTCGAGCACGGCGTTCGCGAGGACGAGGGCGACCATCGCCTCCGCGACCACTCCCGAGGCAGGCACGGCGCAGACGTCGGAGCGCTGGTGATGCGCGCCGGCAGCCTCGCCCGTGGCCACGTCGACGGTGCGCAGGGCGTGCGGGACGGTGGCGATGGGCTTCATTCCCGCCCGCACCCGCAGGACCGTGCCGGTGCTCATTCCGCCCTCGGTGCCGCCGGCGCGATCGCTCGAGCGGGCGATGCCTCCCGCGCCCTGGAACAGCTCGTCGTGCGCCTCGGAGCCGCGTCGCGTGGTGGTCAGGAACCCGTCGCCGACCTCCACGCCCTTGATCGCCTGGATGCCCATCAGCGCGGCGGCGAGCTGCGCGTCGAGACGGCGGTCCCAGTGCACGTAGGAGCCGAGCCCGGGCGGGAGGCCGTAGGCCAGGACCTCGACGACGCCGCCGAGGGTGTCGCCGTCCTCGTGGGCGCGATCCACCTCGGCGACCATGAGGGCGCTCGTCACGGCGTCGTGGCAGCGCAGCGGGTCGGCATCGAGCGAGTCGACGTCGCCCGGGAGCGGCAGAGGGGCGCCCTCGGGGACGCGGACCGGTCCGATGGCGAGAGTGTGGCTGACGAGAGTGATACCCAGCTCGGCGAGGAAGCGGCGGGCGAGCGCCCCGAGCGCGACGCGGGCCGCCGTCTCGCGAGCAGAGGCGCGCTCGAGCACATTGCGCGACTCTGCGAATCCGTACTTCTGCATGCCGACCAGGTCGGCGTGTCCCGGGCGCGGACGGGTGAGAGCGGCACCGCGTCCCTTGGGCAGCCTCTCAGGGTCGCGGGGCTCGGCCGACATCACGTCGACCCAGCGCGGCCACTCCGTGTTGCCGATGCGCAGCGCGATGGGGCTCCCCATCGTGGCGCCGTGGCGGATTCCGGACGAGATGGTGAGCTCGTCCTGCTCGAAGTTCATCCGGGCACCGCGACCGTAGCCGAGCTTGCGCCGAGCCAGGTCGGTGCGGACGTCGTCGAGGGAGACGGTGACGCCCGCCGGAAGTCCTTCGAGGACGGCGACGAGTTCGGGACCGTGGGATTCCCCGGCCGTGAGCCAACGGAGCATCCCACGATTCTGGCACACGGATTCTGACGGACGCTCCGGGCGGGCTCTCAGACCGCGTCGGCCGGAGGGACGATCGCGCGCATCGCGGCGAGCACCTCGTCCTCGGACGGCAGCGGCACGGTCGGGTCGCCACCGACGAACACACGCACCTGCACCAGCGCCTGGTGCAGCAGCATCCCGAAGCCCGAGACCACGGGCGAGCCGACAGCCGACCAGCGCAGAGCGAGACTGCTCGGCCACGGCGCGTACGCGACGTCGAAGAGCGTCGAAGAGGAGGCCACCTGGGGTGGCACCGCGAGCGTCGCCGCCGATCCCCCGGGGAGGGTCGAGATCACGAGGGGCGCGAGCGGCAGCTCGCCCCAGCGGGCGAAGGGACGCACCTCGAGCGCGACGCCGAGGGCCGCCGCGACCGAGGCGAGCGGCGCCGCACGCTCGGGGCTGCGGACCACGGCCGAGACCTGCGCGGCTCCCAGCTGGGCGGCCGCCGCGACGGCGGAGGCGGCGGTCGCTCCCCCTCCCAGTATCTCGACCCGCTCGACCGAGGCGATGCCCGCCTCCGACAGCGCTCTCACGATGCCGGCCACATCGGTGTTGAAGCCGCGCAGCCGCAGGTCTCCTCCGTCGCGGTCGATCAGGAGCGTGTTCACCGCGCCGGTCGCGCGCGCGATGACGTCCTCCTCATCGAGCAGGGGCCGCACCGCGTGCTTGAGCGGCATGGTCAGCGAGAGACCGTGCCACCGCGCGCTCGGGTCGGCGATGACGGCGGCGAGCGTCGCCTTCGTCGTCTCGACCGCGGTGTAGCTCCAGTCGAGACCGAGCACCCGATAGGCGGCCGCGTGCAGGGCGGGCGACTTCGAGTGCGCGATCGGCGAGCCGAGGACCGCGAGGCGACGGCTGCCCGACGTCACTGGTACTCCGGGTGGTCCCGCATCCACGCCTGCCACTGGGCGACCGCGGCGTTGTGCTCGGCGTCGGTGGTCGAGTAGACCGTCTCGCCGGTCTCGAGGTTCACCGTCACGAAGTACAGCCACGTGCCGTCCGCCGGATGCAACACCGCGTCGATCGCGACGTCCCCGGGGTTCGAGATGGGACCGGGTGGGAGGCCGTCGTGCTGATAGGTGTTGTAGGGATTGCTCGCGTCGTCCCGCTCGGCGTCGGTCGTCGTCACGCGATCGGTCGCCCCCGTGCCGTAGGCGACGGTCGCGTCCGACTGCAGTCGCATGCCCTGGTCGAGACGGTTCTGGAACACCCGCGCGACCTTCGGGAAGTCCTCGGCCACGCGAGCCTCCCGCTGGACGAGCGAGGCGAACACGATCGTCCGATAGCGGTTCTCGACGGGCACCCCGGCTGTGTCGAGCGACTGGTAGGTGCGGGTCACGAGGGTCTGGAGGATGTCGTGCGCCGACGTCCCGTCATTGATGTCATAAGTGGCCGGGAACAGGAAGCCCTCGAGGCTCGTCGCCTCCGCGGGCAAGCCGAAGGAGCCGTAGTCGGCCGCCGCCGCTTCGAGATCGGAGAGCGCCACTCCGCTGCCGTCGGCGATGAGGGGCAGGGCGTCCTTGAGAGCCGTCCCCTCGGGGATCACGAAGGTGTTGGCAAGCCGGGTGGTCGGGTTCAGGAGCGCCGAGAGGGCGGCCTTCGAGCTCATCTCGGCCTTGAGCGAGTAGGCCCCCGGCTGGAAGACGGGCTCGGGGCTCTGAGCGACCAGCAGGGCGTAGAACGGGTCGTACGACTTGATGACGCCGTCCGTGACGAGGTTCTTCGCGATGTCGCTCCCGGCGTCGCCCTCGTGGATCGTGAAGACGACGTCAGAGGTGCCGGTCCCGGTGTAGTCGGTGGCCTCGGGCTCCGCGAAGAGCGCGCGGACGGGATCCAAGAAGATCGCCACGGCGAGGGTCACGAGAGCGAGGAAGACTCCCAGCGCGAGGAGGCCGCCGATCAGCCCGCGGCGACTGCGGCGCCTTGTCGCGCCTCGGGAGCCTCGGCGGCCACGCGAGGCGGATTCCGCCTCAGCACGCGCCGCCGCGAGGGCTTCGCCGCGCTCACGGGCCTCGGGGACGTCCGGCCCGGAGAAGAGCTGGCCGAACGGATCGGACTCGTGCGGAGTGGTCGATCCGGGCTCAGTCGAGGCGGTGCTCGCCTCGGGGCTCTGCGGCGTCGACCGCTCGGACTCGGCGGCGCGGGCGGCGCGGCGGCTCGGGGGGACGTCGGTCACGGAGGAGTCCTTCGTTCGGTTCGAGCGGCACGCCGGCCGGGGTGCCGCTCGAACGCTCGGAATCGATGGCGTGCTGCAGGATCACCACGGCGGCGACCTGGTCGATCACGGCGCGAGAGCCGCGAGTGGTGCGTCCGGAGCGATGCAGCGCGCTCTGGGCGGTCACCGTCGAGAGTCTCTCGTCGACGAGCCGGACCGGAGCGGCGGGCACCGCGGCGGCCAGTCGTCCGGCGAACTCCCGAGCGTCCTCTGTCGAGGCCGTCTCGGCGCCCGACAGCGACAGCGGGAGTCCCACGATGATCGCCTGGGCATCGTACTCGGCCGCTAGGGCCGCGATCCTGGCGATGTCGGAGGAACCCGCTGAGTCTTCTGCCCGGGCGACGGTCTCGATCGGGACGGCGAGCAGCCCGTCGGCGTCGCAGCGGGCGACCCCGATGCGGGTCCTCCCCACATCGACGCCGAGGCGCACGCCGAACCGCTGCATTCAGCTGGCCGCTTCCTGTGCGACCGCCTCGAGCGCCGCAGCGATGGCCGACACATCCGAGCCGCCGCCCTGGGCGAGGTCGTCCTTGCCGCCTCCGCCGCCGCCGAGCACGCCCGCGGCGCGCTTGGCCAGCGCGCCGGCCTTGCGCCCCTGATCGCGCGCGGCCTGGTTCGTGGCCACGATCACCGCGGGCTTGCCCGAGACGTCGGCCGCGAGCGCGACGACGGCCGCCTCGTTGCCGAGGCGCTCGCGCACCGAGGTCACCAGCGAGCGGAGTTCGTCGGTGGAGCTCACGGTGCCGACGTTCTCGGCGACG
Organism: Rathayibacter sp. VKM Ac-2879; assembly: GCF_015351245.1. Taxonomy (GTDB): domain Bacteria; phylum Actinomycetota; class Actinomycetes; order Actinomycetales; family Microbacteriaceae; genus Rathayibacter. The sequence goes on from NZ_JADKSO010000002.1 coordinate 625,457, forward strand.
ACGGTGACGCCGCCGATCGTCCGACGCTGTGCCGCGATCGCGGGGACACGATCGGCCAGCGCGCGCGCCTCGAAGGCGGCGAGCTTCTTTTCGGCCGCCTTCAGGTTCGCGACAAGCTCGGCGATGCGCTCCGGGAGCTGCTCGCGCGGGGTCTTCAGCGACGAGGAGATCGTGCTGACCAGGGCACGCTCGGCCGCGAGGTCCTGGAACGCCTCCCGACCCACGAGCGACTCCACACGGCGGTTCGTCGAACCGACGGACGACTCGCTGACCAGGCTGATGAGCCCGACCTCGGAGGAGCGGTCGACGTGCGTCCCGGCGCACAGCTCGCGCGACCACGGGCCGCCGATGTCGACGACGCGCACGACTTCGCCGTACTTCTCGCCGAAGAGCGCCATCGCGCCGAGAGCCTTCGCCTCGTCGAGCGGGAGCTCGCGCGTGACGACCTCGAGGTTGTCACGGATCGCGGTATTCGCGATGTCCTCGATCTCGCTGCGGGTCTCAGGCGAGAGGGCCTGATTCCACGAGAAGTCGAGCCGGAGATAGCCGGCCTTGTTGTACGAGCCCGACTGGTGGGCCTGCGGGCCGAGCACTTGGCGGAGCGCCGCATGGATGAGGTGCGTGCCCGAGTGAGCCTGACGGGCTCCGCGGCGCCAGTCGCGATCGACGACCGAGGTGGCGGCGTCTCCGACTCCCACCTCACCGCTGGCGACCTGCACCGTGTGGCTGACGAGCCCCTTGACGGGCTTCTGCACGTCGAGGACCTCGAGGTCGAAGCCGGAGCCGGTGATGCGACCGGCGTCCGCCTCCTGGCCGCCCGATTCGGCGTAGAGCGATGTGGCCTCGAGGATCACCTCGGCGATGTCGCCGGCGACCGCCTTCGTCACGGAGTGGCCGCCCACGATGAGGCCCACGATGCGCGACTCGGTATCGAGCACGTCGTAGCCGGTGAAGAGGGTCTCGCCGCGCGCACGGAAGTCGGCGTACACCGAGAGGTCGGCCAGCGCCGACTTCTTGGACTTCGCGTCGGCCTTCGCCCGCGAGCGCTGCGCGGACATCAGGGAGTCGAATGCGCTGCGGTCGACGGCGAGCCCCGACTCCTCGGCGATCTCGAGGGTGAGGTCGATCGGGAAGCCGAAGGTGTCGTGCAGGAGGAACGCGGTGTCTCCCGGGAGGGTGTCCACCCCCGCCCTCTGCGTCTTGTGCACCGCGAGGTCGAGAATCTCGGTGCCGGCGGCGAGAGTGCGCAGGAACGCCTCCTCTTCGCCGTAGGCGCTCGTCGAGAGCCGATCGAACTCGACCGCCACCTCGGGGTAGGCAGCCGACATGGCGTCGCGGGAGGCCGTGAACAGCTCGGGGAACGTCGCGGCATCCACCCCGAGCAGGCGCATCGCGCGCACCGTGCGGCGCATGAGGCGGCGCAGGATGTAGCCCCGACCCTCGTTCGACGGAGTGACGCCGTCCGACAGCAGCATGAGAGAGGAGCGCACGTGGTCGGCGATGACGCGCATCCGCACGTCGTCCTCGTGCACGGCGCCGTAGCGGCGACCCGAGAGCTCCGCCGCCCGGTCGAGGACCGGACGCACCTGATCGATCTCGTACATGTTCTCGACGCCCTGCTTGAGGAATGCGACGCGCTCGAGCCCCATGCCGGTGTCGATGTTCTTGCGCGGCAGCTCGCCGAGGATGTCGAAGTCGACCTTGCTCGTGCCCTCGCCGCGGAGGTACTGCATGAAGACGAGGTTCCAGATCTCGACGTAGCGATCATCGTCCGTGGCCGGGCCGCCGTCGATGCCGTAGGCGGGGCCGCGGTCGAAGAAGATCTCGGAGCAGGGGCCGGCAGGCCCGGGCTGGCCCGTCGACCAGTAGTTGGTGTCCTTGTCGAGGCGCTGGATGCGATGGTCGGGCAGGCCGGCGATCTTCTTCCAGAGTGCGATCGCCTCGTCGTCGTCCTTGTAGACGGTGACCCAGAGGTCCTTCTCGTCGAAGCCCAGGCCGCCGTCGCGCTCGGCGCCCGTGAGGAGCTCCCACGCGTAGCCGATCGCTCCCTCCTTGAAGTAGTCGCCGAACGAGAAGTTGCCGTTCATCTGGAAGAACGTGCCGTGGCGGGGGGTCTTGCCGACCTCTTCGATGTCGTTCGTGCGGATGCACTTCTGCACGCTCGTGGCGCGCGGATACGGCGCGGGGACGACTCCGGTGAGGTAGGGCACGAAGGGCACCATGCCGGCGACGGTGAAGAGAAGGCTCGGGTCCTCGCTCACGAGGGAGGCGGAGGGCACCACGGTATGGCCGCGGCTTCCGAAGAAGTCGAGCCAGCGGGTGCGGATGTCGGCGGTCTGCATGGGTTCCGTTACGTGTTCGGTCGGTGACGACGCGGATGTCGGGCGGCGGGGCGTCAGCCCTCGCCGATGGCGGCCTTCAGCTCAGCCTCGCGCTGGTGGTACCCCTCGGAGACGGCGTCGCCGAGCTCCCGGGCCGTGCGGTTGATGTCCTCGAAGAAGCGCGCTCCGGCCGGGGTGCGCGACACCTGATGGGCGAGGGCGAAACCGAGACCGATCCCGACGACGATGAGGGCGAGGTTCTTCACGGAGGGTTCCTTCCACGCGGTGCGAGGGGCGCGACGGCCCTCTCGATTGTAGGGCGCGATGCCGCCGCTACTTCGAGGAGCGCCTGCGGGTCCGAGTGGAGGGGCGCGTTGCGCGCCCGCCGCTGCCGTTCGCGCGGCCGGCGACGAGCACGGCGCGCACGCCCGCGGTGAAGCCTGCGAGCTTGATGAGGGGGCCGCCCACCGTCGCCGCGGTGAGTGCGACGAGCGCATTGACGTTGCCGGTGACCTCGGCGACGTCCTTCGTGATCGTGTCGACCCGGGCGAGCTGCTGGTTCGCCTCGCGGAGGGTCGACGCCGACTCGTCGAGGATCGGGGTCAGGCCGTCGCTGGCCTGCTTGATCGCGGCGCTTGTGCTGTCGAAGACGCGTCCGAGCTTCCAGAGCGGGATCGCGGCGATCGCGACCAGGATCGCGAACACCCCCGCGGCGATGAGCCCTGCGATGTCTCCACCGGTCACGGTGACCTCCGTTCGACGCCGCCCGGTGCGGCACTCCAGCCTAGCGACGCGGCGGCGGGCGTCGTGAGGACGAGGAGCGGAGGCTGCGAGGCGGGCAAGCGACGGGCCGGGCCGACATTTTAGGTCCAGACCCCGTCCGTGCCTGCGGTCTGCTTCGTGCGTGACGGCGTCCGCTTCGGCCCGACGACCGCCATCGAGGCGAGGCGTGCGATGACGGCGAACACACCGGAGAAAGCGGGCTGCCCGATCACGAGAGTCATGACGCTGAGAACGGCGCCGATGAGGAAGGCCGTGAGGCCGGATGCTCGCGCGATCGACATGATCCCTCCCCTCTCCGCGGCCGGCGTCGATGGTCCACGCCGCGATGGCACCCGTCGCGATGGCGCTGACGACGATGGTCGGCGAGACGGCAGGAGAGTCCGAGAACGACTCGGGGGGACACTCCCGATGCATCGGATCGCTTGCCCGCGGCGAGGAGCCGTGAGGGTGACGTCCGGCAGTGCCCAGGATGCACAGAAGGCCCCGGCGCAGTGCCGGGGCCTTCTGTGCTGAGCGGTCGTGACCGCGTCAGAAATGGATCAGCGAGCCGCGTAGTACTCGACGACGAGCTGGACTTCGCAGGTCACGGGGACCTCTGCACGCTTCGGGCGACGCACGAGCGTCGCCTGGAGCTTGTCGATCTCGACCTCGAGGTAGCCCGGGGTCTTGGGGAGCACGTCGACGTGTCCACCGGCGGCCGCGACCTGGAAGGGCTCGGTGCCCTCGGAGCGGGTCTTCACGTGGATGACCTGACCGGGCTTGACGCGGAACGAGGGGCGGTCGACCGTCTTGCCGTCGACCATGATGTGGCGGTGCGTGACGAACTGGCGCGCCTGCGCGGTGGTGCGGGCGAAGCCCGAGCGCAGGACGAGCGCGTCGAGGCGCATCTCGAGGAGCTCGACCAGGTTCTCACCGGTCAGGCCCTGGGTGCGGCGCGCCTCCTGGAAGGCGATGCGCAGCTGCTTCTCGCGGATGCCGTACTGGGCACGCAGACGCTGCTTCTCACGCAGGCGGACCGCGTAGTCGGAGTCGGCCTTGCGCTTCGAGCGGCCGTGCTCGCCGGGGGCGTAGGGGCGCTTCTCGAGGTAGCGCGCGGCCTTCGGGGTCAGGGGAATGCCGAGGGCGCGCGAGAGGCGCGTCTTCGAACGGGTACGGGACGTGGTCGACACTGTGGTCCTTCCAAGGTCTGAGAGGTTCGGTCGCAGCTCTCGTCCGCCACTCCGGGAGGAGGGCGGGCGCCGCGGTCGTGTCCGCTCGCGGGTGCGAGGGAAGGGTGACCGCAGTGGCGAACTGCGCGATTCAGAGGGATGCGCTGCGTCACTCGGCTACAGAGCGGTGGGCAACCTCGTAAGACTATCAGGCCACGGGCCCACCGTCATCCTCGCGATCCGCGGACGATCCGGAGCAGCTTCGCGAGCCGCGCCGAGACGTCGCGCTCGTTTCCGTGCTCGGTCGGCGAGTAGTAGCGCGCATCGCGCAGCGAGTCGGGCAAGTATTGCTGCTCGAGCACTCCGAGCTCGGCGTCGTGCGGGTAGCGGTAGCCCTTGCCATGCCCCAGGCGCTTGGCCCCCGGGTAGTGCGCGTCGCGCAGGTGCGCGGGCACGCGGCCCGCCTTTCCCGCGCGCACGTCGGCGATCGCCGCATCGATCGCCGCGTAGGAGGCGTTGGACTTGGGCGCGGTGGCGAGGTGCACGACCGCTTGCGCCAGGGGGATGCGCCCCTCCGGCATCCCGATGAGCTGGACCGCATCAGCGGCGGCGATGGCGACGACGAGCGCCTGCGGGTCGGCCATACCGATGTCCTCCGACGCCGAGACGATGATGCGGCGGGCGATGAAGCGCGGATCCTCGCCCGCCTCGATCATGCGCGCGAGGTAGTGCAGCGCCGCGTCGACGTCCGAACCGCGGATTGACTTGATGAACGCGCTGATGACGTCGTAGTGCTCGTCGCCGTTGCGGTCGTAGCGCAGGAGCGCGCGGTCCACGGCGCGCGCGACGACCTCGACGGTGACCACGGGAAGCCCGGGCTCGGCGGACTCCTGCTCCTCGTCGGCCTCCTCGCCGGTGCCCGCGTCGGCGGAGGCACGCGCGACCCGGTCGGCCTCACGCGCCTCCGACCTCGCCGACGTCGCCGCGGCCTCGAGCGCGGTGAGTGCTCGGCGAGCATCGCCGGACGCGAGCCGCACGATGCTCGCCCGCGCCTCCGCGTCGAGCACGACGGAGTCGCGCAGGCCCCGCTCGTCATGCAGCGCGCGATCGACGAGCATCCCGAGATCCTCGTCGCCGAGCGGCTCGAGCGTCAGGAGGAGGGAGCGCGAGAGCAGCGGCGCGATGACCGAGAAGGACGGGTTCTCGGTCGTCGCCGCGATGAGGATGACCCAGCCGTTCTCGACTCCGGGCAGCAGCGCATCTTGCTGCGCCTTCGTGAAACGATGGATCTCGTCGAGGAACAGCACCGTGGAGGTGCCGTAGAGGTCGCGCGTCGACAGCGCCTCCTCCATCACCTGACGGACGTCTTTGACGCCCGCCGTCACGGCCGAGAGCTCGACGAAGCGCCGCCCGCTCGAATGGGCGACCGCCTGGGCGAGCGTCGTCTTCCCCGTGCCGGGCGGCCCCCAGAGGATCACCGAGACCGCTCCGCGCTCGCCCGTCGTGTCGGCCGCGAGGGCCACGAGCGGCGAACCGGGGGTGAGCAGGTGTCGCTGCCCCGCGACCTCCTCGAGGCCGCGCGGGCGCATCCGGACGGCGAGAGGCGTCGCCCCCGAGCGGAGCCCGGCCTGCTGCATGGTCATGCGACCAGCGTAACGACGGGGTCCGACACTCCAGGAGGCTGCGGCTGCGGAGCGGCGTTTGTTCCGCCAGGAGCGAGTCTCGTAGGCTTCACGCGGCCTGCGACCGCGGGCCGACGCGCCATGGCGCGAGGCGAGACGGCGGAGGAACACGTGGCCCAGGGCAAGTCGAATGATCGCGAGGCGCGCACCCGCCTCCGTGCCTACCAGGCCCGCCAGAGTCTGCACCGCTCGCAGGTGAGGCGCCGCGTCCGCGACAACGTGATCGCGGTCGTCGTCGGAGTGGTCGTCATCACTCTGGCCGTCCTCGCCCAGCTCTTCTACTTCTCGGGCGGGCCGGGCACTCCGGAGGCGGCACCCACCGCGAGCGACACCGCCTCGCCCACGCCCGCCGCGACCGGCGCCAACACGGGCGACGTCCCCTCGAGCGACACCGCGGAGGGCCGCGACTGGACGGGCACTCTGACTGTCGGAAGCGACGCGCTCGGCGTCACGCTCGACGGCGCGGCAGCCCCGCAGGCCACCTCTGTCGTCCTCTCGCTCGCGAAGGCCGGCTTCTACGACGGCCTCGCGTGCCACCGCCTCACGACCCAGGGTCTCTACGTGCTCCAGTGCGGCGACCCCAACGGCGACGGCACCGGCGGCCCCGGCTACAGCTACGGTCCCGTCGAGAACGCGCCGGCCGACGGCGTCTACCCCGCGGGGACCATCGCAATGGCACGGCAGTCGGGCAACGGCTACAGCCAGGGCAGCCAGTTCTTCATCGTCTACCAAGACACGACGCTCCCCGCCGATGCCGCCGGCGGCTACACCGTCGTCGGTCAGGTCACCTCGGGCCTCGACTCGCTGATCAGCGATGTCGTCTCGAAGGGCACGGCCGACGGTTCAGGAGACGGCGCGCCCGCCGAGCCCGTGAAGATCTCGTCCTTCACGCTGCAGTGACGATCGCCCGTCACGGCCGCGCTGTCGGGGTCGTGACGGGAGACAGCCGAGCGACCCCGCGGAGCCGTCGCACCCGAGCCGCCGCTCGGCCGGCACGAACCGCCCGGGCGGGGAGTGCAATAGGCTGATCGTCACTGCCCGTTCGCGGCCGAGCGCGGTCTTCGGCTCCCGCCGTCGCGCCGAACCGGCCGACGGAACAGCGGGCACCGAATGATCGGGGCCGGACGAGGACCGCCCGGCACCGAATAGCACGACATCGAACAGCAAGGTGAGGCTCCGAGCGATGAGTGACCAGCAGCCGTGGGGACGGGTCGGCGACGACGGGACGGTCTACGTTCGCGTCGGCGACGGGGAGCGCGAGGTCGGCCAGTACCCCGATGCGACTCCCGAAGAGGCGCTCGCCTATTACGAGCGCAAGTACACCGAGCTCGCCGGGCAGGTCTCACTGCTCGAGCAGCGCGCCCAGCGCGGCGCGCCAGCGGGCGACGTCGCACGCGCCGTCCACTCGCTTTCGGCCTCGATCGCCGAGGCCCACGCGGTCGGCGATCTGGAGGCACTTCAGTCGCGCATCAGCGCACTGGGCGGCTCGGTCGAGGATCTGACCGAGCAGCAGGCCGCCGAGAGCAAGGCCGCCCTGGCCGAGGCGCTCGCCTACCGCGAGGCGATCGTGGCCGAGGCCGAGGCGCTCGCCTCCGTCGACCCCGCCAAGACGCAGTGGAAGCAGGCGAGCGCGGCAATCGACGAGCTCTTCGCGCGCTGGCAGAACCATCAGCAGCAGGGTCCGCGCCTGCCCAAGAACGAGGCCAATGAGCTCTGGCGCCGCTTCCGCAGCGCTCGGACGACCATCGAGCAGAACCGCAAGGCGTTCTTCGCCGATCTCGACTCGGCGCACCGCGAGGCCAAGCAGGCCAAGCAGTCGCTGATCGACCAGGCGGAGGCTCTCGTGGCCAAGGGTGCCGACGCGATCCCCGACTACCGGGCGCTGCTCGATCGCTGGCGGGTCGCAGGACGCGCGGGCAAGAGGTTCGACGACGCTCTGTGGGCGAGGTTCAAGGCGGCGGGAGACGCGATCTACGGCGCCAAGGCCGAGATCGTGGCGCAGGAGAGCGTCGAGTACACCGAGAACCTCGACACAAAGCTCGCCCTCCTGGAGGAGGCGGAGCCGCTGCTCGAGGAGACGGACCGCGAGAAGGCCAAGCGCGTGCTCCTCTCGATCCAGGAGCGCTGGGATGCGATCGGTCGCGTCCCGCGCGAGCAGGTGCGCACCGTCGAGGACCGCCTCCGCAAGGTCGAGGCGCACGTACGCAAGCTCGATGAGGAGCACTGGAACCGCAGCAACCCCGAGCGCAAGGCACGCTCAGAGGGCCTGGCGTCGCAGCTCACCGCCGCGATCCAGAAGCTGCAGGACGAGCTCGATGAGGCGACTGCCCGCGGAGATGCAGCGGCCATCGCGCAGGCCCAGGAGGCGCTCGACGCGCGCAAGGTCTGGCTCGACGCGCTCGGCTGAGCGAGCCCCCTCCCCAGGGGCCCACTGTCCACAGATCCACTGAGCACGCCCCGGAGGGGAATCGCGTCGGCCACGATGGCCGCATGACGCGACTCCCCTCCGTTCTCGTTCCCGGTGACTTCCCCCTGGCTGAGCTCTGCGCCGCTCGTCTCGACGGCGAGCTGATCGCTCTCGACGAGGGCTTCCTCGTCATCGATCTGCCGCTCGGGCCGGCCGAGCGCCTCTCCTCGTTGCGCGCACTCCTGCCGCCCGGCACCGTCGCCGATCGGCTCACCGCGGCCTGGGTGCACGGGGCTCTTGCCGTTCCGCCCGCCGTGCACAGTGCCTCGCTCGGCCGGCGGCCCCGGCTGCTCCCGCCCCTCCGCGGGCGGTTGCGCCTGCACGAGGTGCAGCTCGGTGAGGGCGATGTGGTGTCGCTTGGGGGCGCACTGGTCACGTCGCCCGTGCGCACCCTGATCGACTTGGCACGCACCGCGGACGATGCCCGTCATCTCCGCGCCACGGCCGAGGCGACCGGGGTCGGCCTCGAGCAGGCGCTCACCCACCTCGCCACGGGCACGCCGATCGCCGGCCGCCGTCAAGCCGAGCAACGCCTCCGTGCGGCCCTGGCTCCGCCGACCGCCTCAGCCCGCGCTGACCCGGTAGACGTCGTAGACGGCGTCAATCCTCCGCACCGCGTTGAGCACGCGGTCGAGGTGGGTGGTGTCGCCCATCTCGAAGACGAAGCGACTGATCGCCAGGCGGTCGCTCGAGGTCGAGACCGTCGCCGAGAGAATGTTCACGTGATGCTCCGAGAGGACACGCGTGACGTCGCTCAGCAGACCCGAGCGGTCGAGGGCCTCGACCTGGATCTGCACCAGGAAGATGCTCTTCGACGAGGGCGCCCACTCGACGTCGACGATCCGCTCGGGTTCCTTGAGCAGATCCTGCACGTTGTGGCAGCTCGCCTGATGCACCGAGACGCCGGCACCGCGGGTGACGAACCCGACGATCTGGTCACCCGGCACCGGAGTGCAGCACTTGGCGAGCTTCACCAGGATGTCGGGAGCGCCCTTCACGAGGACGCCGGACTCGCTGCTGCGGCTGCGGAGGCGCGGTGCCCGCGGGAGGGTGACCTCGTTCTCGTCCGACTCAGGATCGCCCTGGATGGAGGAGACGACCTTCTCGAGCACCGACTGCGTCGAGACGTGCCCCTCGCCGACCGCGGCGTAGAGTGCCTCGACGTCGTTGTACCGCAGCTGGCTCGCCACCTCGGTGAAGGTGTCCTGGCTCATGAGCTTCTGCAGCGGCAAGTTCTGCTTGCGCATCGCTCGCGCGATCGAGTCTTTGCCCTGCTCGATCGCCTCGTCGCGCCGCTCCTTCGTGAACCACTGACGGATCTTGTTGCGCGCGCGGGGGCTCTGCACGAAGTTGAGCCAGTCCTGGCTCGGGCCAGAGTCCGGGTTCTTCGAGGTGAAGACCTCGACGACGTCGCCGGTCGTGAGCGTCGACTCGAGCGGAACGAGGCGCCCGTTGACCTTCGCGCCCATCGTCCGGTGGCCGACCTCGGTGTGCACGGCGTAGGCGAAGTCGACCGGTGTCGCTCCCGTCGGCAAACCGATCACACGGCCCTTGGGCGTGAAGACGTAGACCTCCTTGGCGCCGATCTCGAAGCGGAGGGAGTCGAGGAATTCGTTCGGGTCCGTCGTCTCGGACTGCCAGTCCGAGAGGTGGGCGAGCCAGGCGAGATCGGTGTCGTGGGAACCGGAGGAGGGCACCTTTCCGGTGGCCATCTGCTCCTTGTACTTCCAGTGCGCCGCGATGCCGAACTCGGCGTGCTGATGCATCTCGTTGGTGCGGATCTGGATCTCGACCGCGCGACCCTTCGGGCCGACGACGGTCGTGTGCAGCGACTGGTAGAGGTTGAACTTCGGAGTCGCGATGTAGTCCTTGAAGCGGCCGGGCATCGGCGTCCAGCGCGCGTGGATCGAGCCGAGGACGGCGTAACAGTCGCGCACGGAGTTGACGAGTACGCGGATACCCACCAGGTCGTAGATCTCGTCGAACTCGCGACCGCGGACGACCATCTTCTGGTAGATCGAGTAGTACTGCTTGGGCCGGCCGACGACGCGGCCCCGGATCCTACCGACGCGCAGATCCTCGCTGATGAGGTCGATGACGTTCTGGACGAACTCCTCGCGCTGCGGGGTGCGCCGCTTCACCAGGCTCTCGATCTCGTTGTAGATCTTCGGATAGAGCACCGCGAACGAGAGGTCCTCAAGCTCCCACTTGATCGCCTGGATGCCCAGACGATGCGCCAGGGGCGCGTAGATCTCGAGGGTCTCGGTGGCCTTCCTCGAGGCGGACTCTGCGGGCACGAATCCCCAGGTGCGAGCGTTGTGAAGCCGGTCGGCGAGCTTGATGATGAGGACGCGGATGTCCTTCGACATCGCGACGATCATCTTGCGGACGGTCTCGGCCTGCGCGCTGTCGCCGTACTTGACCTTGTCGAGCTTGGTCACGCCGTCGACGAGCATGGCGACCTCGTCGCCGAAGTCGGCCCGCAGCTCGTCGAGCTGGTAGTCGGTGTCCTCCACGGTGTCGTGGAGGAGGGCGGCGGCGATGGTCTTCGAGCCGATCCCCAGATCGGCGAGGATCTGCGCGACGGCCAGCGGGTGCGTGATGTACGGCTCGCCGCTGCGGCGCTTCTGACCGGCGTGAGCGCGCTCCGCGACGGAGTACGCCCGCTCGATGAGCGCGATATCGCTCTTGGGGTGATGCATGCGCACGGTGCGCACGAGAGTGTCGACCGCTCCGGAGGGCTGCGCTCGCGAGAAGATCCGAGGGACCAGCCTGCGCAGGGCGGCGGTCGAGGACGTCGTCGTTTCCGTCACGCGGGCATCTCCATCGCCCCATTATCGCGCGTGCGGGAGCCCCCGATGACCGTTCCGCCGGAGGCGGACGCGCGGCGTCAGTCGATGCGGCCCGGTCGCCCGGCGTCATCGATGGCCGACCCGCCAGCCGCGACCCACGCGCTCATGCCGCCGGTGACGCTTGCGCTCTCGAAGCCTGCCGCCTCGAGCGCCTGCGCCACCCGTTCGGAGCGCATGCCGAGGTGGCAGACCACCAGGATCGACGCATCGGCCGGCAGCTCGTCGAGCCGAGCACCGAGCTGCCCCATCGGGAGGTGGTGAGCCTCCGGCGCGTGGCCGAGGGCCCACTCGTGCGGCTCACGCACGTCGAGCAGCCAGACCTCGTCGCGCTCGACGAGACCGATGGCCTCCGCGGCCGGGACCTGCGTGACCTCGGTCACGACGCCTCCGAAGAGCCCGCCGCCGCGGGGGTCATGGCCCGCGCCCGCGCCGACTCGACCCGCTTGTCGCGCTTGGCGATCTCGCTCTCGCGGCTTCGCAGCTGGGCGTACAGGGGCGCCGCGACGAAGATCGTCGAGTAGGTGCCCACGATGATGCCGATGAGCAGGGCGAGCGAGATGTCGCGGAGCGTTCCGGCCCCGAGCACGAAGGCACCGATCACGAGGATCGCCGCCACTGGCAACGCGGCCACCACCGAGGTGTTGATCGAGCGCACGAGCGTCTGGTTCTCGGCCAGGTTCACGGTCTGGGCGAAGGTGCGGGTGGTGCTGCCCATCGCCTCCGCCGTGTTCTCACGGATCTTGTCGAAGACCACGACCGTGTCGTAGAGCGAGTAGCCGAGAATCGTGAGCAGGCCGATGACCGCCGCGGGCGACACCTCCGTGCCCGTGATGCCATAGACGCCCGCCACGATCACGAGGTCGTGCAGCAGCGCGACGATGGCGGCGAGCGACATCTTCCACGTGCGGAAGTACGCCCACATCGCCAGTGCCGCGAGCACCACGAAGATCACGAGACCGCGAATGGCCTGCTGCGTGACGTCACTCCCCCACGCCGCGCCGATGAACGAGGACGTGACCTTGTCGGAGTCGACCCCATACGCCGTCGCAAGCGAGTTGCGGATCGCGGCCGTCTGATCGGTCGAGAGCTGCCCCGTCTGCACACGGATCGAGTCGTCGCCGACGACGGACACCCGCGGCACGGTCGCGGGATCGACACTCGTCACCGCATCGGTCGCGGTGCCCTGATCGAGGCTCGACGGAGTCGAGACCGTGAACTCCGATCCGCCCGTGAACTCGATACTGAAGTTGAACCCGCCCCTCGCCACCGTGCCGAGCACCGTGATGAGGATCAGCACAAGCGAGATCAGATACCAGGTACGTCGGCGACCGACGAAGTCGATCGAGCGCGCACCGGTGTAGAGGTCGTTTCCGAACTGCGAGAAGCTGGCCATCACGCGTCCTTCCCGTTCGAATCAGTGGAGTCTCGCGTGCCGGCCGCCTCGGCGGCCTTGCGCTCGGCGATGGTCTGGCGCCGGGCCGCCTCGCGGGCCGCCGCCGTGCGCTTGCCGGCGATCACCTGGTCCTGCGGGCGGAACGCCGCTCGCCCGCGGTAGACGGCACCGAGTGCTCGCGGGTCGAGACCGGAGGCACGGTGTCCGTCGGCGAAGAAGGGTCTCGTCGCGAGAAGCTGCAGCATGGGGTGGGTGAAGAGCGAGACGACGATGAGGTCGATGATCGTCGTGATCCCCAGCGTCAGCGCGAAGCCGCGCACGCTACCCACGGCGAGCCAGAACAGGACCACGGCGGCGAGCAGGTTCACCATGTCAGAGGCGAAGATCGTGCGCAACGCGCGTCGCCAGCCCGACTCGACCGCCGACTCCAGGCCGCGTCCGTCACGCAGTTCGTCGCGGATGCGCTCGAAGTAGACGATGAAGGAGTCTGCCGTGATGCCGATCGACACGATCAATCCCGCGACTCCGGCGAGCGAGAGCCGCAGACCCTCCCGCCAGGACAGCAGGGTGATCACCAGGTAGGTGACGACGGCCGCGACGACGAGCGAGGCGATGGTGATCGAGCCGAGCACGCGGTACTGCACGATGGAGTAGACGATGACGAGGATCAGACCGATGAGCCCCGCGAGCAGGCCGCTCGCGAGCTGGGCCGATCCCAGCGTCGCCGAGATGCTGTCGGAACTCTGTACCTGGAAGCCGATCGGGAGCGCGCCGTACTTGAGCTGATCGGCGAGGGTCTTGGATGACTCCTGGGTGAAGGAGCCCGAGATCTGGGCGTTGCCGTCGGTGATCGCGGCGTTGGTCGAGGGAGCCGAGATGACTCGGCCGTCGAGCACGATCGCGAACTGGTTCTGCGAGCCCTTGAGGGCGACCAGCCGCGAGGTCACGTCGCCGAAAGCCTTGGTGCCCTGCGCGTCGAACGAGAGGTTGACCGCCCAGGTGCCGGTGCTGGCTCCCGAGGAGGTCGTCATCAGGCCGTTGGAGGCGTCGGAGATGTCCTCGCCGGTGATCTCGACGGGGCCGAGGATGTACTTCGCCGTGCCCGAGGTGTCGCACGTGATGAGCGGCTGGTCGGCCGGGGCGAGGTTGGGGTCTTGGCTGTTGAGGTAGGCACAGTCGAAGGAGCTGTACTGGGCCTCGAGCGCCGGGGTCACGTAGGCGAGGTCGCTCGCGTTGGTCGGCGAGGAGGTCGGCACGGTCGAGAGCGAGGGATCCAGCGGCGTCGGGGACGGGGACGAGGTCGCGTCGCCTCCGACGGCACTGTTCGTCGCCTGGCTCGCGACGAGGACGGGGCGGAAGTCGAGCTTCGCGGACGCCTCGATGCGCTGCAGAGTCTCGTCGTCCGGGGTTCCGGGGATGGAGACGACGATGTTGCTGGAGCCTTGCGTCGTGATCTCGGCCTCGGAGACTCCCGAGGCGTCGATCCGCTGGCGGATGATCGAGACGGCCTGGGTCAGCTGCTCGGACGATACGGTCTCACCGTCGTCGAGCTGGGGCTGGAGCACGATCTGCGTGCCGCCCTCGAGGTCGAGGGCGAGCTTCGGGGTCCAGGACCCGCCGCCCCAGATCACAGCGGCGGCGTTGAGTCCGATGAGGGCGAGGATCAGGACACCGAGCCAGCTCAGTGAACGCCGGGCCTTCCGGACGGGGGTTGATGCGGCCACCCAGGGCTCAGCTTTCTCTTCGGTCGACGGTGATCGGTCCGGGGATGCCCGAACAGGGAGAAGGGCGGGCGAGCGCTCCTGCGCTCTGCCCGCCCCAGAGACTACTGCGCGTCGGGGCGCCGATCGCGCTCCGCGGGGTCGACCAGCGGGTCGCGGTGTGCCGCGTCGCGTTCGCCGAACTCCGGCGCGTCGCTCGAGACGACCTGCTCGTCCGGTTCGTCGGCGACGACGACGACAGCGTTCTCGCTCGGGTCGATGAGGCGCCCGATCGCCTGACGGTGGATCGTCAGGAGCGTGCCGGGCGTGGTCTCGATGATGATCTTGTTCGCGTCCTCATCGATCGAGACGACGGTGCCGAACAGGCCGGAACCCGTCATGAGCTCGACGCCGGGGACGAGGTTGTTCTTCATGTTCTCCGCGTCACGCTGACGCTTCTTGTTGTTGCGGAACATGAAGATGATCATCACGGCGAGCAGCAGGACGAGCAGGATGATCGTCGGATCCATGGGTGAGCCTTCCGAAGTGGGTTGGCGATCCCCCGCGCGGCGTCAGCGCCGGTCGTGAGCGGATCGAGCGGCCCGTCGGGCCTTGAAGATTATAGGTCATCCCCGAACAACGACTGCTGAGACGCTCCGCTTCCCTGCGGGTCGAGACCGAAGTGCCGGTAAGCGGCGGACGTCGCGACACGGCCGCGCGGTGTGCGAGTGAGCAGGCCGATGCGCACGAGGAACGGCTCGACGACCGCTTCGACCGTCTCGGCCTCCTCCCCCACCGAGACGGCGAGGGTGTTGAGGCCCACCGGTCCGCCGTCGAAACGGGTCAGCACGATCTCCATGACGGCACGGTCGAGCCGGTCGAGGCCGAGGGCATCGACGTCGTAGAGCTCCAATGCCGCTCGCACCGCGGTGACGTCGGCGCGCCCGCCGTGCACGAGCGCGAAGTCGCGCACGCGGCGGAGGAGACGGTTGGCGATGCGCGGGGTGCCACGACAGCGTCCGGCGATCTCGGCCACGGCCTCCGCGTCGATGTCGAGCTCGAGCAGGCGCGCCGCGCGAGCAAGGACCTGCCGCAGCTCGTCCTCGGCATAGAACTCGAGGTGGGCGGTGAAGCCGAAGCGGTCCCGCAGAGGGTTCGGGAGCAGGCCAGAGCGCGTCGTCGCGCCGACGAGCGTGAACGGGGCGAGATCGAGTGGCACCGAGGTCGCTCCCGCGCCCTTGCCGACCATGATGTCGATCCGGAAGTCTTCCATCGCCAAATAGAGCATCTCTTCGGCCGAGCGCGCCATGCGATGGATCTCGTCGATGAACAGGATCTCGCCCGGCAGGAGGGAGGACAGGACGGCCGCGAGATCGCCGGCATGCTGGATCGCTGGGCCGCTCGACAGCCGCAGCGGCGAGGAGCTCTCTTCGGCGACGATCATGGCGAGGGTGGTCTTGCCGAGCCCTGGTGGGCCGGCGAGCAGGATGTGATCGGGCGTGCGGCCTTGCATCGCGGCAGCCTTGAGCAGCAGCTCGAGCTGACCACGCACTTTCCGCTGGCCGACGAACTCGCTGAGGCTCCGGGGGCGCAGCGCCCCCTCGAAGGCGATCTCGGCCTCGGAGGCGACCTCCGGTCCGAGCAGTTCGTCGCCGTTCACGAGCGCGCCGCCGGACCGAGGCGCGCGAGGGCGAGGCGGAGCAGCGCCTGCACGTTCGCGGCGTCCGAGGCCTGCGCATCGAGCAGGATGTCATCGACGACGTCGGCGGCCGTGCGCTCAGGCCAGCCGAGGCCGACGAGCGCCGAGAGCACGCTCTGCGCGGCGCTGGCCGCAGGACCGGAGCCGCGAGCGGCGCGCGGCCGCACGGCGAGCTTGCCCGCGAGCGACAGGACGATGAGCTTCGCGGTCTTCGGCCCGATACCGCTCACCTTGCGGAACACGGCGTCGTCCTCGTCCGCGACCGCCTGGGCGATCCGATCGGGCTCGACCGCGCCGAGCACGCCGAGCGCCGACTTCGGGCCGACGCCCGTGACGTCGATGAGGAGCTCGAAGATCTCGAGCTGCTCCACGTCGGGGAAGCCGTAGAGGGTGAGCGAGTCCTCGCGGACGACGAGCACTGTGCTCACCGTGGTCTCGTCGCCCACACGCATCTCGAGCGCGTGCTGCGGAGTCACGTTGACGGCGTAGCCGACGCCGTGGACGTCGAGCACGGCGAGACTCCCGCGGGCGGAGAGGAGGGTGCCGCGGAGAGAGGAGATCACCGCGTCAGTCTAGATGCTCGAACAGGCGTTCGAGTGGAGGCCTCCGCGGCGCGCCACGCGCGTTGCGCCGCCGTCTCCCCGCCCGAGGGATCGGGCGCGGTCGCGAGAGGAGCACGCCACGCGTGGCACACCGCAAGGGCGAGGGCGTCGGCCGCGTCGGCGGGAGTCGGCGGCGTGTCGAGGCGCAGCACACGCTGGATCATCGCGGTCACCTGGCGCTTGTCGGCCGCGCCATAGCCGGTGACTGCGGCCTTCACCTCGCTCGGAGTGTGCATGCCGACGGGGAGCGAGCGACGAGCGGCTGCGACGAGCGCCACTCCGCTGATCTGGGCGATGCCCATCACGGTGCGCACGTTGCTCTGGGCGAACACTCGCTCGATCGCGACGGCGTCGGGACGGTGTTCGTCGAGCAGCGCCTCGATCCCGTCGCCGAGGGCGAGGAGGCGACGTTCTAGCGAGTCGTCTGCCGGTGTCCGGAGCACGCTCACGTGCACCAGAGTGGCGCGGCGGTCGCGAGCGACGTCGATGATGCCGACTCCGCAGCGGGTGAGCCCGGGGTCGATCCCGAGGACGCGCATCAGCGCGCTCCCGGGGAGCCGTCCGGGCTCACCCGGTCACTCCTCGTCCTCGAGCTCGGCGCGGACCTCGGGCGTGATGTCGAGGTTGGTGTACACGTTCTGCACGTCGTCCGAGTCCTCGAGCGCGTCTATCAGGCGGAATACCTTGCGCGCCGTCTCGGCATCGGCCTCGACCTGGAGCGAGGCGACGAACTCGACGTCGGCCGAGTCATAGTCGATGCCCGCCTCCTGCAGCGCCGACCGGGCAGGGACGAGCTCGCTCGGCTCGGTACGGACCTCGAAGCTCTCGCCGTGATCGATCACGTCGTCCACGCCGAAGTCGAGTACGGCACCGAGGACGTCGTCCTCCGTCACGTCCGCGCCGTGCGGGACGCTGATGACTCCCTTGCGGGCGAAGTTGTAGGCGACGCTGCCCGGGTCGGCCATGGTGCCGCCGTTGCGCGTCATCGCGGTGCGGACATCGGCGGCGGCACGGTTCTTGTTGTCTGTGAGGCACTCGACGAGCAGGGCGATGCCGTTCGGGCCGTACGCCTCATACATGATCGTCGTGTAGTCGATGACCTCGCCCGTGAGGCCCGCGCCGCGCTTGATCGCACGATCGATGTTGTCGTTGGGGACCGAGGTCTTCTTGGCCTTCTGCACGGCGTCCACGAGCGTCGGGTTGCCGGAGAGATCGGCTCCGCCGATCTTGGCCGCCACCTCGATGTTCTTGATCAGCTTGGCGAACGACTTCGCGCGACGCGAGTCTTTGATCGCCTTCTGGTGCTTGGTCGTGGCCCACTTGGAATGCCCGGACACGGTGCTCCCTCGGAAAGTTCGTTTCGTGCGACTCCCGCAGGTGCCGCTGATAGCTAGGCCAGTGTAATCGAGCCGCGCCCGACCCAGCCCGGCCCTACTTCAGCAGACGCGACAGTACGCGGTCGGCGAGAGGTCTGCCGCCCGTCTGACAGCTCGGGCAGTACTGGAGGCTGGAGTCGGCGAAGGTGACCTGTCGGACCGTGTCTCCGCAGATCGGGCACGGCTCGCCGGTGCGACCGTGTACCCGCATACCGAGCTTCTTCTCGCGCTTGAGGTCTGCCGCGTGCAGCCCTTCGGCGCGGGCGAGCGCCTCCTCGAGCGTGGAGCGCAAGGCGGCGTAGAGCCGATCGAGCTCGTCGGGAGGGATCGACGCCGGCCTGAACGGGGACATCCGGGCGACGTGCAAGATCTCGTCGGAGTAGGCGTTGCCGATGCCCGCGATGCGCGACTGGTCCCGCAGCACCCCCTTCAGCTGTGCCCTGCCCGCCGAGGCGAGGATCGCGCCGAAGACCTCCTTCGTGAAGGCGGGGTCGAGGGGATCGGGGCCGAGGCGTGCGACGCCGGGCACCTCCGCCGGGTCGGCGACGATCGAGAGCGCGAGACTCTTCTTGGTGCCCGCCTCGGTGACGTCGAAACCGGAGCCGTCGTCGAGGGTGAGGCGCGCGGCGAGCGGACCGCGACCGGGCCTGACAGGAGCTGCGGGGCGCTCTGGCCGCCAGCGCACCCACCCGGCGCGCGCGAGATGCAGCAGCACGTGCGCGTCGCCGATCGCGAAGTCGAGGAACTTGCCATGGCGACTCACCCCGTGCACGATCTCGCCGGCGAGCGCGGACGGGGGGATCGCCACTGTCTTGAGCGCCGAGATCGCGACGATGTCGAGGCGCTCGAGGACGCGACCGGCCAGGCGCGCGCCCAGGTCGAGCGCCAGCGCCTGGACCTCCGGGAGTTCGGGCATGCTCCCACTCTGCCGGGCACCTCCGACATCGTCCACCCAAATACGGGTCGAACGTCAGACGCCGAAGCGGACCGCCGCGACCTTCCGCAGGAACAGCTCGTGGAAGCGGTAGTCGCCCGTGATCTCCGGATGGAACGCCGTGCCCAGGAGGTTGCCCTGTTCGACCGCGACGACGCGGCCGTCGGCCACGGTCGCGAGCGCGGTCGCCCGCTCCCCCACCTCCTCGACGACGGGGGCCCGGATGAAGACGGCGTGCATCGGAGGATCTCCGATCGCCGGCACCTCCAGCTCGGTCTCGAAGGAGTCGAGCTGGTTGCCGAACGCGTTGCGGCGCACCGCCACGTCGATTCCGCCGAAGCTGCGCTGCCCGTCGATGCGGTCGAGCACCCGATCGGCGAGCATGATGAGCCCCGCGCAGGTGCCGTAGACGGGCAGGCCCGCCCGGATGGCCGAGACGATCGGCTCCGCGAGGCCGAACAGTCGTGAAAGCTTGTCCATCACCGTCGACTCCCCGCCGGGGATCACGAGACCCGCGACGGAGGCGAGCTCCTCCGGCCGCCGGACGAGGATGACCTCGGCTCCGAGCTCGCGCAGCACGTGGGCGTGCTCGCGGAAGTCGCCCTGGAGCGCGAGGACGCCGACCCGGAGTCCTTCGAGAGACTCCCGAGTCTCGCCCTCCCCCGCGAGGGGCGCGGTGCTACCAGCCACGCTCGGAGAGGCGGTGGGGCGCGGGCACGTCGGCCACGTTGATGCCGACCATCGCCTCGCCCAGACCGCGCGACGCCTCCGCGATGACCTTGGCGTCGTCGTAGAAGGTGGTCGCCTTGACGATCGCCGCCGCACGCTTGGCGGGGTCGCCCGACTTGAAGACTCCCGAGCCGACGAACACACCGTCGGCGCCGAGCTGCATCATCAGGGCCGCGTCGGCCGGAGTCGCGACTCCGCCCGCGGTGAAGAGGACGACGGGCAGCTTTCCGGTCTGGGCGATCTCCGCGACCAGGTCGTACGGGGCCTGGAGCTCCTTGGCGGCGACGTAGAGCTCGTCCTTCGTCATCGCCTTGAGACGGTTGACCTCGGCCGAGATGGTGCGGATGTGCTTGGTCGCCTCCGAGACGTCGCCGGTGCCTGCCTCGCCCTTCGAGCGGATCATCGCGGCGCCCTCGGTGATGCGACGCAGTGCCTCACCGAGATTGGTCGCCCCGCAGACGAAGGGGACGGTGAACTTCCACTTGTCGATGTGGTTCACGTAGTCGGCGGGTGAGAGCACCTCGGACTCGTCGATGTAGTCGACGCCGAGCTGTTCGAGGATCTGCGCCTCGACGAAGTGGCCGATGCGCGCCTTCGCCATGACGGGGATCGAGACGGCCGAGACGATGCCGTCGATGAGATCGGGGTCGCTCATCCGCGCGACGCCGCCCTGCGAGCGGATGTCGGCGGGCACGCGCTCGAGCGCCATGACGGCGACGGCGCCTGCGTCCTCCGCGATGCGGGCCTGCTCGGCGTTGACGACGTCCATGATGACGCCGCCCTTGAGCATCTCGGCGAGACCGCGCTTGACGCGGCTCGAGCCGAACTGCTCCGAGGCGGACGAGGACGAGGTGGTGGTGTCGGTCATGTTCGCGAGTCCTGTTCTGTGCGGCGTCTCACGCCGACGTCTGCGCGCGGCGTCTCCCGCCGTCGGCGCCGTCAAGTCTACGAGATGGCGGGGGCGCTACTCGGTCGGCCAGGCGGAGGCGATGCTCTCGCGGACGTCGCCGAGCAGCTGAGGCAGCGCCTTGGTGCGGGCGATGATCGGGAAGAAGTTGGCGTCGGTCGCCCAGCGCGGCACCACATGCTGGTGCAGGTGCGCGGCGATGCCGGCTCCCGCGACCGCCCCTTGGTTCATCCCGAGATTGAAGCCGTCATTGTTCGACACGGAGCGGACCACGCGCATGGCCGTCTGGGTGAGCGCTCCGATCTCGGCCACTTCTTCGGCGGTGGCCTCGTCGTAGAGCGGGATGTGCCGATACGGGCAGACGAGGAGGTGCCCCGAGTTGTACGGGAAGAGATTGAGGAGCACGTAGGCGTGCTCGCCCCGGGCGACGATGAGCGCCTCCTCATCGCTGAGGGTGGGCGCGACGCAGAAGGGACAGTCGTGCTCGCCCGGCTGCCCTTTCTGGATGTAGACCATCCGGTGCGGCGTCCACAGGCGCTGGAACTCGTCCGGCACTCCGGCGAGGTGCGAGCCGTCCTCGGGGAGGACCTCCTCCACGCTCAGACCTGCGCCTTCGTGGCGATCGCCTCGCGGACACGCGCGACCGCGTCGGCGACGGGGATCCCGTTCTCCTGCGTGCCATCGCGGAAGCGGAAGCTGACGGCGCCCGCGTCGCGGTCCTTCTCGCCGACGATGATCTGGAAGGGCACCTTCTGCAGGGTCGCGTTGCGGATCTTCTTCTGCATCCGATCGCTGGAGGAGTCGATCTCGGCGCGGACGCCGGAGCGCTTGAGCTCGCCGACGACCTCCTCCAGGAAGGGCAGGTACTCGTCGGCGATCGGGATGCCCACGACCTGCACGGGCGAAAGCCAGACGGGGAACGCGCCCGCATAGTGCTCGGTGAGGATCGCGAAGAAGCGCTCGATCGAACCGAAGAGCGCGCGGTGGATCATCACCGGCCGCTTCTTCGAGCCGTCCGACGCCGTGTACTCGAGCTCGAAACGCTCGGGCTGGTTGAAGTCGAGCTGGATCGTGGACATCTGCCAGGTCCGGCCGATGGCGTCGCGCGCCTGCACCGAGATCTTCGGACCGTAGAACGCGGCTCCTCCCGGGTCGGGGACCAGCTCGAGCCCGGAGGCGACGGCGACCGAGCGCAGCGACTCGATCGCCTCCTCCCATTGCTCGGGCGCACCGACGAACTTGGGGTTGCCCTCCTCGTTGGTGGACAGCTCGAGGTAGAAATCGTGGAGCCCGTAGTCGCGGAGCACCTGCAGCACGAACTCGAGGTTGCGGGTCAGCTCGGCGGCCACATCCTCCTGCGTGACGTAGATGTGCGCGTCATCTTGCGTGAGCCCGCGCACGCGCGTGAGTCCCTGCAGGGTGCCGCTCTTCTCATAGCGGTAGACCGTGCCGAATTCGGCCAGCCGGAGGGGCAGCTCGCGATAGCTGCGTCCGCGCGAGCGGAAGATCAGGTTGTGGAACGGGCAGTTCATGGGCTTGAGGTAGTAGTCCTGGCCCTGGCGGGTGACGTTCCCGTCCTCGTCCCGCAGCTCGTCGAGGTGCATCGGGGGGAACATCCCCTCGGAATACCACTGGAGGTGTCCGCTCGTCGTGAAGAGGTCGCCCTTGGTGATGTGCGGGGTGTAGACGAGCTCGTAGTCGTGGGCGAGCAGCTGCTCGCGCATGTACTGCTCGATCTCGTAGCGGATGATGCCGCCCTTGGGGTGGAACACCGCCAACCCCGAGCCGATCTCGTCGGGGAACGAGAACAGGTCGAGCTCGTGACCGAGCTTGCGGTGGTCACGGCGGGCCGCCTCCTCGAGCCGTGCCTGGTGCGCGCGCAGCTCGTCCTTGGTCGGCCACGCCGTGCCGTAGACACGCTGCAGCTGGGGGTTCTTCTCGGAACCGCGCCAGTAGGCCGCGGCGATGCGGGTGAGGGCGTAGCCGTTGCCGATCATGCGGGTGTTCGGGAGGTGCGGCCCGCGGCAGAGGTCTTTCCACACGGTCTCGCCCGAACGCGGGTCGACGTTGTCGTAGATCGTGAGCTCGGCTCCGCCGACCTCGACGCTCTCCTCGTTGGCGCCACCGCCCTTGAGCCCGATGAGCTCGAGCTTGAACGGCTCGGAGGCGAGCTCGGCGCGAGCCTCGTCCTCGGTGACGACGCGGCGGACGAAACGCTGACCCTGGCGGACGATGCGGTCCATCGCCTTCTCGAGCGCCTTCAGCGACTCGGGGGTGAACGGCTCCTCGACGCCGAAGTCGTAGTAGAAGCCGTCGGTGACGGGCGGGCCGATACCCAGCCTGGCCGCGGGGTTGATCTGCTGCACGGCCTGCGCGAGCACGTGCGCAGCAGAGTGACGAAGGATGGCGAGACCGTCGGGCGAGGAGATCAGTACCGGCTCGATGCGGTCACCCGGAACGACGTCGGCCGCGAGGTCCTTGAGCTCGCCGTTGACGCGGATCGCAACGACGGCACGGTCGCTGAAGTGCGTGAATCCTGTTCCGGCCTCGGTCACCACCGACGGGAACTCGGTCTCGACGGGATGCGACGGTTCGTTCGACACGCGCGGACACTCCTCTATGCTCGGTTGACCACTCGACTGTAGCGGCGCGCCGACGGTCACCCGAGCAGGGGCGGCCGATGATCGTCGCCGGCAGCAATCGCCTCGAGGACTCGGGTCGAGAGCGCGCCGAGGGCTGCCGCCGTCTCAGGAGGCCCCGAGCCGGCGAGGAGGAGGCCGCTGCGCTCGAGGTGATGCCGGAGGATCCGCTCGAGCTCTCGCGGGAGCGCGTCCGCGACGAGGGCGCCCTGAAGGGACGCCAGCACCGCGACGAGGGCGAGCGCATCGGGTATCGAGAGGGGGGAGCTGTCGCGGTCCATGGTCACCCGCCGATCCCGGGTCCGCTGGGCGGCTCCCGTCGAAAAACGTTTCCGGCTCTAGAGGTCGCGGGCGAAACAGATCGAGAGCTCGCCGCCGACGTAGGCGCCGAAGAGGGGGATCTCCGTGTAGCCCTCACGCGAGTAGAAGCGAACGGCGTCGGGTTGGGCCGTTCCGGTCTCGAGCACGAGCCGGGAGGCGCCGAGGCCGCGGGCGCGTTCCTCGAGCGCGCGGAGCACCGCTGTGGCGACGCCCGATCCCCGTGCGGTCGGATCGACGAACATCCGCTTGATCTCGATCGCGCCCGCGCCGAGCACTTGCGGCTCGAGCGGCCTCAGTCCACCGCAGGCGACGGCGGTCCCCGTCTCGTCCCGTGCGACGACGAAGACGGGCACGTCGAAGGCGCTCGGGGGCACGCCCGGCTCGTGGTCGTCGCTCCCGTACCGCGCGTCGAGCTCGCGGCGTTGCGCTGCTCGCAGACGCTCGGCCTCGGCATCCGTCCAGGGCACCTCGTCGATGCTCCAGTTCATGGGCGTCCTCTCGTCTCACCGCGGTCGCGGCGCGATGCAAGGGAGGGGACTGTGGATCGGCGTTGCCCCCCGCGTCGCATCCGATCCGTCCATTGTGCCTCTCCGACGAGGCGCCCGCATCGGCCGTCCGAGAGGCGGCATTTAGACTCGGCGCATGCCCGACGACTCCGCCGCCACGCCCGCCCCCGGCTGGTACCCCGACCCAGGCGCCGTGGAGACGCTCGGCGGTAGGGGGCACGACGGTACGGAACGCTACTGGGACGGCACGGCGTGGACGGATCGCTCACGACCCGCGACGGTCCCCGCCTACGGCACGCCACAGTCCGCGCCGAGCGACGCTGCCGAGCTCTACGCCTATCCCTCGGCGCCTTCGTCGGCCGCGTCCCGCAATCCGCTCGCGATCGCGAGTCTCGTGTTGGGACTCGTGAGCCTGCTGTTCAACCCGATCCTCGTGCCGTCGATCCTCGCGATCGCATTCGGAGTGCGAGGGCGCCGTAGCGCCGCGCAGCTCGGAGGCGGCGGCGGCCTGGCGATCGGAGGACTCGTGACGGGCATCGTAGGCGCCGTCACCGGGATCATCAGCATCCTCGCCGGGCTTTCCGGGCTCTCCGGCTGAACCCGGTGCCGCGCAGTTCCCCGGCGTCTCCGACCGCGCGCCGACGCGCCCCGTGGCTGTTCGTCGTCGCCGTCGCGCTCGTCGCGCTGATCCTCCGCGGACCGATCGTGGCGCTCGCGCCGGTGATCGACTCGGTGCGCGCCGACCTCGCGCTCTCCTCAGGCCAGGCCGGCATTCTGACGAGCATCCCCGTGCTGTGCTTCGCGCTCGCGACACCGCTCGCCCTCCTGGTGATCCGCCGGGCGGGCCCGGACGCCGCGGTGAGCGCGACGGTCCTGGGGGTCGCGTTCGGCACCGTCCTCCGTTCCTCCGGAGACCTCGTGGCGGTGATCGCCGGCACCGTCGTCATCGGTGTCGGCATCACGGTCGGCAACGTGGTCCTGCCCGTCGTCATCCGGCGCGACGTGCGACCCGAGCGGGTCGACCTCACGACGGGCGTCTACACGGCGGCGCTCAACATCGGCTCGACGATCACCTCCCTCGGAACAGCTCCTCTCGCGCTGGCCCTCGGGTGGCGGGCGGCGCTCGCGGCCTGGTCGGTGCTCACAGCACTCGCCCTTCTGGGGTGGCTCCTCGCTGTCGGGCCGGCGCGGGCGCTGCGTCCCGCCGCGCGCGCTCCGCGGAACGAGAGCGCCTCCTCCGCCCCCGCTCCTCGGATCTGGCGCAGCGCCACGGTGCTCGCCCTGGCGGTGTGCTTCTCGAGCCAGGCCTTCTCCTACTACGGCGTCACGGCGTGGCTGCCCTCGCTGCTGGTCGACCGCAACGGCTTCTCGGTGGAGGCCGCGGGAGCAAGCTCCTCCGTCTTCCAGCTCGCCGCTGTGGCCGGCGCGCTCGGCGTTCCCCTCCTCGTCCGCCGTGTCGGTCCGCTCGGGAGCATCCTCGTGGTGGGCGTGCTCTGGTGCTGCGTCCCCGCGGGCCTGCTTCTGGCTCCGCAGCTCTGGGCGCTGTGGTGCACGCTGGGAGGCATTGCGCAGGGCGGCGGATTCACGACCGTTTTCGTGCTCGTCGTGCGGCTCTCGCGCTCGGACGCACACGCGTCCCGACTCTCGGCCACGGTGCAGGGCATCGGCTACGCGGTCGCTGCCACGGCGCCCACGGTGGTCGGATTCGCGCACGACACGAGCGGAGGCTGGGATGCTCCGCTCGCCGTCGTCCTCGGGGCCACGTGCTCCTTCCTCTTCTTCGGCGCCCTCGCCGCGATCCGCCAGAGGCGGCGCCCCGTGGAGGCGGAGGCGCGCTGAGCCGACCGTCGCACGACCGGGGGCGGCGTCAAGGGGCTCATTCCCCTCGACGTGCCCCGTAGCGTGAGCGCATGGCCGAGAAGAGCACGACCCGAGAGAAGACCGCGCCCGAGCCGAACGACGCCCGCAAACCTGACGACATCGGCGACATCACGAAGCGCTCGTGGATCTACGTCCTCAAGAAGACCGGTCGCGAGTTCGGTGCGGATCAGTGCACCGACCTCGCCGCGGCCCTTACCTATTACGCGGTGCTCGCCCTCTTCCCTGCCCTGCTCGCGATCGTCTCGGTGCTCGGCCTGTTCGGGCAGGCGCAGGCGACCACCGATCTCGTGCTGGATCTGGTCGGCACTCTCGCCTCCTCGCAGGTCGTCGAGCTGCTGCGCGACCCGATCCAGGCGCTGACCGACTCCTCGGCCGCGGGGATCGCCTTCGTCACCGGAGTCGTCGGCGCGATCTGGTCCGCCTCCGGCTATGTGGGTGCTTTCGGGCGCGCGATGAATCGCATCTACCAGATCGACGAGGGCCGCCCGTTCTGGAAGCTGCGTCCGACGATGCTCGGCGTCACCGTGGTCACCGTCGTCCTCGTCGTCGTTGCTGCCCTGATCCTGGTGCTCAGCGGCCCGGTGGCGGGGGCGGTCGGCGATGTGGTCGGGCTGGGTCCGGCCGCGGTGACGGCCTGGAACATCGCCAAGTGGCCCGTTCTCGTCGTGATAGCGGTGCTCGTCGTCGCGATCCTCTACTACTGGGCGCCGAACATCCGCCAGCCGAAGTTCCGCTGGATCAGCATGGGATCGGTGCTCGCCCTCGTGATCTGGCTGCTGGCCTCGACCGGCTTCGGCTTCTACGTGGCCAACTTCTCGAACTACAACACGACCTACGGCTCGCTCGGCGCGGTGATCGTGTTCCTCCTCTGGATCTGGATCACCAACATCGCCTTGCTCTTCGGTGCCGAGTTCGACGCCGAGCTCGAACGCGGCAGGGAGCTGCAAGCGGGCATCGAGGCGGAGGAGACGATCCAGCTGCCGCCGCGCGACACGGCCGCCAGCGACAAGAAGGCGGCGGCTCGCGCCAAGGATGTGCGCGACGGGCGCTGGTTGCGCCTCGCGAGCGAGAACCGTGGCGACGCCGAGGCGGCGAAGGCCGACCACGACGCCGCGAAGGCCTGAGTCAGCTCTCGGCGTCCCGCAGCACGAGGTCACACGCCGCGCGCTCGTCGTCCCGCTCGACTCCGTACTCGGCGACTGGCACAGGCTCGAGCGGAGGGATGCGCACTCCGTCGAGGGAGGACTGTCGCGCCAGGTCGGATGCACTCACGGAGCCGGACCAGGCGCCCGGCGGGGGCCTCCCTGAGAAGACTCACGTCATCTGTCGTGCGACACGGCCGCGTCTTCGCGACGAGCCACCCTTACGCTGGCGGGCATGCCGTCGCGCCCGCCACGGCTTCGCCCCGCGAGGAGGAGTCCACCGTGACCCGGAGCCACGCCGACGAGACCGGTCCGACCGGACAGACCACGCCGGTCCAGCCGGACTACTCGAACGAGCAGGAGGGCTACCACAAGGGCCTGAAACCCCGGCAGCTCCAGATGATCGCCATCGGAGGCGCCATCGGCACCGGACTGTTCTTGGGCGCGGGCGGGCGGTTGGCCTCGGCGGGTCCCTCGCTGATCATCGTGTACGCGGTCTGCGGAGTCTTCGCCTACCTGATCCTTCGCGCTCTCGGCGAGCTCGTGCTGCACAGGCCGAGCTCCGGCTCCTTCATCTCCTACGCCCGCGAGTTCCTCGGCGAGAAGGCGGCCTTCGTGGCCGGCTGGATGTACTTCCTGAACTGGGCGATGACCTCGATCGCCGATGTCACCGCCGTCGCCCTGTACGTGAGGTACTGGTCCCTCTTCTCGGCCGTGCCGCAATGGCTCCTCGCCCTGATCGCGCTCGTGGTCGTCCTCTCGCTCAACCTCGTCTCGGTGAAGGTGTTCGGCGAGCTCGAGTTCTGGTTCGCGCTCATCAAGGTCACCGCCCTTGTCGTGTTCCTCGTGATCGGCATCGTCGTCCTGGCCGCCGGCTGGCCGCTGCACTCGGGTGGAGTCGCGGTCGACCCGGGCATCAGCCTGTGGAACGACAACGGCGGCCTGTTCCCCGGCGGGCTCATCGCGAGCGTGCTGGTCGTGCAGGGTGTGGTCTTCGCCTACTCCGGTGTCGAGCTGGTCGGAACCGCGGCGGGTGAGACGGCCGAGCCAGCCACGGTGATCCCGCGCGCGATCAACTCGGTGATCCTCCGGATCGCCGTGTTCTACGTCGGCTCGGTGCTGCTGCTGGCGCTCGTGCTGCCCTACACGGCGTACTCGAAGGCCGAGAGCCCCTTCGTCACCTTCTTCTCGGCCCTCGGCGACGGCTCGTCCGGCGAGATCGCCGGCTCGATCATGAACTTCGTCGTGCTGACCGCGGCGCTCTCGAGCATCAACGCCGGCCTCTACTCGACGGGCCGGATCCTCCGCTCCATGGCGCTCAACGGCTCCGCTCCCCGCTTCACGGGCAAAATGAACGCGCAGGGTGTGCCGTTCGGAGGCATCCTGCTCACGGCGAGCATCACTCTCGTCGGCATCGTGCTCAACCTCTTCGTGCCCGCGCAGGCGTTCGAGATCGTCCTCAACGTCTCCGCCCTGGGCATCGTCACCGGCTGGGGCATGATCGTGCTCTGCCAGATGCAGCTGCAGCGCTGGGCGTCGCAAGGCCGACTGCAGCGTCCCTCGTTCCGGATGCCCGGCGCGCCCGTCACCTCGTGGCTCACGCTCGCGTTCCTCGTGATCGTCGTCGTCCTGATCGCGGTCGACTTCCCCACCGGTACCTGGACG
Source organism: Rathayibacter sp. VKM Ac-2879 (assembly GCF_015351245.1). Lineage (GTDB taxonomy): Bacteria > Actinomycetota > Actinomycetes > Actinomycetales > Microbacteriaceae > Rathayibacter. The sequence goes on from NZ_JADKSO010000002.1 coordinate 654,204, forward strand.
GTCGGCATCGTCGCCGTGATCGGGGTTCCCGCCCTCGTGATCGGCTGGCGCATCGCCCGTCCGCGGATCCTCGAGATCGCCGCCGCTCGCGAGGGCTTCACGGGGGCGTTTCCCGTCGTCGCAGCGCGAGCGGCGACCGAGGCCAAACGCGAGGACAACGACCGCAGAAAGCCCTAGCTGTTGCAGGGCAGGAGGGTGCTGACGCGCGCACTCGAGGGGCAGAGGGCAGGATTACTGAAGTATGCGGTCGACGAGTTCGTTAACGGCGGCGTCGACAGACAATCCCGTGTCGAGTGGCGCCGTGAGGTGGTCGAGCATCAATCCGTCGATGGCGTAGTGGAACAGGGCGATCTCGGTTCGTCCTCCGGGCAGGCCAGAAGCGTCGTTGAAGGCGACATCCTCCTGAAATGCTCGCTGTCGCCACGTTCCGAGCGTCGCGGCAATTGCGGGGCGTCGAGCAGCCTCTAGCCGCAGCTCGAAGAGGGCAAGCGACACATGCGGGTCAGCGCTGAGTCGTCGCACGACGTCTCGCAGGTAGTCGGCAAAGAGAGCCCGGTCGGCAGACCGAGCGCCACGGGAAGGACCGATCTCGGGATCGGGTGCGAGTCGCTCTCCAATGCGGTCAACGAGTGCGGAGATCAGATCGTCGCGGGTCGGGAAGTAATTCGACGCGGTACCCCGTGGCGTGCCGGCTGCGGCATCGACAGCTCGGTGGGTGAGCCCGCGGGCTCCTTCCCGAGCGAGCACGCGGATCCCGGCGTCGGCGAGAGCGGAGCGTCGTTCGTCGTTGCGGGCCATGTCGCCCATGCTAGCCAAACCACGACTGCTGTTGTAGTTTAACTACGACAAATGTCGTGATTGGAGACATCATGCGAGAACTCATCTATTACGTCGCCGTCAGCATCGACGGTTATATCGCCGACCCGACGGGCAGGTTCGATGCGTTCCTGGCCGAAGGCGATCATGCGTCGGTGGTGTTCGGCGAGTATGCAGATGCGCTACCAGCGCATGCACATGCAGCGCTGGGCACCGAACCGCCAAGAACACGATTCGACACGGTGATCATGGGGTGGAAGACACTCACACCCGCACTCGATATCGGCATCACCAGCCCCTACCCTCACCTGCGTCAGATCGTCGCGAGCCGCCAGCCACGCGACGTCGACCCGGCGATCATCCTCACTGACGATCCGCGCGCCACGGTCCGCAACCTGAAGCGAGAAGACGGCCTGGACGTCTGGCTCTGCGGCGGTGGCGAGCTTGCAGGCACGCTTCTGCCCGAGATCGATCGCCTCGTCATCAAACGCAATCCCGTCGTCTTCGGCTCTGGCATCTCCCTGTTCGGCGGTGCCCCCTACGAGCCGTCCGCGTTCGCTCTGACCGAAACCCGCTCCTTCACGTCGGGTGTCGTGATCGAGGAGTACGTTGCCAGTGACAGAGCATGAGTACCGTGATCGTGCACAGGCCATCTCGCGAAGGCCACCGCACGCCAACGCTCCGTTGACGCTCGAAGGTCGTCGCCGGCTGATCGAGCGGTGTCGCACACGTCCGATCGCTCATGTCGCCGCCGAGAGGGGTATCTCCCGCGCGACCGCGCCCAAGTGGGTCAACCGTTACCGGAAGTTCGGAGCGAGAACGCGCCGACCGTCTCCTGCTCTGGACCTGCACGACGACTACCACCGCCCCCTGGCGCGCACGAGGGGCAACCACCCGCGACGGCAGCGCCCGCCTCTGTCGACAACGTCCTGGCCTCATACACCTAGCGCTCACCGACTCCGGACGTAGCGCAGCAGCAGCGTGTCCTCGGCGGCGAGCACGTGTGCGAGGCGCACGTCGCGAGTGTGCGGGGAGTCGCTGCGGGCGAGCCGCCCCGACGTCCCGGCCTCGAGGGACGGGCTGACCGTCAGGCACAGCTCGTCGACCGCGTCGGCGGCCAGCAGCGCTCCGACGAGTCCCGGCCCTCCCTCGCAGTGCACCCGAGCGAGGCCCCGCTCCGCAAGACGGTCCAGGAGCAGAGGGACGTCGAGGGCCTCCTCGCCGCAGAGGAGGACATCGGCGACCGTGGCCAGCTCGGCACGGCGACGCTCCGGAGACGTCGCCGTCGTGACGACGATCGGTCGCACCGGCGCCCGAGTGAACAGCTCAGCCCGCGGATCGAGGTCGAGCGAGTTCGACACGACCGCCAAGACAGGGTGCGGAGCGAGGCCCGCGGCCACCCGCGCCTCGCTCGCCTCCTCCCCCAGCACCATCGGACCGTAGCCCTCCGCCCGGATCGTGCCCGCCGCGACGAGCACCACGTCGCACAGGCGACGCAGGAGCTCGAAGACCCGCAGGTCGGCAGGACCGCCGAGCGACCCCGACACTCCGTCACGGACGATGGCTCCGTCCACACTCGAGACGAAGTTCACGCGGAGCCAGCGCTCGCCCAGCCCGTCGGAGTAGAGCGCCAGGAGTGCGTCGTCGTCGATGTCCGGCTCGTCCCGGGGGCGCAGGAGATCGATCGGGACGTTCACTCGTGCGGCTCCACGTTGTGGCGGAGGTAGGCGGGGGCCCGCCAGCCGAGCACCGCCTCCGTGAGCCGGACGGCGTCGACGGCCTGTCGCACGTCGTGCATCCGCACGATCCTGGCCCCGTTGAGGATGCAGATGACCGCCGCGGCGAGCGATCCCTCCAGCCTCTGCCCCTGGGGGCGATCGAGCGTCTCGCCGATGAAGTCCTTGTTCGACACGGCCGCGAGCACCGGGTAGCCGAGGGCGACGACCTCCCCGAGCCTCCGCGTCAGCTCGAGAGTGTGCAGAGTGTTCTTGTTGAGGTCGTGCCCGGGGTCCACGATGATGCGCTCCGCCGGGACCCCCGCGGCCAGCGCACGACCGACACGCTCGCTGAGGTGGGCGATCACTGCCGCGACGACGTCGTCGTATTCGGGCCTCTCGGGCTCGCTGCGCGGCTCCCCCAGGCTGTGCGTGATCACGAGCTGCGCGTCGGAGGCGGCCACCACCTCGAGCATGCGCGGGTCGTGCAGTCCGCTGGTGTCGTTGACGACGGAGGCGCCCTCGGCGATGCTCGAACGCGCCACCTCGGCGCGGGTCGTGTCGACCGAGACTGAGACGTCGCTCCTGGCAGCGATGCCCGCGACGACCGGGACCACCCGGTCGAGTTCCTCCTGCACCGATACCGCCGGCCCGCGTCCGAACGGCACGCCTCCGATGTCGACCCAGTCGGCGCCCTGCTCGGCCGCGCGCACGGCGGCCTCGATCGCCCGCTCGAGCGCGAAGGTCGATCCCTTGTCGTAGAAGGAGTCGGGCGTGCGATTCACGACCGCCATCACGGCGACCTGTCGCTCGAAGTCGAATTCTCGTCCGCCGATCCTGCGCGTCGTCATGGGCGTCCCTCCCGGTCGGTGAGCCGGGAGAACGCCGGCGTCGCTCACCCTAGACGAGCGGGGCGGGAGGCGGCTGGAGCGGCCCGCCCTCGAGGAGCACCTGGAAGAGCACGTGATCCTGCCACTCACCCGCGATCCGCAGGTAGCGGCGGGCGACGCCGATTCGCTCGAAGCCGTTGCGGACGAGCACCGTCTGCGAGCCGACGTTGTGCAGGAGCGTGCCCGCCTGCACTCGGTGCAGGCGCACCTCGTCGCGAGCGAGCCGGAGCGTCTCGTGGACGGCTCGTGTCATCAGTCCCCTGCCTTGCAGCCGACTGTCGAGCCAGTACCCCAGGTCGGCGCTGTCGAAGACGCCGCGCACGATGTTGCCGAGGGTGATTCTCCCGACGATCGCTCCCTCGCTCTCGAGAACGAGCGGCAGGTGGACTCCGGAGCGCCACTCGGCGAGCATGTCGGCGACCGCCTCCGACTGCCCGTCCGCCTCGAAGAAGCGGGTCGAGCGCAGCGGTTCCCACGGCGCGAGGTGGCCGCGGTTGCGTCGGTAGGCGGAGGCGAGCGCGGGGCCGTCCTCGCGAGTGAGGAGACGCAGGGTGGTGCTCGTGTCGAGGAGGATCGGCGCGGTCACCTTGTGAGGATAACGCCGGCCAGTGCGCGGCTGGGGTCCCCTGGGCCTACGAGAAAGACTGGCCCTACGAGAAAGACCCCCGGTTGGAGCCGGGGGTCTTCATGGTGGGCGATACTGGGATCGAACCAGTGACCTCTTCCGTGTCAGGGAAGCGCGCTACCGCTGCGCCAATCGCCCGCTGCTCCGTAAAGGAGCGCCTCGTTCGGTGAACGATCGAGGTGGATACGGGATTCGAACCCGTGTATACGGCTTTGCAGGCCGCTGCCTCGCCTCTCGGCCAATCCACCGTGTACGGGATTCGGTGTCGGCGGCCCGAAGGCCGACCAGGTGGGAGGTATCCGAGGATACGTCCCGATGACGACGGTCCGAGAACCGGCGTTCGAGCGGATGACGAGATTCGAACTCGCGACCCTCACCTTGGCAAGGTGATGCGCTACCGCTGCGCCACATCCGCATGTAGGTCGTGCTGGTCTTGCTGTCTCGCCTCGGCGCTTTCGCTCCCCGGCTCGACCTAGAAGACTGTATCCGACGGCCGTACGAGATTCCAAATCGAGCGGAGGCGGATGTCGTCACCGAACGCTCGTCCCCCGCCCTTCCGCGCGGCGCAGACTCCTCCCCTGCCGTTCACCCGGGCGTGGCGCGCACGAATGGTCGGTGCGCACCCCGAGCATCCGCTACGATCGTCTCTCGGGTCGTCCCGAACGTCCCCCCTGGAGCATCAGCCCGGGCGATTGGCGCAGTTGGTAGCGCGCTTCCTTCACACGGAAGAGGTCATCGGTTCGAGTCCGGTATCGCCCACCAGTACCCGAGACATGCCAGTACCCGAGAGGTGCGGCACCTCGCGGCCTCAGCCGGTCGGAGGAACGCCTGCCCCACGTGGCCGGCGGGGCCGCGTCTCAGAACACCTTGCCCGGATTCAGAATCCCGAGCGGATCGAAGACCGCCTTGATCCCGCGCTGCAAGGCGAGCGAATCCTCGCCGAGCTCCTCGGCGAGCCAACGCTGCTTGAGAAGGCCCACTCCGTGCTCCCCCGTGAGCGTGCCACCGAGGGCGAGGGCGGTGCGGAACAGCTCGTCCGCCGCCTCCCAGACGACCGTGGGCACTCCTTCCGAGCCGGGCGGCAGCACGAAGTTGGGGTGCAGGTTGCCGTCGCCCGCGTGCGCGACCGTCGGGATGCGCAGGCCGGTCCGCTCCTCGATGCCCCGGATCGCGGCGAACATCGCGGGAAGCGCCGAGCGGGGCACGCACACGTCCTCGATCAGGACCTGCCCCTCAGCCTCGAGAGCGGGGTGGAAGGCGCGGCGAACCGCGAGTAGCGCCTCGCCCGCCTCCCGATCCTCGGTCGCCTCCGCGTCGCCTCCGGAGGCGATGACGATCTCGAGGATGCGGCGGGCCTCCTCGGCCGCTCCGCCACCATCGGTCTGCACGAGCAGAAAGGCGGCGCCCCTGTCGACGTCGGCGCCGGTGAAACGCGAGACCGCGGCGAGCGCCGCCTCGTCCATCAGCTCCATCGCGGCCGGTCGGAGGCGCGCCGAGGTGATCGCGGAGGCGGCGGCCGCTGCGGCGACCACGCTGGGAAAGTACGCCCCCACCGTCACCGCCGGTCCCGTGGGAAGGGGACGCAAGCGCAGCGTCGCCTCGACGATGACGCCGAGCGTCCCCTCCGACCCGGTGAGCAGAGCGGTCAGGTCGTAGCCGGTGACCCCCTTGACGCTACGCCGGCCGGTGCGCACCAGACGACCGTCGGCGAGGACCACGGCGAGACCGAGCACCGCCTCCCGCGTGACCCCGTACTTCGCGCAGAGCAGGCCGCCCGCGTTGGTGGCGATGTTGCCGCCGATGCTCGAGATGGCCTTGCTCGCCGGGTCGGGCGAGAACACCAGCCCGTGCGGCGCGACCGCATCCGAGAGCGCTTGGTTGATCACTCCGGGCTCGACCACGGCGAGCTCGTCCTCGAGTGAGATCTCGAGGATGCGGTCCATCGCGGCAGTCGAGAGCACGATGGCTCCCGCCGTGGCGACGCCTCCTGCGGCGAGCCCAGTGCCGGCACCGCGGGGGACGACGGGAAGGCGGTGCGCGGAGGCGAACGTCAGCGTCGCTCGCACGTCGTCGATCGACCGCGCGCGCACGAGCGCGAGCGCCCGCCCCTCGCTCCTCCACCCCGACTTGTCGGTGTGCACGGCCTCGAACTCGTCGCCCTCGACCAGCAGAGCGTCGCCGACGACATCAGCCAGCGACCGGAGGATCTCGGTGAGGTTCATGGGTCACTCCATGCGGTCGCGGGCGGTTCGCGTCGATCCTTCCACGCGCACGCCCAGCTCGCGGGCGGCAGGATGACCCCATGACGGAGACGAGCACGGTGACGACACTATGGCGGTGACGAGCGCGGGAATCCTGTTGCACCGGGAGGTCGACGGGCGGCTCCATGTGTTCCTCGGGCGGATGGGTGGTCCGCTGTGGACTCGGCGTCCGCGCGCGTGGTCGATCCCGAAAGGCATGTACGGGCCGGAGGAGACACCGTTCGACGCCGCGAGGCGGGAGTTCGAGGAGGAGATCGGCGTTCCGGCTCCCGACGTCGACTACACCCCGCTCGGCGCGTTCCGGCAGAACTCGCGCAAGATCGTGACCGTGTTCGCGGGCCCCGGCGACGATCAGACGCGATTTGTCTCGAGCAATGCTTTCGAGCTCGAATGGCCTCGCGGTTCAGGCGTCATGCATTCCTACTCCGAGATCGAGACGGCCAGCTGGATTCCCCTCGAGGAGGCACGCGAGCTGCTGGTCGCCGGGCAGGTCCCCGCGCTCGACGCCTTGGCCGCGCTGCTCGCCTCCTAGGTGTACTGACCGGGGACGTTGATCAATCGCGAGAAAGGCGGCCGGTTTCCGCAAGCTGAATGCGGGCGGTGGTGGTTGTAGTAATGCAGTCACTCGCCCCGTTCTCCGCGGCACTGAGCCTCGGAGGTGTAGCAACGGGGGTATGCCCAGCCGTCCCCCAGGGTGCGGTGAAACCGTTCGATCTTGCCGTCGGTCTGAGGTCGGTAGGGGCGGGTGCGCTTGTGTGTGATGCTGAGCTCCGCGCAGGTGTCTCGCCAAAGATGTGCCGTTGTCGGAGAGGACACGCTCGACGGTGACGCCGCGCTGGTTGAACCACTCGACAGCTCTGACGAGGACGGCGGTGACGCCGGTCTCGTTGTCGTGTATCTCGGCGTAGGCGACGCGTGAGTGGTCGTCGATCACCGTATGAACGTGGGCCTTGCCCATGAGTGGGCTGCTGTATTTGTTACGAGGCTTGTCCGGTGTTGCCGCGCGGTTCCTCTCGCCCTGTGGTCGGTCGACGTGCGACAGGCGGTTCAGGTGGACGGTGGTGAGGATGCGATGAGCTGTCGACGGCGCGATGCCCAGTCGGTAGGCGAGCTGCACGGACCCTCGCGCAATCGGAGGCGCAGAGTGATGCAACGCCATGTGGTCTTCGCATCGGTTTTGTTCGGTGAGCGGTGAGGTCGCGAGGAGCGGTCCTGCATCGACTCGCTATTCCGGTAGCGGCCGGCCCAACATTTGACCGTGGGCCAAGAGACCTGGAAGCGGGCGGCGACCTCGCTGATCGGCCAGGTCTCGTCAACGACGAGTCGGGCGACTTTTAGTCGGCGGTGCGGGGTGAGTGCGGCGTCGGAGTGGGACACAGGGGCTCTATTTCTTCAGTTCTCGGGAACGGCAACGGGTGTCAGATGTGCGCGCGGTCTGGCACTTCAAGGGCAAGGAGGAGCGCGACGATGCCGAGTAAAACTCCCGTGGTGCGCCGCTGCCAGATCGCCCATTGGGGGCGAGGGGCGAGGAAGCTGGCGAGAGACCCCGCAGCGACCACGATGAGCGCATTCACGGTAAGGCTGACGACGATCTGAAGCAGTCCGAGCGTGACGCCCTGCACGATGGGGTGACCGCGCTGAGGATCGATGAAGTGCGGGATGACGGTCAGGTACATGATCGCGACTTTTGGGTTGAGCAGGTTGGTGACCAGCCCCATCCGGAAGAGACGACTGGTGCTATCACGGGGCAGGTCACGGATCTCGAAGACACCTCGCCCGTCGGGACGCAGCGCTTGCCAGGCCAAATAGGCAAGGTAGGCGACGCCTGCAGTCTTGAGCCCAATAAACAGCCACGGAACGGCCACGAATACAACAGCCAGGCCGAGGTTGGCCATCAGCATGTACACAACGAATCCCAAACCCGTCCCCGCCAAGGAGACCAGGCCGGCACGGCGACCTTGACTAATACTGCGTGACGCGAGGTAGATCATGTTCGGACCCGGGGTGAGAACCATCGTCAAGGCGGTGAGAATCATGGCGACGGCTGCCATCGCCGAGATGGGTGGAATCAAGGAGGTAGGAGGCACGCTCCCACCATGATGTAATACCTTTATGCATCTCAACCCTTACGGGGAGTACGCGGTCCTCCTCGCACAGTCACTCGCGAACGACTGGCCCGGCGACCGGACACGGGTCATCGAACGAACTCGAGAATTTGGCATGACGATGCCCTTCCCTGAACGGCCGGACGATTACACCCGCTGCCGTGTGGTGCTGGACGGCTGGTTGACAGTCGTCGACGCTGCGACGCCGGAGGATCGGGCGGCCATTCTTAACGAGCACATGGCCAGCGCTTCGGCCTACCCGCGCTTGACCGACCACAACGGCGAGGGTTGGCACCTGCACTACCGCGACGTCGATAACGACCTTCAGCGCGTCCTGCGAGCTGTCTTCATGGTCGGCACCGCTCTTCACTTGACCACTCGAGGCATGTCGCGCCTCGGGCGTTGCGCCGCGGAGCCGTGCACGAACGTCGTCGTAGACGTGTCCCGCAATGGCACCCAGCGGTACTGCTCACCTCGGTGCGGCAGCAGGGATGCCGTTAGGCGCCACCGAGCCCGACTGCAACGCTCCTGATCTGGCTGACCGGTCCCCTTTCTAACTAACGTGTCCGGTCAGCACACCTAGGGGAGGCACGTCGTCAGTCCGCCGAGGCGTAGACGCGCAGGCCTCGCGGCACGATCCGCACCGTGGCCTCGTCGAATCCACCGTTCCCCTCGCGCGCGTCCGGGTCGAACCGTTCGGTCTCGCCGTCGTGCGCCCATTCGGGATCCGCTCCGCGGGCGCGGCGCGTGCCCACCGTCATCTCGGGGGTCGAGAACGCCTCGACGACAGGTGTCCGCCACCCTGGCACGCGACGAAGGAGCGGAGTCGCGGTGCGGCCGAGGACGAGCGCGAACGCCCCGCGAGTGCGCGGTGTCCTGCCGGAGTGCAGGATCCGCACGTCGAGGCGTCCGTCGTCGAGGCGACGGCGCGCGAGCGGAGTCGCGGTCTCAGGGTGACCGCGGTTCACCCCCACGAAGTACGACCAGACACGATCGGTCCGTCCCTCGCGGCGCAGCTCGAACGGGTCGGTCCGACGCACGACCGTCAGGGCGGCGATCACCGCCGCCAACGGCTTGCCGATCCGTTTCTCGCGCTTCTCGCGCGCCGCGACGAACTCGGGGTACACACCGATCGACACCGTGTTGAGCACGGTGATCGGCTCGCCTCCCACCGTGACGACCTCGGCGACGTCCACATCCCGACGCTCGCCGACCGACGCTGCGTGGAGTGCGTCCTCGACGGTGAGCAGCCCGAGCGCCTTGGCGAAGTGGTTCATCGTTCCTCCCGGCAGAACGAGAAGGGTCATCCCCTCCGCGCGTGCGAGCGCCGCGCCGACCGCCACGGTGCCGTCGCCGCCGTAGACGCCCAGCACCGTCGACGTGCTGGAGCGCGAGCGGACGACCTCGGCCAGCTCCTCCCCTTCGGCGAGGCGGTGAACGTGCGCCCGGGGATACCGGGCGCGCAGGAGCGGCTCCGGGTCGGGCCGGTGCGAGTCACGCCCCGCGTGGGGATTGAGCACGACGAGCAGCTCCGAGCCGTCGCCGAGCGGACGGCGATCCACAGGCGGTAGAGCAGCTCGCTCGGAGACGGGGATGCGCCGGGGATGCGCCGGCAGCGCGACCCGCCCGACCACGGCGACAGCCGCTCCGAGCGCGGCGCCACCGACGACGTCCGAGAGCCAGTGCACGCCCGTGTGCAGCCGCGAGAAGGCGACCGCGGCGGCAAGAGGCGCGAGGGCTGCGCCGGCGCGAGGCGACTCGAGTGCCACTCCGGTCGCGAAGGCGGCGGCGCTCGCCGCGTGACCGGAGGGGAAGGAGGGCGAGGTGGGGAGGTGGGCGAGACGGCGACCGATGGGCACGTCGACGACGAGCGGACGAACTCCTCCGAACAGCTGCTTCCCCACGAGGTTCGCCGCCGCGCTGGCGATGGCGAGGGACGCCGTGCCCCGCACCGCCTCCCGCGGACGCCCCGCGAGGACCAGCAGGACACCGAGCCCCATCCAGAGCACACCGTGGTCGGCGGCCCGCGACAGCGAGACGAGCGCGCCGTCGACGAGCGTGGAGGGGTGTCGCGCGTTCAGCCTCCGCGCCACCCGGGCATCGGCGCGGCGCACGACCCGGGGAACCACGAAGAAGCGGCGGAGCAGAACGATCGGGGGTCGGTTTCCGCGCAGCAGCATGCACCCCAGCGTAGGAGGCGGCACCTGGGACGGGTGCGCCGCTCTAGACCTCGCCGAACCCCGACTCGACCAGCTTGGCGAGGCGCTCGACCGCCTCCTCGGCCTGCGGGCCCGTCGCCGACAGGACGACGTCATCACCGCGATCCAGCCCCAGGGACATCACTCCGAGGAGACTGGTCGCGTCCTTGCCATTCGCATCGATCCGTGCGTCGAAGGTCGTCGCGAGAGTGACGAAGTCGGCCGCAGGCCGGGCATGCAGCCCGTTCGGATTCACGAGGGTCGCCGTGCGCCGAACGGCCGGTCCGCGGACGGGCGCCGACACGTCCTGGGCCTTTGCGGAGGCGCCGCGCGCCGATTCGGCAGCGGACACCACCTCGTCGAGCCCCGCTCCCGTCCCGGCCGTCACCGCCGCGGCGACCGCGCCCTCGACGAGGGGGGCGTCGACGAGGCGCACGCGCTCGCGCGCCGCCTCCTCGAGGAACTCGATCGCCGTCTCGGCTGTCATGATCGCGGAGCCGAGATCGCAGAGGACGACGACGCCCTCGCCCGAGTCGGCCTCCGCCAACGCCGCGCTGATGCGGTCGAAGCTCGTGCCGATCCCCCCGTCGTCCGTTCCTCCCGCCGCCACCAGAGTGACCGAGGCGGCCATCTGTTCGGCCAGTTCGACGAGTCCCTCCGCGAGCCGCGCGCTGTGCGAGACGAAGACGAGCCCGACGCTCACGCGCCCGCCTCGGTCGCCGCGCGGAGCATCAACACGGTCGAGACGCTCCCGGGATCGCGGTGTCCGATCGCCCGTTCCCCGAGGTAGCTGGCCCGTCCTTTCCGAGCGACGAGGGGATCCGTCGACGCCGCTCCAGACTGGGCCGCCTCGGCCGCAGCCTCGAGGACCTCGCGCGGCGACGCTCCGCGCTCGGCGGCGGAGGCAGCGGCCTCGACCGCGGGGCTCCACGCGTCGACCATGGTCTTGTCGCCGACCTCGGCCTTTCCTCTCAGGACGATGCCGTCGCGAGCGGCCGTCAGGAGCGCCACCACGTCCTCGCTCGCGAGCGACTCCCTGCCCGCGATCGCCGCCGACGCCCTGAGGAAGGCGGTGCCGAACAGCGGCCCGGAGGCTCCGCCGACCGTCGAGATGAGGGTCGTCGCGACCATCTTCAGAACGTCGGACGGGGCGCCCGCCGGTGCCCCGTCGAGCGTGGCGAGGACCGCCTGGAACCCCCGGTCCATGTTCTCGCCGTGGTCGCCGTCTCCGATCGCCCGGTCGAGAGTGATGAGCTCGACCCGGTGCTCGGAGAAGGCCGCGGCAGCCGCGCGGATCCACGCGGCCGCCCATTCGCCGTCGAGCGTCTGCTCCCGTGCGTCCTGCATGATCGTCCTCTCCTGTCCGGCCGCTCGCGCCACCGTGGTCTGCGTCGTCCTGTCGCCGTCCGAGGCGATCAGCGTCCCCACCTCAGCGCGGCCGTCTGCACCGGCGCGTCCCAGAGCTCGGTGAGCGCATCGTCGAGCCTGAGCACAGAAAGCGAGAAGCCCTGCATCTCGAGCGAGGTCGTGTAGTTGCCGACCAGACTGCGCGTGACCGTGATGCCCTTCTCTGCCAAGGCTTCCGCGGCGCGGCGATAGGCGATGTAGAGCTCGATCTGCGGAGTGCCACCCATACCGTTTATGAAGAGCAGCACCCGGTCTCCGGAGGCGAACGGCAGGTCCTCGAGAATCGGCGCGAGGATGCGGTCCACGATCCGGTCGGCCGGCTCGAGAGGGATCTTCTCGCGTCCGGGCTCGCCGTGGATCCCGATCCCGATCTCGATCTCGTCCTCGCCCAGCTCGAAGCTCGGCTCGCCCGCGTGCGGGACGATGCACGGGGTGAGGGCGACCCCCATCGAGCGCACCTGGCCGTTGACGATCGAGGCGACGGCCGCCACCTCGTCGAGGGAGTCGCCGCGCTCGGCGGCAGCGCCCGCGATCTTCTCGACGAGCACCGTGCCCGCGACACCTCGACGACCGGCCGTGTACAGGGAGTCCTTGACGGCCACGTCGTCGTCGATCACCACGGACCGCACCTCGATGCCCTCGGCGGCCGCGAGCTCGGCGGCCGTCTCGAAGTTGAGGACGTCTCCCGTGTAGTTCTTCACGAGGTGCAGCACACCGGCGCCGGCGTGCACGGCCTGCGTGGCGGCGACGATCGGATCGGGAGTCGGCGAAGTGAACACGGGGCCGGGTACGGCCGCGTCGAGCATCCCGAAGCCCACGAAACCGGCGTGCAGGGGCTCGTGCCCGCTGCCTCCGCCGCTGACGATGCCGACCTTGCCGGCGCGCGGAACGCCCGCGCGCACCACGAACAACGGATCCTTCTCGACTCGGACCAGATCGGCGTGCGCGAGGCCGAACCCGGCCACCGACTCCGCGACGACGTTCTTCGGGTCGTTGATGAGCTTCTTCATCGAGGTCTCCTCCGGGTCGGACCACTGCGCGGGTGCCCCTCGCCTGCCGGGCCGGGGCCGACAGGCCCTCGGCGGATCCGGCCCGGATGTTCGGGTCCCGAAGTGGATCGCCGTCCGCACCGTTGCGGACAGCGATGCCACGTTACGCCTTACATCGGCGGGCGAGGCAGGGCCTCAGGCACGATGTCGCGTCGCCTCCGCCCACGCCGAGAGTTTGGCCGTCGCGGCACCGGAGTCGACGGCCGCGGCCGCGCGATCGAGTGCGTCGCGGAACCGGTCGAGGATCGCCGTACGGATGAGGTCGGGGTCACGAGCGAGGTCGTAGGCGATGAGCCCAGCCGCCGCATTGAGGAGCACGATGTCGCGCACGGCGCCCTCCTCGCCCGCGAGCACCGCGCGGACGACGCCCGCGTTGTAGTTCGCGTCGCGACCGAGAAGATCGTCGATACTCGCCCGTCGCAGGCCCAGGTCGCGCGGATCGAGGTCGTGCTCGACGACGGACCCGCGGGACACCTCCCAGATGTGGCTGTGCCCCGTCGTGGTGAGCTCGTCGAGCCCATCGTCGCCGCGGAAGACGAGGGCGGTCGCCCCGCGGGTCTGGAACACGCCCACGAAGAGCGGGACGCGGTCGAGGTGCGCGACGCCGACGGCCGACGCCTCCGGCCGCGCCGGGTTGCAGAGCGGGCCGAGGAAGTTGAACACCGTCGGGACACCCAGCTCGCTCCGGACGGCTCCCGCGTGCCGGAAACCGGGATGGAACATCGCAGCGAAGACGAAGCCGATGCCGGTGGAGCGGAACACCTCCGCCACCCTCTCGGGCGAGATGCTGAGATCCACGCCCAGGGCCGCGAGCACGTCCGAGGAGCCGGACGACGAGGACGCCGCCTTGTTGCCGTGCTTGATGACGGGGGTCCCGGCCGCGGCGGCGATGATCGCCGCCGTCGACGAGATGTTCACCGTCCCGAAGCGATCCCCGCCGGTCCCCACGATGTCCAGGGCCATCGGATCCACGTCCAAGGGCAGCGCATGCTCGAGGATCGCGTCGCGGAACCCCACGATCTCGTCGACCGTCTCGCCCTTGGCGCGGAGCGCGATCAGCATTCCCGCGAGCTGCGCGGGAGTCGCCTCCCCGCGCATCACCTGCTCCATCGCCCAGGTCGCCTGGAAGACGCTGAGATCGGAGGACTCCAAGAGAGTGCTGAGAAGGGACGGCCAGGACAGGGTTTCCGACATGGCTCTCAGATTATGTGACGAGGATCGCCGCGCGGGAAGTGCGAGTCGCCCTCCGGGCATCGGCCATAATGGTCTGTGTGACGAGCACTTCTCTCTCCCCCACGGCCAGCGCGCCCGTAGTGAACCGACCCAACCCGGTCGCGGTCGGAACGATCGTCTGGCTGGGCAGCGAGGTCATGTTCTTCGCCGGCCTGTTCGCGATCTACTTCACCCTTCGCAGCACCTCTCCGGAGCTGTGGTCGGCCGAGACCAGCATCCTCAACGTGCCCTACGCGAGCGTGAACACGGTGATCCTGGTCGCGTCGTCGTTCACGTGCCAGTTCGGGGTGTTCGCCGCCGAGCGCCTTCAGCCGCGTGCCACGGGCCTCAGCCCCATGAAGTGGGGCATGGTCGAGTGGTTCTTCCTCACCTACGCCCTGGGCGCGATCTTCGTGTCGGGCCAGGTCTTCGAGTACGCGACCCTCGTCTCCGAGGGCGTGAGCCTCTCGAGCAACGCCTACGGCTCGGCCTTCTACCTCACGACCGGCTTCCACGCTCTGCACGTGACCGGCGGCCTCATCGCCTTCCTCCTCGTCATCGGCCGTGGCTTCGCCGTCAAGAACTTCGGCCACAAAGAGGCGACCAGCGCGATCGTCGTGTCCTACTACTGGCACTTCGTCGATGTGGTCTGGGTCGGCCTGTTCTTCGTCATCTACTTCCTGAAGTGACGCGCGCACCGATGAATCGCCAGTCCCCCGAACCCCGCAGGAAGGTTGCCTCGATGGCCTCCCCGAAGTCGAAGAGCCGTGTCAAGAAGGGTCGTCGTCACCCCCTCGCCACGCTGGCCCTGATCGCGATCGGCCTGGGCCTCACCGGCGGCGCCTACGCGGCCGTCGGAGTCGCCACCTCTGCCTCCGCCGAGACCTCGGCGACGAGCCAGCAGACCATCGAGGAGGGCTCCAAGCTCTTCGCGGCGAACTGCGCCACCTGCCACGGGCTCTCGGCCACCGGCACCGGCAGCGCGCCGTCGCTGGTCGGCGTCGGAGCGGCCTCCGTCGACTTCCAGGTCGGCACAGGCCGCATGCCGATGCAGATGCAGGGCCCTCAGGCTCTCGAGAAGCCGGTCCAGTTCACCGACGACCAGATCGCGGCGCTCGCGGCCTACGTCGCCTCTCTGGCCCCCGGCCCGGCGATCCCCGAGGGCCAGGTCCTCGACGGACAGGGCGACACCGCGAAGGGCGCGGAGCTCTTCCGCATCAACTGCGCGATGTGCCACAACGTCGCAGGCGCCGGCGGCGCGCTCACCGAGGGCAAGTTCGCTCCCCCTCTGGGTGGCGTCACCCCCGCGCACATCTACGAGGCGATGGTCACCGGACCGCAGAACATGCCGGTCTTCAACGACCTCAACATCTCCCCTGAGGACAAGCGCGACATCATCTCGTACCTCAAGTACATCGATGCCAACCCGTCTCCCGGCGGATTCGCGCTCGGTTCTCTCGGACCGGTCGCGGAGGGCCTCTTCCTCTGGATCTTCGGGCTCGGCGCGATCGTCGCCCTGACGGTGTGGATCACCGCGCGATCCAACTGACTTCCTCAGCGCCCTGATCGGCGCGACTTCCCTTCGGCACCGAACGGCGCCCGCACGGCGTGAAAAGGAGAACCATGGCAGAGCACGATGAGGGTGGCAGCGACCTCGCCACCTCGTCGGCCACCGGGCACGGGACGGCTTCGGCCGGCACCGCGGTCGTGACGCGGGACCGCGTCCAAGACCCGGGCCTCCCGCCGCACCGCCCCCGGATGACCGACCTCGACCCCAAGGTCGAGAAGCGTGCCGAGCGCACGGTGTACACGCTCTTCTACCTCTCCTTCGCGGGCTCGATCTTCGCCGTGGCCGCCTACATGGCGTTCCCCATCACCGACGACATCTCCTCCGTTCGCATGAACACGCTGTTCATCGGACTCGGCATGTCGCTCGCGCTCCTCGCTCTCGGCATCGCGGCGGTGCACTGGGGCAAGCAGCTGATGTCTGATCACGAGGGCATCGACATCCGCCACCCCGTCCGTAGCGCAGAGCCCACCCGCGCCCGTGCGATCGAGATCTTCGACCAGGCCGACAAGGAGTCCGGCTTCGGCCGTCGCTCGCTCGTCAGGAACAGCCTGATCGCCTCCCTCGTGGTGTTCCCGCTCCCCGCGGTCATCCTGTTCCGCGGTCTCGGGCCGCAGGACGAGAACCCGGTCGCGCTCCTCAAGACGACCCTGTGGAAGGAGGGCACCCGGCTCACGCTCGACCCCTCCGGCGCGCCGATCCTGGCGTCAGACGTCACTCTCGGGTCGGCCTTCCACGTGATCCCGGAGGGACTGCTCGAGGCGGAGGGCATGCTCGAGGAGAAGGCCAAGGCGGCCGTCCTCCTCATGCGTCTGAAGCCGGAAGACCTCATCGTCAGTGAGGGTCGCGAGACCTGGAACTACGACGGAATCGTCGCCTACTCCAAGATCTGCACGCACGTCGGCTGCCCCGTGGCACTGTACGAGCAGCAGACCCACCACCTGCTGTGCCCGTGCCACCAGTCGCAGTTCGACATCACGCGCGAGGCCGCCGTCATCTTCGGCCCGGCGAAGCGTCCGCTTCCGCAGCTCCCCATCACCGTCGACGCCGATGGCTACCTGGTCGCCCGCAGCGACTTCACGGAGCCCGTCGGGCCGTCCTTCTGGGAGCGATGAGACATGTCCACCACCACACCCTCCCATCCCTCCTCGTCCGCCGCTGAATCGGATGACGGGGTCATCCTGGGCACCGGAAAGATCCAGAAGGGCTTCGTCGGGGCGGCTTCGAACTACATCGATGAGCGCACGAGCATCTCGGCGGTCGTCAAGGAGTTCGGTCGTAAGATCTTCCCCGATCACTGGTCGTTCCTGCTCGGCGAGGTTGCTCTTTACAGTTTCGTCATCATCCTCCTGTCGGGCACCTTCCTGACCTTCTTCTTCCAGGCCTCGATGGTCGAGACGCACTACGAGGGCAACTACCTGCCACTCAAGGGCATCGAGATGTCGGCGGCGATGAACTCCGCGCTCGACATCTCGTTCGACATCCGCGGCGGTCTGCTGATGCGCCAGATCCACCACTGGGCGGCCCTGCTGTTCGTGGCGTCCATCGGCCTCCACATGCTCCGCATCTTCTTCACCGGAGCCTTCCGCAAGCCGCGCGAGCTCAACTGGGTCATTGGCTTCGTGCTCTTCATCCTCGCGATGGCCGAGGGATTCACGGGCTACTCCCTCCCCGACGATCTCCTTTCCGGAAACGGTCTGCGGATCATCGACGGAATGGTCAAGGGCATCCCCCTGGTGGGCACGTGGATCTCGTTCCTCGTCTTCGGCGGAGAGTTCCCGGGCACCGACATAGTCGGACGCCTCTACACCCTGCACATCCTGCTCCTGCCTGCACTGGTGCTCGCGTTCATCGCGCTCCACCTCGTGTTCGTGGTCGTGCACAAGCACACACAGTTCCCGGGAGCAGGCAAGACCGAGCAGAACGTGGTCGGTTACCCCGTGCTCCCCGTCTACGCGGCCAAGGCCGGCGGATTCTTCTTCATCGTCTTCGGCGTCGTGGTCCTCATCGCCTCGCTCTTCACGATCAACCCGATCTGGAACTACGGCCCGTACGACCCTTCCCCCGTCTCGGCGGGTACGCAGCCCGACTGGTACATCGGCTTCGCCGATGGTGCGCTACGCCTGATCCCGCCGGGACTCGAGTGGGCCATCCCCGGTGTCGGGACTCTGTCCTTCAACATCCTGATCCCGCTCGTCGGCCTCGGATTGTTCATCGCCGTGGTCCTCCTCTACCCGTTCCTCGAGGCGTGGATCACGGGCGACAAGCGGGAGCACCACCTGCTCGACCGCCCGCGGAACGCGGCAACCCGGACCTCCATCGGTGCGGCGGGAGTCACCTTCTACGCGGGTCTGTGGGCGGCGGCATCGTCGGACATCATCGCGACCCACTTCCACCTCACGATGGAGGGCGTCATCCACGCCCTGCAGTTCGTGGTCATCGTCGGTCCGTTCATCGCCTACTTCATCACCAAGCGCATTTGTCTCGCGCTGCAGAAGAAGGACCGGGAGATCGCCCTTCACGGTTTCGAGTCCGGACGCATCGTCCGCCTCCCCGGCGGCGAGTTCATCGAGGTGCACCAGCAGCTTGACGAGTACGAGCGCTGGAAGCTGGTCAGCCAGGACGAGTACGAGCCGCTGATGATCCGCCCGGATTCGCGCGGTCGGATCACCGCCCCGCAGCGCGTCCGTGCCGGCCTCTCGCGCTGGTTCTTCGAGGACCGCATCACCCCCGTCACACAGAAGGAGCTCGAGAGCTCGCACAGCGAGCACTGACTCCTCCCTTCGAAGGGCCCGGACGCGACTTGTCGTCCGGGCCCTTCGGCATGTGTCCGTCCCTCCGGAGTCGTGCCTCGGTCACCTCGCCACTCTCGCCGATGCCGCCCGCACTCAAAGGCGCGCAGAAGAACGCCAGCCAGGTCTCATCGGTGACGGCGCACCCCTTTGAGGACCCGGTCCACCTGGTTCTTGGCGCCGTGAACGGCCACGCCGACGAGGTCGAGGTCGTCACCCGCCGCTGCCGCCACAATCTCGCGGTTCGCCGCGTCGTGCCCGGTGGCGAACATCCCCGCATCGAAGACGGCGATGTCGAGTTCCCGAGCGACGGCCCGGGATCGGACACCTCGCAAGTCCTCTCGGTCGCCTTCGAGGACCATGATGGGCTGTCCGAGCAGCGGCCGGTACACCGTACCGTCCGCGTCGACGTACGGGGCGCCGGCAAGGCGGGGGTCGGCGGCCACGCCGCTCGCAAGGAACGCGGCGACATTGGCCACCTGCCACGGCTCGAGATCGTCGCGCAGGACGAGAGCTACACGGGTCGGGAATCGGACGGGTTCATCGGTCATGACCTGATGATCGCGTGACGATGACACTGATGTCTTGTACGTTCCTCGCATGACGGACGCGACCTCCCTCCGCGCGTGGCACCCCTCGGTACCGGGGGTGCGTGAGGTCCTCCACGCCCGGATGACCGATCATGCCTACCCGGCTCACGCGCATGCCGACTGGGCCCTCATGCTCGTCGACGTCGGTGCGGTCGTCTACGACCTCGGAGGCAGAGAGCGGATCGCCGACTCCTCGACGGCGACGCTGCTGCCGCCCGGCGTCGCCCATGACGGCCGCGCTGCGCCCGGAAGCGACGGGTTCCAGAAGCGGGTCGCCTACCTCGACGCGACGTGGGCGCCCGAAGATCTCGCTGGCTCCCTCGTCGACCGGCCAGGCCGCTCCGATCTGCTCACCGCGACCCGGCGCGCACACCGGGCCCTGGCCACGGCCGGTGAGGAGCTCGCCGCCGAGACCGCGCTGCTCACCCTGGCCGAAAGCATCATCGCCGGATCGAAGACCGCCGCCCCGCCCGCGGGCAGCGCAGTCCTCGCGAGTCGTCTGCGCGACCTGATCGAGAGCGAAATCGTCCGGGGAGTCACGCTCGCCGAGGCGGCGCGGCTCCTCGGGGCACATCCTGGGCACCTCTCGCGGTCGTTCTCCTCGACCTACGGTCTGCCGCCCCACCGCTATCTCACCAGCCGGCGCGTCGACCTCGCACGACGGCTCCTGCTGAGCGGCTCCCGACCGGCAGCCGTGGCGATCGCCGCCGGCTTCTACGATCAGGCACACTTCACCCGACACTTCCGGCAGGTGATGGGAACCACTCCGAGTTCTTTCGCCACCTCCGCGACTCGCTGACCGCAGGCGATGTCGCGTCCCGGGCCGAGCCCCTGGCCCGAACGAAGCCGTTCACTTCGGGGCGGCAAAGCAGAAGAACCGGGTGTGCGGGGAACGAACCCCGCACACCCGGTCCTGAGCCGGAGGCGACGCCTCAGCGGGCGAAATACCCGCGATAGTACTCGTACACCCAGCCGGCGATCGCGACGAGGAAGATGCCGACGGCGATGTAGGTGATCCAGAAGCCGACCGCGAGGCCCAGGAATGCGAGGGCCGCGGAGCCGCCGAGGATCAGCGGCCACCAGCTCCACGGGCTGAAGAAGCCCAGCTCGGGGTCTCCGTCGTCGATATCGGCGTCGAGGCGATCCTCGGGGAGCTCAGCGCCCTGCGCCTTGTGCACGCGTCCCACGTAGAACGCGATGAACGCGCCGAGCACCGAGGAGAGGAAGATCGCCACGGCGCCGACCCACTCCACCCGGCCGGTGTCGATGAGCGACCAGACGACGTAGGTGCCGTCGGCGACGAGGAAGAACGCAGCGAGGAGCCAGAACAGATTGACGTTGGCGCGCATGGCCCTACTTCACCGTGCCTTCGGACTTGTCGTACGTGGGGGCGTCCGGAGCATCCTTCGCCGGGCCGATGCCGACGGGGATGCCGGCCTCGGGGTGGTTGAGGTCGAAGGCCGGAGCCTCGCTACGGATGCGCGGGATGGACGTGAAGTTGTGGCGGGGAGGAGGGCAGGACGTCGCCCATTCCAGCGAGCGGGAGAAGCCCCACGGATCGTTCACCGTGACGCGCGGCGCCTTGCGGGCCGTGATGTACACGTTGAGGAAGAACGGGATGAGCGAGACCGCGAGGATCATCGCGCCGATCGTCGAAAGCTGGTTCATCCAGGTGAAGCCGTCGCCCGGGAGGTAGCTCGCGTAGCGGCGGGGCATACCCACGACTCCGAGCCAGTGCTGGATGAGGAACGTCGTGTGGAAACCGATGAAGAGCAGCCAGAAGTGCCACTTTCCGAGGGTCTCGTTGAGCATCTTGCCGGTCCACTTGGGCCACCAGAAGTAGAAGCCCGAGAACATCGCGAAGACGACGGTGCCGAAGACGACGTAATGGAAGTGAGCCACGACGAAGTAGGTGTCGGACACGTGGAAGTCGAGCGGCGGGGACGCAAGGATGACGCCGGTGAGACCACCGAAGGTGAAGGTGATGAGGAAGCCGATCGCCCAGATCATCGGGGTCTCGAACGTCACCGAGCCGCGCCACATCGTTCCGATCCAGTTGAAGATCTTCACACCGGTGGGGACCGCGATGAGCATCGTCATCAGAGAGAAGAACGGCAGCAGCACCGAGCCCGTGACGTACATGTGGTGCGCCCACACCGTGACGGAAAGCGCTGCGATCGAGATCGTCGCGTAGATGAGGGTCTTGTAGCCGAAGATCGGCTTGCGGCTGAACACCGGGAACACCTCGGACACGATGCCGAAGAACGGCAGCGCGATGATGTACACCTCGGGGTGCCCGAAGAACCAGAACAGGTGCTGCCAGAGCAGCACGCCACCGTTCGCCGCGTCGTAGACGTGGGCGTCGAACACTCTGTCGGCTCCCAGGGCGAACATCGCCGCCGCGAGGACGGGGAACGCGAGGAGCACGAGGATCGACGTCACGAGAATGTTCCACGTGAAGATCGGCATACGGAACATCGTCATGCCCGGTGCCCGCATGGTGATGATCGTCGTGATGAAGTTCACCGCGCCGAGGATGGTCCCGAAGCCCGAGAGCGCGAGGCCGAACACCCAGAGGTTGCCTCCCAAGCCCGGCGAGAACGTCGTGCTCGACAGCGGCGCGTAGGCGAACCATCCGAACGAGGCCGCGCCCTGAGGCGTGACGAAGCCGGCGACCGCGATGAGCGAGCCGAAGCTGTACAGCCAGTAGGCGAAGGCGTTCAGTCGCGGGAAGGCGACGTCGGGGGCTCCGATCTGCAGCGGCATGAGCACGTTGGCGAAACCGGCGAACAGCGGCGTCGCGAACATCAGCAGCATGATCGTGCCGTGCATCGTGAAGAGCTGGTTGTACTGCTCGCGAGTCTCGACGACGGCGAGGCCGGGCTCGAAGAGCTGTGCGCGGATGACGAGGGCCATCACCCCGGCGATGCAGAAGTAGAGGAACGAGGTGATCAGATACATGTACCCGATGACCTTGTGGTCGGTCGACGTCATCCAGCGGACGAGGACGTTCGCCTTGCGCTGGACCGGTGGGGTCCCACCGAACGCTCGCGTCGGTGCGGGTGCCGTAGCGGTGCTCATGCTCCCTTACTCCTGGTTCTCGCTGCGGGCCGGCGCGCCGGTGCCGGGCAGGTTCTGGTTGCGGTCGAACTCGGCGCCGAGCTGGCCGGTCTGGCCGGCGTCGCGCAGGGACTGGATGTAGTCGTCGTACTCGGACTGCGAGACGACCTTGACGTTGAAG
Organism: Rathayibacter sp. VKM Ac-2879; assembly: GCF_015351245.1. Taxonomy (GTDB): domain Bacteria; phylum Actinomycetota; class Actinomycetes; order Actinomycetales; family Microbacteriaceae; genus Rathayibacter. Next base: position 676,672 of record NZ_JADKSO010000002.1, read on the forward strand.
AGCATCGCGGAGTGGTACTCGCCGCAGAGCTCGGCGCACTTGCCGGAGTAGGTCCCCTCCTTGAGGGGCGTGACGTACATGTAGTTCGTCTTGCCGGGGATCATGTCCTTCTTGTAAAGGAAGTCGATGACCCAGAAGGAGTGGATCACGTCGCGAGAATCGAGCTGGATCGTGATCTTCTTGCCGACCGGCAGGTAGAGGGTGGGGACCTGAGACTCGACGAGGGCGCCGTTGGCGTCCTTGCCCTGCTCGTACTGGCCCTGGATGCCGGCCGAGTAGACGTTCTCGTCGACGTAGTTGAAGTCCCACGCCCACTGCTTGCCGTACACCTGGATGGTCTCGTCCGGATTGGCGTAGGGCTGCTCGATAGCGGCCTGATCGCGCGCGGTGAAGGCGAAGAATCCGATCACGAGGATCAGCGGGACGATCGTGTAGAAGATCTCGATCGGCATGTTGTAGCGCAGCTGGACGGGAAGGCCCGTCTGACCCTTGCGACGTCGGTAGACGACGACGGCCCAGATCGTGAGACCCCAGGTGATGACGCCCACCGCGAGCAGGACGATCCAGGAGGTGACCCACAGTCCGATGACGCGGTCGACATGGTTCGTCGTCCCCGGCTCGGTGGGGAGCCAGCCCTGGAGCTGCTCCTGGGTGCAGCCCGCGAGGACGAGGGCGAGGGCTCCTGCGACGGGCACAGCGACCCATCTGCGGATTCGGCGATTGAAGCGCACCGGTGACCTTTCGGAAGACTGGGGACCAGTTCACACGAAACTGTATTAGACCGGCTCTAGCCTACCCTTCCCCTCCGGGCGCCCCGTGCACCCGCGCCCGCCGGTGACCGCCCGACCTCGAGGTGGTCACGACGAAGAACGGCGCCCGACCCCCGCCGAAGCGGGATGTCGGGCGCCGTCGAGAACGCTCGTGGAGCGGCGTGTCGCGGCGACGAGAAGACCTCGCCGCCGGGCGCCGAACCGATATCAGTGGAAACTGTCGCCGCAGGCGCAACTGCCGCCCGCGTTGGGGTTGTCGATGGTGAAGCCCTGCTTCTGGATGGTGTCCTCGAAGTCGATGGACGCGCCGTCGAGGTAGGGCACGCTCATCTTGTCGACGACGAGGCCGACTCCGTCGAACTCGACAGCCGCATCTCCCTCGAGAGTGCGCTCGTCGAAGTAGAGCTGGTAGATGAGTCCCGAGCAGCCGCCGGGCTGGACGGCGACGCGCAGGCGCAGGTCGTCGCGACCCTCCTGCTCGAGGAGACTCTTTACCTTGGCCGCGGCCGTCGGAGTCATCGAGACGCCGTGCGCCACAGTCGTCTGGTCGGCGGTCAGTGTCGTGTCGGACATGTCACTCCTCGGGGGAACGGGCGGAATCGGACGGTGTGCCCTGAGATTCTACGGCTGCAACGGGGGCGGCTGCCGGGGTATTCCGGATCCGCCTCACTCTCGGTGCCCGGCCGCGCGGAGGAGGAACAGGGCCTCGGTCTGGGCGGCGCGGCGGAACACGCCGAGATGCAGCGACTCGTTCGGACTGTGGGCTCGCGAATCCGGGTCCTCGACTCCCGTCACCAGGATCTGCGCGGACGGGAACTCGCGGACGAGATCGGCGATGAACGGGATGCTGCCGCCCACGCTCGTCTCGAGCGGCTCGCGGCCCCACGCGTCGGCCATCGCGCCCTTCACGAGCTCGACGGCCCACCCGGAGGCGTCCACGAGGAACGGCTCGCCGGCGCTGACGTCGGTGATCTCGAGGTGGGCTCCGAAGGGGGCGTACCGGTGCAGGTGGCTCTGGAGCGCCTCGAAGGCGACGCCCGCCTCCTGCCCAGGAGCGATGCGGGCGCTGATCTTCACTCGCACCGACGGGATGAGCGTGTTCGAGGCGTCCACGACGCTCGGCGCATCGATACCCGTGAGGGTGATGGCCGGCTTCGACCAGGTGCGCGACAGGATCGGACCGGTGCCGATCGGCGAGACACCGTCGAGCAGACCGGAGTCTCGTCGCAGCTGCTCCTCGCTGGTCTCGGGCACGGCTCCGTCGTGCTCCGTCAGGCCTTCGACGGCGACCGAGCCGTCCTCCCGCCAGAGAGTCGAGAGGAGGCGCACCGCGGCGAGCATCGCGTCGGGCACCGCACCGCCGAGCATCCCCGAGTGCGAGGCGTGCTCGAGCGTGCGGACGGTGAGCGTGAAGGTGACGTTGCCACGCAGGCCGACCGTGAGGGCGGGGGTGTCGATGTCCCAGTTGTCGCTGTCGGCGACGACGATCACGTCAGCCCGCAGAGCGTCGTGATGCTCGCGGAGGAAGGTGGGGAAGGAGCGCGAGCCGAACTCCTCCTCTCCCTCGATGAAGAGGACGAGGCCGAGGTCGTGCTCGTCGCCGGCCACCTCGCGTAGCGCGCGGACGGCCGTGAGGTGAGAGACGACTCCGGCCTTGTCGTCGGCCGCGCCGCGCCCGTAGAGGCGGTCTCCGCGCACGGTGGGCTCGAACGGAGGCGTCTCCCAGGCTGACTCCACGCCCTGAGGCTGGACGTCGTGGTGCGCATAGAGAAGGACCGTGGGCGCGCCGTTGCGAGCCGCGCGCGTCGCGAGCACTGCCGGCTGACCGAGGACATCGGAGTCGCCGATCGTCGAGGCGAGGATCGACACCTCCTCGAAGGCGCCCGTCTCGCGAGCGAGCGTCGCGATCGCATCCGCGCTGGCGGCGACGCGCGTCGCATCGAAGCCGTCCCACGAGACCGACGGGATACGCACGAGACGACCGAGCTCCGCCAGCGAGCGCGGGAGGTCGTCGCGGACCGCGGCGAGGACGGCCTGCTCGGCGGAGGAGAGGGAGGACGGCGGAGTCGGAGCGTCGTGAGCCATGGAGGTAATCTTAAGAGACCCCCGATTCCAAGGACGTTCCCCGTGGCCAAGCACCCGACCGCAACAGACACCCCCGACGACGCCGGCCCCGCCGCGTCCGGCAAGGGACGTCCGACGCCGACCCGGCGCGAGCAGGAGCTGGCCCGCAAGCGCCCCCTCGTGGTCAGCGACCGCAAGCAGGCGGCTCGCGATGCGAGGGAGAAGGCGGCCACGGCGCGCGAGCAGGCCCGTATCGGACTGGCCGCCGGCGATCAGCGCTACCTGCCCTTGCGCGACAAGGGCCCTCAGCGCAGGTTCGTGCGCGACTGGGTCGATGCACGCTTCAGCCTCGGCGAGTTCCTCATCCCGGTGATGGTCGTGGTGCTGCTGCTGAGCTTCTTCCCTCAGCCCGAGCTGCAGTACGTCACGCTCATCGTCCTGTGGGCGTTCTTCCTCATCGCCGTGATCGACTGCATCCTGCTCGGCCGCCGTATGCGCCGCAAGCTCGCCGAGCGCTTCGGCGCTGAGCACGTCGAGAAGGGCATCCCGTGGTACGCGGCGATGCGGGCCCTGCAGCTGCGCGTGATGCGCCTCCCGAAGCCGCAGGTGAAGCGCGGCGCGTTCCCCGCCTGATCGACCGGACCGTCGCCGTTCGGACGGCGGCAGACGTGTTACCGTCTCGCGCGCAGGCCTCGGTTGATCGCGCGCGCCCAGAGCGGACCGCGGTAGATGAAGGCCGTGTACCCCTGGACGAGAGTGGCCCCGGCATCCAGGCGCTCCTGCACGTCCCGGGCCGTGTCCACTCCCCCGACCGAGATCACGCAGAAGCCCGCGGGCACGACGGCACGGATGAGGCGCAGGACCGCGAGCGCACGCTCGGCAAGGGGTGCGCCGGAGAGGCCGCCCGCTCCTGCCGCCTCGACGACAGCCCGCTCGGTCCGCAGCCCCTCGCGCGACAGGGTCGTGTTGGTGGCGATGATGCCGTCGAGCCCGAGTCGCACGGCGAGCTGCGCCACCCGGCCCACGTCGTCGTCCGAGAGGTCGGGCGCGATCTTCACGAGCAACGGAGTCGCCTCTGCCGCCTGCTTCACGGCGACGAGTAGCGGCTCAAGCCGGTCGATCTCTTGCAGGCCACGCAGGCCGGGAGTATTGGGCGAGCTCACGTTGACCACGAGGTAGTCGGCGAGCGGCGCAAGCAGGCGAGTGCTGACGAGGTAGTCCTCCGCCGCATCGTCGACGGCGACAACTCGGCTCTTGCCGATGTTCACTCCGATCACGGGACGTCCGCGGGCGCTTCGGAGCCGGGCGAGGCGAGCGGCCGCCGCTTCGGCGCCGCGATTGTTGAAGCCCATGCGGTTGATGACGGCCCGGTCGGGAACCAGACGGAACAGTCTCGGCCGCTCGTTGCCCGGCTGGGGACGCGCCGTCAGGGTGCCGACCTCGACGTGGCCGAAGCCCAGGGCGCCGAGGCCGAGCACCGCCGTCGCGTCCTTGTCGAACCCTGCGGCGACGCCGAACGGAGTCTCGAAGCGCAGGCCGAGCGTCTCGACCGAGAGATCGACGCGAGGCATGGTGATGCGGCGGGCAAACGGCGCGACCGCTCCGAACGCCCGGATGAGCGGGAAGGCCAGGTGGTGGGCCCGCTCGGGGTCGATGCGGCGGAGGACGGTGCGGAAGAGCAGTGGGTACACGCAGGCCTCAGATCTCGTCGGCGCCATGCGGCGCGGCTGCCGGTTCGGCACGCAGAAGGGCGATCGCCGATTCGAAGTCGTCGAGCGAATCGAACGCCTGGTAGACGCTTGCAAAGCGCAGGTACGCGACTTCGTCGAGCTCCCGCAGGGGCGGGAGGATCGCGAGGCCGATGTCGTTGGCGTCGATCTGCGAGGCTCCCGTCGCACGGATGCTCTCCTCGACGCGCTGCGCGAGGACGGCGAGGTCGGAGTCGGTGACGGGTCGGCCCTGGCAAGCCTTGCGCACGCCGCTGACGATCTTCTCTCTGCTGAAGGGCTCGACGACACCGCTGCGCTTGATGACGACGAGGCTCGCGGTCTCCGTGGTCGAGAACCGGCGCCCGCACGAGGGGCACTGCCTGCGGCGGCGGATCGAGAGACCGTCGTCGCTGGTGCGCGAGTCGATCACGCGGGAGTCGGGGTGCCGGCAGAAGGGGCAGAACATCGGGGCCTCTCGAGGTCAGACGAAGCGGGCGTCCACGGCGTCGCCGTGAGCGGGCAGCGCCTCGGCGTCGCTGAGCGCGCGGATGTGCGGTGCCACGCGCTCGAGGGCGGCCCGGTCGTACGCGACCAGTTGCTGGGGGCGGAGGAAGGTGTACGCGCCGAGGCCGGAGGAGAACCGGGCCTGTCCGAGCGTGGGCAGCACGTGGTTCGAGCCCGCCACGTAGTCGCCGAGGCTCACCGGCGAGGTGGGGCCGAGGAAGATGGCGCCCGCATTGTGGATCCGAGCCGCGGTCGCCTCCGGATCGACGGTGTGCAGCTCGAGGTGCTCGGGGCCGTACACGTCGCTGAACGCGCACGCGGTCTCGAGGTCGTCGACGATCACGAGCGCCGATTGCGGGCCATCGAGCGCGACGGCCACGCGCGCGGCGTGGTGGGTGGAGGCGGCCTGCCGGTCGACCTCGCGGCCGACGGCGGCCGCGAGGTCGGCGCTGTCGGTGACGAGCACGGCGGAGGCGGCCTCGTCGTGCTCGGCCTGGCTCACGAGGTCCGCGGCGACGAGGCGCGGGTCGGCGGACTCGTCGGCGATCACGAGGATCTCGGTCGGGCCCGCCTCGGAGTCGATCCCGACCTGACCCAGGACCTGCCTCTTGGCCGTGGTCACCCAGACATTGCCGGGTCCGGTCACGAGACTGACGGGATCGAGGCCGATCGAGTCGACTCCGTAGGCGAGCGCGGCGATGGCGCCAGCGCCTCCGATCGCATACACCTCGTCGACGGCGAGCAGGCCCGCCGCGGCGAGGATCGTCGGGTGCACGGAGCCGCCGAACGCCCTCTGCGGCGGCGAGACGATCGCGATGGAGGTGACTCCCGCGACCTGCGCGGGCACGGCGTTCATGATCACGCTCGAGGGGTAGACGGCCTTGCCGCCGGGCACGTAGAGGCCGGCGCGGGTGACGGGTTGCCAGCGCTGGGTGACGGTGGCCCCGTCGTCGAGGCGGGTGGTCTGCGGAGGCGGCACCTGCGCCGCGCTCGCCCGGCGCACACGCCCGATCGCCTCGTCGAGCGCCCGGCGGATGCTCGGGTCGAGCTGCTCGACGGCCTGGGCGATCTGCTCGGCGGGAACGCGGAGGTGCGGCGGCCGTACACCGTCGAGGCGTTCGGCCTGTTCGAGCAGCGCCTCGGCGCCCCGCTCTCTGACATCGGCGATGAGCCGGGCGACGACCGGCCCGACGTCGGCCGACGTGCCGGGATTGCGCGGCACGAGCGCGAGCAGCTCGACGGCGGAGGGACGACGGCCGCGGAGGTCGAGAGTCTGGATCATGGCCTTCTCAGTCTACCGGCGTCTCTCACCGCCCCGACCCCGGCAGAGGCCGGCTCGGAGCCTAGTACAGGCAGTGAGGACCCAGCAGGCTCTTCAGCTCTCCGAACAGGTCGGGGGTGATGCGGACCGCGAAAGGCACTTCGAAGATGCGCGCCGTCTCGCCCTTGATGAGCTTGAGCCGCACCTCCGTCTGCCCGGAGTGGCGGATGAGCACGTCGCTCAGTTGCGAGACCGTGTCGGTGGTGGCGCGCGATTCCGGCATCGAGACGGTGAGCGGGCCGGAGTCGCCGTCCTGGTTGAGCTCGGGGGCGAACAGGCTGAACGCGTGCAGGTTCATTCCGTCATCACGCATGCTCACTCGGCCGCGGACCACGACGATGGAGTCGTTGGTGAGGGCGGGGGCGAACTCCTGGTACGCCTTGCCCATGAACATGCAGGTGATCTCGCCGCCGAAGTCCTCGACCTGGATCATGCCGTACTGGTTGCCCGAGGTCTTCGCCATGCGGTGCTGCACGCTGGTAACGAGTCCGGCGACGACGACGGTCTCGCCGTCGGCGACGGTCTCGGAGATCAGGAGGTCGGCGATCGTCGTGCTGTAGTGCTTGGCCAGCTCCGTTTCGAGCCCGGCGAGCGGGTGATCGGAGACGTAGAGGCCGAGCATGTCGCGCTCGAAGGCGAGTTTGTCGCGTTTGGCCCACTCCGGTCTCTCCGGCACCTGGGTCGCCGCTTGCGGCTCGTCCCACAGGCTGTCGAAGTCGAAGCCGACCTGGCCGTTGGCCTCGTTGCGCTTCTCGCCCACGGCCGCCTCGACAGCGTCCTCGTGCACTTCGACGAGAGCACGGCGGGTTGATCCGAGGGAGTCGAAGGCGCCGGCTTTGATCAGCGACTCGATGGTGCGCTTGTTGGCCACCTGCAGCGGGACCTTGCGGAGGAAGTCGTGGAACGATTCGAAGCGCCCCTTCTCCTCGCGCGCCGCGCGGATGCCGTCGACCACGTTCATCCCGACGTTGCGCACGGCACCGAGGCCGAAGCGGATGTCGGTGCCGACGGCGGCGAAGAAGCCGATCGACTCGTTGACGTCGGGCGGCAGCACCTTGATGCCCATCCGACGGCACTCGTTGAGGTAGGCGGCCATCTTGTCCTTGGAGTCGCCGACGCTCGTAAGCAGCGCGGCCATGTACTCCGCGGGGTAGTGCGCCTTGAGGTACGCCGTCCAGTACGACACCACGCCGTAGGCCGCCGAGTGCGCCTTGTTGAAGGCGTAGTCCGAGAAGGGCAGGAGGATGTCCCAGAGGGTCTTGACCGCCTCCATCGAGTAGCCGTTGGCGATCATTCCGCCCGAGAAGCCCTCGAACTGCTTGTCGAGCTCGGACTTCTTCTTCTTGCCCATCGCGCGCCGCAGCAGGTCGGCTTGCGCGAGCGTGAAGCCCGCGAGCTTCTGCGCGATCGACATGACCTGCTCCTGGTACACGATCAGGCCGTACGTGCCGCCGAGGACCTCGGCGAGCGGCTCTTCGAGCTCAGGATGGATCGGCGTGATCTTCTGCACGCCGTTCTTGCGCAGGGCGTAGTTCGTGTGGGAGTCGGCACCCATCGGGCCCGGTCGGTACAGCGCGAGGACGGCCGAGATGTCCTCGAAGTTGTCGGGCTTCATCAGGCGCAAGAGCCCGCGCATCGGTCCGCCGTCGAGCTGGAACACGCCGAGCGTGTCGCCGCGGGCGAGCAGATCATAGGCGCCTTGGTCATCGAGAGAGAGGTCCTCGAGCACGAGGTCCTGCTGCCTGTTCGCCCGGATGTTGTCGAGCGCATCGTCGATGATCGTGAGGTTGCGCAGCCCCAGGAAGTCCATCTTGATCAGGCCGAGCGATTCGCACGCGGGGTAGTCGAACTGCGTGACGATCTGGCCGTCCTGCTCCCGCTTCATGATCGGGATGATGTCGATCAGCGGATCGCTCGACATGATGACGCCGGCAGCGTGCACGCCCCACTGGCGCTTGAGGTTCTCGAGGCCGAGCGCCGTGTCGAAGACGAGCTTCGCCTGCGGGTCCTCGGCGATGACGGTCCGGACGTCCACCGCCTCCTTGTAGCGGGCGTGCTCGGGATCGTTGATCCCGCTGAGAGGAATGTCCTTGCCCATGATCGCGGGCGGCATCGCCTTCGTGAGCTTTTCGCCCATCCCGAACGGGAAGCCGAGCACGCGGGAGGCGTCCTTGAGCGCCTGCTTCGCCTTGATCGTCCCGTAGGTCACGATCTGTGCGACGCGCTCGTCGCCGTACTTCTCGGTCACGTAGCGGATGACCTCGCCGCGGCGACGGTCGTCGAAGTCGACGTCGAAGTCGGGCATCGAGACGCGGTCGGGGTTGAGGAAGCGCTCGAAGATCAGGCCGTGGTGCAGCGGGTCGAGGTCGGTGATCCGCATCGCGTAGGCGGCCATCGAGCCGGCGCCCGAGCCGCGGCCGGGGCCGACGCGGATCCCGTTGCGCTTGGACCAGTTGATGAAGTCGGCGACCACGAGGAAGTAGCCGGAGAAGCCCATCTGGCGGATGACGTCCATCTCGTAGTCCGCCCGCTCGCGGACCTCCTGGCCGATGCCTCCGGGGTAGCGCTCGCGCAGACCCGCCTCGACCTCTCGCGTGAACCAGGTGTCCTCCGTCTCGCCCTCGGGCACGGGGAAGCGCGGCATGTAGTTCGCGGAAGTATCGAACTGCACGTCACAGCGCTCGGCGATGAGGAGCGTGTTGTCGCACGCCTCCGGGTGGTCGCGGAACACCTGCCGCATCTCGCGCGGCGACTTGAGGTAGAACTCGTCGGCATCGAACTTGAAACGCTTGGGGTCGTCGAGCGTGGTGCCCGACTGTACGCAGAGCAAAGCCGCGTGCGAGGTCGCGTCGTGCGCGTGCGTGTAGTGCAGGTCGTTCGTCGCGACGAGCGGGAGGCCCAGGTCTTTCGCGAGGCGGATCACGTCGCCGATGACACGCCGCTCGATGTCGAGGCCGTGGTCCATGATCTCGGCGAAGAAGTTCTCCTTGCCGAAGATGTCACGGTAGTCGGCGGCCGCCTGGCGCGCCTCCGCATACTGCCCGAGACGCAGACGGGTCTGCACCTCTCCGCTCGGACAGCCGGTCGTGCCGATGAGGCCCTCGGAGTACTGCGAGAGGATCTCGCGATCCATCCGCGGCTTGAAGTAGTAGCCCTCGATCGAGGCCTTCGACGACAGACGGAACAGGTTGTGCATGCCCGTGGTCGTCGAGCTCAGGAGGGTCATGTGGGTGTAGGCGCCCGAGCCCGACACATCGTCTCCCCCGCCGTCACCCCAGCGGATGCGGGTCTTGTCCGAACGGTGGGTCCCCGGCGTGAGGTACGCCTCCGTGCCGATGATCGGCTTGATGCCGGCGGCCGTCGCCGTGCGCCAGAAGTCGAAGGCGCCGAACACGTTGCCGTGGTCGGTCACCGCGATCGCGGGCATGCCCTCCTCGACCGCCGCGTCGATGAGCGGCTTGACCCGCGCCGCGCCGTCGAGCATCGAGTACTCGCTGTGCACGTGCAGGTGGACGAAGGAATCGTTACTCGGCAAGGGTGCGCCTCCGGCGGACTGCGGGCTGGGGTGCCGGGGACCTCTCGAGAGGTCGGGACCTCGGCGGCAGAAAGTCTAGCCGCGCGGGGAGGGGCGGGGCCGAGTGGGCGGGATCTGCCGCCGGTTCACTCGCCGCGCAGCACCTCGAGCGCGTGCGCCAGATCGTCGGGATACGACGCCTCGAACTGCACCCACTCCCCTGTTCCGGGATGCGTGAACCCGAGGCGCACGGCGTCGAGCCATTGACGGGTCAGGCCGAGGCGCGTCGAGAGCGTCGGGTCGGCCCCGTACATCGCATCGCCGACGCAGGGATGACGCTGAGCCGCCATGTGGACGCGGATCTGGTGGGTGCGCCCGGTCTCGAGATGGATCTCGAGGAGGGAGGCGAACGGGAACGCTTCGATCGTCTCGTAGTGCGTCACCGAGGGCTTGCCGTCGGCACGCACCGCGAACTTCCAGTCGGAGGAGGGGTGCCGGCCGAGCGGCGCGTCGATCGTTCCTGCGAGCGGGTCGGGATGTCCCTGGACCACCGCGTGGTACACCTTCTCGACCGTGCGGTCGTGGAACGCGCGCTTGAGGTGTGTGTAGGCGCGCTCGGACTTCGCGACGACCATCAGTCCGCTCGTGCCCGCGTCGAGGCGGTGCACGATGCCGGCGCGCTCCGCAGCACCCGAGGTGGAGATCGTGAAGCCCGCCGCAGCGAGGGCTCCGAGCACGGTCGGCCCCTCCCACCCCACGGCGGGATGCGCAGCGACCCCGACCGGCTTGTCGATCACCACGATGTCGTCGTCGTCGTGCACGATGCCGAGCTCGGGCACCAGGATCGGCACGATCCGCGGCTCCTCCCGAGGGCTCCACTCGACGCTCAGCCAGGCGCCGGCGTGCACACGGTCGCTCTTGTCGAGGACACGGCCGTCGGCGCTGACGCCTCCCGCCTCCGCGACCTCGGCGGCGAAGCTGCGCGAGAAGCCGAGGAGCTTCGCGACGGCCGCGTCGGCGCGCAGACCATCGAGACCGTCGGGGACGGGGAGGGAACGGGACTGGACCATCAGGGTCCGAGCCGGCGACCGCTGTCGCCTGGCTCGGTCGCGGGGGGCGCCGCCTCCGGATCGATGCCGCGGGGCTCCGAGTCGTCCCCGCCCTCCGGATCCACCGCCTTCGAGCCGCGCGCGGCCCGCGAGCCGTCGAGGCCGATGCCCCGCAGGCTGAGGATCACGAAGAGCCCCATGGCCGTGCAGATCGAGATGTCGGCGACGTTGTAGATCGCCGGAAGAAGCCACGGCGTGAAGATGAAGTCGACCACGTGGCCCAGCCCGAAGGACGGTTCGCGGAACAGACGGTCGAACAGGTTGCCGAGCGTCCCCCCGAGCAGGAGGCCGAAGAAGACACCCCACGCCATCGATCGGATGCGTCGAGCGAACCACACGACGGCCACGACCACGCAGGCCGCGATGATCGAGAAGATCCACGTCGATCCGCTCGCGAGGGAGAACGCCGCGCCGGGGTTCTTCACGTAGTGGAGGATCAGCACGTCGCCGAGAACGTGGACGTCCTCGCCGATCGTCAGCGTGGTCGAGACCAGGAACTTCGCGGTCTGATCGATCGCGAAGACCGCGAGCGCAACGAGGCCGAGGGTGACCAGCACCCTCGGCCTGACGTTCGCTGCGGCGGAGCTATGCCCCAAAGCCGGGGAACGAGGACGCCTCGGCCGACACCGGCTGGGTGTCGAGGTCGCGGAGCTGACCCTCGATGTAGCTCTTGAGCTTCTGGCGGTACTCGCGCTCGAAGGTGCGGAGCTCGTCGATGCGGTGCTCCACGGCAGCGCGCTCCTCTTCGAGCTTGGCGATCTGCTGGCGCTGCTTGGCCTCGGCCTCGGCGACGAGGCGGGCGGCGGTGGCGCGACCCTCGGCAACGAGCGCGTCGCGCTTCTCTGCGCCCTCGCGGACGTGCTCCTCGTGGAGACGGCGGGCGAGCTGGAGGAGTCCGCTCGAGCTCTCGGCTTCGTCGGCGGGGGCCGACTGCGAGGCGACCGACGCGGGAGCCGGGGTGGGCTCGGGCTCGGGAGTCGGCTCGGGCTCCGGGGCCTCGTCGACGACGGCTGCCGGCGCCGGGGCGTCGTGCACGCGCTCGTCACCGGAGGAGAGGCGCTGGCGCAGCTCCTCGTTCTCCTGGTTCAGACGACGCAGCTCCACGACGACCTCGTCGAGGAAGTCGTCGACCTCGTCCTGGTCGTAGCCCTCCCGGAACTTGGTCGGCTGGAACCGCTTGTTGACAACATCTTCGGGAGTGAGCGCCATGGCTTTCCACCTTCGATTTCAAGTAGGTACACGTTTATTGAACGTTCGACTAAAGCTAGCAACTTCAGGGGCACGGCGCAGCGCCGGCACCGTGGTGAACGTCGGGACACGCCAACGATACAGGCCCCGAGATGCGGGACGTGGCTCAGGCGCGCTGAAGCCACGTCGCGACGTACATCCCGACGATGACGCAGAGCATCGTGAGACTCCAGCCCAGATCGAGGGCGATGGGGCCGATCGAGATGGGCTTGATGACACGACGGAAGAACGAGATCGGCGGATCGGTGACCGTGTACACGGTCTCGGCAGCCACGAGACCCGCACCGCGCGGCCGCCAGTCGCGACGGATGACGCGCACGAGATCGAGGACGAACCGCGCCCACATCGCGAGGAAGTAGACGAGGAGAACGAAGTAGAGGACGCTCCCGAGGAGCGAGACGACGGAGTTCACCGAGAGCAGTGCTCCCGGGATCAGGACTTCGCGAAGAACGACGCGTCGGCGTCGCTCTCGGCGGAGGCCGAATCGCCGGCCACCGTGATGTGCGACGGCGAGAGGAGGAACACCTTGCTCGTCACACGCTCGATGCGGCCGTAGAGCCCCTGCGACAGACCGCTCGCGAAGTCGATGAGGCGCCGAGCGTCGGCGTCGCTCATCTGCGAGAGGTTGATGATCACGGGGATGCCGTCGCGGAAGTTCTCGGCGATGACCTGAGCGTCGCGGTACTGCTTCGGGTGGACGGTGAGGATCTCGTTCATCTCGGCGGGTGCCGTCGCCTTCGGGGTCTGGGGGGTGGACTTGCGGAGCGGGGTGACGGTCGCGCGCGGCTGCTGAGCCGGCTCGGCCGGGGGCACGGGCTGGACCGGGGAGCGATGCGTGGCCGGAGCGGCCTCGACGGTCTCGGCACGCTCGTACTCGACCTCTTCGTCGGCGAGTCCGAGGTAGACCATCGTCTTCTTCAGCGGGTTGGCCATCTGTTTCCTCCGTGTTGTCGTCGCTCCCACAGGTGGGTCACGACGAGATTACGTGCGGGCGGGGCGATTGCCGGTGATTGCCGACCCGATTCGCAGGTGTGTCGCACCCTCTGCAATCGCCTCCGCGAAGTCGTGCGACATGCCCGCCGAGATGGCCGTGGCGGCGGAGTCGATCGCGGCGACACGCTCCGAGAGCGAGCGGAGACGCGCGAACGACGGACGCGGATCCTCCCCCAGGGGAGCGACCGCCATGACGCCTCTCAGAACGAGCCCTGGCGCGGCGACGATCTCCTCGGCCAGCCCCTCGACATCCGCCGGAGCTGCTCCCCCACGCTCGGGATCGTCGGTCAGATTCACCTGGAGGAAGACGTCGAGCGGGCTCTCACCGCCGTCGAGCAGGGGAACGAGGGCCGATCGGTCGAGGGAGTGAACAGAGCTCGCATAGCGTCGCACGTGGCGCGCCTTCTTGCTCTGCAGCTGGCCGATGAAATGCCAGCGGGCGGGGGTGCCGGCGAGATCGACCGACTTCTCCTGCGCCTCCTGGTGCCGGTTCTCACCGAAGTCGACGATGCCCAGTTCGAGCAGCTCGCGAAGGAGCGACACCGGGTGGAACTTCGTCACCACGATCGTCGTCAGTGACGCTGGGTCCCGGCCCGCCGAGCGGGCCGCCTCGGCGACCCGTTCGGAGACCGACGACCAGCGCTCGGCCAGCCGGGGGTCGGACACGACTACTTGAGGAAGTCGGGGATGTCGAGGTCGCTCTCGTCGTCGTCGAACGAGGGGTCGGCGACCGGAGCAGGAGCCGCGACGGGTGTGGCCGACCAGACCGATCCGGAGGAGGGAGCCGGGGCGGGGACGGGGGTCGACTCGGCCTCCGTGGGCGAGCTCTGCTGCGTGCGCGGCTGCGCGACGGCGGCGGGAGCCGTTCCGCCCGGCTCACCTCCGTCGAAGCCGGCGGCGATGACGGTCACCCTCACCTCGTCGCCGAGCGTGTCGTCGATCACGGCACCGAAGATGATGTTCGCCTCCGCGTGCACGGCCTCCTGCACCAGGCGCGCCGCGTCGTTGATCTCGAAGATGCCGAGGTTGGACCCGCCCTGGATCGACAGGAGCACGCCGTGGGCTCCGTCGATGCTCGCCTCGAGCAGTGGCGACGCGACCGCGAGCTCGGCCGCCTTGATCGCCCGGTCGGCTCCGCGCGACGAGCCGATGCCCATCAGCGCCGAACCCGCACCCTGCATGACCGACTTGACGTCGGCGAAGTCCAGGTTGATCAGGCCGGGGGTCGTGATGAGGTCGGTGATGCCCTGCACGCCTGCGAGGAGGACCTGGTCGGCCGTCGCGAACGCCTCCAGCATCGAGATGCCACGGTCGCTGATCTCGAGCAAACGGTCGTTCGGGACGACGATGAGCGTGTCGACCTCGTTCTTCAGAGTGGCGACACCCGCCTCCGCCTGCGTCTGACGACGACGGCCCTCGAACCCGAAGGGCTTCGTCACGACGCCGATGGTGAGCGCGCCGATCGACTTGGCGATGCGCGCGACCACGGGCGCGCCTCCGGTGCCGGTGCCGCCGCCCTCGCCCGCGGTCACGAAGACCATGTCGGCCCCCGCGAGGACCTCTTCGATCTCCTCGGCGTGGTCCTCGGCGGCGCGACGGCCGACCTCGGGGTCGGCGCCGGCGCCGAGACCGCGGGTCAGCTCGCGTCCGACGTCGAGCTTGACATCGGCGTCGCTGAGCAGGAGCGCCTGGGCGTCCGTGTTGATCGCGATGAATTCGACGCCGCGCAAGCCGAGCTCGATCATGCGGTTGACGGCGTTGACGCCGCCACCGCCGATGCCGACGACCTTGATCACGGCGAGGTAGTTCTGGTTTGAAGTCACGTCTTCGGCCTCCGGGCTGAACCTTAAACCTGTAGTTGAGGCTTAAAGTTATGCTGAGTATGCATTTGGGGTTCGGTCCGACGGTAGGCGGTACGGCGCCGTGCTCCCAGCAGACACGCCCGCATTCGTCGAAGAGCGCGACGGATCTGCGCCCATGGTCATCCTCGTCGCGCGACGACAGCCGCCTGAGGCGACGACACGTCGTACGAGGCGACCGTCGAGGGATCGGTCGCGGCCATCAGCTTCTCGAGCACGACCGCCTTGAGCGCTGAGTCGCCCGCACCGCCCCACACCACCGTCGCGCCGTTGGCGAGCGTGAACGTCACGTCGTCGCCGGTCGTCGCCGAAGCCGCGGTCACCTGCCCCTGCAGCGCGGCGGGCAACGTGCGCAGCACGGCCGCCGTCGCACGGAAGCCGACGCCGGAGGCCCCGTCGCTCGGTGACGACAGGCGGGGATAGCCGGCCGGAGGCGTGTCTGCCGTCTCGATGACCACTCCCGCCGCGTCGACCAGATCGAAGCGGGAACCGTCGGGGACGACCCCGATCGGCGTGCGTTCGATGATCGAGACGACGAGCGTCCCCGGCGGACGGGTCTGCACCGAGTAGCTCTGGATCAGAGGGAAGGCACCGAGCTCCCGCCCGATCTGCGCCCGGTCGACGAGGGTGAGCGGCACGCCCTCCTGATCGGCGAGGGCAGAGGCGACGGCGGAGGCGTCGACCCGTGCCGTCCCCGAGACCTCGATCGTGCGCACCGCCATCAGCGGTGAGAAGGCGGCGAGGGCCACCACGACCGCGAGGCCGACGAGCGAGCCGGCGACGGCCAACGCGACGAGGCGACGGCGACGCGAGCGCTTCGTGAACCGCCGCACCTCCCCGCGCTCGAAACGACGACGCTCCCGGGCGGCCCGGGCGATGTGCCGCTGCTCGCCGAGCGAGAAGCGGACGGAGGCCACGGCCTCCTCGATCCGATCGCGGAGAGGGACGGCAGACGGTCTCGATGCGCCCGACGGAGGCTCGCTCGCGGACAGCGCGGCGTGATCGAGGTCAAGCGGTTCGGTCATCCCCTCCTCCGCCTCCACGGCCGGGGTCGCGCGAGGCGCCGGTCGCCTCCGCGGAGCGGGCTTGACCACCTCGGGCCGCTTCACGCCTGTCCCCCGGTGCTCGCCAGCCGGGTCATCGACCGACCGGGGCGACCTCGCTCGCACGGAGCGACTCGAGGAGCTGCGGGATGATGCGGTAGACGTCGCCACAGCCCAGGGTGATGACGAAGTCGCCCTCGCGCGCGATCTCCGCGGTGCGGTGTGCCGCCTCCTGCCAGTCGGCGAGGAACGTCACGTGCGAGGGGTCCGCGAACTTCTCGCTCACCAGAGCTCCCGTCACGCCGGGCTCCGGGTCTTCTCGAGCGCCGTACACGTCGAGCACGACCGTCTCGTCGGCGTAGCGCTCGAGCGCCTCGGCGAACTCGCGGGCGAAGAGTCGGGTGCGGCTGTAGAGATGAGGCTGGTGCACGGCGATGATCCGGCCCTCGCCCACGACGGTGCGCGCGGCAGAGAGCGCCGCGGCGACCTCGGTGGGATGGTGGGCGTAGTCGTCGTAGACGCTCACTCCGCGAACCGAGCCGTGCAGCTCGAAGCGACGCTCCGTGCCTCCGAACGCCGAGACGGCCTCGAGGGCGGCGGCGGGATCGACGCCGAGCCCGACGAGCACCGCGAACGCCCCCGCGGCATTGATCGCATTGTGTCGCCCAGGGATGCGCAGGCGGCCCGTGTGCCTCCGACCCTCGTACTCGACCGTGAAGCCGACCGGCCCGACGAGCTCAAGATCGACGACCCGGACGTCCGCGTCCGCGGACTCCCCGAAGGTCAGGACCCGCGGACCCGTTACCCGCTCGGCGACCCTCAGGGCACCCGGGTCGTCGGAGGAGATCACGACGAGCTCGCGGGCGTTCGACGCGAAAGTGACGAAGGCCTCCTCGAAGGCCTCGAGCGAGCCGTAGTGGTCGAGGTGGTCGGGGTCGACGTTGGTGATGAGGGCGACCGACGTGTCGTAGAGGAGGAAGCTACCATCGGACTCGTCCGCCTCGACGACGAACACCTCGCCCGACCCCGCTGCCGAGGAGGTTCCGAGGCTCTCGATGATTCCGCCATTGACGAAGCTCGGATCGGCGCCGACGCCGAGCAGGCCCGTGACGATCATGCCGGTGGAGGTCGTCTTGCCGTGCGCCCCCGCGACGGCGACGAGCCGCTTGCCGCGCACGAGCCACGCGAGCGCCTGAGACCGGTGCAGCACCGGCAGGCCGCGCTCCTGGGCGAGGAGGTACTCCGGGTTGTCGGGCCACAGGGCGGAGGTCACCACCACCGCCTCCGCATCGGCGAGATGGGCGGCATCGTGTCCGATGGCGACCGGGATGCCGAGCTCGCGCAACTGCTCGATCGGATGCGACTCACGGACGTCCGAGCCCGTGACCCGGTGTCCGGCGTGGTGAAACAGGCGGGCGATGCCGCTCATCCCGGAGCCGCCGATCCCGATGAAGTGGACCGAGCCGAGGTCGTCGGGGACGGTGATGCCGAGGTCTGGCTTGATCACGGGGCTCTCGCTTTCGGGTGTTCGGCTCTGCGCGCGAGGTGCCGCGCGGTGCGCCGGATCAGTGTAGACGGTGGTCCCGAGCCCGACTCCGAGCCGCGCGGACCGCGTTCAGCGTGTCGTTCCGAGGCTCTCCTCGACGAGATCGGCGAGGCGACCAGAGCCGTCGCGGACGCCGACGGACGAGGCGCGGCGGCCCATCTCGGCGCGTCGTGCGGAGTCGCCGAGGAGCGGCAGCAGCCCGCTCTCGACCCAGGTGGGGAGGAAGGCCGCGTCGTCGACGAGCACAGCGCCTCCTGCCTCGACGACACCGCGCGCGTTGAAGCGCTGCTCGCCGTTGCCGACGGGGTAGGGCACGTAGACGGCGGGGAGGCCGAGTGCGCTGAGCTCGCTCACCGTCGCCGCTCCCGCGCGAGAGACGGCGAGATCGGCGGCCGAGAGGGCGAGGTCCATCCGGTCGCAGTACGCGAGGAGGTGGTAGCCCGGGATCCCGGGATCGGAGATCTCGGCCCGGTCACCCGTGATGTGGAGGACCTGGAAGCCGGTGCCCACCAGTGCCGCGGCGCTGGCGTGCACCGTCGCGTTGATCCGTCGGGCGCCGAGGGAACCGCCCGTGACGAGGAGCGTCGGGCGAGCCGGATCGAGGTCGAAGGCGGCCATCGCCTCGTCACGCGTCGTGGCTCGATCGAGAGTCGCGATCTCGCGCCGCAGCGGCATGCCGACCACTCGCGCATGCGGGAGCGGAGTGCCCTCGAACGCGACCCCGACGAACGGGGTCGCCCGGGCGCCGAGACGGTTCGCGAGCCCGGGCCGGGCGTTCGCCTCGTGCACGGTGAAGGGGATGCCGACCCGGCGCGCGGCCAGATAGGCCGGGGCAGCGGCATAGCCGCCGAATCCGACGACGGCATCGATCCGCCGCTCGCGCAGAGTACGCACGATCCCGTCGATGCTCGAGCGCAGAGCGGCAGGAAACCGCAGCGCGGCAGCGTTCGGCCTGCGCGGGAAGGGCAGTCGCGGAATGACGGAGAGCTCGTAGCCGCGCAAGGGAACGAGACGCGCCTCCAGGCCCTCCGCGGTGCCCAGCACGAGCACCTCGTCGTCGGGGCGGCGGGCGCGCAGCTCGTCGGCCGTCGCGAGCAGCGGATTCACGTGACCGGCGGTTCCTCCGCCGGCGAGCAGATAGCGGGTCACTCCGCCGCAGCCTTCCTGGCGCGTCGAGCCGCGGGAGTGCCGGGCAGCGGCGCCGTCTGGGTCCGAGCGAAAGAGAGCACGACGCCGATCGCGACGAGCGAGCTGAGCAGAGCTGTGCCTCCCGACGAGATCAGGGGCAAGGGGACGCCCAAGACCGGGAGCACCCCCAGCACGACGCCGATGTTCACGAACGCCTGCCCGATCAACCAGACCATGACCGCGCCCGTACTGATCCGCACGAACGAGTCGGCAGAGGCATGGATGATGCGGAAGAACGCAATGGCGAGGACGACGAACAGGGCCAGTACGAGGATGGCGCCGATGAGACCGAGCTCTTCGCCGATGATCGCGAAGATGTAGTCGTTGTCGGCCGCGGGGAGCCACGACCACTTCGCCTTCGAGTTGCCGAGGCCCACTCCGAAGATGCCACCCGATGCCATGGCCCAGGTGCCATGCAGGGGCTGCCAGCACGACGTCTCGTACTGCTCGGTACCGGAGCAGTCGCCCAGGAACGAGAGGATGCGCGTCATCCGGTTGCTGCTCGTGATCGCGAAGGCCACCGCGCCCACGGCACCGATCAGGACGAGCGGTATCAGGATCCGCAGGCGGACGTTCGCGTAGAAGAGAGCGGCGACGAAGATGCCGGCCATGATCATCACGGTGCCGAGGTCGCCTCCGGCGAGCACCAGGATCAGCGCGATGCCCCCCACCGGGACGACCGGGAGGAGGGCGTGGCGCCAATCCTGCACGCGGCGGAGGCGACGCTCGAGCGTCACCGCCAGCCACAGGACGAGAGCGAGCTTGAGGATCTCGGACGGCTGCAGCGAGAGACCGCCGAGATCGAGCCAGTTGCGGTTACCGCCGATCTCGGTCCCCAGTGGGGTGAAGACCAGCAGCTGGAGGAGGCAACCGGCGATCAGCAGCGGGCCTGCCATGCGCTTCCAGAAGGCGATCGGGAAGCGCGACACGATCAGCATCAGCGGGACGCCGAGCACGGCGAAGATGCCCTGCCGGAGGAAGCCGCCGAACGAGTCTGCGTCCGAGAGGTACGAGGTGACCGAGGAGGACGAGAGCACCATCGTCAGCCCGAAGAGCACGAGGAAGAGAGTGGTGCCGAACAGCAGATAGAAGTTGGGCGACTCGGAGGCGAACACTCGGGTGAGCACGACCCGCGCGGTGCGTACGCCGCCCTTGTCCTTCTCGCGCGGCTCAGTGCGAGAGCGACCCCCGAGGCGGCTCGTCGTCGGAGCTGTCATCGGCTCCTCCTCTCAGATACGTCGCCACGGCGGCCGCGAAAGCACGGCCCCGATCCGCATAGTCGCGGAACTGGTCCATCGAGGCTGCGGCGGGTGCGAGCAGGACGACGTCGCCCGGACGGGCGAGCACCGCGGCGGCCTCGACGGCCGACTGCATCACCGATCCAGTGTCATCCGGGACCACCTCGCTCACGGGGAGCGCGGGCGCGTGTCGTCGGAATGCCTCGAGCAGAGCCGAGCGGTCGGCTCCGATGACCACGGCGGCCCGCAGGCGGGCGACATGGCCCGCCACGAGGGCGTCGACGTCGACTCCCTTCAGCAGCCCTCCCACGAGCCAGACGACCGAGGGGTAGGCGCGCAACGAGGCGTCCGCGGCGTGCGGGTTCGTGGCCTTGGAGTCGTCGACCCAGGTCACTCCGGAGCGCTCGGCGACCACCTGGATGCGGTGGTCGTCGAGCTCGAAGCCGGCCAGCGCCCGACGGATCGCGCCGACCTCGACCCCGCAGGCCCGTGAGAGGGCGGCGGCGGCGAGCACGTTCTGCACGATGTGGGGCGCAGCGAGCCGGCGTGCGGCGAGTTCGTCGACGGTGGCGATCTCGAGCGCGCTCGAGCGGCGGTCCTCGAGGAAAGCGCGGTCGCAGAGAATCCCGTCGACGATGCCGAAGTCGCTCGGCCCGGGCACCCCGAGGCCGAAGCCGATGGCCCTCGCTCCCTCGACCACCTCCGCGTCGACCACCATCTGCTCGGTGGCGGCGTCGGACCGGTTGTAGACACAGGCCACCCGGGTCCCCGCGTAGACCTTCGCCTTCGCGGCACGGTAGGCGGCGAAGGAACCGTGCCAGTCCAGGTGGTCGTCGGCGATGTTGAGACACGCGCTCGCGATCGGCTCGATCGGGCCGAGGTAGTGCAGCTGATAGCTCGAGAGCTCCACGACGAGGACGTCGAAGCCCTGCGGATCGCGGACCGCGTCGAGGACGGGGACGCCGATGTTGCCACACGGCGCCGCACGCAGCCCTCCCGCCACGAGCATCGTCGCAGCGAGCCGCACGGTCGTGGTCTTGCCGTTCGTGCCCGTCACCGCCACCCAGTCCGCCGGAGTGCCGTCGGCGCGCACGACCTTGTCGCGCACACGCCACGCCAGCTCGACGTCGCCCCAGAGGGCGATGCCCGACTCCGAGGCCCACCGCACGATCGGATGGCTCGGCCGGAAACCGGGAGAGACGATCACCAGCTCGGGAGAGAACTCCTCCAGCTCCTCCGGCACCGTATCGAGGTTCCGCGCCCGATGAAGCCTCGCTCCGATGACCTCGAGCAGTCGCTCGCGCTCCGCCTCCGCGCGATCGGCGAGGACGAGCACCTCGGACCCCAGCTCGGTGAGAGTGTCGGCGACCGAGAAGCCGGTGACCCCGAGGCCGAGCACCGCGACCCGGAGACCACGCCAGTCGGCGTGCCAGCTCCGCAGGCCGTCGAGCCGAGCGGCCACCGCGTCAGCGGAGGAGGCGTCGCGGGCTGCGTCGTCGGGCTCGTGCGGTGCGGGGTCGATCATGCCAGGGAGAGCCATTCGAGGTAGAAGAGCCCGACGCCGGCCGCGACGAAGATGCCGGCGATGATCCAGAAGCGGACCACGACCGTGATTTCGGCCCAACCCTTGAGCTCGAAGTGGTGGTGGAGCGGGCTCATGAGGAAGATGCGCTTGCCACGCGTGAGCTTGAAGTAGATCCGCTGCACGATGACCGAGCCGGTCACTATCACGAACAGGCCGCCGATGAGGATGACGAGCAGCTCGGTGCGGGTGAGGATGGCAAGCGCGGCAAGGGCTCCACCGAGACCGAGCGAGCCGGTGTCGCCCATGAAGATCTGCGCCGGCGAGGTGTTCCACCACAGGAATCCGACCAGGGCGCCCGAGACCGCGGCCGCGATGATCGCGAGATCGAACGGATCGCTCACCTGGTAGCACTTGTCGACGACCTCGGGATTGAGGTGCTGGTCGAAGCACCACTGGCTCGACTGCCAGAAACCGATGATGACATAGGAGCCGATCGCGAGGATCGACGAGCCTGTGGCGAGGCCATCGAGGCCGTCGGCGACGTTGACGCCGTTGGAGGTGCTCGTGACGATGATGCAGATCCAGAGCACGAAGAGGCCGATGCCGATCCAGCCGAGTGTCGCGAAGTCGAACGGCAGGTCGCGGATGAAGGAGATCGACGTCGAGGCGGGCGCGAGGCCGTTGGAGTCGCGCACCATGATCGCGATCACCGCGAAGGCCGCCGCGACGATGACCTGGCCGGCCACCTTCGCCCAGCCGCCGAGCCCGAGGCTGCGCTGATTGCGCGTCTTGAGGAAGTCATCGACGAAGCCGACGAGACCGAGCCCGACCATCATGAACAGCACCAGCAGGGCCGAGGGCGCGATCGCGCGATTGCCGAACAGCATCCCGAGGAAGTAGCCCACGACGCTGCCGAGGATGATGACGATGCCGCCCATCGTCGCCGTGCCGTGCTTGACGTGGTGCGACTTCGGCCCGTCCTCGCGGATGAACTGGCCCCACTGCAGGCGGTGGAAGAGACGGATGAACAGGGGCGTCATCAAGAGGGTGAAGGCCCCCGAGAACGCGCCGGCGAACAGGAGCGCCCTCATCGGTGACGCTCCCCGAGCCGCTCGGCCAGGAACCGCAGACCTGCCGCGTTCGACGACTTGACGAGCACCGTGTCGCCCGGGCGCACATAGCCCTCGAGGAACTCGTAGGCGTCGTCCGCCGACTCCGCGAAGACGGACTCGCCGCTCCACGACCCCTCGCGCTCGGCGGCGACGTGGATGCGCCGTGCGCCCGCTCCGACAACGACGATCTGGCCGATGTTCAGCCGCACCGCGAGCAGGCCCACGCGCTCGTGCTCCTCGTCGGCCCACTCCCCCAGCTCGCTCATCTCGCCGAGGACGGCGACCGTGCGACCGCCCGGCCGGGCGATCTGCGCGAGGGTGCGGAGTGCGGCCGCAGTGGAGTCCGGGCTCGCGTTGTAGGCGTCGTTGATGACCGACACTTCGGGGCCGCCGAGCACCTCCATGCGCCCGCGTTCGGCGAGCGTCACGGTCGAGAGTGCGGCGATGATCTCGTCCAGCCGCACCCCGAGGGCGAGGGCGGAGGCCGTCGCCGCGAGCGCATTCATCACGTGGTGCTCGCCGAGCACCCGAAGCAGGAGCTCCGCGCGAGCGGCCTCGCGGCCCTCTCCCTCCCGTACCTCGATGACGAAACGCGTACCCTCGGCGGAGGAGTCGATGTCGACGGCGCGGACGTCGGCTCGGTCGCCGCGTCCGAACCAGATGACGCGGGCCGCCGTCTTGTCGGCCATGGAGGCGACGCGACCGTCGTCGACGTTGAGGATCGCGATGTCGTCGGCGGTGAGGTCGGCGACCATCTCCGTCTTCGCCTCGAGAGTGCGCTCGATGCCGCCGAAACCGCCCGCGTGCGCGAGGCCGACGGCAAGGACGACGCCGATGTCGGGCTTCGCCATCCGCACGAGGCGCCGGATCTCGCCGACGGCGCTCGCTCCCATCTCGGCGACGAGGAACCGCGTGGTCTCGCCGACCTGGAGCATCGTGATCGGCGCGCCGACCTCGTTGTTGAAGGAGCCGCGCGGGGCGACGGTCTCGCCGACGCGCTCGAGCACGGTGCGAAGCAGGTTCTTGGTGGTGGTCTTGCCGTTCGAGCCGGTGATCCCGACGACGCGCAGCGGGCCGCGCTCGCGGGCGAGGCGGACGACCTCGGTGGCGAGGGCTCCGAGCGCCTCCACCGAGTCGTCGACGACGATCTGAGGCACGTCGAGGTCGAGAGGCCGCTCGACGATGAGCAGGGCAGCGCCCCGCTCGATGGCCGCCGGCGCGAAGAGGTGGCCGTCCGTGTGCTCGCCACGCTTCGCGACGAAGACGCCTCCTGGCACGATCTCGCGGGAGTCGGTCTCGGTCACACCGTCGATGACCGTCGAGGCGTTCGCGGACGATCCGGCGAGGTGCAGTCGGCCCGAGACGGCGGCGGCGATCTCGGTGAGGGTGAGCGCGATCATCTAGAGCCAGCCTGCCTCGCGCAGGGCCTGCCGGACGTCGTCTCTGGCCGAATACGGCATGTGCACTCCTGCGATCTCCTGGTAGTCCTCGTGGCCAGGTCCGGCGTAGAGGATCGAATCCCCCTCGCGCGCGAGCGCGATGGCGGTGCGGACGGCCGCTCGGGGGTCGGGGACCTCGTGGATCTCCCGATCGGGAACGGCGGCGGTGGCGGCCTGGACGAGGACGGCACGGATACCGGCTGGGTTCTCCCAACGCGGGTGAAAGTCGGTGACGACGACGACGTCGGCGAGGCGGGCCGCTATGGCGCCCATGTCGGCGCGTTTCGTCGGGTCGCGGTCGCCATCGGCGCCGAACACCATGAGGAGGCGTCCGGGCGTCAGGGCTCGCAGCGCCTCGAGCGCGTTCTGGAACGCGTCGGGGGTGTGGCCGTAGTCGACGTAGAAGCGAGGCCCCCGCTCCCCCGAGACGAGTTCGGCGCGACCCGGGATGTAGACGTCGAGTCGACTCTCCTCGAGCGCGTGCGCGATGGCGTCGAGGTCGTATCCCGACTCGACCAGCATGACGATCGCGAGCGCGGCGTTGGCGGCCATATACCAGCCGATGAGCGAGACCGTGACATGGATCGAGCGGCTCTCGGGCCCGTCGAGGCGGAAGGTCGTGCTGTCGGCGGTCGCCTCGACGACCGTCATCGACCAGTCGGCGGGAGTCTCGGGGGCGACCCCGACGATGGGCGAGCTCGCCAACGTCGCGATCGGGAGGCGGCTGCGCTCG
Organism: Rathayibacter sp. VKM Ac-2879; assembly: GCF_015351245.1. Taxonomy (GTDB): domain Bacteria; phylum Actinomycetota; class Actinomycetes; order Actinomycetales; family Microbacteriaceae; genus Rathayibacter. The sequence continues at coordinate 701,587 of NZ_JADKSO010000002.1, forward strand.
GCGAGCCGGCGGCCCCACACGCTGTCCACGGTGACGACTCCGCGCCGAGCGCGCTCGGGTTCGAACAGCTCCGCCTTCGCGTCGAAGTACTCGTCCATGTCGGCGTAGTCGTCGAGGTGGTCGTGGCTGAGATTGGTGAACCCCACGACGTCGAACACGAGCCCGTCGACGCGGTGCCTCGTCAGCGCCTGCGCCGACACTTCGATCGAGACGGCACGCACCGCCGACTCGCGCATGCGGGCCAGCAGACCGTGCAGCTCGCTGGCCTCGGGAGTGGTGAGCGAGCTGACCACGGCGAGGTCGCCGATGCGACGCTCGGCCGTCGAGCTGAGCCCGGAGACCACGCCGAGACGACGGAGGAGGGCGTCCAGGATGTAGACGACACTCGTCTTCCCGTTCGTGCCAGTGACGCCGAACAGCGTCGGCACGTCCTCGCGAGTCCGGTGGATCCACGCTGCCACGTCGCCCAGGGCGGCGCGGGGGTCGGGGGTCACCAGCACCGGCAGGCCACTCGCTGCGGCGAGTCCGGCGCCCGCGGGGTCGGTGAGCACGGCGACCGCTCCGGAGGCGCCCGCCGCCTCGGCGAAGGCCGCCCCGTGCGCGCGCCGGCCCGCCACGCCGACGTAGAGGTCGCCCGCCTCGACCTGGTGCGAGTCGAGCGTGACCCCGCTCACTTCGACGCCCTCAGCGCCGCGGACAGGCCCGAACGAGAACTCGGCGATCAGCTGCGAGAGCGACCTCGGGACGGGATGTTCGGGACGAAGGGAGGACGGCGGGCGAGTGTCGTGCAAAGCCCGCTCTTTCTCTCGTGCTGGTGCGTATCGGAGGTCTGTCTCGGGGTGGGTCACCACGTGGTGGGGTACTCCACCGGAGGCACCGTCGACGGCTCCACCCGGTTGGACTTGAGCACCTGCGTCATGACCTGTTGGAAGACCGGAGCCGTCGCCTGGGACGTGTTCATCTTAACCGGATCGGCGATGGTGACCGTCACGACGTACTGCGGGTCCTCCGCCGGAGCGAGTCCGGCGAGCGAGACGGTGTAGCTCGTCGAGTACCCGCCTTTGCCGTCCGGCTGCTGCGCCGTACCCGTCTTCGTGGCGATGTTGTACCCGTCGACGTGGATGTACGGGGCGAGCCAGCCCTGGTTGTAGTGGGTCTGCAGCATGTCGACGACCTGCTTCGCTGCCGAGCTCGAGACGACCTGCGTGCCGGTCGAGTCGGGCACGTCGACCACGGTGCCGTCGGCCATGGTGCAGCCGGTCATGAGCTGCGCCGGAAGCCTCAGGCCGCCATTGCCGAGGGCCTGGTACGCGCTCGCGACCTGGATCGCGGTGGTCGAGACTCCCTGGCCGAACATCGTCGTGTAGTTGGTCTGGCTGTCCCAGTCTTTGTCGTTCGCGAGCTGCCCGCCGTCTTCGCCGGGGAAGCCTGTTGTCGTCGCCGTGCCGATGCCGAACTTCTGCAGGTAGTCGTAACGGGTCTCGGGAGACAGGCGCGAGCCGAGCATCGAGATGCCGACGTTGCTCGAGTCCTTGAGGATGCCGGTGAGGGTGTAGTTCGTGGGCGTGTGCGAGAAGTCGTCGGCGAAGGAGGCGCCATCCTTGTCGAAGGTGTCGGGCACGACCACTTGGGTCGTCGGTCCGGCCTGGCCCTGGTCGATCAGCATCGCGGCGGTGAGCGCCTTGAACGTGGAGCCGGGCTCGAAGGGGGCGCGGAACGCCCGCGAGCTCCGATCGGCGGAGGCGCTCGCCTCGACGTCGTTCGGGTCGACGGTGGGCGTCTCGGCGACCGTGAGCAGCTTGCCGGTCTTGACTTCCTGGACCACGACGATCCCGTAGCTGCCGCCGACCTCGGCCACGCGCTTCGAGAGAACCTGCTGGGCGTAGTACTGCAGGTCGCTGTCGATGGTCAGGTGGAGGGTGCCGCCGTCGACCGCGGGGGTCTCGGTGACGGTGCTCCCGGGGATCCGCACGTAGTCGGCGCTCCGCTCGTAGCTCTCGGAGCCGTTGGTTCCTGCGAGGCATCGGTTCTCGGCGTACTCCATCCCCTCCTGTGCGTTGCCGTCGGCCCCGACGTAGCCGATCAGGTTGCCGGCGACGGCGCCGTTCGGGTAGGTGCGGCCCTGCTGGGTCTCGAAGTACGCCCACGGGATGTCGAGGGCGACGAGCTTCTGATAGGCGGCGAGGTCGAGGCCGTGGGCGAGGACGAGGTAGTTCGCTTTCGGGTCCTTCGCCACGGCGTCGGCGACCGCTGAGGTGATCTGGTCGATGCTCTGGCCGGTGATCGCGCCGATCTCGGAGGCGGCCTGCTGCACGCTCACCACGACCTTCTGCCCGTCCGCTTGTACGCGGGTGAACTCGGCGACGTTCTTGGGCGAGGTGGTGAGGGTGTAGCGCGTGGTCGTGTCCGCGAGGACCGTGCCGGCGCGGTCGACGATCTGTCCGCGCGTACCGTCGGTGGTGACGCTGCTCGACTGGTTGAGCGCCGCATCCGCGGTCAGCTCGCTCGCCCGGACGACCTGGATGTCGACCAGCTTGCCGATGAAGAGACCGACGACGGCGAGGATGATGACGAAGGTGACGGCGGTGCGTCGCCTGTTCGAGCGGTGCTGTCTCACTGGCGGCGGTGTCCTTCTTGCTCCGGGCGGCCGGGCCGCCGTTCGTCGTGTCCGGATGGTCGTCGGGCGAGCCCGACCAGGAGGGTCAGTGGGTGATCGGAGCGGGCAGCTCGCCCTGCAACGGTACGGCGGCGGACGCGTCACCCGCGGAGGACGCGCTCGCGTCCTGCGAGCCGCCGGCAGCCGCCGCTCCGGTCACGTTCGGGACGAGCGGGGTAGACGCGTCCGGTGCGACCTCGCTCCCGGAGGCGGCGCCAGGGTCGCCCAGGACCGCTCCGTCGGAGAGACGGAGGTAGACGGGCGCGGTGTTCGCCACCATCCCGAGACCCTGCGCCGCGGTGGCCAGGTTGTGCGGCGAGCTGAGGCTGTCGACCGCGTCTTGCTTCTCGGCGTTGCTGCGGAGGAGTGTCTTCTGCTCGGTCTGCAGGTCCGAGATCTGGTAGGCGCCCTGCGAGAGCCCGACGCTCACCAGGAGCTGCACGACGATGATCGCGAACAGTCCTGCCACGGCGACGATCCCGCGCACCAGCTGGGGACGCGAGGTGCGCTGCGGTGCCGGCACCGCAGCGATATGCGGCCGCGGAGTCGCCTCCTCGGGGCGCGCGCGTCGGGCGGTGTCGATGACGGCGGGGTCGATGACGGCGGTGGCGCTCATGCGGTGCTCCTGATCCTCTCGGCCGCGCGCAGACGCACGGGGGTCGCTCGGGGATTGCTGGCCTTCTCGTCGTCCGAGGCGAGTTCGGCGCCACGGATCACGAGCCGGAACTCGGGTCGGTGCTCGGGCAGCTCCATCGGGAGTCCGGCCGGGGCTGTGGAGGAGGACGCGGCGTGGAGCGCGCGTTTGACGATGCGGTCTTCGAGCGACTGATACGCCTCCACGACGATGCGGCCACCGACCGCCATGCGGCCGAGGGCCGCAGGGATCGCCCGTTCGAGCACCGAGAGCTCCTGATTGACCTCGATGCGCAATGCCTGGAAGACGCGCTTGGCCGGATGTCCGTTGCGTTGGATCGCGACCGGGGTCGCGGCCTGGATGATCTCGACCAGCCGGCCCGAGCGTTCCAGCGGAGCCTCGCGTCGCGCCTCGACGATCTTCTTGGCGTAGCGGGCGGCGAGCCGCTCTTCGCCGTACTCGTGGAAGATCCGGCGGAGCGAGGCCTCGTCGTAGTCGGCGAGGATGCTCGCCGCCGTGAGCGGAGCCGTCGTGTCCATTCGCATGTCGAGCGGGGCGTCCTTGGAGTAGGAGAAGCCGCGCTCCGTCTCGTCGAGCTGCAGCGAGGAGACCCCCAGGTCGAAGAGCGCGCCGTCGATCTGGCCGATGCTGAGTTCGTCGAGGACCTCGGGCAGCTCGTCGTAGACGGCATGCACGAGGTCGATCCGGGACGCGTGCGCCGCGAGCCGCTCCCCCGCCAGCTGGAGCGCCTCCGGGTCGCGGTCGAGACCGACCAGGTGCAGACCGGGGAAGCGCTCGAGCAATGCGAGCGAGTGGCCGCCCATGCCGAGCGTCGCGTCGACGACGACGGCGCCCTCGCGCTCGAGCGCCGGAGCGAGGAGCTCGACGCAGCGCTCGAGCAACACGGGGAGATGCCGCTCCTCCGTGGGCCGTGCGCCGTCCTTCGGGGTGTTCTCTGCCATGGCGGTCCCGCCGTCCGAGTTCCTGTCGTCCGATCCCCATCCACCTCACGTCCGGACACCGGGGAAGGTGCGTCCGGGCGCCGAGTGGCTGGGAGTCGCGCGACAGGAGCTAGAACAGCCCGGGGATCACCTCCTCCTGGGTGTCGGAGAACACGGACTCCTGCTCCTGCAGATAGTCCTCCCAGGCGCCCTGTGCCCAGATCTCGGCGCGATTGCCCGCCCCGATCACGGTGAGGTCGCGGTCAAGCCCGGCGTACGCGCGTAGCGGCGCCGGAAGGGTCACCCGGTTCTGCTTGTCCGGAGTCTCGGCGCTCGCTCCCGAGAGGAACACGCGGAGGAAGTCGCGGGCCTGCTTGCTGGTCACCGGCGCCTGACGGATCTTCTCGTGCATCACCTCGAACTCGGCCTGGCTGAACACATAGAGGCAACGTTCCTGGCCGCGCGTGACGACGACGCCGGAGGAGAGCTCGTCGCGGAACTTGGCAGGGAGGATCACGCGGCCTTTCTCGTCGAGCTTGGGGGAATAGGTGCCGAGGAACACGCACTGCCCCCACTTCTTCCGCCCACGGTTGGTATGTCCTCCACACTACTCCACTTCCCCCCACTCACAACCCTGGCGCGAGGGGCGGCGCGCCGAAGAGGGCCAGGTCATCCCCGGAATTGCACGGAAGAAGAGCAGTGGGGCGAAGTGGAGGGAAAGTGCGCCGAGGGGAGCCGTGGGGCACAAAAAAAGGGCCGATCCGTGAGGATCGACCCTGGTGTGGTGAGGAGCGGGGAGGCTAGCTGCGGCCGTCGCCGCGGTTGTCCCACCGGTCGTTCAAGCGGTCCATGAACCGCGAGCCCTGGCGGGCACCGGCCGAACGGGGCTTGGAGGCGACGCCGGGAGCCGTGGGGGGCTCATCCGCTCCCTGCGCGCCGGGACGCAGCGCCACGACGACACCCACGAGCATCACGGCGAACCCGCCGACACCGACGAGGGGGACGTGGACGATGACTCCCGCGACGAGGACCCCGAGGCCGACGATGGCGAGGAGGATGCCGAGGACGAGAGCCCGGTAGTTGGTGCCGCCGCGCCCCTTGCCGACCGCCGCCACGAAGTCCGCGTCATTTTGATAGAGGTTGCGCTCCATCTCGTCGAGGAGCCGTTGCTCGTGTTCCGAAAGCGGCATCTTGACCCCTTCAGGGTGCGACGTCGGCCCCTGCCGGGACGGCGCCGATAGTGTCGGCACTGGTGGCGCGACCGGTCGGGTGGCGCTTCAGTGTAGACCGAGCCCGGCACAGGCGCTAGAAGCTGCCGGTGCATAGGCTGGTCGGGTGAACCACAGCACTCGTCTGGTCGATCGCGTCCAACTCCGAATCGATGATTTCCTTGCCGGGCGCACGCCAATTCTGCGCTCCCTCGGAGAGGACGTCTCCGCCCTCGGCGACCTTTCGCGGGACTTTCTCAGCGGGGGCAAGCGCTTCCGCGCGCGCTTCTGCGAGGCGGGCTGGAACGCGGTCGCGAGCACGCCGAGCGATGCCGATCCGAGCGGGATCGACCCGGTCGCCGGGGTCGGGGCGAGCCTCGAGCTCTTCCACGCCGCAGCCCTCGTGCACGACGACGTGATCGACAACTCAGAGACTCGCCGCGGCGCCCCTGCCGCGCACCGTCGCTTCGCCTCCCTCCACGACGAGGGAGGCTGGGTGGGATCGGGCGACGAGTTCGGACGTTCCTCCGCGATCCTCCTCGGCGATCTGCTGCTGGTGTGGTCCGACGAGATCTTCGCGGAGGTCGAGTGGACCCTCACCGACCGTTCCGCCGCCGCTCGCGCGCGCGCCGAGTTCAACCTCATGCGGACCGAGGTCACGCTCGGCCAGTACCTCGACATCCTCGAGGAGAGCGCGTGGGTGCAGCATCCCGAGCACGAACATCTCGAGCGAGCCGAGCGGGTGGTCGTCTACAAGAGCGCGAAGTACAGCATCGAGGCACCGCTCGCCATCGGCGGCTCCCTCGGCGGAGGCGATACCGCCCGGATCGACGCGCTGCGGCGCTTCGGACTCCCCCTGGGCGTCGCCTTCCAGCTGCGCGACGACGTCCTCGGCGTGTTCGGCGACCCTGCGGTCACTGGAAAGCCCGCCGGCGACGACCTCCGCGAGGGCAAGCGCACGGTGCTGCTCGGCCTCGCGCGCGCCGCTTGCTCCGCGAGCGATCGGGCCGAACTCGACGCGGTCGTCGGTCGTGGCGACGCCGATGCCGCGGGGATCGCGCGCGCCCAGGAGATCGTGGTCGGCAGCGGCGCGCTCGACCGTCTCGAGGAACGGATCGTCAGCGAGGTCGACGCAGCTCTCGCCGTTCTGCCCGATGCTCCGCTGCGCGCCGACGGCATCGCCGAGCTCCGCGAGCTCGCCGAGCTCGTCACCGTCCGCTCCGCGTAGACGAACGCGCCGAGCCGGAGGGGCTCAGGCCAGAGCCTGCGCGACCCTCCGCACCTCTGCCTTGCGGCCGGCGCGGAGTGCCAGGATCGGGCTGGTACCCAGGCTCTGCTCCTCGGTGAGGAGCCAGTCGACGGCCTCGTCGTCCGAGAACCCGGAGTCCGCGAGCAGGATCGCCGTGCCGCGGATCTCGCTCATCGGCTCCCCGTCGCGGAGGAAGAACGACGGCACGACCAGCACGCCATTGCGGCGCGTGCCGACGAGGTAGTGCTCCTCGAGCAGGCGACGCACCCGACCGACGCCGAGCCCGGTCAGCTCGACGAGGTCGGGGATGGTCAGCCATTCGAGTTCGGAAGCGGTCGAGGAGGACGGGGAGGCGGACGAGTCGGTCACCCGTCAAGACTGCCACGGTACGGAGGGGCGACCAAGCACGCCGGTCGCGCGCTGCCCGGGCGTCGCTCACCGGTTCGACAGAGGGTCTTGCCTAGACTCATCGCGTGACCACCAGCCAGCTCGACCCTCTTCTCGGCCGTCTCGTCGACGGTCGATACGAGGTGCGCTCGCGCATCGCGCGCGGAGGCATGGCCACCGTCTACCTCGCCCACGACCAACGCCTCGAGCGCCGCGTCGCGATGAAGGTGATGCACGGGCACCTCTCGGACGACGCGACCTTCAAGAACCGCTTCGTCCAGGAGGCGCGCTCGGCCGCCCGCCTCGCCCACCCCAACGTCGTGAGCGTCTTCGACCAGGGCCAAGACGCCGAGATGGCCTACCTGGTCATGGAGTACCTCCCGGGCATCACCCTGCGCGACCTGCTCAAGGAACGCGGGCGCCTCACTCCCCAGCAGGTCGTCGACATCATGCACTCGGTGCTCTCGGGTCTCGCCGCCGCTCATCGTGCGGGGATCCTGCACCGCGACCTCAAACCAGAGAACGTCCTCCTCGCCGACGACGGGCGGATCAAGATCGGCGACTTCGGGCTCGCACGCGCCGCAACCGCGAACACCGCCTCCGGTCAGGCGCTGCTCGGCACGATCGCCTACCTCTCTCCAGAGCTCGTCACCCGAGGCACCGCCGACACGCGCAGCGACATCTATGCGATCGGCATCATGATCTACGAGATGCTCACCGGGGAGCAGCCCTTCACCGGCGAGCAGCCGATGCAGATCGCCTACCAGCACGCCAACGACTCCGTGCCCTACCCGAGCGCGAGCGTCCCCTCGGTGCCGACCTCGCTCGACGAGCTCGTGCTCTGGGCGACGGAGCGCGACCCGGACATGCGTCCGCGCGATGCCGGCGTCATGCTCGCGCAACTGCTCGAGGCCGAGCGACTCATGGGCATCACGCCCGGCGATCGGCGCGGTGACACGCAGGCCATCGCTCCGCTGCCCGGCTCCGAGCCCGCGACCGCCATCTTCGACGAGCCGACCGCGGGCTACACGAGCGTGCTCGAGACTCCCGAGGGCGGGAGCCTCCTCGCCGAGGCGGCGGAGGACGGCGATGCCGTCGCGCGCCTAGCCGCCAAGCGGCGTGTGCGTCGCCGTCGCGGGGCCCTCCTCGTCGTGGTGATCCTCCTGCTCGCTCTGCTCGGCGGAGGCGCGGCATGGTGGTTCGGCGAGGGGCCGGGCGCGATGCGATCGATCCCCTCCGTCGTAGGACTCTCTCAAGACGACGCGGTCAGCTCCCTCGAGGCTCAGGGCTTCGGCGTCGACCCGCAGTCGACCCCCGACCTCACGACGCCCGCCGGAACGGTGATGAGCACACAGCCGGGGCCGGACGAGAGCGTGAAGAAGGGCTCCGTCGTGACGCTCACGGTGTCGAGCGGGCCCCGGCAACTGCCCGTGCCCTCGCTCGCCGGGCTCCCGCTCGAGAAGGCGCAGGACGCCATCACGAGCGGCTCATTCGCGGTGGGCCAGGTCACCAAGGTCTTCGACTCGGACGTGGACGCGGGAGTCGTCATCTCGGCTTCCCTCCCCGATGGCACGGCCCTGCCCGGAACGATGTCCGAGACCAGCACGATCGCGCTCACCGTGAGCCTCGGCTCCCTCCCAAACGTCGTGGGGCTCTCGGTCGACGAGGCGACGAGCAAGGCGAAGGCGGCCGGGCTCGCGCTCGACCGCAGCGGCGAGGACTGGAGCGACACCGTCGCGGCCGGGATCGTTCTCACCCAGGCGAACCCCGAAGCACCCGCGACGACCGGCGACACGATCTCCGTCGTCGTCTCGAAGGGACCGAAGCCCGTCGAGGTCCCCAACGTCGTCGGCATGACGCGAGATCAGGCCAAGGCCGCCCTCAAGGATGCCGGGCTCTCGTCGAGCTACTCCCTGACGACCCTCGGCCCCCTGATCGACGCCGCCCCCGACTCGATCACCAAGGTCACCAATCAGTCGAACAAGGCGGGCGACTCCGTGCAGCGGGGAACGACGATCCAGCTCTCGATCACGATCACGACCTGACGCCGGGTCGCGGCCTACTCAGACCGCGCCGCCGCGCAGCTCCTCCGCGACCAGGAACGCCAGCTCGAGCGACTGCATGTGGTTGAGACGCGGATCGCAGACCGACTCGTATCGCGTGGCGAGAGTCGCCTCGTCGATGTGCTCCGAGCCTCCCAGGCACTCGGTGACGTCGTCGCCGGTGAGCTCGACGTGGATACCGCCCGGGTGCGTGCCCGCTGCGCGGTGCGCATCGAAGAAGCCCTTCACCTCATCGACCACGTCGTCGAACCGGCGAGTCTTGTAGCCGGTCGGCGTGGTGAGCCCGTTGCCGTGCATCGGGTCGGTGACCCACAGCGGCAGGGCGTCGCTGTTCTTCACGGCCTCCAGGAGGGGCGGCAGCGCGTCACGGATCTTGCCGGCCCCCATCCGGGTGATGAACGTGAGACGGCCGGGCTCGCGATCCGGATCGAGCTTGTCGATCAGCTCGAGCATCGTCTCGGGAGTCGTGGTGGGCCCGAGCTTGACGCCGATCGGGTTCCGCACGCGCGACAGGAAGTCGACGTGAGCCCCGTCGAGCTCTCGCGTACGCTCGCCGATCCAGATGAAGTGGCTCGACGTGTTGTACGGCGTTCCGGTTCGCGAGTCGATCCGGGTCATCGGGCGCTCGTAGTCCATCAGCAGCCCCTCGTGACCGGTGTAGAACTCGGTCCGACGCATGCCCTCGAAATCCGCGCCGCACGCAATCATGAACTTGACCGCGCGATCGATCTCGCGGGCCAGCTGCTCGTACCGCTGATTCTGCGGATTCTCGGTGAAGCCCTTGTTCCAGTAGTGCACGAGGCGCAGATCGGCGAAACCGCCCTGCGTGAAGGCGCGGATGAGGTTCAGGGTCGAGGCGGCCGTGTGGTAGCCCTGCACGATGCGACGCGCGTCGGCGGCACGCGACTCCGGAGTGAACTCGTAGCCGTTCACGATGTCGCCGCGGTAGGCGGGCAGCGTCACGTCGCCGCGCGTCTCGAAGTCACTCGAGCGCGGCTTGGCGAACTGGCCGGCCATGCGGCCCATCTTGATCACCGGCATGCTCGCGCCGTAGGTGAGCACGACCGCCATCTGCAGCACGGTCTTGACGCGATTGCGGATCTGATCGGCCGTCGCCCCCGCGAAGGTCTCGGCGCAATCGCCGCCTTGCAGAAGGAACGCCTCGCCCCGCGCGGCCGCTCCCAGGCGCTCGCGCAGCTGGTCGACCTCGCCCGCGAACACGAGAGGCGGGAGCGCGGCCACCTCGGCAGAGGCGGCCGCGACGGCGTCGGCATCGGGCCACTGCGGCTGCTGCTTGACCTCGAGCTCGCGCCAATAGTCCAGGCCGGCGACCACGGAGGGGGCGGCGAGGACGTACGGCTCGTTCGGATCGATGACCACGGGTTCTTCCTGGTTCGGACGGGCGCTGGTGGCGCACAGAGGTGGCCGCCCGGACGGACGGCACCGCGCACGAGCCTAGCGTCTCGTCGAGCGGGCCCCCGTGTCGACCGGGCGACTCGGGACTCAGCGGCGCAGCGCCGCGCGCTTCTCTTTGACCGACGTCGCATACACGTCGAGGTATTCCTGCCCGCTGAGCGCGAGCAGCTCGTACATGATCTCGTCGGTGATCGAGCGGAGGATGAAGCGGTCGCCCTCCATCCCCTCGAAGCGACTGAAGTCGAGCGGCTCGCCGAAGACGATGCCGATCCGGCCCAGCCGGGGCACACGGCTCCCGATGGGCATGACGCGGGCGGTGTCGATCATCGCGACCGGGATCACGGGAACACGGGCTTCGAGGACCATGCGCGCGACTCCGGTGCGGCCGCGATACATCCGACCGTCGGGGCTGCGAGTGCCCTCCGGGTAGATGCCGAGCGCGTGGCCGCCGGCCAGGACGCGAAGACCCGTGTTGAGCGATGCCTCCGAGGCTTTCCCGCCCGAGCGATCGATCGGCAGCATGCCCGTCGCGGTGAAGAAGGTCTTGGTCGCCCAGCCTTTGAGCCCCTTGCCGGTGAAGTAGTCGCTCTTCGCGAGGAACACCATGTTGCGCTCGATCACCAGCGGCAGGATCACCGAATCGATGAACGAGAGGTGGTTGCTCGCGAGGATGACCCCGCCGTTCGCGGGGACGCGGTCGGCCCCGATCACCCAGGGGCGGAAGACCGTCTTCAGGAGCGGTCCCGCGACGATGTGCTTCATAAACCAGTAGAACATCGAACGACTCCCGTGGCGATCGGTGGTGGCGCGGCCGGTAGTGACGCGGCTCAGAGGGACCCGGCGTGGAAGCGGGCCAGGTCGGCCGCTCCCACGACTCCGGCGTCGTTGACGAGCTCGGCGATGCGGAACTCCGGCTCGGGGTGGTAGCCGCGGGCCGGCAGGTTGTCGAGGTAGGCCTGGCGGATCGGGTCGAGGAGGAGGTCGCCTGCCTGGGCGACTCCGCCTCCGATCACGAACATCTGAGGGTCGAGCACGGCGCTCAGGCTCGCGGCGGCTTCGCCCAGCCAGTGACCGAGCTGACGGAGCGCCGCCAGGGCGCCGAGGTCGCCCGAGGTGATGAGCTCCGAGAGGACGTGGCCGTCCAGCTCACCGCCGTTGCGGGAGCGCGCGTCGGCGATGCCCTGCCCGATCCCGCCGGCGTCGGCGAGCTCGCCCGCGAAGCGCTGCAGGGCACGCCCCGAGCCGTACTGCTCGATGCAGCCGCGCGCCCCGCAGCCGCACGGCAATCCGCCGGGGACGACGCGCAGGTGTCCGATCTCGGCCGCAGCGCCGAAGCCGCCGCGCAGGAGGCGATCGTTGATCACGATCGCGCCCCCCACTCCCGTGCCGATCGTGAGCATCACCATGTCGCTGACCAGACGCCCCGCGCCGTATCGGAACTCGGCCCACCCCGCGGCGTTCGCATCGTTCTCGACGATGATCGGCAGGTCGATGCGCGCCGAGAGCTTTTCGCGGAAGGGCTCATTGCGCCAGTTGATGTTGGGCGCGTAGTAGACGACCGATTGGGAGGCGTCGATGAAACCGGCCGCCGCGACTCCGACGGCACCGATCTCGTCGACCGGACGGCCCTCGCGCAAGCGCTCGACCATGTCGACGACCACGTCGACGATGAGCTCGGGCTGGCCCGCGGGAGTGGGCTGACGGTTTTCGCGCAGGATGGCGCCGAAGTCGTCGACCAGCGCGCCGGCGATCTTCGTGCCGCCGATGTCGATCCCGATCGCGTGCACGCGCCCCGCCTTCCTGTCGCCACCGGCGCGAGCGCGCCTGGGGGCCGCCGTGAGCGACGGCCACCATGAGTGTAGTGATCCGCACGCCCGGACCACCCTCGGACGCGGCGCATCGCTCCGGCGTGCGATGCCTCCTCGCGCCTCTTTCCTGAGCAGATTCACAGCACTAGGGCCGACGGCCGCCACCGCGCGAGTAGGGTGGAGACGACGTTCATTCAGGTGCCGAAGGAGTTGCCGTGGAACAGTTCGATTCGCCGGTGGTCGTGGCCGCCGATCCGCAGGCCAACACCACGGTGCTCTTGCTCGATCGCGTGCGCGAGACCCCGGACCGGGCCCTGTTCGCTCGACCCGACGGCGCCGGGTGGCGCGATGTGACCGCCCGGGAGTTCCTCGACCAGGTCGTCGCGCTCGCCAAAGGCCTCGTCGCGACCGGCCTCGAGCCCGGCGAGAAGGTCGGTCTGATCTGCACGACCCGCTACGAATGGACCCTCGTCGACTTCGCGGTCTGGTTCGCCGGCGGCGTGCTCGTCCCCGTCTACGAGACCTCCTCCCCCGCTCAGGTGCAGTGGAACCTCGCCGACTCCGGGGCGCACATCGTGATCGTCGAGACCCCGGAGCATTTCGCGCGCTTCGACGAGGTGCGCGCCGACCTTCCTGACGTCCGCGCCGCCTGGCAGATCGGGCTCGGCGATCTCGACAAGCTCGCCGCCCGCGGCGTCGACGTGACCGACGACGAGATCGAACGGAGGCGCTCGCTCGCCACCGGCACCGACATCGCGACGATCATCTACACCTCCGGCTCGACCGGCCGCCCCAAGGGCTGCATCATCAGGCACTCCAACTTCGTCGAGCTCAGCCGCAACTCCGCCGTCGCGCTCTCGGACCTCATCCACCAGCCGGGCGCGTCGACGCTGCTGTTCATCACGACCGCGCACGTCTTCGCCCGCTTCATCGCGATTCTCTGCGTGCACGGCGGGGTGAAGGTCGGTCACCAGGCGGATACGAAGCAACTGCTGCCCTCGCTCGGCTCGTTCAAGCCCACCTTCCTGCTCGCGGTGCCGCGTGTGTTCGAGAAGGTCTACAACTCCGCCGAGCAAAAGGCCGAGGCCGGCGGCCGCGGAGGGATCTTCCGTCGCGCGGCCGATGTCGCCGTCGCGCACTCGATCGCCGTCGAGGCGGGTTCGGTACCGCTCGCGCTCCGGCTGCAGTTCCTGCTCTTCGACCGGCTCGTCTACTCGAAGCTGCGCACCGCCATGGGAGGCAACGTCCGCTTCGCCGTGTCGGGATCGGCTCCGCTGGGCAATCGGCTCGGGCACTTCTTCCACAGCCTCGGCATCACGATCCTCGAGGGCTACGGGCTCACCGAAACCACGGCACCCGCGACGGTCAACCGCACTGAGCGCTTCAAGATCGGCACAGTGGGTCCGGCGCTACCGGGCGTCTCCGTGCGCATCGTGGAGGACGGCGAGATCCAGGTGCGTGGGATCGACGTGTTCGGCGGATATTGGAACAACGAGCAGGCCACCGCGGAGGCGTTCGACGGGGAGTGGTTCCGCACCGGCGATCTCGGCACGCTCGACGACGAGGGCTACCTCCGCGTCACCGGCCGGAAGAAAGAGATCATCGTCACCGCGGGAGGCAAGAACGTCGCCCCGGCCGCGCTCGAGGATCCGATCCGCGCCAATCCTCTCGTCGGACAGGTGGTCGTCGTCGGCGATCAGCGCCCGTTCATCGCCGCCCTCATCACCCTCGACTCGGAGATGCTGCCGACCTGGCTGGGAAACAACGGCCAAGACCCGTCGCTGTCGCTCGAGGACGCGGCCGTCAATCCGGCGGTGCTCGCGGAGGTCCAGCGCGCCGTCGACGTCGCGAACGAGCGCGTCTCCCGAGCGGAGTCGATCCGCAAGTTCGTCATCCTCCCCACCGAGTTCACGGAGACGAGCGGACACTTGACGCCCAAGATGAGCATCAAACGCACCGTGATCCTGGCCGACTACGCCGACACCATCGACGCCGTCTACACCGCCGCGCCCGCCACCGAAGGCATCTCGCTACGCTGAACGCCCCTCCGGAGCTGGCCACCACCCTCCCCCGAGCCGGGCAGGAGCGCCTCCGAGACCGGCTCAGAACCAGGGCGCCTCGCGCACGGCCTTCATAGCGGCGCGGCGGTCGTCTTTCGACAGGCGGTCGAGGTAGAGGCGGCCCTCGAGGTGGTCGCACTCGTGCTGCAGGGCCTGGGCCATCAGACCATCGCCCTCCAGGATCAGCTCCTTGCCCTCGAGGTCGATGCCGCGCACCGTCGCGTGGGGCGAGCGGATCGCGGGGTACCAGAGGTTCGGGACCGACAGGCAGCCCTCGTCGACGGGCTGGGGCTCTCCGCTCAACTCGACGATCTCGGGGTTGAGGATGTAGCCGACCACCCCGTCGATGTTGTAACTGAAACCCCGGAGATTCACTCCGATCTGGGGGGCGGCGACGCCCGCGCGCCCCGGAGGGCGGACGGTGTCGACGAGGTCGTCGACGAGAGCACGGATCGCGTCGTCGATCACGCCGATCGAGACGGATGGCGTCGTGAGCACCGGGTCCCCGAAGATGCGGATCTGGCGTTCGGTCATGTAGTGCGCTCCCTCAGGGCCTCCTCCGCTTTCAGGAGGGCGTTCTCGACGATTTCGCTTGCCGCCGGATGCGGCCAGTACTGGCTGCGGGCGAGTCCGTGGATGCCGATGCCGGCACTGGCGGCCTGGACGAGCGGCTGAATGAGGATACTGGCTTGCGGACCCATGATGTGGGCGCCCACGAGGGCTCCGTCGAGGCCGACGACGAGGATGCAGACGCCGGAGTCGTCCTCGAGCGCCCAGCCGAAAGCCGTGGAGCCGTACTCCTGCGTGACCGTGACGATCTCCCGGCCCTCCGCCTGCGCCTCCGCTGCGGTGAGGCCGAAGTGGGCGATCTGCGGGTGGGCGAAGAGCGCGCCCGGCACAGGGCCGAGCGTGTTCGAGAGGAGCTCGCCTGGGTGGCGGAGGTTGTGCGAGACCAGGCGCGCCTCGTGGTTGGCGACATGCTTGAGCTGCCACGGGGAGGACACATCGCCGAGGGCGAAGAGGCCGGAGACGGGGTGCCCGCCGGAGAGGACGCGCTGCTCGGAGTCGACGGCGACACGCCCGTCGGGATGCAGGTCGATCCCGACGGAGGCGGCCGCGATGGTGTCGCTGTTCGCCTGTCGTCCGAGGGCGACGAGCACGAGATCGGTCTCGAGAGTGGAGCCGTCGTCGAAGGCGAGCCGGAGCGCTTCGCCGCGCGAGTCGATGCTCTCGACCGACACTCCGGTGCGCAGCTCCCAGCGCTCACGCGCGAGAGCGGTGAACCGGCGCGCGATGCCCTCGTCGAGCGCTCGGAGGAGACGGTCGCCGCGGACAGCGACGGTCACGGCCACGCCGAAGGCCGAGAACACGTGCGCGAACTCGACCGCGACCGCACCGCCGCCGAGGATGACCATCCGCTCGGGGAGCTCGTCGAGTCGCATCACCGAAGAGGAGTCGTGGATCCGCGGGTCGGGATCGTACGCCGCGAGGAGCGGTCGAGGTCGGGATCCGGTGGCGACCACGACCCGGGGGGCGCTGATCCGGGTTCCGCTCGCACTCGCGAGCACGTGCGGCCGGGTGCCGTCGCCGAGGGACTCGAAGCCGAAACTCTCGCGCAGCACCGTCACGCCGGGTGAGCGCTGATCTCGGTACTCGAAGCCGCCCTGACTGATCGCGTCCGTGCGTCCGAACACGCGGTCGCGCACCTCCGCCCACTCGGGCCTGTCGAGTCGGGCATGAACGCCGATCCGCGCTCCGTCGTCGACGGCGGTCACGACGTCGGCGACATGCACGAACATCTTCGTCGGGATGCAGCCCGCGTTGAGGCACGTGCCGCCGAACCACTCTCCGTCGTCGAGGATCGCGACCCGTCCGTCATCGAACTCCGGCCCGACGAGGGAGTTGCCCGAGCCCGCGCCGAGGATGATCAGATCGAACTCGAGAGCGCGCTGACTCTCGTCCTCGTCAGGCACGCCGGATCGGCATCCCCTCGACGACGAGCGCCGCGAGCCTCCTCGCCGCCTCCTTGGTGCCGGGTCGAAGCTGCTCCCACGTGACGACCGAACCCGCCGCGAGCACCGGGTCGTACGGGATGCGGACGATCTCGCGCACCCGTGAGCGGAAGTGCGACTCGATCTCCTCGAGCTTCACCAGGCTCGTCCCCTGCGTGGCGGTGTTGAGGGCTACTACCGCGTTGCGCACGAGCGAGCCGTAACCGTTCGCATCGAGCCAGGTGAGGGTCTCGGAGGCGAGGCGCGCCTCATCGACGCTGCCGCCGGACACGATCACGACGGTGTCGGCGCGCTGCAGCGTCGCTCGCATGACGGAGTGCACGATGCCCGTCCCGCAATCGGTGAGCATGATCGAGTAGAAGCGTTCGACGAGGTCCGCGACGACGTTGTAGTCGTCCTCGTCGAACGCCTCCGAGAGCTGCGGGTCGGTGTCGGAGGCGAGCACATCGAGCCGGGTGTCGTCGCGCGACACCATGGTCGAGAAGTCGGTGAAGCCTGTGACACCCGCTGCACGGTTCACGACATCTCGCACCGTCGCGCGCGTCTGCTTGGGAACCCGCTCCGCAAGAGTGCCGCGGTCGGGATTCGCATCGACGGCGATGATGCGGTCCTCCCGCGAGTCTGCCAGCGCCATGCCGAGGAGGGTCGTGACCGTGGTCTTGCCGACGCCCCCCTTGCGCGTCATCACCGGGACGAAGCGCGTGCCGCCCTCGAACTGCCGTCCGATGCGCTCGTCCATCTCCTTCCACGCACGGACCTTGGCGGAGTCTCCCAGGTTGACCGTGTGGAAGGTGAGGCCGTAGAGGAAGCGGTTCCATCCGCCCGTCGGCGCCGGGCGGGTCTTGCGGTTCACCTCAAGCAACCGGTCGGGGGTGAGCATCGAGGACGACTCGGGAGCCGAGCCGTCCGTGATGCCCGACTCCGCCCGGAGGCGGGCTCGGCGCGTCACACCGTTGCGAGCTTCGCCGCCAGCGTGTTCGGGGACCGGAGCGGCACCCCGTCCGCGCGGGCGCTCCCCCGTGTCGTCCGGCAGGACCGAGACTTCGCCGTGGCTCGCTGAGCCCGCGGAGACGGGACGGACAGCGCCCGGAACCTCGGCCGGCGCCGGCTCGACGGAGACGCTCGATCGAGGTCCGGGAAGCCCCAGCCGCGCGACGTCGACAGACTCCTCGTCCTCGAGGGGCGCAGGAGCGCTCGAGCGTCGGACGGGACCTGTGGCCTGACCGAGGCGAACGCCGTCGGGGAGGACGGTCGGTGCCGTGTCGCTCGCTCGCGGCGCGTACTGCGCGGAGTCCCGGGCCGCGTCGAGAGCGGTCCGGGGCGTGGGGCCCGTGTCGGGGTGGTCGTCGTTGCGCTCATCCATGCGAACGAGCCTCCTTCCGCTTCACGTCAGTGTATCGGCGGGCCTCTGTCGCGTGCCGTGGCCTGGGCAGCCTCCGCCGCGCCTGGTAGAGGTCTCGGGGCGAACAGAGGCGCGTGGAATGGCTCCGAGAGCCGGCACGCAGGGAACGGTTAGGTTCTGCCACCTTGGGGAACGTAAAGTAGTCAGCCATGCATGTACTCAGCGTGAGCTCCCTCAAGGGCGGCGTCGGCAAGACCACGGTGACCCTCGGCCTTGCATCCGCGGCGTTCTCGAAGGGCCTGCGAACGCTGGTCGTCGACCTCGATCCGCAATCCGATGTATCGACCGGCATGGACATCAACGTCGCCGGGCATCTCAACATCGCCGATGTGCTGACCTCCCCGAAAGAGAAGATCGTGCGCTCCGCGATCGCGCCGTCGGGATGGACGAAAGAGCACCACGGCACGATCGACGTGCTGATCGGGAGCCCCTCAGCGATCAACTTCGACGGCCCACACCCGAGCATCCGCGACATCTGGAAGCTCGAGGAAGCGCTCGCGAGCGTCGAGGCCGACTACGACCTCGTGCTCATCGACTGCGCACCCTCCCTGAACGCCCTGACCCGCACGGCGTGGGCGGCGAGCGACCGCGTAGCCGTCGTCACCGAACCCGGCCTGTTCTCGGTGGCCGCCGCCGATCGGGCGCTCCGTGCGATCGAGGAGATCCGTCGCGGGCTCAGCCCCCGCCTCCAGCCCCTCGGCATCATCGTCAACCGGGCGCGCGTCCAGTCGCTCGAGCACCAGTTCCGGATCAAGGAGCTGCGCGACATGTTCGGCCCGCTCGTGCTCAGCCCGCAGCTGCCCGAGCGTACCTCCCTCCAGCAGGCGCAGGGCGCCGCGAAGCCGGTGCATGTGTGGCCCGGCGAGAGCGCGCAAGAGATGGCGCACAACTTCGATCTGCTGCTCGACCGGGTCATCCGTACGGGTCGCATCGGCGAGCAGCTCCCCGCAGCCACCTGAGGCGACGCGCGCCGGCACGTCCTCGGATGCGTCGGCCCTGCGCGTGCTCGACGGCACATGCCGTCGGGCGGTGCGCCCGCGTCAGCCGACGCGGCGGGAGGCGCGGCGCTGGGCCAGCTCGTCCGTCGGGTCGACGGAGTGGTGGTCGAGGTCGACGAGGCTCGACTCGACCTCGCGGAGGACCTTGCCCACCGCGATGCCGAACACACCCTGGCCGCGGCTCAGCAGATCGATGACCTCGTCGTCCGAGGTGCACAGGTAGACGCTTGCACCGTCGCTCATGAGCGTGGTCTGAGCGAGGTCGTCGACTCCTGACTCGCGCAACTGGTCGACGGCCGTACGGATCTGCTGGAGGGAGATGCCGGTGTCGAGGAGGCGCTTCACGAGCTTGAGGACCAGGATGTCGCGGAAGCCGTACAGGCGCTGCGTGCCCGAACCGGCGGCTCCGCGGACAGTGGGCTCGACGAGCGCGGTGCGGGCCCAGTAGTCGAGTTGACGGTAGGTGATCCCCGCCGCGCGGGCGGCTACGGCACCACGATAACCCGCGTCGGCGTCGAGCTCGGGAAGGCCGTCGGTGAAGAGGAGGAGATCGCGCGGGCCGCTGACGTCGCGGCTGACTTCTCTCATCCCTGTGCCTTCCGGATCCGAACGCCGGATGCTCCGAACGCGTTCCCTACCGTACCGACCGCGGCAGGCTGAGTAAACGACATCCGCCCCTCGGTCGCGGCGTGTCGTCGGTCGCCTCGCTCGGCGACATGAAGGCAGCGCGCACCGTGGCTCACGAGCGCCCGATCCGCGTCAAGGCACTGCGGACCATCGCCCCGCGGATCGTGCCGAGCTGGGCGGCGAGACCGATCGCGTTCTCGGCCGCGCCCGCGGATCCGGAGGCCCCGCCGCGACGCGCGCTCGAGGCGACGACGCTCTCGATGAGCGCCATCTCGCGCTCGACCGCCACCCGGAGCGGACGCAGGTGCCTCGGCTCGATGCCCGAGCGACCCAGCTCGACGAGCGCCTTGAGCGTGGTGACCGCCTCGTCGCCGAACGTCTCGCCGCCGCGGACGAGACCGGCCGCGATCGCCTCCTGCACGAGAGCGGGGCTCGCGCCCGCCTCCCTCGCGAGCCCGTCACGACTGAGACGCGTGGCCGGTGCGAGCAGGGAAGCGGAGGGGCCGCCGACCCCCGCCGGAAGGGCCGGATCGCGACCCGCGTCGACGTCGTCGAGGTAGCTGCGGATGACCTTGAGCGGGAGGTAGTGGTCGCGCTGCAGCGCCAGGATCATCCGCAGCCGCTCGACGTCGGAGCCGGAGAACTTGCGGTAACCCGACTCGGTCCGTGCGGGCGACACGAGCCCCTGCTCTTCGAGGAAGCGCAGCTTGGAGGGGGTGACGTCCGGGAACTCGTTCGTCAGCCGCGCGAGCACTTGGCCGATGCTCAGGAGGGCGGCGGAACCCGTCGGGAGGACGCGGGCGGCGGAGCGGCCCACGGTCTACGCGTTGCCTGCGGCGACGAGGTCGGCGCGGGACGCGTAGAAGGTGAGGCGAAACTTGCCGACCTGCACCTCGGAGCCGTCGGTGAGGATCGCGGACTCGATCCGCACGCCGTCGAAGTAGGTGCCGTTGAGGGAGCCGAGGTCGTGCACCTCGAAGGAGGTCCCGCGACGCACGAACTCGGCGTGCCGACGCGAGACGGTGACGTCGTCGAGGAAGATGCCGGCCTCGGGGTGGCGGCCCACCGTCGTCGAGTCGCTGTCGAGGAGGAATCGGGCGCCGGTATTGGGGCCGCGTCGGACCACGAGGAGAGCCGAGCCCGAGGGCAGGGCAACGACGGCCTCCGCCTCTTCGCGGGAGGCTCGGTTGTCGAGGGCGGCAAGCTGTGCACCGATGTCGTCGGTGAACGTCAGCGTCGTCTCCGTCGACGGCTCGGCGGGAACGGGATTCTGCGGGGTGGATGATGCTCCACTGACGGGCTCGGCCAAGACGTACCTCCTACCGGCCCAGCGTATCCGAATCGTGACCCACTCCGGACGACCGTTCGCCTCCTCGAACCCCCAGGACGAGGTGACGGGTTTGGATCGCATAGACGATCCCCGCCCACCAGTAGAGGAACGCCCCCCACAGCGCGAACGCCCACGCGAGCGGGAGGGAGCCTGGCGCGAGATCGGGGAAGGCCTGGCCCAGCATGATGAGCGGGAGGGCGTAGAAGAGGCAGAACGTCGCGAATTTTCCCAGGTGGTGGACGGGAAGCGGGCCGTAGCCGTGGTTGGCCAGGATCACCGCGAGAACGATCAGCAGGAGGTCGCGCGCGAGCAGCACGGCCACCAGCCACCAGGGGACGAGACCGCGGGAGGCGAGCCCGAGGACCGTGGCGAAGATGTACAGGCGATCGGCGGCCGGGTCGAGGAGGCGGCCCAGGCGCGTCATCTGGTCGAAGCGGCGCGCGATCCAGCCGTCGAGGTAGTCGGTGAGGCTCGAGGCGACCAGGGTCAGCAGTGCCAGGGCATCCTCGCCGCTCACGACGAGCACGAGGAACATCGGCACGAGCGCCAGACGCACCATGCTCAGGACGTTCGGCACCGTCCAGATCCGGTCCTCGCCCGTGCGCTTCACGCGCAGCCTCCGCACCACGATCGTCGCCTCAGCGCTTGTCGCGCCAGACGCGCTCGAACGGGAGGCGCCACGCGTGCGGCGCGATCAGCTGGTGGATCGCGTTGGGACCCCACGAGCCCGGCGCGTACAGGCGAACGGGAGGCGGGTCCTGCAGGAGCGGCGCGGACACCTCCCAGAGGCGCTCGATGCCCTCGGCCGTGGTGAAGAGGGTGTGGTCGCCGCGCATGGCGTCGAGGATGAGGCGCTCATACGCCTCGAGGGCGTCGCCCGCGCGATCGGTCTCTTGCAGCGCGAACTGCATGCTGAGCTTGTCCAGACGCATGCCCGGTCCGGGGCGCTTGCCGTAGAACGACAGCGAGACCTTCGAGGCGTCGGCAAGGTCGAAGGTGAGGTGGTCGGGGCCGTGCGCGCCGACTCCCGAGCCCTGCGGGAACATGCTCTTCGGAGGCTCGCGGAACGCGATCGAGATGATGCGCTGCCCCTCCGCCATGCGCTTGCCGGTGCGGAGGTAGAACGGCACTCCCGCCCAGCGCCAGTTGTCGATCTCGCACTTGAGGGCGACGAAGGTGTCTGTCTCGGAGTCGGCGGCGACGCCCGGCTCCTCGCGATAGCCGATGTACTGGCCGCGCACCACGTTCTCGGGGTTGAGCGGACGCATCGAGCGGAAGACCTTGTTCTTCTCCTCGCTGATGGCCTGCGGCTCGAGCGCCGTGGGCGGCTCCATCGCCATGAAGGCGAGCACCTGGAAGAGGTGGGTGACGACCATGTCCTTGTAGGCGCCGGTCGACTCGTAGAACTCGGCGCGACGATCGAGCGTGAGACGTTCGGGGATGTCGATCTGGACGTGGTCGATGAAATTGCGGTTCCAGATCGGCTCGAACAGGCCGTTCGCGAAGCGGAAGGCGAGGATGTTCTGCGCCGGCTCCTTGCCGAGGAAATGGTCGATCCGGAAGATCTGCTCCTCGCTGAAGGTCTCGTGGAGCTCGGCGTTGAGCACCACGGCGCTCTCGAGGTCGACGCCGAAGGGCTTCTCCATGATGATGCGCGACCGTTCGACGAGCCCCGCCTCGGCGAGCATGCGCACGACCGAGAGCGCCGCCTTGGGCGGCACGCTGAGGTAGTGCAGGCGGCTGACGTCCGGTCCGAGCACCTTCTCCGCCTCTGTGACGGCGCGCGCGAGCGCCCGCGGGCCGGCGGACTGCGGGACGTAGCGCAGCTTCGAGGCGAACTCGTCCCACTGCGCGGACGTGAGCGAACGGCTGCCGAACTCGTCATAGGCGAGCTTGGCGAAGGCACGGAACGACTCGTCGTCGTGCTCCTCGAGCGAGGTGCCCACGATCTGCAGATCGGGAGCGAGCGAGGAAAGAGCGAGATGCGCCATCCCCGGAATGAGCTTGCGACGGGCCAGGTCGCCGACGGCGCCGAAAAGGACGACCACGTGCGGGGCCGCTTGCTCGGACTGGACGGCGGGGGCGGGAGGCTGAGGGGTCGAAGTCACCCCTCGATCATTCCAGCTCCGCCTTCGAGACGAGGTGCTTTGCCCCGATCGAGGGAACCCGCCCCGTCACGGTGGCCGCGATCGTGACGTGCGCGTCATCCGCACGAGACGCGCCGCCGCTAAGGTCTCTCCCGTGCCTCCGTTCTCCGACGCGTCCGCCGCGACCGCAGCACCCGCCTCCACCACCGCCTCCACCGGCTCCGCCGACGGGACGACCGCCCTCGTGCTCGATGACCGCATCCGCGGCGACGTGCACCTGCTGGGCGAGCTCCTCGGCCAAGTGCTGCGCGAGTCGGGAGACCCGTCGCTCTACGACGACGTCGAGCGCCTCCGCGCGCTGACGATCAGCGCCTACGACAGCGGTCGCTCGGAGGAGATGGCCGAGGCGGAGCAGTTCGTCGCCTCCCTCTCCCTCGAGCGCGCCGAGGAGGTGGCACGGGCCTTCACCTGCTACTTCCACCTCGTGAACGTGGCCGAAGAGTTCCATCGCGTGCGTGTCCTCCGCCGCCGCGAGGCCGACGCGGGAGCGCAGTCGCCGGAGGACTCGATCACCGCGTCGATGCGCCGGCTCACCGAGGAGCTGGGCGAGGACGAGGCGTTCGAGCGTCTCTCGCGACTCGAGTTCCGTCCCGTGCTCACGGCGCACCCCACCGAGGCCCGCCGCCGCGCGGTGGCCTCCACTATCCGACGCATCAGCGACCTCCTCGAGCAGCGCGACGATCCGCGCATGGGAGGAGTCGTCCTCGTCGAGATCCGTCGCCGCCTGCTCGCCGAGGTCGACACCCTGTGGCGCACGGCGCCGCTGCGCGAGTCGAAGCCGACCCCGCTCGACGAGGTGCGCACCGCGATGAGCGTCTTCGACGAGTCGCTGTTCTCGGTGCTGCCGCGGGTCTACCGCCGGCTCGACGACGCGCTCCTCGGCGACGCCTCCGGCACGCGGGCGCCACGAGCCCCCGCCTTCGTGCGCCTGGGCACCTGGATCGGCGGCGACCGCGACGGCAACCCCTTCGTCACCGCCGAGACCACGCTGGAGGCGGTGGCGATCGCCTCCGAGCACGTGCTCATCGGGCTCGAGCGCGTCGCCCGCCGCGTCGGACGCGCTCTGACGCTCGACGGTGCGACGACTCCCCCGTCCGCGGCCGTCGAGGCGCTCTGGGCCGCCTGCACCGAACGCGCACCCGAGCTGACCGCCGAGATCGCCGAGCGCTCGCCCAATGAGGCGCACCGCCGCGTGCTCCTGTTCGCGGCCGACCGGCTCGCGGCGACCCGGTCGGGAGGTGCCCTGGCCTACTCCTCCGCGAGCGAGCTGCTGGGCGAGCTGCGCACGCTCCAGGAGTCGCTGGTCGCGGCCGGTGACGTCCGCGCCGCGTACGGCGACCTGCAGGACTTCGTGTGGCAGCTCGAGACCTTCGGCTTCCATCTCGCCGAGATCGAGGTGCGCCAGCACTCGAAGGTGCACCGCGAGACGATCGCGGCGATCAGGGCGGGAGGCGAGCTCGACGAGCGCAGCCTCGAAGTGCTCTCGGTGTTCCGGACCATCGCGGCCGTGCAGGAACGCTTCGGCACAGCCGCCGCGCGACGCTACATCGTCTCGTTCACCCAGTCGGCCGACGACCTGCGCACCGTCTTCGAGCTCGCCGAGGCGGCGACCGACGGTGCGCCGCCGATCATCGATGCGATCCCGCTGTTCGAGACCTTCGCCGACCTCGACGCGTCGACCGACATCCTCGCCGAGATGATCCGCCTCCCCCAGGTGCAGGCCCGCCTGGAGGCGACCGGCAACCGTCTCGAGGTGATGCTCGGCTACTCCGACTCGTCGAAGGACGTCGGACCCGTCTCGGCAACGCTCGCGCTCTACGACGCGCAGGCACGCATTGCGGCGTGGGCGGAGGCGGAAGGCATCATCCTCACCCTCTTCCACGGACGCGGCGGCGCCCTCGGCCGCGGCGGCGGACCGGCGAACCGCGCCGTCCTCGCCCAGCCGCCGGGATCGGTGGACGGCCGCTTCAAGCTCACCGAGCAGGGCGAGGTCATCTTCGCCCGCTACGGCAACCCGGACATCGCCACCCGGCACATCGAGCAAGTGGCGGGGGCGACGCTGCTCGCGTCCTCTCCCGCGGTCGGCGAGCGCAACGCGGGAGCCGCCGAGCGGTTCGCCGAGGTCGCCGCAACGATGGACCGCGAGTCGCGCCGCCGCTTCTTCGAGCTCGTCAAGGCCGACGGCTTCGCGCCCTGGTTCGCCCGCGTCACCCCGCAAGAGGAGGTGGGTCTTCTCGCACTCGGCTCGCGCCCGGCCCGGCGCGGCCTCTCGGTCGAGTCGTTGGAGGATCTCCGCGCCATCCCCTGGGTCTTCGCGTGGACGCAGGCCCGCGTCAACCTCACGGGATGGTTCGGTCTCGGCACCGCGCTGGAGGCCGTCGGCGACCTGGAGCTGCTGCGGTCGGCTTACGCCTCGTGGCCGCTGTTCACGACGATGATCGACAACGTCGAGATGTCGCTCGCGAAGACCGACGAGGGCATCGCCCGCCGGTACCTGGCGCTCGACTCCCGCGAGGACCTCGCGGGCCTCGTGCTCGACGAGATGGAGCTGACGCGGCGCTGGGTGCTCTCGATCACGGGCGAGGAGAGCCTCCTCACGGGCCACCGCGTGCTCGGTCGGGCCGTGCGCCTGCGCACCCCCTACGTCAACGCGCTCTCGCTGCTGCAGTTGCGCGCCCTGCGCGCGCTGCGCACCGACCCCGGCGGCTCGGGGACCGAGCAGAACCAGCGGCTGCTTCTCCTCGCCGTCAACGGTGTCGCGGCGGGTCTGCAGAACACGGGCTAGTCCTCCCCGCCCGAGAACGACGGAACCCCCGGTGACCTCGCGGCTGCCGGGGGTTCTGTCACGGTCGAGCGGATCAGGCCTGCGGAGCCGCATCCGCCTCCTGCGCGGCTTTCGCCTCCTCGTACTGGCGGCGCACCTCGGCCATGTCGAGGCCCCGGACCTGCTCGATCAGAGTGTCGAGCGCGGGGGCGGGCAGTGCGCCGGGCTGGGCCATCAGCGGGATGCCGTCGCGGTAGACGACGAGGGTCGGGATGGACGAGATGCCGTAGCTCGCGGCCAGCTGCTGCTGATCCTCCGTGTCGACCTTCGCGAAGGTGATGTCGGAGTTCTTCTCGCTGGAGGCCTCGAAGACCGGGGCGAACTGACGGCATGGGCCGCACCAGGCGGCCCAGAAGTCGATCAGGACGATGCCGTCCGAGACGGTCTGGTCGTGGGAGTCGAGAGTCATCGTGGTCGTAGCCATGACGAGTCCAACCCCTGCACGATCGGCGCTATTCCCCGTCGGCCGCCGCGTCGAGCAGGCTCAGCAGCGCCATCGGTCCGAGCACGGAGGCGCCCAGCGCCTCGACACGAGCGATCAGCCCGCGGTCGGCGGTCGCCACCGTCGCCGGCCCGTCGAGAGAGGAGACGAGCGCCAGGATCGCGTCGTCCCCCGAGCCCTCGGCCGATTCGATCCGCACCCTCGAGTCGGGTTCCGCCGTGGCCGCCGCGGGCCGTGCTGCACCCTCGAGGACGACGACGATGCTCGGCCACACCGTCTCGGCGTCGATGCCGAGGGCATGGCCTGCAACACCGGCCCGGGCGAGCGCAGTGACGGCCCGCAGGAGGCGTTCAGCGGCCCCGGCGCGATCGCGCCACCAGCCGTCGGGGCGGGATCCGACGACGTTCGCCGCGTCGACGACAAGGACGGGGAGGGCGGAGTCGGCCAGCCGGAGCGCAGGCCACGCGGCGGCGAAGCCGGGGTGCAGGGGCAGTTCGGCGACCGCCTCCGGGCGGACCCAGCGCAACTCACGACTCTCGGCGTCGCCGATGCGAGGCTCGAAGTGCTCACGCGATCGGGCGAGCACCGTGGTGTAGCTCCAGGGGCCGATCGCGACGACGCTCGAGAGGATCGGGACGACGAGCACCGCCGGGACTCCCGCCTCCTCGGCCGACTCGCGTAGCGCGGCCTCGAACGCCGATTCCTCCGGATGGCGCGCGCCTCCCGGCAGCCCCCAGGTGTCGCCGAAGTGGCTCCAGCCGACGCGATGCTGAAGGAGCACACGGCCGGAAGGATCGCGCAGCAGCAGCCCGGCAGCACCGAAACGCCCCCAGAACCGGCGGCCGCCACCGACCTCGACCCACCCATCGCCGAGCGCGGCGTCGTAGGGATGACGCGGGAGGGCGGCGCCGTCGCCGCTGTCACTGGTCATACCCCCAGCCTCCCACATGGGCGATGGCGCACCCGACGTGCGGGCGACTGGCAGAATCGGACGATGCGCTCGAGAGCACTGCCCCTCGCGACGCTCGCCTGGCTGGCGGTGATCGCGCTGATAACCCTGCTCCCCGCGCCATACCCCGCCGGTCAGCCCAACGACGTCGTCCTCGCCATCATCGCCTTCCTCGGCTCGACGCCCCTCACAGGATGGTTCGATGTCGAGGTGGCCGAGTTCACCGCCAACGTGCTGCTGTTCGTGCCGCTCGGGGCGCTCGTCGCGGCACAACTTCCCCGACGCTACCGGCCGACGGCGGCGCTGATCGGGCTCGCAGTGTCGGCCGCAGTCGAGACGGCACAGCTGCTCTGGCTGCCCACCCGCGTGGCCGACGTCCGCGATCTGTGCTCGAACGGACTCGGCTCCCTCCTCGGAACACTCCTCACGATGGCGCTCGCGCGCACGTCGACCGCTCGGCGCGGTTCCTAGACCTGCCCTCGCCCGACCGCTCTGCCTGGCGGGAGGCGGTCGACACGGCCGTCACCCGGCATCCGCGCGTGCCGGAAGCGATGGTGAAGACGATCCTGGCCCGCGGAGCGGAGGGCGAGGATCGGCCGACCGGCGTGGCTGGTCTCGAGCGCACGCGACGCCGCACCGGTCCGCGCCGTCGACGGAGTCGACCGCCGCGTCGATGCCACACCTGTCCGCCCGGATCGACGCGGCGCTCCCGGCGCGCTGGTCCGGGGCGGGCCTGCCTTCAAGAGAGGCCGTCGACGTCGGCCGGACCGCGCGAGATCAGGCCGCCCCGCACGTGCTGAACGGTCGGATCCAGCTGCACCGGCTCGCGCTGATCGGCCGCCTCGTCGTTGATGACAGCCGAGACGATGCCGCGCCAGTCGGTCCCCTCGGCGAGAGCCTCCTCCGAGCCGACACGTCGGGACACGAAGACCGCCTCTGACTCCTCTCCCGCGTGCGAGATGACCGCGAGCACACCGACGACTCGACCGTCGGGACGCTCGATCTGCCATTCCTCGTGACCCGAGGGCAGAAGGACGAACTCGACGCCTCCGTGCTCGAAGCCCGTCGGTCGCAGCTCCGACGGTGACCCGCTCTGCGGAGGAGCGCCGCGCGTCGCCACGCCCGTGCCCTCGCCGCTCACGGTGCTCATACCCACGTCGGCGGGGGTGCCTGCGGCGCCGAGGGAGTCGTTCGAGGCGACCATCCCCTCGTCGTCGTTGTTGCGGAGGGAGTCGCCGCGCGCGGCTCCCCCGGTGATGTCGTCGTCTCGGTTCATGGGAGCCTCCGGGTCGGCGGTCCGAGCGGACCGCATGGTCGGTGCGGCGGGGCCGCTTCGTACACTGGACGGATGCAGATTCCGGTGACCGGCTCCGTGCGGGTGGATGCGTGGCTGTGGGCCGTGCGGGTGTACAAGACACGGTCGGCGGCGACCGCCGCAGCGCGGGCCGGCCATGTCCGGGTGAACGGCGAGCGCGCGAAGGCCGCGCAGACCGTGCGGGTCGGCGACGAGGTGCGTGCCCGGATCGCCGGCGTCGACCGTGAGCTCGTCGTGCGCGGACTCGTCGTGAAGCGTGTGGGCGCGCCGGTCGCCGCCGAATGCGTCGAGGACCGTACCCCTCCGCCTCCCGCGCGCGAGGAGGCTCCCGCCGTCATCGTCCGCGACCGTGGCGCCGGGCGCCCGACCAAGCGCGATCGCCGCGAGATCGAACGCCTCCGCGGATTCTGACTCACCGCCTCCCGGATCACGATCTCAGGGGGCGAGGGCGCGCAGGCGCTCGAGGAGCCCCTCCGCCGCCTCGTCGAGGAAGCGCTGCTGGAGCTCGTCGCCGACCTGGACGAGGGCGATGTCGGTGAAGCCGGCCTCGATGTAGGGGACGACGCTCTGCGCGAGGTCGTCGAGGTCGGGACCGCAGGCGATCTGCTCGGCGACGTCCTCCGGCCGGACGAACTGGCTGGCACCCGCGAACCCGGCGGGAGTCGGCAGATCCGCGTTGACCGACCATCCTCCCGCGAACCAGCGGAACTGCTCGTGGGCGAGGGTCACCGCCTGCTCCTTGTCGGGCGCCCAGCAGATCGGAATCTGCCCGATCGAACGGGACGGGGCGGCGTCGATCCCTCGAGCCGCGGTCCACTGCGAGATCAGCTCGGCGTCAGGCTCCGTGGTGATCAGGTGATCGCCCAGCGGTGCGAAGCGCTGGATCGACTTGTCGCCCGAGACGGCCAGGCCTATCTGCACGGGCTTTTCGGGGAGGTCCCAGATGCGGGCAGAGTCGACGCGGAAGTAGTCGCCCTCCCAGGTCACGAGCTCGCCCGTGTGGAGCTCGCGGATGAGGTGCACCGCCTCCTCGAGCATGTCCTGGCGGACGGCGACCGAGGGCCAGCCCTCGCCGACCACGTGCTCGTTCAGGTTCTCGCCCGAACCCAGGCCGAGGGTGAAGCGGTCGTCCGAGAGGATCGCGAGGGTTGCCGCCTTCTGCGCGACGACGGCCGGATGGTAGCGGATCGTCGGTGCGGTGACATAGGTCATCAGGTCGATGGTCGACGTCGCCTGTGCCACGGCACCCAGAAGGGTCCAGGCATAGGAGGCGTGCCCCTGCTCGGTCAGCCACGGGGAGTAGTGGTCGCTCGAGACGGCGAACTCGAAGCCGAGCCTCTCGGCATCGACCGCGTAGCCCACCAGCTGCTTGGGTCCGCTCTGCTCGGTCATCAGGGTGTAGCCGAATCGCACCATCGTCCGTCCTCATTCCACTCGTCGTGACGTGCCCGGAGGCACGCCCTCATGCTGAGCGCCGACGACCCGCGGCGGATAGCCCCTTGTCCCGGCACGGAGGCACGGCTAGACATCCGCGCGGCCACGACCTCGATGTCGATCGACGTCTTTCTCCCGCTCGCGTGGCCGGTGGAATGAGGAGATCTGAGCCGCTGGCCTACCGAGAGCTCCGTGACCCGATGCGGTTCAGCCAGTCGCGGATCACAGCACCGGTGACCTCGGGTTGTTCGAGGTGGACGTTGTGGCCTGCGCCGTCGAGCACGACAAAACTCCCGCGCGGGTAGTGATCGCGAAGACGCAAACCGTCCTCGTAGCCCACGACATCGTCCTGTCGTCCGAACACGTGCAGCGT
Organism: Rathayibacter sp. VKM Ac-2879; assembly: GCF_015351245.1. GTDB lineage: Bacteria > Actinomycetota > Actinomycetes > Actinomycetales > Microbacteriaceae > Rathayibacter. Next base: position 731,862 of record NZ_JADKSO010000002.1, read on the forward strand.
CGGTGCGGTGAAGGCCTCAGGATGCTCGAGCTCCGGCAAGGCCGGGAGCGCGTAGTCAGCGCTGATGCGGTCCATCACCGTCGTGTCAGCGCCTCGGATGCCGGGCAGCACATATCGCTCGAACGCGGCGAACGCGGCGGCGTCCTGGATGACGCTGACCTCCTCGAACGCTGCTCGGGCGTCGCCAGCTCGTTCGAGAACTCCCGCCTCGCTGGAGACGATTGTGCGGGCTGGAAGATCCCGATCCACGTGCACCGGCTCCACCACACTGGCGAGAGTCGCGAGCCCCAGCACCCGTTCCCGGCGCTCGTGGGCGACGTACCGGGCGATCATGCCTCCGAAGGAGCTCCCGATGATCGCGAAGGGTTCGTCTCCCAGGTGCTCGTCGATCTCGGCGAGCACGCCCACCGCAACCTCGTGGGCGCTCGACGCAGTCGACCGCCCAGCTACCCCCTCCGCCCAGGGCAGATCCAGATACACGCGCCGCCACGGTGCGTGCTCCGTCATCTGCTCCAGAGGAAGCATGATGCGGTGGTCGACGCCGAACCCATGCACGGCGACGAGAGGACAACCAGAGCCAGACTGACGAGCGATCACTGATCGAGAGTACGTGTTCTGCCAGCGCCAACGACGCCGCGTCCTTCAGCGAAGGCTCCCGCGAGGGCGGACGACCGGCTGGCTGGTGCGCCCCAGCCACCCGGAGCAGCCGAGCTCACGGCGTCCGAGCGGCGGGCAGGTGCGTTCGCAGCGAAGGATCAGCCGTGTTCACGACGAAGCCCGGGGTTGGGCAGCCTCTCCTGCCTAGCGCTCGCCAGACGGCGGTGCTTGCATGGCCCTCATGTCAACCGTGTCTGCGTCTGCGCCTTCTTCCCCACGAGCGGAGCCGCACGACGGCGCGATCTCGGGCCGGTTGAACTGGTTGCGGGCGGGCGTGCTCGGAGCGAACGACGGCATCGTCTCGGTCGCGGCTCTCGTCGTGGGCGTCGCCGGCGCGACGACGGCGACCGCTCCGATTCTCACGGCGGGTGTCGCAGGTCTCGTAGGGGGAGCGATCTCGATGGCGCTGGGCGAGTACGTGTCGGTAAGCAGCCAGAGCGACAGCCAGCGAACGCTGATCGCGAAGGAGCGCGCCGAGCTCGCGGACGATCCTGCCGGTGAACTCGAGGAGCTCGCCCAACTGTATGAGGCGCGCGGTCTGAGCCGGGAGACGGCGCGGCAGGTCGCCCGGGAGCTGACCGACAACGATGCTCTGACGGCGCACCTCGAGGCGGAGCTGGGATTGAACGAGGAAGCGGTCGCCAGCCCGCTGACGGCGGCCGGTGCTTCAGCTCTGGCGTTCTTCCTCGGGGCCGCGCTCCCCCTGCTGGCGATCCTGCTCCCACCGGCGGACCTGAGGGTCCCCGTGACCTTCGCCGTCGTGCTGATCGCCCTTGCCGCGACCGGCTTTCTCAGCGCTCGCATCGGCGGCAGCCCTGTCCTTCGCCCGATGATCCGCATCGTCGTCGGCGGTGCTCTGGCCCTCGCTGTGACGTTCCTGATCGGATCGCTGCTCGGCACCTCCGGCGCGGTCTGATGGCGCGGATCCTCGTCATCGACGATCACCCGCAGAGGGGTGCGCTCGTCGAACCGGGGCGGCGCGAGGACGACTACGACGTGCATCTCGTCGACGACGGCGTCGGGACGAACGGCAAGCTCCTGCTCGTTCGCTCCAGGAAGGTCGCGACGAAGCCTCCGCGGCCGGTCAGGTGTGCGGGTCAGCGGGTGATGACGACGAGCTTCCCAGTGACGGCGCCGGACTCCATGTCGCGGTGCGCGTCGGCGATGTCCTCGAGGGCGTAGGTGCCGCCCATCGGCACGGTCGCCGTGCCTGCCTGCACCGCGTCGATGAACTCCTGAAGCACAGGCGCGGGCAGGTCGCTCGCGTCGCCGGAGTAGGCCGTGAGGCGGACGCCGTTGGGGATGAAGTCCATGGGGTACCAGTCGGGGACGGTCCAGATGTCCGACAGCATCCCGGTGAAGGAGACGGTGCCGTGCACGCGGGTCGCGCGCAGGGTGTCGCGTAGCGTGTTCGTTCCGACGAGCTCGACGGCCCCGTCGACGCCGCCCGGCGACGCGGCGCGCACCGCGTCCGCGATATCACCGGTGTCGAGGAACACCCGGTCCACTCCGACTCGTTCGAGCGCGGCAGTCTTCGCCGCGGAGCGGGTGGTCGCGTACACGGTCATGCCGCGCTGCTTCGCGAGGACGGCGAGGGCCAGGCCCACGGAGGAGGTTCCGCCGCGGATGAGGATCGTGTCGCCCGGCAGGGCGTCGATGCCGGTCGTGAGGGAGCCGTGGGCGGTCTGGAGCATCTCGGGGATCGCGCCGAGAGTCGCCCACTCGAGGCCGCTGGTGAAGGGGATGACACTGGTTGCGGGGACGAGGGTGTACTCGGCGTAGCCGCCGTCAATCGTGCGGCCCATGCCGCCCATGAGGGCGGCGACCTGCTGGCCCGACTCGAACTCGCCTCCGGGAGCGTCGACCACGGTGCCGGTCGCCCCGATTCCCGGGATGCGCGGCAGGGAGCCGAAGGATCCCACCCCGCGCCGGAAGTGCAGCTCGGAGCGGTTGAGGCCGAACGCCTCGACGCGGACGAGCACCTGCCCGGGCGTGGCGGCGGGCATCGGGACCTCGCGGAGCTGGAGGACCTCTGGGCCGCCGAACTCTTCGAGCAGGACGGCGCGCATCGTGGCCGTCATCGCGTCGCCCTCGTGGAGGCGGCGGCGTTCGGGAGGAGCGCGGCGATGGCGGCGAGGGCCGCGGCACCGTCGGCGCCGAGAATGCCCTCGAGCGCGGCATCGATCGCAGGCGTCGTGATCGCCAGAGCCTGCCGGCCGCTGTCCGTGGGCACGATGGCCGACCCGCGCCGATCCGTCGGATGCGGAGCGCGGACCACGAGGCCGTCGGCTTCGAGCCGGTCGGTCAGGCGACTGGCCGCACCCACGGTGATGAGCAGCTCGTCCGCGACGTCCTGTACCCGCGTCGAGCCATCGGCAGTAGCCAGCTCGAGGATGCGCTGACGACCGAGGGACACCGCGCCGTCGACCACGCGCAACCGCCGTTCGACCTCGTTCCACAGCTCGGTCTCGAAGTGCACGAGCGCTCGGAAATCTGCCGTAGTTGATGACATGGCATGAAAGTACCACGGACGTTGCTTACCTGTAATGCGCGCCTCACACGAAGCGGACGCGGTTCTGCACGCGGGTCCGCACCTCGAACGACTCGCCGTAGCCCCCGACGCGAGGATCGGCTCCCGATCGCAGGAGCTGTGGCAGGAGGGAGCGGCGCACGACGACCGCGCCCTGATGCCGGCCGCGCTCCACCTGCTCGAAGGGCCGTTCGAGCGCATCGTCCGGGACGACGACGACGCTCGCCGAGAAGCGGACGCCCAGCTCGCGGCCGAGCCGTCGCGCGGCACGGGTGAGCGAGGCCAGCGGCTTGTCGTCCTCGGCGAGGCCGGGGCCTTCGAGCTCGCCCTTGCGCAATCGGACCTCCTCGCCCCAGTCGGCAGAGGTGAGCGCGAGAAGGCCGGCCGGGCCCAACACGAGGTGGTCGATCTTCAGCCCGCCGTCGCCGACGGCGACGTCGTTCCAGATCGTGTAGGCGATGCCGAGCGAGCCGACGAGCGCCGCCGTCGCCTCCTCGGCCTGCGCCTTGGCGAGCCAGGCTCGGATCTCGCGCGGCGCGGAGCGGACCAGGGCGGGGTCGAAAGGATCGGCAACCTCGACTCCCCGGCCCAGCCACTCGCGGACAAGCCGAAGGTAGTACTCGCGCGCCGCGCCTCCCGGATGCCCGTATGAGCGGGCACGCACCGCCGATGTCGTGTGCGGTCGGGGCGAGCCCGTGAACGGAGCTCCCGAGGAGCCTCCCGGCGCCGGCGCACCCCGGTCGTAGTCACCGCGGGCAGAGGCACTGCCGATGCGCTCCCACGCGAGTTGCACCGCGTGGAACGCGGCGGCGTCGCCTCCCGTGTCGGGATGGGTCTCGCGGAGGCGGCGGCGATAGGCACGGCGCAGGTCCTCGTCGGACGCTGTGGCGGCGATGCCGAGCACCTCGTAGGGGGTGCGGGCGGCGTGGCTGTCGGGCATGGGCTTCCGGAGTCGTCGAGAGGCAGGACCTCCACTGTATCGGCGAGGGCCGAGCGCCCGCGGTGAGAGCGCCCGGCGGCCGGTGGGAGCGGGTCAGCCCCGGGCGAGGAGCTCGCGCACTCGGGGGATGACGCGCGTCCCGTACAGCTGGATGTTGCGCATGATCGCGTCGTGCGGGAGCGTCCCGGCGCTGTACTTGAGATCGAAGCGGTCGATACCGAGCGCGGAGACGGTGCTCGCGATCTTGCGGGCGACCGTCTCCGGTGAGCCGAGGTGGATCGCGCCCTCGGGGCCTGCCTCCGCCTCGAAATGCTCACGGGTCATGGGCGCCCAGCCGCGCTCGCGGCCGATGACGTCCATCATCGCGCGGTGGTGGGGGAAGTAGAGCTCGCGCGCCTCCTCATCGGTCTCGGCGATGAAACCCGGCGAGTGCACGGCGACGGGGAGGTGGGGCTGTTCGAGCTGATCGAGGGCCCGGCCGAACAGGTCGACGTAGGGGCGGAACCGGGCGGGCGAGCCTCCGATGATCGCGAGGACCAACGGGAAGCCGTAGCGCGCGGCGCGGACGACCGACTCGGGACTGCCTCCCACGCCGATCCAGGTGCGGAGGCGGCCGTTCTCGATGGTCGGGTAGACGCTCTGCTCGTTCAGAGCCGGCCGAGTGGTGCCCTGCCAGGTGACGGGACCTCCCTGGACGAGCGCGTGGAAGAGGTCGAGCTTCTCCTCGAACAGCAGCTCGTACTGCGAGAGGTCGTAGCCGAAGAGGGGGAACGACTCCGTGAAGGAACCGCGACCGAGGATGACTTCCGCGCGTCCTCCCGAGATGCCGTCGAGGGTGGCGAAGCGCTGATAGACGCGCACCGGGTCGTCGGAGGAGAGCACGGTCACTGCGGAGCCGAGCCGGATGCGCTCGGTGCGAGCAGCGATCGCGGCGAGCACGACGTCCGGCGCGCTGACCGCGAAGTCGGCACGGTGGTGCTCGCCGACGCCGAAGAAGTCGATGCCGACCGCGTCCGCGAGGACCCCTTCCTCGACCACGTCGCGCAGCACCTGAGCGTGCGAGCGCCGTGCCCCGTCGGCGTCGGCCGTGACGTCGCCGAACGTGTCGACCCCGAACATTATTTCATGCATACTCATGGACTTCTGCAACCTCCGAGGGTCGTCGGCTATTCCTGGGTCTCGTTCCGCGGATCGGGCACGACGATGCCCGCCGCGATCGCGGGTTCGCGGTAGGCGCGTCCGAGAGAGGCGATCGTGTCGTGCGCATTGAGCCCGCTGGGGTTCGGCAGCACCCAGAGGGGGACGCCGGCGATGTCTTCCTCCTGCCGGCCCTGCGTCGCCCGACGGCGACCGAACGCCACACGGTACGCGGTGATCCCGACGAGGGCGACAGCAGCGGGACGCACCCGCTCGACCGTGCGAACGAGTCGCTCCGCGCCGGCCCGCAGCTCCTCCGCGGTCAGCTCGTCTGCACGGGCCGATGCCCGCTGTGCGAGGTTCGTGATCCCGATCCCACGGTCCAGAAGGGCACGTCGGTCGGCCTCGCTCATCCCCTCCGACACGCGCAGCGGACGCTCGAGGATGCCGGCTGCGGCGAGCGCGGGGTAGAAGCGGTTGCCGGGATGCGCGAAGTGGGCGCCGGTGGCTGCCGTCCACAGGCCCGGGTTGATGCCGACGAACAGCAGGCGCACCTCCTCGCCGAGGAGGTCCTCGACCGTACGGCCCTGGAACGACGCGAGCTCGGCGCGAGTGAACGGCATGCCTTCCATCCTGCACCGCTCACACGTCGGCCCGCCCTGCCCCGAGCGGCGGCAGGACGCAAGCACTCTCGAGCGAGCACCCGTGCTGTCAGCATGGAGGCATGACCGACGCATTCCAGGACCACCCGATCCAACACGGCAGCGATGACGCGGCTCTCGACGAGAAACTGCGCGGCGTGCTGCTGCAGGTCGCCGCAGACGCGGAGCTGCGACCCGAGGAGGACGTCGAAGCCCTGCTCCGACAGCGGCTGCGGGACACCCGGATCGCGATCTCCGAGGAGGCGATCCCCGGCCTCGCGCGACGCATCCCGGGACTCACCCAGCGCGGCGGCGGCGATGTGAACCCGGGGGCGCACTGAGCCGACGAGCGACGACGCCGAGCTAGTCGGGAACCGCCGGACCCTTGCGGTGGTGGTCGAAGACGAGGCTCGTGCGCGTGGAGGCGACCGCCGGATGCGCGGAGAGATTCGACACCACGAAGTCGCGCACGTCGTTCGAGTCGCGCACCGCGACGTGCACGATGAAGTCCTCGGATCCGCCGAGGAAGAACAGCTGCACGACCTCGGGCAACGCGCGGACTTCCTCCGCGAACCTCGAGATCGCCTGTCGCTGCCCCACGCGGATGTTGACGCTGATGAGGGCCTGCAGAGTAAGACCGAGCGCCGCCGGATCGAGCTCGACGGTGAACCCGGTGATGATCCCTCTGTCGACGAGGGAGCGCACGCGCGAGACGCACGTCGACGGCGCGATGCCTGCACGCTCGGCGAGCCGGCTGTTGGGAGTACGCGCATCCGCTCGAAGCAGACGCACCAGGGTGCGGTCGACCGGGTCGAGGCCGTCGAGCTCATGCAGATCCTTCGGCCTCATGCGACAGCTCCTCTCCTGCACCGTGAGTCCTGCGGAATCGATGCCGTTTTCCGGCGATCCTGCGGAATGTCACCCGCGTGAAACATGATCTTTGCACGATAAAGGCAAGGCCGACGCAGGATCGGCGCCCACCGCCCGCCCGCGGGCCGCAGCGAAGGAGCCTCATGCGCGTCGGGATCCCCACCGAGATCAAGAACAACGAGAACCGAGTGGCCGCCACTCCGGCCGGCGTGCACGAGCTCGTCCGGCGCGGACACGAGGTGCTGGTGCAGTCGGGAGCCGGGATCGGCTCGCGCCTCTCGGACGACGACTTCGAAGCAGCGGGCGCCCGCATCGCGGCCCACGCGGAGGAGGTCTGGGAGGAGGCCGAGCTCGTTCTGAAAGTCAAGGAGCCCATCGAGGCCGAGTATCCGCTCCTGCGCTCCGAGCAGACCCTCTTCACCTACCTCCACCTCGCCGCCTCGCGTCCCTGCACCGAGGCGCTCCTCGCCGCGGGCACCACGGCAATCGCCTACGAGACCGTGCAGCTGCCCAACCGCCAGCTGCCCCTGCTCTCGCCGATGAGCGAGGTCGCCGGACGACTCTCGATCACGGTCGGCTCCTACCATCTGATGAGTGCGACCGGAGGTCGGGGCACGTTGCTCGGCGGGGTGCCGGGCACTCCCAAGGCCAAGGTGCTCGTGATCGGCGGAGGCGTCGCGGGCGAGCACGCCGCCGCGAATGCTCTCGGGATGGGCGCGGATGTGACGATCGTCGACCTGTCCCTCCCCCGTCTCCGGGAGCTCGAGAACCGTTTCGCCGGCGCGGTCCAGACCCGGGCCTCGTCGGCCTACGAGATCGCGGCGCAGCTCGCCGACGCCGATCTCGTGATCGGCTCGGTGTTGATCCCCGGCGCGAAGGCGCCCAAGCTCGTCACCGACGAGATGGTGGCCTCGATGAAGGCCGGCTCGGTGCTCGTCGACATCGCGATCGACCAGGGCGGCTGCTTCGAAGGATCGCGGCCCACCACCCATGACGACCCGGTGTTCGCGGTGCACGACAGCGTCTACTACTGCGTGGCCAACATGCCCGGCGCAGTGCCCGAGACCTCGACGCGCGCACTGACCAACGCGACCCTCCCCTATGCCGCCGCGATCGCGGACCGCGGCTGGAGGGGCGCGCTCGCTGCCGACACCGCCCTCGCGACAGGGCTCAGCACTCACGGCGGCAGCGTCGTGAACGAGGCGGTCGCGGCGGCGTTCGGCCTCTCGGCGACTCCCATCGAGGAGCTGCTCGGCTAGGGGGCGACCGGCTCGAGTCCGAGACGGCGCACGATCTCGGCGGCCTCCTCCTCGGGCGAGCGCCCCACGTCGACCGTCAGGTGCGCCTCATCGGCGCCGAGCGGCTCGAGAGCGTCGAACTGCGAGGCAAGCAGGGTCGTCGGCATGAAGTGGTCGGTGCGCGCGGCGAGGCGGCCGCCGATCTTCTCGCGCGACCCCGCCAGGTGGGCGAACACGAGGTCGTCGCGTCGGAGGACATCGCGGTAGCGACGGCGCAGCGCCGAGCACGTCACCACGACGCGCTCTCCGGACGCGATCCGCTCGTCGACCGCGCGCGCGATCGCAGCGAGCCACGGCGCGCGGTCCTCATCCGTGAGCGGCACCCCCGCCCGCATCCTGTCGACGTTCGCGGCGGGATGCAGTTCGTCGCCCTCGAGGAAGTCCCACCCCAGGCGCTGGGCGAGCAGCGAGGCGACGGTCGACTTGCCGCTCCCCGAGACTCCCATGACCACCACGGCGTGGACAGCGGTCGGCGTACCGGGCATCAGAATCCTCCGACGAACGCAGAGATGATGAGGACCCCGGCGAGTCCGGTCACCGAGACCAGGCATTCCATGACGGTCCAGGTCGTGAGCGTCTGCCCGATGCTGAGCCCGAGGTACTCCTTGACGAGCCAGAATCCGGCGTCGTTCACGTGCGAGAGGAACACCGACCCTGCGCCGATCGCGAGCACCATGAGCGCCACCATCGGCCCGTCCATCGTCGCGGTCAACGGCTGGAGGATGCCCGCCGCCGTGACCGTCGCCACGGTCGCCGAGCCCGTCGCGATGCGGATCACAACGGCCACGAGCCAGGCGAGCAGGAGGGCGGACGCTCCGCTGCCCTCGGCGAGCTGGGCGACCACCTGGCCGATCCCCGTGTCGACGAGGACCTGCTTGAAACCTCCTCCCGCGCCGACGATCAGGAGGATGCCTGCGATCGGCGGGAGCGAGCTCGACAGCGAGGCCTGGAGTTCGGAGCGGCCCATCCGCCCGCCGCGACCGAGGAGGAGGAATCCGGCCAGGAGGGCGACGGTCAGAGCGACCGTCGGCGTCCCCAGAAAGTCGAGGAGGCCCTTGCCCACGGACGTCGATCCCGGAGCGACGATATCGGCGACGGCCTTGCCGAGCATCAGCGCCACCGGCAGCAGGATGCTCGCCACGGCCGCCGCGAAGCCGGGCCGGTGCTCACGCGGTTCAGCGGCTCCTCCACCGAACAGAGGCGGGATGTCGACGGGGACCCAGCGTGCCGCAAGGCGCCCGAAGAGCGGACCGGCGACGACCACGGTCGGGATCGCGACGAGCACGCCGAAGGCGAGGGTGACTCCGAGGTTGGCGCCGAGCGCGTCGATGGCGACCAGTGGTCCGGGGTGCGGTGGGACGAGCCCGTGCATGGCGGAGAGGCCGGCCAGCGTGGGGAGGGCGACCTTCATCAGCGGGAGGCCGCTGCGGCGGGCCACGAGGATCACGACGGGAATCAGCAGGACGAGACCGACTTCGAAGAACATCGGCAGGCCGATCAGCGCGCCGACGACGCCCATCATCCAGGGGAGCGCGCGCGTGCTCGAGCGGGCGACGAGCGTGTCCACGATGCGGTCCGCCCCTCCCGAGTCGGCCAGCAGCGTGCCGTACATGGCACCGAGGCCGATGAGGATGCCGACCCCGCCCATCGTGCTGCCGAAGCCCGAGGCGAAGCTGCTGACCGCGTCGGCCGGCGCGGCTCCGGCGACGAGCCCGGTCATGAGGGCCCCGAGGAGGAGCGCAACGAAGGGATGCACCTTGAGCCACGTGATCAGCACGACGATCACGGCGATGCCGAGGAGGGCGGCGGTGATGAGCTGTCCCTGGGGTGCGAGGGGCGTGGGGGCGTCGGCCGCGACGAGCGCGGCGAAGAGGGACGGCGGCATGAGCTTCCTTGATCGTTCCGGCGGCCGACGGACGGCCCGAATTGTCCGACATAATCTGCGAGCGCTTCGAGTATGTCCGATGGAGAGGCGGGACGCGACCCCCGCAGTCCCCGCCTCGTCTCGGGATAATGAGCGCATGACCTCGCCGACGCCCTCGCTCCACCACAGCGTGCTCGACGAGTTGGGCACGCAGATCGTTCACGGCGAGCTGGCACCGGGCACCACCTTCAGCGCCGACGAGCGGGCAGAACGCCGCGGAGTCTCGCGCTCGGTGCTGCGCGAGGCCGTGCGCGTGCTCGAGACGCTGGGGCTCGTGACCTCGCGACGACGCGCGGGCACCCGGGTGCAGCCTCCCGAGCTCTGGAACGCTCTCGACGCGCGCGTGGTCGCGTGGAGCCTCGACGGACCGGACCGACTGCATCAGCTCCACCAACTGAGCGAGCTGCGGTTGGGAGTCGAGCCCCTCGCGGCCCGGCTCGCCGCGACGCACGCGAGCAGTGAGCAGCGCGAGGCGCTGAGGGCCGCGATCGAGGTGCTCTCCGCGCACTCCCGCGCCGCCGACCAGGCCGCGTATCTCGCGGCCGACACCGCCTTCCACCGCGAGCTCCTCGCCGCCTCGGGAAACCGGATGCTCGCCCAGCTCGCCGATCTGGTCGCCGAAGTGCTCGCCGGCCGCACTCGACACGCTCTGATGCCGCGCGAGGCCGACTCGGCCGCGGTGCAGCTGCATCGAGCGGTGGCGGAGGCGATCGCGGCGGGCGAGGGCACGGCGGCGGAAGCCGCGATGCGGGCGATCGTGGAGGAGTCGGACCGCGCGGTCCAGGAGATGTGAGTCGCTCAGTCCCGAGCGAGCAGGTGCGCCTTCTCGGGATGCTGGTCGAACCACTGGCCGACGTACCAGCACATCGGCACGACGCTCCCCCGACCGGAGCGCTCGATGTCGTCGACCGCCCACGCCACCAGCTCGCCTGCAAGCCCCCGGCCCCGGAACGGCGGACTGGTGAACGAGCGCACGAGCGAGACGCTGCCCGCGTTCTCGCGGTAGTCGAGCACGCCGACGAGCGATCCGTCGAGGTGCAGCTCATAGCGGGAGGCGTCGTCCGCCCGGCGGAAATCCTTCATACCCCCAGCGTAGGACGGGCGAGCGCAGGGCCGCGGAGGGAGCCTCAGTCGCCGCCGGACAGGATCTCGCCGTCGACGTAGAGCCACCGCCCGCCCTCGCGGAGGAAGCGGCTGCGCTCATGCACCAGGCCGGCGCCCGCAGCAGAACGATACGACGCGCGGAACTCGACGAGCCCCTCGACGTCACCCTCTCCTCCCGCGGCCGTGTCGACGATCTGGAGGCGCCGCCACCGCACGTCGTCATCGAGGTCGATGCGAGGAGGCCGGGTCGAGGGGTGCCAGCTTGCGAGCAGGTAGGCGGCGCTCCCGAGCACGTTGGCGCTGTAGCGGCTGCGCATCAGACGCTCCGCGGTGGGCGAGGGCTCCTCGCCGAGGTGGGCGGGACGGCAGCAGTCGGCGTAGTGGCGGCGGCTTCCGCACGGGCAGGAGTCGGCGGTGTGCATCCCGCCAGTGTGGCAGGGGGCTCGGGGCCGGGCGCCCAGGTGTGCATCGCCTCCACGTCCGCACCCGGCCCTTGAGTCGTGGGACGGATCTCGGCATCGTGGCCACCTCATCGACCACGGACGGAAGGAACGACCCGATGCTCACCCTCACCGACACGGCCAGCACCGTCGTCAAGACCATCACCGGACAGACCGAGACCCCTGTCGAGGGCGGGCTGCGCATCAGCGGCACCGATCTCGACGCCCGCAACTTCGCCGTCGCCGTCGCTGCGGCGCCCGAGACGACCGATGCCATCGTCGAGCAGGACGGCGCGCGCGTGTTCCTCGACATCGCCGCCTCCGTCGCGTTGGGCGACAAGGTGCTCGACGCCCAGGTCGACGACTCGGGGTCGGTCAGCTTCGAGATCGCTCCGCAGAGCTGACACGGGCCGTCCGTCGAGTAGGGGCGTCGTCCTTGGCCGGCGCCCCTACGCCAAAATGTCGCGTGAGGTGAAGCGAGCGATCGCGAAGGATCCGAAGACGGCGACATAGGCGAGTTGCAGGAGTGCGTTCTCGCCCAGCGAGTTCCACGCGATCGGGTCCCGCAGCAGGTCTGCGAAGTCGAACCAGCGATCGCTGAAAAGGAACGGGTGGAGCACGTCGAGCTGCGAGAGCGAGCCGACGATCTGGGACGCGATCGAGACCACGACGGTCGCGGCCATCGCCCCGACGGGGACGTCGGTCAGCGTCGAGATGAACAGCCCGATCGCGGCCAGTCCGACGAGCGACAGCGCTGCATACACGGCGATGACCAGCGCCCGCCCGATCGCGTCGCCGAGCGGGATCGTGCTTCCCGAGAGCAGCGTCACCGGCCCCGCGGGGAACAGCGCCAGCCCGATCAGGATGCCGACGACCATCACGGTCATCGCCGCCGCAAGGCAGAAGGCGACGGCCGCCACGAACTTGACGACGAGCAGTCGTACGCGCCCCACCGGAGTCACCAAGAGGTATCGGAGCGTGCCGAGCGATGCCTCCCCCGCGATCGCATCGCCGGCGACCACGCCGACGGTGAGCGGGAGGAAGAGCGGCACGGCGACGGTGATCGCTGCGAACCCCGTGAAGAGCCCGTTGCCGGCGATCTCGCCGACGAAGGAGGGGCCGCCTCTGCTGTCCGAGAGGCGCACCGCGATGGCCAGCAGGATCGGGATCGCTGCGAGAGCCGCCAGGAGCGCCCCTGTCCGGCGCCGCCGGAACAGCAGCGCGAGCTCCGAGACGAGGAGCGCGCCATATCCGGAGCGGCGACGTGCGAGCGGCTCAGCCTTCGACATCGAAGCCCTCCCCGGTGAGTTCGACGAAGCGTTCCTCGAGGGAGGGATGGCGCACCGCGAAGCCGCGCACGCGAACATCGGCGGCGACGAGGGAGGCGACGAGCGACTCCGGCGCGATGCTCGGCGGCAGCGCGGCGACGACACGCGGCGGATCGGTCGGATGCGCGGCGGGCTCCGTCCGCGGATCGAGGCCCTGGCGGACGAGCTCCTCCGAGGCGCGCTGCGGATCGGGCGTCAGCAACTCGACCGACGCCGCGCTGCCACGGAGGTCGTCGAGGCCGCCCTGCGCGACGAGACGGCCCGTCCGCATCACCGCGGCGTGCGTGCAGAGCTGCTCGATCTCGGCGAGGAGATGACTGGAGACGAGGACCGTCGTGCCGTCCTCGTTGAGGCCACGGACAAGGGCGCGGACCTCGCGGGTCCCTTGCGGGTCGAGTCCATTCGTCGGCTCGTCGAGCACGATCAGGTCGCGGGGCGAAAGGAGGGCCACGGCGATTCCGAGTCTTTGCTTCATGCCGAGCGAGTACGAGCCGACCTTCTTGCGGGCCGCGGCCGAGAGCCCGACGCGAGCGAGCGCCTCCTTCGCTCGGGTATCTCGAGTGCGCGAGGAGGTGCCCGGCTCGGCTGCGTCGAAACGTCGCAGGTTGGCGGCCCCGGAGAGAAACGGGTAGAAGCCGGGGCCCTCGACGAGCGCACCGACCCGCGGGAGCACCTGGGCCGCCGCGCGCGGCATCGCCGAGCCCAGGACGGTGATCGATCCCTCCGTGGGCGCCGCGAGCGCCAGGAGCATGCGGATCGTCGTCGTCTTGCCCGAACCGTTGGGGCCGAGGAAGCCGAACACTGCACCGCTCGGGACGGCGAGGTCGAGGCCCGAGACCGCCTCCTGACGCCCAAAACGCTTGGTGAGGCCGTGGGTCTCGACCGCGAGGGCGGGTGAGGTCACCGCTGTCTCGCCACCGCGAGCAGGGTGCTCTCGGGGACGGCACCGGCGAACACACGTCCGTCGTCGGTGAGCAGGACGGTGACGAGGGCGGAGGAGAGGACCCGGCCGCCGCTCGTCGGCGTCGTGATCGCGTCGAGCGATCCGAGGGCGTCCGAGGCGGCGGGCAGCTCGACCACGGACGTCCAGCCGGTGCCGGTGACGGTGGGGCCAGCCGTCGCGGGATTCGCCGCGGCGGAGTCGGAGGCGGCGGAGTCAGGCACACCGCTCGTGTCGTGCTCGGGCGCGGCCTGCTCGGTGACGTCGGCGCCCGCCGGAGGCGTGAACGCGAAGAGCGAGGCATCGGGAGCCGAGAAGTCGATGCTCGAGTACGCGACGCTGAAGGCGGGTGCTGTGGCTCCCCGCGCCGTCACGGAGACTCCGAGCGGAAGGCCGGTCTGCCCGTCGACCGCGACACTCACCGAACCGACGAGGGTGCCCGCATCGCGCGGAGTGAGCACGAGCTCGTAGGCGTCGCGGCCCGCCACGCGTGCGGTGGAGCCGACCGTGACCGTCGTGGTGGGGTCGATGGCGGAGAGCAGCGCCTCGGCAGCCGACGACGGAGTGGGCAGCTGGCTCGCGTCGGCGGAGGAGGCGTGGTCCGCGCCCTCGTGCGGAAGGACGTGCGTCGCCGCGTTGGCGGAGGAGTCGTACATCCATACCCCGCCCGCGGGGGTCGCGACGATGTCGCGCTCGGCGAGCCGGTCGAGTACTTGGAGGCGTGCCCCCTGCGCCTCGTCGACGTAGACGCGTGCCTCGTGCGATCCGGTCGCAAGCTCGGTGAGCGCGCCCGTCAGCGAAGCGGAGTCGCCTCCGCCGCCCCCGAGCGACGTGAGATCGGGGAGACCGAGGTCGGAGCTCTGCTCGATCTCTCCCGAGAACGCGGTGACGTCGTTGTGGGCGACGAAGGCGAGCAGCTCGGAGGCAGACTTCTCGGGGAGTTCGCCTGCGGCATTCGCCGAGACGGGCAGTACGACGGCCGCGGCAACGACGACCGCGGGGACAACGAGCGCGGGCGCCCAGTGCTTCCAGGACATGCTCATAGCGCGGGAGGCTACGCCGCGAAACGCGGAGCCGGCTGCGAATGCCATTCGACGCATCACTCCGACACGGCGAGACGCGCAAGCGCCACGCCGAGCGTCAGTCCGACTCGCCGACGAGCGGGAGGGTCACGAGCAGTCCGGCAGGCGTCTCGGCGATCGAGACCGGAGCCGAGAGCCCGGTCAGGCCCCTCAGCCAGCTCATCGCTCCGGCGGTCTCGGTCTCACTGGCCGGCAGGGCGGCACCGGCGAAGCCCGAGAGCAGGAGTCGGTGCCGCGGGACGGAAGCGTCCTCGTTCTCGCCCGCCGGCAGGTCGGCGACAGAGAGGGGCGTCGTCGCGAGCTGGCGGTTCACGAGCGCGAGGATCCGCTCGTCGACCTGCCCCGACTCCAAGAGGCCCTTCACCGCAGGCGTGGTGGTGAGCGCGGGATTCGCCGCGAGTGCCGTGCCCGCCGAGGCGAGAGCGGCGGTGTCCGCGCCCGTCGAGCCTCTGTCAACGACCCGGCGCAGCTCGACCGCGGCATCCCCCGAACCGAAGCTCGCGACCGTCGCGGAATGGGCGAGGGCCGTGCCGGTCTCGCCCGTGGCCCCCGACCGCAGGGCAGGAGTCGAGAGGACGAAGTCGACGGCGCGCCAGGCGGAGTCGGGCGCGGCGGAGTCGAGGGTGGATTCGGAGAGGAGAGAGGCGGAGGGGACGCCGGCCTCGGTCAATGCTCCGACGAGCTCGTCGGGGGCGGCGACCACCGAGAGCGGTGAGACGGCGGTCGGGAGCCAGGCGACCGCGGCGCTGGTCGGGCCGTCGAGCGCCGCGGGCTGCGCAGAACCGGAGCCCGAGAGCAGGGGTGCCGCGACGAGGGCGCCCGCGACGACCAGGACGACGGCAGCGACGCCGCCCGCGATCAGGAGCGTGCGCCGGCGGTTGCGCGAAGGCTCGGGCGCGCGCTCCTCGAAGAAGGAGGCGACGGGTCGCGCGGCGGGCACGGGGACCGGAGCGCCCAACCGTTCTCCGTCGGCCGGGGCGGGCGCAAGGAGGAGGACTGGGGCGGGAGTGGGGCGCTCGCTCGGCGCGAGGGCGGGGAGAGCCTCCTGTCCGCCGCGGTGGGCGGCCGGGCGGTTGCGGGGTGCGCGCTCAAGAGGCGCATCGTCGTGGTCGGCCGGCTCAGCCTCCCCAGCGACGGCGAGACGGCGCTCGCGCGAGAAGGCAGGCGTCGCCTCGGGCACGAACGACGCGACGCCGGGGTGCTGGAGGACGCGCTCGTCGGGATCGAGCGAGCAGCTTTCGCCGATCGTGGGGGCCGGGGCTTCCACGGTGCGCGGCGGCGGGGTGACGAAGGCGGTCGGCATCAGCGGGCTCCTGGGCGGTCGGGAGCGATCCGGGCGTGTGTGCATCGAGGGGCATGCCCTTGATCGTCCGTTCCCCCGGTGTCCATGGGCCTAGTGTCCCTGATGCGGTGGCGCAAAACGAATCCCCGCTTACGCAAGCGGGTCACGTGTCGCCGCGGGCTTCTTGGCCCGACTCGGCTGCACGCGGGGCGGCTCCCCGGGCATCTTGGGGAAATCGGGAGGGAAAGGCAGCTCGCCGAGACCCGCGGCGCTGTCGCGCTCCCACCAGTCGAGAAGCGTGCTCAGCCCGCCCGGTGCGTCGTGCATGCGCGCCCATGGGTCTCCCTGCGCGCGGAGGCGCCCAGGCACCGTGCGGAGGGTGAAGTCGCGCGGATCGACACCGTCGAGCTCCCCCCACTCGAGCGGAGTCGACACCGGAGCGTGCGGCAGCGGACGCGGACTGTAGGCGCCGGCCATCGTGCGGTCTCGGTTCGCCTGGTTGAAGTCGACGAAGATGCGGGAGCCGCGCTCCTCCTTCCACCACGCCGTCGTGACCCGCTCGGGCATCCGCCGCTCCAGCTCGCGCGCCGCGGCGATCACGGCATGCCGGACGACCAGGAACTCGTGCTCGGGCACGATCGGCGCGAACACGTGGAGGCCGCGGTTGCCGGACGTCTTCACGAACGACTCCAGACCCGCCTCGCCGAGGACGGCGCGCAGCTCGTGAGCCGCACGGACCGCGTCGCCGATATCGGTCCCGGGCTGCGGGTCGAGGTCGATGCGGAGCTCGTCGGGGACGTCCGGCGCCTCCGCACGCGACGCCCACGGGTGGAACACGAGGGTGTTCATCTGCACAGCCCAGACGGCGACCGCGGGCTCGTCGATCACGAGCTGAGGATGCACGCGTCCGCTCGGGTAGGTCACGGGAACGGAGCGCACGTACTCCGGGGCACCCTGGGGCGGGTTCTTCGAGAAGAACTGCGTGCCGTCGATTCCGGACGAGAAACGCTGGAGCGAGACCGGACGGTCGCCGTTGGCCGAGACGAACGGCTCGGCCACTGCGATCAGGTACTCGGCCACCTCGAGCTTCGTGATCCCCGGCTCGGGGAACAGGACCCGGCCCGGGCTCGACAACCGCACCTCCCGATCGCCGTGCGGTCCGGGGACGGTGAGGACGACGGCGTCACTGCTGGGCATCTGCTGAGGCTAGCCCGCGGTCCCGCCGGGCGACAGGGGGCCACCTGGGCGCCTGCGCAACCTGATCGGCCCCTTGGCCCGCGAGGGGTCGACCACCTGGCCACCCTGCACGATGTCGATCTCGCCGCGGTCGACGAGTCGCCGCGCGGCGCGGCGCACGGGCTCCATCAGCGAACGCCAGTCGTCGCCTCCGACGGCGCGGGCGACCTCGGAGGGGCACGCTGTCGAGGAGGCGGCACGGGCGAGGAGGAGGGAGCGGATCTGCTCCTCGAGGCGAGCCTCCTCGGGGCCGTCCCCGCGGCGTCGACAGGCATCGGAGCAGAAGCGGACCTCGTCCCAGTCGCGCGCCCACTTCGCGCGCCACTGGATCTCGCGACCGCACGACGCGCACGTCTTGCTCTCGGGGTGGGCCGCGGAGGCGCGGCGACGGTGGGCCATGCGTCCGAGTGTGCGCCGCGGGGGCGAGTCCTGCGACGGCTTGCGTGGAGGCCGTGGAGGCTGCCAGGGACGTCCCGGCCCTGGCAGCGACTCCCGTGGTGGACGCCGTTCTCCGCGCAGGAGTGCCCCCAGATCCCGCAGCGGGGGCCGGGACCGCCGTGGGGCGAGCCGTGATCACGTGGAGGCTGCGGTGTCATACTCCGCAATGGGGCGCCTCTTCGCCCAGCGGTGAGTCAGTCTGGAAGGGCCGTGCTGTAGCGCGACGAGCGGGCACGCCCCCGCGCCCTACCCTCGATCGATCAGGAGTCTCCGATGAGCCGTGAGAACCTCGCCACCAGCCCCGACGCCGAGCCGGCCCACCACGCCTTCGCCGGTCTGTCCGGGGAGGAGTTCAAGCTCGCGTTCCGCAATCATGCTGCGGGCGTCGCGCTCATCACGGCCGACCCGGGCACCGGTCCCGTGGCGCTGACGGCGACGTCGGTCTTCTCGGTGAGCGCCGAGCCTCCGCTGTTCGTGTTCTCACTGTCGTCGGCGTCGTCGAGCTCGCCGGCGATCCAGGCCTCCGAGACGCTCGTCGTCCATCTTCTCGGCGCCGAGCAGCTCGACCTCGCCCGACTCGGCTCCACGAGCGGCATCGACCGCTTCGCCGACACCTCGCTCTGGTCGCGGCTGCCGTCCGGGGAGCCGTACTTCCCCGCAGCGCCGGCATGGATACGCGGCACGGTGATCAACCGCATGGAGGCGGGTGCGTCGACGATCGTCGCCGTGCACGCTCTCGAGGCCCACGTGCCCGACGACTCCGAGGCGACGGCTCCGCTCGTGTACCACAACCGCACCTGGCACCACCTCGGCGAGCACTCCCGCCTCGGCTGAACCGGTCGCGTCCGCGCGCGGCGGGCGCCCGTGAAAATGCCCACGTTGTCGCACTCGAGAGCGAGTGCGACAACGTGGGCGGACGGGGCGCGTCAGAGGGTGCGGAGGAAGGCCAGCAGGGGTCAGTGCGCGAGCACGGGCTCGGCCGAGGCGGGCACGGCGAGTGCCGCGGCGTCCGCACGGCGACGGAACAAGAACACTGCCAGGATGCCTCCGACCGCGAACAAAGCTGCGCCCCAGGTGTAGGCCACCGTGTAGCTGTGTACCGCGGCATCGGCCGCGACAGCGGCGGTCACCGGCCCGTGCGACGCCAGATACCCCGTGACCGCCGTCGCCGCGAGGGTGTTGAGCAGGGCCGTGCCGAGGGAACCGCCGACCTGCTGGCTGGTGTTGACCGTGGCCGAGGCGACGCCGGCGAAACGGGGGTCGACTCCGCGAGTCGCCGTCTGCATCGATCCCGGCATGATCGTGCCCATCGCCGCACCGATCACCATCAGCGCGGGAAGCACGTCGGCCGCGTAACCGCTGCTGAGGTCGAGTCGAGTGAGCAACAGCATGCCGATCACGCCGAGCGCCATGCCGGTCGGCACCATGATCTTCGGCCCGAAGCGTGGGAGGAGGAAATTGGTGCCGAGCTGCGCGGCGAGCACCAGCATTCCGATCATCGGCAGGAACGATAGGCCCGTCCGGATCGGCGTGTAGCCGAGGGAGATCTGGAGGTAGTAGGTGACGAACAGGAAGATCCCGAACATGCCCGCGCCGGCGATGAGCACCGACAGGTAGGCGGCGCCGCGATCGCGATCGAGCACGATCTGCAAGGGAAGGAGGGGGTGCTCGGTGGTGCGCTGGCGCTGCACGAATCCGACCAGGAGGATCACGGCGGCGCCGAGGGGCACCCAGGTCAGGGGCGAATCCCAGCCGTCGGCCTCGGCGTTGGCGAAGCCGAACACGAGCCCGAAGAGAGCGGCCGAGACCAGCAGCGTGCCGGGCACGTCGAGCTTCGGCCGAGGGCCGGAGCGAGTGATCGGAGGCACGAAGACGATCGCGCCGATCACCGCGACGACGGCGATGATCACGTTGATGTAGAGATTCCAGCGCCAGTCGAAGCTCTCGGTCAGCACTCCACCGAGGAGGAGGCCCACCGCTCCGCCTGCGCCGGCGATCGCACCGAAGACGCCGAACGCGCGGGCGCGCTCCTTCGGGACGGTGAAGGTCGTGGTGAGCACAGCGAGGGCCGTCGGCGCGAGCAGCGCGCCGAAGACGCCCTGGAGGGCACGGGCCGCGATGAGGAGGTCGAAGTTCGGCGCCGCGCCTCCGAGCGCGGAGGCGATAGCGAAGCCGATCAGCCCGATGATGAAGGTGCGCTTGCGGCCGATGAGGTCCGAGAGGCGTCCTCCGAGCAACAGGAGGCTGCCGAACGCGAGCGAGTAGGCGGTGACCACCCATTGGCGGTCGCCGTCGGAGAAGCCGAGGTCGGCCTGTGCGGCGGGGAGGGCGATGTTCACGACGGTGGAGTCGAGCACGACCATGAGCTGGGCGAGGCCGACGGCGACGAGCGTCCACCAGCGGCGGTTCGAGGGAGCCGGAGCGGCGGGGACGGCGCTCACCGGCTGCGAGGAAGTCTGTGTCATGCGGGAGACCATATACGAGACTCGTCAGTTTCGGAACCGCAGAGTTCTTCAATTAGCATGGAGTTCACAAGGCGCACCACGAACGCCACGCCGGACCGCCCGGCGGCCAGGTCGAGAGCCGGGCAGAGACCCCCACACAGACAGGAGACGCAGCGATGACGCCGCCCACTCCCTCCACCGCCGCCGCGTGCGACACCGTGCGTCCCGGCAGACGGCGCGACCCGAACCGTGACGGCGAGATCCTCGTCGCCGCCCTCGACGTGCTCGCCGAGACCGGCTACGAGGGCATGACCATCGACATGGTCGCTGCGCGGGCCAAGGCAGGCAAGGCCACGGTCTACCGCCGATGGGACTCGAAGGCCGAGCTGGTCGTCGAAGCGCTGGCCTGCCTCAAGGGCACTGCGCTCACCGAGGCGGAGCTGCCCGACACCGGCACGCTGCGCGGCGATATGGTCTCCCTCATCAAGGCACCGGCCATCGAGGACGCCGAACGCAAACTGCGGATCATGTCGGGAGTCGTGGCAATGATCTCGCAGGCCCCCGAGCTCGCCGACGCGGTGCGCAGCATGCTCGTCGAACCCCGCGCTCGCGCGAACGCGATCCTCTTGAGGCGCGCCATCGCCCGCGGCGAGATCCGCGCCGACGTCGACATCGAGACGCTCTCCCTCCTGACGCCCTCGATGGTCGCCTACCGCGTGCTGCTGCTGCGCAAGCCGGTCGACCGCGACTACCTCATCTCGCTCATCGACGGGATCCTGCTGCCCGCGGTCGGTCTGAGAACGGACGACTGACCGCACGTCGGGCCCCCTCCACAGGCCCGCACCGGGGGTCGATCGCGCCGCGAAGGCCGGAGGCGTCACTGGGCACGCCCGCGAGCCTCCTAAAATCGGAGCCATGTCGAAAGTGTTGAGTAGTCTGCCCGTGGGCGAGCGTGTCGGAATCGCATTCTCGGGAGGACTCGACACATCCGTCGCCGTCGCCTGGATGCGCGAGAAGGGCGCGGTGCCGTGCACCTACACGGCCGACATCGGCCAGTACGACGAGCCCGACATCGAGAGCGTTCCGTCGCGCGCCGCACAGTACGGCGCCGAGATCTCGCGACTCGTCGATGCGAAGAGCGCGCTCGTCGAGGAAGGTCTCGTCGCCCTGCAGTGCGGCGCCTTCCACATCCGCTCCGGCGGCAAGACCTACTTCAACACCACTCCCCTGGGCCGCGCCGTGACCGGCACGCTGCTCGTGCGCGCGATGCGCGAAGACGGAGTCGACATCTGGGGCGACGGCTCCACCTACAAGGGCAACGACATCGAGCGGTTCTACCGTTACGGGCTGCTCGCCAACCCTCGCCTACGGATCTACAAGCCGTGGCTCGACGTGCAGTTCGTCAACGAGCTCGGCGGCCGCACCGAGATGTCGGAGTGGCTCGTCGCGCGCGGGTTCCCCTACCGCGACGCCACCGAGAAGGCGTACAGCACCGACGCCAACATCTGGGGCGCCACCCACGAGGCGAAGCGCCTCGAAGAGCTCTCGAGCGGTCTCGAGCTGGTCGAGCCGATCATGGGAGTCGCGTCGTGGCGCGACGAGGTCGAGATCGCCTCCGAGGTCGTCACGGTGCGCTTCGAGGCGGGGCGCCCGGTCGCGCTCAACGGCGTCGAGTTCTCCGACGCGGTGGCGCTCGTGCTCGAGGCCAACGCCATCGGAGGCCGTCACGGCCTGGGCGTGTCCGACCAGATCGAGAATCGCATCATCGAGGCGAAGAGCCGCGGCATCTACGAGGCGCCCGGTATGGCGCTACTCCACATCGCCTACGAGCGCCTGCTCAACGCGATCCACAACGAGGACACCGTCGCGCAGTACCACTCCGAGGGCCGCCGCCTAGGCCGACTGATGTACGAGGGCCGCTGGCTCGATCCCCAGTCGCTCATGCTGCGCGAGTCGATCCAGCGCTGGGTCGGCTCGGCCGTCACCGGCGAGGTCACTCTGCGTCTGCTTCGTGGCGACGACTACACGATCCTCGACACGGCCGGCCCCGCGTTGAGCTACCACCCCGACAAGCTCTCGATGGAGCGTGTCGGCGACGCCGCCTTCGGCCCCGAAGACCGCATCGGGCAGCTCACCATGCGCAACCTCGACATCGCCGACTCGCGGTCGCGGCTCGAGCAGTATGCGGCCGCCGGCCTGGTCGGGGGCCCCACCGCCGAACTCGTGGGCACTCTCCAGATCGGCGAGGCGGAGGCGATCACCGAGGGCAGCGGCTCGGCAGCGGCAGACGCGCTCGGCCGCGCGACGGATCTCGCCTCCGAGGGCGCAGCCTTCGACGCGGGTACCGACTGACGCGGCGACTCTCACCGCAAAAGCGACCCGCGCGCCCTCGATCCTCTCGTCGGAGGCGCGCAGGGCGCTCCTGCCGCGGAGGCGTGTCGTCAGGGCGCCGGGGCGCGAACGATCGCGAGCGCCGCGTCGACCGTCGCCACCGATGAGACGGGGTCGATCCGTGCGAGCACGAGCGCCGCGACCAGGAGCGAGACGAGCACCTCCGCCTGCGCGGCCGCCCAGCGCGGAGCCTCCGGCCACCGCGCCACCGCCCCCGCATGCAACGCGCGGAGAAGCTCCGCCCGGTAGTCGGCGATCACCTCGCGCACCGCGTCGTCACGGGCGATCGGGGCGCCGGCGGCGTTGAGGAGGAGACACCCGCTCCGGGCGGAAAGGGTGCGCGCGTCGGCGAGAGCGACCCTGAGACCGAGGAAGTAGTCCTCGAGCGCGTCGCTGTCGACGCCTCCTGGGGCGAGGAGAGAGGAGAGTCGCGGACGCACGACCTCGTCGAGATAGCTCTGCACCGCGGCGTCGAAAAGTCCGCGTTTGCTGCCGAAGGCGTGGTACAGGCTTGATCGCCGCAGGCCGGTCGCCGACTCGAGCTCAGGCAGCGACGCCTCCTCGAAGCCGCGCTCCCAGAACACGCTGCGTGCCGCGCGCACCGCGTGATCGGTGTCGAATCCCTGCGTGCGTCCCATGCCGCCTCCGTCCTCGTCGCCACTGTTGTGGAACGATCGATCCAGTATATAGTGGACCAATCGATACACAATGGTGTCGATGAGACTGGAGGCCCCTCGTGATCGTTCTCGCCCTGGTGCTCGCGGCGCTGGCCGCTGCGCTGCACGTCTACATCTTCGTTCTGGAGTCGCTGCTCTGGACGACCCCGCGAGCTCGCACCACCTTCGGCACGACGGCGGGCGAGGCCGCCGCCACCAAGGACATGGCATTCAATCAGGGGTTCTACAACCTTTTCCTGGCGATCGTCACGATCGTCGGAATCGTCTCCTTCGCGTCCGGCGCGCTCGCCGTCGGCGCTGCACTGGTCTTCGTGGGCGCGGGCTCGATGGTCGCCGCGGCGCTGGTCCTCATGCTCTCAGCCCCCACTAAGCGCCGCGCGGCCCTCACTCAGATGGCTCCTGGTCTCCTCGCGGTGATCGCCCTCGCCATCGGCCTCGCGCTCTGAACCCTCCCTCTTATCTCGTGAAAGGCTCCATGACCTCCGTCACCAGCACTCAGATCCAGCTCGTCCGCCGCCCCGTGGGGTGGCCCGTCGCCGACGACTTCCGCACCGCGGCGGTCGAGTACGGCGCTCCGGCCCCGGGTGAGATCCGCGTTGAGAACGCGTTCCTCTCGGTCGACCCCTACATGCGCGGCCGCATGAACGACGTCAAGAGCTACACCCCGCCCTTCGCGCTCGGCGAGACGATGACCGGAGGCGCCGTCGGGCGGGTGACCGTCTCGGAGGACCCCGAGTTCCCCGTGGGCAGCGCAGTGCTGCATCAGCTCGGCTGGCGCGACATCGCCCAGGCCGAGTCCTCCCAGTTCCGCGTCGTCCCCGAGATTCCGGGCGCACCGCTCTCGCTCCGCCTGGGGATCCTCGGCATGACGGGCCTCACCGCCTACGTGGGCCTCACCGCGATCGCCGACATGAAGAAGGGCGACACCGTCTTCGTCTCGGGCGCTGCGGGAGCCGTGGGCTCGGCGGCGGGTCAGATCGCCCGCCTCCTGGGAGCCGACCGCGTCATCGGCTCGGCGGGCTCCGCCGAGAAGGTCGCGCTGCTCACCGACAAGTACGGGTATGACGCGGCGTTCGACTACCACTCCGCGCCCGTGCGCGAGCAGCTGGCGACGGCGGCCCCCGACGGCATCGACGTCTACTTCGACAACGTCGGAGGCGACCACCTCGAGGCCGCACTCGACGCTTTCCGCGAGGGTGGGCGGGCCGCCCTCTGCGGTGCGATCGCCGGCTACAACAGCACCGAGAAGGTGCCCGGGCCGGACAACATGGCGAACATCATCACGCGAGGCCTGACGCTCAAGGGCTTCACTCTCTCGGGGTACCTGGACCACGCGGCCGAGTTCAACCGGTTGATGGCCGGCTGGTTCGCCGAAGGGTCGATCGCCTACGACGAGACGGTCGTGGACGGCATCGACCACGCGGTCGACGCTTTCCTCTCGATGATGCGCGGTGGCAACACCGGCAAGATGATCGTCCGGCTCTAACGGATCGAGCGGCCGCCTGCCGTGGCGCCCCTCGTCGGGCGGCGGCCGCCACGCGGCACCTCCGCAGCACGATTCCGTGCACGGCGGCGAACGGCGACTGTCACGGTGATCAGGGATCACGGTGGTGGTTCCTGGGGAGACGACCTCGCAGGCTGCCCCTGCTGGTGCACGGCTTCGTCCGTGGACACTGAGCAGTGGTGGCCGAGGCTGAGCGTCGTGTTGAGGCAGACGGGGAACGGCGACGAGCGGCGCCCTCTCGGGGGCGCTCCCTCTGACGGCGGAGCACGGGGAGGCCCAACGGTGGCAGACTGCGCGCATGATGAGCTTTTCGGGACGGGTCGCCGCGACGACCGTGGCGGCTGCGACACTCCTCCTGCTGGTGAGCGGATGCGCGGGGCGCGCAGATGTCGCGTCGTCACAGACGTCTCTTCCGACGCCGACCGCTACCCAGACACCCGTCGCCACGCCGGCGCCCAGCGCGTCCCGGACACCGACGCCCACGGCGACGCCCGAGCCGACCGCTACGGAGGCGCCGATTCCCGATCCCGCGCCCTCGACGATGCGCTGTGACGGCTCCGACCTGTCGATGGAGTACCGCGCCGACCCTGACGCCTCGGGCGCGGGCAACGGCGCGTTCGATCTGGTGCTGACGAACACGAGTTCCTCGGCCTGCACTCTCGCAGGAATCCCGGGTGTCTACGCCACCGACGCCGACGGAAACCGGATCAGCGCCGTGGCGGGCACCTCTGGGCCGAATCCGGACGGCCTGCTCGACGTGGTCCCTGGCGCTCAGGCCGACATCCGGGTGCTCTGGCACTCGCCCGGCGCCTACGGCTGCGCAGTCGGCACCTCGGCGTTCCTGGTCGCGGAGGTCCTCGACTCCGACAACGGAGCCGTCCGCGCACCTGCCTCGATCCAGGTGTGCACCGATGGCACCCGGATGATGGACGCGATGGCCTACACGCTGCTCTGAACACTCCCAGCAGGGGTGCGGTCGATCCGCAAGACCCCCTCCTTGCCCTTGACCGGACACGGTGCGACGCGGGACTCTCGCACGGTTCACGTTCCTACCCTCCCGGAGGTCATCATGAAGATCGGCTCGCTCCTTCTCCGCCTCGCCGTCGGCGGGCTTTTCGTCGGCCACGGACTGCAGAAGCTCCGGGGATCGTTCGGTGGCCCGGGTCTGGACGGCACCGAGCAGATGATGAAGAGCCTTCAGCTGCATCCGCCGCGCCGCAACGCCGTCGCGGCTGCGGTGACGGAGACCGCAGGCGGCGCGGCGCTGGTGCTCGGTGCAGCGACGCCTCTCGCGGCGGCGGGCCTCATCGCGACGATGGTCACCGCCGTGCGGAAGGTGCACTGGGGCAACGGTCTCTGGAACACAGGCGGCGGCTGGGAGTTCAACGGCCTGCTCGTCGCGGCGACCGCCGCCGTCGTCGCGGACGGCCCGGGAACGCTCTCGTTCGACTCCTTGGTGGGCAAGCGGACCTGGGGAGCGGGGTGGGCGCTGTTCGCTCTCGCGGCCGGTGCTGCCGCCTCCACCGCCGTCATCGAGGCGGGCCGTCGCGCGGGAGTCGCGGAAGCAGAGGGCCCGTCGAGCGAGTCTCTCACCACGCCGGACCCCTCGAGCTCGACGGACGACTGACTCCTGCGGCTGGACGGTGCGCGCGATAGCGTCGGGAGCATGACCGCCTCGATTCCCTCCTCCGATGACCGCCCGTCCGCGTCGGCCGGATCGACCGCCCATGACATCGCTGCGCGCGCGGCCTGGCAGAACGCGGTCGACCGGCTCAACCGGAGCGACGACCCTGACGGCGTCGTGGAACGCATGCGAGCGCTGGCCGCCCGGTACCCCGGCTCCGATGGAGTGGCCTCTTTCGAGCTCGGCGGCGCCCTCGACAGCGCGGGCCGCGAGGAGGAGGCCGCGGCCGAGTACGAGCGGGCGCTCGCCGCGGGCCTGGACGAGGAGCGTCGCGCGCGCCTGACGATCCAGTACGCATCGACGCTGCGGAACCTCGGACGCGTCGACGAGGCCGTCGCCGTGTTGGAAGCGGCCGAGCCCCACCCTGCCGTCGGAGACGCCCGCGCCGTGTTTCTCGCGCTCGCCCTGCAGAGCGCGGGGCGAGCGGACGAGGCCCTTCGAGTCGCACTGGAGGCTCTGGCACCGACCCTCCCCCGGTATCAACGATCGGTTCGGGCCTACGCCGCCGCTCTCGGGGGCGGGCGGACGAAGGAGTAGCGCGGCGACCGCCGACAGCTCACCGGCGTCGAGGAGGGACGGCGCGCCTGGTCGAGTCATACCCGCGCTGCCGCTTCGCTCAGCGCGCGAGAAGCTCCGGCAACCACCCACTCCGGCACCGAGATCGCCACGAAGAGGGAGGAGTAGAGCTGCGCCATCGAGTATGAGGGGTCGAGGCGCAACGCCTCATCGAGATGCGCGTGAGCGAGGGAGGCTACACCTCGCGCCCACCAGCACCAGGCGAGCACCGTCAGCACCGGCACCCGACTCTCGACGGGAGCGAGCGCGGCGAGCCTCGCGAGGGCCGCGGTAGCGAGCTCGAGGCGCTTCTGATCGGGCGCTGTTCCCCTCCCCATGAGGAGCGACGAGGCAGCCACGTCGTGCGCGCTCAAGCCGCCCGCATCGAACTCACGCACGGCCACCTCCGACACGCTTTCGCCGGTGACGACGCCGATCGCGTCGAGTTGACGCCGTCGAGCCGCGGCCTCACCGGCCATGCCGGCTCCGAGCGCGATCTGCAGCGTCGTCTGATCGCGAAGGGCCGGCGACTGCAAGATCTGAATCACCCTCGCCTCCCTCTGCGGCGTCGGCGGCGTGGCGAGCCACCTCTCGACGAGCGCGACGATGTCGAGCACGAGGGGTACGTCGCGGCCGAGGACCTCCTCGACGACGGCCCTGTCTGCGGCAGTCACCTCGGGGAGAGCCGAGAGCGTCTCCACATCGAGGGGATCGGGCGCGGAGGCACTCGCGAAGAGACCGACGTCGCTGCCCTCGATCTCGAGAAGGGGCCTCGGCGTGCGGGCATCGAATCGGTCGGTGTAGCGCCCCCACCCGTCGCCGGCCACGCACGCCACCGCGACGATTCGGAGCCGCGTGCGCTCGAGCCTGCTTACGACAGCACGGCCGAGGTCGATGAACGGGATGCCGCGGCACTCGGCATACGTGCGGCGGGTGTAGACCGCGATAAGCACGCCCGTCGCCTGCGGCATCCTCTCCATCGCCCGAACGCACCTACGAGCGACCTCCTCGACCTCGGCGCGTCGCATGCGCGATGGCAGGGCGATGCGGAATCCGCCCACGGCACGCGAGCCCAGCAGGGGCAGCACGACGAGGGACTCCACGGGACGCAAGCCGATGAGGGCAGGGACGGCCGCGAGCACGTCGTGCAGCTCGCTCGCGCGCACGATCTCGGGTTCGCGGGGTGAGGCGGAGGGCACAGAGGAGGTTCGCTCGAAAGATGACATGACCACCACGGTCCTCGACGGGACGACCCGGCCGGGACCTCGCCCGTCAATCTGTGGAGAGAACGGCGAGTCCCCGGCCTGGTGAGAAGCTTTCGGAGGAGCAGCCGCGGACGTGTGCAGCTCTGCGCCGAGCCTCCGTCTCCGAGCGTCTCGAGAAAGCACACGCGCTGCATCAAGGGGTCTTCGACACGGACCGCGCGGCTGGTATCGGCAGCGAGCAGCGCCCCGAGCGCCCGTTCTCCGAGGCGACATACACGATCGGGCGGCGAAATCCACCGCCGCTCCAGATTTCACGGCCAGGTCCGCCGCACCGCTATCCTCCCGGGGAGGCACTGTGCCGCCGCCACCGCACACAGAGGGAACGACCGTGAGCATCCTCCGCACCAAGTCCGTCGAGCAGTCGATCGCCGACACCGACGACCCAGAGTTCCGACTGAAAAAGTCGCTGACCGCACTCGACCTCACCGTCTTCGGTGTCGGAGTCGTGATCGGCGCGGGCATCTTCACCCTCACCGGTCGGGCCGCGCACGACATCGCGGGTCCTGCGATCGTCCTGAGCTTCGTCATCGCCGCCTTCGCCTGCGCTCTCGCGGCGATGTGCTACGCCGAGTTCGCCTCGACGGTGCCGGTCTCGGGCTCGGCGTACACCTTCTCCTACGCCTCTCTCGGCGAGCTCTTCGCCTGGATCATCGGCTGGGACCTCATCCTCGAGCTCTTCCTCGGCGCGAGTGTCGTCGCTCAGGGCTGGAGCGCCTACCTCGGGTCGTTCCTCGGGCAGCTTGGCATCGTGTTGCCTCCCGCGCTCTCGTACGGAGGAGCGGTCGACGTGCCCGCGATCCTCCTGGTCCTGGTCCTCGGCGCCCTGATGACGTTCGGCATCAAGGAGTCGTTGCGCGTCAACCTCGTGCTCGTCGCGATCAAGCTGTTCATCGTCCTGTTCGTCATCATCGCCGGACTCCAGTTCGTGAACGCCGCCAACTACTCGCCGTTCGTGCCTCCTGCCGTGCCCTCCGAGTCGACGTCCGGCCTGACGCAGCCGCTCTTGCAGTTCTTGTCGGGCATCGAGCCGGCGACGTTCGGAGTCGGCGGGATCATCGCCGGCGCCTCGCTGGTCTTCTTCGCCTATATCGGCTTCGACGTGGTCGCGACGACCGCGGAGGAGACGCGCCGGCCCCAGCGGGACATGCCGATCGGCATCATCGCCTCGCTCGTCATCTGCACGATCCTCTACTGCGCGGTCGCCCTCGTCGTGACCGGCATGGTGCCCTACAGCGAGCTCGACCCCTCCGCCGCCCTGGCCAACGCCTTCGCTTACCACGGGCAGACCTGGATGGCGACGGTCATCTCGGCCGGAGCCGTGGCCGGTCTCACCACCGTGGTGCTGACGCTGCTCATCGGAGCCACACGCATCATCTTCGCGATGTCCCGCGACGGCCTCCTCCCCCAGCGTCTCGCCGCCGTGCACCCGCGCCTGCGCACGCCGTGGATCACCTCCCTCGTCGTGACGGTCATCGTCGCGCTGCTGGCGGGCCTCACGCCCATCGGCGTCCTCGAGGAGATGGTGAACATCGGCACGCTCTCGGCGTTCGTGCTCGTCTCCGTCGGAGTCATCGTCCTGCGCCGCACCCGCCCCGACCTGAAGCGTGGCTTCCGGGTGCCGCTCAACCCGTGGCTGCCGCTGCTCTCCGCGGTGATCTGCACCTACCTGATGCTCAACCTCTCGATCGAGACCTGGCTGCGTTTCCTCGTCTGGCTCGCGATCGGCTTCGCGATCTACTTCGCCTACTCGAGGAGCCACGCGAAGATCGCGAAGTAAGCGGTGGGCGGGTCGAGCCTCTCGACCCGCCCCTCACGCCTCCTCGGGCAGCCCCACCTTGAGCCTCGCCCACGAGCGGCCACGGGTGTCTTTAAGGATGTCGTATTCGACCTCGACGTGCGGCTCGATCGCGCTGTACTTGTCGTTCGGAGCGCCGATCACCAGCTGGAAGCCGAGGCCTCGCCATGCGCCGATCGCGCGCTTGGTGAAGTGCGCGTCGGCCTTGATCAGCGCTTCGTCCATGAAGACCGGGGCGTAGCGCGGACGGTCGGCCCCGGCGTCGCCGAGCTGGTAGCGCAGCGCAGCGCCGACGATGAAGGCGATCAGCTCCTGCGACTCACCGCCGGACTTCTCGCCGATGTGGTCGTAGAGGGCGACGTGCTGCCGAGTGGCCGCGTCGACCCGCTCGGCGCTCACCCGCACGTGGTTGCGCACATCCACGAGGTCGCCGAAGTCGGGAGCCGTGCGACGCATCCGGCCGATCAAGCGCGCCATTCGGCGGTACACCTGCTCGCGCTCCTCCTCGGTCGACGCCGCCTCGATCTGCGCCCGCACCTCGCGGAGCTCGCGACGGAACCTCCTTCGCACCTCCGACTGGTTCTCGCGCGTCGTGATCTGGAGCCGGTGCGCGTCGTCCGAGAACGGAAGATCCTGCATGATCACGTTGATCGGTTCGATGCGCTCTCGGATCTCGCGGAGCGAGCGGCTCAGGGTCGAGTCCAGATTGGTGAGGTCGTTGCCCGAGAGCGTGAGCAGGCTGTCGCGCCACTCCGCCTCGAGCCGGTGCAGACCGCTCGTCTCGAGCGCCTCGAGGAGGCGCTCGAAGTCATCGAGGGAGGCATCGGGGTCGACCAGGAGATTCGGGTTCGGCCAGCGGTCGAGGAACGCGGTCATGATCCGGGCGACGCTCTCGCGCTGCTCCTCGCGCGACTCCGCGGCCGTGCGACGCTCCTCGGCCAGGCGCTGGGCGCCGGTCGCGAGCGCCGCGTCGAAGCGCACGAGCACAGCCGCGGCGCTCCCCGAGGAGGCG
Organism: Rathayibacter sp. VKM Ac-2879; assembly: GCF_015351245.1. Taxonomy (GTDB): domain Bacteria; phylum Actinomycetota; class Actinomycetes; order Actinomycetales; family Microbacteriaceae; genus Rathayibacter. The sequence continues at coordinate 763,036 of NZ_JADKSO010000002.1, forward strand.
GCGTCGGTCAGCGCGAAACGGGCGTCGAGGAAGGCGCGCTGGTCGTCCGCGAGCTCCCGTCCGGCCCGCTCTGCGGCGTCGAGCGTCTCCTGGCTCGCGTCGACGTCGTCGACGATCGCTGCCCACTGCTCCTCGCTTCGCTCTCGGTCGACTCCCGTCCGTGCGATCTCGTCGCGCAACCGCTCGGCGCGGAGGCGCAGCTCGGCGATCTGCCCCTGCAGACGAGAGACCTCGGGATTCGCGGCCGACACCTCGGCCTGGACGGCGAGCCAGCGATCGCGCTCGGCGAGCACGGCATCGACGTCGACGCTCTCCCAGCTCACCTCGACGATCCGGCCGAGTCGCACGAGGTGGTCGTCGAGCGCGTCGAGCGCCGCCTCCGCGTCGTGCGCCGCCTTCATGGCCGCCTCACGACGGCCACGGGCCCGCTCGAGCTGCTCGCCGAGATCGCGCAGCCTCCGCGCGTTCGAGAAGCCCAGGACGGTGGCCGCGCCGTGCCCGCCGTGGGCGCCGCGCTGCCCCTGCGAGAGCTGCCCGGCGAGGGTGAGTGCGATGCGGTGTCGACCGAGCTCGCCCGGACGATCGACGCAGACGAAGCCGAAACGGTCGACGAGTCGCTCCTGCAGCCAGCCGGTGAAGGGTGTGGCGCGATAGTCGAGCCGGCCCGGCAGTGTGCGCGGGTCGAGCCCCGCGCGCGGCTCGAGGCCCGTGTGCACACCCTCGTAGCGGAGGCGCGTCGGCAGCCGCACCACGTCGATCGCGTCCCGGAAGCGTTCGAGATGGGAGACATCGATCATCAGCGTCGTCGCGAAACCGCCGAGGGCGAGGGTGAACGCCTCCCGCCACGGTTCGAACTCGGTGCGCACGTCGACCAGCTCGCCGACGAACGGTACGTCCTCGATGGCGAGGCCAGCGGCCTCGGCGGCCCGTTCGCGCGCCTCGTGCAGCCCACGCGGGATACTGCCGCCGCTCGTGGAGGCGCGGCGCGACTCGGCCTCCAGCTCGGCGAGATCGTGCTCCGCCGCCTTCCGTTCCGCGACCGCATCCGACCATGCGGCGCGGGCGTCGCGCTTCGCGTCGCTCGCTCCCCCGGCGTCGGAGGCACGCGCCAGCACGGCCTCGAAGCCCGTGCGGGTGGTCTCGTCGTGGCCGAGCGCACGCAGGTCCTCGTCGAGTCGGGCGCGGTTCTGACGCACCGTGGCGAGCCTCCGCTCGACGTCGCGGAGTTCGCGCTGCGCCGTCTCGAGCCGCTCGCCTCCCGAGAGGCGCAGCACGTCCACCAGAGCGTCGCGCTCAGCCTCGGCCGCCTCGGCGAGCGCCCGTCGCTCGCGCAGGATCGTGTCGGTCGCCCGCGAGCGCTCGCGCAGCTCCGCCTCCACGTCGCGCAAGAGCCCGAGCCGCTGCTCCGCCCGCCAGATCGCCGCGGGCGAGGAGGGGGCGTCGACGTCGCCGAGGGCATCGATCAGCCGCAGGCGCTCGGCGGAGGCGGCCAGCCGCACCCGCAGATCGCGCAGCGGCTCGAGCGCGGCCACTTGCTGCCGTGCGGTCATCATGCGCGTGCGGGTGCTCTCGAGCTCGTCGAAGTGGGCGACGACGGCGTCGGCGGTGGCGAGAGTCTCTGGCTCCTCCAACACCAAGCGCTTGTAGAGGTCATCGACCGTCGTGATCTGCTGGCCTGCCTGGATGCGGGCCAGCAGGCTCATCGCCTTCGCGCCCGCTCCCGCCGCCCCGATGCCGAGCACCGCGTGCAGACGCGCCGAGAACTCGCGGTCCGTCGCCAGCGGATCGAGGCCAGCGGACCGGAGCGAGGCGTCGGAGAAGCGCAGCGCCGCCGCGGCCTCGAGGGCACCGAGGTCGACCGATCCCTCGACGCTCGCGCGCACGCGCACCGTGTCGTCGAGCACACGGGCACCGGCTGGGACGTACCAGGCCCGCACCGCCGAGAAGCGGGAGCCGTCGTGGTCGACCCAGGTCATCGCCACGGCGGTCCAGGTGTCGGTGCCGTCGCCGCGCAGCACCCGGATCGCCGTGCCCTCATCCGTACGCGACTCGTCGAGCTTGCCGCGCGCGTACGAGAGGATGTTGCGCTGGTCCTCCCCCCGTGGGCGGCCCGTCACTCCTCCGTTCGACGCGCCGTTGAAGGGGGTCGTGTGCGGCATCATCAGCGCGATGTATGCGTCCATCAGCGTGGACTTCCCCGAGCCCGAGCCTCCGCAGAGCAGCGTCGCTCCGGGCGAGAAGCGCACCCGGTGGGCGCCGTCGTATCCGCCCCAGTTGACCAGTTGCAGATCCTCGGCAAGCCACTGCTGCCCGCGCGAGGCGGCGGGGATGAGCCCGAAGAGAGTGTCGAGCATCGTCATGGGCGCTCCTGGCTGTCGGGGTCGGCGGGGTCGGTGTCCTCCACGGCGAGGTCTTCGGAGAGAGAGTCGCTCGCCTCGGCGGCGAGCTCTCGTCCGCCTGCTTCCCCCTCGCCGCCCGAGCGCAGCCAGTCACGGAGTTCCCGGAGCTTCTCGGCGCTCAGGACGATCTCGACGAGCGGGCTGATCCGGTAGCGTCCCGTCGACTCCTCCTCGACGATGCCGTCGCGCCCGAGCCGCTCGAGCGCCTTGCGGATCATCCTCTGCCTGCGCGCGGTGTCGCGCTCCGCCTCCGCGAAGTAGCTCAACACGGTCTGCTCGACGTCTTCGACGTCCACCCGCGCCGAGGGCTCGCCTGCCGCCGACTCGCGCTGGTGCACCGCGCGGAGGTGGACGAGCACGAGCGTCTCGGCCCGGGAGTACGGCAGGTCGCGCAGCAGTACCGGCATGTCGAGCTCGTCGGAGCGCACCTGCTCTTTGTAGGCGACGCCACGATCGTGGTCGACGATCAGGCGCACGAACAGCTCGTTGAGCCGGGACTCGATGAGCTGCCGGTGGTCGAGTAGCACTGCCCAGTGCTCGCGATGGCGCTCGGCGAGGAGGAAACGGCGCTGGAGCACGTGCACCAGCACGCGGCGGACGTCGAGGTCGAGAACCCCGCGGTCGCCGGGGAAGAGATCGTCCGGGTCTTCCTCCATCGCCACCGGGGCGATGAACGGCTCGTCCTCTCGCACGTCACTCATCGTGTGCCTCCTCGGCGAATCGGGCGGTGACGGAGGCGAACGCGAAGCGTCGCGTCGTCCCGTCGGGTCGGTGGGCACGGACCACGGAGTAGCCCTCGCCTTCGTGGAGCTCGGCCCGGTGCGCGATCTCGAGCAGGCCGAGCAGATCGACCGGCCGCCGCGTGTCCTCCGGCGCCGCGCTGAACGCGTCCGCCAGGTCGAACTCGTCGCCGAGCCCCGCCACGTAGGCCTCGAGTTCCGCGTAGCGCGGACCGCCCCAGGCACGACTGTCCTCGTCGACGAACTCGGCATCGTCGTCCGCGACGTTCAGCGCGGCAGGTGCGCTGGCCGGGCGGACGTCGCCGAGGGTGCGCCGCAAGGCACCGATCGCCGCGACGGGGAGGTGACGCAGCGGCTCCACCGGCGCGTCGACCTCCGCTCCGGCCGTCCACTCCTGCAGTCCCGCCATCACGTCGCGCAACAGCTCGTCCACCTGTCGATCGCGGGCGGGGTCATGCGTGCGCACCTGCCCGGTGATCACGTGGGAGGCGCGCCGCTGGGCGGTGAGCACCTCCTGCACCCCCAGCTCGACTCGGCGCCCGATGGCGCTCAGCTCGGCCCGCTGCGTCGCGTCCATGAGGCGAGAGAACGGCTGCACGAGCACCGCGTGCAACTGCTCGGTGAGCGTGTCGATGCGCTCGGGGTCGCCGAGGAGGCGCAGGGCGCCCGCGAACGCGCGTCCCTCGCTGGTCGACTGCATCACGTGCTGACCCCGCTCGAGGTACTCGCGCAGCACCTCCCCGGTCGGTCGTACGTCGCGGCGCAGCTCGGCCACCACGTCGCGCTGCATCGCCTTGATCGACTCGGCCACCCGGGCGAAGTCGGCGGGCAGCTCACGCGCCAAGTGCACGACGTTCTCCGCCTCCTCGAGCAGCTGCTCGTCGTCGACCGGCTCGGGCTCGCCGCTCTCCCCGAGCCGGGCGATCTCGGCGTCGAGCCGGTCCCGCTCCTCCACGAGACGCGCGAGGCGCGCGGCAGGATCGGTCTCGACGTCCGCCGCCAAGCGGCCCACCGCATCGAGGAGAGTGCGCACCCGCGAGCTGGACACCCGCGTGCGCCCGCCTCCCGTGCGCCCGGTGATCTCGAGGGCGCTCACCGCGTGCGCGCTCAGTCGGTAGACCTCCGCGTCGCCGTCGATCTGGGGAACCAGCCAGCCCACGCGTACCCAGGAGCGGCAGATCTCGCGGGCGCCGCCGCGCGGCAGGCTCCGCTCTCCCTCGCCATAGCCGGCGGAGCGCAACTCTTCGAGGATCTCGGCGACCTCGGCGTGCGCATCCGACACCGCCACCGTCTGCCGGTCGACCGTGAACACGAGCGAGAGCGTCGCGACCACGAAAGGCGCGTGGCGCCCGTGCAGCAGATCGAGGGTCGGGGTCCTGAACGCGCCGAGCGAGCGCAGGTAGGCGGCCTCGGCGCGGGAGCTGGTCATCGCCCTCCAGGATAGGCGGAGGGTCGACGAGGTGCGGCACGCCCTCTGACACTCAACCGCAGCGCCACAGGGTGAACGCCGCCTCGGCGGCGTCGCGCTCGTCGGAGTCGTGCTCCTCCCCGCCCGTCTCTCCCTTCGACCACCACGACTGCAGCTGCCTGCAGCCGCTCGCCCCGGTCGCCCGTCGCACGGGGTCGTTCGGCCCCGCAGTGCTCGCGACGACCAGGAGGCGCGTCCGCGCCGACGCGATCATCGTGGCGATCTCCGCACGGCCGAAGACCTGCACCTGCCCGGAGAACCCGCCATCGGTGAGCACGTTCGCCCCTGTCTCCGAGATGATCGGCGCCGAGATCGCCCAGGAGTCGGTGAGGAACAGCGGTGCGCCGCCGGCTCCCCCGCCCGCCGCGCGTGCCGCCGCGACGAGCTGCGTCTCCACGGCGGTCAACGAGCCGTGCCCACCCCACGCGTCCGGCGGCCCGACGGGGAAGGTCGCGGATGCGACCGCGTCGCTCGGCAGTGGCGACGCACCGACCCGCGCGTCGCCTCCCGAACCGTCGCGCGCCGAGTCGAGCGCCTGCACGCTGAACGCCACCGGGCCCACGAGCAGCACCACCGCGGCCACCACACCCGCACCCCGAACGCGCACGCCCCTTCCTCGCACGGCGACGACCACCAAAGCCACTACCCCTACCCCCACGAGCACCGCGGACGGTACCGCCAGCACTGTCGGCAGCAGACCGACCTGCGCAAGGCGCGCACTCCACGCCGACTGCACGACGAGCACCAACGGCAGCACCGCACGCGCCCACACCCTGGCCGATCCCAGCAGCCGCACCGCCTCCGCCCAGCCGAACGCCGCGAGAAGCGCGAGCTGCACCCCGATCGCCGCCACATAGGCCGTGTGCGGCACGCTCGCCAGCGAGAGCACCGTCGCCGCGCAGCCCAGCCAGACCACCAGAGCGAGCAGCATCGCGAACGACACCCTTCCCTCCGCCGATCGCCGACGGGGCCACCACCGTCGTGCACCCAGCACGATCCCTGCGATGGCCGCCGGGTACAGCCAACCCACCTGCGTCGCATACTGCGCGAGGAGGAGTTTCGCCGGCGAGAGTCCCGCTGACCCGGCTCCGTGCACCGATGCGACCACCGATCCCGGTATCGCCCCCGCGATCAGGCGATCCGCTCCGTTGTAGCCGAACACCATCGCGAACACATTGTCATCGGTCGAGCCGTCGATGGCAGGCCTGACGGAGGCGGGAACGGCTTGGATCGCGACCATCCACGCTAGCGAACACGCCACCGCCACCGCGACGAGCCCGCCTGCCCACGACAGCGCGCGCCTCCGCCCCCCGACCGCGACGAGCGTGCCGACGACGAGCGCCGGGACCACGAACCAGGCCTGCATCATCTTCGCCTGGAAGCCGATCCCGATGAACAGCCCCGCGAGCAGAAGGGGCCACCAGCGTGCGGACAGGAGCGCCCGCTGCCACCACACGAGCGCCACGGCGAGGGACATCGTGAGCAGCCCGTCCTCCATCGGGTGCCCGAACATCGACACGAAGATCGGCGTGCTCGCCGCTGCGCCGGCCGCCAGCAGGCCGACGCCCCGACCGCCCCAGCGGAGCCCGAGCACCGAGCACGCGGCGACGGTGACCACTCCCTCGATCAGCTGCGGCAGGGCGAGCGAGGAGGTCGACATTCCGAACAGGCGCACGCTGAGCGCCTGGGGCACCGCGAACCCGCTCAGCTTGTCGAGTGTCACAGTCGCTGAAGGATCGAACGCGCCGAACACCAGCGCTCGCCACGATTCGGACATCGAACGCGCCGCCGAGGCGTAGAACGCGGGATCGCCGCCCTTCGCGAGATTCCAGCCCGAGAGCACAGCGAAGGCGACGAGGATGGCGACGAGCCCGATCCTCGCCCCCCAGGGTTCGCGCCACCAGCGCGGAAGGGGAGCGGAGTCGGTCACGTCGAGCGACGCTAGGGCCGACCGCTATGGCGCGCCTGCAGGGCGGCTCGATGCTGGGCGAGCAGCAGCCGTGCGCGCGGCGGGCATGTTCTCAGCAAATCGTGTGCGGACACCGCAAGCATGCTGGAGCGATCAGCTCGCGCGCCTTGCGGCGGCGTCACGGCGATCCGTCTGCGCCGGAAGCCAGCCCCGAACACGGTCAGTGCTGGACGGCTTCTGCTAAATCTTTCACCTGCCGCTTGTCCTATGGGGCCGCCGAGACCTACTCTCAATCGAACCGGTTCGAAGCAACGTTGCTTACCCCTTCCAGGCACTTCCCCGTGCCTCTTTTCCAGTGAAAGGTGAATTGATGTCCCGGACAACGATGTCCAGAACGAAGAAGAGGGCGCTCAGCACCCTCGCGACGGCGGCCATACTCGGCTTCACCGTGCTCGGCCTGAGCGCACCCGCGCAGGCCGCTCCAGTAGCGCCGGTCGGCACCGGCACCGCGCAGGAGATCCGTAATGCGCACAGCAGCATGTGTCTCGACGATTACGGCTTCAACACCCAGCCTGGCGCGGAGGTGCGGCAGTGGAGCTGCACCGAAGCGAGCAACCAGCGCTGGTCGGTCCGTGACCTGGGCACCGGCTACGCCGAGATCAAGAACACGCTCAGCAATCTCTGCCTCGACGACTACAACTTCGCGACGAACCCCGGCGCGGAGGTGCGCCAGTGGACCTGCTGGGGCGGCGACGTCCAGCAGTGGCAGATCACCGATGTAGGTGGCGGCCAGAGCGAGATCCGCAACCGTTACAGCAACCTCTGCCTCGAGAACAAGGACTCCGCGCAGGTCGACGGCGGCTTCGTGCAGCAGAACACCTGCGACAGCTCGAAGATCCAGCGCTGGCGCTTGTCCGACCCGACGATCGAGAAGATCACCTATACCCTCGAGCGCTCGGCGAACCCGTCGGCCGACGAGCTGGACGCCTACGCGCGCATCACTGACGCGATGGACCGCGCTGTCGCCCGGTACAACCGCCTCAACAACATCTACCGCCACCTCACGGTGTCGTACGCGCCCTGGGTGGAGACCGCCGACGCGACGATCTCCGGCTACATGCGCTTCGGCGCCAACCGCGGCTTCATGCAGGAGGGTGTCGCGCTCCACGAGATGTCGCACACCGTCGGCGTCGGCACGGCCGCCGTGTTCGACCAGAACTGCGCCAACAACGGCTGGAACTCCGCCCTGTCGCTGCTGCGCACCTGGGACGGCCCCACCGCCGTCATCAACTGCGGCGGCCGTCACATGTGGCCCTACGGCCTGAACTACTCGAACGAGTACAACGAGCTCAACTTCGAACGCCACACCAAGCTCGTGCAGGCGATGCTGAGCGACGGAATGTAGTCCTCCGTCGAGGTGGGTGCCGCCCGAGGGGCGATGCTCCGATCTGAAGACGGATGGGAGCACGTCCCCTCGGGCGGCCTCGCCTTCTCTTGGGGGCACCGCGGCATCGTTCCGCCTGCCGCTGCCGCGACATCAGGGCCTGATCGACGTCCGAGCCGCCTCGCGAAGGCTCTTGGGCCTCAGATCCGTCCAGTGCTCCTCGACGAACGCCAAGCAAGCGGCGCGATCATCGCCGTCCTCGCCGCCGTAGACCTCGTGCCACCCCTCCGGGACAGGCGCAAAAGTCGGCCAGAGCGAATACTGCTCTTCGGCATTCATCAGAACGAAGAACTTTCCGGTCTCATCATCGAATGGATTAGTGGACATCTGTTTCTCCTCGGTGAGATAAAGGGGAGGGATCCGGCATCGAAGACCGACGCCGGCCGATGGGGAGGATGAGCGGGCATCCGGAGACGGGATCGGGGATGACCTGCGCAGTCAGCCCGAAGACAGTCCTGAGCAGGTGTTCAGTGATCACGTCGCCCGGCGGGCCTTGCGCCGCGATGGTGCCCTCATGGACGACGACGAGTTCGTCCGCGTAGCGGGCGGCAAGGTTGAGGTCGTGGATCACCATCACGATGGTTCGACCGAGGTCGACGCAGAGGTGATCGAGGAGATCGAGGACCTCGACGGAATGAGCGATGTCCAGATAGGTCGTGGGCTCATCCAGGAGCAGGACCTCGGTATCCTGCGCGAGGCTGAGCGCGATCCACGCCCGCTGTCGTTGACCGCCCGAGAGCGTCTGGACGTCGCGGTCGGCCAGGTCGCCGAGTCCCGTCAGGTCTAGAGCGGCGTTCACTGTGCTCTCGTCGTCGGCGCTCCACTGCCGAAACAGGGACTGATGCGGGTGCCGACCGCGAGAGACGAGTTCGCGGACGGTCATCCCCTCCGGCGCAGTAGGCGATTGAGGCAGGAAAGACACCCTCGTTGCCAGCTCGCGCATCCTCATCTCGGAGAGAGACTTTCCCCCCAGGCTCACAGCACCCGCGGTCGGGGTCAGCAGGCGGGACAGGGTGCGTAGCAGAGTCGACTTCCCGCTGCCGTTGGGACCGACGATCGCCGTGACCGCGGCCGGACGAAGCGCAAGGTCGATCCCGTTCAGGACCTCACGACCGGCATACCCGACCCGAAGGCCTGCTGCCTCCACCGTCAGTGCCTTCGAGTCCTTCATACCTGACTCCTCACTCGCCTCAGCATGAGAACGATCAACATCGGTCCGCCCACCATCGCGGTGAGGAGCCCGACAGACACGGCACTCGAGAACAGCGTGCGCGCCGCCAGATCGGCAGCCAGCACCAGAACCGCGCCGCACGCCGCCGAGCTGCCGAGAGGCGCGCCGGTCTCGCGGGTGAGGAGACGCGCCACCTGCGGCGACGCGAGGGCGACGAAGCCCAGGGGGCCCGCAGCACTGACGGCGACCGATGCTGCGACGACCGAGACGACGAGCAGTGCGACGAAGGTGCGATCGACAGCAACGCCGATGCCGTGCGCCACCTCCTCCCCGAGCTGCATGGCCCTCACCGAACGAGACATTGCCGCTGCAGCGAGCGCCGTGAGGACGAGGGCCGTGAGCAACGGGAGAAGACGGTCCGTGTGAGACGACAGATCGCCCGTCAGCCACACCTGCGCCTGCATGACGTCGTAGGTCCCGCCGAAAACAAGGAGTCCCTGGAGGACGCCCACGAGAGCGGCGTTGACTCCGATGCCGACGAGAATCAGCCGGATCCCTCCGGTGGAGCCGCGCGAGATCGCGAACACCAGGGCGGCCGCCAGCGATCCACCGAGCACCGCTGCCAGCGGCAACGAGATCGTCAACGGCGCGTCGAAAACACGCCAGCCGAGGATGTAGACGCTCGCGGCTCCGGCGCTCGCGCCGCTCGTGATGCCGAGGATGTCTGGGCTCGCCAGCGGGTTACGGACGGCCGACTGCAGCAGTGCCCCCGAGATCGCTAGGGCCGCACCGGCGCCCGCACCGATGACGGCGCGTGGAAGCCTCAGGGCGAGCACCTGATAGCGCACGGCCTGGCCACCTCCTCCGCCGAGGACCTCCGCCACCCTGATCGGAGACAGCCACGTGCTCCCCACGCTGATCGACACTCCGAACAGGACAACCGCGAGGACCACCAGCGCGGCGAAGACGACCATCGGTCGTGTCCGCCATCGCAGCGAGAAGCCGCCGGCACGCACAAGGAGCATTCCAGGAGTCATGCCCTCGCCGACTTCCCTCGAGCCAACGCGATGAACAGCGGTGCTCCGATCACGAGGAAGACAACACCGGCCGGGATCTCACCGGGGCGGGCGATGAGGCGTCCTCCGACATCGGCACACAAGAGTGCGGCGGCGCCGATCAGCGCCGAAGCGGGAAGCAGAACGCGGTAGTCGGAGCCGACGAGGACTCTCGCGGTATGCGGCGCGATGAGCCCGAGGAAGGCGATCGGACCGCACATCGCCGTCGCCCCGCCGACGAGGATGCCGACCGCGAGAAGCCCCCCGACACGCGCGCGCCGCACGTCACTGCCCAGCGATGTCGCGACATCGTTGCCGAGGCTCAGCGCGTTCAGGGCGGGCGCGACCAGCACGGCCATGACGAGCCCCACCCCGACGGCCGAGAGCGGGATCACGTTCGCCTCGAGGGGACTGTCCGACAGCCCACCGATCATCCACGCGCGAAACGACTGCAGGACCGTCTGGTCGAGGAGCAGAACGATCGCTGTGGCGCTGCCCAGCACCGACGACACCGCGGCCCCCACCAGCGGCAGTCCGATCAGGGTCGGCCCGACGACCTCGGCCAGGACGATCACGAGCGCGGTGACGAGCAGGGCGCCCACGAGCGCGAACACCGTGTATCCCGCCGGTGTCGTCAGCCCCAGCGAGATCGCGAGGACCGCCGCCACCGTCGCGCCGCGCGTGATGCCCATCAGGTCGGGGTCGGCAAGCGGATTGCGAGTCTGCCCCTGGATGACCGCCCCCGCGGTCCCGAGCGCCAGGCCCGCCATGACGGCCATCACAGCGCGAGGGACGCGCTCCCGGATCACCAGATCGTTATAGGTGGCGAGCGAGGGGGAGACGAGCGCGTGCACCACCTCCGACAGCGTCACGTTCCTGACGCCCACCGCGATCGCGATCAGTCCGAGCCCGATGACGATCAGCACGAGGACCGAGACAGTCCGCCAGGGGTGGCGGGGACGGGTGAGGAGCGCTCCGACATCGACCTTCGCGCGCCGCAGCTCCGCGACAGAGCGCACCCCGTATCCGGGCGCCTCGAGGAGCCCGGCCGCTGCCATCCCCAGGCTCTGTCCGCGCCGCCGCCTCGTCGCGTTGAGGAGGATCAGCCCGGCGATCAGGACCACGCCGACGGCGCCGACGGCGAGCCGATCCGTTCGCCAGAACCCGCCCTCGTCGGGCAGGGAGAGCAGCAGCACCACGACCATCCCGGCGAGCGCGACGGGGAGCAGCACGTCGATGGCGGAGGCCGCGAAACGCTGAGCGTTTCGCGGCTCCACCGGAACGTGAGCTGGCCGAGGGGGCGCCGACGAGCCCAGACCGGCCAGGCTCATGGCGTTCCCCGTTCCCGACGTCGCCCGGGAGACGGAATGGGCGTCATCCGTTCGCCGGCAGCTTGTCGAGGGCGGCGGTGACGCGCTCGATCTGCCCGGTGTAGCTCGCGTAATTGAAGGTGGCGTCCGTCGTCCAGTCGGCGACGTGGCCTCCAGCGACGGCCGTCAGGGTGCCGACGGTCGGGTGCTCCGCCTCGACCTGGGCCAGAGGCGTCGTCCATGCACGAGTGTCGTAGAGCAGCAGATCGGACTGGTAGTCGCCGGCGTTCTCCCAGCTCACCGGGCTGAACGAGCCTGATGTCTCGTCCTTCGCAACGGAGGACTTGCGAACGTCGAGGCCCCAGTCGGCGTAATCGAGGAGCTCGGCGAACTCGCCGGGAATCGCCACGTAGAAGAGGGTGGATGGCGCGACGGCGTAGGCGGTGACACCGGGGCGCTTCGACGTCGCCTCCCGGAATGCGGCGACGGCCTTGTCGTAGCCGGCCTTCTCGTCAGCGATGCTGCCCGAATCGACATCGGCGCCGAGCTTCTGCGCGAGGGCGCGCCAATCGTCGAGCGAGGCCGATGCGCTCTTCTGCGCGGAAACGGTGATCATCGGCGCGACGGCGGCGATCTGCGTCGACACTTCCGCGTCCGTCGCGCCCAGCCCTCCGAGATAGTCGCCCGCATACCACCCGGTGATCACGAGCTCGGGCTCGAGCGAGACGAGCTTGTCGACGTTGACGTCCCCGTAGGTGACCCCGAGCGTCTCGATTCCGGTGAGATCGAGCCCGGCCAAGACGCCACTGGCCTCGGGCGCACTCGATCCCCAGACACCGACCGGACGGATCCCGTAGGGGATGAGCGCGGCGGCGGCCTGTTCGCTCATGACGATCTTCGTCGGTGTCGTGTCGAGATCGACGGTCTCACCGCGGGCATCCGTGTAGGTGAACGGCGCGCCGCTGGCGGACGAGCTCGCGGCGTCAGGCGTGGTCTCGGCGGAGCACGCCGTCTGCGCGAGTGCAATCGTCGCCAGACACAGCACCGTGAGAAAATGCTTGCTCGTCTTCATTCCGGACTTCATGTCGTTGCTACCTCTGTTTCGTGAATTCGGGATCATGGGGCGATGTGGTCGTCCGCCGGTCAGGGCAGGTCTTCTCGGCGAGCACCCTGGGTCGTGGCGTTCGGACGTCAAGGGGGGACGTCCTGTGCGGCATCGGACGGCCCTCCACCTCCTCGCCACGCGTTCCACTGGCGTGCATAGATCCCCCCTGAGGCGATCAGTTCCTCATGGGTGCCGATCTCCACGATCCGGCCCGACGCCATGACCGCAACGGCGTCGGCTGCCGCGGCTTGGGACAGTCGATGCGCGACGATGAGCGTCGTCCGGCCCTTGGTCGCCGCGAGCGCGGACCGTTCGAGGGCGGCGGCGCCGGAGCTGCCCGCCTCCGCCGTCGCCTCGTCAAGGATCGCCACATCGGGGTCCATGAGCACCAGCCGGGCCAGCGCGATCTGCTGGTGCTGCACTGTCGTCAGTCGATGATCGTGCCCGCCGACCCGGGTGTGCAGTCCCGCAGGCAAGGCGCGCACCCACTCGTCCGCGTCGACTGTCGCGAGAGCGCTCCAGACCGCGTCGTCGCTAGCGCCGGCGTCGGCGAGACGAAGGTCGTCGATGAGGGGCCCCGACACCACGTGCACGTCCTGGCTGATGACGGCGATCTTCGAGCGCAGAGCGTCGGTTCCGACGTCCGTGAGCCGGACGCCGCCCCATCGGACACAGCCCGAGTCCGGTTCGATGGCGCCTGCGGCGACGAGCGCGGCGGTGGTCTTCCCCGCACCGGATGCGCCGACCAGAGCCAGTCTCGTCCCCGACGGAATCGTGAAGGAGACGTCGTGAAGCACGTCCTCGCCTGGCCGATAGGCGAACCGCACGCGGTCGACGGTCACGCTCCCGTCAGAGGGCGACGCGAGTGGCGGACGGTCGGCTATCGGCATCCCCACGACTCCCACCAATCTATTCAGCGATGCTCCTGCCGATTGCAGCTCGTCGAACAGGAAGAGAACAGTGCCGAGCGGAGTGAAGAGGCGATGGAACACCAAGACCGCCGTCGTGACCGCGCCGATGCTCACGGCATCGTTCGTGTACAGCGCAAACCCGATCACGAAGAGCACGGCCATTCCGCAGAATTCGGCGAGGTTCTCGCGGCCCACGAACCGCATCAGCAACCGGAACACGGATATCGAGAGCGCTTTCACACGCTCCGATTCCTGGCGAATGTCCTCGATCCTCGCCGACTGCATCTGGTAGGCGTGCACGGTCTCTACGCCATAGAGGCTGGAGGCAAGCGCTTCGGTGCGCGCGCCAGCGGCGGCGCGTTCCTCGGCGTACAACGGGGCACTGCGCGGCAGGTACCACCGCAGGGCCCACGCGTACAGCGGAAGAGTCAGCAGACCCGCCAGGCCCAACCGGTAGTCGACTCCGAACAAGGAGACGAGGGAGACGCCGATCAAGAGACTGGCGTTCAGCACGGCGGGGATCACCTCTCCGCTCGCGCGGGTGATCCGGGTGATGTCGTCGCCGATGCGAGAGAGCACGTCGCCTCGGCCTGCGTCCTCGACGATCCGAAAGGGGAGGTCGAGCACGCGACGCAGGGCACTTTCGCGCAGCGTCGCGACGATGGTCTCGCCGAGCCGGCCGATGACGGAGGCACTCACGCCCGTGAGGGATCCGGCGGCCACGGCCGCGGTCGCGAGGAGTGCGACGAGCGGAACCACGCTCGAGACCGGTCGCCCGTCGACCGCGGCATCGATGAGCCACCCCATCGCATAGACGGGGAGAACAGCGGCGACCGCGGCGAGAGATCCCGCGGCGACCGCCGCCGCCACCAGAACGGGATGTCTCGTGATTCTCGTCGCGAGCCACCGGAGGGAGTCGTGGTGGCTCGCGACAGGAAGAGCGTCGGGCACGGAGCCGATCATCTCCTCACCGCCGCGGCGTACTGGGGGTCCTTCTCGAGGAGGTCCCGGTGTCTGCCTGCCGCAGCGACCCGACCGTTCCGGAGAACGACGACTCGATCGGCCATCGCCAGCAGAGCCGGCGACCCGGTGATCACCACGGTCACCCGAGGAGCCGCGTCATCGACGGCTCGAAGTCCGCGGATGCCCTCGGCGATCCGCTGCTCCGTGACGGAGTCGACGGCCGTGGAAGGCTCATGCAAGACGAGCACGGGCGCAGCGGAGTACAGGGCTCGGGCGACCGCCAGGCGTTGACGTTGGCCGCCGGAAAGATTGCGCCCACGGTCCGTCAGCCGATGGTCGAGGCCCGCCGGGAAGAGAACGACGACCTGATCGGCGGCGGAAGCGCGGAGGGCCTCGCTCAAGCGCACCTCGTCGACGGTCTCGGCGTCGGCGGTGACGTTGCTCCGGATGCTGCCGCTGAAGAGGTCCGCGTCATGCGGCTCCGCGACGTGGTGTCGGCGCAAGGCATCGACGGCCGCCGCGTGGGGGGCGACACCGCAGATCTCCACGGTCCCGTGGTAGGCCTCGGGAGCCGTGCGTCCGCTCAGGATCGCCGCCAAGGCAACGCCGTCGGCGGAGTCGTGCGCGAACACCGCCGTGATCTCGGCCGGGCGCGCCTCGAAATCGAGCCCAGCGAGAGAGCCGTGGTGAACGGCTCCGAGCCTAAGACGCGGCCGACCCTCGACGGGCGCTGACCCTCTCGGGAGCAGGGGCACGGCGGTGAGGACCTCCGCCACGCGTTCCGCCGACCCGCGTGCCTTCGCGGCGGCCGCAGGCAATCCGGACAGCGTGGTCAGCGGTTCGATGATGAACTGCGCAAGTCCGACGACGGTGACGAGCTCGCCGGTCGTGATGCGGCCCGTCAACGCATACCACCCCGCCGTCGAGGCGATCGCGGCGGCGGCCAACCCGCTCATGGTCACGGTCACCCCTCGCTGGACCGCCATCGACGTGTTCGTCGACATGGCCGCCGAGAGCGCCAGCTGACTGGCGGAACGATAGCGCCCGAACGCAGCGGTTTCGGCTCCGATGCCTTTGATGGAGCGGAGACCGGAGATCAGATCGCCGGCAAGTGCCGTCGCTTGGGCGAGACGTGACTGCTGCCGCACTGCGCGGGCGGTGATGAGGGGGGCAGCCAGGCGCGCGAGGACGAAGAACAAGGGCGTCGCCACGAGGATGACGCTGCCGAGAGTGATGTCGACGACGACGAGCGCTGTCGCGGTGGCGATGATCGCCACTCCCGCCGCGATCATCCTCGGGAACAAGTCGAGAAACCATGCCGCCTGTTCCGCGTCGGTGCTGGACACGGTGAGCAGTTCGCCGCGAGAGAGGTCGGTACGCATTCCATGCGGCGACAGTGCCTTCTCGGAGACCTCCATGCGCAGGCGGTGGGCCTCATCCTGTAGCGCACTGTTGAGCCTCCGCATGCCTGCCTGGTAGGACGCGGTGATGACGACGAAGACGAGTGCCAGCGATAAGACCGCGCCGATGATGCCCGACACGTGACCCGGAGCGATTCCTCGGTCGATGAGGAAACCGATGACGACGGCGACCGACGTCTCCCCCAGCTGATACAGACAGATCAGAACGGTGCCGAGCACGACATCGGCCCGGTGCCGACTGATCGTGCGCCTGACGATGTCCTTCCCGGAGCGAACAGCGGACGGGGTCACGGCTCTCTACTCAGATATCCGCCACCGCTCGCGAAGTAGTCGGCCGCTCGCTGTTCGATGCCGTCGGGCGTGCGGACCCGGTCGAGGACCAGAGCACGCCGGCCGCCGCGGTAGGCATCGCCTCCCGCCACGATGGCCATGCCGTCGTCTTCCTTGATGAAGATGCGACCCGGCGTTCCTCCGTACCGGTACGAAGAAACATGTGCGGCCGTGATCTCGACACGCACCCCGCGGTAGTAGGTATGGGCACTCGGGTAAGGGTCTGACATCGCTCGGACGAGACGGTCGATGTCCTCGGCGGGCCAGGACCAATCGATGAGGCTGTCGACATCCGTCCGCTTGTGGAAGAACGTTCGTCGGGCAAGGTCCTGCGGCCGCCACACGACCGTGCCGGCCTCGATGCTCGCCAACGCGTCCAGCACGACCTCGGGGATGAGGTCGATCGTCGCGTTCACGAGCCCCGTGCCCGTCGAACCCGGTCCGATCGGCACCGCTCGCTGCACGGCGATATCGCCGGTATCGAGCCCGCCGTCCATCCGATGCGCGGTGAGCCCGACCTGCGACGCACCGCTGATCAGCGCCCAGGGAACAGGCGAGAACCCGGCGAACTCGGGCAGTAGCGAGTCGTGCACGTTGAGCGTCCCGTGAGGGGGGAGGTCGAACACCTCTGGCGGCAACCAGGTACGCCAGTTGTTGGCGACGATGATCTCCGGAGCCCACTCGGAGAGCTGCGCGACGAGCGCTGCGTCAGGACGGCGCGCGATGTGCACGGGGATGTCGTTGGCGCGGGCCAGATCCTCGACGGAATCCGCCCAGATCTTCTCGTATGCGTGCGCGCTCGCGGGGTGGGTCACGACGCCCGCCACGCTGTGCTCCGAATCCAGCAATGCGCTCAGGGTCCGATGGCCCCACGCCTGGTATCCGAACATCACCACACGCATCCGCGCCCCACTCTCCGACATCGACAGCCCCGCCTGCTGGCGGGCCGCCACAAGCATCGGCAGCCTACCCAGGGGATCCTAAGTAAAGCAAGCCTAACCAAAGTAAGGGTAGCCTGACTACGATGGTCTCGCAGTACTGACGAAGAGGAGCGAGAGATGGCTGATGAACGGATTCCGACCGGAGTGCCCCCGAGGAGCAGGGCGCTGGACGAGACCGTCGACATCGTCGGCATTGGGTTCGGTCCGTCGAACCTCGGGTTGTCGATAGCGCTGGAGGAGCACAACTCCGTTTCGGGCAAGACGCCGATCACCTCGACGTTCGTCGAGATGAAGCCGGAGTTCGCCTGGCACCCGGACATGCTGCTTCCGGGGACGACGATGCAGATCTCGTTCCTCAAAGACCTCGTGACTCAGCGCAATGCAGCCAGCGAGTACAGCTTCCTGAAGTTCCTGCAGGACAACGGGCGCCTCCATCACTTCATCAACCATCAGACTTTCTTCCCGACGCGGATCGAGTTCCACAAGTACCTGCAGTGGGCCGCAGAACGTGTCGATGCCGACGTCCGATACGGCACCCGCGCGACGAAGATCGTCGACCACGCCGATCACTTCGAGGTGCTGCTGGAGGGTGCGGAGGCGGGCTGCCTGCGCGCGCGCAACGTCGTCCTGGCCGGCGGACTCTCGGCAAAGCTCCCCCACGGAGTCCGCGCGAGCGCCCGACAGTTCCACAATCACTCGCTCCTGCGCAATCTGGCCGAGCTACCGGAGCCCACCCACAAGGCGTTCATCGTCGTGGGGGCGGGTCAGAGTGCGGCGGAAGTCGTCCACCACCTTCATCAGCGCTACGCCGACGCTCACGTTCACGCGGTGTTCGGCAAATACGGCTACTCCCCCGCAGACGACAGCCCGTACGCCAATCGCATCTTCGACGCCGAGGCGGTCGACGCGTACTACTGCGGGAGCGCAGACATGAAGGAACGCCTGCTGTCCTACCACCGCGGCACGAACTACTCCGCGGTGGACCTGCCGCTCATCGAGCATCTCTACGCGATCGAGTACGCCGAGCGAGTAGGAGAGTCGCGCCGTCTCTTCATGCACGGCGCAAGCAGCATCCGCGCGGCAGAAGAGACCGCCGACGGCGTGTCCGTCCTCATCGAGAACGGCCTGACCGGCGAGACCGAGGACCTCACGGTCGACGCCGTGGTCTATGCGACGGGTTTCACCTCGATGCCGCTCGAAGGTCTCCTCGGCGACCTGTACTCCGCACGCTCGCTCGCAGGGATCCCCCGGGTGTCGAGGGACTATCGGCTCCGCACCACGCGCCCGACCAACGGAGGCGTGTACCTGCAGGGGGGCACGGAAGACACTCACGGCCTCACGTCGTCACTGCTGTCGAACATCGCGGTGAGAGCCGACGAGATCGTCGGGTCCATCTCCGCCGGCTTGCGAGCCCGCGAGCGTGAGCTCGCGACGAACGCGTGACCACCGCCCTCGCGAACCGACGACGTCCGCATCACCCGGACATGGAGGAGTAGATCCGTGCCACTCGCCACCACCCTCACCCCCGCGCAACGCGCTGTGTGGGTCGCCTCGGAGATCGACCCGGACAACGCCTCCGACTTCCACCTCGGATGGACCACGCGCTTCGCCGACGTTCACGATCTCGCTCGACTCGTCGACGCCATCGAGCGCGTGCTGCGTAAGGACCAGCGACTGTCCGAGACGATCCTCCTCGAGGAGGAAGCGCCGCGCTGGGCAGCGTGCGCGGCGCCCGCGAGACCCGCGACGATCGACCTTCGCGCGGCGCAGGACCCGGATCTCGCCGTTGCCGAGCGAGTCGCACGCGTGCGGGAACGTGTCGCGCTCGGCACGGGCGGGCCGCTTCACTCCCACGAGATCCTCCTGGTACCGGGCGGCTACGTCTGGGCGCAGGCGTACCACCACGTGCTGGTGGACGGACGGTCGATTCACGAGCTGACGCGCCGTGTGCTCGCCGATCTCGACGGCACGGCGGAGAGCCCGGACGATTTGCCCTCTGCGCCGCCGTCGAGCATCGACACGGGCTCGTGGGATTCCGTGATCTCGGCTCTGGACACGGTGGACGACGGGCTGGCCGAACGCCCGACGCGCGTGATCGAGAGCGTCTCGATCGACCTCGACCCCGACATGGTGGCCTCCTTCCCGGCACTCGCCGCTCGGTGCGGTCTGAGCGTCGGGCGGGTCGTCGCGGGACTCCTCAGCGCGTACACGATGACCGTGCGTGGCCCAGGGCCCCACGCGGTACGCCTCGCTGTCGCGGGCGCCGGGCCGCGGCACGCGATCACGATGCGGTCCGCTGTCCTTCCCCTCGTCACCACGGTGGACCACGAGACGACCGTCGACACACATCTCCGCGCGTTCGACGATGCTCTGCGTTCAGGCCTCCGCCGTCACAGCGCCGATCCCGACGCCGCCGTCCGCGCGTTGCGCGCCAGGTTCGGGGAGTCGGTTCTCACGGCGCCGGGAATCAACGTGATGCTCGGTCCGGACCGACCGGACGGAGTCCTCCGGTCGGCCTGGGTCGGACCCTCCACCGACCTCGAGCTCGTGGCCGAGGGTGAGGTCGGTCTCGGCCGCCTGCGCATCGTGGTGCGGGGCCGGGCAGACCGGACCGAGCTCGCCTCGCACGCGGCCGCTCTCTCGGCGTTCCTCTCGTCGGCGGTGCGCGCGCCGGAGGGCGTCCTGGACGGTCATCGCCTGGTCCACCCGGCCGAGCGCAGACTTCTCCTGACCGAGCAGAACGACACGGGACGCTGCCTCTCGGACAGGGACGTCGTGGACATGGTCTTCGCCCGAGCGGACCAGGCTCCTGCGTCGGTCGCGGTCATCGATGGCGACCGCGCAGTCGACTACCGGCACCTCCTCGGGGCGGCGACCCATATTGCTCGTCGGCTGCGTGACGAGTTCGGCGCAGTCGCCGAATCCGTGATCGCCGTGGACATGCATCGAAGCGCCGAGATGGTCGCATCCCTCCTCGGAGTTCTGATGGCGGGGGCCGCTTTCGTACCGCTGGACCCGGCATGGCCGCAGAGGCGACGTTCCACGGTCCTCGCCGACTCCGGAGCGCGTGCGGTTCTCGTCGGGCCCGGGGCGGGAGGCTCGACGGGGTTGCCGAGCCACCACGTGAACCTCGACGAGGTCGATCCGCCCGCGGACGTCGTCTCGCGTGACGCAGAGTCGCTCGCCTATGTGATCTTCACATCGGGTTCCACCGGCGCTCCGAAGGGCGCGATGATCCGTCACAGCGCCATCGCGAGCCGCATGCGATGGCAGATCGAGGATGTTCTCGGCTTCGGCGCCGACGATGCCAGCCTGTTCAAAGCGCCGCTGTCGTTCGACATCTCGATCAACGAGGTTCTGCTTCCGCTCTGCGCCGGAGGCACCGTGGTCGTCGCCCGAGACGGGGAGGAGCGCGAACCCGAGCGGCTGCTGCACCTCATAGCGGAGCACGGTGTGACGTTCACCTACCTCGTGGCGTCGATGCTCGACGTCCTTCTCGACACGGACGCCGAGACCGACGCACCGCAGTTGGGCGGACTTCGACACGTGTGGTGCGGGGGCGAGCTGCTGACGCCCGAGCTGTTCGATCGGTTCCGGTTGCAGTTGCCGGCCGCGACGATGTACCACGGCTACGGCCCCGCCGAGGCGACGATCGGCGTTTCCCACATCGTCTACGGACGAGACGGAGTTCGCTCCACGACATCGATCGGGCGCCCCAACCCGGGCTGCCAGCTGTATGTGCTTGACCGCGCCCTTCGGCCGGTCCCGGCCGGGATGGGCGGCGAGCTCTACGCCGCAGGAGACTTGCTCGGACGAGGATACGTGAATGCGCCGGCCCTCACGGCGGCACGTTTCATTGCGAACCCTTTCCACGATCGCCACGATCCGGCGAGCACCGAACGTCTCTACCGCACAGGAGACCGCGCTCGGTGGAACGGCGACGAACTGGAGTTCCTGGGTCGCGCCGACCATCAGGTCAAGATCGGCGGCATGCGAGTCGAGCTCGAAGAGATCGAGCGGACGATCGCTGCCGCACCGGGAGTGCGCGCGTGCGTCGCGATCGTCCGCGCCGCGTGCGTCCACGCCTACGTCGTCCCCGCATCGGGAGCCAGCGCCTCGGAGGTCGAGGCGTCAGCCCTCCGCCAGGCCGCGGAGAACCTCCCCCGACACATGGTCCCCACGTGGATCACGGCGCTCGCGACACTGCCGACGACGGCGAATGGGAAGGTCGACCGGACCGCTCTGCCGGAGCCGAAGCGGACTCCGCCCGGCACGCACGAACTGAGCGCCGTCGAGCAGCGGATCGCCGGCGCGTTCGCGGAGGTTCTGGGAGTGGACATCGCGGAGATCGGGCCGACCAGCGGCTTCTTCGCCAGGGGCGGTGACTCGCTCGCCGCGGTCAGGGTGGCCCACCGGCTGTCCCGCGCGCTCGGCCGAAGAGTGCCGTCGCGCGCCGTGTTCGAGCATCCGACGCTCGCGGGGCTCTCCGAGTTCGTCGCGCGCGCCGAACACTCGACGAGCGCCGTCGAGATCGTCGCTTCGGACGGGCCGGCCACGATGCAGGCGAGTCCAGGTCAGCGGCGGATGTGGCTGTCGTCACAGCTTGCCACCGCGGCGGCGAGCTACACCGTGCCCCTGGCGTTCCTGTTCGAGCGCGAGCCTGATCGCGACGTGCTGCAGGCCGCCCTGGCGGCGACAACGCGTCGGCATCCGGCGCTACGGACGTTGCTCTTCCCCGAAGGGGGCGCCGTGACTGCGCAACGCCTCGCGGCAGACGATCCCCGGTCGGCGCCCCGACTCGAGCTCGCGACGGACCCCGACGAGTTCGTGAGGCGACCCTTCGACCTCGCATCGACTCCGCCGATCAGGGCCGCTCTGACCCGAGTGCCCGACGGGTGGCTCTTCCTCCTCGCGATACACCACAGCGCGACCGATGAGGCGTCGGAGCCGGTCCTGCTGCACACCCTCTCCGAAGCGGTGCGCGCACGCCAGGACGGAGCCGCCCCGAGAGGGGAGACCGCCGCCGTCCTTCACGCACCGTCCGGGGAGAGCGCGGCCGACGCCTTGGCGCGTCTGGGCCCGTTGCCCGACGCGGCCGACATACCCGGTTGGCGCTCTCTCCCTGCGGGGTTCGGCCGCGCCGGCCGGACACGAGCACGGACGCTGACGGGACCGTCGGTCGACGCCCTCCGTCATCGACGCACCGACGCCAGCGTCTTCGAGCTCGCATTGCGGGCCGTGGCGAGCGCCGTCGAAAGGCTCGGCGGGCCGTCGTCGATGCTGATCGCCGCACCGGTAGCGCGTACGACCCCGGACGATGGCGTCGTCGGATGCAACGTCACGACGACGCTGTTCGCTGTCGGGCGAGACTCCGAGCTTCGTGGACAGATCGTGTCGGCCCTCGACGCCTGCGCGGACATCGCGGACCTCGTGTCGGCCGCGCCGGAGCTGCGCGACCGCGCTGCCCCGCGCCTCATGGTCGTCCACCAGTCGCGTCGCCTCGACCGGCTCGTGCTGGGTGAGCACGTGGGAACACGAGTCCCGATCACGACCGGTACCGCCAAGTTCGACGCGACGGTCACCGTCGCGGAAGTCGGCGACGACGTCACCGTGGAACTCGAGTACGCGGTCGAGGCCATCGACGCCGACGAAGCCGACCGTTTCCTCCGGCACGTGTGTGCAGCACTGTGCTCCCCCGACACGCTGAGCGACCTCGCCCTGGATGAGGTCGACACCGCTACCGCCGTCCTCCTCGAGGGCCCCGACGAGATCGAGGCGGGACACTCGCGGACGCTGACCGATCTCGTCGCCTCCGGCGCCTCGGAGGAGGCCCACCGCATCGCGGGAGCATTGGCGGCCGAGGGAATCGGGCCGGGGTCGGTCGTCGGCGTCTGCGCTGCCCGCAGCGCCCGACAGGTCGATCTCGTCCATGCGGTCGTGCTCGCGGGGGCGGCCTACGTGCCCATTGACCCCGCGTGGCCGGCCGCCCGGCGCGGGGCAGTCGTCACCGACTCGGGCGCCGACCTCGTGCTGGAGGACGCCCCCCGGGCATCGACTGCGCCAACGACGTCGCCACACCCCGACGATGCCGCCTACGTGCTGTTCACCTCGGGCTCTACCGGACGGCCGAAAGGCGTGGTCGTCAGTCATCGCGCCATCGTGAACCGTCTTCTGGCAGCACCCGACCTACACGGGATCACGGCAGACGATGTGATCCTCTACAAGACGCCGTTCACGTTCGACGTCTCGCTCTGGGAGCTGTTCCTGCCGGCCATCGTCGGGGCTCGGCAGGCGATCGCGCCTCCGGATGCGCATCGTGATCCATCTGCGACGGCGGCGGCCATCGTGGACGCACGAGCCACGGTTGTGCACTTCGTACCGTCCGTGCTGGCTTCTTTCCTGGACTATCTGTCCGGAGCGCCGGAGGTCGCCCGTGCGGTCGCCCGCAGTGTGCGCCTGGTGGTCTGCAGCGGAGAAGCCCTCACCGCTCACCATCTGCGGCAGTTCTCCCGCGTGCTGCCCCAGGTTCGCGTGGACAACCTGTACGGCCCGACGGAGGCGGCGGTCGATGTCACTGCCGCGATCGACGTGTCGGACACGACGCCCATCGGCATCGGCCTGCCGTTTCCCGGAGTGAGCTGCCGGATCCTGAACCGGCGACTTCGCCCTGTGGTGCCCGGAGCGGCCGGTGACCTGTATCTCTCCGGCGTGCAGCTGGCGCGTGGATACTCTCACCGCCCGGCGCTGACGGCAGAGCGGTTCGTCGCAGACCCCTTTGTCGTCGGTGCGCGCATGTACGACACGGGTGATCGCGCGAGACAACGTCCGGACGGGACGATCGAGTACCTCGGACGTCGTGACAACCAGGTCAAGGTCGGAGGCCAGCGGATCGAGCTCGGCGAGGTCGAGTCGGCGCTCACCTCGGCACCCGGAGTCGAGTCGGCCGCAGCCTTCGTGGTCGACGGCACCGTGGTGGCGGTGTACACGGGCCGGGCCGAGTCTGACGCGGTGCGCAGTCACGCGGCCGGAGTCGTCCCGTCGGCTCTCGTGCCGGCCCGGCTGACCGCCGTCCCGTCTCTGCCGGTCACTCCGCACGGAAAGCTCGACCGGGCGAGCCTCCCGATGCTCGACCAGGGTCCGACGGTCGTCGGCGGACGAGCTCCGGAGAGCCCGACCGAGACGGCTCTGTGCGAGGTGTTCGCCGACGCTCTCGGTGCCGCCTCCGCTCCCGCGAATGTCGACTTTTTCGCTCTCGGCGGAGACAGCATCTCGGCCATCGCCGTGGTCACCGCGGCCCACCGGAGGGGGCTCGCGATCTCGGTCATCGATCTTTTCGAGGCGCGGACCGTGGAAGCGTTGGCGGCTCGCTGCGCACCGCTCCGAGCACACGCCTCGAAGCCTGCCGCAGCAGACGCCAGCGCCACCGCCGAGCCCGTGCCAGTACCGGCAGCCATCGCCTCCGCCAAGCGTGACGGCACCGACATCGATGCGATGACGGTCTCCGCACCTCTCGCCATCGCCGACGCCGAGTCAGCGCAGCGGGCGCTCTCGACGGTCGCCGCGGCCCGACCCGAGTTACGTGTGCGTCTCGACCGCAGTCGCGCTCGGCTCTGGCGGGCGTTCCAGTTGAAGGAGCTTCCTGCGGGGAACACCGTCGACGTCGCCGCGGGTCGACTCGCCGTCATCGACACGTCACCGAGCGGGCAGCGGCTCGTAGTCCATCGGATGGCATTGCTCGCCGACGAGAAGCGAAGCCTGCAACGCCTCATCGAGGACATCCACGACGCAGCACGCCTCAGAAAGGGAGAGTGACATGAGCGCCAATCGAGACGCCGTCCTCGCACGTGGAGCGCGCGAGCGCATGCTTTTCCTCGCCGAGTTCGAGGAGTCGCCGAACACCTACGCGATGCCCGTCGTGTTGAGGCTGGTCGCAGGCCACCTCGACGTGGACGTGTTCACGGCAGCCTTTCGAGATGTCGCCACGCATCACGTGAGCCTGCGGACAGCGTTTTCCCAGACGGCCGAGGGTTGGACCGAGCAGGTGCGAGAGGCCACCGACGTGCCGGTTCTCGACCTCTCCGAGCAGGCCTGGGACGGCACGCTTCCGGTCGCGCCCGATCCCACGCGGGACGTGCCGTCCGCCGCCGCCGTCTACTCCGGCCACGTCGTCATCGTGATCCACCACGTCGCGGCCGACGGACGATCGGTGCACACGGTCCTCGACGACCTCGAGCACGCCTACTCGCGTCGACTCGTCGGGGACGCTCCCTCCTGGACTCGCCCCGCGAGCGACGTCGACCCGCCGCACGAGCCGGCCGGTCGCCTTGCGGAGGCGTTCGCCGAGCTGCCGGCCGTCACGGCGCTCCCCACGGACCGTCCACGTCAGGCTTCGCCGAGCTCGCACGCCGCCGTGGCAGAACAGCGTCTTCCCGAGTGGACGGCCCGCGCCGTGGCAGAAACGTCCGGGCGCCTGGGAGCGTCCCGTCTCATGCTGCTGCAGGCCGCCGTCGCCCTGGCTCTGCGCGCTCACGGCGCAGGCGACCGCGTCCCGGTCGGCATGGCGGCCGACCTCCGCGGTGACGAGGAGGCGGGAGTGGGCCTGTTCCTGAACACCATCGTCGCTTTCACCGAACTGAACGGTGCCCTGACGGTGGGCGACGTGATCTCACGGGTCAGGACGTGCGCGCTCGACGCGTGGGAGCGACGCGCCGTGCCGTTCGATGAACTGGTCGCGGAGGTCGCTCCTCCCCGACAGCCCGGTGTGCACCCGCTCTTCCAGGTGATGATCGCCGACGTCGACCGTCGAACGAGACGCGTCCACCTCGGTGACGTCACGGCCGAGCTGCGCCACGACGCGGAGCCGACCGCCAAGTTCGACCTCACCTTCGCCATCGGAGAGGACGACCGAGGCCTCGTGCTCGACGTGCTGTACCGCACCGAGATCTTCGACCCGGAGACCGCCGCCGGGCTGCTCGAGTCGGTGGTTCTCGCGCTGGTGGCCCTGACCGGAAACCCCTCCCTCGTCGTCGACGAACTCGCCCTGACCCGGTCGTCGGGAGGCCGGCCTGCCCTGTCCCCGCGGAGCGACGAGTTCAGCTCTCGACGTGTCAGCCTTCCCCGCCATCACCTCGCCGCCGCGCTGGTGAGTCTGTACGTCTCGAGCGACAGCGTCGGTACCCGCCGGGACGATGATCGGTATGTGCCGCTGGAACTCGGCGAGATCCTCGATGCGGCGGACGTGACCGACGGCATGCGGCTGCCGGACACCACGAGAGGACGGCCCGTCATCGCCGCGATCTCGGGCGAAGACGTGCTGCTGAGGGCGGCCTCCGACGTGATCGACGACGAGTCGTGGCCCGCGCTGCTCGCCGCCCTGTCCGAAGGCGTTCCGCTCGGGACGAGCGACGCCGCCGACTACACGGAGGCTCTCCTCCGCCGCGCCGCTGATCTGGAGATCATCGACTCCGCCGAGTCGTGGCTCGACGTTCTGGAGACGACGACCGCGTTCGTCGAGACGGGCCGCGCCTCCACCCCGACGTCTGATGCGACCGCCTCCGCCGACATGGGCGGGGCGCCTGCGTCCGTGACGTGGCTTCGCGGCGCGGTGGTGGCGGCAGTGGTCGATGTCGTCGACGCGCCGAGACGACTGATGGTCAGCGAGCCCGACCGGGACGAGGTCGCTCACGCCTCTGCCGTCGGCCACCGACGTCGCGTCTTCCCTGTCTTCGTTCACGACGACGGAACGATCGTCCAACCGAACGCCCTCGCCGCGCGCGACTACCTCCTTGCCGGGACCCTCAGCACACATACCCCCGGGGTGTTCGACGAGGTGGCCGAACCGGACCTCTTCGTCGACATCCACATGTCCGACCGGCCCGTCGCCCACCGCCCGGGGCACATCGCCGTCACCGCGTGCATCGTCGAAGATCGCTGGCAAATCACCGTGTCGGGCCTCCCGGACGCGCAGGCCGTCGCCGACTCGATAGCGCAGCAACGGATCCCGGACGGGCCGCCGAGCACGATCACCGCGATCACCCGCCCCGCCCGCGCACAGACGGACGATGCGGCGAGAATCGGTGCCGCCGCGATTCGCCGGATCGAGCGGACGGCCGGCCGGCTGCGTGCCGTGTACCCGGCGACCGCGCTGCAAGAAGGACTGCTGTTCCACCGCGACCTGTCCGGCGACACGGACGTGTACATCTCGCAGACGATCACGGAACTGACCGGAACCCTCGACGTGGCAGCCCTTCGCGCTGCCGCGGCACGGATGATCGAACGCCATCCGCACGTGGCGGGGCACTTCCGTCGAGTCGGCGAGCGCACGGTGCTCGTCGTCCCACGCTCCCTGAACATCGAGTGGGAGGTGCGCCGCGGTGACGATCCCGAGACGTTCATTTCAGAGCAACGCCAGAGGGGCTTCGACGGAGACGGGCCGCTCCTCCGATTCGGTCTCCTCACCGGCTCCGACGGCGGACAGCACACCTGGGTTCTCACGGTCGAGCACTCGGTGCTCGACGGGTGGTCCCTCTGGCGTCTGCTGCGCGGCATCCTGGACGAGTACACGCGCCCGGGAGCGGTCGACGAGAGCGAGGCCCCTCCCTATTCGGCATACACCTCGTGGCTCGCAGGTCAGGACCTCGCGGCGGCACGTGCATCGTGGGGCGGCGCGCTGGAGGGGATCGAGGGGCCGACCCTCGTCGCCGAGCCCGAACGCACGGGGACCAGCCCCGACGATCGACGCTCCGTCGACCACACCATCCTCCTCGAGCCGGCCCTCACGGAGCGGCTGAGGCGGCGGGGAGTCGCCTCCCGGACACCGTTGAGTGCCGTCTACGAACTCGCGTGGGCGCTCGCTGTGCGGTACGAGACGGGAGCGGACGATGTCGTCTTCGGCACCGTCACCTCCGGCAGGCCGCCGGAGATCCCAGGAATCGACGATCTCCTGGGTCTGCTCTTCAACACCGTGCCCGTTCGTGTGCGGTTCCGGCCGGGCGGGGACGTGCAGACTCACCTCGACGAGCTGACGCTGTTCCGACGGGTCATGCTCGCCCACCCCTACGTCCCCCTCTCGGAGATCCTCGCCACGTCGGGACATCGCGAGCTGTTCGACACCTTGTTCGTGTTCCAGAACATCCCGGTCTCCCCCGCCGGCGAGCGGCTGGGCCGCGACGGTGGGCTGAGCCAGCGCGGGCAGACCGTCCGCGACGCTACCCACTATCCGTTGACGGTGGTCGTCAACCCGGGTGACGGACGTGCCGGCGCGAAGATCCGCGTCATGTTCCGGCCGGGGGCCTGGGCTGACGAAAACGTCGCGCGGCGGACGGCCGAGCGGATCGTCGCCGCGTTCCGCCGGGCGCTCGACAGGATCGCCGACCACGTCGGCCCGATGGCCACTCTGGATGTCCGCGCGGGAGGCGAGGACGCTTCCGGCCCCCTGCGTGGGGCCGCCATCCTGTCCGAGGACGAGGGCCTGCTCGGCTCGACCGTGTGGGAACTCCTCGTTCGGCGCGCTCGTCTCGACCCGCACGGGCTCGCGGTCGTCGCGGGTCCGACCCGCTGGAGCTTCGAGGATCTCGTGCGTCGCTCGACGAGCCTGGCGGCGGCCCTGCAGGCCGACGGCATCGGGCCCGAATCACGGGTTGCGCTGTATCTGCCGCGTGACGAACGGATGATCGTCGCGCTGTTCGCCGTGTTCGCTGCGCACGCCGCCTACGTGCCCATCGATCCGACCGTGCCCGGCATCCGGGTCGCGGAGATCCTTGCGGAGGCATCGCCACACGTGGTCGTCGTCGACCAGTCCCTCGCTGGCGCGGTCCCGACGGCCTACCGGACCCTGGCCCCGGACGCGGTGGTCGATCGTCCGCTCGTCGAGCCCGCGCGACACCTCGACTCGCTCGCGTACGTCATTTTCACCTCGGGTTCCACCGGCACGCCGAAGGGGGTCGCCGTCCCCTATCGCGGGCTGACGAACATGTTCGTCAATCATCGGGCCGAGATCTTCACGCCCGTCGTTGCCGCCGCCGGCGGCCGCCGCCTCGCCATCGCGCATACGACCTCGTTCGCCTTCGACGCATCCTGGGAGCAGCTGCTGTGGCTTCTCGAGGGGCACAGCGTCCATGTCATCGACGACGACATGCGAAGGGATCCCCGCGCGCTCCTCGAGTACTACGACGAGAACCGCATCGACGGCTTCGACGTGACCCCCAGCTACGGCCAGGTCCTCGTGGAGGAGGGGCTGCTCACGCGAGAACGCTGCGTCGACCCCACCGCGGACGGCACGGGTGTGGTCTTCGTCTCGCTCGGGGGCGAAGCGGTGCCCGACGACCTGTGGTCGGCGCTCCGGAACGCGCCGGGAGTCGGCGGCTACAACCTGTATGGGCCGACCGAGTACACGATCAACGCGCTCGGCGCCGACGTCGCCGAGCGCGCAACGTCGACGGTCGGACGACCCATTGCGGGCACCGCGGCGTATGTGCTCGACCGGAGTCTGCAGCCAGTCCGCGCGGGCGTCGCCGGCGAGCTGTATCTCTCCGGCGTCGGTCTCGCGCGAGGCTATTTGGGGCGAAGCGATGCGACGTCGGAGCGTTTCATCGCCGACCCATTCGGGGCACCGGGCGGCCGGATGTACCGTACCGGCGACATCGTCGTGGTAGGTGCCGATGGTCTGCTCAGCTACCTCGGGCGCGGCGACGATCAGGTCAAGATCCGAGGCCACCGTGTGGAGCCTGCCGAAGTCGCTTCTGCGATCACTGCTCTCGACGGAGTACGGCGATCGGCACTCGTGCCGGTCCGCGGAGATCGAGGCACCGAGCTAGCCGCCTACGTGGTGGCGGAGCCGGCGAACCGTTCCGTGTCGGCGCCGGAGATCCTCGGCGCTCTTCGCTCGACCCTCCCCGACTACCTTGTTCCGCGTTCCGTCACTCTCGTCGACGAGCTTCCGCTGACGGTGAACGGCAAGCTCGACCTGCGCGCGCTCCCCACGCCCGAGCGCGAGGCGACGGAGAAGCAGCAGCCGATCGGCGATGTGGAGTACTTGATCGCGGAGGCGATCTCGGACGTTCTCGGAGTGGGCGAGATCGGACGCGACGAGGATTTCTTCCTGCTCGGCGGACACTCCCTCCTTGCCGTGCGCGTCGTCTCCCGGCTGCGGTCGTCATCGGGGCTGGATCTGAGCGTTCGCGACCTGTACGGCGCGCCGACGGTGGCGGGGCTGGCGCGTGCGGCGGCTGGCGATCACAGCGAGGGCATGTTCGCTCCCGTGCTGGAGCTGCGAGAAGGCGACGGTCCTGCCGTGTTCTGTCTGCAGCCGGCGGGCGGGCTCGGGTGGGCGTACGCCGGACTCTGCCGCCACCTCGACCCGGGCTACGCGGTGTACGCGCTCCAGGATCCCGCCCTGTCTGGCGGGCCGGAACGAGATTCGGTCGAGTCCCTCGTGTCAGACCAGGTGGAACGGATCCGAGCGATCCGTCCTACTGGTCCCTACCACCTGCTCGGCTGGTCGTTCGGCGGGCAACTCGCTCACGCCATTGCTGCCCAGCTCGGAGAAGACGTCGCATCGGTGGTGCTCCTCGATAGCTACGCGGACGGGGCGAGTGACGAGGTCGATGCACCACTCGACGCGATGGTCGCGGGGTTCGTGGCCTCTCTCGCGACCGACCCCGTGCTCGCCGACCTCGATGACACCACTCGAGCGCGCCTGACCTCCACCTTCGAACGACACCTGCGACTGTCGATACCCCCGTCTGTGGGCTCGATTCCCGGTGATGCGCTGCTGGTCGCGGCGACTCGTGGGATCGACTCCGATACAGCCGCTCGCCGCGACGCCGACTGGCGAGCACGCATCGCCGGCACATTGCGAGTGGAACAGGTCGATCTCGACCACGCGGGGCTCGGTCGCGCCGCGAACTGGGAGGTGTTCGGGCCTGTGGTTGCGCGGTGGATCGAAGACAGCCAGCAGGTTCCGAGGTGACCCCCGCAGCGTGCTCAGCACAGTGCGAGAGCGGCTGATGCGGCCCCGGGAACGGTGAGCGGAGAGAGGCTCAGCGGTCGCGCCTCCGGCGAGTCGAAGCGATGCACTCGACAGCCGTCAAGTTCCAGCGTGAGCGGGTCGATGGCGAAACCGAACCCGAGTGCTTTGAGGACGGCTTCCTTGCGGGTGAAGAGGACGGCGGCATCGCGCGGGGTACTCACGCCGAGGAGCTCTCGCGGGGTGAAGACGTGAGAGAGGACCTCTCGGTCGAGGGGGTCGAACGCAGCGTGCGCTTCGACATCGATGCCGACCTGCGCGCCGTGTGCGAACGCGGCGACGACCCAGGAGCGGCTGTGCGACAGCGAGACGGACGGGAGGTTCCGCGATCCGGACGACCGCAGCACGGGCTTCCACTCGCCGGCCGTGTCACGGCGGCGGACGAGGCGCACCTCGGACAGCGGCACACCGATCGACCTCATCTGATCGGCGACGAGGAGGCGCGCGGTGACGAACCGGCGCGCGTCGTCCTCGTTCCGGAAGGCCGTGAGCCGGGTCCGGTCGTCGTCGGTGAGTGGCAGCCAGTCCGGTGGAGCAGCAGGTGCGAGTTCGGTCGAGATCCGCACCGTGACGTCCACGTCGCGACCACCCGGCACCGGCAGGCATCTCGTCTCGACACTCACGGTCTGCGGACGCCGATCGTCTGGGCTCCGACTCTCTGCCCCTTCTGCTCCACGATCCAGCTCTGGCCGCCGAGAGCCCTTTTCCGGGTGGTCTCCGCGTCCTGGTCGACGGCGGTGTAGTTCAGCCCCATCGCACCGAGTTCGGCATACGCGCCATGCAGGAACTCCGTCAGCGCGACAGCACCGTCGGAGTCGAACAGTCGCACCGCGATAGTCGGATCCACCCCGCTATTCAACACCCGGCCGATCCGTGGGCCGTTCGCTCGGCATCCCTCGGGCGGCCCGCGATCGACGCTACCCCGCCTCCGTTGAACTCTTGAAGAGTGACGGCACTCTCGCGAGCGTCTACAACCGCACGGTCAGCGCCCCCGGGCCATATGCCGGTGAAGAGACGGGATTATTCGGCCCTGACGCCATTTCCTCTCGTGGATCTCACCGTGTCGGACTGCCGAGGGCTCGGTTGACGTCTGGTCGCTGCGGGGACGGGACGTCAGTGGAGCGCGTCCGGCGCGGGAGCCACCTCGATTACTTTCAGGTCGTCGCGGCGCACCATGAATCCCAGTGCTTCATAGACGCGCTGAGCGGGGTTACCGTGCGCCACGTGGAGGAAGGCGCGGTCGCCTCCGGCTTGGATGTCACGCACCAGTTCACGGAGAAGACGTTTCGCGTAGCCGCGGGCGCGCGCATCAGGATGGGTGCACACGGCGCTGACCTCGACCCAGCCCGGCAGGCTCAGTCGTCGCCCCGCCATTGCGACGAGCTGGCGGCCGTGACGGATCCCGACGTAGCCGCCGAAAAGGACGGTGCGCGGCAAAAAAGGTCCGGGTTGGGTGAGCGCGGTGAGTTCGAGCATCTCCTCCACATCGTTGGCGTTCAGCTCGACAATATCTGTGCCGCGTTCTTCACAAACGTTGACCTCGTCGTCGGTCAGCTGCGAGAGGGCGATGTTTCGGAGGAGCGTCCAGCCGGACGGGATGACGAAATCGGAGGGCACGAACATGGCGACGGGTTCGTCACGGGGAGTAAGTCGTGCGAGAGCGCCCCAATCCTCA
Organism: Rathayibacter sp. VKM Ac-2879; assembly: GCF_015351245.1. GTDB lineage: Bacteria > Actinomycetota > Actinomycetes > Actinomycetales > Microbacteriaceae > Rathayibacter. The sequence continues at coordinate 795,904 of NZ_JADKSO010000002.1, forward strand.
GGTTGTGGGTTCATCGGCATAGCTCCGAACGGCGCGACATCGGTCGGATATCGAGCCGCCGTTGCGCTGATCGTGGCCATGAATGCATGCCTCGAGGCGAGGGCAGATCGGATCGGATCATCGAGCACATGCATGAAACAATGCTAGCAAGCAGATATCAAGCAGCAGTCCGCGAGGGATGCGCCGGTCGTCGTTCCACGCCTTCGATCCGCGCCTCGGGCGAAGGCCTGGCGAGGCTGCAGCGTTGATTACGGCACGCGCCTGGTGGGACCTTCACGAGCGCCAGCGCCAGAAAGTTGTCGGTCCGCGAGTCGGACGAGTGTGGGCCTCCTCCACCGGGTGCGAGCCCACCTGTCGAGTCAGGCTGGGGGGCTCGTTGTCGTCATTCGTGGGGCACGGCGGCCGCCTCGCGGGCGAGCAGTGCGCGTTTCACGGGAATGCCCCACGCGAATCCGGCGAGGCCGCCTGTCGTGGTGATGACGCGGTGGCACGGAACGAAGAGGGCGGGTGCGTTTCGTGCGCACGCGCTGGCTGCGGCCCGCACGGCGCGGGCGTTGCCCGAGCGCGCCGCGAGTTCCGTGTAGGTGATGGGCGCGCCTGGGGCGATGCGCCGAAGCGCGGTCCATGAGACGGTCTGGAGCGGCGTTCCGAATTGGCGAACGGAGACAGAGTCAATTGCTCGAACGTCACCGGAGTAGAAGGCGTCGACCGCGTCTCTGTTCTGGGATCGCCCAGGTAGCGCAGTGGGCCGGTTCCGTGAGGAAAGCCGCGCAAGCACCGCCTCGACGGAATCCGTCCACCCGGAGGAGAGGACCGATCCGTCCTCGTTCTCCAGGATCATGAATGCCCCGTCAGGGGTGGTGATGGTGTCGATGAGGCTCGTCCCGATCATGCGGGTTCCCTTCACGTATCAGCCGGAGCGGCGAGTGGCGCCGAGGGGGTGGCGAGGAGCCGATTATCTCAGGGGGCCGGCGGGCAGTTCCGCGCCGCTCGCGCTGGGGTGCTTCTGATCCGGCCCTACCGCAGCCGTCACGCTGGCGATCAATTGCCAGACCACGAACGTGTACACCGCGCCGCGCTGCCAGACACCGTCGGGAAGCAGAACGTGCGCGAGGAGGAGTGCCGAGCTGACGAAGCCGAGGCACCCGAGAATCACCCCGGTCCAGCGCAGAGGCGGAGATACGGACATCGCCCGGCCCGAGACGATGGCCACGATGTTGCCGCACGCAATCGCGGCGACGGCGCCGACACCGTGCCAGATTCCGAGCCCGCTGATGACGTTGGCCTCCGAACCCGGGACCAGCGCGACGAGCACGATCCCGGCGGTATGGAGTGCGCCGACGAGCAGGAACACAGTCGACGCCCACGATCGTCGGAGATGCGGTGCGATCAGCGCCAATCCCGTGAGGAAAAAGCCCCTCGCCGATCGAGGTTGCGACTGCGGCTCCGCGGGCACCTCCGAAAATCCGATCCCCCACGTTTCAGCGGGTGACTGCCGAGTCCTTCTCTACGATGACGCCGGCGAAATCGTTGCCGAACCCTGACGGGACGGTCGTGCCGAACGCCGCCCCCAGGCTTTCGGATTCGACGATCTGCGCTGTCGCATCCTGCCCAGCGCCCCCCGGGAAGCACCATTCCTCTTCGTCGTCAACCAACTCGGCGGAGCCTTCGGCGTCGCAATCCTGGTCGCACTCATCGGCAACGCCGGATAGACATCCACTGTCGGAAGGACACCCTTCTGACAGCTGATAGGCGCGATGCTCGGCGTCGCCCTGATCACCACCCGCGTGCAGAGCCGCGCGGCACGGGCACCGGCGGACTGAAGCTCCGCGTCAGCTGTAGTAGCCATCGACCGGGAGACGGGCCTCCTCCAGCAGGAAGGGGCCCTCGTAGTCGATCAACGTGGAGTCGGGAGCGATCGAGTCCGACGGTTTGAGCTCCTGCAGTTGTTCGGTCGCCAAGGCGTACACGACCCGACCGAGCCCGGAACGGGCGATCGCGCCCGCACACATCGGGCACGGCTGACAACTCGTGAACATCGTCGCCGCCCGAGCCCGCTCAGGGGTGAGTTCCCTAGCAGCCCACCGGGCGAGCTTCAACTCGGGATGCGCGGTCACATCACGATCACTCACCGTGGTGTTGCGCTCCTCCGCCAACACGACCCCGTCGGCCGCAAGAAGCAGCGAACCGAATGGCGGGTCGCCCTGCCCACGCGCCTCAGCAGCCAATGCGATCGCGCGGCGAAGCCAACTCAGTTCACCCATGCTCACTCCTCCAGGTGGAGCGTGCCATCGGCGACGACGAGCCCGGACCCGCTGAGCCGAACCCGCTGACCGAACACGTCGACTCTGAGCCTGCTGGGACGACCAAGCGAGAATCCCTGCTCCACGACCACCGAGGCTCCATCCGCCACCGTGCCGGCTACGACAAGGGAGGCAAGCAGAGGACCAGCCGCCGTCCCCGTTGCAGGGTCCTCGGCAATACCGACCGTGGGATTGAAGAACCGCGCATACGCCACCGAACCATCCTCCGGAGCAACCGGGTCCAAACTGTACACATAGCAGCCCTCCGCACCCGCCTCCCGAAGCGCCGAGGCCAGCCGCGCCGCGTCAGGAACAGCCCGATCGACGGCAGCTCGGTCTCTCAACGGCACAAGCAGATGACCGACCCCCGTCGACACGGTCTGCGCAACCCCACCCTCAGCGAGGTCGGCTCCCTCGAGTCCGAGCGCGGCGGCGAGTTCGACCACATCGCGCACTCCGATTCCAAAGACCGGCGCCGACTGATCCATCGACACCACACTGCGCGCCCCCACGAGCCGGTTCACCCGAACAGGCAGAACCTCCTCGCCAATCTGTTGCGAGAACTCCTCCTCCCCGGCGGGAAGACGGCCGGTGTCGGCTAGCCAGATCCAGGCTCCCATCGCGTTGTGGCCCGCGCCGAGGACCTCTACCCCGATCGGGGTGAAAGACCGCAGCCGCCACGTCGCGCCCGGCAGGGTCGGGCGCACCAGGAACGTAGTCTCGGACTGATTGAACTCCCGAGCGATCGCCCGCATCGTCGCCTCCGACAGCCCGTCGGCATCGGGCACCAGCGCGAGCGGATTTCCCGTCAACGGTTCGCTCGCGAACACATCTACGAAGAAGAAGGGTGTAGCTGTCGTCATCTGTCGGGGTTCCTCTCGTGGTGCGGCTGTCTCCCCTCAACGATAGGTACCGCACATGTTGACGCGGAATGACATAAACGCGGTGATCTAGAAGTCCAACCGCAGAATTTGCGGCAGAATCGATAAATGGCCAATCCAACAGATCCCGTCACGCTCGACGAGCTCGACCAACGCCTCGTGCAGGCGCTGCAACAGAACGCGCGCGCGACGCTCACCGAACTCGGACAAGACATCCATTTGGGCACCTCCGCGACCAGAGCACGTCTGAACGCCCTCGAAGTGCGCGGCGTGATCACCGGCCACACCACCCACGTGTTCCCCGCCGCCCTCGGCTACACCCTCCACGCCGTCGTCCGAATGAAAGTCCGCGGCGCCCTCTACGACAAGATCGCCGAGGTGCTGCACCGGCAACCCCAGATCGTTCGGGCGCTGCGCATCACTGGCGAATCCTGCTACAGCCTCGAGATCCTCGCCACCGACATGGCCGACCTCGAACGCGTCACCACCGACCTCGCTCGCATCGGCTCCATCACCACCGACCTCGTCTACGAAGTTGTCACCGACAGACCCGCCCCTGTGCCTCGACAGCGCGAAAGGGAAGATTGAACCCTCTCCGGTCTGATGCCGTCTTCTTTCGAGTTCGGAAGGAAGATGTTGATCATGTCGAAGAGAGTTCCGGAGGGGGCCAAGGAGCGGGCCGTGAGGCTGGTTGTGGATCACACTTGATGAGTATCCGACGCTGATTGAATCAGCCTGACTTTCAGTGGTACGCCGTCTCGGCCTCGGCGGGGGTGCGCATATCAAGATCGCCATGAAGGCGCTCGTTGTTCCACCACCACACCCATTCAAGCGTCGCGAGTTCGACCTGCTCAACGGTCCGCCAGCGGCCGCGCTGGCAGATCAACTCGGTCTTGTAGAGGTTGTTCACGGCCTCGGCCATCCCGTCATCAAACGAATCCCCGACCGTTCCGGTCGAGGGGACGGCGCCGAGCTCGACGATCCGATCGGTGTATGAATCGGCCTGAAGTGCCGTGACCCACCCAAGCCCCGCGAACGATGCACGGCGAGATTGCACGGCTAACACGCGAGACATACTTCGGTGGGCGGCTGGGGGTTGTTGGTCTCTGTGCGGTCAGGGTGCGAGGCGTCGCAGGAGCGGTTCGAGCGCATCCACGATGAGGCGTTCGGGGTGGCCTGCGTCTGGTGAGCCTGCGTCAGCAGTTTCGAGCTCGCCCACCTCAATGCCCACGAGTTCGCTGCCGGTCAGAGCTCGGGCGCAGTCTTCCAGCTGGGCGAGCGTCATCCCACCGGGCACGATGTAGTCGGTGGGTACTGTTCCTGGTTCGATAACGTCGCAGTCGATGTGGACGTACACGGGCCGGCCCGCGACTTCTTTACGGAGCAGATCGGCTATGTTCTGCCCGACACGCACGAGCCCGACACGACCCTCGTGGATGAGGTCTTGCTCCGGCCGGTCGATATCTCGGGCGCACCAAAATCGCATTGCTCTCCGCGAGTCCGGCGCCGAGCCCGGATTCCCAGAGCCCGAGCGGCCCGGACAGCGCCAGCCCTCCGAGGTAGCAGGTAGACGAGCTCTCGGGTGTGTTGAGGTCGGCGTGTGCATCGAACCAGAGCACGACGGCATCGGGCCTGTGCTTGGCCACGATCGGCAGGGTAGCCAGCGCCACCGCACACCGACTGAGAGCGGTGACCGGGACGCGCTTGTCGGTCATAACTTGGTCGTAGCGTGCCGCCATTTGACGGAGCGCAGGCAACGCGAGTGCGAGTTCCCGATCCCAGCTCGATGGGGAGGCTGGCTGCGGCTCGCCGATGACGGTGGGCCGCACGGCGAGACGTGCAGCGAGTGCGGATGCGAGAAGCGGACTGGCCTGCATAGCGCGATCGTTGTGGTCACCGGCGCGGGCGGCGAAATGGCTGAGTGCGATGGTCATACGTTCCTCGGGTTCGTTCACCACCGATCGTGGTGTTCCTTCCACGCTAGAAACAAGCGATGTGGTGGCACAATCGGCGCAGTGTCCACAATGTGCGGCCCGGTCAAGCAATTTGTGACCGTCATCTAAGCTCTTTGTATGATCGACGATCTTGACCGACGCTTGATCGCTCTCCTGCGGGGGCAGTCCCGGCTCCCCGTGGCGGTCCTCGCCCGAGAGCTCGGGGTTAACCGGTCGACAGCGACCGCAAGGATCGACGGGCTCACCCGGTCGGGTGTGATCGAGGCCTTCACGATCCGGTTGAGCGACGAGGTCGACAGAGACGTGATCCGCGCGATCACGCTCGTTCGAAGCGATCCCCCGCGTGGCCAGGATGTCGTGCGGGCCATCCGCGGGTTCCTCGAAGTCGAGCATCTGCACTCAACACTCGGCAGTTGGGACCTCGTCGTTCAGCTCCGCACATCAACCATGGCCGAGTTCGACTCCGCACTCGAACGCATCCGAGCCATCCCCGGCGTGCGAGACACGAACACGCACCTACTCATCAACTCCCTCACCGGCCAATAGCCGGGCCGGGCGAACTTCGTCGCCGAGCACTCCGCCTTCCCGCAACTGACGACACCGATGACGACACATCCAGTGCGGCCAATCCGGGTTGGAGCGGTTCTGGTCCCCTTATCCACAGGATGGGCTTCGCGGCGGGTTTCGTTCTCCAGAGCCCAATGCTGTCCGGAGTTCTAGGGGGACCAGAAGGGGACCAGAAAAATCGACCCTCAGAAACAACAAAACCCTGATGAAAATAGCTTCTCATCAAGATTTCTCTGTCGGGCTGACAGGATTTGAACCTGCGACCCCTTGACCCCCAGGTGCCAGGATCAGGTTCTTAGCCTTCTTGACCTGGCTATTCCTGTTTCAGCGATGCGCTCCGCGCGTCCCATATTGCAGGGTTTGCAGGCTGTTGGTCACTTGATTGGTCCACTTCGTCGACGAGAACGGACCTCCAGTGTGCATCCATCAGATGCTGGCACTACCGGTGCAGGAAAGATCAGCCGCCGCTCTCACCCGGAAGCTCCGAACCCTCAGCTTCAAGTGCGGTGACCAGGGTCGACACCACCGATAACAGCGCTGTTGCTCTCCTCGTGACCTCACTGTTCCAGTCCGGACTCTCGGCATCGTCTTCGCTGCCGTTGTCGGCGAAGCGAATGCGACGGAGTGTCCGCAGCGCCCCATCTCCGATCTTCTCCGCTTGCTTCGTCCAAGCCGCGCCGTCTTCCTCGGCAAGTGCGGCCGCCCGGCCAATCAGTCCATGGACGAGATCGCCGGCGAGTCGATCGATGAGCAGTGCGGCTTTCAGAGTGGTGCTTGTCTCGGTCTCCTCTGTGCTTGGCTCGGCATCAGCGGCGAATGCGCCGAAATATGCCCACGGTCTTCGTCCGGGTGTCAGCCTCGCGATTGCCGCCTCCACCTCGTCCACTTCAGCGAAGGGTAACCGACTGCCGGGAAGCTGACGGCGAAGCGACCAGAGTCGGAGGATGAGGTCGGCAACCTCAGCCTCGGCGGTAGATCTCTCAGGTCCAGCCTTCTGTTCAAGGCTGGTCAGGCGCTCCGCAAGATAGTGAACTATCCAGCGTCCGAGAGTGTCGGTCTGTTCCAGCTCAGCCGCCAGCAGCCTACCTAGTTCCAACACAGCCGTTGAAGTCGTTCCATCCTGTTCCTGGCTGGTAGGAGAAGACTCGGAAGTCGTTGCCATGATCGGCGTCACCTCCTTCATTGTCGTTGTCTGAGACGTCGGCATAGCGAGCGCTACGATCTTCGCGCCTCACGCGTACCTCCACAATGAGCGCGGCATCGAGGCGTCCCAGCAACTGGTCGAGCGCTTCGGTCGTGATCCGCAGCCGGTGGCCTGATGGGCCGTGTGGTTCAAGGCCGGCGCTAATCTCTGCCCAGGTCTCAGACGCCAAGACGACGTCCGCCTCCTCGCTCTGCCAGCGGAGGCCGCCGTCTCGGGAGGTGATGCTGAGCATTTTCGCAGTGTCCTCGGAAGGGCGTGGGAGCTCGGGCGTGAGTTCGGTGGCGAGGGGGTCCAGCCGGTCGATGCCGCCTTCAGAATTCGGCGTTGACACCCAACCTTGAAGCTGGAACGGAGGCGAGGAGAACTGGAAGTCTTCGTCATCGAGGTCAGCTGATGGGATTCGGAAGCTCCAGTAACCGTCAGCAGTTTGCAGCGCACGTACAAGCGCGCCCGCGGCGTCGGGAGTGACCAGAGCCGATGCGATGTCGATGCTCAGGGATCGGTCGTACTCAGTGGCAGTGGCCGATTGCCAGACTGTCACCCATCCGTCAGCAGGTTTGAGGGCGGTCAGAAACTCGGATTCGTGAACCCGGCTACTTCCTCGCGGTCCGGCAGTAGCCAATGAACCAGGGATCGAGCTTCGCTGATCTGTAATCCATCGCCCGTCGTGGCGTGCGACGTCGAAGTCGGCGAGCCATTCTAGGACGTCGGGCTGTTCTGCATCGGGGTCGCGGTACGGAGCAACGGTCCTCATGAGTCTTCCGGCGGTGGTAAGTGCCGCGTGGCGTTCCAGGTAGTAGTCGAGATCCTCAGCTTTAGGAATCTCCCATTTGTATCCGTAGGTTTCACCGTCCTCGTAAACACCTGCGGTCCGCCTCGGGTCCTCTAAACGTTTGCCCTTGCCTCGCCATCCCCATTCGTCGAGGATGAGCGTGCTAGCCGCATCGAGCACTTCTTGGTGTGTGATGGCGAGTGCCTTCGTTAGTTTTCCGAGGACATACTCGTCGAAGTCTGAATGGAATCGGTGCTCAGCGTGTGGTGCGCCCTTCATCATTGGACCGGGCTGGGTGGGGCGGTGCCAGCTTTCGAGAGTCACCGGCTCTGCAAGCTTGGCCTTCCAGTCGGTCCCAACAGAATGGCCAATTGATGTAGCGGTCAGTAGCGCAACTGATGAGCAGTGCCGTTGAATCGCGGCGTGGTCCGGATAGCGGTCGCTTAGTTCGATCACTGTGGACATGAGTGCGTCGACGGCAGAGGGGTCGTCGCGTGCTACTCGCTCGACAGCGACAAGGAACCACTCTGCTGCGCTCATCTGGTAGTAGAGGAATCGTTCATCGGCGTACCCAGCTGCATCGCCCCGCGTGACTGCCGAGCCGAGCGCAATGATCACGTCGCTGACGCCGAGTTCGATGGCTGTACGCACTGCGTGTGCAGCCTGCCAACGAACTGCTGCGCGCGGGTCACCAAGTGCAGCCCAGAGGAAGTTTGCTATTGCGGTATCGATTGGGTCTGCTGGCGTCTGCCCGGAAGCTGTCCTGGGACTAATTCCGAGTTCTTCCTCGAAGGCGGCGAGCGCTTCGTCGAGCACGCGCGCAGCTGTGGAAGGGTCGAGGACTGCTGAAGCTCCAGCTGCGAGCATGTAGCAATGGTCGGCATCGGTCAACGCTTCCTCAAGATTCAGGTGGTCGAGGGCACGTTGGAGGAGATCGGTCGTGCGCACCTCCAAGAGGTCGGCCGCCGCAGGCAGGTCAAAACTCATCCAGTTGTGGTGAAGCAACCGGGCACCGTGTCGATCAACGTAGGTGCCGACCGCATTCTTCAGCGAATCGACGAACGATTGAGCCGTTCGAGGACGCACTAGGGCCGCGTTCAAGAGCTTGGCTAGCTCGTAGTCGCTGAGGGCATCAGAATCCAATGCGGCGTCCAGGATCGGGCCCCACTGAAGCTCTGGACGCGAAAAGGTTTCTGCGATGAAGAGACTGTCACTGTACGTACGAGCCTCTTGCTGAAGTCGAACCGCCGCGTTCACGTCGCTTGTCCGAGTGAGGTCAAGTGCCGCGATCTGCGCTTTGCATTCGTCTATCTGAGCGGATCGTTCTGTTTGTTCGTCTGGCGTGAGATCCAAGGTGGTGCTCCTGAACTCGTCAGGGTCCTTGGCACGAAGGGGGTCAGGGAGTGGGGATTGCCTGAACTCGGGATCGAGGGAGCGTCCAAGTCGGTTTGCGAGATTATCTGCGGCAGACAGGGCCTTTGCGTTGAGGGAGCCGGATACGTCAAGTTCACGAAGCGCGGCGTCCAGGTCAAAGTTGGTCGAGAAGGGCGCCAAAACTATTCTGAGATCTGGCCGTCCCGCAAGCAGGGCACCATCCCCGTCAACTAGTCCCCTGAATTGCCAGTCGAGCGCCCCGAACCGGCGATCCCTCCACTGCCCGAGAATTCGGAGAACGTTGGTGCCCGAGACCCGCGCGAGTGCAGCGACGAGCTGGTGTTGGTTGAATCCGTCATACACGATCGGTTCCACGGCCTCGCCGAGGCGAGCGACGCGCTCAGCGAGGGTGAATGCGTCGAGGGGATCGATGCCAGCAGCTGCCCGCGTGAGGGCAACTACTGCATCCCATCGATAAATCGCATCATCACCCACTCCGCTAGCAGCTTTCACAGCGTGGTCGAAGTAGCTTCCAGCTTCGGCCTCACTAAAGCGGTGCATTCCCCGAGCTACGCGCACTAGCGTTTCGGCCTTGCTGTCGGCCGTTTCAGCGGCACTCGTCAGGGCATGCCGTGCCGCGTTGGAGAGTTCGAGGACCGCCGACGCGAAACGGGCGTCGCCTCGCAGCCCTGAGATCAGGTCGAGCGCCCCGGCAATCGGAGCATTGGCAGAGATCGTCTGAATCGCTTGAATGCAAGCGACTGTCACCTCTTTTTCCTCGAAGGAAGAGCCGAGCAAGGGCAAGATCTGCCGGGCGATTCGGAGCGCCATTGACCAGATGTCATCTTGTGACTGGCGTTTGGGGTAACTCGCGATCACTGCTGCCGCGGCTTGCGGATCGAGGTCACCGCGAGCGTATTTTGCCCAAGAGCTGAGCCAGCTGATGGCGGGGCGCAGATAGCGATTGAGATCGTCGTCATTGGACTTCGCGGGATCGTACTTTCCACGCTTCGCTGGAACTTGAAGGGGCCGGTAGTGCCCGACATCGAGTACCTCACCCATTAGTTCGGCACGCAACGCGACCGCTAGGAGAAGACCCGATCGGCCTGAGCCGTGTCTGTCGCCAAGTCCAATAGGTAGCGATGGCGGCAGGCATTCGCGAAGTCGTTCTGCGGCTACTATTGCGTCGGCAATCGAGTGACGCACCGCAAGTGCGCAAAGCCATGAAGCGCCCCGGAGCGCGGTATCTTCCGCATTCCGGTGATCGTATTCCTCGGCAGTGAGACGAGCACGGAATCGTTCCAGTGCCGTCCACGCGCCGCCAACGACACTGGCATCTACGGTCATTCCAACGCGCTGCATCTCGCCAAAGACGCCAAGAAGTAACGCAGGATGGGTGGAACTCACGATCAGGCCAGAAACGTCGTCCTCTGGGGCACATGAGATGAGCATCCGCGTAAGCGCTGCGCTCGATTCGAGGACAAATCGAGCTGGGCGCCAACCCGACAAGTATCGGACAGCCGCAGGAGGTCCATCCGTTCGAAGGATCGCAAGTGCGATGTGTGCCACTTGTTCTGGGGTGACATTCTCGTCGCGCGAGTATCGCTCTCTCGGCGAGCGTACCCAGGCAGCGATGGCGGAAGCTGCTTGCCGAGACCTGCTCCTGGCTGTGCTCGTACCTCCGGTGGAATGAGCAAGCATCGCCGCCTCGGCACCGAGCGTAGAGCCCGGCCAACTTTGTGGGAGCTCTCGCGACGCGATCAGCTCACCAAGCACCCGGGCGTCCATCCGCGAACCCGCCAGGTCAGGGTTGTCTCTAATGATCGTGAACTGCCGCCCCTTCCCTGCGCGACCCGCTCCAGCGCGCATGGCCAACTGCACAATCGAATCCGGACGTCGTAGCTGGACAGCTGCACGAAGACCGAACTCCACGCGTAAGTGCTCGACCCGGGTACGCTCGACGTCACTCGTTGAGGGCAGGGCATCGTCCGTGGCAACGAGGGCGAGCAGTTCGTCGTGGAGATTTGCGCTCCAGAGAACCTCCGGCAGAGAAGACGCGGCGTAAGCAGAGGAGCCGCTCAGCGTGCGCAGCTGAGACGCGACTTGGGCCGCGACCTCAGGTGTGGCACGGTGCCGGGTGCGGAAGTACGTTTCCGTCGGTTCGTCGAGAAACTGGACGCTTTGCCCGCTCAGGATCAAGCCTCGACCTAGATCGGATATGAAACTGCGGACGTTAGCAGCCTGCGTACCAGCAAGTTCCGCAAGCACGCCCAACGGAACACTCGGACGCAATAACGTGAGGAGCTGGGCAGCACGTTCGAGTTCTGATCGCGACCTACCAGCGTTGTTGAAGGCCTTGGTAACTTGCTCTTGCATGAGAGCGTCAAGCGGAGAAGTGCTGTCCGTAAACCCCGCGAGTCGACCGAGAGCCTCTTGAATCGTTTTGGTTTCAGAGAGCACCGTTGACACGACTCGCGGATTACCCGCGGTTCGATCGTGAATCTCTGCAACGTCCAGAGTCGTCGCCGATGGATGTGAAGTTGAAACGACCTTCGCCGTCTCTTCTAGTGCGAAGGCCGGTAGTTCGAACGTCACCGTACCCGCAGGAGCTTCAAGAAGATGAGCACGCTCTGGTCGACAAGTCAACACGATGTGAACGTTCGTTGGAATAGCGTCGTCTAGCCTCAGCACATCCCGCACGAATGCTCTAGATTCCGCGTTGTCCTCCGCAGCCATCACGGCGTTATCGGCGGCGTCCACCACTATCACTAGCTGGCGAGTTCCACTCTGAACGAGAATCTCGCTCGCAGCGTCGAGGCGACGAACGAAAGCCTTGGTGTACTCCTCGGGGGCGAGGTTGCCGGTGTGAACTATCGGGAGACCAAGCCCTATTCCTGCGATTTCAGTAGCAAGCTGAACTAGTCCGTCGCGGTGACGATGCCGCGGACGGTCTGGTCTGCGGTAGGACCCATTGCCGAAGCAATCGTAGATGATGACGTCGGCTCGACCTCGTAAAAGGTCCGGTAGCGCCCGAGCGAACGTGCTCTTCCCGGCTCCGCCCTCGGCCGTTACGACTATCGAACCGGAAGATCCAAGAATCCGATCCGCGAGTTCCACATATGCGTCTCGCACAAAGAACGGTGCAGTCTCAAGCTGGCACGGCGCCGGGGCAAGCTCGTCCTCCCGACAACCGAAAGCAGTGAGAACATCTGCCTTCCGGATTGGGCCACTGGACTCGGTGCTCGCTCTTGAGGCGACAAGGTCAACAAGAGACGCGGACACGCGGAGGTCGGTGTCAGCGGTGAGTCCGCCGACTTCTCGGTCAAGCCCGCGTCGGAGAACGGTAACCCCGGGCTCACGGCCTCGGAGGTCGAGCCGTGAGCATAGAGACGCCGCATCATCGGCGCTGAGATTCGCTGCATTCGTCAGCTTCGCGGCTGACGACCCCACGGCAGTCGGCTGACCACTAGCCAAGTCGCGCACAGCATTGACAGCGTCAGAGGAAATCGGCTTGTTCGTGACTATTGAGAAGCGAATCGTGGCCTGCGGGTACTGCATTCGCAATGTGTCGTCGAGCTGAGCAAACTTGCTGAGGATCTTGCGAACCTCGCCAAGGGTGACATTCTCGTTTGGGTGCAGGGTCGAGTGCTTGAACTGACGCACTTCCAGGGACGTGAAGTCTTCGTCTGGAGGTCCGTAGAACTCAACAAGGTCTATGACCTCAGCACCGTCTGGCTCGGCTTCCGAAGGAGCGGAGCCGAGTCCCTCGATTGATACCTGCTGGAGATCGGTCGCGGGGCTCAGAAGCTTTAGCAGGCGGACTGCAGCCCAGGTGTAGTGGAATCGGTCACCGTCACGTGACGCACGTACTCGTTCTGTCCCAGTGGAACCGCTTCGAGTGGAATCGCTCTTCGCCCTAGCCATACCTCAGTGCTCCGTGCGGAACCAGCAGCGCCAACCTCTGCCGTGGTGACAAAGAGTCACGAGGAGATTCGGTGACATCACCTGGTGAAAACCCCCTACCGGTGACCAGGTCACCTACTGTCCGTCCGACACGCACTCACTCTCTCGCATCCTCTCCATCGCTCTCGGGCGACACGCGCCAAGAGAACGGTGGCGTGCGATCTCCTCGGCCGCACCAACCGAGCCTGCGCGACTAGATCGCACACGACAGCAGATGATCGAGGCGATCGCGGCGTATCAGTGACCCACCTAGAGAAGGTCTTATCTATTGGGCGGGCAGCCGTCGGTGGACCCAAAGCTCACGACTTGTACCTCCGTCTTCAGTGACGCTGACGAGTTGGTCGCGCCACGCCGTGCGCGGTGCCATCTGAAGGCCGTCATGTAGACGGTCGTCGGGGTGGTGGATGACCCATCGGTGTGCTTGGCCTGCGATCTGGCGATTCACCACGCGGATCAGTTCGTCGCGGCCAGTAGCACTGGCAACCGAGGGAAGACCAAGCTTGTCAGGGTCGACCTCGCGGTCACGCAACTGGAGTATCACTCTCGGGCTGAGAGGAAACCACACGATGCTTGCTGTCGCGTAACCAACTGGTGCATCACCGGGTGACCACCAGCACACTGGCTCGTCTGAGGTGAGGACAGGCTCGGAGTCGCTCAGGATCAGTGACCAAGTCATCTGGTGGGCCAGACGTTCTCCGAGTTCACCCAGAGCAAGCTTGATGCCCTCTTGGATCATCACAGCATCTGGTGCCACCAACTTGGGTCCGGACGGGCCGAGCATCTCAGCCCTGACGATGCCCACGTCATCCGCGGAGGCGGGGCGACCGTTCGCGCGAAGCCAGGTCCGGACGCTGTCGTCGGTGACCGTTTCTCCGAGTTGTAGCCGCATGTGGTGGGTAGCCATCGCGTTGAAGTCCTCACGCCACCGATGTCCGCGGACGGTCTGGAGAGCGATGTGATTGATCAGGTGGTACCAGTCCTCCGTGGTGAAGTCGGCCCAGCCTGTACGGAGCAGCTTGTACACGGCGGGAGCCGCGGCCTGTTCGAACTGGCTCAGGTGGTGCTCGATCGACTCTGGGTCGTGGCCGGCACGATCTTCGTCGCGAGCAAGGACCTCGGTCTCAATCCGGTAGAAGCCGACTTCGGCGCAGGCTTTTCGGACAGCGCTTCGAACGACGCGGTCTGGTCGGTCGCGATCGACCAGTGCCAGTTGCTGGTTGCTATCGGCGAAGTTCCGCAGGTAGAACTGCGGAACGAGGTGGTGGCGAGGACTCACATTCCCATGATGCTCCGCACATCGAGCCGATACGATCTGACCCCGCCGTATGCGCGTGACTCGACCGCAGCGGTACGGGGCGGGCCCAGCACGGGGAAGCACGCATAGACGAGTGCTGGGGATATCGCGCCGCGGTCCGGTCGCCTCGGCGAGGCACGGACGCACGACCGTCGTGTCGGCATCCGCTCGGGCAGGCACATCGTCCTGCGCCAGGATGGCCTTGACCCGGGGCACGGGGTAATCCGAATGTGGCGCTGGAAGCGATTCCGCGTGCCGAGCTATCCACCGATGTGGGCGACCTGTCCTAGCGTGCCCCGCGTGTTGGCCAGTCGAGTCGGGTACACCTACGAGTCCGGTCCTGCATCTCTGGCAGTGTCCGGGCCTGGTTGTGCTCCAGCTGGTTCGCTGGATTCGTGCATGTCGGCCGGCGGATCTTGTTCAGGGTCTTCAGGGAACTGCATGTACTCGAAGGAGGGGAAGGGCATGTACGTACCAGGATGATCGGCGGGGTGGTTCCAGCTCGCGACGAGGTCGATGAGGTAGAGGTAAGCGGACCGAGTTACTTGGAGCGCGAGCATCGTTGAGTCAACGAGTTCGAAGAGATCAACCCGGCTGCGGGCGTCAACGGTCACACCCGTCGGCTCCAGGAATGCCGCGTGGACGATTCGATGGGTGCCGGCGTTGCGAAGAGCCTGCGAGGGGGCATACATGCCAGCGTCTTCCATGTCGTAAGCAAGTTCGGAAAGCGCGTATGGGGGCAATGCGTGTTGCGGGGCCTTCACGAGCCCGGGCCGCACAGTGCCGTCCTTCCTTGCCCAGAACTTCCGGAAGGAAACTCGACGAGCCTCGTCTCCCACACAGAAGTGCTCGTTGGCGACGACGGCTGTTTTATCCAGAACGTCGAGGGCGGATCGTTGAGCGAGAAGGAGTTTGGAATATTGAAGGCCGTAGAGCGAATAGTCGAGTGTCTCGACGTAGTACCCGGAATCGTCATCCTTTTGCTCCGGGCCTTCGGCGACTTGTACGTACCCCTCGTACGCCAACTGGCGCGAGACGAGGAAGTCAGATTTCAAGACATTCATCTCGGCGAGAATCGGCGGAGACATTTCCTCTGGAGAACCGCCATATAAGACTTCAATCGAGGCGCTGTCCCAGTGTCGGTCTTCGGTGCCGAGGCCTTCAACGGCCGGTGACAGGGCGAGCCTGTACGCAGCGATCCATTTGAGGTACTCGTCCTCGACGCCTTCCAAGCCGTGCGATAGGTGTCCTGGACTTTCGGTGGGCTCGAGTCCGTCCCATCGGTTGGCCGTGTCCGCGCCGGCGAAGCTGATGGTGCCGTCGCGCAGGGACTGGGCCATGTTCACGTACTTATCGAAGACTGCTGCGATGTGACCGGTCTGTCCGACTCCTGATTGGATTCTGTTCATGAGGAGCTGGGCAAGGTTTCCTGCGGCGTTGCCGTTCGATGGGTCAGCTTCGAGCGCGTGTAGGTAGAAGTCGTAGGCTTCAGCCCATCGCCCGGAGTGGTCGAGACAGTTCGCAAGGTTGCAGTATGCAGCCGAGCGCGTGTGTGGATCTGCGCGCGGCGAAGATCCGACGGTGAGAAACATTTGCCTCGCACGGCGAAGCTCTACTCGGTTGGCGCGACGACTTTCCGCAAGGTCGCTCGCTCGTTCTTCGGAAGTTGCCTGCGTGGGCAAGCCGAGGTCACATGCTGTGACGATTGCGTTAGCGACGTTGTACATGCACTGAAAGTGCAGCGGCTGCTCGGGAGTAGTGTCGCTGCACGCGCGTGACGCGAGCTCTTGGCCTTCGGTGAGAAGCGCGACATCGGCAAGGTCTGCCCCCGCATTGATGACGAGTGACGAGCAAACGAATCTCAGCGCAGCCTTCTCGTCGCCAACGAGAGGTGAGCCGTCAATCTCCTCCGCGATGGACAACACTCTCTGTGAGGCGACACGAAGATCCGCGGATTCGCTGTGGCTGGCAAGAACCCGCTGGTACCACTCTTCGTACGCTGACACTGCACTCCTGCCGCCGGAATCGTGGTCCGTCTTTCGGGTCAACTTTGCACACGCCCGCGGGCACGCTCGCGAACCTGCTGTCGGAGCTGCGCGCGAACCTCATCGTGGATGGTCGTGGACGTTTCTTCGGCCGTTTCAACGGAGACCACGAGCGCGTAGCGGACGGTCTTGCCCGCACGGAGCCGTTGGGCATCGTCCATGCATTCGACGTGGATGGGGAACGCGTCGCCGTCGCCGAAGACCATCGTTCGAGTCCCTTGGACGATCTCGTGCTGAAGGCTCCCCCGCCTAACCGCGTTGTGCTCAGCGTCCGTTCGGTCTCCGCCGGCGAGGCTGGTATCGGGTGTCGCGAAGTAGACCTTGGCACCTCGATACCTTGTGAGCTGACCCACGGTCGGAACCATGTATGCGAGGGTGATCGTGAAGCGGTGCCACTCGGCTCGCGCCCGAAGGGACGGCGGCAGTGGCAAGTCGTACGTGTGGCGCTGGTTCCGCGCGATCAGTCCTCCGCCAACGAGTACAGCTCTGTTTGTTGCGGCGGTTCCGAGCCGGCTGGCGTCGAGCCGCCCATATCCGAGAAGCGCTGTCAGGCTCCGGCGGGCCTGCTGATTGCTGAGTCCGAGTTCGCGGCGGAGTCTCGGTTCCCAGTCGCCCCAGTTGCTTGCGTGGGCAAGGAGGGCGCGTACGAGCAGTGGGTGGTATTGCGGATCGGGTAGTGCTGCGTCCTGGGCATCGGGTGCGCCTGCTTCCAGGATGTCGAACAGGCGACTCGCCTCGCGCGTCACCAATGCGGTGGCGTTGCTGGTGCCGACCGTAAACACGGTGTTATTGGTCGCGCCCGCTCGTCCGGGAGCGGCTACTTGGAGGCCGGGGCCCGCGATCGCTGTAGGGGCCGGCTCGATGGTGACTGTTTCGTCACCGGGCGTCGTGATCGGGCGGGTGTAGAGCGCTCTTCCGCCGGCGTGGTGGAGGTCCGGCTTGACGGATCGATCGACACCTGGACCTGTCGCACCGTAGTGAGCGGGCGCACCCGGGTGGGTGATGTCCCAGACGGTGTCGGGCACGTCTATGTCTCCGAGTCCATCTTCGTGAGTGGCGCCAATGGTGAGTGCGTTGAGCGCGTCGCCCGGGGGCAAGATGCCCCGTAGGAGCGCGGCGTCGTAGACGGAACGAGTTGCCGCTGATCGTGCGGCGTTGGAATCTGTAAGGGTCGCGGCGGGGATGATAATCGGGTCGCTGTGGTTGCCTGCGCTGACGATGAAAAGCAGGTTGTAGGAGTGGGCGAGCCAGTCGAGCAGACGTCCGATGGGGCTCATTCTCCTCACGAGGGCTCTCGCTTGGGCGCCAATGGAGAGGTTGACGATTCGGACGCTGGGTGCGACTGCTGCCCTTCCCCCTTCGCCCTCGACAATGCGCTTGATGGCCTGGTGTAGGAGGTCGGTGAGGAGTCTGTTGGGGAGGATCTGCTCGTACCCTGCGGCAAACTCGTGGGGCCGCATGATGGGTCGCACGTACAAGGGGCGGTCCAGAGGTTCGCCGCCGATGGAGAGGTCGCCTTGCACGATGAGTGACGCCATCGCAGTGCCGTGGTTGCGTGATGACAGCGGGTAGCGCTCAGCAAGGCCGTCAGGGTCATCGACCACTAGCCTGCCTGCGAGGGCGTCGTGGTTCGGAAACGGAAGCCCGTCAAGGAGTGCGATGCGCGGCAGCCCATCCACTCGGTCCCCGGATGGGAGTCGAACTTCGGCGACAGGTTCGAGGGTAGGTGGCGCGACACTCATGGGCGTAAACGGGCTGACGAACATGACCTCGTCGGTTGTGAGCAGTCGGATGGATGCCGCGCCATTGTTGAGTACGGAATGAACTTGTTGGATAGGAAGTTCCGCGAGCACCGCGTGATAGCCGATGTCGCCGATCTGCGATTGGTCGATGACCCGTCCGCCGCTGGCAGCGATGGTTTGTTCTACGTGAGTCTGGGCGCTGACGCGCTGCACCGCGTCGCGTCGGTACCAGAGTTCGATTTCGACCGTGACCGTGCTGACGGACTGTCCGACGAGGTCGAGGGTTTCCTGCCACTGCTCGCGTAGCCCTGTCTCACGGATGCGGTCCTCTGGGCCCCATCGTCGGATCGCGGTCAACTGTTGGAACGCCGACTTGAACTTGCCAAGGCCGTGCGCGAATGAGGCCGATGGATCCTCTTGCCACAGGGTGAACAATCTCAAGAGTTCTTCGATCGCCTTGGCGTTCGACATCACGAGGTAGAGGGAGTGCGCGATGGGTTTGTCCGTGCGCCCAGCTTCCCGTTCGGCCATGTAGAAGTCGTCGTCTGGATCGGATTGGTCCCCCAACAACTCCGACAGGAACTCAAGGCCGTCGATCTGGTCGATCGCGTTGCGGAAGTCCTTGATGCTGCCTGCGAGGTCGAAAACAACCACCAGCGCCGGATCGACTTCGTCGGGGGTTTCCGCGGAGAGACGCACCCGCTCGGCGTCGAACGCTGCGGTCAGGTCACCGAATTGAGGCGCTAACCGCTCTCCTTGCCTGCCCGCACTGGGTTTGGATAGGCGCGGCATGTCTCGCGGAGTCTGCGTGGGCCGTTCGGCGACGACTGGCGGACCGAATGCCAGGAGCGGTCGGCGCTCCGCGGTCACGCAGTGGCCTGACCGCGCCTGTGCTCAAGACGTTCTTGCACAATCCGCCGTAGGTTGCTGTCCGGCAGTTCCAGCACCGCTCGGCGGCGCACGTCGAGAGCAAACTCTTCCAGTTCGGAGTAGCTGGCGCCGGCGAGTTTGTCTGCCAATGTGCGTGGAGCGAAGCCGAGGTCACCGCCGAGCCGTGCGGCGAGCCGTTCGAGGAACCGCGTTGCTTCGGAGCGGCTCGGGGGTTCCAGTTCGGCCCGAATCTGGAAGCGCCTCCATGCGGCGCGGTCGAGTAGTTCGCTGTGGTTGGTCGCGCCGACGAAGAGTACGTGCGCAGGGAGCCGATCGATCTGGAGCAGCAGGGTGGACACGACGCGCTTGATCTCGCCCGTCTCGTGCTGATCTGACCGCTCCTTCGCGATGGTGTCGAGTTCGTCGAAGAACAATACGCATCGTCGCGTGCGCGCGAACTCGAAGGCGTTGTCGAGCCTGGCGGCTGTCTCGCCGAGGAAGCTGGACATGACGCCTTCGTAACGAATCACGTAGAAGGGGAGCATCAGTTCGGAAGCAATCGCCTCAGCGACACTGGTCTTACCGTTGCCCGGGGGGCCGGACAGTAGGAGCCGGTTGCGAGGTTCGATCCCGTAACTGCGAAGCAGCTCAGCGCGCTTCTGCTCCTCAATCAGTTCTGTGACGACCCGCCGTGGAACGGGGGCGAGTTCAAGGTCATCGAGGCGACGGCTGGGGACGACTTCGTGAACCAAGTCTCGAATCGCGGTGGCGCGATCATCGCGGACAAGCCCTTGCCCGGTCGTGGTAATCAGTTCAGAGAGACGATCCGCCACGAGGTGGTGCTGGTTGGCACGCTCTTCGGCGATCACCGCTTCTACGAGGGTGCGGAACCGATCACGGTCCCCGTGACGCTCGGCCTCAACGAGGTCAAGAAGCAGGTCGGCGCGCGCCATCTCTCGCCTCCCTCAGTTGAGTGCTGACATCCTTCGCCAATCCTACCGGTGGCGGTCATGAGGCTACTGAGCCGCGCCGACATCCACGGCACGATGTGAGCGTGAGTCCTCCTTGAGGCGAACACCAATCAGCAGGGCGAGGCTGATGGGCCCGATGAAGGCTAACTTCAGCGCGTTCCAGATGAACAGCATCACGAAGAGGTGCAGCCACCCGGGACCGCCACCTTCAGCGAGCTGTGCGCAGATGCTCGCGGCGTACAGATACGGGATCGCCAGCACCATCGCGGGGACTCCCCATCGCAGGCCGCGCCGGGTGCGGATCGCGTCGAGCAGGATGTTGGTGGGCATGTAGCGGCGCAGGAAGTACCGGGTGCGGACGCTGAGAGCCCAGATGAGTCGGAACATGGACAGTCCTCTCCAGAGTTCGGCGACAAGAACCTGAAAGGACCGCCCGTTGCCGGGAAGGTCATACTGTCGCGACGAGCGACAGCGCCAATAAAAGGCCGCCTCGTCATCCACGATACGACTTCACGGCGGCACCGGGAAGGGCCGGCGGTCATAGCGAACGCCCCAGCGGCTCTCGTCCGAGTGGCCGCCCCGGTGCCTCTTCCTTGTCGGTGGTGAGGCTACGCGCCCTGTCGAGCGCCGCCTTCGCGCGGCTGGCGTCGATCTTTTGCGCGGTCGCCACCGGGGTGGGTCCGAGAGGAGTGTCGTCGGTGATGCCGTATCGGTCTCGGTAGGCGGACACGGTGCGAGCATGTCTGCGCCAGGCCTGTCGCTTCGCCTGCGGGCGAGGTGGTGAGCCGAGAGCTTTCGTCCACGTGGCCCCTTTGTTGAGGGCGCTGTCGAGCACGGCGTCGGCTCGCTGTTCGATCTGGTCACGTCGTTCGTCGAGTGCTTGGCGCATGTCGTCGGGCATGGGACCGCTCGCAGCGGGGACAAGACCGGCGATCAGCCGTAGCGCCTCGCGCACGCGGCCGGAGCGTGCCGGGCGTGCGGTTGCCCCCGCCACCCGGTGGTGGAGGACCGAGGCGATGTCGTCGGCGTCACCGAAGCCCCGTGCGGCCACGAGACGCGGGAGCAAGCGGTCGAGGTCGTGATGGTTTGCCTCGGCCCGGCGTAGCTCGGCAGTCAGAGCCCCGAACGCATCGGAGTCGACAGCAGCGCTTGCCTGATCTTTGGTGAGACCACAGTCGCGGATGAGAATGGCCCAGCGGTCTCGTTGGGCGGCCGCCGCGATGGTCTCGTACTCCGCTGCGAGCTGGGCGACCGAGCCCCATTGTTCGTGTTCGTTGGTAATGGTCTCGTTCGCGGACAGCTCGGCACCGACGTGTTGCAGGACGCCGTAAAGCACGGAACGTGCTGTGGCATCGGGGGTGTCGCCCGGGTGCGGGGCGACATGGTCGTCGTCGGCTCGGTCGAGGACCACATAGGCGTGGTTGGAACGCTTGCCGCGGGTCATCGAGACGTAGAAGTTCTCCCTCGTCGTGGTCGGCTCCACCAGGACGTGCGCGGTATCGGTGGTGATGCCCTGTGCGCGATGGGCCGTGACTGCGTAGCCGAGGTCAACGTGCTCGGCCACGTAGGCAGCCGGGAGCACGATCGCCCCGCCGAAGCGGCGTCCAGTCCGGCGGAGGGTGACCGAGCCGTCGTCGCGGACGTCCTTGATGGCCCAGGCGTCGCCGTTACGGACCCAGTCCTTGCCGTTGCGGAGTCGGCGGTCGTTACGGCGGGTGATGATCGTGTCCCCCGCGCCGACCATCGTCCCGTCAGCGAGTTCGACTTCTGGGCCTGGCGTCAAGGTGCCGTCGAGAATGAGGTCTGCGCGGGCGCGGGTATTGAGCGCGGTCGCCTGGTCGCGGGTCTCCGCGACCAGCACCGATGCAAGTCCTGACTCTTTGTCAGCTCGCCATGCCGAGTAGGCGGCATCGGTCATCAGATCGGCCTCACCGCCTCGGATGCGGTCGTGGTCGAGGTAGGTGCCGATCGCTGCCGTGCGTCCGTGCCGTAATGCGAGTGATGCTGTCTTCTCCCACGCGCTCGTGAAGCGGTGGACGTCAACCAGCTCCGGTGCGTCGTCCCGGTCGGCTACCAGGAGATTGAACGCGCCCCCTGCGTCTACGGACTGGAGCTGGGCGAAATCGCCGACCAGCAACACCTTCGCTCCTGCCTGTTCAGCCAGGTGTGTGATCCGATCTAAGGACAGGGTGCCGGCCAGTGACGCCTCGTCGATGATGACGAGCTGACCTGCGTCGAACGAGGTTCCGTGTATGAGGTGGTTGTGCCACCATTTCGCCGTGTTCTCGGTTTGGATGCCGAGATCGTCTGCCAGCACTTGCGCGGCCACCGCGGAAGGCGCGAGTCCGATCACGGACCCTGTCCCGTGTTCGGCTTCCCACGCGCGGCGCAGGGCGTTCATGGCTGTCGTCTTGCCCGCGCCGGCGGGGCCGACCAGTACGTCGAGCATTCGGCCAGAGACGGCAATCTTCATGAGCGCGTCGGCCTGGTCCTCACTCAGCATCCGATCCTCGGGGTCGGGGCGAGAGGTGATCTTCTCGACAGAGCCCACTGAGACTGTGGGTGCCGTCAACGCGCGTGAGCGGTCGAGTAGTCGGTCTTCGGCGGCCAGCAACAGCTCGGAAGAGAACACGGTCGAGTGCTTGGGCCGGAACACGCTGGTTCCATCAACGCGGCGAAACGCGGCCGGGCTGGTGGCAAGGTCCGGTGGGGTCAGCCGCAGCGACGCCTGTTCGGCAGCGTCAGCAATCATCCCGACGATCGCCTCTCGATCCCGCATGGACGCGAAGCGCCAATGCATGGTCTGCCGCGACGCCTCAGCCATCAGATTCCATCGCCGCCAGGTCGACCGCTTCTCGCCGACAATCTCAACCACGGCGTTGCCGAGTTCATCGATGGTCTCCAGCGGCACGTCGTCGGCGCGCAGCAGGAGTGGGCTGTTGTTGTTCGTGACATTGCGTGCCCAGGTCGTGGCGTCCTGACCGAGAACGTCGGTGGCGCGCGATCGCCATTCGGTAGTGAGGTCGGCCAGCGATCGGACCTCCTTGTCGGGCCGTGTGGAGAGGGTTGCTTGGGCGCGCAGCTTCAGGGTTGTCGCCGGGGCTGGCCGCCTGCCGTATTTGCTCACGTAGTTGGCGATGAGGCGGTCGGTCTCGGTATCGATGTGCCGGGCGCGAGTCGAGAACTCGGCCACCAACTCTTCCGGCACGCCGCTGATCGCCCATGCGGGATTGCGGTCACGACCCCTGTCACGGGCTTCCCACTCGACGCCGAAGGTGCGGGTCATGTGGTCGGCGAACACGGCCTCGTGCAATTCGGATAGCGCGACGACGGCGGCGTGCATCGGCCGTCCATCGAGGCTCCGCCATTTCCCGTCGAGAGCGGTTCGGACCTTGTTGGAGATGACGACATGGGTGTGCAGGTGGGGATCACCGGCACGGGAGTCGAAGTGGTCGAAGGCCGTCGCGACCAGGCCTGTGACATCGACCTGCGCAACGGCCCCGTCGCCAGCGGTCGCGCCGGTGCGAGTGGCTGCAACCTCGCGTTCCATGAATGCAACTACCTCCGCAACTGCCGTGTGGTGCGCCTCCCCTATCAACGCTTGCGTCCCTGCATCTGCGACCGCCCACAACGCGGATGCAGACTCCGGAATCGAGAAGGTGAAGTCGAACCCGGCCACCGCCCGTCGCGTCCCGCGCTCGGTCTCCTCGGCCTGGATTTGCGCGACCGCGTCTCCCATTGCACCGGGAGACATCGTTGGGGCGAGGTCTGCGATCCGCGCCTCGATCCGCTCTGAGGTGGATTTGTAGGCCGGGAACGCTAGCCCGAGGGGATCTCCGGTGATCGGGTCACGGCCCATCCCCATGAGGAGCTGGAGCTGCGCCTCGGACACTCGATCACCCACCGCGAGCTGACCGCTCCCGAGGGACGCGACGCCCGACCCGAGCCATTGGCCTGGAGGGGTTCCCGCCTCGGCGTAGTAGCGAGTCAAGGGCGTCGAGAACGACCTGTCGCCGTCTGCGGCGGCGACCGTACGCAGGAGGTACTTGTAGCCGTCACCTGCGGACATCACTCGCATCGAGACCGTCACATGCAGCAGGTGCACCTGCCCGCGCTTGGCGCCGCCGGTCGCGTCAGGCGGGCAGTCTCTTGCAGGCGAACTCCCCGATCTGGTCCTCGATGAGGAACTCGTCGCCAACCATGTCCGCGTACATGGCCGCGATGCCTTCCGGTTCGCCCGCGGCTCGGAAGCGGATGCGGTCAGAATCCGTATGGATCAGATAGGCACTGCACTCGCACGAAGTCATGAATGCGTAGAACCGCCCCTGCTGCGCTTCTTGCAAAAGCGCCGCGGGGTAGTAGATGTCGTGCTTACGGCACAGCGCCGGAACTTTGACTGCACCATTCTCGAAGGCGCTCTGCGGCAGGTGAGCTGCGTGAGACCAGGGTTGCAGTCGCACCTCCCCACCCGTTGCACGCAACGTCCCCCCATCCGCGAGAGCAAGCAGAGACTTCTCCGTGCACGTCTGCCCCGCCGGCCACATCACCGACCTATCCGAAGGCCACAACGATGGCATCCCCAGCTCCGTCTTCGAGTCCGCCTGAAGACCTGGAGTGGTGAACCGCACGCCGTGCAGGAGGAGCGCTCCAAGGACGATCGTCATCGCGTAGCCCTGAGGCAGCGGCGGCTCGGGAAAGCCTGGGATGCGAACTGTCAGCGGCGTGACGCGTACAGCCGAGAATCCCTTGACGCCCTCGAATCGGCCGACCCAGAACTGGCTGAAATCCAGCGGTTGCACCAGCTCGCGGCGCTCGTAGAGCGCCCTGTACTCCGATGGGGCGAGACCGTAACCTCTTTCCCGCTGCTCCTTGCTGGAGAGGAGCATCGCTGTCAGCGCGGTCTTTTGCACCCACGTTGCGATCGCCGCTTGGTCTTCCGGCGCGATCGTTCCGGGCTCGTCAAGGATCAACGGAGTCAGCACTCGCTGCGCGACCGTTTCGAGGTTGCTCATCCACCCGTTGTTACACGAGCCGCAGAAGCTCTTCACCGTCTGCCGGAATGGGGGCTGCTCCCCCATGTCGCGCGGCAGAGCATTCAACGGGCCCGCGTGATGACGCATCGGAGCGAGATCCAAGCCTGTCCTGCTCACCCACTGACCGAAAACGTGCTCGCGGGTCAGGGGCCCCACCGACCCGCAGAAAGCACAAGATTCAGGCATGTACCCATTCTCCGGCACAGATGCCGCTCCTCGACCTGCAAGAGGCGTGGCAGCTCTGGGCGCGGAGCCGCTTCGGGCAGCGAGACCGGCTGCCCGAGACCGCGGGTGCTTCGGGACCAGCGGAACGGCCCTGGCGAGAGTTCAGCCTTGTGCTGTACATTGGACACATGCATTTGTACTTCCTGTGACGGCTGGGTAGGCCCACCGCGCTCGTTGAGTAACTCCGAGCCCGCGGCGGCCGCTCGTTCTGACCCTTTCCCAGGGTCGCCGTCATTTGCGTACCCGTTTGCCTCTCGGCTTCTGGTGCGTCGTATCGAAGGATTCGAATGCTCACCCCTACCAACCGTCATCCGGCGCGCCATCGCGCGCAGCTCACTGCCTCCGACGTCTCTGTAATGAGGGGCACGATGTCTGTGCTCAAATGCGTCGACCTCGTCGTCACGCCATCCTCCCGAGTCGCGATCGTGGGAGAGAACGGGCGCGGAAAGTCCACCCTCCTGCACGTCCTTGCCGGCACCTTGCCGGCAGATAGCGGAACTGTGCAACGCATTGGCACTCTTGGTCTCGCCGAACAGGAGATGGCCGCTGCCGACGATAGAACCGTTGGCCAGGCGGTTGCGGACTCAATCGCCGAACCGCTCGCGGCGTTGGCAAGATTCGACGCAGCCGCTCGGGCACTTGCCAACGGAATAGATGGAGCCGCAGAGGAGTACGGCGCCTCGTTAGAACTCGCCGAGGCCCTCGACGCATGGGATGCCGAGCGGCGCGTACAAATAGCGCTCGAAGCGCTCGATGCGGAGACCGACAAGACTAGGTTGCTCGCTGACCTATCTGTAGGGCAGAGGTATCGGGTCCGCTTGGCTTGCCTTTTGGGCGCGGACCATGACTTCCTCCTACTCGACGAGCCCACCAACCATATCGATCGCAGCGGACTGGACTTCTTGACGGCGCAGCTCCGAAGTCGCAGCGGCGGTGTGGTCGTTGTCAGCCACGATCGAGCCCTGCTGTCCGACGTTGCGGACACCGTTGTCGACCTTGACCCGACACTGGATGATCGCCCGCGCATCTACGGCAGCGGCTACTCCGGATACAGGGAGGGGCGCCAAGCCGAACGCGTCCGGTGGGAGCAGGATTACGACCGCCAGCAAGCCGAGCATGCCCGCCTGCAGGAGAGCCTTAGCGCAGCACAGAACAGGCTCGTGTCTGGATGGCGTCCGGAAAAAGGGACAAATAAGCACGGCCGCGCAACCCGCGCCGGCGGGCTCGTGCAGAACGTGCACCGGCGCCAGGAAGTCCTCGAAGCTCACGCCATCACAGTCCCCGAACCACCGCAGCTCTTCCGGTTCCCCGACCTTCCGACAAGGACCGGGGCCGTCCTCATTGATGTTGACAACGTCAGTGTCGCAGGGCGGCTGACCGAGCCGGTTTCGTTTTCCCTCTCACACCGGGGCCGCCTCGTGGTGACCGGACCGAACGGCGTCGGCAAGTCGACGCTGCTCAGTATCGCCGCTGGCGATCTGAGTCCGGACACCGGAACTGCCCGGTGTCCTCGTGGAACGCGGCTGGGCTACCTCCGCCAGGAAACCGCTCTGCCAGAGGACCGGAGGGTCAGTGAGCTATACGCCACGCACGTCGGCGAACTCATCACCGAAGGCATCATGGAATCCTCGGAAGCCATCGGCCTCTCACAACTCGGTCTCCTACGTCCGCGTGAGGCGGGCAAGCGCGTGGGAGAGCTGTCGATGGGGCAACAGCGCCGACTTGATCTGGCCCTCGTGCTCGCGACACGTCCCCACGTGTTGCTGCTGGATGAACCCACCAATCACCTCTCCATTGCGCTCGTTGATGAACTCACCGAGGCTCTCGGCGCAACTCAGGCGGCCGTTGTTCTCTCGACGCATGATCGGCAGCTTCTCCGTGACGTGGAGGATTGGCCGAGTCTTCAACTGACGGCATCGGTCGATCGCGAGGCACTCGTATGAGCGAGAAGAAGTTCGACCGGATGCGTGCCTTGCGGCCTCTGGCGACTCGGGACTACCGACTTCTGTTCGCTGCGGTGGGCATCGAGGTTTTCGGAACGGGTATGTGGACGATCGTCATGGTCTTTCAAGTGCTCGCGCTTGATGACAGTCCTCTTGCGCTCTCCGCGGTCGCAACAGGCATGAGTCTCGGCCTGTTCGCGTTCTCGATTCTCGGCGGCGTGGTCGCAGATAGATTCTCCAAACGCCGAATCATCATCACCGTTCAGGGGTGCACCGCCGTTGTCATGAGTGTGGTGGCGGTTCTAGCGCTCACCGGAACGATCGAGCTGTGGCATGTCGGCGTCGCCTCGTTCGCGATGGGCGCCGGAAGCGCGTTTTTCTACCCGGCGTACAGCGCGTACTTGCCAGAGGTACTTCCGGCAGAACAACTCCTTGCTGCGAATGGACTCGAGGGTGCACTACGCCCATCGATGGGTCAAGGGCTCGGCCCCGCTCTCGGGGGAATCGTCGTCGGTCTTTTCTTCCCGGCCATCGGGGCGGCAATCGTCGCGGGCTCGTACTTGGTTGCATTCGTCATCACTCTGTTCCTCAGCCACCGCGACGAACCACTTCGCGGCACATCGCCCGAGGAGCGTGCGAGCATCTGGGGAGACCTCCGTGCGGGAGTAAGTTACGTGTCGCGCACGCGCTGGCTGCTCTGGACACTGATTTTCGGTTCGTCACTCGCGCTCATCATCCAGGGTCCGATCGAGGTGCTCCTGCCCTTCCTTACCCGCGACCGATTCGAGGACGCCGAAGCGACTTTCGGATTCCTTCTCGCTGCATACGGGATCGGCGGGGCGGTCGGCTCGCTCGTCGTGTCGTCGCTGAAACTCCCGCGTCGCTACCTCACGTTCATGATCGTCTGCTGGGGCGGAGGCACGCTTCCTCTCATGGTTATCGGCGTCGCCAACAACCTGATCCTGATGCTCGGAGCGCTGTTCATTGTCGGCGCAACGACGGGAGCCGGGGTCGTTGTCTGGGGGACGCTACTTCAGCGACTCGTGCCGCTCGACATGATCGGCCGGGTCGCGAGCCTCGACTTCTTCGTCTCGATCGCGTTCATGCCGGTCTCGATCGCGATAGCCGGTCCCCTTTCGCTCCTCGTACCCATCCCCACGATCTTCGTGATCGCAGGAGTCATCCCACCAGTTCTGGCGCTCATCGCGCTGATGGCTGGGCGCATGCGAGAAAGCGAGGTACGGAACGCCCTGGACGCTCACTGAACAGCGATCGGTGTCTCACGAAACGACTCGGGAGGTCGGCTTCGAGCCGTTAGTGGCTCGAAGCCGAACAATCCATGCCCCCATCGCCCCCATCGCCTACGACTGCGTGAAGTTGATCTTTGTTCGCGATGGCTCCGCGATTCTGTTCAGCGAATTCGGCGAGAAACCAGTCAAGGTGGGCGATGTCGTGGCCCTCGCGGCAAATACTCTGTGCGGAAGCGACCCTGAGGGGTCGATCACCGTCACCACCCTGTACCTAGATCGCGACTACATCGTCGACCAAGTGTTCTGGCAACACGCCGCGCTGCTTGCGGACCGGCTCGACGCGCAGGATTTCACTGACGAGCTGTACTCCGAGCCCGCCCAGATTTTGCACCTTGGCGAGAACCGCGCAGGGATGCTCATGCCGTGGTTGGACGAGTTGGTGGCGCTCAGCATCGGCGGTGCCTCATCGGATCGGTTCTTCCGGATGCAAGCCCTGCTTTTCGCGGTGCTCGACGTGACCATTCCGTATGTGAAATCCACCTCGGTGCGCCGCACGTCCAGCCAGCGGAAGACCTCCCGCCGGCCCGGTCCCCCGTCGCTTCGTCAGTTCGCGCCGTTGCGCGCTGAAGCTCGGCAGGCGCTGGAATTGCTTCGCGACCGGCCCGACGAGCGGTGGACTCTTCAAGATCTCGCATCTGCCGTGCACTTGTCGCCGTCGCAACTCGGACGTGTCTTCGTGGATGCCTACGGCAAGACGCCAATGACCTACCTATCGACAGTGCGCGCCGAGAACCTGGCGCGACTGCTACGGGAGACCGACGTACCTGTCGAAGCCGCGATGCGCCAGGTCGGCTGGCTAAGCCGAGGCCATGCCTCCCGAATCTTCCGGGAGGCCGTCGGAGTAACACCGGTTCGATACCGGCAGCTCAGTCGGGACAAATTCAGAGAGTGAGCAGCGATACACATCTGCGCATGTGAGGTACGAGTATCCGCATCTCACCCGCGCCTCCGCCCGGAGGTAGCCGCTCGACTGGTAGTCCAGATAAGACTCGTTGGGTTCACCGCCGCGCCCGACGGTCACATCGCTTGTTTCGCTGTCCGTCTCTCATTGCTGGTGGTCCCGGCGTACCTGATCGTCACCGAGCCCGATCGGCCCGGTGCTCAGGGTATCGGGAGGAGACCAGGCCATGGCCAGAACGCGGGAGCAATCCCAGGAGGCGCGGGAGGCAAAGCTCGACGAGCTGCATGAGCGCCTGACCGGCGCTGTGGAACAGCTCGTCTCCGGTGATGACTGGGCTCGGGCGCTCGCGTTCGCGGCACGATTCCGGGCGCGATCGTTTTCCAACACGTTGCTAATCTGGGCGCAGCATGAGGCCGCCTACGAGGCAGGTCGCGTGCCCGACCCGATGCCGTCCTTTGTCGCGGGGTACCGGCAGTGGCAGGGGTTGGGCCGTCAGGTGGAGAAGGGCCAGCCGGGGTACATGATCTTCGCCCCGGTAACGGGACGCTTCGCCTCTTCGAATCCCGCTGCCTCCGATTCATGGCGTCGGCTTGGGAAGGGCGAGCAGCCCCGGCCGGGCGAGGTCGTGCGGTCGAAGATGATCGCCGCCCGCCCTGCCTACGTGTGGGATGTCGCGCAGACGGCTGGGGACCCGATCCCGGAACCGCCCTCACCACGCCTGCTGGAAGGCGAGGCACCTGCCGGTCTATGGCGCGGACTGGCAGCCCTGGTAGAGGAGCGCGGGTTTGAGGTGCTGCGGGTCCCGCATGAGGGGATGATCCACGGTGCCAACGGGTTGACGGACTACACCGCGAAGACGGTGGCGGTGCGGGAAGACATGGACCCGGCCGCGCAGGTGAAGACTCTCGCTCACGAACTCGGTCATGTGCTCATGCACGGCCCTGATGCCGAGAACGCTCGCCAGCATCGTGGAATCGGGGAGGTCGAGGCAGAGTCGGTCGCGCTGATGATCGGCGCCGCCCACGGCATGGACACTTCTGGTTACACGATTCCGTACGTGTCGACCTGGGCGGCCAGGGTCGACGGCAAGGAGCCGGTCGAGATCGTCAAGACCACCGGTGAGCGGGTTCGCAAGACCGCGATGGGAATCCTCAACCAGCTCGATACCACCCAGATCGGGGACGGCACTCCGCCGGGCTTGGACCGCGAGACACCGCAACGAACCCAGTCCGGTAGCGAACGGTCAGCGCCCGAACGCGCAGCGTTGCTACATGACGCTGGCGCGCGGGTCACGACCGTAGCGACCGCAACGGCGCGAGAGAGAGGCCTGTGATGGTCTTCCCAGACGTGTTCGCCCGCGCGCTGACGCGAGCATCCGGCGCGCAGTCGTTGCCTGCTGCCGCCGAAGAGCTGGCCCGCGTGGGAGTACCGGTGTTCCCGTGCATATCGGGCGGGAAGCGACCGCTGACCGAGCACGGCTTCCACGACGCCACTACCGATGCCGACCGAGTCGCCGCATGGTGGGGCCGGTCTCCTGGGGCGAACATCGGCGTCCCGACCGGCGCACCCTCGGGAATGGTCGTAGTGGATGTCGATGTCCATGGCCCTGTCGATGGGTTTCGTGGTTTCTCGCGTGCCCATCGAGCGGGTTTGCTGGACGGGTGGCAGCTCCTGGTATCCACGCCGTCCGGTGGAATGCACGCCTACTACCAGTCCACGCCTGGTCAGGTGCAACGGTCCTGGCAGGCGGCGCGCGCGGGGATCGACTTCCGTGGTGACGGCGGATACATTGTCGTCCCGCCCTCACGGATGTCCATCGCCGGAGACGTTGTCGGTTATCGAGTGCGGCGGGTCGAGGCAGGAACGTCCTCGGTGCTCGACTCGGATCGGTTGCGGGATTTCCTCGACCCGCGTCCCACAGTTCGCGAGCCGATGAATACAGCTCAACGGCAAGGTGCGGATGTGTCGCGGTTGGCGGCGTGGGTCGCTGGACGCGCGGAGGGTGAGAGGAACCGCAGCCTGTTCTGGGCCGCGTGCCGGCTCGCGGAGAACGGCCTGCCAACCTCCGGTGCCCTCGACGCACTGGGCACTGCTGCTTCGGATGCGGGTTTGGGTGAACGGGAGATCATCGCGACCATCCGTTCTGCCTACCGTGCCGCTCATCCCGACAGGGACGCGGCCTCGGCCTCGGTGGGAGCCTTGGCACCTTCAGAGGCAGGCATCTGGTTTGCCGGAGATCCTGCTGCTGTGGGTCCGTCGAATATGCGGAGGCTGTGATGTCCACCTCCGTTCTCGACAAGCAGGCGGGCCGGCGCTGGGTAGTAGTGACGGCTGTGGCCGGGACAGTGTTCATCGCCGCCGGGGCGTTCTGGCTCAGCTTCACGGCGTTGGCGGATCTCGCCGCCCGGTCCGGAATCGGCGAAGAACAGGCTTGGGCTTGGCCGCTGATCGTGGACGGGATCATTGTTGTCGCTACGGTCGCCGTCGTCGCCCTGGCCGGACAGCGGTCAGCCTGGTACCCATGGGCTCTACTAGTCGGCGGGGCCACCGTGTCTGTGACCGCGAACGCGATCCACGCCGTCGTCGCCGCCGACGCCGATGTCCCAGGTGTGCTGGCCGCGAGTGTGGCGGCAGTCCCGCCGGTTGTGCTGCTGGCAATCACCCATCTGACCGTCATCCTCACCCGCCCCCTCCCCGCCGCTGGGGAGCCGTCACCCGTTGAGGAGACGCCGGAAGTCTCAGGCACCACGACCGCGCAACGAAACCTTGTCGCACCGCCGCCGCGCATTGGGAGCACGCTCCTGAAACGGCCCTCCGCGGTCAAGGAAGCACCGCTCCGCGCGGCTGCTGCTGCGGGCGCGGATCGGCGCGACCATGCCCGGGAGCTCCATGGCCGGGGGTGGTCTAACAAGAAGATTGCCCGCGAGCTCCAGGTACATCCCTCGACCGTGGGCCGGTGGTTCGCCAGCGCGCACCTTCCCGACGACACCGAAGATGCTGACGTCGAGGAGGCAGAGAACTCATGAGCAGCCATTCCGCCCAGCCACACGAGCGCGATCAACACGCGCCCGAGCCGGATACGGCCCCCGCCTCATCGGAGCGTGCCGACAGGACAGAGACCCCGGAGGCTGTGCAGGCCGCAAGAATCAGCCGCCCGGGCAGCGACACGTCGCCGACAGGAACGTCCGTCCGACGTGTGCGGGGTGTGGAGTGGGTGCGACCTACCGACTTGATGGCTCGTCACGGTGCCGCGTTGGCGGGTCGGGGTATCGACTTCGAGGTCGAGCTGGCCCGCCGCACCCGCAACCTCCCGGCTCAGACCGCCCGTGCGGGCAGACGCCGGATCAGCGACGCACAAACCGTCGAGGCCGAGCGGGCACGGCGTTTACCGCCGGTGTCGGACTTCGGGCGTTCGGGTGGGTCACAGTCGTGGGTGACGCGCTCGGAGATCGGGCTGAGGTGAGCTGACGATGCGTACCCCCAGCATCGATACGTCGCCAACGACGTCTGCTGGGGATCGCGTGCGCACCTGTGTGTCAGGAGGTGCCCTGACCATGACCGAGAACACGCACACGACCACCGAGCGCCCGACCGAGAGCGTCGAGGACTTCACAACCAGCGAAGGCCTACGGGTCCTGCTGCGCCGGCTCCACGACTCAGGGCCGGGCCGATGGCAACGCGACCCGATGGCAGCGGAGCTGATGGTGTTCGTGGCCGAGAAGTACGCGCCTTTGGCGCGCAAGCACGGGTTGGACCGGTGGGAGGCCGCGTCCGCAGCGTTCGATGTGATGCGCACCCGGGCCGCCCGGACCGCGGTCGATCCGTGGGCGGTGGTCACTCATGCGGTACGGATCACCTGCATCTTCGAGGAACGTGCCCAAGGCTTGCTGTGCTCGGTGCATCAGGCACGACGCCCGCATGTGTCGGCGTTCCATGACCCGGAACGGTTCAGCGACCGCGACAATCCCCTGATCGACTACGACCCCGCGTTCCACGTCACCGATCCAACGCTAACCGTCGACGGCAAGAGCCAAGATGAGGACGAGCCCTCGGCGGGAGCGTCCACCTCGGCGTCGGCGGCGGTCGAGGATGCCATCGCGTTCTTCACCCTGCTGGACTGGCCGCCGACGACCGCGCGAGCCGGGATCGAACACGTCTGCGGAGCACTGACCAGGGCTGGCACCCGCCAGGCCACCTACGAGGCGCTGCGACGCGACAAGCACGCCCGCGCCCAGCTCGACATCCCTCGCACCTCTTGGACTGCCCTATTGAAAGCGGTACTGGGCAATCCCCACCCTGCCTACGCCGCGACCGCTGCCGGGCGGGGCGTGCTGCTACGGCTGCTGATCGGCGAGCCCATCGCGGTGCTGCTGCGTGATGACGACCTCGTCCTCGCCGTCTCTCTCGCCGCACCTCGCGAACCTGGCGGGGGTGGGTCGCGGTGAGCGCGCCATCGGGATTCATCGAGCTGGAGCGAACGGTCGCCTCGATCCGGGTCGGACGCCGGCACCGGACCGAACTGGGCGACATCGATGAACTCGCTGCGTCTATTGACCGCGACGGGCTCCTGCAACCCATCACGATCACCCCCGACGGGGTGCTGGTGTGCGGTGCACGTCGACTGGCGGCAATCACACGTCTCGGGTGGAAGAAAGTCAACGTGTGGGTCCGCTCCGGGATCTCCGACCGCCTCGGACATCTCCTGGCCGAGCAGGACGACAACGCACTGCACAAGCCACTGACGCAGACCGAGGCCGCCGCCCTCTACCGGGAACTGAAAACCCTGATGGCCGAAGACGCCGAACGGCGACAAGCAGCAACGATGTTCAGCAGTGACCACCAGCCGGGAGCTGACGGTGGTGGAAATTTTCCACCACCGTCACCCGGACCTCGCGGCAAAGCCCGCGAGCAGGCCGCGGCGATGATCCCGGGCGGGACTTCCTACAAGACCCTCGACAAGATCGGCTACCTGGAGCACATCGCCGCCGATCCCGCCCAACCGACCGAACTCCGCGCACACGTCACCGCTGAGTTGGCACGCATCGATGCCGGCGCACCGGTGCATCCCATTTACGAATCCGTCCGCGCCACCGCGACCACCGTTCAAGGGCAGCGGGAGGCTGACCTGCACCAGCTCGCCTCCGACGCGCTCGCCCGGGCCAAGAGCGGCAAGACGAAGAAGCGCGCGCCCCGCCCGATCCCGTCCTCCGATGGAGGTGGCGAGCCGGTGCAGTATCCGGTGCGGGCGTTCGTGCTCACCTGGGGCGAACTGGTCGACTGGTGGACTCACTACGACGCCGCTCAAGTCGCCGCCGAACTCAGCGACGAGCAGATCGAGTCCTTCCTGACCACAGTCGCCGGGACTGGCCGGTTCGCGGACGAGCTGCGTGCCGCCCACGACCGACAGACCGGCAGCGACCTCGCGCCCGTCCGCGGTCACCTGCGCGCCCTCTGACTACTCCGCGCCGCTGGGTTCCGGTAGTGCACCTACGGGGCATGAAGACACCCGACCTCACTGACCCCCGTATCCGTCGCCGGTGGATCGCCGTGCTCGCCGCAGTCGCGGCGGTTCTCGTGCTGGCCGGTGTCGGCGTCCTCGGCCTCATCACCGGACCACCCACACCCGCCGGCACCGACAGCGGCGCGACCGGTCCTGGGCCAGTCGCCACGACACCTACCGTCTCGGCGCCGACTGCGACACCGCGCCTGCCCGTCGTAGCCGCGTCCGATGATCCGGAGACCTTCGCCCGCATCGTTGCGACCGCTCTGTTTGCCTGGGACACCGCGTCCGGAATCATGCCCCTGGACTACACCTCTGCTCTTCTTGCTGTCGGCGACCCCACTGGCGCCGAGCAAGCCGGGCTTGCCTCCGACATCGCCACCTACCTGCCCACCCGGGAGGCATGGGTCGAGCTGCGCCAGTACGCCACGACCCAGCACCTCACCATCGATACCCAGTTCGTCCCCAAGGCCTGGGATACCGCCGTCGCACAGGCACATCCGGGACAGCTCGCTGCGGGAACAACTGCCTACACAATCGAGGGCACCCGCCACCGCACCGGCCTCTGGCACAACGAACCGGTCACCTCCGAACATCCGGTGACGTTCACGGTGTTCATCGTCTGCGGCCCGACCTACGACACCTGCCATCTCCTGCGGCTATCCCAGCTCGATAACCCCCTGCGATAAGAACAGGAGGCCACTGTCGTGAAGAAGCTCGCCATCGCCGCTCTCGCCCTGGTTCTGCTCGGCCCGTCGTTCGCGTTGGTCGGGGTCGGGGTGCTGATGAACCCTGCCTCCACCGCCGCCTGCACCCTCGCCGGGAACGGCGTCACGATCGGCGAGGTCCCCGAGTCGTTGACCGTGACCACCGCGAACGGTGAGACCTTCACTCTCAACAACCGCCAGCTCTCCCACGCCGCGACGATCATCGAGACCGGCGCGCGCATCGACGGGGTTACCCGCGACGGGCTGCAGATCGCGCTGATGGCCGCGCTCACTGAATCCCACCCTGCGCATGCTCGCCAACACGGGCACCTACCCCGAGTCCGGGAACTACCCCAACGACGGCAACGGCTCCGACCACGACTCGCTGGGTCTGTTTCAGATGCGACCTCAGTCCGGGTGGGGCACGGTCGCCGACCTCATGGACCCCGTCTACCAGGCGCGGGCGTTCTTCGGAGGACCAGACGGCCCGAACTACCCCAGTCCCCGAGGGCTGCTGGACATCCCCGGCTGGCAGTCGATGGACAAGGGCGAAGCCGCCCAGGCCGTCGAGGTATCTGCTTACCCCGATCGGTACCGCAACTACGAGCCTGTCGCCGAGACCATCCTGACCACCCTCACCACCGCGACCACTGCGGGCCCTTCCACTGGCGGCACAGTAACGCCAATAGAGATGATCGCGGCGGAGTCGTCGCGGGTGGTGTTCCCGCTGCCGGAGGGCACCTGGGTTCCCTCCTCGGACTACGGACCCAGGGTCCACCCGATCACCGGGGAGAACTCGTTCCACACCGGGGCTGACTTCGCCGCCCCCGACGGCACCCCCATCCTCGCCACGGCAGACGGAACCGTGACCGTCGCCGCGTTCTCCGGCGGCTACGGCGGACTCGTCGTCATCGAACACCACATCGACGGAGCAGTCGTCGCGACGGCGTATGCGCACATGTGGGAGACCGGCATCCGCGTCACCGCCGGCGACACCGTGACCGCCGGACAGCACATCGGCGACGTTGGCTCCGCTGGCAACTCGACAGGCCCACACCTACACTTCGAGGTCCGCAACGGCGGCACCAACGGCCAGCACACCGACCCGGCCGCCTGGCTCAACGCCCACAACGCCGCCGACCTGCCCGAGCCCGCCACCGGCGCACCCGCCGGCTGCGACCCCGACCCCGGAACGCCCGGCGGCGGCCCGAGCCCGGTCGACGGCGACCCAGACCGCATGGTCGACGACCCCACCAGCGGCGGGCAAATCACCGCCCGCCTCCTGAACCTCCACACCCAGGCCACCGCCGCGTTCCCGGAGACCTCGTGGTCCTGCTACTCGCCACGTCCGGGCACTGTTTCCGAACACCCTCTGGGGCGGGCGTGCGATCTCACGTTCGGAAACGCCATCGGCACCCCACCCACTCCCCCGCAGCTCGAGGCCGGATGGCAGGTCACCAACTGGATGGAGGAGCACGCCGAAAGCCTCGGCGTCGAGTACCTGATCTGGCAGGACAAGATCTGGTCCCTGGCCCGAGACGCCGAAGGATGGCGTGACTACACCCACGGCACCGATGTCACCACCCGGCACATCGACCACCTCC
Source organism: Rathayibacter sp. VKM Ac-2879 (assembly GCF_015351245.1). Taxonomy (GTDB): domain Bacteria; phylum Actinomycetota; class Actinomycetes; order Actinomycetales; family Microbacteriaceae; genus Rathayibacter. Next base: position 833,068 of record NZ_JADKSO010000002.1, read on the forward strand.
ACGTCACCGTCCGGGCCGGAAGCTGACGACCATGGACGTGTTCCCCGACTTCGAGGGCCTGAGCGGCATCGGTGACCTGCGCGAAGTAATCGGCGCGCTCCTGACGTTCGTGCTCATCACCGCCGTGTTGATGCTGATCGTCTCCGCCATCATCTGGGCCATCGCTACCGCCAACGGCAACCACACCGCCGCGACCAAGGCACGCATAGGCGCGTGGACCGCCCTCGGGACCACAGTCCTGGCCGGGGGCGGGGTCGCGTGGATGAACTGGCTCATCACCCTCGGTCAGCAGCTCTGACGACGCCCTGCCGCCCGTGTCGCGAACCTGTCGTGTTTGCGGCGTCACGGGTGGGGGTGCGCACCTGCCCGACGAACCCATCCATGTTCTCCGCCCTACGGGCGGAGAACGTTCGTCAGGAGGCCCACCGTGTTCGATCTCATCACGGCCCTGCCCGTGCTCATGCCCATGGACATCAACATCGACCCCAACAGCGACGGCCTGCCCGGTATCGCACAGCTCCGCACCATCGTCGGCGCCGTGATGACCGTCGGACTGATCCTGTCCGTCCTGGCGCTGATCATCTCGGCGATCGTGTGGGGCTTCGGCGCGAACTCATCCAACCCGCATCTCGCCGGACGGGGAAAGGTCGGCGTCCTCGTCTCCTGCGGTGCGGCAGTGATCTGCGGAGCGTCGGTGACGCTGATCAACTTCTTCTGGAACGTCGGCCAGCAGGTCTGACCCACACCCGACCGAATTCGACCCCGATGTGTGAGGAGTGATTGCGGTGGGTGTGTGCGATGTCCCCATCATCTCGTCCGTCTGCGACACAGCCGGCGAAGCCGCCGCGTCCCTCGTGGCGGCACCATTCGACTGGCTCGCCTCCGCGATGGGCGCGGCCGCGGGCTGGCTGTTCGAGGCCGTCTGGACCGTGTTCGACACCACCACCCTGGTCGATGTAACCCGGCCGGAGTATGTGGCGGTCTACAACATCTTGTTCGGCATCGCCGTGTTCGTGATGCTGATCTTCTTCTGCCTCCAGCTGATCACCGGCCTCATCCGCCGTGACCCGACCGCCCTGTCTCGGGCGGCTCTGGGCCTAGCAAAATCCGTCCTCGGATCGTTCGTCGTCATCACCCTGACCGCGTTGCTCTTGGAGATCGTCGATCAGCTGTGCATCGGCATCGTCCAAGCTGCCGGCGAGACCACCGAGTCGATGGGCGACAAGATCACGCTGCTGGCTGCTGGACTAGTCGGGATCAACATCGCCGCCCCCGGGGTCGGGGCGATCATCACGATCTTCCTCGCTGGCCTCGCTATCGCTGCCGCCGCCATCGTGTGGTTGAGCTTGCTGGTCCGGAAGGCCCTCCTGCTGGTCGCGATCGTTCTCGCGCCGCTGGCGTTTTCCGGTGCGTCATGGGACGCCACCAAGGGGTGGATCAGCAAGTGGGCGATGTTCGTCATCGCCCTGATCGTCTCCAAGCTCGTCCTGGTCGTGATGTTCCTCGTCGCCATCACCCAAGTCTCCGCGCCGATCGACGGGGATCTGTCCTCCGTCGCCGATCCGATCGCCGGGATCGTGCTGATGGCGATGGCCGCGTTCGCTCCCTACCTGACGTACAAGTTCCTGTCCTTTGTGGGCTTCGACATGTACCACGCGATCGGGTCCGAGCAGGACGCGAAGAACGCCCTCAACCGGCCCATCCCCACACCATCGAAGCCGCAGGGCGGCGAGCCGAAGAAGGTTCTCGACGGCGGCAACAACTCCGGAGGCGGTGGGAGCGGGAAGACCCCGCCGCCGCCGACGAACACGGCACCCCAGGGCCCTGGTGGCGTAGCCGGAGCCGGAGGCGGGAAGGCCGCCGCCGCGGGCGGCAGCTCCGCAGGGGCAGGGGCTGCGGCAGCAGGCCCGGCCGCAGCGGCAGTAATCGCAGCGAAGGTTGCCAAAGATGCTGCTACCGCTGGGCCCAAAGCCGGCGCCGCGCTCGGCGGGCACGGCGAGACCGCCGCTGACTCGGCCTCCCAGGCCGGCAGCACACCCCCACCGTCACAGACACCCCCGCCATCCACCCCGGCGCCTAAGACACCGTCCGCACCGAGACAGACCCCACCTCCGGCTCCGAAGTCGACCGAGAAGGAATGAGAACCATGACGTCGAAGAACGAGCGCGCCATGTCTTCGGAACTGGTGCCAGTGAAGTTCTCCCGCCTCACCCGCCGGGGAGTGCTGCTGGGCCTGTCTCTGGCCCAGCTCATCACCTTGGCCACCGGCATCCTGAGCATCGTCGGCGCGCTATACGCCGGCGGCGGCATCCTGCTCGCCTACACCGCGCCCGTCTGTGTCATTGCCGCCGCCCTGACCTGGACACCCATCGCCGGACGCCCCGCTATCGAATGGCTACCCATCGCGTCCTGGTGGCTCTGGCGTTCCACCGGCGGGCAACTGCTCTACCGCAGGCGGGTCGTCACCCCACGCCCCGTCGGCACCCTCGCGCTGCCCGGCGACACGGCGCGACTCCGCGAATACACCGACCCCGACACGAACGCTGGGATGATCCACGACCCCCACCAGCAGACCCTTACTGTTGTGTGCGAGATCAGCCATCCCGCGTTCGTGCTCCTCGATCCGGGCGAGCAGGAGCGTCGCGTCACCTCCTGGGGCCGCGTGCTGGCCACCGTGTGCCGATCCGGCCGGATCGCCACTCTCCAAGTGTTGGAGCGCACCCTGCCGGACTCCGGCACCGGGCTGGCCGAATGGTGGGCCTCCCACGGGATCTCCGACGACTCCTGGGCGGCGACCACCTACGCCGAACTCATTGACCGCGCCGGGCCCGCCGGAGAACGACACGCCACCACCCTGTCTCTCTCGCTGGATATGAAAGCCGCCGCCCGGCAAATCAGGACCGCCGGCGGCGGCATCCGCGGCGGCGCAGCCGTACTCCGCCAGGAGATGTCCACCCTCGTTGCAGCTCTGCGCTCCGCCGACCTCACACCCTCCAGATGGCTCACCCCCGGACAAATCGCCGTCATCCTCCGCAGCGCCTACGACCCGGCGATCGCCGCCACCCTCGAACGTCACGGCGAGCTGGGACAGAACCTCGCCGCCGCCGGCCCCGTCGCAGTCAACGAGTCCTGGACACGCTTGCGCACCGACTCCGCCCACCACACGACACTGTGGATCAGTGAGTGGCCCCGCTCGATGGTCTATCCCGGATTCCTGTCGCCGGTACTGCTGTCCACCGGCATCCAACGCAGCTTCTCGCTGATTTGCACTCCGATGCGCTCGGACCAAGCCGCCCGGGACATCCGCAAGAAGAAGGTCGAGCACATCAGCGACGCTGCTCAGAGGGCGAAGATTGGCCAGATCGAGGACGCCGCCCTCACTGCCGAATACCAAGACGTTCTCCAGCAGGAAGCCGACCTCACCGCAGGCCACGGAGTACTGCGCTACACCGGTCTCATCAGCGTCTCCGCCCCCACCGTCGACGAGCTGGAAGCCGCGGTAGCGGCTATTGAACAGGCAGCGATCCAAGCCTCCTGCGAGACCAGGCCCCTCGTTGGTCAGCAGGCGGCCGCCTTCACGGCCGCCGCGTTGCCTCTGTGCCGGACTGTCTGAGATTTAGGCGGGGTCGGTGGGCCTGACGAGGATGGTTGTTGTCGGGTCGACATCGGGAGCCCACGCCAGCGTGGGCAGATCGGCACTGTCCAGTCCGTCGAGTTCGAGACGGACCTGTCCGGCCAGGTGGGCGGAGTTGACCGACTGCCCGTTGGCAATAGCGGCGTAGAACTGGGCTGCGTAGTTGATCGCGTCGGCATCGTCGATGCTGTCGGCCATGCCGATCGCGAACGGCACGACCTGGTCCACCAGATCATCGATCTGGGCTGCGGACTTGCAGGAGTTCAACAGCACCAGTAGCGGCGGATCATCCGTGGCGCGGATGGCGTTGGCAAACGCGCGGGCCGTGACGATCACGCCCGTGTGCGGTGCGTCCTGCTCATCCTCGAACACGATGAGGTCCTCGTTGCTATGGCCTGAGAAGTGCACGACGTGGGGGCGGAACTTGGTAATTCCGTCGAGGAGGTCATGGGTGGTCGCCGCCGGACGGACGTCGAGTTCGATCTGATCGCGATGCAAAGCGGATTCGACGGCCGCCCGGATGCGCTTCTGTTCCCTTCCCACTCGGAGGTCTCCTTCCGAAGATGCCCCGAGAATCAGGACCCGAAGTCTTTCCGGCTTGGGGGTAGGAAGATGGCGGAGAACCTGGTCGACGGATGATTCGGTTCCACTGATCCGTGATTCTAGTGATGCCCGATCAGCAGCAGTCCGCCGGTCCGCCTGCTGCTGTTCGCGTTTACGGCTGCGCTCCGCGGCATCTGCCTCAGACTGCTCGGCTCGTGTCAGCTTGGTCAGCAATGCTGACTCCTCTTTCGAGTACCCGGCAGCCTTCGACTGCAACCGGCTGGCTTCTTTGCCGGCTGTCTCGGCTTCCTGGTCCTTGCGATCAGCTTCGCGGAGCTTGCTCTTCGCAGTCGTCTCGCTCTTGGTCTTCGAAGCGGCCTGTCGGGCCTTGGCAGCCTCGGCACGTTTCTTGGACTCCTTCGTCCGATACTCACCGGCCTTCTTCTCAGCCTCGATCCGCTGCTTGCGTTTCCGTTCAAGCTGGCCCCGGTACTGACTCGCGCTCATCTGACTACCCCTCGCTCCATTGCGTCCACTCGTAGCCACGCTACGCCCGACCACGGACACCCTTGGCTCATCACCGCGCACCTGCTTGACACGCCACGTGCCAAGGAGACTCGCAATGCCGACATTCAACGATCCACTCGCCGATGCCGCCGATGCATCAGAAGCGCTGCGCGGCCTCGCCCACGCCAGCCGGACCTTCGACAACCCCGCCGACACGTACGTCGTTTTCGGTGATGTGATCTCCGGAGTGCGGTCGCTGCGACAGGTCCTCGATCAGCTCGCGGACGCTCATCTGACCCACCGCGAACGCGCCCACGACGACTCCGGCAATCACGCTGTCGGAGCGGATAGTGCCCTGACCGCTGCGGATGAGCTGCACCAGGCGGGCACTCTGCTGGATCAGGTGCACGATCGGCTCGATGTAGCGTTCGGTCACTCGGGAAAGATCGCCTGGCGCCCCGAACCTGCCCTCGGACAAGCGCCGCTAAGCGAGCCCGCCGCGCGGCGGTGGGTCTCTGTCGTGTTCCTCCAAGGCGAGGACGCCGATGAGGTGCTCGACCTGATCGATCGGGACGGCACGGTCGCGGCGATCGAACACTTGAAGAGATTCGACTACGGCGACGAGACCACCTCAGCCGCGATGGAGAACGGGTACGTCTACGACGAGCCCCCGGCGGGGCCGCTGGACCGTGTGGTTGCCGATGGCGACTACATCCTCACGTCGAACGGAGCGATGGGGCACGTCGGCCTGCTGCGCGCGCACCCGGTTCCGCTTGATCCGCCTCTGGCTGGATCGGGTGCCGCGCCCGGTCGCGAGGCGATGCGGACGTCGGCAGCGGCGGATAGGGACTGGTTCGCTGGTCCTGCCGGCGGGACCGCCTCTGTGGGGCGGGGGCTGTCGCTGTGAATGATCGCGAGCAGTTGCACACCTCCGTGCTGGTCGCGCCAGCCTCCGAGCGCCGCCGGCTCCGTAAGCAGCGCCGGCAGGCCGCCGCCCACCTCCAGGCTGAACAGCGCCGCGCCGAGAAGGCCGAAGCGAAGACGAAAGCGGAGGCCGAACGCGCCGAACGACGAGCCACCGCCTACCTGCCTGCGGCGGGTGAGCCCGGCCCGGCAGCGCTGCGCTCCCCCGGTAGGTTCCGTCTGCCTCGGCATCAGGACACCTCCGCGACGTTGGCGGGGGCGTATCCATTCGTCGCGGAAGGTGGGCTCGGCGCCGACGGGGTGTTCGTCGGTCAAGACCTCTACTCGGGAGGGTCCTTTGTGTACGACCCTTGGGTGCTCTACGCCCGAGGTATCATCACTGCACCGAACGTGGTGCTCGCGGGAATCGTCGGCTCTGGCAAGTCCAGCCTCGCGAAGTCTCTCTACACGCGAAGCATTCCGTTCGGCCGCCGCGTGTACGTTCCGGGCGATCCGAAGGGCGAGCACACCGCAGTCGCGAAGGCCGTCGGTGGGCGGGCGATCGTCCTGGGCCACGGACTCAACACCCGCCTGAACCCGCTCGACGAGGGCCACCGCCCCTCCGGTCTGTCCAATGAGCAGTGGGCGATCACCGTTGCGTCCCGCCGCCGCGACCTGATTGGGTCACTGGCTGAGACGGTCCTGGCTCGCGGGTTGACGCCGTTGGAGCACACCGCGATCGATCTGGCACTCACGCAGACGGTGCAGGAGAACACCGTGCCGATCCTGCCGATGGTCGTTGACCGCGTCCTCCGCCCTACTGCCGATGCCGACGATCGGTTGGCGGATGACGGACGGCTCGTCGGCCATGCCCTCCGCCGCCTGGTCGCCGGTGACCTCGCCGGCTTGTTCGATGGCCCGTCCACGGTGACGTTCGACCCGTCCCTGCCGATGATCAGCCTGGACCTGTCACGCGTCACCGAGAACAGCACCCTGATCTCCGTACTGATGACGTGCTCTTCGGCGTGGATGGAATCCGCTTTGCTGGACCCCAACGGCGGGCAACGCTGGGTCATCTACGACGAGGCGTGGCGGCTGATGTCCCATCCGGCACTGTTGCGCAGGATGGACGCGCACTGGCGGCTGGCTCGGCACTACGGAATCGCGAACATGCTGATCTTCCACAAGCTGAGCGACCTCGACAACGTCGGCGATGCCGGCTCCGCGATGCGGTCCTTGGCGAACTCGCTGCTAGCCAACGCCGAGACCAGGATCGTCTACCGGCAGGAATCCGACCAGCTCGGCCCCACGGCACAGGCTCTCGGACTCACTGGCACCGAGCAGAAGCTTCTCCCCTCGTTAGGTGTCGGGCAAGGACTGTGGCGGATCAAGGACCGGGCCTTCGTGACCCAACACCAACTGCATCCCGCCGAGCTGGAGTTGTTCGACACCAGCTCCAGGCTCATGCAAGGGGTGAAGTGATGCACCGCAAGCCCCTCCGCCGTTCGACCTGGCAGGAACCCGAGCAGACCCCCGTCGTGCTTCCGCACACGGTCGTCACCGTCACTGACGACGGCAAACTAGACGTCGCTGTCGACGGAACCGCATTCCCGCCACCGACCGACGGGCAGGCGTGGACGCGGAGCGCGTTCGGAGCACTGCTCGATGCCATCACCGAGGACCGGGCGACCGCAGTACGCATCGAAGTCCGCGAGACCGACGGGAGCGTGTTCACCGACATCATCCGCGCCCGCCGGCGCATCACGCCCGACCCAGCAGCAGCCGAGCCGGGGAAACAGGAAGGCAAGCACGCCACGAGGACGCGAACGCCCGAACTGATCGAGGTGACAGCGGACGGGTTCGTGCCGGGCGAGGACATCGCCGTCGCCGTCATCGTTTCCCACACCGATGCCACCGGAGCCGGCCATGCCCGCACCCTCCTCGACAAGACTCACCTGTTCTCCCTGCTACGAGACAGGACCGGCGAGGTCGTGCTCCTCGGGCGAATCTCCGGCACCGTCCACGTTCGGCGCCTGCCATGAACCCACCCCAGCAACGCCAGGGTGGCTCGGTCGGCGACGAGCTGACCAACGCCGCACTCATCGGACTGGTCGGAATCTTCGGCGTCGCGCTCATTCTGCGTGCCGCCGGAAGCGTGGCCGCGTTCCTCTCCGGCACACCACAACCCACATCGGGGCCAGCCTCCGGATTGGCGGTGCTCGCCACCCCGGGTGACCCTGCCACTGCGCTGGGTGCCCAAGGCCTCAGCCCGATCGTGTACTGGGGCACCACCGCGGCCCTGTTCGCGAGCCTGGCCGCCGCAGGGACCTGGGTGTGGGTCCGGTTTCGACGGCACGCCCGAAAGGTCGGCGCCGACCCGGGGCGTCTGATCGGCACCGCCACCGCCCACGACGTCACCCAGACCGCCTCAGGCAAGGCGCTTCTCCGCCGGGCATCTACGCTCCGCCCCTCCCTCGACAGACCGGCCCCGGCTGATGTGGGCTACCGGATCGGCAGCTCCAAGGGGCGAGATGTCTGGGCCAGCGTCGAGGACTCAATCCTGCTCATCGGACCACCCCGCTCCGGCAAAGGCCTCCACATCGTCATCAACGCCATCCTCGATGCGCCCGGCGCTGTCGTGACCACCAGTACCCGCCCAGACAACCTCACCGCCACTCTCCGCGCGCGGCAACGTGACGGACGCCCGGTGGCCGTGTTCGACCCCCAGCACCTCGCCGAAGGCATCCCGGCAGGCATGCGTTGGTCACCTATCCGTGGCTGCGAAGACCCGCTGACCGCGATGATCCGCGCCACCGGCCTCGCCGCCGCCACTGGACTCTCGTCCGGCGGCGTCGAATCTGGCGGATTCTGGGAAGGCAAAACCCGCACCGCCCTCCAAGCGCTCCTCCACGCCGCTGCCCTCGACCTGCGGCCACCATCAGAGCTGTTTCGGTGGACCCTCGATACCACGGCTGCCGCCGAAGCCGTCGCGATCCTCACGAACAGCGCTCAAGCGGCGACTGGATGGGCGGACTCGCTCGGGGCGATGATCGACTCCGACCCCAAGACCCGCGATTCGATCTGGCAGGGCGTCGCCCTCGCTCTCGGTGCCCTCGCTGACCCCCGCGTCCTCGACGCCGTCTCACCCGGGCCCGGCGAAGGCTTCGACCCCGAGACGTTCATCGGAGAGCGCGGCACCCTCTACCTCCTCGCCACCGGCGCCGGAGCCGGCGCATCCGCCGCACTCGTGGCAGCGCTCGTTGAAGACCTCATCGAGACCGCTCGCCGCATCGCGGCGCGGTCACCCGGCGCGCGCCTCGACCCGCCCCTGCTGCTCGCACTCGATGAGATCGGCAACCTCGCCCCGTTACCGTCTCTGCCCACACTGATGGCGGAGGGCGGCGGCACCGGCATCACCACTATGCCTGTCCTTCAGTCACTGGCCCAGGCTCGGGACAAGTGGTCGGACAACGCCGCCGGTGCGATCTGGGACGCGTCCATCGTGAAGATCATCCTTGGCGGCGCCTCCAACTCCCGTGACCTCCAAGACCTCTCCACGCTCATCGGCGAACGCGACGAATACACCGACAGCGTGACCCTCGGCGACCACGGCAGCCGCTCGAACCAGCGCTCCATCCGCCGCGTGCCGATCCTCCCGCCGGACCGCATACGCACCATGCCGTTCGGCACCGGCGTCACCCTGCTCCGGTCCGCACCACCAATCATCACCGACTTACGGGCATGGACCTCGCGCCCTGATAGCACCCAGCTCAAGGAGGAGCGGGCAGGGATCGAGGCGCGGCTACGACGCCCAGCCGGCTCCTGACGAGAGCGACCGTGGGCGTTGCAGTGCACCTGCCTCATACGAGCGACCCCGCACCGGTGGTCGCCACGAACGCCAGGAGGAGAGCCCGATGGCTATCCGCACTCAGCAGTCCATCTCCGGTTTCATCGCGTCCGACCCGCAGCTCAACTACACGTCCAAAGGTGAGGCGAGGTTCTACGCGCGGATCGGGCAGGAACACTTCCGTCGGGAAGGCGACGGGACATTCACCCGACTGGAGCCGACGTTCCACGACCTCGTCGCGTTCCGCGCCACCGCCGAGCGAGCCCATGAACGATTCGCCAAGGGCGACAGCTTCGTCGCAGAGGGCTACATCCACCCCTACACGAGCGAGCGCGACGGGCAGAGCACCGACGTTGAAGAGTTCGTCGCCAAGAAGATCGGTCACGACCTCGCCCGCACCACCTACGAAGTCGACCGCACACGACGTGCCCCGACCACCGTCGAACAAGTCGCTCCTACCCGAGAGCCCGTCGACCGGTCCGCACCTGAACACGCAAACACGCGACGAACATCCCCGGACAACGCGCCCGCGATCGGGCTGTGAGGAACCCAGCCATGGAGGACATCCACGAGGCTCCAGAACTCGACGAACCAGAGCCGCGCCAACTCAATGAGGACGACTACGACGAGCACCCGCTGGCAGACACCGGCCTGATCGCCGAGCCGCCCCATCCGGTGAACTGGAACCTGCTCACCGCCGACGAAGCCGGCGCCGAATGGATCGAACTCGACCATTGGGTGCACTGGCTCCGTCGCACGTACGGCCTTCCAGCGTCGGTGATCCCACCGTTCTGGTACCGACACCCTGAACTGCTGTGGGAACTATCTGCACTGCACCTGCACTGGCTCTGCGCTTACGACCCCGACCAGAACGGCTCCGCACCTCTCGGGTGGCATCGCGACTTTGCTGACACGCGGCAACGGCTTCGCGACTGGGTTGCCGCTTCTGGGACCCGCCTGGATCGTGATCGCCCAACTCGGCAGACCACCTGGCCTGGTGAGGAACCTGGACCCGCGATCGATGATGTCGTGCTCACAGACCGCTCGGCAGACTTCGAAGCGTTCGTGACCGCCGACGTCGCCAGACGGCAGGCGGCTGAGGATGAGTTCTACGCGAGTCTCGACGATGAACATCCAACCGAGGATTGACGACGGCAGCGGCAACGTCGAAACGCTGTGGTGCGCCAGGGACGTCGCCGAGTTCCTGAATGTCTCCCAAGCCACGCTCTCGCGTTGGCGCAGGGAGAAAGTTGGGCCACCGTTCCTCCAGATCGGCGGCATCTCCCGCTACAACCCGTCATCGGTGCGCGCATGGGTCAAAGCGAACGAGCAGCCTCATGGCTGATCCACGCAACCGCCGTATGCCGCCGGTTGGAGTGAAACTCACCACCGACGTCGAGCGCCGCGTCGACGGATACCGGGCCCGTGTGCGCTGGACCGACCCCTCAACTCATAAACGAGTCGGCCGTGTCAGCCATGTAAGAACTGCGGAGGAGGTTGAGGAGTTCTTCGACCAAATGCGGGCGGCAACCGAAACCGGCAACGACACCACCGTGACGCTGGCCGACTACGCGGCCTCGATCGGCGAGAGGTGGCAGCGCGGCCTCGACCCCACCTCAACCGCCGAGCTGTACGACACCGGGCTCCGACTTCGCGTCCTGCCGGCACTCGGGCACATCCGGGTCGCGAAGATTACCGCCGGAATGATCGACCGCACCATCGACGCTTGGGAGACCGAGCACTCCGCCTCGACGATCAAGAACTCCATCGCCCCACTCGTCCGGGTCCTGGACGAAGCCGTCCGCGACGACATCATCTCGATCAACCCGGCCAAGCACCGCGCCCGCCGGAACCTCGGCAAACACGTCACCCAGACCACCGGAGCGCTCCGCCAGTACGCGCTCCCTGACCTCCCGACGTTGCAGAGGCTCGCGGCCGCATGTGGGGAAGTGCACCAGTCCTACTCCGATCACGTCATGTTGGCCGCCCTACTGGCAGCCCGCGGCTCCGAAGTCGCAGGACTGCGGGCGGGTGACGTGGACTGGGGCAACCACATCGTCTGGATCAGACGCCAGCACTACCCCGGAAGAGGCGGTCTCGTCATCAAACAGACCAAGGGTCGCCGAGACCGCCCGGTCCCGATGCTCGACGCGCTCGCACCCGTTCTCGAACGTCTCACCGCTGAGAATGAGCCTGACGATCCGCTCCTGCGGGGGCCGCGCGGCGGCGTCCTCACTACAGCGACGGTCCGCGATGCAACCCACTGGGACGACCTCGTGGCAAAGCTCGGCTTCGACAACCTCACCCGTCACGGGCTCCGTCACACCGGAGCAACCTGGATGGCAGACGCCGGCATCGCCCTCCATGTGCTCCAAGAGATCCTCGGGCACCAGTCGATCGAGACCACCAAGGGCTACCTGCACCCTGACCACCGGCACCTCGCCGAAGCCGCCAGGCAGGCCAACCAGTTCCTCTCCGCAGCACCCACCAGAAGGGACCCAGCCCGCCGCGACGGACCCCGCCTATGACCACCGCGGAACAGCCGCTCCGACCCTTCCAGAAGGGGCCGGAGCATCGGCCTGCCCGGATTCTGGTCCACCTCATGGGCACCTATTGGTGCACCTCACGGGCGACGAGCTCGAAAAGATTGGTCCACTTCGTCAGCAGAAGGCTCGAGCAGATCGAGCAAGTGGACCAGCCAGTGACCACATCCAGAAACGACAAAGCCCTGGTGAAAGTTGCCTCTCACCAGGGCTTTTTGTCGGGATGACAGGATTTGAACCTGCGACCCCTTGACCCCCAGTCAAGTGCGCTACCAAGCTGCGCCACATCCCGTTGTTTAGTTTTCGAGCCATGTTGCCGCTTCAACTCACCTGACCCCCAGTCAAGTGCGCTACCAAGCTGCGCCACAGCCCGTGGCAGTCCGGGCCGAGGCCCGGGCAACTCGACTACCCTAGCCGATCCGGGGTCCGGAAGTGAAAACGAGGCTCAGGCGACGCCCGTACAATCTCCGAGGCGGCGGGCCCGAGCGGACCGGCGGGGGGCGACGCACGACAACGGAGGCCCGACGAGTGGACGCTCGGCAGAAGAGATCCCAGCAGGCGCTGCACAGGGCCATCATCGCTCTCGCCACTACACGCGAGGTCTCGACCCTCACCGTCTCCGAGATCACAAGCCTGGCGGGCGTCAATCGGTCCACTTTCTACGCGCATGCGGCGTCGGCCGCCGAGCTGCTGGTCGCCGCGCTGCGCACCGAACTCGACGTCATCCGCGATGACTACCTCGAGGTGCTGCGCAACAACGCCAAGACCGCCGAGGCCATCCGCGGAGGCACCGCCCGCATCCTCGAGCACCTCGACGGCCACCGCGAGCTCTACCTCCGCGCCTTCGACGCACCGGGAGGCGACTCGGGGCTCCGCGCGATGCTGGCGGGACACTTCCGCGCGGCCGTGATCGCCACTCTCGCGACCGCATCGCTCGACCTTCCCGCGATCGACGCCCCCGAGTCGTTCCTCGCCGCGGGTACGGCGTCATTCCTCGCCGCGGGCTCGACCGGGCTCATGGAGGCATGGCTGCGCCTCCCCGAGCCGCGCACACCCGAGAGCTACCTCGCCGCGTACCGCCGCCTCCTCCCCGCCTGGTGGCCCTTCGCGGCCGACGCCTGACGCGCGCAACGATCGACCCGTCACGAACGGCCCGAGCGCGACGGGCCGACGGCGACGGATCGACCCTTGCGCCTACCGAGAGGTGACCCCGAGGGGCACTCCTAACGCGCCCGCTTCTCGCGCACGCGCATGTTCACGTTTACCGGCGAACCCTGGAAGCCGTAGATCTCGCGGAGACGCCGCGCGATGTAGCGACGGTAGCCCGGGTCGAGGAACCCGGTCGTGAAGAGCACGAAGGTCGGCGGCCGCGACGAGGCCTGGGTGCCGAAGAGCACGCGCGGCTGCTTGCCTCCACGCAGGGGATGCGGGTGCGCGGCGGTGAGCTCGGCGAGGAACGCGTTGAACTTGCCGGTCGGGATACGCGTGTCCCACGATTCCAGAGCGAGCTCGAGAGCGGGCACGAGCTTCTCGAGGTGGCGGCCGGTGCGTGCCGAGATGTTGACGCGGGGAGCCCACGCGACGTGGGCGAGATCGGTCTCGATCTCGCGCTCGAGGTAGCGGCGGCGCTCGTCGTCGAGGAGGTCCCACTTGTTGAAGGCGAGCACGAGTGCGCGGCCCGACTCCAACACGAGGTCGATGATGCGCACGTCCTGCTCCGAGATCGGCTGCGACACGTCGAGGACGACGACAGCGACCTCGGCCTTCTCGAGCGCGGTCGTCGTGCGCAGCGACGCATAGAAGTCGGCGCCCTGCTGCAGGTGCACGCGGCGGCGGATACCGGCCGTGTCGACGAAACGCCACACCTTGCCTGCGATCTCGACCTGCTCGTCGACCGGGTCGCGCGTGGTGCCGGCGAGTTCGTTGACGACGACCCGCTCCTCCCCCGCGGCCTTGTTGAGCAGGCTCGACTTGCCCACGTTGGGGCGGCCGAGGATCGCGACGCGACGCGGGCCGCCGATCTCACGCTTGGCGACGGCGGATTCGAGCGGCAGCTTCTCGAGCACGGCGTCGAGCAGGTCGGCCACTCCGCGACCGTGCACGGCCGAGACCGGGCGCGGCTCGCCCAGGCCGAGCGACCAGAGGGAGGCGGCGTTCGGCTCCTGCCGCGCGTCGTCGACCTTGTTGGCCGCGAGGAACACGGGCTTCTTGGTCTTGCGAAGCAGTCTCACGACGTGCTCGTCAGTTGCGGTCGCGCCGACGTTGGCGTCGACCACGAAGATCACGGCGTCTGCCAGGTCGATCGCGATCTCGGCCTGCGCGGCGACGGAGGCGTCGATCCCGCGGGCATCCGGCTCCCAGCCGCCCGTGTCGACGATCGTGAACTGGCGGTCGATCCACTCGGCCTTGTAGGAGACGCGGTCGCGCGTGACACCGGGCGTGTCCTCGACGACGGCCTCACGGCGGCCGAGGATGCGGTTGACGAGCGCCGACTTGCCGACGTTAGGGCGGCCGACGATCGCCACGACGGGCAGCGCCGGCAGATAGCGGACCTCGTCCGAGTCCTCGCCCTCGAACTCGAGGAGGCCGAGGTCCTCGTCATCGAGCTCGTAGTCGGCGAGCCCGCTGCGCAGCGCCTGGGCGCGGGAGGCGGCGAGCTGCTCGTCGAGGTCGCCGAGGCGCTCGACGAGGTCGTCGTCCGGGAAGTTCAGCTCGTCGTCACCGACGTGCGTGTCCTGTGCCATGATCGGCCCTTGCTCTCGAAGTTCGGACCTCGGCGACGACCGCATCGACGGTCTGCTCGAAGTCGAGATGAGTGGAGTCGAGAAGAGTGACTCCGTCTGCGGCGTTCATGAAGTCGACGACCTGCGAGTCGGCGCGATCCCTCGACCGCAATGCCTGACCCGTCGCCTCGGCGGATTCCGTGCTGACCTCGCGCGAACGCCTGGCCATCCTAGCCTCTTCGCTCGCCGTGAGGAGGATGCGGACGGGGGCCGACGGCGCCACGACCGTCGTGATGTCGCGCCCTTCGACGATGATCCCTTCGCGCCGGGTCGCGCCGATGATCCGGCGGAACAGAAGCGTCACCTTCCGTCGCACCTCGGGCACCTTCGCCACCGCGGACACCTGGGCGGTGACGCGCGGCTCCCGGATCGCGGTGGTCACCTCGGTCGGGCCGACCCACACCGAGTACGACTCGGGGTCGGTTCCGATCGAGTAGTCGAAGCCGTCGAGGGCGTCGACGATCGCGTTCTCGTCCGAGAAGTCGAGGCCGCGGTCGAGCCCGTGCCAAGCGAGCGCGCGATAGGCGGCTCCCGTGTCGAGGAACTCGAAGTCGAGTCGGCGGGCCGCCTCACGCGAGACGCTCGACTTGCCGCTGCCGGCGGGGCCGTCGATCGCGACGACGAGCACCTCGCCGAAGTCCTCTCGCTCGGCGTCCACCTTCGCGGCGCGCTCGGGAGCCGTGCCGCCGTCCTCGGGGATGCTCTGTTGGGCGCGGCGAGCGGGGGTCATCCGATTCAGGCCCCCCTCCTGCCTGTTCTGCTCGGTGCTCATCCGGCGATCCTCCAGCCGCGTGCGGTCAGTTCTTCTGTCAGGGGAACAACGGCTTCGGGCACGACCGAGATCTCGGCGAGGCCGACACGGCGTCCCTCCGCGTGCTCGAGGCGGACGTCCTCGAGGTTGACCCCGGCCTCACCGATCTCGACGAGGAGGCGCGCGAGCGTGCCCGGGGAGTCGTCGACGAGCACGATCAGGGTCGAGAAGCGCTGGTCCTGACCGTGCTTGCCGGGCAGGCGCGCGACTCCCGCGTTTCCGGCCGCGAGGTGCCCGGCGAGGAGGCGCCGGGAGCCGGGAGCATCGAGCGACCGCAGCGCGTCCGAGACGGCGGCGACGTCGTCGCGGAAGGCGTCGAGGACGGCGACGACGTGTTCGCGGTTGGCCGAGAGGATCTGCAGCCACAGTTCGGAGTCGGACGAGGCGAGCCGGGAGACGTCTCGCACTCCCTGCCCGGCGAGGCGCAACGCCGCGTCCGGCGCGTCGAGCAGGCGCTGCCCGAGCAGCGACGAGATCACCTGCGGCACGTGCGAGACGAGTCCGACCGAGAGATCATGCTCCTCGGGGTCCATCTCGACGATCGCTCCGCCGAGGTCGAGCGCGAGGGCTTCGACGCGCGCGAGGACCTCGGGCGAGGTCTCGCCGTCGCGGCAGATCACCCAGGGGCGCCCGACGAAGAGGTCGCCGCGCGCTGCGACTGCTCCCCCACGCTCCCGCCCGGCCATCGGGTGTGAGCCGACGTAGCGCGAGAGGTCGATCCTCCGACCGCGCAGCTCTCGGAGGGGCTGCATTTTGACACTCGCGACATCGGTGACGACCGCCGCCGGGTACTCGGCGAGCTCCCGCGCCACCACCGACGACACGACGTCGGGGGGCACGCACACCACGATCAGCACGGGCCGGTCGTCGGCGGAGGCGGCGCGGCCCGCACCGTAGTCGATCGCGAGCGAGAGGCTGGCCGGCGAGGCGTCGTCGAGCACGACGTCGACTCCGCGCGAGGCGAGGCCGAGGCCGATGGAGGCGCCGAGCAGACCCGAACCGACCACCCGCACCGTGCCGGTCGTCCGCATCGCGGGCGAAGCAGGGCGTAGCAGTTCGTTCACCCGGACAGCCTAGCGATCGGGGCGACGCCGCTTGTCGACTCCCGATCGCCGGGGGGCGGGATCACGGTGGTCGCGGCCCTCGGAGCTTGCTCGCGTGGCGGAGCCCGCGCCGCCTCCCGGGTTCGGCCTCGGCCGACGCGCTCCCGCGCTGGCCTTCTTGCTCGGCAGGGGAGGCGCTGCGGCGACCGCCTCGCCGCCCTGTCGCGAGATGGTCAGCAGCGCGCCGAGCTCCTCGCGCGTGAGATCCCTCAGGTCCCCTGCGCGCAGGGTGCCCAGGTGCAACGGCCCGAATTGGCGTCGCACGAGCTCGAGCACGGGGTGCCCGACGGCCGCGAGCATCCGCCGCACGATGCGATTGCGCCCCGAGTGCAGCGTGATCTCGACGAGGGAGGCGTTCGCCCGCCCCTCCGGCCGGCCCAGCAGCCTCGCCTTGTCGGCCGAGACGGGCCCGTCGTCGAGCTCGATGCCCGCCGTGAGCTGCGCGATCGTCTGCGGGAGCACCTGCCCCTGGACCTTCGCGATGTAGGTCTTCGTGACGCCGAACGAGGGATGCGCGAGGACATGCGCGAGCTCACCGTCGTTCGTGAGCACGAGGAGTCCCGAGGTCTCGGCGTCGAGGCGGCCGACGTTGAACAGCCGCTCCTCGAAGTTCTGGGTGTAGGTGCTGAGATCGGCGCGACCGTTCTCATCGGCGAGAGAGCTGACCACTCCCACCGGCTTGTTCAGCATCACGTAGCGGCGGGAGGTGTCGAGCTGCACCGCGACGCCGTCGACCTCGATCTGGTCTTTCGCGGGGTCGATACGGCGCCCGAGCTCGTCGGCGACCTCGCCGTTCACTCGGATCCTCCGCGCGACGATCATCTCCTCGACCACGCGGCGGGAGGCGACCCCCGCGGCCGCGAGGACCTTCTGTAGTCGTTCGCCCTCGGGGCCGCTGTCAGGCGCGCTCATCGAATCCGTCCCGTCCGTCGCTCA
Organism: Rathayibacter sp. VKM Ac-2879; assembly: GCF_015351245.1. Taxonomy (GTDB): domain Bacteria; phylum Actinomycetota; class Actinomycetes; order Actinomycetales; family Microbacteriaceae; genus Rathayibacter. The sequence goes on from NZ_JADKSO010000002.1 coordinate 850,678, forward strand.
AAAGTGGGGAGATCTTCGGCAGCTCATCGAGCGAGGTGAGGCCGAGATGCACGAGCAGTTGCTCCGTCGTGCCATAGAGGACCGCGCCCGTCTCGGGGTCGTGGCCGACCTCCGCGATCAGGCCTCGGCCAAGGAGGGTGCGCGCGACGGAGTCGACGTTGACGGCGCGGATCTGCGCGACCTGGCCGCGCGAGACGGGCTGCTTGTAAGCGATGACCGCGAGGGTCTCGAGCGCCGCCTGCGAGAGCTTCGTCGGATTCTGGGTGAGGACGAAGTCGGACACGACCGCGTCGTACTCGTGACGCACGTAGACGCGCCACCCGCCGCCGACCTCGCGCAGCTCGAAGCCACGACGGACGCCTCCGTCGGCTCCGTCGAAGTCGGCGACCAGCCGCTCGATCGCCTGGCGCACCACGGGGATCGGCTGCGAGAGCGCGGTCGCGAGGGAGACGAGCGATTGCGGTTCGTCGGCCACCATGAGGATCGCCTCGATCGCGCGGTCGATCTCGATCGCGACGGGGGCGTCAGCGGGGGCGTCAGGAGTCATAGTCGACTCCCAGGGAGGCGAGGCTCTCGTCGCTCCAGCCCTCGGCGACCCAGCGCAGGGTCAGCTCTCCGAGCGGCTCCGGCTGCTCGAACGAGAGCGCCCCGTGACGGTAGAGCTCGAGCACGGCGACGAAACGCGCCACGATCACACCCCTCTCGTCGACATTCGCGATCAGCTCGCGGAACGTGGCCGTCTCGCGCGAGCGCAGCATGCTCACGATGAGAGAGGCCTGCTCGCGGATGCTGACGAGCGGCGCGTGCAGATGATCGAGTCCCACGGTCGGCAGTTCGCGCGGAGCGAGCGCCACGGTGGCCAGCGCGGCGAAGTCGGCGGCCGAGATCGTCCAGATCAGCTCCGGCGTCGACGCGCGGAATTCTTCTTCGAGCGGCACCTGACGGACGTGCCTCGCCGTCTCGGTCTCGATCCGCTCGCCGAACCAGCCCGCCACCTGCTTGAACGCGCGGTACTGCAGCAGCCGTGCGAACAGCAGGTCGCGTGCCTCCAACAGCGCGGCGTCCTCGGCGTCCACGAGCTCACCCTGGGGCAGCAACCCCGCGATCTTCAGATCGAGGAGAGTCGCCGCGACGACCACGAACTCCGATGCGCGATCGAGCCCCTCGGCCGTGTTTATCCCGTGCAGGTACGAGAGGAACTCGTCGGTCACGGCGCTCAGCGCGATCTCGGTGATGTCCACCTCCTGCTTCGCAATGAGGCTCAGCAGCAGGTCGAAAGGGCCCTCGAAGTTCGAGAGGGCGACGCGGAAACCCGGGGCCGGCGCCTCGGCGGTGAGCACGGCCTCAGGCGACCGCGCCACGCGAGATCAGCTCCCTGGCGAGCTTGCGGTACGCCTTCGCGGCGTTGTGCTCGGGCGCGAACTGGGTGATCGGGACTCCCGAGACGCTCGCGTCCGGGAACTTCACCGTGCGTCCGATGACCGTCTCGAGCACGCTGTCGCCGAAGGCGTCCACCACACGGTCGAGCACCTCACGCGAGTGCAGGGTGCGGGAGTCGTACATCGTCGGCAGGATCCCGTCGAGCTCGATCACGGGATTGAGTCGGTCGCGCACCTTGTCGATCGTCTCGATGAGCAGCGCGACTCCCCGCAGGGCGAAGAACTCGCACTCGAGGGGGATGAGGACGCCGTGGCTCGCGGTGAGCGCGTTGACGGTGAGCAGGCCGAGCGACGGCTGGCAGTCGATGAGGATCACGTCGTAGTCGGCGCTCACCTTGCGCAGCACGCGGGCGAGGATCTGCTCGCGCGCGACCTCGTTGACGAGGTGCACCTCCGCCGCCGACAGGTCGATGTTCGCCGGGATCACGTCGAGCCCGGGGACCTTGGTCGAGCGGATCGCCTCGGCCGGATCCGTGACGGTCCCCAGCAGGAGGTCGTAGATCGTGACCGCATCGTAGGTGGCGACGCCGAGGCCGGCCGAGAGGGCACCCTGCGGGTCGAAGTCGATCGCCAGCACGCGGCGACCGTACTCGGCGAGCGTCGCACCGAGGTTGATGGTGGTCGTCGTCTTGCCGACGCCGCCCTTCTGGTTGCAGAGCGAGATGATCCGCGCCGGCCCGTGGCCGGTGAGCTCGACGGGGAGGGGGAAGTCGCGCAGGGGGCGACCTGTCGGGCCGAGAGTCGGGGCTTCGAGACCGGTGAGCTCGGCCTTGTCGTCCGTCGTGCGTGTCACCTGCGTCGCCCTCGCTTCCCTGTCGGCGTGCGCTCCCGCGCGGCCTGCACCGAGTGTACCGGCGCCCTCCTCCCCCGTCGTGGCGCCCCGCCGGACGAGAGCCGTCAGCGTCGTGCGCGCGGGTGGGCGGTGGTGTAGACGTCTCGCAGGGTGTCCGCGGTGACCAGCGTGTAGATCTGGGTGGTGGCGACGGAGGCATGCCCCAGCAGCTCTTGCACGACCCGCACGTCCGCGCCGCCCGCGAGCAGGTGGGTGGCGAAGGAGTGCCGGAAGGTATGCGGCGAGATCTCCCGATCGAGGCCCGCTTTCTCGGCGACCGCCCGGATCACGAGCCAGGCGCTCTGCCGGGAGAGCCTGCTCCCGCGCACGCCGAGGAAGAGAGCAGGAGTCGCCCGCCCTCGCCGCGACAGCTCCGGCCGCGCACGCACCAGGTAGTCCGAGACGGCCTCCTGCGCGAACCGACCGAGCGGCACCATGCGCTGCTTCGACCCCTTGCCGGTCAACCGCACCACCTCCGCGTCGAACACGTCGTCGACGTTCAGGTCCACCGCCTCCGAGATGCGGGCGCCGGTGGCGTACAACAGCTCGAGCAGCGCGCGGTCGCGCAGCTCGGCGAGCTCCTCGCCCCGCGCCGCGTCCAGGAGGGACGCCATCTGCTCGACGGTGATCGCCTTCGGCAACGTCATCGGCAGCTTCGGCGGGACCACGTCGTGGGCGACGTCCTCCGCGACGGCTCCCTCCTCGAGCGCGAAGCGGTGCAGGCCGCGCACGCTCGAGAGGACCCGCGCGCGCGAGCTCGCCGCGAGAGGCCGCTCGGGTCGAGACGCGAGCCAGGAGGCGAACGCGCCGACGTCCGCGCGCCGCACCGCTCCCAGCTCGGCCACCTCCTGTTCGGCGAGCCAGCCGAGGTACAGCTCGAGATCGCGCCGGTAGGCGGCGATCGTGTGCGTCGAGAGCCCCCGCTCGACACGCGCCTGCCGGAGGTACGCCTCGGCGCAGGCGCGTGGGCTCACTACCGACGCGCCCGAGGGTGTCGCGTCCACGGTGAGGAGGCGTCGCCCAGTCCGCGCCAGTCGCGCGCTCGGAAGGCGTGCGCGGCGAGCGCCGCGATCGTGAGCGACGGGTTCTGGACTCGCCGGTCGAGGACAGCCTCGACGACCTCGTCGAGCGGGACCCAGCGCAGCTCCATGTCCGCCTCCTCCGCCTCGCGCTCGAAGACGGAACCGGTGGCCGAGAGCCCCCGCGCGAGGTAGATGCGAATCGCCTCGTCACTGCCGCCGGGAGACGTCGCGAACTCGGCGAGCAGGTCCCAGCGCTCGGCGCGCAGGTCGGTCTCCTCGCCCAGCTCGCGCTGCGCCGCGACCAGCGCGTCCTCACCGTCGATGTCGAGCAGGCCGGCGGGAATCTCCCACTCGCGGGTGCGGACGGGGTGGCGGTACTGCTTGATCACCGCGACCCGGTCCTCCTCGTCGAGCGCGAGGACGGCGACGGCACCGGTGTGGTCGAGGAACTCGCGGCGCAGCTCGCCGCCTCCGTAACGGAACGTCTCGGCGCGGACGCCCCAGACCATCCCCTCGAAGACGCGCTCGCTGCTCAGGATCTCCGGCTCGACGAGCTCGTCCGCGAGAGGCTCGGCGCTGACCGGCCGCTCGCCGGCGGGCACGCGCTCACTCATCCGAGCCCGCCTCCGACGCCGGGAACAGGCGCGACGCTTCCTGGCGTTCGAGCGCAGCGGTCACGAGGCCGCGGAAGAGCGGGTGCGCATCGTTCGGGCGCGAGCGCAGCTCGGGGTGCGCTTGCGTCCCGACGTAGTAGGGGTGCTTGTCGCGCGGCAGTTCGACGTATTCGACAAGGTGGCCGTCGGGCGAGGTGCCCGAGAACCACAGTCCGGCCTCGGCGATCTGCTCGCGGTAGCCGTTGTTGACCTCGTAGCGGTGGCGGTGTCGCTCGGCCGCCTCGGGTGCGCCATACACCTCCGAGACGATCGAGCCTTCGGCGAGCGTCGCCGTGTAGAGGCCGAGGCGCATCGTCCCGCCCATGTCGCCGGAGGCGAGGATCTCGACCTGCTCGGCCATGGTCGCGATCACCGGGAACGCCGTGTCCGGGTCGAACTCGGAGGAGGAGGCGCCCACGAGCCCCGCCTCGTTGCGCGCGTACTCGATCACCATGCACTGCAGCCCGAGACAGAGTCCGAGGGTGGGGATGCCGTTCTCACGGGCGAAACGCAGTGCGCCCAGCTTTCCCTCGATGCCGCGGATGCCGAACCCGCCCGGCACGCAGATGCCGTCGAGTTCCGAGAGCGCCTTCGCCGCGGCCTCGGGGTCTTCCAGTCCGTCCGAGGCGATCCAGCGGATGACGACCTTGGTCTGCTGGGCGAAGCCGCCGGCCCGCAGGGCCTCGGTGACCGAGAGGTACGCGTCGGGGAGGTCGATGTACTTGCCGACGAGGCCGATGGTCACCTCGTGCTTGGGCTCGTGAACGGCCTCGAGCAGGCGCGCCCAGCCATCCCAGACCACCTCGCCGGCGGGCAGTCGGAGCTGATCGATGATGTAGGAGTCGAGTCCCTGCTCGTTGAGCATCTGGGGGATCTCGTAGATCGAGGCGACGTCCTTCGCGTTCACGACGGCCTGCTCGTCGACGTCGCACATCAGCGCGATCTTGCGCTTGTTCGACTCCGAGACGGGTCGGTCGCTGCGGAGCACGAGCGCGTCGGGCTGGATGCCGATCGAGCGCAGAGCCGCGACCGAGTGCTGCGTCGGCTTCGTCTTCTGCTCGCCGGAGGCGCCCATGAATGGGACGAGCGAGACGTGCACGAAGAACACATTGGCCCGCCCGAGCTCGTGGCGCACCTGGCGGGCTGACTCGATGAACGGCTGGCTCTCGATGTCGCCGACCGTGCCGCCGATCTCGGTGATGATGACGTCCGGCTGCGGGTCGTCCTCGGCCTGGAGGCGCATGCGTCGCTTGATCTCGTCGGTGATGTGCGGGATGACCTGCACGGTGTCGCCGAGATACTCGCCTGCCCGCTCGCGAGCGATGACGCGCGAGTAGATCTGCCCGGTGGTGACGTTCGCCGCCTGAGTGAGGTTGATGTCGAGGAATCTCTCGTAGTGCCCGATGTCGAGGTCGGTCTCGGCGCCGTCGTCGGTCACGAAGACCTCGCCGTGCTGGAACGGGTTCATCGTCCCGGGGTCGACGTTGAGGTAGGGGTCGAGCTTCTGCATCACGACCCGCAGACCCCGCGCCGTGAGCAGGTTGCCGAGGCTCGCTGCGGTGAGGCCCTTGCCGAGCGAGGAGACGACGCCGCCCGTGACGAAGATGTGCTTCGTGACCTTGCTCGGCGCATCCGCCCGAGTGTCCGAGGATGCTCCGGGAGCCGCAGGCTCAGAGGAAGGAGAAGAGGAAAGGCCCGCGTTCGTAAAGTCCACCACGGGCTTCCACCCTAACAGCAGATCGCGGGCGTCGGTCCTCCGCCGTCCCGATCCATGCCGGGAGGCATCGCCCCGGCGCCTCGCGAACGGTTCAGCCCCGACGGGCCGTGTCGAGCAGCTCCCGCGCGTGCGCGAGTGCCGTGGGCGAATCGGCGAGCCCCGACAGCAGCCGCGCCATCTCGGACACACGCTCCTCCGCGTCCAGCTGAGCGACCGCGCTCGAGGTCACCGAGCCGTCTGAGCCCTTCTCGACACGGAGGTGATTGCTCGCGAACGCGGCGACCTGCGCGAGATGCGTCACGACGATCACCTGCGAGGTCTCGGCGAGCCGGGCGAGCCGCCTCCCGATCTCGATCGCGGCCGCTCCTCCGACTCCGGCGTCGACCTCGTCGAACACGAACGTGGGAACCGGGTCGTTGGCCGCGACGACCACTTCGATCGCGAGCATCACCCGCGAGAGCTCTCCCCCGGAGGCGCCGCGCGCGAGAGGCCGCGGCGTCGCGCCCGCGTGCGGCTGCAGCATCATCTCGACGGTGTCACGGCCCTGCGCCGTGGCCTCGCCCGAACTCGTCACCTGCACGAGCAGACGCGCCTCCGCCATCGCGAGTGCGGCCAGCTCCTCGCTGACCCGCCGGCCGAGCTCCTGTGCGGCGTCGGTGCGCACCTCGGTGAGCCGGGTGGCCAGCCGGTCCACGAGATCGGCGTCGGCGGCGGTGTCGGCCTCGAGCGCTGCGATCCTCTCGTCGTCCCCGTCGAGCTCGAGCAGGCGGAGACCCGAAGAGTCGACGAGGTCGAGCACGTCGTCGAGGCTCGGCCCGTAGCTGCGGACGAGAGCCGAGAGCTCGGCGCGACGGCTCTCGATCAGCTCGAGGTCGTGGGCGCCGTCGAGGTCGAGCTCCGCGAGGTACGACGAGAGGCTCCCCGCCGCATCGACCAGCAGCGCCGATGCCTCGCTCAGGGTCTGCACCGTCGGCTGCAGAGCGGGATCGTGCTCGGCGGCGCGTTCGAGCATCCGTCGAGCCGAATCGATGAGTCCGAGCGCATCGCGTCCGTCGAGCTCCTCGGAGGAGACCGCCTCCCGCGCCTCGCCCGCCGCGAGCCGCAGCTGCTCGATGCTGCCGAGCCGCTCCGACTGCGCTGCGAGCTCGACGTCTTCTCCGCGCTGCGGCGCGACGACCTCGATCTCGGCGAGAGCGGTCCGGAGGCGCTCCGCCTCGTTCGCGCGCGCCTCCCGCGCCGCGGTCAGTCGGTCGAGCTCCTCGCGGTTGGCGCGCCACCGCTCGAAGGCACTCGCATAGTCGTGCAGCACCTCGGCGAGCTCCGTGCCGCCGAAGCGGTCGAGCGCGTCGCGCTGCGCGGCCGCCGTGCGGAGGCGGATCTGGTCGGACTGGCCGTGCACCACGACGAGCCGGTCGGCCAGCTCGCTCAGCACGCTGACGGGAGCGCTCCGGCCGCCGACGATCGCGCGACCGCGCCCCTCCGCCGACACCGAACGCGCGAGCAGCAGCTCGGGTCCGTCGAGGTCCCCGCCGGCCTCGCGCACGCGCTCCGCCACGGAGCCCTCCTCGGGCACCAGCCACCGCCCCGACACCCAGGCCTGGCGGGCGCCCGAGCGCACCGCGGAGGCGTCGGAGCGCGCACCGAGCACGAGACCCAGCGCGGTCACGACCATCGTCTTGCCCGCTCCCGTCTCGCCGGTGACCGCGGTGAACCCGGGCCCGAGCGGAAGCGTCGCCTCGGCGATCACTCCGAGATCGCGGATCTGAAGCTCTTCGAGCATGAGGCCTACTCCGTCTCCGTCGACCCCCGCCATCCGCGGATGGGGAGACCGAACTTGTGCACCAGGCGATCGGTGAAGGGGGCGTCGTGCAGCCGTGCGAACCGGACCGGCATCGGCGAGCGTCGGTAAACGACTCTGGCGCCGGTCGGCAACTCATAGGTCCGCCGTCCGTCGGCCCACAGAACCCCGGCGCCGTCCGTGCGCTCCTTGACCTCGACGGCGAGGCTGGAGGTCGGTCCGACGACGAGGGGCCTGGCGAACAGCGCATGGGCGCTCAGCGGTACCAGCAGCATCGCCTCGACCGTCGGCCAGACGACGGGGCCTCCACCCGAGAACGCGTACGCTGTCGAGCCCGTCGGAGTCGACACGACGATGCCGTCGCAGCCGAAGCTCGACAGCGGCTTCCCGTCGACGCCCACCATGACCTCGAGCATGCGCTCGCGGCTACCCTTCTCGACCGTCGCCTCGTTGAGGGCCCAGGTCTCGTAGACGACGACATCGTCGATCTTCACCCGCACCTGGAGCGTCATCCGCTCCTCCACGCGATAGTCGCGGTCGAGCGCGCGCGCCACGGCCTCGTCGAGATCGTCCCGCTCGCTCTCGGCCAGGAACCCGACGTGCCCGAGGTTGACGCCCAGCAACGGGGCCGCCCCGTCGCGCACGATCTCGGCCGCGCGGAGGATCGTGCCGTCGCCTCCCAGCACGAAGACGAGCTCGATCGCCTCGAGCGCGACGTCGACCCCGAGCACCGCCACTCCCGCGAGACCCGGGGACGCCCGCACCATGTCGCCCTTGTCGTCCGCGCACAGGACGGGGTGGGCGCCGGAGTCGCGCAGTCGCTGGACCACCAGGATCGCTGCATCGAGCGAATCCGCCCGACCGGTGTGGGCGACGACGAGGATGTGGCGCTCGTCAGGAGGGGACTGCATCGAGGAGGTGTCCTTCTGGTCGATCGACGGCGGCGGACACGGTCGCGTCATCCGGTGGTGAGCGCGGTGACCGCGTCCCTCCATTCTGTCGGAATCGTCCCGTGGACACGGTGGAGGTGCGCGAGATACTCGTGGTTCCCGGCCCCACCGGGAAGGGGCGACTCCGTGAGCCCGGCAACGCCGAACCCGACGTCCCACGCCGACCACAGCACGTCCGAGAGCGCCTCCCGACGAAGCGCGGGATCGCGCACGATGCCCTCCTTGATCCTCGTCTTGCCGACCTCGAACTGCGGCTTCACGAGGATCACGACGTCCGCGTCCGGCGAGACGCTCCTGACGACGGCCGGCAGCACCATCGTCAGTGAGATGAACGACACATCCGCGACGACGAGGGTGGGGGTCACGTCGGTGCCCGCCGCTGTGGCGAGACGCTCGGCCGTCATCTCCCGAGCGTTGAACCCCTCGACGACCCGCACGCGCTCATCGGATCGGATGCGCGGTGCCAGCTGGGCGTGCCCCACGTCGAGCGCGATCACGGAGGCGACGCCGCGCTCGAGGAGCACCTGTGAGAACCCGCCGGTCGAGGCTCCGACGTCCAGAGCGTGCGCTCCCTGTACCTGGACGCTCGGAAAGGCGTCGAGTGCTGCGAGCAGTTTGTGGGCCGCGCGACTCACGTAGTGATCCAACGCGGCCACGGCGACGTCCTGATCCGGAAGGACGCGAAGGGACGGCTTCAGCGCGGGGACGCCGTCGATCGTGACGAGCCCGTCCGCGATGAGCCGCGCCGCATGGGTCCGGGATCGCGCGATGCCACGCTCCGCTAGAGCGGAGTCGAGGCGGATGCCGCCGGTCATCCGCGGCCGTCCGCGTCCTCGAGCCGGCTGCGGAGGCGCGCCTGTACTTCGGCGTATGCGGCCGCCCTCTCGGCTAACGGCAGCTTCTCGATGGAGGCGAGGCCGTCCTCATATCCGTCGAGCGACGCCGGCCGCGGCCCGTTGTCTTGCTCCATCGCTTCTCCTCACTCGGGAGTCATGCGACGACGAGCGCCGTCGCTCACCTTCTCGTCTCGCCTGTGAGACCAAGGTGGTGGTTAAACAGCGATGGCCACCCGTGTGGGTGGCCATCGTGAATGGTGTCCGGCGGTGTCCTACTCTCCCACAGGGTCCCCCCTGCAGTACCATCGGCGCTGAGAGTCTTAGCTTCCGGGTTCGGAATGTGACCGGGCGTTTCCCTCTCGCTATGGCCGCCGTAACCCTGGCGACACACTCACCCCCGGGGGGTGGGTGGTCAAATCTGGGGTTACACGCCGTGCGTGTATTCAATTATACCGCGCCCTTCACCAGGGCGCGGG
>NZ_JADKSO010000003.1 GCF_015351245.1 Rathayibacter sp. VKM Ac-2879
CTGGTCACGGTGCGCGCGGGAACTCCGGATGCTGCCGGGTAGGCGACGCTCGTGACGCGGCCTCGATCATCGAGGGTGACGCAGATCCAGGCGCTATCAGAGGTGCGCTCTTCTCAGTCTTCACGAAACCGCCCTGGCTCGATCCGACAGGCACTCCGCAGGCCGACGCGCTGAGCGTGTCGCCGATCGCGAAGTACGTGATCGATAGTCCGTTCGTGGTCGGCGAGAGGTTGGAGGCGGTCGCCGCGGGGAGCGTCTTCCCGGTGCGGCGCCAGCCCTGGTCCGCGCCGGCGTACTGCGTCGCGGTCGTGAGGCTGAGCCCCGTGGGGTCGATCGAGGTAGCTGCGACGATGCCGAGCCACTGCTGGTCGGATCGAGCCGTCACATTGTCTTAATCTCTCACAATCGCTTTAATCCGCTGCAGACGCTCGTCCCGATCAGCATCGTTGAGGACTTCCTCCCCGCGTCGACGGATCACTTGTCCTGAATTTCCATCGACTTCCGGAAAATTCAAGAACCCTGAACTGCTTGTTGTATATCCCGCCGAAAGCTCTGCAGTCATCACGGCCTCAGACTTCCGATAGAGAGAATAGTGCCGAAAATAGGCGTAGGGTGCATACAAGAGCACGACGAAACCCAACAACCTCCAAGGCGATGCGAGAAAATTTATAAGTAATGCCGCGGCAAGTACGGAGGCGATCATTGCACGGAGATAATAGCGCAGACGACGCAAGTACGATTCTAGCGTGGGACCTTGCACCATATTTACTTGCTCAAAAAGCTCAAAGTTGCCCGGCCGGTCCCCAGCAGTGTCTCGTATCATCACCAACCGAACACCTCCTCGCCTGTCCGCTAATCACCGATGGCGCCAGCGCCAACACCGACTGCATTATAGCTGCGGTACATCTGCGTGGCCTGCTTTACGATAGTTATTTCTCCCGCTCTGACTGCTCCTCGCACCGCCGCAGCTCCTACACCGGGAGCTGCAGCACTGACTAACCCAAGACCGCAATTGATCCAACCGCCACGTCCAGATATCGCTTGGCCACAGTCGATGGCCGCTGCGGCAATACTTGTTGCCGCAGCGACTACGAGCAGCGCCTGGCCGACTATTGGCACCCATGATAACGCGACGCTGACGATACTGATCACACTTAGCACGGTGCTAACTTGACCCCAATCGACCGTCGCTGGCGCTGGCGAAGCAGAACTGACGTCAACGACGGTGGCCCCTAGTACGACAGCAAGCGACGCTGCCAAGACCGACACAACAGAACGAATACGGCGACGAGACACGCCACTCCCCCAAGGCTGAAACGACCTCCGCGAAGTGGGAGACAGCTCAGAGAACCCGACGAGGAAGCACAGAATCAAAGCGACACGCCGAGTTTACGCTTGACTCACCCCAATAGGGCACACGCGATGATTGCTCGTTTCATCAGCACACAGCTTGTCCCCGGCAGGCGCGGAGTCGGTTTGCAGCGCGGGTGGGTTCAGCATGCGGCGCGTCCGCAGCCTCGTCCACGTCGACACACTAGCGCGGCCAGGGCCGGGCGACCCTTGGCGGCAACGCCTCTGGGCGCAGGGCACATCGAGCTGCTCGACCACAATCGACGCGTCGGAGGACACCACGGCAACGTCCGCGATCCTCGGCGCTGCCATCCCCGCGCTGGTCGGCGCCGCGGCCCTGCCCTTTCGCGCGACTCGTCCGCCGATGTCAAGCTGCGGTGCTCACCGCGCGCCGGAAGACAAGACCATGCCGGACACAGCTGGCTCCGCCAGCATCCCGTGCGGGCCGGCATGAACAGCCCGCCCTAAGCGCGGTCCGCGAGGCCGCCCAAGGGGGAGCAACACAAAAAGGCGCCGGAGAAAAACTCCGACGCCTCCACCAAGACCAGCCTCAGCCAACATCCCGATGTCATTTGTTCGAGTACACATGTCTTGGTAGGCCCTACTGGTAACTACTCCAATAATTCGGCCAACCTGCCACCGGCGCGCTCGGAGCTCCTCAAGCTGGCCGCGCTCAAACCGACGCGGACTTCCACTCCTCTGCCAGCCGGAGACGCGGTCCGCTCCCTGAACCGTCGACTCGGACAGGCGGTGACTCAAGAGCTGGCCAAACGGTACCGGTCTGGCGAACACACCACTGACCTCGCCAAGGAGTACGGCCTCTCGGCAAACGGGGTCATCTCCGTCCTCGCAGCTCAGGGAGTCAGTCTTCGGCGTCGACCCCTGACGATCGAGCAACAGGCAGACGCCGAACGCCTCTACCTCGCCGGCACATCGGTCCAAAATATCGCGGACCGTATGACCGTCAGCTACAACTGCGTACGCCAGCACCTCGTCCGAGCCGACATCCCGCGACGACCACGCGGGGCGCGACACTGATTCGGCAACTACGCGGTATAGTCTGCGCCGCAGCTCTGCTCCCGGTCCACCTGCAGTGCAAGTTGCGATGGAACCATTGTGAGCCGTTTGTAGCCGATGACAGGACGATCATCCTCGCTGGCAACCCGCAGATCTTCGCGCCCACTTGTCTCTCTGACGAGCGCTCGTCTCTCCAACCCGCGGCTGAAACAGTACTTCCCCCAGAACCACGATCGAATCGGCCGCTCGGAGGCATGCGAGACTCAACCCATGAAGAAGTCCCACATCATGAGCACACAGGTATCGGGTCTGGTGGTCGCCGCGCTCCTCTTCTCTGGTTGCGCAACCAGCGACCTCCCAGGCGATCAGCAGTCAGTCGACCTAAGTGAGATAAGCAAGGAAATCGACACACTTTCGGGCATCAGCGTTTCAAGCATCTCTACCGTCCCGACGTCGGCACTTGAGAGAGGGACTCGCATTCGAGTGGCCGCGACCGTCGATTCACCGCTATCTATTGATGCGATCACGGCGCTAACAGACTATGGCGAGACGGTTGCGGCGGGCAACGATACGATCCTCCAGATCACCGTGTCAGACGGCACCTCTCTAATCGACCTGTCTACTGACGAGCAGTCGAACATCACGAGATTTCAGCTGGTAAGCGAATTAGAAGGCATCCACTCAGGCCCGATCTGGATCCGCTCCCCCTGGCAGGTCAGTCCTTTCGCCTCCGACTCAGACAACCAGGCACTTAATATATTGACGCAGCTGTCATTGAAGGACTTCAGTTCCGACCTTCCTGCGATATTGCTCGGCAAGGTGCAGAAACGGGACTTCCTAAACGCATCCCTCACTCTGACTGACGGGGAGCTTTCGACCTACTCAGACACTGATCATCCGCGCGATGCACACCAAGCTCTACTTGCGATCTCCTCTCCCATTGAAATGACCGATTTAAGCTGCCTGGGGACGCTGAGCGCAACGTCGAGCGTCTCTGGGTTCTTCCTCACAATACCACCAACTGCAAAAACTTCTGACGACGGAAGGTTCATTAGCAGCGATCCGGAGACTGCGAGCAACTTTGCAACGAGTGCTGAATGTGCACCCCTACTGACGAACGTGCCCCTTATTCCCGTGAGGAAGTAAGGGGCACGTTCGCTGGGTTAGATTTTTGAAACGAGTACGTCCACCCAGGCATAGGCAAGGGCAGTAAGCTGCAGCACTGAGAACTCGCTCACCGACGTAGCCGCGCCGTTCGACTCGGGATGCTGGAGAAGATACGTCCTGGAGCCGTTGAACAGCGTCGTGTCGACATTCGTGGCTCCCTGCGAGAACACCTGGTTTGCACACGTTCGAGCGTTTGCCTGCGAACCAAACCGAAGGCGAAGGAACGTTGCGTAACGATTCTCACCGGACACCAGGGTATCAGTGACTGCCCTGACCGTTAAGTCAGCAATCGATCCCATGCCGCCCTGGCCATGCCAGCGAGTGGCGACGTTGTAGCCATCGACATCCTGAATAAAGTCCAGAAGTCCATAGCTCAACTTGTTCGCTCCGGTTCCGCCGATAACTCTCCGACCAAAAGTATCAATCGACTCGCCGAGCGGCTGACCACTTTTCTTGTAATCACCGAGAGTGGTGATGAGGTCTCCAGCCCACCCGCCGATGTCGACAAACTCGGGACCAGTCTGTCGCGTGGTACGGGGTCGGTGCAGATAACCGTTCATCGTTGCGAAGAAGTGGTCAACTGCGACAGCAGATAGCCCCGGCAGGTTGTAGGTCGTTACGATCGGGCGCCGCGCCGCCGTCGCTCGCCGTTCGACGAAGCTAACCCAATCCCCATATCGAGGTCCAGCGAGAAGAGTCCAGTCTAGGCCCACGTAAACATCGTCCCGGAGGTACTGCGCAATGAGTTCGGGCACATTCGGCCCATCGTTATGCGAAGTAAACCAGTCCTCTGCCTGCGCTTCGAGCCAATACAGGAACTCAAAGAAAGCCGAGTTACTTACTCCGGAAGACGGAACGGGCGTCGGGTTGGTGGGGAACGGAGTTGCAGTCGCGGCGCCTGCAACGAGAAGCGCCGCCAGCCCGGCATAGGTTCGCGGGCCGGGATCGCCATCAATAGGGCCATTGTAACCCCCTCGCGCGGCGAGAGCCTGAAGGCTCCGGTACGTGTTCGTACCGGGGACTCCGTCGATCGGTCCTGTATAGCCAACTCCGCTCAGGAGGGACTGGATACCCTTCCAGGTGTTGGGGCCAGGAACACCGTCACTAGGTCCGGTGTAGCCGCCGATCTTGGCGAGTGCCTGAAGCGCGACGTAGGTGTCCGTGCCCGGTGCTCCGTCGATCGGCCCGGTATATCCGAAGCCACGAAGAACCGTCTGAACTCCCTTCCAGGAGTTCACACCCATCACGCCATCGACAGTGCCCGTGTAGCCACCCTTCGCGGCGAGACGCTGGAGCGCCTTCCAAGAGTTCGAACCCATTTCACCATCGACCGGCCCTACGTACCCGTACCCAGCGAGAACTTGCTGCATTCCTTTCCAGGTGTTTGTGCCCGGTGCTCCGTCTAGCGCTCCCGTGTAGCCACCAGCCTGGGCGATTCGCTGAATTGTCTGCCCGTCGCTGCCTGTCGCCGCACTGCCGCCAGCGCTATCGAGGTAGGCGCTGACCCCCGCATACGTGTTCGGACCCGGGTCCCCGTCGATCGGGCCGGTGTAACCGTAGGCTCGCGCGAGAAGCTGAACGCCCTTGTAGGTGTTGACTCCCGGTGATCCGTCAATCGGGCCGTCGTAGAAGCCGAGCGTTCGCAGCTGCTGCTGGACACCCTTCCAGGTGTTCGCACCCGGAGCACCGTCAAGCGGCCCCGTGTAGCCGCCCCGCTGCGCGAGACGCTGCAGGATCACCCCCTGCGACTGCGTCGAGGTGACGGGAGTTCCCGAACCACCGGAAACGATGCCGCCGGTCGGCGGAGCAGTTTCACCGTACGGAACGGGCGAAAGGCCGTCAAATGCACTCGCTCGCGCGATGTTCACGTCAACCGGAATGCCATTGATGCTCGCCGACGACGAGTACTGGTGGATCGCCCACGAGGGGAACGCGCTTCCGATGTTGGGCGAGGCGGGCGTCGTGTAGTGGGCGATCCAGAGCTTAGATCCGACTGCCTTCGTCTGAGTCCACGTGTTCGCGATGAGCATCGCGGAGTAGGTGTAGAGGAAAGGGGCTCGTCCGAGTCGGTTCTTGACGACCTGCATGAACGATGCGGTCTTCGCGTCGTCCCAGAAGATGCCGTCGTCGATTTTCTCGTTGTCCAGCGCAAGAATGTCGCCGTCTCGGTAGTCGTACAGATGGTCGACGAAGAAGTTGGCGTCACCGACTGGATCCGTTGACCCTGCCATCCAGTAGTGGCCAACGTTCAGGCCCGCACTGCGCGCGCGGGTAACCTGGTCGTGATAGTGAGGTGCCACATAGATGGGTGCAACATTCGTCCCGCCGGCCTTGACGATCGCGAACTGATATCCAGCGGCACGGACGGCATTGAAATCCAGATCCCGCTGCGTCGTTCCGGTGTCGATACCGTAAACGCCACGTGGACCAGTCGGAACTGACGGGGAAGTGGTGCCGTTGCCTGCGAGCCAGTTATTCAAACCGGTGTACGTATTGGTCCCAGGGACCCCGTCGATCGGACCGGTGTACCCACCTTCCTGGGCGAGCCTCTGCAGAGCCATCCAGGTGTTCACTCCTGGGGCGCCATCGATGGGCCCCGTGTACCCATAACCGCGCATGAAGGTCTGGATGCCAATCCACGTGTTGGTTCCGGGCACCCCGTCGAGAGGACCGGTGTAGCCGCCCTTCTGTGCCACCTTCTGCAAAGTCACGCCATCGACGTTGCTGATTCCGCCGCTCGGAGTTCCCGTCCCAGCAGCAGGAGTACCAACGTCAGCAAGCTTTTGCCCGACGAAGTCGAGCGACCAGCCTGCATAAGCAGCACCACCGTAGCCTGCCCAGGAGATCGTCCCGATTGCGGTGCCGTAGTTGCTAACTTTCGAACTCGCCATCAGCAGGCGGGTTCCGCCGCCATCCAGGTCGAGCGCTACGTGGCCTTCTGAGCCCATGCGCCACCAGTGGAAAGCACCGGCAGGGGCGGCCGAGGGGTTCGTCGAAATGATGCCGCTGTTGTACGAGCCCTCAGCAGCGGTGTCGCACGAACGGTCAAAGTTCCCTGCCCAGAACATAAGTGCTGCGCACCAGCCGGACCAGGAAGGTCCCCCCGCTCCAACATTCTTTGTTGGGTGCGCAATTGCCCAAGCATTCGCCTGGGAAACCGTGTTGAATGCCATGATCTTCTCCATGTGTTTAGTGCGCTTGCCGCGCAGAAGACAGACAAGCGGCAACCGATGGGGCGCGAACTCGACCATGTGGGACAAAGTTCCTACATACTGCGGGCCAGGTTCGGGTGGCGGGCGGCCGCGGTTCCGACGGATTTCGCGTGCCTGGCCTGGTAGTTTCCGTGCATGAGCATCCAAAAAATCACCGCCGTCGGTACTTGCGTCCTTATTGCTGGGTTGCTGCTGAGCGGATGCTCAGGTAGGACAGGCGCGCCCAATGGCGTGACCACGACGCCTGCTTCCTCCCCCGTGAACACCGTAGCCAC
Organism: Rathayibacter sp. VKM Ac-2879; assembly: GCF_015351245.1. GTDB lineage: Bacteria > Actinomycetota > Actinomycetes > Actinomycetales > Microbacteriaceae > Rathayibacter. Next base: position 7,022 of record NZ_JADKSO010000003.1, read on the forward strand.
CACCTCTACTCCCACACCGACGCCGTCAACCACCGCTTCAGCTTCGGTTTGTCAGGACGAGATAACGGTCCAGCTCGAGGAGACCCCGGAGGAGGTAGCGGGCTCCGGATACCTCGTCTTCAGCAACGGGGGCGAGCGCGTTTGTGACATCTCTGGGTTCCCCCTCGTCTCCTTCATCGATGACGCCGGTACTCCGTTCGGCACCCAGGACGAGGCTGACGCGAATGCCGTAGGTGGCCAGGTTGTGCACCTCGAGGCGGGAACGCAGGCCTACGCCTGGAAGCGGTGGATCCCTGCCGAATCAACGAACGGCGACTGCGGCAATCAGGTGCATGCTGCCGGGCTCCGCGTTCAAATCCCAGGCGCAACGCGTGCGACCTCGCTCCCCATTAATGTGACCCTCTGCTCCGCGACGTCGTACGCGCAGGAACTGTCCGTCGGGCCGATCGACGCCGAGCGGCGCACGGCGAGCAAGGGCTACTGAGCCGGAGCAGATGGCGAAGCGGTGAATCCGCTAGCGCTCCCCCACGCCTGACCGAGGATTGTTAGCCCAGGTCAGGAGCAGTTTTCCATGGAAAGGTGGGCCGAAGCGCCCATTGAAAGTGGCCTGATCGCCGGATCCTGAGGGATCCTCCTGCGCTCTACTCTGTCGAACGTATCTTCGAGTGTCGGTGGCATCGTTTACCGTCCCGACTGGGGAGATCACACACCAGCAGAGCGCGACCCGGGGGTACCCACCATGTCCATCCACGACCCACACCAGCCGAGCGACGGCGCAGGCCCTCGCGCGCCAGAAGCGGCGAGGGGCCTCAACCGGCGGCTCTTTGCACGGGCACTGGTGCAATTCGTACCGACCGTAAACGCGGTTCTCTTAGTGGTTCAAGCAGTCCTGGTGCAGCCTCCCTACGACACGCTTCTGCCAGCGTGGATCTATCTCGTCGTGAATGCCGCGGTCGTCTTGTGCGCCGCGCTTGTGCGCATCGTCGTCATCGTGACGAGCAACCCGGTGGTTCGTGCGTGGATCGGACTTGCAAACTCGACCGAGAACGAGCTCGGCTGATGATCGCAGCAATTTCTTTGGAGGAGACAGTTCACAATATTGAGGACAAAATGACCGCGGCAGTTGTTCTACGGCAGCGTCTATTCGCCGGCGCGCTCGCGTCATCCCTCCTGACAGGAACCGGACTAAACGTTGTCGGTGTCGGTTGTGACGGCAACGACGCCATCTTTCTAAGCCGGGTACATCGCCCACGAGTACTCGTGTTGGACGCGAACCTGAGTGGTCCGCCGAGGGCGCTGGTCATGGACTCAATCGCGCTTTACGCACCCGCAACCCGCATCTTGGAAATTAGCAGCGACCCCGCGCCCGCTAGCCGTAGTTCCCTATCGAAGCAGGTGTGGGACGTGCGAGGCTACCAAGAAGAACTCGATGAGCTTGTTCTGGCCGTTGAGTCTGTGGCCAAATCGTCCAAACGTAGCTCTATTCATGTGAGCACCGGCCCGCAACCGCTACACGTTCGTTCATCCGTACTGACGGGACGAGAGACGGAAGTGCTGACACAACTTGCAGAAGGATTGACGAATATTGAGATCGGAGTCGCACTGCACATTAGCGCAGGCACCGTCAAGCGTCATTTGGCGAATATCTACTCGAAGCTTGGGGTCAATTCTCGGGTCGAAGCACTTCGGCAGGCGTCCGCCCTCGGCGTAGTAAGGCTCTAACGTCCCAGCGAGCACCTCCAGCGACGTGACCGCCTGCACCGCCAGTAGAGATTTCATCCGCGCGGGGCCCGGGATCCAACACTGCGCCCTCGCCGATTGCCCCAATAATCCGGGACTGAAGCGCCCTGGTTTTGTTGGAGGCTGCTGACCTTGGAAACGAGGATGGAGTCGTGGTGTCGGATCAGGGATCTGGGAAACCAACAGCACGTTGGTATTCGCCAGAGGAGAAGGCTGCAGCGGTCCGGATGGTGCGCATGCTGCGGGCGGAGCTGGGGACCGAGCACGGGACGGTCGATCGGGTCGCGTCGCAACTCGGTTGCGGGGTCGAGTCGGTGCGAATGTGGGTCATGCAAGCCGATGTCGACGACGGCCACGTCGCGGGCGTGAGCATCGCGGAGGCGCGCCGGGTTCGGGAGCTTGAGCAGGAAGTGCGTGAGTTGCGTCGGGCGAACGAAATTTTGACGAGGGCCGCGTCTTTCTTCGGGGCGGAGCTCGACCGCCAACACCGGAAGTAGTCGCGGTCATCGACGCGAACAAGAACGACGTCGTCGAAGGTCGACCGCTCGGAGTCGAGCCCATCTGCAGCCTGTTGCAGGTGGCTCCGAGCACGTATTACGCCGCGAAGGACCGTGCCCCGTCAGCGCGGGCGCTCAGCGACGCGGTCCTCACCCCGGAGTTAGTGACGCTCTGGAAGACGAACTACTGCGTCTACGGGGTTCGCACACTCTGGAAGAGCGCCCGCCGCGCCGGGATCGACATCGGCCGGGACCAGACAGGCCGACTCATGCGCGCCGCGGGAATCGAAGGCGCGACCCGCTCAAGCGGGTCAAGACCACCCGGCCCGATCCGACCGCCGCACGGCACCCTGACCTGGTGAAGCGGGAGTTCACCGCGACGGGCCCGAACCGGCTCTGGGTGACCGATCTGACGTTCGTGCCGACGTGGGCCGGCGTCGCGTACGTCTGTTTCATCATCGACGTCTTCAGCAGGATGATCGTCGGCTGGCGGTGCGCGTCTCATATGCGCACCGAAATGGTCCTCGACGCAATCGAGATGGCCCGCTGGTCACGCGGTCGCCACCATGAGAATCTGCGCTGTCACAGCGACGCGGGATCTCAATTCACATCTATTCGCTACGGCGAACGACTGGCCGAGATCGGCGCCACCCCGTCGATCGGAACCGTCGGCGACAGCTATGACAATGCTCTCGCCGAGACCGTCAACGGCTATTACACGACCGAACTCGTCCGCGGACCCGCCCGCCCCGGCCCGGGGAAGACGGTCGAGGACCCCGAGCTCACGACCCTCGGGTGGGTGCACTGGCACAACACCAAGCGTCTCCACGGCTACCTCAGGGACATCCCACCCATGGAGTTCGAGCACGCGTTCTATGCTGTCCAAACCGACCGCGATCCGCTGGCGGGAATCAAAGAGCGCGAATCTCCAACGGACCCAGGGCGCTTCAACTACCGTTTCAGTTCCACGGCCAGCGTTCATTCGCCATGCTTCCACGCCAGGCGCACTCCCATAAGCCGGAGGAAGTGCACGTCCTCATCGAGCGCTGTAGCCCCGGCCCACGGCATCGAGCTCGCGATGGACGGCTCCGTCGACGTGCCTGCGCTGAAGGTCAAGCTCGAGCAGACCACGCTACAAAAAGATGCGCTCGCCGAGAAACTCAGCGAGGGAGATGAACGACTCGAGTACGGAGCGGAGAAGGCCGCAGCCTATGTAGAACTCCTAGCGGATCCGGGCGCACTGTACCGAGGAACCACCGATCCGGTCCGCCGCGACCTGCTTCTGGCGTTCTTCACCCGCATGATCGTCGAGATCGATGACGACCGCGCCCTCGAACTCAGCAGTGACCGCAACACGGCGAACGCCGCCGTCCACCGACTGGCCGGGCATATCACCGAACACCCATCCGAGACAGCGGAACAGACACAAAAAAGCCCCGGCACTCCTGCCGGGGCTCCCGAAATGTACGAACTTTGGTCTACTCGTTCTCTTGGTTCGAGTAAGACGCATCTGGCTGGGGTACCTGGACTCGAACCAAGAACAACTGAACCAGAATCAGCCGTGTTGCCAATTACACCATACCCCAATGGCCATCCGAAGGTGCCTTCGTGGCCCTGCGGCGAGCGGAACGAGTCCCGAGCGCCGAGGTACGACAGTACCCTATGGCCGCACGCTGCCCAAATCCGGCCCGTGGATCGCGAAGATCTCCGACTCAGGGGCCGCCTCGCCCAGGCGCGCGCGCACGAGATCGCGGTTGACAGCGGAGGCGACCTGGGCTCCCGACCCCGCCGCGACGATCAGCTGCTGCGGCCCGGGCGCGGTGACCTCGCCCGCTCCGTAGAGTCCGGGCACCGAGGTGCGTCCGCCGGCGTCGACGCGAAGGAACCCTTCGGCGTCGCGGGCGGGACCGGCCGCATCGAGGAAGTCGAGCACGGGCACCCACACGGGCCGCACGAAGGCTCCGGTGCGCGGGACGACATCGCCGTCGCTCAGCGCGACCCCGGTCATCTCGGCGAGCTCGCCGACGAGATCGGCGACCGGGCGGCGCTCGACGCGCACGCCGATCGAGCCGAGCAGGGACTCGTCGGCATCGCTGACGACTCCCGTGCCGTTCGTGAACACCACGAGGTCGGTCGACCACTGCGAGAGGAGCATCGCTCGCTCGGCGAGGTCGTCCGTCTCGCCGATGAGGGCGAGCGCCTCGCCCGCCTTCTCGTAACCGTCGCACTCCATGCAGCTGTGCACAGCAGTGCCGTAGTAGGCGCGGAGGCTCGGCAGGGCCGGGAGTCGCTCGGAAAGCCCGGCGGCGACCACCACGGCCGTCGCGACGACGGAGCGGTCGGCGGAACCGCGTACGCCGCGCGCGGAGACGACGAACTCGCCTCCCGAGCGCTCGACGCCGGTGACGAGGGCCATGCCGACCTCGGCGGCCTCGTAGCGCTCGAACTCCTCGCGACCGAGGCGCCGCAGTTCGAGGGGCGAGATGCCGTCGCGGGTGAGGAAGCCGTGCGAGTGCAGGGTCGCTGCGTTGCGCGGGCGGCTGCTGTCGAGGAGGAGGACGCTGCGGCGCGCGCGCACCAGGTTGAGGGCCGCCGAGAGCCCCGCGGGACCCGCGCCGATCACGACGACGTCGTAGCGGCCTCCGATCGCCTCCCCCACGCTCAGGCCTGTCGCGAGGCGGTGAGGTGGGCCGAGAGCTGGTCGAGGCGCGCGAGCGACTCGCGCTTGCCGAGGATCTCCATCGACTCGAACAGCGGAGGCGAGACGCGGCGCCCCGAGATCGCGGTGCGCAGCGGGCCGTAGGCGATGCGCGACTTCAGGCCCAGCCCTTCGATGAGCGCGGAGGCGAGCGCCTCCTGGACCGAGGCGGTCAGCCACTCCGACTCGGGCACGAGCTCGAGCGCGCCGACGGACGCGGCGAGAACCTCGCCGGCGTTCGCGGGCAGGCCCTTCAGCGCGTCCTCGTCGTAGCTGAGCGCATCGGCCGTGGTGAACAGGAACCCGAGCATGCCGGGAGCCTCGCCGAGCAGACCGATCCGCTCCTGCACGAGCGGCGCCGCGGCGTCGAGCACGGCGCGCTGCTCGGCGCCCGGCGCCCCCTCGAGCACCCCCGCTGCCACGAGGTAGGGGATGGTCCGCTCGGTGAAATCGTCGACCGCGAGGAGGCGGATGTGGTCGCCGTTGATCGACTCGGCCTTCTTGAGGTCGAAGCGCGCCGGGTTGGGGTTGACGTCGACGACGTCGAACGCCGCGACCATCTCGTCGATCGAGAAGACGTCGCGATCGTGGGTGAGCGACCAGCCCAGCAGGGCCAGGTAGTTGACCAGGCCCTCGGGGATGAAGCCCCGGTCACGGTGATGGAAGAGGTTCGAGGAGGGGTCGCGCTTGGAGAGCTTCTTGTTTCCGTCGCCCATCACGTAGGGCAGGTGGCCGAAGCGCGGCACGAAGGTGGTGACCCCGATGTCGATGAGCGCGTGGTAGAGCGCGATCTGGCGCGCGGTCGAGGGCAGGATGTCCTCGCCGCGGAGCACGTGCGTGATCTGCATGAGCGCGTCGTCGACCGGGTTCACGAGCGTGTAGAGCGGCTGCCCGTTGGGGCGGACGACGACGAAGTCGCTGAAGGAGCCGGCCGGGAAGGTGATCGGGCCGCGGACCAGGTCGTCGAACGAGAGATCGGCGTCGGGGACACGCAGGCGCAGAGCCGGCTGACGGCCCTCGGCGCGGAAGGCGGCGCGCTGCTCCTCGGTGAGCCCGCGGTCGTGGTTGTCGTAGCCGTGCTGCTTCGCGCGACCGGCAGCCTCATTGCGCGCGTCGATCTCCTCCGCCGTGGAGTAGCTCTCGTAGAGGTGCCCGGAGGCGAGCAGGCGCGCGATCACGTCGAGGTAGACGTCGGTGCGCTCGGACTGACGGTACGGGCCGTGCGGGCCGCCGACCCCGACGCCCTCGTCCCAGTCGAGTCGCAGCCAGCGCAGGGCGTCGAGGATCTGCTCGACACTCTCCTCGCTGTCGCGCGCGGCGTCGGTGTCCTCGATCCGGAACACGAAGGTGCCCCCCGTGTGCCGCGCATACGCCCAGTTGAACAGGGCGGTGCGGATGAGTCCGACGTGGGGGGTGCCGGTCGGCGACGGGCAGAAGCGGACGCGGACGTCGCTCCCGGTCGCGGTGGTGAACGGGTGCGCGTCCGGCGCGCGATCCAGGGGCGGAGTGAGCTCAGACATACGAGGGGAATCCTACCGGCGACGCCGAGCACGCGCCCCGGCGGGTGCCTCGCCGCATACCCCGGCGCACTGCTCCGAGTCAACCGACTCGACCACGAGAAGGAGCAGTGGTGCGCTGGGCCCGGGCCCGTCGAGTCGTCCGAGTCGCGCAGCACGCCGCACCGGAGACTCCCTTCGGCGTGCCCGGAAGGAGCACGCATCAGCATGATCGACCTCGACACCGCAACGGACCGACCCCTCGGGCTCAGCGAGAGCGCCCGGGAGGAGAAGGACGCGCGCACCCTCTCCCTGTTCCACGAAGCGGCCGGCGCAAGCGGTGCAGAGGGCGATCGGATCCGCGAGCGGATCGTGCTCGACCACCTCGGTCTGGCCGAGGCGATGGCCCGACGCGTGTCGCGAGGAGGAGGCGACTGGGCGGAGCTGCGCCAGGTCGCCTACGTGGGCTTGGTCAAGGCGGCATCACGATTCACTCCCGAGCGCGGTGCAAGCTTCGCGGCCTTCGCGGTGCCGACGATCACCGGCGAGCTCAAGCGGCACCTCCGCGATCTGGGCTGGACGATCCGTCCGCCGCGAGGAGTGCAGGACCTGCACCGGCGCTCGGTCGTGGTCGCGGACGAACTCGCGCAGGAGCTCGGGCGACAGCCCGGCGACCACGAGATCGCGCGACGCCTCGGAGTGAGCGCCGCGGAGGTCGCCGACGCGCGCAGCGCCGGGCACCCGCTCTCGCTCGATGAGACCGTGGGCGCGGGTGAGAGCGGTGTGCGGCTCGGCGACACGCTCGGCGGGGAGGACGAGCGCCTCCTCGAGATCGACCGGCGGCACGGGCTCGCCGAGGCCCTCGCCGAGCTCGACGACGGGCAGCGCGAGCTGCTGAGCATGCGTTTCGTCGAGGAACGGACGCAGCAGCAGATCGCGGACGCCCTCGGGATCACCCAGATGCAGGTGTCGCGTCTCCAGCGCCGGATCCTCGCGCAGCTGGCCGAACGTCTCGGAGCGCCTTCGCGCCGGCATCAGCCCCGCGCACCGCGGGCGCGCGTCGCGACGGTCACGCCGGTGCAACCGGCCGCTCAGCTGCGCTCGGCCTGACCCTGGGTACCCCTCCCGCGCGCGAGCGAGCCCCCTCCCGCGCGGGCAGGGAGGCGAGGGCCGCGAGCACGTCGTCGACCTGCACGGCCAGCAGTGCCGGATCGGGTTCCGCCGAGAAGACATCGCCGCGGCGCAGCGACGCGTCGGTGAGCACGACGTGCGGCCCGGAGGCGGGCGGTCCCCACGCCTCGGGCGAGGCCGGACCGAAGATCACGACCGAGGGGACGGCGTAGGCCGACGCGAGATGAGCGGCGCCGGTATCGACGGTAACGACGAGTTCGGCCGCAGCGACGACGGCCGCGAACTCGACGAGGTCGACGGCTCCCGCGAGCACCTCCCCCGTGCCGGCCAGCTCGGCGACGCGGGAGGCGCGAGCGGCCTCGTTAGCGCCTCCCGTGTAGACGACGCGGCGGCCCTCGGCGGCGAGCGCGCGGGAGACCTCGGCGAAACGCTCCTCCGGCCACTCCCGCGAACCGTAGAAGGCGCCGATGTGCACGACGGCTGCTCCCGCGACAGGCGCTGGCGCCTCCGGGATCCTGATCGCGACGTCGTCCGGGTCGGCGTCGAGGCCGATCGAGCCGACCAGGCGGGCCCAGCGTGCGCGTTCGAGTTCGCCGTCGATCCAAAGCGGACGCGGATCGCCGGGCCCAGCACCGGGGTCGAGGGCCGGCACACGGAACTCGAGCGTGCGCTGCGGGGCGATCTCGCGCAGCCGCCGCCGCGACTCCGGCCCGTTTCCGTGCAGGTTGACGGCGAGCTCGGTCCGCCCCTGGTCGATCGGGAGCGGGTCGTCGAGGCCGTGCAGAGTGGGCACGAGGGCGTCGACCCCCTCGACGAGGTCGACGATCGGCTCGAGCCAGGGCGTCGTGGCCAGGACCAGCCGATGCTCGGGAAAGCCGCGCCGCAGCGCCTTCAGAGCCGGGACGGCGACAAGCAGGTCGCCGAGCTTGAGGGCACGGAGGGCGAGAATCTCCGGGGTGCCGTCCGGAGCGGCGAGAGCGAGCAAGGCGCCTCCTTCCTGTCACGGTCCCGGTACCCCGCGGAGCGAGGCTCAGACGCGCCAGGAGGATCCGGCCGACGCCCTGCGCATCGACGCGCCCGAGCCGACGACTTCTCCTCCTCCGCGGTTTACAACCCCGCGCAGGGGGTACGAGAAGGAGGTGAGCCAGCCGATCCCCCGCACCGCGCCAAGCGACAACGACACGCGCCGGGCGAGCCCTCAGCTCCGGGGGATCCTCTTCGACCGCGACGCGACCCTCATCGTCGATGTGCCCTACAACGGCGACCCGGAGCGGGTCGAGCCGATGCCGACGGCCCTCGACGCGGTCGAGCGCGCTCGGGAAGCACAGCTCGCGGTGGGAGTCGTCACGAACCAGTCCGGCATCGCCCGCGGCATCATCGACCGCGCACAGGCCGAGGCGGTGAACCGTCGCGTCGACGAGCTCTTCGGCGGCTTCGACGTGTGGATGCTGTGCCCGCACGCTCCCGGAGACGGCTGCGCCTGCCGCAAGCCCGCGCCCGGGATGGTCCTCGGCGCCGCAGAGGCGCTCGGGCTGCCCGCCGACACCCTCGCCGTGATCGGCGACATCGGCGCCGACGTGGGCGCCGCGACGGCCGCCGGCGCCCGCGGCGTGCTGGTGCCGACTCCGATCACCCGCGCCGAGGAGGTCGCGGCGGCCGAGGTGTGCGCGCCCACCCTCCTCGAAGCGGTCGAGCTGCTGCTCGCCGCACAGCCGGAGGACACGGAGTGACCCGCCGGGTGCTCGTGGCGCGGCTCGACAGCGCCGGCGACGTGCTGCTGTGCGGGCCGGCGGTGCGCGCGATTGCCGACGACGCCGAGGTGCTGCTGCTCTGCGGCCCCCAGGGCGCGGCCGCCGCGGCGCTGCTCCCCGGCCCCTCCGTGGTGCGCACCTGGTGGTGCCCGTGGATCGGCGACGCCTCACGGCCGGCGGACGCGGGCCTCGTCGAGGAGCTGCGCGCCATCGTGGAGGAGTTCGCACCCGACGAGGCCGTGATCCTCACCTCCTTCCACCAGTCGCCGCTGCCGCTCGCACTTCTGCTGCGCGTGTTCGGAGTCGGCCGCGTCTCGGGCGCCTCCGTGGACTTCGCCGGCGCCCTGCTCGACGTGCGCCTCGTGCCGGGCGAGACCCTCGCGGACGATCAGCCGGAACCCGAGCGCGCGCTCCAGATCGCGGCCGCGGCCGGGTTCACGCTGCCGGACGGCGACGACGGACGCCTGCGGGTGCGGCGCGAGGGTCACCTCCCCGCCGCCCTCGACGGCATCGGGCCCTACGTCGTCCTGCATCCGGGAGCCGCCGTGCCCGCACGCACATGGCCCGCCGCGAGCGCCGCGCAGGCCGTCGAGCTGCTCGCCGACTCGGGCGTCGCGGTGGTCGTCACCGGCGGCCCAGGCGAGCGGGCGCTGACGGCCCAGGTCGCAGGGACGCGGGGCCTGGACCTGGGCGGCGCGACCGACTTCGCGGGGACCGCCGAGGTACTCGCGGGCGCCTCGGTGGCGATCTGCGGCAACACCGGCCCGGCCCACCTCGCCGCAGCGGTCGGCACACCCGTGGTCAGCCTCTTCGCCCCGGTCGTGCCGGCCGTGCGCTGGGCGCCCTACGGCGTGCCTGTCGCTCTGCTGGGCGATCAGCACGCGCCGTGCGCGGGCTCCCGGGCGCGCGTGTGCCCCGTGCCCGGGCATCCGTGCCTCGCGGGCGTGAGCGCCGAGGAGGCGGTGGCCGCGGCCCTGCGCCTCCGCCGCGCCGCCCGAGCGACCCCGGATCGAGAGGCGATCGCATGAGGATCCTGCTCTGGCATGTGCACGGAGGGTGGGCCGACGCGTTCGTCCGCGGCGCGCACGAGTACTTGCTGCCCACGACCGCCGCTCGCGACGGCTGGGGCCTGGGCGCGGGAGGGCGCGACTGGCCGAACGCCGTCGAGATCGCTCCCGACCGGGTGCGGGACACCGAGGTCGATGCGGTGCTCCTCCAGCGCCCGGAGGAGCTCGCTGAGGCGGAGCGCCTGCTCGGCCGGCGCCTGGGCCGCGAGATCCCGGCCGTGTACGTCGAGCACAACACCCCTCGCGGCGACGCTCCCACGACACGGCACCCCTTCGCCGACCGAGACGAGCTGCTGATCGTGCACGTCACGCACTTCAACGCTCTGATGTGGGACACGGGCTCCACGCCGACCACGGTGATCGAGCACGGCATCCGCGATCCCGGCCCCCTCTACACCGGCGAGCTCTCGCACTTCGGAGTCGTCGTGAACGAGCCCGTGCGCCGCGGCCGCGTCGCGGGCACCGACCTCCTCCCCCGCTTTGCCGCCGTCGCGCCGCTCGATGTCTTCGGGATGAAGGCCGAGCAGCTGACCGCACTGCCCGGTCTCGAGACGGCGACCGTGCTCGGCGACGTCCGCACGGAGGCGATGCACGCCGCGCTCGCCCGCCGCCGCGTGTACCTGCACCCGTTCCGCTGGACCTCCCTCGGCCTCGCCCTGCTCGAGGCGATGCACCTGGGCATGCCCGTCGTCGCGCTCGAGGTGACGGAGGCGGGCCGTGCCGTGCCTCCCGAGGCCGGCGCGATCTCGAACGACCTCGACACGCTGCTCGCCTCCGCTCGCCGGCTGGTCGAGGACCCGGAACGGGCCGCACGGGCCGGAGCGGTGGCCCGGGAAGCCGCACTCGAGCGCTACGGCCTCGCTCGGTTCCACCGCGACTGGGACGAGGTGCTCGGCGGCCTGCGCCCTCGAGTCCCCGCCACCATCCTCGAAGGGAGCACCCGATGAAGCAGCATCCCACCGCCCGTGCGCTGACGATCGCGCTGGTCTCGGAGCACGCGAGCCCTCTCGCGACGCTCGGCGGCGTCGACGCCGGGGGCCAGAACGTGCATGTCGCGGCGCTCGCCGACGCGCTCGCCCGCCGCGGTCACCGCGTGACGGTCTACACGCGTCGCGACGACCCCTCCCTCCCCCGCCGCGTGGCCTTCACGTCGGGAGTCGAGGTCGTGCACGTCGACGCCGGGCCCGCCGCTCCCGTCCCGAAGGACGAGCTGTTGCCCTTCATGGGCGACTTCGCCGTCGACCTCGCGCAGGACTGGCAGCGAGAGCGGCCCGACCTCGTGCACAGCCACTTCTGGATGTCCGGCGTCGCGGCGCTCGACGCGTCCGACAGGGTCGAGCGCGCGACCGGTGACCGCGTGCCGGTGTTCCACACCTTCCACGCCCTCGGCGTCGTCAAGCGCCGCCAGCAGGGCGCACTCGACACGAGTCCCGAGGAACGCGCCTGGCTGGAGCCGGGCGTCGGCCAGCGCGTCGACGGCGTGATCGCAACCTGCTCCGACGAGGCGTTCGAGCTCAAGGGCCTCGGCGTTCCGACGGCACGCATCTCGGTCGTGCCGTGCGGAGTCGACATCGACCGGTTCACGGTCGACGGCCCGGTCGCGCCGCGCGGGGAGCGCCGACGGCTGATGACCATCGGCCGGCTCGTGCCGCGCAAAGGTATGGGGATCTCCATCGAGGCGCTGTCCGGAGTGGTCGCAGCCGGCGTCGACGCCGAGCTGGTGATCGTCGGCGGCTCCGGCTCGGGAGATGCCCTCACCGCCGACCCCGAGTACCAGCGCCTGCACGCGGTCGCTGAGAGCCTCGGAGTCGCCGACCGAGTCGACTTCGTGGGGCAGCTCTCGCAGAACGAGATGCCGGCGATGCTGCGCTCGGCCGAGGTCGTGGTGTGCGCGCCCTGGTACGAGCCGTTCGGCATCACTCCGCTGGAGGCGATGGCCTGCGGAGTGCCGGTTGTCGCGACCTCCGTCGGCGGGCTGATCGACACGGTGGTCGAGGACGTCACCGGCGTGCACGTTCCGCCGCGCGACCCCGCGGCCCTCGCCGCGGCCCTCACCGCACTCCTCACCGACCCCGAACGGGCTCGCGCATACGGAGCCGCGGGCCGCGACCGGGTCGAGTCCCGCTACTCCTGGGAGCGCGTGGCCGCCGATACCGAACGCGCATACACCGCGACCCTCGCGGCGCTCGGCGAGGACCGGCCCCTGCTCACCGGCACCCCCTCATCCCCCAGCTCCCGGAAGGCGGCACCGCGACGATGACCCTCGACACCGTTCTCGACACTCCCACCGACGCCGCGCGACGACTGGTCGATGACCACGTCGCGCATGCGCTCGACGTCGTCGCACAACTCGGACGTCACTCCGACCGGATCGCCGCGTGGGGCGCGGAACTGGCCGACCGCCTGCATGCGGGCGCGCGTCTGCTCGCCGCCGGGAACGGCGGCTCGGCGGCGGAGGCCCAGCACCTGACGGCCGAGCTCGTCGGCCGCTTCGACGGCGACCGCATCCCTTTCTCGGCCCTCTCTCTGCACGCCGAGACCTCGAGCGTGACCGCGATCGGCAACGACTACGGCTTCGACCACGTCTTCGCACGGCAGGTCACCGCGCACGCGAGGTCCGGCGACATCGTCGTGCTGCTGTCCACGAGCGGGCGCAGCGCGAACCTCCTCCACGCTGCCGACGCCGCTCGCGCCGCGGGAGCCCGCTCGTGGGCGCTGACGGGCGCCGGTCCGAACCCCCTGACCGAGATCTGCGACGAGTCGATCGCCCTCGAGGGGCACGGGGCGAACGTGCAAGAGGCGCAGCTCGTGCTCGTGCACGCGCTCTGCCGCGCCTTCGAGCACCGCATCCGCGCCCGGACGGGGGCGACGGCGTGAGCCGGATCGCCGTCGTCGGCGACGTGATGCTCGACATCGACCTCGCCGGGCCGGCCGAACGACTGAGCCCCGACGCTCCAGTGCCCGTGGTCGATGTGACGGCCCGCAGCGTGCGGGCGGGAGGCGCCGGGCTCGTCGCGAGGATGCTCGCGCGCGACGGACACGAGGTGACGCTGGTGACGGCGCTCGCGGCCGACGACGATCCCGACGTCGCCGAGCTGCGCGCCGAGCTCGACGGGATCCGCGTCATCGCAGGACCCTCGGGGGCGCCCACGCCCGTGAAGACGCGCGTCGCCGCCTCCGGACAGGCCGTCGTGCGGATCGATCGCGGCTGCGAGACTCCGCCGATCCCCGGCATCACCGCCGAGATGCTCGCCGCGCTCGGCGAGGTCGACGCGGTGGTCGTCGCCGACTACGGCCGAAGGCTCACCGAGCACGCCGAGCTGCGCGCCGCGCTCGAGAGGCTCACCGTTCCTCTGGTCTGGGACCCGCATCCGCGCGGCTCGCGGCCGGTCGCCACGACCGCCCTCGCGACTCCGAACCTCGCCGAGGCGAGCGCATTCTCGGGAGCGACCGGGCGCGGAGTGGCGCGGGCCGAGTCGGCGGCGAGCACCCTTCTCGAGCGGTGGGGCTGCGCGGCCGTCGCCGTCACCATGGGCTCCTCCGGTGCGCTGCTGCGCGCGCGGGGCGCGAGCGTGCCCGTGGTGGTGCCCGCCGCCTCCGTGCCCGCGGGGGACCCGTGCGGGGCGGGCGACCGGTTCGCCGCCTCCGCAGCGGTCGCGCTCGCCCGCGGGGCCACGGCTGCCGAGGCCGTGGCCACGGCGGTCGCCGCCGCCGGCGCCTACCTGCTGGCGGGCGGAGTCGCCTCCCTCGCCATGCCCGCCGACCCGGCTCCTCTGCGCGGAGACGTCGACGCCCTGCGCGTCGCCGAGGCGGTGCGCAGCGCAGGAGGCACCGTGGTGGCCACGGGAGGCTGCTTCGACCTGCTGCACGCCGGCCATGCCCGCACGCTGTCGGCGGCCCGGTCGCTCGGCGACTGCCTCATCGTGTGCCTCAACTCGGACGACTCTGTGCGCCGCCTCAAGGGGGCGTCGCGGCCGATCATCCCCGAGGACGACCGCGTCGACCTGCTGCTCGCGCTCGAGTGCGTCGACGCCGTGGTCGTCTTCGGCGAGGACACGCCGGACGAGGCGCTGCGTCGCGTCCGGCCGGACGTCTGGGTGAAGGGCGGCGACTACTCCGCCGAGTCCCTGCCCGAGACGGCCACCGTCGCCGAGTGGGGCGGGCGCGTGCTGACCGTGCCCTACCACCCGGGCCGCTCGACCACCCATCTCGCCGCCGCACTCGCGCGCGTCGGCTGATCGATCCACCCCTCCGGAAGGACACCATGAGCACCACTCCCACTCCCCTCGGCCGCATCCTGATCACGGGAGGCGCCTCCGGCCTGGGTGCCGCCGTCGCTGCCGCGGTCACCGCCGCGGGAGGCACTCCGATCGTGCTCGACCGCGATGTGTCGACCGTGCACGACGGCGTCGCCGCCTACCGGGTCGACGTCGCCCAGACCCGAGAGGCCGAGAAGGCTGTCGCCGAGATCGCGCGTGAGCACGGCGGACTCGACGCGGTCGTGACCGCGGCGGGCATCGACCGCTGCGGTCGCCTGGTCGACGTCGAGCCGGAGGAGTGGGAACGTGTCATCGCGGTCAACCTCCTCGGCACTGCGGCCGTCGTCCGCGCGGCCCTGCCGTTCCTCACCGAGACCCACGGCCGCGTCGTGACGGTCGCGTCGTCGCTCGCGATCAAGGCCGTCTCGGACGCGACAGCGTATTGTGCGTCCAAGTTCGGGGTGCTCGGCTTCACCCGCGCCCTGGCGGCCGAGACCAAGGGGGAGATCGGTGTCACCACGCTGATCCCCTCCGGGATGAAGACGCGCTTCTTCGACGACCGCGACGAGCAGTACAAGCCCGGGCCGGACGCGCTGCTGAACGATCCGGAGAACGTTGCGAATGCCGTGCTGTTCGTCCTCGGCCAGCCCCGCGGGTGCGAGGTGCGCGAGCTCGTCATCACCCATGAGGAGGAGCCGTCCTGGCCGTGACCCGTTGACCCCCTCCGCCTCCTCCTCCTCCCCCGCGAGATGCCACTTATGAGCCCCCGCCTCGGCGTGTCGTGCGCATAAGTGGCATCTCGCGGCTCACCGGGTCAGCAGCTCGCGGACGTCGGCGAGAACGGAGGCGGGGAGCACGTCGTCGACGAAGCTCGGCTCGTGCTCGCAGCGAGGAGCCGTCCAGCCGACCTGGGTCGCGTCGCGACCGCAGACGGGGCAGTGCGTCGTCCAGCTGAGCTGCACCCGGTGGCGCCCCCGGCCCAACGGAGCCGCGTTGATCGCGTTGCCGACCCAGAAGACTCCCACCGTCGGCGTGCCGACCGCAGCAGCCAGGTGCCGAGGGCCGCTGTCGTTGCCCAGCACCACGTCGGCGAGCGAGAGCAGTGCCGGCAGATCGCCCAGTTCGACCACGTCGACCCAGGACACGGCTCCAGGCGCCTGCGCGACGATCTCGTCCGCGGCGACGGCATCGGAGGCGTCGCCGACCACGAGCACGCGCGCCCCGTCGGCGAGCAGTGCCCGGGCCACGTCGGCGAAGGAGGCGGCGGGCCAGCGCCGCCGCGGATCCGTCGCCCCGGGATGGACCATCACGAGCGGGCCGGCGCCGGGCAGCGCCGGGGCGAGCCGATCGCGCCGCCGCGGCTCCACCGGCACCTCGGGCTCGAGCCGCACCGCAGCGGCTCCCGCGAGACCGACGATCTCGAGCGCGCGCAGCATCTCGTGCTGGTAGTAGAGGTACGGGACGGTGCGCTCGAGCTCGGCCGCATCGGGGGTGCGGCTGCCGATCGTGTGCCGAGCGCCGAGCCGCGCGAGGAACGGGTTGGAGTAGCGGCCGCCTCCATGCAGCTGCACCGCGAGATCGAAGCGGCGGCCCCGCATCCGAGCGGTGAAGTCCTCGACGACCCGCTCGTCCTCCCCCTCGCCGTCCCGGACGCCCTGGGCCACCGGCAGTATCTCGACGTCGCCGATCGCGGAGCCGACTCCGCCGAGCAGCACCCGGTGAGCCGGCGTGCCGAGCAGCGTGATCTCAGCGCCCGGGTACGCCTGGGCGAGCGCGTCCACAGCGGGCAGCGCGAACAGCAGGTCGCCGAGTCCGCCGCCGCGCAGCACGGCGATTCTCTCGACTCCCTCGAAGCGGTCGTGGAGCGGGGCGATGGCGACCACGGCGGGTTCCTCTCGGTGGGGCGGAGCACGCGGCTCCGGGATGGTGCTCCCCTCCACTTCCCACCGGGGCCGATCCGAAACCGGATCGCTCGCATGTCTGAGCGGGCGAGCCGCGGGTACCGGAGGGGTGCACGCGCGTCCGCGACCTGAGCTGACGCCTCCGACCCGAGAGGTGACCGTGACCATCGACACCGCGACCCCCGCCGCCACCAGCAGCACCGCCGTCCACCGCGCGCGCGCCGCGTTCCCCTCCTGGGCCGCGACTCCCCCCGCCGAGCGAGGAGCCCTCCTCCGCGCCGCGGCTCACCGGGTGGCCGAGCACGAGCAAGAACTCGCCGCCCTCAACGCCGACGAGACCGGCAAGCCAGCGGGCGATGCCCTCGGCGGGGTCCGCGCGGGAGTCGACACCCTGCTCCAGTACGCCGAGCTCGGCCCCGTGCACCGAGGCCGCTCGCTCCGAGGAGGCGCCCTCCACGTCGACCTCGCCCTCCCGCATCCGCGCGGCGTCGTCCTCGCGCTGACCCCGTGGAACGACCCCGTCGCCGTCGCCGCAGGCCTGCTCGGCGCCGCGATCGTCTCGGGAGACGTCGTCGTGCATAAGCCGAGCGAGCGCAGCCCGCGCACGGGCGCGCTCTTCACGAGCATCCTCGCCGATGCTCTGCCCGAGGGCGTGCTGACGCTGGTCGAGGGAGGCGGCGCGGTCGGCGACGAGCTGGCCCGCACCGAGGGGGTCGATGTCCTCGCGCACGTCGGATCCACCGCCACCGGCCGCGCGCTCGCGCGGGTCGCTGCGGTCACCGGCGCCCACGTGATCCTCGAGAACGGCGGCAATGACGCCCTCGTGGTCGACCGGGACGTCGACCCGGTCTGGGCCGCCGAGCAGGCCGCGCTCGGCGCCTTCGCGAACGCGGGCCAGATCTGCACCTCCGTCGAGCGGGTTTACGTGCACCGCGAGATCGCCGAGGCCTTCACGGCCGCGCTGGTCGCCGAGGCCGAGCGCTGGAGCGCCGGTCCCCTCCCGCGCCTGGTCGACGGGCGGATGCGCGATGCCGTGCACGAGCACGTCGCCGAGGCTCTCGCCTCGGGCGCCAGGGCGCTGACCGGCGGCACCCCCGGCGACGGCACCTTCTACCCGGCCACCGTCCTCGCCGACTGCACCGACGAGATGCTGGTGATGACCGAGGAGACGTTCGGCCCGGTCGCTCCGATCCTCGTCGTCGACTCCTTCGACGAAGGCCTCGCCCGAGCCGCCGCCAGCCCCTACGGCCTCGCCGCGAGCGTCCTCACCGCCGACATGGAGCATGCGCACCGTGCCGCCGCGACCCTCCCCGTCGGCACCGTGAAGGTCAATGGCGTCTTCGGAGGCGCGCCGGGCGGCAGCGCGCAGCCTCGCGGCACCTCGGGCTCGGGCTTCGGCTACGGCCCGGAACTGCTCGACGAGATGACCACGACCACGGTCGTCCACTTCGGGCTTCCCGTCCTTCTCGGCGGCGCACGATGAGCCTCGAGGGCTCGGCCCTGCACCGGGCGAGCGCGCTGATGGCGCAGGTCCACCAGCGACCGCCGGTCGTCGCCGTCATCGGCGACCTCATCCTCGACTCCTGGTGGCTCGGCGAAACAGAGCGGGTCGCTCGGGAGGCGCCCGCGCCGGTCTTGCGCCTCGAGGACGTGGTCGACGTGGCCGGTGGCGCGGCGAACACCGCCGCGAACCTGCGCGCCCTCGGCGCCGTGGTCCGCGCGGTCGGAGTCGCCGGGCGCGACTCGGAGGGTGACCGCCTCGTGGGCGCGCTCGAGCGCGCCGGCCTGAGCGCCGACGCGATCGTGCGCACCACCGCCTCGACCACGGTCAAGACCCGCGTCGTCGGCGGGGACAGTGTCATGCTGCGGGTCGACTCCGGCCCGCACCGCCCGACGCCCGAGGAGCTCGAGCTGCTCACGGAGGCCGCCATGAACGCTGCCGCCGATGCCGATGCCGTGCTCATCTGCGACTACGGCTCGGGGATCCTCCGCTCGGCCGTCGAGCGGCTGCTCGCCGTCACGCGCCCCGGGCTGCTCGTCGTCGACGCGCACGATCTCGCCGGCTGGGCCTTCGCGCGGCCCGATCTGGTGACGCCCAACGCGAAGGAGGCGGAGCGGCTGCTCGGAGTCTCCCTCGGACGCGGCTCCGAGAGGGCTGTCGCGGTGCGCGATGCCGCCGAGCAGTTGCGCTCCCGCTCCGGCGCTCGCCACGTCGTCGTCACCCTCGACCGCGACGGCTCGGCCGCGCTCGACGAAGACGGCACGCTCAGCCGGACCTTCGCCCAGCCCGCCGAAGAGAAGCAGGCCTCGGGAGCCGGCGACACGTTCGCCGCGACCGCCACGCTCGCCCTCGCCGCCGGCCGCTCGCTCGCCACCGCCGTCGACCTCGCGCAGGCGGCCGCCGATGTCGTCGTGCAGCGGCCGGGCACCTCCGTCTGCTCAGCGGATGACCTGCTCGCCTCCCTCGCTGCCCCCGGCGCGGTCGTGCTCGGCGAGGAGGCGCTCGTCGAGGTCCTCGCGGAGCAGTCGCGGCGAGGCCGCCGGGTGGTCTTCACCAACGGCTGCTTCGACGTGCTGCACCGCGGCCACACCGCCTACCTGCGTCAGGCCCGCGAGCTGGGCGACGTGCTCGTCGTCGCGGTCAATGACGACGCCTCCGTGCGTCGGCTCAAAGGCGAGGGGCGCCCGATCAACCCCGAGGGCGATCGCGCCGGAGTCATCGCCGAGCTCGGCTGCGTCGACTACGTCACCCTCTTCGGCGGCGACACGCCGATCCCCCTGCTGGAGCGTGTGCGGCCCGACGTCTACGTGAAGGGCGGCGACTACAACCCCGACATGCTCGCGGAGGCGGCGGTGGTCCGCTCGTACGGCGGCACCGTCACCACGGTCGGCTACGTCTCCGAGCATTCGACGAGCGAGATGGTGCAGCGCATCCGATCGGTGGCGCCGTGACCAGCCGCCGTTGGTCGGGACGTTGGGGCACGCCCGCCGCTCCCGAGCCGCCCGTGGTCGACGTGCTCGTCCCCACCGCCGGCCGGCGCGCCGAGCTCGCTGCGACGCTGGCCGGTCTCGCAGCGCAGGACGATCCTCCGTTCCGCGTCATCATCAGCGATCAGTCCGACGAGGCCGTCACCGAGAGTGATCCGACCGTCCGGGCCCTGCTGCGGGTGCTGGAGGCGCAGGGGCGCGCGCCCCTCGTGCGCCGCCACCTCCCCCGCCGTGGCCTGGCGGAGCAGCGCCACTCTCTGCTCTCGTGGGCGAGCGCGCCCGCGGTGTTGTTCCTTGACGACGATGTGTGGCTGGAGCCGGGGACGCTCGCGCGACTGCATGAGGCGCTGGAGCGACTCGGCTGCGGCTTCGTCGGGTCGGCCGTGCAGGGGTTGTCGTACCTCGACGACATCCGACCGCACGAGACGGAGGCGTTCGAGACGTGGGAGGAGCGCGTGCGGCCTGAGCGGGTGCGCCGGGGGACTCCGGAGTTCGAGCGCTGGCCCCTGCACAATGCGGCCAACCTCACGCATGTCGCGGCGCGCCTGGATGTGCCGGAGGGCGGCTGGCGCGCCTACCGTGTCGCCTGGCTCGGCGCGTGCGTGCTCTACCGCCGAGATGCCCTTCTGGCCGTCGGCGGCTTCGACTTCTGGGAGCGGCTGCCCCCGGAGCACAGCGGCGAGGACGTCGCCGCGCAGTGGCGCGTCATGGAGCGCTTCGGCGGCGCGGGTCTCGTGCCCAGCGGCGCCGTGCACCTCGAGACGCCCACGACGGTCACCGACCGGCGCGTCGACGCCGTCGACCGGCTCTTCGCCGAAGAGCACAGTCAGTGAGACCACTGAAGGACAGCACGATGGATGCACCCAACCCGATCCAGATCCAGAAGTACCTCGCGGGCATCGACTACCCGGCGTCGAAGGACACGATCGTCGAGACGGCCGAGAAGGAGGGAGCCGACACGAACGTCCTCGACGCACTCCGCGCGATCCCTGAGGGCGACTACGCCAAGCCCACCGACGTGAGCTCCGCCGTGTCGAAGGCCTGACCCCTCCCCCACCGCGAGATGCCACTTATGAGCCCCGACACGCCGTGCGGGCCCCTCATAAGTGGCATCTCGCGCAAGGCACCGTCCGCTGAGGCATGCGTCACGTCGACGGAGGCATTCCCACGCGGCCCGCGTCAGGCGCGCACGACCACCGGATTGAAGAGCGTGCCGATCCCCTCGATGTCGATCGCGACCGTGTCCCCGTTGGCGATCGGCCCGACACCGGCGGGGGTCCCGGTGAGGATCACGTCGCCCGGGAGCAGCGTGAACACCCGCGAGACGTAGGCGACGATCTCGGGCACGCCGTGGATCATGTCGCCCGTGCTACCGGACTGCTGCACGCGCCCGTTGACGCGCGTCTCGAGCGCGCTCTCGTTCCAGATGAACTCGGTCTCGATCACCGGCCCGAGCGGGCAGAAGGTGTCGTAGCCCTTGGCGCGCGCCCACTGCCCGTCCGAGCGTTGCAGATCGCGTGCCGTCACGTCGTTGGCGATGGTGTAACCGAACACCACGTCCTCGTAATCCTCCGCGCGCACGTGGCGGGCGACCGCCCCGATCACGATCGCCAGTTCGCCCTCGAACTCGACCTGCTGGCTGTCCTCGGGGAGCACGATCGCCTCGTCCGGCCCGATCACGGCGGTGTTGGGCTTGAGGAACACCAGCGGCTCGGCGGGAGCCTCGCCACCCATCTCGGCCGCGTGGTCGGAGTAGTTCTTGCCGATGCCGATCACCTTCGAGCGCGGGATCACCGGTGCGAGGAGCTTCGCCTCCGCGAGCGGGATGCGCTCGCCCGTCGTCTCGAACCCGGCGAACATCGGGTCGCCGGCGAGCACGACGAGGTCGTCCTCGTCGAGGATCCCGAAATGGATCGCGCCGCCGTTGTCGCCTGCGCGCTGTGTGGAGAACCGTGCGATCTTCATGCGTCCAACCTCGTCATCCAGCCGTGCTTGTCCTCGCGACGTCCGTATTGGATGTCGGTGAGCTCCTCGCGCAGCGACATCGTGAGAGCGCCGGCCGGCGCACCCTCGTGGCCGATCGAGAAGCCCTCGCCCTTCAGCTCGGCGATGGGAGTGATCACGGCAGCGGTCCCGCACGCGAATACCTCGACCACGTCGCCCGAGGCCACTCCGTCACGCCACTCGTCGATCGAGACCTGTCGGCGCTCGATCCGATGTCCGCGGTCCTCTGCGAGCTGGAGCACGCTGTCCCGCGTGATCCCCTCGAGGATCGAGTCCGAGTCGGGCGTCACGAGCGTGCCGTCCTTCTTCACGAGCACCACGTTCATGCCCCCGAGCTCCTCGATCCAGCGCGACTCGGCCGAGTCGAGGAACAGCACCTGCGCGCAGCCGTGGCTGTACGCCTCCTGCTGCGGCAGGAGCGAGGAGGCGTAGTTACCGCCGGTCTTCGCCGCTCCCGTCCCGCCCTTCCCCGCGCGAGCATACGAGGTCGAGAGCCAGATCGACACCGGCGCGACGCCTCCCGAGAAGTAGGCCCCGGCCGGGCTCGCGATGACGTAGTAGCCCACCTTCTCGGCCGCGCGCACGCCGAGGAAAGCCTCCTTCGCGAACATGAAGGGGCGCAGGTAGAGGCTCGTCCCGGGCTCCGAGGGAACCCACGCGCCGTCGAGGGCGATCAGCTGGCGCAGCGACTCCACGAACAGGTCGCTCGGCAGCTCGGGCAGCGCGAGGCGCGCGGCAGAGCGCTGGAGGCGTCGCGCGTTCGCGTCGGGGCGGAACGTCCAGATCGACCCGTCCGCGTGGCGGTAGGCCTTCATCCCCTCGAAGATCTCTTGCGCGTAGTGCAGCACCGAGGCCGCGGGGTCGAGCGCGATCGGCCCGTACGGCTGGACGCGGGGACGATGCCAGCCTCCGGCGCGCGACCAGCAGATGTCGACCATGTGGTCGGTGAAGTGGAGGCCGAAGCCGGGATTCGCGAGGATCGTCGCGCGCTCCTCGACGGAGCGCGGCGAGCCGTTCGGGATGACCTCGAAGGCGAGGTCGGTGGAGGACTGCTTCGGGGTGAGGTCGAGGGTCATCGTCGTTCTTCTTTCGGGAGGGGTCAGCGGAGGCGGGCGACGATCGAGTCGCCGATCGCGGCGGTGGCGCGCCGGGTGCCGTCGCGCGCCTCGATGTCGGCGGTGACCGCAGCGGTGACGCGGGCGGCCTCGTCGCCGCGGCCGAGGTGGTCGAGCAGCATCGCCACCGAGAGGATCGCGGCGGTCGGGTCGGCGAGCTGCTTCCCGGCGATGTCCGGCGCGGATCCGTGGACCGGCTCGAACATGCTGGGGAACGCGCCCTCGGGGTTGATGTTGCCCGAGGCGGCGAGTCCGATGCCGCCGCTGATCGCGCCGGCCAGATCGGTCAGGATGTCGCCGAAGAGGTTGTCGGTGACGATGACGTCGAACCTAGCAGGATCGGTGACCAGGAAGATCGTCGCCGCATCGACGTGGAGGTAGTCGACGGCCACGTCCTCGTAGGTGGCCCCTACCTCGTCGACGACGCGCTTCCACAGCGAGCCGGCGAAGACGAGCACGTTGGTCTTGTGCACGAGGGTGAGGCGTGAGCGGCGCTTGCGGGCGAGCTCGAAGGCGTGCCGCACGACACGCTCGACGCCGTACGCCGTGTTCACCGAGACCTCGTTCGCGATCTCGTGTTCCGTGCCCTGGCGGATCGAGCCTCCGGTGCCGACGTAGGGCCCTTCCGTGCCCTCGCGGACGACGACGAAGTCGACCTCTCCTGGGTCTGCGAGGGGCGACGGCACCCCGGTGTAGAGACGAGTCGGGCGCAGGTTCACGTAGTGGTCGAGCGCGAACCGCAGTCGCAGGAGAAGGCCGCGCTCGATGGAGGCGTCCTTCAGTCGCGGGTCGCCGGGTGCGCCGCCGACCGCCCCGAGGAGGATCGCATCGTGACCGGCGATCGCCGCGAGATCCTCGTCGGTGAGCACGTCGCCCGTCTCGAGGTAGCGCGCGGCGCCGAGCGAGAATGTCGTCTTCTCGATCGCCAGCCCGGAGTCGGCGGTGACCGCGTCGAGGACCTTCACGGCCTCGGCGACCACCTCGGGACCGATCCCGTCTCCGGGAATGACGGCGAGCTTCACGGTGCGGGGCATGGGGATCCTCAGGCATGCGGGGGCAGGGTCCCGTCAAGCGTACTCTCGGGCGCGTCAGCCCTCCCGTCGAACGGGCGGCGCGCTGTCGTCGGCGACTGATCCTTCTCGTCAGGGGCGCCGCGGGCTCCGACCCGCTCGGCCGCGCACCGATCAGCTGCGCCGCAGTCGCACCGCCGCCACCACGCCCGCCGCGAGCACGAGCGCGACGCCGATCCACGCCGCTCCCGTCACTCCGGCGTCGAAGGCGGCGCCGGCCGAGGCGAGCAGGCTCGCGGCGGAGTCGGCGGGCAGCTCGTGCGCGACCGCGACCGCACCGCCGAGGGTCTCGCTTGCGCGCTGCGCTTGCGAGGCGTCGAGACCCGCGGGAACCACGACTCCCGCGCGGTACACCGCCGTCAGCACCGTGCCGAGCGTGGCCGTGCCGAGCACCGCGCCAAGCTCGTAGGCGGTCTCGGAGACGGCGGAGGCGGCTCCCGCCTTGTCGGCGGGCGCGTTCGCGAGGATCAGCTCGTTCGAGACCGTCTCGGCGGCGCCGATGCCCAGGCCGAGGAAGGCGAAGGCGACCGCGACGGTGAGCGCCGAGGCGCCTCCTGGAGCACCGCTCGCGACGGCCAGCACCAGGTAACCGACCGCCGAGACGGCGAGGCCCACGGGCACGACGATGCGCGGCGCCACCCGGCGTGCGATCGGCACGACCCCCAGACCCGCTGCGATCATCACCGCGAGCCCCGGCACCAGTACGAGCCCGGCCGCGAGCGGCGAGAGCCCCGTCACCAGCTGGAGGTGTTGCGAGACGAAGAAGAGGCCGCCCACGAGAGCCGTCACGCTCAGCAGGTTGACGATGATCGCCGCGCTGAAGGAGCCGCGGCGGAACAGCGTCAGGTCGAGCATCGGCACCTCGCGCCGCTGTTGACGGCGCACGAAGAGGACACCGCTCGTCGCCCCGACGAGCAGCGCGAGCACCGCGATCGCGTCGACTCCGTGTTCGGCCGCGGACTTCACGCCGTAGACGATCGGCGCCATCGTCGCGAGCGAGAGCACGATGCTGATCACGTCGACCGGCCCGGGGTGCGGGTCGCGCGACTCCGGGACGAGGATCGGCACGAGCACCACGAGCGGGAGCAGCACCGGCACCGCGAGGAGGAACACCGATCCCCAGGCGAAGTTCTCGAGCAGCACGCCGCCGACGAGCGGGCCGATCGCCGAGCCGACCGCGAATCCGGTCGCCCAGATCGCGATGGCCAGGCGCCGCTGGTCGCGGTTCGGGAACAGGCTCCGCAGGAGCGAGAGCGTCGAGGGCATGAGGGTCGCGCCGAAGAGCCCGAGTGCAGCTCGAGCCGCGATGAGGGCCCCCGCGCTGGGCGCGAAGGCGGCGGCGACCGAGACAGCGGCGAAGCCGACGGCACCCACCATCAGGAGGCGACGCCGCCCGATCCTGTCGCCCAGGCTTCCCATCGCCACGAGCAGCCCGGCGAGCACGAGCGGGTAGGCGTCGACGATCCAGAGCAGCTCGGTGCCGCTCGGGCCGAGGCTTTCGGCGATGAGGGGCAGCGCGAAGTTGAGGACCGTGTTGTCGACGGACACGAGCAGCACCGGCAGCATCAGCACGGCGAGAGCGAACCAGGCGCGTCGACCGACACGCTCGTCGGGACGAGGCGAGGAGACGGGCGGGGACGCGGTGTGCGACGGCACGGGGACGACCTTTCAGGGTGGGATCGCAGCGAGTATACCGTCCAGCCGGTACAGTTGTCTCTTCTCCGCCGTAGAATGGTTGCCGTGTCCTCCCCCGTCCCCGCGCGTGATCGCGTCCTCGATGCCTTCGAGAGCCTGCTCGACGAGCAAGGCGAGCGCGCCGCCACCCTCGACGCCGTCGCGCGCGCGGCCGGCGTCTCCAAGGGAGGCCTGCTCTACCACTTCCCGTCGAAGGAGGCGCTGGTCGGCGGCCTGCTCGCCCGCCTCGACGAGCGACTCGCCGAGGACATCGACCGCATCCGCACCTCGGAGGACGGCGTCGTCCCGTACCTGATCCGCACCTCCTTCGCGGCCGACACCCCCTTCGACCGCACGATCCTCGCCGTCTCGCGCATCGCACAGGGCAACGACGAGCGCGCGAGCGCGGGCCTCGCCCGCATCCACGACAGCTGGAACGCGGTGGTGACGGAGGCCGTCGGCGACCCGCTGATCGCGCGCGCGATCGTGCTCATGAGCGACGGCCTGTACTACAACTCTGCGCTTCTGTCCGCGGGCAGCACCTCGCGCGGGGAGGCGGAGGATGTCCTCGCGGTCATCGACCGCCTCCTCGCCGCGCCGTCCTCGACCGACACGGCCCAGCCGTAGCCGGCGCTCCGCCTCGTCCGAGATGAGCGACGGCGGGCCGGAGCCCGACGGCGACGCCTGCCCGCCGTGGAGCGACTACTGCTCGGTGATGTCGATCTCCTGCATGATGTCCGCGTCGATCGCGACGCGCACCGACTCGAGCAGTCCCGCCGGGGCAGGCGAGTCGATCGTGATGACCGAGAGCGCCTTGCCACCCGCCTCCGTGCGCGCAATCTGCATGCCCGCGATGTTGACCGAGGCCTCGCCGAACTCGCGACCGTAGACCGCGACGATGCCGGGGCGGTCGACGTAGCTCATCACGACGTGGTGCTTCGCAATGGGGACCTCGACGTCGTAGCCATTGATCGCGACGATCTTCTCGACCTGCTTCGTGCCCGTGAGAGTGCCCGACACCGAGATCTGCGAGCCGTCCGAGAGCGCGCCGCGCAGAGTGATGACGTTGCGGTACTCGTCCGAGACCGACTCCGTGATCAGGCGCACCTCGATGCCGCGCTGCTCGGCGAGGACAGGGGCGTTGACGTACGAGACCGTCTCGGAGACGACGTTCGTGAACACGCCCTTGAGCGCCGCGAGCTTGAGCACCTTGACGTCGTAGCCCGCGAGCTCGCCGCGCACCTCCACGTCGATCGAGGTGACGGGCGAGGCAGCGAGGCCCGAGAACACCTGGCCGAGCTTCTCGACCAGCGGGATGCCCGGCCGCACATACTCGTCGATGACGCCTCCGGCCACGTTGACCGCGTCCGGCACGAGCTCGCCCGAGAGCGCGAGGCGCACCGAGCGGGCCACCGAGACTCCAGCCTTCTCCTGCGCCTCGTCGGTCGAGGCACCCAGGTGCGGGGTGACGACCACGTTCTCGAGCGCGAGCAGCGGCGAGTCGGTCGGCGGCTCCTTCACGAACACGTCGAGACCGGCGCCGGCGATGGTCTTCGCGACCAGCGCACGGTGCAGAGCAGCCTCGTCGATCAGGCCGCCGCGCGCGACGTTCACAAGGAACGCCGTCGGCTTCATCAGCGCGAGCTGCTCATCCGAGATCATGCCCGTGGTCTCGGGGGTCTTCGGCATGTGGATCGTGATGAAGTCGCTCTGCGCGAGCAGCTCCTCGAGGCTCAGCAGCGTCACGCCGAGCTGCTGCGCGCGGGCACTCGTGACGTAGGGGTCGTAGGCGACCACGGTCACGCCGAAGGCCTGCAAGCGGGCCGTGATGAGCGCGCCGATGCGGCCGAGGCCGATGATGCCGACGGTCTTCTCGTAGAGCTCGACGCCCGTGTACTTCGAGCGCTTCCAGAGGCCCTGCGCGAGCGCGCTGTGCGCGGCGGGGATGTGGCGGGCAAGGCTCAGGATGTGGCCGACCGTCAGCTCGGCGGCCGAGATGATGTTGGAGGTGGGCGCGTTGACGACCATGACACCCGCGGCGGTCGCGGCCGTGATGTCGACGTTGTCGAGACCCACGCCGGCGCGTGCGATGACCTTGAGCCGCGGAGCGGCGGCGATCGCCTCCGCGTCGACCTGCGTCGCCGAGCGCACGAGGATCGCGTCGGCCGAGCCGAGCGCCTCGAGCAGCGCCGGGCGATCCGTGCCGTCGACCGAGCGGACCTCGAAGTCGGGGCCGAGGGCGTCGACGGTGGCGGGCGAGAGTTCTTCGGCGATCAGGACGACCGGCTTAGTCACGAGAGGCGCTTCCTTCAGGGAGGGGACGGAGCGGGCACCGGAGCGCGAGCCGCGGTGGAGCCCCCGCCACTGTAGCGGAGGGGGGCCACGCCTCCCCGCTGTGTGACGCCCGGTCGCGGTCGGTCTCAGTCGAGCGTGAGGAGGCTGCCGACTCCGAAGATCAGCTGCACGTCGAGCGAGAGCGCCGCCGAGACGCAGAGCGCCGCCACGAGCAGCCCGATCCGTATCCCGAGCCCACGACGCCGTCCGAGCACGAGCGCCAGCACGAAGCTGACCGGCGGCAGCACGAGGCCGAGCCCCAGAACGATCCAGCCGGTGGCGTTGAGGTCGGTGCCCAGGCTCGCCGCATAGCTGCGCAGGCCCACGAGGTTGCCGACCGCTTCCCAGACGTCCCACGCGAGGAGCAGCCCGACGACGACCGCCGCGAGCACCGAGGCGAGCAGTCGCCGCCCGGAGCGTTCCCTGGCGCCGCCGAGAGTGGCCCTGGTTCCGGTCATGCTCACGCGCCCTTCACGAACGGCAGCGGCGCAAGCAGCACCGCACCGACGATCAGCCACAGGACCCGCGTTCGCACCCGCGCCTCCCGTGTCGCGAGCAGCACGACGGCGAACCACACGATCGGAGCGGCGACTGCGAGCCACAGCCCGAGCGAGTACAGGGCGCCGCCGAGCGCGTCGCCCGCAAAGGAGGCGGCGACCACCGCGTTCTGCTTGGTCGCCGTGATCAGCCACGCGATCGCGGAGAGGAGGTAGAGGCCCGCGGCGACGCCCGCGGCGACGAGCAGCACCGAGGAGGAGGCCGTTGCGCCTTCGTCGGCGCGGCCCGCCTCCTCGTCGGGGCCGGGATCGCCGCCCGCCGCCGCCCGCGGAGATCGGCGTACCGGAGCCTCCCCCGCCGCGAGCGTCGGGTCGACTCCCTCGCCAGCCCAGGCGAGCGCGTCGTCGTCCGTCGCGTCGTCCAGGCCCTCGTCCTCCGGGGCGACGCCCGAACTGTCCCTGATCACCGCAACACCCTAACCGCGTCCGGCTCGCAGGAGGCTCGGAGCCGGTCGCCATCCGCCCGTCACCGCGCGGACACCGGCCGGCCTCCCCGGCGAGGCACGCTCTTCGGATGGGCGAACGCGATGCAGCGCGAGAGGGGCGCCGCTTCGTCGCGATCGGCGACTCCTTCACCGAGGGCGTCGGCGACCCGCACCCGCGCCTGCCCAACGGCGTGCGAGGGTGGGCCGACCGAGTCGCGGACCGCCTCGCCCGAGCCGAGCCCGGCTGGGAGTACGCGAACCTCGCCATCCGCTCGAAGCGTCTCGCGCAGATCGCCGCGGAGCAGCTCCCGCCCGCCCTCGCCCTGCGGCCGACGCTCATCACCCTCTATGCGGGCGGCAACGACATCCTCGATCTCCCGACCGATATGACCGAGCTGATCCGCCGCTACGAGGCCCTCGTCGACGCGCTCGCGACGACGGGCGCCTCCCTCGTGCTGTTCACGGGGTTCGACATCCCCGGGCTGCCCGCTCCGCGCATGTTCCTCCGCCGCAACCGGGTCTACAACGCCGCCGTTCGCCGGATCGCCCGCGAGCGGGGCGCGATCCTCGTCGACTACTGGCGGATGCAGGCGTTCCGCGAGCCGATGATGTGGTCGCCCGACCGGATGCACCTCTCCAAGCGCGGCCACCGCTACCTTGCCGCGCAGGTGCTCGACACCCTGGGCGTGCCGCACTCGATCTCGACCGGGCCGTGGGATCCGCCCGAGCCGCTGACCTCGCTCGAATGGCTGCACGACCAGCGCCGCTGGGCGGCCGACTGGGTGCTGCCCCTCGTCGGGCGGAAGCTGCGACGTGTCACTCTCGGCGACGCCCTCTCGCCGCGCTGGCCCGACCCCGTGCTCGTTCCGCCGAAGGGTGGCCTGCGTCGGCTCGCGCGCGAGTCGGGCTGAGCGTCACAACCTCAGCCAGGACGCGGTCTCGCGCACCATCGTCGATGAGCGGCCGTCTCAGCTGACGTTGTGCGATCGCGGCGATGCAGAGAGGACCCTGACCCCGCCGACCCGCGACCTGCGGGCGATCGACGGAACCGGGGTCCTCTCCAGCGGCGACTAGCGCGCGACGCTGCCGTCCGTGTAGTCCTCGTCGGTCTGCTTCCACGCGAACAGCTTGCGCAGCTCGCGGCCGGTCGCCTCGATCGGGTGCTGCTCGCCCTTGGCGCGCAGCTCCTGGAACTCGGGGGCTCCCGCGTCCTGGTCGGCGATGAAGCGCTTCGCGAAGGCGCCGCTCTGGATGTCGCCGAGGACGGCCTTCATGTTCTCCTTGACGCGCGGGTCGATGACGCGGGGGCCCGACACATAGTCCCCGTACTCCGCGGTGTCCGAGACACTCCAGCGCTGCTTGGCGATGCCGCCCTCCCACATGAGGTCGACGATGAGCTTGAGCTCGTGCAGCACCTCGAAGTACGCGATCTCGGGCTGGTAGCCGGCCTCGACGAGCGTCTCGAAGCCGTACTGGACGAGCTGCGAGGTGCCGCCGCAGAGCACGGCCTGCTCACCGAACAGGTCGGTCTCGGTCTCCTCCGTGAAGGTCGTCGTGATGACGCCGGCGCGGGTGCCTCCGATGGCCTTCGCGTACGACTTCGCGGTCTCCCACGCGGTGCCGGTCGCGTCGTTCTCGACGGCGATGATGTCCGGGATGCCGCGGCCGGCGACGAACTCGCGGCGCACCGTGTGCCCTGGGGCCTTCGGCGCGATGAGGATCACATCGACGCCGGCGGGCGCCTCGATGTACCCGAAACGGATGTTGAAGCCGTGCGCGAAGGCGAGCGTCTTGCCCTCGGACAGCTTGTCCGCGATCTGCTCCGAGTAGATCGCGCGCTGGTGCTGGTCGGGCGCGAGGATCATGATCAGGTCGGCCCACTCGGCCGCGTCGGAGACGCTCTTGACCTCGAAGCCGTCGTCCTGCGCCTTGGCGGTCGACTTCGAGCCGTCCTTGAGGGCGATGACGACCTGGACGCCCGAGTCGCGGAGGTTCTGCGCGTGTGCGTGGCCCTGCGAGCCGTAGCCGACGATCGCGACCTTCTTGGACTGGATGATGGAGAGATCGGCGTCGGCGTCGTAGATGAGCTCGGTCACGTGAGGCTTCCTTTTCTGTGGAGGGGTCTGCGGAGGGAGGGGAGGCGGCGCGGAGGCCGGTCAGTTCTTGAAGACGCGCTCGGTGATCGACTTCGAGCCGCGCCCGATGGCGAGCAGGCCCGACTGCGCGATCTCCTTGATCCCGTAGGGCTCGATGACCCGGAGGAACGCGGTGGTCTTGCCGGTGTCCCCCGTGACCTCGATGACGAGGGCGTCGGTCGCCACGTCGACCACGCGCGCGCGGAAGAGCGTGACGGCCTCGAGGACCTGCGAGCGGGTGACGTGGTCGACGCGCACCTTCACGAGCAGGTGCTCGCGCTGCACCGACTGGTCGGTGTCGAGCTCGACGATCTTGATCACGTTGACGAGCTTGTTGAGCTGCTTGGTGACCTGCTCGAGCGGCAGGTCCTCGACGTCGACGGCGACCGTGATGCGCGAGAGGCCTGGAAGCTCGGTCGGTCCGACGGCGAGCGACTCGATGTTGAAGCCGCGGCGCGCGAAGAGCCCGGCGACACGGGTGAGCAGTCCGGGCTTGTCTTCGACGAGCAGGGAGAGAACGTGGTGCGTCATGGTCTACTCCTCGTCGTCCCAGCTCGGGCTGTGGTCTCTCGCGTACTGGACGTAACTGTTCGAGACTCCCTGGGGGACCATCGGCCAGACCATGGAGTCTCGGCTCACCACGAAGTCGATGACCACGGGCCGGTCGTTGGTGGCGATGGCGAGCTCGATCGCCGCGTCGATCTCTTCCACCTTCGTGACGCGGATGCCGAGGGCGCCGTACGCCTCCGCGAGCTTCACGAAGTCGGGCACGCGGACGGTGTCGTGACCCGTGTTGAGGTCGGTGTTCGAGTAGCGGCCCTCATAGAAGAGGGTCTGCCACTGGCGCACCATGCCCAGCGAGGAGTTGTTGATGATCGCGACCTTGATCGGGATGTCGTTGATCGTGCAGGTGGCGAGCTCTTGATTGGTCATCTGGAAGCAGCCGTCGCCGTCGATCGCCCACACCGTGCGGTCGGGCTCGCCGACCTTGGCGCCCATCGCGGCGGGCACCGAGTAGCCCATCGTGCCGGCACCGCCGGAGTTGAGCCACGAGTTGGGGCGTTCGTACTGGATGAACTGCGCCGCCCACATCTGGTGCTGGCCGACTCCGGAGGCGAACACGCCCTCCGGTCCGGTGATCTCGCCGATGCGCTTGATGACGTACTGCGGCGAGAGCAGGCCGTCGGCGGGCTCGGTGTAGCCGAGCGGGAACTCCTCCTGGAGCCCCTTGAGGTAGCTCCACCAGGCGTCCGTCTCGGCGCGGCCCCCGGCCGCGGCTGCGACGAACGCCTCCGTGAGGTCGGGCAGGACGTCTTTGAGGTCGCCCACGATCGGCACGTCGGCGGTGCGGATCTTGGAGATCTCGGCGGGGTCGATGTCGACGTGCACGACCTTCGCGTGCGGCGCGAAGAGCGCCGCCTTGCCGGTCACACGGTCGTCGAAGCGCGAGCCGAGCGCGAGGATCAGGTCGGCCTCCTGGAGTGCGAGCACCGCGGGGACGGTGCCGTGCATTCCGGGCATACCCAGGTGCTGCTCGTGCGAGTCGGGAAACGCGCCGCGCGCCATCAGCGTCGTGACGACGGGGGCGCCGCTCGCCTCGGCGAACGCGCGCAGCTCCTTGGAGGCGCGGGCGCGGATGATGCCGCCTCCCACGTAGAGCACGGGCTTCTTCGACTCGGTCAGCAGCTGCGCCGCGGCCTGGATTTGCTTGCCGTGCGCCTTCGTGACGGGGCGGTAGCCGGGCAGGTCGATCTTGGGCGGCCAGAGGAACGGGGCCTGGTCCTGCTGCGCGTCCTTCGTGATGTCGACGAGCACCGGTCCGGGGCGGCCGGTCGTCGCGATCAGCGCGGCGGAGGCGAGCGCCGAGGGGATGTCTTCGGGGCGGGTCACGAGGATGGAGTGCTTCGTGATCGGCATCGTGATGCCGACGATGTCCGCCTCCTGGAACGCGTCGGTGCCCATGAGCGTCGAGAACACCTGGCCGGTGATCGCGAGCATCGGCACCGAGTCCATGTAGGCGTCCGCGATCGCGGTGACGAGGTTGGTCGCGCCCGGGCCGGATGTCGCGATGCAGACGCCGAGCTTGCCCGTCGCCGAGGCGTAGCCCTCGGCGGCGTGTCCGGCGCCCTGCTCGTGGCGGACGAGGATGTGGCGGATGGTGGAGGAGTCCATCAGCGGGTCGTAGACCGGGAGGATCGCGCCGCCGGGCAGACCGAAGACGTCCTCGATGCCGAGCATCTCGAGCGAGCGGACGACCGCCTGCGCTCCGGTGAGGACCTCGACCGCGGGGGCTGTGCCCTGGCTCGCGGAGGGACGGGGTGGGTGGGGTGTCGGTGCGGCTGGCGCGGCGGACTGGTCCGGGGTCATGCGGGTGTCTATTCCTTCGGAACGTGGTGCGGCGACGAGCGGGGGTCGATGACCACCCGTGCTCGGGAGGCGCGAGTGCGCGGCCGGCCGGGGAGGGCCGGGCTCACCCGGTGGTGGCGCCCTCGGCGGCCGAGCGGACGAGCTTGGCGTACTTGGCGAGGACACCGCGGGTGTAGCGCGGAGGGAGGGGTGCCCAGCCTTCTCGGCGGGCGGCGAGCTCAGAGTCGTCGACGAGTAGGTCGATCGAGCGAGCGGCGATGTCGACCCGAATCGGGTCTCCGTCGCGAACGAATGCGATGGGACCTGCGTCCACCGATTCGGGAGCTATGTGTCCGATGCAGAGGCCGGTTGTGCCGCCCGAGAATCGTCCGTCCGTCAACAGTAGTACATCCTTGCCGAGCCCGGCGCCCTTGATGGCGGCGGTGATGGCGAGCATCTCGCGCATCCCAGGCCCGCCCTTTGGCCCCTCGTAGCGGATGACGACCACGTCGCCCTTCTCGATCTCGCCGTTCGTCAGGGCGTCCATCGCGGCTCGCTCGCGCTCGAACACGCGGGCCGGGCCCTCGAAGACGGAGGCGTCGAAGCCCGCGGTCTTGACCACCGCGCCCTCGGGGGCGAGGGAGCCCTTGAGGATCGTCAGGCCGCCTGTCGCGTGGATCGGATTGTCGAGCGTGCGGATGACTTCGCCGTCCAACGGCGCGATGTCCATCGCGGCAAGGTTCTCGGCGACGGTCGCGCCGGTGACCGTGAGGCAGTCGCCGTGCAGGAGGCCTGCGTCGAGCAGCGCCTTCATGACGGCCGGCACGCCGCCGTGGCGGTCGACGTCGTTCATGACGTACTTGCCGAAGGGCTTGAGGTCGCCGATGTGCGGGATGGTGTCGCCGATGCGGTTGAAGTCGTCGATCGTGAGATCGACCTCGGCCTCATTGGCGATCGCGAGCAGGTGCAGGATGACGTTCGTGGAGCCTCCGAAGGCCATCGCCACCGCGATCGCGTTCTCGAACGCCTTCTTCGTGAGGATGTCGCGCGCCGTGATGCCCTGGCGCAGCAGCCCGACGACCGCCTCCCCCGACTTGCGCGCGAAGTAGTCGCGGCGGCGGTCGGCGGCGGCGGGTGACGCCGAGCCGGGGAGGCTCATGCCGAGCGCCTCCGCGACGCTCGCCATCGTGTTGGCGGTGTACATGCCTCCGCAGGAGCCCTCGCCCGGGGCGAAGGCGCACTCGATCCGCTTGGCGTCCTCCTCGGACATGATCCCGGCCTTGACGCCGCCGACCGCCTCGAAGGAGTCGATGATCGTGATGTCCTTCTCGGTGCCGTCCGAGAGTTTGACCCAGCCCGGGGCGATCGAGCCGGCGTAGACGAAGACGGCGGCGAGGTCGAGGCGCGCAGCGGCCATGAGCATTCCGGGCAGGGACTTGTCGCAGCCGGCGAGCATGACGGTGCCGTCGAGGCGCTCCGCCATCATCACAGTCTCGACGGAGTCGGCGATGACCTCGCGCGAGACGAGCGAGAAGTGCATGCCCTCGTGGCCCATCGAGATGCCGTCCGACACCGAGATCGTGCCGAACTGCAACGGGTAGCCGCCGCCCGAGTGCACGCCTTCTTTCGCGGAGCGCGCGAGGCGCTCGAGGGAGAGGTTGCAGGGGGTGATCTCGTTCCAGGAGGACGCGATGCCGATCTGGGGCTTCTCCCAGTCGTCGTCGCCCATCCCGACGGCTCGAAGCATCCCGCGCGACGTCGTGGCCTCGATGCCGTCCGTGACGGTACGCGAGCGGGGTTTCCAATCGATTTCCGGCATGTGACGAGGCTACCGCCTCGCGCAAACGTCCTAGCGCATACACCGGCCACGCTGAGGGGGGCGCCTCAGCGCTCTCGACAGGGAGGCACCGAGACGCCGGCCCACCTCAGCGGCCGGCGCCCCTCAGCTCCGCGAGCAGCCGCAGCGCGTGCGCCACCTGCTGCGGCCCGCGCACGCGGTAGGCCGCCGTCGTCGTCCCCTCGCCGCTCTTGATGCCGACGTCGCCCTCGCCGAGCACCGCGAAGGCGTCCTCGTCGGTGACGTCGTCGCCCGCGTAGAGCACGGCGGTCGCTCCCGTGTAGCGGCGGAGGTGCTGAACGGCCTCGCCCTTGGTGGTCGAGCGCACGGAGAACTCGAGCACGTTCTTGCCCTCGCGGATGGTCACGCCCTGCACCTCGGCGCGCGCCTCCGAGAGGGCGACGACGTGGGCGACCCGGCTGTGGCGCTCGGTCGCCAGACGTGTGTGCAGGGCGAAGCCGGCCGGCTTGTCCTCGATCCAGACGTTGTCGATGCCGCGCGCGATGCCCTTCAGCACGTCCTCGAGCACTCCGACGCGCACCAGCTCGTCGTCGTCGAGCTGCACCGCATCCTCGGAGGGGTCGAGACGGATCTCGATGCCGTGCGAGCCGACGAGCAACGCCTCGTCGGGCAGCTGCGCCACCTCCTCGAGACTCCCGAGCGCACGCCCGGAGACAAGCGCGACGCGCGTGGCCGGCAGGGCGAGCAGCCGCAGCACCGCGTCTCGCGCCTCCGGGAGCGCGCGGGCACGCGCGGGGTCGTCGACCTCGGGTGCGAGGGTGCCGTCGAAGTCGAGGGCGACAAGGAGGCGATCGGTCGCGGCGAGCTCGCGCAGCGCCGTCCGGAGGCGATCGGGCACGCCGTCGCTCATCGCCCCTCCGCCTCCTGCGTCTCGATCTCCCGCGCCTGGGCCTCCTGGCCGCGGTCGGCGTCCGCGCGGTGCTCCGCCTCCTGGCCCCGTGGCGCCTCCGCGCCTCGCGCGGCCGGGTGCACATCGAGCTGCTGCCCGGCGGCGTGCTCGGTGAGCGACGCGAGGAAGGCTTCTGACCAGCGGGTGACGTCGCTCTCGAGCACGCGACGGCGCAGTGCCCGCATCCTGCGCGCGCGCTCGGGGCGGGGCATCCGCACGGAGGCCTCGATCGCGTCCTTGAGGCCGGCGATGTCGTGCGGGTTGACCTGCACGGCCTGCTTGAGCTCGTCGGCCGCGCCCGTGAACTCGCTCAACACGAGCACGCCGTCGTTGTCGAAGCGGGAGGCGACATACTCCTTGGCGACGAGGTTCATCCCGTCGCGGAGCGCCGTCACGAGCATGACGTCGGCCGCGAGGTAGAGGGCGACCATCTCTTCTCGTGGATAGCCGTGGTGCAGGTAGCTGATCGCGGGGTGCCCGAGGGTCGAATAGTCGCCGTTGATGCGCCCGACCTGCAGCTCGATGTCGTCTCGCAGTTGCCGATACGTGTCGACGCGTTCACGGCTGGGGCTCGCGACCTGCACCAGCACGGCGTCCTCGGAGGAGAGGCGGCCGTCGGCGAGCAGCTCGCCGAACGCCTTCAAACGGTGGCCGATGCCCTTGGTGTAGTCGAGGCGGTCGACGCCGAG
Source organism: Rathayibacter sp. VKM Ac-2879 (assembly GCF_015351245.1). Classification (GTDB taxonomy): domain Bacteria; phylum Actinomycetota; class Actinomycetes; order Actinomycetales; family Microbacteriaceae; genus Rathayibacter. Next base: position 43,646 of record NZ_JADKSO010000003.1, read on the forward strand.
CATCACCGTCTCGGGGTCGCCGAGCTCGGCACGGATCTGACGTGCCCGCGCCTGGATCTCTGGCGTGCGCGCCATTGCCTCGAACGCGGAGGAGTCGATCGAGATCGGGAAGTGGCGGGCGACCACGGGGCGCACGCTCGCCCCGCGCCGCGAGCGGTTGACCCTCCTCGTGCCACCCACCGCGTCGTCCTCGACCGGCACCTCCACCACGGTGCTGCGAGTGTCGTAGCCGAGCAGCCGCCGGACGGCGCGCAGGAAGCTGCCCGCGTCTCCTTGACGCTGGAAGCCGATGACGTCGGCGCCGAGCAGGCCCTCGACGATCTGCTTGCGCCACGGGAGCTGCGCGAAGATCCCGTACGGCGGGAACGGGATGTGGTTGAAGAAGCCGATCGTGATGTCGGGCCGGAGCTCGCGCAGCATCTTCGGCACGAGCTGCAACTGGTAGTCCTGCACCCAGACCACGCCGTTCTCCTCCGTGACCTCGGCGGCGGTCTCGGCGAAGCGCCGGTTGACGCGCACGTACGCCTCCCACCAGTCGCGGTGGTACGTGGGAGGCGCGATCACGTCGTGGTAGAGCGGCCAGAGGGTGTCGTTCGAGAAGCCCTCGTAGTAGTCCTCGAGCTCCTGGGCGCTGAGCCTGACCGGCACGATGAGGACGCCGTCGTTCTCGAACGGCGCCACCTCCTCGTCGGCGACGCCGGGCCAGCCCACCCAGGCGCCCTCGTTCGCCCGCATGACGGGCTCGAGCGCGGTCACGAGGCCACCGGGCGAGGTCTTCCACAGGGCGGTGCCGTCGGCGGCCACGACGCGGTCGACCGGGAGGCGGTTCGAGACCACCACGAAGGCATTGCGCGCCTGCGTCGACGGGTTCGGGTCGGAGGCGTTCGGAGCGTCGGAGGAACGGGAAGCGGAGTGGGCGGAAATGGTCGTCCCCATCGTCGGTCGAGCCGTCTTCTTACGCCGCGAGGCTACCAGCCGACCCCGAACGGGAGGTGCGCGTCAGCCGTGCACGAGGGCGAGCGCGAGGGTCGCGCCTCCCACCGTCGGCACCACGGCGACGAGCCCGAGGAGCGCGTACTGGCGCCACGAGATGTGCACGCCGAGCGCGGTGAGGCGCTGGTGCCAGAGGAGCGTCGCGAGCGAGGCCCACGGAGTGATCAGGGGGCCGGCGTTGACACCGATCAGCAACGCGACGTGCCGCAACGGATCGGCAGCGACGGGCTCGAGCGCAAGATATGCGGGCAGGTTGTCGACGAGGTTCGCCGCGATCGCGCCCGAGCCCGAGAGGCGCAGCAGATCGCCGACTCCGCTGCCCTCGCCCGCGACCACGGCGAGCGCCGCACCCAGGCCCAGCTGATGTGCCGCCTCCATGGCCACGAAGAGCCCTGCCGCGAAGACGACGAGCTGCCATGGCAGGAGGGAGGGCCGCAGCGCGGACGGCCGGCGGACGGCGAAGAGCACGACGAGCGCGAGGGCGGCGACGGTGGCCGGGATCCACACCTCGAGCCCCGAGACCAGGGCGGGCAGCAGGAGCGCCACCACGACGCCCGCGCCGAGGAGGAGCACGCGATCTTCGACGGGAGTCCGCTCGCCCGGAGTGTAGCGGCCGGTCAGCTCGCGGCGATATCGCACCGCGAGCACGATCACGGGGACGGCGGCGGCGATCAGCGCGGGCAGTGCGGTCAGGGCCGCGAAGGCGAGGGGTCCGTCGACGCCGAGGCTCCGCTCCGCGAGCAGATTGGTGAGGTTCGAGACAGGGAGCAGCAGGGAGGCGCAGTTCGCCAGCCACACGGTCGCCATCGCGAAAGGCAGCGGCGAGACGCGCACGTGGGCGGCGAGCAACACGACGACGGGGGTGAGCAGCACCGCGGTCGTGTCGAGCGAGAGGAACACGGTGCTCACGACGGCCATCGCGACCACGAGGAGCCACAGAACGGCGGTCCGTCCGCGCCCCCACGTGGCAGCGCGCTCGGCGACGACCGTGAACACCCCCGCCTCCGACGCGAGCTCGGCGACCACGGTCACGGCGACGACGAACGCGAGGATCGGTGCCGTGCGCTCCACGAGCTCGCCCAGCGCCTCCAGAGGAAGCACGCCCAGGGCCACGGCAATCGCACCGACGACGAGCAGCGCCGCTCCGATCACAGCCGTGCGCATGTCGTTCCCGTCCTTCTCGGATCGTCGCCCCCAGAGCGGTGGCGGTTCACCGTAGCGGGGAAACGCGGCCGTCGTGTCAACCGTTGCCGCGCGGCCGGCCGCACCCGCTAGCGTCGGAGCAACCACGGGAGGCATTCGCATGCGCAAGTTCATCCTCAACTCCAGCGTCATCAGCGCGATCGTCGGAGGCTGGTCCATCCTCCAGACGACGCGCAAGGGGCCGCGCGACTGGCGCCTGGCGCTGCAGTGGGTCAGCTGGGCGATCTCGGTGACCGTCGCCCTCGGCTCGGTATCGTACGACTCGAAGCAGCTCGACCAGCGGGGCGCGAAGCGCTGATCGCGCCTCGTGTGACCTCGCCCGCGGCGTGTCAGAGCGACGGCACGAGCCCGTGCAGCGACACTGGTCATCGCAGCTCATCGCGCGGGAAACGGGGATCGACATGAGGTTTCGTCTGAGGCGCCGTCAGCCGGCGCCCCAGGTGGTCACGGCTCCCGCTCTGACCCAGGACGAGCTCTTCGCGGTGGTGCACGAGCGTCTCGCCGCCTTCGTCGGCGCGGAGGGAGCGTGGGTCGTCACGCGTCGCAGCCACGACGACCGCGATCCGATCTTCCACGGGATGCTCGCCCGTTCGCTCGCGCACGAGCTCTCGGCCGCGATCCAGCAGGAGCAGCTCCGGGCAGGCGTCCCCGAGACGGCCGCTCCCGTGACCGACGCAATTCCGGCCATGCGGGCGTCGACTCCCCCGGTCGAGCCGGCGGCCCTCACTTGGGAGCCTCAGCCGATCGCCGTGTGGGCCGACCCGGCCGTACCCGAGTCGTCGGCTCCCGTCTCCCGCTGAGGAGCGGGCGCTCGAGACGCCCGGCGCCTCCGCGCGCTCAGGCCTTCGGCCATCCCTCCGGTCCCTCGCTGCCCGCGGGGTACTCGTCGAGCGGCACCCGGTCGGCATGCCACGCGTCGAGCGCCGGCTGCACGATGCGCCAGCATTCCTCGGCCGCGTCGCCGCGGACCGACAGGGACGGATCGTCGTCGAGGATGCCCGAGATGACCTCGCCGTAGGCTAGCAGCTCCCCCTCGCCGAAAGTCGCCTCGAGGGAGGCCCGCTCCAGCGAGTAGGGATCGCCGGGGCCGTTGATGTTCAGCTCGAGCGCCATCTCGTCGGGCGCCAGGAAGAGCCGCAGCACCGAGGGCTCCGCTGTGCCGTGGAAGCCGGCAGGCAGGTGCGGAACGGGCTTGAAACGGATGACGACCTCGCGCCTGCGCTCTTTGAGCGCCTTGCCCGAACGCAGCGTGAAGGGCACACCCGCCCAACGCCTGTTGTCGATCTCGACCGTCAGTTCGGCGAGGGTCTCGGTCTCGCGCGACGGATCGACACCCTTCTCGTCGGTGTACGACGGCAGCTCGCGTCCCTCGACCGTGCCCCGGGTGTAGCGCGCGCGGCGGGAGGAGGCGGTCGGGTCGTCGCCCCGCAGGCGGGTGGCTCGCAGCACGACAGCCTTGGCGTCGCGCAGATCGGCGGCGTCCAGTGTCGACGGCGGCTCCATCGCGATCACCGCGAGCACCTGGAGGAGGTGGCTCTGGATCATGTCGATGAGCGCCCCCGCGCCGTCGTAGTAGGAGGCGCGTCCCTCGAGTCCCAGCTGCTCGTCGTAGACGATCTCGACGCTGTCGACGTGCTCCGCGCTCCACAACGGCTCGAGGATCCGGTTGGCGAAGCGCAGCCCGAGCACGTTCATCACGGTCGCTCGGCCGAGGAAGTGGTCGACGCGGTGGATGCGGTCTTCGGGGACGAGTGTCGCGAGCTGCTCGTTGAGCGTGTGGGCGCTCGCCTCGTCGGTGCCGAACGGCTTCTCCAGGGCGAGCACGGTCCCATCGGGGAGGTCGTGGGGAGAGAGCGCGCTGCACGCCTTCGCAGCGATGGCGGGAGGCAGGGCGAAGTACACCGCGACGGGTCCCTCGCAACTCCGAAGCAGCGCGGCGAGCGCCTTCGGGTCGGTGACGTCGACCTGCTGGTAGCGGGTGCCCGACACGAGCGCCTCGACGGCGGCGCCGCTCGCGTCGACGGTGCCGAACGAGGAGGCGAGGACCTCGCGCCAGTGCTCCTGCGTCCAGTCCTCCCGTCCGGCGCCGACGAGAGCGACCCTGCGATCCGACTCCCGGCTCACCAGCTGACCCACCGCGGGCAGGAGCAGACGGGAGGAGAGATCCCCTGTCGCACCGAGGATGAGCAGGGTCGAGACCGTCTGTGACATGTCGCTCACCCTATGACCGAGCGTCGTATCGCCGCTCCGCCTTGACTGGGAGGCCACAGCCGCAGCTGAGAGGATCACCGCATGGTCTCCCCGATCGAGGACTACGCGGTCCTCTCCGACTGTCGCACCGCCGCTCTCGTCTCGAGGGACGGCGGCATCGACTGGCTCTGTCTGCCTCGCTTCGACTCCGCCTCCGTCTTCGGAGCGCTGCTGGGAGGCGACGACCAGGGGCGATGGTCGCTGCGGCCGGTAGACGCCGACGCAACGAGCGAGCGCCACTACCTCGACGACACGCTCGCGCTGGTCACACGTTGGACGACTCCGAGCGGTGTGGTCGAGGTGATCGACGTGATGCCGCTGCGCGACGAGCGCCCCGAGCTGGTGCGGCGGGTGCGCGGCGTCCACGGCGCGGTGCGGCTGCGGCAGGAGCTGCGGATCCGCTTCGACTACGCGCGCACGCTGCCGTGGGTCCGCCAGGAAGGGACGGACGAGGATCCGATGCTCGTCGCCGTCGCCGGTCCCGATGCCGTCGTGGTGCGGGGCATGCGGCTCACGGCGACCGACCACGTGCACTCGGCCGAGTTCGACGTCGCCGAGGGTGAGACAGTCGACCTCTCGATGACGTGGTTCCCGTCGCACCAGAAGGCGCCCAAAAAGCTCGACGTCGACCGGGCCCTCGAGCGCACCCTCGATTGGTGGCGCTCCTGGGCCTCGTCGATCAGCTACGACGGGCCGCATCGCGACGCCGTGGTCCGCTCGCTCCTCACCTTGCGCGCCCTGACCGACGACGAGACCGGCGGCATCGTGGCGGCGGCCACCACGTCCCTCCCCGAGCAGTTCGGCGGCTCCCGCAACTGGGACTACCGCTACGTGTGGTTGCGCGACGCGTCGCTGACCCTCCAGGCGCTCATGGCGCACGGCTTCGAGAAGGAGGCGCAGAAGTGGCGGTCGTGGTTGCTGCGAGCGGTCGCCGGTGCCCCGGAGGACGTGCAGATCATGTACGGCCTCGCCGGTGAGCGCGACCTTCCCGAGCGCACGATGGCGAGCCTGCCCGGCTACGACGGCGCCTCTCCTGTGCGGATCGGCAACGCCGCCGTCGACCAGTACCAGGCCGACGTGATCGGCGAAGTGATGGTGGCCCTGCACGAGGCGCGCCAGGGCGGAGTCGACGAGACTCAGTTCTCGTGGCCGCTCCAGCGCGCGCTGTTGGGCTTCGTGGAGGAGAACTGGCAGCGTCCGGACAACGGCATCTGGGAGATCCGCGGCGAACCCCGCCATTTCACGCACTCCCGGGTGATGGTGTGGGCGGCGCTCGATCGCGGTGTGCGCGCGGTGCGCGAGAACGGCCTTCCCGGCCCGGTCGAGACGTGGGAGCGGCTGCGCGAGGAGGTGCGTGCCGAGATCCAGGCGCAGGGCTTCGATGCCGACCGTGGGCACTTCGTGCAGTCGTACGGGTCGACCGAGGTCGACGCCTCCCTCCTCGTGCTGCCGATGGTCGGCTTCGTCGAGGCCGACGATCCTCGGATGCTCGGCACGGTCGCCGAGTTGGAGCGCGTCCTCCTGCAGGAGGGCCTCCTGCACCGCTATCGCACCGAGTCGTCGGTCGACGGCCTCGCCGGCTCGGAGCATCCGTTCCTCGCCTGCTCGTTCTGGCTCGTGCGCCAGTACGCCTACTCGGGGCGCCTCGACGACGCGACGACGCTCATGGAGCGCCTCGTCGGCCTCTGCAACGACGTCGGGCTGCTCTCGGAGGAGTACGACGTCGATGGTCACCGCCACGCCGGCAATACGCCGCAGGCCCTCTCGCACCTCGCCCTCGTCCAGGCGGCCGACGCTATCGCCGCCCACCTCTGACGCCTCCCCGCGAGATGCCACTTGTGCGCGCCTCCCTCGGCGTGTCGCGCGCACAAGTGGCATCTCGCGGAGGGGTCAGTCGCGCTGAGGAGGCTCGCGCAGATCGATCAGCCCCGTGAAGAGCGCACCGCGCTCGTCCGAGGCCTGATCGCCCGAGAAGAGATTGTCAGGGGCCGAGGAGGGGTGGCGGCGCGGAGGCGTCCGGGGCGGCTCCTGCTCCAGCTCGACGCGCTGGCGCGGCAGGGCCACAGGGTCGTTCTCGTGCAGCCACGACACGAGGCGCTCACGCACGTAGCACCGCAGGTCGAAGAGCGTCGGCGCGTCCTTGGCGGTCACGAGCACGCGGATGCGCACGAATCCTCCGGTCGCGTCCGTCACCTGGAGCACGCTCGTCCGCCCGTCCCACAGCTCGGTCTCCTCGAGCACATGGTGCAGTTCCTCGCGCATCTGCTCGGGACTCACCCGCCAGTCGAGGTCGAGCTCCACCGCGCCGAGCAGCTCGGAGCCCGTGCGAGTCCAGTTCTGGAACGGCTGGGTCGTGAAGTAGTTGGTGGGCAGGACCAGGCGGCGGTCGTCCCACAGGTGCACGACGACGTAGGTCAGCGTGATCTCCTCGATCCGACCCCACTCGTTCTCGACGATCACCACATCGTCGAGGCGGATCGCATCGCTGAAGGCGAGCTGCATCCCCGCGAAGATGTTCGTGAGGCTCGACTGTGCCGCGAGGCCCGCGACGATCGAGAGCACACCCGCCGAGGCGAGGACACTCGCCCCCGCTGTGCGCGCCTCCGGGAAGGTGAGGAGCGAGGCGCCGATCGCGATCACGACGACGGCGGCGACGGCCACGCGCCGGATGATCGTCATCTGCGTGCGGAGGCGTCTCGCGCGCCGGTTGTCGGCCGTGTCGGTGCGGTAGCGCTCGGCTCCCAGGTCCTCGACGAACACGAAGAGCGCGCCGACGACCCACGCGGCCGCGCCGATCGTCGCGATCTGGAACACGCGGTCGAGGAGGGTCGGCCAGGTGTCGCCGGAGGCGGTCACCGCCAGCGCCACCCATATCGCGATGGTCAGCAGCAGCACGCGGAACGGGATGCGCAGGCGCCGGATGAGCAGGCGCGCCCAGGTTCTGCGCTTGCCGATCGAGCGGAACGCAAGGGCGACCGCGGCGGTCGCCACGACGGCGATCACGACCGCGATGACGACGGCGAGCGCGACGGAGCCGATCTCGGGGAGGACGTCTTCGGGCACGGCGGTCCTTTCGGTAGAAGAGGAATCGGCGGGGATGCGGTAGCGAACAGACAGCGTTCCACGCGCTCCACGCGCAAGCGACGTTCTGCGCCGGACACCGTGCGGATGCCCAGGCGGCGTTCCCGCCGCACCGTCGACGGCCCGCCGGTGATCTCAGGCCTTCGCCGATCGACGATCCGCCGCGGCCGACGGGCTCGCCCGGAGCATCGCGATGTCGACCGTCGCCGATCACGGCGCCACGAGCGACACGAGCCGCACCGACGTCTCCACGTACGACAACAAAGCCCCGTACCTCGAGGAGGTGCGGGGCGGGTTGGTGCACCCCCTCGGACTTGAACCGAGAACCCACTGATTAAGAGTCAGTTGCTCTGCCGATTGAGCTAGAGGTGCGTTGGCGCCGGCGCGAAGTGCATGCCGAACCGAGGAGTCACATTACCAGCGACTCCCCCCGGTTCGTCAAATCGCCAGCGTGCGGCAGCCCGTCGGTATCGTGATCCCGTGATCCTCCGCTCCGACGACCCTCGCTTCGACGACGACCTCCGCCTCGCCCTCCGCCTCGCCGACGCGGCCGACGCGATCTCGAGCGAGCGCTTCGGCGCGATCGACCTCGTCGTCGACACCAAACTCGACCGCACTCCCGTCACCGACGCCGACCGTGCCGTCGAGGAGGCGATTCGCTCCCTCCTCGAGACGGAGCGCCCCGACGATGCGATCCTCGGCGAGGAGTTCGGCACGTCGGGCGACGCCTCGCGCCAATGGATCCTCGACCCGATCGACGGGACCGCACACTTCCTCCGCGGAGTGCCGATCTGGGCGACGCTGATCGCGCTCGCGGTCGACGGCGTGCCCGTGGTCGGCGTCGTGTCGGCCCCCGCCCTCGGTCAGCGGTGGTGGGCGGCGAAGGGGTCGGGTGCGTGGAGCACGGCGCTCCCCGCGACGGAGGAGCCTCGGCGCCTGCGTGTCTCGGGAGTGGCCGAGCTGGCCGACGCGACCTTCAGCTACAACAGCATCCAGCAGTGGGCGGGAGCGGGCCGCCTCGACCAGCTGCTCCTCCTCGCCGACTCGGTGTGGCGCGACCGCGCCTACGGCGACGCGTGGCCCTACATGCTCGTCGCCGAGGGGCTCCTCGATGGGGCGGGCGAGTTCGACGTCAAGCCGTACGACCTCGCCGCGCTCGTGCCCGTAGTCGAGGAGGCGGGCGGGCGTTTCACCTCGGCCGACGGGGAGCCCGGCCCCTGGCATGGCAGCTCCCTGGCGACCAACGGCGTGCTGCACGAGCAGGTGCTCTCCATCGTGGCCCGGCGATGATGCGTCGCGTCGTGCTGGTTCTGGTCGCGACGCTCGCGCTCCCGCTCGCCGGTTGCACCTCCCTCGCCGGCGCGGGCGCTCCGGAGGCGGTGCGCGACGAGGCGGGAGCCGTCGTCACCGCGGGCAGCAGCGACGCGTTCTCGTTGCGCCGCGGCGACTGCCTCCGCGACCCGGCCGAGGCTCGCGTGGCCGACGTCGAGCTCGTGCCCTGTGACCAGGAGCACGCCCTCGAGGTCTTCCACACCTTCGTGCAGTCGGGCGACGACTATACGAGCCGCAACACCCTCCTGGCGCAAGCCGATGCGGGGTGCGAGCCCGAATTCGGCGCGGTGATGGGAATCGCCTACGGGGACTCGGCGCTGGAGTATCGCGCGCTCGTCCCCTCGTCCGTCAGCTGGCGGCACGGCGACCGCACGATCGTGTGCGCCGTGCACGACCCTGCGCTCGACTCCACGAGAGGGAGCTTCGCGGGCGCCGCCCGGTGAGAGGGGCGGACGCCGCACGGGGCGCCCGTGGCCGAGACGACGTCAGTTGCGGTGCGCCCGCTCCCGCGAGGCGAGCCAGTAGGCAGGGACGGCGCACGCGACGACGACGAGGTGCATCAGCATCAGGGCGATGACGGCGGGCGCGTTCGTGCCGGGGACGAATCGCACCGCGAGCAGCAGGATGTCGGGAACGAACGACAGGAGCGTCACCAGCGGGACGAGAACCATCAGCGTTCGGCGCGGATTCCGCGAGCGGGACTGGACGAAGAGCCAGCCCACCCACCCGATCGCGAGACCAACGATGGTGAGGAGTGCGTTCGCGGGGACGGTCAGCGGCCCGTAGCCGCTGGGCGCGCCGAGCGTGATGGCGGCCGCTGCGATGGCGGCGTTGACCGCGATGGCGATCACCCCGGCGCCCGCAAGAAGAAGTGTGGTCCGCACTCGGGAGCGAGAGTCCTGGCGTGGCAGCGAAGCGGTCATCATGTGCCCTTCGATCAGCGCTCATGCGGAGCGCATCCTTTTACGGTTCCAATCGGTACCGTAATAGGACATACGGTACTGCAGAGAACCGGAAGTTACCATCGTTCCATGCCGATAGAGCAGAGCCCGGCCCCAGCAGGCCGACCCCGCGATCCCGGGGTCGAGCACAGCATCCTCACCGCGACGCAGGAGCTGCTCGTCGACCGCGGGTACGCAGGGACGACGATCGCCGCCGTCGCGAGCCGCGCCCGTTGCGGCAAGTCCGCGATCTACCGCCGCTGGACCACGAAGCCAGAGCTTGTCGTCGCCGCCGTCCGCGCCACCCAGCACGCGCAGGAGACCCCTGACACCGGAAACCTCCGCGAGGATCTCCTCGGCGCTGCCCTGCACTTCGCCGACTCGGGAGACCGCTCTGGCCTCGTCCTCGCGAGCGTCCTGAGCGAGATCGGTCGCGATCCTCAGCTCTTCGAGGCCGCCTACCGAGTGATCGGCGGACCTCCTGTGGATGCCCTGATCGCGGTGATCGAGCGGTGGCAGGCGAAAGGAGCGATCTCTCCCGAGGTCCACGTGCGGCTGATCGCCGACATCGTGCCGACTGCGGCCTTCGGCAGCGTGACGCTGCGCAAACGCGGTCTCGATCGCGACACCGTGGCCGAACTCGTCGACCACGTCGTACTGCCCGCCCTCGGCGTGCCCGCACAGCGCGCCTGACGCGCGCTTCGGAGACGAAGAAGACTTCACAGGTGCGACGACGACCGAGGGTGGAGATGGGGGGAATCGAACCCCCGTCCATCGCTGTGATTCTGCGCCTTCTACGGGTGTAGCCAGTGAGAGCGTTCTGCTCGGCCCCGACCGTTACCACTGGCGCATCGGTCGACGGGCCCAGCCCGAGTGCACGTCCCGCGTCGCCCTCAGGCGTAACGACGCAGCAAGTCCTCTTGATGACGCCAGGATCCGGGGCGAGGACACACCCACGGGCTGACGGACTATCTACTCTGGCTTAGGCAGCGAGAGCGAAGTCGGTGCGCTTGTGTTCGGCACCTATTGTTTTTCAGAGATCGTTAACGAGATAACCCTGAATCCTCGACCCGCTTCTCGCAGTTTCGCAGGCAATGTCGAAACCGATCATCCCCGCGATCACTCGCCGGCTCGGGAGCCGGAGGAGTGGGTCGTCGTCGCACACTATGGAGTTGCGACTTCAGTCTACCGCGCCTCGCGCGCCGAGACCCGACGACGACGTAGATCGAGCAGCCCGAGCACGAGCGCGAGGGCGATCAGGCCCAGGGTGACGAAGTAGCCGTGTCGGAACGCGTCGTGATACTGGGTGAGACCCTCTGCCATGCCCTGCTCACTCGCGAGTGTGGCGAAGAAGACGGCGGAGGCACATGCCGTTCCGACCGCGGTCCCCACCCGCTGGCCGAGCTGGCCCACCGAGCCGGCCACCCCGCCCTGCGCCGGCGGAATCTCGGCGAGCGTGAGCGTCTGGTTCGGTGACACGACGAAGCCGCCGCCCGCTCCGGCGACGAGCATCGCGGCTCCCATGCCGTAGGCGGCCGTGTCGGCGGGCAGAGTCTCGGCAGCGAGGAGGACGAGGCTGAAGCCCGCTACCACGAGCACGATTCCGAGGACGACCAGCGCCCGGCCGTAGCGCTGCACCAGCTTGCCGCCGTACCACGCCGAAATCGCCGAGGTCAGGGCGAACGGAATACTCACCATGCCCGCGAAGACGGGCGCGAGGCCTAACCCCTGTTGGAGAAACAGCGTCGTGAGCAGGAAGGTCGCCGGTATCGCCGCGAAGTAGGACGTGGCCACCAGAATGCCGTTGCGGTACGAGCTGGTGCGGAAGATGCGGAAGTCGATCATCGGAGTGCGCCCCCGGGCCGCGTAGCGCGCCTCCCACCGCACGAAGGCGGCCGCGGCGACCGCCGCGAGCGCGAGCCAGAACCAGCGGTAGGGAGAGTCGCTGGAGGAGCCGGTCGTGAGCAGGAACGGCAGCATGAACGCGAAGATCGCGACCGCGAGAAGGAGCAGTCCCACCGGGTCGAGCGAGGTGTCGCCGGTCGGTGCATTCTGCCGCTTGGGGAGGAGACGCCAGGCGAAGACGAAGGCCGCGATCCCGAGCGGGATGTTCATCCAGAACAACAAGCGCCAGCCGTCTTGCTCACCGCCCACGGCGATCAGCAGCCCGCCCAGAGTCGGCCCGAACGCGGTGGCGACGCCGACGGTGGCGCCGAAGACGCCGAAGGCGCGTGCCCGCGCGGCTCCCGTGAACAGCTGCTGCACCAGCCCGAGGACCTGCGGCATCTGAATGCCCGCGGCCACGCCCTGCAGGAAGCGCACCACCACGAGCACCTCGATGCTCGGCGCGAGCGCGCAGAGGAGGCTCGTGACCGTGAAGGCCGACAGACCGATGAGGAACAGCAGCCGCCGGGAGCGGAGATCGCCGAGTCGGCCCGACGGCACGAGCGCGAGCCCGAACGCCAGTGCGTAGCCCGCGACGATGAGCTGCAACTGGCTCGCATCCGCCGACAGAGACTTCTCGATCGAGGGCAATCCGACATTGACCTTCGACAGGTCGAGAATCGTGATGGCGGCGACGGACACCGCGACGGCGAAGGCACGCCAACGGGAGCGGTCGTCGATGCCGCTCGCGGGGGCAGGCTGTCGCGCGTCGGAGGAGGTCACACTCTCCAGTGTCGCAAAGAGCGACAGATGCCGGAGAGGCTTGCGCCGCAGCCGTCGGGCGACGTGCGCGCCGGCCCGACCGGGCACCTCCGCTGAAGACGGTGCGGCTCTACTCGCCCAGGCGCCGGCGTGTGGCCATCGCGCGGTCAGCCTCGCGACGGTCCTGACGTTCCCGCAGCACCTGGCGCTTGTCGTAATCCTTCTTGCCCTTCGCGACGGCCAGCTCGACCTTTGCCTTGCCGTCGCTGAAGTAGAGCGAGAGCGGGATCAACGTGTAGCCGCCCTCCTTGACCTTGTTGTGGATCTTGAGGATCTGCGCCTTGTGCAGCAGCAGCTTGCGCTTTCGGCGGGGCGGATGGTTGGTCCACGTCCCCTGCGCCCACTCGTTGATGTGCACGGCGTCGAGCCAGGCCTCGCCGCCATCGACGAAGGCGTAGCCGTCGACCAGGGAGGCACGGCCGGCGCGCAGCGACTTCACCTCGGTACCGGTCAGGACGAGGCCGGCCTCGTAGGTGTCCTCGATGAGGTAGTCGTGACGCGCCTTACGGTTGGTCGCGACGACCTTCTGACCCTGCTCTCTGGGCACGACGGATCCTCTCCGAAAACGACTGATGGGCCACCCCGATCGGGGCAGCCCACCAGTATACGCTCCGGTCGGAGGCGGCGATCAGACCCGGAGGTAGCGCGCGATCGCGACGTTGGCCGAGACGGCCGCGAGTACGATGCCCACCACGACGAGGATCGGCACCACCAGCAACGCGTCGTCGAGCCCGACGAACGAGGTGAGTGGGATGCGGTACGCCAAGAAGCCCTGGACGAAGAACTGCACGATGGCCACCACCGCCACTCCCGCGAGGATCGACCCGATCAAGGCGGCGAACACCCCCTCGAGGATGAACGGGGTCTGGATGAACCGGTTCGAGGCTCCCACGAGGCGCATGATGCCCAACTCCCGTCTGCGCGAGAACGCCGAGAGGCGGATCGTCGTCGCGATGAGGAGCACGGCGGCCACGAGCATGAGCACCGCGATGCCGATGGCCGTGTAGCTCGCGGCGTTGAGAATCGAGAAGATCTGGTCGAGGTAGCGCCGCTGGTCGGTGACGCTCTCGACCCCCGAGACGTTCGACAGGCTCTCGACGATCACCTCCGACTGCGTCGGGTTCTTGAGGTTGATCCAGAAGGTCTGGTTGAGCAGATCGGGAGTGACGTACTCGGCGACCGGGTTGCCGGCGAACTGCTGCTGGAAGTTCGCGAACGCCTGGTCGTGGTTCTCGAAGTACGAGCGATCGATGTAGGGCGAGAGGGTCGGACCGTCGAGCTGCGCCTGGACTGCGTCGATCTGCTCCTTCGTGGCGTCGGAGCCGTTGCAGTTCGAGCCGCCGGAGGTGGCGGTGCACATGTACACGGCGACCTGGGCCTTGTCATACCAGAAGTTCTTCATCTGGCCGATCTGCATCTGGAGCAGGATCGCCGTGCCCACGAAGGTCAGCGAGATGAAGGTGACCAGGATCACCGAGACGACCATGGAGACGTTGCGTCGCAGGCCGCTCGCGACCTCCGACCAGATCAGTGCGAATCTCACTTGACGGGTCCTACGTTCTGCTGGTCGTCACCGTTCTCCTCGCCCTGCGCCGCCGGCGCACGGAGGCCGAGGCGAGCCGCAAGTGACTCCTCGGGAAGCGCGCCGGTGTCGGCGGGGAGGTAGATCGGTCCGGTCTGGCTCTGCAGCTCGACGCGCGGGGCGTGGGCCTGCGGGGCGGCCTCGGGCGCGGGCGGCGTGGGCTGTTCGGGCGCTGCCGCCGAACGGCGGCCCTCCGGGATGCGGGGTTGCGGCGCCGTCTGAGGGAATCGCTGCGCCTGGGCCGCGGGGGCCTGGCGGAGGTCGACGTCCGGCACCTCGGCGGGGGCGAGCTCACTGTCGATGATCACCGGCACGGCGGCCGTGATCGGAGCCGCCACTTGGTGGTCGTCGGCCGCGACCACGACGACACCGTCGTGCACGACCGTGATGCTCTCGGTCTGGCCATAGCCTCCGCGGCTCTCGTCGCGGATGATGCTGCCCGCGGAGAGCTCGATCACGCGGCGCTTCATCTGATCGACGATGCCCGCCTCATGGGTGGCCATGATGACCGTCGTGCCGCCGGCGTTGATCCGCTCGAGGAGCGCCATGATCCCGGCACTCGTCGTCGGGTCGAGGTTTCCGGTGGGCTCGTCGGCGAGCAGGACCGCGGGCTTGTTGACGACCGCGCGAGCGATGGCGACGCGCTGCTGCTCGCCTCCCGAGAGCTCGTGCGGGAGGCGCGAGGCCTTCCCCGCGAGGCCGACCATCTTGAGCGTGTCCGGCACCGCCTCCTGGATGTAGCCCTTCGACTTGCCGATGACCTGGAGGCTGAACGCGACGTTGTCGAAGACCGATTTGTTCGGCAGCAGGCGGAAGTCCTGGAACACCACGCCCATGTTGCGGCGGAAGTACGGGACCTTGCGGCTCGAGATCTTGCCGAGGTTCTGCCCGAGCACGTGGATCGACCCGGAGGAGGGACGCTCCTCCTTGAGGATCAGCCGCAGACAGCTCGACTTGCCGGAGCCGGAGGCGCCGACGAGGAAGACGAACTCGCCCCGGAGGATCTCGAGGTCGATGGCGTTGAGGGCGGGTCTCGTGCCGCCGCGATACTGCTTGGAGACGTTGTCGAAGCGAATCATGTCGGTACGAGGGTAAGCGACGATCCCGAAGAGTCGGCCGAGACGGACCGCGGCGCGTCGAGACGCGCGATGATCAGGCCGACTTCCGCCAGCGGATCCCCGCGGCGATGAAGCCGTCGATGTCGCCGTCGAAGACGTGCGAGGGGTTGCCGACCTCATGGTCGGTGCGGAGGTCCTTGACCATCTGGTACGGCGCGAGCACGTAGCTGCGCATCTGGTCGCCCCAGCTCGCCGTGATGTTCCCGGCCAGCTCCTTCTTGGTCGCCGCCTCCTGCTCCTTCTGGATCAGCAGGAGCCGCGACTGCAGGACGCGCATGGCCGCCGCACGGTTCTGGATCTGGCTCTTCTCGTTCTGCATCGACACGACCGTCCCCGTGGGGAGGTGGGTGATACGCACCGCGGAGTCGGTGGTGTTGACCGACTGACCGCCGGGCCCGGAGGATCGGAAGACGTCGACCCGGATGTCGCTGTCGGGGATCTCGACCGCGCCGGCCTCCTCCATCAACGGGATGACCTCGACCGCGGCGAAGGATGTCTGGCGCTTGCCCGCGGCACCGAAGGGGCTCATCCGCACGAGGCGGTGCGTGCCCGCCTCGACGGAGAGCGTGCCGAAGGCATAGGGCGCGTCGATCTCGAAGGTCGCCGACTTGATGCCGGCCTCTTCCGCGTAGCTCGCGTCCATGACCGTCGCGGTGTACTTGTGCTTCTCGGCCCAGCGCAGGTACATGCGCATCAGCATCTCGGCGAAGTCGGAGGCGTCCACTCCGCCCGCGCCGGCGCGGATCGTCACGACCGCAGGGCGGTCGTCGTACTCGCCGTCGAGCAGCGTCTGCACCTCGAGCTCGCCCATCACCTTCTGCAGGGCGGTGAGCTCGGCGATCGCCTCCTGCTCCGACTCGGCGTCCTCGGCCTCGTTGGCCATCTCGACGAGCACCTCGAGGTCGTCGAGGCGCCGCTCGATCGACGTGATGCGAGCCAGCTCAGACTGGCGGTGGCTCAGAGCGCTCGTGATCTTCTGTGCGGCGTCGGTGTCGTCCCACAGGTCGGGGGCGCCTGCCTGCTCGCTCAACTCGGCGATCTTCGCGCGGAGCCCCTCGACGTCGATGACGGCTCGGATGTCGGAGAAGGTGGAGCGGAGAGCAGTGATCTGCTCGGTGAAGTCGTTGTCCAGCATGGTTCCCCCAGACTACCGGGGGCCCGGACAGGGGTCTGGGAGCCGGGCGTACTCTGGGGATGGTGACCGCCTCCCCCTCGCGCCCGTTCCCCGTCGGTCCCCTGCTGCTGTCCACCTTCCTCCCGACGCTGCTGTTCTCGATCGGCGAGGGCGCGATCATCCCGCTCCTCCCGGCCGCAGCGGGCGACCTCGGCGCAACCCTCGCGCTCGCGGGGCTCGTGGCGGGGATGATCATGATCGGCGAGCTCGCGGGCGACATCCCGAGCGGCTGGATCGTCTCGCGGATCGGCGAGCGCGGCGCGATGCTCTCGGCCTCGGGGGCGTCGATCCTCGGGCTCGTGGTGTGCCTTCTCTCGACCTCGTGGGTCGGACTGACGGTGGGCGTCTTCGTCATCGGGCTGGCGACGGCCGTGTTCGCCCTGGCACGGCACGCGTTCATGACCTCGTTCGTGCCCATCAGTCACCGGGCACGGGCGCTGAGCTCGCTGGCGGGAGTCTTCCGCGCCGGCTGGCTCGCCGGCCCGTTCCTCGCGGCCGGCGTCGTGCACCTCACTGGCTCGGTCGAGTCGGTGTTCTGGGTGCACATCGTCTGCTGCCTGGCCGCGGTCGTCGTGCTGCTGCTCGTGCCCGACCCGGCGACGGTGCTGCGCCGCGCGCAGGCCGCGAGCGGCGAGGCGCCGACCTCGCTCGCGCCGGAGTCGTCCGCGGGCCTCGTGCGCACCCTGCGCGACCACCGCGGCGTGCTGGCCCGGATGGGCTCGGGAGCGGCGGTGATCGGCGCGCTGCGCGGGAGTCGCACGCTGATCCTTCCGCTCTGGGCGGTGAGCATCGGCCTCGCCGAGACCGACACGGCGATCATCATCGGCGTCGCCGGGGCGCTCGACTTCGCCCTGTTCTACTTCGGCGGCGCCCTGATGGATCGCTTCGGCCGAGGCGCGACGGCGATTCCGTCGATGATCGGGCTCGGAGCGGGACACATCGCCCTCGCCCTCTCGCTGTTCAGCGCGGATCCGGTGCCGTGGTTCATCGGGATCGCCTGCGTCCTCGCGATGGCCAACGGGATCGGTTCCGGCATTCTCATGACGATCGGCGCGGATCTGGCTCCAGCGGAGGATCCTGCCCCGTTCCTCGGCGCGTTCCGCTTCACCGCCGACGCGGGAGGGGCGGCGGCTCCGGTGCTGCTGTCGCTGCTGACCGCCGCGATCTCGCTGCCGTTCGCCGCGGTCGGGATGGGCGCGCTGGGCCTCGCGGGCGCCGGCGCACTAGCCCGCTGGATCCCGCGATACGTGCCGCGCCGGCGGGCGACCGCCTCCTAAGCTGGAGGCCGCACGCGGGAGTGGTGAAATGGCAGACACGCAGGATTTAGGTTCCTGTGCCGAAAGGCGTGAGGGTTCGAGTCCCTCCTTCCGCACGACAGTGTCGTTACGAAGAACCCTTCGGCCGACGCGTTCCTCGGCGAAGGAGTCGGCGTCGACCGAGCGGAGCGAGCCGTGGCCGGTCGGGCACCCGCGCCGATTCCGACGGGGCGGCCCGGTACGCTGAGCGGCACCGTCGACGACTGGAGAACCGTTGAACCACGCCGCCCTGATCCCCTGGCTCGATCCGGAGACGATCCTCACCTCCTTCGGACCGTGGGGCGTGCTCGTGGTCTGCCTGATCGTCTTCGCCGAAACGGGGCTGCTCATCGGCTTCCTCTTCCCCGGCGACACGTTGCTCATCATCACGGGTCTCCTCGCGCACGAGAACGCCTCTCAGGGCGGCTTGGGCGTGCCGATCTGGCTGATCTGCCTCGCCATCGGCCTCTCGGCGTTCCTCGGGGGTGAGGTCGGCTACCTGATCGGACACAAGGCCGGTCCGCGCATCTTCGAGCGCAAGGAGTCGGGCTTCTTCAGCATCGAGAACGTGAAGCGCACCAACGCGTTCTTCGAGCGCTTCGGCGGGTTCGCGGTGATCCTCGCGCGTTTCGTGCCGATCGTGCGCACCTTCGCTCCGATCGCGGCCGGCGTCGCTCACATGAACTACCGCAGATACAGCCTGTACAACCTGATCGGCGCGCTGATCTGGGGAAGCGGCGTAACTCTCCTCGGCTGGCTTCTCGCCTTCATCCCGCCTGTCGCCGCGTTCGTGTCGCACTACATCGACGTGATCCTCATCGGTGCGGTGCTGCTCGCGCTCGTGCCGACGCTGTTCCACTTCTTCCGCCAGCAGCGCAGGGCGAAGCTCGCGAACGACAAGGGGACGGACGCCTCCGAGGCGAGCGCCTACGTGCTCGACCCCGAGACGCTCGACGACAAGCACCCTCGCGCCTGACGCCTCTCCCGCGAGATGCCACTTATGAGCGCGACACGCCGACGCGCGAGCTCATAAGTGGCATCTCGCGGCGGGCGGGCGGGCGGGGGTCAGAGGCGTGCCGACAGCTGAGCGAGGGCCTCGCGGGCGGCGGTGAAGGCGCGAGCACGGTGGCTCTGCGCGTTCTTCTGCTCGGGAGTGAGCTCGGCGGCGGTCACCACCCCGGCCTCAGGGAGGAACACCGGGTCGTAGCCGTGGCCGTTCGCGCCGCGCGGTGCGGTCGCGATCGCTCCCTCCCAGCGTCCCTCGACGATCATCTCCTTGCCCCCGGGCAGCACGGAGTCGGGCACCACGACCGCGATCGTGCAGACGAAGTGCGCGCCGCGGTGCTCGGGCCTGACGTCGACCAGCTGCGCGAGCAGGAGCTCGAGGTTCGCCGTCGCGTCGTGAGCACGACCCGACCAGCGCGCCGAGAAGATCCCGGGCGCGCCTCCCAGCACGTCGACGCAGAGCCCGGAGTCGTCGGCGAGCGCGACCAGGCCGGTGTGAGCCGCCGCCGCGCGCGCCTTGATCAGCGCGTTCTCGGCGAAGGTGATGCCGTCCTCGACCGGCTCGGGGCCGTCGTAGGCGCGCACCCCGACTCCGGGCAGCGCGCCCGCAAGCATCGAGCGGAACTCCTCGACCTTGCCCGCGTTGTGGGTGGCGAGCACCAGCTCCAGGCTCACGGACGCGGCTGCGCGGCGAGCGCCTCCGCCTGGAATCGCGCCAGGTCTGCAGCACCGCCGACGGCGAGGTCGAGCAGCGCGTCGAGCTCACGACGGTCGAAGGGGGCACCCTCGGCCGTGCCCTGCACCTCGACGAACAGACCACGACCGGTGACGACGACGTTCATGTCGGTCTCGGCGCGCACGTCCTCCGTGTAGGCGAGGTCGAGCAGGGGGACGCCGTCGACGATGCCGACCGAGACCGCCGAGAGGCTGTCGATGAGCGGCACCGCCTTCTGACCGACGAACTTCTTGCCGCGCGCCCACTCGATGGCATCGGCCATCGCGACGTAGGCGCCCGTGATCGCGGCGGTCCGCGTGCCTCCGTCGGCCTGGAGCACGTCGCAGTCGATCACGAGCGTGTTCTCACCCAGCGCCTTGGTGTCGACGACGGCCCGGAGGCTGCGGCCGATCAGGCGCGAGATCTCGTGGGTCCGGCCCCCCACCTTGCCTTTGACCGACTCACGGTCCATCCGGGAGTCGGTGGCACGCGGCAGCATCGCGTACTCGGCCGTGACCCAGCCTTTGCCCTTGCCCTGCAACCAGCGCGGAACGCCGTTGGTGAAGCTCGCGGTGCAGAGCACGCGGGTGTGACCGAAGGAGATCAGCGCCGAGCCCTCGGCCTGCTTGCTCCAGCCGCGCTCGATGGTGACGGGGCGCAGCTCGTCGACGGCTCGGCCGTCTCGACGCGGACGGGTCGTGGGTGCGGTGCTCTCGGTCACTCTGTTCTCTCTCGGTCGGGGTGCGCGGCCCGGTCGAGCTCGCGCAGATTGATGGTGCCGGTCTCGACGAGGTCGACACTCGAGACCTCGGGGCCGAGGAAGCGGCGGGCGAGGCGCACGAAGTCGCTCGTGCCCGTCTCCTCCCAGCGGTAGGTGGGCGGGGACGAGGAGGTGCGCTGCAGTCCGTGCGCAACGAGCGTCCGGTAGACGTCGAGCGCCGTCTCCTCCGCGCTCGAGACGAGCCGCACGTCGGGCCCCATCACGTAGGCGATGGCGCCGCGGAGGAGCGGGTAGTGCGTGCAACCGAGCACCACGGTGTCGACTCCCGCCGCCTTGAGCGGGGCGAGGTACTCCTCCGCGACCGCGAGCAGCTCGTCGCTCCAGGTGATCCCCGCCTCGACGAACTCGACGAAGCGCGGGCACGCGACCGTAACGAGCTCGAGGTCGGGAGCCGCGACGAACGCGTCATCGTACGCGCGCGAACGGATGGTGCCGACCGTGCCGATGACTCCGACCCTGCGGTTGCGGGTGTCGCGCACGGCGCTGCGGACAGCGGGCTGGATGACCTCGACGACGGGGATCCCCCGGCCGATCGTGTAGCGCTCGCGTGCATCGCGCATCATCGCCGCGGAGGCGGTGTTGCACGCGATCACGAGCAGCTTGGCGCCCTGGTCGACCAGGGTGTCCAGGGTGTCCAGTGCGTAGGCGCGCACGTCGGCGAGTGGCTTGGGACCGTAGGGCGAGTGGGCGGTGTCACCGAGGTAGACGATCGACTCGTTGGCCAGCTGGTCGATGATGGCGCGGGCCACGGTGAGGCCGCCGACTCCGGAGTCGAAGATGCCGAGGGGTGCGTCCGTCACGCTGAGAGAGCCTACCCGCGGGTGGGCGTCTCGCCGGGGCAGCTCGTGACGTGGCATCGGAGGCGGCGGACCGTCGCCCCGTGAAACACTGAGCGGATGGACGCGACGGCCTTCCTCACCGACCGCTACGAGCTCACGATGGTCGAGGGCGCCCTCGGCAGCGGCACCGCTGATCGCCGCTGCATGTTCGAGGTCTTCGCCCGGAGCCTGCCGCCGGGCCGTCGCTACGGCGTGCTGGCCGGCACTGGCCGCCTGCTCGAGCTGATCTCGCGCTTCCGCTTCGGCGACGAGGAGCTGTCGTGGCTGCGCGAGAACCGTGTCGTCGACTCCCGAACGCTCGACTGGCTCGCCGACTACCGTTTCGGCGGCGACGTCTGGGGGTACCGGGAGGGCGAGGTCTACTTCCCCGGCTCGCCCGTGCTCATCGTCGAGGCGCCCTTCGCCGAGGGGGTGCTGCTCGAGACGCTCGTGCTCAGCGTCCTCAACCACGACAGCGCGGTCGCCGGCGCCGCCGCGCGCATGGTCTCGGCGGCCGACGGACGCCCGTTGGCCGAGATGGGCTCGCGGCGGGCAGGCGAGCGCTCGGCCGTGGCCGCCGCGCGCGCCGCCTACATCGCCGGCTTCGGCGCGACCTCGAACCTCGAGGCCGGGCGCAGCTGGGGAGTCCCCACGATGGGCACGTCGGCCCACGCGTTCACGCTGCTGCACGACTCCGAGGAGGAGGCGTTCCGCGCGCAGGTCGCCGCGCTCGGCCCGGGGACGACCCTGCTCGTCGACACCTACGACGTCACGGCGGCGGTCGACCTCGCCGTACGAGTAGCGGGCACGGGCCTCGGCGCCGTGCGCATCGACTCCGGAGACCTTCCGCAGCAGGTCGCCGCGGTCCGTGCCCAGCTCGACTCCCTCGGTGCGACATCGACCCGGATCACGGTGACCAACGATCTCGACGAGTACGGGATCGCGGCGCTGGCCGCCTCGCCCGTCGACTCCTACGGCGTCGGCACCTCGGTCGCCACCGGCTCCGGTCACCCGACGGCCGGAATGGTCTACAAGCTCGTCGCGCACGAGGACGACTCAGGCGAGTGGGTGGCGGTGGCCAAGAAGTCGGTGTCGAAGGCGTCGATCGGCGGGCGCAAGGCGGCCGGCCGCCTGCTCTCGGAGGACGGGGTCGCCGATGCCGAGATCGTGCACGTGGGCGCGGGACCCGATGGGGCCGTCAGTGAAGCGGAGCGACCGCTGCTCGTCCCGGTGATCGAGGACGGCGCGATCCGACCCGAGCATCGGGGAGTCGCGGGAGTCGAGGCCGCACGCGAGCATCACGCGAACGCTGTGCTCGAGCTTCCGCTCGACGCCCTGCGCCTCGGTCGAGGCGACCCGGTCATCCCGACCCGCTACGAGTGACCTCCGACAGGAGGCGGGACGGCCGCGCCGGGCTCACTTCATCGTCGAGTAGATCTCTTTGCACGCCGGGCAGACCGGGAACTTCTCCGGGTCTCGGCCAGGGAGCCACTTCTTGCCGCAGAGGGCCCGGACGGGCTTGCCCGTGAGGGCGCTCTCGAGGATCTTGTCCTTCGGGACGTAGTGCGAGAAGCGTTCGTGGTCGCCGGGCTCGATGGTCTCCTGGTTGAGGAGCTCCTCGAGCTCACGGTCGAGGGTGGCGGTGCCGCCACCTCCCTCGAGAGGGTCGATGCTGCTGTTCTCGGGACGCAGAGTCATGGCCTCGATCCTACGCTCGACCGGCGGAGGCGGGACGGGCTCAGGCTCGTCGAGCGGCGGCTCAGGGCCGGCCGAGGAGTCGGAATCGCTACCGGCTCGTGAAGGCGACGAGCTGCGTAGCGCGGCGCTCGAAGACCCAGCCGCCGAGCAGCACCCCGAGCGCGAACACGACCACGGCGCTCCCGAGGCCCACGAGCACGGCGTCGCCCGCCGCCTCCGGCTCGACGAAGAGCGCGCGGACCGCCAGGACGACGGCCGGAGCGGACAGCAGGAGTCCGAGGCCGAAGGCGAGGGCCTGCGGACCGGCTCCGCTCGCGCCCGGCGCCTGCGGCTGCACGAAGGCGCTGTCGCCCGGCCGGGGCGCCGGGTAGGCGAGGCGTGCCGAGACGACGCTCGCGACTCCGGCCGGCACGAGCAGCAGGCACGAGTTGACCGCGAGCAGCACCGGCAGCGCGTCGGGCCTCCCCGAGGTCGTGCTGCTCACGAGCGAGCCGAGCAGCACGAGGGGCAGCCCGAGCAGGAGAGTCGGCACGGCGCGACCGAGCCGGTCCGAGACTCCGCGTACCCCTGCCGCGACATGCAGCCAGAACGCCGAGCCGTCGTAGGCGGTGTCGTTGTGCAGGAACCAGCCCAGGAACAGCACCACGAGCGGCACCGGCAGGAGCGAGAGCAGCGAAAACGGCACCCCGACGAGCGCGAGCAGCGTGATCGCCACGACCGGCAGCAGCGGCACGGCGACGAGGGAGGCGCGATACCGCGGGTCCCGCACCCAGTAGGTGATGCTGCGCGCGGCGATCGCGCCCGTGCGAGTGCCACCGAGCACGTCGAACCAGCCGAGCCGGAGGCCGCGTGGCGGCCGGTGGGTGCGCTCCGGGCGCGAGACCAGCCGGTGCACGAGGAGCCACCACAGCACGGCCGCGCCCGCGAGCGTCGCGAGGGCGACGAGGAGCGGACCGGACGCCTCCCCCGCCGCCGCGCGCGGCGCGATCGCCCACGCCGCGCCGAAGGGCGTCAGCGCGAGCGCCCGTGCCATTCGCTCGAGGAGCGGGATCTCGCCGGTATCGAGGATCGCGGCGACACCCCACGCCGTCGGCGCCGCCAGCAGCAGGACGAGTCCGAGCACCGCGAGCAGCTCCCGGGCCGTCCGCGACGACACGAGCGCGGCGGAGGCGGCTAGGCCGATCCGCGCGAAGAGGGCCGCAGTCAGGATCCCGAGCAGAGGACCGACGACGGCCAGGGCGCCCGCGCCCGGGAAAAGCGGCACCATCGCGACTCCGACGACAACCAGGGCCAGCACGGGAACCGAGACGAGACCCGCGAGCGCCAGAGCCGCGGCGAGGCGGACGCTCGGGATGCCGAAGAGACGGAGCGCCCGCGGATCCATCGGATCGGGCGGTCCGAGCAGTGCGGGCAGCAGCAGGAAGCCGGTCGAGAGCATCGCTCCGCCGGCGACCACCGCAGCGGCCAGCAGCGGGGAGGCGCGGAGGGCGTCGAGCCCGGCGACGAGCCCCGCCGTGGCTCCGACGACGACGAGGAAGCCGAGGGCGACGGCCGCCGAGCGGCCCGGACCCGAGCGGAACGCGCCGAGGAGGACGTCGAGCCTCAGCCGGAGAAGTCGTGCAACCACTGCAGTCCCTCGGCGATCTGCTTGCCGCCCGCCAACTCCACAAAACGCTCCTCGAGCGTCCCCGCGCCGGCGACCTCTGCGACCGAGCCGGAGGCGAGCACCCTGCCCCCCACGATGACCGCGACGTCGTCGCAGACCCGCTCGATGAAGTCGAGACCGTGGCTCGAGAGCACGACCGTGCCTCCCCCGGCCACGAAACGGCGCAGCACGGTGATGACAGCGGCGGAGGAGACGGGGTCGACCGACTCGAACGGCTCGTCGAGCACCAGGACGCGCGGAGCGTGGATCATCGCTCCGGCGAGCGCGACCTTCTTGGCCATGCCCGCCGAGTAGTCCGAGATGAGCCGCTCCAGAGCGTCACTGAGGCCGAGGGCCTCGGCCAGCTCGAGGATGCGTTGACGTGCGGTCGCCCGGCTGACGCCGCGCAGGGCGGCGGCATAGGCGAGGAACTGGGCGCCGGTCAGGCGGTCGAAGAGCCGGAGGCGGTCGGGGAGCACGCCGATGAGGCGCTTGGCCGCCGCCGGGTCCTTCCAGACGTCGATCCCGTGGACGAGCACCCGTCCGGTATCCGGTGTGAGGAGGCCTGTCATCATCGACAGGGTGGTGGTCTTGCCCGCGCCGTTCGGGCCGATGATCCCGCAGAATGTGCCCTCACGGACCCGCAAGTCGATCCGGTCGACGGCGACGGTGCGACCGAAGGCCTTGCTGAGCGCGTGCAGCTCGACGACGCCGGACGCCTCCCCCGCGGCGACCTCTCGATCGGCCGACTCGCGCTCGGGGGCGTCCTCGGACTCGCGCTCGGGTTCCTCGGCCTTCGTCGCGGACGTCATCCGGCTACGGTACCAACACGCTCTGCCGACAGGCCTCGGCCGCACCGTGCGCTCAGCGACCCCGGGTTACCCTGAGAACTCCGCGCCGACGCCTCCGAACGGCGCGACGCCGAGCACGACGCAGGAGTGAGATGGCCAAGAAGGACCGCAAGCGCGACCGTGCCGTCGAGAAGGCCCGTGACCGCGGGCTCGAGAGCCCGAGGGGCGGAGACACCGGCGACAACGCGCAACTCGCGCGGATGCTCGACAGACTGCTCGCCGTGCAACGCCCCGCCGTGCTCGCCAACATTCGTGCGCTGCGCCGCCGCCGACCTTCCGCGAGCCCCGAGCAGATCATCGCCTCGCTCGAACGGCAGTACCTCTCGAGTGTCGCCGCCGGTGGTGCCGCGATCGGAGCGACGGCCGTCGTACCGGGGCTCGGCACGGTCGCCTCCGTCGCGCTGTCTGGCGCCGGGGCAGCAGGCTTCCTCGAAGCGAGCGCTCTCTTCGCGCAGTCGGTGACGGAGGTGCACGGCATTCCCCTGGAGGACCCGGAGCGCGCCCGCGCCCTCGTCCTCACCCTGATGATGGGCTCCTCCGGCAGCGAGCTCGTGCGCCAGGTCGCTGGCCATGCGACCGGCGCGGGCACGGGTCTCAACCAGTACTGGGGCTCCGTCGTGACGAAGGGCCTCCCCTCGTTCCTCGTCGGCGAGATCGCCGACCGCGCCAAGCGCTCGTTCACGAGGCACTTCCTCACCCAGCAGGGCGCGGGCCTCGTCGGCCGGGCGATGCCCTTCGGCATCGGCGCGGCGATCGGAGGCGTCGGCAACGCGATGCTCGGCCGTCGCGTCGTGCAGAGCGCCCGCGACGCCTTCGGGCCGGCGCCGCACATGTTCAGCACCGCTCTCGTCCTCGAGCCGACGCGCGCCGAGCGTCGAGCACTGACCGCAGCGCCCGTGGAGCCAGTGGAGCTGTCTGTGCGCGACTACGGCGGGGCGGGCGAGCGCGTCGCCCTCCTCCTGCACGGCCTCGGCTCGGACTCGCGCCTCTGGTACGCGCTCGTGCCGACCCTGCAGGAGCACGGCTACCGGGTGCTCGCGCCCGACCTCACGGGCCACGGAGGCTCGCCGACATCGCCGATCTACTCTCCGGAGCGCTGGGCGGCCGACGTGCGCGCCTCCGTGCTCCAGATCCCCGAGCTGATCGTCGGGCACGGACTCGGCGCCGTCGTCGCCTCGCGGCTCGCGGCGGACTACAGGCCGGAGCAGCTCATCCTGCTCGACCCCGCCTTCTCAGACGCACGCGGGCTGGCGGGTGCGCTGCGCCGCACCGGATCGCTCGCGCAGGTCGAGAAGGGCGATGCCGACGCCCTCCGCCACCGCCACCCGATCTGGACCGACGAGCAGATCGAACTCGACATCTCGGCGCACGCGCTCTGGGATCCGGCCTCCGCTGACGGCCTCACCGCTCGCGGTGCCGCCGAGGCACCCCCGGTCTTCCCTGTGCCGACACTCGCGGTGCTCCCGGAGGATCCGCTCGCCCACCCGTCGCTCGCCGACATCCTCGTCGAGCGCGGCGTCGAGGTGCGCACGGTGCCCGGAGGGGGCGCCTCGCTTCTGCGCGAGGACCGTGCGGCGCTGATCGCCGCGGTGGAGGGCCGGCTGTAGCGGCGCTGCACGGCTGAGCGGCCGACACGAGCTCCGGAGGCGCGGGTCCGCGCCCGCTACCTCGTCGCTCGGGCGGCGGCCTTCGCGGCCTGCTTCGTCGCACGCACCTTCGCGAGCGACTCCGGAGACACGATGTCGGCCACCGAGCGGAACGAGTCCTCCTCGCCGTACGCGCCGGCCGCCTCCCGCCAGCCCGCGCCATCGAAGCCCCGCTGCTTGCCCAGCAGGGCGAGGAAGATCCGTGCCTTCTGCTCGCCGAAGCCCGGCAGCGCCTTCAGTCGGGCGAGCACGGCGCGCCCGTCGGGCTCGTCGCGTGTCCAGACCGCCGAGGCGTCGCCGCCCCAGTCGTCGACCAGCGCCCGGCAGAGCGCCTGCACACGGCCCGCCATGTTCGCCGGATAGCGGTGGACCGCTGGCGGCGTCCGGCACAGCTCGACGAACGCCTCCTCGTCGACACCCGCGATCGAGGCGGAGTCGAAGGAGGCGCCGGCCGCACCGAGCCGCTCCTCGATCTTGCGGGGCCCCACGAACGCGGTCTCCATCGCGACCTGCTGGTCGAGCAGCATGCCGATCAGCAGGGCGAGGGGGTCGCGGCTGAGCAGCGCATCGGCCTCGGGGTCGTCGGTGATGTGCAGGGCGCGGGTCATGATCCAGGGATACCACGCGCGAGGAGTCGGCGAACGGTTCGGTCGACGAGCGTGAGCGCCGAGCCGAGCTCCAGATCACCCGCGTTGCCATAACCGAGGACGAGAGCCTCGGAGTCGGCACGGCCCGAGAGCGCGTAGTCGTGCAGGGTCGCGACGAGCAGACCCTCCTCGAGGAGCGCCGCGCAGACGGCGGACGCGTCGAGCGGTGACGGCAGAGAGAGCACGACGTGCAGTCCCCCGTCGAGCCCGCGCGCCGTGCCCCAGTCGATCGCCTCCGCGAACGCCTGCACCAGACCACGACGATGGGCGTAGCGCCGCCGCGAGCGCGTCAGATGACGGCGGAACGCGCCGCTCGCCATGAACTCGGCGAGCGCTGCCTGGGTCGGCCCCGAGGCGGAGGCGTCGCGCGCCTCGTCCACGGCGGCGAGCGCACCGCGAAGCCAGGACGTGCCCGGGAGCGCGAGGTAGGCGACACGCAGCCACGGCGAGACGGTCTTCGAGAACGAGCCGACGTGCGCGACGCCGCCCGTCGTGTCGAGCGAGGCGAGCGCCGGCAGCGGCGCACCGACGTAGCGGAACTCGCTGTCGTAGTCGTCCTCGACGACCAGCAGCTCGCCTCCCGCTGAGCGCCGCACGAGCTCGAGGCGAGCCGCGAGCGCGAGGCGACCGCCGGTCGGGTACTGGTGCGAGGGAGTGACCACCACGAGGTCGGGATCGGCGAGCTGGGCGAGGTCCATCCCGTCGCCGCGCACCGGGACGCCGAGCACTTCGTGGCGGTCGGCCGCCAGGCGACGCCGGACCGCCGGGTAGCCCGGGTCCTCGACCGCGACGCGCACTCCCCTCCCCCGGGCGACCGCGACGGCGCGTGCCAGCAGGGCGACCGCATCGGCCGTCCCGCTCGTGACGAACACGTCGGCCGTGTCGACGTCGACACCTCGCGAACGGCGCAGCTGCTCCGCGATCTGCTCTCGGAGCGCCGGATCGCCCGCCGCGTCGGGCACGACCGCCGGCGGGCCCGCGACCGCCCGCCGCCAGGCCGCCCGCCACTCCGGCGTGTCGAGAGCGCGCGTGTCGGGTCGCCCGGGACGCAGGTCGACACGTGCGCGTACGGAGGCGCCGGGCAGGGCCTGCGAGGCGGCCCGCGCATCTCGCGGCGCCACCAGCAGGCCGTCGGAGGCGACCGTCACGGCCGCTCGGGGATGTGCGAGCAGGTACCCCTCGCCGACGAGCTGATCGACTGCCGCGACGACCGAGCCCCGAGAGACTCCGAGCTGCTCGGCGAGCACCCGGCTGGCCGGAATGGGGTCACCTGCGCGGTACCGCCCGTCCAGCACAGCCTGGCGCAGTGCCTCCGCGAGAGCCGCCCGCACCGAGCCGCGCGGGGCCGGAGCGAGGAGCAGAGGGACTTCGAGATCGCCGGACGCCATCCACCACTCCGCTCTGGACCACTCGGATCGTGGCCCGGTGGCATCCTGACAGATCCAGAGGCTGCGCGAGGATCGCGGCATGCACACACCGTCCGACACCCTGTCTGTCACCGAGCGCACCCGGCTCACCCGGAGCCGCGCCCGGCAGAGCACCGACCCCTCCCTGCTCCACGCCATCCTCGACGAGGCTCTGATCGCGCATGTCGCGGTCGTTCGCGACGGCGCCGCCATCGTGCTGCCCCTTCTCATCGCGCGCGACGGCGAATCCCTGCTCCTGCACGGGTCGAGCGGCGGCGGCCTGCTGCGGGAGGCGGCGGAGGGCTCGCTCCTCACGGTCGCGGTCACCCTCGTGGACGGCCTGGTCGTCGCCCGCTCCACGTTCGACAGCTCGATGAACTACCGCTCCGCGATGGTCCTCGGCCGGGTCGAGGTGGTCACCGGCACCGAGAAGGCGCGCGCACTCGAGCTGCTCTCGGCGCGCCTGCTGCCCGGCCGCGACACGGAGGTGCGGCCAAGCACCGCACGCGAGATCGCGGCGACGCTCGTGCTGCGCCTCCCCCTCGGCGAGGCAAGCGTGAAGGTCCGCGCGGCCGGCTCGGGCGACGAGCCGGAGGCGGGCGTCTGGGCCGGAGTCGTGCCGCTGGTCACCCGGACGCTTCCCCCGGTCCCCGCTGAGTCCGGCGGCGAGCCTCCGGCCTCGGTCGCACGCTTCATCCGCGCGGTCGACGCCAGCGAGCCGCCGTTCCGCTGACGGCCGCTACTTCGCGTCCTGTCTCGGGAACACGACCTTCTGCACGACGATGATGACCGAGGCCGCGACGGGGATCGCCACGAGCGCCCCGAGCACGCCCGCGATGGTGCCTCCCGCGACGGCCGCGATCACGACGACGGCACCGGGCACGGCCACGGCGCGGTTCATGATGCGTGGGCTGAGCACGTAGGCCTCGACCTGCATATAGACGAGGTAGTAGATCGCGGCCACCAACGCCGTCGGAGGGGAGGCGAGCAAACACGCGAGCGAGATGATCACCGCACCCGACAGCGTGCCCACGAGGGGGATCAACGAACCGAGGAACGCGACGCACGCCAGCAGAGCAGGCACCGGCCCTCCGATCGAGAGCAGGAGGATGAAGCTCAACACGCCGTTGACGCCCGCGAGCGACACCTGACCGACCACGTACCGGCCGACCGCTCCCGTGATCTCGTCGCCGACCTCGTGCGCCTTGGCGCGGTGGGAGGCGGGCGCGAAACGGTAGGCGGCGGCCTTCATCGAGCGCAGCGACGCGAGGAAGTACAGCATCAGGATCAGCACGATGATCGAGCCGGTGACCCCGCTGGCGATCCCGGTGCCGACCGCGAGGAGTCCTCCTCCGAGCGAGAGCAGGTTGTTGGGATCGCCGATGAAGCCCTGCACGCTCGAGATGAGCTGGTCGATGTCGACCACTCCCCGCAACTGCTGCTCGAGGTTGAGCACCCAGCGCTGAGTGGCCACGTCGTTGACGATCTGCGGCGCGCTCGTCACGAACAGGGTCAGCTGCTCGACCAGGATCGGGATGATGTAGATCAGCAGACCCGCGAAGAGCAGCACGACAGCCGCGAAGACGGCGGTGATCGCGAGAGGCCGCGGAAGCCTCTTGCTCTCGAGCCACGAGACCAGCGGATCGAGGCCGAGCGCGAAGAACATGGCCACGAAGATGTAGGTGAGCACGGTGCTGAGCTCGACCACGAGGCCGCCGATCACCAGCGCCACCAGCACGCCCAGCCCGCCGAACAGGCCGATGCGGAACGAGCGGATGGTGAAGACGGGCTTCTCAGCGTCGCTCGAGACCACGATGTCCGGCTCGACGGCGGGAGTCGGCGCCGATCTGCGCCGACGGGAGCGGCCGAAGACGCGCGGGGTGCTCATGGGTCGAGCGTAGTGGGAGCGGGAATGGTGCTCCGCCCCCCTTGCGACGCGTCAGGCCGGGGTCACTCGCAGCCAGACGAACTGCAGCGGCGCGAGCCGGAAGCCCTCGCGCAGGTCGACGGTGATCTCGGTGACGAGGTCCAGAGCCCAGGGCTCGAGGCCGCCGAAGCGCTCGGGCGAGACCTCCTGCACCTCCTCTGACACGTTCGCGAGGACGAGCAGCGCCTCACCCTCGCCGGGCCGCTGATAGCCGAGGACGTGGATGTTGAGCGGATCGAACGCTGTGAGCGCCGTCCCGGCGAAGAGCGGCACCGCCTTGCGGATGGCGATCAGGCGCAGGAGCCCGCCGAACACCTCCCCCGCGTCGGCGCCGGGCGTCTCACGCTCGGCGTAGCGCTCGACCGGACGCCGGGGACGGTTGATCCAGCGCGAATCGCCCGCCGTCTGGGGGTCGTCTCGAGAGGAGTAGTCGTTGAGCTGGCCCACTTCGTCGCCGAGGAAGAGCAGAGGGAGCCCTCCCGTGCTGAGGGCGATGGAGTGCGCGAGGAGGATCCGCTCGATCCCGTACGGATCGCCCGCTTCGAGTCCCGCGAGGGAGGCCGTGGTGCCCGAGACGCGACGATCGCCCGTGCGCGGGTTCTCCTGAAAGGGCACTCCGCGGGCGAAGGTGCCCTCGAAGCGGTCGGTGTAGAAGTCGTTGAGGAACCGCCGGTGGCCGGCGGCGTCGATGCCGAGCTCGGCGGCGTCCTCGTCGGCGAAGGTCCAGCCGATGTCGTCGTGGCCGCGAACGTAGGTGACCCAGGCCGTGCCGTCCGGCACCGCGTGCCGCCGCTCGAGCGCTTGAGAGAGGAGGCGGGCGTCGCGGGTGGCGAGCGCCTCCCAGGTGAGCGCCATCTGCAGGGGGTTGTACGAGAGCTGGCACTCCTCGACGTGGAGGTAGTCGATGACCTCGTCCGGGTGCACGATCGCCTCCGAGGTGAACAGCAGCGACGGCGCGGCGAGGCGGCAGACCTCGTTGAAGGCGCGCAGCAGCAGGTGCGCCTCGGGCTGCGACTCGCACGTGGTGCCGAGCTCCTTCCAGATGAAGGGGACGGCGTCCATCCGCAGCACCTCCACGCCCTGGTTGGCGAGGAAGAGCATCTCCCCCGCCATGGCACGGAACACCTCGGGATTGGCGTAGTTGAGGTCCCACTGGTAGCGGTGGAAGGTCGCCCAGACCCAGCGACCGTCCTCGAGGGGCACGAACGAGCCGGAGTGATCCTCGGGGAAGATCTCGCGGGTCGTGCGCTCGAAGACGTCGGGCTGCTCGCGGTCGGGGAAGATCCAGTAGTAGTCCTCGAAGCGCTCCTCCCCCGCGAGTGCCCGCTGCGCCCACTCGTGCTCGTTCGAGGTGTGGTTGAACACGAAATCGAGGACGAGCGCGATCCCCTGGCGTCGCAAGTCGGAGGCGAGCAGCCGCAGCTGCTCCATGTCACCCAGATCCGGCCGCACCCGCCGATAGCTCGACACCGCGTAGCCGCCGTCCGACTCGCCCTCCGGAGCCTCGAAGAGCGGCATCAGGTGCAGGTAGTTGAGCCCGATCTCGCGGAAGTACGGGATCTGGGCGCGGACGCCCTCGAGATCGCCGGCGAAGCGATCGACGTAGCAGACGCCTCCGAGGGCCTTGTTCGAGAGGAACCAGTCGGGGCGCTGCTCGCGGGCGCGATCGAGGGCACGCAGCTCCTCCGAGCGCTCGTTCCAGGAGGTGGCGGCGAGGTCGACCAGGGCGGCGAGCTGCTCGGCGAGGTCGGCGCGATCGGAGTAGACGCTCGACAGCAGCTCGACCAAGCGCGGGAGGCGGGCGTCGAGTCGTGCGGCGAAATCGTCGTCGTGAGCATCGATGCGGCGGCGCACCTCGGCGAGGAGCGCCTGCGCCTCCTGGGGGCCGGACGCGGGAGGGAGGAGTTGCGTCGAATCGAACATCGTCGTCCTTTCGGGGGCCTTCGAGGCCGGATTCCCCGATGCTAGACGATCGGCGCAGAGCAGGCGGGCTGCGCTCCTGGCCCGTCGCTGGACGCACGGCAGCCCCCGAGAACGGATCCTCGGGGGCTGCGGCTGGGCGCTGACGGGTCAGCTGGTGGCCATCTGGCCTAGCGTCACCTGCACGTCGTAGCTCTGACCATTGCGCACATAGCTGAGGTCGACCTTGCTGTTCGCCGCCTGGGCGCGCACCTGCGCCGTGAGGTCGGAGGCACTCGTCACGGGTGCTCCCGCGAGTCCCGTCACGATGTCTCCCGCGGCGAGGCCGGCGGCCTGAGCCGCACCTCCGGACGTGACGTCGCGGATCTTGGCGCCGAGCACGCCCTGCGACGAGTCCTCGACGGAGGCGCCGAGCAGACCGTGGGTCGCGGAGCCGTTGGCGATGATCTCCTTCGCGACACGCTGGGCGACATCGCTCGGGATCGCGAAGCCCACGCCGATGTTGCCCGACTGACCGCTCGAGCCGGAGGACTGACCTGCGCTGGCGATCGCGACGTTGACGCCGATCAGCTCTCCGTTGCTATCGAGCAGCGCACCACCCGAGTTGCCGGGGTTGATCGCCGCGTCGGTCTGGATCACCGGGAGCGAGATGGTGCTCTTGGCCTGGGTCGGCTGCTGCTGGCCCGGGATGTCGAAGTTGAACGGGCTCTCGGTGCTGCCGCTTGAACTGTCGCCGTCGGTCGGAGCGGCCGAGGACGCGACCTGGATGCTGCGGTTCAGTGCGCTGATGATGCCGTCGGTGACGGTGCCCGAGAGGCCGAGCGGCGCGCCGATCGCGACCGCGGTGTCGCCGACGTTGATCTTGCTCGAATCGGCGAAGGTCATCGGCGTCAGATCGGAGGCGTCCTTGAGCTTGATCACCGCGAGGTCGAGGGTGGGGTCGGTGCCGACCACGCTCGCGTTGTAGATCTTGCCGTCGCTCGTCGTGACCGTCACGGCGCCGTTCGAGATCTCGCCGTCGAGGGTGACGACGTGCGTGTTGGTGAGCACGTAGCCGTCCTTCGAGAGGACGACGCCCGAGCCGGTTCCGGCGGAGGAGCCCCCGCTGACCGAGATCGTGACGACGCTCGGCGTCGCCTTTGCGGCGACGGCCGTGGCGGTCGTCGCATCGTCGGCGTTGTTGACGGTGATGGTCTGCGCGCCTCCCGACGACACGACGCGCATGCCGGATCCGTTGGAGGCGGACCACAAGCCGAACACGCCGGCGCCCGCGACCCCTCCGACGACCGCGCCGATCGCCAGCGCGGCGACCACGCCGACCCCGGCGCGGCGCTTGGTGGGGACAGGCGCCGCCAGCGGCTCGGCGGCCGGACCGAAGGCGTGTCCCGACGGCGGCTCCTCGGAGCCGTGCAGAGTGTGCGGCGCGGGAGGCGCGTACTGGCTGTGGCGGGCGGCGGGCTGAGCCTGGTTGCCGGCGGACGCGTTGGGCGTGTAGGGCGGCTGGGCCGCCGCGGGGTACGGGACGGTCGGGTGCTCGGTCTCGTGGAGCGCGCCAGCCTCGGGCAGGCGCTCGGTGTCTCCGGTGTTCGAGGACGTGGCCTCGGAGCGCTCGCTGCCGGGGACGTGCTCGGACGCCTCACGGGCATCGGACTCCGACGGCGTGGTGGGTTCCTCCGGCTGACGAGGACCCTCGTGACTCTCGGTCATGGGTGCTGCTCCTTCCAAGCGGGGATAGCTTGGCGATCGTACCTGGGGGTTTCTTATGACGCGCCTGCGAGCGGAATATCAATGCCCGAGCGCGAGCGCGACGCCTCCGGGAGGCACACTGGACCCGTGAGCATCCCCGGATCCTGGACCCGTGCAGCCTCCGGCGCGGGCCTCCTCGGCCCTCGCGGCGAGGTCGCCCCCACCGTCTTCAGCGAGATGAGCGCCCTGGCCGCGCGCACCGGCGCCATCAACCTCGGGCAGGGCTTCCCCGACGAGGACGGCCCGCGCGAGGTCCTCGAGGCGGCGCGCTCCGCGATCGCCGCCGGCGTCAATCAGTACCCGCCCGGCCCCGGGATGCTCGTGCTGCGCGAGGCGATCTCCGCGCACCAGCGGCGCTTCTACGGCCTCTCCCCCGACCCAGAAGGAGAGGTGCTGGTCACCACAGGCGCCACGGAGGCACTCGCGGCGACGCTGCTCGCCCTCCTCCAGCCCGGCGATGAGGTCGTCAGCTTCACGCCGCACTACGACGCCTACGGCGCACTGATCGCGCTCGCGGGAGGCATCCACAGGACGGTCCCGCTCCGAGGTCCGGCGTTCACGGTCGATCACGACGAGCTGGAGGCGGCCGTCACCGACCGCACCCGCGTCATCCTGGTCAACGACCCGCACAACCCCACCGGAGCGGTCCTCCCGTCGGCGACCCGTGAGCTGCTCGTGCGCGTGGCGGAGCGGCATGACGCCGTGATCGTCACGGACGAGGTCTACGAGCACCTGCGCTTCGACGGGGCGCACGTGCCGATCGCGAGCATCCCCGGCGCGGCGGAGCGGACGATGACGATCTCGTCGGCGGGCAAGACGTTCAGCACCACCGGCTGGAAGATCGGCTGGATCACGGGGCCTCGGGAGCTGCTCGCTGCCGTGCTCGCGGTCAAGCAGTTCCTCACCTACGTCAGCGGCGCCCCGTTCCAGGGAGCCGTGGCGCGTGGTCTGGGACTCGACGACGCCTTCTTCACAGGGGTCGCGGCGACCCTCGCGGCCAAGCGCGACCTGCTCTCGGCCGGGCTCGCAGCGGCGGGCTTCACCGTGTCTCCCTCGTCAGGCAGCTACTTCGTGGTGGCGGACGCTGCGCCGCTCGGCTTCGCGGACGGAGTCGCCCTCTGCCGGGCGCTCCCGGAGCTCGCGGGGGTGGTAGCGGTGCCGGTGGCTGCATTCTGCCGACCCGAGGATGCGGCTCCGTACCGCTCGCTCGTCCGCTTCGCGTTCTGCAAGCGGGTCGACGTGCTCGAGCGTGCCGTCGAGGGGCTCGCGGCCCTGCGCGGGCGCGTTCAGCTCGGCGGGTAGAGGAACAGCGCGACGTCGGACGCGGGAATGGTGCGCCGATGGTACGCGTGATCGTTGCCCCAGTTGTATTCCTCGAGCGACACGGTGCCGTCGGCGTTGACCGACTGCACATAGGCGACGTGGTTGCCCGTGAACCAGGCGACGGCACCCGGGACGGGGGCGCTGCTGGTCTTCCACCCGTGGGATGCCCACTGACCGGGCCAGGCGTAGGCGCTGCCGCCTCCCGGGGTGAGGGTGGCCCAGGTCCACTTGAACGGAGCGCTCGTCGAGCCCTGGTCGCGATTCAGACGCCACGCGACGAAGTCGACGCACTCGCGGTAGTAGTAGCGCAGGGGCGAGAGGCCGCCGCCCTGGTCGTCCGTGAGCTGATCCCGCCACGGGTAGTCGTCACCCTCCTGGCGTGGTGTGACCGACGTGCTCGCGCCGGACGTCCCGCTCGCCGGCTGAGCGGCCTGTGTCGACTGGGCCGAGCGGGCTGCCTCGGCCTCACGAGCGGCCTGCTCCGCGGCGGCAGCGGCGAGCGCGCGCGCCTGCGCGGCGGCCTCGTCGAGCTGCTGTTGCGTCGGAGCGCTGAAGGAGTCGCGGATGACCTGCTCCTGCAACGCCGTCGGCGCGACGGTGAGCTTCTGGTTGCCGAGCGCCTGGACGCGCGCGGCGGCCTCGATGGCGGCCTGCGAGTCGGCGGTGGGGTCGACGGAGTAGGCGGGCAGTGCCGACACGGCGACGAGCCCCGCGATCGCGGCGACAGCCACGGAGCTGATCGCGGTGCGGAGGAGGCGGCCGGGGCCACGGCGGACCGGCGGGACAGACGCGAGGACCGGGGTCGTGCGGGGCGCCGTCTCGGGGGTCTTCACGGTCGCGGCGGTGCGGGACTCGAGAGCACGCAGGCTGCGTCTCGTGGGGAGGGCGTCGGAGGAACGGCCGTGGCCGACCGCCTCGTCTCGTGCCATCCGTTCGTCCGTCACACAGACCCCCTCGCGTCCCGGACGAGGTTACCGTGCGCGCGACTCCGACACACCGCGTGGCGCGGGCGCCGCCGGGAGTCGCCCCTGATCAGGTCACGCCGCGCAGAGGGTGGGCCCGCTCGTCCGGCCCGAGCCGCGCGAGGAGCAGGGTGAGCACCGCCGAGGCGGCCGCCAGCACGCCGACGACCGCGAAGGTCGGCGCGAGACCGAACGCCTCCCCGGCCGGCCCCGCCACCGCCATCGAGACGGGCATCAACGCGAGCGAGACGAAGAAGTCGAGGCTCGACACCCGACCGAGCAGCGCCGACGGCACCCGCTGCTGCAGGAGGGTGCCCCAGAGCACCTGCGCCGCAGCACCGGTCACGCCGTCGACGAAGAGGATCGCCGCGATCATCCAGAGCTGGTCGACGACCCCGAGCAGCACGAACGGCAGCGCCCCGAAGCCCCACAGCAGGATCATCGTCGTCAGATAGCGGCGTGGGATCGGCCGCGACGAGACGACGATCGAGCCGACGACGCCTCCGCAACCGTAGGCGGTCAGCGCGAGCGCGTACCCGGAAGCGCCGGTTCCGGTCTGGTCGCGCACGGCGAAGGGCACGAGCACCTCGATCGGACCGACCACCAGGAAGACGAGCACGATCGCGAACAGCAGCGTCGCGAGCAGCCAGCGCGTGCGAGCCATGTAGGCGAAGCCCTCGCGGACGTCGCGCAGAGCCGCCAGGATCGGGCCTGCCCCCTCCTCCGTCACCGCCCGCTCGAAGGGAACCCTGCCCATCGCGATCAGAGCGATCAGGGCGAGCGCGTATCCGACCGCCGCGACGACGAAAGCGGCAGAGGGCGCAGCGACCGCGATCACCGCTCCGGCGATCGCCGGGCCCGCAGCGCTCTGGGCCACCGGCCGCAGCGCACCCTCGACCCCGTTGGCCGCGAGCAGCTGGGCGGAGGGGAGCAGCCGCGGCAGGATCGCGGAGTACGCGGGGAAGAAGAAGGCCTCGGCCACTCCGAGCAGGAAAGCCACGACGACGAGGTGCCAGAGCGTCAACACTCCCGCAACGTCGAGCCCCACGGTCGTCAGAACCGCGATCAGGCGCCCGATCTCCACGGCGATCAGGAGGCGCCGCTGCGGCACGCGGTCCGCTGCGACGCCGCCGAGCAGCACCGCGAGCACGAGCCCGAGGGCGGAGGCGGCGGCCACGAGGGACACGTCGCTCGGTCCCCCGCCCAGCGCGATCACCTGCCACACCAGCGACACGAGCCACACGCCGCTCGCCACCAGCGAGAGGGCGAGCGAGAGCGCCAGGAAGCGGTAGCCGCGCGTCTCGAACGGACGCAGAGCGCGCGGGACGGCGAGGCGCATGTTCCTTCTCCGGATCGGTCGTGCTACGGGCAGCCGACCAGAGTAGCGTCCGATTCATCGCGACTGCCAGTGGGCGGCGCGGGACGGGAGAACGATCATGGTTCACAGTTCACGCGCGTTCAGCGGATTCAGCGTCGACGACATCGAGGCGGCACACGCCTTCTATGGGGAGGCGCTCGGGCTCGATGTCGCCGTGAACGCGATGGGGATCCTCGAGATCGCCCTTCCCGGAGGCGGACAGGCGATCGCCTACCCCAAGCCCGGCCATGTGCCCGCCACGTTCACGATCCTGAACTTCGTCGTGGCCGACGTGGACGCGGCCGTCGCCGAGCTCAACGCCGCTGGCGTGGCGACGAAGATCTACGACGACTCGGAACTGCCGACCGACGCGACGGGAGTCATGCGGGGGCGCGGCCCGACCATCTGCTGGTTCCGCGACCCGGCGGGCAACGTGCTGAGCGTGATCGAGACGAGCGACTGAGCACACGTCGCCGACGATCCCGGAAGTGTTCGGCGAGACCAGGATCGCGTCCTCTCGCCGCACATTGTTCTCGTCAAGACAAGAGGAATTCCCGCTGCGTGGGGGTACCGATGAGAAAGTACCGAAAAAGGGGGGTACTGATGTCCTTCCAAAAAGGAGACAGCCGTCCGCTACAGTCCGAGAAATGGACTCCGGCGACGACCACCGCCTTCTCCTCGGGATACTCGCCGGAGAGAGAGCTGCTTTTGCCATGCTCTATGGTCGGCACGCCGACGCGGTCCTGAGCCGTTCCCTCTCCGCGCTCGGAAACATGGATGACGCCCACGACCTCGCTCAGGAGGTCTTCGTCCTCACCCTGCAGGAGCCGGCGCGCATCCGCCTGAAGGGCGGCTCCGCCCGCCCCTGGCTGCTCGCGACGTGCGACGACCTCGTCCGGCGCCGGCTGCGGAAGGCGTCGCAGGAGCCTGTCGCTGCTCCGCCGCCCCCTCCTCGGCTCGTCGACGCTGGCCAGATCGAAGAGCGGGTGGACACCCTGCTGATGATCGACCGCCTGGAGCGCGCGGTGGCGCGGATGAACGAGCTCGACCAGTTCGTCTATCGGTCGGTCCTCCACGACGGGCACAGCTACGAGGAAACAGCGGCAGCCCTGACCATCTCGGCGGCGTCGGTGCGCAAGCGGCTCCACCGAGTGCGCCACCGGCTGCGGGAGGAGTCTGCCGACGAGCACTGAGACGGGCCGGGGCTCGGGAGGATGCGCGACGTTACCCCCCTCCGAGCAGATTCATGGATCATTCATGATCCTGACCCAGGACAGCCAGAAAGCGTTCGCCCGCTGGTCCCCGTCCGCCGGCACGGGGGAGTCGCGTACCCGGCATACTCATCTCGGATAGAGCGGGACGGAAAATGAACGCCGGAAAGGCGCCCGAATCCCCCTCTCGACAGACTTCGCCCGAAACGAGTCAGTCGCTGGACGGCAGGCCTCTCACGACACGCCTGTATCGACATGCGCTGTGCCCACGACGAGCGAAGTGCCCGCCGCCAGCGGATCTGGCGGCGGGCACTCACAGGGGTTCGCCTCTGCCATCGGTTGCAGCCCGGCTGGCGCATGCCCCCCAAACAAGAGCACTATAACAAAAGGAATCTTTGTTCTCATGAAGAAGTCATCCTTCGCCCGCGTCGTCTCGGCCTGCGCCGCGGCACTCGCCCTCTCGCTCGCCGGCGCCACCGTCGCGTCGGCCGAGCCGAACCCGCTGCCCACCCCCGGCAACGCCGCCAGCTACCGCACCTACTCGGCCGTCGGTTCCGACACCATCCAGGATGTGTGGAACGGCCTCTCCAACGGAACCGGCGCCTCCGTCTCGTCGGTCGCCTCGTGGAACGCCTTCCCGTCGACCCTCTCGAGCACCATCCAGACCAGGAACGGCGGCCCGACGTTCCTCCGTCCCCGCGGCTCGGGCGCCGGCGTGAAGGCGCTCAGCGCCTCGTACCACGCCCCCTTCACCTACGACAACGGTGCCGGCGGCGTCGTCAACATTCAGAAGCAGGTCCAGTTCGCTCGGTCCTCGTCGGGCCCGGCGGCTGCCGCAACCGGCCAGCTGCAGTACGTCCCCTTCGCCCGCGACGCGGTGAGCATCGCCTACCAGTCCGGCACCGCCACCTCGGGCACCCCCAAGTTCTCGAAGGCCCAGCTCAACGCGATCTTCTCCTGCTCGGCCTCGGCCGACGGCGTGATCGGTGTCACCGCGGACGGCTTCCCCAAGATCAACGCCTCGAACAAGGTCCTCAAGCCCCAGCTCCCGCAGGCCAGCTCGGGTACCCGGTCGTTCTTCATCAACGCGATCGGCCTCAGCAGCATCGGCAGCTGTGTCGTGCAGGGCGCTCCCGAGAACGACGGCACTGCCTTGACCGCCGTCGGCGCGGTCATCCCCTTCTCGGTGGCGCAGTGGATCGCCCAGAAGAACTCCTCCTCGACCGGCGTCACGAACACCGTCTCGAACACGGGCCTGCGCATCGCCAATCTCATCAACGGCGCTGACACGCAGACCGCCGTCACCACCGTGAACGGCGTGCTCAAGCCGGGCACCCTCTACGGCTCGGCGACCGCCGTGCCGGACTCGACCGTCAACCCCCTCGCGCGGGACACCTACAACGTCGTCGATGCCTCGACCATCCGCACGGACGGCACGAAGTCCGGCCTCGAGACGACGCTGACCACCTCCCTCGCCACCTCGGCGGCCAAGCAGACGATCACCAAGTACGGGTTCCTCAACCTCTCGTACCTCGGTGACCGCAGCTTCTACCGTAACGGCGCCTACACCAACTAGTTCCTCCCGGTGTGCCCGGCCGCTGCCGCGGCTGGGCACACCGCCGCGCGTCAGCGCCCCCTCGCACGCCGCACTCGCGACGTCGACTCCCGCTTTGCACAGAAAGTCGCCCTTCTTCGATGATCATCAGCAGATCCACCGCGACAGCCCTCAGCATCGCCGCCCTCGGCGCGGTTCTCGCCCTCGGGGCACCGAGCAGCGCGGTCGCCGCCTCCGCGTCGACGATCTCCTTCGCTCCGGAGAGCGGGCGATGGAGCGATCCGGCCGCTCTGATGACGACCGACTTCAGTTGCCTCCCCGGCTCACAGGACGACCTACCCCGGGTGAGCGGCTTCCTTGCCGAGCCCGGCAACGAAACTCCCGCGGTGGACGCGGACACGGCCGTGATCCCGAGCGTGTACCCCTACACGAAGCCGAACGGCGACCTGTCTCAAGGGCTCACGGACGTCGCGACCGGCGCCGACGGAAAGCTTCCCGCCGACCTTCGGCTCGACATGTTCATGCCGGGGACCTGGTTCTACGGCACCGACTTCTCGGAGGTCACCGACATGGGGACCGAGCTGGCCCCCAACCACACCTACAGCTTCGGTCTGTTCTGCTACTCCGACGCGACCGGCGCTTACCAGCGCGATGCCGACGGCCGTGTGCATTCCGCCTGGATCCCGCTCTACACCGGCGCCGACGGCTCCTGGTCCTTCGTCGAGGGCGGCACGCCCGTCGAGCAGGCCGCCACGGCCGTCGATCTGACAGCCTCGCTCGCCGACGACCAGGCCACCGTCGATGCGACGGCCACAGTCCGCGCGATCAACGGCGCGAATACGCTCAGCGACGCGACCGGCACGGTCACCTTCCGCGAAGGGGCCACCGTCGTCGGCACAGCGAGCACGAAGGACGGCGTGGCCCAGACCTCCTTCACGGGGCTCCCGGCCGGCGACCATCGTTTCACCGCGAGCTACACGCCCGATGCTGCGGCGAGTGGACGCTACAAGGCCTCCTCGGCCTCCGCCGAGTCTCCCGCAGTGACGATCCCCAAGGACGGGGACACCCCGGACGTTCCGGGAGCCGAGCTGAACCCCGGTGACACCGTGACGGCCGGATCGGCCTACAAAGTCACCGTCACGGCAGGCTCCTTCACCGCCGGCGACACGCTGTCGGGCACCGTCACCCCTGACGGGACCTCGCTGGACGAGACCGCAGTCGTCGCGGCCGACGGCTCGGCCGTCTACGGCTTCACCGCTCCCTCCGGGTTCGCCGCTGGGTCGCACCAGCTCGTGATCGCCGACGAGCACAGCATCTCGGTGACGGTGGCCTTTACCGTGCCGACGGAGTCGACCCCGTCGGCCTCGCCCAGCCCGAGCGCCAGCGCGAGCGCCGCGGCCGTCCCGCCGGGCACCACGGCGAGCCCGTCGCCCAATGCCGCAGTCGCCTTCGCCACCGGCTGGGTCGGAGGGATGGCCTCGACGCCGCTCGGTGCAGCGACACTCTTCGGCACGCTGCTGATGACCACCGCGGCCGTTGTCGCCGGCTGGGTGTTCTTCTGGCGCCGCCGGTCGGCGACCGCCACCATCCGCGGCGACCAGGAGTAGCGGGAGTGCACGCCACCTCCCGGGTGCTCGCGGGGATCGCGACCGCCGGCCTCTTCTGCTCCATCGTCTCGGCGGCGATGCTGCTCGGACCGCAGCAGTCCGCCTCCGCCTCTCCCGTCGCCGTGCAGGGTTGGGGTTCCCAGGGCGAGTACTCCTCGTCGAGTCCCGTCACCGTCCGCTGGGACAACGCACGCAACAGCGCCGAGAACACGGTTCCGCGCGACAAGACCGCCGTGCTCCCGCACACGGGTGGCGCAACATACGACGACATCGATCCTGCGGTCACGAGCCTCTACACGAACCGCTTCGGGGCCCAGAACGGCAAGGGCGGGCTCGAGGTCTCCGTGTCGCAGACCCGCGAGCTCGTGAACCAGTCGGTGACCGTCTCCGTCTCGGGTGCCGTGCCCGACCCGTCGGACTTCCTGCCCTTCTTCCAAGTCTTCCAGTGCTGGGGCGCCCCGGGTTCCGACGGCAAGCCCGACCCTGACGCGACCGCGCCGGACCCGGAGACCTGTCAGGTGGGAGCGGAGGGAGCCGACGCATCCCCGAAGCTGCGCACCGAGAACACCCGCGCGATCTATGCCGACCCGCTCATCGCGAAGGGCGACTGGAAGACCACCGACGAGTTCACCCCGGGCGCTCCGTTCCGGGCGGTCGACGGCACCCGCATCCGCACCGAGGCGATCCACGACGTGGAATCGAACACGTACTTCTCGGGAAAGA
Organism: Rathayibacter sp. VKM Ac-2879; assembly: GCF_015351245.1. Taxonomy (GTDB): domain Bacteria; phylum Actinomycetota; class Actinomycetes; order Actinomycetales; family Microbacteriaceae; genus Rathayibacter. The sequence goes on from NZ_JADKSO010000003.1 coordinate 86,864, forward strand.
CGACAAACGAACTCTCCCTTCTCACCGCGCAACGCGACGGCACCGGGGACCGCCTCATGGAGATGCAGACGGGCTCCGAAGCGCCCGGCCTCGGCTGCGGCTACCGTGCCGACACCGCGAGCACCAGTACCTGCTGGATCGTGGTCGTCCCCCGGCTCCGCGGGACCGACGACACCTCGACGCAGTTGCTGCTATCGGGCCCGGTCGCGCCGTCGCTGTGGGCACAGCGCCTCCAGATCAAGCTCGACTTCTCGGACGTTGCGGCGAGTTGCCCGAACGGCCGCGCCCAGGTGCTGACCGCCGGCTCCGAGATGCTCACCCGTGCGATGGCGTCCTGGATCCCTGCCGTCTGCTCGGCCTCGCAGGTCTCGCTGGGCTACTCCCAGCTGGGCGACAGCCAGGCCCGTCTGCAGCTCGGCACCGGCGCGCTGCAAGCGGTCTTCAGCAGCCGACCGCCGGACGACCCGACGAGTGCGATCTCGATGCCCGTCGCCACTACCGGAGTCGTGATCGCCGCCACGATCGACTACCGCCCCCGATGCGGCGGCCCGGGTTTCGACGCCGACACGATCACGGAGGCTCAGGCAACCGGACAGTGCGGCTACCCGGACCTCTCGACGGCGCAGAGGGAGATCCGCAAGTACGGCACCCTGATGACCGGCATCAAGCTCAACGCCCGACTCGTGGCGAAGCTCCTGACAGAGTCGTACCGGGCCGGCATCGACGATGAGTCGGGCAACCAGCTCGCGACGAAGGCCCCGTGGGCGATGGCGCTCACGGCCAACCTCGGGACCGATCCGGAGTTCCGCGCGCTCAACCCCGAGCTCCAGTACGCCGTCGACTTCAGCTTCGGCACGCGATCGGGCGACCTCATGGTCGAGAACCTCCGCTCCGACGCCGCCGAGGCGCTCTGGGAGTGGATCCACGCGGACGACAACGCCCGCAGCTTCCTGGACGGCTGCCCCGACCCGTACGGGTCGACCGTGAATCCGTTCTACTCCACGCGCAGCTACAAGGAGTGCGTGGTCGACGCCCCGCATCTCGAGGCCGACGCGAAGGCGAAGCGCGATGCGACCGAGTTACCGAAGTTCTTCGTCGATGCACCCGCCGTCTACCCGCCCGACAGCGCGAGCTACCCGCAGCTCAGCTGGTACCAGCGCGACCCTGTCGGGGTCTTCACTGCGCAGACCCTCAACGACCTGCACCCGCGTAGCGACACGATGGCGACCACCGGACGCAACACCTTCCGCGCCATCTATCCGGCGAACACCGACTGGTGCGATCCGCTGAGCGACAGCCGGTGCGCGGTGGCGGGCTGGCTCTCGCCGAAGACGCCGCAGGATGTCGGCAGTCGCACCGTGATCTCGATCACCGACGCCTCCACCGCAGCGCGCTATCAGCTGCCCACCGCCGAGCTGTGCTCGTACGACGGAGGCGCGTGCGTCTCGGCGAACGCCGGCTCGCTCGCGAAGGCGGCCTCGCGATTCGAGCAAGACCCCACCGGGGTCGGCCCGATGACGGTCGACGACTACCAGGCAGGGCTCTACCCGCTGGCGCTGCCCATCTACGCCCAGGTCGCCCGAGCGTCGTTGACCCCCGTGACGGCCTCGGCCTTCGCCGACTCCTTCACTTATCTCACGGGTGACGGACAGCGCACAGACGGCACCAGCGGATCGCTCCCGGTCGGCTACGCATCGCTCACCTCGGCGCAGAGCGCTCAGGCCGCCAGCGCTATCGCCGAGCTCCGGGGAGCGCAGTCCGTGCCGTCCGCGGCACCGTCGTCGGCGGCACCCACGCCGCAGACGGCGGCCCCCGTCGCCGCACCGGCCGCCGCGGCGGCTCCCGCTGCACCGCGAGCCGCCGCTCCCGTGGTGACGACTGCCTCGACCGCTCCGGTCGCCGCGGCCGATGCCCCGGTCGCCGCGCTACCCGCCACCACGACGACCGGCCGCACCGAGATCGGGTTCCCCCAGTACGGGCTCGTCGGCGGTCTCGTCGCGGCTCTGGCGTCCGGAATCCTCGCCCCGGTGCTCGGCCGCCGACGGAAGGCGGCAGCAGAATGACCTCGCTCCTGCCGCCCGTGGGGCGACCGCAGCCCGAGCAGTCGACCCTGCTGCCCGGCTACCCCGCGGAGGGCGACGACGACGCCCGACCGATCCTCCTGACCCGTGTCCTCGAGCGCAGCGATCGGCTCTTCCGCGGAGTCACGCGCAGCGGCGGCGTGATGGTGCTGCTGATCATGGTGCTGGTCGGCGTGTTCCTCAGCGTGAACGCGGTGCAGGCGATCTCATCGGTCGGGGTGGTGGAGTTCGTCACCGAGACCCAGTGGTCGCCCGAGACGAACACCTTCGGCATCGCCGCGATCCTCACCGGCACAGTGCTCATCGCGGCGGTCGCCCTCGTTGTCGCCCTGCCGCTAGCCCTCGGGATGTCGCTGTTCCTCACCGAGGTCGTCTCGGGCGGCTTCCAGCGGATCCTGCGCTCCGTCATCGATCTGATGGCCGCTGTCCCCTCCGTGGTCTTCGGTCTCTGGGGGCTCGCCTTCCTCCAGGTGCAGGTCGTCCCGTTCGCCCGCTGGCTCTCGACGTGGTTCGGCTGGATCCCGCTGTTCGCCGTCGATGGTGCGGACCCTGCCAACCCGTTGCCCAACGACTCCCTCTACACCTCGTCGACGTTCATCGCCGGACTCGTCGTCGCCCTGATGATCGTGCCGATCATGACCTCGATGATGGTCGAGTCGTTCTCGCGGGCGCCCATCGGCGAGAGGGAGGCGGCGTTCGCCCTCGGCGCCACCCGATGGGGCATGATCCGGTCCGTCGTCCTGCCGTTCGGCAAGGGCGGCGTCATCGGAGGCACGATGCTCGGCCTCGGTCGGGCGCTCGGCGAGACCATCGCGATCTACCTCATCATCGCGCCGGTCTTCCAAATCAATTTCCACGTCCTCCAGCGCGGGGCCAACTCGATCGCGGCACATATCGCGCTGCGCTACGGAGAGGCAAGCCCCTTCGCCATGAGCGCGCTCATGGCGGCCGGTCTAGCGCTGTTCCTGCTCACCATGCTCGTGAACTTCACGGCGTCGACGGTGATCGCCCGATCGCGCTCCGGCGCGGAGAGTGAAGCATGACCACCACCCTCCCCCGTCTCGCCCTCCCCGAGACCGGTGACGACGATGGCCGTGTGGTCATCGGCTTCTCGCGCGACGACGTCCTGACCGTCGTCGGGGCGATGGTCGCTGGCCTCAGCGTCGGACTCCTGTTCACGGTCGTGATCGGCATCGTCCCGCCCGCTTGGATGCTCCTCGTCTCCTACCTCTGGTTCGTCGGTATCTACGCCACTCTGGTGTTCCTCCGCGAGCGGGGTCCGGCGGTGCGCGACCGGTTCTGGACCGTTCTGCTCTGGTCGTCGGCGACAGTGGTCGTCGGCTCCCTCGCCCTCGTCATCGTCTTCACGCTCATCAGCGGGCAGGATGTCTTCGCCCAGATGGTCGATCCCGCAAGCGGGCAGGGCCTCTGGGACCGCCTGCACTTCTTCACCCAGGACATGGGTGGCGTCGGGCCACTCGCCGAGCTCGACTCGGGCGGAATCCTCTACGCGCTCGTGGGCACGATCGTGCAGATCTCGATCGCCCTTGTGATCACCATCCCCTTGGGGCTCACGACCGCGATCTTCCTCAATGAGGTCGGAGGCCGCCTCGCCCGTTTCGTGCGGACGATCGTCGAGGCCATGACCGCCCTGCCGTCGGTCGTCGCAGGTCTGTTCATCTACGCCGCAGTAATCGTCGCCGTCACCCGCCAGTTCAACGGCTTCGCCGCCTCCCTCGCCATCACCGTGCTGATGCTGCCCATCATGATCCGCTCGTCTGACGTCGTGCTGCGCCTCGTGCCCGGCAACCTGCGGGAGGCGGGACTCGCGCTGGGTGCGGGCCAGTGGGCAGTGATCTGGTCGGTCGTGCTGCCGACCGTCCGCTCGGGGCTGACGACCGCGATCATCCTCGCGACGGCCCACGGGATCGGCGAGACCGCCCCGGTCCTCTTGACGGCCGGCGTGACCTCGAACCTGAACCTCAACCCGTTCGACGGGCCGATGACCTCACTGCCGCTGGCCGCACTCGAGTTCGTGAAGAGCTCGCAGAACACCATGAAGGCGAGGGGCTTCGCCACGGCGGCGTTCCTCCTGATCCTGGTGCTCGTGCTCTTTCTCATCGCGCGGGCGATCGGCGGACAGGAGCCCGGCAACCTGACCGCCCAGCAGCGCCGGCGCCTCGCGCGGCGCTCGATCGAAACGGCCGCCCGGATGCGCCGCAGCCGTAGGGCCGCCGAGCAGCAGTGGACCATCGCTGCGCAGGATTGGTCCTCCGCCCTGGAGTCCGAACTGGGTTTCTCTGCCCCGCCTCAGCCCGACCAGCCCGCCCACCCCGACGAGCCCCCGCAGACCCACCCCACCGGAGACCCACGATGACCCGCCGCCCTCCCGCCCGACGCCGATCGATCACCGCGTCGATTGGCGCGCTCCTCGTCCTCGGGGCCGTCGCCCTCTCTGCGGGGCCCGCCTCGGCCGCCAGCTACCAGCGCATCTCGGGCGCCGGCTCCAGCTGGGCCGGCAACGCGGTGCTGCAGTGGCAGGCCGATGTGAAGAACCAGGGCGTGACCGTCGACTACAACCCCAACGGGTCTTCCCAGGGGCGCAAGGACTTCGCGGCGCAGGTGAGCACCGACTTCACCGTCTCCGAGATCCCCTACCGCGGAGACACGGCGGACCCCCGCGACACGAGCTACCCCGACTTCGGCTTCTCGCAGATGCCCATGGTCGCCGGCGGGACGTCCTTCATGTACAACCTGCCCGTCAACGGCCAGCGCTTCACCGAGCTGAAGCTCTCGCAGCAGGCTGCCGCCGGCATCTTCTCGGGCCAGATCCTCAAGTGGAACGATCCGCTGATCGCGGCCGACAATCCCGGAGTCAACCTCCCGGAGGCGCCCATCACCGTGGTCGTGCGCTCGGACGGCTCGGGAGCGACGGCGCAGTTCACCCTCTGGATGCTCCGCCAGTTCCCTGACTCGTACCGTGCACTGTGCAGTGCCTCCGGCGCGTGCGACGGACAGCACGCGACCAGTTACTTCCCCGCGGCGAACCTCGCGAATGTGGTCCCGCAGTCGGGCTCCGTCGGCGTCACGACCTACACTCAGAACACGCCGTACACGATCAATTACGACGAGTACTCCTACGCCCAGCAGGTCGGCTATCCCGTCGCACAGCTGAAGAACGCGGCCGGCTTCTATACGGTGCCCTCGGAGGGTGCTGTCGCAGTGGCGCTGATCAAGGCCGCGATCAACAACAACGCGAGCGACCCGAACTACCTCTCGCAGGATCTCTCGGCCGTCTACCAGTATCAGGACCCCCGCGCTTACGCACTGTCGGCCTACTCGTACTTCTTCGTGCCGACGCAGACGACCGCGAGCTTCGACGCTGCGAAGGGCGCGACCCTCGGCTTCTTCACGCAATACTCGCTGTGCGAGGGACAGCGCAAGATGGGCCCACTCGGCTACTCGCCGCTGCCGATGAACCTCGTGCTCGCCGCGCTGGAGGAGGTGCGGAAGATCCCCGGCATCGACGCCGACACCCTCGCGAAGCTCGACGCGGTCAAGAACAGCACCCTCGACGCCGCTGGCGGCAACCCGTGCAACAACCCCACGTTCCAGCCCGGCGACGACCCCTCCCACAACCTGCTCGTCGACACCGCGCCGTTCCCTGCCGGCTGCGACGATGCCTGCCAGGCGCCGTGGCGGCAGAAGGGCGCGGGAGTCGCGGCGTCCGGCCCGAGCTTCACCGCCCCGGAGACCAACGGAGCGCCCGCTGCGGCCGCTGCTCCCACCGACACCACGTCCGGTACGACGACCGCCACGACGACGACCACGGATCAGACGACACCTGTCGCGGCGGCAGTCACCGCCTGCGACGCCGACACCGGCACCTGTGCCGGCACCAGCACAGCGGCGACCACGACCGCCGCGGGGCTCGCCGTCACGCCCGTCTCGACGGTGCTGCCGGGGCAGCAGGGATGGGCCGGGCCGCAGACCCTCATGGTGCTCGCAGCGCTCTTCGGTGCCTTGCTGCTCGTGGGGCCGCCGCTCGTGTCGCGCTTCCTGGGCCGTTCGACGGCCGGACGACGGTGACGGGCATGACGACCCCGCCACTCACCGCACCGCCACTCTCCGGAGTCACCGCTGAGCGCCCTCGTCGGATGCGGCGCGGCGCCGCTGCCGTCAGATGGGTCGAGGCACCCGCCTTCGAGCGTCTGCTCTCTCTCGTGCTCACGATGCTGTCGGTGATCATCCTCGCGCTGCTGGTGAACCTCGTGTTCGTGTCGCAGGTGCAGCACTACGCGAGCCAGACCGCGCTCTACGACGAGATCCGCCTCTCGCTCGCGCAAGGCGCCACGCCGACCGGTCCGCTCACCTACGACGGCACCCTCGTGACGCCGGGCGAGCCGGTCGCCGTGCTCAGTGCACCCGCGATCGGGATCGACCACGAAGTGGTCGTCGAGGGCACCTCCTCCGCGCAGACCATGGTCGGCATCGGGCACCGTCGCGACACCGCGCTGCCCTGCCAGGTCGGGACAGCCGTGCTGATGGCGAGGGGAGGGGCCTATGGGGGCGTGGGCCAGTCCTTCAAGAGCCTCACGGAGGGATCCACCTTCACCGTCGCGATGGGGCAGGGCACCTGCACCTATGAGGTGACGGGGTCCCGTCTTCCTGGCGATCAGGCGCCGGCCGCACCCATCGGCTCCGAGGGTCGACTGACGCTGACCACGGCGTCGGGATTCCCGTTCTTCCCGACCGAGGTCTACCGTGTGGACGCCCGCCTCGTGGGCGACGGATTCGGTCGACCGGCCGTCACGCTCCCCACCGGTGCGCTTCCCACCTCCGAGGCGGCGATGGGCATCGACTCCTCGAACCTGTTCGGCCTCGTCCTGCTGCTCGAGCTGCTGGTCCTCGTCGCGGTCGGCACCACCTGGCTCTGGAAGCGGTGGGGCCGCTGGCAGGCATGGATCGTCTGCGGGCCCGCGGTCCTCGCGGTCGGCGTCCTCACCGCAGGAGCGGTGAACCAGTGGCTCCTCCCCAACCTTCTCTGAGCCCCCCCGGCTGTACCGGCCGCCGTCTTCCCTGCTCCACCCCTGCTCGACCTCGAAGGAGTCCGATGAGAATCCCCCTGCTCGGCAAGCGCCCGTCCGAGGCGACCGCCACCGGTCCCGCCGAGGACGGTGAGCCGGCCGATGACCTCGCCGGGCCGCAACCCCCCTTCGAGACCTTGCTCGCCCGGGAGGAGTTCGACGACACGCGGGTGCGTCACGAGCTGTTCGGCGAAACGACGGCGGCCGAGCTCGTCGCCGACAACATCTCGGCCTGGTTTGGCTCGCGCAAGGTCCTCGATCGGGTGTCGCTCACGATGGAGGCGGGCAAGGTCACAGCCCTCATCGGACCGTCGGGCTGTGGCAAGTCGACCTTCCTGCGCATCCTGAATCGGATGCACGAGATGGTGCCGTCGGCGTCGCTCGCGGGCGAGGTGCGCCTCGGCGGTCAGGACATCTACGAGCCGTCCCAGCGCATCACGGTCGCCCGCCGCAACATCGGGATGATCTTCCAAAAACCCAACCCGTTCCCGGCAATGAGCATCTACGAGAACGTTGTCGCTGGGTTGAAGCTCTCGGGCATCCGTGCGACCCGTGAGCAGAAGGACGTGCTCGTCGAGGACTCGCTGCGCAAGGCCGCACTCTGGGACGAGGTCAAGGACCGCCTCGAACAGCCAGGAGGCGGCCTTTCCGGTGGCCAGCAGCAGCGTCTGTGCATCGCACGCTCGCTGGCCGTCTCGCCGCAGGTGCTGCTCATGGACGAGCCCTGCTCGGCCCTCGACCCCACCTCGACGAGGCGGGTCGAGGAGACGATCGCGTCGCTTCGTGGCCAGGTGACCGTCGTGATCGTGACCCACAACATGCAGCAGGCGGCCCGCGTCTCCGACGAGTGCGCCTTCTTCCTCGCCGCCCAGAACACCCCCGGCGTGATCATCGAGCACGGCGCGACGGAGTCGATGTTCGGCGATCCGCAGGACCAGCGGACGATGGACTACGTCAACGGCCGGTTCGGATGACGTGGCGCGGCGTTTTGGGCGTCGCCGTGGCGATCTTTCTCCTGGTCGGGATCATCGGCTGGGTGCTCGGGATGCCCGAGCCCGCCCGGCTCGTGGGGGCGATCGTGCTGGATCCCGCGGTAGTACGCCTCCTCGTGACGGGGAGGGGATGAGGGGCGCGCTGCCGTGGCTGGGCCTCGCGTTCGCGGGGAGCGCTCTGGCGGTCGGGGCGACGCTCGTCGTCCTGCAGGTGACCGCTTCGCCGTCGACTCGAGGCTCGACGGCCTCCTCCCTTGCCTCGGCCGTTGCGGGTGCCCAGCAGGCGGGCCCCGGCGCGACAGGGGGGCCGGCGCAGGCCTCAGCGGCGGCGGCGGACCCTGTCGCGTCGGAGGCTCCGCCCGTCGCCGGTCAGCCTGAGGCGCTGCGCATCCCGTCTGTCGGACTCGACGCGACGGTGCGCACCCTCTCGGTCGATCCCGGCTCTGTCGTCGATCCGCCCGGTCCCGACGACGCATATTGGCTCTCGGACTACGGAGTCGCCGGTCCTGCCGCGACGAACACGGTGTACCTGGCCGGCCACAGCTATCGCCGCGGCGGTGCGGTCTTCAACCCGCTGCTCGACCCGCCGCACGAGCGGAGTGCGGTCGCGACCGGCGACGCGATCGAGGTGCAGACTCCGGAGGCCGTGTATCGCTACACCGTGACCGACGTGCAGCGCTATGACAAGGCGACCGTGGGGAGCGAGGACGAGCTGTGGCGCCGCGTCCCTGGTCGCCTCGTTCTCGTCACCTGTTTCCAGTACGACGACGGGCAGGCCTCGACGCAGAATCTCGTGGTGTACGCGAGCCTCGACCGGCAGTGAGATGACGCCGCGGCAAGGCCTCGGTGGCCGTGGACTGGCTCGTGTCCGTCACGAGGCCCGGTCCGGTTCGGTCATCGGCAGCTCCGACGACGTCTGCATGATCGTGCGCGGGATGAGAGTCTGGTTCCGTGGCAGGTCAGCACCGGACAGGGCGAGGTCGACGTTGGCGGGGAACATTCGGATCAGTAAGAGCGTGAGCCCGGTGGCTGCCCAGGGTGCGAGTCGACGAGAGGCCATGGCGGCGGCCGCAGCGAGCTCGAGCACACCCGTGACGGTGACAATGACATCGGGCACCGGGAACAGGCCGGGCACCATCGCGATCAGATCCTCCCGCACGCCGATGAAATGACTCGGACGGGTGCGCGCTGCGGAGGACACGGACGTTCCAACTCCTCCCCCGAATTTGGGCGGTGGAATGGCGCCAGGACTGATTCGCTGACGGCTCGGGGAGCCGTAGACCCTGTCGCTCGCCGTTTACCGTGCAGCTCTACACTCCGAGCATGGCCGAACGTCACTGGAGCGCAGACGCTCACATCGCCCGGACCGACGTCGCTCTCGCGCTGAGCCAGCATGGCTCCAAACCGATTCCGCAAGAAGCTCAATATCGGCTGGACTTTCTCAACATCGTCTTGGCAGTTGACTTCCAAACGATGAAGTCGGACCAGGCAATCCCCAGGCTGCTCGAACTCCTCGAGAAGATCCGCGCCGAAGCAAGCAGATTGACGTGGCAGCTATCAACTCTTGTCTGCAAGAAGGGAATGTGCGAGGCCGAGGTGCGAATCGCTCTGGACTTGTCCGTGAGCCCGAGAAGAAGGGGATTGCCGTTGTGAACAAGCGTGGAGATACCGGCTGGGGACAACTGCGCTGGATGATCCTTGGCTCAATTCTTGGAACCTGGATAGCGATCATCGCTGTGATCGTTCACCTATGGGTACTCGAGAGCCTGCAGTCAATCACAGACAGCGCAGAATTGAACCCGGGGCTTGATCTGAATGGTCTACTGAGCGTCGCCGGCTGGCTGCTGGGAATACTGATCATCTCCATCCCTGTCAGCGCTGTGTTCGCGGTGTTTCCTTTCCTCGGGTACTTGCTCGGCTCCGCCATCACTCGTTTCTATCGTGCGGGCGAGTCGGTCGATGTGGCTCTCAGTGGTGCGGTGGCCCTCTTGGTTGGGGGGATCGCAGCTGTCATCATCGTCTCGGCGCTGGAATCATCTGCCCTAACTCCTGCCGCAGTCTTCGTCCTTCTCGCATCAGTTGCCACCGTTTCACTTGCTCGCCTTCCGCTCTCTTCCGATAACGACCGATCTAAGCTCACAACCTGAACATCACACTGAGGCCGCCAATCGCTCACAAGAGAACGCCACAATTGCCCTCATCAACGTGATGCACAGTAGGCAGGTCGCTGTGCGGAGCGCTCCCTCGGCTCTCCGATTCGGATCGGATGGGTCATCCTCCTACAACGCGAGCTCCTTGTGAAGACTCACGCCGAAGGAAGCTGCTCGACCCGGCGGCGATTAGCTCATCCCAGCACCGCAGAAAGAAACGTGAGCAATGGTCTTGCAAATTTCCGAGTTGGTATCAATCATCTATCAAAGCGGGCCGAGTGTGCCCTACGCTGAACCGCCGTCTGTGGGAGGGCCTCGTGAATGCTGACGAACCATTTGGGGATCGTGCACGCGAACGATTCGGTGACGAGGTGGCGCACGTCCACGTACTGCGGCTGCTCGGCCACATGCGGGTGCAGCTCGCCGACGGAACCCGCATTCTTCTCGACGAGAACGGTGTCCAGATCGGCCGCACCCTCCCGCCGGTCTGACCGTATAGAAATACTGGCCCACTCTAGAGAGCGCCGCATCAGACGGCCGCGGGATCACTCAACGAACGACTAACTCGAACGGATGCAGAACTTGCTGTCGGCGTCGACACAATCGATGTGATACTTCAGCTGCTCGCGCCCTCAGCCGATCCATTCGAGCAATCGGGAGACGCTGCGAGGAGACAACTATTCGAGGCAGTCTTCCCACCACTCTCGATCACTATGCGAGATGAGGCACTGGTGACCGGTGAAGCGCACCCGGCAATTCGGGCTCTGAACTCCGCAGAAAAGATTTCCCAGGAGAATCCGCCCAAAACAAAAGCGAGCCCCGATCTTTCGATCGAGACTCGCCTTGTTTATGCTGTCGAACTTTGCTTTCCCTTTTTTCGTCCCAATGATTCGAATAAAGGTTCCTTGGTTGCGGGGGCAGGATTTGAACCTACGACCTCTGGGTTATGAGCCCAGCGAGCTACCGAACTGCTCCACCCCGCGGCACAAGAGGAAACACTACACGCGATCGGGAGCCGGTGCAAATCGAGGTCAACGCTCGCCGGTCGGCCCCTCGGCGGCGCCCTTCGCGGCGACGAGCGGCTCGCCCTCGCGGACCGTCAGCCCGACGGCTCGAAGGGCGTGAGCGAGCTCCTCGGCCGGCCGAGACCACGTGCGCAGCTCCGACGACGCGGGCGCACGACCGGAGCGAGGACCGACCACGGCGACGCCTCCGGGACGGACGAACCACTCGACGATCCGCGCCCACTCGTCGAGGTCGGGGAGCCAGGAGACGGTGCCCGCGGTGGTCAGCACGACATCGAAGGAATCGGGCTCCGGCAGCATATGGCGCGATTCGTAGAGGTTCGCGCAGAGGAACCGAGCGCGGCCGGTCAGCTCGAGTCGGGCGGCGTCGTCCCGCGCGCGACGCACGGCGGGCATCGCGAAGTCGACTCCGATCACCTCGGCTCCCCGCGCTGCGAGCGCAAGCGCCTCCGCCCCATCGCCGCTGCCGAGGTGCAGGACGCGCGGGGCTACCGCGGACGCGAGCGCCGACTCCACCAGGGCCGTTCGGGGCGCGCCGTCGCGGACGCGCCCCTCCCAGTACGAACGGTTGAGGTCGAGCCACTCGCCCGCGCGGAGGTGCTCGCCCCGGTCGACCTGCATCACCGGGCTACTGCCCCTCGGCCTGCAGTGCTCGCGTGAGCGCGTCGGTGAGGTCCTTGTCGGCCGCCGCGAAGGCGGTCAGGTCGCCGGCCTTGAGCGCCGTCTCGCGGGCCGTCAGGGCGTTGCGCGCGTCGCTCAGGGCCTGCTGCAGCGCCGTCGAGTCCGTCGTGCCCGTCGAGGAGCCTCCAGGAGAGGTGCCACCCGGCGAGGTGCCGGAACCCGTGCCGCCCCCGGTGTCGGGGGTCGTCGGAGTGCCGGTGTCGCCCGCGTTCGCGCCGGAGTCGCCGCCGAAGAGACTGTCGAGCGCCGCATCGAGGGTGTCCTCGAACGCGATCTTGTCGCCGAACGCGACGAGCACCTTCTGGAGCCTCGGGAAGCTCGTGTCGCCGTTCGAGCTGACGTAGATCGGTTGCACGTAGAGCAGACCGCCACCGACCGGCAGCGTCAGCAGATTGCCGCGCGTGACGTTCGTGTCGCCGCGCGAGAGCAACGCGAGCTGGTTCGCCACGGTCGGGTCGGTGTCGAAGGCGTTCTGCACCTGGCCAGGGCCGGGGACGGTGTCGTCCTTCGGCAACTCGAGGAGCCTCAAGGTCCCATAGCCGTCGGCGACGGTACCGGCCTGCGAGCCGGCGTCAGAATCCGCGACCAGATAGCCGGTCAGCACGTTTCTGCTCGTCTGGGAGCCCTGGACACTCGCCGGTATGTACGTCGAGTAGAGCGAATACGTGGGCGAGTTCTGATCGGGTGTCTGGAGCGTCAGATAGTACGGCGGTTGCAGCGGCGCGCCCGCAACGGAGGTGGCGGAGCCGCTCCCGGTGTTCGGCTCGTTCGGCGTCGCCCACGCGTCCTCGCTCGAGTAGAACGAGCCGGCCTGCGTGACGTGGTAGCGGCCGAGCACGGCGCGCTGGACCTTGAAGAGGTCCTCCGGGTAGCGGACATGGCTGAGCAGCTGCGCCGACATGTCGCTGACGGGCTTCACCGTGGTCGGGAAGATCTTCTCCCAGGTCTGGAGGATCGGGTCCTTCGTATCCCAGGCGTAGAGCGTCACCTTGCCGTCGTAGGCATCGACCGTGGCCTTGACGGAGTTGCGGATGTAGTTGACGTCGCCCGTCGGGAACTGCTGCTGGGTGTTGGTGTCAGCGATCGCCTGCGACAGGCTCTGGACCTCGGAGTAGGGGTAGTCGGCGGAGGTCGTGTACCCGTCCACGACCCAGACGACACGGCCATCGACGATGGTCGGGTAGGCGTCGGAGTCGACGGTCAGGTACGGGGCGACCTTCTGCACGCGCTGCACAGGATCCCGGTCGTAGAGAATTTGCGAGTCGTTGTTCACGCCGTCCGAGAGGAAGATCTGCTCGGACTGGAACTTGATCGCGTAGACGAGCTTCTTGAAGAGGTTGTCGAGAGCGGGCCCGCCCTTGCCGTCGAAGGTCGTGTAGGTCTGCTGGGCGCCGTCGGTGCCCGAGGGGTAGTCGAGCTCGACGTTGCGCGCGCCGTCGCCGCCGACGATCGAGTACGGAGGCGAGTTCTCGCCGAAGTAGATCCGCGGCTGGTAGTCGCCGAGGTCTCCGACCGAGGGGACTCCCGACTCGATGAAGACGGGCTCACCGTCGGCGGAACGCTGATTGCCGTATGCGGCGACCAGGCCGTACCCGTGGGTGTAGACGAGCGTCTGGTTGTACCAGCTCTGATTCGCGCCGAGGCCGTTCAGGTTGAGCTCGCGCACTCCGACGACAGCGTCCTGCGTGGAGCCGTTGATCGAGTAGCGGTCGACGTCGAGGGCGTTCTGCGTGTCACCGAACTTGTAGTACTGGCGGAACTGCTGGAGCTGGGAGAAGGCGTCCGTGACGACGGCGGGATCGAGGATGCGGATGTTCGCGGTCGTCACGGCGTCCGACCGGAGTGCCCCGGGCTCGGCGTCGGTCGTCGCGTCATAAGGGATCACGTCGACCTTGTCGACGCCGTACGCCTGCCGCGTCATGTCGATGTTGTGCTGGATGAACGGCTCTTCGAGCGTGCGCTCGTTGGGCTCGACCTGCAACTTCTGCACGATCCACGGATAGAGGGATCCGACGAGGAGGCTCGCCACGATCAGGAGCGCCGTGCCGATCACCGGGAGCCGCCACCGCCCCACGAAGGCGGTGACGAGGAAGAGGGCCGCCACGAGCGCGGCGATGCCGGCGAGGATCTGCAGGCCCGGGATCGTCGCGTTGACGGTCGCGTAGGTCGCTCCCGTGATGCGGGGGCCCTGCTGGGTCAACGTGGCGTACTGGTCGAGCCAGAGGCTCACGGCCTGCACGAGGAGGTAGAGGGCCGCGATGATCGCGAGCTGGACGCGCGAGGCTTTCGAGATGCGGATCTCGCGTCCGTTGACGCGGATGGCTCCGTAGAGGTAGCCCGTGGCCAGGGTCGCGAACGCAGAGATGAGCAGGACGGCCGAGGTGAAGCCCGCGAGGCTCTGGTAGAACGGCAGCTCGAAGAGGTAGAACGACGTGTCGAGGCCGAACTGCGGATCGGTCACTCCGGAGGGCGTGCGGTTCCAGAAGGTGAGGCTCGTCTGCCAGCGGGTGGCGGCGGAGACGCCCGCGAACAGCCCAAGCACCGCGGGGATCCCGAAGGTGGCGAGGCGACGCAGCGGCTCGACGACCTGCTGATAGCGGTCGATCTGGGAGTTGAGCTTGGCGTAGACCGGCCGGAGCCGGTAGGCGAGCATCAGGCTGACGAAGACGGGGACCGCCATCGCGACGAAGCCGACGACGAACAGTCCGCCCGCCGCCGCCCACTGCGTGGTGAGCACCGACAGGAACCCGAGCTGGTCGTACCAGAGGATGTCGGTGTAGAGACCGGCGAAGACGAAGAACGCCACCACCAGAACGGCGACCACCACGACGGTGACGGCGAGGGCGCTCCGTCTCTTCCGTTGCGGGGCTTCGGTTGCTGTGGAACTCACGGATGGGCCTCTTGCTGTCGAGATGTGACGGGAGGGTTCCCATGCTAGGCGACGGCCGTCCGAGCCGCCTGGGCGTCGCCCCGGCGGTCAGTCGGAGGACGTTACGCTGCCGCAGTCCGGCAGGCCGGAGGTGTCGCCCCCCGCGATCGCCGCGAGTGCCGCGAGGGAGTCGTCGAGGGTCGACACCGCGATCACGTCGAGCCCGTCCGGCACGTGCCCGACCACGTCGGAACAGTTCGAGGCGGGCGCCAGGAAGTAGCGCGCTCCCGCATCCTTCGCGCCGTACAGCTTCTGGCGGATCCCTCCGATGGCGCCGACCTCGCCGGAGGCGTCGATGGTGCCGGTGCCCGCGACGTCTGCACCTCCGTTGAGGGAGCCGTCCGTGAGCTTGTCGATGATCCCGAGCGCGAACATCATCCCGGCGCTCGGGCCGCCGACCTTGTCGAGCCGGATGTCGACCTCGAACGGGAAGGAGAACGCGCTGCCCGCGCCGATCCCGAGGACGGCCACTCCGTCGACCTCGGTCGGGGTGACCTGCACCTGCTGCTGCGCGCCGGAGCGCTCGATGGTGAGGGCCACGGGCGTGCCCGTCCCGGCCGCCTGCACGGCGGCACGCAGCGAGGGGACGTCGCTCACCGTGGTCGGGCCGACGGCGAGGATCTGGTCGCCCTGCTGGAGGACGCCGGTCGACGGCGAGCCGTCAGGGATCTGCGCGACCGAGACCCGCTGGGTCACCGGATAGCCGAGGTGTGTGAGCGCGGCGGCGATCGCCTCCTGCTGGGAGTCGGTCATCTCGGCCTGGTTCACCTGGTCACGCTGCTCGACCGTGGTCGAGGGAGGGAAGATCTGGGCGACGGGCACGACGGCCTTCGTCCTGTCGAACCAGGCGCTTGCGATCTCGAGCCAGTTGGGGAGGCTCTGCGGATTGCCGACGACCGAGACCGTGAGCATGTCGAGGGTCCCCGAGGTGGGGTACGTGGTCCGGTCGGGGATGGAGATGAGAGGGACGTCGCCGTCGGCGCCGAGGGTGTCGAACACCGGTCCGGGCTGCTCGATGACGTAGGGCGCGGGCGCGATGCCGAGCCCGACGATCAGGGCGACGCCCGAGAAGAGGACCGTCGGACCGACCCAGGCGCGTCGCCGGGTGGAGGACGGGCGCGGGTCGTCGGAGAACAGCGTCACGGGGGCCTTCCTGTGTGCGTGGGGGCTCGCACCGCCGGTGGTGTTCGCGGCGGGCGGAAGCGGGTCGGGCCCGGGCGGACGTCTGCACGCCTCGGCCCGGGGCGCCCGGGATAACGTAGCTTGCACGACTGGGAGTCGTACCTCGATCGGCACCCGCCTCGGGTGGATCCGGAGCGGACTCCGACTTTTCTTGCGAACGAGGGAGGGCCGATCCCATGGCCGATGGCGACAGTGCGGACCGACCAGGCGAGGGCTCGGAGGACGAGTTCCGCGAGATGCTCCGGCAGTTCCTCTCGGGGAACGGTCCCGTCGACCCGGCCCAGCTCGCGAAGGCGGCCGGACTCCCCAACGACCCGGCGGCCCTCCAGAACCTTCTCGCGCAGCTCCAGGGCGCGATGCAGCAGGACGGCTCGGGAGGCGTCAACTGGACCCTCGCGCTGGAGCAGGCCAAGCAGCGCGCACGAGCCGAGTCGCTCCCGGTCACCGACGCTGTGCGCGCGCCCATCGACGGCGCGTTCGGCGTCGCAGCGCTCTGGCTCGACGAGGTCGCCTACGTCTCCGAGCTGAGCCGGCCACCACGCTCCCTCAGCCGCCTCGAATGGATCTCCCTCACGATGCCCGTCTGGACGCAGCTCGCGGAGCCGGTCGCCCTGAGCATCTCGGACGCGCTCACGGGAGTGATGCGCGAGCAGGCCCCCGAAGAGATGCAGGCGATGATCGCGGGCGCCGAGGGCATGATGCGCGGCATCGGCGGCACCCTCTTCGCGCTCCAGCTCGGCCAGGTCGTCGGGCAGCTGGCGTCCGAGGTGGTCTCGGGTGGCGACATCGGCATCCCGCTGCTGGACGAGAACGATGCGGCGATCCTGCCGCAGAACGCCGCGGCCTTCGGCGAAGGACTCGACATCCCGCACGACCAGGTGCAGATCTATCTCGCGGTCCGCGAGCTCGCCCACGCACGCCTCTTCCGCCACGGCAAGTGGCTCCGCCTCGCTCTCATCTCGCAGATCACCGATTTCGCCCGCGGGATCAGCATCGACACCTCCCGCCTCGAGGAACTCGCCGAGAACTTCGACCCGGCCAACCCCGAGGAGTTGCGCGACGCTATGACCTCAGGGGCGCTGATCCCGCCGAAGACGGAGGAGCAGCTCGCCGCCCACGGTCGGCTCGAGACGGTCTTGGCGCTCATCGAGGGCTGGGTCGACGTCGTCACGGCGGCGGCGACGACGCGTCTGCCGAGCGCTGGGGCGATCGCCGAGACCGTCCGCCGCCGCCGCGCCTCCGGAGGGCCCGCCGAGTCGGCGTTCGCGACGCTCGTGGGCCTCGAGCTGCGACCGCGACGCCTCCGTGAGGCCGCTGCGATGTGGCAGGCCGTGACCGACGCGGTCGGGCCGGAGGCGCGAGACGCCCTCTGGTCGCACCCGGACCTTCTGCCCGGCTCCGACGACCTCGACGACCCGAGTGCGCTCGTCGCGCGCCTCAGCGCCGAGGCGCGGGGCGAGACTCCCGAGCCCGACGAGATGGACAGAGCACTGGAGGACCTTTTGAACGGCACGACGCCCGGCGAGCCCGGCACGGGCGACGAGGGAACCGGCCCGACGGGCGACCGGCCCGTCTGATCGGCCCGGCCCTGTGGATAACTTCCGCGGGGCCGGGTGGGGCTGCGGCATGATCGCCGGATGGTCCTCCGGCTCGACCCCCGCCTCCCCCTGCTGTGGCGCTCGCCCCACGTGATGCAGGTGGGGCTCGACCGGCCGCGCGCGGTGCTCGACGACGTGGGGTTCCCCGAGGAACTGCTGCTGCACGCGCTACGGGTCGGGTCGAGCGCGGGGACGGTGCGGCTGATCGCGACACGCGCCGGCGCCGCCGACTCCCGCGTCGACGAGGTCCTGGCGGCGCTGCGGCCCGTGCTCGTACGCGACGCGGAGGAGACGCCACCCCCCGCTCCCCGCGTCGTCGTCGAGGGCACGGGACAAGCCTCCGACGCGCTGCGTACCCTTCTGCGCGGCGAGGGATGCACGCTACTCGCCGAGCACGAGCGTCCCGATCTGGCCGTCCTCGTCGCCGATTTCGTCGTCGCGCCCGCACGCGCCGCGCACTGGCTCGCGGTCGAGGTGCCGCACCTGGCGGTGGTGTTCGGCGACGAGTCCGTGCGACTCGGACCCCTCGTCGAGCCCGGCGAGGGACCCTGCCTGCACTGCGCGGAGCAGCATCGGATCGACGCAGACCCCGAGCGTCCCCGGCTGGTCGTGCAGGTCCTCGGCCGACGCGCCGCGACACGGACGCCTCTGGCCGGCGCGGCGATCGCCGTGGCCGCGGCCGACGCGGCGCTGCGCCGCCTCCATGCAGGCTGGACGGGACTGCGCGACATCGAACGCCGCTACCTCGACGCCTCCGGCGCGTTCAGCGAGCGGACGCTGACGGAACACCCCTCGTGCGCGTGCCGATCTCTTCGAGGAAACGCGACGGCTCCCGCCGCGTGGTCCTGCCCGCCGTCGAACGCGACCACGAGAGACGCAGCCGACGGCGGGCGCGCGTGATACCGACGTAGAGCAGGCGCCGTTCCTCGTCCACTGCCTGGAGCCCCTCCGCGTACGAGATGGGGAGCAGCCCCTCGGCGAGCCCCATGAGGTGCACCGACTCCCACTCGAGACCTTTGGCGGAGTGAAGCGTCGCGAGGGTGACGGCCGCGCGATCGGGCTCGTGGTGCACCTGGGCACGGGCGATGAGGTCGTCGGTGAACTGGCGAAAGCTCCAGTCGGCGGGGACGTCGTCGACCAGCCGGGCGAGGGTGTCGAGCGACTCCCAGCGCTCACGGACGGCGCCCGGCGCCGACGGAGGCTCGGCACTCCAGCCAAGCGAGCGCAACACGTCGCTCACCGACTTGAACAGCGGCTCGCCGCTGATCGAGACGGAGGCGGCGCGCAGCTGCATCACCGCCTGTTTCACCTCGGGCAGGTCGAAGAAACGCTTGCCTCCGCGCATGTGTGCGCTCACGCCCCGCTCGTGCAACGCGTGCTCGATCACCGCCGACTGGCTGTTGGTGCGGAAGAGCACGGCGATGTCGGAGGCGCGCACGCCCGCCTCGATGTCGGCTGCAACGCGCGCGGCGACTCCTCGCGCCTCCGCGACATCGTCGGGGTACGCGTCGATCGCAGGCTCTGGCGCCTCGGCGTCAGTCACAGAGTGCAGCGCCAGAGCGCCCGGACGCCCCCGCATCAGACGGTTGGCCGTCTGCACGATCGGCGCCGCCGAACGGTAGTTCTCTTCGAGGCGCACGACCGTCGCGGCGGGCCAGCGCGAGGGGAAATCGAGGAGATAGTCGGCGCGGGCACCCGCGAAGGAGTAGATCGTCTGGCTCGCGTCGCCGACGACGCACAGGTCGCTCCTGTCGCCGAGCCAGAGTTCGAGCAACCGCTGCTGCAGCGGCGAGACGTCCTGATACTCGTCGACGACGAAAAAGCGGTACTGCTCGCGGACCTGCATCGCCATCGCCGGCTCGGACTCGAGCATCCCGGCGGTGACGAGCAGGACGTCCTCGAAGTCGATCTGCCGACGCTGGTCTTTGAGGCCTTCGTACTCGTCGACGAGCGCCACGGTCTGATCGAGCGTCAGCCGACCGGGCAGGGCACGGGTGCGCGCGGCAACCGCGTACTGCTCGAGCGAGAGGGCAGACACCTTGCGCCATTCGATCTCGGCCGAGAGGTCGCGCAGCGTCGCCGTGTCGAGCCGGATGCGGAGGCGCTCGGCCGCGTGCCCGAGCAGTCGCGCCTTTCCGTCGAGCAGCTGCGGCATCGTGCCGCCGACGAGCTGCGGCCAGAAGTAGCCGAGCTGCGAGAGCGCTGCGGCGTGGAAGGTCCGCGCCTGCACTCCCCCGGCGCCGAGCGCTCGCAGTCGCGAGCGCAGCTCTGCTGCGGCACGGCTGGTGAAGGTCAGCGCCATGACGCGACCGGGCGTGTAGACGCCGGTCGCGACTCCGTGCGCGATGCGGTGGGTGATGGTGCGGGTCTTGCCGGTGCCCGCTCCGGCGAGGACGCAGACAGGGCCGAGCAGCGCCTCCGCTGCCTCCCGCTGACCGTCGTCGAGCCCGTCGAGGAGGCTCACGCGAGCGGCTCGCCGTCGAGCTCGCCTCCGTACCAGTCCTCGATCATCGCGCGGGCGATCGACGAGCGGCCGGGGAGCAGCACGGAGTCGAGCGAATCGCGCAACTGCTCGCGAGTGAACCAGCGCAGCTCGACGATCTCCTCCCCGTCCGGCAGCAGCGCCTCGGGAGCCTGGTCGTCGGCGAGGCGCGCGGTGAAGCCGACCATGAGGGAGGCGGGGAACGGCCACGGCTGCGAGCCCAGGTAGCGCGGGTCGACGACGCGCATGCCCGACTCCTCCGCGATCTCGCGCAAGACGGCCGCCTCGAGCGATTCGCCCGGCTCGACGAAACCGGCCAGCAACGAGAAGCGCCCGGAGCCCCACATCGCGTTCGAGCCGAGCAGGAGGCGGTCGTCGGCGTCGAGGACGCAGACGATCACGGCGGGGTCCGTACGCGGGAAGACCTGACTGCCGTCGCTCGGCGAGCGTCGCACCCACCCGCCCTGTTCCGTGATCGTCGGGTCGCCGTTGCGCGGCGAGTAGCCGTGGGAGGCGTGCCAGTTGACGATCGCCAGGGCCTCGGTGAAGAGGCCCGCGTCGCGATCGCTGAGGCGCTCGGCGACGGGGCGGAGGCCGCTCCAGCGCGACTCGTCCGGCTCGAGCTCGGCGGCCGCAGCGTCGGTGAGCACGGTCGCGATCACGGCCGTGCCCGCAGGCTCTTGCACGCCGTCGACCGTGGTGCGGCCGAGGTAGACGCGCAGGGTTCCTGCGGTGACCTCCTCGGCGGGGAGGAGGGCGAGACGGTCGTGATCGACGAGCGTCTGGTCGTGCTTGAGCACCAGGATGCGCGTCGAGGGATCGGCGAGGAGCTCGTCGTAGAGCGCGGGCCGCGAACGCGCGGCGTGATCGCGGTCGACCGCCTGGCGCGAGAGCGGGAGACGATCGGCGAAGGGCAGTGGCATCCGGAGCTCATTTCGTGACGGAGCCGCGAGGTCCGTGGGGACGGGCCGTCGGCATCGGCGGGACCGCGCGTGGCGGCGAGCCGGCCGGCCGTCGGCCGCCTACCCTGGAAACCATGGCCAGATCCCATCTCACTCTAGCCGCGCTGGCCACCTCGGCCGTCGAGGGCCTCGACGTCCGTACCGCGCGCCCGTTCACCGCGTCGACCCACGGCGATTTCGACTCCGCTCTGCTCACGACGGGCGACGGGGCCCGGCTGATCGTGCGGGTCCCCACCTCGGTGCTGGCGGAGCAGGAGCAGTGGGGCGACCTCGTGGCCTTGCGTGCGCTGACCGCCGGGATCCGCAGCCGACTGCCGTTCGACCTGCAGCAGAGCGTCGGCCAGACGTCGTTCGACGGCACACGCGCGGTCGTCTACGAGTACCTCGACGGCGAGCGCGTCCTCATCGACGATGTCGCCGCTCAGAGCGGACTCGCCGACTCGATCGGGCGAGCGATCGGTGCGATCCACTCGCTGCCCGCCTCGTTCGTGCGGGAGTCGGGGCTGCCGGTCGCGAACGCCCGGGAGAGCCTCAACGAGACCGTCGCCGTGATCGAGCGCGCCGCCGACACCGGGCACGTCCCGGCCGCTTTGGTCGCGCGCTGGGAGTCGGCCTCGTCCGACGAGGCGCTCTGGCAATTCGACACGACGGTGGTCAACGGCTCGATGACCTCCGACTCGTTCCTCCGTTCGGGCGATGTCGTGTCGGCCGTGCTCGGCTGGGCGGCTCTGCGCGTGGGCGATCCGGCGCGGGACCTGCACTGGCTGCTCAGCGCCCCGGGCTCGGAGACGGCGCTCTCGGCGTACTCGCGCATGCGCGCTGGCGCCGTCGACCGCACGATCCGGCAGCGCGCGCAGCTGTATGCCGAGCTGGAACTCGCCCGCTGGCTGCTGCACGGGACGGAGACCGATGACTCCGCGATCGTCGATGATGCGGTGGGGATGCTCGATCTGCTGGTCGACAGCGTGCTCGGCGATCTCTCCGCCCCGCTCTCGACCGACACCGGGCCTGTGCTCGAGGTGTCGGAGGTGGAGGAGCTCCTCAACCGCACGCCGGGCGCCCGCACGGGATCCTCCGCTCACGGCCGCGGGTTGGAGCCCGTGGCCGAGGACAGCGACTCCGCGAGCTCGCGCTCGGAGTAGAAGCGCTCGGGCCGCAGCACGAGATCGTCGGCCACGAAGTAGAACACGGCATCGACGCTCTCGAGCGGCACTCCTCTCCAGCGCGAGAAGGCGAGCCGGTAGAGCGCGAGCTGGAACTGCTTGAGCTCAAGGTCGGCCGCGTCCTGGGGCGCGCGACCGGTCTTCCAGTCGACGATCTGGAAGCCGCCGTCGATGCGGTACACGGCGTCGAGCTTGCACACCACGACGTGGCCCGCGAGTTGCAGGTGGATCTCGATCTCGACCGCCTCAGGACGGCGGGCGCCCCACTCCGAACGCTCGAACGTCTCGATGAGGGCCGTCAACGCCTCCTGCTCGACGACGGCGTCGCCCGCGGTGTCGGTCTCGTCCGGGAAGGTGTCGACAGCCTCCGCCTCGCCCTGGATGCCGAAGCGGTTCTCGACCCAGGAGTGGAAGGTGGTGCCCAGTCTCGTCTGCCGGTAGGGCCGCTCGGGCATGGGGCGGCGCAGCTGCGCGGCGACCGCCTCGGGCGCGCTGACGATGTCCTTGAAGCGGGACGCGGGGATACGAGTGGGAACGGCCGGACGCCCGGCGCCCGCGAGTCGTACCGCCCGTTCGGCGAGCAGGAGGCGCACGTCGTCGCCGCGACGGCCGAGGAGGGCCGGCGCGGCCTCCCGGACGCGCGAGGCCGCGGCGCGCACGCGCTCGCCCCTGCTCCCGAGCGGATCGTGTGGCCATAGGAACGTCCGTGGGGCGCGCTCGAGCGGGTTCTCGGAATGGCCGGGTTCCTCCGGCAGTGGCGGGATCGTGCCGGCCTCCGCGAGATCGCGGAGGAACACGCCCGGGCGTCGCGGCTTGGACTGTCCCGCCCACCACGACCCGCTCACGAGAAGGCGGTGGCGGGCTCGGGTGACGGCGACGTACGCGAGGCGCCGTTCCTCTGACTCGTTGCGGTCGCGAAGGGTGTCGCCGAAGGCGCGGATCGCGTCGACGACCTCCTTCTGGGTCGTGCAGTCCCACCAGGCGAGATCGGGGAGCTCTGCGGAGTCGCCGCGGAAGGCGTAGGGCAGGGCGCCGAGGCGCACCCAGCCGCGGAAGCCTTCGACGGGGGTGCCGGGAAGCTCGCCCTCGACCATGCGGGGCACCGCCACGAGATCCCACTCGAGCCCTTTGGAGCCGTGGATGGTGAGGAGCTGGACGGTGCCGGGCTCTGGATCCTCGGGGCGCGGAGCCAGGCCGTCGCGCTTGTCGGCGAGCACCAGCCAGCGGAGGAAGCCACGCAGCGAGGAGCCGGTGCCCGCTCCGCGGTCGTCGGTCTGCAGGTAGCCGGCCACCGCCTCCCGGAACGCCTCGAGGGTGGCGCGGCCGTCGCCGCGCAGTTCGTTGGCCTCGACCTCGATGTCGAGGCCGAGCTCCTGCTCGACGAGCGTCACGAAGTCGAGGAGGTCGAGGCCCGAGCGGGCTCGGAGGCGAGCGAAGAGCGTGCCCGCCTCGCGCAGCCTGCGCAGACCCTCCTCGCTGAACTCGCCGAGGGCGGAGTGGTCGAGACGGCCGTCGTCACCGGGGCGTCGCGAGGCGATGAAATCGAGCGCCTCGACGATCGAGCCGCCCTCGCCCTCGGTGACGGAGGCGCGCATGCGCTCGCGGACCTCCTCGGGGAGCAGCCGGTGCGCGTGGTCGCGAGCCGCGAGCCACGAGGAGAGATCGCGGAGCGCCTTGAGGTCGCGCACGCCGAGCCGCCAACGTGCTCCCGCGAGCAGCCGCACGAGTTCGCTCCCGGCTGCCGGATCCTCGATCACGGTCAGAGCGGAGACGAGGTCGGCGATCTCGGGCTGTCGCAGCAGGCCGCCGATGCCGAGGATGTGCGAGCGGACCCCCCGCCGCGCGAGTGCGGCGGCGAAGCGTTCCATATGGGAGCGGACCCGGAACAGGATGGCCGCCGACGGGGGCTCGGAGCTCTCGGCGAGACGAGCTGCGAACCAGCGGGCTACGTCGTCGGCCTCGTCGTCGATCGTCTCGGGGAACGTGATCTCGATGGGGTGGTCGCTCGCGCCCGGTCCCGCGGTGAGCGTGTCGACCGCCACCCGGCTGCCGGCGGCGAGCGGCTCGACCAGGGTGTTCGCTGCTGCCAGCACGCCGTGGCCGTTGCGCCAGCTCGTGCTGAGCGAGAACCGTCTCGACAAGCCGAAGTCGACGCCAAAACGGCCGAGGCCCTCGGCACTCGCCCCCCGCCAGCCGTAGATCGACTGGTGCGGATCTCCGACGGCCATCACCCCTTGCCCGCCGAAAAGCCGCGCGAGCAGACGGGTCTGCAGGACGGACGTGTCCTGGTACTCGTCGAGCAGGATGACGCGGAAGCGAGCGCGATGCTCGTCGACGACACCGGGCACGCCGTCGACGATCCTCAGCGCGAGGGCTACCTGGTCGGAGAACTCGACGAAGCCGCGCTGTGCCTTCGCCTCCTGGAACCGCTCGGCGAGCGCGGTGAGCACGGGCAGCGATCCCACCGCGTGCAGCGCCTTCTCGAGATCGCGGTAGACGCCGGAGCCGCTCCCTCCGCGCGGGAGTCGGCCCAGGCGCAGGAAGTCCTCGGCGAACGCGGCGACCTCGGAGGGGTCGGCCAGGTTGTCGGCGAGCTCGTGGGCGAGCGAGACGACGAGGTCGGTCAAGCGGTCGATGCCCGCCTCGACGTCGAGGATGCGCGCATCCGCGGTATCGGCGACCACACCGCGGGCGAGATGCCAGGCGGAGGCTTCGGAGAGGACGGTGGCGTCGCCCTCGCGTCCGATGAGAGCGGCATTGTCGCGGAAGATCGTGTTGGCGAAGGCGTTGTAGGTCGACACCGTGGCGGCGTCGAAGGGGTCGGGAGCCGACTGGCCGGCCGGCAGCGGGAGGAGACCGGAGAGAGCGAGCTGGTCGATCCTCCGGCCGATCCTCTCGCCGAGCTCGGCGGCGGCCTTGCGGGTGAAGGTGAGGCCGAGCACCTCGGAGGGAGCAGCCAGTCCGTTCGCGAGGAGCCAAAGGACGCGGTTGGCCATCGTCTCGGTCTTGCCGCTGCCGGCTCCCGCGACCACGAGTGCGGGCTCCAGTGGCGCCTCGATGACGGCGCGCTGCTCGGGGGTCGGCGGACGCAGCCCGAGACGCTCGGCGATGGTGAGCGCGTCGATCATCGGGAGTCCTCTCTGACCGGGCGCTCGTCGCCGGCGTCGGTACGCTCGCCCGGCCGAGCCTCGTCCTCCGCCTCGTCGATCGCCAGGAGCCCGTCGCCCGACACCTCGGGCACGGCGTGGAGGCGGTACCGCAGCGCATCGCCGGGCGAGAACGGCGCTGCGTCGAGCAGCCCCGAGAAGCCGGCCGCCGCCATCCCGCGTGCCGCGGCGCGCACCCGCTCACGGAGGCGCTCGAGCTCCTCCTCTCCCATCCGCGGCTGCACCACCTCGCGATACGGCCGACCGCGGACGCCGCTCGCGACGAAGAGCAGCTTCGCGCCTCCCGAGGCCGCGGGATCGGCCGCGTCGATCGCACCACTCGCGACCGCGAGTTGGTAGCTGCCGAGTTGGGCGTGCTCGGCGATGTCGGCCTGCCGAGGGATGCTGCGGCCGGTCTTGAGGTCGACGATGGTGACGGCATCGTCGACAGAGCGCTCGACGCGATCGATCGAGCCGCGTACCCGTGCCGGCGGAACGTCGATCTCGAACTGCTGCTCACGGCCGAGAACCTCGCCTCCTCCACGTTCGAAGTCGGCCAGGTACGCGCCGAGCCCCTCGATGAGCAGGCGGGTGGCGCGCTTCTGTCGCTCGCCGAGCCACGGCGACTCGAAGACCAGCTCGGGCCACCTCGATTCGAGCGCCGCCCAGAGCACATCGGAGTCGGAGTCGACCGCATTCTCGAGCACCCAGTGCACGAGAGTGCCGACGCCCATCGACGTGCTCGTGGTCGAGCCGGAGACCGTGTCGACGAACCAGTCCAGGGGCGAGCGCTCGAAGGCCTCGAGCCGGCTCGGCGAGACCGGCACCGGCCGTTCGGGATCGTCGAGATCGACCAGGGCCCTGGTCGTGGACGGCTCGAGCAGTCCGTGCCACGACGACGGGTCTGCTCCGGGGACCTCGGCGATCGAGAGCGCGCGCAGTGCGCGGATCGCGAGCGGAGCCTCCGCCGCCCCGGGAGTGGTCGCGGTGCGACGCAGGACCCCGACGGCTCCGCGGAGGGTCAGCGGCGACGACGAGACCGGGTCGACGCGCGGTGCCTCGCTCGGCGCGAGGCGGAACAAGAGGGAGGGCGTCTCGTCCTCGCCCGCGACGGCGCTCAGCACCACCTGGCGTCGAGCCCGGGAGACGGCGAGCGCGAACATCCGCACCTCGTCGTCGAGCGTCGCCTTACGGGCGTCCAGCACGAGGCCGCCCTCCCCGCGAGCGTGGCGCAGCAGCCCATCGGGATCGAGCAGCGAGCCGCGCTGCCGGAGGTTGGGCCAGACGCCGTCCTGGAGGCGCGCCAGCACGACCACGTCGAATTCGAGCCCCACGACCGAGGACGGGGTGCCGATGAGGACCGCCTCCTCGGCCGACCGGGGCGCCAGGGTGTCCTCCGGTACCTCCGCGTCGAGCATCTCGCGCACGAAGAGGGGAGCGGAGCGCCCCTGCGCCCTCTCGACGAAGCGTCGGGCAGCGCTGAACAGCGCGACGGTGCCGTCGAGGTTGCGGTTGGCCTCCGCTGCCGTCAGGCCGGTGCCGAGTGCGAGCTCGCGCCATGAGGAGGCGACTCGGCTCGACTCCCATGCGGACCACAGGAGCTCCTCGACCGATGCCTTCTCGGCGTGGAGGCGTCGCACTCGATCGATGGTCGCCGCGAGCCTCTCGGCGTGGCGCGCGGGAGCGGAGTCGATCGTCGCGAAGCGACCGGGGCCCGCGAGCGCCTCGACGAGGAGTGGGTCGCTCGCTCGGATGCCACCCGCGGCGAGCTCTTCGGCGCGCAAGGCGAGGCGCAGGCGCCGCAGCCCCAGCCGGTCGACCCCGCCGAAGGGCCCGAGGAGGAGCTCGGCCGCGAGCCCGGCGTCGAGGGGGAGCTCGCCGACCGCGACACCGACGAGCACCAGCAGCGCGCGAGCGGCGTGGTCGTCGCGGAGGGCGCGACCCGCGAGCACCGAGCGGGTGGGGACCTCCGACACGGCGAGCGCCTTCACGAGGGGCTGCACCGCGGCTCCCGAGCGCACCACGACGGCCATGCGCCGCCACGGCACGCCGTCGCGCAGCCGTCGCTCGCGCAGGAGTCGGGCGATGGTCGCGGCCTCGCGGGCCGCGGTCGGGGCGTGCAGGACGAGCACGGGGACGGGCGCCTCCGCGGGGTCGGAGGCGGCCTCCGCCAGGCGTTGCCGGCCGGCTGCCGCCGCGCCGATGCGTTCGGTCGCGCGTGACACGAGCGACCGCAGGGCCTGCCCGTGCCGGTGGACCCGCGCGAGCACGAAGGTCTCGACGTCTCGCAGGCCGATGCTCGCCGCGAAGCGCCCGAGCGTGTCGGGGGCGGCGCCGCGGTACGCGCTCGTCGCGACGTCCGGGTCGCCGAACGCGACGACGGCGACGCCGCGTTCGGCGAGAGCCCGAAGCAGCACGAGGGTGGACTCGCTCGCTTCTTGCAGATCGTCGACGACCACCAGACGCAGGGCGTTGATCCCCTCGCCTCCCTGACCCGAGCGGATCGCCTCGGCCGCGAAGGCCGCGAACTCGGCCGCGTCGAGCCGAGTGCCCGAGTCGGGCTCCGTCCACTCGACGACTTCACGCAGCTCGTCGAGAAGCTCGGCCGCCGCGCACCACTCCCCCCGCCCGGCATCGACGCCGAGGGCAC
Organism: Rathayibacter sp. VKM Ac-2879; assembly: GCF_015351245.1. Taxonomy (GTDB): domain Bacteria; phylum Actinomycetota; class Actinomycetes; order Actinomycetales; family Microbacteriaceae; genus Rathayibacter. The sequence goes on from NZ_JADKSO010000003.1 coordinate 114,992, forward strand.
GGAGGGCCGCGCCGTCGAGGCCGTGCTCGGTAGCGCGCATCCCCAGCTCTCGCAGCTCGGTGCGGAAGGTGCGCAGACGCAGCACCTCGGGCGTGAACGCCTCGGGCCAGCGGGGCCCGGTGCCGTCCTCGAGGTGACCCTCGATGAGCTCGGAGAGGATCGCGTCCTGCTCACCTCCCGTGAGCAGCGTCGGCCTCGCGAGCCCCGAGAGCGCGGCCGAGGAGGCGACCGCCTCGAACGCGAGCGACGTCGCCGTGCGGGCGAGCGGCCCCCTCGTCGGGACGTCGATCCGCAGTGCGAGCGTGTCGCGCAGCGAGGTCGCCGCCGTGCGGCTCGCCGCGAGCACGACCACGGCCTCGGGCGACCAGCCGCGCTCGAGCACCCTCTCGGCGACGAGCTCGAGGAGCGTCGTCGTCTTGCCGCTGCCGGGCGCTCCGAGCACGACGGCACTGCGCCCGTCGTCCAGCTCGAGCACGGCCCGCTGCGAGTCGTCGAGCGCCGCCCCCGCGGGGTCGCCCGCGCCCGCCGCCAGCGGGGCGGAGGAGGCGAGATCGAGCTGGGGAGTGGTCACGCGACCACGCTAACGAACACCACCGACATCGCTCCGAGAGCCGCCGACGCCCCGCCAGGCGCACGCTCCGCTCACCGCGAAACCGGCGTCGGCGGCGCCAGCGCGTCCCGTATCCTACGAGTCACGTCCCCTCCCGAAAGGCACTACTGGTGGAAATCCGTATTGGAATGGTCAACACCCCGCGCGAACTCAATTTCGAGTCGTCGATGTCCGTGACCGAGGTCGAGAAGACGGTCACCACCGCCCTCGAGGCCGGCACCAAGGTCCTCCGCCTCCGCGACGAGAAGGGCAAGATCTACATCATCCCGACCGACACCATCGCGTTCGTCGAGGTCGGCTCCGAGGAGTCGCGCCGCGTCGGGTTCGTCGCCTAGCCTCGCGGATCGCGCCGTGGAACTCCTCTTCATCACCCTCTTCGGAGTGCTGATCGGCCTGGCCGCCCGCTACACGCTCCCGCACCGCGCCCTCCACGGCTCCGCGCTCGTCCCCGCCCTGGGGGGCTTGGTCGCGGCGGTCGTGTGGGTTGCGCTGACCTGGGCCGGACTGCGCTGGGACGACGGTCTGATCTGGGCGACCACCCTCATCGTGGTCGCCGTCGCCGTCGTCATCGCCGACGTCGGGCTCGGCCGGGCGCGCGCGCGCCGCGACGACGCCTCCCTCCAGGCGATGCTCTCGGGCCGCGTCGCGCCGTAGGCCCCGGGCCGTCGCTCCTCTGATGCCCGCCCCCGTTCCGCGCGGGGTCGGGCATCGTCGTCTGTAGGCTGCCGTTCGCGCCACGAGCGCCAGTGCTACGCGCCACCTGGCCGTCGCGCACCACCTCCGGTCCCCCTTTGTCGGCAGTCCGCGGCATGCTCCCAGGAGAAGGGAGCGAACATGCTCGTCTCGCTGGGCCGCTGGATCACCGCGTCACGCCGAGCGGTGCTGCTCGCCACGACCGCGGGGCTTGCCACAAGCGTCGCGGGCCGGCTCCTCCGTGCGGGCGCCTTGCGCGAGACCGGCGCGCAACCGCACTCGTCCCCCGACGCACCGATCACCCGGATCGTCCCGGTCCGCACCGGCACCCGCTCCCTCACGGGAGCGCGGCTCCCACAGTCCGTCGCTCTCTACACGCCGCTCTGGTCCGACGCCGATGCCGTCTACATCGCCGATTCGATCCCCGAACAACAGTGGTGGACCGTGGCCGGCCGACACCCCCGTGCGCGCTTCGGGGTGTGGCGCCTCCCGAAGAACGGAGCGACCCCGAGCTTCACCGAGGTCGACTCGGGCGCCGGGGGGTGGGAGTTCGACGAGAGCAACGCCGGGCATCGCGGAGCAGGCGTGACCGTCACCGACTCCGGCCGTGTGCTCGTCCAGCCCCCGCTGCACAAGCTCCAGTCCCCGGGCACGGCGGGGTGGAGCAATGCCCCTCTGGCCGTCTCGGTCTCCCGCGATCCCCACGACATCTCGGCGTTCTCGCCCCTCCCCGCACCGGCTGGCGCGCGCATGGGCGTCTCGTACTCGCGTTTCTTCCGCGACCCCTACGGGAAGACGAGCTATCTCCTCCTCCGAGGCTCCGACTACCAGGCCCTTCTCTTCACCTGGGACGACGAGCGCCAGCTGTTCCGCCCCCTCCACCGCGAGGACACCCGGTACGACCCGTCCCAGCCCGACGGGTACGGCGTCAGGGACGGACTCAACGTCCACCCGCCGACCGGTCTACGGACGGGCGCCTACGGACATGAGCTCGCCTTCTCGCGAGCGGCGGGCGCGTCGACGACGACGCTGTGGTGCGCGGCGGAGTTCCGCGTCAATTCCGGGAGCGAGCAGTCCGGCTTTCCGCGCCGCGACATCGGGCTCGCCCGTAGCGACGACGGAGGCCGCACCTGGCGGCACCCTCGCTCAGGCGTGGCCGCCGCCCAGCTGTTCACGCCCGGCCTCGTGGGCCCCGCAGAGTCGAACATCCTGATCGTCTTCGAGGGACCCGTGGTCACCGCAGGCATGACCGATGACGCCCGGCACGACAGCGTGGGCGCGCGGGTCGCCGTCACCGCAGGCGGTCGGGTCGTGGTCGTCGCCGCCTGGGCTCGCCGCCCCGCCGGAGAGCAGGACGCGGGACTCGCCGCAGGAACACCGATCGCGGCCGACTACCGCTCGCTCTGGGCCGCTGTCTGGGACCCGGCCACGTCGACGCTCGAGCGCACCTGCCTGTACCACCCGGGCTCGCGCCGCGCCGACGGGAGCTGGGGGTCCACGCACCACACCGGCCTCCCCACGCTGGCGTCCTCGCTGAGCGGGACCGTCGTCGTGGTCGCCTCCACCCACGACGACCACGATCACGCGGCCGGGCGTGAGAACTGGGACCTGATCTCGGAGGACGGCAAGCCCACCTCCTTCGAGACGGAGGCACGCCTGCACGTCTATTCGACCACCGACGGCAGCTCGTGGACGGACTCGCCCGTCTCGAGCCCTCTCGGATCGAGCGCCGTCAGCACGGGCGTGAGCGGCGCCTACGTCGACCCGCAGTGCCTCGACCTGGACGGCCTGCTCCGCGTGTACCCGGTGTTCCCCCGCGAGCCGACACGAGCCGAGCTCTGGGAGCTACCCGTCCCCGGTCGCAGCCTCACCCCCCTCTCCCGGCGCCTGGACCGACCGACCCTCGTCGCTCGCCCCTTGGCGGACGGCATCGCCGTCACATGGGCTCCGCCACCCTCGGACGCGGGCTCCGCGATCACGCAGTACGTCGTCCACTCCGCCGACGGAACCCGGGCGAACAGCGCCTCCCCCGCCCTCACCGCAACCGGAGCGGCCGGACGCGGCATCGCCGATCGGACCGCAGCTCCGGGAGTGCAGCGCTCCTATGTCGTGTTCGCCCGCACCTCGGCGGGAGCCTCGCTCGCCTCCGCGACGGCGACGGCGACGAGCGGCGCCGTCCGCGAGGTCGCGCCCCCGAGCGGACCGCCCACGTTCTGGTACCGCGCAAGCGACCTCCCGCTCGTGGAGGGCGCGCGCATCGCGTCGGCACCGCCCGCAACCGGGGCGGTCTCTCCCGTGCCCGCCGTACAACCAGACAGTGCCCGACAGCCCCGATTCCTCTCCGACGGACCGGGCGGCCTGCCCGCGATCCGCTTCGACCGCGGGGAGCAGAGCCGCCTGTTGCTGCCGAGCCCTCCACGTTTCAGCGGAGTCTCGACCGTGCTGCTCGTGGCCCGCGTGCGCGACCACGACTGGTCGCACCTCCTCGCGGCTGCCGACGCCGACGGGGTTCTCGTGCCCCGGGCGCCCTTCTCGCGGACGTGCCACAGCGCGCACGAGACACGCTCGGCAGGGGCGGACACAGACGGCACACAGGGCCTCGCCGTCGCCGACGCAAGTCGCGAGATCGTGCACCGGGTCGAGAGCGCGGCCGGGGTGGGCGCCTGGAAGGTGTACGTGTCGCAGTGGCGGGTCGATCCGTGGTCGAAGCTGCGGGTCAGCGGGCAGATCAATCGCTGCGGGAGCTCCCAGATCGAGCTGCCGGCGACCGATGCCGCCGTGCTGACCGCGGCCGACGAGCCCGCCTCCGCACAGACGTGCATAGGGAGCGTGACGGCGCGCTCGGGAGACGTCTTGACGAGCTCGGCCGACATCGCCGAGATCCTGCGCTTCGACGGCCCGATGACGCGGGCGCGCCTGCAGGACTGGGTGCTCTACCTCCTCGCCCGGCACCGGCTGCCCTCGAGCAACGTCGTCGAGTCGGAGTTGCGGCGACGCTGGGACCGCGGCACGCCTCCGGACTGCATCGACGTCGTCCGCACGGAGGCCGCGATGGTCGCCGGCTCGACCGCGGGGGCGCTCCCCCACGACTCCTGCTCACGGCTGCTGCCGACGGGCACGTACCAGCCCTCGGAGGGAACGACCCGCGCCTAGGCCGTCAGGCCGAGGGCGTCCATCCGGCGCGTGTGCGAGGCGATCAGCTCGGTGAAGACGGGCTCTATCCGCGATTCGTCCGAGTCGTGGTTGCCCGAGCCCAGGAGCGCCGAACGTGCGACGAGGAGCGTGTCGCCGACGAGCCGCCTCCCCCATACTGCGAGCCGAGAGCCGAGGCGCTCGTCGGCGGCGATCTCGCGGCGGAGGATCGCGATGACGCCGTCCACCCCGGTGTCGGCTCCGAGGGTCGATGCGATCCGAGGTCCCACGTCGCTCGGGAGTCCGCCGGTGAGACGGATGAAGAAGTCGTCGAGCAGCCCGGCGGTGATGTGGGCGGAGAGGAGCGTCTCCTGGAGGTCGGCGCCGCGGGTGAGGCGCTTGAAGGTGTCGATCGCGGGACGGAACGGCGTCATCGCCTCCCCCGGATCGACCTCGCGACGACGGAGCTCTGCGACCACCGCGTGATGCTTCGCGAGGGCCGTGCCCGCGGCGGTCGAGATCGCCTCCTTATCGGCCAGGTCGTCGGTCTCGGCCACAGCCCGCGCCAGGACTTCGAAGACGGCGAGCTGGAGATAGGCGACCTGTCCGAGGTAGGGCAGCACCTCGGGGGTGAGATCGGCGAGGTCGACGCGATCGCGCTTGGCGGAGGATTCGCCCCGCGGAGTCAGGCGGGGAACGTCGAGGAGGGGGCGTCGACGTCGGAACCAGGCTGGCATTTCTTCAGCATAGGGCGCTGGCTCGCACCGGTTCCGGGGCCGGGGAGGCGGAGGACGGTAGACTCGCCGGGATGTCACCGGCGCTGGATCGGTGACGCTGCGCCCGGAGCCGTACAGGGGCGTAGACCGCACACCACGACAGGCGCACCACTCCCGTGACTTTCTCCGATCTGAACATCGACGACGACATCGTCGCCGCACTCGCCGCCAAGGGCATCCTCGAGCCGTTCCCCATCCAGGAGCAGACCATCCCCCTGGCCCTGCAGAAGCAGGACATCATCGGTCAGGCCAAGACCGGCACCGGCAAGACCTTCGGCTTCGGTCTCCCGCTCATCCAGGCTCTCGGCTCCGATCCGGCGCCCGGCGTCAAGGCGCTCATCGTCGTGCCGACCCGCGAGCTCGCGGTGCAGGTCACCGAGGACATCGAGCTCGCCGCGTCCAACCGGCCGACGAAGATCGTGTCGATCTACGGCGGCAAGGCGTACGAGGGCCAGATCGAGCAGCTCAAGGCCGGCGCGCAGATCGTCGTCGGCACTCCCGGGCGCCTGCTCGACCTCGCCGGGCAGCGCCTCCTCTCGCTCGCCGACGTGCAGGTGATGGTGCTCGACGAGGCCGACAAGATGCTCGACCTCGGCTTCCTCTCGGACATCGAGAAGCTGTTCGCGCAGACCCCTGCGACTCGCCACACCATGCTGTTCTCGGCCACGATGCCGGGCGCGATCGTCGCCCTGGCGCGCCGCTTCATGAACAAGCCCATCCACATCCGCGCGACCGACCCCGACGAGGGCATCACGCAGGCCAACATCAAACACATCGTCTACCGGGCGCACTCGCTCGACAAGGACGAGGTCATCGCGCGCATCCTCCAGGCCGAGGGCCGCGGCAAGACCGTCATCTTCACGCGCACCAAGCGCGCCGCCGCCCGCATCGTCGAGGAGCTGAACGACCGTGGCTTCAACGCGGCGGCCGTGCACGGCGATCTCAATCAGGAGCAGCGCGAGCGCGCGATGGCCGCTTTCAAGGCGGGGAAGAAGGACATCCTGATCGCGACCGACGTCGCGGCCCGCGGCATCGACGTCAACGACGTCACCCACGTCATCAACCACACCATCCCGGACGACGACCAGACCTACCTGCACCGCGTGGGCCGCACCGGCCGCGCCGGCAAGACCGGCATCGCGGTGACCTTCGTCGACTGGGAGGACCTGCACAAGTGGGCCCTCATCAACCGCGCCCTCGAGTTCGGCCAGCCGGAGCCGGTCGAGACGTACTCCTCGTCGCCGCACCTCTACGCCGACCTCGACATCCCCGCGGGCACGAAGGGCCGGCTCAAGCCGACCCCCATCCCGGCAGAGGCGAAGGCCGACGCGCGCCCCGAGCGCAGCACCCGCCAGCGTGAGCCGCGCCGCAGGACGCGCAGCGACTCCGACCTGGAGCAGACCGGCCCCGCTCCTTCGAGCGAGAGCAAGGAACACCACGACGGCAACAGCGAGCCGCGCCGCCGCACCCGCTCGCGGCGCCGCGCCCCCCGCCCCGACACGCAGGTCTGAGCCGGATCAGCGGGCGGAGGCGCGGATGGCGTCGACGGTCGCGCGGGATGTCGTGTTCTCACCGAGGCGGTTCGGCTTGCCCGTGCCGTGGTAGTCGCTCGAGCCCGTGGTGACGAGCGAGTGACGGGCGGCCAGCTCGCGCAGCCGGCGCTTGCCGTCGGCGGTGTTCTCGCGATGCTCCACCTCGAGGCCGAAGAGGCCCGCGTCCACGAGGTCGGGGAGGATCGACTCCACGGCGATGCCGCGCGAACTCGCCGCGGGGTGCGCGATCACCGGCACGCCTCCCGCGGCCCGCACGAGGCGGACGGCCTCGACAGGGTGCGGCGCGTAGTGCGGGCGGTAGTAGCCCCCGCGCCAGTGGAGAATCCCCGCGAAGGCCGCCGAGCGATCGCTCGCCAGGCCCCGCGCCACGAGGGCATCCGCGATGTGCGGCCGGCCGATGGTCGTCCCTGACGTCGTCTGCGCGAGCACGTCGTCCCAGCTCAGCTCGTAGTCGACGGCGATGGCCGAGACGATGGCCTCCGCCCTCCGGGCACGTTCCGAGCGGATCCGCGCGGTCTCTGCGACGAGTCCGGGATCGTCCGGGTCGACCAGGTAGGCGAGCACGTGCACGCTCGCCCAGCCCATCCGCGACGAAAGCTCCATGCCGGGGAGCAGCTCGATCCCCGCCTCCTCCGCGGCGGCGAGGGCGGTGCTCCAGCCTCCGGTCGAGTCGTGGTCGGTGAGGGCTACCCCCGCGAGCCCCGCTGCCGCCGCGGCGTGCACCAGGACCTCGGGGGCTTCGGTGCCGTCGGAGACGACGGAGTGGGTGTGGAGGTCGTACCGGCCTCCCGCGACATGCATGCACTCGATAGTAGCGGCGTGTTCCCGGCAGGCGCGGAGACGCCTCCCATGCCCTAACCTGGGCCGAGATGGCGACGAGACTGGTGAGGTTCGCGGTGGCGGTGGCCGTCGCGCTCGTGCTCCTCGTGCTCGTGGCCCCGGGCTTCTTCGGCGTCGTGCGAGACGCGCCGATCGCGCAGCTGGTCGCGTTCCGTCTCGCGTCCGGACTCGCCGCCGTCGGCGTCGCGATCGCGCTCACGGTGCTGGCGGTGCTCGTCGCCCCGGTGCGGAGGCTGGCGCTCGCGCTCGCGGCGATGGTGGTCGCCTTCGCGCTCGTGGTCACGGGGATTCAGGCGTTCCGCGGCCTCGACTCCGCTCCCCTGCGTCCACACCGGCTCGGCGACGTGCGCCTCGCGAGCTGGAACATCCTGCACGATGCGGTCCCGGCAGGAACGATCGTCGACCTCGCCGTCGGCGAGGAGGTCGATGCGCTCGCGCTCCTCGAGGTCTCGCCCGGCCGCGCTCAGGAGGTGGCGGACGGCCTGGCCGCCGCAGGACGCCCGATGACCGTGCACCTCACCTCCGGCACCGGTCAGGACGACGCCACGGCGCTGCTGCTGAGCGCGTCGTTGGGTGGCTATTCGGTCGATGCCGAGACCGCTCCGACCTCCGTGCTGCCCTCGCTCGTCGCTCGGCCCGACACCTCCGAGCGCCCTGTTCTCGCCGCCGTCCATGCGATGGCGCCGATCCCGGAGGCGATGCCCGAGTGGCGCAACGACTTGGGTCGGATCGCCGCGCTCTGCACCGCGGAGGACGACGTCGTGGTGCTCGGCGACCTCAACTCGACGCTCGACCATTGGTCGGCGCTTCCGGGTGCCGGCGATCTCGGCGGCTGCATCGATTCGGGCGCCTCGGCGCGTGGAGCGGGACTGGGGAGCTGGCCGACCTCGCTGCCGCCGTTGCTCGGTGCGCCCATCGATCACGTGCTCTTCTCAGGCCCCTGGGAGGTCTCGGGGTACCGCGTGCTCGACGAATATGACGGCGCAGGCAGCGACCATCGGCCGCTCCTCGTCCAGCTGTCGGTGCGCGGGATGGCCAAGGAGGCGTCGTGAGGAGGCCAGCGTGACACTCCGTCGCCCCCGGCTCCTCCACAGGCTCTTCAAAGTCCCCGGTCGTCGGTCTCTGAGGCCGCGCGGGGCAGGGGGCCGACACCGAGGAGGACAATGGACGTCATGACGAACACGGAGGAGCGCGCTGGCGCTCAGACGCCCGATCCCGCTGCCGCCCCGACGCCGCGGGCCACCGCGAACCGCTCGACGACTCCCGCGTCCGATCGCTTCCGCGACTTCATCGCCTCCGGCTGGGCCGAGCGGACGGAGGCGCTACCGGCGCCGCGCGAGCAAGCCGCCTTCGCCGCCGCCCGTCGAGAGCGTCTCTCGGCGCTGCACCTGGGCGAGCGTCTGATCGTCCCGGCCGGTCGGCTCAAGCAACGGTCCAACGACACCGACTATCCGTTCCGCGCACACTCGGCCTTCACGTGGCTGACGGGCTGGGGGGCCGACTCCGAGCCGGGCGCCGTGCTGGTACTCGAGCCCGAGCAGGCGGGACACCGAGCGACCCTCTACTTCCGTGAGCGCGCGGGCCGCGACTCCGACGAGTTTTACGCCAATCCCGAGATCGGCGAGTTCTGGATCGGCCCGCGCCCCTCCCTCGCACAGGTCGCGAGCGACCTCGCGCTCGAGGTCCGCGGCATCGACGAGCTCGATGCCGTCCTCGATGCGCGCGACCAGGTCCCCGTCTCGGCCGTCCGCGAGGCCGACCCTCTCGTGTCCGCTCGCCTTCCCGGGGCCTCCGAGCTCGACGCCACGTTCGAGCGCGACCTCTCCGAGCTGCGGCTGGTGAAGGACGCGTTCGAGATCGCCGAGATGCGTGCCGCCGTCGCGGCGACGCAGCGCGCCTTCGAAGATGTCCTGTCGGACCTGCCGCGCATCGTCGCCCACGAACGCGGCGAACGCCTCATCGAGGGCGTGTTCAACGGGCGCGCCCGTGCCGACGGCAACGCGGTCGGCTACGACACGATCGCGGCGGCCGGAGACCACGCGTGCATCCTGCACTGGACCCGCAACGACGGCCCCGTCCGTCCCGGTCAGCTGGTACTGCTCGACGCGGGAGTCGAACGGGAGAGCTACTACACCGCCGACATCACCCGCACCTTCCCCGTCAACGGCCGGTACACCTCGGCGCAGCGCCGTGTGCATGAGGCGGTCCGGGAGGCGGCGGACGCGGCCTTCGCGATCGTCCGTCCCGGCATCCGGTTCCGGGAGGTGCACGCGGCGGCCATGGCCGTGATCGCACGTCGCACGGCCGAGTGGGGCCTGCTCCCCGTCAGTGCCGACGAGGCACTCGAGGCCGACAACCAGCAGCACCGCCGCTATATGGTGCACGGCACGAGCCACCACCTCGGGCTCGACGTGCACGACTGTGCGAAGGCGCGGCGCGAGATGTACCTCGACGGCATCGTAGAGGCCGGCATGGTCTTCACGATCGAGCCCGGCCTCTACTTCCAGCCCGACGATCTGACGGTCCCCGAGGAGCTGCGCGGCATCGGGGTGCGCATCGAGGACGACGTGCTCGTCACGACCGACGGTGCCGAGAACCTCTCGGCGGGTATCCCCCGCGCGGTCGACGACATCGAGGACTGGATGGCGCGTCTGGCGGGCTGAGCGGCTCGGCGGGGGCAGAAGACCCGTCGTGCGCGAGACCACCCGTGCTGTCCGTGAGTCGAGCACGACTCACTGCAACCGCATCGGCTCGGGCAACCGTGCGACTGCACTCGCTCGCCCAGCGATGAACCGCGAGGGGGTGCTCCTCGACCCAGGAGAAGCGACCCCGCACGTCACCGGGTCAGGCGCAGGACAGAGTCGGACGGCACACAACCATGTCGTGGTTCGAGGGAGCCTGATCGCTCCGACCCGGAGCGCGGGTCACGGGACCCGAACTCCGCCGGGCAGCCCACGGGCGACGTCAGGCCGCGACCGCACCCTGCACGACGGCCTCACCCAGGAATCCCTCGAACAGCGTCTCGAGCTGACCGCGCGGCGCGCCCCGATCCTCCGGGTGCCACTGGACGCCCACGATCGGCGCTCGGGTGTGCTCGACGGCCTCGATGACGCCGTCCTTCGCGCGCGCCACGACGCGCAGTCCCGGCGCGAGCCGGTCGACTGCCTGGTGGTGTGCGCTCTGCACCGCGAGCGGACCTGCACCGAACAGGCCGGAGAGGGTGGAGCCGTGCACGAGATCGACGTCGTGGGGGTGCATCCGCTCCGACGCGGGTCCGGAGACAGTGACGTGCTCGCTCGAGGGCCCGAGGTCTTGCACGAGCGTGCCGCCGAGGGCGACGTTGACGATCTGCAACCCCCGGCAGATGCCGAGAAGCGGCGTGCCTTCGGCGAGCGCACGGTGCACCAGGGCGATCTGGGCCGCGTCGGCGCGCTCGGCGTGCGGGCCCTCGGCCCGGTAGCCCCGCTGGGCCCCGTAGGCCTCGGGCGCGATGTCCTCGCCGCCGGCCAGCACGAGGGCGTCGACGCCCGCGGTGCGCTCGAGGAGGCGGGCGGCGCCGAGATCCTCGGCGGCGAAGCGCTGCGCCTCCCAGCCAGACTCGCGGGCGAGGGTGAGCAGGCGTCCGTTGAGGATCTGCACGTAGGCGTGGTAGTCCTCGCGACCAGGCCGGGTGCGCGAGACCTCGACGATGGCGAGCGATCGGGACATGACTTCATCCTGCTCACCGCGCCGGGACAGGTCGAGCCGCGCCGTCATCCGGTGTCACACTACGATCGCGGCATGACCTCCCCGCAGCCCTCTCTCGTCGAGCGGGTGCGGCGAACGCGCGCCGCCCTCTCCGCCCTCGCCGGGACCACCTCCGAGAGAGAGGTGCGTCCGCTGAGAGAGGCGGTCGAGCTCGCCGCCGAGGGACGCTCCGATTGCGCGGCGCTCCTCGACGAGGTGGACGAGCAGTCGGCCCTGCTCACGCTGGCGGAGACTCAGCTCAGCGGCCTCGAGCGCAGTGTCCGCGAGGATCTCGATCGCGCGATCAGCCTCTCCGAGCTGCGGACCGCCGCGCAGCTCGCCTCGGCGGCCGAGGTGGCGACGGCGTGCGCGGTGGCTCGCTCCTTGCTCCTCGACGCCGACGAGGCGCGGGCGGCGGGTGCGCGGCACGACCCCGCCACCGTCCTCCTCCTGCTCCTCGATGCCGATGCCGCGCTCGACGACGTCGTCTCGACGTATCGCGAGCCGGCGGTGCAGGCCGAGCGTCGCCTCCTCCTGCTCGAGGCCGCGCGTACCGCGACGCGGCTCGCCGTCGGTGCCGTGACGGTGCTGGCGGCCGTGCACGGCGACGGGGTGACAGAGGCTCCCCTGATCCTCGCCCGGGAGGCGCGCGAACAGCTCGACGCGGCGTTCCGTCGGGCCGCCTCCGATCCCGCAGCGGCCGTCTCCGCGACCCGTGCTGCCGCCGACCGCGCCCGCTCGGCACTCGACGAGGCGCTCGTCGACCTCGACGGGAGGGTCACGCCGGCACGCTCCGAGCTGCCAGGGAGCCTCCCCGCCGCGTGACCGGGACGGCCTGCGGCCCCACCCCTCCTGCGTGCCATAGTGAGGTGCATGGCCTCCTTCCTCGTCGTCCCCCAGTGGCAGGGCTCGGCGTCGTCCCGGGCGATGCGTCTCGTTGACGGCGCAGACGCGATCCGCGGCGACCTCCCCCTGGCCGCGACCATCGTGGTCGAGGTGCCCGTCGAGGCGGGCGACGCGCAAGACACCGGAGTCCGCCGCTACGCCTCCGTCGCCATGACGGCCGAGCGCATGCGAGACGCGCTCGCCAGGCTCGCCGGGCCGGTCATCACGGTGGGAGGAGACTGCGGCGTCGAGTTCGCGGCCGTCACCCACGCGGTGCGCTCGGCGTCCGGCCCGGTCGCCGTGCTCTGGTTCGACGCGCACCCCGACGGGAACACTCCGCAGACGTCGCCGAGCGGCGCGTTCTCCGGGATGGTCCTCGCAGCTCTCGCCGGTCGCGGAGTCGGGCTTCTGAGCGCACCGGAGGGCGAGCGAGTCGCCGAGGAGCGCCTCGTGCTCGCGGGCGTTCGCGCCACCGACCCCGACGAGCTCGAGGGTCTGGTGTCTCGCGGCGCGCGCGAGCTGGGCGTCGACGCCCTCGACCCGGAGGTGCTCGTCGCAGCGGTCGAGGCGACCGGCGCGCAGTCGGTCTACGTGCACATCGATCTCGATGTCCTCGATCCCGTCGAGCTCGCCGGGCTCTTCGACCCTGTGCCGTTCGGCGTCCGGGCCGCGCAGCTCGTCTCGTGCCTGGAGGCTGTGCGCGCGCGCTTCCCGCTCGCCGGCGCCGGTGTCACCTCCTTCGCGCCCGCCTCCCCCGCCGCGGCGGTGGACGACCTGCCGACGATCCTCCGCCTGCTCGGCGCACTCTCGCGCGGGGCCTGAGCGACGACCGCCAATCCCGCACCGCGGACGCCCCCGTGTCGGTGGCGGCGGGCAAGATGGTCGAGGGCGACCCGAGCGGAGGAACAGATGAGCGACGAGCGAGCACGGGTACGCATCGAGCGCCGCGGGCATGTGCTCGCGATCACGCTCGATCGCCCTGAGAAGCGCAATGCGGCCGACTTCCGCCTCCTCCGCGAGCTCGCCGCCGCGTACGGCGTCCTCGACGCCGACCCCGAGCTGCGCGCCGGAGTGGTCCTCGCCGCGGGCGAGCACTTCACGGCGGGGCTCGACCTCGCCGACATCGGCCCCCGGCTGGGCTCGGGCGAGCTCGACTTCGTGCCAGAAGGGGGGCTCGACCCCTGGGCCCTGCGGACGCGAGCGGTCTCGAAGCCTGTCGTCGTCGGGGTGCAGGGCACGTGCCTCACCCTCGGGATCGAGCTCGCGCTCGCGAGCGACATCGTGCTCGCCGAAGAGTCGACACGGTTCGGTCAGATCGAGGTGGCGCGCGGCATCGTGCCGTTCGGAGGCGCCACGGTGCGCTTCCCGCGAGCGGCGGGCTGGGGTGACGCGATGCGGTGGATCCTCACGGGCGAGCTCTTCGACGCGGCGGAGGCTCACCGCATCGGCCTCGTGCAGGAGGTGGTCCCCGACGGCTCCGTCGCCGAGGCGGCGTACGCCCTCGCCGCTCGGGTCGCCGCGCAGGCACCCCTTGCCGTGCAGGCGGCGCTCGCGAACGCACGGCTCGCGGTGTCTGCGTCCGACGCCGAGGCCGCGGCTGCGCTGCCCGCGCAGCTCGCACGCTTGGCCGCCTCGGACGATGCGCGGATCGGGCTCGAAGCCTTCATCTCGCGCACGACCGCGGAGTTCACGGGCCGATGAAAGACACGACCATCGTCGCCCCGCCCCTCTCCACTTTCGACGCGCAGCGGGCGCGCGCCGCGCACCAGCTCGAGATCCGCCTCCGCTACGGCGATCAGGTCTGGGAGCTGCGCGAGGTCGACCACTTCGCGGTCTTCACCCGCCGCAGTCGCGCCCGTCGCGCCGGACGCACCCTTGTCGCCCTGGGCTTCGAGATCGCCCTCTCGCGCCTGCGTGTGCGCCACGTCCTCGTGGCGAGCCACTTCGCCGCCGTCGACGAGGAGGCCACGGAGGTCTTCCTCCGGCAGGTGATCGAGGCCGTCGAGGACGCGGGCGGCCGCTATGACGGCTGGCGTGCCGAGATCGTGCCCGCCCATTGATTCCTGCAACGACTCCCCCGACGAGCGGGGCGGCGACGCGGCCCCCCGAGACGCCGGCACGAACCCTCCCGAAAGGACACCGATCATGAGCACCGCCGAGACCGCGCCCACAGACGAGTTCGACCTGATTGTCATCGGCGCCGGACCCGTCGGCGAGAACGTCGCAGACCGAGCCGTGCAGGGCGGCCTCACCGCCGCGATCGTCGAGAGCGAGCTCGTCGGCGGCGAATGCTCCTACTGGGCGTGCATGCCCTCGAAGGCGCTGCTCCGTGCCCCGATGGCGGTCCGCGCGGCCCGCGATCTCCCCGGAGCGGCGCAAGCCGTGAGCGGAGGCGTCGACATACCCGCCCTCCTCGAGCACCGTGACTCGGTGACGAGCCACTTCGACGACCGCGGGCAGGTGCAGTGGCTCGAGGGAGCGGGCATCGAGCTCGTCCGCGGCCACGGTCGCCTGAGCGGCGAGCGCGAGGTGACGGTGACCGACCCCGACGGAGGCGTTCGCGTCCTCCGCGCGCGCTCCGCCGTCGCCATCGCCACCGGCACCACGGCCGTCGTGCCCGACCTCCCGGGGCTGCAGGCGGCGCGGCCGTGGACGAGCCGCGAGGCGACGTCGGCCGAGCAGGTGCCGCCGCGACTCGTCGTCATCGGAGGCGGGGTGGTCGCGTGCGAGATGGCCACCGCGTACGCCGGGCTGGGCTCCTCCGTCACCCTCCTCGCACGGAGCGGGCTGCTCGCGCCCTTCGAGCCCTTCGCCGGAGAGCTCGTCGGCGATGCGCTGCGCGGGCTCGGCGTCGACGTCCGCGTCGGAGGCTCGCCCGCGTCGGTCGAGCGCCACGCCGACGGCACGGTCGCCGTCACCCTCGGGGATGGCGAGGTCGTCGAGGCCGACGAGATCCTCGCGGCGACCGGGCGCGCACCGCACACCCGCGACATCGGTCTCGAGACAGTCGGGCTCAAGCCCGGCTCCTCGCTCGCCGTCGATGACACGATGCTCGTCCTCGACGCCGACGGCGCACCGATCGGCGGAGCGACCCCCTGGCTCTACGGAGTCGGCGACGTGAACCACCGTGCGCTCCTCACCCACCAGGGCAAGTACCAGGCGCGCGCGGCCGGCGACGTGATCGTCGCGCGCAGCAGGGGCGCCGAGGTCGACGACGCCCCCTGGGGAGCCCACGTCGCGACCGCCGATCACGAAGCGGTACCGCAGGTCGTCTTCACCGACCCCGAGGTCGCCTCCGTGGGCCTCACCGCCGCCGCCGCCGAGAAGGCCGGCTACCGCACTCGGGTCGTCGACTACGAGATCGGCTCGGTCGCCGGCGCATCGCTCGCCGCCGTGGGCTACACGGGCACGGCCCGCATGGTCGTCGACGAAGAACGTTCGGTCGTGCTCGGAGTCACCTTCGTGGGCAAGGAGGTCGGCGAACTGCTCCACTCGGCGACGATCGCCGTCGTCGGGCAAGTGCCGCTGACACGCCTCTGGCACGCCGTGCCGTCGTATCCGACGATCAGCGAGGTGTGGCTGCGCTTGCTCGAGACGTACGGGCGCGCGAGCGCGTGAGCGCCCTGCGCCGGGCGGTTGCCACCGTCGCCCTCGACCCGGCGATCACTCGCCCCGGGTACCTCTTCGCGTGTGCGGTCGGGCTCGCGTGGGGCGCGCTGTGGAGCACGGGACGGATCGAGCGGAGGGGCGGTCTGGTGGTCTTCACCGGTCTTCCGGCCTGGGCGTTCGGGCGCGGAGGCTCGTGCGTCGGCACCAGCTACCTCACCGACTCCAACGCCTCCGACACGGTGCTCGAGCACGAGGCCGTCCACAAGCAGCAGTGGCAGCGATACGGGATGTGGTTCCCGCTCGCGTACGCCGTGGCGGGTCGCGATCCGCTGCGCAATCGATTCGAGATCGAGGCAGGCCTCGAGAAGGGCGGGTATCTCCGTGGTCGCTGATATGACGGGGCGCGTCGTCGTCCTCACCGGTGCGAGTTCCGGGATCGGCCGGGTCGCGGCAGGCGCACTGGCGGAGGCGGGTGCGACCGTCGCGGTCGTCGGCCGCCACCCCGATCGCACGCGCTCGGTGGCCAGAGGGGTCGGCGGGGAGGCGTTCGTCGCCGACTTCGACCGGCTCGACGACGTCCGCGCGCTCGCCGCCTCCCTCCTCGCACGCTTCGACCGGATCGACGTGCTCGCCAACAACGCCGGTGGTCTGGTGTCACACCGCGCCGAGACCGTCGATGGGCACGAACGCACCATCCAGAGCAACCACCTGGCCCCGTTCTTGCTGACACGCCTTCTGCTCCCTCGCCTCATCGAGACCGGTCGCGAGCGAGCAGGCGCGCGGGTCGTGGCGACCGCCAGCGTCGCCCATCGATTCGGCCGCCTCCGCCTCGACGACCTCGATCGACGACGGGGACCCTGGCTGGGTGGCTGGCGCGCCTACGGCACGTCCAAGCTCGCGACGATCCTGTTCGTCCGCGAGCTCGCCGAGCGTCTCCTGCCCACCGCGGTCGATGCCTACGCATTCCATCCCGGCGTCGTCGCCACCGGCTTCGGCGCCGACTCTGCCCTGATGAACGCCGCGACGAGGCTTGCGCCGGGCTCCTTCGGCATCTCGCCCGAGGGAGGTGCCGTCCCCCTCATCACGCTGGTCTCCGAGCCCGATGTCGGCGCCGCGAGCGGCAGCTACTTCGACGGCCTGAACCCGCACGGAGCCCTCGCCCGCCAGGCGCGCGACCGCGTGCTCGCCCAGGAGCTGTGGGAGCTCTCGAGCCGACTCGTCGGCGTTCCCGCCGCGCTCTGATCTGCGGTCAGTTCGCCTCGGAGCGTCCCGACCGCCAGTAGCCCATGAACGCCACGCGGCGCCTGTCGAGGCCGAGCTCGGTGACGAGGCAGCGGCGGAGCAGCTTGATCGCGCCCGCCTCCCCGGCGATCCACGCGTAAAGACCCGGGTCGGTGCTCTCCTCGGGCACCTCCCAGAGGATCCCGCCGTCGATGTCGACGTCCGAGACCTCGACTCCGCGGTGGTGCGCGGTGAGGAACCGCGCGGCCCACTCGCGGACCGCGGCACCCAGGGCGGCGCCGGGAGCGGCTCCCGGCTCGCGCACGATCCAGGTCACGTGCACGCCGTCCGGAGCGTCCAGCGGCAAGCGGTCGAGCGCTGTCGGCACTTCGAGGAAGGCCGCCCCCGTGGCCTCGGGGGAAAGGCTCTCGAGGATGGCCGCGATCGCGGGCACCGCGGTCTCGTCCCCCGCGAGCAGGAGCGATGTCGCTGCTCCGGGATGCCACTCGACACCACCTCCGGGGAGCTCGGAACGAGAGTCCGGCGCGATGATGACGACCTGGTCACCCGGCTGGGCACGCTCGACCCAGGCCGAGGCCGGGCCGGTGTCGCCGTGCGCCGCGAAGTCGACGTCGACCTCGGCCGACTCGGAGCGGACGGCGCGGATCGTGTAGGTCCGCAGCGGGTTGCGCTGCTCGTCGGGCAGCTCGCGCCAGCGCGCGTACCAGTTGACGGCGAGGCCGTCCGGGCCGTTCTCATCGGCGACCGAGAGGAGGAAGCCGCGAGCGTCCGAGGTGGGAGTCGGTACGACGAGCTTGATGCGCTGGTCGGGGCCGGTGCATGCGACCGAGTCGAGATCCGGGCCCGTCAGGGTCACGCGGATGAAGTGCGGGGCGATCCGCGTCGCCCGCGCGACGGTCGCGAGGTAGGGCCGGTAGGCCGGGCGCAGGGTGGTGGTGGTCGTCGGAGGCACCTCTCCAGTGTCTCAGAAAAGGATAGCCTTACCTCACGAATCCGCAGGAGGCAGCTCCGAGTCGGCGGCCGAGCGATGCAGGCGGGACGACCCGACCCGAAAGCACCCGGCTCCACCGACGACTCAGCTCCGATGCAGAGCCGACTGCTCGGCCGAGACGCGTAAGCGCGCCTCGACGTCGACGGCGAGCTCGGCGATCGTCTCGCCCGTGCCACCGATCCACGCGCAAAAGTCGTGCCGGGCGTCCGCCCAGGGGTACTCGCCGCCGACGACCGACATCTCGCCCACCCACGCGCGCACAGCACGGTCGAGCGCGATCCCGCGCTCGCACCGGGTACCAGTGCCGGGAGCGCCAGAGCGCTGCGATCGGCCGAGCCAGGTGACGCACACGCGACCGGGGGCAACGAGCGGCGGGATCCCCCGCGCCTCGTCGACCTCGACGAAGACCTGGCCGCGGGCGTTCGCGGGCAGCGAGTCGAGGAGACTCTGGATCCACGGCAGGACCGTCTCGTCGCCCGCTATCAGGTACTGCTTCACGTCGACAGGAGCGACCGCCGCCGGCGCGCTCTCGACCGCCGCGATCTCGACCGGCGCGACACCGTTCGGCGGGGTGGCGCCGGGTTCCTCGAACATGCACATCGCATCCGAGTATAGGCAAGCCTTACCTCAGAACCAAGGGTCGGATGCTGACGGTCGGCCGGGCCTCACCACTGGGCAGGATGGCGCCGGTGCCAGCGTGCGCGTCGCTCGAGCTGCGCACCGATCGCGAGCAGCGTCGCCTCGCCTCCCGGCCGGCCGATCAGCTGCACCCCCATCGGCAGCCCCTCCGCCGTCATGCTGAGCGGCAGCGCGATCGCGGGCAGACCGCTCACGTTCACGAAGGAGGTGTACGGCGTGTAGAGCACCTGCTGCTCGAAGTTGCGCTCGGGGTCATCGACGTCGTACCAGCCGACCGGCCGCGGCGTCATCGTCATCGACGGGGTCAGCACGGCGTCGAAGCTCGAGAAGGCGGCGATCACCGCGCGCTCATAGCCCGAAAGCCAGACGGCAGCCTCCAGAAGCTCTCGTGCCGAGCGCCGACGCCCCTCCTCGACGAGCCAGCGCGTCAGCGGCTCCAGCAGCTCCCGCTCGGCGCCCTCCACGGGGAGGGTCGCCGCGCCGCTCTGCCACAGCGTGCGGAACGCGGCCGGATATCCGGCGCTGGGCGGCAGCGTCGCCTCCTCCAGCCCGTGGCCCAGGGCGGCGAGAGCGGAGACACCCTCGTCGAGTGCCGCCCGCGCCTCAGGCGCGAGGGCGATCTCGTACTCCTCGTCCCACGGCGAGGCCGTCAGCACCCCGATCTGGAACCGCCCCTCGCCCCGCACCGCCGCGCCGAGGAACGAGCCCTCACCGCCGCCCGGCGCCGCGAGAGCCCACCGCTGCGGGAGGCGCCCGCCTCGCCGCTCGAGCATCCCCTCGAGCAGCATCCCCGCGTCCGCCACCGAGCGCGCGATCGGTCCGGCGACCGTCAAGCCGCCCACTCCGCCGACGCCCGAGAGTGCGGCCACGCGACCCCGTGAGGGCTTGAGACCCACCAGCCCGCAGGCCGCAGCGGGAATGCGTATCGAGCCACCGCCGTCGGAGGCGGGCGCGAACGGCAGCAGCCCCGCGGCCACCGCCGCAGCCGCACCGCCGCTCGACCCGCCCGCGCCGAGCCGCGTGTCCCACGGGGTGACGGCCGGCGGGCCGATGCGCGTCTCCGTGTAGGAGGGCATCCCGAACTCCGGCACGGCCGTCTTGCCCAGGCTCACGGCTCCGGCTGCGTCGAGCACCTCGACGATCTCGTCGGAGGCGACAGGCACGTGGTGCTCGCGCAGTCGCGAGCCGAAGGCCGTACGCACTCCCGCCCGCCGCCACAGATCCTTGTCGGCGCTGGGAAGGCCCCACAGCGGCGCGGTGCGTGGCACGGAGGCGAGACCCGCCACCTGCTCGCGCGCCGCCTCCGCCGTCACGGTCGCGAAGGCGCCGAGCTCGCCGTTCCACCGCTCGATACGGGCGAGGTAGTGCTCGGTCAATTCGAGCGGGCTGACCTGTCCGCGTTGCAGCCAGTCCCACTGCTCCTGGGCGCTGAGGTGGTGGAGTTCGAACATGGAACGACCCTATGCCGCCGCTGCAAGGAGCCGGCGGAACAGGGGCGGGCGAGGTCAGGCCGCGCGGCTGCCGCTCTCGCCGTTGTCCTCGGCGCCGAGCCGCGCGCCGGCCGGCACGACCGTGTCGCGTCCGACGCGGGCTCCTGTCGCGATCACGGCCGAGCCTCCGATGCGCGAGTAGCTGCCGATGCGCGCGCCCGGGCCGACGATCGCCTCCGGGCCGACGTGCACGTTCGCGCCGATGAAGGCGCTGTGCCCGATCATCGCGTCACGGTCGACCCAGCTGCCGGCGCCGATCCATGCGCGCTCGCCCACGCTCGCGCCCGGCTCCACGTACGCGCCGGTCTCCACGTACGCGGACGCCGAGACGCGCGACCCGGGAGCGACCATGCCGCGCCCGTTCGCGTGCCGGCGATACACGATCTCCTCGTCTCCGCCGCGCGCCGCACGTCCCTTGTTCATCCCTGTTCCTGCCATCTGCCTCTGGCTCCTCCGAGCTGTCCGGGTGGACGAGGCCGAGCCCCGTCCGGTCATCGGGAACAACAGCGGAGAGCGGCCTGACATTCCCCGTTCGGGGGCCGGGAGGAGGCGCGGCCTCGTCACTCCACGGCGGCGGCGACCGCCGTCACCACCGCACGAAACCGCTCCGGCGCCTCCCGCAGCCGGCGCCGCAGCCGAAGGCCCGTGAGCGGCCAGGCGGAGACGAGGTACTCGCACTCCACTCGGGTGCCCTCCGCGTCGTCGAGCACCCGCCACCGCTCGACCCCGGGGACTGGCAGCCGCCGTTCGAGACCGCTTCCCCTCCGCTCGAATGCCCCGTCCTCCTCCGCCAGGACGTCGGCGAGCGCCGCGAGAACCGGCGCGGGCCCGGCATGCAGAAGGGAGGCGAGGGCGAGGAGGCAGCGCACCGCGGCAGTCTCGCACGCACACCCGAACCGGCCACTCAGGAGCGACCGTCGAGCACCTGTCGCAACCAGCCGAAGGAGGCCTTGGGCACGCGGTCGTGGCTGCGCGCGTCGAGCGCCACCAGCCCGTGCGGCCGCGTGTATCCGTGCTGCCACTCGAATGCGTCGACGAGGGTCCACACGTGCACCGCGTCGAGCGGGAGCCCCTCGTGCACCGCCTCCGCGAGCGCGCCCAGGTGCGCGCCGAGCCAGCGGATGCGCTCGGTGTCGACGATCGCCCCCTGCCGGTCCGGCTCGTCGGGATAGCTCGCGCCGAGTGCCGTGAGCACGAGCGGCGGCACGGCCGCTCCGTAGCGCTCGACCAGCCCGCGCAGCACCGACACCGGCGCCCACGGCGCGAACGGCGATCCATCGCCCGTGCGATCGTGTTCCGGCCACGACGCCGTGTGGAACGGCAGCGCGGGCGGCGCGCCGACTCCGACGGGGGAGGCCGGATCGCGGCCGGCGACGATCCGCTGCGGCGCGAGCGGGGCGACGGCGTAGAAGTCGAGCGGTGCCGAGATCCGAGCCAGATCGACCGGATCCATGTCCGCAAGCGGCGCGAGGAAGGGCGGCAGCTCCTCCGGCCCGCTCGGATACGCGCCGGTCAGTACCGCGTCGGCGACCAGCCGGTTGCGCAGCACGTCGGCCAGCGCGGCCCACGCCCGGTCATGCTCGGAGTCGGAGGCGGCCTCGACCGGCGCGAGAGCGTCCGCGATCCCCACCCGGCCCGCGACCTCCGCCGCGCGCAGAGCCTCGACGGCGATGCCGTGACCGAGTAGCTGATGGTGCAGCGCGGGGAGCCCGCTGAACAGACGCCCGGCGGCCGGCGCCTGCCGTGTGAGGGCGTAGCCCTCGATCATCACGGTCGAGGGCTGGTCGAGGGTGATCCAGTCGGCGACCCGGTCGCCCAGGCTCGAGCCGAGCTCGAAGGCGAGGTCGCCGAAGCGCAGCGCCGTGTCCCTCCGCATCCAGCCGCCGCTGAGGGCTGAGGGCGTGTCACGGTGGTGGAGGGTGAGCGCGACGCGGACCCCCGCTTCTGCAAGAGCGTCGAGGAGGCGGTCGTAGAACCCCAGCCCGCCCCGGTCGATCGGGCCGCGTCCCTCCGGCTGGAGACGCGTCCACGAGACGGAGAGCCGCACCTCGTCGATCCCCAGATCGACCATGAGCGCGAGATCCTCGCGCCAACGGAGGAAGAAGTCGGTCGCGATCTCGGGAGTCGCCTCCTCGGCGATCGTCCCCCGCCGCAGCGCGAAGTCGTCCCACACCGAGCGACCCCGACCGCCTGTCTCGAGAGACCCCTCCGTCTGGAACGCGCTCTGCGCCAGACCGATCCTCACCCCGGAGGGCAGCAGCCGGGCGAGCTCTCGCGGATCGTCGAAGCGCGCACTCTCGGCGCGCACCCGCTGCCGGTCGCGCCCTCGTGCGTCGTCTTCGCGCATTCCGTCCTCCGAGACATCGATGGGTATATTGTCGCGGAAGCGCTCTCCCGCTCCCGCCACCGGTCATCCGCCCGGACGATCCCCTCCCCCGGGGGATGGACATCGGGTGTTCCTTGGCGCGGCGCGCTTGACAGCGCCTCTGCGCGCCCGTGCAATGGACGCAGTGATAGCGGGCGTCGACAAGGCAGTGCCGGGGGGATCATCGGGCACGCCGATGGCCCCGATCCGGCGATCCCGCACGTCGCCGCTCCGCCGCCCGGCCGCCCTCCTGCTCGGCCTGCTCGTCTCGGTCGGCGCGCTCTCGGGTGCCCTTGCGCCCGCGGCGGAGGCGGCGCCCCTCGCCATCACGGCGCCCGCCTCCGGCACTGTGCTCCCGAGCGGAACGCTCACCGCCCGGGGCACGGGCACGGCAGGCGACCAGGTGCAACTGTCCCTCCCGGGCGGCGGCGACCCGATCTGCATCACCACGATCGCGCCCGACGGAAGCTGGACGTGCGATCTGAGGCTGCCCGACGGCCGCACGACCCTCACCGCGGTCGAGCTTCTCGCCGCGGGAGGCTCCACGTCGACGAGCGTCGAGATCGCTGTCCTCAGCGCTCCCGTCATCCAGTCGGTCGACGGCTCCGTCACCTCGGCCGGCTCCGTGCGGGGCACCGCTTACCCTGGCGCGAGCGTCGCGGCAACCTCGGACGGCGGCGCGTCCTGCCTCGCGACCGCCGACTCCTCGGGTGCCTGGTTCTGCCAGCTCGCGCCCACTCCCGCCGCCGGGAGCTATCGGGTGACCGCGACGCAGACCGCTTCCTTCGCCGGGAGCACCGTCTCACCTGCGAGCGAGCCCGTGACCCTCGTCGTCGATACCGTCGCCCCCGCCGCGCCCACGCTCTCGTCCCCCACCGCCGGCGCCGCCCTCGCGCTCACCGGCGCCACCTACTCCGGCACGGGCGCCGACGGCACTCGCGTGTACGTCTACGTCGATCGCGTCAACACCTGCGATGCGGCCGTCAGCGGAGGAACGTGGAGCTGCACCGGAGGCACGGTCACCGCGGGCGCGCACCGCGTCTCGACCATTGCGGGCGACGCGGCTGGCAACTACAGCGCACCCAGCCCGTGGATCGATGTGACCTTCGGCGCGACGACGGGGACCCCCACGAGCGTGCCGACGGCTCCGGCGACCGCGCCGAGCACCTCGACTCCCGGAACGACACCCTCGAGCGCCCCCCGCCCGACGTCGCCGACCCCGCGTTCGAGCTCGCCCGCTCCGAGCCCGAGCGCCTCGACGACCCGTCCCGGACAGAGCGCTCCGAGCCCGCAGCCGGACGACCCACAGACAGCGGCACCCCTCCCGGGAGCAGGCCCGTCGGCGCCCGGCCCCGTGGCTCCCGCCCCTGCTCCCGACGCCGGTTCGACGCCAGGAGGCTGGAGCGCGGCGACCGGGATGACCACCGCACTCTCCTCCGCCGTGCCGGTCGGCACGATGGCCGACTGGGTGCGCTCGCTCATCCTGGCCCTGCTCTCGCTGGCGCTGGTGGTCGTGCCGGCGTGCCTCGCCGCCGCCGGGCGCTCACCGCGTCAGGAGCGCACCTGGCGCCTCACCGGGCGAAACCGCGCGGCCGTCGAGTTCGACGACAAGCCCGAGTCGACACCCGTCTCACCCCGCCTCATGGTGGTCGGGATGATCGGGGCGACCGCCGGCCTCGTGCTGCTCTCGGGCCGCGTCGACAACCAGCCCGCCTATCTCCGTCTGCTCCTCGCCGTGACGATCGCGGTCGCCCTGGTCAACGCCGTGGCCGCCGGCGTTCCCGCTCTGCTCGCTCGACGCCTCGGAGTCTCGGCCGTCACGCTGCATCCCGCTCCTCGGGCGCTCCTGCTCGTCGCCGGGGCAGCGGTGCTCTCGCGCTTCGCCGGCCTCGACCCGGCCTTCCTCTTCGGAGTCGTGATCGGCCTCGTCCTGCCCGAGGGCGTCTCCTCCGTGGCGCGGGCGCGGCTGGCGACGGTGCGCGTCGTCTCGCTGCTCGCGCTCGCCGGTCTCGCCTGGGGTGCCTCCGCGCTCGTCGTGGCCGACGGCTCGTTCGTGTCGGTGCTCGCCGCGGAGGTGCTCAACGCGACCACGCTGATCGCGGTGGGATCGAGCGTGGTGCTGCTGTTCCCGATCGGCCGCCCGGCCGGTCAGAGCATCCTGCGCTGGTCTCCCGTTCTCTGGCTCGGGCTCACGCTGCTCGCAACGACCGTGCTCTTCCTCCTGCTCACCCCGACGATCACGGCGTGGTCGAACGGGGCGGGAGGCGCTCCGGTCGTCCTCGCGGTCGTCGCGTTCAGCGCGGTGTGCACGTCGATCTGGGCGTGGCGCCGTTTCGTCGAGTCGGAGTAGCCTCGGCGCTCAGCCGATCGAGGCCAGTTCGCGCACGTCATCGTCGGGGAGCACGTCGACGACGGCCGTGACCTCGAACTCGTCGAGTGTCGCGACTCCCTCGTAGACGCTGAGGAACGCCGTGTCGGCCGCGTCCCGCCCCGTCGCAATGCGGACGAGCGTCGACCGGGGAGCGAGGGTCGTCGCGTCGACCACCCGCCACTGCCCGTCGACCGACGCCTCCGCAACCGCGTGGAAGTCCATCGGCGAGAGCCCGGGCGCATAGACCGCGACGAGGCGCGCCGGCACGTCGAGAGCCCGCAGCAGCGCGACGACCAGGTGCGCGAAGTCACGACAGACTCCGCGACGCGCCAGCAGAGTGCGCTCGGCACCATCGGTCGGGAGGCTCGACCCCGGAACGTAGGCCAGACGGGTGCCGACCCACGAGCTGACCGAGGCGAGCAGCTCGGCTCCGCGCAGCCCCGCGAACTCGGCGCGGGCCGTCGCGAAGAGGATGTCCGACTCCGCATACCGACTCGGCCGCAGGTAACGCAGCCGGTCGACCTCCTCGCCCGCTGACGCCTCCAGACGGCCCGCGATGCGCGCCACGTAGTCGATGACGAGCCGGCCGGGCACGGCGTCGACCACGTGGAGGCGTGTGCCGTGCTGGTCGAGCACCTCGCGCGGGGCGACAGGGGCGCCGTCGAGGCTGACGGAGAGCGACTCCTCCGCGTCGTAGTCGGAGGCGGCGGTAAGGGAGAGGACGATCGCGGCCGGAGCCGTGACGTCGAGGGCGAGGTGGGCGGAGATGTCGCGCTGCATATCGGCTCCCGTCAGGCGCCCTGCTCGCCCTTGGGCGGCGGGGTCGGGGCGGCGTCGGGCTCCTGCACGAGCTGCAGACCGCCGGAGGAGTTCGCCGAGACGGTGAGAAGGTCGATCCAGGTGCGGTTGATCGAGGGCACTCGGCCACCGAAGTACTTGAAGTACAGCGGCACGGAGGGGTCGAGCCAAATACTGGAGCGGCCGTCGCCGACCGCCGGGTCGTCGCGCCACGAGAAGAAGAAGCTCTCGCGTCGACGGAGCTTGTTGGCGATGACGATCTGGACGTGCGTGAGCGTGCGGTCGTCGAACTCGATCTCGACTCCCGAGGCTCCGTAGAGCAGCTTCCCCATGGGGGCCTCCCGGCCGCCCGTCGCCGGGCGGTGTATGACGGTGCCCGTGGGCACGAGAGACGGGATGGCCGTGGGGCCGCCCGCCGTGGACCGGGCGATTCGCCGCCCCGGCGCCGAGCGCTCGGGCGCGAAGCCGCCTCGCCATGACTCTATTCGAGGCAGGCCCGCGCCGCTGATCTCCGGCCGCTCAGGGCACGCCCACTGTGGAGCGATGTCCGCCAGGCGCTGCCTGGACGATCGACCGCGAACCCGCCGTCACGTCCCCGATCGCTCCGGCACGTGGAGTCACGCCCGGTCGCCGATCGTCCTCCGCGCCGAGGGCACGTCAGACGACCTCACCGAGGTGCCCCCACTGGGACTCGAACCCAGACTGCAACGATTTTAAGTCGTCTGCCTCTGCCGATTGGGCTATGGGGGCGACCACCGGGAGACGTGGCCTCCCGGTGGGTGGGGTCAGGACTTTGCGGGCTCGCCGCCGACGGGCACCGGGGCGCCGGCCTGGCCGGGGAGCTGCGCGGCGGCCTGCGCGGCGGGAGCCTCGGCCGCGGGAGCGGCCGGGCGCGGACGCGAGGCGTAAGTCTCGAAGGAGCCGCGCGGATTCTCGCGGGCCTCGATCGAGGCGATGTCGCGGCCGAGCCAGAGGTTGTTCCACCAGCCCCAGACCACGCGGAACTTACGCTCCCACGAGGGCATCGCGAGTCCGTGGTAGCCGCGGTGCATCACCCAGGCGGGGAAGCCCTTGACCGCGAACTTGCCGGACTGGAAGACGCCGATGCCGAGGCCGAGGCCGGCGACGGCTCCGAGGTTCTTGTGCACGTAGTCGACAGGCTTCTCGCCGCGCAGGACCGCGGTGATGTTCTTCGCCATCAGCTTGCCCTGACGGACCGCGTGCTGCGCGTTGGGCACGCAGTAGCCGCCCACGCCGCCTCCGGTGAGGTCAGGAACCGCGGTCGCGTCTCCGGCACCCCAGGCGCCCTCGACGAGGACGTCGTCGTAGCCGACGCGGAGGTCGGCGCGCACGCGCAGGCGACCGCGCTCCTCGATGGGGAGGTCGGAGTTCTTGATCGACGGGTTCGCCATGACGCCCGCGGTCCAGATGATGAGGTCGGACTCGAAGGTCTCGCCCGTCGACAGCTCGATCACGCCGTTCTCGGCCGACTTGAGCTGCGTGTCGAGGTGCACGGTCGCGCCACGCTGGTCGAGGTTCTTGAGCACCCAGTGGCTCGTCTCGAGAGCGACCTCGGGCATGATGCGCCCCATCGCCTCGATGAGGTGGAACTGGGTCTCGTCGAACTCGATCTCGGGGTAGCGCTTGAGCAGCGCGCTCGCGAAGGAGCGCAGCTCGGCGAAGACCTCGATGCCCGCGAAACCGCCTCCGACGACCGTCACGGTCAGCAGACGCGAGCGCTCGGGACCGGCCGGCAGAGAAGCGGCCTTGTCGAAGTTCGTGAGGATACGGTCGCGGATCGCGGTCGCCTCCTCGATGGTCTTGAGGCCGATCGCGTTGTCGGCGACGCCCGGGATCGGGAAGGTGCGCGAGACGGAGCCCGCGGTGACGACGATCTGGTCGTACTCGAACTCGTACGGCTCGCCGACGGTCGGGGTGATCGTCGCGGTGCGGTTCTCGTGATCGATTTTGGTCACCTTGGCCGCGACGATGGCGGTCTTCTTGAGGTGACGACGCAGCGACACGATCGCGTGGCGGGGCTCGATCGAGCCGGCGGCGACCTCGGGGAGGAACGGCAGGTAGGCCATGTAGGGCAGCGGGTCGACGATCGTGACCTCCGCCTCGCGGGGGCGGAGGTACTTCTCGAGCTTCCACGCGGTGTAGAAACCGGCGTAGCCGCCTCCGACGATCAGGATCTTGGGCACTGTGAACTCTCCAGAGGGATGGACAATGCGGAACACCCCTGCGCAACGCGAAGTGCCCGCTCTCGATGCGGGTGGCAGCGCTGACCCCGACTGGGAATCAGCTTAGCGAAGAGCGCGCCGGTCGTCGCGCCTCCCTGGCTCCGGTAGGAGCGGCTAGATCTCGACAGGACGGCACTCGCAGCGTTCGGGTGACCAGTCGGCGCGCTCGAGCGCGAGATCGCCGATCGGGTTCACTCCGGGGCCGGCCGCGAGGGAGTGCGCCGCGAGCGCGTGCAGGCACTTCACCCGCGTGGGCATGCCCCCGGAGGAGATGCCTGCGATCTCGGGGACGGAGCCGACGCTCTCGCGGTCGGCGAGGAACGCGCGGTGGGCCGCGGCGTAGGCGCCGCGCACCTCCTCGTCCTCGGCCAGGAGGGCGTTGTACTCGACCATGACCTGGGTCGCCTCGAGCTGTGAGATCGCGGCCGTGGCGGCG
This sequence comes from Rathayibacter sp. VKM Ac-2879, assembly GCF_015351245.1. Lineage (GTDB taxonomy): Bacteria > Actinomycetota > Actinomycetes > Actinomycetales > Microbacteriaceae > Rathayibacter. The sequence continues at coordinate 143,391 of NZ_JADKSO010000003.1, forward strand.
GGATGCGTCAGGTAGTAGAAGGTCGGGAACGGCGTGCCGTCCGACAGGCGCGGGCTGGTCGAGACGACCGCGGGATCGCCGCACACGCACCGGGCGCTGATGCCGACCACGTCGCGGGCCGGTCGGCCCAGCTGGGCCGAGACGACGGCGATGTCCCGCTCGGTGGGCGGGTCGAAGGGGGGCGTGGTCACGGGAGGCTCCAGGGGACGGCGGGCCGGGGAAGACGCTCCAGTGTACGCGGGGCTCAGGGAGTCGGCACGGGGGCGCCGGGCGTCGGCTCGGACGGAGGCGCCGGGGTGGAGAAGGAGGGTGTCAGGTCGCTCGGCGACGGGTTGCCGAGGCCGGCGACGGCGAGGGAGGACAGGAGCGCGCCCGCCCAGTCGGTCGGCGTCTCCTGCACCGCGTCGCTCGCGGGCTGAGCGGCCTGCTGCGCGACGGCGATGTCGTCGAGGACGAGGTAGCTCACCTCGCCCGGCATCACGAAGTAGAGGCGCTCGCGCGCCTGGGCGCGGATGTAGGCGGGGTCTGACCAGCGAGTGCGCTGCTCGTCGAGGTTCTGCGACTGGGTCTTCGCAGCATCGACGGAACGCTGCAGCTCGGCGATCTGGGCGCGCTGCTCGACGAAGTTCTTGATGCTCGGGGCGAGGATCACGACCGCGAGGATCATGATCGCCATCACCAGCAGGGTGAATCCGGAGCCGCGGACCCCGGCGAGCCAGGCGGCGGGCGTCGCAGGCTGGGGCGGGCGGGACGCCTTCGGTGCGGAGGCGGCGCGGGAAGCCCGCGGAGAGGGGCCAGCCTTCGCGGTACCGGCCTTGGTGCTGCCCCGCCTCGCACCATCGGTCGCGGCCACCGACGGGGTCACAGGGGCGGCAGGCCGGCGCGGTGCACTGCCCGGAGTCGCGGGCCGACGGGGCGGACGAGCCATGAGCGGAGCCTCCTCGGGCGTGACGGGCGCGTGCACGACAGGACGCGTGACGGCATGGTCGTGGCGGCCGGACGTGGTCCGGCCCCGGCGCCCACACCGAGGTGCAGGGCATCGGGGCCGGACCGGCGCAGAGAGACTACGCCGAGAAGCGCGGGAAGGCGGAACGACCCGCGTAGGTGGCCGCACCTCCCAGGATCTCCTCGATGCGCAGCAGCTGGTTGTACTTCGCGACCCGGTCGGAGCGGGCAGGGGCGCCCGTCTTGATCTGACCGCCGTCGACAGCGACGGCGAGGTCGGCGATGGTGGTGTCCTCGGTCTCGCCGGAGCGGTGCGAGAGGATCGCGGTCATCCCGCTGCGCTGAGCGAGGGCCACCGCGTCGAGCGTCTCGGTGAGCGTGCCGATCTGGTTGACCTTCACCAGGATCGAGTTGCCCGCCTTCTCGGCGATGCCCCTGGCCAGGCGCACGGGATTGGTGACGTAGAGGTCGTCTCCGACGAGCTGGACCTTGTCGCCGAGGGTCGCGGTGAGGTGCGCCCAGCCGGCCCAGTCGTCCTCCGCCAGCGGGTCCTCGATCGAGACGAGCGGGTAGTTGGCCACCAGATCGGTGTAGTAGGCCGAAAGCTCCTCGGCCGAGAGCTTCTTGCCCTCGAACGAGTAGGCGCCGTCCTCGAAGAACTCGGTCGAGGCGACGTCGAGCGCGAGCCCGATGTCCTTGCCGGGGGTGAAGCCGGCGGCCTCGACGGCCTTGAGGATGAAGTCGAGCGCCTCGCGGTTGGTGGGCAGGTCGGGGGCGAAGCCGCCCTCGTCGCCGAGGCCGGTCGCGAAGCCGGCCTTCTTCAGCTGCGACTTGAGCGCGTGGTAGATCTCGACGCCCCAGCGCAGACCCTCCGAGAACGACTCCGCGCCCAGCGGCACGGCCATGAACTCCTGGATGTCGACGCCGGTGTCGGCGTGCGCGCCTCCGTTGATGATGTTCATCAGCGGCACGGGCAGCGTGTGCGCGTTGGGGCCGCCGATGTAGCGGAACAGGTCGAGGTCGGCCGACTGCGCGGCCGCCTTGGCGACGGCGAGGCTCACGCCGAGGATGGCGTTGGCGCCTAGGCGCGACTTGTTCTCTGTGCCGTCGAGCTCGATGAGCTCGGCGTCGACGAGGCGCTGGTCGGTGGCGTCGAAGCCCTCGATGGCGGGACCGATCTCGTCGATGACGGCGTCGACGGCCTTCTGCACGCCCTTGCCGAGGTAACGCTCGGAGTCGCCGTCGCGCAGCTCGTACGCCTCGAACGCTCCGGTGGACGCGCCGGACGGGACTGCGGCGCGGGAGGACGCGCCGTCCTCGAGCAGGACCTCGACCTCGACGGTGGGGTTGCCACGGGAGTCCAGAATTTCTCGGGCGACGACTGCCTCGATAAGGGCCACAACTATCTCCTCTTGACGGGTGGGCTCCCGGAGGCGGGAGCGTCGGGAAGGAGTCTACTGATCGCTCAGGAACGGCAGGAGACCGCGCGGCCGTAGACTCCCAGGGCTCGATCGGCAGCAGCCGCCGGGCGAGAGCCGAGCCGGAGGACCCCGTGACCACGACAGCCGCCGCCCACGTCGAGCGTCTCACCGCCGTCATCCCCGACTTCCCCGAACCGGGCATCCTCTTCCGCGACCTGACCCCGGTCTTCGGCGACGGAGAGGCATTGCGCGCGGTCGCCGACGCGTTGATCGCGCCGTACCTCGGGCGGATCGACGCGATCGCGGGAGTGGAGGCGCGCGGCTTCCTGCTCGCCGCGGCCTCCGCATACTCGGCCGGTCTGGGCGTCGTCACCATCCGCAAGCCGGGCAAGCTGCCCCGCGAGGTGCTGCGTGAGGAGGCGGCGCTCGAGTACGGGACGACCACTCTGGAGGTGCACCTCGACGCGATGCCGCGCGGGGCGCGCCTCCTGCTCGTCGACGACGTGCTCGCCACGGGCGGCACGCTCGATGCGAGTCGCCGCCTCATCGAGCGGGCGGGCTGGCAGCTCGAGGGCATCGCCGTGGTGATGGAGCTCGAGGGCCTCGGTGGCCGCGAACTCCTGTCCGGGCTCCGCGTCGACGCGATCACCACCGTCTGACCCCCTCCGCGAGATGCCACTTATGAGCGCACGCACCGGCGTGTCGCGCTCATAAGTGGCATCTCGCGGGGGGGGGCGGGAGGCGTCAGCTGAGGGTCAGGGACATCCGCGAGAGGACGAAGGACTCGAGCACCTGCACGAGCATGTAGAGCACAAGCGAGACGCCCGTCACGAGGACGACGGCCGACCAGACGTCGGCGAAGCGGGCCTGCGACGACCAGGAGTTGATCGCCCCGCCGATGCCGTCCCCGGTCGAGAGCCACTCGGCCAGCAGCGCACCGGTGATGGCGCCCGGCACCGAAATGCGGATCGCCGCGAAGAGCGAGGGCAGCGCACCGGGGATCGCGACCTTGCGGATCGCCGTGAGGGTCGAGCCTCCGTAGACCGCCACGACGTCGAGCATCTGCGCGGAGGCGTTGTTCAACCCGAACGCGACCGTCACGAGCGCCGGGAACAGCACCACGATGCCGCCGATGACGCCGACGGAGGCGACCGAGCCGTTGCCGAACACCAGGATGATGAGCGGCGCCATCGCGATCAGCGGCACCGAGCGCAGCAGCATCGCGAACGGGAGAAGCGCGTGCTCGATGCCCTTGGAGACGCGGAAGAGGATCGCCCCGAGGACGGCGACGGCCAGACCTGCGACGAATCCGATGAGCGCGTCGCCCATCGTCACGGCGAACAGCCCGCCGAGCTCGGCGCGATGCGCCGGCGCCTTGGGGTCCGTGACGAGATGCTCCCACACGTCCCACGGCCCCTTGACCACATACGTCGAGACGCCGCTGAACAGCACCACGGCGATCCAGATGGCCAGCACGATCACGATGGTCGAAAGGGCCACCAGCAGGCTCTTGCGGAGGCTCTTCACCGTCGCACCGAGAGCCGCGGAGCGCAGTTGCCTCCGCAGCTCGTCGACGGCGAGGATCGACGTCGCGGTCGACTGCTCCGTGCGGTGGGGGACGGTCGTGGTCATGGTCAAGCCCGCTTTCCGGCCGACCACGGCGCGATGAGGCGCCCGATCAGTCCAACGATGCCGTAGCCGATCAGCGCCACCGCGGCGCAGAGGAGGAAGAGCGCCCACACTCGCGGCGAGTTGAGCGAGACCTGCGCGGCGACCAGGATCGGGCCGACGCCCGTCTCGATCTTGCCGAAGTACTCGCCCAGGATTGCGCCGAGGAACGCGGCCGGCACCGCGATCTGCAGGGCCGAGAGGATGTTCGGCAGGGCGGCGATGAGGCGCACCTTGCGCAGCTGCGTGAACCGCGTGCCTCCGTAGACCGTGACCACATCGAGCGAGGCGCGGTCGGCCGCCTTCAGCCCCAGCAGACTGCCGACGACGGTCGTGAAGAAGACCGAGAGGCCGGCGAGGAAGATCGCTGTCGCGCTCGGCAGCCCGGGAGCATCCGCCCCACCGAGGATCAGCAGCACGATGGCGCCGATCGCGACGATGGGCACGCAGTAGGTGATGACGGCGAGCTGCGAGACGACTCCCTCGAGCCACGGCACGACGAGCACGAGAGCCGAGAGCAGCAAGGCGATCAGGTTGCCCCAGAAGTAGCCCACGGCGGCCTCGCCGATGGTGACCGAGAAGTTGCGCCAGTAGAAGCCGACGCCGTCGTCGATCGCCGTCTGCACGACCTGGACGGGCGTGGGCACCGGAGCGTAGTTCGCGGCGCCGGTGGGCGCGGTGACGAGCGCCACCACCCACCACACAGCCACGATCGCAGCGACGCCGAGGATGCCGATCGTCCACGGCGGGAGGGAGAACGAGCGCCGAGCGGTCGTCGGCGGAAGAGGTGCAGTGGCCACGATGCGTCCTAGTGGTCGTCGACGGCCGCGCCGCCGTCGCCGAACAGCAGCTCGGAGGCCTGGTCGACGTAGGCGTGGAACTCGGGGGTCCGCTGCATCTCCGGCGTGCGAGGACGCGGCAGGTCGATGTCGATGATCTCCTTCACCCGACCCGGACGCGGGCTCATGACGGCGACGCGGTCCGAGAGGAAGATCGCCTCCGAGATGCCGTGGGTGACGAGGAGGGTCGTGGCCGGCTTCTCGGTCCAGATGCGCAGGAGCTCGAGGTTGAGCTTCTGCCGCGTCATGTCGTCGAGCGCCCCGAAGGGCTCGTCGAGCAGCAGCACCTCGGGCTTGAGGATGAGGCAGCGGGCGATCGAGACGCGCTGGCGCATGCCTCCTGAGAGCTGCGCCGGCTTGGCCTTCTCGAAGCCGCGGAGGCCGACGAGGTCGATCAGCTCGTCGATGTAGGCCTGGTCGACGCTCTTGCCTGCGATCTCGAACGGGAGGCGGATATTGGACATCACGCTGCGCCAAGGCAGGAGCGCGTGATCCTGGAAGGCGATGCCGAGCTTGTTGTCGCGTCGCAGCTCCTTCGGCGTGCGGCCATCGACGCGGATCGAGCCCGACGTGGGCTCCTCGAGCCCTGCCAGGATGCGGAGGATGGTCGACTTGCCGCACCCGGAGGGGCCGAGCAGGGCCAGGAAGCTGCCCTGGTCGGTGTGCAGGTCGGTGTCCTGCAGCGCGGCGACGCTGCGCGAGCCCATCCGGAACGTCTTCGACAGGCCGTGGATCTGGATGCCGGTTCCGCCCGCCTCCTGCTCGCGCAGGTGGCCGACGTCGGTCGTCTCGGTCACGAGTGGTGCCCTTCGTGGTGGTGCTGGTTCAGGCGGGGTGCCCCCTCCGACGACTGCCGGAGGGGGCGGGGGCGGATCAGGCGGCGTACTTCACCAGATCGGGGTTCTCCTTGTAGACCTCGTCGAGCAGGGAGAGGTCGAACAGGTCCTCGGCGGTGATGTCGATGCCCGCGCCCTTGAGCGAGGCGATCGTCTCGGACTGCAGGGTCTCGGAGATCGTGAAGAGGCCGTTCTTGGCGGTGTCGTCCGAGACGACGAGCTCCTGCGCCTGGATCGTCGCACCCTTCTTGGAGGCCTCGGCGTCGAGGCCGAGATCCTTGCCGTAGGTGTCGACGGCGAGCATCGCGCCCGCCTCCGGGTCGTTCACGGCGTCGGTCCATCCCTTGATCTCGGCGACGAGGAACGCCTTGAGCGCCGCGCGCTTCTCGGAGATCGCCTGCGCGGTGACCGAGAAGGTCTCGGCGACGAAGGGGAGCCCGTTGTCGGCGAAGGGAAGGTTGACCACCTCGTAGCCCTGGGCGGCGACGGTGATCGACTCGTTGGTCAGGTAGGCGATGAAGCCGTCGACCGTGCCGTTGATGAGGACCGAGGGGTCGTACTCGACCGGCACGACCGTGAGCTCGGACTCCGAGAGGCCGTTGGCCGAGAGGAGCGCCTGGAAGAGCGAGGTGTTCGAGGCCTGGACGCCGATCTTCTTGCCGGCGAGGTCGGCGGGGGTCGCGATGTTGCCGGCGGACTTGATCGACAGGACCGTGAAGGGGTTCTTCTGGTAGGTCGCGCCGATGATCTTGAGCGGCGCCTCCTGGTTGGCGATCACGGTACCGATCGACACGGCGTCGCTCAGGGCCACGTCGGCGCTGCCCGAGAGCAGCTCGGCGGTGCCGGTCGAGGGGCCGGGGGTGAGCGTCACTCCCGCGAGGCCCGCGTCGGTGTAGTAGCCCTTGGAGTCGGCGAAGAACTCACCGGAGAACTCCTCGTTCTTGATCCACGAGAGCTGCACCTTGATGGTCCCGAGGGCACCGCCGGTCGCGACGGTTCCCGACGTGGAGGGGGAGGCGCAGGAGGCGAGCACGGAGGCTCCGCCGAGCGCGAGCCCGGCCACTCCCGCCATGCGGAACAGGCTGCGGCGGTCGAAGTGGGGGGCGGTGCGGAGGGGCGACAGGGGCAAGGGGACTCCTCGGTGGATCGTCAGGGCTGCTGTGGAGCGGTGTACGCGGGTCGCGTCGTGAGGGGACCGTTCAGGCGCGCCAAGTCGCGCCGATCGGGTGCCTCGACGCTAACCTCGCGAGATTTCCCAGGTGTGTCCGCAGATTTCGCGGGGATTAAGGCTCTCACGGATCTGCCAGCGATCGGGACGCTCCCGCCGGATCGTCCGGCGGATCGACTGAGGCACATCTCAGCCCAGCGGCTTGAAGGCCAGTTCAGTCACCCCGGAGGCGTCGCGCGGCACGAGCGCGAAGCGGGTGTAGCCCGCGGCGGCAGCGCGATCGAGGAGCGGCGTGAGGTTTTTGGCCCGACGCTCGAGGCGGACCCTCGCGACTCCGTCGGCGAGGAGCCGCTGCTTGAGCGCCAGGAGCGCCTCGGGAGCCGCGTCGCGCTCGTGCACGAGCACCACTGCCTCCGCTCGCTCGACGGCGGCGGGCTCGAGGAGCTCGACGACCCGCTCGAAGCCGATCGAGAAGCCGCACGCGGGGACGTCCTGGCCCAGGAACCGGCCGATCATGCCGTCGTAGCGGCCGCCCCCGCCCACCGAGGACCCGGAGGACGGGTGTGCGATCTCGAAGATGGTGCCGGTGTAGTAGCCCATCCCGCGCACGAGCGTCGGGTCGAAGCGGAGCGAGACGCTCTCGGGCAACGAGCGCAGCGAGCGGGCGAGCGTCTCGAGCGCGAGCACCGCCTCCGGATCGATGCCCTGGGGCAGCACTCCGAGGATCGCGGACTCCTCCAGCGCCACTCCCCCGGCGGTCACCGCCTCCTCGATGCGGGCAAGGTAGCCGCCGAGGACGGCTGCCGCGTCGGCTCCGTCGGCCTCGAGCTCGGCGACGACGCCGGAGGCCCCGATCTTGTCGAGCTTGTCGATCGAGATGAGCGCGGCGCCGAAGCGCTCGGAGGCGAACCCGCAGTGCTCGAGGATCCCCGTGAGGATGCGGCGGTCGTTGATACGGATCGTGCACCCGTGCAGACCCAGCGCATCGAGGGCGGCGGCCGTCGCCGAGATCAGCTCGACCTCGGCGAGCTGGCCCGGCTCCCCGATGATGTCGATGTCGCACTGCACGAACTGTCGGTAGCGCCCCCTCTGCGGGCGCTCGGCGCGCCAGACCGGGGCGACCTGCACGGAGCGGAACACCGACGGAAGCTCCGAGCGGTGCGTCGCGTAGAAGCGGGCGAGCGGGACGGTGAGATCGAAGCGGAGCCCCAGATCGGCGAGGGCCGAGGCGTCATCGGAGGCGGCGGCGGCCTCGAGGTCGTCGCGCGACAAGCCGCGGCGCAGCACGCTGAAGGCGAGCTTCTCGTTGTCGCCGCCGAGCCCCGAGTGCAGGCGGTCGAAGTCTTCGACGACGGGGGTCTCGATCTCGTCGAAACCGTGCGCGGCGTAGACGCGGCGGATCACTCCGAGCGCGTGCTCGCGCTTTGCCTTGTCGGCCGGGAGGAAGTCGCGCATGCCGCGGGGCGGGGTGATCGAGGATGCCATGGCTGCGATTGTCCCAGATGACACACGGGCGTCATCCGCTGGTCGAGGGCGTCGGCTAAGCTCGCCGCGCTCGCGCGCTCTGAGGGAGGCGTGGGTCGTCGGGAGGGCGCATGGGGATCAGGCCGGGGGAAGGCATCGTCGCCGAGGGGGTCTCGCGGGCCTTCGGTCAGGTGCGTGCCGTCCGCGACGCGAGCTTCGAAGCGCGGCCTGGCGAGGTGACCGCGCTCATCGGCCCGAACGGTGCCGGCAAGACGACCCTGATGCTGCTGCTCGCGACGCTGCTCCGCCCCGACGCCGGCACGCTACGGGTCGCCGGACACGACCCGGTGGCCGATCCTGCGGCGGTGCGTGCCGAGCTCGGCTGGATGCCCGACGTCCTCGGCTCGTGGGCGAGCCTCACGGCGCGCGCCACGCTCAGGACCACCGGACTGCTCTACGGCCTCCGGCGCGACGACGCCGAGGCACGGGCGCGACAGCTACTCGACGAGGTCGATCTCGTGGAGTTCGCCGACCGGCCGACGCGGGTGCTCTCGCGCGGGCAGAAGCAGCGGCTGAGCCTCGCCAGGGCGCTGGTGCACGACCCCTCCGTCCTCGTCCTCGACGAGCCCGCCTCCGGGCTCGACCCGGGCGCGCGGATCGCGCTCCGCGACCTCGTGGTCAGGCTCGCCCGAGAGGGGAGGACGGTGCTCGTGTCGAGCCACGTGCTCTCGGAGCTCGACGAGATGGCGACGGCCGCGGTGTACCTCGCCGCTGGTGCGACCGCCTCCCGCGAGGCCGTGGCACGAGCCGCCCGGTCACTGCGGGCCTGGCGCATCGAGGCGCTCGCGCCGCGGGGCGCCGCGCTCGCCGACGCGGTCGAGCGGCTTACGGGCCTCTCCCCTCAGCTGGACCGGGAGGCGGTGCTCGTGCCCGTCGTGAACGACGAAGCCGCGGCCGAGCTGCTCGCCCGACTCGTCGCCTCCGGGGTCGCGGTGAGCCGTTTCGCGCCCGCCGTGGGCGAGCTCGAGCACACCTTCTCCGACCTGACCCGGGGGTCGACGCCTCCCGCCGCCGAGATCGGGGAGGACCCGCGATGACGACCGAGAGCACCGCCCGCCCCTTGCCGTTCCTGCGGGGCGTGCGCATCGTCGTGGCCCTCGAGCTCGCCCAGCGCGTACGCGGAGTCTCGTCGTTCGTGCTCCTCGCGCTGTTCTTCCTCCTCACGGGCGCGGTCACTGGGCTGCTCGTCGTGGCGACCGGCGTGCTGGGCGGGAGCGGCGCGATCGTCGGCGGGTGGATCTACTCGGTCCTCGTCTACTTCGTGCTGCTGCTCGGCTGCCTCGTCACCCCTGCTCTCTCGGGGACAGCCGTCAACGGCGAGCGCGACGCGGGAACGCTCGCGACGACCCAGGTCACCCTCGTGACGACCGCCCAGCTGGTGCTCGGCAAGTTCGCCTCGGCCTGGCTCGTGACGCTGGCGTTCCTGGTGAGCACGGTGCCGTTCCTCCTGGTGGGTGTGGCCGTGGGAGGGGTCTCGCCCGTCTCGGGATTCGTCTCGGTCCTCGTCCTCGCGGTGCAGCTCGGCGTGGTCGCCGCCATCGGGGTCGGGCTGAGCGGGATCCTGGACCGGCCGCTCATGTCGGTCGTCACCACCTATCTCGTCATCGCCGCGCTGAGCGTGGGCTCGCTGATCGCGTTCGGTCTGCTCACGGCGGTCACGTCGTCGACGGAGCGGACCGTCTACGTCGGCGAGCAGAGCGCCCAGGGGCTCTACTGCGACGACTACGAGGCCACGGTTCCCCGGCCGGACTACTACTGGGGGCTGCTGGCGGTGAACCCCTTCGTGGTGCTCGCCGACGCCGTGCCTCCCGCGTTGGGACCGTACGGCCAGCCGAACGACCTGTTCAGCAGCATCTCGGTCGCGGTGCGCCAGGCCCAGATCCCGCCCGACCTCGAGATCGAGATCGATTGCGCAACGGGCTCCCGGGTCGGAGAGTATCCCGTGTCCACACCGCAGCAGGTGTTCGAGCGCACGGTCCCGTCGTGGTTCGTCGGACTCGCGCTGCAGCTGGTGCTGGCCGTCGGGCTGCTGTTCGGGGCGATCCGTCGCACGGCGACGCCCGCGTCGCGGCTCCCGCGCGGGCGACGCGTGGCCTGAGCGGACCACAACGTCAGCTGAGACGACCGCTCACGCACGAGCGTGGATGAGGAGCCGTCTCAGCTGACGTTGTGCGGTGAGCCGTCGTGGCGCTCCTGTTCGACGGCGCGGATCTCGTCCTGCAGCTCGCGTGCCGCGGTACGCAGGGCGCGCTCGGCGTCGAGACCCTGGGCACGAGCGGAGGCGACGAGCGCGAGCAGGAGCGGGCCGAGGTCCTCCTCCGACTCGATCGGCAGCGGGCCCGGGCCTGCATCCACGATGCCGAGCATTGTCGCCTTGCCGATCACCTTGTCGGCCAGCGCGAGGGCGGGCATCCCCTGAGGGATACCGTCGAGGACGCTCGTGCGGTGCGGTTTCTCGACCTTCTTCAGCTCGTCCCAGACGGCGATCACGTCGTCGGCTGTCTCGGCGGTCGCATCGCCGAAGACGTGCGGGTGGCGGCCGATCATCTTGGCGGTCATGTGCGCGGCGACGTCCTCGATCGTGAAGGGCTCCGCGCCGTCGGCGGCGAGATCGGCGTGGAACAGCACCTGGAAGAGCACATCGCCCAGCTCCTCGACGAGGTCGTCCCGGTCACCGGCCTCGATCGCGTCGACCAGCTCGTGCGACTCCTCGATCAGGTAGCGCACGAGCGACTCGTGGGTCTGCTCGGCGTCCCACGGGCAGCCGCCCGGGGCGCGGAGGACGTGGACGGTGCGGATGAGCTCGTCGAGCCGGGGGTGAGCGGTCACCGGGACATCCTCGCATCCGCTCCTCGGAGGCCGGTCAGGCGCTCGCGAGGCGATGGCGGGCGACGAGGAGGCAGGCGACGGCGACGAGCGGGGCCGACAGGAGGAGAACGGGCGCGGCGACGACCGCGACCGCTGCCCCCGCGCTGACGAGGGGTGCGGCGAGGTTCCAGAGCAGCACAGCCGCGCCGGCTCCGTCGCCGACCGGCGTCGGGATCGGCGAGAGGAGCGCCGGCGGCAGGGCTCCGCGGGTGGCGTCCATCGCTCGGGCGGCGACGGCGACGAGCGCCACCGCCGCGGCGGGAGCGAGAGCGCCGCTCGGAAGGAGGAACGCGCCGACGGTCGCCAGAGCGACGGCGAGCAGCAGGGGAAGCACCCCGTGCAGCAGGAGCAGCTCGAACGGAGGCGGCGCGACGAACGCGGCCTGCCCCGCGGTCTCGGCCGCGTGTCGGAAGCCGTCGCTCCACACCCCGGCGCCGAGGTAGGCGAGGACGCCCGCGGCGGCGGCCGGGATCGCGAGCAGGGACGGCGGCGCGACGGCCGCGACGGCCACCGCGACTCCGGCGGCGAGGAGTGCGAGGACGGCCGCCGCGGAGCGACCCGGCGTGCGCAGGGCACCGACCGCGTCGCGGGCCAGCACCGTCAGCGGGAACGGGCCCACCCGGACGGCGTGGACGTGGCGGTTGCGGTGCGGGAGAGAGCGGTAGCCCGAGAGGGCGTCAGCGACGTCGCCAGTGGCGGCGCCGATCATGGCCGAACGCCAGCCGTACGACTGCGCCAGAAGCGACGGGCCGGAGGCCGTGTCGAGCAGGCGCGGCGCGAGCGGGACCACGAGCGCCGCGAGGGCGACGAGCGCGAGCGCTGCGCTCGGCGCGCCCCCGACGGCGAGCGCGACGAGGCCACCCGGAGTGAACGGGAGCACCGGCACGAGGAGGACGGCGAGCGCGAGCGCCGCGGCGAGCGCGGCCGACCGCGGCGGTGTGAGGCATTGACCGGCGAGAGACGCGACGGTGAGGAGCACCCCGAAGGCTGCGCCGGCCAGAGCAGCCGGTACCAGCGGCGAGCCGGAAGCGAGGGCGAGTGCGGTGGCCGCGAGGGCCCCCGCGCTGACGGCCAGGAGTCCCGACACGACCACCGCACGCCGCAGGACGTGCCAGCGCCGTGCCTGGGTGGCGAGGAGCAGCGCCGTCGGATGCGGAGCGTCGACGGCCGGACCTCGCGCGCGACCGAGCAGGACCGCGACCGGCAGCGCGGCTCCGGCGGCGAGAGCGACCAGCGCGTCGAGGTCGACCGCCGCGAGAGCGCTCCCGACCGCCGGACCGGCGAGGGCGATCACCAGCGCCCGCGCCGTGGGCAGGACGACGACGAGCAGGAGCATCGCGGCGAGATAGCCGGAGTAGGCGCTCGCGCGCCGGCGGCCCGACCCGAGCGGTAGACCGAGCGGACCGCGGCGATCGTCACGAGGCACCCAGCCGGAGCTCGCGGGTGGCAAGGCCCTGGATGATCACGGGGCTGTGGGTCGCGATGACGACGGCCCGCTGCGCCGCCGCCTCCCGCAGCGCCTCGACGACGAGCGGCACGCGATCGACGTCGAGGCGCTGCTCGGGCTCGTCGAGCAGCAGCACGTCGGACGGGCGCGCGAGCACCAGAGCGAGCGCGAAGGACTGCCGCTGGCCGGAGGAGAGCTCGTGCGGGAAGCGTCGAGCGAGCGGGGCGAGCTCGAGGGCGGCGAGACCGCCGAGGGCCTGCTCGCGCGCCTCCGGGACGCTCGCGCCCCACGACACGGCGACCATCGCGAGGTGCTCCTCGAGGGTCAGATCGCGCTCGAGCGGGGGCGTCTGCACGAGCGCGGCCACCGCGCGGCGATGCGCCGCCGTGCGCTCGTCGGCAGGGCGCCCGGCGATCAGCGCGGTGCCCTCGCTCGGGGCGATCAGCCCGGCGAGCACCCGGAGCAGCGTGGTCTTGCCGCTGCCGTTCGCTCCCGTCACGGCGACGACCTCGCCCGGATCGACCCGGAGCGAGACCGGGGCGAGCAGGACGCCCTCCGCGGTCCGCACCGAGACCTCGTGGAGGTCGATCAGCGGAGCATCGACCGGCGGGACCGGGGCCGGACGGCGAGCGGCGAGGAGCGGAGGCATGTCCACCATCCTCGGCTAAACTCGGCAGCGGAGTGCCGGGAAGTCTGGTCGGCTCGCGAGTGTCTCGCGGAGCACGTTCCCCCTCCCCTCCGTCGGCCCCGCCGACATCGACGACAAGGCCCCCATGCCCCGTATGTCCTCCGCCCTCCGTTCCGAGCGCGTCTCCGCCCTCCTCCTGCTCGGCGCCGCCGTACTCGGACTCGCCCTCGCGAACTCGCCCGTCGGCCCCGCCGTGATCGCCGCGCAGGACGAGCACCTCGTGCTCCCCGGGCTCGACATCTCGATCGGCCACATCGTCAGCGACGGACTGCTGGCCGTGTTCTTCTTCCTCGTCGCCATCGAGCTCAAGCGGGAGCTGGTGATCGGCGAGCTGAACTCGGTCGGCAAGGCACTGCTGCCGGCGATCGCGGCGGTCGGCGGGGTCGCCGTGCCCGCCGGGGTGTACCTCGCGGTCGTCGGCGTCTCGGGCGAGCCGGGTCTCGGCGGCGGCTGGCCGATCCCGACAGCGACCGACATCGCCTTCGCGCTCGGAGTGCTCGCCCTGTTCGGCTCGGCGATCCCGACACGGGTGCGGGTGTTCCTCCTGGCCCTGGCCGTGCTCGACGACCTCGTCGCGATCCTGATCATCGCAGTGTTCTTCACGGCGGACGCCGACCTCGTGATGCTCGGCGGGGCGGTGCTCGCGGTGGCGGCCTTCGGTCTGGTGAGCCGCCTCCTGCGCCCGCGATCGCCGTGGCTGCTCACGCGCCGGCCGGTGTGGCCGCTGATCGTGCTGCTGGTGCTGATCGGTGCCGTCGCCTGGTACCTGACCTACCGCTCCGGGGTGCACGCGACCATCGCCGGAGTCGCGCTCGGCCTCGTCATGACCCGCCGGCCCGCCGGACGGGTGCACCACGTACTCGAGCCCGTCTCGAACGGCGTGGTGCTGCCGGTGTTCGCGTTCTCAGCGGCGCTCGTGGCGATCCCGCAGCTCGGGATCGGCGAGCTGAGCCCCGCTTTCTGGGCGATCGTCGTGGCGCTCCCGGTCGGCAAGCTGCTCGGCATCGCGATCGCTGGAGGCGTCAGCGGCGCTCTCTCCGCCCGCCGCGGCCGCGAGGCGCTACGGTTCGCCGACATCCTCGTCGTCGGCGCCCTGGGCGGGATCGGATTCACCGTGTCGCTGCTGATGAACGAGCTCGCCTTCGCGGATTCGCCGGAGGTCGCCGACGAGGGAACGCTGGCCGTGCTGCTCGGCTCGGGCATCAGCATCGCGATCGCCGCGGTCCTGGTCACGCTGCGGTCGCGGCACTATGCGCGTCTGCGCGACGGGCGACACCCGGCGGTCATCGGCGCGTAACACCGCAGCGCTACCGTGTCGGCGGGTGCGCCGCGCGCCCAAGAACAGGATCACCGTGCCCGACACCATTTCTCCCGAGCGGGGTGCACCGCCGAGTGCCGAACTGCACATCCACATCGAGGGCACCATCGAGCCCGAGCACATCGTCGAGATGGCGCGCCGCAACGGCGTCACGCTGCCGACCGAGGATCTCGACGCCCTGCGGGCGCGATATTCCTTCACCGACCTCGGCTCGTTCCTCGATCTGCACTACTCGAACCTCACCGTGCTGAAGACCGAGCGCGACTTCTTCGAGCTCGCCACCGGCTACCTCGATCGTGCGAAGCTCGCCCGCGTGCGGCGGGCCGAGATCTTCTTCGATCCGCAGACGCACCTGGGCAACGGGACGGCGCTAGAGGTCGTCATGGGCGGGCTCACCCGCGCGCTCGGGCGCAGCGAGGAGACGCACGGCATCTCGACCGACCTCATCATGTGCTTTCTCCGCGACCTCGGTCCCGAGGCGGCCGACGAGATGCTCACCGCGATCCTCCCGTACCGCGAGCACATCATCGGAGTGGGACTCGACTCGAACGAGATCGGCTGGGGTCCGGAGCTGTTCGTCGACGTGTATGCGCGGGCGGCGGCCGAAGGGCTGCACCTGGTCGCGCACGCCGGAGAGGAGGGCGGCCCCGAGACGGTCGCCGCGACGGTCGAGCTGCTGAAGGTCGAGCGCATCGACCACGGCATCCGCGCGATGGAGGATCCGGCGGTCGTCGCGATGCTGCGCGCGCAGGGCATCCCGGTGACGGTCTGCCCGCTCTCGAACGTGGCGCTGCGGGCCGTCGACACGATGAGGGACCACCCGCTGCCCGAGATGCTGCGCGCGGGGCTCCTCGCTACGGTCTCGAGCGATGATCCACCGTACTTCGGCGGCTACGTCGACGCCAACTACCGGGCGCTCGTCGAGGAGCTCGGCATGGACGACGCACAACTCGAACGGCTCGCTCTGAACTCGTTCGACGCCGCCTTCATCGACGATGTCGACCGCGAGCGGTGGAAGGCGGAGGTGCGCGCGCACTTCGGCCACTGACCTCGGCGAGCCGTCACGAGACGACGGGCGCCGGCGCGGGAAAGAGCGCGTCGAGGAGGGTCGCGACCCAGTCGATGAGGGCGCGGTCGCCGAGGGGGACACCGTCGATCACGGGCATCGGGACCACGACGGCGTCGGCCTGCTGGAGGTACTTCGCGCTCGGGTACATCCGTCGCAGGCGCACCTGGATCGAGTCGGGAAGGTGCGCCGGAGCGACCCGCACAGTGGACCCCATCGCCACGACGTCGCTGAGCCCCGCCCTGTGCGCCCGCATCCGCAGCCGAGAGACGAGGATGAGGTTCTCGACCGCCTCCGGCAGCTCCCCGTAGCGGTCGGTGAGCTCCTCGACCACGAGGTCGATGCTCCCCTCCTTCGCGTTCGGCGACGTCGCGGCCGACAGCTTCTGGTACGCCTCCAGCCGAAGGCGCTCGCTGTCGACGTACTCCTCGGGAATCCGCGCGTCGACGGGCAGCTCGAGCCGCAGCTCTGTCTGCCCCTCGGCGACCTCGCCGCGGAAGGTGTCGACGGCCTCGCCGATCATCCGCAGGTAGAGGTCGAAGCCGACGCCCTGGATGTGTCCCGACTGCTCGCCTCCGAGAAGGTTGCCCGCGCCGCGGATCTCGAGGTCTTTGAGCGCGATCTGCATTCCTCCGCCGAGGTCGGAGTTGGCGGCGAGGGTCTGGAGGCGGTCGTGCGCCGTCTCGCTCAACGGCTTCGTCTCGTCGTAGAGGAGGTAGGCGTAGGCGCGCTCGCGGCCCCGGCCCACGCGTCCGCGCAGCTGATGCAGCTGGGAGAGTCCGTACTTGTCGGCACGGTCGACGATCAGCGTGTTGGCGTTGGGGATGTCGAGGCCGGTCTCGACGATGGTCGTCGAGACGAGCACGTCGAACTTGCGTTCCCAGAAGTCGACGATGATGCGCTCGAGCTGCGCCTCGCTGAGCTTGCCGTGCGCGACCGCGATGCGCGCCTCCGGAACGAGCTCGGCGAGCTGGGAGGCGACGCGGTTGATGGTCGAGACGCGGTTGTGCACGAAGAACACCTGGCCCTCGCGCAGCAGCTCGCGGCGGATCGCGGCCGAGATCTGCTTCTCTGAGTACGGGCCGACGAAGGTGAGGATCGGGTGCCGCTCCTCGGGAGGGGTGGCCAGGGTCGACATCTCGCGGATGCCGGTCACGGCCATCTCGAGCGTGCGTGGAATGGGCGTGGCACTCATCGCGAGGATGTCGACGTTCTTCTTCAGTGCCTTCAGCTTGTCCTTGTGCTCGACACCGAAGCGCTGCTCCTCATCGATCACGAGGAGGCCGAGGTCTTTGAAGGCGATGTTGTCGGAGAGGAGGCGGTGCGTCGCGATGACCATGTCGACGGTGCCGTCGGCGAGCCCCTCGATCGTCTCCTTCGACTCCTTCGCGCTCTGGAAGCGGCTCAGCGCGCGCAAGTGCACGGGGAAGCCGGCGAAGCGCTCCTGGAACGTCTCGAGGTGCTGGCGCACGAGCAGCGTCGTCGGGACGAGCATCGCGACCTGCTTGCCGTCCTGGATCGCCTTGAACGCGGCGCGCACCGCGACCTCGGTCTTGCCGAAGCCGACGTCGCCCGAGAGGAGGCGATCCATCGGGATGGGACGCTCCATGTCGGCCTTGACCTCGTCGATCACCGTGAGCTGGTCGGGGGTCTCGGCGAAGGGGAACGCCTCTTCGAGCTCGCGCTGCCACGGAGTGTCTGGCGGAAACGCGTGCCCACGCGAGGCCATGCGCGCGGAGTACAGCTTGACGAGCTCGACCGCGATGTCGCGGACCGCGCGGCGCGCCTTGCTCTTGGCCTGCGCCCAGTCGCTGCCGCCCATCTTGCTGAGGGCGGGAGCCTCGCCTCCGACATAGCGCGAGAGGAGGTCGAGCTGGTCGGTGGGGACGAGGAGCTTGTCGCCCGGGAAACCGCGCTTGCTCGGCGCGTACTCGAGCACGAGGTACTCGCGCTTGGTCTTCGCCGCGTTGCGGCCGCCGGTCGAGACCTCGCGCTGCGAGAGCTCGACGAACTTGCCGATGCCGTGCGTCGCGTGCACGACGTGATCACCCGGGGTGAGCTGCAGCGGATCGACGACGTTCTTGCGGCGCGACGCGAGCTTCTTGACGGCACGGGAGTCGTAGCCGACGGTGCGCCCGTAGAACTCGGTGTCGGTGAGGAGCGCGAGCTTCGCCTCCGCCATCTCGAAGCCGTGATCGACGGACGCCTGCAGCACATAGGCGAGACCGGGGTCGAGGGTGCCAGGCAGATCGGGGACGATGCGGGCGGCGACCTCGTGCTCGGCGAGCACCTGGTCGGTGCGCTCGACGGTCCCGGGACCGGGCGCCGTGAGGACGACGGTCCAGCCGTCGTCGAGGCGGGAGCGGACGTGCGCGAGCGCGCCCTCGACGTTGCCGCCGAAGCCGGGGACGGGTTCTCCCTCGACGCGGACTGCCAGGATCTCGTCGATCCCCAGATCCTCTGGGAGCACCTCGGCCTCGCCCGCGGCGGGGCCCTGCCGGAACGTGCTCATGGTCCACCACGGGTGGTCGGGGGCCGCGGCACCGGGAGCGCTGAGCTTCACGGCGTCGCGCAGGGCTCCGAGCGAGATGAACTCGCCCGAGGCGAGGTCGATCGGAGCCTCGGCGCCAGCGGTCGCCGCGCTCCACGCGGCCTGGAGGAACTCGCGGTTCGTCTCGGCGAGGCTGATCGCGCGCGTGGCGACGCGCTCGGGGGCGAGCACGGCGACGGCGGCACCCTCGGGGAGGTAGTGCGAGATCGGGACGAGCCGCTCGAGGAGCGCCGGCGCGAGCGATTCCATGCCCTCGACCGGGATACCCTCGGCGATCTTCGCGAGCATCGCGGACAGGCTGGGGAACTCGTGCAGCATCTCGCGGGCACGCTGACGCACCGCGGGCACGAGGAGCAGCTCCCGGCTCGGAGGCAGCGCCACGGCGTCGTGCTCGCCGGGCAGCGAGCGCTGGTCGGCGACCGAGAAGCCGCGGATCGAGTCGACCTCGTCGCCGAAGAAGTCGATGCGGCTCGGGTGCTCGGCGACCGCGGGGAACACGTCGAGGATGCCGCCGCGGACGGCGAACTCGCCGCGCCGGGTGACCATGTCGACGCGTGCGTAGGCGAGGTCGACCAGCTCGGCGGCGATGCGGCCGAGGTCGTAGCCGCGGGTGCCCTTCTCTAGGCGGACCGGCGCGATGTCGGCGAGGTTGTCGGCGACAGGTTGCAGCGCAGCGCGCACGGAGACGACGACCACCAGCGGGCGCTCACCCGTCCACTGCTTCATCCGGCGCAGCGCGTCGAGTCGGCGCCCGACGATCTCGGCGCTCGGGCTGAGCCGCTCGTGCGGCAGCGTCTCCCACGCGGGGAACTCGACCACCTCGGCCTCGGGCAGCACGCAGCCGAGGGAGGCGCGGATGTTCTCGGAGTCGCGGCCCGTCGCGGTCACGACCAGGGCGGCCTGCGGACGACCGGCCTCGGCCCGGCGCTCGAGCAGAGCTGCGAGCAGCGGAACGCGGAGCCCGTCGGTCACGGAGAAATCGGCATCGCGCACCGAGTACGCGAGAGCGTCGTCGAACGTGGAGGCGCGCGAAAGCGCCGAGATGATCTCGTTGAGGGGCACGGCGCCGATTTTACTCCGAGCCTCCGACATTGCTTCTGCGGACGAGCGCCGCTGGTCCGTCCGCGCCGATCCCCGCCCGCCGCGGGGTGGCGAAAGAAGAGAGGCTCCTACCCCCACACATCGGAGGTGTCGCTTCCTAGGAGTGACGGATCGGAGGACGGATCACGAGGGTGTCGTCGGCCAGAGGGGGTGGGAGCGGGCGGAGGCCTCGAGGAGGGGGCCGACGTCGAGGGAGGTGACGGTCTCGGCGATGCCGCGGGACGACCACTCGACGGCGACGCGGAGGGCGGGGAGCGGCGGCAGCGGCCACAGCCAGACATCGCGCGACCACGAGTCCATGAAGACGGAGGGACGGCCACCGCCCTCGAGAACCGGTCCCGCGATCTCGGCGTCCAGGACGTCCTCGGTACCGGCCCACGGCGACTCGTCCTGGGTGGTGACGGTGCGTCCGTCGGCGAACGCGACTCCCCAGCGCAGACCGTCGGGGGCGAAGCGCTCGTCGAGCTGACCGCGGCCGTGGGCGCGCTCGAGATACTCGAAGACGCGCTGCCGGGCGCGGCGGCCGGTGTCGGAGACGCGCACCGTCAGGCGCAACAGGAGGCCCTCCTCGTAGCACCGGGCGACGTCGAGTGCGACGACGGTCGTGTCCGAGCGGCCCAGTTCATGGTCGAGGAGGACCGTCCCCGGTGCGCGGTGCCAGGGCGGACCGGTCCAGGCCGGCAGGTCGAACGGAGGCAGATGGTCGTCCTCGTCATACGGACGCGGCTCGACCTCTCGGAAGAACGACTCGCTCACGGATGCTCCCTCGCCTCGGTCACCCCACGGTAGCGGTCGGGTCACTCAGCTCGCGAGGACCCGCAGCGGCCCCGCAGGGCGGGATGAGATCGGCGTTCGCCGTGAGATGCATCCCGATGCGCCGCCGGCGGCGGCTACTCGACCAGCGTGCCGGCGCTGAGCAGGGCCGTCGAGCGACGGTCAGGCGCTCGTGTGGAACTTCAGCTGCGCGGCCGAGAGACCCGACTCCGCGATCAGCTCGACCGCGTCGGCCGCGTCGGAGATCAGGATCGGCAGCGCGTCGCGCTCCTGGCCGGCGAAGTCCTTCAGCACGAAGTCGGCGGCGCTCTGGCGGCCAGGAGGACGCCCGATGCCGACGCGCACACGGAGGAAGTCGGCGCCGTCGGTCGCCGCGAGGATGTCGCGGATGCCGTTGTGGCCGCCGTGGCCGCCGCCCTGCTTGAGGCGGAGGGTGTCGAAGGGGATGTCGAGCTCGTCATGCACGACGATCAGGCGCGAGGGATCGAGCGAGTAAAAGTCGAGGAGCTGCGCCGTCGGGCTTCCCGAGAGGTTCATGAAGCTGTTCGGCTTGCCCAGCACGAGTTTCGGGCCGCCGGGGCGGAGGAAGCCCTCGGAGACCACGGCATTCGCCCGAGTGTGCCGACGGAACGTGCCGCCGATGCGCGTCGCGAGCTCGTCGAGCACCATCTGGCCCACGTTGTGACGGTTGCGCACATACTGCGCACCCGGGTTGCCCAGTCCGACGACCAGCCAGGTGTCCGCCATGTCGTTCCCTCTTCTTTCTTCGGAGGCTCGGATTCTCGCATCGGAGACGCAGAACGGGTCCGCCGCGATCGCGAGCGGACCCGTTCCCTGCCGTGCGGGTGGTGCGGACTACTCCGCGGAGCCCTCGACGACGTCGCCCGTGGCGGGGGCCTCGTCCTCGTCACCCAGGTCCTGCTCCACCTCGGCGGTCACGTTGACGATGAGAACCTCGGCGTCGGTCACGAGGGTCGCTCCCTCGGGGAGGGTGACGTCGGCGGCGGCGATCTGGGTGCCGGCCTCGAGACCCTCGACCGAGACGACGATGTTCTGCGGGATGCGCGTGGCGTCGACCTCGAGCGAGAGGGTGTTCGACTCGATCGAGACGAGGGTGCCGGGAGCGGCGTCGCCCTCGACGTGCACGGGGATGTCGACCTGGACCTTCTCGCCCTTGCGGATGACCACGAGGTCGATGTGCTCGATGATCTGGCGCACCGGGTCGCGCTGGATGTCCTTGACCAGGGAGGTCTGCGCGGAGCCCTCGATGTCGAGCTCGAGGATCGCGTTGGCCTTACGGGTCAGCAGGAGCACCTGGTGGCCCGGGAGGGTGAGGTGCTGGGGCTCGGTGCCGTGGCCGTAGAGGACCGCGGGGATCTTGTTCTGGGCACGGATCTTGCGGGCAGCGCCCTTGCCGAACGAGGTGCGGACCTCGACGACGACCGTGTTGCTCAGCTCAGCCATGATTTCTCCTTCATCGGCGCGATGCGCCGCGGATCTGGTCGTGGCCGGCGGCCACGGACGGGGTTTCGACTCGAACGCAGAACAGCGTGAGGAAAGGTCCGCGGCGCCCTGAGGGCTCCGCCTGGTTCCACCGCGTCGATCACGGATGCACGGGCATCCCTCGCCGAAGTTCAGCTGCCCACCTTACCCGGCGGCTGCCCTCCTCGCCAACCGGAGCCGGGGCGTCCAGGCTCGGTGGCTACCGTTCCCCCATGGCGAACGACGACTTCGGCTCTTACGTCGAGAAGAACGGCTTCCACCGCGACACGAACTACATCCCCACGCGCATCACGACGGACGGCCGGGACGGTTACCCGGTGGAGGCAGGGCGGTACCGCCTCGTCGTCTCCCGCGCCTGCCCGTGGGCGAACCGCGCGGTGATCGTGCGTCGCCTGCTCGGCCTCGAGGGGGCGCTCTCGATGGGCATCTGCGGGCCGACTCACGACAAGCGCAGCTGGACCTTCGACCTCGATCCCGGAGGCGTCGATCCCGTACTCGGCATCCCGCGCCTGCAGGATGCCTACCTCGCCCGCTTCCCCGACTACCCCCGCGGGATCACGGTGCCCGCGATGGTGGACATCCCCAGCGGGCAGGTCGTCACCAACGACTACCCGACGATGACCCTCGACTTCTCGACGGAGTGGACCGCGTTCCACCGCGAGGGCGCTCCGGACCTCTACCCCGAGAGACACCGGGACGAGATCGACGAGGTGGCCGAGCTGGTCTTCCACGATGTCAACAACGGCGTGTACAAGTGCGGCTTCGCCGGCTCCCAGCGTTCCTACGACCGTGCCTACGACCGCCTGTGGGCGCGGCTCGACTGGCTGGAGGAGCGGCTCAGCACGCGCCGCTATCTCGTCGGCGACACGATCACGGAGGCGGACGTGCGCCTGTTCACGACGCTCGCCCGCTTCGACGCCGTGTACTACAGCCACTTCAAGACGAATCGGAGCCTGCTCTCTGCCCTGCCCGCGCTCTGGGGCTACGCCCGCGACCTGTTCACGACTCCCGGCTTCGGCGACACCATCGACTTCGTGCACATCAAGTCGCACTACTACGAGGTGCAGCGCGACATCAACCCGACGGGAGTCGTGCCGAAGGGACCGGACCTGTCCGGCTGGCTCGTCCCCTCCGGCCGCGAAGAGCTGGGCGGTCGGCCGTTCGGCGACGGCACTCCCCCTCCGCCGCCGATCGACGCCGAGCGGGTGCCCGCCGGCCACGGCGCCTGAGCCGGACTCGGGGCGGACCGAGGCGGTGCGCCCCGCCGCACGGCCGTGCGCTCGCCTCCCGACCGATGTGCACCGTGGAGGCCCTGCGCTCCCGCCGCGGACGAGGACGCCAGGGCTAGCCTGGAGAAGCCCCTGAACGCGTACGTCGAGGAGAACCGTGTCTGACAAGCCCCCCGCCACAGCCAACATCGGAGTCGTCGGTCTGGCGGTGATGGGCTCCAACCTCGCCCGCAACCTGGCCAGCCGCGAAGGCAACACCGTGGCGGTCTACAACCGCTCCCCCGAGCGCACCGAGAAGCTCACGAGCGAGCACCCCGAGGCCGGCTTCGTCGCCTCCACCACCATCGAGGACTTCGCCGCCTCCCTCGCCACCCCGCGCACCGCGATCATCATGGTGCAGGCCGGCCGCGGCACCGACGCCGTGATCGAGCAGCTGACGAAGGTCTTCGAGCCCGGCGACATCATCGTCGACGGCGGCAACGCTCTCTTCACCGACACCATCCGCCGCGAGAAGGCGGTCCGCGAGACCGGCATCCACTTCGTCGGCACGGGCATCTCGGGAGGCGAGGAGGGCGCGCTCAAGGGTCCGTCGATCATGCCCGGCGGCTCGGTCGAGTCGTACAAGACCCTCGGCCCGATC
The DNA here is from genome assembly GCF_015351245.1 of Rathayibacter sp. VKM Ac-2879. Taxonomy (GTDB): domain Bacteria; phylum Actinomycetota; class Actinomycetes; order Actinomycetales; family Microbacteriaceae; genus Rathayibacter. Next base: position 166,977 of record NZ_JADKSO010000003.1, read on the forward strand.
CTCTCGTCGATCGCCGCGGTCGCCGAGGGCGAGCCGTGCGTCACCCACATCGGCACCGACGGCGCCGGCCACTTCGTCAAGATGATCCACAACGGCATCGAATACGCCGACATGCAGCTCATCGCCGAGGCGTACGACCTGCTTCGCACGGTCGGCGGCCACGAGCCCGCCGCCATCGCCGAGGTCTTCGACGCGTGGAACAAGGGTGACCTGGAGTCGTACCTGATCGAGATCACCGCGGAGGTGCTCCGCCAGGTCGACGCCGACACCGGCAAGCCCTTCCTCGACATCGTGCTCGACCAGGCCGGCTCCAAGGGCACCGGAGTCTGGACGGTGCAGAACGCGCTCGACCTCGGCGTCCCCGTCGGCGGTATCGCCGAGGCCGTGTTCGCCCGCGCCGTCTCCTCCCACCCGGAGCAGCGCGCGGCGGTGCAGGCGCGCGTCACCTCCCGCCCGACCCCCGTCGAGAAGTACGACGGCTTCGAGGACGACGTGCGCGCCGCGCTCTACGCCTCGAAGGTCGTCGCCTACTCGCAGGGCTTCGACGCGATCATCGCGGGCGCCGAGAAGTACGGCTGGGAGATCGACAAGGGCGCGGTCGCCAAGATCTGGCGCGCGGGCTGCATCATCCGCGCCCAGTTCCTCAACCGCATCGTCGACGCCTACGACGAGAACGCCGACATCACGACCCTCCTCGAAGACCCGTATTTCGCCGAGGCCGTCGCGAACGGCGAGGCGGCGTGGCGCCGCATCGTCTCGACCGCCGCTCTCTCGGGCGTGCCGATCCCCGGATTCGGCGCCGCGCTGTCGTACTACGACTCGCTCGCCTCGACGCGCCTCCCCGCGGCGCTCGTGCAGGGCCAGCGGGACTTCTTCGGCGCGCACACCTATCAGCGCGTCGACAAGGAGGGCACCTTCCACACGCTGTGGTCCGGCGACCGCACCGAGGTCGAGCAGGACCCGTCCACGCACTGACCGCCCGCACGCGAACGAAGCGCCCCCGCACCTCGGATCCACGGATCCGGAGTGCGGGGGCGCTTCGTTCGCGCGCGACGCGATCGCTAGGCGTCGCCGTCGAACATCGAGGTGACGGAGCCGTCGTCGAACACCTCGTGGATCGCCCGCGCCAGAAGCGGTGCGATCGGCAGGACGGTCAGGCGGTCCCAGGTCTTCTCGGGAGGAAGCGGCAGGGTGTCGGTCACGACCACCGAGTCGATGAACTCCGAGCTCAGCAGCTGGACGGCCGGATCGGAGAACACGGCGTGGGTCGCGGCGACCACGACTCCGATCGCCCCGGCGTTCTTGAGCGCCTCCGCCGCCTTCGCGATCGTGCGGCCCGTGTCGATGAGGTCGTCGACGAGGAGGCACACCCGGCCCTGGACCTCGCCGACGATCTCGTGCACCGAGACCTGGTTCGCGACCTTCGGGTCGCGGCGCTTGTGGATGATGGCGAGCGGGGCGCCGAGCTTGTCGCTCCAGATGTCGGCGACGCGCACGCGACCCATGTCGGGCGAGACGATCGTCAGCGTGGCCGGGTCGAGCTTCTCTCGGAAGTGATCGAGCAGCACCGGCATGGCGAAGAGGTGGTCGACGGGACCGTCGAAGAAGCCCTGGATCTGCGCGGCGTGCAGGTCGACCGACATGATGCGGTCCGCTCCGGCCGCCTTGAACAGGTCGGCCACCAGGCGCGCCGAGATCGGCTCACGCCCCCTGCCCTTCTTGTCTTGACGGGCGTAGGGGTAGAACGGCGCCACCACGGTGATCCGCTTGGCGGAGGCGCGCTTGAGCGCGTCGACCATGATGAGCTGCTCCATGAGCCACTCGTTGATCGGCGAGGTGTGCGACTGGAGGACGAAGACATCGCCTCCGCGCACCGAGTCGCCGTAGCGGACATACAGCTCGCCGTTGGCGAAGGTGCGTCCCTCGGTCGTGACGAGCTCGGTGCCGAGCTCGGCGGCGACCGCCTCCGCCAGTGCCGGATGCGCCCTCCCCGAGACGAGGACCAGGCTCTTCTTGTTGCTGGCGGTGATGCCCGTCACTGTGCTCCGCTTCCTCCGGTGGGCGCGTGGTCGGATCCCGAGGGGTCCGACGCCAGGGCGGCCTCGGCGGCAACGGCCGCTGCGGTACCCGGACGGTGGGTCTGCACCCACCCGGCCATGTTGCGCTGCGGAGCGACGGTGATCCCGAGGGCTCCAGCGGGGATGTCCTTGCGGACGACCGTGCCAGCGCCCGTGTACGCTCCGTCCCCGATTCTAACGGGGGCGACGAACACGTTGTGCGACCCCGCTCGCACGTGGGAACCGACGACCGAGGACGCCTTGTTGACCCCGTCGTAGTTCGCGAAGATCGAACCCGCGCCGATGTTCGACTCCTCGCCGATGACCGCGTCGCCGACGTACGAGAGGTGGGGCACCTTCGAGCCTTCGCCGATCGTGGCGTTCTTGGTCTCGACGTACGTGCCGATCTTGCCGCGCGCGCCCAGCACGGTGCCCGGGCGGAGGAACGAGAAGGGGCCGACCTGCGCCTCGGCTCCGATCACGGCGAGCGTCGCATCGGAGCGCCTGACGACCGCGTCCTCTCCGACCTCGCACGAGTCGAGGGTCGTGTCAGGGCCGATGATCGCACCGGTCGCGACGACGGTCGGGCCCTTGACCTGCGTGCCGGGGAGGATCTCCACATCGGGCGAGAGGACGGCGTCGACATCGATCCAGGTCGTCGCCGGATCGTGGATCGTGACGCCCTCGAGCTGCCAGCGACGCACGATGCGGGCGTTCAATTCGGCGGCGGCCTCGGCGAGCTGGGCGCGGTCGTTGATACCGGCGACGAGCCAGCGGTCCTCCACGGGCACGGCCTGGATCGCGCGGCCGGCCGCCGCGAGCGCGGCCGCCGCGTCGGTGAGGTACTTCTCGCGCTGCGCGTTCTGCGTGCCGATACCGCCGATCACGGCGCGGAGGGCGGCAGCCTCGAAGGCGTACACGCCCGCGTTGATCTCGGTGAGGGCCAGCTCGGCGGCGCTGGCGTCCTTCTGCTCGACGATCGAGGCGAATCCCCCATCGCCTGCGCGGACGATACGGCCGAAGCCGGTCGGGTCCTCGAGGACGCACGAGAGCATCGTGAGGGCGTTCACGGCGGCAACGTGCTCGTCGACGAGCCGGCGGAGGGTCGGCGCGTCGAGCAGGGGCACATCGGCGCTGAGCACCACGACGGTCCCCTCGAACGCCTCGGGGAGAGCGGCGAGGCCGAGCTCGACGGCGCGACCCGTGCCCGGGATATCGTCCTGGTCGACGACGAGCGCGGACGACGTGTGGTCGAGCACCGCCTCCGCGACCCTGTCGCGCTCGTGGCGCACAACGGTCACGAGGTGCGCGGCATCGAGGGACGCAGCCGTGTCGAGCACGTGCCCGAGGAGCGTTCGACCGGCCAGACGATGCAGGACCTTCGGGGTGCGGGACTTCATGCGGGTGCCCTGGCCTGCGGCCAGGATCACGACGGCGAGGGTGCTGTCGGCCATGTTCTTCGCGTTCTCCTCCCTCTGCACACCGATGCGGTGCAGCTCCGCCACCAGGATTCGAACCTGGACCGGACAGCTCCAAAGGCTGCCGTGCTGCCGTTACACCATGGCGGACCGCGCTCTCACGCGCCGTCCATCCTGCCCTCCCGCGCCCCACTCGCGAAATTCCGCGAGATGCATCCGTGCTGGCGGGATCGGATGCCGGCGCACAGGGTCTCATCCGGGCCCGGCATCTCGTGGCGCCGACGACCCGCCAGAATGGTGGGATGAGCGCGAATGACGAGGTTGACGGCATCGTCGATGCCTGGGTCCGGGAGCGTCCCGACCTCGACTTCACGCCGCTCCAGGTCTTCTCACGGATGCGGCGCCTCGCGAAGCAGCTCGAGCGGGCCCGCGGCAGCGCCTTCGGTCGATCCGAGCTCGAGACGTGGGAATTCGACGTGCTCTCGGCCCTCCGCCGCGCCGGAGCCCCCTACCGGATGAGCCCGAAGCAGTTGCTCCAGGCGACGATGGTCACGAGCGGCACCATGACGAACCGGATCGACCGCCTGGTCGAGCGCGAACTCGTCGAGCGCCTCGACGACCCCAACGACGGCCGCGGAGTGCTCGTGCAGATGACGCCCTCGGGGCTCGCCCGCGTCGACGCCGCCATCACCCGGCTCGTCGACGCCGAGCAGGAGCTGTTGGGCGCGCTCACCCACGCGCAGCAGGAACGACTTGCGCAGCTGCTCCGCAAGCTCTCGCTCGACTTCGGCTGAGGCGGCCGAGCGCGCCGCGCCGGGAGAACGCGCCCGGAGCACAACGTCAGCCAGGACGCCTCCTCGGGCACGATGGTGCGCGAGCGGCCGTCTCAGCTGAGGTTGTGCTCCCGCGATCAGCCCTCGAGCAGCTCCGACAGCTCCAGCCAGCGCAGCTCGAGCTCCGCCGTCTCGTCCTGGTGGGCCCGCAGCGTCTCGTTCAGCGCGAGGATGCCGTCGTAGTCGTCCTGGTCGTGCGTCGCCATCTTCTCGTGCACGGCCGCGATCAGCTGCGAGAGCTTGGCGAGGCGCCGGTCGATCGCCGACACCTCCTTCTCGGCCGTGCGCCGACCGGCTCCCGCGAGGCCGGTCGGGGTGGAGGCGGCGCTCACGGCGAGCGCGGGCACGCCTCTCTCGAGTGCCCGGCGCAGCTCCAGGTACTGCTCTACGCCCCCCGGAAGGTGCCGGAACGCCCCCTCCATCACCGCGTACTGCTGATCAGTCACGCGCTCGAGGAGGTAACGATCGTGCGAGACGACGAGCAGGGTGCCCGGCCACGAGTCGAGCAGGTCCTCGATCGCGGCGAGCATGTCGGTGTCGAGGTCGTTCGTCGGCTCGTCGAGGATCAGCACGTTCGGCTCGCTGAGCAGGATCAGGAGGAGCTGGAGGCGCCGCCGCTGGCCTCCTGAGAGATCCTTGACGGGCGTCGACAGCTGCGCGCTCGAGAAGCCGAGGCGTTCGAGCAACTGACCCGGCGTCATCTCTTTGCCGCCGATCGCATAGCTGGTGCGCTGCTCGGCGATGATCTCGCGCACCGGCTGGTGCTGCACCTCGGTCAGCTCGCGCAGCTGCTGGTCGAGGATCGCGACACGCACGGTCGTCCCCCGCTTCACGCGCCCGCTCGTCGGCTGCACCGAGCCCGCCACGAGGCCGAGAAGCGTCGACTTGCCGGCCCCGTTCACCCCCAGGATCCCGGTGCGCTCGCCCGGCGCGATCCGCCACTCGATGCGCTCGAGCACGGTCCGTTCGCCGTAGCGCACGGTCACGTCGAGCAGGTCGACGACGTCCTTGCCCAGGCGGGAGACCGCGAGTTGCGAGAGCGAGACCGCGTCGCGCACGGGAGGCTCGTCCTCGATCAGCTGGTTCGCCGCCTCGATGCGGAACTTGGGCTTCGCCGTGCGGGCGGGAGCACCGCGTCGGAGCCACGCGAGCTCCTTCTTCATCAGGTTCTGGCGTTTCGCCTCCATCGTCGAGGCCATCCGGTCTCGCTCGACACGCTGGAGGATGTAGGCCGCGTAGCCGCCCTCGAACGGCTCGACGAGGCGATCGTGCACTTCCCAGGTGGCGGTGCAGATCTCGTCGAGGAACCAGCGGTCGTGGGTGACGACCGCGAGGCCGCCCGAGGAGGCGGCCCAGCGCCGCTTGAGGTGCTCGGCGAGCCAGGCGATGCCCTCGACGTCGAGGTGGTTCGTGGGCTCGTCGAGGAACACGACGTCCCAGTCGCCGACGAGCAGCTTCGCGAGAGCCACGCGGCGGCGCTGACCGCCCGAGAGGGAGCCGACGACGCCGTCCCACGGCACGTCGCGGAGCAGGCCCGCGATCACGTCGCGGGTGCGCGCGTCCCCCGCCCACTCGTGCTCCGCGAGACCGCCGACGACCGCCTCGGCGACGGTCAGCTCCTCGTCGACCGTGTCGGCCTGGTCGAGCATCCCGAGCGTCACTCCGCGACGGTGCGTGACGCGGCCCGCGTCGGGCTCGATACGCTGCGCAAGCAGACGGAGGAGGGTCGACTTGCCGTCGCCGTTGCGGCCGACGATCCCGATCCGGTCGCCCTCCTCGATTCCCAAGGAGACGTCGTCGAAGATCACGCGCGTGGGGTACTCGAGTCGCAGCGCCTCGGCGCCCAGCAGATGTGCCATAGAGATCCAGCCTAGGCGCTGGCCCCCTCCCCTCCCGCCGGAACGGAGCGGACCGGGATCAGGACGCGGTGACGGCCCGCGTGTGCCAGCCGGAGGCGCCGTCGGGCGCGGGCGCGGCCTCGACGGAGGTCTGCACCACGCCGTTGGCGTCCGTCGCGCGGACGACGAGGACGTGCTCGCCCGCGATCGCGGTCCAGTCGTACACCCACTGCACCCAGGTGTCGGCCGTCGGCGACTCGGCGAGGCGGGCCGTCTGCCACGTTCCGCCGTCGACCTGCACCTCCACCTTGGCGATGCCGATGTGCGGTGCCCAGGCGACTCCCGCGACGGCGACGAGGCCCGCCTCCACCGGCTGCCCCTTGCGCGGTATGTCGATGCGCGACTCGATCTTGATCGGCCCGCGCTCGGACCAGCCACGGGTCGACCAGTAGGCGAGGTCGTCGGCGAAGGTGGTGACCTTGAGCTCGGTGACCCACTTCGTCGCCGAGACGTAGCCGTAGAGGCCCGGGACGACCATCCGCACGGGGAAGCCGTGCTCGACGGGGAGCGGCTCGCCGTTCATCCCGATCGCGAGCAGGCTCGCTCGTCCGGCGTCTTGCAGAACGTCGAGCGGAGTCGAGGCGGTGAAGCCGTCGACGCTACGCGAGAGCACCATGTCGGCGCTCGCGAGGGGGCGCGCCCGGGCGAGCAGCTCCCGGAGGGGGTAGCCGAGCCAGCGTGCGGTGCCGATGAGGTCGCCGCCGACCTCGTTCGAGACGCACGAGAGGGTCACGAGGTGCTCCTCCATCGGGAGGGCCAGCAGCTCCTCCCACGTGATCGTCACCTCCTCCTCGACCATGCCGGTGATGCGCAGCGTCCAGCTGGCGGGGTCGACCGCGGGAACGGAGAGCGCGGTGTCGATGCGGTAGAAGGTGGCGTTGGGCGTGAGGTAGGGACTGATGCCCTCGATGTCGTCGAAGACCGCGCCGGGCGGGATCGTCGGCGCCGGAGACGCGGGCGCCGGCAGCGCGACCGTCTTGCGCACCGCGGTCACGGCGGCGGAGGCCGCGGTCACGACGCGCGCGCCCGCTCCGACCACCACGGCCGCGACTCCCGCGGCGCCGACGAGGCGGAGGAACGAGCGGCGGTCCGTGCCGCCGCGGTCGCCTCCCCGCTGCCAGACGCGCAACCGCACGCTCGCGCTACGCAGTACCGCCGCTCCGGCGACCATGCCCACGACGGTCGGGGCGGCGGTCAGCCAGGAGGCGCCCTCACGCGTGGCCACGGCGAGCGCGCCGAGTCCGGCGACGACCGCGAGCACGGCGACGCCCAGGGGAGGCCGGCGATACTCGAGCAGGCCCGCCGCGAGCGCGAGCAGCGCGACCGCGAGGCTGAGCGTGACGAGAAGGACGAGCTTGTCCCCCGTGCCGAACAGGGCGATGACGGTGTCCTTCACCCCGGGCGGGACGATGTCGATGACGAAGCCCCCGACGGCGACGAGGGGGCTGCCTCCCGCTCCGGTGAACACGGCAACGACCTCGGCGGTCGCCAGCGAGACGCCGGCCGCGATGATCCCGGTGAGCATGGCGAGGACGGCGGCTCTTCTCGGGGACATGACCGGCACTCTAAGCCACCGGATCGATTCGTGACTGGTTGCCGGCCGACAGGGTTGACGGGGAGCGTGCGGCTCAGCCAGAGACGAGGCGCGCGCCGTGCACGGGACCGCTGACCCGGACCGTCCGCCACCGGGCCGCACTCAGCGCGAGCTGCAGCTCGAGAGCCGCATCGGCGTCGGCCGCGAGGAACGCCACCGTCGGCCCCGAGCCCGAGACGATGCCGCCGAGGGCACCGCTCTGCTCGCCGTGCTCGAGGATCCGGGCGAGGCCGGGCTGCAGGTGCAGGGCGGGTGCCTGCAGATCGTTGTACATCGACTCGGCGAGGAGGCCGGCGTCGCCGGCCCGCAAGGCCTGGAGCACGTTCGGGTCGATGCTCGGGGTCGCCGCGATCGGGCTGAAGTCGTGCAGGTGGCGCTCGCGGTGACGATCGAGCTCACGGTAGACCTCGGGGGTCGAGAGCCCCTCCTCCGAGAGCACGAGCACCCACTCGAAGCGACCCTTGGCGAGAGCCGGGCTCAGCTCGTCGCCCCTCCCGACGCCGATCGCGGTGCCTCCCGTGAACGAGAACGGGACGTCGGCGCCCAGGCTGGAGGCGATGCCCAGCAGTTGCTCGCGGGTGCAGGCCGTGCCCCAGAGCGCGTCGCACGCGAGGAGGGTCGCGGCCGCGTCGGCGGAGCCGCCCCCCATCCCGCCCGCAATCGGCACGTTCTTCTCGATCTCGAGGTGCACGCCTCCCCGGTGACCCGTGGCGCGGGCGAGAGCGCGCGCCGCCCGGATGGCGAGGTTGGAGCCGTCGAGCGGGAGGCCGCTCGTGTCGATCGAGCCCGAGAACTCGACCGAGAAGTCGGGAGCCTCGCTCGCGTGGACGTCTTCGTAGAGCGAGAGCGACTGGAACGCGGTGGCGAGCTCGTGGTAGCCGTCGTCGCGCACGGCACCGACCTTGAGGAACAGGTTGATCTTGCCGGGCGCCCGCGCGTGGACCCGTTTCGACGTCGCGCGGAGGGCCATGCCTCCACGCTACATGCTGGCGGAGGCGCCCCCGTCCGCGGCCTCGTCGCTCTCCTCGGCGCTCTCCGACGGCCGCTCCTCGGGCACCGTGGCGCCCCGCACGGGGACGCGTGCGGGGTCGAGCGAGCGACCCAGCCGGACGAAGGCCTCCACGTCGAGCTCCTCCCCCCGCGCGGTCTGCGGGATGCCCGCTCCCTCGAGCGCGGCGATCGCGGCAGCGCTGTCGCCGAAGAGGGACGCGAGCGACTGCCGCAGCATCTTCCTCCGCTGCGCGAACGCGGCGTCGACCACCGCGAAGACCGCGCGGCGGAGAGTCTCGTCGCCCGGCTCCCGGCCCCGCTCGAAGGCGACGAGGACGCTGTCGACGTTCGGCACCGGCCAGAAGATCTGACGCGAGACCGTACCTCCCGTCGACCACGAGCCGAACCAGGCCGCCTTCACGCTCGGACCGCCGTAGACCTTCGAGCCTGGGCCCGCCGCGAGCCGGTGGCCCACCTCCGACTGCACCATGACCACGCCCGAGCGGATGCTCGGGAAGTGCTCGAGGAAGTGCAGGAGCACCGGCACCGAGATGTTGTACGGGAGGTTCGCGACGAGTCGCGCGGGCCCGCCCGGCAGCTCGAGCACCTTCATCGCGTCGGCGTGCACGACCACGAGCTCGGCGCCGGGCGCCATCAGCTCGACCGTGCGCGGCAGCTGCTCGGCCAGGCGGGAGTCGATCTCCACGGCGACGACACCAGCGCCCGCCTCCAGCAGTCCCAGAGTGAGCGAGCCCAGCCCCGGCCCGATCTCGACGACGGTCTCGCCCGCCTGCACGCGCGCGAGCCTGACGATGCGGCGGACCGTGTTGGCGTCGTGGACGAAGTTCTGCCCGAGCTTCTTGGTCGGGGTGACGTCGAGCAGCGCTGCGAGGTCGCGGATCTCGGCGGGACCGAGCAGCCGCGGCACGTCCACGGCCGCCGCGTCGGCCGCGTGGCGTCCGCTCATGCCAGCTGTCCGACGGGCTCGCTCGGCTCCGAGCCGACCTCTCCGCCCCACTCCCCGTAGACCTGTTCGGTGTTGGAGGCGATGGTCGCGGCGAGATGGCCGACGTCGGTCTCGAGCGTGGCCGCCATCGACCGCAGGGTGTGCGGGATGAGGTACGGGGCGTTGGGTCGACCGCGGAACGGCGCAGGAGTCAGGTAGGGCGCATCGGTCTCGACGAGGATCAAGTGCCGGGGCGTCGCGACGAGCGCCTCCCGCAGCGACTCGGCGTTCTTGAAGGTGACCGTGCCCGCGAAGGACAGGTACCACCCCTCCTCGGCGCACATCCTGGCCATCTCGGCGTCGCCGGAGAAGCAGTGGAAGACGGTGCGGTCCGGGGCACCGACCCGGCGGAGGGTCTCGAGGACCTCGCGGTGCGCGTCGCGGTCGTGGATCTGCAACGCCAGGCCGTTCTCCTTCGCGAGACGGATGTGCTCCTCGAAGGAACGGAACTGGGCGGCCCGCCCGCTCTCGCCAGTCCGGAAGAAATCGAGGCCCGTCTCGCCGATCGCCCGCACCCGGGGCTGAGTGGCGAGCTCGGCGATCACGGCGAGCGCGTCGTCGAGCTCTCCGCGCGCCTCGAGTCCGGGAGCCTCATTGGGGTGCAGCGCCACCGCGGCGAGCATGCGCGGCTCGGAGGCGGCGCGCTCGGCCGACCATCGACTCGTCTCGACGTCGGTGCCGACCTGCACGACGCCGCGCACTCCGACGGTGGAGGCGCGATCGAGCTGCTCACGGTAGTCGAGGGGCTCGAGTCCGTCGGAGATCTCGAGGTGGGTGTGATTGTCGTAGACGGGTACCACGAGAGCCTCGGGCAGCGGCGGATACGTCAGGTCGCGGCCGGAGGCGGCCTCGCGGGCGCGGACGTGCTGGCTGTCGGTCATGCCGACCAGGGTACCGGGGAGGGGTGAGCGGACCGGTCTCGCCCGGTGGGGGCTCGACGCCGACGCTCGCTCCTCCCCCGCCCGCTCAGGACGCCGGCGCCTCGATGCGCGGGAAGAGCGCGGCGAGCGAGCCGACCGTCGTCCCGACCGGGAGCTGCCCCCAGCGCCCGGCCTCGCGGAGGGGCTGCGCGGTGAGCGCGCCCAGCGCCTCCTCGACGCCGAGCGCCTCCCAGAGCGTCGTGGTGGCGCGCGGGATGACCGGGGAGAGCAGCACGGCCAGCGCGCGCAGACCCTCCGTCGCCGTGTAGAGCACCGCAGCGAGGCGCTCGCTCTCGCCCTTCTTGGCGAGCGACCAGGGCTCCTGCTCGGTGATGTAGCCGTTGAGCTCGTCGACAATCGTCCATACCGCGCTGATCGCGTCGTGGATCGCGAGGGCGTCGATCGCGGCATCGGCGGCGGTCACCGCCTCGGCGACCGTGCGTTGTACGTGCTCGTCGCCCTCCGAGAGCGCGCCGGGCTCGGGCACGACGCCCTCGTAGTAGCGGTGCAGCATCGCAATGACCCGAGAGGCGAGGTTCCCGAAGCCGTTCGCGAGCTCGGCCTGGTAGCGGGCCGAGAGGTCTTCCCACGAGAACGAGCCGTCCTGGCCGAAGGTGATCGCGCGGAGGAAGTAGTAGCGGAACGCGTCGGAGCCGAAGGTGTCGGTGATCTGCTCGGGTGCGATTCCCGTGAGCTTCGACTTCGACATCTTCTCGCCGCCGACGAGCAGCCAGCCGTGACCGAAGACCTGCTTGGGCACCTCGAGGCCTGCGGCCATGAGCATCGCGGGCCAGATCACCGCGTGGAACCGGAGGATGTCCTTGCCGACGATGTGCGTCGCAGGCCAGCGGCGCTCGAACTCCGCTTCGTCCTGGCCGTAGCCGACCGCGGTGATGTAGTTGAGCAGCGCGTCGAACCAGACGTAGACGACGTGCGAGTCGTCCCACGGCACCTTCACTCCCCAGTCGAAGCTCGAGCGCGAGATCGACAGGTCGGCGAGCCCGGCGCGCACGAAGCTGACGACCTCATTGCGCGCCGACTCGGGCTGGATGAAGTCGGGACGCTCCTCGTAGAGCGCGAGCAGCCGATCGGTGTACTCGCTCATCTTGAAGAAGTAGTTCTTCTCCTTGAGCAGCTCGACGGGCTTCGAGTGGATCTTGCAGACGTACTGCCCGGTGTAGTCGCCCGTCCCCTCCTCGAGATCGGAGAGCTGCTTGTACTCCTCGCAGCCGACGCAGTAGTAGCCCTCGTACTCGCCGGTGTAGATGGCGTCCTCGTCGTAGAGCTTCTGGAGGAAGCGCTGGACGTTGACCTCGTGCCGCTCGTCCGTGGTGCGGATGAAGTCGTCGTTGGCGATGTCGATGGTCTTCAGCAGCGGCTTCCACGCGGTCTCGACGAGACGGTCTGCCCATTCCTTCGGCGTCGTGCCGTGCGCGGTCGCGGTACGGAGGATCTTCTGTCCGTGCTCATCGGTGCCCGTGAGCAGCCAGGTGTCGTCTCCGGCCTGGCGGTGCCAGCGGGTGAGCACGTCGGCGGCGACCTCGGTGTACGCGTGCCCGATGTGCGGGACGTCGTTCACGTAGAAGATCGGTGTCGTGAGAGAAAAGGAGGCGCCGTCGGACATGGCGACCATCCTATTCTTCGCGCCGAGCGCCCTCCGGCGTGTGACGTCGGAGGGACTCCGGGCACATCGGCTGCGACATCATGTCTCCCGAGAGGACATTGCCTCGGCCGCGACCTAGCCTCGTCGGGTTCCCTGACCCCTACGAGATGGACGCACCATGACTTCTCACGACACGGTCACCTCGACCTCTGCCCTCGTCAGCCGACGGACCGCCCTCGCAGCCGCCGCATGGACCATCCCGGTCGTGGCAACCGCCACAGCGACCCCCGCCTCCGCCGCGAGCGGGGCGCCCGGGTTCGATCTGCAGATGCAGAACTTCTCGGGCGACGACGGCAGCTGGTACAACGACGACCACACGCAGTACTTGGGCTACAACACCTTCTTCTCGCCGACCGTGCACAACGGCGGCCCCCAGGAGGCGCCCGCCGGCACCGTCGTCGTCATGCGGTCCGACAACAGAGTCCTCGGCTCGCCCTCGCTCACGGTGTCCGCCACGTCGGACATCCCGGCGAGCGCCGTCTCGATCACCGGTCCGGTCGTCGAGGGCGACCGCTCGGCCTTCACCGCAGTGATCTCCGTGCCGATCCCCTCCGGCGCCGACGTGGTGTTCGCGCCGCGCTTCGCCGATGTGCTGACCCAGGAGGAGGCCGCCGCGATCCATGATTTCACGACCGCGTTCGCGAATCTGACCGCCCACTCGTTCACCCTGTCCTCGCCCGCGGGTGCCGACTCCGACCCCTCGAACGACGCGATCTCGTCGACCGCGGAGGTGGGCACGGTCGTGCCGTGGAACGGAGCGATCAGCGCCGAGTGGGCCTCGCTGGCCACCGGGAGCTGCACTTACCCCTACGCGAGCGCGATCGTCGTCTCGAGCGACGGGGCGAACCCGATGCCGGCCGACACGCAGGTCTACTACTACTACGACGCCCGCTTCCTCACGGGCGTCTCGATCTCGTCGGCGACGATCGACGGCGTGCCGACGACGATGAGGGTCGGCGGATCATCGGATGGCTCCTCGTACTGGTTCACCACTCAGCCGGTCGCACCGGGCTCGGTTCTCCGCATCGAGCTGGCCACGACCACCGATGCGTCGGCCGTGGTCACCGGCACCGTCTCGTGGGCGTCGGGCGGCTTGGGCACCGACAAGAGCCAGAGCAACCAGAACGACGACGGCTTCCGCAACACGGGGACCTGCGCGTAGGGGCCCGGGCGGCGCTCAGCTTCGTCGCGAGGCGAGCGCCGCCTCGTAGAGGGCGCGCCGCGAGAGGCCGGTGTGCTCGGCGACCTCGGCCGACGCCTCCTTGAGCCGGGCGCCCGCCGCGACCCGCTCGAGGACCGCGACGAGTGCGTCCTCGAGCGACGCCTCCCGCACCGGCGCACCCTCGACGACGAGGCAGATCTCGCCGCGGAGGCCGCCTGCCGCCCACTCGGCCAGCTCGGAGGCGGGACCGCGGCGCACCTCCTCGAACATCTTGGTCAGTTCGCGGCACACGACGACCCGTCGCTCGGGCCCCATCACCTCGACGAGATCGGCGAGCGCGTCGCCGATGCGGTGCGGCGACTCGAAGAAGACCATGGTGCGCCGCTCGTCGACGAGGGCGCGGAAGGTCGAGACGCGCTCGCCGTGCTTGCGCGGCAGGAAGCCCTCGAAGCTGAAGCGATCGGTCGGCAGGCCAGAGACGGCGAGCGCCATCAGCACCGCCGAGGGGCCGGGCAGCGCGGTGACCGCCACCCCCGCCGCCACCGCCGCCTCGACCAGGTGATAGCCGGGGTCCGAGACGGTCGGCATGCCGGCATCGCTGAGCACCAGCAGGTCCTCGTCGCGCGCAAGCTCGACCAGCTCGGCCGCCCGCTCGCGCTCGTTGTGGTCGTGCAGCGCATAGAGCGCCGGTCGGTTCTCCACGCCGAGCGCGCGCAGGAGCTGGATCGTGACGCGTGTGTCCTCGGCGGCGACATGCCGAGCCGAGGACAGCGCCTCCACCAGCCGACGGGAGGCGTCGCCGAGGTTTCCGATGGGCGTGCCCGCGAGGATGATCATGCGGCAAGTCTCCCAGTCTCTCCCCGTCGACCCTGGGGCCGCGGGAGGCCTGTCCGGCGACGGTGGGCGCTCGCAGGCGGACGCCTCCTCGCCCTCGAGACCCGTCGGGGGAAGGACCGGCGCCCGGTTAGCATGGCCGGGTGACCGACGGACCGCAGCGCGACTTCGACGACCTGCTCGCTTCCGGCGCGACGCGGTCGGTCCCCCTCGAACCGGCCGCCCCTCCGACGACGGAGGCGGTGCCCCGCGTGCGCGAGAGCCTGCCGGAGGTGCCGCGCGGTTCCTGGTTCGACGATCTGCACGGCCGGTTCGTCGCCAGCCCCGCCCGCCGCCGCCTCTACGAGCTCGGCCTGCCGCTGCTGGTCGTCCTCGTCGCCGCGCTTCTGCGGCTGTGGAACCTCGGCCATCCCCGCTCGCTGGTCTTCGACGAGACGTTCTACGTGAAGGACGCCTGGACCCTCTGGAACCTCGGCTTCGAGGGGGCATGGCCTGACAACCCCGACCCCGGTTTCGCCGCGGGCGACGTGAACACCTTCACGGGCGCGCCCTCGTTCGTCGTGCACCCTCCGCTGGGCAAGTGGATCATCGGGCTCGGAATGGGCGTCTTCGGCGCCGACGACAGCGTCGGCTGGCGGATCTCGACGGCGATCGCCGGGATCCTCGCGGTCGCGCTCGTCATCGTGATCGCGAAGCTGCTGTTCCGCTCGACCTTCCTCGCCTCACTCGCCGGCCTGTTCCTCGCCCTCGACGGGCACGCGATCGTGATGTCGCGCGTGTCCCTGCTCGACGGCATCCTGATGTTCCTCGCGCTCTGCGGAGTCGCGGCGATCCTGCTCGACCGCCGCTGGGCTGAGCTGCAGCTGGGGAGGAAGGTCGCCTCGGGCGAGCTGCCGAGCTGGGGGCCGGTGCTGTGGTGGCGACCGTGGCTCCTGACGGCCGGCGTCCTGTTCGGGCTGGCCGCGGGAGTGAAGTGGACGGGCGTCTACTTCCTGGCGGCCTACGGGATCTACTCCGTCGTCGTCGACGCCCTGATGCGGCGCAGAGCGGGCGTGCCCTTCTGGGCGAGCGGGGCGGTGCTGAAGCAAGGACCGGTCACGTTCCTCCTGGTCGTGCCCGTCGCCCTCGTCGCCTACCTCGCCACCTGGACAGGCTGGCTCCGCACCTCCGGCGGCTGGGCGCGCGAGTGGGCGACCGAGGCTCCCGGGAACGCGTGGACGGGCGCTCTGGCCTGGGTGCCGCACTGGGCGCAGAGCCTCTGGCACTACCACGTGCAGATGTACGACTATTCGATCAACCTGCGCGCCTCGCACCCCTATGAGGCGAACCCGCTGACCTGGCTGTTGATGCTGCGGCCGACGAGCATGTACTTCGTCGATCAGGCGACGGGAGTGGACGGATGCACCGCCGCCCGCTGCGACGAGGCCATCACCTCCGTGGCCAACCCACTGATCTGGTACGCCGGGGTCCTCGCCCTCGTCTACCTCCTCTACCGCCTCGCGCGCTACCGGGAGTGGCGCGCAGGCTTCGTGCTGATGGGCATCGTCGCGGGCTACCTGCCCTGGCTTCTCTACCTCGACCGCACGGTCTTCCAGTTCTACTGCGTGGTCTTCGAGCCCTACATGATGCTCGCGCTCGCCCTCACCGCGGGCGTGGCACTCGGCTCCGCCTCCGACGAGCGCAGAAGGCGCACCCGAGGGATCATCGTGGTGCTCGCCTTCACGATCGCCGCCGCTGCGCTCACGGCCTACTTCTACCCGCTGTGGAGCGGCGAGCAGACGACGTTCGCGTTCTGGCAGGCCCACATGTGGCTGCCGTCGTGGGTCTGAGCGGACGGATGCCGGGCGAGATCGCCTGGCTGCCGGGAGTCGCCGCCTCCGCTCTCGCCGCCCTCGCCGCGTTCCTCGTGCACGCCGCCGTCCCGGCGGCGCCGATGCTGACGGTGGCCGTCGCACTCGGAATCCTCGTCACGCAGCTGCCCGCGACACGCCCGGCGCTCGGCGGGCTCCTCGCGCCGGGCCTCGACGTCTCCGCCCGCACGCTGATGCGCGCGGGAATCGTGCTGCTCGGCCTGAAGCTCTCGCTGGTCGACATCGCGGCGCTCGGCTGGGTCGCGATCCTCGCGGTGGTCGCGATCGTGCTGGCCACCTTCGTCCTCACCCTCGGGCTCGGGAAGGCACTGAAGCTCCCCGGGCAGGAGCCGCTGCTCCTGGCTGCCGGCTTCTCGATCTGCGGCGCCTCCGCCATCGGGGCGATGGCGGGAGCGACGCGGGCGAAAGAATCCGAGCAGGCCACTCCGGTCGCGCTGGTGACCCTCTGCGGGACGCTCGCAATCGCGGTGCTCCCCGCCCTACAGGGGCCGCTCGGTCTCTCGGACCTCCAGTTCGGGCACTGGGTGGGCGCCTCCGTGCACGATGTCGGGCAGGTGGTGGCCACGGCTCAGGTCGCCGGGCCGGCCGCGCTCGCGCTCGCGGTGGTCGTGAAACTGACCCGGGTGGTGATGCTGGCGCCGATGGTCGCCGTCGCAGCCGCGGTCACCCGCCGCCGAGGGGAGGCGGGCGGGGCGCGACCCGCGCTCGTCCCGCTGTTCGTGCTCGGGTTCCTCGCGGCCGTGGTGCTGCGAACGCTGGTCCCGCCGCCGCCGGAGATCGCGGAGTTCGCGGACACGGTGCAGACCTGGCTGCTCGCGGCGGCGCTCTTTGCGCTCGGGACCGCGGTACGCCTCCGTGAGCTGCTGACGACCGGGTGGCGCGCACTGGTCGTGGCGCTGGTGTCGTGGTCGGCGATCGCCGGCCTGGCTCTGCTCGCGGTGCGGGCCTGAGGCGACGCACTGTTACGGGATGCGTCGCCGGAGCGCGGCGACATCGGGAGCGGCCACTAGCGTCGATCGCATGGCAGATCGCGAGTACGGCTTCAAGACGCGGGCAATCCACGCCGGCAACATCCCCGACCTGGTGACGGGCGCGCGAGCGCTGCCGATCTATCAGACGAGCGCGTTCGTCTTCGATGACACCTCCGACGCGGCGGCGCGCTTCGCGCTGCAGAAGTACGGCAACATCTACTCCCGACTCTCGAACCCCACGGTCGCCTCCTTCGAGGAGCGCGTGGCGAGCCTCGAGGGCGGGCTCGGCGCGGTGGCCACCGCTTCCGGCCTGTCGGCGCAGTTCATCACCTTCGCGGCACTCGTCGGAGCCGGCGATCACGTCGTCTCCTCCGCCAACCTCTACGGCGGCTCGATCACCCAGCTCGACGTGACCCTACGGCGCTTCGGAGTCGACACGACCTTCGTGCGTTCGAGCGATCCGGCCGACTACGCGGCAGCGATCACCGAGAAAACGAAGGTGCTCTACGCCGAGACGATCGCGAACCCGTCCGGCGAGATCGCCGACATCGAAGGCCTCGCCGCTGTCGCCCACGCCGCCGGCATCCCCCTCATCATCGACTCCACGGTCGCCACTCCCTATCTGATCCGCCCCCTCGAGTGGGGCGCCGACATCGTGATCCACTCGGCGACGAAGTTCCTCGGCGGGCACGGCACGACCCTCGGCGGGGTCGTCGTCGAGTCGGGCCGGTTCCACTACTCCGCCGAGAAGTTCCCGCTCCTGCACGATCCCGTCGCCTCCTACGGCAATCTCTCCTGGGAGGGGAACTTCGGCGAGTACGGCTTCCTCACCCGTCTGCGCGCCGAGCAGCTGCGCGACATCGGCCCGGTGCTGGCTCCTCATTCGGCGTTCCTGCTCGCGCAGGGCGTCGAGACCCTCCCCTATCGGATCCAGGCGCACGTCGACAACGCACGCCGCGTCGCCGAGTGGCTCGACGCCGACCCGCGCATCGAGGCGGTCTATTGGGCCGGGCTGCCCGGGCACCCCCACCACGAGCGCGCACAGAAGTACCTGCCGAAGGGGCCCGGCTCCGTCTTCAGCTTCGTGGTCGCCGGCGGGCGCGCCGTCGGCCAGACCTTCATCGAGTCGGTCGACCTCGCGAGCCACCTCGCCAACATCGGCGACGCCAAGACGCTCGTCATCCACCCCGCCTCGACCACGCACGCGCAGCTCACCGAGCAGCAGCTGCTCGACGCCGGAGTCCTGCCGGGTCTCGTCCGCCTCTCCGTCGGGATCGAGGACGCCGACGACATCATCTACGACCTCGACCAGGCGCTGGCGCGCGCCATCGAGCAGCACGGCACGCCCGCCGCTCCCACCGAGCTCCCCGACGAGACGTCGGCGACTCTGCACACCCCGGCCGTGGAGGTCTGACCATGAGCGACACCGAGACCGTCGTCCAGCTCTCGAACGGCCTGAGCTGCTCGATGCCCGCCCACTCGCCGCTCGCGAAGATGCTGCGCTCGCAGCGCACCTGGGTCGGCCCCGACGCGAAACAGCGGCTCGACATCCTCCGCCGCGCGAAGACCGTCGCGATCGTGGGGGCCTCGCCCAACCCGGCGCGCTCCTCCTTCTTCGTCTCCACCTACCTGCAGCAGTCGAGCGACTACGAGCTGTTCTTCGTGAACCCGAACGCCACCGAGATCCTCGGGCAGCCGGTCTACCGCAGCCTCGCGGAGCTGCCGGTCGTTCCCGACATCGTCGACGTCTTCCGCAAGGGGAGCGATATCCCCTCGGTGATCGACGACGTCGTCGCCGTCGGCGCACCCACCGTCTGGGTGCAGCTGGGCATCTGGAACCAGGAGGCAGCGGAGTACGGCGAGTCGAAGGGGCTCACCGTCGTGATGGACCGCTGCATCAAGGTCGAGCACGCGCGATTCCACGGCGGGCTGCACCTGCTGGGCTTCGACACGGGGCAGATCACCGCGCGCAAGACGATCCGCTGAGTCGGAGCCGCCTCGCGCGCGGGCGAGGACGGCGAGGCGTGAGCGGGCGTCCTGCGTGACGCCTCCCCCGAGAGGGGGATCTGGCTCCGTGTTCTGTGGACGAGCACTGGGTACCGCATCCCAAAGCAACACCGACGGGTTCAGTCGACGATAGGCATGAAGGGCGAGGGAGGACGACTCCCGAGCGTGACTCCACTCTGATCGAGACAACGAATCCGGCCGCCCCGCGGCCCTGAAGAGGTGTTCGAAATGATGAGACAGTCCACATCCATTCCATCGTCCACGACCGTCGGCCGAGCCGCGACGCTCCGCCGACCACGCACGCGCCTCCTCGTTGCGGGGGTCGCCTGCGGCGCCCTCGCTTTCGGGTCGCTGGCGGCTGCTCCGACGGCGTTCGCCGCGCCGGCCGCGATCACCGCCGCCTCCACGACCGCTGCCGCCTGGCCCGTCGTCGCCCAGGGCGAGAACAGCGCGAACGTGCAGACGATCCAGCACCTGCTGAACGCCGCGGGCCAGTCGGTCGAGGCCGATGGCGCCTTCGGCTCGGCCACGGAGGCTGCGGTCACCGCGTTCCAGAGCGCTCGCGGACTCTCGGCCGACGGGATCGTCGGCGAGCAGACCTGGTCGGCGCTGATCACGACCGTGTCCTCCGGCGACACCGGCGAGGCGGTGACCGCTCTGCAAGTGCAGCTCAACAAGACCGGGGCCGGGCTCACCGTCGACGGCGAGTTCGGGGCGGCGACGCTCTCGGCCGTGCAGAACTTCCAGTCGGCGGCTGGTCTCACGGTCGACGGTGTGGCCGGACCGCAGACCTGGCAGTCCCTCGTCGGCTCGGGCTCGGGCTCGAACCCGCAGCCGGGTGAGCCCGGCGAGACCTTCGCGACGTTGAACGAGGAGCAGCTCTCGAACGTGCGCACGATCATCGCGGAGGGCAAGACCGCCGGAGTCCCGCAGTACGGGTGGGTCGTGGCGATCGCCGCCGCAATGCAGGAGTCGCGCCTGCGCAACCTCTCGGGCGGCGATCGCGACTCTGTCGGCCTGTTCCAGCAGCGGCCCTCGGCCGGCTGGGGCACACCCGAGGAGCTCATCGACCCGGTCTATGCCTCGCGTGCCTTCTACGGCGCGGCCAACAGCCCGACGTCGAACACGGGCTTGATGGACATCGACGGGTGGGAGTCGATGTCGGTGACCGAGGCCGCGCAAGCGGTGCAGGTGTCGGGATACCCCGACGCCTACGCGCAATGGGAAACCCTGGCCCGTGAGGCCGTCGCGAGCGAGGGATGAGGATCATGGCCATCACCACCGAGAACCACACCGCCTCTGACGTCAACCGGTATCCCGTCCGGGACGGCTCTCCCGTCTCGTCGCGGAGTCTTCGCTCGCGGCTCGTCGCGATCGTCACAGCGCTTCTGCTCGCCGTCGGCTTCGTCGCAGGGGGGACCGCGAGCGCTCAGGCCGCCGACTGGCCCGTCCTTTCCTCCGGCGCGACCGGCGACGACGTGACTACCGCGCAGTACCTCCTCCGAGGCTCCGGGCAGACGCTCGACGTCGACGGGGCGTTCGGGAGCGGGACATCCGCCGCTGTCACGGCCTTCCAGTCGGCCAACGGCCTCGAGGCCGACGGTGTGATCGGGGAGGCGACATGGAGCGCGATGACCGTGACGGTCCAGAGCGGCTCGTCCGGCGACGCGGTGAGCGCCGTCCAGACGCAAGTGAACGCGAACGGTGCCTCCGTAGCGGTCGACGGCGTCTTCGGCGACGCGACCACCGCTGCCGTGAAGAGCTTTCAGAGCTCCGCCGGGCTGACGGCGGACGGGATCGTGGGCCCCGCCACCTGGAAGGCGTTGATCGCGGGCGGGACGACTGCTCCGCCGAGCGGCGATGCCGCGGCCATCGCCCAGGCGATCCTCGACAACCCGGGGATCGAGCTCTACGACTCGAGCGACGACCCCGCCTCGACCGCGCTCGCCAACATCCGGGACACCGCAGCGGGTCAGCCCGCGAAGACGAGCCCTGAAGGCGACGTCGGGGTCACCTCGGTGTCGCTGGACCCCGTCATGCTCGACGCCCTGCTGAAGCTCAACACGCAGTACGGGCACACTCTGTCGGTGTCGTCGATCGCGGGTGAGGACCACACCTCGACCTCGCGCCACTACACGGGCCACGCGGTCGACATCCCGATCATCGACGGTGTCTTCGTGGCCTCCGGGGCCGACCACCAGGCCGTGCAGGACGCGTGCGCCGCGATGGGTGCGACCCTCACGCTCGGCCCGGGCAACGAGGGTCACTCCGACCACGTGCACTGCGAGTTCTGACCTCGGCTGAGCGGAGGGGGCGGGCGTCCGATCGAGGCGCCCGCCCCCTCCGTCATGCGAGGCGTAGTCTCGGTCCATGAGTGCCTACGTCTCGGTCGTCGACCTGTTCAGCGTGGGGATCGGACCGTCCAGCTCGCATACCGTGGGGCCGATGCGCGCGGCGCTCGCCTTCGCGGAGCGGATCAAAGCGGACGGCCTCCTGGGCCGGGTCAGCCGCATCGGATGCGTCTTGTACGGATCGCTCGGCTCGACCGGGATCGGGCACGGCACGCCGGATGCGGTCGTCGCGGGACTCTCGGGGCTCGACCCGGAGTCGTGCGACCCAGCACTCGTCGGCGGCGCTTGGCGGCGACTCGAGGAGGTGGGCGCCATCGCGCTGGCGGGCGAGCAGCCGCTCGCGATGACACGCGACGACATCGCCTTCGAGCCCCGGACGCGGTTGCCCGAGCACCCGAACGCCCTCACCTTCCACATGTGGCTCGATGGGGAGGCGACGCCGGCGCAGGAGGACACGTTCTTCTCGATCGGCGGCGGCTTCATCCGGCGAGCAGGCGAGCAGGCCGACCTTGCCGGCCTCGCCCCGCACCCGTACCCCTTCGTCTCGGCGGCCGATCTGCTCGCCGTCTGCGCGCGCACGGGAGCGACCATCGCCGACATCTCGGCCGCGAACGAGCGAGCCCTGCACCCGGACAGTGACCTCGATGCACAGCTCGACCGCATCTGGAACGCGATGGCAGCCTGCGTCGAGCGCGGACTCGAGACGGAGGGCGTCCTGCCGGGCGGCCTTGGAGTGCGCCGGCGCGCGAGCCTGCTCCGCAAGCGACTGGAGGCCTTCGAGGAGGATCCGCTGGACCGCGCCCGCGTGACCTCGGTGGAGTGGCTGCACGCCTTCGCGCTGGCGGTGAACGAGGAGAACGCCGCGGGCGGACGGGTCGTGACCGCTCCGACCAACGGAGCCGCCGGGATCATCCCGGCCGTCGGCCATCACTACCTCCGCTTCGTGCCGGGTGCCGATCGGGAGGGGCTGCGGACGTTCCTCCTCACGGCGACCGCCATCGGCTCGCTGTTCACGACCAACGCATCGATCTCGGGAGCCGAGGCCGGCTGCCAGGGCGAGGTCGGCTCGGCGTGCGCGATGGCCGCCGGTGCCCTCTGCGCGGTGCTCGGAGGTACTCCGCAGCAGGTCGAGAACGCGGCGGAGATCGCGATGGAGCATCATCTTGGGCTCACGTGCGACCCGGTGGGCGGCCTCGTGCAGATCCCGTGCATCGAACGGAACGCGATCGCGGCGTCGACTGCGGTCAGTGCTGCGCGGCTCGCCCTGCACGGAGACGGCACGCACCGGGTGTCGCTCGACGCAGTGATCGAGACGATGCGCCAGACGGGAGTCGACATGTCGTCGAAGTACAAGGAGACGAGCGAAGGCGGCCTGGCCGTCAACGTCATCGAGTGCTGAGCGCGGTAGCGACGAGGCGCCGCCTCCTCGCTCAGTCATGAGCACCAGCCGGCGGCTCTGACGCGCGAGTCCCGTGAACCCGGATTACGACAGCACGCGCAGATGTCGGTGGCGGCCTCTAGCGTGAGCCGGGTGAACAGCTCTTCGTCCTCCCTCCTGTCCCGGCCCGTCGTCTCGACGCAGTGGCTGGCCGACCATCTCGGTCGCGACGGTCTCGTCGTCGTCGACGCGAGCGTTCTCCTCGTGCCCGGATTCGACGGGCGACCCGGCTACCTCACGGGAGACGAGCAGTACCTCGTCGAGGGTCACGTGCCGGGGGCCGTGTTCGGCGATCTTCTCGCGCAGCTCTCCGACGACTACGCCTCCCTCCCCTTCTCGCGCCTCAGCCCGGACCGCTTCGCCTCCGCCGTCGGCGCCCTCGGGATCGACGATGACTCGACCGTGGTCGTCTACGACTCGGCGGTAGGGCAGTGGGCCTCGCGCCTGTGGTGGCTACTCCGCGCGGCGGGCCACGAGTCGGTCGCGGTCCTCGACGGCGGGCTCACGGCGTGGCGGCGGGAGGCGCGACCGCTCGAGACCGGCCACGTCGCGCCGACCGCGCGGCCCGGCATCACGGTGCGCGCCGAGCGTCCGGTCTGGGTCGATAAGACCGAGGTCGAGCGCATCGTTCGCGGCGAAGCTCCCGGAGCGCTCGTGTGCGCCGTTCCGCCCCGCGAGTTCACCGGCGAGGCCGGCCACCGGCCACGACTCGGGCACCTCCCCGGCTCGCGGAGCGTTCCCGCCGCGCGACTCGTCGACCGCGAGAGCAACACGCTGCTGCCGCCCGAGCGCCTCCGCGAGCTGTTCGGAGACGCTCTCTCGGCCGAACGGATCGTGCTGTACTGCGCAGGCGGCATCGCGGCCACGGCCGACGCGCTCGCGCTCGCCGTGCTCGGGGTCGAGACGGCGGTCGTCTACGACGGCTCCCTCAACGAGTGGGCGGCCGATCCCGACGCCCCGCTCGTCATCACGGCCGCGTGACGATCGCCTCGGGCAGACGGGTGGTCGGCAGAGCGCACACGAAGCCCTCGCAGAGATGCGCAGTGGGACGCTGGTCGCGGGAACGGCGCCCCGCGAAGAGCTCGAAGCCGGCGGCCTCCCACTCGGCGGCCTGCGCATCGGACACCACGGCCAGCACCCCGAACTCGCTCGCGCGCGCCCCGCGGAGCAGCTCCGGCGCTTCCCCCGGCGCCACCACAATGAGCTGCACGACGGGACGCGCGAGCCGCGACGCCAGGCCCAGCACCGCCCCGAAACCCAGGGGCTGCGCGAGCGCGCCGGGGGCGACGGCGGCAACGACCGCCTCCGCCGCCTCCCGATAGCGCAGCTCTCCGGTCAGCAGGAACAGTTCGTGGGCGGCATCGGCGCACGCCGACAGACCGGAGGCGTACGCGCCCTCCGAGAGATCCGCGGCGAACGACAGCCCGCGCGCCTCGAGCGCCGCGTCGCCACCGCCCGGCAGCGCGAACGGCGGCCACCCCTCTGCGCCTGCCTCGAGAGCGCCGTCGATCAGCTCGCGCGCGGCACGCGCGAACCGGGGCGACCCCTCCGCGAGCGCAAGCCGCAGCAACCCGTTGGCGAGCATCCCCAGATCCTCACGCGCGGGACGCGCCCTCGACACCACGCCCTCAAGGGAGGCGCGCACGGCGAGCCGACCGTCCACGAGATGCCGCTCGAGCACGAACTCCGCCGCACCCCGAGCCGCGTCGAGCCAGTCCGAGCGGCCGAGCACGGCTCCCGCGCGGGCGAGGGCCCCGATCGCGAGCCCGTTCCACCCCGTGACGACCTTCTCGTCAAGCGGAGGCGCAGCCAGCCGTGACCGATCCTCCGCCAGGTAGTAGCCGCCCTCCGACCGACGGCCGTCGACGATGCTCTCGGAGTCCTGCGCGCTCGCGAACCCGCCGCTCGGCCGCCGCAACGTGGTGAGGAGGAAGCCGGCCACCCCCTCCGCCACGGCCGTCAGCGCGGTCACGTCGGACCCCGCCCGCCCGAGCAGCACAGCGGCGACATCGAGCAGTTGCGCGTTGTCGTAGAGCATTCGCTCGTAGTGCGGCTCGCTCCAGTCGGCCCGGGTCGCGTAACGGAAGAACCCGCCGTCGCGATCGCGCAGCGGGGAGGCGGCGAGCGCCAGGAGGGTGCGCTCGGCCAGCGCGGCACCGGAGGGCCGTGACGCGAGGAACCCGAGCACGGGCGCCACCGGGAACTTCGGGGCACCACCGAAGCCGCCGTGCTCACGGTCTTCGTCCTCGGCCAGCAGGCGGACGGCCGCGTCGAGTGCCGTGTCGTCGAGAACTTCGGTCGTCGTCGGCGTCGCGGCCGTCGCCTCCCGAAGCGCCGCCGCGAGGGAGGAGGCCGTCGTCTCGACCTCGTCGCGGCGCTGCCGCCACGCCTCGGCGACCGCGTCGAGCACGTCCGAGAAGGCGGGCACCCCCTGGACCGCTCGCGGCGGGAAGTAGGTGCCGGCAAAGAACGTCTCGCCTCCGGGCGTCGCGAACACGGTGAGTGGCCAGCCGAGCTGGGGGGTGAAGGCACTGGCCGCGGTGAGGTAGGAGGTGTCGACGTCGGGATGCTCCTCGCGGTCGACCTTCACGGCGACGAACTCCGCGTTCACTCGGGCTGCGAGCACCGGGTCCGAGAACGATTCGCGTGCCATCACATGGCACCAGTGGCAGGTGGCGTAGCCGATGGAGATCAGGACGGGAACGTCGCGGCGCTCGGCCTCAGCGAAGGCCTCCTCGCCCCAGGGGAACCAGTCGACGGGATTGTCCGCGTGCGAGCGGAGGTAGGGGCTGACACTGGAGCGCAGTCGTTCGGCCATGCACCAACGCTAGACCGGCGGGCTCCGGGCACAACCTCAGCCAGGACAGGCTCTCGCGCACCATCGTGCGCGAACCGCGCTGTCAGCTGACGTTGTGCCACTCGGACTCGACCTCCTCGCCCGCGGGCAGGAGCGGCAGGGCGACGACCGGCGCGAGGGCGAGGGTGGCGAAGGCGAGCGGATAGCCGACCAGCCCGATGAGCGGTGGCGGTCACGAAGAGCAGGGCTGCCACCGCCGGGATCCCGTCGGACAGAGCGAGCAGCACGAGCACCGTCGCGCCGTACTCGGAGGAGCGGGATCAGGAAGGGCGGGACCGACACGAAGACGGTCGTCGCGGCCTGCGCGGCGACGCCGAGCGCGAGCATCGTCCACGGGTGCGGGGTGCGGAGCTCCTCCGACGTAAACGGGACCCTCGCACGCTACCGCTCGAAAAACCACCCGCGGGGGCGCTCGGCGCCACGGGAGGCGGCGCCGCCTCCGCCACGCCGCCCCAGAGCGAGGTAGGCGAGGCTGCCGACGAACGGGGCGATCACGATGAAGGCGACCCAGCCCACCTTCGCCACCTTCGACAGCCGGGGGTTCGAGAGCACGCCGCTGATCGCGAAGAGCAGCAGCACGAGGTTCACGACCACGAGCAGCGACTGCGGATTCATGGCGGCTCCACGACGTCGTGCGTCTCGGACGAGAAGCGGCGCCGTGGCGCCCGACCGGGACAGGGGGATCTCGCGACATTTCGCGAGAGAGGGCATTCTCTCACGCGGGCGTACCATAGGAGGCTCATGTCAGACGTCCTCAGCATCCGCTACCCGCCCGAACTGCCGGTCTCGGGGAGGCGCGACGACATCGCGGCGGCGATCCGCGACCATCAGGTGGTCATCGTCGCGGGTGCCACCGGGTCGGGCAAGACGACGCAGCTGCCCAAGATCTGCCTGGAGCTCGGGCGCGAGAGCATCGCGCACACGCAGCCCCGCCGCATCGCGGCCCGCACCATCGCCGAGCGCATCGCGGAGGAGCTCGACGACGAGGTCGGCGGCCTCGTCGGCTACCAGGTGCGGTTCACCGACAAGGCGAGCGCGTCGACGCGGATCAAACTGATGACCGACGGCATCCTGCTCAACGAGATGAACCACGACCGGATGCTGAGCCGGTACGACACGATCATCATCGACGAAGCCCACGAGCGCAGCCTCACCATCGACTTCCTGCTCGGGTACCTGCACCGCCTGCTCCTCCAGCGCCCCGAGCTGAAGGTCATCATCACCTCGGCGACCATCGATCCGCAGAGCTTCGCGGAACACTTCGCGGACGCCTCCGGGACGCCCGCACCGATCATCGAGGTGTCAGGCCGCACCTACCCGGTCGAGATCCGCTATCGTCCGCTGGTCGCGGAGGAGCCCGAAGAGGACGACGACTCCGACACGCCGGACGCCACGGCGGGCAGTCGTGATCTGATGACCGGCATCGCCGATGCCCTCGCCGAACTCGCTCGGGAGGATCCGGGCGACGTGCTCGTGTTCCTCTCGGGCGAGAACGAGATCCGCGACGCCGAGGACGCCATCCGCGGGCGGAACCTCCCGGGCACCGAGGTGCTGCCTCTCTACGGTCGGCTCTCGGCGGCCGATCAGCACAGGGTCTTCGAGCGCTCGCGCACTCCCGGCGTCCGCCGCCGGGTCGTGCTCGCGACGAACGTCGCCGAAACGAGCCTCACGGTCCCGGGCATCCGGTATGTGATCGACGGAGGCACGGCTCGCATCTCGCGCTACAGCGCGCGCTCAAAGGTGCAGCGCCTCCCGATCGAGGCCGTGTCGCAGGCCTCCGCGAACCAGCGCTCTGGCCGCTCCGGCCGCACCAGCGCGGGCATCGCGATCCGTCTCTACTCGGAGGAGGACTACCTCCGCCGCCCCGAGTTCACCGATCCCGAGATCCTTCGGACGGGCCTTGCCGCGGTCATCCTGCAGATGATCTCGCTCGGCCTGGGCGACATCGCCTCCTTCCCCTTCCTCACGCCTCCCGACTCCCGCGGCATCAAGGACGGCCTCGACCTGCTCACCGAGCTCGGTGCCGTGCGCACGGCCGCCTCCGCTCGCGCCCCTCGAGAGGCCGGTTCGGTACGCGATGCGGCGGGAGACGCGTCTCCGCGGAGGGGAGCGGGTCCCCAGCTGACCCGGATCGGGCGGGATCTCGCGCGGCTTCCCATCGATCCTCGGTTCGGGCGCATGGTCATCGAGTCGCGCACGCACGGCGTCACTCGCGAGGTCATGGCCATCGTCGCGGGGCTCACGATCCAGGACGTGCGTGAGCGGCCTCTCGAGCGCCGTGCGCAGGCCGACCAGCAGCACGCCCGTTTCGTCGACCCGACGAGCGATTTCCTCACCCTGCTCGCCCTCTGGAACTACCTCGAGGAGAAACAGGCCGAACTCTCGTCGGGCGCTTTCCGCCGCCTCTGCAAGGCCGAGTACCTCAACTACCTCCGGGTGCGGGAGTGGCAGGACGTGTTCCGCCAGCTGCGGCAGCTCGCCCGTCCGCTGAAGCTCGAGGTCGGCGAGCCGAAGGTCGACCCTGACGGCATCCACCGGAGCATTCTGGCGGGGCTGCTCTCGCACCTCGGCATCAAGGACACCACCTCGCAGCAGGCCCAGCGCGCCGCGAAGAACCGCGAGCGCCAGAATGTGCAGTATGTCGGGGCGCGCAACGCGCGGTTCTCGATCTTCCCAGGTAGTGCCCTGGCCAAGAAGCTCCCTGACGCGGTGATGAGCGCCGAGCTCGTCGAGACGAGCCGTCTCTTCGCGCGCTCCAACGCGGCGATCGACCCGGCGTGGGCCGAGCCCATCGCCGGCGAGCTCGTGAAGCGGCAGTTCAGCGAGCCGCACTGGGAGAAGGCGCAGGGCGCCGCGGTCGCCTACGAGAAGGTCACGCTCTACGGAGTCCCGATCGTCGCGCGCCGCCGTGTGCAGTTCTCGCGGATCGACGCCTCTTTCGCCCGCGAGCTCTTCATCAGGCACGCCCTCGTCGAGGGCGAGTGGGAGGCGCGGCACGCCTTCGACCGCAAGAACCGGGCCCTGCGCGCCGAACTCGAGCGGCTCGAGGAGCGCACCCGCCGCCGCGACGTGCTCGTCGATGACGAGGCCGTCTTCGACTTCTACGATCGCCGTGTCCCGCGCGACGTCGCCTCGGTGCGTTCCTTCGACTCCTGGTGGCGCACCGCGCAGCACGACGACCCCGAGCTGCTGACCATGACGCAGCAGACCCTCCTGCCCGAGGACGCGGAGGTGATCGACGAGACCGCGTACCCGACCCAGTGGCGTCAGGCCGATCAGCGCTTCCGTCTCTCGTACCGCTTCGAGCCCGGAACCGAGGAGGACGGAGTGACGGTGCACGTGCCGCTCGCGCTCCTGCCCCGCGTGACGCCGCTGGGCTTCGACTGGCTCGTGCCGGGGCTGCGCGACGAGCTCGTCACCGCGATGATCAAGGCGCTGCCGAAGCAGTTGCGCCGCACCGTGGTGCCCGCCACGGACTGGGCACGCCGGCTCACGGCGGTGCTGCCCCAGGAGGTGCCCAACCCGCCGACGGAGTCGTTCGCCGCGACCCTCGCGGCAGCGATCCGCCGCGAGGCGGGTGTGGTCGTGCGGCCGGAGGACTTCGACCTCGACCGCATCCCCTCCCATCTGCGGGTGACCTTCGCCGTCGCCGACGAGCGCGGGCGGACCATCGCGGCGGGCAAGGATCTCGCACCCCTGGCCGAGCGCCTGCGCGGCCGGGTCCGCGACGAGGTCGCCCGTGTGGTCGAGGCGCGCATCCCGGACGCGCTCGAGCGACGGGGCCTGACAAGCTGGGACATGCCGGAGCTGCCGCGCGTCACCGACACGAGGCAGGGCGGCAACACGATCCGCGCCTACCCCGCGCTCATCGACGAGGGCGACTCGGTGTCGATCCGCCTGCTCGCGACGGCCGAGGATCAGGCCCGCGAGCATCCGCGGGGCGTGCGGCGTCTCCTGCTGCTCGCGACGCCTAGCCCGGTCGCGTACGTGCAGCAGCACCTCACCTCGAACGAGAAGCTCGTGCTCGCGCAGAGCCCGTACCAGAACACCTCGGCGCTGTTCGCCGATTGCCTGCTCGCGAGCGTGGATGCCGTCCTGTGGCGGATGAAGCCCGACGGCATGCTGTTCCTCCGGGCCGAGTTCGATGCGGTGCGCGACCGCGTCTCGGCGAGCGTGATGGACACGATGTTCGAGACCGTGAAGACGGTCACCACGATCCTCACCACGGCACGCGGGGTCGAGAAGGCGTTGAAGGCCTCGACGAGCATGGCGTTGCTGCCGGCGCTCACCGACGCCCGGGAGCAGTTGCGCGGGCTGGTCTACGCCGGGTTCGTGTCGGCGACCGGTCTGGAACGCCTTCGCCACCTGCCGCGCTACCTCGCCGCGATCACGGAGCGCTTCGGCAAGATCGGCGAGAACGTCGGCCGTGACAGGGTCTGGTTGACCGAAGTCCAGGCGGCGCACGAGCTGTACCGCGCGGCCGGAGGGGTCGTGCCGCTGCCCGCACACGCCCCGGACCGCCTCGCCCGCGCCCGGTGGATGATCGAGGAGTTGCGGGTCAGCTTCTTCGCGCAGGGCCTGGGCACGGCCGAGAGCGTGTCGCTGCAGCGCATCCGGAAGGTGCTCGCGGGCTGAGCCCGGCAGGCGACCGTCCGGGTAGTGTCGACCGGTGGGCACGTACACCGAACTCTTGAAGACCCCCGGGGTGGGGCGCATCATCGCGGCACAGCTCACCGCACGGTTCCCCTTCGGGATGCTCTCGCTCGCGTTCCTCCTGCATGTCGAGCGGGTGCACGGCTCCTACGCGGCAGCGGGGCTCGTGCTGGGCTCGATGTCGGTCGGGCAGGCCATCGCCGGGCCGCTGACCAGCCGCCTGATGGGCCGGCTCGGCATGCGCCGGGTGCTCACGCTGACCCTCGTGGTCTGCGCGAGCGCGATCGTCGCGATGGCGCTCCTGCCCCTCGAGGTCTGGCAGTTCGTCGTCATCGGCTTCGTCTCCGGGCTGAGCATGCCTCCCGTGCAGCCGGCCGTGCGCACGATCTATCCCAAGATGGTGACGGGCTCTCAGCTGACCCCGCTCTTCTCGCTCGACGCCTCGGCCCAGGAGATCATCTGGGTGCTCGGTCCGGTGCTGACGACGTTCGTGTCGATCCAGGTGTCGACGGTCGCGGGCATCGTGACCGCCGCGGTGTTCCTCGTCGGAGGCGGCATCTGGTTCATCGCGTCTCCGGAGGTCGGGCGGGTGCGCATCCCGCGCTCGCGGCGACGGCTCGGCGCGGTGCTGACGAAGCCTCCCGTGCTGCTGGCGACGGTCGTGGGGTTTCTTCTGGTCGGGGCGTGTGCGGCTCTGGAGGCGGGCGTCGTCGCCATCTTCGCTCACGGCGGCCCCCAGTCGGGCGTCGTCCTCGCGATCTTCGCGGCGGGCTCCCTCCTCGGCGGTCTCGTGCTCGGCCACCTCCCGATCAGCCGGTGGGCGACGGCGCGACGCATGTCCATCGTGACCGTGGGCATGGGACTCGCCGCCGCCTCCACGAACTTCTGGTGGCTGAGCGGGACCCTGTTCGTCGCGGGGATCGGCATTGCGCCGGCACTCGCCGCCCTCTTCGCGATCACGGCCTCGAGCGTGCGCTTCTCTGACACGGCGGAGGCGTACGGCTGGGTCGGCACGGGGCAGCTCATCGGAGCGGCGCTCGGCTCGGCCATCGCGGGAGTGCAGATCGACCACTCCGGACCGACCGCGGCGATCGTGGTCGCAGCCGTTTTCGCCGGCCTCGGGTTCCTCGTGCCGGCGTTCGGGCGGCGGTTCCACCCGGATCTCCGCGGCCGCGACGCGAGCCCGCTCCCCGACACCGAGCCGGTGACGCTGCCGAGCTGACATCGACGACCGGTGTCGGTGGAACGTGTGACCATGGAAAGCATGAGCGTTCCCCTCCTCCCCCTCAACGACGGCCGCGCGATCCCGCAGATCGGGCTCGGCGTCTACAAGATCGGTGATGCCGAGGCGTCGCGCGTGGTCGCCTCCGCGATCGAAGCGGGCTACCGCCACGTCGACACGGCGACGCTCTACGCCAACGAGCGCGGGGTGGGCGAGGGCATCAGGGCGAGCGGGCTCCCGCGCGAGCAGGTCTTCGTGACGACCAAGGTGTGGAACGACGACCACGGCTTCGACGAGACGCTCGCCGCCTTCGACCGCAGCCTCGAACTGCTCGGCACCGACTACGTCGACCTCTACCTCGTGCACTGGCCGATCCCCTCCCGCGACCGTTACGTCGACACTTACCGGGCTCTCGAGCGCCTGCGACAGGAGGGTCGTGCGCGCTCGATCGGCGTCTCGAACTTCGCCATCGAGCACCTCGAGCGCCTCCTCGACGAGACCGGAGTCGTGCCAGCCGTCAACCAGGTCGAACTGCACCCACGGCTCCCGCAGGACGAGCTGCTCGCCTTCGACTCGGCGCACGGGATCGTGACGCAGGCATGGTCGCCGCTGGCACGCGGGCGCCTCCTCGACGATCCGGTGCTCGCAGGTCTCGCCGCCGCGCACGGCGTCTCGCCCGCGCAGGTCGTGCTGCGTTGGCACGTGCAACGAGGGGTCGGCGTCATCCCGAAGTCGGCCGACCCGGGGCGGATCCGGCAGAACCTCGACGTGTTCGGGTTCGAGCTCGACGCCGACGAGATGGCGGCTCTCGCCGGACTCGCCACCGGCGAGCGCACGGGCCGCGACCCGCGATTCGATTGAGGCGCGAGGTGACGACGCGAACGGCGCTCCTCCTGCACGGGCTCGGCGGCGACGGAGGCACCTGGTGGCGCGTCGCGGAGGGGCTGCGTGCGGCGGGGTGGACTGTCGACACTCCCGATCTGCGCGGCCACGGAGAACGGGGCACCAGGGGAGGCTCCTCCCGGCACGACGACTACGCCGACGACGTGCTCGCCCTCAGTCCTTCCGAAGGCCCGTGGGACCTCGTGGTCGGCCACTCCCTCGGCGGGGCGATCGCCGTGCGTGCCGCGGCACGGGACGCGGAGTGGGCGCGACGGCTCGCGCTGCTCGACCCGGTCCTGCGCCTCGAGCCGCACGAGCGCGCCGACGTCAGGGCGGGCGAGCTCGCCGCCTTCGACACGACACCCGAGGAGCTCGCGCGCGAGACTCCGCAGTGGAGCGAGCGCGACCGCGCCGAGAAGCTGCGGGCACTTCGCGCGGCAGACCGCGCCTCCGTCGCCGCCACGATCGACGACAACGACCCGTGGGACCTGCTGACCGACGTGCCCGCGCTTCGGCTGCCCGTGCTGGTGCTCGGAGGCGATCCCGAGGTGTTCACCTTCTTTCCGCCGGCCCTCGCCGCCCGGGTCCTGCACGCGAACCCGCGGGTGCGTTACGCCTCCGTGCAGGGCGCCGGCCACAGCCCTCATCGCGAGCGGCCGGAGGCGACCCTCGCGATGCTCCGCGAGTGGGCCGAGAGCGCGGCCACGGCCTGAACGATCCGTGCCCTCGATGCGAAAGGCCGCCCACGGCACCCCGTGTTTCGGTCCCGTGAAATCTCGGCACAGGGGGTGGGGCACCTCCCGTTTCTGTGAATAGCCTCGCAGAGAACGCGTACTCCTCCCAGCTTCGCGGAGGCGGCGCACCGGGTCGCCGCAGTGGCGCCCGTTCTCGAGAAAAGGGAGCCCCCGTGGCGCGAACCACCAGGAACCACCCGAGCAGCACACGCCGCCGCAGAACGCTCATCGGCGCGAGCGGAATGATCGGCGCCGGCGCCATGATCGCCGGCGTCGCCTTCGCGCCGTCGGCGAGCGCCGTCGAGCCCGTCGACTTCGCGGCAGCCGTCACGGTCGACGGCATCATGACCCATCTGGAGGCGTTCCAGGCGATCGCCGACGCGAACGACGGCAACCGGGCGATCGGCACGGACGGTTACGAGCAGAGCGGCGAGTACGTCGAGGCCGTGCTGAAGGCCGCCGGCTACACGACCGAGCGACAGGACTTCACGACCGCGACCCAGACGATCGACGCGTTCTCGCTCGAGACGGCTCCCGCGGTGACGGGCGTACCGATGGAGTTCACACCGTCGACCCCGGCCGGCGGCGTGAGCGCCGAGCTCGTGACCCCCGTCGACCCGCTCGGCTGCGACGCCGACGCGTGGGCCGGCGTCGACGCGACGGGGCTCATCGCGCTGGTCAGTCGCGGGGCGTGCAGCTTCCTCGAGAAGTCGACTGCCGCCGGCGCGGCAGGCGCCGCCGCGATCCTCATCTACGACAACGTCGCGAGCGACGCGCTCAACGGCACCTATGGCGGGCCCGACGACTCCGCGATCCCGGGCGCGGGCCTCACCCAGGCCGAAGGCCAGTCGCTCCTCGCCGCCCTGCCGACGACGGCCGCTCTGACGATCGAGCAGACCACCTCCGAGGTCGAGACGTTCAACATCCTCACCGAGACTCCGGGTGGCGACCACGACAACGTGGTCATGCTCGGCGCCCACCTCGACGGCGTGCCCGAGGGCCCGGGCATCAACGACAACGGCTCCGGGTCGGCGACACTCCTCGAGACCGCCGTACAACTCGCGGAGGCGGGCCCGACCACCAACGCGGTCCGGTTCGCCTGGTGGGGCGCCGAAGAGGTGGGCCTCGTCGGCTCGTACACCTACGTCGATTCCCTCTCGGAGGAGGAGGCGGCGAAGATCGCGACGTACATGAACTTCGACATGATCGCCTCGCCCAACTATGTGATCTCGGTCTACGACGCGAACGAGTCGAGCTTCGAGGCTCCGGTCACGGTGCCCGCGGGCTCGATCGCCACGGAGAAGGCGTTCACCGACTACTTCGACTCGATCGGTCAGCCCTGGATCGACACGGCCTTCGACGGCCGTAGCGACTACGACGGCTTCATCTCGGTCGGCATTCCCGCCTCCGGAGTCTTCACGGGGGCCGACGACGTGAAGACCGAGGAGGAGGTCGCCCTCTTCGGCGGCACCGCGGGCATCCCGCAGGACCCGAACTACCACACGGCCGCCGATGACCTGTCGAACGTGAACAAGGAGGCTCTCGGCATCACCTCGAAGGCGATCGCGTTCGTGACGGCCTCCTTCGCGAACGACACCTCGACCATCGACGCCGAGAAAGATCCGTCGACGCCCACGCCGACTCCGACCGCGACGCCGGAGCCGACCACCACGCCCACAGCGGAGCCGACCGCGACTCCGACCGCAGAGCCCACGGCGACTCCGACCGCGGAGCCCACCGCCGCGCCGACGGCGCAGCCCGCCCCGAGCAGTACCCCGACCGCGGTCGCGGGACACTCGGGGACGCGCCCGCCGCTCGCCACGACAGGCGCGGACGCGGCGCTGCCGCTCGGGATCGGCGGCCTGCTGATCGCAGCCGGTCTCGGCGGTCTCGTGCTCGCCCTGCGACGCCCTCGGGCCGAGCGCGGCTGACCCCGCCCCCTGGGAGCCGCCCGACGTCGCCTCGCGCGACGGCCGGGCGGCTCCGTCGTCTCGCCCCTCACCGTCGAAGCCGGTGTGCGCGACGAGCCGGAGGGAGCGATGCCTTTCACGATGTCACGGGCTTCCCGCCGCTCCCGAGACGGTGTTCACTGAGCCCATGCGAGCGATCTGGAAAGGCGCGATCACCTTCGGCCTGGTCAACGTGCCGGTGAAGATCTACAGCGCGACCGAGGATCACGACATCACCCTGCATCAGGTCCACGACACGGACGGCGGGCGGATCCGCTACCAGCGCCGGTGCGAGGTCTGCGGCGAGGTCGTGTCGTTCGACCACATCGACAAGGCCTACGACGACGGCGAGCGCACCGTCGTGCTGTCGAAGGCGGAGCTCACGGCGCTCCCCGAGGAGCGCGACCGTGAGATCGATGTGGTGCAGTTCGTGCCGAGCGAGCAGGTCGATCCGATCATGTTCGACCGCGCCTACATCCTCGAGCCCGACTCCCCCTCCCCCAAGGCCTACGTGCTGCTGCGGCGGACGCTCGAGCAGACCGATCGCACGGCGATCGTCGAGTTCGCGCTGCGGCAGAAGACCCGGCTGGCCGCGCTTCGGGTGCGCGGCCAGCTGCTGATGCTGCAGACCCTCCTCTGGGCCGACGAGGTGCGCGAGGTCGAGTTCCCCTCGCTCGGGGGGACGACCCGGATCGCAGCGCGCGAGCTCGAGATGTCGGCGCACCTCGTCGACTCCTACTCTGAGGACTTCGACGCGACCAAGTTCCATGACGCCTATCAGGAGGAGCTGCGCACGCTCATCGACGCGAAGCTCGAGCAGGGCGACGCGCTCGACACGGCGGCGACCTTCGGCGAGGCCCCCGAGGAGGAGGGCGGCGGCGAGGTGCTCGACCTCATGGAGGCGCTCAAGCGCTCGGTCGAGCGCAGTCGCGAGGCGAAGGCGGCCTCTGCGAGGGGCGCGGGCACGACCGACACCGCACCGACGACGACCGAGAAGACGGCCGCTCCCCGCACGTCCGCTGCGACGAAGAAGGCGGTGTCCTGATCCGGCGAGTCAGTCGACGTCGTCGAGATCGACGGCGGCCGCGGTGACGAGCGCGAGCAGCGCCTCCGCGTAGGCGTTCTCCGCCGACTCGGCCTCGAACGACCTGGCAGAGTCTCGGAGCTCGATCTCGACCGCGAAAAGCACCTCCTCCGCGGTGACGATCCGGTGGAGGGAACGGAAGGCTCCGCGCAGCAGCTCGCGCAACTGGTCCTCCCTGGGGAGCCAGAGCGAGTCGTCCAGGGCGACCGAGTCGAGCGCCCACTCCGTCGTGCCGTTGAAGCCGAGCACGGTGCCGCTCGGGTACTCGTGTGCCTCGATCGTCATATCGCTGACGGTGAAGACCTCGCCGTCGAGGCGTTCGACACAGAAGCGGTCGCCGCTCGACGGCGTCCAGCGCACGCCCGCCGTGCGCAGGGCGCGGGCCAGCTCGGAGGAGATCATCGCCCGAGTCTGCCCCTGCTTCCCGGATATCGCCCGCGGACCGCTCGCGGTTCTCCGTTGCCCGTTTCCCGGGACGGGTGGCCCCGGTTTAATGGACCGGGTTGCGTAATCTGAAGGAGTCGGGGGACGCGGAGATGACGCCGCAGGAGTGTCGCGAGACGAGCGTCGATCTGGTGGTCGCGACTCGGGAGCTGCTCGAGTGCCGAGAGGCCAGGGCCGCCGAGGTCTTCTCCACGAACGGTGCGGGATCGGCCATCGCCTTCGATCTCTGGGCGCCACCCGACGACGAACGAGCAGCCGCCTGCCTCCGCGTGGCCCGCTACTGGACGTCGCTCGGCCTGACGGTCGATGTCTTCGGAGGACCATCGCGGCCCTGCGTGCGCGGAACGGGTGACACGATCCTCCGGGCGATCTTCGACACCGGCTCCCTGGCCGATCTGTACGCGCTCTCGGTCACCGTCCGCTGCCCGGGCGGAGGCACGGCCCCTCGGCTCGACGACGGTGCCCTCCTCGGCGAGTGAGATCCCGCGCCACTCCTCGCGACGGAGGCGGCCCCGATGTCGGTGGATGAGTTTACGTTCATGAAACGTCCGGTTCACGGCCCGGGCACCCGCGGTGCTTAGCGTGGCAATGCGTACCCCACATCCGGGGCGCGCGAGCCCCGTAGCGCTGATCCGCTGACCGCAGCGGTGACCGAGAGGACCCCATGCCCGACGCCCCCGCCCTCTCCCGGCACCGTTCCTGGCGACGTCTCGGCCTCGCCGCGCTCGCCGGTCTGGCCGTCACGGCCGGCCCGCTCGTCGCCGTCCCTGCCTCAGCCTCTCCCGCCGGAGACGAGCTGGTGATCAGCGAGGTCTTCGCGCGCGGAGGCTCGGCAGGCGCGACGTACCGCAACCGCTACGTCGAGCTGTACAACCCCACGGGAGGCGCCGTCGCCCTCGCCGGGCTCTCGCTCCAGTACCGCTCGGCGACAGGAACGGCCAACCCGTCCACGACCGTCGCGCTCACCGGATCGGTCCCGGCCGGCGGGCACTTCCTGATCGCTGGAGCGAGCAACGGCGCGAACGGCGCCGCGCTTCCCTCACCCGACCAGACCGCCAACGGACTCAACCTCGCCGCGGCCGGAGGCACCCTCTTCCTCGTCGAGGGAACGGCGACCCTCGTCGCCCCGCCGACCGGCGCGGCCCAGCAGCCCGCCTCGGTGATCGACCTCGTCGGCTACGGCAGCTCCGCCACCTTCGAGGCCAGCGCCGCGCCGGCGCCAACGCTGACGCAGTCGATCGCACGCGTCGACTCCGCCACGGGCGACACCGACGTCAACTCGGCCGATTTCGCGGTCGGCGAGATGACGCCGCAGTCCTCGGGCGCGGGATCCGGCCCGACGCCCACTCCGACTCCGACGGCGCCTCCCACTCCGACGCCCACTCC
Source organism: Rathayibacter sp. VKM Ac-2879 (assembly GCF_015351245.1). Taxonomy (GTDB): domain Bacteria; phylum Actinomycetota; class Actinomycetes; order Actinomycetales; family Microbacteriaceae; genus Rathayibacter. The sequence continues at coordinate 205,201 of NZ_JADKSO010000003.1, forward strand.
GACCGCGCCGCCGACGACCGCGCCCACGGTCTCGATCGCCGAGATCCAGGGCACCGGCGACGCCTCCCCGCTCGCCGGGCAGACCGTCACCACCACGGGAGTCGTCACCGCGCGCTACCCCTCCGGCGGCTACAACGGATACGTCATCCAGACCGCGGGCAGCGGAGGCGGCGGGGCGCGCACGGCCTCCGACGCCCTCTTCGTCTACTCCTCCGCCACCGTCGGCTCCGTCGCGATCGGCGACTCCGTGCGCGTCACGGGGGCCGTCAGCGAGTTCAACGGCCTCACCGAGCTGACTCCCACCTCGGCCGCGGCCGTCGTGCGGCTCGACGCTCCTGCCACGGCGCCGACGCCATCGGCCGTGCCTCTTCCGCGCACCGCCTCCGAGCGAGAGGCGCTCGAGAGCATGCTGATCGCGCCCACCGGCGCCTTCACGGTCACCGACACCTTCGACCTCAACAGCTTCGGATCGATCGGTCTGGCGTCCGGCGACTCGCCCCTGCTCACGCCCACCGAGGTCGCCCGCCCGGGCTCGAGCGAGGCCGCGGCCATCGTCGCCGACAACGCCGCACGCGCGATCACCCTCGACGACGGGGCATCGATCAACTTCCTCGGCTCGACGGCCAACAAGGCGATCCCGCTGCCCTACCTGACCCCCACTGCCCCCATTCGCGTGGGAGCCCCCGTGACCTTCACCCGCCCCGTCGTCCTCGACTACCGCAACGGCGGTTGGGCCTTCCAGCCCACCACCCCGTTGACCGCGGAGAACGCCTCCTCGGTGCAGCCCGCGACCTTCGCCAACACACGCGAGGCGAGGCCGGCGGCGGTCGGCGGCGACCTGTCGATCGCCTCCTTCAACGTCCTCAACTACTTCCCGACGACAGGCGACTCGATCCCGGGCTGCACCTTCTACACCGATCGCGACGGCGACCCCGTGACCGTCAACGGCGGCTGCGACGCCCGTGGGGCGGCGAACGCCGACGACCTCGAGCGCCAGCAGGCCAAGATCGTCACGGCCATCAACGGGTTGGGCGCGGGAGTCGTCTCGCTTGAAGAGATCGAGAACTCGGCGAAGTTCGGCAAACCACGCGACGAGGCCCTCGCCACTCTCACGGCCGCCCTCAACAGCGCCCTCGGCTCCGAGCAGTGGGCGTATGTGCCCTCGCCCTCCGCTCTCCCCGCCCTCGCCGACGAGGACGTCATCCGCACCGCCTTCCTCTACCGCACGGCGCTCGTCGAGCCCGTCGGGGAGTCGACCATCCTGAACGACACGGTGGCGTTCTCGAACGCGCGCAAGCCGCTCGCGCAAGAGTTCCGCCTGATCGGCGACCCCTCGAGCGAGTTCGTCGCGATCGTGAACCACTTCAAGTCGAAGGGCTCGGGGACGGGGGCTGACGCCGACCAGGGCGACGGGCAGGGCGCCTCGAACGCCTCGCGCGTCAAGCAGGCGACCGCGCTCGTGGACTTCGCCGACCGCCTTCAGCACGAGAAGGACACCGACCTCGTCTACCTCCTCGGCGACTTCAACTCCTACTCGGCGGAGGATCCGGTGATGGTCATCACGAACGCCGGCTACATCGACCAGGGCGCGAAAGACGGCAAGTACTCCTACGCCTTCGACGGCGCGGTCGGCTCGCTCGACCACGTCTTCGCTTCCCGGGCCGCCGACGCGACCGTCACGGGCGTCGACACGTGGAACATCAACAGTGGGGAGTCGGTGGCCCTCGAGTACAGCCGCTACGACTACAACGCGACGATCTTCTACGACACCTCGGCCTACCGCTCTAGCGACCACGACCCGGTGGTCGTCGGCCTCGACCTGCCCGAGGACGCGGTGGAGGTCAGCGCGCTCGCCACGTACGGCGCTGCACAGACGGTCGAGACCGGGGCGGCGATCGCCTCGCGCGGAGTCGAGGCGCGTGCCTCCGACGGCTCGCTCGTGGCCGGCGCCGAGGTGACCTTCACGATCGACGGTCCGGCGAGCTTCGCCTCCGGAAGCACCTCGGCCACAGGAGTGACCAACGCGGCCGGCGTGGCCGTCGCGCCGACGATGACCGCCGGCGGCTCAGCCGGGTCGGTACGCGTCACCGCGACGGCCGGGAACGCCTCGGCGGTCCTTCCCGCGATCACCGTCGTCGTGCGCTCGGCGACGATCGACGTGTCCGCCGCCGCGAGCACCGGAGTCGTGGGCGGCACGGTCACCGTCACGGTCACCGCGACGAACAACGGCAGCGCTCCCGTGCAGCTCACGGTCTCGACCCGCTACGGCGCGAAGAGGTTCGCCTCGGTCGCCCCGGGAGCGAGCGTCAGCTACACCGCCAAGTCCTACCTCTCCTCCATCCCCGCAGGGACTGCAACGGTCGTGGCGGTCGCTGCCGACGGCTCTCAGCGGACAGTGACGGCGCCCTACTCCGCCCGGAAGGCGAGCTGATGCCCGCCTCCGACAGCACGTCCGCCTCCCGACCCGCCACGACTCGACACCTGGAGCCTCCCATGCCAGACCAGACCCTCTCCCGCCGCACCCTCGTCCGCAGCGCGGGCTGGACCGTGCCTGCGGTAGCCGTCGCGGTCGCCGCCCCGATGGCCGCCGCCTCCGGGGGCACCGCGTCCAGGATCACGGTGCTCAGCGAGCAGCGCCAGTCGATCGAGGAAGGCGTCACCCTCGTGGTCGTGGTCAACGACTCCGCCGGCCAGCCGGTCTCCGGCCTCGTGACGGCGGAGCTCCCCGACACGGGAGCAGCGGTGTTCCTGTTCCCCGACGAGGGGACGCGCGGGTTGCGGGCCTCCGTCCGCGCCGACGACGGCGGACTCGCCGTGTTCCCGGTGGATGCCTCCGCGCCCGTGTCGCTAACGGTGCAGCTCGCGAGCGGCGGCTTCTCGACGAGCACGTCTCTCGAGATCGTCGAGTGAGGCCGCGTCGGCACTCGGCCTCGGGTGTCGACGCGTCACCTCGCCTCCGCCGCACACCGTGCGTAGGCTGGTCGCGTCACCAAGCGGAGGAGTCGACATGACCGACGTGTGGGGGTCGCCCGACCCGGCGTCACGACGAGACGCCTCCCCCGGCAGCGACGCGGTCCCGTCCGATCCCGAGCGCTCCGGCTCGCTGGCCCGAGCCGCCCGACCCGAGGACGTCCAGCGCGCGCAGGCCGTCCGCGAGCTCAAGCGCCGCCGCGAGTTCCTCGGCACTCTGGGCGGCTGGGCGAGCGTCTCGGCCATCACGACGGTCGTCTGGATCGCCACTGGCGCGGACGGCTACTTCTGGCCGATCTGGCCGATGATCGGGCTCGGCTTCGGAGTCGTGAAGCACGCGACGACGATCTGGGGACCGACGAGGAAAGAGATCACCGAGGAGGACATCGCGGCCGAGATGCGCCGCCGCGAACGGCCTGGGCGCTGAGCCAGGCCACCGCTCACGCCTGCCGCGCTCACGCAGGCTCTCTCGCAGACCGGCTGGTACAGTGCCGAGTGAGCGCGCCGGCGGCCCGATCGGCGAGGCTCACGGCACAGCGTGGCGCGCCGGTTCCGAGGCGTGCCGCCTCCGGCACCGCCCCCTGACGGTTTGGACACCCTTGGCCGATCCCACCCCGCCCTTTCTGCCCGCCCACGACCTTCCGCCCCGGCGCCCGAGCCGGCGCGCCGTGGTCCTCGGGGGCGTCGGCGTCGGCCTAGGACTCGCCGGCCTCGGCGGAGCGGGCTACGCCGCCTATCGCGTCCTCGTCCCGGAGGACTCCCCTGCCGTGCCCGGCGACCCGAACGCGCCAGCGCCCGAGCTGCACCTGCTGCCCGGTGTCCCGGCTCCGGTGGCCTCCTTCGGACCCAACGGCACGCACTGGCCCTCCCTCACGCCGTGGCTCTCGGGCGACGTCGACCTCGAGGTCGAGGTCGAGTGCTCGTGGTCGGCGATCGGCGAGGCGATCACCTCGGCCGTCGCGAAGGCAGGACCGGCCGACATGGTCCGGATCCTGGTCGCGCCCGGCGAGCTGCCGGGTGGCGGCGCCGGTTCGAGCTCGGCGCCGATGATGCAGGACATCGGCTCGCGCGACCGCGCGAACCGCATCCTCGTCTACCCGCGTGACGGCTACGGGAGCGTCACCACGGCGAACTCCTGGCGTCTCCTCCGGGTCTACGGCGTCGCCTTCGCGGGCATCGTCACCACGGGCGCGTTCCTCGCGAGCGGGTGCACCGGCTCCGCCTTCGCTCGGATGAAGACCAACGCTTACAACGTCTACGGCGTCGACGACACCGACTTCACCGAGAACATCGAGCTGGTCGAGGTCGTCGTGCCCGACGCCCAGCTGCGCGACGAGGACGTCTCGAGCATGCGCACGCCGACCGACGGAGCGGGGGGCCTCCGCTACATCTACCGGATCGCCTGCTCCACCGCTCCCGCCTTCAAGAAGAAGGGCTCGAACGCGCACACCGACACAGTGCAGCTGTCGGGCCAGGGCGGCAACTACTACGGCGACATCACCAGCATCGACTGCATCGACTTCGCCTCGACCAACTCCGCGTTCCAGATCGGCTCGGCGTCCAACGTCCGCTACGAGCACTGCCTCGTGATCGGCGGCGACCTCGTCACGCGCGTGTTCCCGCTCCCCGCCGGCGCCGACACGGGAGGCGGCTACAACGCGTCCAACGGCCCCGGCGCCGACTTCGGCTGCACCGCGGTCGACAGCGTGTTCGTCGGGCCGATGGGTGCCGCGACGTGGGCGTCGGTCACGAACTCGCGCGTCGGCTATGCGACGAGCGGCTCCGACCCACGCGAGGGATCGTGGACGATCGACCCGTCGATCCTGGAGTGGAGTGAGGCCGACGTGCGCGAGCGCAGCCCGCAGACCACCGACGACTACCTCGCGAGCATCTGGAGCTGAGCGTCCGGGGACGCGCCGTCGTCACCGCCCGCCGGTTCCCTCCGTGCCGTCGAGACGCCCCACGGAGGTGACCCGCACGACGGCCGCTCCGGCCTCGTCCGACTCCGCGAGGTCGACGGTCGCCGAGATGCCCCAGTCGTGGTCGCCCGCCGGATCGTCGAGGATCTGCCGCACGACCCAGCGGTTCGGCTCCTCGGTCACGAGCAGCATCGCCGGGCCGCGCGCGTCGGGGCCGATGCCGATGCTCGCGTGCTCTCCGTAGTAGTCGTCGAGCGCCGCTCCCCACGCGTCGGCATCGAAGCCCGCCGCGGCGTCGAGTTCGCCGAGCGCCTCGTGGTCGTCGAGCGCGGCGAGCGTCACCCGGCGGAACAGCTCGTTGCGCACGAGCACCCGGAACGCGCGGTGGTTCGCGGTCAGGCGGCGCGGGGCGGGAGGCACGATCGCCTGGTCCGCCGCGTGCAGAGCCGGGTTCACCAGCTCTTCCCACTCATCGACGAGGGAGGAGTCGACCTGTCGCACGAGCTCGCCGAGCCACTCGATCAGGTCGTGCAGCTCCTCGTTCTTGAGCTCGTCGGGGATCGTCTGCCGCGCCGCGCGGAACGCGTCGGACAGATAGCGCAGCACGAGGCCCTCCGAGCGTGAGAGCTTGTAGAAGGCGGTGTACTCGCCGAACGACATCGCGCGCTCGTACATGTCGCGCACGACCGACTTGGGCGACAGCTCGAAGTCGCGCACCCACGGCTGGGCGGCCGTGTAGGTGGCGAACGTCGCCTCCAGGAGCTCGTCGAGCGGCTTGGGGTGTGTGACCGCCTCGAGCAGCTCCATCCGCTCCTCGTACTCGATCCCCTCGGCCTTCATCGCGGCCACCGCCTCGCCGCGCGCCTGGAACTGCTGCGCGCCGAGGATCGGACGGGGGTCGTCGAGCGTGGCCTCGAGCACCGAGATCACGTCGAGCGCGAAGCTCGGCGACTCCGGGTCGAGCACGTCGAAGACGGCGAGAGCGAACGGCGAGAGAGGCTGGTTGAGGGCGAAGTTCGGCTGCAGGTCGACGGTCAGGCGGATGCGCACCACTCCATCCGCGCCGATGCTCTGCTCGACGACTCCCGCCTCCCGCAAGGTGCGATAGATGCCGAGCGCGCGCCGCGCGAGCTGGAGCTGCCGCTTCCACGACTCGTGGTTGTCGAAGATCAAGGCGTGCACGTTCGTATAGACGTCGCCGCCGCGCGCGATCACGTTGAGCAGCATCGCGGAGGTGATGGTCATGTGCGAGGTGAGCGTCTCGGGCTCCGCGTCCATCAGCTTGCGGAAGCTCGGCTCGCCCCAGCTCACGAAGCCCTGCGGGGCGCGCTTGGCGACCCATTTCCTCCGCTTCTTGGGATCGTCGCCCATCTTGTCGAGAGCCTTGCGGTTCTCGGACTCGTGCTCGGGCGCCTGCACCACGACCGTGCCCGCGGTGTCGTAGCCCGCGCGACCGGCGCGTCCCGCGATCTGATGGAACTCACGCGCCGAGAGCTGCCTCATGCGCGTGCCGTCGTATTTGGTCAACGCCGTCAACACGACCGTGCGGATGGGGACGTTGATGCCCACGCCGAGCGTGTCCGTGCCGCAGATCACCCGCAACATGCCCTGCTGGGCGAGCTGCTCGACGAGACGGCGGTACTTCGGCAGCATGCCCGCATGGTGAACGCCGATGCCCAGGCGCAGCAGCCGCGAGAGGGTCTTGCCGAACGCCGTCGTGAAGCGGAAGCCCCCGATCACCTCGGCGATGCGGTCGCGGTGCTCACGGGAGGCGATGTTCGCGCTGGTGAGCGCCTGCGCGCGCTCCAGGGCAGCGGCCTGCGAGAAGTGCACGACGTAGACGGGCGATTGGCTCGTCGCGAGCAGTTCCTCGATGGAGTCGTGGATCGGCGCGATCTCGTAGAAGTAGTGGAGCGGCACCGGCCGCTCGACGCCCGTGACCCGAGCGGTCTCGCGCCCTGTGCGCCGGCTGAGGTCGGCGGCGAGCGCCGTCACATCACCCAGGGTCGCCGACATCAGCACGAACTGCACGTGCGGAAGGGTCAGCAGCGGCACTTGCCATGCCCACCCGCGCGCGGGGTCGGCGTAGAAGTGGAACTCGTCCATCACCACCTGGTCCACGGGCGTCTCCGCGCCGTGCCGCAGTGCCAGGTTGGCGAGAATCTCGGCCGTGCAGCAGATGATCGGAGCGTCGGGGTTCACCGAGGAGTCGCCGGTCACCATCCCGACCTGGGATGCGCCGAACACGTCGACCAGCGCGAAGAACTTCTCGGACACGAGAGCCTTGATCGGTGCGGTGTAGAAGCTGCGCCGGCCGGAGGCGAGGGCCGCGGCGTGCGCGCCGATCGCGACGAGGGACTTCCCCGTGCCAGTCGGCGTCGAGAGGATCAGGTTCGCGCCGGACGCGATCTCGAGCATCGACTCGTCCTGCGCCGGATACAGCGGCAGCCCGCGCGACTGCGCCCATTCGGTGAACGCCAGGTACACCGCGTCCTCGTCGACGCGCCCGTCCGCATCGGGCGTCGGCATCCGGTCGAGCAGCGTCGAGGTCATGGCCCCATCCTCCCAGGCGGGCGCTGCGTGCCGGTCCGCGCCTCCGCTCAGGCCAGAGCGCGCTCGATCGAGACCAGCAGGGCCGGTGCGAGCCGCAAGGCCCCCTGTTCGGCCGCCTCGAGGAGGGCCTGCGCATCCTCCGGGCGGCGCTCGCGGAACCAGCGGTCGACCGGCACGCCGTGCTCGGGGCGCGAGAGGACCTCGATCGCGTCTCCCGCCTCGAGGGAACCGCGGCGGAGCACGCGCACATAGGCGCCGACACGCCCCGCCTCAGTGAAGCGGCGCACCCACTGGGGTTCGTCGAGGACGCGCTGGAACGTCGCGCAGGGCGTCCGCGGCATCGTCACCTCGACCTCGACGGAGGCCCCGATGCGCCAACGCTCGCCGATCACTGCGCCGCTCACCTCGAGCCCCTCGCTGCGCAGATTCTCGCCGAATCGACCCGGAGGCAGCTCCCGCCCGAGCTGCTGCTCCCACCACTGCGCGTCCTCGCTCGAGTAGGCGTACAGCGCCTTGTCCTCGCCCCCGTGGTGGGCACGGTCGGCCTGCACATCGGCGTAGAGACCAAGCTCACGAACCACGACAGGCCCCTCGACGGGCCGCTTGTCGATGGCGGTCACGCCGACCGTGCCGGGGTCGGGCAGGAGGCGGGCGACGCGACAGACGGCGAGGAGTCGGGGCATAGGGTCATGGTGCCATCGCTGACGTCGCCGCGTGAGCGACGCGACGGCCCGTCGGCCCGGCCACCGGCCGCGATCAGCCCCGACGCCTCGCCAGCACGCGGGCCAGCGCGCGCCTCCCGAGCAGGAACATGCCCAACACCACCGCCGTGACGACCACGAACCCCAGCTGCACGCCCTGCTCGGAGGCGGCCCGCAGCACCATCCCGCCCGCCACGGTGACCGCCCAGACGACGAGACCGGAGGGCACGATCCGCTCCGGCGTCTGCCACGAGCGCGACACGACCCAGCCCAGCAGGAGGGCGGCGAGGAACGGCCAGAGCGTCGTCAGCACGCCGACAGCAGTGAGGTCCTCCTCGTGGCTGGCTCGCCCGATGAGCGCGAACACCAGCACGAGCACGGCATCGAAGGCGAGGCCCAGGGCCGCGCGGCGGTTCACGCCGGCTCCGTCACGAAGTCGATGAGCTGCTCGACCCGGCCCAGCAGCGCGGGCTCCAGATCGTGGAAGGTGCGCACCCGGCCGAGGATGCGCTGCCAGGCCCGAGCGATGTCGGCCTGCTCCTCGTGCGGCCAGCCGAGCGCCGCGCAGATCCCGTGCTTCCACTCGACCGTTCGTGGGATCTCAGGCCAGCGCTCGAGACCGAGGCGGGCGGGCTTCACGGCCTGCCAGACGTCGACGAAGGGATGCCCGACGATGAGCACGTGCGCGCCGTGAGGGCCTGCCGCGACCGCGTCGGCGAGACGCGACTCTTTCGACCCGCGGACGAGATGGTCGACGAGGACGCCGATGCGCCGGCCCGGGCCCGGGCGGAAGGCGCGGACGACCTCGTCGAGGTTGTCGACGCCCTCGATGTACTCGACGACGACCCCCTCGACGCGCAGGTCGTGTCCCCACACCTTCTCGACGAGCTCCGCGTCGTGGCGGCCCTCGACGTAGAGGCGGCTCGGCAGCGCGACGCGCGCCTTCGCGTCGGCCACATGGAACGAGCCGGAGGCGGAGCGGGCGCGTCCCAGCCCGGCGTCGCGCTTGAGTCCGGGGGCCTTGAGCGACACCGGCCGGCCGTCGAGGAGGAACCCCGGGCCGAGCGGGAACACCCGAACCTTTCCGAAGCGGTCCTCGAGCCGCACCATGCGCAACTCGACCCCGAGCACGGCGCCGACGAAGCCGGAGGCGACCTCCTCGACCACGAGGTCGCGCTGGGCCTCGACGACCGCCACCTCGACCCTGTTCTTCGCCCGCCAGTCGCCGGCGAGCACGTCCTGCCCGTACCTGTCCTCGTCCATCGGGTCGAGGGTAATCGCAGTCCCGCGCCAGAGCCCGCGCAGACACGGCGGAGGCAGCTCTGCTTACATGAGCAGGTGACCGAGGACCTCGAACCCGCCGCCGAGCTGTTCAAGGTGCTCTCCTCCTCCTCGCGACTGCGGCTCCTGCGCGTGCTCGCGGAGGAGACGTCGACGGTCGGACGGCTCGCCGAGACGACCGGGCTCTCGCAGCCCCTCGTCTCGCAGCATCTGCGCACGCTTCGCTCCGCCGGACTCGTCGCGGTGGAGCGCGTCGGGCGGGAGGCGCACTACTCGGTCGCCGACACGCACGTCACCCACATCGTCGACGACGCGGTGAGGCACGCCCTGGAGGACTGAGCCGGTCCGTCACTCCCGAAGGGAGTCGTGCCCGGCACGTGCCGAGATGCCCGCGAGTGTGACGCCGCGAGGCCGGCTCCCGGGAAGCGTCGATTAGGCTGACGGGAAAGCACGTGCTCCGGGGTCGGTGGGAATTCCGAACCGGCGGTGACAGTCCGCGAGCCGCGCTCCCCTCGAGGGAGTGGCGGTTGACCTGGTGGAACTCCAGGACCGACGGTGAAAGTCCGGAGGAGAGGCAGCACGAGCGTCACGCACCAGCGCGGCGCTGAGCGACGGTGTCCGCGCACCGCCGATCGAGACCCCGGAGTTCGGCGACGAGCGGAAGACCGGGAATGACCATCGACTACGAGCACGCGATGCGCAGAGCGCTGGCGCTCGCCGAACGCGGCCCCGCCCGCGGCCCGAACCCGCGCGTCGGCTGCGTGATCCTCGCTCCCGACGGCACCGTGCTCGGCGAGGGCTGGCACCACGGAGCCGGGACCGCGCACGCCGAGGTCGACGCCCTCTCGCACGTCCCGCCGGGCGCCGCCTCCGGAGCCACGGCGGTCGTCTCGCTCGAGCCCTGCGACCACACGGGGCGTACCGGGCCGTGCAGTCGCGCGCTCATCGAGGCGGGAGTCGCGCGCGTCGTCTATGCCGTCAACGACCCGGGGCTGCGCTCGGCCGGAGGCGGCCTCACCCTCCGCGCGGCCGGCGTCGACGTGATCGAGGGCGTCCTCGCCGAGGACGGCGAGGAGTTCCTGCACGTGTGGCTGACCGCGACGCGCCGCCACCGTCCCTTCGTCGCCCTCAAGTGGGCCTCGACCCTCGACGGGCGCACGGCTGCGGCCGACGGCAGCAGCCGGTGGATCACCGGAGCTGCCGCCCGTCACCGTGTGCACGAGCAGCGGGCCGCGAGCGATGCGATCCTCGTCGGCACCGGCACCGTCCTCGTCGACGACCCGGCCCTCACTGCTCGGAGTGACGGAGGCGAGAACCTCGCGCACCAGCCGCTCCCCGTCGTCGTCGGTCGACGTGAGATCCCCGTCACCGCCCGCCTCCACAGCCACCCGCGCCCCGTGCGCCTTGAGCGCGACCACGACCTTCCCGCCGTCCTCGACCGGCTCTACGCCGCCGAGATCCGCAGTGTCTACGTCGAGGGCGGGCCGACACTCGCCTCCGCCCTGGTGACCGCCGGCCTCGTCGACGAGTACCTGGTGTTCCTCGCCCCTGCCCTCCTCGGCGGCCCGCGTCTCGCGCTCGGCGACCTCGGGGTCGAGGGCATCGACGGCGCGCACCGCCTCCGCCTGCGCTCGGTCGAGCTGCTCGGCGACGACCTGCTCGTGACCGCGCGCCCCGGCGCCCTGCCCGCAGGCGGTTCCGGCGCGCCGGGCCGCCTCCCCCATGCCCTGCAGATGGAGACGCACTGATGTTCACCGGAATCGTCGAGGAGATCGGTGTCGTCACCGCGAGAGAGACGAGCGAGGACGCGATCCGCCTGAGCGTGCGCGGCCCGCTCGCGGTCGAGGGGGCCCAACGCGGCGACTCGATCGCGGTCTCGGGAGTGTGCCTGACCGTGGTCGAGCACACGGCCGAGGGCTTCACCGCCGACGTGATGGCGCAGACCCTGCGCATGTCGACGCTCGACGAGGTAGCGGTGGGTGACTCCGTCAACCTCGAGCGCGCGGCGCGACTCGGCGACCGACTGGGCGGACACCTCGTGCAGGGCCACGTCGACGGCACGGCCCAGGTGCTCGACGTGCGGCCGGGAGACGCGTGGCGCGTCCTGCGCCTCTCGCTGCCTGCCGAGGCCGCCCCCCTCGTGACCGACAAGGGCTCGATCGCGGTCGACGGCGTCTCGCTGACCGTCTCGGCGATCAGCGCCCCGGAAGAGCCCGCGCAGTGGTTCGAGGTGTCGCTCATCCCCGAGACTCTCGCGGCCACGACCCTGGGCTCCCGGACCGTCGGCGAGCTGGTCAACATCGAGACCGACATCCTCGCCCGGCACGTCGAGCGCCTGCTCGCGCTGCGCGGCGCGGCGAAGGCCCGCGCATGAGTCTCGCGGGCATCCCGGAGGCGGTCGAGGCCCTGCGCGCCGGCCGTCCCGTCATCGTCGCCGATGACGAGGGGCGCGAGAACGAGGGCGACGTCATCGTGTCGGCGCAGCTCGCGAGTCAGGAGACGATCGCGTGGATGGTCAGGCACTCCTCAGGGTTCCTCTGCGCGCCGATGACCAACGAGATCGCCGATCGCCTCGGGCTCCCGCTGATGGTCGCCGAGAACGAGGACCCGCGAGGCACCGCGTACACCGTGTCGGTCGACGCGGCCGACCGCCACTCCACCGGCATCAGTGCCTCCGACCGCGCCCACACCCTCCGCGTGCTCGCGGACCCCGATTCGACGCCCGCGAGCCTGCATCGTCCCGGCCACATCCTCCCTCTGCGCGCGGTCGAGGGAGGGGTCCGGGAGCGCGACGGCCACACCGAGGCTGCGGTCGACCTGATGCGGCTCGCCGGCCTCGTCCCCGTCGGCGTCATCTCCGAGATCGTGGCGGAGGACGGCGAGATGATGCGTCTCCCCGGCCTCATCGCGCTCGGCGAGCGAGAGGGCGTGCCGGTCACGACGGTCGCGGCCCTCATCGCCTATCTCGAGGAGCTGCACGCCGAGGGTGAGCGGCCCGCTGCGGCGCCGAGCGCCGAGAGCCCCCGGGTGGCGTTCGAGGTCGAGACCACCGTGCCGACCACGCACGGGCCGTTCCGCCTCCGCGCCTACCGCGACCGCCAAACCGGGGCCGATCACGTCGCGATCCTGGCGGGCGAGGTCGCCGCAGGCAGGCCGACGCTCGTGCGTGTCCACTCCGAGTGCCTGACGGGCGAGGCCTTCGGCTCGCTCAAGTGCGAGTGCGGCCCGCAGCTCGACGCGGCGCTCGACACGATTCAGCGCGACGGTGGAGTCGTGGTCTACCTTCGCGGGCACGAGGGGCGCGGCATCGGTCTCATCAACAAGCTCCGCGCCTACCGGCTGCAGGAGAACGGGCTCGACACCCTCGACGCCAACCTCGCGCTCGGCTTGCCCGCCGATGCGCGCGACTACGGCGCGGCGGTCGGGATCCTCGAGGATCTGGGCCTCCACGAGGTGCGCCTTCTCACCAACAACCCGGAGAAGGTGCGCCAGCTTACCGATCGCGGCATCTCCGTCCTCGAGCGGGTTCCCCTCGTGGTCGGCGTGGGCGCCTTCAACGAGGGCTATCTCGAGACCAAGCGCGACCGTATGGGACACGACCTCGACGGCCGTCTCGGCCTCGACGACCACGGCACCGTCGGTGCCCTCACGAAGGAGTAGCAATGGCCGGTAGCGGCGCCCCCACCACCTCCCCCCTCGACGGCGCCGGCCTGCGGGTCGTGGTCATCGCGGGGACCTGGCACGAGCAGATCAGCGACGGCCTGATCGCGGGCGCAAGCCGTGCGCTCGACGAGGCCGGAGCCTCCTGGTCGCTGGTGCGCGTGCCCGGCTCGTTCGAGCTGCCCGTCGCCTCCAAGGCCGCGCTCGACGCGGGGGCCGACGCCGTCGTCGCTCTGGGCGTGATCATCCGCGGCGGCACTCCGCACTTCGAGTACGTCTCCGACGCCGCCACCTCGGGGCTGACGAACGTCTCGATCCAGACCGGGAAGCCGGTCGGCTTCGGCGTGCTCACGCTCGACGACGAGCAGCAGGGTCTCGACCGGGCGGGTCTGCCCGGCTCGAAGGAGGACAAGGGCCGCGAGGCGGCGGAGGCGGCGGTCGCGACCGCGCTGCTCTTGCGGTCGCTGCGCAGCTAGGCGGCGATCGAAGCCGACCGGCCGCGGGCGTCCCCCGTGGTGGGGTCGCCGAGGCCTGAACCTGGGAGAACACGGCGTAAAGTGGACGGGTCGTCATGAGCGACCCGTCACTTCTCCCCCTGCCCCGGCGGCCCGCGACGCCCGATCGACGCCCCGCCCGCCGGCTCCGGAGAACCCTCGTCCCACGGAGCCTCCCTATGCCCTCCTCGCAGCCCGTCACCGACGCGCCCCCGGCCACACCGCAGAACTCTCGTGGCCGGGTGATCCTCGCGAGCCTCATCGGCACCTCGATCGAGTTCTACGACTTCTACGCATACGCGACAGCGGCGGTCCTCGTGTTCCCGGCGCTGTTCTTCGCCAGCGAAGACGCGACGACCGCGCAACTCGCCTCGTTCGCGGTCTTCGGAGTCGCGTTCATCGCGCGCCCGATCGGCTCGATCATCTTCGGGCACTTCGGAGATCGCATCGGTCGCAAAGGCACGCTCGTGGCCTCCCTCCTGACGATGGGCGTCGCGACGTTCCTGATCGGCTGCCTCCCCACCGCTCTCACCCCGGGCTGGGAGTTCCTCGCCCCGTTCCTGCTGGTTGTGCTGCGCTTCTGCCAGGGGCTGGGCCTCGGCGGCGAGTGGTCCGGAGCCGCGCTGCTCGCGACCGAGAACGCCCCGGCGGGCAAGCGCGCCATCTACGGCACCTTCCCCCAGCTGGGCGCGCCGATCGGCTTCATCGTCGCGAACCTGCTGTTCTTGGTGCTCTCGATCACCATGAGCGACGAGACCTTCGCCGCCTGGGGCTGGCGAGTGCCGTTCCTCGCGAGCGCGGTGCTGGTGGCGGTCGGCCTGTACGTGCGCTTCACGCTCGTCGAGACGCCGGCGTTCCAGAAGGTCGTGGAGCAGGGCGAGGTCGCGAGGCTGCCGCTCGCGCGGGTGTTCGTGACCAGCTGGGCGCCGCTCATCCTGGGGACTTTCATCATGCTGGCGACCTACGTGCTGTTCTACCTGATGACCACGTTCACCCTCACCTACGGCACCGCACCGAACGCGGGCGCGGTGCCCGGTCTCGGCTATGCCCGCAACGACTTCCTGCTCATGCTGATCGTCGGCGTGGTGTTCTTCGGAGTCTTCACCCTCGTCTCGGGACCGCTGGCCGAGAAGTTCGGGCGCCGTCGCCTCCTGATCGTTGTCACCTCGGCGATCCTGGCGTTCGGCCTGCTGTTCGTTCCGCTGTTCAGCGGCGGGTTCGTCGGCGCCATGGCCGTCCTCATCCTCGGCTTCACGCTGATGGGGCTCACCTTCGGACCGATGGGCGCCGTGCTTCCCGAGCTTTTCCCGACCAACGTGCGGTACACCGGATCGGCGATGTCGTACAACCTGGCGTCGATCCTCGGAGCGGCGGTCGCGCCTATCGTCGCCGTCGCGCTGTGGAAGGCGGCGGGCGGGAGCACCGTGCTGGTCGGCCTGTACCTCAGCGCCGCGGCGGTGTTGACGTTGATCGCTCTGATCATCTCGAAGGAGACGCGTCACGTGTCCTACACGGACAACGTGTCGTAAGCGGTTCCGCTGCAGGCAGTGACGGCCCGTCGGGAGTGTCCGGCGGGCCGTCCGCGTCTCCGGGCCGCCGCGGCGGGTTCGCAGCGATGAGGAGGCACAATGGACGACGGCACGACCACGGCTCTCGCAGGAGCGCTGGAGCCGACGGCCCGATCACCGCGCTCCGCGCGATCGACGGTCTGCGCGTCGAGCTCGACCGGGCCGAGGCCCGTGCCGGGCGCGGGACGCGAACGTCTCCTGGCCGTCGTTCGTGCTCTGCCTCGGTACCAGCCGGCGGGCGGTCCACACGAAGCAGGGCATGAGCGAGGAACGAGCGATGAGCACCACGACCGACGGCACGCGCGGCAGGAGGCGGCCTGGCCGCGGCAAGGACGACGGGCCTCGTGCCTCCTTCTCGCAGCTCGTGCCCTACTTGCTCGAGCACAGGGGCATCCTGTCGATCGTCGTGCTGCTCAGCCTGCTCGGCGCCGCGACGAGCCTGGCTCAGCCGCTCCTCGTCGGCCAGGTCATCACGCGAGTCCAAGACGGGCTCGACCTGGGCCCGCTGGTCTGGGCGCTCGTCGCGCTCGTCGTCGCCTCCGGTCTGATCTCCGGCTTCGCCCACTACCTCCTGCAGCGCACCGGCGAAGGCATCGTGCTCTCGAGCCGCCGGCGCCTGGTCGCGCGGCTTCTGCGCCTTCCGATCCGCGAGTTCGACGCTCGGCGCACCGGGGATCTCGTCTCACGAGTGGGATCCGACTCCACGCTACTGCGCGCCGTGCTCACCCAGGGGCTCGTCGACTCCATCGCAGGCTCCCTGGTGTTCGTCGGCGCACTCGTGGCCATGGCGATCATCGACTGGGTGCTGCTGCTCATCATCGTCCTGGTGGTCTCGGTGGCCCTCGGTCTCGCCCTCACCCTGGGCCGCGGGATCCGCACCGCCAGCCGCATGGCGCAGGAGAAGGTGGGCGATCTGGCGGCCTCGGTCGAGCGCGCGATCAGCGCCGTCCGCACGATCCGCGCGGCGGGGGCCACCGATCGTGAGATCGCCGTGGTCGACCGTCATGCGACGGAGGCATACCACCTCGGCCTCCGCGTCGCCCACGTCTCGGCACTGGTCGTCCCCGTCGCCGGCATCGCCCTGCAGGTCGCATTCCTCGCCGTGCTCGGCGTCGGCGGCTACCGGGTCGCCTCCGGAGCCATCGATATCGCCCAGCTGGTCTCCTTCATCCTCTTCCTGTTCATGATGGTGATGCCGCTGGGCAACTTCATCGGCGCGATCACCTCGGTCAATTCCGCCCTCGGCGCGCTCGGGCGCATCCAGGAGATCATCGACCTGCCCATCGAGGGCGACGGCGACTCGGCGACGGGCGGATTCGGCGCCGGTGTCACCGACGAGGCGATCGCGTTCGAGGACGTCGTGTTCTCCTACGACGAGGCCGCCCTGAGCGCCGATCCGGAGGCTCGCGACCGCACCGTCCTGCGTGGGGTCTCGTTCACCGTCCCCCGCGGCAAGCGCACCGCTCTCGTCGGTCCGTCCGGTGCGGGGAAGAGCACGATCCTCGCGCTGATCGAGCGCTTCTACGATCCCGAGGCCGGCGTCGTCCGCCTCGGCGGCGTCGACATCGCCGCCATCGATCGTGATGCCCTGCGCGCCCACATCGGCTACGTCGAGCAGGATGCTCCCGTGCTGGCGGGCACGATCCGCGAGAACCTCGTGCTCGGACGGCCGGACGCGGACGACACCGAGTGCCTCCGCGTACTCGAGGCCGTCAACCTCACCGAGGTGCTCGAGCGCAACCCGCTGGGCCTGCACGCGCCCGTCGGCGAGAGCGGGGTGATGCTCTCGGGAGGCGAGCGCCAACGCCTCGCGATCGGCCGCGCCCTGCTCGCCGCCCCGCCCATCCTGCTGTTGGACGAGTCGACGTCGAGCCTCGACGGCCTCAACGAGCAGCGCCTGCGCCGTGCGATCGACGCCGTCGCCGAGAACCGCACCCTGCTGGTCATCGCGCACCGGCTCTCGACAGTGGTCGACTCCGACCACATCGTCGTCTTGCAGAAGGGCGAGGTCGTCGGAGTCGGCACCCACTCCGAGCTGGTCGAGTCGACTCCGCTTTACCGCGATCTGGCCAAACACCAGCTCCTCGTCTGAGCGGAGGCGTGGGTCGCCGCCGGCCGCGCGTCAGCGCGGGGGGAGCCGCAGCGCGCCGTCGAGTCGGATGACCTCACCGTTGAGCATCGGGTTCTCGACGACGTGCCGCACGAGGGCGGCGAATTCGGCGGGTCGGCCGAGCCGGGTGCGGGGTCGCCGAGCCCAGCGCCTTCCGCGCCGGCTCGGGAAGAGCGGCGAGGAGGGGCGTGTCGAAGGTGCCCGGAGCGATGCAGACAATGCGCAGGAGGTCCGCGGCGAGCTCGCGTGCGAGCGGGAGCGTGAGCGCGGCGACCGCTCCTTTCGAGGCCGCGTAGGCGACCTGGCCGATCTGGCCCTCGACGGCGGCGATGGAGGCGGTGGTCACGAGCACCCCGCGCTCGCCCTCGATCGGGTCGCGCTCGCGGATCGACGACGCCGCCAGACGGAGCACGTTGACGGTGCCGACCGTGTTGATCCGGAGCACACGCTCGAACTCCTCGAGCGGCAGCGGGCCGTCGCGTCCGAGCAGGCGGCCGGGAGTCGCGATCCCCGCGCAACAGACGGCGACCCGCAGATCGCTGACGGCGCCGATCGCACGGTCGACCGCCGCCGTGTCGAGCACGTCCCCGACCACGAGGCGTATGCCGTTCGGGAGTCGCGCGGCCTCGATCGCCCCGGGCAGGTCGAGCACGGTGACGTGGGCGCCGGCCTCGCTGAGCGCGATCGCGGTCGCCGCGCCGAGCCCGGAGGCTCCGCCCGCGACGAGTGCGCCTGCTCCGTCGAGCCGCATCAGGAGCTCGGACTCGGGCGGGGCGAGCCAGAGGGTGAGGGCGTCGCGGTCTCAGCCGCTGCGTCGGTGGTCGGAGCGGCGGGAGTCGGAGCGGCAGTGGCGAGCGCGGCGGCGGTGCAGTCGGTGAACGTCGCGTCGTACTGGTCGCGGAGGCGTTGCGCCGCTGCCGTCGCCGCCGCGTTCGCGTCCGCGGGTAGCGTCGGGCGCTCGCCCAGGCCGTACCGCGCGAGGCAGTTGGTGATGAAGCGGGACACGGCCGCACTGTCGATCGAGCCGACATCGTCGGTGGCGGTGCCGGAAGAGCCCGGTGTCGTGGAGGTGGAGTGCAGCGTGGCGTCGCCGGGCACCTCGGCCGGGGAGGCGACGCATGCCGAGAGGGCGAGCATCACGGTGGGCGCGAGCATGACGAGGGCGCGGCGGGAGCGACGTCGGCGCCGGAGGCTCTGGGGCATGGTCATCCTCACTCTGGGGTGGGGTTGGGGTCGAGGCGCCGGACGGGGTGCGTCTCGAGACCGGGCAGTGTGGCGGTCGCGGGGCACGGCGCGAGTGGTGGCGCGGGAGGGATTGCTCGCGGGAGGGGATCTGTCGAGGGAGGAGGGTGCGGTACCGGACGACAGGGTGGTCTTTGGGACAGCATGTCCCTAAGGACAGGGTCCGGCGAGCGTACCGCAGAGCCGCCCTCACGGGGCGCCGCGGCGCGGATCGTTGCGTCGTGGCGCATCGACGATGCAACCACCGCGCTCCGCGCTCTTCGAGGATCGACCCCTCGGACAGTGCCTGACGAGCGCGACCGGCCCCCTCGTGCGGGAGCGGTCGCCGCGCCTCGCTTCTCGAGCCAGTCCCTCCGACGCCGTGCTCTCTCAGGCCAGCGCCCACATGGCCACCGCGCTCGCGGCGGCGACATTGAGCGAGTCGATCCCGTGCCGCATCGGAATCTGCACCGCGACGTCAGCAGCGGCCAGAGCTTCGGGGGTGAGCCCATCGCCTTCCGTGCCGAGCACGAGAGCGACCCGGTCGGGGGCACGCGCGGCGAACTCCCGCAGCGGTATCGCCTCGGGGGTGAGCGCCATCGCGGCGATCGAGAAGCCCGCAGAGTGGAGAAGGCGCGTCGTGCTGTCCCAGTCGCCCACACGGGTCCAGGGCACCTGGAGGACGGTGCCCATGCTGACCCGGATGGCCCGGCGGTAGAACGGATCGGAGCAGCGCGGGGTGACGAGCACGGCGTCCGCGCCGATCGCTCCGACCGAGCGGAAGATGGCGCCCACGTTCGTCGGATCGACGACGTCCTCGAGCACGACAACTCGTCGCGCGCCGCGGAGGACCTCGGAGGGGTGGGGCAGCTCCGGCCTGTTCATCGCCGCGATGAGTCCGCGGTGCAGCGTGTAGCCGGTGAGCTCCGCGAGGAGTTCGCCCGGCCCGGTGAACACAGGCACGTCGAGAGCGCCGAGGAGTCGTTCCGCCTCAGCGACGGAGCCGCCGAGTGCGAGCACGGAGCGCGGCCGGTGCCCAGCCGCCAGAGCCCGTTCCAGTACGAGCCCCGACTCGGCGATGTAGAGCCCGTGCGCGCCGCGCGCGTTCTTGAGGGCGACGTCAGTGGCGTGCGCGTAGTCGCGCAGCCGGGGGTCCTCGAGCGAGGTGACCTCGATCCGCTCCATCGCTCAGCCGAACGGGTCGGGGGTGAGCGTGTACTTGGTGTCGAGGTACTCGTGGATGCCCTCGAGGCCGCCTTCGCGCCCGAGCCCGGACTGCTTGACGCCGCCGAACGGAGCAGCTGCGTTGGACACGACGCCGACGTTGAGCCCCATCATCCCCGTCGCCAGACGCTCGATCATCCGCTGGCCTCTCGCGAGGTCGCGCGTGAAGACGTACGACACCAAGCCGAACTCCGTGTCGTTCGCGAGGGCGACGGCGTCATCCTCGTCGCGGAACGTCGTGATCGCCAGCACCGGTCCGAAGATCTCCGTGTGGTGGAGCTCGCTGCCCGTGGGGACGTCCGTGAGGACCGTCGCCTCGAAGAAGTGCCCGGAGCCCTCGACGATGCCGCCGCCGACGCGGAGCCGCGCACCACGCTCTAGAGCGTCCTCGACGAGCGAGCGCGCCTTCGCGACGGCGCGGTCGTCGATCAGCGGGCCGACGGAGACTCCCGACTCGCTGCCGCGGCCGAGCGTCAGGGCGCTCACTCTCTCGGTCACCCGCTGGGCGAACTCCTCGGCGACCGACTCGTGGACGAAGAAACGGTTGGCGGCGGTGCAGGCCTGACCGATGTTACGGAACTTCGCTTGCATCGCCCCCTCGACCGCGCGCTCGAGATCGGCATCCTCGAACACGAGGAAGGGCGCATTGCCTCCGAGTTCCATCGAGGTGCGCAGCACGTTCTCGGACGCCTGCCGGAGCAGGGTGCGGCCGACGGGAGTCGAGCCGGTGAAGGACAGCTTCCGCAGTCTCCGGTCGGCGAGGAGAGGCTCCGAGACCGCACCCGCCTGCGAGGTCGTGATGACGTTGATCACCCCATCGGGGAGCCCTGCCTCGCCGAGCAGGGCGGCGAAGGCGAGGGTGGTGAGCGGAGTCAACTCGGCCGGTTTCACCACGACGGTGCAGCCGGCCGCGAGCGCCGGTGCGATCTTGCGGGTGGCCATCGCCAAGGGGAAGTTCCACGGCGTGATGAGGTAGCACGGACCGACCGCGTGCTGCGAGACGATCATCCGCCCGGTGCCCTCGGGGTTCACCCCGTAGCGACCCGAGATCCGCACCGCCTCCTCGCTGAACCAGCGGAGGAACTCGCCACCGTAGGCGACCTCGCCCCGTGCCTCCGCGAGAGGTTTGCCCATCTCGAGGCTCATGAGCAGCGCGAAGTCGTCCTTGCGCTCCTGCAGGAGGTCGAACGCCCGGCGGAGAATCTCACCCCGAGCGCGAGGCGGTGTCGCGGCCCACTCCTCCCCCGCAGCGACGGCAGCGTCGAGGGCTCGGAGCCCGTCGTCGGGAGTCGCATCGGCGACCGACGCCAGGACCTTCTCGGTCGACGGGTCCTCCACGTCGAGGACTCGCCCGCCCGATGCATCGACCCACGCCCCGCCGATGAGGAGCTTCGATGGCACTCGCGCGAGCAGCGCGATCTCGGCGGCGCTGCGCTCGGCAGAACCACGGACAACGGATTCAGTCACGGGAGGCAGCCTTCTCTTCGGATCGGAGCGCGAGAGCCGCGCCAGGAGGAGCTTTTCGTCCTTTCAGTGTAGGCGGCGATTCCGCTCGACCACGAGATGGCCGCGAATCCGTGGACAACTCCGCCACCGTCAGGCTGGGGAGGGATGATGCCGCGGTCAGTGGGAGCGCTCGACCCGGACACCGGCCGCGGCGATCTCGCGCAAGGCCGCCGCGCTGCCCTCCTCCGAGACGCCGGCGACGAGATCGTCGAGAACGCGCACCGCGATCCCCTCCGACCGCGCATCGAGAGCGGAGGCGCGGACGCAGTAGTCCGTCGCAAGGCCGACCACGTCGAGCTCGGTCACCCCGAGGCGCACGAGAAGCTCCGGCACCGATTCCCCCTCACTCGTCACTCCTTCGAACGCCGAGTACGAGGGCCGCCCCTGGCCCTTGCGGATGTGCACATCGACCGCCGCGAGGTCGAGGGCCGAGTGATAGTCGGCGCCGGCCGTACCCGCGACGCAGTGGACCGGCCAGGTGTCGACGAAGTCGGGCTCGGTGGCGAAGTGACCCCCGTTGTCCGAGTCGCCGTCGTGCCAGTCGCGCGAGGCGAGCACCGTGTCGTACCGGGTGGCGCTCAGGTACGCCGAGATGCGCCCGGCGACGGCGTCACCGCCCGCAACGGCGAGCGCTCCCCCCTCGGTGAAGTCGTTCTGCACGTCGACGATGAGGAGAGCCGTGGTCATCGTGGTCCTTTCAGATCAGGAGTCGGAGAGCGAGCCGCCGCAGCGATAGAACCCCGTCACGAGAGTGTCGATGGCGGTTTTCGCGGAGTCGTCCACCTCGCCCAGAGCGTAGACCGCGAACGTCAGCGTGGCACCGTCCTGCGCCGAGACCACTCCCGCGAGCGTGTAGCCGGTGTCGATCCACCCTGTCTTCGCGCGGACCGCGCCAGCTGCCACGGCGTTGTCGCCGGCGAAGCGGTCGGAGTAGGAGAGCGATCCGGTCCGCGCCGAGACGGGGAGCCCGTCCAGCAGCACGCCGAGCGATCCCTCCCTGGCCTGAACGTGACGCAGCAGCTCGGTGAAGAAGGAGGGCGTGATCGCATTGTCGTCGCTCAAGCCCGAGCCGTCGACGACGGTGACGCCGCTGGTGTCGACTCCATACCCGGAGAGGCCCCGCACCATCCCCGCCTGCTCGGCGGCGAACGTGTTCCCGGCGCCAGTGCGGATGGCCACGAGCCGGGCGAGCATCTCGGCGATGGCGTTGTCCGAGACGAGCAGCATCTGCTGCACCAGGGCCGCGACAGGAGCCGACTCGACGGTACCCAACACCGCGGATCCCGCCGGAGCGGTGCCGCGCACGACGTCGACGGGACCGGACAACTCGTCGGCGAACGCCTCTCCCGCCCGCCCGATCGGGTCCGTTCCGCGCTCGGAGGTGGGACGCGTCGGGTCCTCGCGGTCACCGTCGACCTGGAGAGCCGTGATCTCGGGCATGTAGCCGTCTGTCTGCTCCTTGCGGTTCCAGCTCGGCTGCCAGGTCTCGCCCGCGTACAGCGATCCGTCGAGCACCACCGAGGTGATCGGGGTGCCCGCCGTCCCGGCGTCGGTCTCCCAGGCGCTCTCGACCTGCGCGGCGAGGTCGTCCAGGTGCGCCGCGCCCGCGTAGCTCGACTCCTGGCCGCTCGGGAGACGACTGAGAGTGAGGTCGCCGCCGCCGACCAGGACGATGCTCCCGGGTGTCTCGCCGCGCACGACCGTGGTCGGGATCCGTGTCTCCGGCCCCAGTACGGCGAGGGCCGCGGCGGCCGTCAGCACTTTCAGGGCGGAGGCGGTGCGCGAGGCGGTGGTTCCGCCGCGGTCGAAGAGCACCTCACCGCTCGTGGCGTCCACCACCCGCGCCTGCATCGATCCCAGGCGGGGATCCGCAGCGAGCTCGGCGACGGAGCACGTGCGCACGGGCCGCGGAGTCTCGTCAGCGGCGGGCCGGTCGGTGGCGGTCGGCTCCTGAGGCGGGGTGGCCGTGGGGGACGGGGATCCGATCGAGACCGGCTCGGAGTCGCGGCCGAGTGTCGATCCGATGGCGAAGGCGCCGGCTCCGAGGGTGAGCGCCCCGACCACGAGAGCCGAGACGATCGCCGCGAGCCGGAGCCGAGGGGAAGGGGTCGCGGTCATCCGGGCCATGGTAATCGCCACAGACGTGGGCTGGCTGGACGGTGCAGAGCTTCGCGGGACGAGTCTGTGGATGACGACAAGTCTGTGGAAGACAGGGAGTCTGTGGAAGACAGGGAGCCGCCTGTGGGAATCGAACCCACGACCTTCTCATTACGAGTGAGACGCTCTGCCGACTGAGCTAAGGCGGCGTGACGCAGAGCCTCGGCCCCGGACACGAGTACACAGCATAGCCTGCTCGCCGGCCCGGCCGTGAATCGTCGACGGCGACCTCAGCGGAGGACGGTGCGCAGTTCGTCGAACGAGCTGGCCATGCGTCCGGCGAGCGCTTCCCGACCGTCGTGGTCGACCCAGGCCGCCCAGGCGTGCCGCACGGCGGCGAGCCCGAGGAGCGTGAGCATCCGCGCCCGACTGCGCACCTCCTCGGGAGAGTCGGCACCGCGTGCGAGCCTCTCGACGACGAGCCCTTCGATCGCGAGCTCGAACTCGCGCATCCCCGCGATCTTGAGCCCGACGAGGTGCGGATGCTCGCGGAACAGCGCCCGCCGGAGGACATGCAGTTCGTGGTCCTGTTCGAGCGGCTCCTCCATCGCGGCGACGAACACCTTCTGGAGGTCGTCGAGTACGGCCCCGGTCCCGCAGAGGAACGCCGTAGCGGTCTCATCCCCGATCACGGGAAGACCGCCGACGAGCGCGTCCTCCTTCGAGGCGAAGTAGTTGAAGAACGTGCGCGTCGAGACGTCGGCCTCGCGCGACACGTCCTCGATCGTGACGCGCTCCGGGCCACGCTCGCTCGCGAGGCGCAACACGGCGATCTCGATCGCCCTCCGCGTCGCGATGCGCTTGCGTTCGCGCAGTCCCGGCCGCTCCCGCTCGCTCAACACTGCGGGTCCTTCGCAGGCACGGTGCCCTCGAGAAGGTAGGCGTCGACCGCGTCGTTCACGCACGAGTTCGATTTGTTGTAAGCGGTGTGCCCCTCGCCCGTGTAGGTCACGAGGTGCCCCGCCTCGAGCTCGCCGGCCAACGCCTGCGCCCAGACGTAGGGGGTCGCGGGGTCGTTCGTCGTGCCGACGACGAGGATCGGGGCGGAGCCCGCGGCCGTGATCGGCGCCCGCGTGCCCGTGAAGGCGACCGGCCAACGGCCGCAGAGGATGTCGCCGTACGCCATGTAGCGGCCGATGGTCGGTGCCGCGGCGACGAGCGCGGTCTCGTTGGCCCGCATGGCGACAGGGTCGGCGTCGTAGGAGTAGTCGACGCAGTTGATCGCGAGGAACGCCTCGGTGGTGTTCTCGGGATAGCTGCCGTCGGAGGTTCGACCGTTGTAGGCGTCCGCGTACTGAAACGCGAGATCGGCGCTGCCGCGGCGGACGTCCGTGAGCATCTCGCTGAGGTTCTTCCCGCCCTCGGCGCTGTAGAGCGGGTAGACGATGGCGGTGACGAGCGTGTTCGCGCCGAGTTCCCGGCCGTCGTTCGCGCGAATCGGGGACACGTCGACGCGGTCGAGCAGGGCGCGCACGTCTGCCATCGCGCTGTCGACCGAACCGGTGAACGGGCAGCCGGCGGAGCCGAGACAGTCGGCGAGGTACGTCCGCAAGGCGCTCTCGAACCCCTTCGCCTGCTCGAGCACCACGTCGGAGGAGCTCGCGGCGGGATCGATGGCGCCGTCGAGCACGAGACGTCCCACACGATCGGGGAAGAGTCCGGCGTAGGTGGCGCCGAGGAACGTGCCGTATGAGTAGCCGAGGTAGCTCAGTGTCTGATCGCCGAGGGCCGCACGCACGACGTCGAGGTCTCGGGCCGCGCTCGTCGTGCCGAGCTGGGCGAGGAGCGGCCCGCTGCGCTGCTCGCATCCCGCCGCGAAGGCGTCGGCGGAGGCGGTCTGCGCCTGGATCCATGCGTCGCTTCCGCGTGTGCCCGGCGTGATGTCGTACAGATACGAATCGAGTGCCGCCGAGTCGAGGCACGAGACGGCGGTGGAGGCTCCGACGCCTCGAGGATCGAATCCGACGATGTCGTAGCGCGCGGCGAGCGCGGAGTCCACGGCGTATCCGACGCTCGTACGGATGAAGTCGACTCCGGAGGCGCCGGGGCCGCCCGGGTTCACGAGGAGCGAGCCGAGCGGATGGCCGTCCGTGGCCGGTCGGCGGAGGAGGGCGATGGTGGCGGTCGCACCGCCGGGGTCGTTCCAGTCGAGGGGAACGGTGGCGTCGGCGCAGAGGGCCTCATCGCCGCAGTCGTCCCAGACGAGCACTTGCGAGTAGTACGGCGCGAGTTCGGCGTCGACCGACTGCGGCGCGGGGGTGGAGGTTCGGTTCACCGTCGGCCCGGGCGCGAGACAGGCGCTCAACAGCGATGCGGCGGCAGCGAGGACGGCGAGCGACCACCAGCGACGCGCGCGCATCACGCCGCCACCGCTCGGCGGGCGGCGGTCACGAGCATTGCTTCGAGCGCCAGGACCGGGGACACGTTGGCGTCGATCCGCTCGCGCGCGGTCGTGATGGCATCGAGGACCGCGAGGGTCTTCTCGGGCGACGTGGAGCGGGCGAGCGCTGTCATCTCGACACGCACCTCCTCGTTGATCACCCCGCCCGGCGCTCCGAGCTGGAGGCGCACCACGTCGCGGTAGAGCGACAGCAGGTCGACGAGGATGCGGTCGAGGCCGTCGCGCAGGCTGCGGGTGGCACGCCGCTTCTGGTCTTCTTCGAGGGCGCGCAACTGTGAGCGGAGCTGGGCGGGCACCGTGCCGCCGGGCTCGACGCCGAGGGACCGCAGCGCCTGCTGTCGTTCGGCGTCGTCGCGTTCGAGGGTGATCGCCTTCGCGTCGTCGGTCGCGACCTCGATCAGGCGTGCCGCTCCGAGGACGGCATCGGAGACCCCGCGGAGGTGGAGGGCGATGTGGAGCGTCTCGGCGCGCCGCTCGCGGGCGTTCGCATCGGTTGCAAGCCGATGCGCCATGCCGATGTGGCTTTGCGCCTGGCGGGCGGCACGTTCCGCCGTCGCCGCGTCGACTCCGTCGCGACGCTGAAGCAGGCCCGCGACGTCGTCGATGCTCGGTACCCGGAGACGCACCGAGCGCACGCGCGAGCGAATCGTCGGCAAGAGGTCGGCTTCGCTCGGCGCGCAGAGAATCCAGACCGTGCGCTCCGGCGGCTCCTCGAGTGCCTTGAGCAGCACGTTGGAGGTTCGCTCGCTCATCCTGTCGGCGTCTTCGATGATCATGACGCGATAGCGCGACACCGACGGTGAGTACTGGGAGCTCGCGACGAGCCGACGGACCTCGTCGATCGTGATGACGACGCGCTCGGTCGTGAGGACGGCGAGGTCGGGGTGCGACCGCGCCGCGACCTGGCGGCAGTCCGGACACTCCCCGCAGCCGCCGCGCCGACAGAGCAGGGCGGAGGCGAACGCGTAGGCGAGGTTCGACCGGCCCGAGCCGGGAGGACCGGTGAGCAGCCAGGAGTGCGTCATGGAGCCCGATTCGGCTCCGCGCTCGTCGCGTGGCGTCGAGGCGTCCTGCAGGGCGCCGATGGCGTGCTCCTGCCCGACGAGTTGGCTCCAGACGGTCATGAGTCCACGCTAGCCGCGACCACCGACAGGGCGTCCGTGATCGAGCAGCTCCGCGACACGCGCGCGGATCGCCGTCGCGATGTCGTCGATCGCCGCGCTCGCATCGAGGACGAGTACGCGTTCCTGATCCTCCGCGGCGATCTGGAGGAACCCGGCACGCACGCGCTCGTGGAACTCGGCCTTCTCGGCTTCGAGTCGGTCGAAGCGCTTCTGGGCGGCGACGAGCCGCGACCGCGCGGCAGTCGGATCGAGGTCGAGGAGAACCGTGAGGTCTGGCCGCAGCTCGTGCGTCGCCCACTCCGAGAGGGTGCGAACCTCCGCAGCATCGAGGACGCGGCCGGCGCCCTGGTAGGCGACGGAGGAGTCGATGTAGCGATCCTGGATCACGACCTCGCCGCGTTCGAGCGCGGGGCGCACGAGCGTCCCGATGTGCTGGGCGCGGTCCGCGGCGTAGAGGAGCGCCTCCGCCCGGGGATCGACCTCGCCCCGATGGTGGAGGACGATCTCCCGGATCTGCACCCCTACTTCCGTCCCGCCGGGCTCGCGGGTGCGGAGGACGCGCTCACCGCGGCCGACGAGCCACTCCTCGAGGAGCTGCGCCTGCGTCGTCTTGCCGGCGCCGTCGCCTCCCTCGAGGGTGACGAAGAGCCCGGTCACGACTCGGTCGCAGCCGGGGCGTCGGCCGCCGGGGCGGCCTTCCTCGTCGTGGCGCGCGCGGAGGCGGGCTTCACGGCCGTTGTCTTCGCAGCGGTCTTCTTTGCAGTCGTCGTCTTCGCGGCCGCGGTCTTCGCAGCCGGCTTCTTGGCCGGGGCCCGCTTGACGGGCGCCTTCTTCGCGGGGCCCTTTGCGCGCTTGTCGGCGAGCATCTGCACGGCCTGCTCGAAGTCGATCTCCTCGATCGCCTGCCCCTTGGGGATCGTGACGTTCGTCTCGCCGTCGGTCACGTAGGGGCCGAAGCGTCCGTCGCGGATGCGGATCGGCTTGCCACTGACCGGGTCGGCCTCGAACTCCTTGAGGGCGCTGGAGGCCCGGCGCGCCCCGTACTTGGGCTGGGCGAACACCTCGAGTGCCTCCGCGAGCTCGACCTCGAAGATCTGGTCCTCGCTCGTGAGCGAGCGACTGTCCGTCCCCTTCTTCAGGTACGGGCCGTAGCGGCCGTTCTGCGCGGTGATCGGCTCGCCCGTTTCCGGATCCTCGCCCACCGTTCGCGGCAGATCCAGCAGTCGCAGAGCCGTCGCGAGATCGATCGACGCGACGTCCATCGACTTGAACAGCGAGGAGGTGCGCGGCTTGACCACGGCAGGCTTCTTGGCCCCGCGCTTGGCGGGTGCCGTCGTGGCCTCGAGGACCTCTCCGGTGGCGGGATCCGCGGCGGGCTCGGCATCCGGATCGGTCTCGGTCACATAGGGGCCGAATCGTCCGTCCTTGACCACGACGATCTTGCCGTTCTCGGGGTTGCTGCCGAGCACGCGATCGGTCTGGACGGGGGCGTCGATGAGTTCTTGCGCCTTTGCGGGCGTGAGCTCGTCGGGCGCGAGCTCGAGCGGCAGGTTGACCCGGCGGGGGGTCTCCTGACCCTCCTCGGCGACCTCGAGATAGGGTCCGTACTTGCCGATTCGCAGAGTGATGTCGTCGGTGATCCGCACCGAGTTGATGCTCTTCGCGTCGATCTCGCCCAGGTTGTCGACGACGTGGCGCAGACCGGGATGCGAGCCTCCGCCGAAGTAGAAGCGGGTGAGCCAGTCGACCCGGTCCTCTTCGCCGCCCGCGATCTTGTCGAGGTCGCCCTCCATCTCGGCGGTGAAGTCGTACTCGACGAGGTCCGAGAAGAAGTCCTCCAGCAGCCTCACGACCGAGAAGGCGATCCAGTTCGGCACGAGAGCCGTCCCCCGCGGAGTCACGTACCCGCGGTCGACGATCGTCGAGATGATCGAGGCATAGGTCGAGGGGCGGCCGATGCCGAGCTCCTCGAGCGCCTTCACGAGGCTGGCCTCGGTGTAGCGCGGAGGTGACGACGTCTCGTGACCCTTCGCCTCTACTTCCGAGACGATCAGGCTTTGCCCGACCTCGAGCGGAGGCAGCTTGGCGTCCTTCTCGTCGCGCGTCCCGTGCCGTTCCTCGTCGCGGCCCTCCTCGTACGCGAGCAGGAAGCCCCGGAAGGTGATGACCGTGCCGGAGGCGGTGAACTCGGCGGCCTGGGCGGTGTCGCCCGCAGGGTTGGCGAGCAAGGTGACCGTGGCGGTCGATCCCTTTGCGTCGGCCATCTGGGAGGCGACCGTGCGCTTCCAGATCAGCTCGTAGAGGCGGAGGTCGTTTCCGCGGAGGGTCCCCGAGAGCTGGTCCGGGGTGCGGAAGGTCTCGCCCGCGGGACGGATCGCCTCGTGCGCCTCCTGTGCGTTCTTGTTCTTGCCCGAGTAGACGCGCGGCTTCTCGGGGACGGTCTCGGCGCCGTACAGTGCGGCGGCCTGGGAGCGCGCGGCGTTGAGCGCCTGCTGCGAAAGCGCGGGAGAGTCGGTGCGCATGTAGGTGATGTAGCCGTTCTCATAGAGCGACTGCGCGACGCTCATCGTCTGGCGCGCCGAGAAGCGGAGCTTGCGCGCCGCCTCCTGCTGGAGCGTGGACGTCGTGAAAGGGGCCGCGGGACGACGGGAGTACGGCTTCGACTCGAGGTTCGAGACCCTCACCGTGGTCGCGGGGTCGCGAAGGGCTTGGGCGAGGGCCGTCGCGCCCTGCTCGTCGAGGACGGTGACGTCGCCCTTGAGCTGTCCGCGGTCGTCGAAGTCGCGCCCGCTGCCGATCCGCTTGCCGTCGAGTCGCGCCAAGCGTGCATCGAAGCTCACCGATGCATCCGACTCGGGGGCGAGCACGGTGGCGAGGTCCCAATAGCTCGCCGAGATGAAGGCGAGTCGCTCGCGCTCGCGGTCGACGACGAGGCGAGTGGCGGCCGACTGCACGCGGCCCGCCGAGAGGCCCGGGCCGACCTTCCTCCAGAGGACGGGCGAGATCTCGTAGCCGTAGAGACGGTCGAGGATTCGACGCGTCTCTTGAGCGTCGACGAGAGAGGTGTCGATGTCACGCGTGTTCTCGCGTGCCTTCTGGATGGCGTCCTTGGTGATCTCGTGGAAGACCATCCGGTGGACCGGGACCTTCGGCTTGAGTTCCTCGAGGAGGTGCCACGCGATGGCCTCGCCTTCGCGATCCTCATCAGTGGCGAGGTAGAGCTCGTCGGCGTTCTTCAGTGCCCGCTTGAGGTCGGCGACCGTCTTCTTCTTCTGGTCCGAGACGACGTAGTAAGGCTCGAAGCCGTTCTCGACGTCGACCGAGAACTTGCCGAGCGGGCCCTTCTTGAGCTCCGGAGGGAGGTTCTTGGGCTCGATGAGGTCGCGGATGTGCCCGACGGAGGCGAGCACCTCGTAGCCGTCGCCCAGGTACTGGGCGATGGTCTTGGCTTTCGCCGGCGACTCGACGATCACCAGCTTCTTCGTGCCGGACACAGTTCTCCTCGGTTGATGATGTCGGGTCGGACGATCGGGGAGTCCGACGAGTCCCCCTCTCCGGGGGAGGCGGTCTGCGGCGACCGCTCGGGGGGAACACCGTGGCGTTCACGTCGGCTTCGGGGGCCCGACAGGCACACCATACACACTGACGCGGGGCGTCCCGCCCGTGCGGCGGGCGGGCGGAGTCGGCGAATGCGCTTCGGAAGAGCTGGGCGTCTGACAAATCGGGGGCGCGCAACCGGTGACGCGGAGCCTGGATCGGCGCATGATGAGGGGCATGGCAACGACGCACACCACCACCGCTCCCTCTTACACCGCGAAGCTCGTCGACGGCCCGCTGGAGGGCAAGACCGTCCGGCGCCCCTACGACGGCGAGTCGGCACCTGCCGCCCGCCTCGAGATCCCGGGCAGCCGGGCCGGGTCGCACTACATCTACCTGCTCGCCGGCTCGCTCGAACACGATGAGGGGGCGGGTGCGCGTCCGACGGCCGCCGCCTACCGCTATCAGCGTCTCAGCTCCGACTGACACGGATCGAGGCGACTCGGGCACGCCGAGAGCCGTCTGCCGTCGGGACCCGTCATCTGCGGGTCCCGACGACCCGCTCCTCCTTCTGGAGGCCCGACCATGCCCACCGCAGAAGCGACGTGCGCTCCGGGCCGCCCGACCTCGTGGCAGCGGCGTGCGCTCACGGAGGAGGGCCCGCCCGCGATCGCGCCGCAAGCACGAGCGGGCCCACGCCGACCTCCACCGAGACGGTGACCTCCCTCTCTTCGATCACGCACGAAGAGACGTCGGCGTCGTCGGCCCGCGCGACCTTCGCCGCTGCGGAGCAGGGCTCGCCGGGGACGAGCCCGGAGGCGACATCTGCCGCCGCGAGTGCCGCCGCGTCAGCCGCTGCCACCGCACGCTGGTGGCCCACGACACCTGCGCAGCCTCCGAGGACCGCGGTGGTGACGAGGATCGTCCCCACGACCACCCCGATGGCGACGACGGCGGCCGACCCCTCTTCGCCGTCGGTCGGAGGCGCGCACGCGCCCCAGGCGGTCGCGCGCCTCATCCGCCTCCTCCTAACGCGCACGACCGCACGGCGACCGGTAGGCCCAGGGTCGGGACCGGCCGGAGCTCTGCCGTCACCCGGACGCAGACGAGTCCGTCCTCTTCGGTGGTCGCGACCGTCGCTCCGAGCTGCGCCCGCTCGACGGGGAGCGCCGGATCGTCCCCGCGTGCCGCCGACCGTGCCGCGTCGGCAGCCGCATCGACCAGTCGCACATAGTGTGCGGACGCGGCCACCGACCCGAGGCACAGCGCGAGGACGACCACGACCGCAGGGAGCACTACCGCCATTTCGGCTGTGGCGGAGCCTTGGTCCGCGCTGAGCGCCCTGCGGAGCCGCGCCCTCACCCCGCGGCCGTCAGAGCGCGGGTCACCAACTCGGTCAGGATGCCCCGCACCTCGTCTCCCTTGAGGATGACGACGAGGAGCCCGGCAAAGCCCACCGCGGCCATTGTCGCGATCGCGTACTCAGCGGTCGCCGATCCCTCGTCCTCGCGCAGCCTCCGCAGAACTCGGTCTCCGAGCCGCCCGCTCCGCGCGTCCCCGAGTCGCCGCGCGGCGGCTATCCCCACCCCGAGCCCACTGTCGGTCCTCATTCCGTTCATCGTTCCGCTCCATCCCTGCCCCGCTTCGTCCGCCCCGCAACGAGCATCGTCGACACGCACCTCCCGCACGACAGTCGCAAACGGATCGGTGGACAACATCGGACGTTCCCCACTGTGGAGGGGATCATGCCGCTACCGCGAAGGTCGAGAAGAGGACCGCGATCACCATCGGGGCGACCCCGAGCAACAGGAACGACGGGAGAACGCACACCCCCAACGGGAGCATGAGCGTCACCCCCAGACGAGCGGCCCGCTCCCGGGCGGCGGACGCCGCCCGCACTCGGGTCAGCGCCGCTTCGCTGCGCAGGAGGCGACCGGCGGGTACCCCCGCAGCGCTCGACAGCCCGAGCACCGCTTCAGCCGCGTCGAGGGTTCCTACGCCGGCGGCGAGGCCGCAGTCGTCGAGCGCCGCGAGCACCCGGTCACGTGCGCCGCCGACCGAGGAGCCTCCGGCGAGCGCCACGGCGAGCAGGTCCAACGCAAGGCCCGGCGCAGGGTCCGTGGGCGACGCCCCTCTCACCAGACGACGTGTCCACAGCTGGGCCGTGGCCATCAGCATCAGTCCGCCAGCGAGACAGACGACGCCGGGCAGCGTGCCCGTGAGGACGCCGATGACGTCGAAGCCGAGCAGCCCGCCGAATCCGAGGGCGACGATCGGGAGGGCACCCACCACACGCCCCGTGGCCGCCGGACCGGCCAGGGCCACGTCGATGTCGCGACGGGCTCGTGCCAGTTCTCGCATCGACTCCGCCAACTCGGCGAGCGCGGCGGCGACGGGCGCGCCCGAATCGGACGCGACCCTCCACGCTGCGGCGAGCGCCGCCCACGCGCCCGCCTCTTCGTCGCCTCGACTCGACGCGCCGACGAAGCGTCGGCGCCTCACGGGGATCGTGCGCCAGACTCCGCGGGGCGTGCCCAACCGCGCCGCAGGCGCCCCCCGCAGGATCGCCTCCGTCACGTCTCGGCCGCGCCCCGCCTCGACCGCGACCGCGCGCAGGAGCCGCCGCCTCCGCGCGGCCGCGGCGCCCGGACCGACCACGGCGGCGAGGTGCGCCAGCGCCGACGCAGGGGCGACTCCCGCGGCGAGGAGGACCGACAACCTCTGCACCACGGCCGCGACTTCGTCGAGTCCCTCCGCGCGGCTCATCGGTCCGACCGTGATCGGAGCGGCAGCCCGCCTTCCTCGACCCGCAGCCGGCCTGCGGCATCGAGCGCGAAGCGGCCGTGGGCGGCAAGTCGTCGCCGCCCGCGCGCGCGTTCGAGATGCAGCACCAGATCGATGGCGCTGACCGTCTGCCTCGCGATCGCCTCCGGCCCCATGCCCGCCAAGGCGCCGAGCGCCTCGAGCCGCGCGGGCACGTCGGCGAGCGAATTGGCGTGCAGAGTGCCGGCGCCTCCGTCGTGCCCCGTGTTGAGGGCCGAGAGCAACTCGCGCAGCTCGACACCACGGCATTCTCCGAGCACGAGGCGGTCCGGACGCATGCGTAACGCCTCCCGGACGAGCCGGTCGAGGCCGATGCCGCCGGCTCCCTCGAGATTCGCTTGGCGCGACTCCAGCGAGACCACGTGGGGATGGGCCGGGCGCAGCTCCCCCACGTCTTCGATCGCGACGATCCTCTCGTGGGCGGGCGCACGGCCGAGCAGGGCGCCGAGGAGGGTGGTCTTGCCCGAGCCTCCCGCGCCGGTGACCAACAGATTCCACCGCGCGTCGACGGCTCGATGCAGGAGGTGCAGCCCCGCCTGGTCGATCATCTCGGCCTCGCGCAGATCGTCGAGGCTCCACGTCTCCGCTCGGGGGAGCCGCACCGAGATCTGCGTCCCGCCCGTCGCCACAGGCGGCAACACCACATGAACGCGGACGCCGTGGCGCAGGCGTACGTCGACGCACGGGCTCGCCTCGTCGACATGACGTCCTCCCGCGGCGACCAATGCCACCGCGAGGCGTCGAACGCCGGCGTCGTCGACACTCCAGCGCCGATCGCGCTCGGCCCCGCCGCCTCGGTCGATCCAGAGGCCTGAGCCGCCGTTGACGAAGAGGTCGGTGACCGCCGGGTCGGCGGCGTAGGGCGCCAGCGGGCCCAGGGCTTCGGCCGACGCTCGCGCCGCCGGCTCGTTCGCGGCCGTCCGGCGGTACTCCTCGGGGACCAGGGGGACGAAGTCTGCACTCATTCCGGCACGGTAGGTCGGACTCAGGCCTCGGCGAGGGCGTCCCCTCCGATCGGTGGACAGAACGCCGAATCGGTCTCTGTGGAGAAGCCACGATGCGCACCAGGCGCACACCACGATGCGCTTCCGCGAGCAGCGCTCGAGCGGTGGCGACCAGCAGTCTCAGCTACCGCCTGAGCGGTCCGAGGAAAAAGAAGGGGGCGGCACCCATTGGGGGGAACGGGTGCCGCCTCGGCGGCGCTGGATTGGGGGGAATCACTTGCGCCGCTGAGACCGAAGTTCATTCGGCCGTGTGTAAGAGTACGCCACACTCCAGATTTCGCCAAGTCCGGAAGAGCCTCTCAGCCGACTTTTCTCCGAACCTCTCCCAACTCTCAGGGTTGGAAGCCGGACGGCCGCTGTCGGACCCTGGCGCTACGGTGGTCGAGACCGACCGCGCCGGCCGGTGACAGGTCGACCTCGCGAAGGAGCGAATCGCAGATGTCCTCCCCCCTCGACGACGCCGAAGCCGGTGTTCCGGCGACTATCGATCACCTTTTGAACGAGTCGCGCCGGTTCCCGCCTCCCCCTGCCTTCGCCGCAGACGCCGTCGCGGATGCCGGGCTCTACGAGGAGGCGGCCCGCGACCGACTCGCCTTTTGGGCCGCCCGTGCCCGAGAGCTGGTGCACTGGCACCGTCCCTTCACTCGCATCCTCGACTGGAGCGAGCCTCCTTTCGCGACGTGGTTCGACGATGGCGAGCTGAACGTCGCTTACAACTGCCTCGACCGCCATGTGATCGCAGGGCACGGTGATCGCGTCGCGATCCATTGGGAGGGCGAGCCAGGCGACTCCCGCTCGATCACCTATGCCGAGCTCACGGCCGAGGTGAAACGCGCCGCCAACCTGCTCACGAGCCTCGGCATCCGCGCGGGCGATCGCGTGGCGATCTATCTCCCGATGGTCCCGGAGGCAGTGATCGCCATGCTCGCCGTCGCGCGCCTGGGCGCCGTCCACTCGGTCGTCTTCGGAGGCTTCAGCGCCGAGAGTCTGCGTGCGCGCATCGACGATGCGGAGGCGAAGCTCGTCATCACCGCCGACGGCGGGTGGCGCAAGGGCGCAGTCTCGCCCCTCAAACCGGCCGTCGACGCCGCCCTCGCACTCAGGGGGGAGTCGACCGTCGAGCACGTGCTCGTGGTGCGGCGCGGCGGAAACGATGTGCACTGGCACGAGGGCCGTGACCTCTGGTGGCATGAAGAGATCGTGGCGGTCGACGCCGACCATGTCGCGCGGGCGTTCCCCGCCGAGCAGCCGCTCTTCATCCTCTACACGAGTGGAACGACCGGTAAGCCCAAGGGCATCCTGCACACCAGCGGGGGCTACCTCACTCAGGTCGCGTATACGCATCGCGCCGTCTTCGACCTGCATCCCGAGTCCGATGTCTATTGGTCCACGGCCGACGTCGGCTGGATCACCGGGCACAGCTACGTCGTCTACGGCCCGCTGGCCAACGGCGCCACGCAGGTGATGTACGAGGGCACGCCCGACAGCCCCCACCCTGGCCGCTGGTGGGAGATCGTCGAGAAGCACGGCGTGACGATCCTCTACGCGGCGCCCACAGCGATCCGCTCGTTCATGAAGCTCGGCCGCCAGATCCCCCAGAGTTTCGACCTCTCGAGCCTGCGACTGCTCGGCTCCGTGGGCGAGCCCATCAACCCGGAGGCGTGGGTCTGGTATCGCGACGTCATCGGAGGCGGGCGGACACCGATCGTGGACACGTGGTGGCAGACCGAGACGGGCGCGATCATGGTCTCCCCACTGCCGGGCGTCACCACACTCAAGCCCGGTTCGGCACAGGTGGCGGTCCCCGGAGTCTCGATCGCCGTGGTCGACGACGAAGGCCGGCCCGTCGGCGCAGACGCGGGCGGGCTGCTCGTCATCACCGAGCCGTGGCCGTCGATGCTCCGCGGCATCTGGGGCGACCCGGAGCGCTACGTCGAGACCTATTGGTCGAAGTTCGGCGATCGCTACTTCGCGGGCGACGGAGCCCGGATCGATCGCGACGGCGACCTCTGGCTGCTCGGCAGGGTGGATGACGTGATGAACGTCTCGGGGCACCGTCTCTCGACCGCCGAGATCGAGTCGGCTCTCGTCTCGCACTCGGCCGTCGCCGAAGCGGCGGTCGTCGGTGCCGCCGACGAGACCACCGGCCAGGCGGTCGTCGCTTTTGTCTGCATCAAGGATGCCCACAAGGACGCGCTGACCGACCACGACACGCTCGTGAGCGGGCTCCGTGCGTGGGTTGGTGACCAGATCGGCCCGATCGCGCGCCCCCGCGACATCTACCTCGTGTCGGAGCTCCCGAAGACGCGAAGCGGCAAGATCATGAGGCGACTCCTCCGCGACGTGGCCGAAGGCCGCGAGGTCGGTGACACGACAACGCTGGCAGACACGATGGTCATGAGCACGATCAAGGGTCAGGTCACCGGCAAGTAGTTCCTTTTCACGACGGGTGCCGGACCGCAATCGATGCGCCGCTGGCGTCCGTCGTCGTGTCGGAGGCAGTCGATACGCTCTGATCGACTCACAACGGGTCCCCGGCCGCTGCGATTCGTGAAACCCTAGGGTCATGGACGCGATCACACAGCTCGTGCTGCTTATCACGCTCGCCGCGATTGTCCTGTACGCGCTGTACGGGGTGGTTCGGAAGGCGATCCGAGATGAGCTAAGCTCCCCTCGTTCAGATCAGGCCGACCCGAAGGCTACTCCGGGTCGTCGCGGTTCGACCTCCGAAGAGCCTGGCAACTAGTTCGCAGTTCCCGGCTCATGCAACCGAGCTGGTTGATACCTGTCCCTCGTTGAACAAGCGTGTCTGGTGACCGACCAACAACGAGGAGATAATTATGTCGATTCGCAAGATGTCCTGCGCCATTCTCAATGGAGGCGCTTTGGTGCTCGGAATGCTCGGCATTGCACCAGGCGGCGAATCCCGGCGACTACGTCGGCCTTGAACAGTTTGTCGAGAGCATCGGCGGAGAGTTCGCAATCAGTACGAACGCGACGGGACCGACCACCGCGGAAGGCGCCGAGCAGGCCCTTGCTGAGAACGCGACGGTCCCCGAAGGTGACTTGCTTGCAGCCGCTGGGACTCTCCCCAGGATTCTTTCACGGCGGCTGTGACCTCCTTTCGCCAGGGAACCAGCCCTCTTGTCGATGTGACGGGTAGCTGGGATTGGCGCGATGACTTTGCGGGCCAGACTGATCCGCGGGCTGTCGCCTCTCTTGGCTTCTCCTCATCGTGCGGTACGAGGTCGAACTTCCGCGCTTATACAGAAGACCTCAATGGCAGCTCCACCAGTACAACCTCGCTCTACGACAGCGGAGTGACAAGCAATGCTGCGGTATGGGAGGTGAACGCCGCCGTGAGCGGCTTCGTCAACAGTGCCGACACCGGACGTGTGTCAGTTACCTGGGACACGTCGGGCTGCACCGACGCCCTTCAGGCGGCATTCATTTACGAGGGGAACCAAGGCGGAGCTCTCGACTCCATCTCCGCACGCTTCGGAGCGCTGAGTCTCGGCGTCGTCCACGAGCTGCCCAAGACCCGCTCGGGAACGATCATGCGACGCCTCCTGCGTGACGTCGCCGAGGGCCGGGCGGTGGGCGGTGGGCGGTGGGCGACACGATGACGCTCGCCGACGCCCAGGTGATGTCGGCGATCACCTCCGCGATCGCCGCCGACTGACGCACCCGCTCGTCCCTCGCGAGATCAGGCGAAGGCGACGATCAGCTCGACCTCCACCGGAGCCCCGAGCGGCAGCTCGGCGACGCCGACGGCCGAGCGCGCGTGGCGCCCGGCCTCGCCGAACACCTCCCCCAGCAGCTCGGAGGCTCCGTTGATCACTCCCGGCTGCCCCGTGAACCCCGGCCCCGAGGCGACGAAGCCGGTCAGTTTGACGATCTGCGTCACCCGGTCCAACGACCCGATCGCGTCGGCGACGGCGGCGAGCGCGTTCAGGACGCAGACCCGCGCGAGGTCCTTCGCGACCTCGGGGCTCACCTCCGCGCCGACCTTGCCCACCGTTGCCAGGGTCCCGTTGACAAAGGGGATCTGCCCGGCCGTGTACACGAGCGATCCCTGGACGACCGCCGGCACGTAGGCACCGGCTGGAGCGGCCACGGCGGGCAGCTCGATGCCCAGCTCGGCCAGGCGCTCGGCGATCACGCGCCGGCCTCGACGACGGGGCGCTTGAGGTACGCGACGAGCCCGCCCTCGGGCCCGGTGACGATCTGCACGAGCTCCCACCCCTCTGAGCCCCAGGTGTTGAGGATCGCCGTGGTGTTGTGGATCATCAGCGGGGTGGTGACGTACTCCCAGCGGGGGACGGACATGGCTCTCCTCGAGTGCGGCCGGTGCGGGACGACGACTGAGTGCGCATCGGCGGGATGGGTGCCGACGGCTCGTCCGAGCCCGGCGACTACGCTGATTCTATGTCGGGGGCAGCGGGAGCCAGGGTCGTCAGATCGATCGGAGGCGCGATCGGAGGCTTCCTCGGGATCGTCGCGATGAGCGTCGTCGCGGGGGTCCTCGTGGCCGCCTCCATCACTCCGGCGATCGCTCTCGGCGGCATGGCTACGAGCAACACCGTCACGCTCTTCGACAATCTGCCCGAGTACCTCGAGATCGGCACTCTGGCTCAGAAGAGCGACGTCTACGCGAAGGACGCGTCCGGGGGTGACGTGCTGCTCGCCTCCTTCTACGCGCAGAACCGCGTGGAGGTCGGCTGGGACGCGATCTCGCCGTTCGTCAAGGACGCGGTCGTCGCCTCCGAGGACCCGCGATTCTACGAACACGGAGGCGTCGACCTGCTGGGCACCGTGCGCGCGGCGACCGCGACCGCGGCAGGCGGCCCCGTGCAGGGCGGGTCCTCGATCACCCAGCAGTACGTGAAGAACGTGCTCGTGCAGAAGGCCGAGGCTCTCACCGACCCGATCGCTCGTGACGCCGCGTACCGCGACGCGACCGAGACCACGGTCGAGCGCAAGGTGGCCGAGATGCGGCTCGCGATCGGGATGGAGAAGCGCTACCCCAAGGACGACATCCTGCTCGGCTACCTCACTATCGCGCTGTTCGGAGGCACGGTCTACGGGATCGAGGCCGCCGCGCGCTACTACTTCGGCATCGGCGCGAGCGAGCTGAGCCTCCCCCAGGCGGCCGCTCTCGTCGCCATCGTCAACAATCCGGAGAAGTTTCGCTTCGATCGCCCCGACAACCCCGAGAATCCCGCCTCTGCGGGCTACCCCCGCACGCTCGAGCGCCGCAACTACGTCATCGAGCAGATGGCGCGCGCATCGACGATCACTCCCGAGCAAGCGCAGGATGCGATGGCGGCTCCCCTCTCGCCGACCATCACCGAGCCGAGCACGGGGTGCCAGACCGCGGGAGTCGCGGCCTTCTTCTGCGACTACGTCACCTGGGTCGTCAAGAACGACGACGCGTTCGGCGCGAACCAGGAGGAACGGGACGCGACCTTCAAACGCGGCGGCTATCGCCTCTACACGACCCTCGACGCGCGGCTCCAGGAGGCTGCCGTCTCGGCGACGAGAGACTGGATCCCCACGTCGATGGCGAGCGTCGACATCGGCAGCGCGAGCGTCTCGGTCGAGGTGGGCACCGGCCGCATCCTCGCGATGACCCAGAACAAGGAGTACTCGAACGATCCGGACGTGACGGGACCGGGATACACGAGCGTCAACTACACCACCGACTTCGCCTACGGAGGCTCCTCCGGGTTCCAGGTCGGCTCGACCTACAAGGTGTTCACCCTCGCCGAGTGGCTGCAGGAGGGGCACTCTCTCGGCGAGAGCGTCGACGGCACGCGGCGTGAGTACCGCACGTTCCGAGACAGCTGCGAGCCCGACGGCACCTACTACGGCGAGCCCTGGAACCCGCGCAACGACGAGGGTGGCAACGGAGGCGTCACCACGGCCTTACAGGCCACGACCGGCTCGATCAACACCTCCTTCGCGGCGATGGCGCAGCAGCTCGACCTGTGCGGGATCCGCAACACGGCTCAGGCGATGGGCGTGCACCGCGCCGATGGACGAGAGCTGCAGAAGCTCGCGCCGACCATCCTGGGCACCAATGAGATCGCTCCGCTGACGATGGCCACCGCCTTCGCCGGCTTCGCGAACAAGGGCACGGTGTGCACACCCATTGCCATCGACCGGATCGTGGACCGCACGGGAGCCGACATCCCGCCACCCGTCTCGACGTGCACCCAGGGCATGTCCGAGAAGGTCGCAGCGACTGCGGGCTTCGCCCTGCAGCAAGTGATGGCGCGCGGAGGGACCGGGGCGCCGTCGGATCCCGGCACCGGGATCCCGCACATCGGCAAGACCGGCACGACCGACGACGCCCTGCACACCTGGATGGTCGGGTCGAGCACGAAGGTCGCCACCGCGACGTGGGTCGGCAACGTCTCGGGCCTCACCTCGATGCGTAGCTTCAGCCTCAATCGCGTCAACGCCGGTCAGGTGCGGCATCAGATCTGGCCGCGCATCATGCGCGTCGCCGACGCGACGTACGGAGGCGGCGCCTTCCCCGCCCCCGAGCGTTCGCTCGTCGACGCCCCGCTCGCCGCCGTGCCGCAGCTCGCCGGGCAGAGTCCCGCAGTCGCCACCGCGCGCCTGCGCGAGCTCGGCTTCACGGTGACCGTGTCGCCGGACCGGGTCCCGTCGGACCGCCCCGCGGGCACGGTCGCGCAGACGAACCCTCCCGCCGGCTCGCGGATCGCCCGAGGTGCGGCGATCACCCTCCAGCTCAGTGCCGGCTCGACCGCCCCACCGGGTGGCTGAGCACGCTGCCTCCGGCTCGAACGATGCCTGCCACCCAGGCCCGCCCGGCAGAATGGACTTCGGTCGCGCTCGCGGCCACCCCCGAGAGAAGGATCCATGACCGGACGCAGCCGCCGCCCCCTCACTACAGTCCTCGCGACGCTCGCCACGGCGGGAAGCGCCGCGGCCGTGTGGGGCATTGCGGTCGAGCGCACCCTCTTCACCGTGCGCCACGTGTCCTTCCCCGTCCTCCCCGCCGATGCCGCGCCCATCCGCATCCTGCACCTCTCCGACCTGCACATGGCCCCGTGGCAGTCGAAGAAGCAGGAATGGATCCGTTCGCTCTCAGCTCTCGCACCAGACCTCGTGGTCGACACGGGCGACAACCTCGGTCACCGTGATGGCGTCCTCGGCATCCGCAGCGCTCTGGCTCCCTTCGCCGGCGTTCCCGGAGTCTTCGTCAACGGTTCGAACGACTATTTCGGGCCGCGCATCAAGAACCCGTTGCGGTACTTTCGCGGCCCGTCGATCAACCCCTCCGCCGATCAGGTCGACCTCGACACGGAGGCGCTCACCGGTTTCTTCACCGAGGAGCTCGGCTGGATCGACCTCAACAATCGCGCGCAGAGCGTCACCGTCCGAGGCACGCGCGTCGAGTTCTTCGGAGTGGACGATCCGCACATCGAACGGGACCGCATCGATCTCGTGGCCGGCGCGGTCGATGAGCTGCGCGCCTCCGAGGACGAGCCTGCGAGCGTGAGTATCGGCGTCGCCCACGCGCCGTACCAGCGGATTCTCGACGACTTCGTGGTCAGGGGGGCGACTGTGATTCTCGCCGGCCACACGCACGGCGGCCAGGTCTGCGTCCCGGGATTCGGCGCCCTCGTCACCAACTGCGATCTGCCGCGCGACAAGGTGGCGGGAGCGACCAGCTGGGACAACGGCCTCCGCAGCTCCTACCTCAACGTGTCGGCCGGAGTCGGCACGTCGATCTACGCGCCGGTCCGTTTTGCGTGCCGGCCCGAGGTGAGCCTCATCACGCTCGAGCCAGCGAGCTAGCCACAGCGAGGCCGCGTGTCCGCCGCTCCTCCCGAAATCGGCTAGTATTAATGAGGCTCGTGGGCGGTCCTCCGCCTGCAGTCCACCGGGGTGTGGCGCAGCTTGGTAGCGCGCCTCGTTCGGGACGAGGAGGTCGTGGGTTCGAATCCCGCTACCCCGACCGGTGAGAAGCCCGGCCAGGATCGATGATCCGGCCGGGCTTCGTCGTTCCCGGAGCTCTGCCGTCCCCGCACAGCTCCCGTACCCGCGCAACTCCCGTGCGCGCAGCCGTCCCGTCCCGCGCCACGGAAGAGCCGGATCCGCGTCTCCCCGGCCCCTCCCAGAGCAGCCACGGCAGACTGTCCTCTTCAGCCGACAGCGCGGCGCCTGCCGCGACCGCGCCGTCCGCCGAGAGGAGCCCCGTGACCCGGCCGCTCGCCCGCCTGACCCTCGTCGTCGGTGTGCCCTATCTGCTCGCCCTTACCCTCGTCGCCCTCTGGCAGACGCCGATCGACCGCCCTATTGATGGCGCGCTCGAGCGTGGCCTCCGCTGGCTCGCGGAGCACGGCCTCGGTGCC
Source organism: Rathayibacter sp. VKM Ac-2879 (assembly GCF_015351245.1). Classification (GTDB taxonomy): domain Bacteria; phylum Actinomycetota; class Actinomycetes; order Actinomycetales; family Microbacteriaceae; genus Rathayibacter. The sequence goes on from NZ_JADKSO010000003.1 coordinate 247,844, forward strand.
GTCACCTATGACACGGTGGAGGCATGGGCGAACATCGCCCTGTTCGTCCCGTTCGGCGCCCTGGCGGCGCTGAATCTCCGCGCGCGCTGGGCGTGGGTAGCCGTGCTCCTGGGCGCGGCGACGAGCGCCCTGATCGAGACGGCCCAGCTCCTGCTGCTCCCGGCTCGGTTCGCGAGCACACACGATGTCGTGATGAACACCATCGGCGCGGCGATCGGAGCCGGTCTCGGCGCCAGCCTGCGCGCCTGGCTCCTGGGACGCGAACGCCGGAGGGCTCTGGAGGAGGATCTGGCATACGCACACATCCCGCTCCACGGCGCCTCCGGCGTCCCGATCGATCAGCAGCGCGCTGGCGGCTGATCGGAGTACATCAGCGGCCGAGACCGCGGTAGTCCCACCCCGCCTCGCGCCACGCGGCGGGGTCGAGGCAGTTGCGTCCATCCACGATGAAGGCGTTGCCCACCAGCGCGGCCGTCGCGGCGGGGTCGAGGGCGCGGAACTGCTTCCACTCGGTGACGACGACGACCGCGTCGGCACCGCGAAGCGCCTCCTCGACGTCGGCGGTGTACGAGATGTCGGGGTAGCGACGCTGCGCGTTCGCGATCGCCTCCGGGTCGGTGGCACGCACGGTCGCGCCCAGGTCGTGGAAGCGGGCTGCGACGTCGAGCGACGGCGAGTCACGGATGTCGTCCGACTCAGGCTTGAAGGCGAGGCCGAGCACGGCGATGGTCTTGCCGTCGACCGAGCCGCCGAGGCCCTCGGTGACAATGTCGACCACACGCTGACGGCGACGGAGGTTGATCGCGTCGACCTCCTTGAGGAATGCGACCGAGCCGCCCACGCCGAGCTCTTCGGCCCGCGCCGAGAACGCGCGGATGTCCTTGGGGAGGCAACCGCCGCCGAAGCCGATGCCAGCATTCAGGAAGCGGCGACCGATGCGCGCGTCGTATCCGATCGCATCGGCGAGCTGGGTGACGTCGGCTCCCGTGACCTCGGCGATCTCAGCGATCGCGTTGATGAACGAGATCTTGGTGGCGAGGAACGCATTGGCCGACACCTTGACGAGCTCGGCGGTTGCGTAGTCGGTCACGACGAGCGGGGTGTCGGCGGCGAGGGCGGTCGCGTAGACCTCGTCGAGAGCGGCACGCGCCGCCTCGCCTGCAGCACCGGCAGGAACGCCGTAGACGAGGCGGTCGGGGCTGATCGTGTCCTTCACCGCGAAGCCCTCACGGAGGAACTCCGGGTTCCAGGCGAGCGTCGCGCCGGTCGTGGCGACCCGCTCGGCGAGGCGCGCGGCCGTCCCGACCGGCACCGTCGACTTGCCGACGACGAGCGAGCCGGAGTCGAGGTAGGGAAGCAGTCCCTCCACGGCCGCGTCGACGAAACGCATGTCGGCCGCATTCTCACCCTGCTTCTGGGGGGTGCCGACCGCGACGAAGTGCACGGAGGCTCCCGCCGCCTCGGCCATGTCGGTCGAGAACCGCAGGCGGCCCGACGCCACACCGGAGGAGAGCAGCTCGGGCAGACCTGGCTCGAAGAAAGGCGCCGTACCGGCCGACAGAGCGTCGATCTTCGCCTGGTCCACGTCGATGCCGATCACCTCGTGACCGAGTTCGACCATCGCGGCCGCGTGAACGGCTCCGAGGTAACCGCAACCAATAACAGAGAGCTTCACAGGGGTTCTCCTAGCTTCACAGGGATTCTCCAGACTTCACAGCGGTTTTCCGAATCAAGGGCGTCGTTGAGTCGCGTCAGGAAGGGAGGGAGAGGACGGGCGGAGGCGGCGGAGTCGTCGCGAGCACCGCTCGCGCCTATCGCCGCGCCAATGCTCTCAGATCTCGCGCCACGTTGCCGACAGCGGTCGCTATCTGCTCGGCGACGCGGGCGTGCGTGACCTCGCTCCGGCCGATCGGATCGTCGATGTCGTCGCCGGCGGCCTCGACAGGGGCACGGCCACGGTGCGTCGCGGCAAGGCGGACGACGGCGCGGAGGCGAGCCGCCGGATCCTCGATGACAGGCAAAGGGACGTCAGCCACCACGAAGGGCAGCACGCGGGCGAACTCGAGGAGGGTGAAGCCCCGCAGCAGGACCGCAGGGAAGCGGCGGGCCGCGTCGACCAGATGATCGCGCGTCATCGTCAGCATGAGGTCGGCGCTCGACGCCACGGACTCCGTGAGCCGGGCGCTCGTGTGGTCCACCACCGCGTCGCCTCCGTGCTGCAGCGAGAGACGCGCCGAGATGGGGTCCATCGGATAGCCGTCGCGAGTCTCCACCCCCGCGCTGTGGAAGGCGAACAGCGGGCCGCCTTGCGGCGACGTCGCATCGTGCAGTGCTGCCCGAAAGAGCTGTTCGGCCATCGGAGAACGGCAGACGTTGCCTGTGCACACGGACAGGACCGTGAAGACCGGCGACCCTGAAGAAGTGGGAGGCGCGGCGGGGTTCCATCCCCGACGCGAGCGGCGCGAGCCATCGTCACCCGGAAAGGTCATCGGGACCCGTTCACGCCGTGGTGGACGCAGGCGCGGCCGCGGCCTCCGGGCGGGCTCCGGACCGCTCGGACCCGTAGTAGCTCGTGTAGTAGTAGCCGTATCCTCGGCCGACCTGACCACGCGGAGGCACGCGGTTGAGGATCACGCCCAAGGTGTGCCCGCTGACACGCTCGAGGTTCTGGATCGCCTTGCCGAGCTCGTCCGTGGTCGTCTTTCCGGCTGAGATCACTACGAGCGCCCCGTCGGTACGAGCGGTGAGGATCGCACCGTCGGTGACAGGCAGGAGCGGAGGTGCATCCACGATCACGATGGCCTCGCGGGCGATCTCGTGCAGCAGGATGTCCATTCCGTTGGACCCCAGGAGCTCGCTCGGGTTCGGTGGGATGGAGCCAGCACCGAGGATCCACAGGTTGCCCGACGGGCCCCAGGGCTGGAGGACGTCTTGCAGCTCGGCCTTGCCAATCAGGAGGTCGGTGAGGCCGACTCCGGGAACGAGGCCGAACGACTTCGCAACGGTGGGCTTGCGGAGGTCGCCATCGACGACGACGGTGCGCTGTCCGGAGGCGGCGAGCGTGACGGCGAGGTTGGCGGTCACGGTCGACTTGCCATCGGACGGGAGCGGGCTCGTCACGACGATGATGCGCGGCGGGCTGTCGACGTTCATGAACTGCAGATTGGTGCGCAGCTCGCGCAACGACTCCGCGAGGGCGTGCTTGCCGTCGGACTTGACGTAGTCGGTCGTGTCGGCCTCGGGGACAATGCGGTTGGTGTCACTCAGGCGCTTGTCGATGGGCAGGGTTCCCACCACGGGGAGGTCGAAGAGCCGCTCCACCATCTCGGCGGTGCGGATACGACGGTCGAGGGTATTGCGCACGAACGCGTAAATCAGGCCCAGCACGAGGCCCATGAGGGCACCGACCGCGAGCACGAGGCGGAGATTGGGGAAAGCGGGAGCGCTCGGCAGTGCTGCCGCCTGCACGACGGCGAGCTTGATGGAGTCGCCGACTCCCGTGTCCTGGTTGACCTGCTGGACGCGCGTGGCGATGGCCGACACCCAGGCATCGGCGAGTTTCTTGGCGCCGTCCGGAGTCGACGCGCTCGCCGTCACCTTGAGGACCGGGGCCGCCGTGTCCGGCGTCACCGTGATTGCCGCGATGAGCGACTCGGGGCTCACATCGAGTCCGAGGTTTTGGATCGCGATCTCGGCCACGGCGCGGGAACTGGCGATCGGCACGTAAGTCGCGAGGCTCGATTTGGCGACCGAATCGGCGATTTGCCGCGTGTAGATCGCCTGGTCGTCGTTGCTGTTCCCGGCTGTCGAGACCGAGACGATCCCCTGCGAGTCGGCGACATAGCGCGGCTTCTGGGTCAGCGACCAGCCGAAGGCGAGAATCGTGCCCAGGAGGATAGTCGCGACGATCGCGAGCCAGTGATCGCGGAGAAGCCGGAGGACGTCTCGAAGTTCCACAGTGTCAAGTTCCTTCACTGGTTCGGATCGTACGGCGGGCGCCGGAGACGACAAGCTCTGGCATTGTTGCACAGGCATGTTCCCGCGTTGTTTCGCGGCGCATCATGCGTGCCACCCCTTCGGGGCAGGTGTGGTCGACGTGATTCTCGAGAGGACTCCGAGCTCGTCGAGCTCGTCGAGCGCGTCCCCGACGACCGCGTCGGCATCCACACCCGCAGGAGGCGCACCGACCTCGGCGAGGAGCGCCTGCGTGAGCTCTGCGCGCGCGATTCCCTCACCCGAGAGCCGCCAGATCGAGGGACCGATCCCTGAGAGGCGGACGAGCCGATTCTCGAGGAACAGGAGGATTTCGCCCCCCGGCATGAGCAGGGCGTCGTCAGTCGGAGAGCGGACGATCAGGCCGTCGGGCACGTCGGCCCGGGCCCCGGTCGGCAGCGGCTCGACCGCCTCCCACAGGGCGGGAGCAGCCTCTTGTGGGGCGGCGAACGCCTTCTCGACCAGATCGAGGACCGCCTTCGCCTCGGAGTAGACCAGGCGCCGCACGCCGCCGAGCGCGATCAGACGTTCCACCAGATCGGTGATGGGTCGTGGTCGCGCCGAGAGGTAGGAGGTCTGTGGCACGAGGTCCTCGACGGCGGCGATGGGGTCGACCGGCTCGAAGCGCGGCGTCTCCACTCCTTCACGGCGCTCGAGGAGGATCACCCCCGCGAGGACGAGGGGCGCCTCCGGAAGCGGTCTCAACGAGAGCGACGCCGGGGCGAGTTGCGCCTTGGGTGCCGTTCCGGTGAGCGGCTTCACCGAGAGGGGCTTGGGGTAGGGCAGCACGCGGCCGTCGGGCAGCACGGCCACCGTCTCGTCGGTGACGTAGCCGAAGCGGGTACCGAGGGCCCGCGAGATGGTGGTCTTGCCGGTGCCGGAGGCGGCGACGAAGGCCAGAACGCGGCCATCGTCGTCGGCGATCCCGCACGCGTGCAGCATCAGGAGTTCGCTGCGCCGCACTCCGATCGCCTCGACCGTGAGGGTCGAGGTGAGGGTCTCCTCGAGCTGCTGGACCGAGGAGCTGGTGATGCGTGTCCCCTGCGAGACCGGGGTGGGCTGGCGCTCCCCCACCTCCACGACCACCTCCCGCGAGCCCTCGGTCGGCTCGATGCGACACGACTCCCAGCTGGTCATGATCCGCGCCGCGTCATCCTCGGTGACGCCGCTACCGAACACCACACGGAACGGCACCTCGAGCACGGCGACGGACATCGCGAGCAGGGCGACGGGAGCCCCGCTGCCGGTCAATAGGCCCCCTCGCGCGCGAGGACGGCGCGCGCGGTCTTGAAGAGGATGACGATGTCTCCCGTCATCGACCAGTTCTCGACGTAGTAGAGGTCGAGTCGGACGGTGTCCTCCCACGAGAGGTTGGAGCGCCCGCTGACCTGCCACAGACCGGTGATCCCCGGCTTCATGAGGAAGCGGCGGTGCACGTGCTCCTCGTACTGCTCGACCTCGCGCGCGAGGGGCGGCCTCGGTCCGATCAGCGACATGTCGCCCCGGAAGACGTTGAGGAACTGGGGCAGCTCGTCCAGGCTGAAGCGGCGCAGCACGGCACCGACCCGAGTGACGCGCGGGTCCTTCGCCATCTTGAAGAGGATCGAGTTGCCCTCGGCCCGCTGCTGCGTCGCGAGAGCCTCGAGTCGTGCCTCCGCGTCGACCACCATCGAGCGGAACTTGAGCATCTCGAAGGTCGCTCCGTTGAGGCCGATGCGCTCCTGCCGGAACAGGACGGGCCCCGGGCTCGTCGTCTTGACCAGGACGGCGACCACGATGAGGACGGGGGCGCTGAGGATGATGAGCATCGTCGAGGCGGCGATGTCGAACAGGCGCTTCGCGAAGCGCTGCCGTCCGTCGAAACGCGGCGTCTCGACATGGATGAGCGGAAGACCCGCGACCGGACGCGTGTGAATGCGCGGCCCGCCGATGTCGGTGAGGCTCGGCGCCACGACGAGATGCTCCCGGCCGGGCTCGAGGGTCCAGCTCAGCTCTCGGATGCGCTGCGGAGCGAGCTCGTCGGAGCTGGTGACGACGACCGTGTCGGCATCGGTGGCGTCCATGATGGCGCGCACACCGTCGATGCCGGAGAAGCCGTGGACGGCGAGGCCCACGAGCTCCGGCTCGCCGCGCAACGCCTCCGCACCGCCGACCGAGGTCGAGACGGCGCCGACGAGCTTGTAGCCGGCCTCGGAGCCGCGACGCAGCTCTCGCGCCGTGTGCAGCACGCTCGCCTGCGAGCCCAGGAGGACGACGTGGCTCGAGAAGCGACCCGCGCGACGCTCGCGCGTCAGCCAGGAGCGCCAGAGCAGCCTCCCGGCGCAGATGAGCACGATGCCGGCCGGGAACGCGGTGATGATGTAGCCGCGTGCGAGGAGGATCTGCAACAGATACGCGATGATCGCGACGATGCCGAAGAGCCAGATGGAGGCGTCGACGATGCGGCGGTACTCGACGTACCCCGTGCCGACGATGCGGCGGTCACGGGTGTCGAAGACCTGGAGCGCGAGCATCCACGCGATCGACAGCACGACGGACACCCACGTGTAGTTGACCGCGATGTCGACGGGGTTGTTGAAGCCCACGTCGGAGTTGAGGTCCAGGTCGAACCAGAACAATTGGGTCCCGAAGACGGACACGAGGATCGCGACGACGTCGGTCGCCAGGAGACGGCGACGGTAGTCCTGCTCCCACGAAGGCCGACGCTTGGGAGCGGATGCCTGCGTGGCCATGGATCCCCCCGACCTTTCCTGCTGTTCTGAAAGGCGTAGTTCCGTTTCCGGTGATGTCACGCCGCAAGGCTACCCACATCCGCGTTTCGCGGGAGTGTCGAAGAGGCGAGGCCTTCTCATGCGACTACCCGCGGAGGCGTCCGCGGCTCTCCTGGAGGTAGCAGGCACCGCAGAGCGACTCGTACGTGACCGCCGCTCCGTCTATGGCGACCTGGTCGCCGTCGAACACGAAACGGCCGTCGACGACGCGACCGTTGAAGATCGCTTTGCGCCCGCACCGGCAGATCGTCTTGAGCTCCTCGAGGCTGTGCGAGATCTCGAGCAGGCGCCTGCTGCCGGGAAAGGCCTCCGTGCGGAAGTCGGTACGGATGCCGTAGGCGAGCACGGGGACGTTCTCGAGGATCGCGATGCGCAGCAGGTCGTCGACGTGCGACTCCGGCAGGAACTGTGCTTCGTCGACGAGCAGAGCACTGACGTCGCGCGCCGACTCGGCGAGGATCCGCGCCCGCGCCGCCGTGAAGACCGCGATCGGATCGCCGTCCGGTTCGAACAGGATGTCGACGGGACGTGCCACACCCAGTCGCGAGACGATGAGGTCGTCTCCCTTGGTGTCGACGGCCGGCTTGGCCAAGAGCACACGGTGCCCGCGCTCCTCGTAGTTGTGCGCAGCCTGGAGCAGCGACGTGCTCTTGCCGCTGTTCATCGCTCCGTAGCGGAAGTACAGCTTGGCCATCAGGTCTCCTCCGGAGTCGGCAGGCGGGGGCCGGAGCGGCTCACTCGAGGAATCCGTCCTCTTCGGCGCGCCGGATCAACTCGCCCCGCCGACCCGCTGGTCGGCCGAGGGCGAGGTACTTGCGTCGGATGCGACGCAGATAGGTCTTGGCCGTCTCGAACTGCACGCTCATTCGCTCGGCGACCTCGGGAGTGGAGGCTCCTGCGGCGTAGAGTCGCAACGCCTCGCGCTCGGAGGGGCTCAGCTTGGGCCGCGGGGGCGGGACGACGGCGAGAGGCGGAGGGCGCCACCCGCCCGGGTCGACGGGTCGCCCGGGAAGGATGCCGAGCACGGCCTCCGCCACGTCACGCGCGGTGGCGTCGCCGCCGAGGTGCGCTGCCGCCCCTGCCCGCAGCGAACGCGCCCGGACCGCATCGTCGTCCGAGGAGAGCACGAGCACCCGCGCACCGGCGGCGCGACATGTGCGGAGTCTCCCCTCGATCGAGAGTGGCTCGTTCAGTTCGAAGTCCATCACCACGACCTGGGTGGGGAAGGACGGGCTCGTGACGAGCTCGAGCCACGATCCCGCGCTGACGACGACGTCGAGAGCGGGCGCATTGCGCGAGATCCATTCGACCGTGCGCGTGCGCACGCCCGCGTCGATGCGGAGCATTCCGAGGCGCACGGGACGCGGTGCATCGTCGGGGGCGACCCGGTGGGAGGAGCCGGGGGAAGGCTCACCGGGGCGGGTGACCATGTCGACGATCCTACGCGGGCGCACGGCCGCCTCGAACCGGAGGCGCTCGCGGCCCGGACGGAACGAGCCCAGTCTCGACCGGTCGGCGACGCGTCGGAGCGAGGCGTGTCGGACCATGATTCTCGGGCGGAGTCATCTCAGAACAGGGTCGGCTGGCCGACACCGGGCAGGGCCGCCGCACGCTCCGGGCCGAGCTCCTCGACGAGGAGACCGTCGCGCTGAAGACCACGGCGCTCGCCTCCGAGGACGCGCAACGTGCCGAGCGGCTGGTGCGAACCCGCGCCGCCGAGCGCTGACGAGCGCACCGAGCCGGTCGCCGGATCCTCCTCGCCGCGCCGGAGCCGGTGACGACGCATCAGCGGACGAATGCGCTCGGACAGCCAGCGACGGTACTCGATCGGCGCGGAGGCGGAACGTCCCGAATACAGGGCGCGATAGCGGTCGACGAGCTCGGGATGCTCGGCGGCGAGCCATCCGAAGAACCAGTCTTTGACGCCGGGCTTGAGATGTAACGCGGAATACATCACGGTGCTCGCTCCCGCCTCACGGCAGGCGCTCAACGCCGCGTCGAGGTGGGCCCGGGTGTCGGTGAGGAACGGAAGGATCGGCATGAGGAACACCGAGCACTCGAACCCGGCCTCACGCGCCGCGGTGACCGTCGCGAGCCGCGCCGCGGCACTCGGCGCCCCCGGCTCGAGGGACCGCTGCAACTCGTCGTCGTAGACGGCGATCGACACTCCGAGGTCGACGGGCACGTGCTCGGCGGCCTCGGCGAGGAGCGGAAGGTCGCGCCGCAGCAGCGACCCCTTGGTGAGGATCGAAAGCGGGGTGCCCGACGCCGCAAGCGCGGCGATGATGCCCGGCATGAGCTGGTAGCGCCCCTCGGCACGCTGGTAGGGGTCGGTGTTGGTGCCGAGGGCGACGGGGTGCCGCCCCCAACTGGGGCGGCCCAGCTCTTTTGCCAGCACGTCGGCCACGTTCACCTTGACCACGATCTGGGAGTCGAAGTCGCGGCCGCCGTCGAACTCGAGGTACTCATGGGTCGGCCGGGCGAAGCAGTAGGTGCACGCGTGGGTGCATCCGCGCATCGGATTGATGGTCCAGCCGAACGGCATGGACGACGACGAGTGCACCTTGTTCAGTGCGGACTTCGCGAGGATCTCGTAGAAGGTGATGCCCTCGAACTCGGGGGTGCGCACCGTGCGGACGAGTTCGCTGAGCCGCACGAGCCCGGGCAGCGCCTCCTCGCCCGCTGTGATCGCTTGACTGCTCCATCTCATGAAGAAATGAGAACATACTTTCGATTCCCGGTCAGCCCCCCGGCGCGAGATCTCGAAGATCGCCGGCGTGTCGTCGACGCGCCCCAGCCGACGGACCTGAGGCGCGAGGCGTCACGCGAGCCTCGCTCCCACGCGCGACCCGGCTCAGACGGAAGCGGACAGCGAGAGCGCCTCGGACGTCTCGTGCACGACACGCTCGGCTATCTCGGGCGAATCGTTGAGCGTCGAGCCGTAGCTCGGCACGAGCGAGCGGATGCGCGGCTCCCACGTCGCCATGCGGTCGGGGAAGCACTTCCGCACGATGTCGAGCATGATCGGCACCGCCGTGGAGGCACCGGGCGACGCTCCGAGGAGACCCGCGATGCTTCCCTCCGCACCGGTGATGACCTCGGTGCCGAACTGCAGCACGCCGCCCTTCTTCTCGTCCTTCTTCATCACCTGCACGCGTTGGCCCGCGGTGATGAGATACCAGTCCTCGGAGCGAGCGCTGGGGAGGAACTCGCGCAGGGCCTTGAGCTTCTTGGAGCGGCCAGCGAGGACCTCGCCGATCAGGTACTTCATCAGATCGAGGTTGTCGCGCGCCACGGCCAGCATCGGGCCGATGTTGTGCGGGCGGATCGACCGCGGCAGGTCGAGCCAGGAGCCGCGCTTGAGGAACTTGGGCGTGAATCCCGCGTACGGCCCGAAGAGGAGGGACGACTGGCCGTCGACGACGCGGGTGTCGAGGTGCGGCACCGACATCGGAGGCGCACCGACCGCGGCCTTCCCATAGACCTTCGCGTGGTGCTGCGCCACGACCTCGGGGTTGTCCGTGCGCAGGAACTGGCCAGAGATCGGGAAGCCGCCGAAGCCCTTGATCTCGGGGATGCCCGACTTCTGCAGGAGGTGCAGCGCTCCGCCGCCGGCCCCGACGAAGACGAAACGGGCCGTGACGCGCTTGGGGGTGCCTCCGACGAGCTGCTTGAGGTCGAGACGCCAGGTGCCGTCCTTCTGCCGGGTGATGTCGGTCACCTCGTGGCCTGTGTCGAGAGTCCCGCCGTGCGCGACGACGTGGTCGAACAGCTGCCGGGTGAGCGAACCGAAGTCGACGTCCGTGCCCGCTGGCACCCGCGTCGCCGCGTAGGGCCCGCCGCCAGCAGGGCGTCGCTCCATGAGCAATGGCGCCCACTCGTGGATCATCTTGACGCTGTCGGTGAATTCGATGCCGGCGAAGAGCGGCTGGTCTTTCAGCGCCTCGTAGCGCTTGCGCAGGTACTCGACGTTGGCCTCTCCGTGCACGAACGTCATGTGCGGAGCCGGGTTGATGAAGCTCGACGGCTCTCGGATGTCGCCGGACTCGACGAGGCTCGACCAGAACTGGCGCGAGATCTGGAACTGCTCGTTGATCTGGATCGCCTTCGCGGGATCGACCGAGCCGTCGGCCGCCTCCGGCATGTAGTTGAGCTCGCAGAGGGCTGAGTGACCGGTGCCGGCATTGTTCCAGGGATTCGACGATTCCTGCGCGACATCGCCGAGGCGCTCGTAGGCGGCGATCGTCCAATCGGGCTGCAGCTGGGTGAGCAGTGCGCCAAGAGTGGCGCTCATGATGCCCCCACCGATGAGGGCGACGTCGACCGGTTCCGAGGAGTTCACGAGAGACGAGTTTACCGTCGCCGTGTGCCGTGCACGCGGGCCAAAGGCCCGCTCGCCCATCAAATTCGCGGATTTTCCCGCGCGAGCAGGCGGGGAGGGGTCGGGAGCGCCGACCCCTCCGTGCCGTCAGGCGACCGGCTGCTTCGCGGCGATCAGCTCGGCGATCTGTACGGCGTTGAGCGCCGCGCCCTTCCGCAGGTTGTCGTTGCTGATGAACAGAGCCAGACCGCGTCCCTCGGGTGCGCCCTCGTCGGCACGGATTCGTCCGACGAAACTCGGGTCCTTGCCTGCCGCCTCCAACGGCGTCGGCACCTCGCGGAGCACGACGCCGGGGGCGGCCGCGAGCAGCTCGCGGGCGCGCTCGGGGCTGAGGGCGGAGGCGAACTCGGCGTTGATCGAGAGCGAGTGGCCCGTGAAGACCGGTACCCGCACGCACGTGCCCGAGACCAGCAATCCGGGGAGCTCGAGGATGCGGCGGCTTTCGTTACGGAGCTTCTTCTCCTCGTCGGTCTCGTTCGAGCCGTCCTCGACCAGGTTGCCGGCGAAGGGGATGACGTCGAATGCGATCGGCGCGACGTACTTGTCCGGCGCGGGGAAGGCGACCGCCGAGCCGTCGTGAACCAGCTCGAGCAGGTGCTCGTCGGCGACCGCGGCGCGGACCTGGCCGGCCAGCTCGTTCGCACCGGCGAGGCCGCTGCCCGACACGGCCTGGTAGGTGCTCACGATGAGGCGGGTCAGGCCGGCCTCGCGGTCGAGCACCTTGAGGACCGGCATCGCGGCCATCGTGGTGCAGTTGGGGTTGGCGATGATGCCCTTGACCGCCTGGTCGATGGCGTGCGGGTTGACCTCGCTCACGACGAGCGGGACCTCGGGGTCCATCCGCCAGGCGCTGGAGTTGTCGATGACGGTGGCGCCGGCCGCCGCAAAGCGGGGCGCCTGCGCGCGCGAGCCGGTGGCTCCCGCCGAGAACAGGGCGATGTCCAGCCCCGAGGGATCGGCCGTCTCGACGTCCTCGACCACGACGTCCGCGCCGCGGAACCGGAGGGTCGTGCCCGCCGAGCGAGCGGTGGCGAAGAAGCGGATCGACGCGACGGGGAAGTCGCGCTCCTCGAGGAGGCGACGCATCACCGCGCCGACCTGACCGGTCGCGCCGACGACGCCCACGTGAAGGGTGGTGCTGCTCATGCTGTGCTCTTTCGTCCGAGCGGCGCAGATGCCGCTGTCAGCGGAGGTGTCGAGGAGGCGGTCACGCCGCCGCGGTTAAGGGTCAGCGTCCGGTACCGGCGTAGACGACGGCCTCGTCCTCGCCGTCGAGCCCGAACGCGGTGTGCACGACGCGCAGGGCCTCGTTCACGGTGTCGGCGCGAGTCACGACCGAGATGCGGATCTCGCTCGTCGAGATCATCTCGATGTTGATGCCCGCCTCGTAGAGGGATCGGAAGAGCTTCGCCGAGACTCCCGCGTTGGTGCGCATCCCGGCGCCGACCAGAGCGAGCTTCGCGATCTGGTCGTCGTACTGCAGCGATTCGAAGCCCACCGCCTCTTTTTCGGCGTTGAGCGCCATGAGGACGGTCTGACCATCGGCCTTGGGCAGGGTGAACGAGATGTCGGTACGACCCGTGGCGGCCGCCGAGACGTTCTGCACGATCATGTCGATGTTCGAGCCGGTCTTGGCGACCACGGTGAAGATCTGTGCGGCCTTGCCCGGGGTGTCCGGCACCCCGACGATCGTGATCTTCGCCTCGTTCAGGTCGGCGGCGACTCCGGCGATGATCGGCTCTTCCACGGATTGTCCATTCTGATCGGTGTCGCGTGCGTTGTAGACGATGGTGCCCTCGTTGGGGCTGAAGGAGGAGCGCACATGCAGCGTGACCCCGTGCCTCCGGGCGAACTCGACCGCTCGGATGTGCAGGACCTTCGCGCCGGCAGCGGCGAGCTCGAGCATCTCCTCGCTCGACACGCGGTCGAGCTTGCGGGCGCGTTTGACCACGCGCGGGTCGGCGGTGAACACGCCGTCGACATCGGTGTAGATCTCGCAGGTGTCGGCGCCGAGGCCCGCGGCGAGCGCGACGGCCGTGGTGTCGGAGCCACCCCGACCGAGGGTCGTGATGTCCTTCGTGTCGCGGTTGAAGCCCTGGAACCCGGCGACGATGACGATGGCGTTCTCGTCGAGCGCCTCCCGGAGGCGGACGGGGGTGATGTCGACGATGCGCGCGGCGCCGTGCTGCGCATCGGTGATCATGCCGGCCTGACTGCCGGTGAAGGAGCGGGCGTCGAAGCCCATGCTCTTGATCGCCATCGCCAGCAGCGCCATCGAGATGCGCTCACCCGAGGAGAGCAGCATGTCGAGCTCGCGAGGGGCGGGGATCGGCGTGACCTCGTGGGCGAGTTCGAGCAGATCGTCGGTCGTGTCGCCCATCGCGGAGACGGCGACGACGACGTCGTTGCCCGCCTGCTTCGTGGCGACGATGCGCTTCGCGACCCGCTTGATGCTCTCTGCGTCGGCGACGGAGGATCCCCCGAACTTCTGGACGATCAGGCTCACGCGGTACTCCCGGGTCGGTGGCGAGGCCGCCGTCGCGACCCGACGGGCGAGTCTACCCGCGGGCGCATACTGACACGGCCATGTGACACTGCTCAGTTCTCGACCAGCCGCCGGCCCTCGAAGGCGCGGCCGAGGGTGATCTCGTCGGCGTACTCGAGGTCGCCTCCGACCGGGAGACCGGAGGCGAGGCGGGTGATGCGGATGCCGAGGGTGCTGAGCATCCGCGAGAGGTAGGTGGCGGTCGCCTCGCCCTCGAGGTTGGGGTCGGTCGCGATGATGACCTCCTGCACCTCGCCATCGGCGAGTCGCTGGAGGAGCTGGCGGATCCGTAGCTGGTCGGGGCCGATGCCGTCGATCGGGCTGATCGCGCCTCCGAGCACGTGATAGAGGCCACGGAACTCTCGGGTGCGCTCGATCGCGGGAACGTCCTTCGCCTCCTCGACCACACAGATGACGGTGCGGCTGCGACGCGTGTCGCGACAGATGCCGCACGTCGCCTCCTCGGCCACGTTTCCGCAGATGTCGCAGAAATGCACCCGGCCGCGGAGTTCGAGCAGGATCTCGGCGAGGCGCGTCACGTCGAAGGTCTCGGTCTGGAGGATGTGGAACGCGATGCGCTGGGCCGACTTCGGCCCGATGCCGGGGAGCCGGCCGAGCTCGTCGATCAGCTCCTGGACGATGCCTTCGTACACGGGGTCGCCTCCTCTCTCGTGGGGCGGGTGGAAAGCCTGGGGCGAGCGGCCCCGCGCAGGCGCGTCATGCGCCGGTCACGCGAGGACCCCGCGGGGTATGCGGCTGCTCCTCGATGAACTGGGCGCCGAGGATCTCGCGGACGACGGCCTCGCCGTAGCGCTGCCGTCCGTCGGCGGTGGCCGCCCGGGTGGTGCGCGTGACGGGGCGCGTGGGCGCCGCGGGGCGCTGCGGGGCGGGAGTGGTCTCGGCCTGTTCCGCCGTGATCGGCTTGCCGGGAGGCGCGACCGTCGCCCAGGCGTCGGGCATCGGCGGCTCCACGGGAGGCATGTCGTCTTCCGGCGGCTCCTCATCGAAGGGAGGCACATCGTCGGCGACGGGTGTGGCCTGAGCCGCCGGGGCCGGCGCGGCGGGGGACGACTCGGGGGCGGGGTCGGCCGGGATCGCGACCGTCGCCCATCCGCCGCCCGAGGCATCGGCCACCGGGGCGACCGGCGCGGGCGCGGCGGGAGTCGCCTCGGCAGCGGCGCGCTCCGCCTCCGGCGCCGCCGCGGGCGGCTCGACGCGGGCGATGTACTTGACACGGAGGCCGAGCACCTGCTGGATCGCCTGCCGGAGGTATTCGCTGACGCCCGGCTGGCCCGCGGTCCCGGGCATCTTGAACGACTCGACGTCGTTCTGGCTGGGGAACGAGAGTGTGAGGACGTCGTCTTTGAGCGCCCTGACCTGCGCGGTGTACGCGACGAGCCAGGCCGTCATCTTGGCCTTCTGCACGACCTCGAGGATCTCGGGCCAGGTGTCCTTCATCCGCTGGAGCGTGACCGCGGGCTCGGAGTCGATGGGCGCCTCCGAGTCGGGCTCCGACGACTCGGGTTCCGACGACTCGGGCTCCTTCTGAGCGGACGGCTCGGGTGCTGTCGGGGCGGACGATGCGCGGGAGGCGGTCACGGGCGCCTCCGTGCGCGGGGCGGCGGCGATCGATTCTGGGACGGAGCCGGGCATCGCCGCAGGGGAGGGTCGATGCGGCACGGCGGGAGGGGCGGCACGACGCGGGTCTTCGGCGTCCGCCGCAGGAGCGATCGTGCCACCCGAGCCCCGAACGAGAGTGCGCGCGATCATGAGCTCGAGGTGCAGCCGCGGAGACGTCGCGCCCGTCATCTCGGTCAACGCCTCGTTGACGATGTCGGCGACGCGCGAAAGCTCGGCGAGGCCGAGCGCGCGTGACTGACCGGCCATGCGATCGAGCTCGTCCTGCGAGACGCCACGGAGGACCGAGGAGGCAGCGCCTCCGGTCGCCGCGACGACGATGAGGTCGCGGAGACGTTCGAGCAGGTCCTCGACGAAGCGCCGCGGGTCTTGCCCGGTCTGGATGACACGGTCGACGGCGCCGAACGCCTCGGCCGAATCGTGCTCGGCGAGGGCGTCGACCACCTCGTCGAGGAGGGCGCCGTGGGTGTAGCCGAGCAGCGCGACGGCACGCTCGTACTCGACCGAGGTGCCGTCCGATCCGGCCATGAGCTGGTCGAGGAGGGAGAGGGTGTCCCGCACGGAACCGCCACCCGCGCGCACCACGAGCGGCAGCACGCCGGGGGCGACATGCACTCCCTCGCGCTCGCACAGCTCCTGCGTATAGTCGAGCATCTGCGCAGGCGGGACGAGGCGGAACGGGTAGTGGTGGGTGCGCGAACGGATCGTGCCGATGACCTTGTCGGGCTCGGTCGTCGCGAAGATGAACTTCACGTGCTCCGGAGGCTCTTCGACGATCTTCAGCAGAGCGTTGAAGCCCTGCGGGGTCACCATGTGCGCCTCGTCGAGAATGAAGATCTTGAACCGATCGCGGGCCGGCGCGAAGATGGCGCGCTCGCGGAGGTCGCGCGCGTCGTCGACTCCGTTGTGGCTCGCCGCGTCGATCTCGACGACATCGAGGGAGCCCTGGCCGTCGCGGCTGAGCTCGACGCAGCTGTCGCAGACGCCGCACGGGGTGTCGGTGGGGCCGGCTGCACAGTTGAGGCAGCGGGCGAGGATGCGAGCCGAGGTGGTCTTGCCACAGCCGCGCGGGCCGCTGAAGAGGTAGGCGTGGTTGACGCGGTTGGTGCGCAGGGCCGTCATGAGCGGATCGGTCACCTGCGACTGGCCGATCATCTCGGCGAAAGTCTCGGGCCGGTATCGGCGATACAGGGCTGCTACCACCCGTACAGAGTAGCCGCGACCTCCGACACCGGCCGGTGGGCGCGGAGACCCGGCGCTCCCGTAGCCTCGGAGCCGTGACCCCACCCGCTTTCGACGCCATCGTGCTGGCCGGCGGGCGCGGCGAGCGCCTCGGCGGGGCCGACAAGCCGCTGCTCGAGCATCGCGGATCCACGCTGCTCGCCCACGCGCTCGGGGCGGTCTCCGGCGCTCGACGCCTCGTCGTCGTGGGTCCGACGACGCTCGCCCGCCACGTCGGCCCGGCACTCCTCGTGCGCGAGGAGCCGACGTTCGGCGGTCCCGTCGCCGGTCTCGCCGCCGCGCTCCCCCTGCTCGGGGAGTCGCCGGACCCGGACTGGGTCATCGTCATCGCCGCGGACCTCGTCGATCCCGCTCCTGCCGTCGAGCGCCTGCTGTCGGCCGCGCAGGAGGCGCGACCGGCGATCGCCTCGCTGGTCGCGATCGACGGCGACGGGCATCCGCAGCTACTGCTGGGCGTGCACCGTCGGAGCGCGCTGCTCGCCGCGGCGGCACGACTGGGCACAGCGGCGCACGGTGCCTCCGTGCGCACTCTGCTCGCCGGGCTCACCACGCACCAGGTCGCCGTGCCCGCGGGCTCGACCGCCGATGTGGACGACCTGGCCGACGCCCTCCGACACGGAATCGACGTGCGGACGTCCACGACTCAGACTGGGGTGGTGGACGAGACGACGAGCGCCCCCTCCGACCGCGAGCCCGGCGAGGACCTGGCGCCCCGGGACGACCACGGACCCCGCACGGGCACCGAGCCCCTCACAGACACCGAGCCCCTCACAGACACCGAGGCGATCCTCGCCGCGTGGTGGGCGGAGCTCTCCGCCGCGCTCGGACTCGGCGCCGTACCGACCGACAAGGACACCCTGCTCGCCCTCGCCGGGGAGGCGGCGCGCGGGGTCGTCCGGCCAGCCGCCCCCCTGACGACCTTCCTGGCCGGCTACGCCGCCGGCCTCCGCGGAGGCGACCGTGCCGCGCTCGAGCAGGCGCTGGCCGCCGCCTCCGAGGCGATCCAGGATCGCTCCCGCGGCTGACGTGACCAGAGGACCGACTCGGTGGCGGCCTCGGCTCGGGGACTCGTCTGGAGCAGGGCATCGCCGGCAGCGGCCCTCCGCGCGCAGCAGAATGGACGGATGAGCACGCCGACCGACTGGGACAGCGCGCGGGCGATCATCGCTGCGGCGACCGCGCGGCAGCAGCCCTCTCTCGTGCCGCTCGCCGAGGCGGAGACACACGTCACGGTCGACGCCCTCCTCGCGCCACGCCCCCTCCCCCACTACGACTCCTCCGCCATGGACGGCTGGGCGGTGCGGGGCGCCGGACCTTGGACGCTCGGCGACGGCACCGCGGTGCCCATCGTCACGGGCGGTCCGGTTCCCGCCTGGTGCGACGCGGTCCTCCCGACCGAGCACGCCGTGCGGAACGGCGATGTCCTCTCGACCGCGTACTCGCTGCCTGCGGGACGCCACGTGCGCCGGGCCGGGGACGAGGCTCCAGCGGGGACCGTGCTCATCGACGCCGGGACGCGGCTCCGCCCACCTCACCTGGCTCTCCTCGCGGTCGCCGGGTTCGACGCGGTCACCGCTCGCCCGACGCCGTCTGTGGCGCTCGTCTTCACAGGCGACGAGATCGATGCCGAAGGGATGCCGAGCCGGGGCCGCGTCCGCGACGCCTTCAGCCCTCTCCTGCCACCCCTCGTCGAGCGGTGCGGCGGGACAGTCGAGGCGACGGCTCGGCTGGGCGACGACGAGGAGGCGATCGCCTCCGCGCTGCTCGCAGGCTCGGCGCCGATCCGTATGACGACGGGCGGCACCGGGTGGTCACGAGCAGATGCGGTGCGTCGCGCGCTCGGCCTCATCGGCGCGACGCTGCTTGTCGATGGCGTCTCGATGCGACCAGGCCACCCCACGCTGATCGCGACCCTGCCCGACGGCCCTCTCGTGATCGCCCTCCCCGGCAATCCGCTCGCGGCATTCCTCGCGGCGCTCTCGTTCCTCCCGCCGGCGCTCGATGCCGCGTCGGGTGCGTGCCCCGTGCCGCTGCGCCGCGGCGTGCTCGGCGAGGCGCTCGGTCGGCCGGGCTCGACCACGCTCGTCCCGGTCGTCGAGGAGGACGGAACCTGGCGGGCCGTGCACGGCATCCGCTCGCATATGCTCTCGGGCCTCACGGCGGCGGAGGCGGTCGCGGTCGTTCCCGGAGCGGGCGCCGCGCTCGGCGACTCCGTACGACTGCTGCGCCTCCCCTGGTGAGAACCGGGGCGAGGCGAGCCGCGGTCCCCGTCCTCAGGCAGCCGGCTCGAGCCGCACGACGACCGACATCGAGGTAGGGCTAGCCCTGATCGCAGCGGTCGAGTCCAACGGCACCAGCACGTTCGTCTCGGGAGGGTAGGCGGCAGCGCACCCGCGCGGGGTGTCGTAGGCGACGACGCGGAACGCCTCCGCCCGCCGTTCGACCCCGTCTTCCCCCGAGTCCGACGACGACCCGTGCCCGGCCGTCACGCATCGCGCGGATGGTGGGCTTCCGTCGCGGCTCCGGCTTCAACCTCTACTCCGGCGAGGCCCGCCTGCTCCCCTGAGCCGACACGGAGTCGCGTCGAGCAGCGGCGCAGTCGTTACACGACCGACAGACACTGCCGGGCGATCTCCAGCTCCTCGTTGGTGGGGATCACGAGCACGGCGACGCGGGAGCGGTCGGTGGAGATGCGGCGCGCGCCGCGTTCCGGGGCCGCGTTGCGGTCGGCGTCGAGCTCGATGCCGAGACCTTCGAGCCCGCGCAGGGCTCCCGCGCGGACGGCGGGGACGTTCTCGCCGACTCCGGCCGTGAAGACGATCGCGTCGACGCGGCCCAGTTGGGCGTAGTAGGCGCCCACATAGTGGCGGAGGCGGTGGTAGTAGACCTCGAGCGCGGCGCGGGCCCGTTCGTCGCCGGCCTCGGCCGCCTCCTGCACGTCGCGCATGTCTCCGCGACCCGACAGGCCGAGGAGGCCGCTGCGGCGGTTGAGGACCGTGTCGAGCTCGTCGATAGACAGACCCGCCTTGCGGGCGAGGTGGAAGACGACGGCAGGGTCGAGGTCTCCGGAGCGGGTGCCCATGACGAGGCCTTCGAGCGGGGTCATCCCCATCGAGGTCTCGACGGAGACGCCGCCGTCGACGGCACACGCCGACGCACCGTTGCCCAGGTGCAGGATGATCGACGCGACGTCGGAGCGACGGCGCCCCAGGAAGGCTGCCGCCGCCTCCGACACGAACTTGTGCGACGTGCCGTGGAAGCCATAGCGCCGGATGCGGTGCTTGTCGGCGAGGTCGGCGGGCAGTGCGTAGGTCGAGGCCTCGGCGGGGATCGTGTGGTGGAACGCGGTGTCGAAGACGGCGACGTGCGGGACGTCCGGGAACGCCTTCTGCGCCGCCTCGATGCCCTCGAGGTTGGCGGGGTTGTGCAGGGGCGCGAGGTCGGCGAGATCCTCGATGTTGATCTTGACCAGGTCGGTCACGAGCGTCGGCTCGAAGAAGCGCTTGCCGCCGTGCACCACGCGGTGGCCGACCGCGACGGGCGGGAACTCGTCGAGGCTCGGCCCCTGCTCGGCGAACGCGCGGAGCATCGCGTCGAAGCCGGCCGTATGGTCGGGGATCGGGGCCTCGAACTCGACGGTCTCGCCGTCGTGGCTGTGCCGGGTGCGGCCCGTCTCTTCGCCGATCCGCTCGACGAGACCGCTGGCGAGCGTCTCCTCGGTGGTCATCTCGATGAGCTGGTACTTGAACGACGACGAACCGCTGTTGACGACGAGGACGACGGACACGAGGGACTCCTGGGGTGGTCGGGGTCGGGGAGGAGTGCTGCGGCGGGTGGCCGTCAGCGCAAGACGGGGATGGCGGAGGTGGGCGGGACGATGGCCTGGGTCGCCGCTTGGATCGCGGTGATGGCGACGGTGTTGACGATGTCCTGCACCAGGGCACCACGCGAGAGGTCGTTGACCGGCTTGCGCAGCCCCTGCAGCACGGGCCCGATCGCCACGGCTCCCGCCGAGCGCTGCACCGCCTTGTAAGTGTTGTTGCCCGTGTTGAGGTCGGGGAAGATGAAGACGGTCGCGCGGCCCGCCACTTGCGAACCCGGCATCTTGGAGGCGGCGACCGCCGCATCCGCTGCTGCGTCGTATTGGATCGGTCCCTCGACGAGCAGGTCGGGGCGGCGCTCACGGACCAGCGCCGTCGCCGCGCGGACCTTCTCGACGTCGGCACCCGCCCCGCTCTCGCCCGTGGAGTAGGAGAGCATCGCGATTCGCGGCTCGATGCCGAACTGCTGCGCGGTTTCGGCGGAGGAGATCGCGATGTCGGCGAGCTGTGCCTCGGTGGGGTCGGGGTTGACCGCGCAATCTCCGTAGACCAGGACGCGATCGGCGAGGGCCATGAGGAAGACGCTCGACACGACGGAGACGCCGGGGCTGGTCTTGATGATCTCGAAACCGGGGCGGATGGTGTGCGCGGTCGTGTGGGCGGCTCCCGAGACCATGCCGTCGGCCAGCCCGAGCTGCACCATGAGCGTGCCGAAGTAGGAGACGTCGGTGACGGTGTCGTAGGCGTGGTCGTACGTGATGCCCTTGTGCGCCCGGATGCGCGCGTACTCGTCGGCGAACCGGGCGCGCAGCTCGGGATCGAGCGTGCTGAGCACGCGCGCCGCGTCGAGGTCGAGCCCGAGTGCGGCGGCGCGGGCGCGGATCTCAGCCTCCTCTCCCAGGAGGGTGAGGCGGGCGATGCCACGCTTGAGGACCGTGGCGGCGGCGCGGAGGATGCGGTCGTCGCCTCCCTCGGGCAGGACGATGTGACGATCGGCCATGCGAGCGCGCTCGATCAGCCCGTACTCGAACATGAGCGGCGTGACGACCTCGGAGCGGCCGACGTCGAGGAGCGTGAGCAGCTCCACCGCGCTCACCGCCTCCTGGAACAGCGCGAGCGAGGTGTCGCGCTTGCGCGGCGAGTCGGCGGCGAGGCGGCCCCGCGCGGCGGTGACGCGGACAGCGGTGTCGTAGGTGCCGAGCTCGGTCATGACGATCGGGAGGCGGGTGTCGATGCCCTCGATCAGGCGGACGATCGGTTCGGGCAGCTCGAAGCCGCCGTTGAGGATGATGCCCGTCACGGTAGGGAACGTGCCTGAGGCGTACGCCATGATGACCGCGAGGACCACCTCGGGGCGGTCGCCGGGCACGATCACGACGCCGCCCTCGGTCAGGCGCGGGAGCACGTTGACCATCGACATGCCCGCGACGACCACGCCGAGCGCCTCGCGACCGAGGAGCTCGGGATCGCCGGCGACCACGACTCCGTCGACCGCCTCGACCAGGCGCGACAGGCTGGGAGCAACGAGCAGGGGGTCTTCGCGGATCGCCCAGACGGGGACCTCGACGGGGACCGACTCGCGGATGGCGGCGACCGCCTCGACCGCGGTGGCGGGATCGGCGCGGTTCGCGATGACTCCGATGAGTCGCGCGTGCGCGGTGCGCAGCTCGACGGCGGCGAGCTCGGTGATCTGCCGCATCTCTTCGGGCGTGCGCGCGGGCGCCTGGCCGAGCTGCTCGCGCCGGGAGGGGTCACGGCCGGTCAGCACGAGGAGCACGGGCGCGCCGAGGTTGGCGGCGATGCGGGCGTTGTAACCGAGCTCGGTCGGGCTGCCGACGTCGGTGTAGTCGGAGCCGAGGATGACGACGGCATCGCACTGGGCCTCGACGCCCTTGTAGCGCTCGACGATCCGCGAGAGCGCAGCCTCGCCGTCGGCGTGCACGTCTTCGTAGGTGACGCCGATGCAGTCCTCGTAGGCGAGACCCGAGTCGGCGTGTCCGAGCAGCATCTCGAGAACGTAGTCGGGCTCGGACGTGGAGCGGGCGATCGGCCGGAAGACACCGACTCGCTGCACCGTACTGCTGAGCATGTCGAGGACGCCGAGGGCGACCGTGGACTTGCCGGAATGACCTTCGGCGGACGAGATGTAGATGCTCTGAACCATCGGAATCAGCCTACCGAGAGGGTCCCGGCTCGAGCCTGGGCAGGTGCCCCGGATGGACGTTCGTCCAGCGAACTAGGCCTGTGGAGACAGCGAACAAGGCCTGTAGAGACAGAGAAGACCCCCCGCGCACCCGCCAGAGCCCGGTTACCCTTGCTGCGTTTCCGCCCTGGGGGAGTTGGCCTGGATGGCGCCACGCGGGGAGCCGGGAGAGAGTCTAGCCGACTCGGGGCGCCTCCGATCGCTGCGCGTGGGCACGATGGTCAGCGGAGCGGGGCGGCAGCGGGTAGTATCGACGAGTCGCGGCCCCGGTCGCGCCAGGAGGATTCGCCTAGTGGCCTATGGCGCACGCTTGGAAAGCGTGTTGGGTGAAAGCCCTCGGGGGTTCGAATCCCCCATCCTCCGCGAACGGTGTCCGTTGCTCTCGCCAGCACGGGCACCGTTTGTGTCTCCTCGACCCGGGCCGGGATGAACGGCTGGGGTGGCGCCCTCCTCCGATCACTCCCGTGAGGGCTTGACGCCTTCTCGACCACCATGCCTCGGGCAAAGAAGTGCTTCAGTGGGAATGGAGGATCTGATGAAGCCCCCTCGGACGCCATTTCTCATCGGCCTTGTCCTGGTCGTGGTCGTCATCTCCCTCGCGACTCTCTACTCAGGGGGACTGCTCGGTAACGCCTCCGTTCCGTAGGAAGAACGGATCCGCGCGGCCGCAAAGAGCATGATAAGCGGCGGGATAAACAGAGTTTCGCGCCTTATTTTCCCACCGTGGAATGCGCCAGATGACATTCCCCAGGGATCCCCTCGGTGCCGTTCAGCACGCAATCCTACCGGCAACGAGTGCGCCGTAAAGACGGCCCCAAAAATGGGGGCTCACAATGTTGATGGTCGGCCGGGCGCTCCTGACCCGTGTCGCTAGCGTTCAGCGCTGTCACCTCAATCAGCGCAGATGGGGCTTCCTGCGCTCTTTCACAGCATTCCACTGCGCCCTCTAGAACGGATCTCGCATGACAACTCCCGCCCCGACCCGACGGGCCGTCGCCATTGCCACTGCGTGGGCGGTTCCCGCCGTCGCCGTCGCCGTAGCCGCTCCCTTCGCCGCCGCATCGCCCGTCCCGACCCCTACCCCCACTCCGACCCCTCTCGTTCCCGGCCAGCCGGACACGTATCCGGATGCCACCTATTCGGAGACATCTCAGCTCTACAGCAACCCGAGTCTCCGCAGCTCGAGCGGCACCGGCTATGCCCGCACCCTGTTTCGCGCGAACACCGATGGAGAGGACTTCTCGTCCTACAAGACGGGCTGGACCTACGTCATCACCTCGGCGAAGCCGCTCGCCGGCATCACCTATGACACGACGAGCCTGTCGCCCCATCAGCAGGGTGTCGTCGTCGACGGCCTTTACACCTACTCGTGGTATCTCACCCACGCGGTCGAGAGCACGTGGGCCCGCGTGAAGCCGACGGCGTTCCCCCAGGCCATTCAGTTCACGCTCAACGACACGACCGCTGTTCCTCAGGTGGTCGTCGGCGAAGCGACCGCCACGACCCAGCCCTGACAAGAGCCCTGGTCGGGCTCCGGCCGTGAGGGCGACGAGCGTGTCGCCCTCACGGCCACCTGACGGCCAGCGCCTCCGGCACTCGGAGGCTCACCGTCACCAGGCCGTCCTCCCTGGTGAGGACGACCTCGCCGCCGAGCGCCGATGCCGCCGCTCCGAGATCGCGCAGTCCCCGCTCAGTGGAGGGCATCGCCGGAGCAGTGCCCTCGTCGACGCCGCGCTCGGGGGAGGTCACCGCGGCGACCACGCCGCCCCCTTCATCGATCCGGACCGCCACTCCGAGCGGTCCGGCGGCCGAGTGCTTCAGCGCGTTGGTGAGACCTTCCCGGCAGAATCGGACCAACAGCACCGCCGCCTCAGCACTGAGCGCGCCAGGATCGCCGACCACCTGCACATCAAGAGCACGGCCCGTGGCCTGCACCCCCGCGAACAACGCCTCCAGGCTCACAGCCGCTTCGGTCAGACCTGGGGCAGGAGCGGCTCGCAGTGTCGCCGTGAGCGAGTCGATCGCCATGCGTGTCTGGAGCTCGATCGACTCCGAGAGGATGCGGAGCTCTCTCGTCGACAGGCTCTCGACGTCTCGCAGGGCCGCAGAATGCAGACTCAGGAGGGTCAGCGAGTGACCGAGGGAATCGTGGATCTCGGAGGCGATCCGCTCGCGCTCCCCGTCGCGCGACCGTTCGACGTCGGCGGCCCTCCTGTCGAAGGCGACCAGCAGCCGTTCGTTCGCTGCCCGGTCGCTCCTGCGCTTCACCCCGGCGAGTACCCCCGACACTCCGATGACCACCGTCACCGCCATCGAGAAGACCCCGACGAGGATCGAGGCCCCGAGAGTCTCCGGGGTCGCCCAGCGCACGATGTAGAGGCCGAGGAGGAACCCGTTCGCGAGCGCGCCGGCGACGATGAACCGCGCGGTCGTCCGCGGGGGCAGGCGAAGGCCGAGGACGACGAGGGCCGTCCACATCGCCGGAGTGGCGAGGGGAGTCAGAGCGGAGCCGACGATGGCTGCGACACCCGCGGTCCTCGGCCGGCGGCGCTGCACACCGAGAGGAAGAATCGCGGCGAGGCCGATCGCCAGGGTCAGGAGCAGATTCCACAGCGGCAGCCGCGGGGCGACGAGCGAGAAGACCGCGAGTCCCACGACGAGATTTGCGCTCATCAGGGTCAGGCCGCCGGCCGGACGCTCAAGCCAGGGGGTAGTGGACATCGTGGGGCTCCAAGCGAGTGATGCGCGGCAGATCCGACGAAAGGAGATAATACTGGTGATGAAAGGCAAGCCCTGTCTGAGAAATGGTTCACTACTGCACATCGGGTCACGATGACGTCGATTCCCGCCACGCGGGCAGACAGCCCGACGCCCCTCCGTGTCCTCCTCGTCGACGATGATCCGCTCGTCCTCATCGCGCTCCGTCTGCTCTTCAGAACCGACCCGTCGATCGATGTGGTGGGCGCGATCGATGACGGAGCGCACGTTCTCAGCGAGACCAGGAGACTCTCTCCTCAGGTCGTCGTCCTCGATGCCAAAATGAAAGTCGTCTCGGCGCCGGCCGTGCTCGGACCATTACGCCAAGCCTTTCCCGAATTAGGAATCCTCGTGATGTCTTCTTTTCTCGGGGAGCAGGCCGAAGATGCCCTCCTGCGCGCCGGCGCGAGTGCTTTCATCACCAAAGTCGCGCCTCCGGCAAAGATACTGGCGGAAGTGCGTCGCGTCGCTGGAGTGAGGGCTTCGCGGAGTACACGAGTGTCGCTCTCCGCCCGTGAACGCGACGTTGCCCGGTCGATGGCCGATGGTCTGACGAACACCGCGATCGCCGAGCGACTCGGGCTCACGGCGAGCACGACTCGCACCTACGTGTCCCGCCTGTTCACGAAGACCGGACTCCGGACCCGTCTCGAGGTCGCCAACGCGGTCCACTCAGGCGTCCTCGACGTTCGGGACGCCGACTCTTAGCACGGAAGGCCCCCAGCGCCGGCAAGAATCCACCCCGCACGGCCTCGCACTCTCCTTTCGACACGATCCGATGTGGACTCCTGTTGACGTGTCGTCGCAGACGACGGTGTCGTGCGCGACGATCGGAGGAGCCCTTACCTCCAGGGAAAGAGGTTCGAGGCCGCTCTACCCGGACCTTCCTGTCACTGGCCGCCCGAAAGGCATGTGCGGGATACCGGGGGTGCTTGTGTGGGCCGAGCGAATCCCGTAGGTGACGCTCGGCCCGCACATCACCGTGAGGGCAGCAGCTTTCCTTCGCGCAGGCGGTGCCGCGGTTAGCGGGACAGTCGGAGCAGCCACTCGTCGAGCAGCCCGGCCTCGGCGACACTCAGGGCATCGACGCTCGGCAGAGCGGTGCGCAGGGCGACCGCGTGAGCGACGACGGCGCGGGCTTCGGGATCGGCGGGACCCGCCTCCGCAGTGGTGATCGCGGCGAGCACCGACTCGCGCGAGCGCGGCGAGAGCTCGTCGTCGGGCTCGGCCAGCGCTGTCAGCGTGAGGGTGCAGCCGAGGGCGGCCGACTGGATCAGGCGGGTGGCCCGCTCGACGTCGACGGTGAGGCGACCGGCCTCGGCCACGGCGCGGACCGCGGCGAGGAGGATGTCGCGGGCCAGCCGCGCCGCCTCCGACTCCTCGCCCGGCCGCGCCGTGAACATGAGCGCATAGAGGTGCGGCTCGGCGAGGCCGAAGGCGACGTGCTGGTCCCAGCTCGCGCGAAGGGCGTCGACGGGATCGGCGGGCGCCTCGCTCCGCTCGAAATCGGCGAGCG
The DNA here is from genome assembly GCF_015351245.1 of Rathayibacter sp. VKM Ac-2879. Taxonomy (GTDB): domain Bacteria; phylum Actinomycetota; class Actinomycetes; order Actinomycetales; family Microbacteriaceae; genus Rathayibacter. The sequence goes on from NZ_JADKSO010000003.1 coordinate 274,711, forward strand.
CGGAGGCGAAGCCTGCTGCGGCGGCGGAGTCGAGCAGTCCGCGCAGATCGCCGAAGGTCCGGTAGATCGTCGGTGCCTGCACACCGGCGGCGGCGCTGATCGCGCGGGTCGACACGGCGTCCCTGCCGCCCTCGGCGAGCAGCTCGATGGTCGCCCGGAGGATGCGGTCCCTGGTCGTCACGCTCTCGGTCACAGGTACCGACGCTAACACGTCGGCGTTAGCGGCCGTGTCCTCTGCGAGATCGAGCCGTCAACGGCGACGGGGGCGACCCCACGCAGCCCACGCCGACAGGTACGGCGAGCACCCGGAGGATCGGTCTCTCGGCGACGCCGCTCAGCCTTCGCGGACGTGCCAGGGCTGTCCGTAACCGCCTTCGGCGACCGGGCGCGCCATCAGCTCGAGGTACGGCTCGGCGTCCAACGCCTCCGGGCCGAGCACGCCGACCCCCGACCACGCGCCGGTCGCGAGCAACTCGAGCGCGATCACCGGGTTGAGTGCGGTCTGCCACACCACGCATTGCGCGCCGTACTCGGCCATCGTCCACTCGTTGTCGCTCACGTGGTAGAGGTACACCTCGCGGCGCTCGCCTCCCTTGACGCCCGTGACCCACAGACCCGCACAGGTCTTGCCCGTCATCCGCGGACCGATACCGGCCGGATCCGGCAGAGCGGCGGCGACGACGTCCCGCGGAGCGACGAGCACCGGACCGTCCGCCGAGCGGACCCGGAGCGGCTCGGTGCGGTCGAGACCGAGCAGGTTGAGGGTGCGCAAGACCCCGATGAACTGCTCGCCCAAGCCGTACTTGAAGGTGACCCGCCGCGCGTCGAGCCAGCGCGGCATGAGCAGCACCTCCTCGTGCTCGACGTTCACGCACTCGACGGGCCCGATGCCCTCGGGGAACTCGAACACCTCGGGCTCCGAGAAGGGCGGCGTGGTGTACCAACCGCGGTCCCTCTCGAACACCACTGGAGGATTCAGACACTCCTCGATGGTCGTCCAGATCGAGAACGACGGCGCGAAGATCTCCTCGCCGTTCTCGTCGCGGACGACGAGGTTCGCTCCGTCACGGACCCCGAGCTCGTCGATCTCGTCGAAGAGGTGATCGCTCGCGTAGCGCGCGAAGACGTCCGAGAGGCCCGGCTCGACGCCCATGCCGACAAGGGCGAGGCGGCCGCGCGACTCCCACTCGGCGGCGGCGGCGAACTGCTCGGCGCCCAGGACGACCCCGGTCTGGCGGTGTGGCTCGTGCGGGTGCGGATGCGAGAGGCTCATCGCCATGTCGAGGTAGTCCGCCTCTGCGGCGAGCGCACCGGCGAAGACCGTGGGCACGAACTTCGGCTCGACCGCATTCATGACGTGGGTGGCCCGGTGTGCGCGCGCGACCGTCTCGACGTTCTCGGCGTCGGAGGCGTCGATCCGAGCAGCGACGAAACGGTCGTCGACCCCGTGGTGCTCTCCGATCCACGCGACCGTGCGCTCCGCGCGGTCGAGGTCGTAGTCGCAGACGATGATCTGCTCGAAGAAGGAGCGACGGGCCGTGATCTTCGCGAAGGCGTCGCCGACGCCGCCGGCGCCGACCAGGAGGATTCTCATGCGCCTACCGTAGCGACGGATTCACGTGCAGAACAAGGCTGGAACAGTCGAGATGGAGAAGTGGGGTGGGCCACGGCGACTGATTCCGTCATGTCTCCTCATGATGCGCCCGCTCGAGGAGTCGGATGAAGCGCGAGAGGCGCTCGAGTGACACGAGCGACGTGGGCGCGGAGGTGGGCAGGCTCGGCGCGTGCACGAGATACGCCGCCCACTTGGCCCGGGAGATCGCCACGTTGAGGCGATGGGGCAGGAGGAGGAACTCGAGCCCGCGTGGCACGTCGGCACCCGAGGAGGCGGCGAGCGAGACGATCGCAGCCACCGCCTCCCGCCCTTGGAACAGATCGACGGTGCCGACCGCCGTGTCGCGGAGACCCGCGGCATCGAGGGCCTCGCGCAGCAGGCCGCCCTGGGCGTTGTAGGGGGCGACGACGATGACGTCGGCGGCGGTCAGGAGGCGCTCGCCGTTTTCGTCGCGCCAGCGCCGCCCGACGAGCGAGAGCGCGATCTCGACCACACGCCGCGCCTCCTCGGGCGAGGACGTGGTGTTGCCGTGGTGCGGGACGGGGGCCGAGTGGAGCCCGGGCGCGATCCCCTGAAGGTCGCGTTCCGGCGGGGCGCACGAGGCTAGCGCGCCCTGGTAGGAGAGCTCGGAGACCGCGGCCGCGAGCGCCGGATGCAGCCGGTAGCTCTTGTCGAGGAAGTAGCCGTATTCGGGCGGGAGCACGTCGTGGCCGTCAGCGAGCCAGCCGAGCGCCGAGGCGTCGACCGGCTCGGGATGGGAACCCTGGCTGACCTGCGGCAGCTGCTGCGGGTCGCCGAGCAGGAGGATGCGCTTCGCGGCGACCGCCGAGGCGATCGTGGGTGCGAGCGAGAACTGGCCGGCCTCGTCGATCACGAGGAGGTCGAGGCTCCGCCGCGGCACGCTGGCCTCGTTCGCGAAGGTCCACGCGGTGCCTCCGACGACGCAGCCGCCCTCTGTCTCGAGCACGGAGGCGAGCGCGGCACCGTCCGCGACGGGCGTCCACGCGAGTGCCTCGAGCGCCTCGGCCGCCACGCCCGAGCGCGGCTTCTTCACGACTCGCGTCGGATCGACTCCGCGCTCGACGACCGTGGTGAGCAGGTGCTCGACGACCGAGTGCGACTGCCCCACGACCCCCACCCGCCACCCGTGCTCGGCCACGAGCCGGGCGATCACCTGCGATCCCACGAAGGTCTTGCCGGTGCCCGGCGGACCCTGGACCGCCAGGGCCTGCCGCTCGATCGCGAGCAGGGAGCGGACGACCGCGTCGGCGACATCGCCTCCGCCCACCGGCACCACGGACGACGGCGGCCGGCGGCGCAACACGTCGAGCGCGGGATCCGGCATCAGCTCGGGAAGCGCATCGAGGACCTCGCCGCCCCAGCGCGCGATGGCCTCGGGCTGCGGTGTCGCCCGCGGCGGCGGCGCGGGAGCAAGCGCGAGCGGCACGTCGTCGTGCGGCTCCTCCCCGGCCTTCAGTCCCTCTTTGAGCAGGAGCTCGACCTGTTCGCCGACGTCGTGGATCTCGAGGATCTCGGCACGCTCGCTCGCACCCCGCAGGCCAGGGCCGGGCGCCGGCGCTCCGGGCGGAGGCGATGCCTCGTAGACGAGGAACGGCGTGGCGCCCACCCTGAGTCGGCTGCCCGGTGCGAGCCGCCCGAGGAGGCGCACCTCCCGCGAGAAGAGACGCGCGCGCGGCGGCTTCGACCACTCGCGCACGACCTCCGCGCGCTCGACGACGACCACGTCGCGTGCGTCAGCCCAGTCGTCGAGCGGCTGGCGGAGGCGGTCGAAGTGTTCCTGCCAGAAGGTCTTCGCTTCGCGACGGTGGTAGTCGATCGCTGCTCCGGCAAGCGCGAGCGCCGTCTGATCGGCGGTGCGCTCATGCGGCCGGACTCCCTCGACCCGGGCGAGGAGGGCGACCGCGATCGGATCGGGCTCGCGAGCCACGGGAAGATCGACCTCGACCAGCGGGAGCGGTGCCTCGCGGACGGGGGCGAGCGAGAGCAGCCACTCTCGCAGGCGGAGGGTCGAGCGACAGTCGTACGCGTTGTATTCGGCAATCTCGGCGAGGCGCCGGCGCCCCTCCTCTTCGCGCGGGCCATCGAGCAGGGCGGCCGCCTCGGCGTACGCGGTGATGCTGTCGGTCGCAGTCGTGACTCCGGCCGCGTCTCGCGTCTCGCTCGCCATGTAGAGCGGCTCGAGCTTCTTGAGGGAGTAACTGGGCGAGCCCACGCGCAGGGCCCGCCGCACGACCGGGTACAGGTCGACGAGAACGCCCTCGCGCAGCAGTCCGTCGACCTCCTCCTCGCCCACACCATGCCGCCGGGCGAGCGAGAGCAAGTGCGCCCGCTCGTAGGAGGCGTAGTGATAGACGTGCAACCCCGGATGCAGGGCCCGGCGCTCGCGCACCAGCGCGAGGAAGTCGATCAGCGCACGGCGCTCGCCCGCGAGATCGTGCGCCCAGAGCGCGGTGAACCGCTCGTGCACGTCGACCAGGCCGAAGAGGTAGTCGAGACCCCACTCATGGCCATCCTGAGTGAAGAGAGGATCGCCCTCGAAGTCGAAGAAGACGTCGCCCGGGTCGGGCGCGGGCAGCGCCTCGAGGAGGGAGACGTCGACGACCTCGACCACCGGCACGCCGTCGGGAGCGGCCTCGGTGGCGAGCTGGAGCCGCGCCTGCGCGCGGAGGCTCTCGAGCGCACCGGCGCCCAGACCGGGTACGGGTCCGCGACCGGAGGCGAGCCCGTCGATCGTGGTGACACCCGCCGCGGCGAGCTTCGCCCTCTGGTCGAGACGGAGCCCCGCGACGAGGATCGGGTCGCGGTGAGCGCGCACCTCGGGTGCACACACTCCACATCGACCACAGGACGCATAGCGAGGGTCCCCCCAGCGCAGCGGCTCGACCGCGGCGACGCGCTCCTCGAGCACGGCACGCAGCCGCGCTCGCTGCACCCGCTGCACCGGAGCGATGACAGCCAGCTCGTGACTCGTGATGGAGCCGTCGCCGAGCACCAAGTGCACGTGAGGACCGACGCGGACGCCGCGCGCCTCGATCTGCTCCGCGTAGGCGGCGAGCTGCAGCAGCGCGGGGATCGTGGCGTGACGGGCGAGCTTGGTGTCGTAGACCTCGTACGCGCCATCGGGCGTGCGGAGGAGGAAGTCGGAGAAGCCGAGGAACACGCCGTCGAAGAACGTGGCCTGGTAGAGCACCTCGACCCCCGCCTCCATGGCCGCGACAGCAGCGTCGGCCGCCGCCGCATAGTCGGCGCGCTCGGGCCGCTCGAACTCGACGACCCGATGCGCCTCTTTGAGCTCTGCCAGGAATCGACGCTCGTGCTCGTCGCCCAGGCGCGCGGTGCGGACGAGCATGTCGTCCTCGTCGACGTCGAGCTGCGGCGCGCGACCGAGAGCGGTGTCGAGCCTGCGCAGGACCGCCCACTCGCAGGCGGACCAGAGGGAGAGGTCGGTCGGGCTCGTGACGATCGCCCCGTTCTCGACGTACATGCGACTCCCTCCACGACCGCCGACGGCGATCGCCTCCAGGCTAGGGGGAGCCTCCGACATCGGACCGGGCTCGAGGAGAGCGTCGCCACGGCCGCTCGGAGGCACCGGACGCATGGCAGGCTGGCCGGGTGACCAGGATGCGCTTCGAGATCATCCCGTCGGGCGACATCGCGGCACGGGCGCAGCGGGCGTTCCCCGACCCCTCCGCGACCACACTCACCGTCACGAGCCTCCCGAAGCACGGCACCGAGCGCACGATCGAGAGCGCCGTCGAGCTCGCGGGGCTCGGCTTCCGGGTGGTTCCGCACCTCGCGGCACGCACCGTCGACGGCAGGGAAGCGCTGGAGCGGGCCTTGATGCGACTGCGCGACGCAGGAATCGATGAGGCGTTCGTCGTCTCGGGTGATGCGAAGACGGCGAGAGGGAGCTATTCGACGAGCCTCGAGCTGATCCGCGACGCCGTCGAAATCGCGCCCGGCCTGGCTCTCGATATCGCCGGCTACCCCGAGGGACACCCGCACCAGAGCGACGAGAGCATCGAGCGCCACCTGCGCGAGCGCGCGCCGTTCATCCGCTCGATCGTCACGCAGATGTGCTTCGACGCCGACGCGGTCGCCCACTACGTCGACCGCGTGCGGGCGCAGGGCATCACGGCGGAGGTGTGGGCCGGCGTGCCGGGGCCCGTCGAGCGCGCGCGGCTCCTCGCCCTCGGTGCGCGGATCGGCGTCGGCTCGTCGCTGGGATTCCTGCGGCGCAGCCCCTCCATCGCCGGTGGCCTGCTACGCGGACCCCGCTTCGCGCCCACCGCCTTCGTGGCGCGCCTCGAAGCGGCCGTCGGCGACCGCCTGGCCGGCCTCCACGTCTACACCTTCAACGAGCTGTCCGCCCTGCCCTTCTGACCGCCGCCCTCCCCCGCCTTCGCGAGATGCCACTTATGCGCGCGACACGCCGATGGAGGCGCGCATAAGTGGCATCTCGCGAAGGAGGTGGTCAGCGACGCGCCCAGAGAGGCGGGTGCGGCAGCTCCGCCTCGGTGCGGAGGCGGCCGGCGAGCGGCGCCCAGACGACGAGCGCCACGCCCACCCCGAGCAGCAGGCCGCCGACCGTGTCGCTCAGCCAATGCGCACCCAGGTAGGTGCGGCTCGCCATCATCGCCAGCGTGTACAGGAACCCGGCGATCCACACCCAGAGCAGCGGGAAGACCAACGCGAGCACCATCGCGGTGGTCGCCGCATTGGCGGTGTGACCGGAGGGGAATGAGCCGTAGTCACTGGTGACGAGCATGTCCGCGGGCCGGGCGCGGCCGACGAGCTCCTTGAGGAGCTGCGTGGCACCGACGCTGACGAGCGCGGCGATCGCGTAGTACAGCGCGGCCCACCGCCTCCGGAACAGGAGGAGGACAGCCACGATCGCCAGAGGGATGATCGCCGTGCCGACGATGCCGGCGCCGATCGTGTTCATCACCAGCGCCGGCAGGTCCCACAAGGAGGAACGGTGGGCGACGATCTCGTCCATCCACTCGACGTCGAAGCGGAAGGCACTCGTCGGACGGAACGCGATGAGCACCGCGAGCACCGCGGTGAGCACCAGAGCGACCGACGCGGACACGAGCGGCCACCGCCGAGAGACGCGGTGAGCGGCCTCTGTCGACAGCAGGCGCGCGGCGACGCCGTCGGAGGGGACCTGCTCCGCCATCCGCGTGCGCTGCACGGCGTCGGGGCGCGCCACAGGCCGGTCGGTCAGGGGCTCATCGCGGGACTCCATCCGGACATGATGCCGGGCCCGGCCGCCTCGCGCCGGGGATTGCACCGGGGCGATTCGTCTCGACCGAGCGCGTACGAGGCTCAGAAGCCGATCCGCGGACGCGCTCCGGTGATGGTGTCGCGTACGGAGGCGTCAGGCCGCCGGCACCGCGGAGAGCGGCGTCCCGACCGGATCGCCGAGCAGCTGCTCGAAGACGAGCTCGGCCGCGCCCAGCATCAGCAGATCGGCGCCGAGCTCGGTGCGCACGATGCGCACGGAGTCGAGGGCCACGCGGAAGGGGCCACCGTGCGCGAGACGCTGCTCGAGCACGCCGGGCGCGACTCCGACCAGCTCGCCGAGGAACCCGCCGAGCACGACCAGCTGCGGATTGAAGATGTTGATGACGGTGCGCAGCGCCACGGCGAGGTACCCGAGCTGGCGCTCGACCTCAGCGCGCACGGAGGGGTCGTTGGAGGCGGCGAGCGCCTCCTCCAGCCGCTCGCCCTCCTCGAGCCCGAGCACCGTCAGCAGCTCGGCTCGTCCGACCTCGGTCTCGAGGCAGCCGGTGGCGCCGCAGTGACAGTCGACGCCTGCACTGTTGACGAGAGTGTGACCGATCTCGCCCGCGTACCCGTCGATCCCGTGCAGCGGCGAGCCTCCGACGATGACGCCCGCGCCGATTCCGCTGGCGCCTCCGTTGAGATAGAGGAGGTGCGAGACGTCGCGACCGGCGCCGAGCACGCTCTCGGCGAGCGCGCCGAGGTTGGCGTCGTTGGCCGAGAGCACCGGGAGGCCGGTGGCCTCGGCGAGCATCCGCGAGAACGGCTCGTCGACCCAGCCGAGATGCGGACCGACGCGGACGAGGCCGTCGGTGTCGCGCACCAGTCCAGGTACGGCGACCCCGACGCCGACGATGCGCGAGTCCTCGGGCAACTCGCTGAGCAGCTCGGCGATCGCGTCGGCCGCCAGCAGAGCAGCCTCGGCCGCGCTCGGGACCGAGGCGGTGCGGCGGAGGCGACGACGGACTCCGGCGTCCAGCCCGACTGCGGCGACCGTCACCGCGTCGATCTCGGGATTCACGGCGAGCGCCACCACCCGCGGATCGGCCTCGACGACAGGGCTGGGCCGCCCGACCTGATTGAGGGCGTCCGGTTCGCGTTCGCGCACGAGACCGCGCTCGACGAGCTCGCCGACGAGGGCGGCGATGGTGGAGCGGTTGAGGCCCGTCAACCGGGTCAGCTGCGAGCGGGACCGAGGACCGCCGCGGTGCACGAGGCGCAGGATCGCGGAGAGGTTGTGCCGTCGGACGCGGTCGAGGGTGTTGCCGCGCGTCGCGTGGTCGGGCATTCGGCGGCCTCCTCTGTGTGCCGGGGTCAGCCTATCCGCGCCGCCCCGCCGCGGCAGTCGTGCGCTCGCGGCAGCCGCGCGGACCGCACAACCTCAGCTGAGACGGCCGGTCACGCACCATCGTGCGTCAGGCGCCGTCTCAGCTGAGGTTGTGCTGGAACGGCAGCGCCCTTCTCGAGCCCGTTGCACGCCGCCGAGACGCCCGATATGTTGACTTCAACAACAATTCGGCGACGTCGCCGGAAAGGATCGGATCCATGTCCCTGACCCCCACTCGTGCCGACAAGTTCTCGTTCGGCCTCTGGACCATCGGCTACAGCGGGACGGATCCGTTCGGCGGCCCCACTCGGCCGCCGCTCGACGTCGTGCACGCGGTCGAGAAGCTCGACGAGCTCGGCGCCTACGGACTCACCTTCCACGACGACGATCTCTTCGCCTTCGGCTCGACCAACGCCGAGCGCCAGACCCAGATCGACCGCCTCAAGGGCGCCCTGGAGTCGACCGGCCTCATCGTCCCGATGGTCACCACCAACCTCTTCAGCGCCCCGGTCTTCAAAGACGGAGGATTCACCTCCAACGACCGCGACGTCCGCCGCTTCGCGCTGCGCAAGGTGCTGCGCAATCTCGACCTCGCCGCCGAGCTCGGCGCCAAGACCTTCGTCATGTGGGGCGGCCGCGAGGGCGCCGAATACGACTCGGCAAAGGACATCCGCGCCGCTCTCGAGCGGTACCGCGAGGCCGTCAACCTGCTCGGCGACTACGTCACCGACAGGGGCTACGACATCCGCTTCGCGATCGAGCCCAAGCCGAACGAGCCCCGCGGCGACATTCTCCTGCCGACCCTCGGCCACGCGATCGCGTTCATCGACTCCCTCGAGCGCCCCGAGCTGGTCGGTGTGAACCCCGAGGTGGGCCACGAGCAGATGGCGGGCCTGAACTTCGCCGCCGGCATCGCCCAGGCGCTGTACCACGGCAAGCTCTTCCACATCGACCTCAACGGCCAGCGCGGCATCAAGTACGACCAGGACCTCGTCTTCGGCCACGGCGACCTGCACAACGCGTTCGCACTCGTCGACCTGCTCGAGAACGGCGGCCCCGGCGGCGTGCCCGCCTATGACGGCCCGCGCCACTTCGACTACAAGCCCTCGCGCACCGAAGACGAGACCGGCGTCTGGGACTCCGCCTCGGCCAACATGCGCACCTACCTCCTGCTTAAGGAACGTACCGCGGCCTTCCGCGCCGACCCCGAGGTGCAGGATGCGCTGGCCGCCGCGAAGGTCGACGAGCTCGCCACGCCGACGCTCGGCGAGGGCGAGTCGTATGACGACCTGCTCGCCGACTCCGCGTCGTTCGAGTCGTTCGACACCGATGTCTACTTCGGCGGCAAGGGCTTCGGCTTCGTGCGCCTCCAGCAGCTCGCCACCGAGCACCTGCTCGGCGCCCGCTGATCCGCCTCCCTCCTGGGCGGGCATCTCGTGAGGTGTCCGCCGCGATCCAGAGAACGGACACGCGATGACGCTCGTCGCCGGAGTCGACTCCTCGACCCAGAGCTGCAAGGTGGTCGTACGCGACCTCGAGACGGGGGCTGTGGTGCGCACCGGCCGTGCGAGCCACCCCGACGGCACCGAGGTCGATCCGGCCGCGTGGTGGGAGGCGCTCCAGCTCGCTCTCGCCGATGCCGGCGGCCTCGACGACGTCGCCGCGCTCTCGGTCGGCGGCCAGCAGCACGGCATGGTCGTCCTTGATAGCGAGGGACGCGTCATTCGACCCGCGCTTCTGTGGAACGACACTCGTAGCGCGTCCGCGGCGACCGCGTTGCTCGACGAGCTGGGCGCGGAGGCGTGGGCGGAGCGCACGGGATCGGTCCCCGTCGCCTCCTTCACGGCGACGAAGCTGCGCTGGTTGCGCGACGCCGAGCCCGAGAACGCCGCCCGCGTCGCCGCCGTGGCGCTCCCCCACGACTGGCTGACCTGGCGCCTGCTCGGCTACGGCCCCGGCTCCGCGCGCGGGCCGCGGCTCGACGCGCTCACGACCGATCGCTCCGACGCCTCCGGCACCTCCTACTGGGGCGCCGACGGCTACGACCTCGAGCTGCTCGAGCGCGCGCTCGGCCACCGACCGCTGCTCCCCCGGGTCCTCGGCCCCTCGGAGGCGGCAGGACGGACCGACGCCGGCCTCGTCGTCGGGCCTGGCGCGGGCGACAACGCCGCTGCCGCGCTCGGGCTCGGCGCAGGACCGGGCGACGTGGTCGTCAGTATCGGCACGAGCGGCACGGTGTTCGCTGTGACGGAGGACCCGGTGCGCGACGCCTCCGGGACCGTCGCCGGCTTCGCCGACGCGAGCGGACGGTTCTTGCCGCTCGTCGCCACGCTGAACGCCGCGCGGGTGCTCGGCTCGACCGCTGCGCTGCTCGGGTGTGACGTCGACGAGTTCGCGGCCCTCGCGCTCGAGGCGGAGGCGGGGGCCGGTGGCCTCGTGCTCGTCCCGTATTTCGAGGGCGAGCGCACCCCCAATCTGCCCGAGGCGACGGCGAGCCTGCAGGGGATGACGATCGCGTCCACCACTCGGCCGAACCTCGCCCGGGCTGCCATCGAGGGGATGCTGTGCGGGCTCGCCGACGGGCTCGACGCGGTACGCGGGCAGGGTGTTCAGGCCCGGCGTCTCCTCCTCATCGGCGGTGCGGCCCAGAACAGGGCGGTGCAGCTCGCGGCCTCGCAGGTGTTCGACGTGCCGGTGGTCGTTCCGACGCCGGGCGAGTACGTCGCTGATGGCGCGGCGGTACAGGCGGCGTGGGTCGTGACCGGCTCACGCCCCACCTGGGCCGTCACCGTGGTGGCCGAGCCCGCTCCAGACCACCGCCCGGTCATCCGCGAGCAGTACGCCGCCGCCCGGGCCTGACCGTGCGCCTCCACTCGCGAAGGGCTGTGGGAGGGGCGCCGGCCTCAGCGGGCTGGCACGTCGACCCCGGCGCGGTGCGAGGCGATCCACGAGATGAGCGCGGCGTCACGGGTGCCGGGGCGCGTTCTCGAGGTGCGGAGAGCGTCGTCGAGTCCCTTCGGACGCGTCGCCCCCGGCGCTCCGAGGCCGAGCGGCGCCCTCACGGTGCCGTCTCGCCCGTCGGCCCCGAGACGGAGTCCACCCCGACGCCCCCGACCGGCTCGCCCTGCCACGACGTCAGCGACCATCGCATGCCCGAGCCCTCGAGCACGACGACCCCGGTGTTCTCAAGCAGATGCTCGGAGACGAACCGCGCGTCGAGGTCCGCCGCCCGCATCCCGGCCCAGCAGCGGATGGCGGCACCGTGGCTGATCATCGCGACGCTCCCGTGCCCACTCGACTCCGCCTCCGCGACGACCGCGTCGTAGCGTGCCGCGAATTCGTCGCCGGTCTCGCCACCCGCCAGACGGAGCGAGGTCTCGCCGTTCGCCCAGCGGAACACCGTGCCCATGTACTCGCGGACCGCCTCCTCGTCGCCGCGCATCTCCAGCCCCGCGGCCGCGATCTCGCGGATGCCGGCCCGTTCGATCGGCTCCAGCCCGAGGGCGGAGGCGAGAGGCGCCGCCGTCTCGTGGGTGCGCCTCATCGTCGAGACGAAGAGGGCGCCGATCCGTTCCCCCGCCATGGTCGCGGGCAGGGCCTCGGCCTGTTCGTTCCCGAGCGGGGTCAGACCCGGACCGGGAAGACGGGTGTCGAGCAAGCCCGCGACGTTCGAGAGGGTCTGGCCGTGCCGGATGAGAAGGAGGCGCATCCGCCCACGGTACCCGCGAAGACACGGCGGGCCGCCCCGAAAGTGACGTTCCGCGAGGGCGGCCATTGCAGCCGCTCCTCGGCGCTGGCACGATGGGGCGTCCGCCCTCTCGATCCTGCGCGGACCCGACAGGAAGAGCACCGACATGGTCAGCGACACCGGCTTCACCAAGGACGAGCGCGCGGCGATGAAGCAGCGTGCCGCCGAGCTGCGGATCGAGGCGAGACGCCAGAAGCTCGCCGACAAGGCGACCGCAGAGCGCGAGGATGCGCTGGCCGCGATCGCCGCGATGCGCGACGACGAACGGCCCCTCGCCCAGCTGCTGCACGACGTGGTCGGCGAGGAGGCGCCCGAGCTGCTCCCGAAGACCTGGTACGGCTTTCCCGCCTATGCCCGCGAGGACGGCAAGGCCGTGATCTTCTTCCAGCCGGGCGCGAAGTTCGGCACGCGCTACTCGACGATCGGCTTCCAGGACGGGGCACAACTCGACGACGGGACCCTCTGGCCCACCGCCTACGCGATCACGGCCGCCGACGATGCGACGCGCGCCTCCGTCATCGCCCTCGTGCGCCGAGCGGCGGGCATCGCCTAGCACCATCGAGGGGGTCTGCGCCTCGCGGCAGACCCTCAGCCCGAGGACTCGCGCGGAACCAGTCGCACCGGCATGAGCCGCACGCCGGGGGTCGAGCGCCCGTGGATGGCCGCGGAAAGCTCCTCCGCTGCGGCGCGTCCGAGCGTCTCGAGCATCATGTCGACGCTCGAGAGGGGCGGACGTGCGGCCTCGACGAGCATCTCCCAGTTGTCGAAGCCGATGACGGCGATGTCTTGCGGCACGCGACGCCCGCGCTCGCGGAGGTGGTCGAGTGCGCCGCGCGCGATCTGATCGCTCGCGCAGATCACGGCGTCGAGGTCGGGATGCGCCGTCAGGAGCGTCTCGGCGCACTGCCGACCCCAGCTCTCTGACCACTGCCCGTAGAGGACGTCGCCGCCGGCGAGCGGAAGGCCGGCCTCGGCGAGGGCCGACTCCACGCCGCGGGCTCGATCGCTGGCGGCCGTGTAGCTCGGCTCGCCGTTGATGAGGGCGATCCTGCGGCGTCCGCGTTCGATCAGGTGCCGAGCGGCGAGCACGCCCGCCTGTGCGTTGTCCGGGGTGAATGACGAGTCACGAGGATCCTCCGAGGGCGCGTAGGCGTAGACCACCGGCACCGGGATCGTGCGGGTGATCGAGGGGCGCGGGTTCGTGGTGCGCCCGAGCACGACGATGCCGTCGACGCGTTTGGCGAGCAGGTTCTTGATGTGGTGCTGCTCGCGGATGGAGTCGCCGCGCGCGTCGCACAGGAACACCGAGGTCGAGCCGGCGCCGAACGCGTCCTCGGCCCCCAGCAGCACGGGCAGGACGAAACGATTGTCGAGATCGTTGGTCAGCATCCCGATCGTGCCGGTGCGGCGTGAGTTGAGCGCCTGAGCGAACGGATTCGGGGTGAACGACAGCGCTTCCGCGGCGTCGAGAACCCTCTGACGCGTTTCGGCCCTCACCTGGTCGCGCCCGTTGAGGGCCTTGGAGGCGGTGGCGATGGAGACGCCAGCGGCGGCGGCGACATCGCTGAGGGTGACCGCCCCCGTGGTTTTGCGTGGCGCCATGTGCCGTCCCTTCCGGGCACGCTCGGCGCCTCCCGCCGATCTTCCCATGTGCGACCGAAAAAAAGAAAAGACCGAAAACCTGATTCTCCTTGACGCCACAGCCTGACGTGCCTAGGTTGAACCCGCAGAAAGTGGTTTCGGTTCTCGATCGTTCGAGACCGACTTTCTGAGGAATCCATCAACGACGAAGGGATCATCCGTGATGACGAGGAAGTACGCGCGGGGCCTCGCCGCCGCCGTCATTCTGGGGACGGCCGCTGCCGCCCTGACCGGCTGCGCAGCAGGCTCAGGAGGCGACTCGACCTCCGCCGCGGGCGGCACCTACACGTTCTGGGATCCGTATCCCCAGTTCGACTCCTCCTCCGCCTGGTCGAAGCTCATCGACAGCTGCGGGACCCAGGCCGGGGTCACCATCGAGCGCACCGGCTACGACACGACCGACTTGACCAACAAGGCGCTCCTTGCCGGCCAGCAGGGCAACTCGCCCGACATGCTGCTCGTCGACAACCCTGTCGTGTCGACGCTCGCCGACGCGGGCATCCTCACGACGACCGCCGAGAGCGGCCTCTCGACGACCGGCATCGACGCGAACATCCTCGCGGCCGGCCAGAGCGGAAGCGACACGTTCGGCGTGCCGATCGGCGCCAACACGCTGGCCCTGTACTACAACAAGGCCGTCCTGCAGAAGGCAGGCGTGGACGCCTCGTCGATCAAGGACTGGGCCAGCCTCACCGACGCGCTCGGAAAGGTCACCGCCTCCGGAGGCAAGGGCATCACGTTCTCCGCCATCGGCACCGAAGAGGGCAGCTTCCAGTTCCTCCCCTGGTTCTGGGGCTCCGGTGCCGACCTGACCACGCTCGACTCTCCGCAGGCCGTCGACGCCCTGTCGCTCTGGACCGACTGGGTGAAGAAGGGCTACGCACCCAACTCCGTCATCGGCAACACGCAGACCACCAGTTGGCAGGAGTTCGCGACCGGCGAGTACGCGTTCGGCGAGAACGGCACCTGGCAGCTGGCCAACGCGAAGTCCTCGGGCATCGACTACGGCATCCTCAACATCCCGGCCATGTCCGGCGGTTCCGCGCCCGCACCGACCGGAGGCGAGTTCCTCACCATCCCCGTGCAGAAGGACACGGCCCGCTACGCCACATCCAAGGCGATCTCCGAGTGCCTGACCTCAACCGCCAACCTGGTCACGACCGACAACACCCTCTCGTACATCGCCCCGACGGCCGATGCGCAGAAGGCGCAGGTCGCCAGCAACCCCGACCTCGAGCCGTGGGTCTCGGCCGTGCAGGCCGCCAAGGGCCGCACCTCGGACGACCTGGGCACCAAGTACCCGAAGATCTCGGAGCAGCTGTGGGGCGCGGTGCAGAACGCGCTGAGCGGCTCGAAGTCGCCCCAAGACGCCCTGACGGCCGCGCAGTCGGCTGCCGCCGCCGCCACGAAGTGACCGACCGCCGGGCCGGTGCCTCACGCACCGGCCCGGCACTCAGGAGAGACAGATGACCACCGCCACCGAGACCGTCGGCCTTTCGCGCCGCGGTCGCAGCTCCACCGACGACCCTCTCGCAGCCAAGGCCTCGACCAGGCGCTCGCATCGCCCCGACCGTAGTCGGCTCGCGGCGGCAGCGTTCCTCCTCCCGCTGGTCGTCTACCTGCTCGTCTTCTACGCCTTCCCCCTCTATCGCAACGTCGAGCTGAGCCTGAAGAACTACACGGTCCGCTCGTTCGTGCAGGGCAACGCCCCCTTCGTCGGGCTCGACAACTACATCAAGGTCTTCCAGGACTCGACCTTCGGGCCGGCCCTGCTGCACACGGCGATCTTCACCGTCGTGTCGATCGTGTTCCAGTTCGGCCTCGGGCTCGCGCTGGCCGTGTTCTTCTACCGAGTGTTCCCGCTGTCCTCCACTCTGCGGGCACTGTTCCTCGTGCCGTGGCTGCTTCCCCTGATCGTGTCGGCGTCGACCTGGTCATGGATGCTGAACAGCGACTCCGGCATCGTCAACTCGTTCCTGGAGTCGTTCGGCATCGGCCAGATCAACTGGCTCACCTCGCCGAGCACCTCGCTGCTCGCGGTCCTCATCGCGAACATCTGGATCGGCATCCCGTTCAATCTGGTGATCCTCTATTCCGGCCTGCAGAACATCTCGCAGGACCTCTACGAGGCCGCCTCCCTCGACGGGGCGAACGGACTGCAGAAGTTCTGGCGTATCACCCTCCCCCTGCTGCGCCCCGTCTCGGCGATCACGATCCTCCTCGGTCTCGTCTACACCCTGAAGGTGTTCGACATCATCTGGATCATGACCAAGGGCGGTCCGGCCGACTCCTCGACCACCCTCGCCACCTGGACCTATCAGCTCGGATTCGGCTCGATGCTCCCCGATTTCGGGCCTGCAGCGGCGGTCGGCAACCTGCTGATCGTGCTCGCGCTCTTCTTCGGCCTCGTGTACATCCGCGTCCAGCGCAAGCAGGCCGACGCATGACCGCCCGTCGCCCGTGGTTCCTCACGGCCCTCGGGATCGTCCTCACGGCGATCATGCTGTTCCCGATCTACTGGATGATCAACGTCTCACTCACGCCCACCGGCCTGATGCGCAAGGATCCGCCGGACTGGTTCCCCTTCACGCCCACCTTCTCGGGCTACCAGGCGGTGCTCAGCGAGCAGCTGCCCTACCTGGGCACGAGCCTCATCATCGGTCTCGGCACGGTCGTCCTCACGGTCGTGATCGCCGCTCCCGCCGCCTACTCGCTCGCCAAGCTGAGGCCGCGGGGAGGAAGCGCCCTGTCGTTCATCCTGCTGATCGCGCAGATGGTCCCGGCGATCATCATGGCGATGGGCTTCTACGCCATCTATCTCAACCTCGGGCTGCTCAACTCGATCCCCGGTCTGATCGTGGCCGACTCCACCATCGCGGTGCCCTTCGGCGTACTGATCTTCACCGCGTTCATGTCGGGCATCCCGGACGAGCTGACCCAGGCGGCGCGCATGGACGGCGCGGGATCGTGGCGCACCTTCATCTCGGTGATCATGCCGATCAGCCGGAACTCGGTCGTGACCGTCTCGCTCTTCTCGTTCCTCTGGGCGTGGTCGGACTTCATCTTCGCCTCGACGCTAGACAGCGGCGGGAAGCTCCAGCCGATCACCCTCGGCATCTACAAGTACATCGGCAACAACAACCAGGAGTGGAACTCGATCATGGCCACCGCCGTCGTCGCCTCGCTCCCGGCGGCCGTGCTCCTCGTCGTCGCTCAGCGGTACGTCTCGGCGGGTGTCACCGCCGGCGCCGTCAAGGACTGACCCCTTCCAGCCCCTAGGAGAGTTCTCGTGACCATCACCGCTCCCACGTCCCCCGTCGGCACGGCCGTAGGAGGGCCCGTCGCCCCCTCGACGAGCATCCTCCGACCGCTGCGGCAGGACGAGATCCACCTCACCGGAGGCTTCTGGAAGCACTACCAGGACCTCGGAGCGGAGGCGGTCATCGGACACTGCCTCGCGTGGATCGAGCGAGTCGGCTGGGCCGGCAACTTCGATCGCGCGGCCGACGGCTCACTCTCCTCCATCGAGGGGGGCGACCACCACGCGGGCATCGAGTTCGTCGACTCGGAGGTCTACAAGCTCCTCGAGGGGATGGCCTGGGAGCTGGGCCGCTCGGGCGACGCGGCACTCGCCTCCCAGTACGAGGCGCTCGTGCAGCGCGTGGCGGCCGCCCAGGAGCCGGACGGCTACCTGCACACGAGCTTCGGCCGGCCGGGCCAGCGCGCGCGGTACTCGGACCTCGAGTGGGGCCACGAGCTGTACTCGTTCGGGCACCTGATCCAGGCGGCCGTCGCGCGCTTGCGAACGGGCCACGACGACCTCCTGCCCGCTGTGGCCCGCCGTCTCGCCGACCACCTCGTGCGCGAGTTCGGGCCAGAGGGACGTGTCGCGGTCTGCGGACACCCCGAGATCGAGCCCGCGCTGGCCGAGTTCTCGAGAGCCACCGGTGACGCGCGCTACCTCGAGCTCGCGCGATTGTTCGTCGAGCGCCGCGGCACCGGCACCCTCGGCCCGATCCCCTTCGGCCCCGAGTACTTCCAGGACGACGTGCCCGTGCGGGAGGCGGACGTGCTGCGCGGCCACGCCGTGCGCGCGCTCTACCTCGCCGCCGGTGCGGTCGACGTGGCCGTCGAGACCGGCGACACCGAGCTCGAGGCCGCGGTCATCCGCCAGTGGGAGGCGACGGTCGCGCGCCGCACCTACCTCACCGGAGGCATGGGCTCGCACCACCAGGACGAGGCGTTCGGCGCCGACTACGAGCTGCCCCCGGACCGCGCCTACGCGGAGACCTGCGCGGCGATCGCCTCGAACATGCTCAGCTGGCGCCTCCTGCTCGGCTCGAACGACACACGCTACGCCGACCTGATGGAGCGGACGCTGCTGAACGCCGTGCTGCCCTCGATCCGCCAGGACGGCCGCGCCTTCTTCTACACCAACACCCTCCAGCAGCGGGTCGACGGAGTCGCGCCCGACGAGTCGGTCGAGACCGACCGCGCGCAGTCGAGCCTGCGGGCTCCGTGGTTCTGGGTGTCGTGCTGCCCCACCAACGTCGCGAGGACCCTCGCGAGCGTCGAGCTGGGCTTCGCGACGGCCACCGACGAGGGCGTGCAGCTGCACCAGTACGGCTCCTACGAGGTCCGCACAGGAGGGGTCGCGCTGCGTGTCGAGACCGAGTATCCGGCCGACGGCGAGATCAGCGTCGAGATTCTCGAGGACGCGGAGTTCGCGCTCAGCCTGCGGATCCCGCCGTGGGCCCGTGGTGCCGCGGTGCTCGACGGGGAGACCATCGATGCCCAGCTGACGACGGTGACGGTGCGGCGCGCATTCCGCGCGGGCGAGCGCCTTCGCCTCTCACTGCCGATGCATGCGCGCTTCGTGACGCCGCACCCGCGGATCGACGCCGTGCGCGGCCAGGTGGCGATCGAGCGCGGGCCCTTCGTCCTCGCGATCGAGTCGACCGACCTGCCGGAGGGGATGGACACCGAGCACATCGCCGTCGACGTCGACGAGGAGCCGACCGTGAACGAGAACGGCGCTCGCGTCGGCCTGGTCGCACGCAGCACCGACGAGCAGCTGTGGCCCTACGACGTGGAGGCGCACACCGCATCGCGGTTCACGGCGGAGTTCCGCCCGTACCACACGTGGGCGAACCGCGGCCCGTCGACGATGCGGATCTGGGTGCCGACCTCGTAAGGCGGCGCCTTCCCTCGTGCAGAACGGAGGCTGGAGCGTCCCCTGTCGAGAACACCGTGGCGACCACGCACGAGGCGATCGGCACCCCTCCTCCGGGCGGCCGTTTCGCGGCGGAAACGCACATCGCGCGAGCGGTCACGACCCGTCTGAAGCGGCGCCGTCAAGCCCGAAAACGTCTCCATGCGCCACAGTAAGGTGAGCCAGCGCTGCCGCCATCGGAGCGGGCGCCAGCTCCATGAGGAACGGACCCGTCATCGACGACCATGCGCGCCCGCTCTCGGCCTCCGACGCCGTCGCCCTGACAGCGGTGCTGGCCGTCGTCGAAGGCAGCTTGGCGGCGGGCGCGCTCCCGTCGGCTCTCGCGGACATCTTGACGCACCATTTCGAACGCGCCGAGCTGCTCGACGTGGGAGCCGATCGGGTGGCGCTCGCCCAGGCTCTCGCAGGCGTCGGCGAACGCGTCCGCGCCTCCCTCCTGTGAGGGTCGGCCACCCCGGCCGCCCGGAGGCAACCCGGAACCTGGGGCGAGTCCCGGACCGGGCGAGGCCACCAAGACACTCGCGCGGGCCCGCCCCTCCCGCCCGGAGACCCGCACGTCGACCGCCGTCGGGAGACGTAAAGTGTGCTCACACGCGCCCGCGGATGGGCGGGCCCGAGCCGCACGGTCCCCGCGACGAAGCGCCGCCCGATCACAGGAAGCCACGGTGTCCGATGCCGGAAGACAAACCCGCGGCCCGGGCGCCGAGCATCTATGACGTCGCTCGCGCGGCCGGTGTCTCGCACCAGACCGTCTCGCGCGTGCTCAACGACCACCCGAGCCTGCGCGCGGAGACCAAGAGGCGTGTGCTCGACGTCATGGCCGAGCTCGACTACCGCCCGAACCTCGCCGCACGTGCTCTCGTCACCAGCCGCACCCGGACGATCGGGGTGCTCTCGTCACAGAGCCTCCAGTACGGGCCCGCCTCCAGCATCCAGGCGATCGAGGTGGCCTCCCGCGACGCGGGCTACCTCGTCGTCACGGCGAACGTCGACGGGACCGACGGCGCCTCCATCCAGGCCGGGATCCGGCACCTGCTCAACCAGGCGGTCGAGGGTCTCGTCGTGGTCGCGCCGCAGATCCGCGTCTTCGACATCCTCTCGGGTGCCGGCCTGCGCATCCCCCACGTGACACTGCAGACCTCGGAAGACGAGCGTGACGACGCGCTCTACGTCGACCAGATGGCCGGCGCGAGGATGGCGACGGCCCACCTGATCGAGCTCGGGCACACCGAGATCGTGCACCTCGCCGGCCCGCAGGACTGGATCGAGGCGGAGGCGCGCATGCGCGGCTACCTCAGCGAGCTCGACCACCAGAATCTGCCGTCGCGGCCTCCGCTGCTGGGCGACTGGAGCGCCGTGCGCGGCCACCGCATCGGCCTCGAGCTCTCGCGCTTCGTCGACTTCACCGCGGTGTTCTCGGCCAACGACCAGATGGCGCTCGGACTCATGAGCGCGTTCCACGAGCGGGGAGTGCGCGTTCCCGAGGATGTCAGCGTCATCGGCTTCGACGACATCCCCGAGGCGGCGTTCTACTGGCCGCCCCTGACCAGCGTGCGCCAGGACTTCGCCGAGCTCGGTCGCCGCTGCGTGGCGGCACTGCTCAACCTCATCGAGGGCGAGCGTCCGGAGGTGTCGGCGCCGATCGCGCCGCAGCTGGTCGTCCGCGGCTCCACGGGCGTTCCGCGCACCGCCGCCGCTCGTCGATGAGCCGGGGACGTTACCGAGTCGAGACATCTGCGTTGGCGCGAACGCCTCTGACGGAGCTAGCATGACGCAATGTGATCGCTCACATGAGCATCGCACGGACCGCCGCCCGCATCCGCAGCGGACTCTGCTCCCACTGCATTCAATGACGAAGGAATCACAGTGACCACAATGAAGCGCTCTCTCATCGCCGGCATCGCCGGCGGAGCGATGATCCTCTCTCTCGCCGCCTGCTCCAGCGGGAGCGGCGACACCGGCTCCGGCTCCGGCTCCGGCTCCGGCAACGGCGGCCTCGTCGGCGTCGCGATGCCCACCAAGTCGTCCGAGCGCTGGATCGCCGACGGCAACAACGTCAAGTCGCAGCTCGAAGGAGCCGGCTACCAGGTCGACCTCCAGTACGCCGAGGACGACATCCCCACCCAGGTCTCGCAGATCGAGAACATGATCACCAAGGGCGCCAAGGCCCTCATCATCGCCTCGATCGACGGCACCACCCTCACGAGCGTCCTCGACGAGGCGAAGTCGAACAACATCCCGGTCATCGCCTACGACCGCCTCATCCGCGACTCCGAGAACGTCGACTACTACGCGACCTTCGACAACTACAAGGTCGGCGTGCAGCAGGCCACCTCGCTCCTCGCCGGCCTCGGCCTGACCGACCTCGAGGGCAAGAAGACCGACAACGCCCCCGCGGGTCCGTTCAACATCGAGCTCTTCGCCGGCAGCCCCGACGACAACAACGCGACGTTCTTCTTCACCGGCGCGATGGACACCCTCAAGCCCTACATCGACGCGAAGACGCTCGTCGTCAAGTCGGGCCAGACCGACTTCACCACGGTCGCCACCCTCCGCTGGGACGGCGAGGTCGCGCAGAGCCGCATGGAGGACATCCTCACCAAGTCGTACTCCGACGGCTCCAAAGTCCAGGGCATCCTCTCGCCCTACGACGGCCTCAGCCGCGGCATCATCTCGGCACTGACCGACGCCGGTTACAAGGTCGGCACCGACTTCCCGATCATCACCGGTCAGGACGCCGAGCTCGACTCCGTGAAGGCGATCAACGCCGGCGAGCAGTACGCCACCATCTACAAGGACACCCGCGAGCTCGCCAAGGAGGCCGTCACCATGGCCCAGGCGGTCCTCGAGGGCACCGAGCCGCAGGTCAACGACACCAAGACCTACGACAACGGCAAGAAGGTCGTCCCGTCCTTCCTGCTCCAGCCGGTCATCGTGACCAAGGACCAGATCCAGTCGGTCCTGGTCGATGGCGGCTACTACACCGACGCCGAGATCAACGGTTAGCATTCACGGTTCCCACCGGGAGGCCCTCTTTCTCTGAAAGAGGGCTTCCTGCGGCGCTCTGGCGCCGGACTACCACCGATGCACGACCCGGCGGGTCCTCCACCACGGGGGACCCGCCTCTATAAAGAGGAGTGAGGCGTACGTGAGCACGAACATTCTCGAGATGCGCGGGATCACCAAGACGTTCCCCGGCGTCAAGGCGCTGCAAGACGTGACCCTGAACGCAGTGCGTGGCGAAGTGCACGCGATCTGCGGAGAGAACGGCGCCGGCAAGTCGACGCTGATGAAGGTGCTCTCGGGCGTCTACCCGCACGGCACCTACGAGGGCGACATCGTCTTCGAGGGCGAGGTGATGCAGTTCGCCAGCATCCGCGATTCGGAGGCGAAGGGCATCGTCATCATCCACCAGGAGCTCGCCCTCAGCCCGTACCTGTCGATCGCCGAGAACATCTTCCTCGGCAACGAGGTCCGCGGGTTCGGCGGCCTGATCGACTGGAACAAGACGAACCAGGAGGCGGCGGCGCTCCTCGCCCGCGTCGGCCTGCACGAGAACCCGACCACCAAGATCCTCGACATCGGAGTCGGCAAGCAGCAGCTCGTCGAGATCGCGAAGGCGCTGTCGAAGCGAGTCAAGCTGCTCATCCTCGACGAGCCGACCGCCGCCCTGAACGACGAGGACTCGGACCATCTGCTCGACCTGATCCTGCACCTCAAAGAGCAGGGGATCACGTCGATCATCATCAGCCACAAGCTGAACGAGATCAAGAAGATCGCCGACACCGTCACGGTCATCCGCGACGGCAAGACCATCGAGACGATCGCTCACGACGACGTCACCGAAGACCGCATCATCAAGGACATGGTCGGCCGCGATCTCGACCACCGCTATCCGGACCACACCCCTCACCTCGGCGAGGAGATCCTCCGCGTCGTCGACTGGACCGCGCACCATCCTCAGGACTCGAGCCGTGTCGTCGTCGACAAGGTGAACCTCACCGTGCACCGCGGCGAGATCGTCGGCATCGCCGGCCTCATGGGCGCGGGACGCACCGAGTTCGCGATGAGCCTCTTCGGTCGCTCCTACGGCAGCCGCATCTCCGGCCAGGTCTTCAAGGCCGGCAAGGAGATCAAGATCCGCAACGTGTCGGAGGCGATCGCCCACGGCCTCGCCTACGCCACGGAAGACCGCAAGTACTACGGCCTCAACCTCATCGACGACATCAAGCGGAACATTTCGCTCGCCTCCCTCGACAAGGTCGCGCGCGGCGGACTGGTCGACGACAACAAGGAGTTCGAGGTCGCGAACGAGTACCGCACCAGCATGAACATCAAGTCGCCGACCGTGCTCGCCAAGACCGGCAAGCTCTCGGGCGGCAACCAGCAGAAGGTCGTCCTGTCGAAGTGGATCTACTCCAACCCGGACGTCCTCATCCTCGACGAACCGACCCGCGGCATCGACGTGGGCGCGAAGTACGAGATCTACACCATCATCAACCGGCTCGCAGCGCAGGGTAAGGGGATCATCGTCATCTCCTCCGAACTGCCCGAGCTGCTCGGCATCTGCGACCGCGTGTACGCGCTGTCGGAGGGCCGGATCACGGGCGAGCTGCCCATCGCCGAGGCGACCCCCGAGGCGCTCCTCACCCTCATGACCCAGGAGAAGCAACGATGACCGATCTGCAGAACGGCCCGTCCGCCGCGGCGGGCGCGCAGGTGAAGCCCACCGAGAACGCGTTCACGAAGCGCCTCAGCCACGTGCTGGGCGACCTCGGAAAGAACGGCATCTTCATCGCCCTCATCGTGGTGGTGCTGCTGTTCGAGGTCATGACGGGGGGAATCCTCCTGCGCCCGCAGAACATCTCCAACCTGATCGTGCAGAACGGCTACATCCTGATCCTCGCCATCGGCATGGTGATGGTCATCGTGGCCGGGCACATCGACCTCTCCGTCGGCTCGATCGCTGCGTTCGTGGGCGCCATCTCGGGCGTGTTCGCGGTCAACATGGGGCTGCCGTGGTGGCTGTCGATCATCCTCTCGCTGCTGATCGGCGCCGCGGTGGGGGCCTGGCAGGGCTTCTGGATCGCCTTCGTCGGGATCCCGGCGTTCATCGTGACCTTGGCGGGCATGCTGATCTTCCGCGGCCTGGCCCTCGTCGTCCTCGGCAACGCGAACATCGGCTCCTTCCCGACCGAGTACCGCGCCCTGGGCAACGGCTTCCTCACCGACCTCTTCGGCGACTCCGCGCTCGATCCGTTGTCGCTCGGAATCGGCGCCCTCGCGATCATCGCGATCATCGTGCAGGCGGTTCGCACCCGTCGCGGACGCCAGAAGTACAACCAGGGCGTGGAGCCGGGCGCATGGTTTGTCACGAAGCTGGTGCTCATCGCCTTCGCCATCGGCGCCTTCGCCTACGCTCTTGCCACCTTCAAGGGCATTCCTGTCACGCTGATCATTCTCGCCGTGCTCGTCCTCGTCTACGGCGTCGTCATGAACCGTTCCGTCTTCGGCCGCCACGTCTACGCGATCGGCGGCAACCTGCACGCCGCCGAGCTGTCGGGCATCAAGACCCGCAACGTCACCTTCTGGCTGTTCGTCAACATGGGCGTCCTCGCGGCGCTGGCCGGCCTCGTCTTCACCGCGCGTCTCAACCTCGCGGGTCCGAAGGCGGGTGATGGCTTCGAGCTCGAGGCCATCTCGGCGGCCTTCATCGGCGGCGCGGCGGTCCAGGGCGGTGTCGGCACCATCGGAGGCGCGATCCTCGGTGGCCTGATCATCGGCGTCCTGAACAACGGCATGTCCATCATGAGCATCGGCAGCGAGTGGCAGCAGGCGGTCAAGGGCCTCGTGCTCCTGCTCGCGGTCGCCTTCGACGTCTACAACAAGCGCCGCTCGGGCGGACGCTAGGTCCTGCGGCCGTGCCCGACTGGTCGCGGTTCCTCCCGCTGAGCACCAGAGTGTCGGTCGACGAGTCGGGCGTCAGCAACGACTGGCGCCCGCTCGTCGCCGAGCGGCTCGACCGCCTCGCCGTCCTGGCCGCCTCCCCCTCCTTCACGGAGGGCGAGGCGGCCAGCGCCGTCTCCGGTCGTCTCCTCGGCGAGCTCGTCGTGCGGCTGTCGAGCACCACGGGCCAACGGCTGGCGACGCGGGTCGGCGCGCGCGAGGCGGCCACTCCTCCCCCACCCGCCGCCCTTGCTGCTGCTCTCGCCTCGATCGCAGCGGCGCGTCGCTCCGGCATCGGCCCGCACTCGGTTGCCGAGCTCGTGGAGGTCGTCCGGGTCGAGCTGGCCCTGACGCCCGATGCGGTGCTGCCCGAGCGTGTGTCGGGAGGCGTCGCCCTCGATCGCGTGCAGCGCGCGCCGCTCGCGATCCGCGCGACCGTCCGCGGACACACGCTCGCCCCTCCCGATGCGGAGTGGACGCTCGGCTCCGGTCCCGAGCTGCGCGCGCCGTCGACCGCGATCCTCCGCTTCCTGTTGGGTCTCGGTCCCTTCCCCGCCGGGACGACTCCGTAGATCGCGGCCGTGCTGCGGGCACCCCGCACGACAGAGGCCGACCGCCGCCTCCCGCGCGCTGCGACGGGACGGACGATGGTCGGCCTCTGCTGCGCCCTCCGCGAGGCTCTGGCCTCACGCGCGCCGCTACGGCGTCAGCCGTTGGAGCCGGACGCGGGGAACAGGACGTAGGTCGGGGTGGGGCGAGCCTGCTGGGCGGCCTGGTTCCAGGTGACCGCGCCGACGTTGTAGTAGGGGATGTCCGCGGCGGGAACCCCGAGCGCCTCGGATAGTCGGTTGAAGGTCGTGATCATGGCGTTGTAGGTGCCCATGTAGGTGTTCTGGGCATTACGGATGCCGGCGATGCCGTTGACTCCGGCGACGGTGACGGCGGCGACGAAGGCGATCGCCGCCAGAGGGTTCGCCCCGTTGACCACCAGCAGAGCGATGCCGGTGCCGAGCGCGACGAGCGCTCCACCCGTGTACTGCCGCACCGCGTTCTGGTAGTTGGCGAACTGGGTGCTGAGGGTGTGCGCCTGATCGATGAAGGTAGAGAGCAGACTGGTGACGGCAGCCGGCGAGCTGCTCCGCGGGACCTCGCCGAAGTGGTGACGTCCGTTGTTGCCGAGAACCTGGAACCGCACGACCTGACCCGGCCCACGGAACACCACGATGCCGAACCCGTTCACGTTGATGCGGTACTGCTCGTCGGTGCCGGTCTGACCGAAGATGCCGACCTGCGGGTTGATCGGATACGTCTGCAACACGCGGCCCTCGTGGGGATCGCGGTTCCACCAGCGGGTGTTGTCGCCGGAGTCGCCCCAGTCGAGGCGGTTCTGCTCGAGGATCTGGCCGTCTCGAGTCCACGTCGTCATCGCGCGGTTGAAGCCGTAGTTGGTCACCGTGAGCGTGTCGCCTCCGGGCAACCCGCTGAAGGTGCACTCGAGGTATTCCGCTGCGGCGAAGGCGGGTGGGGCGAATGCGGTCGCGCCGACACCGGCCGCGGTCGCCGCACCTCCCAGGATCAGGCCTCGTCTACTCAGTAGTTCCGTCATGAACACGTCCTCCCTGTCCGTCACTCTCGTGTGGCGAGCGAAGCCGGTGGTGCCCACAGGCAGACTCACCCTGACGCGAGCACCCTACGATCCGCGGCCTCGACCGACGGTGAAGGCCGCTGAGAGCATGCGAAGATTCATCATTTCTCCGAGAGGCGTGGTCGGTCTCCCGACGACGGGATCGGCACGACCCGCGCCCTTTGCCCGCCCGTAGCATCGGACGATGACGCGCTCGCTGCCGAGAAGCTCCCCCTCCGCCCACTCGTATGACGCCGACGGCGTGCTCGCCTTCGTCGAGGCTGTCGAAGCAGCGCCTCGTCTCGAGCTGCACGGTCTCGTGGTCGTGCACGGTGGGGAGGTGCTCGCGGAGGGCTGGTGGGCGCCGTACACCGCCGACCGTCTGCACCTCCTTTACTCAGTGAGCAAGAGCGTCACCTCCACTGCCGTCGGGCTCGCGGTCGGGGAGGGCCTGGTCGACCTCGACGCGACGGTCCTCTCCTTCTTCCCCGAGCTCGACGCCGAGGTGACGGATCCACGGTCGCGCTCGATCCGCGTGCGCCACGTTCTCGCGATGGCCAGCGGTCACACCGCCGAGACCGTCGATCTGGCCGAGGAGCTGGACCCTGTCGACCTCGTGCGCGGCTTCCTCCTCCTCCCTCCCCAGGAGGAACCGGGCAGCGTGTTCGCCTATAACCAGCCGTGTACCTTCGTGGCCGGCGCGATCGTCCAGCGGGTGTCGGGCCAGTCGCTGACCGAGTACCTCCGCCCGCGCCTGCTCGACCCGCTCGGGATCGGCGAGGTCGCGTGGCTGCGCGACGCCTCCGGCCGCGAACTCGGCTATAGCGGACTGCATGCGACGACCGAGGCCGCCGCCGTACTCGGACAGCTCTACCTGCAGGAGGGTCGCTGGGGCGATCGGCAGCTGCTCCCGGCCGGCTGGGTCGCCGAGGCCTCGCACGCCCACGTCCCGACGCAGGAGGAGGGCGGACCCGACTGGCAACGGGGCTACGGGTTCCAGTTCTGGGTGTCGCAGCATGGCTTCCGCGCCGACGGCGCGTACGGGCAATTCAGCCTGATCGTCCCCGAGCACGATCTCGTGGTGGCGCTGACCGGGCAGACGAACGATGCTCAGACACTCCTCTCTCTAGTGTGGGAGCACCTGGTCCCCGCGGTCGGGCGCGGATCGACCGCGGAGGCCGACGCGCGGCTGGCCGAGCGGCTCGCCGCGCTCGCACTCCCGGCGCTCTCGGGGGCGGAGCCGGTGCTCGGCGAGTACGCTCCGGTCGACGGCTCGGAGGTGCGCTCGCTCACCGGCGTCGAGGTGTCGGGCGGCGACGGCGGCTGGACGCTCACGCTCGAGGAGGGCGGGGGACGGCTCGTGGTGGCGGTGGGCTCCGAGGGGTGGACGGTCGGAGGCGCGGTGGCGGCGAGCGGGGGAGCCGCCTCCGCCGACGCGACCGCGGTCGACATCGCGTTCCTCGAGACGCCGCACCGGCTGCATCTCGTACTGGCACCCGCCGACGGGAGCTTCACCGCCCGCTGGGAGACGGCTCCACTGCACGACGGCCCGCTCGGTGCAGTGCGCGCCCCGCGCTGAGACAGCTCCAGCGATCTCCCGCGACGGCGGGCAGCCGCAGCATGTTGACGTCAACACCCTGCCGTGCAAGCCTGAAGGCCGCGCGTTCCTCCGCGAAGTCCCCCGTGCAAAGGAGCACAGAATGACGTCTCGAACACGATCGGCAGCAGCGGCGGTCGCCGCGCTGCTCGTCGCGGCCCTGCTCGGAGCCGGAGCGCAGCCCGCGCTCGCCGCCTCCGGAGTAGTGACGGACCCCAACGACGGAGTCCCCCGCACGAGCTCACCGCCCACCTACAGCGACTACCCCGCGATCCAGGATCCGGGCCCGGGCTCCCCCGACTACTTCCAGCCCTTCTGGTACGACACCGACGGCCGCCACATCCAAGCGCACGGCGGCCAGATCGTCACCGTGCAGGAGAACGGCCAGCAGGTGCAGTACTGGTACGGGGAGGATCGCACCAAGGGCTACTGGAACAGCCCCGGCGTCGCCGTCTACCGCTCGACCGACGGCCACAACTGGGTCAACAAGGGCACGGCGCTACGCAGCGTCTCGTCGCCGGATGACCTGAAGGCCCCCTACTTCGACGCGCTCTACGACACGGTCGACGACGCGGGCCAGCCGCGCGCCTCCCGCATCGCCGAGCTCGACTACCACCTCGACACCACGCAGGCATCGCCGAACACCGCGATCTTCGAGCGCCCGAAAGTGCTCTTCAACGCCAAGACCGGCAAGTGGGTCATGTGGTGGCACTCCGACGGGCGCATCACCCCGGGCGGAAGCACCTACGCCCGGTCGATGGCGGGCGTCGCCGTCTCGGACAGCCCGACCGGCCCCTTCACGCTCCAGGGCGTCTACCGGCTGTACAACCGCGCGAACTACCAGGACTGCACCACCTCGGCGGTGCCGGGACAGGCGCGGGACATGACCGTCTTCCAGGACGCCGACGGCACGGCCTACATCTCGTACTCGTCCGAGGAGAACTATTCGCTCTACGTGGCGAAGCTCAACAGCAGCTACACCAACGTCGAGCGCACGACGACGACGGACACGCTCAACGCCCGTCAGTACTCGGCGGACGGCACCTACCCCTACGTCTTCGCCGACGGCAAGGCCGGGGCTCCCGTGCGCGGCACCGACTTCCAGATCGTGAAGGAGTGCGGCCACCTCGAGGCGCCGGCGATCTTCTCGAACGCAGGCAGCTACTACGCCATCGCCTCCGGAGCGACCAGCTGGGCGCCCAACCCACAGACCTACTACACCGCCGATTCGGTGCTGGGAACGTGGATCCGTGGGGTCGAGAAGGGAGACGCGAACGAGACCGTCGCGTACAACGCGATCCCCGAGGGAGGCGACGGCCTGCTCTCGGTGGGCGACACACGCGGCAGTACCTTCGGCTCGCAATCCACGAACGTGCTCACCCTTGCACCCGGCAAGTACGTCTACATGGGCGACCGCTGGAACGAGGGCGAGGCGAACTCGACCTACGTCTGGCTGCCGATGACCGTCGGGGAGAACGGCCGACTCGAGATGCGCAACCCCGCCGTCGAGGACCCGGCGCGCTGGGGCAAGGGCTGGAACGCCTCCTACTGGGACGACAAGGGTGTCGGAGCCGGCATCTGGTCGGTCGTCGACGACCGGCTGCCGAAAACCGTGCGCAGGGGCGCGAACCTCGCCGCGGCGCTGCCCTCGAGCGTGTCGGTGTCCTCCGGAGGCGCGACGCACGACGTCGCCGTCACCTGGGCCCCCACCGGTCCGGCGATCCTCGGCACTCTCTCGGTCACGGGAACCCTCGCGGCCGATTCTGGATTCACGGCCGGTCGCCGCTTCACCCGGACCATCGAGGTGGCCGAGCCGGGCATCGCGAACGTCGCTCCCGGCGCGTCGGTCTCGGTGACCAGTCGCCCCGAACTCGCGACCACGCTGATCGACGGCAACACCGAGGCGAAGGGCTGGGACGACTGGTCCTCGAGCGGCTACCCGCGCGACAGCCGCCTCTCCTTCACGTGGAGCACCGCGCAGAACCTCGACTCGGTGACCGTCCACGCCTTCAAAGACGGCACGAAGGCCACCTGGCCCTCGCGGATCGACGTCGAGTACCAGGCGAACGGCGCCTGGACCACGACCTCGGTCAGCGCGAACCTGACGCAGCTCGACTCCGACGCGGCACCGACGGTGGTGCTCGATCTCTCCTCCCTCCCGGACACGACGGGGCTTCGCCTGCACCTCACCAGCGCCGCGAACACCTGGCAGTCGATCTCGGAGGTGCAGATCTGGGGCGCCGCTCCCCCGACGAACGTCTGCCGTGTGCCGGGAGCGGTCGTCTCGGCGTCGTTCAGCCAGACCAAGTACGCGACCCTCCCCGCCTCGAACGCGTGCGATGGGAACGCCACGACACCCTGGTCGACCTGGACCGACGGCACCCTCGCCGGCACCGCCGATTTCACGCTCACCACCACGGAGGCGCACCGCGTCGCCGGAGTCTCGTTCACCAACATCGAGGGGACGATCGCCTCGGTGAGCGTGGCCTACCGCGGCACCGACGGCACCTGGCGGCCCACCTCCGCGCAGAACGTCGCCCCTGCCGCGAACAACGCGCTCACGACGATCCCGTTCGCGGCGGTGTCGGCGACCGGAGTGAAGCTGACCTTCTCGACGCCGAACTCGTACCTGAAGATCACCGAGATCACCGTCCCCGAGGTCGCGGCTCCCGCGCTCACCGTGCCGGTGACGGTGTCGTCGCGGTGCATCGCCGGCAAGGCCGTGCTCTCGGTGACGGCGACGAACGGCTCGCAGGTACCGGTCGACGTCTCGATGAAGGCGAGCTACGGCACCAAGTCGTTCAGCGGAGTCGCGGCCGGCTCGAACGCGGTCGGCGCCTTCACGACCCGTCAGGCGAGCATGCCTGCCGGCCAGGTCGTGGTGACCGCCACGGGCACCGTGGGCGGCAGCCCGGCGACGCTGTCGCAGACGGCGAGCTACCCGGCCAGGACCTGCTGAGAGCCGGCGGGCGGCCGCGGCCGCCCGAATACGGAGCACCGAAAGAGGGGCGGCCCGCGCGAGCGGACCGCCCCTCTTTCGTACGCGGAGCGAGGCGTGCGGGGCTGTCTCGCGCTTGTCGCACCTCCCTCGGCGCTGCCGCACAAGAAGGCCCCGCGGGCCCTCGAGGAGGAGCGCCGCGGGGCCCTCAGTGGGGCCGAATGCTCAGCAGGTGGCCGCCGGGTACGCCGTCGCGCTCGTGACCGCCGAGCCTCCCGCCGGTGTGACGCTCACGCTGACGCTGCCCGCGGGGAGCTGCGCCGTGCGCGTCGTGAACGAGTGGAAGACGGAGGCGCCGGGAGCCACATCGGTGAACGTCTTCGTGCCGTACGCACTGGTCAGAGCGATGGTGGCACGGGCTCCCGAGCGGTTGACGGTCGTGATGCCGAGCGAGACCTTGCCCGCGAGGCATCGCGGGGCGACGGTCGTCGACGAGGAGTCGACCACGGTGACGGTCGCCGTGACGAGTCCGCCGTCACCGACCGCTCCGGTGACGCGGAGCACCGCTCCTGCCTTCACGTCGCCGATGGCAACCGAGTCCCATCGGACGGGTGCCGCGCCGAGGTCCTTCTGCGAGGCCGTCCCCACGCCCTGGACCGCGGCGACCGTCGCGGGGAGCGCAGGCTGGACTCCCGGTGTCGTCGTCAGGGCGACATCGGTCGTCGTGATGAGGCGGTCGGGCTGGTAGGCCGCGAGGATCCGCTCGTACTCGGCCGTCGTCACCGGCAGCACCGTGCCGTGGCGGGCGGAATCGGGCAGGTTGCGGTTCTGCACCAGGGTCCAGTCGCCGGCGGCCATGCTGCTCGCGTGGAACGGCACGTAGCCGTCGCCTCCGTAGTACGGCGCCTGATCGATGAACACGTAGACCCCGGTGTCGCCGTTCGCGTCGCCGCGGTTCGGGCGGAACATCGTCGTGCCTTCGCCCTCGTCGAAGGTGAGCCGGCGCCCCGAGGTGCCCGTGTAGGTCTGGCCGTAGCCGACGGCGCTCTGCCGCGGCTCCCACGCCGAGCCGGCGCCCTGACCGAGCCAGGGGTTGTTGCCGGGCGTGATCGTGGCCGTGATGTCCTTCGTGCGGTCGACGCGGGGGATGTTCGAGCCCTCCGTGACGGTGAAACGGTAGACCCAGCCGTCCTCCTTGATCATGGAGGAGTCGATGGTGCCGTTGCCCTGGCCGGGCTGCTTGTCGTCGATCCAGACCTTCGGAGTAGAGAAGGTGACGAAGTCGCGCGTCGTCGCGTACATCATCCGGTTGTAGCTCGTGTTGGCGTCGCGGGCGACGGAGGTGTCGCCGCTCGGGTAGAGGTTCGAGGCCCAGTAGACGATGTACTGGCCTGTCGCGGTGTCGTAGTACGCCTCCGGAGCCCAAGTGTTGCCGGCTTCGGGCGCCGAGACGAGCACGTGGCGCTGCTGACCCCAGTTGACGAGGTCGGTCGACTCCCACACCTCCATGTAGCGGCTGCCGAAGACCTGCGACTGGTCGAGGCCCGTGCGGTAGGCGTTGAGGTCGGTGGCGATGAGGTAGAAGCGGTCACCCTGGGGCGAGCGCATGATGAAGGGGTCGCGCAGACCCTTCTCGCCCAGAGTGGAGGAGAGGATCGGCTTGTCGTCGTTCACCGTCGTCCAGTCGAGGGCGTTGTTGCCCTTCGACAGGCCGTAGCGCACCTTCTCGTCCTCGGCGTTACCCTCGCCGGTGAAGTAGGGGAACAGGTACGCCTTGGTCTCCTCGACCTTCGGCAGCGCGCGCACGGTCGCGGTGAAGCGGCGGGTCGAAGTGGCGGTGCCGATCTTCACGGTCGCGTCGAGCTGCACGGTGGCGTCGGCCTGGCCGTTGGCGGGGCGGGTGACGCGGCCGTCGGAGGCGATCATGGCCGGGGCCGAGGAGACCCAGCTCACCGTCCCGGCGCCGGCTGTGGCGGGCAGCGTCAGGTTCTCGCGCACATCGGCGAGGTGCGGGACCACGATCGCCGCGGCCGCTGCCGCGGCGTCGGCGGCGTCGTTCCGCGGAGCGACGGTCACGGTGAAGGCTCGCGTCACCGTGTCGCCTCCGCGCCGCACGGTCGCGGTCAGGACCGCCGACGCGGGCGCGCTGCCCTCGGGTCCGCGCTGCACGGCTCCGGTCGCGGTGACGACGGAGGCGTCGCTCGTCGCCCAGGTGATGGAGGTGCCGTTCGCGCCGGACGACGGGAGGGTCAACGGTGCGGTCACCGAGCTGAGAGAGCCGAGGTCGATGGCCGCCGCGTCGGTCTGCGCCGCCTCGTGGAGCACGTCGGTCGCGAGGGTCGTGACCTCGGCCGGAGCCAGGGCCCTGTCGTAGATCCGGAAGTCGCGCAGGCGCCCCTGGAAGGACGGATCGGCCTGGTAGGTGCTGCGGCCGAGGTAGTTGAACACGGTAGTGCCCAGCGCCGACGGCGCCGTCGTGACCGAGGTGTTGCGCGCCCGCTCGACGCCGTCCTCGTAGAGGATGCCGGTCGTTCCCGTCTGGGTGTAGGTGACGTGCTTCCAGAGGCCCCGCTGGAGGGTGGCATTCGAGGACGGCTGGATGTTGATCTCCTGCTGCTGCCGGCCGGCCGTGATGACCGTGTGGAACGAATCTCCGGAGGAGAACAGGTAGCGCTCCCCCGCTCCGTCCGAGGCCCGATTGCCGATCGCGTAGATCATGTAGTAGTTCGCCTGCTCGGGCGCGATCTTCACGTCGAAGTCGACCGAGATCGAGGTGAGTCCCGCGTTGAGGTCGTTGGGGAGCCGGATGGCGTTGCCGGACCCGTTCGCGCCGCCCGAGAACGAGAAGCCCTGCGCGCCGCCCCACGACGCCGTGCCGTCGACGACGCCGTTGCCGAACCGGCTGGCGGGAGCCGAGTTGACGGCGGTCGTGCCGCTGGTCTCGTCGAGCTTGTAGCGGGCGATGAGGCCCGACGTGATGTCGTCGCCCGAGGCGGCGGAGGCGGGACTCGGCACGAGGACGGCGAGCAGCGCGGCGACGCCCGCCATCACCAGCACGCGAAAGAGGGCACGGCGGGGCCGCGGGACAGGCTTGTGCATGGTTTCTCCATTGACGACCGTGCAGTGCCGGAGAGCCCGGACTGATGTTAACGTGAACACTAGAGGCCGAAAAGGGCGAGGGCAATGTCGCGAACTGCGAATGGCACCCGACCGAGGGGTGCCGCCCCGCCGCCGGTACTGTTAGGAATCACGAGCAGGCACATTGCACCGCCCGCAGAACTGGAACGACCGTGACCCGCACCCTTCGCTCTGCCGCGACCGCGCTCGTTCCGCCTGCCGCCGTCGCGGTCGCGGTGATGTTCGCCTCCATCGCGCTCGCGCCCGAGGCCGCCACCGCGCCGGTTCCGACCTCGACACCCGTCGCCACGGCGACACCTCTCGCCACGGGGTCACCCATTTCGGAAGCGACCTCGGAGCTCGGACCCTGGACGAGGGACGACTCCCCGCAGCACGAGGGGGCACGCGGCGCCGACTCGCCGGACGAGACGGTGCAGACCGGCGATCCGGCCGCAGTGCCGACTCCGACCGCGACCGACCCTGGCGCGGGCCAGGGGACGGGCCCAGGAACCGACCCGGGCACCGATCCCGGCACCAGCCCGGCCCCCGTGCTGCACGACACCGACGGAGTCGGCGTCGACGTCGACATCGACCCGCCGGTCGGTCCCGGGGTGCTCGCGCTCTCGGTCGACAGCGCGAGCACCGACCTCTCCGAGTCCGACTCGACCGCGCTCCTGCGACGCTTCGTCGGTGGGCTCCCCCGGGTCTCCGTCACCGACACGCGCCCCCGGGCGTCGGTCGCTCCGGGGGCGGGCTGGTACGTCCTCGCCTCGGCGAGCGACTTCACCGGCTCGAGCGGCACCTTCTCCGGCGAGCACCTCGGCTGGACCCCCCGACTGCTCGCCGGCGACGCCGACTCGGTCGAGGCCGGACCGAGCGTCGCCCCCGATCTCGCGGGAGGCGCGGGCGTGCGCGACGCGGTTCTTCTGACCACGACCGAGGGCAGCGCGGCGACCAGCCTCGGCTCCTGGTCGGCCGGCGCCGACCTGCTGCTGCTCACCGACCCGAACGTCGTTCCCGGCGGCTACCGCTCGACGATCACGCTGTCGCTCTTCGAGTAACGGTTTCGCCCGGCCCGCGCCCCGCCGTCATGGCGGGCGGTGGCGTCAGTCGCGGGCGAGCGCGAGCGAGACCACGAGCGCCGAGTGCACGACCGGCTCCGAGATCGCGAAGTAGCGCGAGGAGCCGTCGACCCACGCCTCCGTGCGGCCCTCTCGTGTGCGCACGCGCACCGCCTCCTCGAGGGAGGCGCCGCGGCCGTCGGCCTTGGCGACCGCCTGCGTGCGCAGCTCGGTCAGCACCTCCTCCGCCGTCGCGGCCCCGGAGGCGACCCGCTCGCGGACGGACCGGGTGCGCGCCGCGTCGATGCCGACGTCGCGTCCAGTCGCCAGCACGGCCACCACAGCGCCCTCGCAGTGCGCGATGCTGACGCGCATCCGCTCCAGCGCCGAGTGCTCGCCCGCGAGCCGCGGCCGACCGTGGGGGCCGCCGCAACGCTCGCACCGCGCCTCGACGACGACCTCGAGCGGGTCGATGTCGAGGGCCTCGGCGGCGAGCTCACGCACCAGCACGCGGCCCAGCAGAAAACTGTCGCGGGCCTCGCGACGGCTCGTCGCCTCGTAGCGCAGCCGCTCCGCGAGGGTGAGGAGACGGAGCATGCGGTGGCGAGCCGAGTCGAGGACCTCGGGTCGCGCCCAGCGCAGCTGCACGTCGTCGGTAGCGAGGAGGGGGAGTCCGGTCATGCGCCGCACGCTACGCCGCACAGGCGACATCGACGTGACGAACGAGTGGCCTGCGGGAGACGGGTCGGACCTCAGGCGGCACGCAGGCCCTACCCGCTCAGGCGCGGAAGAACGGGATCGCGATGCGCGGGCGGAACACCACCCGCTGGTTGGTGCGGACGAGCCCGACGATGATCAGCACGAGGTGGACCACCCACAGCACCGCGAAGATCGTCATCGGGATACCCACGGGGGAGAAGCCCCTCGCGAGCGGAGTGCCCGACGCGAGGAGCAACAGCACCACATGCGCGGCGACAAGCACGACTCCGACGGACGCGACCGTGAGACCCCAGTTCGCGGCGTAGCGGGCGTTCTCGGCGGCGAGCCCACCCTTCCTCCTCGCCGAGGGGTAGACCGCCGCCATCACGATTCCGGCGATGATCAGGCCAAAGAAGGGGATGGCGAACGTGAGGAATCCGAGCGCATAGGAGAGCGCACCGGTCGGCCCGGCGGGCGCCGCGGGAGGCGCCTCCTGCTCGCTCGCGTCGACCGGACGAGGATCGACGGCGGGCGTGTCCATGGCGTCGGCCTAGGAGAACAGTCGCGCTCGGGTCGCGTTCAGCGGCGGTTCAGGGCTCTGGCCTGGCCTTCGTCTTCGGGAGGTGTCAGGCTAGTCTGTCGGGATTGACCTGGGTGCGGTACGCGTGCAGGGCGTCGGCCACGGCCGTCGCGAGTTTCGGGGGGATTCAGCGAAGGAGAAGGTTTGGCGTCCGAGAGTAGGACCATCGGTGGCGTGGTCAAGGCGACCGTCGGCTTCCTGGGCATGAGCGTCGTGGCCGGAGTCCTGGTCACGGCGACCGTGACTCCCGCCGTCGCCCTCGCAGGCGTCGCCGCCAACCAGTCGATCGGCGTCTTCGATGGACTGCCCGAGTACCTCGAGGTCGACAAGCTCTCCGAGAAGTCCAACATCTACGCGACGCGCGCCGACGGCTCGCCGCAGCTGCTCGCCTCCTTCTACGTCGAGAATCGCGCCGAGGTGCCGCTCGACAAGATGTCGCAGTTCGCGAAGGACGCGACCGTCGCCGGCGAAGACCCCCGCTTCTACGACCACGGCGGCATCGATCTGCCCGGCACCCTCCGCGCGGTCGCGCAGACCTATGTGCTCGGCAACGACACACAGGGCGGCTCCTCGATCACCCAGCAGTACGTGAAGAACGTCCTCGTCGAGAAGGCCGTCCGCAACATCACCGACGAGGCCGAGCGCGCCGCGGCGATCGACGCGGCGACGCGCACCTCCCCGGAACGCAAGCTGCGCGAGATGAAGCTCGCGATCGGCATCGAGAAGCAGTACACGAAAGACCAGATCCTCCAGGGCTACCTCAACATCGCCTTCTTCGGAGGCACCACCTACGGTCTCGAGACCGCCGCGAACTACTACTTCAACACCTCCGCCGCGAACCTCTCGATCGCTCAGGCCGCGAGCCTCATCGCCATCGTCAATAATCCCGCGGCCCTCCGGCTCGATCAGCCCGACAACCCCGACAACGGCGCGGCGAACGGCTACGCCCGCAACAAGGACCGCCGCGACTACATCATCGGCAAGATGCTCGAGGAGGGGAAGATCTCGCAGGAGGACCACGATGCGGCCCTCGCGACTCCCGTCGAACCGGCGATCACGCAGCCCAGCACGGGGTGCTCGACCGCGGGCAACGCCGGCTTCTTCTGCGACTACGTCACCAACATCCTCAAGAACAACGAGATCTTCGGCGCCGACGAGGACACCCGCTGGTCGAACTTCCGCCGCGGCGGACAGGACGTCTACACGACGCTCGACGTCGATCTGCAGAACGCAGCAGTCGACGCCGTCAACGCCCAGGTGCCGCAGACATGGAACTTCGACGTGGGCGCCGTCTCGGTCAGCGTCGAGGTCGGTACGGGTCGCGTCCTTGCGATGACGCAGAACAAGAACTACTCGCAGGATCCGGACGTCCTCACCTCCGACCCTTCCTACAGCGCCATCAACCTCAACACCGACAAAGCGTACGGAGGCTCGTCCGGCATCCAGCCAGGATCGACCTACAAGCTCTTCACCCTGGTCGAGTGGCTCAAGGAGGGACACAGCATCAACGAGTCCGTCGACGGAACCCGAAAGGCGATCTGGGGCACATTCAGGGACTCCTGCGTGGACGGTGGAACCGTCTACGAGGGCAGCACCAGTGCGAAGAACGATGAGGGTGGGAGCGGGCAGATCGGCACCGCGGTCGACTTCACGCGGACGTCTCTCAACACCGGATTCGTGGGGATGGCTCGCGAACTGGACCTCTGCGCCATCCGCGACACCGCGGTCACGATGGGCGTCCAGCAGGGCAGTGGTCTCGAACTCGAGCACAATCCGTCCTCTGTACTCGGCACCAACTCGGTCTCGCCGCTCTCTATGGCCGGTGCATTCGCGACCATTGCATCAGGCGGTACGACCTGCGACCCCGTTGCCATCGATCGCATCACCGACGCGACGGGCGCCGAGCAGCCGATCCCCTCGGCGAATTGCCGGCAGTCGATCGACCGCAATGTCGCTGCAACCGCCGCTATCGCGCTCCAGTCGACCTTCTCAGGGAGCGGCACGGCCTACGAGTCGCGGACCGGTGACGGGATCCCCCTGATCGGCAAGACGGGCACGACGGACGACGCGAAGGCAACTTGGATGACCGGAGCGAGCACAAAGGTGGCGACCGCAGTCGGCGTCTTCAACATCCAGGGTGACGCCAACCTCCGCCTCGGCCGCTATTCCTTCGATTCGGGCTCCGCCGCCACTGCCCGCCACAGGATCTGGCCCGTCGTGATGCGTGCGGCGGACTCTCGCTACGGCGGAGACGCGTTCCCCGAAGCCAACGGCTCGCTCCAGGTCGTGCCCAAGGTCGACATCCCCAACGTGACCGGACTCGCCCTCGCTGACGCGAAGGCCAAGCTCGAGGCCGCCGGGTTCACCTTCGCGCAGGGCGCCAGCGAGGCCAGCGACACTCCGGCCGGCACGGTGACGCGATCCGATCCGTCCGGTTCGGCCGTCTCCGGTTCGATCGTCACGGTGTTCGCCAGCTCCGGGCCACAGCCGAAGGCGACCGAACAGCCGAATCCGGCCGGTCAGACGAAGGTGCCCGATGTCACGGGTCAAAACCTGGAGGCGGCGAAGGCTGCGTTCTCGGCGGCGGGTTTCACCGCCATCACGCTGCAGTGCACCGCCGATGACAAGGCACCGGCCGACGGGCGGGTGACTGGGCAGGATCCGGCGGGCGGCGCCTCCGTCGCCCCCACCGCGACGCTGAAGGTCGCGATCGCCGCCAAGAAGTGCCCGTGACGCGCCGGGTCTGCTGACCCGCCGCCTTCGTCACACGTTCGGCCCGCGGAATCCACGGATTCCTGCGGGCCGAACGCGTCGTGCCGCCTACTGGCCGCGGCCGCGGATGGCACCGACGACCGCGACCGTCGCGAAATAGGCGATGAGCGCGAGGATCCCGAAGGAGGCCAGCGTTCCGCTCGCATCGGCGTAGGGCCGGCGTGCGTCGCTCATCGTGCCGGGGGTGACGATGTCGAGAGCGAAGAGGCCGACGGCCAGCCCGAAGCAGACGAGGCTGAGCACGAGCAGTGCCCGCACAGCCTTGCCTACCGGATCGTAGTAACGCGGGTTCGACATCATGCCTCCGGTTCTCGTCCCCCCGGTCTATCCCCCCGCCCGCTCCCCGGCAAGCACTTCCCCCTCCCGCGAGATGCCACTTATGCGCACCCGACACGGCGTGTCGTGCGCATAAGTGGCATCTCGCGGGGCGGAGGGGGAGGGCGGGAGGCGCGCTAGGCGGCTAGGGGGAGGGTGGAGGTGACGACCAGCTCGCCGGCGAGCGCGTCGACGCGCACCGCGCCTCCGTCGGACACCTCGCCTGCGACGAACAGGTCGGCGATGCGGTCGTCGACCGAGCGCTGCACGAGCCGGCGCAGCGGGCGCGCCCCGTACTGCGGCTCGTAGCCGTGCTCGGCCAGCCAGTCGATCGCCGACTCCGTCACCTCGAGCGAGACCTCGCGCGGGGCGAGGCGGGCCCGGGTCGCGTCGAGCACGATCGAGACGATCTCGCGGAGCTGCTCACGACCGAGGCGGCGGAACAGCACGATCTCGTCGATGCGGTTCAGGAACTCGGGCCGCATCGCCTCGCGGAGGCGACCCATGACGCGATCGCGCAGGTCCTTCTCCGAGGCGAAGCCCTCGGCACGGTCGTCGCTGTGCGCGACGAAGCCGAGCGCTCCCGACCTCGACGCGAGGAACTCCGACCCGAGGTTCGAGGTCATGATGATCACCGTGTTGCGGAAGTCGACCGTCCGGCCCTGACCGTCGGTGAGACGCCCGTCGTCGAGCACCTGCAGCAGCAGGGTGAAGACGTCGGGATGCGCCTTCTCGATCTCATCGAAGAGGATCACGGAGTACGGGTTCCGCCGCACCCGCTCGGTGAGCTGGCCCGCCTCGTCGTAGCCGACGTACCCGGGAGGGGCACCGACCAGGCGGGAGACCGTGTGGCGCTCACCGAACTCGCTCATGTCGAAGCGGATCACCGACTGCTCGTCGGCGAAGAGCGAGCCCGCGAGAGTCTTCGCCAACTCGGTCTTGCCCACTCCGGTCGGGCCGAGGAACAGGAACGACCCGACCGGGCGCGACGCGTCGCCGAGCCCGGTGCGGCTGCGGCGCACGGCGCGGGCGACCGCGGTGACCGCGTCGTCCTGGCCGATCACGCGCTGGTGCAGCTCGGTCTCGAGCTGCGCGAGGCGGTCGCGCTCCCCCTCGGTCAGCCGCGACACCGGGATGCCGGTGGCACGGGCGATGACCGCAGCGATCTCGGTCTCGCCGACGACCGCCTCCGGAGTCGTGTGCCCGGTCGCGGCGTCGAGCTCGGACTGCACGGCGAGGATCTCGTCGCGCAGTCGCGACGCCTCCTCGTAGTGCTCGCCCGAGACGGCGGCGTTCTTGTCGGCCTCCAGCGTCGCCAGCTTCGCGAGAAGAGCGGCGGTGTCGGCCGCGGTGCCGAGTGTCAGGCGGAGGCGTGCCCCTGCCTGGTCGATCAGGTCGATCGCCTTGTCGGGCAGCACCCGGTCGGTGAGGTAGCGGGCCGAGAGCTCGACGGAGGCGCGGAGGGCTTCATCGGTGTACCGCACGCGGTGGTGCTCCTCGTACGCCGGGCGCAGGCCGTGGAGGATCGCCACGGCATCCTCGACGCTCGGCTCGCCGACGCGGACGGGCTGGAAGCGGCGCTCGAGGGCCGGGTCCTTCTCGATCGTGCGGTACTCCTTGAGCGTCGTCGCACCGACGAGGTGCAGCTCGCCGCGAGCGAGGCGGGGCTTGAGGATGTTCCCCGCGTCCATGCCGCCCTCCCCGCCTCCGCCCGCGCCGACGACGGTGTGAACCTCGTCGACGAAGACGATCAGCTCGCCCGCGTGCGCGGCGATCTCGTCCATGGTTCCGGTGAGACGCTCCTCGAAGTCGCCGCGGTAGCGGGTGCCCGCCAGCATGGCCGGGAGGTCGAGCGAGACGACGCGCTTGCCGCGCAGTTGCTCGGGGACCTCCTCCGCCACGATCGCGCGGGCCAGGCCCTCGACGATCGCGGTCTTGCCGACGCCGGCCTCACCGACCAGCACCGGGTTGTTCTTGGTGCGGCGGCTGAGGATCTCGATGGTCTGCTCGATCTCGTCGGCGCGCCCGATCACGGGATCGAGTCGGCCCTCGCGGGCGAGGGCCGTGAGGTCGGTGCCGAACTTGTCGAGCAACGGGGTCTCGGAGGCGCGCTGCGCCGGCTCCTGCTGCGGCGGCGCCTCGGCCTCACG
Source organism: Rathayibacter sp. VKM Ac-2879 (assembly GCF_015351245.1). Taxonomy (GTDB): domain Bacteria; phylum Actinomycetota; class Actinomycetes; order Actinomycetales; family Microbacteriaceae; genus Rathayibacter. Next base: position 316,381 of record NZ_JADKSO010000003.1, read on the forward strand.
CATGCCCTGGGTGAGAGCCTCGGCGGTGACACCGGCGCGCGCGAGGACCTGCCCCGCGGGGGCGTCCTGACCGAGCACGAGCGCGAAGAAGAGGTGCTCGGGATCGATGTAGGTCGAGCCGCTGGAGCGAGCGACCTGATAGGCGTGGAACAGCGCACGCTGGGCGCTGTTCGTGATAGTCGCGGCGTTCTGCGAGGCACCGGACTCGGTGGCCTGAGGGAGGCGCGCCTCCGTCGCCGTCACGATGGCGCCCGGGTCGATGCCGACGCGGCGAATGGCCTGCGAGACGGCCTCGTCATCGACGAGGACCCGCAGCACGTGCAGGGCGTCGAGCTCGGTCTGGCCGCGCTCGAGGGCGAAGCGTCCTGCGGACTGCAGGATGCTCTGAGTGCGAGCGGTGAGGAAGCGGCTGAGGTCGATCGATCGCGCTGCGCGGGCTCGCTCGCCCTCGAGGTAGCGAGCGAGGAAGTCGTCGAACGAGCTCGATCCGGCCTCGCTGAAGTTGTCGGGCACCTGTCCTCCTGGAAAGTTGAGTCACTTGCACTCAAGTCCAACGCGGGGCGCGGCGTCCTATTCCCGACGGCCTCCACGCTTCTCGCTGTACACCTCGCCGCGGGGTCGTTACGGTCGGAGGATGAGCAGTCTGACGGTGAACCATGCACCTCGACGGACTACTGCGCCAACCCTCGACGCGATTCGAGCGCGCCGCGCAGAGCTCCTCGCCCTCGCGGCACGCTCCGGTATCACCGGAGTCTCGGTCTTCGGCTCCGTAGCCCGCGGTCAGGCGACCGATGCGAGCGACATCGACCTGGTGGTCGATGCTGAAGCGAACATCAGCTACTTCTCCCTGGCGGCGTTCGCCCTCGAAGCTGAATCGCTACTCGGCCATCCGGTCGACGTGATTTTCAGGTCCGGGCTGAGGGACATCCGCGACGACAGCATTCTCGCGGACGAGGTCTCTCTGTGACGGGACGCGCAGAGCGATGGCTGTCACTGCTCGCCGACGATTGCGAGAATGCTCGACTTCTCGTCTCGAGGGGACGGCATGCGTTCGACTCCGACCCGGCACTGCCACTCGCCTTCGAGGCACTCGCCAACCGGATCGGCGACATCTCTAAGCGGCTGATGAACGACGACCCGGCTCGCTTCTCCGAGCCGCTCTGGTCGCTCGCGGCGCGGAACCGCGACTTCGTCGTTCACCACTACGACGTCGTCGACCGGAATCGCCTGTGGCTGACTGTCGTGAACGACTTCCCCTCGGTCGCAGCGCTCGTGGCGGAGAAGCTCGCTCACAAATCACCTGACGACTGATCGACTTCTGGCCGTGGAGCTGGAGCACGTGGACGACATCGCTCTGGCCGAAGGACGGCAGCTTCCTCGTGCCGATCAGATCGTGGTGGTCCGCGATGCGCAGACCGCGCGAGCAGAGGCGGGAGCTCCGAGGGCGAGACGAGCCTCGACGAGCCCTCGGGAGAGACGGAGTCCCCCGGCTACACCGAGCTCCCCATCACACCGCTCGAGATGCCTCCGGCGCCCCCGATTCCGGACCTTCCGACGCTCGGCTGATGCCGGAGCGACCCGGAGACGGGAAGGAGGCACGGGCCCTGTCCGGTCCGTGCCTCCCTGTGCGCCGACGCGCGTCTTCTCCGGGGTGGGAGCTCTAGGGGACGATGTGTCCGGCCGCGCGGAACAGCTCGTACCACTCCGGGCGCGTCAGAGGGATGTCGGAGCCGAGGGCTGCCTCGCGGACGCGCTGGGCGTTGGTGGTGCCGAGCACGACCTGCATCTTTGCCGGGTGGCGGGTGATCCACGCCGTCGCGATCGCGAGCGCGGGCACGTCGTACTGCTTCGCGAGCCGGTCGATGACCGCGTTGAGGTCGGCGAACTCGGGATTGTCGAGGAAGACGCCGGTGAAGAACCCGCTCTGGAACGGCGACCAGGCCTGCACGGTGATGTCGTTCAGGCGGCAGTAGTCGAGGATGCCCGCATCGCGCATCGTCGACTGGTCCTCGGCGAGCATGTTCGAAGCGACGCCCTGCGCGATCATCGGCGAGTGCGTGATCGAGAGCTGCAGCTGGTTGGCGACGATCGGCTGGTTCAGTGACTTCTTCAGCAGCTCGATCTGGTACGGCGTCTGGTTCGAGACTCCGAAGTGCTTCACCTTGCCGGCCGCGTGCAGCTCGTCGAACGCGCGCGCCACCTCATCGGGCTCGACCAGCGCGTCGGGCCGGTGCAGCAGGAGCACGTCGATGTAGTCGGTGCGAAGCGCCTTCAGCGACCCCTCGACAGACTCAATCAGGTGCTCGTACGAGAAGTCGAAGTACGGGCCGTCGCCGACGATGCCGGCCTTGGTCTGCAGCACGATCTCGGCGCGCTCGCTCGGCGTGAGCGCGAGCGCCTCGGCGAAGCGCTCCTCGCACTGGTGCAGCGAATTGCCGTAGACGTCGGCGTGATCGAAGAAGTCGATGCCGGAGTCGCGGGCAGTGCGGACGAGGTCGCGGATGGCGTCGTCGGTCATGTCGGGGATGCGCATGACGCCGAGGACGACGTTCGGGGAGTCGAGGCCGGAGGCGCCGAGGGGGACGTGCTTCAAGGGAGTGCTCCTTCGTTGGATACCTCGTCCACGCTAGGCCGGGTGCCTGGATGGCGTCCAACAGCGGGTGCTGGTGCGATTCATGCGCCGGAGTGGTGAATCGAGTCGAGATGTTCACAACGTAGGAAGAATGCGGTCAACCGACACCGCTCAAGCGGATCGGAGCGGATTCTCCGAGGTTCTTCCTACGTTGTGAACGCTTGTCCGCCCGGTGGAACGGTGGAAGGCTGCCGGCATGACCATCGAGGTGCGACCCGCCACCGACTTCGACGATCTGGCGACGATGAACGGCCCGAAGCGCCCCGATGCGAGCTCGTGCTGGTGCCTCAGCTACCGCCTGCTCTCCTCGACCGAGAACAACGCACTGCGGGGCCCGGCCCGCGGCGAGCGGATGCGCGAGCTCGTCGCCGAGGACCCGCCTCCCGGCGTCCTCGCCTACGACGGCGACGACGTGGCCGGCTGGGCGGCCGTGCACCCGAGAGCCGACACGAGCTATGCGAAGAACCGCCGCATCCCGCGCGTCGACGACCTCGACGTCTGGAGCGTCTGGTGCATCCGCGTCCGCCCCGGCTTCCGCAAGCGCGGGATCTCGCACGCTCTGCTCGCCGGTGCCGTCGACTTCGCTCGCGCTCACGGCGCTCCGGCGATCGAGGGCTACCCCGTCGACAACGCCGGCGCGAAGGTCGAGCAGACGATGGCCTATGTCGGCACGCGCGCCCTCTTCGAGCGCGCGGGCTTCTCGTGGGCGGCCGACACGACCTCCGTGCTGAACGGGTTCCCGCGCGTCGTGATGCGCCTGGCGCTCTGACCCATTGGTCACGAAAGGCCCCTCACCCGGAGGCGGAGGGGCCTTTCGCAACGGATCGGAGTATCGCTAGAAGTCCCAGTCCTCGTCCTCGGTGTTCACGGCCTTGCCGATCACGTAGGAGGAGCCGGAGCCCGAGAAGAAGTCGTGGTTCTCGTCGGCGTTGGGCGAGAGGGCCGACAGGATCGCGGGGTTCACGTCGGTGACCTGCTTGGGGAACATCGGCTCGTAGCCGAGGTTCATCAAGGCCTTGTTGGCGTTGTAGTGCAGGAACTTCTTGACATCCTCGGTCAGGCCGAGCTGGTCGTAGAGGTCCTGCGTGTACTGCGCCTCGTTGTCGTAGAGCTCGTAGAGCAGCGAGAACGTGTAGTCCTTGATCTCGTCGCGCTTGGCCTGGTCGACCAGCTCGAGCCCCTTCTGGAACTTGTAGCCGATGTAGTAGCCGTGCACGGCCTCGTCGCGGATGATGAGGCGCACGAGATCGGCGGTATTGGTGAGCTTGGCGCGCGAGGACCAATACATCGGCAGGTAGAAGCCCGAGTAGAACAGGAACGACTCCAGCAGGGTGGAGGCGACCTTGCGCTTCAGGGGGTCGTCACCGCGGTAGTAGTCCATCACGATGGAGGCCTTCTTCTGCAGGTTCGGGTTCTCGACCGACCAGCGGAACGCCTCGTCGATGTCCTGCGTGTTCGACAGCGTCGAGAACACGGAGGAGTACGACTTGGCGTGCACCGACTCCATGAACGCGATGTTCGTGTAGACGGCCTCCTCGTGGGGAGTCAGCGCATCGGGGATGAGCGAGACGGCCCCGACGGTGCCCTGCACGGTGTCGAGGAGCGTCAGGCCCGTGAACACGCGCATCGTGAGCTGCTGCTCCTCGTGGGTCAGCGTGTTCCACGACTGGATGTCGTTGGAGAGCGGAACCTTCTCGGGCAGCCAGAAGTTGCTCGTGAGGCGGTTCCACACCTCGACGTCCTTGTCGTCCTGGATCCGGTTCCAGTTGATGGCCTGGACGGAGTCGACGAGCTTGAGCTTCTCGGGGGGAGTCATGATTCCTTCTCGCTGCTGCGACGGGGGGATGCGGAGGGGACGGGGGCTACAGCATGCACGAGACGCACTGGTCGAGTTCGGTGCCCTCGAGCGCCAGCTGGCGGATGCGGATGTAGTAGATGGTCTTGATGCCCTTGCGCCACGCGTAGATCTGCGCACGGTTGACATCGCGGGTGGTCGCGGTGTCCTTGAAGAAGAGCGTGAGCGAGAGTCCCTGGTCGACGTGCTGCGTCGCCGCGGCATAGGTGTCGATGATCTTCTCGTAGCCGATCTCGTAGGCGTCCTGGTAGTACTCCAGGTTGTCGTTCGTCATGAACGGCGCCGGGTAGTAGACGCGGCCGAGCTTGCCCTCCTTGCGGATCTCGATCTTCGACGCGATCGGGTGGATCGAGGACGTCGAGTTGTTGATGTACGAGATCGAGCCTGTGGGCGGGACCGCCTGGAGGTTCTGGTTGTAGATGCCGTGCTCCATGATCGAGGCCTTGAGCGCACGCCAGTCGTCTTGCGTGGGGACGGCGATGCCGGCCTCCGCGAAGAGGCGGGCGACGCGCTCCGTGGCCGGCACCCACTCCTTCTCGGTGTAGGTGTCGAAGAACGCGCCCGAGGCGTACGTCGAGTCGGCGAAGCCCTCGAAGGTGGTGCCGCGCTCGATCGAGAGGTTGTTGGAGGCGCGCAGGGCGTGGAACAGCACCGAGTAGAAGTAGATGTTCGTGAAGTCGATGCCCTCCTCGGACCCGTAGTGGATCCGCTCACGCGCAAGGTAGCCGTGCAGGTTCATCTGGCCGAGGCCGATGGCGTGCGACTTGTCGTTGCCGTCCTCGATCGAGCGCACCGAGGTGATGTGCGACTGGTCGGACACCGAGGTGAGGCCGCGGATCGCGGTCTCGATGGTGCGGCCGAAGTCTGGCGAGTCCATCGTCAGCGCGATGTTCAGCGAGCCGAGGTTGCACGAGATGTCCTTGCCGATGGTGGCGTAGGAGAGGTCTTCGTTGTAGGTCGTCGGGGTGTTGACCTGCAGGATCTCGGAGCACAGGTTGGACATGTTGATGCGGCCCTTGATCGGGTTCGCCTTGTTCACCGTGTCCTCGAACACGATGTAGGGGTAGCCCGACTCGAACTGGATCTCGGCGATCGTCTGGAAGAACTCGCGCGCCGAGATCTTGGTCTTCTTGATGCGCGGGTCGTCGACCATCTCGCGGTACTTCTCCGAGACGGAGATGTCGCCGAAGGGGATGCCGTAGACGCGCTCGACGTCGTAGGGCGAGAAGAGGTACATGTCTTCGTTGTTCTTCGCGAGCTCGAACGTGATGTCGGGCACGACGACTCCGAGGGAGAGCGTCTTGATGCGGATCTTCTCGTCGGCGTTCTCGCGCTTGGTGTCGAGGAAGCGGAGGATGTCGGGGTGGTGGGCCGAGAGGTACACGGCTCCCGCGCCCTGGCGCGCGCCGAGCTGGTTGGCGTAGCTGAAGCTGTCCTCGAGGAGCTTCATCACGGGGATGATGCCCGAGGACTGGTTCTCGATCTGCTTGATCGGGGCGCCGGCCTCGCGGATGTTCGAGAGCGAGAGGGCGACGCCTCCGCCGCGCTTGGAGAGCTGCAGAGCGGAGTTGATGCCTCGCGCGATCGACTCCATGTTGTCTTCGATGCGCAGCAGGAAGCACGAGACGAGCTCGCCGCGCTGGGCCTTGCCGGTGTTGAGGAAGGTGGGGGTCGCGGGCTGGAAGCGACCCGCGACGATCTCTTCGACGAGGGCGGTCGCGAGCGTCTCGTCGCCCTGGGCGAGCCCGAGGGCGGTCATCACGACGCGGTCCTCGAAGCGCTCGAGGTAGCGCTTTCCGTCGAACGTCTTGAGCGTGTAGGAGGTGTAGTACTTGAAGGCGCCGAGGAAGGTCGCGAAGCGGAACTTCTTGGAGTAGGCGAGGTCGTTGAGCTTCTGGATGAACTCGAACGAGTACTGATCGAGGACGGCCTTCTCGTAGTACTCCTTCTCGACCAGGTAGTCGAGGCGCTCCTTGAGCGTGTGGAAGAACACCGTGTTCTGGTTGACGTGCTGCAGGAAGAACTCGCGAGCGGCCTCGCGGTCTTTGTCGAACTGGATCTCTCCGTTCGGGCCGTAGAGGTTCAGCATCGCGTTGAGCGAGTGGTAGTCCATCTGTGCGGCGTCGCGGGGAGCGTCGATCACTGCTGCGTCCAAAACGTGTCCAATCCTTCATCGACGGCGCGGACGTCGTCGGGGGTTCCGAATACTTCGAATCGATAGAGGTGCGGCACCGCGCACTTGCGGGCGATGATGTCGCCGGCGAGGCAGTAGGCCTCGCCGAAGTTGGTGTTGCCTGCGCCGATGACGCCGCGGATCAGCGTGCGGTTGCGCGGGTCGTTGAGGAATCGGATGACTTGCTTGGGGACGGCGCCCCCGTCGTTGCCGCCTCCGTAGGTGGGCAGCACGAGCACGTAGGGGTCGTGCACGGAGAACGTGTCGAGGGCGACCCCGTCGCGTCGAGTGTGGAGCGGGATCCGCTGCGCCGGTCGGCCGAGCTTCTCGATGAACCGGTGTGTGTTGCCCGAGGTGCTCGAGAAGTACACGAGCCCACCCATCCGCCGACCCCGCCTTTCCCTTTCTCGATGCACCGCGTCTGCCCTCTGAGGTGTCTGCGCGGTGCGCCGCACGGCGGAGGAGGACGCCGTGGCGGAGCTGGGGCGCCCGGCGGACACGCCGCGCAGGCCTTAGAGCGTGGCGATCTTGTCGGGCCGGAAGCCGGACCAGTGGTCGTCGTCCGTGATGACGACCGGCGCCTGGAGATAGCCGAGCGCCTTGACGGCCTCGAGGGCCTTCTCGTCGACGGAGAGGTCGAAGACCTCGTAGTCGATGCCCTTGCTGTCGAGGGCCCGGTAGGTCGCGGTGCACTGCACGCAGGAGGGCTTCGTGTAGACCGTCACAGCCATGGGTGTCGTCCTTTCCGAGGAGGTGTCCGGGGCCGCTCCTCAGGGCCGGCCCGGCGAGCGGGAGGGCGGAGGTGGCGGTCGTAGGGGGTGTGGAGGGAGGTTCTGGGGGCGGGCGGGGCTCTCGCTCCGGCCTGCTTAGCAATACTACATATAGGGGGGCGGGCGAGGACAGCCCACTAGACGTAGTAGTTACATCCGTGTAGTTATCCACCGGTTCCTCCCCCGTTCATCCACAGGCCGAGGCCCGCGAAGCCGCGGAAGGACGCGGGTCGTGGCGAGTTATCCACCGCTGTGGAGAGCGGCGAACGGATCCCTGGGTACAACGCGCCCCGGCGTGTCGCCATGCCCGACATGTGGGTGCGGGAGCAGCGACAGACCACCAGATGTGGGATCGATCGAGAAGCGGGTCCATAGGGGCGACGCTACGCCCGACCACCGACACGGGAGGAGGGCGTCGCGAGCGCGAGCCTCGCGCCGACCGCTCGCAGAGCGGGGAGCGGCTCGGCCATCGCCGCGGCCACCGACCCCGCCGCCTCCGCGAGCGACGCCGACACCGCGAACCCGGTCGGGGGCGCCTCGAGAGAGCCCGCGACGAGGTAGGCCCACGCTCCCGCCGCCTCCGCCAGCGCGAGGACAGAAGACGGCACCTTGCCCGCCTGGGACTGCTCGTCGAAGCGCCCCTCCCCGGTCACGACCACATCGGCGCCGGCGACCGCGGCGGCGAGCCCGAGCGCCTCCGCGACCGCCGCCGACCCGAGGCTCAGGCGCGCACCCCAGGCGAGGAGCCCGAAGCCGGTGCCGCCCGCCGCGCCGGCACCCGCCGCCTCCGGATCGGCGTCGAGATGCGCGGCGAGGTGGCGCAGCCCGTCCTCCAGGCGCAACACGTCGTCGGGCGACGCTCCCTTCTGCGGTCCGAAGACGCGCGCCGCGCCGACGTCGCCGAGCAGCGGAGAGGTGACATCGCTGAGGATGCGGGCTCCGCCGGGCGGCAGCGGACGCATGCCGCGCAGATCGACGGCGGCGAGTGCGCGCAGTGCGCCGCCTCCGTCGCCGAGCTCACGCCCGGACACGGTGACGAACCGCGCGCCGAGCTCGCGCAGGGCTCCAACGCCTCCATCGGTCGAGGAGCTGCCGCCGATCGCGAGAAGGAGCGCACGGGCCCCCGCGTCGAGGGCATCGGCGATCGCGCGGCCGAAACCGCGCGTGTGCGCGGTGAGCGGGCGGAGGGGATCGAGCAGCGAGAGCCCGCTGGCCGAGGCGAGCTCGACCACCGCGGTGGCGTCGGGGAGCATCAGCCACGCGGCCTCGACCGGCCGATCGTCCGGCCCGGGAACGGTGACGAGGTGGCGCCGCGCGCCGGGAAAGGCGACCGCGAACGCATCGACGGTCCCCTCCCCTCCATCGGCCATCGGAACGAGCACGAGCTCGTCGTCCGGTCGCACCTCGCGCCAGCCCGCGGCGAGCGCCTCGGCGACGTCGACCGCGCGAGCCGAGCCCTTGAACGAGTCGGGGGCGACGACCACCCTGCGCGGCACGCTTCCCATGCCCCTCAGTGTGCCAGCGCTCGAGACACCCGGCTCCGTTCGCGGCACCTACAGGGGAGTCGCCAGCCGGTACCCGCGCTTGATCACCGTCGCGACGAGCCGCGGCTCCGGCAGCGCCTGGCGCAACCGGCTGATCGCGACGTCGACGGCGTGGTCGTCGAGCGCCTCGGGGGCGGAGGCGGCCAGCACGTGACGCGCGACTGTCGCGCCCTCCGCGGCCACGAGGGTGCGGAAGAGGGCGAGCGCGACGGGTGTGAGCGGCATACGCTCGCTCCCGAGGACCACGTGCCGGCCGCGCAGCTCGAGCAGGCCGAAGGCCGTCTCGATGCGGGGAGCCGACTGCTCGAGGTGCTCGCAGAGGAGGCGGATGAGGGCGCCCATGCGAAACCGGTCGGGCACGATGGGCAGGATCTGCGCCTCCACGAGGGGGGCCGCTGTGACCGGGCCGACGGCTGCCGCGACGACCGTCTCCCGGAAGGCGGCCTGCACGTCGTCGAGACGACCGGCGCCCTCCGCGACGGTGAACAGCGCCTCGACGGCCGGCGCGCTGGTGAAGGTGACCGCGTCGATGCCTCCGCCGCATATGGCCTCGATCAGGCGGAGCACGCGGGCGGTGTCCTCGTGGAGGGTCCACCGGTAGGGGGCGACGGTGAGCACGGTGGCGCCGGCGTCGGACAGCCGTCGCAGCTGGGCGGGGTCGGTGAAGCCGTGCAGCTGCACGGCGATCGTGCTGCCGTCGACTCCCTCGCGCAGAGCGAGGTCGACCAGGGAGGTCGTCGTCTCGCGCTCGCTCATGCCGTGGTCGTCCAGGCCTGCGGCACGGACGGCTCCCCGCGCCTTCGGGCCGCGCACGAGGATGCGGGAGGAGGAGAGGGCGGCGGTGAGCCCGTCGCCCAGGCCTGCCGCGTCGGCAGCCTCGAGCCATCGCCGCAGCCCGTAGGAGGTGGTGGCGAGCAGAACGTCCGGCCGCGCGGCCACGATGGCGCGCGTCTCGTCCTCGAGCACGCCCTCGGTGTCGACGCCGCGCATCCGGATGGTGGGTGCGTGGGTGACGTCGGCTCCGCGGCGCTCGAAGGCGGCGATGAGATCCTCGGAGCGGCGATCGGAGGTGACGCCGATGCGGAAGCCGTCGAGCTGATCGGGCCGGAACGCCGGGGAGGCGTCGAGGTCGGTGCCGGTCATTCTCGGCCCCCTCCGGCGGTCACGGGGTCAGCGCATCGACCGCGCGGGCGATGCTCTCGGGATCCGAAGCATCATCGCACGCCGTCTGACGCACGACCTCACCGATCACGATGACGGCGGGCGAGCGGGGCGCGAGGGCCGGGAGCAGCCCCATCACGCCTCCCACCGAGGAGATGGTGGTGCGCTGGGCGTGCGACCATCCGCGCTCGACGATCGCGAGCGGCATGTCGGCGGCCATGCCGGCGCGCTGCAGTCCCGCGACCAGGTGCGGGAGGGTGTTCACGCCCATCAGGACCACGAGCGTCCCGCCGAGCCCGGCGAGGTGCCCCAGCTCCTCCTCGCTGAAGGGCGCATGACCCGAGACGACCGTGAAGGCACGGCTGACCTCTCGGTGCGTGACCGGGATGCCGGCGGCCGCAGGCACCGAGATGGCGCTGGTCACTCCGGGGACGATCGTGAACGGGACGCCGGCGAGGCGGCACGCGCGCACCTCCTCGGAACCGCGGCCGAAGACGAAGGGGTCGCCGCCCTTGAGGCGGACGACGTCGAGGCCGTCGAGGGCGCGCGCGACCATCAGCCGTTCGATCTCGTGCTGGGGCACCGCGTGGTGTCCGGGAGTCTTGCCGACATCGATCAGTTCGGCGCCGGGCGCCCAGTCGGCGAGCCCCTCGTGGGGGCCGAGGCGGTCGAAGAGCACGACGTCGGCCTCGTGGAGCGCGCGACGGGCGGCGAGCGTCATCAGCTCCGCGTCGCCAGGGCCGCCGCCGACGATGCTGACGTGGCCGACGGCGCGGGTCGCGGCAGCCGCCTCCTCGACCACCCAGACGCCGTGACGCGCCGCCTCCGCCGATGCCTCGGCGCGGAGGGAGGCGGGACCCTCCACCCACACCAGCAGGGCGGGACGGCTCGCGGGCAACAGCGCGGCGGAGGCGACGCGCAGCGGCACGCGCTCCTCCGCCTCCCAGCGCTCCACCACGGCGCCGGCGGCGCGGTACCGGGCGAGCACGCGGCGGGTGGCGGCGACGGCGCCCACCACGATCACACGGCGGCCGGTGAGATCGACGGTGAGCTGCATCACGCCTCCTGTCCGGGAGCCGCGGCGGGCCCCACGGGGATCCTCGGCCCGGCGACGAGGACCGGGCCGTCCGGCCGCTCCGACCGGCCGGCCGGCCGCGACTGGCCGCGTTCACGGACGGTCACGACGCGCGGATCGGCGGCGTCGGGAGCGTTGACGAAGGAGCGGAAGCGGCGGAGGCGGTCGGGGTCGGCCAGCGTCGCGGCCCACTCGTCGACGTAGGTGCCCACGTGCGTCGCCATCGCCGCCTCCAGCTCGGCCCCGATGCCGAGCGAGTCCTCGCAGACCACCTCGCGCACGTGGTCGAGGCCGCCGGGGAGCTCCTCCTGCCAGCGCGCGGTGCGTTGGAGGCGCTCGGCCGTGCGGACGTAGTACATGACGTAGCGGTCGATGTAGCGGATGAGCGTCTCGTCGTCGAGATCCTGCGCGAGCAGCTGCGCGTGCGCGGGCTGATAGCCGCCGTTGCCGCCGACGTAGAGGTTCCAGCCGGTGTCGGTCGCGATCACGCCGATGTCCTTGCCGCGCGCCTCCGCGCACTCGCGCGCACAGCCGCTGACACCGAGCTTGAACTTGTGCGGCGAGCGCAGGCCGCGGTAGCGCTCCTCCAGGCGGATCGCCATGCCGACCGCGTCCTGCACGCCGTAGCGGCACCAGGTCGAGCCGACACACGACTTCACGGTGCGCAGCGACTTGCCGTAGGCCTGGCCCGACTCGAAGCCCGCGTCGACGAGCAACGTCCAGATCTCGGGCAACTGCTCGAGGCGAGCGCCGAACATGTCGATCCGCTGACCGCCGGTGATCTTCGTGTAGAGGCCGAACTGCTCCGCGACCTCGGCGATGACCTTGAGCTTCGCGGGGGTGATCTCTCCGCCGGGGATGCGCGGGACGACCGAGTAGGTGCCGTCCTTCTGCATGTTGGCGAGCGCGCGGTCGTTGGTGTCCTGCAGCGGAGCCTGCCCCTTGTCGAGGATGTAGGCGTTGGTCTGGGTGGCGAGCACGGAGGCGATCACCGGCTTGCACACGTCGCAGCCGAGCCCGGAGCCGAAGCGCTCCATGACGTGCTCGGCCGAGTGCAGGCCGAGGATGCGCACCGACTCGAACAGCTCGCTGCGGCTGAGCGAGACGTGCTCGCACAGCGCGCGCGACACCTCTACCCCCGCGCGAGTGAGCTCGATGTCGAGCAGCTTCTTGACCAGCGGCACGCACGAGCCGCACTGGGTGCCCGCGCGGGTGCAGGCCTTCAGGGGCCCGAGCTCGGTGCAGCCCTCGCCGATCGCATGGCGCACCTCACCGACCGAGACGGCGTTGCACGAGCAGAGTTGCGCATCGTCCGGCAGCTCCCCCGAGGGTGCCTCGGCGCCGGCCGCCGCGAAGTAGGCGCTGGGCTCCGCGGGCAGCTCGCGACCGAGCAGCGGGCGCAGGGAGGAGTAGGGGCCGGCGTCGCCGACGAACATGCCGCCGAGGAGGGTGCGGGCATCGTCCGAGACGACGATCTTCTGGTAGAGCCCGCGGGCGGGATCGGCGTAGACGACCTCGAGCGCACCCTCCCCCGCGCCGAGCGCGTCGCCGAAGCTCGCGACCTCGACCCCCGAGAGCTTGAGCTTGGTGGCGTCGTCGACGCCCGGGAACGTCGCATCGCCGCCCAGGAGGCGGTCGGCGACGACCTCGGCCATCGCGTTGGCGGGAGCGACGAGGCCGACGGTGCGACCCTCGATCGCGGCGACCTCGCCGATCGCCCAGACGTGCTCACGGCTGGTGCGGCAGGCGCTGTCGACCACGACGCCTCCGCGCGGGGCGACCTCGATGCCGACGGCGCGCGCGAGCTCGTCGCGGGCCGTGATGCCGATCGAGAAGACGACGAGATCGGCGCTGACGCTGCTCCCGTCGGTCATCGTGACTCCCAGGACCGTGCCGGTCGGCGAGGTGAGCACCGCCGTCGGCCGGGTGCCGAGGTGCAGAGCGATGCCCTGCGCGGCGATGATCCGGCCCAGGGCCTGGCCCGCGCCCTCGTCGAGCTGCGCATTCATCAGCCAGCGGCCGGAGTGGATGAGCGCGGTGCGCGCGCCCAGCCGGTGCGCACCTCCCGCGGCCTCGAGCCCCAGCAGACCGCCGCCGACGACGACCACGTTCGCCGGCCGACCCCGGCGCGCACGGAAGGAGGCGAGCTCGGCGACCAGGCCGTCGACGTCGTCGAGAGTGCGGTAGACCCTCCCGTGCTCGGCGCCCTCGATGGAGGGGACGGTCGCGGAGGAGCCGGTGGCGAGCACGATCTCGTCGCCGTCGAACACACGGCCGTCGGCGAGCTCGACACGGCAACGCTCGGGATCGATCGCCGTCACGCGGGAGGAGGTGACCAGGCGCGCCGACTCCCAGAGCGCGGCGTCGCCGAGCGTGAGGTCGACAGCACCCTCGAGGCGGCGCGAGAGCGCGACGCGGTCGTAGGGACGGTGCAGCTCCTCGCCGAAGACCGTGATGTCGAGCGCTCCAGCGTCGGCGCGGGCCAGGAGGGCGTCGACGAGGCGGTGGGCGGCGGGCCCCGCTCCGACCACGAGCACGCGGCGGGGAGGCGCGGTGCTCGCGTCGGGGTTCGCTCCTGCGGTTGTCATGTACGCCACCGTAGGCAGGCGCGGTTTCGCCGCCATTGCCCGTGCGTAACGTCGTGTGACGGGCGCCTCACGCTCGATGCCCGACTCCGTGAGAGCTTCGTTACGCCGACGTCACGGCGCACGTGTTCCCGTGAAACGTGGCGTCCCTACCGTGGCCTCACCGCCTCCGACCGGATGCGACACCACCCCTTGGGAAGAGACGGGACGATGACCCTCCTCGATCACGCCGCCTCCGCGACGACCACCGCCTGGGTGCCCGTCTGCGGCCGGGTCGAGCTCGAGCCGCTCTGGGGCGAGGCCGCGCTCGTCGGAGGCGTGCAGCTCGCGCTGTTCCTCCTCCCCGACGGCCGCGTGTTCGCGGTGTCGAACCTCGACCCGGCGACGGGCGCGGCCGTGCTCTCGCGCGGCATCGTCGGCTCGCGTGACGTCGACGGCGTGCAGCGGCCCACGATCGCCTCTCCTCTGCACAAGGACGTCTTCGACCTCGAGACCGGCCGCTGCTACACCTCCGAGTCGCTGCACCTGGCGACGTGGAACGTGCGCGAGCGCGACGGGATGATCGAGGTGGCGCAGCGCACGGCGCTCGTCGCCGCCTCCCACGGCACCTCGGACGACGCCGGCCGACGTGCCGTCGCTGCGCTCGTCGAGGCCGTACGGCAGGCGAATCCGGCGCTCGACGTGCTCGACTCCTTCGTCGACGTGCAGGAGCCGGACGTGCCCGCCACTCTCGACACCCTCGAGCCCGGGCGTCCCGCGGTCGTCGTGCCCCTGCTGCTCTCGGCCGGCTACCACGTGCACGTCGACCTGGCGGAGGCGGCGGCCGAGGCCGACCGGCCCGTCCGGGTCACCGGGGCGCTCGGCCCCGACCCGCGGCTCGCCCGTGTGCTCGCGCGGCGACTCGAGGAGGCGGGACTCGACGACGACGACCGCATCGTGCTCGCCGCGGCCGGCTCGAGCGACGCCGGAGCCGTCGCCGACTGCTGGAGCACCGGGCGGCTGCTCGCGGCAGAGCTGGATCGCGACGTGAGCACCTCCTTCCTCTCGGCGGCCGAGCCGCGGGTGGCGGAGGCGGTGGCCGCCGAGCGCGCGGCCCACCCCGATGCCCGCGTGATCGTCGCCACCTACTTGCTCGCGCCCGGCTACTTCGCCGACCTGGCCGCCGCCGCCGGGGCCGACCGCACCAGCGCTCCGCTGCTCACCGCCGTCGATGCACCTCCGCACGAGCTCGTCGACATCGTCTCGGAGCTCTTCGGCCGCAGCGCCTGAGCGCCTCTTTCTCGCCTCTCACCCGCACCACCACCGCTCCACCTCCCCACCTCGACCGCGCCCGCTCGACGAGCCACGCCACTCCCCCGGAGGACACGATGACCGCTGCACCCCCCACCACAGCTCCTCCGACCGCGCCCAGCGCTGTCGGTCTCACCCGTCGGCCCGGCCGCTGGATCGACGGCTGGAACCCCGAGGACCCGGCGCAGTGGGAGGCGGAGGGGCGCTCGGTCGCCTCGCGCAACCTGCGGTGGTCGATCGTCGCCGAGTTCCTCGGCTTCGTCGTCTGGCAGCTGTGGTCGGTCGTGGTCGTCTCGCTGCCCGCGGCAGGCTTCTCGTTCGACACCGGCCAGATCTTCTGGCTCATCTCGATGCCGAGCCTCGTCGGCGCGACCCTGCGGATCCCCTACACCTTCATGGTCCCCCGCTTCGGTGGCCGCAACTGGACCATCGTCTCGGCGGGCCTCCTGCTCATCCCGAGCATCGGCCTGGGCCTGGCCGTCTCGAACCCCGAGACGCCGTTCGGCGTGATGCTGGCCATCGCCGCTCTCGCCGGCTTCGGCGGCGGGAACTTCGCCAGCTCCATGGCCAACATCACCTTCTTCTACCCGCACGCGCAGAAGGGCTGGGCGCTGGGGCTGAACGCGGCAGGCGGCAACCTGGGCGCCTCCGTCGCGCAGTTGATCGTGCCGATCGCGGTCACGGTCGGCGCCGCCGCGACCCTCAACCTCCCGCTCGCAGGGTTCATCTGGGTTCCGCTGATCGTGGTGGCCATGATCGGCGCCTACGCGCGCATGGACAACCTCTCGGCAGCGAAGGCCGACGTCGCCGCCTCACTTGCCGCCCTGCGCGAGCCGCACCTGTGGTTGCTGGCCGTGCTCTACATCGGCACCTTCGGCTCGTTCATCGGTTTCGCGGGAGTGTTCCCGAAGCTCATCGCCGACACGTTCCCGTCGTTCTCGGCCTTCACCGTCGGCACCGCGACCCTCTCGCTCGCCTTCCTCGGCTCGCTCGTCGGCTCGCTCTCGCGGCCCTACGGCGGGCGCTTGGCCGATCGCTTCGGCGGAGCGCCGGTCACCATCGCGGCGTTCGTCGCGATGGGTCTGGGCATTCTCGGCGTCATCGCCACCCTGCCGCTCGCGAGCTTCTGGCTGTTCCTGCTCTGCTTCCTGGTGCTCTTCGCGGCCGCCGGCGTCGGCAACGGCGCGACCTACCGCATGATCCCGACCGTGTTCGCCCTCCGCGCCCGCCAGAAGGGCGACGACGGGATCGGAGCGCAGCGCACCTCCGCCGCCGCTCTCGGCCTCATCTCCGCGATCGGCGCCTACGGCGGCTTCGTGATCCCTCAGCTGCTCGGATTCTCGAAGACGACCTTCGGCGACTACACCACGGCCCTGGGGTGGTTCGTGGGCGCCTATGTGGTGATGCTCGCGATCACCGCCGGCGTCTACCTCCGCCTGGCCGCCCAGACCGGGACCCGGATCTGATCGTGAGCGCGGCGCCCGCCTCGACCGACTCCCACTGCCCCTATTGCGCCCTGCAGTGCGCGATGTCGCTGACGCGCTCCGCCGCGGGCAGTACGGGCGCTCCGGTGTCGATCGCGGGACGGGAGTTCCCCACCAACCGGGGCGGGCTCTGCGCGAAGGGCTGGACCGCGGCCGAGCTGCTCGCGAGCGGGCAGCGCCTGACGGCTCCGCTGCGGCGCACCGCCGACGGCTTCGTCGAGATCTCGTGGGAGGAGGCGCTCGACGCGGTCGCCGCGGCTGTGCGCACCACCCGAGAGCAGCACGGCGCCGACGCGGTCGCGGTGTTCGGCGGCGGCGGCCTGACCAACGAGAAGGCCTACCAGCTGGGCAAGTTCGCCCGGATCGCCCTCGGCACCTCGCGCATCGACTACAACGGTCGATTCTGCATGTCGTCGGCGGCCGCGGCAGGCAACAGGGCCTTCGGCGCGGACCGCGGGCTCCCCTTTCCCGTCGCCGACCTCGACGACGCCGACACGATCCTCCTGCTCGGCTCGAACGTTGCCGCGACGATGCCGCCGTTCCTCGCGCACCTGGCCGGGGCGCGCTCCCGCGGAGGCCTGATCGTCGTCGACCCCCGCCGCTCCGCGACCGCCCGCCTCACCGAGGACGGCGCGGGCACGCACCTGCAACCCGCCCCCGGCACCGATCTGGCGCTCCTGCTCGGCCTGACGCATCTCGTTCTGGCCGAGGGTCTGGCCGACCACGCCTACCTCGAGGAGCGCACGAGCGGCTTCGACACGGTGCGGCGGAGCGTCGCCGCGTGGTGGCCCGAGCGCACGTCTTCCGTCACCGGCGTGCCGACCGCTCTGCTACGGCACACGGCACGACGGCTGGCGGAGGGGCGCGTGTTCGTGCTCACGGGGCGTGGCGTCGAGCAGCACGTCAACGGCACCGACACCGCGACGGCCGCCATCAATCTCGCGCTCGTGCTCGGGCTGGTCGGGCGACGCGGCTCGGGCTACGGCACCCTCACCGGGCAGGGCAACGGCCAGGGCGGCCGCGAGCACGGTCAGAAGGCCGACCAGCTGCCGGGCTATCGGTCGATCCGCGACCCGGAGGCGCGCCGCCACGTGGCGAGTGTCTGGGGTGTGGATCCGGCCTCGCTCCCGGGACCCGGGCTCCCCGCCGTCGCGCTCCTGGGCGAGCTCGGTCGCTCGGTGCGGTGCCTGCTCGTGCACGGCTCGAACGTGGTCGTCTCGGCGCCCGACGTGGCCGCCGTGCGCGCCGGTCTCGAGGCGCTCGACCTGCTGGTGGTGTGCGACTTCTTCCTCTCCGAGACGGCGGCCCTCGCCGACCTCGTGCTCCCGGTGCCGCAGTGGGCGGAGGAGGAGGGGACGATGACGTCGCTCGAGGGCCGCGTGCTCCGGCGCCGGCGAGCGATCGAGCCGCCGGCCGGGGTTCGCAGCGAGCTGTGGATTCTCAGCGAGCTAGCCCGCCGGCTCGAGGCCCCCTCGCGCTGGCCGACCGATCCCGCGGAGGTCTTCGACGAGCTCGCCCTCGCCTCGGCGGGAGGCATCGCCGACTACTCGGGGCTCTCGCATGCGCTCCTCGACACGGGAGTCGCGGCGCACTGGCCGTACCCCGTGGGGAGCAGCGGCACCCCGCGCCTGTTCGCCGAGCGCTTCGAGCACCCCGACGGTCGCGCGCGAATGGTCGCCGTCTCGCCCACGCCCGTCGACGCGAGCGATCGCGGGGAGGAGCTGACCCTCATCACCGGGCGCTACCTCCAGCAGTACCAGTCGGGCACCCAGACCCGCCGGGTCGCCGAGCTCGACGCGGCGCGGCCGGAGGCGCGGCTCGAGATCCACCCGGCCACCGCCTCCCGGCTCGGCGTGCGCGACGGCGCCCCAGTCGCCATCGGCAACGGGCGCGGAGTCGTGCGGGCGCGTGCCAGCGTGACGGCGGACATCCGGCATGACACGGTCTTCCTCCCGTTCCACTACGCGGGCGAGCAGTGCGCCAATCTGCTGACCGAGTCGCTCGTCGACCCGGTGTCGTCGATGCCCGAGTTCAAGCGCACGCGGGTTTGGATCCGTGCGGAAGGAGCAGCGGATGACTGAGTCGGCCCTTCGGGTGGTCCTGATCGGCTACGGCCCGGTCGGCGCCCGCCTCGTCGACGAGCTCCTGCCGGCCGTCCGCGCCGGTGGCGTCGCGCTGACCGTCGTCGGTGCCGAGCTCGACGACGCGTACAATCGCGTCCTGCTCGCCGAGTACGCCGTCGGCCGCGCCTCCCGGGAGCGCCTCGAGCTCGGCGACCGCGCCGCTGCCGAGGAGGCGGGGGTCCTCTTCCGTCTCGGCCGCGCCGCCGTCGGCCTCGACCGTGCCCGCCGTGTGCTGCGGCTGCACGACGACGAGCGCCTCCCCTACGACCGCCTGGTGTTCGCCACCGGGGCGCGCGCCAACGTTCCGACGCTCGCCGGGATGGAGCGGGCGCGACGCGATCGCCGCGTCCGCTCCGCCTCCCCCGAGGCCCTTGACCGCGGCACCGAGCCCCTGCCTGAGCGTGTGGTCGCGTTGCGCGACCTGGACGATGCGCGCGTGGTGCGCGAGGCGGTGGCCGCCGGCTCGCGGATCGTCGTGCTCGGCGCGGGCGTGCTCGGGGTCGAGTTCGCCCTCGCCGCCGCGGAGCAGGGCGCTGAGGTCGTCGTCGTCTATCACGGCGACATCCCGATGGCTCGCACTCTCGATCACGGCGGCGGGAGGATGCTCGCCGCGACCGCGCGCGCCGCGGGCATCGAGATGGTGTCGCATGCGCGCTCCGAGAGCGTCCTGCTCGCGCACGACGAGCTCGGCCGCGCGTACTTCCAGGCGCTGGTCTGTGCCGAC
Source organism: Rathayibacter sp. VKM Ac-2879 (assembly GCF_015351245.1). Classification (GTDB taxonomy): domain Bacteria; phylum Actinomycetota; class Actinomycetes; order Actinomycetales; family Microbacteriaceae; genus Rathayibacter. The sequence continues at coordinate 335,797 of NZ_JADKSO010000003.1, forward strand.
GGCAAGCAGATCGAGGGCGACCTGCTCGTGCTCTCGTGCGGTGTCGGCGCGCGCATCGAGCTCGCGGCGAGCGCCGGTCTCGCCGTCTCGACCGGCCTCCTCGTCGACGAGGAGCTGCGCAGCTGGAGCGATCCCGATGTCTTCGCGATCGGCGACTGCGCGCACGTGGCGCCTCGCGGCTCCGCGCTGCCGGACGGGAGGGTAGCGGGCGGCCCGAGCGGACTGATCGGGCCGGGCTGGCAGCAAGCCGACCATGTCGCCGCTCGGCTGCGGGCGGAGTCGGAGGGTAGGGCCGGCGACGGGCGGGGGGCTGCCGCGCGCCCCGCTGTCGTGATGCTGAAGGCCGAGGGAGTCGACCTCGTGGCGGGCGGCGACACCTCCGCCGAGCCGTGGGACGCGCATGTGCCCGGGCAGGAGCACACGGAGGTGACGGTGTGGGCGGATCCGGCCCGCGGCGGCTACGCCAAGCTCGTGACCGTCGGTGGAGTGCTGCGCGGCTTCGTCTCGGTGGGGCTGCCGCGCGCGGGGGCTGAGCTGACGCTACTGTTCGAGCGGGGCTCGGAGCTGCCCGCCGACCGATCGAGCCTGCTGCGCCTCGACGCGCCCGACGCGGGTGCAGCTCCGACCGGCGACCCGTTCGCTCCTGACGCCACGATCTGCTGGTGCAATGGTGTCTCGGCGGGGACCATCGCCGCCGCGGTCGCCGGGGGCGCGGACTCGGTCGCGTGCGTTGGCAGCGCCACTCGCGCGGGCACGGGCTGCGGCGGCTGCGCTGGGCGCATCGCGGAGCTGCTCGCGCGCGCTCCGGTCACGGCCTGAGCCGGGAGTCGTCACCGCGCAGACCCTCAGGCGCGGTCCAGCACCTCCGCGAGACGCCTGGTCGCCGCCCGTAGCTCCAGTTCGAGCCCGCGCACCCGCTCCTCGAGCACCTCGTACCGCTCGTCGAGAGCGGAGGTACGAGCGCCCTCCGCCGCGAGAGCCTCCTCCGACGCCGTTCGCAGCGCGGCCAGCGAGGACGTCACCTCGTCGATCCCCGCCCGCAACTCGTCGAGCGAGGTAGCGGTGTCGGCGCGCGCACACTCCAGCTCTCCGCGCACGGCCGCGAGCTCCTCCCGGAGGGCCGCCGTCTCAGCGCGCACCTCCTCGGTGCGCAACCGCTCCTGCTCGAGCCACGGCGCGATCAGGCCGTGCACGGCGGAGCGCAACGCCACACCACCGCGACCGAATCGGGAGGGCGCGGAGGCGGGGTCGTGGAGGAAGTCGTGGTCACTGGTCATCGTCGTCGTCCCGTCCGGAGAAGCGGCGATGGAGCACGTCCATCGCTCGCTCGTTCTTGTCCATGATGTCGGCTTCGAGGGTGGTGTCGGCGGCGCGCTCGGCCAGGCTGCCCGGTCGCGTGCGCCGCTCGAGGGAAGCCTCGATCAGCTCGATCGAGCGCTCGAACGAGAGCGGCCCGCGGGCGGAGGCGCGCCCCCGCCTGCCCAGCGTCTCGAGGTCGGTGACTCCCGTCACGACATCGCGCAGCGCGTCGAGCAGGGCCGAGGCCGAGCGGGTGATCTTGATGCAGTCGACCCCGTCGAGGAGGAACTCCGCCACTCCGCTGGTCGCCGTCACGATCGGCACGCACCCCGCCGCCGCCGCCTCCACCGGCGCGACGCCGAAGGGCTCGCCCTCCCAGGTGGGGAACAGGAACGCGTCGGCGCTCCCGTGCGCCGCCAGCACCTCATCGTGGGGCGTCGCCCCGTGGAACTCGACCAGGCCCTCGAGCCCCGCCTCCCTCGCCTTCGCGCGATACCCGTCGACGTCGCCGTCGCCGTAGAGGTCGATGCGGAACTCGCGCGTCTCGTCCGCGAGCGCGGACGCCGCCTCGAGGACGAGCCCGACACCCTTGTGCTCGCCGAGCGAGGCGGCGAACGTGAAACGCGTGATGCCGTCGCGGCGATAGCGGCGCGGCTCGTCCGACTCCGGGGGCGCCGACACGCCGCGCCCGATGACCTCGACCTCACCGAGATCGAGACCGCCCTCCTCGATGGCCTCGACGAGCGAACGGCTGACGGCCACGATCTCGCCGCGCGCGAAGTGGTCAGGGGCCTGGGCCCCGTATACCGCGAGCACCCGCTCGGGCAGGCCGTCGACGAGGGCGTTCGGCGTGCGGTCGCCGAGGTTCCACATCCACGGCGCGTCCACGGTGCGCAGCAGGTCGATGAGCGCGAGGCCGCCGAGTCCCACGAGGTTGAAGGCGACGACGTGCGTCGGCGCGAAGTCGCGCAGTTCCTCGAGCAGGATCCGCGTGTTCTCGAAGCGGGACACGGCACTCTCGTGGTGCAGCAGCTGGGCGATCTCGCCCCCCGTTTGCGGCAGCGGGAAATACGTGCGCAGCCCGAGCGTGCGATGCACCTCGACCCCGGCGGGCTCGGGAGGGAGGTAGGTCGGGCTTGTGAGCACGCGCACGGCGTGTCCGCGCGCGGCCATCGCCTCCGCGACACGGGCGCAGGTCATCTCGTAGCCGCCGAGCACCTGTGGGGGGTACAGGTTGCTGATGAAGAGCAGGCGCATCACGACCGTGCCTCCTGCTCGGTCTGGATGCGGGCGGTCACCTCGGGCGAGTAGGCGGCGGCGGTCTGGCGGTCGTTACCGCCGTCCCAGTAGTTGACGAGGTAGAGCCCGGTCTGTTGCGTGCGAGGCACGAAGGGGAACAGCTGCGCGCGTGGCTCGATCTGGGCGATACGGTAGCCAGCCTCGACCGCGCGCACGTGCAGCCAGATGTCGTCGGCGTCGGGCGCGATCTCGCGGAACGCGTCCCCGTGCGTCGCCACCGTCTCCATGAGCTCGCTCGGGAAGAGCTGCCCCGAGACGGAGGTGCCGAACACCTCGAAGCCCGCCCGCGTGTCCTCGACGGGCCTCCAGCTCGTGTACGGCGCGACCGCGCCCTCCACGATCCCGACCCGGTGCGCCCGGTAGCAGAGCACCGTCTCGCGCGGGTAGCGGGACCGGGCGTCGAGCAGGCCGCGCAGCCAGGTGCGCGGGTAGACGATGTCATCGTCGGAGGTCACGAGGTCGCGCTCGCCCGCGCGGCCCGACAGCAGATGCGGGAAGTACTTGGTGTGCACGCGGTAGCCCTCGACGAGGCGGATCTCGACGCCCCTGCCGCGGAGGCGGCGGAGCGGAGCGGGCAGCTCGGCGTACAGCGCCGGGTCGTCGAGCCAGAGCACGAGGCGCGCGGGTCGGGCCTCGCCGCGCGCGATCGACTCGAGCGCCACGTGCACGCGTCGGAGGCGTTCGCCGTGCGTGGTCATGGTCACGACGACCGAACCCGCGGGATCGATCGCGGATCGGCGCGAGAAGCGGTTGGCGAGCGCGAGCACCAGCAGCTCGCCCCGGAACGCGAGCGAGGAGGGGTAGTCGATCGGTCGAGCGGCGACCGCGGCGACGCGTCGGGCCTGGAGGCGCTGCGGCACGCCGACCGCCGCTCGCGTCGCCTGCAGAAGGCGGGTTCTCGGCCGCACGCGACGGCCGAAAGCCGCAAGGCGGGTGCGGGGGCGCACGCGACGACCGAGGGCGGCGAGGGCGGGATGCATCGGACCAGGATAGCCAGCGGGTCCTGTGCGCCCGGTGGCCGTCAGCTGCCGTCGACCACTGCGAAGGCCCGCACCGGGAAGGTCCCGAAGCCCTTCACCTTCGGCGGTACCGCGGTGAAGTGCGCTCCCGTCGCGGGTAGCGCCTCCAGCCCGGTGAGGTGCTCGACGACGTGCACTCCCGCGGCCAGGAGGAGGCTGTGCGCCGGTCGCGCGCCTCCCGATTCGGTGTCGTCGATGTTGACGGAGTCGATGCCGACGAGCACCGCGCCGGCCGCGATCAGGGCCTGGGCGCCCGCCTCGCCGAGGAACGGGGCGCCGCGGCCGTACTCGGGCGTGCCGAAGCGCGCGTCCCAGCCGGTGCTCATCAGCACCGCCGCCCCGCGCACGTCTCGCCCGGCGAACGCCTCCGGCCCGATCTCGCGTGCGGAGGCTCCGCGCGCGTCGATCACGACGGCCGGGAGCCCGACGAGGGTCTCGAGGTCGAGGGCGGCGAGGTCGGCGCCGCCCTCGTAGCGGTGGAAGGGGCTGTCGAGGTAGGTCCCCGTGTTGCCGATCATCTCGATGACATCCATCGCGAACTCGGTGCCCGGCTCGTAGGAGGCGCGCGACGCCTCACGGGTGAGGTGCGGTCGGATGCGCGGCGCCGGTAGCCCCGGGTAGGTGACCAGCCCCTCCGCGATCGTGTGGCTGAGGTCGACGATACGGCGGGACACGGGGGTCATGTAGTCGATGCTGCCAGTGCCCGCCGTCTCGTGTCCACGCGGCGGGGTGTCGCTATCTCTTCGGCAGCGCTCCCGCGAGGTCCGCGATCAGGTCGTCCGCGTCCTCGATGCCCACCGAGAGCCGCACCAGCGACTCCGAGACCTCGAGCGGCGTGCCCTTGACCGACGCGTGCGTCATCTCGCTCGGGTAGCCGATGAGGGACTCGACCCCGCCGAGCGACTCGGCGAGCTGGAACAGCTCGGTCGACTCCGCGAACTTCCTGGCCGCTCGGGGAGTCGCGAGCTCGAGCGAGAGCATCCCGCCGAAGCCGGACATCTGCCGCTTCGCCAGCTCGTGTCCGGGGTGGCCCGGCAGCCCCGGGTAGTGGACCGCGCTCACCGCGGGATGCTCGGCGAGGAACTCGGCGACCGCCTGCGCGTTCGAGGAGTGCCGCTCCATGCGGACACCGAGCGTCTTGATGCCCCTGACCGTGAGCCAGGCATCCATCGGGCCCGAGATCGCCCCGACCGCGAACTGGAGGAACGCGATCTTCTCGGCGAGCGGCCCCGAGCGCAGGGCCAGAGCGCCGCCCACCACGTCGGAGTGGCCGCCGAGGTACTTCGTCGTCGAGTGCACGACCACGTCGGCACCGAGCGCGAGCGGCTGCTGCAGCGCCGGGGAGGCGAAGGTGTTGTCGACGACCACGATCAGGTCGTGTGCGTGGGCGAGGTCCGCCAGCTCGGCGATGTCGCTGATCGTCATCAGCGGGTTGGACGGCGTCTCGACCCACAGCATCGATGTCTCACCGGGGACGATCGCCTTCTGCACCTCGCGCAGGTTCGACATGTCGACCGCCGTGTTGCGGATGCCCCACGCGCCGTGCACCCGATCGATCAGGCGATGGCTCCCCCCGTAGGCGTCGTTGCCGAGCACGATGTGATCGCCGGGCGAGAGCGCCGCGCGCAGCAGGGTGTCCTCGGCGGCGAGGCCGGACGAGAAGGAGTACGCCACGTCGGCGCCCTCGAGCGAGGCGATGAGGTCTTGCAGCGAGTCGCGGGTCGGGTTGGCCGAGCGCGCGTACTCGTAACCGCCGCGCAGACCGCCGATGCCGTCTTGCACGAACGTCGACGTCAGGTACACGGGAGGAACGACGGCTCCCGTCGTCGGGTCGAACTCCTGTCCAGCGTGGATGGCTCGGGTGTCGAAGTGCTGCTTCCTGGGCATGGCGCGGGGCTCTCTGGGTCGGAGGTGTCGGGAAGGTCGCGAGCGGTCAGGCCGTCGCGTAGGTGAGGAGGTCCTGGCGGGTGATCACGGCGACCGGCTTGCCCTCGTCGATCACGAGCAGCGCGCTACCGTCACGCAGCGCCACCCTGGCCGCCGAGATGCTCTCGCCGAGGCCGATCAGAGCGAGCGGCGCCCCGACGCTCGAGCCGAGCGGATCGTTGAGCGACGCCGAACCGCTGAACACCCGGTCGAGCAGCTCGCGCTCGTCGACGGCTCCGATGACCTCGCCCATCACCACGGGCGGCTCGGCGCTCAACACCGGCAGCTGAGAGACGCCGTACTCGGCCATGATGCCGATCGCGTCGCGCACCGTGTCGCTCGGATGCGCGTGCACGAGCGCCGGCAGCTCGTGAGGGGTCGAGGCACGGGCCCGGAGCACGTCGCGGACCGTGCCCTCGTCCCGCATCTCGAGGAACCCGTAGGAGCGCATCCACCGGTCGTTGAAGATCTTGCCGAGGTAGCCGCGCCCCCCGTCGGGCAGCAGCACGACCACCACGTCGTCCGGCCCGAGCTCCGCCGCGGCCTTGAGCGCCACCGAGACGGCAAGGCCGCTCGAGCCGCCGACCAGCAGCCCCTCCTCGCGGGCCAGGCGCCTGGTCATCGCGAACGACTCGGCATCGCTGGAGGCGATGATCCGGTCGACCACGCTGGGGTCGTAGGCGCTGGGCCAGAAGTCCTCTCCGACGCCCTCGGTGAGGTACGGGCGACCGCCGCCTCCCGAGTAGACGGAGCCCTCGGGGTCGGCGCCGACGATCTGCACGCGGCCCTCCGAGACCTCCTTGAGGTAGCGGCCGACCCCACTGATCGTGCCGCCCGTGCCGACCCCCGCGACGAAGGCGGTGACACGTCCCGCGGTGTCGCGCCAGATCTCGGGACCGGTGGTCTCGTAGTGGCTGAGCGGACCGTTGAGGTTGGCGTACTGATTGGGCTTGAACGCGCCGGGGATCTCGCGCGCGAGGCGATCCGAGACGGAGTAGTAGGAGGCCGGGTCCGCGGGAGCGACGGCCGTTGGCGTCACCACGATCTCGGCCCCGTAGGCGGTCAGCACGTTGCGCTTGTCCTCGCCGACCTTGTCGGGCAAGACGAACACGCAGCGGTAGCCGCGTTGCTGAGCCACCAGCGCCAGGCCGATCCCGGTGTTGCCGCTCGTCGGCTCGACGATCGTGCCACCGGGCTTCAGCAGCCCGTCACGCTCGGCCGCGTCGATGATGCGCGTCGCGATGCGGTCCTTCGAGGAGCCTCCGGGGTTGAGGTACTCGACCTTGACCAGCACGGTCGCCTGCACGCCCGCCGCGACCGGACCGAGCTTCACGAGAGGGGTGTCGCCGATCAGATCGAGCACCGAGTCGGCGTAGACCATCCCGGTGTCCGGGCGGGCTGGCAGGGTTCGGTCGAGGCTCATGCCGTCAGCGTAGCAACCGGTTCTTGGCGTGTGACGGGAGTCGTGAGGTTCGCTCGACCGCGCGTTGGCGGCCTCCCCGCTGCCCTCGGCGCGACCTCCGTGAGCGCTGTCGCCGAGCCCGAGAGTGCCTTATCGTGGGGGTCCGCGAGCGCCACCGTCGACCCGGAACGGACCCCATGACCACTCCGATCGCCGCACCGCCGCAGCGTCCGGCCGAAGGACATCTCCTGCGCCTGCTCGGCCCGGCCCTGGTCGCCGGAGTCGCCTACCTCGATCCGGGGAACGTCGCCAGCAACATGACGGCCGGCGCCCGCTTCGGCTACCTCCTCGTGTGGGTCGTCGTGCTCGGCAACCTGATGGCCTGGCTCATCCAGTACCTCTCGGCGAAGCTCGGCCTGATGACCGGCCGCAGCCTGCCCGAGCTCCTCGGCGAACGTCTCCGCGGGCGCTGGGGCCGTCGCGCCTACTGGTTGCAGGCCGAGACCGTGGCGATGGCGACCGATCTCGCCGAGGTCATCGGCGGCGCGATCGCTCTGAACCTCCTCTTCGGCCTGCCCTTGCTCGCGGGCGGATTCGTCACCGGAGCCGTCTCGCTCGTACTCCTGCTCGTGCAGACCCGCGGCGGAGCGCGGCCGTTCGAGCACGTCATCACGGGACTGATGGTGCTGATCGCCGTCGGCTTCACGGTCGGCGTCGTCGTCGATCCGCCGGACGCGGGGGCGACGATCGCCGGCCTCGTCCCGCGTTTCGACGGCTCGGAGTCGGTACTGCTGGCCGCGTCCATCCTCGGCGCCACCGTCATGCCGCACGCTATCTACGCGCACTCCGCGCTCGCCCGCGATCGCTTCGGCCACGTCCAGGGTCTCGGCGCCCGTCGGAGGATCCTCGTCGCAACCAGGATCGACGTCACCGTCGCGCTCGCCATCGCCGGCACCGTGAACCTCGCGATCCTCCTCCTCGCCGCGCACTCGCTCGCCGGGGTCGCCGGTACCGACAGCCTCGAGGGGGCACACGCGGCGATCGCGGCGGCGCTCGGGCCCGTCGTCGCGACACTGTTCGCCATCGGCCTGCTCGCCTCCGGACTCGCCTCGACCTCGGTAGGGGCCTATGCCGGAGCCGAGATCATGCACGGGCTGCTGCACCTGCGCGTGCCGCTGGTCGCCCGACGGCTCGTCACCCTGCTCCCGGCACTGCTCGTCCTGGCGCTCGGGATCGACCCCACGCGCGCGCTCGTGCTGAGCCAGGTCGTGCTGTCGTTCGGGATCCCGTTCGCCCTGGTGCCGCTCGTGGCCCTGACCCGCGACCGTCGCCTGATGGGTGAGCAGGCCAACCGCTGGTTCACGACTCTCGCGGCCACGCTCGCCGCCGCCTTCCTCATCGTGCTCAACGCCCTGCTCCTCTGGCTGACCTTCTCCTCCTGACGTCCCCACTGTGAGCCGTTCCGAAGCCCAGCTCGTTATCCTCTGAGAGCGCCTCTCAGGCGCCCGCGCGCTCCTTACGGGCGCCGTCCGCCCGCCGAACGAGAGACCACGCCGTGCCCCGAGACACGATGTCCGCGAAGAACCGCGCCCGCCAAGAGAAGCTCGAGAGCTACAAGCGCGAGCAAGCGCGCCGCAAGCGCAACAGCCGCATCTGGATCGGGACGCTCTCGGCCCTCGCCGTGCTCGCCGTCGGTGGGATCATCGCCGTCACCGTCTTCGGCAACCAGCAGATCGTTCAGGCGCGCCAGATCGACGGCCTCCAGACCTTCGAGAACGACGCCACACACGTCACCGGCTCGGTCGACTACGCGCAGACGCCTCCGGCGGGCGGCCCGCACAACGCGGTCTGGATGAACTGCGGCGTCTACGACCAGCCCGTCCCCAACGAGAACGCGGTGCACGACCTCGAGCACGGTGCCGTGTGGGCCACCTACGACCCTTCGCTCCCGACGAGCGACGTCGATGCGCTGATCGCCGCCCTGCCGAGCACCTACTCGGTCGTCTCGCCCTACGAGGGCCTGAAGTCCCCCATCGTCCTGAGCGCGTGGGACGCGCAGGTCGCGATCGACTCCCCCGACGATCCGCGACTGAAGGCCTTCGTCGAGCGCTTCTGGCAGTCCTCGAGCGCGCCCGAGCCCGGCGCCCCCTGCACGGGAGGCCTCGATGCGCCCGGCAAGCAGTAGAGGGCGCCTCCTCGTCGCCGCCGTCGCGGTGGTCGCGCTGCTGCTCGGTGCGGCCGGCGGCTACCTCGTGGGCGCGCTCGCCCCGTTCGCGCCCACGACGACCCCGTCGAGCACCAGCGCGGAGGCGGGCTTCGCGCGCGACATGCAGGTCCACCACCTGCAGGGCGCCCAGCTCGCGATGATCGCGCGCGAGCGCAGCGCCGACGGGGAGGTGCTGACGGTCTCGAAGGACATCCTGCTCACGCAGCAGCAGCAGGCCGGCCAGCTCTTCGGCTGGCTGACCTCGTGGGGTCTGCCGCAGGCCTCCCCCGAGCCCTCGATGACCTGGATGGGCCGTCCGACGCTCGCCGGGGCTGCTGACGAGCACTCGGCGATGGGGATGTCGACCGAGGAGGGCGTGGTGCCCACGAGGATGCCCGGCCTCGCGACTCCCGAGCAGATTGCGGCCTTGAGCGCCGCCTCGGGCCGCGACTTCGACCGGATGTTCCTCGAGCTGATGATCGCCCACCACCGTGGTGCCATCGACATGGCCGAGGCTCTGCTCGCTCGGAGTCGGCTCGGCGTCGCGACGAACTTCGCTTCCTCCGTCGTCACGGCACAGGAGGCCGAGATCTCGCTGATGGAGCAGATGCTCGCCGACCGGCCGGCGGAGTGACGGGCTCGGCGGGCGCCGGCGCACACAACGTCAGCTGAGTCGGCTTCTCGCGCACGATGGTGCGCGACGGCACGTCTCCGCTGACGTTGGGCGGCCATCGACGTCCACGATGGCGCGGATCGGGGGCCGACTAGGTGGTATCACCTTGCTTTCGCCGACATCTGCCGCTGAGATGCTCGAGGCCCCTTTCTGAGGGCGCCATCCGCCCCTGAGGAGTCCCGCCATGACCGACCCCACCACCTCCATCGCCGCACCCTGGCCGCCGCCGGTCCCAGAGAAGACGCCGAAGACGCGCCGCCGGGTTCCCCTGCAGGCACTCGTCTGGACGTCTCTCGGAGCTCTGATCCTCGGCGCCCTGATCGGCGGCTCTGGCTCGGGCCGTGGCTCCCAGAGGACCGAGGCCCAGCTGAGCGCCGTCCAGGAGCAGCTGGACGCCGCACAGGCGTCGGTGCAGGAGCAGAGCGAGGCGCGCGCGAAGGCCGACTCGGATCGCTCGGCAGCGGAAGCGACGGCGTCGGACCTCCGCAAGACGGTCGACTCGATGACGGCGGAGGCCGCGACAGCGTCGACGACGCTGGCCGGCCGAGACGCGCGCATCGCCGAGCTCGAGGCCGCAGCATCGTCGTCCTCGGCAGCATCGTCGTCCTCGGCAGCGAAGCCTGCCGCCGCAGAGCCCGCGGCCGAGACCGCCCCCGAGCCGGCCGCCGTACCCGCGGAGCCCGCGAGCTCCTCGGTGTCGTACGCGAACTGCGCCGCTGCGCGCGCGGCGGGCGTCGCTCCCCTGTCGACGGGCGACCCCGGCTACAGCCGCAAGCTCGACCGAGACGGCGACGGGATCGCCTGCGAGTAGCAGACTCGTCCTGCGCGGCGCGAGGAGGCGTCGCGCAGGACGACCGTCTTGGCGTCGAGACCCTGCGAGGCGGCTGTCCGCGCGGCGGTCACGCGCTGAGCGCCGAGTCCGCCTGCTGTGCGTAGAGCGAGGCGTAGAGCCCGCCCCTCTCGATCAGTCCGTGGTGGGTCCCCGACTCGACGATCCGACCGCCGTCGACGACGTGGATCGTGTCGGCCGAGACGACCGTCGAGAGACGGTGGGCGATCGCGATGGTCGTGCGGCCTCGGGAGGCGTCGTCGAGCGCGGTCTGCACGATCCGCTCCGAGACGGTGTCGAGCGCGCTCGTCGCCTCGTCGAGGATGAGGACGGCGGGATCCTTGAGAAGCACTCGAGCGATGGCGAGGCGCTGCTTCTCGCCTCCCGACAGGCGATAGCCGCGTTCGCCGACGAGGGTGTCATAGCCGTCGGGGAAGGACGCGATCGTGTCGTGGATGTTGGCGGCTCGCGCGGCGGCCTCGAGCTCCTCGTGAGTGGCCTCGGGTCGTGCGTAGCGGAGGTTCTCGGCGATCGTCGCGTGGAAGAGGTAGGTCTCCTGGCTCACGATGCCGATGTGCGACACGAGCGACTCCTGCGTGAGCTCGCGCACGTCGGTGCCGGCGAAGCGCACCGCGCCGCCGGTGACGTCGTACAGTCGCGGCACGAGGTACGAGATCGTGGTCTTGCCCGCGCCCGACGGGCCGACGAAGGCCACGAACTGCCCGGGCTCGATCGACACCGAGACGTGGTCGAGCGTCGGGCGGGCGTCCTCGGCCTGGTCGGGGTAGCGGAACACGACCTCGTCGAGCTCGACCCGACCGAGCTCGCCGGACACCTCACGGGCCGAGGCGCGGTCGCGGATCGAGGGACGCAGGTCGAGGTATTCGAAGATGCGCGCGAAGAGGGCTCCGGCCGTCTGCAGGTCGAGCGCCACACGCAGGAGACCGAGCAGGGGCCACATGAGTCGAGCCTGCACCGTCGTGAAGGCGACGACGGTGCCGGCGGTCACCGTGGTGCCGCCGAGGATGAGCCACGCCGCGACGAGGTAGACGATCACCGGGATGACCGAGAGGAAGATCTGCACCATCGCGAAGAACCACTGGCCCGACATCTGCTGACGCACCTGCAACTCGATCTGGCGGCCGTTCTCGTCGGCGTAGCGGGCGACCTCCGACTCCTGCCGTCCGAAGCTCTTGGCCAGCAGGATGCCGGAGACGCTCAGGGTCTCTTGAGTGATCGCTGTCATCTCGGAGAGCGATTCTTGCGTCTTCGTCGCGATGCGGGCGCGCACCTGGCCCACCCGCCGCTGCGCGACGACCAGGACGGGAGTGAGCACGACCGCGACGATGGTCATCTGCCACGACAGCAGGAGCATCGCCACGACGGCCGCGATCACCGTCACGGTGTTGCCGAGCACGCTCGAGACGGTGTTGGTGAGCACGCTCGCCACCCCGCCGACATCGTTCGCGAGGCGCGACTGGATCACGCCCGTGCGAGTTCGGGTGAAGAAGCCGAGCTCCATGGCCTGGAGATGACGGAACAGGCGGATGCGCAGCTCGCCCATCACGGTGTTGCCCACGGTCGCGGTGAGGTAGGTCTGCCAGACGCCGAGGATCGCCGAGATCGCCCAGACGAGCACCATCACGCCGACGAGCTCGAGCAGAACGGGCAGGTCGGGCGTGCCGGAGGTCGGGAACAGGCCGTGGTCGAAGGCGAGCTGGGTGAGCAGCGGCGGGACGACCGTGAGGGCCGCGCCGACGAGGACGAGGACGACCGTGAGGGAGAGCTTGGCGCGGTGGAGGCGGAAGAGCTCGGCGATCCGGCGGAGAAGTCCGGGGATGCGCGGGGCCTCGGCGTTGCTGCGGCGTTGGCTGTCGGGGTCTCCGCCGGAGATCTTCCCGGGGCGTGCACCTCCGCCCCGCATCCCGCCGCCTGCCGCGACGTCGCCCATCCTGCTCACCGCTCGACCATAGCCCCGGGCACCGAGATCCCTCGCCGCTTCCGCCCACGGCGAATCCGTGCTTTCGACGTGCACAGAGAGGGGGCCTCGACACGGGATGTCTCGAGGCGCCCTCTTGCGGGCGAGAGCGGAGCGACCGCCGACGGTGCGTCAGCCCTTGGTGGCGCCGGCGAGGAGACCGCGAACGAAGAACCGCTGCAGCGCGAAGAACACGATGAGGGGAACGATGATCGAGATGAACGCTCCGGCGGTGAGCAGCTCCCACGACTGTCCGTACGATCCCGAGAGGTCTTGCAGCGCCTTCGTGATCGGCAGACCGGCTCCCGAGGTGAAGACCGTCGCGACCAGCAGGTCGTTCCACACCCAGAGGAACTGGAAGATGCCGAACGAGGCGATGGCCGGCACCGCGAGCGGCAGCACGATGCGGAAGAAGATCTGCCCGTGTCCCGCTCCGTCCACGCGCGCCGCCTCGATGACTTCGCCGGGGATCTCCGAGATGAAGTTGTGCAGCATGAAGATCGCCAGCGGGAGGGCGAAGATCGTGTGCGCGATCCACACCTTCGCGTAGGAGCCGTCGAGCCCGTTCACCCCGAGACCGGGGAGGATGTACAGCCCTCCGATCCGCAGGCCGTCCGAGAACAGCTGCAGGAGTGGCACGAGGGCCATCTGGATCGGGACGATCTGGAGCGAGAACACGAGCACGAAGAGCGTGTTGCGGCCCTTGAAGTCGATCCACGCGAAGGCGTAGGCCGCCAGGCTCGCGATCGTGATCGGGATGAGCGCCGCGGGGAGCGTGATGACGAGCGAGTTCACGAATGCCTTGCCGAGCGTCAGGCTGTCGCCCGAGTTGAGGGCGTTCGTGTAGTTGTCGAGAGTGAAGCCGGGGTTGGCGAAGATCGTCCACCAGCCGGTGGTCTTGATGTCGTTCGCCGGTCGGAACGACGAGATGAACAACCCGAGGGTCGGGAGGGTCCAGATCGCCGCGATGATCGCCGCCGCGAGAGTGGCGCCGCGCGAGGTGGTGGCCCTCCGCACCTTGCCGCTTGCGGCCTCGATCTTCGATTCCCCGCGGAGGAGGCGGCGTTCGGTGGTGCGATCGACCGGGACCTGGATCGGAGTGGGCGTGACGCTCATCGGATCTCCCTCTGCTTGGCGAGCTGGCGGGCGTTGTAGACGACGATGGGGAGCACGAGCAGGAACAGGATGACCGCAAGGGCCGCGCTGTAGCCGCTGCGGGCGCCGAGCTGGAACTGGCGGACCATCTCGAAGGCGAGGACGGTGGTGTCGGAGCGGCCGCCGGTCATCGCCGAGACGATGTCGAAGACCTTGAGGGAGGCGATCGAGATCGTCGTGAGGACGACGACGATCGAGGAGCGGATGCCCGGCACCGTGACGTTCCAGAAGGCCTGCCACGCGGTCGTGCCGTCGAGCGACGCCGCCTCGAGCTGTTCGGCCGGCACGCCCTTGATGGCCGCCGAGAGGACGGTCATGGCAAATCCGGCCTGGGTCCAGATCAGGACGATGACGAGGAACAGGGTGTTCCACGGCTCGAGACCGAGCCAGTCGATCGGCGTGCCTCCGAAGGCGGTGAGGATGCCGTTCAGCAGGCCGATCTGCTCACCCTGGCGCACGTCGTAGAAGAACTTGAAGATGATCGACGCGCCGACGAACGAGATCGCCATCGGCATGAACACCAGCAGTTTGAAGAACTTCTCTCCGCGGCTCTTGTCGATGAACACCGCGTAGGCGAGGCCGATCGCGGTCGCCGTGATCGGTGCGAGGAGCACCCAGACGACGGTGTTCAAGAACGCCGTGATGCCGTCGGGGCTCGTGAACACCCAGACGAAGTTGTCGATCCCCGCGAAGCCCGAACCGTCGTTCTTCATGAAGGCGTTGATCGCCGTGGTGATCGTCGGGTAGATCAGGCCGATGAGGATGAAGAAGGCCGCCGGCGCCATGAACGCGATCAGCTGGAGGCCGTAGCCCGCGCCTTTGCGGGATCGGAAGTCCAGGAGGAACAGCACACCGCCGAGCGCGGCGGCGACGACGGCGATCCACAGGACGGAGTTGTAGAGGCCGAAGGCGAGGAGGAGGACGACCGGCAGGATCACGGTCACGGCGAGGCGGAGCACGGTGTAGCCGGCACCGCGCCGAGGAGCGATCTCGACGAAGAAGAGAATGACCGCGACCACGGCCGCGAACGCCAACAGGATGAGAGGGATCTGCGCGAGCGGCGGCACGCTCGCGAGCCACTGGAAGAATGCGGACATGGACGCCCTTTCGAGTGCGACTCTGAACTCAGGTGAAGCCTAGCCCCGGGGCCCGCTCTCGCGGGGCCTGGCGCTAGGCAACGGCGCAGGGCCGCCGCTCGGGGTGGAGCGGCGGCCCTGCACTGTCGTGCTAGGAGGTGTATCCCGCTTGGATCTCCTGGAGGACCTGGTCGGTGCTCGATCCGTCGATCCAGTCCACCATTCCCTTCCAGAAGCTGTCAGAGCCGACGGACTTCGGCATGAGGTCCGAACCGTCGAAGCGGAACGTGGTGTCCGGGTTCTGCAGGATGCTGATCGAGTCCTTCAGGATGTCGCTGCCCGCGTTGGCCGGGTCGAGTCCCTTGTTCGCCGAGATGACGCCTCCGAGCTTGACGCGGCTGTTGGCCCAGTCGGCGCTCGACAGGTAGGCCTGCACCTTGGCGGTGTCGGCGTCGTTCGAGAACGCGGCGACCATCTCGCCACCACCCGTGACGGCCTGGGGGTCGTCGGCCTTCACCGGCGGGGTGAGGAACGCCCACACGTCGCCGTCCTTGGCGACCTTGGCGCCGGCCGCGGTCAGGAAGCCCTCGAAGAAGGAGGCCTGGTGGGTCAGAGCGCAGCTTCCGTTGGCCACGTTCTGGGCGACGTCGCCGAACGCGGTCGAGTTGATCGACTTGACGTCGCCGTAGCCGGCGTTGACGAGGGTCGGGTCGAGGAGGATCGAGCCGACGGAGTCGAACGCCTCCTTGATCTTGGGGTCGGTGAACTTCGTGTCGCCGGCGACCCAGGAGTCGTAGACGTCGGGCCCGGCCTCGCGGAGGACCGCGTCCTCGATCCAGTCGGTGCCCGGCCAGCCCGAGGCCTCGCCGGAGTTGAAGCCCGCGCACCACGAGGGTCCGCCGGTCTTCTGGGCGATCGTCTTGCCGAGCGCCTCCATCTCGTCCCATGTCTGGGGAACCGAGACGCCCCACTCGGCGAACTTCTTCGGCGAGTACCAGACGTAGCCCTTGACCGACGCCATCAGCGGCGCGCCGTACTGGGTGCCGTCGACCTGGCCGTACTTCTGCCAGTCCGCCGACCAGTTCTTCTGGACGTTGGCGAGCGCGTCGGCCGGGAGCTTCTGCACCTTGCCCGAGGCGATCGTGTCGGCGAGGAGCCCCGGCTGCGGGAAGATCGCGAGGTCGGGGGTGTCGCCGCCCTGGACCTTGATGCCGATCTGCTTCTCGAACTCCTTGTCGCCCGTGTACTTGATCTCGATGTTGTTCTGCTTCTCCCAGTCCGCCCAGGACTGCTCGAGAAGGGTGGCCTCGTCGCCGTTGATGGTGCCGTACACGTTGACGACGCCGTCCGCCGTGCCGACGTTGCCGGCCGAGTTACCGCCGCCGGCGTTGGGATCGTTGGGGTCATTGCTGCTGGAGCAACCCGAGAGAGCGATGCCGGCTGCCGCGAGAACGGCGACCGGGACGGTGATACGGCGGTGCAGGGATGACCGCATACTTCCTCCTCATTGAGTGGTGGATCAGCCGAGGGAGCCGCCCCCTCGGTCGAGACCGGGGCCTGTGGCGGCTCGAAGCGTGTGCCGCGACAACTCGGATGGTGGTGATGGCGACGCCGGGAGGACCTGCGGTGAATCTGAAGGACCTTCGAGCGAACCATCGGGTGTGACGTGGGTGGGCTCCCACGAAGGGAAACCTTTCCACAAGAACGATGAAAGCACAACGAAGTCGATAGAGCGCTCTCTCAGGTAACGATTCGGCGTCAAACCGGGCTTGTACCGCGTGCGGCCCCCACGAACCTCCACGTGGACTGGCCGGACGCCATGCCGCGCGGTATAACTTCCTGGAACCGTTTCCAGCATCGAGGCAGGGGGCGTGGGGAGGAACGCCGTGACAGGCATCGAAGAGGTCGCCGAGCTCGCCGGGGTGTCGAAGGCGACGGTCTCGCGGGCGTTGAGCGGTCGAGGCTACGTCTCGGCCGGCACGAAGCAACGGGTCGAACTCGCCGCCTCCAGCCTGGGATACGTCGTCTCGGCCAACGCGTCGAGCCTGGTCACCGGTCGCAGCAACAACATCGCGGTCATCATCCCGATCATCAACCAGTGGTTCTTCGCCGGCATCATCGAGGGCATCGAACGCGCCCTGCTCGCGGCCGGCTACGACCTGCTCCTCTACAACATCGACAAGCACCTCGAGGCGCGCCGCAGCGTGTTCGAGTACTACCTCGTGCGCAAACGCGTCGACGCCATCGTCGCCGTCACGCTCGAGATCTCGCCACACGAGACCGAGGCGCTGCTCGCCCTCGGCAAGCCGATCGTCGGCATCGGCGGCGAGCTGCCCGGGATCCCCACCTTCAGCATCGACGACGTCGCCGCCGCTCGACTGGCCACCGAGCACCTCCTCTCCCTGGGCCACGAGCGCGTCGTCCACATCGGCGGGCTCACGGAGGAGGAGATGGACTTCCACGTGCACACCAAGCGTCGAGAGGGCTTCTTCGAGGCGCTCGTCGCCGCTGGCCGGCAGCCGGACCCCTCCGACTTCGTGCCCACGCGCTTCGACATCCCCGGGGGCCACCGCGCCGGCCGGCAGGTCCTCGGCGATCCGCGCTCGCGACCGACCGCGATCTTCGCGGCCTCCGACGAGATCGCCATCGGCATCATCCTCGCCGCACGCGAACTCGGCCTGTCGGTGCCCGAGGACGTCTCGATCATCGGTATCGACGACCATCCGCTCGCTGAGCTGTTCGGGCTCACCTCGATCCGACAGGACCCTCGTCAGCAGGGCGAGCTCGCGGTCGAGCTGGTCCTCGGCGCGCTCGCAGCGGGAGCGCGCGGCGAGGAGCCTCCGCCCGCACGCCACACGATGATCCCCGCCTCCCTCGTCATTCGCACGAGCACCTCGGTTCCACGGGGAGCGAGAATCGGAGCATGACCGACACCGACTCCCCCGCCGTCCGCGACGTTCCCGAGCGCTCCCGATTCGAGATCGAGGTCGGCGGCACGGCGGCCGGCTTCGCGGCCTACGTGCGGCACGACGACGAGGTCGTGCTGACCCACACCGTCATCGACGAGGGCTGGGAGGGGCGCGGGCTCGGCGGCGTTCTCGCGCGCGCGGCCGTCCTCGCCATCACGGAGGCGGGAGGCACCGTGGTTCCGCGCTGCCCGTTCATCGCGTCGTGGCTGCGCAAGCACCCCGACGTCCCGGCGCGCGTGCGCTGGCCCGAGGACTGAGCCCGGCACCCGAGCCCTCCCGCGTCCGCGCTCAGGCGGGAGGCGTCGTGACGGCGATCTCCTGCAGCGCCCACGAGTTGCCGTCGGGGTCGCCGAAGTAGGCGTACTTCACGCCGCCCATGTCGTACACCTCGCTGACCTCGAGCGAGCGGGCGGCGAGCTCGGCTCGAGCGGACGCGATGTCGTCGACGACCAGGTGGAGATTGCGGACGACGCCCTCCTCCGGCCCGGGACCCATGCCGGTGCCGATCACGATCGAGCAGGCAGAGCCGGGCGGTGTGAGCTGCACCACCCGCATCGTCGGCGACGGGCGGACGTCGTGATCCAGGTGGAAGCCGACGACCTCGGTGTAGAACGCGAGGGAGCGATCGACGTCGGTGACGGGAAGGGGAACGAGCTCGAGACGCATCTGCACGCGACCAGTCTGCCGGCCGCCCACGGTGACACGCGCATGCCCGGCGACCGCGGTCAGGCGCGAGGGGCGACGACCAGTCGCTCGTGCATGATCTCGACGGCACGTTCGAGCACACGTCGATCGCCGGGCGCCAGATCGGCGAAGATCGGAGTGAGTGCCTCGCCGAGATGCGTGCGCCAGGAGGCGAGCGCCTCGGCTCCCGCCGGCGCCAGACAGATCTGCCACGCTCGCGCGTCGACCGGATCGGCGACCCGGTCGAGCCAGCCGGCATCGACGAGGTTCTTCACGATCTTGGTCATCGTGGGCTGCGACACGCGGCTCTGGTTGGCCAGCTCTCCGAGCCGCATCGGCCCGATCGAGAGCAGCACCGAGAGCGTGCGCCACACGGCCTGCGACTCCTGGTTGTCGGTCGCCTGAGCGGCGAGACGGACGAGGCGATGCGTCACCGAGACGAAATCGCTCAGGAGCTCGCTGAGCGAGACCTCGCTCGGAGGCACGTCGCGCGCGGGGAGCCCGGCAAGCGGATCGATCACAGTCACCTTCCGATTTTAGAGGCGCCTGCCCGCGCCAACGCGGGAACGACACAGGGCGCCACCCCCGAAGAGGTGACGCCCTGTGTCTGCGCGAACCGCCCGGAGGCGGACTCGCTTCACCCGTGCGGGTGACCGGCCGGAGCCGGCGGGGACTACTTGACGGTGACGGTCGCGCCGGCGCCCTCGAGCTGAGCCTTGGCCTTGTCGGCGGTCTCCTTGTTGACGGCCTCGAGGACAGCCTTGGGAGCGCCATCGACGAGAGCCTTCGCCTCACCGAGGCCGAGGCTGGTGAGCGCGCGCACCTCCTTGATGACCTGGATCTTCTTCTCGCCGGCCGACTCGAGCACGACGTCGAACTCGGTCTGCTCCTCGACCTCTTCGGCGGGGGCAGCAGCGCCGCCACCGGCCGCGGCGACCGCGACGGGAGCAGCAGCGGTGACCTCGAAGACCTCTTCGAACTTCTTGACGAACTCCGAGAGCTCGATGAGCGTGAGCTCCTTGAAGGCCTCGATGAGCTCGTCCTGCGTGAGCTTTGCCATGATTTTTCTCCTTGTTTTTCTTTGTCTACGAACCGCGCGCGCACTGCCTCCCTAGGGAAGACGTCAGCTCGCGGACTCCTGCTTTTCACGCAGCGCCTCGACCGTGCGAACGGCCTTGGACAGCGGTGCGTTGAACAGATATGCGGCACCGAACAGCGAGGCCTTGAAGGCGCCGGCAAGCTTGCCGAGCAGAACTTCGCGGGACTCGAGGTCGGCGAGCTTGCCTACCTCTTCTGCGGTCAGCGGGTTACCGTCGAAGTAACCGCCCTTGACCACGAGGAGAGGGTTTGCCTTGGCGAAGGCACGCAGCGACTTCGCGACGGCGACAGGGTCGCCGTGCACGAACGCGATGGCCGAAGGGCCAGCGAGCTCGTCGTCGAAGGACGAGATACCGGCGTTGTTCGCCGCGATCTTGGTCAGCGTGTTCTTCACCACGGCGTAGGTTGCGTGCTCACTGATGTCCTTGCGCAGCGTCTTGAGCTGAGCAACGGTGAGACCGCGGTACTCGGTCAGCAGAACGGCCGTCGAGCTCTGGAACTTCTCCGTGAGTTCGGCAACCGAGGCTTCCTTGTTCGCCATGGCTACTCCTGTGAATTCTCGTGCCGGTAGCCCGAAGGCAGGCAAAGAAAAAAGCTCCGACGCAGGGGCGCGGAGCTGGGGAGACGCAATGATTGCGATTCGTGACTCGTGCACCTGCGCGGGCAATTCGCTTCGCGAATCCTTCGTCCGGTGCAGTCCTCGCGGGGCCGGGGCCCTGCTCGCACGCACACCGGAAACCGGCGGTCTTTGGCTCCAGACAGAGTACGACGCGGAAGGCGTGGGCGCAAGTCGGGGACGGCCGCTCGTGACCTCCGGAGGCAGAGAGGACCGATCGGACGGTCCGCTCCCCGGCAGCGACGTGCCGCTCCACGCACCGCGGGTCCCGACGGGGGATGCTGGTCGCATGACCGCTCCGTCTCCGCAGCCCGACAGGAGCCGAGTCGACTCCGCCATCGCCTCGGTCGAGGGCGAGTTCGGCACCTTCTTGCACCGCGTGCGCGCCGCGATGCGCTCGTACGCCGAGCGGCTGCATCCCGAGCTCGGCGCTCTGGGCTACCGGACGCTCTCGACGCTCGAGCGCTACGGCCCGATGCACGCGGGCGCGCTGGCCGAGCTGCTCGAGATGGACAAGTCGGCGTTGAGCAGGCAGCTCACGGCGCTCGACAGGCTCGGCTTCCTCGTCCGAAGGCCTGACCCTCAGGACGGGCGCGCGACGATCCTCTCGCTGACGCCCGCGACGGCCGAGCGGCTGAGCGAGATCCGCAGCTCCAACCAGGCGATCATGCACGAGGAATTGCGGGCGTGGGATCCCGCTGACGTCGAGCGCTTGGCCGTCCTGCTGCACCGGATCAACGCACTCGACATCTGAGCGGCAGGCCCGGACCGCCTCCGCTCGACGAGACCCGCGCCGTCGACGGCAGGCCTAGCACCCTCGCAGCGCCGGGACAATCAGCCGACACCTGTGAGGAGGACTGCGTAGCGTCGAACGCGATGGATCCGCTCACCTCCGCCTCGCTCCCCACCGATGTCGACGACGCCCTCACGTTCGCGCGCGCCCTCGGGGCCGCCGCACCGCGTCCCGGAACCGGCCGCACCGCGGAACTGCACGGACTCCTCCTGCGAGTGGCGCGCCGAGACCTGGGCGCCGCCCGCGCCCTCGAGCCGCACCTCGATGCGCTCGCGATCCTGGGGGAAGCGGGGGTGCATTCCCCTGAGCTCGGGATCGCCGCCGACGCGTCGTGGGGTGTCTTCGCCGCGGAGGGCGGCGACGAGCCACTCGTCGCCCGCGAGCGTGATGGCGCGTGGACCCTCGACGGCGTGAAGCCGTGGTGCTCGTTGGCCGACCGCCTCGACGCGGCCCTGGTCACCGCCCACCTGGGCGACGCCTCCGGCGAGCGCAGGCTCTTCGCCGTGCCGCTGCGGGAGGCGACGGTGGCGCCCGAGGCCGGCGCCTGGCATGCACGGGGGCTGGTCGAGGTGCCCAGCGGGCCCGTCCGCTTCGGCGGCGCCTCCGCCGCGCCCGTCGGCGAGACCGGGTGGTACCTCTCGCGTCCGGGATTCGCGTGGGGCGGCATCGGCGTCGCCGCCTGTTGGCTCGGTGGCGCGCTCGGGGTCGCCGCTACGGTCGCGTCGGCGGCGGCACGGCGCGACGAGCCCCACCTCCTCGCGCACCTCGGCGCGATCGACACGGCCGTCGCAGCATCGCGGCGAGCGCTGGCGGAGGCGGCGACCGCCATCGACGCGGGAGAGGCCCAGGGCGCCCGTGGCTCGCTCCTCGCGCAGCGCGTCCGGGCGAGCGTCGCGTGGGCCGTCGAGGAGATTCTGGTGCGCGCCGGACGCGCCCTCGGACCAAGCCCCCTCGCCCTCGACGCCGAGCACGCCGCCCGCGTCGCCGATCTCACCCTGTACGTGCGCCAGCACCACGCCGAGCGCGACGACGCGGCGCTCGGGCGGGCCTTGCTCGCCTCGGGAGAGACGGAGCTGTGGTGAGTCGTCCCTTCGACGGACGCCTCGAGGGCACGCCCGTCGAGCGATGGCGCGAGGACGGCCGCCGCGACCGCCTCCCCCGCCTCGAGCTGCCCGAGCCGGTCGAGCGACTGCTCGTGGTCGTCGCGCACGCCGACGACGAGACGCTGGGCTGCGGCGGCACCCTCGCGCTCGCTCGGAGAAGAGGGCTCGCCGTCGACGTGGTGATCGTGACCGACGGAGCCGCCGCGCACGGCGCTCCCGACACGACCCTCGCCTCCACCCGACGCGACGAGGCCGCCGCCGCACTGCTGCAGCTCGGTGCCGGCATCGGCCTGGAGTTCCTCGAGGTGCCGGACTCGACGACCCCGGAGCACCGCGACCGCATCGCGGCGCACGTGCGCCGGCGCGCAGCGGGAGCGCCGGGCACCGTCCTCCTGCTCTCGACCTGGACCAGCGACGGGCACCGCGACCACCGCGTGGTCGGCGAGGTCTGCGCCACGATCGCTGCCGAGTACGCCCATCCGCTGCTCGCCGCACCGATCTGGCTGTGGCACTGGGCCGACCCCGACGACGACGAGGTGCCGTGGAGCGCGCTCGCTCGGGTCGCGCTCGACGAGGAGGCACTCGCGCGGACACGGCGGGCGCGTGCCTGCTACCGGAGCCAGACGGAGCCCGGGCCGGACGGGTCGGCTCCCGTGCTGCACCCCCTGTTCGTCCGCACTTTCGCGGGCGACGACCGACTCGTCCGGGTGCGGGGGTGGACATGAGCTCGTTCGACGAGCTGTACGCCCGGCACGAGGACCCGTGGGGCTACACCAGCCGCTGGTATGAGGAGCGCAAGCGGGCCCTGACCCTCGCGTGCCTGCGTGAGCGGCGCTATGCCTCCGCGCTCGAGGTGGGAGCGTCGATCGGCGTGCTGGCGGAGGCGCTCGCGGGGCGGGTCGACCGTCTGCTCGCCATCGACGTCGCGGAGGCGGCCGTCGAGCGCGCCGCCCGGCGACTCGCTCACCTCCCCCACGTCCAGGTCCGCCGGCACGATGTCACGACCGGCGTCCCGGAGGGCCCGTTCGACCTGATCGTGCTCTCGGAGGTCGGCTACTACCTGGGACGCGAGGCGCTCGAGTCGACGCTGGTCGGCCTCCGCGACCGGCTCGCGGTCGACGGGGAGCTGGTGACCGTGCACTGGCGGCACCCGATCATGGGGCTCGAACTTGACGGGGACGCGGTGCAGCAGGCCGTCGCCAGGCTCGGCCTCCCGCGCGTCGTGCGGCATGAGGAGGAGGACCTGCTGCTCGAGGTCTACGCGCGCGACGGCGACTCGGTGGCGAGGCGGGCGGGGCTGGTGTGAGGCACGGTATCGAGGAGGTCGTGGTCGTCGTGCCCGCGCACGACGAGCACGAGCGGGTCGGGGCGCTCGTCGCCTCCGTGGCCGCGAGCGCGCGACACCTGCGCTCCGGTGCGCCCTCCGTGTGCGTGCGGATCCTGGTGGTCGCCGACGGCTGCTCCGACGCCACCGCAGCGGTGGCCCGCTCGAGGGGAGCCGAGGTGCTCGAGCTCGATCGCCGCGGTGTCGGAGCAGCCCGCGCGGCGGGGATCGCGCACGTCCTCGCCTCCGCCCTCGTCCCGCACGAGCGCCTCTGGATCGCGAACACCGACGCCGACTCGGTAGTCCCCTCCGACTGGCTGCTCGCGCACATCGAGCACGCGCGCCGCCACGACGCCCTGCTGGGCACGGTGCGCCCCGACCCTGCCGATCTCGCTCCGGAGGCGTACGGCCGCTGGCGCGAGACCCGGGAGCGCGAAGAGGCGGTCGGCAGCATCCACGGGGCGAACCTCGGAGTACGCGCGAGCGCCTACCTCGCCGCCGGCGGCTTCGGCACGGAGACTCTGCACGAGGACGTCCGGCTCGTCGAGCGCCTGCGCACGACGGGCGCGCGAGTGGGCGCGAGCGACCGCGGCGAAGTGGTCACCTCTGGTCGACGTGACAATCGGGTGTCCGGCGGATACGGGCGCTACCTGCACGAGCGCTTCGCCGGCGACGAGGTCACGGCTTCAGCCTGAGCCCTTGGAGGCGGATCGCTGCGCGCGACGGACCCGAGAGGCGCGCCCGCGGACACGACGAAGGGGGTCGCTGTCAATGGTCAGGCCGCGGTTTGTCATGAAGTGCGCAGGAGAGTCAAATGGGTGACGAGCACAGCCGTGTGCTCTCCGATGGAAGGGTCACCGCATGAATCCCCGCCTCGTCCTGCTGGCACTCGTCGCCTTCGCCGCGTACGTCTTCGGCGCACGTGCCGGGCGCGCTCGGTACGAAGAGCTGCGTCACCTGGCACTCGGTGTGTGGAACGACCCTGCCACGAAGAAGACACGCAAGAAGCTCAAGAAGACCTCGAAGCGCGAGGCCAAGCAGCTCACCGCCATCGCGAGCAAGGCCCGCGACAAGGTGCAGCGCTCCCTCCGCTGACCACCGCATCGGGACGGAAAACCGCTTTGAGAGACGCCAGCATCATCGGCGTCGTCGCTCGCATCGGAACGGCCGGTCGAGCACCACAAGAAGGAGAAACATCATGGGCATCATCAGCTGGATCATCCTCGGCCTGATCGCGGGAGCGCTCGCCAAGCTCATCCTCCCGGGTCGTCAGGGCGGTGGCTGGATCATCACCATCGTCCTCGGCATCGTCGGCGCGCTGCTCGGCGGGTTCCTCAGCTCGCTCTTCGGCATCCGCGACGCGGTCACCGGCATCAACATCGTGAGCATCATCGTCTCGGTCGTCGGCGCCATCGTGGTGCTGCTGATCTACGGCGCGGTCACGGGCCGCAAGTCCCGCGCGTAATCCGCGCCCTGAAGTCCCTCCGGCCTCCGCGCCGGGGGGACTTCGTCGTTTCCAGACACACGCAAATCGGCGGACGCTGGGCGTTCGCCGAGCGCACAAGGGGTTGATGCGGGGAGCGGTCGGCGGTGGACTGAAGACACGACGCCGCGGCTCCGCCGCGCCCGTCGCCCCCGACGAAAGGACGTGACTCCGTCATGAGCAACGAGACCGGAACGGTCCCCACGATCACCCTGAACAACGGCGTGGAGATCCCGCAGCTGGGCTTCGGCGTGTTCCAGATCGACCCCGCCGAGACCAAGGACGCCACCCTCGCGGCCCTCGAGGTCGGCTACCGCCACATCGACACGGCCGAGATGTACGGCAACGAGGCAGGCGTCGGAGAGGCAGTGCGCGCCTCCGGGCTCGACCGCTCCGACGTGTTCGTCACGAGCAAGCTCAACAACGGCTTCCACGCCCGCGAGGACGCGCTCGCAGCGATCGACTCGACCCTCGCCGAGCTGAAGTTCGACTACGTCGACCTCTTCCTCATCCACTGGCCGCTGCCGAAGGTGGGCGACTACGTCGAGACGTGGAAGGCCATGGAGGAGATCTACCGCAGCGGCAAGGCGAAGGCGATCGGCGTCTCCAACTTCCAGACGAACCACCTCAACCGCCTCCGCGCGGAGGCGACCATCGTGCCCGCGGTCAACCAGATCGAGGTGCACCCGTACCTCGTCCAGGAGGAGCTGCGCGCGTACGGCATCGAGCACGGCATCGCGACGGAGGCGTGGTCGCCGATCGCGCAGGGGCTCGTCCTCGACGACGAGACGATCGTGCGCATCGCCCGCAACGTCGAGCGCACCCCGGCCCAGGTCGTGCTCCGCTGGCACCTCCAGCGGGGCGACATCGTGTTCCCGAAGTCGGTGACCCGTGCGCGGGTCGAAGAGAACTTCGCGCTCTTCGACTTCGAGCTCGACGACGAGGCGATGACCGACATCGCGGCCCTCGACCGCGGACACCGCACCGGACCGGACCCCGACACCTTCAACTACATCCCCCGCTGATCGGCCGAGAGGCCTCTCGGCGGCGTTCGGCCCGCAGAGTCCATAGATTCTGCGGGCCGAACGTGTATGCGGCAACCGGTCAGGCGCGGCGGGAGTCGCGCCACGAGTGTTCCGGTGCGAAGCCGAGCACCTCGCGGGCGTGGTCGATCGAGAGCAGGGTGTCGTTCACTCCGAGATCGCCGCGCACCTCGACTCCCGGGAACACCTCCTCGACCAGTTCGGCGTTGGGCCGCGACATCACCGTGTCGGCCGCCGCGATGATGAAACGGTCGAAGCCGGTCTCCTTGCGCAGCAACGCCTTCTCGACCGCCTGCGCCCCATCGCGACCGTCGATGTAGGCCCACAGGTTCCACTTGCGCAGCATCGCGTCGGAGTCGAACGACGGGAACTCCGCGTAATCCTCCTCGTCCATCACGTTCGAGAAGCGCAGCCCGGTGATCGCGAGATCCGGATGCCAGCGGCACAGCTCGATCGCCATGTGCTCCTCGAGGTGCTTGGTCAGCGAGTAGACGGTCTCGGGGCGCGCGGGGTACTTCTCGTCGACGGGAATGTAGGGGGGCGGCACGTCGAAGGGCAGCCCCAAGACGGTCTCGCTGGAGGCGTAGACGATGGTGCGGATGCCCGCGCGGATCGCTCCGTGGAACGCGTTGAACGTCGCGATCATGTTGTTGTGGAAAGTGGCGATGTCGGGGACCAGGCCCGGCGCGGGGATGGCGGCCAAGTGGACGAGCGCGTCGACTCCGTCGTGCTGGTCGCCGACCGCCTGGAGCGCGTCGACCACCTGGCCATAGTCGGTGATGTCGATGCGGACGAAGCCGAGGCCGCGCTCGCCGGCGCGATCGAGAGTGACGACCTGGTGCCCGGAGGCGCGAAGACGGGTGACGACACTACGGCCGAGCTTGCCGGATCCTCCGGTGACTGCGATTCTCATGCTCGAACGCTAACGGGCCGCGAGCGGTCGGGGCGAGGGCTGGCGGATCAGCCCCGAGCGTGGAGCGAGATGCCGCCGCCGACCTCGGGAGTCGTCTCGTCGGCCACGAGCCGCGTCCAGCGACGCAGGACCGCTGCACCTGCCGCATCGTTCACGAGATCGTCGACGACGATCACGGGGTAAGGCTTCTCGGGCACGCCCTCGGCCGGGCGGACGTCGACGTGGGCGACGTCGTAGGCGTGCTCGAACAGCCAGTCGGCCATGGCGTAGTCGCTCCGGGAGTCGCCGACCGTCCGCCAGCGCTGCGGGATGGCGCCGGTCGCGCCGAGCAGCTCGACGGCGCGCTGGGCGCCGAGGTCCTTGCCGAGCCGGTTCGACTCGATGTCGGTGGAGATGACCGTGGGGTCGATGCGGTAGTCGACCGCCCCCCGATCGTTCGGGTAGCGGATGCCGCGGCGCTCGACTCCGAGGCCTGCCGCCGTCATGATCTGCAGGGCGTCGGCGTCGAAGACGAGCTGGCGCTCGAGGTAGTCCTCGCTGTCGAGGTCGACGAGTTGCTCGGCCGAGACCATCGCGCGCTTGGTCTCGTCGAAGAAGACGAGGTCGTCGTAGTCCTGGCGGATCATCCGCTCGAGATCGTCCGCGACGGCGGGCGGAATCGCCAGCGACCGGTCGACGATCGGCTCGGAGGTGCCGCGGTAGTCGACGGTGAACCAGACCGCGCCCTTCTCGCAGACGCACACGATGCGCGCCTCCGCCGAGACACCGCGCTCGAGCAGTGCCGGCAACACGCGCTCGCGCAGGAAAGCGTCGGAACGCCCCGTGTTGAACACGATTGGGATCCCGGCGTTCGCGAGCGCGACGAGGTCGTCCGCGATCTCGGGGATCGCGATGGTACGGGTGATCGGGCTCGCGATGGGCCCGTCGACGTCGAGGAGAAGGCCGAGCGGAGGAGGTGTGGCAGTCATCGCGCACCATTCTGCCGTGCCGGACGCGCGGTGAGCACCGCCGCGAGATGCCACTTGTGCGCGGCTTTACCGGCGTGTCGTGCGCACAAGTGGCATCTCGCGGCGGGTCAGCGCGGCTGGCGGCGGGGGCGGCGAGCGAGGAGGAGGGAGATGAGGCCCAGGGCGACGGCGGCTCCCGAGAAGAGCAGCCACGGGGCGGGCTCCGTGCCCGTCGAGGCGAGGCCGCCAGAGTCCGCGGGCCCCGCGATCGGAACGGCGGTCGGCTCGGGGCTCGTGGTGGGGCCGGGGTCGACGGTGGGCTCCGGTGACGGCCCGGGGGCGGCCGTGGGGTCCGGCGTCGGAGTCGGCTCCGGACTCGGGGTCGGCTCCGGCGTCGCCGTCGGGGTCGGGGTCGGCTCCGGAGTCGTCGGGAGCGTGACGGCCGCGCCCTCCGGCGCCACCGCGAGCAGCGCCCGAGCGAGGTCGCTGAACGCACCGACAGGGTGGTTGCGAAAGACCGGTGACGTGCCGAAGAGGAACCCCTCAGTGCCCGACGCCGTCGAGAACGAGACGGCCGAGGGCTGCCCGGCCGCATCCCCCCTGGACCCGCCCTCGGAGTCGACCCAGTGCCCAGCGAGCAAGGTGCGGTCCACGGCATATCTCTGCTCGACGACGACGGAGCTGTCGAGGTCCGAGAACCAGAACGCCGGCGAGACGAAGGCGGTGTCCTGCGGATAGTCGCCGAGCACACCCTCGGCCGGAGTCTCGACCGAGACGATGCCGTTGGAGCCCCACGTGCCGCCCCGCAGGGCAAGGCCCGCGAGACCGAAGTCGGACACGAACGCGGCCCCCGCCTCTCCGCGGCCGACCACGTCGCCGCCCCTCGCGAGGAACGCCTCCACGGCGGCGCGCCCCGCGGACTGCTCAGGACTGAACCAGAGCGGACTTCCGACGAAGAGAACATCGACGCCCTCCAGCGAGACGGCCCCCGAGACGAGGGAGTCGGCGGAGATCGCGACGGTGTCGGTGAAGCCCAGCTTGGCCAGAGCATCGCGGTCCTCGTGCGTGCCGGAGAAGGCGATACGGAGGGCATCGAGGGCCGTGCCATCCTCGGCGCGCACCCGGTCGGCCGTTGTCGCGGTGAAGTCGACTCCGAAGACGGCGGCGGCCTGCTCGGCCGCGCGCCGCCCGACCGCATCGGCATGGAGGGCGATGGTGCCGTCCTCGAACTGCTCGAGGGCGACTCCGTCGGCGAGGAGCGCCGTGACCGCCTGGTACTCCAAGACGCCGCGAGGCTCGAAGGCGAGGTATTCCCCCGCGGGGACCGAACCCGTCGGAGCGACCGCGGTCACCGGCTCAAGGCCGATCGGCGGCAGCTCGTCCGTCGTGGATCCGATCGCCGCGACATCGGCACCCCAGAGGAGCGAGAGACTCCAGGCCGAGACGTCGTACATCTCGGGAACCCGGCTCGAGATGTCACTGCCGTCGGCGAGGAGCACGTTGGCGAGCCCCCGCACCGGCTGATGCATGTCGACCAGATACGTGCCTGCAGGGTAGCTCGTGCCTGCGAGGGTGGTCGCCGAGGTCGTGCGCGACACCTCGACGCCGTGTGCCAGGAGCTGGGCGACGAGGGTCTCGGCGTCCGAGACGGAGCGCTGACGGTCGTCGACGGGGATGACGTAGGCGCGCGGATACTCCGTCGCGGAGACGTCGGTCTCGTCCCAGATCTCGGTCCACTCGCTCGGCATGCCCTCAGGAAGATCGGCCGGGGTCACGTCGGCGGGGATCTCGACGGCAGGCGCACCGGTGACGCCACGCTCGAAGATCGCCGCCTGGTTGCCCAGCAGCGCGTCGCGGTGGGTGGCGACGTAGTCGACGGACGCGTCCATGACGATCCCGGCGACCTCGATGTCGATGTCGGCGTTCGCCTGGCCCTGCGCGACGTCATCGGTCCGGCCGAGGGGCAGCTCCACCGTGTTCGTGATCGCGCCCTGGAACGCGACGTACTGCGGCGCGAAGATGGGCGGCCAGTCGTCCCAGCCGGCGCGGATGTCGCGGTAGGGGATCAGGATCTTGCCTGTGTTCTCGGTCGTCGCGCTGCCGTCCGCGGCGAGGTAGGTGTTGCCGGGCACCTCGGCCTCGACCACGCGGCGCTCGACCTCGAGCGCGGTCGCGTAGGCGTGCGGGAGGAAGAGGTCGTACTCGTAGTTCTCCCCGTGCGGCGGCCCGCACGGCTCGACCTGGAGGATGCCGGTGTACCCGTGGAGGTCGATGAAGGAGATCGGCTGGAGCAGGCTCGACAGGTCGCGGATCACGGCGGCCTCGTTGGTCGCCCCGGTGATCATGTCGCGGTTCGGGTCGTAGCCGGCGGCCACGGCGCGCTGGCCGAGAGCCCGCCCATCGGGGTTGTTGGTGACGGTGAAGTAGAGGCGGTTGCCCTCGAGCAGAGCCGCTGTCTCGGGATCCTCGGCGGCGGCGAGACGCTCGATGTAGTCGAGGATCGCGTCGCTTCCCTCCCACTCGTTGCCGTGGATGTTGCCGTTGAACCAGAGAGGGAGCTTGTAACCCTCCCGCAGCTCCGTGTCGACGGCGGCAGCCGCGGGCTCATGCTTGAGCCGATCCC
The DNA here is from genome assembly GCF_015351245.1 of Rathayibacter sp. VKM Ac-2879. Taxonomy (GTDB): domain Bacteria; phylum Actinomycetota; class Actinomycetes; order Actinomycetales; family Microbacteriaceae; genus Rathayibacter. The sequence goes on from NZ_JADKSO010000003.1 coordinate 366,255, forward strand.
GCCACTCGGCCTGCTGGGCCGTCTCGGCGGCGGTCTCGGGAGCGGTGACGGTGACCAGGTAGATGTCGCGACCGAGACCGGACTTCCCGACCACCTGCGTCGAGACGCGGTCCGAGCGTTCCGTGAGCGCGTTGAGCTGCGGCGCAATGGCGTCATAAGGCGTGACTCCGCGCACGAGAGAGGCGTCGCTCGGGTCGACCGGCACCTCCGTGAGCGGCACCTGCAGCGGGTAGCTGCTCGGCAGCGTGAGGGGCGCGGAGGCGGGGCGCACGAGGTCCACGCGGCTGTAGTCGGCGGAGGTCGTGGCGGTCGCGGGCGGCGTGACCAGCAGTCCGCCGGCGGCGAGCGCGAGCGCTGCGCCTCCCGAGACGAGGACGGTTCGAGATCTCAAGCGCGGTTCTTCCCTTGTCGAGGCGTGTCGGGACGGGTGGGCGCGGTCCACGATCGAGACGTCGACGATGATGTGAACCCTCTCAGGAAGATAGGCCGTCCGTGTTTCCGCGACGTGTCGCGCTGATTCCCGTCACCGACACGTTCCGCACCGGCGCCGACCTCCGCGAGATGCCACTTATGCGCACGTCCGTCGGCGTGTCGCGCGCATAAGTGGCATCTCGCGGAGGGGGGAGGGCGGGGGCGGGCAGGGGGGAGGCGGGCCGTAGCGTGGGGGCATGGCAGTGACGCTCCCGGAGCCGCGGCTCCCTTCCCTCCTCGACTCCCCCGTGATGCGCTGGGGGGTCCTCGCGCCCGGCTCGATCGCGGGCTCCTTCGTCGACGCGCTCCAGAAGCACACGCGGCAAAGGGTGGTCGCGGTCGGCTCGCGCTCGCTCGAGAGGGCACAGCGATTCGCCGGCCGCTTCGGGATAGACCGCGCCTCGGCCGGCTACGAGGCCGTCGTCGACGACCCGGAAGTCGACGTCGTCTACATCGCCTCGCCGCATTCGGAGCACGCGCGCCACGCACTGCTCGCCATCGCCGCGGGAAAGCACGTCCTCGTCGAGAAGCCGTTCGCGCCGACTCCGGGCGAGGCCGAGATGATCGTGCACGCCGCGCGCGACGCCGGGGTCTTCGCGATGGAGGCGATGTGGATGCGCTACCTGCCGCACATGGACGTGGTCCGCCAACTGCTCGCCGACGGGGCCGTCGGCACGCCCGTCCTCGTGTCGGCCGACTTCGGAGCCGCCTTCGCGTTCGACCCGAGCAGCCGTATCTTCGACCCGGCCCTCGCGGGAGGCGGCCTGCTCGACGTGGGCGTGTACGCCTCCTCGTTCGTCTCGATGGTGGCGGGGACGCCGCAGAGCACGGTGGTGGCCGGCAGTCTCGCCTCGACCGGTGTCGACGCGACGGCGACGATCGTCGGCAGCCATGCGAGCGGCGTCCAGTCGGTCGCCACCTCGACGGTGCTGGCCGACACGCGGCATGCGGCGAGCGTCGCCGGGAGCGAGGGGCGGATCGATGTGCATCCGTCGTTCTGGACACCGAGCGGAGTCACGCTCACACGCGGCTCGGAGAGCGCCTCCTGGAACGACGGGTCGGCGCTGCAGGGCGGCGAGGGGCTCGCGTGGGAGGCGCTACACCTCGCCCAGTACGTCGCGGAGGGGCGCACCGAGTCGCCCCTCCACCCGCTCGACGAGGTGGTGCACGTGGTGCGGACCCTCGACGACGCACGACGTCGGCTCGGGGTGACGGCCTAGCGCGCTAGTGCCCGCGCATCCGACCCCGACTAGTGGGCCGGCAGCTCGACGCGGAAGCTCGTCCGCCCCGGAGCCGACTCGACGAGCACGCGCCCGCCGTGGGCGTCGACGACCGCCGCGACGATCGCGAGTCCGAGGCCCGTCGATCCCGTGGCGCGCGTGCGCGAGGAGTCGCCGCGCGCGAAACGCTCGAACAGCACCGGCACGAGCTCCGGCGCGATGCCCGGCCCCGAGTCGGTGACCGTGATCACGGCGATCGGCGCCCCGGAGGCGTCGCGCTCCTCCGCGAGCGCCGCGACGACGGCCGTGCCGGCGGGCGTGTGGACGGTCGCGTTGCGCAGGAGATTCGCGACCACCTGGTGCAGTCGGAAGCCGTCGCCGCGGACCTCGATCGGCTCCTCCGGGAGCTCGAGGTCCCACTCGTGGTCGGGCCCGGCGACATGGGCGTCCGAGACGGCCTCGATCAGCAGCAGCGTGAGGTCGACGGGCTCCTTCTCGAGGTCTCGGCCTTCGTCGAGGCGGGCAAGGAGGAGGAGGTCCTCGACGAGCGAGGTCATGCGAGTGGCGGCCGACTCGATCCGGTCGAGGGAGTACGCGGCGGCCTCCGGGAGCTCGATCTCGCCGTGGCGGGGCAACTCGGCGTATCCGCGGATGGCGGCCAGCGGGGTGCGCAGCTCATGGGAGGCGTCGGCGACGAACTGCCGCACTTTGTTCTCGCTGGCCTGACGCGCCTCCAGTGCACCGGTGACGTGGTCGAGCATGCGGTTGAAGGCGTCGCCCACCCTGCCGACTTCGGTACGCGTGTCGGCATCCCCTTCGGCGACGCGCTCGACCAGCTCGACCTTGCCGCGCTCGAGGGGAAGCTCGGCGACGCGGGTCGCGGTCGCCTCGACGCGTTCGAGGGGGCGCAAGGCCACGCGGATGATCGCGGTGGCGATCAACGCGACGAGCAGCATCGCGAGCAGGACGACGGCGACGACGATCCACGCCAGGGAGCCGATCGTCGCGTTGACCATGCCCAGAGGCACTCCGACGATGACTACGGAGCCGTCGATGATGCTCGCCTGGGCGCGGTAGTCGCCCAGCGCTCCCGGCAGGACGATGCTGACTGCTCGTCCCTCGGCCGAGACTGCCGCAGCGAGGACCGAGTCGGGGTCTTCCGCGAACTGGCGACAGGTGCCGTCGGCGTCGATGTAGGCGCCGACGAAACTGCCGTCGTCCGTGCGCACCGCGGTGATGGTGCTGAGGTCCTGATTCGGCCCGTTGCCAAAGGATCCGGAGGAGCACGTGGTCGCCCGCTCGAGGCCGCTGGGGCCCGCGAAGCGGCTGGGGCCGTCGAAGTTCTGGAGACGCGAGAGCGACGCGTCGAGCCGCGCATCGGTGCTGTCGTAGAGGATCCTCTGGAGCGAGAACACGCTGACCGCCCCGACGATGCCGGCGGTCACCGCGACGAGGGCGACCACGGCGACGACCATCCGACGGCGGAGCGTCCACGGCGCACGGCGCCCCCGACGCGAGCGCCGCAGCGCCGAGCGCGTCGCGAAGTCGCCGAGCGTGGGGCGCGGGCGCGAGGCCACTAGTCGGCGGGCTTCAGCATGTAGCCCGCGCCGCGCACGGTATGGATCATCGGCGAGCGTCCGGCGTCGATCTTCTTGCGCAGGTACGAGATGTAGATCTCGACGACGCTCGACTTGCCGCCGAAGTCGTACGACCAGACCCGGTCGAGGATCTGCGCCTTGCTGAGGACGCGCCGCGGGTTGCGCATCAAGAACCGCAGCAGCTCGAACTCGGTCGCCGTCAGCTCGATGTCGGAGTCACCCCGGCGCACCTCGTGGCTGTCCTCGTTGAGCACGAGGTCGCCCACGATCACCTCCGGGTCGTCGAGGTCGTTCGCGAGCAGGGTCGAGCGGCGGATGAGGCCGCGCATCCGGGCGACGAGCTCCTCGAGCGAGAACGGCTTGGTGACGTAGTCGTCGCCTCCCGCGGTGAGGCCTGCGATGCGGTCGTCGAGGGAATCTTTCGCTGTGAGGAAGAGCACCGGCGTCTCGCTGCCGTCGGCGCGGACCCTCTGGAGCACCTGGAGACCGTCGATGTCGGGGAGCATCACGTCGAGGACGATGACGTCGGGCCGAAACTCCCGCGTGAGCGAGATCGCGGCGCGCCCCTCGGCAGCCGTGCGCACCTCCCAGCCCTCGTAGCGCAGCGCCATCTGGAGGAGGTCGGTCAGGGTGCTCTCGTCGTCGACGACGAGGACGCGGATGGGGGATCCATCGGCGCGCTTGAGCCGGGCGCGCTGCGCTGAGGCGAGGTGCTTCGAGGGGGCGGGGGTCGACATGCCCCTCAGTATCGAGAGGTTTTCTATGACTCCGCTATGGGCGATCGATGACTGCGCTGATCGTGCCGCCCGGCACGAGCCTCGAACGTCCGTGCCAGCAGGGCGGCGCGGAAGGAGCAGCCGGCGCCACGCTCATCGGCGACTCATAGCCGTCCGCGACACCGCGCATAGCGCGGGTTCCTACGGTCAGGGCGTTCGAGCGGACACCCACCGCTCGGTGCCCACCGAACGAAGGACGCCATGTTCGCCACGTACCTCCGGCGCGAGCTCACCCACCGCCGACGGCAGACGATGATCGTCGCCGCCGGCATGGCTCTCGCCATCGCTCTCGTCATCCTCGTCAGCGCGTTCGCCGCCGGCGTCCGCAACGCCCAGGCCTCGGTGCTCCAGGCGGTCTACGGAGTCGGCACCGACGTCACGGTGACGCAGCCCGCGACCGCGCCCGCCGCCGGCGGCACGCGCCAGCGCTTCGACTTCGGCTCCTCAGACGGCACGACGCAGGGAGGCACCACCTCGGTGAGCCGTACGCGGCTCGAACCCGTCCGCGGCGCGACCACCTTCGACGCCTCGGCACTCGGCACCGCCCAGGGCGTTGCGAACGTCGAGTCGGCCATCGGCGTGCTCTCGCTCAACGACACGACGTTCTCGGGCCAGCTGCCGGAGCGGAACCGCAGCGGCACGGGCGCCGGTCAGGCCGCGCCCACTCCGTCCGCGGGCGGATCCGATGGCGCCGGCGGCTCCTCCTTCGGCGTCGACTCCTTCTCCGTGCTCGGCCTCGACCCCGCCGGCTCGGCGATCGGTCCGCTCGCCGACGTCTCGCTCACCGTCGGCCGCACCTTCACCGCCGCCGACGCGGGCAAGGACGTGGTCCTGGTCGACTCCACCTACGCCACCACCGCGAGCCTCTCGGTCGGCTCGAGCGTCTCGATCGGAGGCACCGACTTCTCGGTCATCGGGATCGTGACGAGCGACTCCACCGACACGAGCACCGCCTCCGACACCTACGTCCCGCTCGACGTCGCGCAAACCCTCTCGGGCCAGACCGGCAAGCTCTCGGCCGTCTACGTCCAGGCCGCGTCCTCCAGCGACATCGGTCAGATCCAGTCCGCGCTGCAGGCCGCGCTGCCCTCGGCGACGGTCTCGACGCAGGCGCAACTCGCCTCTACCGTCTCGGGCTCGCTCTCGACGGCGAGCGACCTCGTCGCGAACCTCGGCACCTGGCTGTCGCTGATCGTGCTGGCCGCCGCCTTCCTCATTGCCACCCTCTTCACGGTCTCGGGAGTCACCCGCCGCACGCGCGAGCTCGGCACCCTCAAGGCGCTCGGCTGGACGGATGGCGCGATCGTCCGCCAGGTCGCGGGTGAGTCGGTCGTGCAAGGCCTCCTCGGAGGCGTGGCCGGCATCGTGCTCGGACTGATCGGCATCGCGATCGTGAACATCCTTGCGCCGACCCTCTCGGGCTCGTCGCGAGCGGGCGCCCTCGCGGCAGGATCCGGTGGCTTTGGCGGCCCGGGTCGCGCCGCCGCGCGCGCCGCCACGACCGCGACGGACGTGACCCTCTCGCTCCCCATCACGGTTCCGGTGATCCTGCTCGCGGTCGGCCTAGCGGTTCTGGGCGGCCTGCTCGCCGGCGCTTTCGGAGGCTGGCGCGCGGCTCGACTCCGCCCCGCAGCCGCGCTCCGCTCCGTCGCCTGACCCCTCCCTCCTCGAAAGGACCCCTCGTGTACACCCTCACCGACGTCAGCAAGCGATACACCGGAGCGAAGACCGCGGTCACGGCGCTCGACCACGTCACCCTCACCATCCCCGACGGCCAGATGGTCGCGATCCAGGGCCCGACGGGAGGCGGTAAATCGACCCTCCTCCAACTGCTCGGAGCGCTCGACCGCCCGACCTCGGGAACGGTCGTGCTCGGCGACCGCGAGATCTCCTCCGCCGGAGACAGGGCCCTCGCGTCGGTGCGGGCGACGGAGGTGGGGATCGTGTTCCAGAGCTTCAACCTGATCCCGACGCTGACCGCGCTCGAGAACGTCGAGACGGCCCTCGCCCCGCAGCATGTGCCCGCCCGCGAACGGGCCGACCGCTCGCGCGCGGCCCTCGACTCCGTGGGACTGGGCGACCGCCTCGACCACCTGCCGGCGGAGCTGTCGGGCGGCCAGCAGCAACGCGTCGCGATCGCGCGCGCCCTCGTGAAGAACCCGCGCGTGCTGCTCGCCGATGAGCCCACGGGCGCCCTCGACGAGGACACGCGCGACGACATCATGCTGCTGCTCGAGACGCTGTGGCAGGAGCTCGGACTGACGCTGGTGATCGTCACCCACGACTCCGCCGTGGCGCGGCGGGCGCAGCGACGGCTGCACATCAAGGGCGGGCGGGTCAGGGAGGCGGCGTGATGCGCCGACGACGGAGCTGAGGTGGAGGCGGCTCCTCGACCAGCGGGCATCCCTGCCGGTCGAGGAACCGCCTCCGCCGTGCGCGGCCGCCAGCCCGAGTGCGCCCGGAGGAACGCGACGGTCCGGACGCCATGCTCGTAGGGAAGACCGGCGCGAGGACGGTGCGCAGCTCAGACCCGCGCGGTCAGTCGGCGGAGGCGATCACGATGTCGTCCCACTCCAGAGCGCGCTCGCGCGGAGCGACCGCCCGGAGCTCCGCGAGCGGCGCCGCGTCGTCGGGAGTCGCGGCACGCAGCGACCACGGCTGCCCGGAGATCAGCGCCCCCTCGGCTTGCGGGTGCGTCGGACGGACGGCGCCGAGGGCTGCGAGCGGGCCGGCCTCTTGCGGCCGCCGCCCGCCTTCTCGGCTTTCTCGCGCGCCTCGCGAGCCTTGGCCTTCGCGGCTTTGGCCCGCGACTCGACCTTGGGCGGGGCGGCCGTGCCGCGGGTCGTACTGCTGCTGCGGCCTCGCACCACGCCGATGAAGTCCTCCGTGTCGTCGGTCTTCTCCTCCGTCACCCACGCGAGACGGACGGGCCACGGCGCCACGCCCGACAGGGGGACGGCGACCACGTCCTTGCGCGAGTGCACGCGCGCGAGCGATTGCGGGACGATCAGCACGCCGACGCCGGCCGCCACCTGCTCGACGGCGTCGTCGAGACCGGCCATGCGGGGCAGCGGGAGACGCGTGCCGTCGGCCACCTCGACCGCGGCCTCGGCCCACTCCGGCACCTCGCTCGGCTCCTGCAGGAGGTGCTCGCCGGCCAGCTCGGCGACGTCGAGCCCCTCGGAGTCGGCGAGCGCGTGCTCGCGGCCCAGGATGACCACCGGCTGCTCGTCGTAGAGGTGGATCGAGCTGAGGTCGTCGGAGCCGAGGGCGCCACGGACGAACGCCAGGTGCGCGCGGCCCTCGCGCAGCACTGCCTCCTGCTCGGCCTCGTCGACGACGGTGATGCGCAGAGGCAGCTCGGGGCGGCGCTCGCCCCAGACCCTCGTCCACTTCGTGGGGGTCACCCCGGCGACCAGGGCGACGGTCAGCGCCGGCCCGGTCACGGCGGCCTCCTCGTCGTCGGCCGGCTCGTGGTGGGGAGTGTCGCTCATCCCCTCAGGGTAGGGGCAGCGCGGCGCGCCGGTAGGGTTGCCGCATGGCCAAGGCGACACAGACGATGAAGGCTGCGACCGCGGCGAAGAAGCTGCAGGTCTACCTGCCCGCGACTCCCGCGGAGTTCCAGGAGTCGGCGATCACGCGTGAGCAGTACGACGAGCTGGTCGCGAACCCGCCGGCGTGGCTCGTGCAGCTGCGCGAAGACGGGCCGCACCCGCGCTCGGTGATCGCCTCGCGACTCAACGTCTCGATCTCGGGTCTCGCTCGCGGAGGGGTGACCGAGGCGCTCACAACGGCTCAGATCCAGGAGCTGCTCGCCGAGGTGCCCGAGTGGCTGCGCGTCGAGCAGAACCGCTACGCAGAGGTGCGCCGCGAGCAGGCCCGCCTGAAGTCGGAGCGCGCGGCCCGAAGCTCCGACTGACGCCTCGCGCCTCAGACGAGCGTCGCCTCACACGGGTCCCAGCTCTCGGGAAGCGCCGGATGCGGCTCGACCGTGCTGGCCACCGGCACCCTCTCGCCCGTCTCCGCGGCCTCGAGGAGCGAGAGCATCACGTCGGTCACGTGATACGCAAGCTCGCCGGAGGCGGCCTCCGGTCGGTCGGCACGGATGGACCGAGCAAGCTCGAGCACTCCCACGCCGCGGGAGGCGCTGGAGCCGACCGCCGCGACGACCTCCGGCTCCCGCCCGCGACGGTGCAGGGTGAGCTCGCCGTCGTGCATGTTCGGGTCGGGCAGGACGAGTGTGCCCTCGGAGCCGTTGATCTCGACGAAGCCGACCCGTTCCAGACTCGACTCGAAGCTCCACACCCCCTGCGCGGAGGCACCCGACTCGAAGCGCATCAGCCCGCCGACGTGCGTCGGGATCGTCACGGGGAACTCCGTGCCCTCGCGCGGCCCGGAGCCGACGACCCGGGTGGCGCGGGCCTGTGACGAGACCGCGGTGACGCTCTCGACCGGGCCGAGGTTCTGCACGAGCGCCGTGAGGTAGTACGGGCCCATGTCGAGCAGCGGACCACCTCCCGCCGAGAAGAAGAACTCCGGGTTCGGGTGCCATCTCTCGGGGCCTGGACCCTGAGAGAGCGCCAACGCCGAGAGCGGGGTGCCGATCGCGCCGCTCTCGATCAGGCGCTGGGCGGTCTGCAGTCCTGCCCCGAGGAAGGTGTCGGGAGCCGTCGCGACCCGCAGCCCGCGCTCCCGCGCGAGCGCGAGCAGAGCGAGGCCGCTGTCGCGGTCGAGCGAGAAGGGCTTCTCGGTCCACACGTGTTTGCCCGCCTCGACGGCGCGGCGGGCGATCTCGACGTGCACGGCGGGGATCGTGAGGTTGACGACGATCTCGATCCCCGGTCGGGCGAGCAGTTCCTCGACGGAGCCGGAGCCGTCGACACCGAACGCCTCCGCCTGTTCCCGTGCCCGGTCGAGGTCGAGGTCGGCGAGGAACAGCACCTCGAGATCGGGGAACTCGGTGAGGTTGGTCAGGTACTGCGTGCTGATGGTGCCGGCGCCGATGACGCCGAGGCCGACACGTCCGGTTCCGTTCATGCGCGGAGGTCGGTGACGGCGGCGAAGGCCGAGGCGAGGCCGTCGAAGATGTCGCCCGCGAAGGCGTCGAACTCGATCACCGGCAGGGCCTGCGGCGCGGCGCGGAGGATCGCGGGGATGTCCATCGCGCCATCTCCGGCGGGCAGCTGCTCCGAGGTGTCTTTCGACACGGGGCCGTCCTTGATGTGCAGGAGGCGGACCTGCTCGCCGAGGCGGCCCAGGACCTGTGCGGGGTCGTCGCCGCCGACCGCCGCCCAGTAGGTGTCGAGTTCGAGCACCAGGCGTCGGTCGAGGAGGCCCGCGAAGTGCTCGAATGCGCTGCGTCCGTCGAGGCGGTTCTCGAACTCGAACTCGTGGTTGTGGTATCCGAGCGTCAGCCCGCGGGAGGCGGCGGGGTCGACCAGTGCGGCGAGCTCGTCGGCGATGCGTGCGACATCGTCGGCCGTGGTCCAGCGGGCGGGGTCGACGTAGGGGTCGATCACGGTCTGTACGCCGAGGGAGGCGGCGAGGTCGAAGAGTGCCTCGACGGAGGCGCCGTCGTGCGCGCCGAGGAGTCGGGCGTGGGCGCTGGGGGCGTTCAGACCGCTCGCGGGCAGAGCGCTGCGGTAGCCCTCGGCGAGCTCGCCGAGGCCGAACAGCTCGACGGCGGTGAAGCCGATCGCGGCGAGGCGGTCGAGGGTCGCCGGCAGATCTGCGGCAAGGGGCTCGCGCACCGAGTAGAGCTGGACGGAGAGTGCTGAGGCTGTGGCCACCGGTGGGGCTCCTTGATCGGTGTCGGACACGATGCTCGGCACCCTACGCGCGCTTCTGCTGGCCGACAAGCAAAACCTGGCCATCTAGCGCGATAAGTGAGCCTTTTGACACGCGGAAGGAGCCGCGCTGTGGTTGACTTCGGCCATGCCAGGTCGCCGCTCCCCCGTCAGCGCGGCCGAAGAGGTGCTCCTGCTTCTCGCCGACGGCAGGCCTCGGACCCGCGCCGAGCTCGCGGTGGAGACCGAGCTCTCGCGAGCGACCATCGCGACCCAGCTCGACGCGCTCGTCGCCTCCGGGCTCGTCACGCGCCTCGACGACGCCCCCTCCTCCGGCGGTCGTCCTGCGGCCCGTCTGGCGCTCGATCCCCGTGCCCGCAGCCTGCTCGCGATCGATCTCGGCGCCGCTCACGCCACCGTCGCCCTCACCGACCTCGACGGCAGGGTCCTTGCGGAGCAGCGGGAGACCATCGTCATCGCCGACGGCCCGCACTCCGTGCTCAACCGCGCCCTCGACATCGCCACGGCCCTGCTCGAGCAGGCGCCCGGGGCGCTCGGCGGAGTCGGCGTCGGCGTTCCGGGGCCGGTCGAGCACGCCACCGGCCGCCCGGTGAAGCCTCCGATCATGCCCGGCTGGGACCGCTTCGACATCCCCGGGTTCGTGTCCGCCCGCCTCCCCGTTCCCGTCCTCGTCGACAACGACGTCAACCTGCTGGCCCTCGGTGAGCACGCGGACCACTACGCCGGAGTCGACGACCTCCTGTACGTGAAGGTGTCCACCGGCATCGGCGCCGGCATCGTCAGCGGAGGCGCGCTCCAGCGCGGCGCGCTCGGCGCCGCGGGCGACCTCGGCCACGTCCACGTGCCCGGCGGCCGGGGCGAGACCGAGCTCGAGGCGATCGCGAGCGGCTCCGCGCTGGCGCGGCGCCTCGCCGAAGCCGGCCGGGACGTCTCCTGCACCTCCGACGTGGTGGCCCTGCTCGCCGCAGGGGACCCGGCCGCGGTGGCCCTCACACGGGAGGCGGGCCGCGACCTCGGCGAAGTGCTCGCGACCTGCGTCAACCTGCTGAACCCCTCCGTCATCGTCGTCGGCGGCAGCATCGCGGAGGCGAGCCACGAGGTCCTCGCGGGCGTGCGCGAGATCGTCTACCGCCGCTCCCTCCCGTTGGCCACGCGCGCCCTCGACATCGTGCAGGCCTCCGGCGGAGGCGGCGTGCGCGGCGCAGCGCTCATGGTGCGTCGCCACCTCCTGTCGCCCGCCCAGGTGGCGCGGCTCCTCCTCTCCTGAGTCGTCGCCCCGCCGGCCTTCACGCCGCGAGGTGCCGCCGGGCGGGCGAGAGGGGCCGCTGGAACCCGCTCTCCCGTCCGCGGCTCCCGTCTCGCGACCGGCGTCACCGGCGCGCCGATTCGCCGCACCGGCGCGACCGTCCGAGAATGAATCGGTGCCCGACTTGCAGCTCTCGTTCCCCTGGGAGGCGCAGCCCGTCTTCGTGGAGGCCGGGCCGCCGCACCTCACACGCGTCGTCGCCGACTCCTCCGATCGCGTCGCTTGGCTGCGGGCCCGATCGCGCGGCATCACCGCGACCGATGTCGCCCGCCTCTCCTCCCCTGCCGCGATCGGCAAGGCCGCCCTCGACAAGCTCTACGGCACGGGCTTCGGAGGCAACGCCTTCACGGATCACGGTCGCGCACGCGAGCCCGAGATCGCCGCCTGGGTGCGCCGCGAGCATGCCATCGAGCCGAGCAGCACCCTCTTCCACGCGAGCCAGGAACGTCGTCATCTCGCCACGCCGGACGGCATCGGCCTCCGCGAGGACGGCCGGCTCGAGCTCTGCGAGATCAAGACCACGACAAAGGCGTGGCGCAGCATTCCCCGTCACTACCTGCGGCAGGTGTTCTGGCAGCAGTACGTGCTCGGCGCCGAGCGCACCCTCGTGGTCTGGGAGCAGCACCGCGACTTCGTGCCGGTCGACGAGGAGCCGCAGTGCCGCTGGGTGGACCGCGACGACGACGAGATCCACATCCTGGTGCGCCTCGCCGGCCTCCTCATGAGCGAGCTGCACGAGCGGACGCGCGCCCGGTGACCGTCCTGCTCCTGCACGGCCTGGGTGGCGACCGCTCCGGGCCGCTCGGACTGCTGCGACCGGCGCTGCCGACCGGGGTCGAGATCATCGCCCCCGATGTCCGTGCGCACGGCGCCTCGGTGCTTCTCGGCTCCTCGGCCGAGTTCTCGCTCGATGCGCTGGCCGACGAGATCACCGAGGAGGTGGTGCGCGCCGGGGCCGCGCACAAGCCGCTCACCGTGCTCGGGATCTCGATGGGCGCCGCGATCGCCCTCCGTCTCGCCGCTCGGCGGGTACTGCCGATCGACCGCGCCGTCTTCGTGCGCCCCGCCTTCACCGCCGACGCGCTGCCCGAGAATCTCGCCGTCTTCCCGGTGATCGCCCAGCTGCTGCACGATTACGGCGCGAAGGCGGGCGAGCGGCTGTTCCGCGCCTCCGCGCCGTTCGCGCGGATCGCCGCGGTGTCACCGGCGTCTGCGGAGGCGCTCACCGCGCAGTTCCGCTCACCGCAGGCCCGCGAGCGCGCCGTCCGCCTCGTCCAGATCCCGCGCAACGCCGCCTACCGCGTCGCGAGCGACCTCGGCGGAGTCATCGCGCGCACCCTGGTCATCGCAGCCGAACGCGATCCCGTGCATCCGGTGTCGGTGGCGGAGGCATGGGCCGGCGCTCTCCCCGAAGCGGACCTCGAGCGGGTCCCCGCCCGCGACGAGGGCCTGGCGCTGCGCGACGAGCGGATCCGCGATCACGTGCGTCGGTGGCTCGCGCCGCGCTGATCTCCTCTATTGCGAGCACGACCCCGACGAACGCGAGCCACAGCACGGCGATCGCCGTCGCGACGAACTCCAGGGTGCCGCCGAGCCCGAGCCAGAGCCGCAGCAGCGAGAGGATCGCGCCCGCTCCCGCGACGACGGCCACGAGGACTCCCGCCACCAATGAGAGCCGCGCCACCGCTGGCCGCTCGCGAGCGGTCGCGAGCTGCAGCATCGCCACGCAGGCCGCCGCGAAACCCAGCACCGCCGCCGAGGTGTGCACGAGGTCCTGCCAGCGGAAGGACGGCCCGACCGGGAGCGGGCAGCCTGCCGTGCAGGTCACCTGCGAAGCGAGCGCGAAGCAGACGGCGGCGACCAGGATCGTCAGTGCCGGCCGTAGTGCCCGCAGAAGTCGTGTGCGCACCGTCCACGATCCAAGGGCGATGAGGGTTCCGCCAGCCGCGACCAGGAGCAGTGCGACGCGGAACGCGTCCGCGGTGGGCAGGTCTGGTGCCCCCATCTCGCTGACGTAGACCCAGCGGCTCGTCCCGATGCTGAACCGTGCGGCGAGCAGGATGCCGAGCCCGCCCAGCACGAGCAGCGCTCCCCCTCCCAGCACCGCGATCCGTCGTGCTCCTCGTGGCATCCCCACATCGTGCCAGAGCTTCGCGTTGCTCAGGCCCGCGAAGCGGCGGAGCGTCTCCGCAATGTTCTTGCACGGGTGACACCGCCGAAACAGCGCCGACTCATTGCCGCGCTTGACTGTCTGTGGCGCACGCAGCGCGGCCGGGGGCGGATCCGTCGCTCCCGACCGTGCACTCACGACGGGCGGTGCCGCGACAGGAGAGGGCGATGATGCACAGGAGCGCGCTCGGGCACGGTCTCGCGATCGGCGAGATCCCGGAGGACCTCGTCCTGCCCGACACGATGACGGCCGCGGTGATGGATGCTCCTGGCGACCCCTCCGTGCTGCATCTCGCCACCGTCCCGACTCCCTCCTCGATCAACGCCGAGTTTTTGGTCAAGGTCGTCGCTGCCGGGGTGAACCCGCTCGACGCCAAGACGAGGGCGGGCCGGGGCGTCGCCTCCGCCATCACCTCCTACCCAGCCGTCCTCGGGCACGACTTCTCCGGGATCGTGCTCTCGAGCCCGTATCCCGCACACCCGCTGCGACCCGGCGACGAGGTCTACGGCTTCGTGATGGTCCCGCGCTACTCCGGCTCCTACGCCGAGTACGTCAGCGTTCCGAGCGTGTCCCTCACTCGCAAGCCGTCGACGCTCTCGCACGTCGAGGCGGCCGGCGTGCCGCTCGCCGCGTTGACCGCGTGGGGCATGGTCGTCGATCTCGCGAAGGCGCACGAGGGGCAGCGGATGCTCATCCACGCCGGTTCGGGCGGGGTCGGCCACTTCGCGGTGCAGTTCGCCTCCTACTTCGGCGCCTCCGTGACGGCGACGGGCTCGACCCGCAATCTGCAGTGGCTGCGCGAGTTGGGTGCCTCCCGTGTCATCGATCACACCGCCGAGCGCTTCGACGAGGTGGTCGAGGGGATGGACGTCGTCATCGACCTGATCGGCAACGTGCACGACCGCACGGGCTCGCGATCGCTCTCGGTTCTGCGGCCCGGCGGGCTCATCGTGAACGCACCCACCGGCAGTTGGCCCGAGCTCTTCGAGGAGGCGGCGGTCGCGGGCGTCCGCGCCTCCACCTACCGCGTCGCCCCCGACGGCGCGACGCTCGCCGTCGTCTCCCGACTGCTCGAGTCGGGAGACGTCCGCGTGTTCATCGACGGAGTCTTCCCGCTCGCGCGAGCACACGAGGCGCACGAGCAGCTCGAGACGGGGCACACCCGTGGCAAGCTCGTCCTCACGGTCTCGGAGGGCTGAGCCCGGCGGGATCCGCAGCGCGGTCGGAGGGGATCCGGGTCAGGGCAGGGGACGCTCCAGCACGAAGTCGTCCTCGTGGCGGTCGCCGACGAGGAAGCGCTTGCGACCGACGACCGCGAAGCCATGCTTGAGGTAGAACCGTTGAGCGCGCCCGTTCTCCTGGTTCACGCCCAGCCAGACACCGGCGGCACCCGAGGCGCGTGCCTCCTCGAGGGTCGCCGCCATCAGGCGCGCGGCGAGACCGGAGCCGTGCCGCTCGGACCGCGTATAGAACTTGCTGAGCTCCACGCTGGGCGCCGAGCTGATCGCGGCGCGGACATCGGGGTCGCTCGGCTCCACGCGCACGAGCATCGTGTAGCCGTCGAGGGCGCCGGAGCCGTCCTCCTCGACGAGGACGGAGCGCATCGGATCGGCGAGGTACCCGCGGAAACGCTCGGAGGAGAGCACCGTGCGGATGAACTCGGCCTTCGCCTCCGCGGTGGTGTGCGGCGGACACGCGAGCGGGAAGGTCTCCCCGGCCAGCTCGGCGAGGCGCTCGGCATCGGAGGCGACGGCGCGGCGGACGCTCATCGAGTGCCGGGCGGGGAGGGACGGGTCACCGCTCCAGTATGCCGGGGCCGGTGCCCGGACGACGAAGGAGGGGGCCCGCCGAAGCGGACCCCCTCCTCGCTTCACCGATCGAGCGGTGAGGACGACCGGCTCAGACGAGGACGTTGACGTCCAGCGGGATACCGGGGCCGAAGGTCGTCGAGACGGCGGCCTTCTGGATGTAGCGGCCCTTCGAGGAGGACGGCTTGAGGCGGATGATCTCGTCGAGCGCCGTCGTGAAGTTCTCCTGGAGCTGCTCCGGCGAGAACGCGGCCTTGCCGACGACGAGGTGCACGTTGGCGTGCTTGTCGACGCGGAACTCGATCTTTCCGCCCTTGATCTCGGTCACGGCCTTCGCCACGTCCGGGGTCACGGTGCCGGTCTTCGGGTTGGGCATGAGGCCGCGGGGGCCGAGCACCTTTCCGAGACGACCGACCTGGCCCATGAGCTCCGGGGTCGAGACGGCGGAGTCGAACGAGGTGTACCCGCCCGCGACCTTCTCGATGAGCTCGGCGCCGCCGACCTCGTCGGCACCCGCGGCGAGGGCGGCCTCGGCCGCCGGACCCGTCGCGAACACGATGACTCGCGCGGTCTTGCCCGTGCCGTGCGGCAGGATGACCGTGCCGCGGACCATCTGGTCGGCCTTGCGCGGGTCGACGCCGAGCTTGAGGGCGACCTCGACGGTGCTGTTGAACTTGGCGGAACCGGTCTCGCGGGCGAGCGCGACCGCCTCCTCAGGGCTGTAGTACTTGCCCTCTTCGAGCTTGGCCGCTGCGGCCCGGTAGGCCTTCGACTTCTGTGCCATGTTGTTTCTCCTTGAAACGAGAATGTGGTTCTAGAGCCTGGCGGGCTCTCCCACGGGTGTTGAGTTCTGGACGGGCGGAGGACTACGCCTCGACCGTGATGCCCATCGAACGAGCGGTGCCGGCGATGATCTTCTCGGCGGCGTCGATGTCGTTGGCGTTGAGGTCGACCTGCTTGGCCTCGGCGATCTCGCGGACCTGCGCGCGGGTGAGCTTCGCGACCTTGACGGTGTGCGGGGTCGAGGAGCCCTTGGCGACTCCTGCGGCCTTCTTGATGAGCTCCGCCGCGGGCGGGGTCTTCAGGACGAAGGTGAACGAGCGGTCCTCGTAGACGGTGATCTCGACGGGGATGACGTTGCCGCGCTGCGACTCGGTCTGCGCGTTGTACGCCTTGCAGAACTCCATGATGTTGACGCCGTGCTGACCGAGCGCCGGACCGATCGGGGGCGCGGGGTTCGCCGCGCCGGCCTTGATCTGGAGCTTGATCAGGCCGGTGACCTTCTTCTTGGGGGCCATTCTGATTCCTTTTCTCAGGGTTCGAGTGGTCGGGGGCTCCCGGCCGCTCTCCCGCGCACCCGACGCAGTCGGATCGCGGTGGAGGAGGGTCGGCCGACGCGCACACGGGGGCGCCGACACGAAAACCCACACGAGCTTACACGAGCGAGGTCGCCCCCGACAGCGCCGGATCGAGAGCTGCGACGGGACAGGTCGGGTGCGCGACGTCACCGAGACGACGAACGCCTCCTCCGGCGAGCGGAGGAGGCGTTCGACAGCGGCGCGGAGGCGCTACAGCTTGGTGACCTGGTCGAACGAGAGCTCGACCGGGGTCTCGCGCTCGAAGAGCGAGACGAGCACGGTGAGCTTGCCGCTCTCGGGCTTGATCTCGCTGATCGAGCCGGGCAGGCCGGCGAACGAGCCCTCCTTGATGGTGATGGTCTCGCCGATCTCGAAGTCGACCTCGGCGGGAAGCACGCGCTGGGCCTGCTTCTGGCCCTTCGCGCCAGCCACCTTCGAGGGGGCGACCTCCTTGATCTCGACGAGGCTCTTCAGCATGGTGAAGGCTTCCTCGAAGCGCAGAGGCGTGGGGTTGTGGGCATTGCCCACGAAGCCGGTCACGCCCGGGGTGTGACGGACGACCGACCAGGAGTCCTCGTTGAGGTCCATGCGCACCAGCACGTAGCCGGGGATGCGGACGCGGGTGACCATCTTGCGCTGGCCGTTCTTGATCTCGACCACGTCCTCCATCGGGACCTGGACCTCGAAGATGTAGTCCTCCGCCTCGAGCGAGACCTTGCGGTTCTCGATGTTCGACTTCACACGCTTCTCGAAGCCCGCGTAGGAGTGGATCACGTACCACTTGCCCGGCTTGCCGCGCAGCTCGGCGCGGAACGCCTCGTAGGGGTCGATCTCCGCGACGTCGCCTTCCTCCTCGGCAACCTCGGCCTCGTCCTCGACGGCCTCGAGGGCCGCTTCGGCCTCCTCGACGGTGTCGATGTGCGAGGCCTGGTCGACCGCGGCGTCGGCCTCGGGGTCGTCGACCGAGCCGATGGCGTCGAGAGCGGCCTCGAGGTCGGAGGCGAGGTCCTCCTCGGACTCGTTCTCGTCGATGACGCTCAGCGCACCGTGTTCGGCGGGCTCGACAGCATCCTCGGCCTGCGACTGGGTGCCGCCCTCCTGCTCCTCCTCGACCTCGGACGACTGCTCGGCAGCCGTCGCCCAGTCGACGTCGTCGCGGTTTCTGTCAGACACTCGTCACAACTCTCTCTCGATCGATCGGGTCCACGCCCGTGAGGGGCGTGCCCGCTGTCGCCGGCATCCTCCGCTCGCGCGGCCCGGATGCTCTCGGCTCACTCGAACACCGGCCGCTCAAGCGGCGGGTGTGCCGAACACGTACGTCACGGCCAGGGCGAACACCCAGTCGAGGAACGACACCAGCGCCATCATGATGATGACGAAGATCAGCACCACCACGACGTAATTGCCCAACTCCTTGCGAGTCGGCGTCACGACCTTCTTCAACTCGGCGATGACCTGCCGGATGAAGAGGGCGATCCGCGCGAACGGGTTACGCCGCGCCGCTCGCTGCTGATTCGCGATCGCGACGACGTCCTCGCTCGGCTCGTCGACTGCTTTCCCGGCCACCTGCACGCACCTTTCCCGCACCGGAACCTCCGGTGTGGCCGGCCGCCCGTCCTGGGCGGCCCTGGACCGATGACCGCTGCATCGCGGGGACCACGTGCGACGGGCATCGATGTGCAGGGCGGACAGGGCTCGAACCTGCAACCTGCGGTTTTGGAGACCGCTGCTCTACCAATTGAGCCACCGCCCTAGAGATGCCGTTGCGGGCATCCGAGGAGGAGGCCGACCGCCGCTGAGTCTCCGCGGCGCCCCGTGGGCGCTGTGAATCCTGGCGGAGATCGACTACCTCGGACGAGTGTACGTGCACCCGCAGGACGTGTCCAGCCGAGGGCGCAGGGGTGCGGGAGCGCCGTGCGCGCGCGCGATACGCTGGCGGTCGTGTCCTCCACCACGCGCATCTCCGCCCGTATCGCCGCCATCGCCGAGTCCGCGACCCTCAAGGTCGACGCGAAGGCGAAGGCCCTCCAAGCGCAGGGGCGCCCGGTGATCTCGTACGCGGCGGGCGAGCCCGACTTCCGCACCCCGGAGCACATCGTCGAGGCGGCGTCGGCGGCCGTGCTCGACCCCAAGAACTACCGGTACACGCCGGCCGCTGGCCTCCCCGAGCTGCGGGAGGCGATCGCGGCGAAGACCGCACGCGACTCCGGCTGGGCGGTCGAGGCCTCGCAGGTCGTCGTCACCAACGGCGGCAAGCAGGCCGTCTACCAGGCGTTCCAGACGCTCCTCGACGAGGGCGACGAGGTGCTCGTGCCCACCCCTTACTGGACCACCTACCCCGAGGCCATCAAGCTGGCCGGAGGCGTCCAGGTCGACGTCTTCGCGGGCGCCGACCAGGGTTACCTCGTCACGGTCGAGCAACTCGAGGAGGCGCGCACCGAGCGCACGAAGGTCCTCCTCTTCGTCTCCCCCTCCAACCCGACCGGTGCCGTCTACTCGTCCGAGCAGACCCGCGCCATCGGGGAGTGGGCGCACGAGCACGGGCTCTGGGTCGTCGCGGACGAGATCTATCAGAACCTCGTCTACGCGATCGACGGCCAAGACGACGCGGGCCCGCTCGAGCGCGCGGCCTCGATCGCCGAGGCCGTCCCCGAGCTGCGCGATCGGACGATCCTCGTGAACGGCGTCGCCAAGACCTACGCGATGACGGGCTGGCGCGTGGGCTGGATGGTCGGCCCGGCCGATGCGATCACGGGCGCCGCAAACCTGCAGTCTCACCTCTCGAGCAACGTCTCGAACATCTCGCAGCGCGCGGCGATCGCTGCCCTCACGGGGCCGCAGGACGCCGCAGAGGAGATGCGTCGGGCCTTCGACCGCCGCCGCCGCACGATCGTCGCCGAACTGAACGCGATCGACGGCATCGAGTGCCCCACTCCGGGCGGCGCCTTCTACGTCTACCCCGACGTGAGCGGCCTCCTCCACCGCGAATGGCACGGCACGACGCCCACCACCTCGCTCGAGCTCGCCGATCTGATCCTCGAGCACGCCGAGGTCGCGACAGTCCCCGGTGAGGCCTTCGGGCCGAGCGGCTACCTCCGCCTGTCGTACGCGCTCGGCGACGACGCACTGCTCGAAGGGGTACGGCGCCTCCAGGCGCTCTTCGCCTGATCCGGAGACGGCGATCCCGGAACGGCCCGGGACGCGCTAGATCGAGGTCCCGACGACGACCGGCTCCGGGTGCAGCAGCACCCCGAACTCGGCGAGGACGCGTCCCTGCACGAAGCGTGCGAGTTCGGCGATGTCCTCCGCGCTCGCGCCTCCCCGGTTCGTGAGGGCGAGCGTGTGCTTGCTCGAGACCGCGGCCCGCGAGCCGGGGAGCGCGAAGCCCCTCGAGACTCCGGCGTGCTCGATGAGCCAGGCGGCGCTGAGCTTGACGAGTCCGCCTCCGGAATCGGGAACGGGCAGACCGATCGGTCGTCCCGCCGCGACGTCGGCGAGCGGCGTCGCCACTCCCGTCTCGGCGGACGGCTCGACGGGCCAGCGCGGAGCGGCGGGAGGCAGCCCGCCGGCGAACGCGTGGGTGACCACGGGGTTCGTGAAGAAGGAACCGGCGCTCGCGGTGTCCGGGTCATCGGGATCCAGGACCATGCCCTTCGCCGCGCGCAGCCGGAGCACGGTCTCGCGCACCTCCGCCGCGCTCACGCGATCGCCGAGCGCGACGCCGAGCGCCGTGGCGAGTTGCGCGTAGGCGACGGGCGAGCCGGCGTCGGCCTTCGCCTCCTCGAGACGGAACTCGACGGCGAGCACTGCGCCCCGACGCCCCTGCTTGAGGACCGAGGTGCGGTAGCCGAGGTCGAGCTCGTCGGCCGCGAGACGGACCGGTTCGCGCGTGCCCTCGTCGAGGAAGGTGACCGCCACGAGGGTGTCCGAGAGCTCTTGACCATAGGCGCCGATGTTCTGCACGGGCGAGGCACCGACTGTGCCGGGGATGCCGCTGAGCGCCTCGAGCCCGACCCAGCCACGCTCCACGGTCGCCGCGACCAGGCCGTCCCACGACTCCCCCGCCTGCACACGGAGATGGACGAGCCCTTCGTCGGCGCAGTCGAGCCGTTCGATCCCGGAGGTGCGCACCCGCACGACGGTGCCCTCGATGCCGTCGTCACCGACGAGCAGGTTCGAGCCGCCACCGACGAGCAGCCAGGGCTCCTCCGTGCTCCAGAGCTGCACGAGCGTCTCGACGAGCTCGGCCTCGGTGGCCGGCTCGAGCAGGCTTTCGGCAGGTCCGCCGACACGCAGGGTGGTGAGGGACGAGAGGAGGGGAGCGCTCATCGAGCCTCGAGCTGGACGCGCGCCTGCGCTTTGCCGAGCACGGACTGGCCGGCGACCGAGACCGCGAGGTCGATCCGAGCCCAGCCGGCCTCGGTGTCGAGGGCACCGACCTTCGCCGTGACGTCGAGGAGGGCACCCTCGCGCGGGTCGACCACGACGGGACGGGTGAAGCGCACCTGATAGTCGACGACCGCGCCGGGATCGCCGACCCAGTCGACGACGACCTGAACCGCGGTCCCCATCGTCAGCATCCCGTGGGCGAGGACGCCCGGCAGCCCGACGTCGGCCGCGATGTCGTCGCGGTAGTGGATCGGGTTGAAGTCGCCGGAGGCGCCGGCGTAGCGAACGAGCGTGCCGCGCTCGAGGAGGAAGCTGCGCTCGGCGACGACCTCGCCGACGGTCAGCTCCGTGAGGACGGGGCTGCTCATTCGCCACCCCTGACCACGAGCGTCGAGACGGCGGTGACGACGTGCTCCCCGTTCGCGTCGACCATCGCCGACTCGGAGGTGACCATCGAGTGCGCGCCAAGGCTCTTGATGCTCGAGACCGTGAGCGTGGCCGTCAGCTCGTCGCCCGCGACGATCGGCCGCGAGGAGGTGAAGCGCTGGTCGCCGTGCACGACACGGTCGAAGTCGATGCCGGCATCCGGCTCGGCGAGCAACTGCGCGAGCGTGTACTCCTGCAGGACGACGGGGAAGGTGGGCGGAGCGACGAGGTCGGCGTAGCCGGCGGCGCGCGCGGCCTCGACGTCGTGGTGGAGGGGAGAGGTCGCCGAGACGGCTCGCGCGAACTCGCGCACCTTCTCTCGCCCCACCTGATAGGGCTCCGTGGGCGCGAAGACGCGCCCGACGAGTTCGGTGTTCACTGGCACCCGGCCATCCTAGGCGCAGGGTTCCGACCGCCTCGGGCACAGAAGCGCCCGAGCACGTCGAGATGGCCATTCTCAATTTCCCATCCGCGTATGGCTGACCGCGGGGCGTTCTTCTTCGAAGCTGGCCGCATGTCGACACCCACGCCCGAGCGAGACTGGGCAGCCTATGCCCGCGAGCTCGGTACCAATCTGCACCGAGCCCGCATCGCCAAGGGAGCGAGCCAGGAGCGCATCGCGCACGCGGCCGGGCTCGCCGGCTACACCTATCAGAAGTTCGAGAAGGGCGAGTCGAAGCCGGGTTCGCCGGCGAATCCGACTCTGCACACCCTGCTCGCACTCTGCGAGGCGCTGGACGTCGACCTGATGGAGATCCTCCCGCCGACCCCGCCCCGCCGCTCACCCGGAGGCACCGAGTAGCGCCAGCACCGTCTGGACGCCACGAGCCAGTCGCGCGGACGAGCTGAGATCGAGGTCGAGCACGCCGAGCCCGTCGGCCTCGAGTCGCAGGCGGGCCTCGCCGCTGCCCGGTCGGCAGAGCGAGACGTGCACCGTCTCCGCGAACGGGTCCCGCTCCGATTCTGCGTCCGCCCAGAGGACCGTCGGTATCGAGAGCGCCGGCGAGCGGTGCAGCCGCTCCTTCGGCGGCACGAGCTCGTCGTGCTCACCCGCGCACCACCGAGGGCACTCGTCGTCATTCCTGTCGTCCAGTCGTCCATCCACGTTCCGCACCAATCGCTCGAGGAGGCAAGCCCACCAGGCGGTACCGACATCGAGGCACTCCTTCGCCCCCGATCCCCGCGTGCTGTGGACAGGAGGCCTCCTCCGATGGGCTGTGGAGGAGCAGGGTCAGAATCCCATACTTAGATGGTGAACGACGTTCCGCCGCGAACGGCGGGTGCGCAGGGTTCCGTGGCGCGATCCGCCACCTCAGCGGTGCACGATCAGCCAGGTCGCGACCGTGAGCTGGGAGCCGTTGTTGACCATCCGGTGGGGCCGCGCGCAGGGGAAGGTGATCGCGTCACCGGGGGCGAGGACCACGACCTCGTCCTCGAACTCGATCGTGAGCTCGCCGCAGCTCACCGTCCCCAGCTCGAAGCCGTCATGTCGGAGGAACCGCCGATGGGCGGTCGACGTCGCTCCCGGCGGATACGTCGACTCGAAGAAGTCGACGGCATCGAGGCGACTCGGCGCGAGACGGCGGAAAAGCACCCCGCCCTCGAGCACCACGGGCGCCGCACCCGCGCGAACCACCGCCGTCTCGACCTCGGAGCCCGGCGCCTCCTGACCGAACACGGCCGCGAGCGGCACACCCAGAACCTCGACGAGGGCGATGAGCCGGCCCACCGAGGGCTGCATCGCACCACGCTCGATCTGAGAGACGGCGCTCACCGAGATCCCGAGCCGGCCCGCGACCGCCTTCAACGACAGTCCGGAGGCGCGCCGCAGCTCGCGCAGGCGCGGCCCGAGACCCTCCGTGTCGACGCTCCCGCCCGCTGGCACGCCCTCGGCTCCAGAGTCACTCGGGAACACCACGCGAACCCTCCTCCTCGAACGTCACACAGCTGTAACGGACCCGAAACGAATGCCGGGCCCGGCGGTCGTACCTTGGCTCGCGTGAAGTCATCACTTCACACTCGTCGCTCCTCGTGGCGCCGACCTCGAGCCCTGACCGGACCGGCGTCGATCGCCCCGACCACCCTGACACATCCGCTCCGTGCCGACTCTGCGCACGACCGCCCCGAGAGGTGGATTCCCACCATGACCGACCGCGCCACCGCACCTCGCGTCGACCTGCCCGTCGTCGACTCCCCCGACCTGCCCGCCGGCGCCCCGCTGATCAAGCCGGGGTACGACGATCGGCTCTCCAACGACGATCTCGCCCCCCTCGCGAAGCAGCGTTGGTCGAGCTACAACATCTTCGCCTTCTGGATGTCGGATGTGCACAGCGTGGGAGGCTACGTGACCGCCGGCTCGCTGTTTGCTCTCGGGCTGGCCGGGTGGCAGGTGCTGGTCGCCCTCGTCGTCGGAATCGTGATCGTCCAGATCTTCTGCAACCTGGTCGCCAAGCCCAGCCAGGTCACGGGCGTGCCCTACCCCGTCATCAACCGCGCGATCTTCGGCATCCGCGGGGCGAACATCCCCGCGATCATCCGCGGACTGATCGCCATCGCCTGGTACGGCGTGCAGACCTATCTCGCGGCGCAGTCGCTGAACATCGTCTTCCTCAAGTTCTTCCCCGGGATGGCCGCGCTCAACACTCCGGAAGCCTCCTTCCTCGGCCTGTCCGCGCTGGGCTACCTCTCGTATGCGATCCTCTGGATCGCCCAGGCCGCGCTGTTCTGGCGCGGCATGGAGTCAATCCGCCGCTTCATCGACTGGGCGGGCCCGGCGGTGTACGTCGTGATGCTGATCCTCGCGATCTACCTCGTCTCGCAGGCCGGCTGGGAGAACATCTCGCTCACTCTCGGTTCCGGCGAGCCCCTCGACTTCGCCGCGTCGATCCCGGTGATGATCTCGGCCGTCGCGCTCGTCGTTGCCTACTTCTCGGGACCGATGCTCAACTTCGGCGACTTCTCGCGCTACGCCCGCAGCTACAAGGCCGTGAAGAAGGGCAACTTCCTCGGCCTGCCGATCAACTTCCTCTTCTTCTCGCTGCTCACCGTGATCACCGCCTCCGCGACCGTGCCGGTCTTCGGCGAGCTGATCACCGACCCGATCCAAACGGTCGAGCGGATCGACACCTGGTTCGCCGTCCTGCTGGGCGGGCTCACCTTCGTGATCGCCACGATCGGGATCAACATCGTCGCGAACTTCATCTCACCCGCGTTCGACTTCTCGAACGTGAACCCGAAGAAGATCAGCTGGCGGATGGGCGGCATGATCGCCGCCGTCGGCTCGGTGCTGCTCACCCCGTGGAACTGGTACTCGAACGACACCGCGATCCACTACACGCTCGGGATCCTCGGCGCCCTGATCGGCCCGCTGTTCGGCGTGCTCATCGCCGGCTACTACGTGATCAGCCGCCAGCGGGTCTGGGTCGACGACCTCTACTCGATGAACGAGAAGGGCCGCTACTGGTTCTCGAAGGGGTTCAATCCCAACGCCGTGTGGGCGACCGCGATCGGCGGAGTCCCCTCCGTCCTCTCGGTCCTCGTCCCGCGCTGGATCGAGGAGGCGGGCGGCGCCTCCTTCACCTGGCTCGGCGACTACAGCTGGTTCATCGGCTGCGGGCTCGGCTTCGTCGCCATGGCGGTGCTCGAGCGCCGGGCGCCGCGGATCGCGCGGCTCGAGGAGGACCTCGAGAATGTGAGCGACGGCGCGCTCGTCTGACCCGGGGAGGGGTGGCACGACGAGGCCGCCCCTCCCCTTTCTCCCGTTGATCGAGGACAGCATGCTCATCACCGTCATCAACCCGAACACCAGCGTCTCGATGACCGAGACGATCGGCCGCGCCGCGCGTTCGGTCGCCTCCATCGGCACCGAGATCGCCGCGGTGACTCCTCCCATGGGGCCGGCCTCGATCGAGAGCCACTACGACGAGGCCCTCGCGGTACCCGGGGTGCTGCACGAGATCGCACGAGCGGAGGCGGCGGGGAGCGACGGCGCCGTGATCGCCTGCTTCGGCGACCCGGGCGTCGATGCCGCCCGAGAGGTCGCGAGCGGCCCGGTGATCGGCGTCGCTGAGGCGGCGATGCACATGGCGACGCTCGTCGGCCGGGGCTTCAGCGTGGTCACGACGCTGTCGCGCACGAGCGGTCGCGCGTGGGACATCGCGCAACGGGCCGGCTTCGGCGAGGCGTGCCGGCAGGTCCGCGCGTGCGACGTCCCTGTCCTGGAGCTGGAGGATCCTCGCTCCGACGCGCGCCGGCTGATCCTCGCGGAGTGCCGCGCCGCCCTGGCCGCTGACGGATCGGACTCGATCGTGCTCGGCTGCGCCGGCATGGCCGATCTCTGCCGCGACCTCTCGCGCGAGCTCGGCGTGCCCGTGATCGACGGGGTCGTCTCGGCCGTGCGCCTGGTCGAGGGCCTCGTGGCGATGGGAGTCACGACCTCGCGCCGCGACGAGTTCGCCACTCCGCGCGCCAAGGCGATGAGCGGGCTGCTCGCTCCGTTCGAGCTCGCCTGAGACCTGACGCACGAGGGGCCCGGGAGTGGTGACTCCCGGGCCCTTCCTGCACTGTCGAGCGGTCAGCGCTGCTGCGTGAGGCGGCGTCGGCGCGTCACGACGAGCGTGACGAGGCCGAGCGCCAGCAGAACGAGCGCACCCGAGCCGATGCCCGCGGTCTCGACGCCCGTGGCGGCGAGGGTGGTGCCGCCGGACGTCGTGGTGGCGGCCCCTGAGGCGACAGTCAAGTGGACCTGGTCGCCGACGAACTCGCGACCGGTCTCCCCGCCGTCGATGAACCCGGCGATGGTGACGCGGACGTCATTGTGTCCGGGGGTGGTCGCGTAGGTCTTGGTAGCACCGGGGAAGTAGCCGCCGTCGAAGGGGATCGAGCCGAGCAGGACCGGGGTGAAGCCGTCGAGCTCGTTCGGGCGCTCGTAGTCGAACGACCAGATCCGGACCTCGCCGCGCGGGACGCAGGCGATCGTGCCGATCTCCGGGACGGTGACGGTGACGGAGCGGACACCGGCCGTCGCGGTCACCGGACCGGAGAGGGCCTCCACGATGTAGTTGTTGTTCGCGCCCAGGCAGGCGTCCAGATCGGTGACGTACAGCGTCTGCACCTGCGTGTAGGGCTCGAGGATCCAGAGAGCGGCTCCGTCGACGTAGTCGATGACGGTCACGGTGACGGTGTACTCGCGAGTGGTGCGGACGGGCACCGTCAGGGTTCCGCCTGCGTAGCCCTCCTCGGTCACACCGACCTCGGCGCTCGCGATGTCGTCGGTGGTCTCAGAGTAGGTCGGCATGATCGCGAGGATGATCGTCGACGCATCGGTGCAGTCCGCGAGCTCGGACGGCGGGATGCTCGCCGTCACGACACCGGGGACCGACAGATCGACGGTGAGCGCAGCCGCATCGAACGGGAGCGCCGGCGGTGCGGACTGGTCGCAGACCGGAGCAGGAGCGGCGCTCGGCTCGGCGGACGGAGCCGGGGTCGCCTCGGGGCTCACCGTCGGAGTCGGCGCGACGGTCGGCTCCGGTGTGCTGGGCGTCGGCGCCCCCGTCGGAGTCGCCGTCGGCTCGGGAGTCGCGGTCGGTGAGGCCGTGGCGGTCACCGTCGGCTCCGGAGTACTGGTGCTCGCGGCCGCCCCCGGCGCGAGAAGACCGGCGGCGAGGCCGACGGCGAGGGTGAGGCACGCGAGACGCGAACGAGAGCGGCGAGGAGCCCCTCGGTGAGACATGGATGTATTCCTTCTCGAGAATGTGGGAGTGGGATCGGCGCCGAAGCTGCCCCCGTAGCGCCTGGCTGATGTCTATCAGTCGACTGAACGCCTCCACATCCACCGTGCGATCAGGTTGTGCATCGATCGGATAACGGGGCCTCGCCCTGCCTCTGCGAGGATCGGGGAATGGCGATTCTCCGCGACCTGGCTTTCGGCGTACGGCTGTTCGGGAGGGGGTTCGGCGCCTGGGTCCGCTCGCCGCGGGCGATGCTGCTCGGCGCGATCCCGCCGCTGATCGTCGGGCTCGTCTTCGTCGGCGTCCTCGTCCTCGTGCTCGCCCGGATCGACGAGGTGGTGGCGACACTGACCCCGTTCCTCGACGGCTGGAGCGACGCGGGGGCGTCGAGCGCGCGCCTCCTGCTCGCGATCGCAGCGGTGGGTGCGGTCGTCGCGCTCGGCGTGGTGCTCTTCGCCGCAGTCACACTGCTGGTCGGCGACCCCTTCTACGAGCGGATCTGGCGCGGCGTCGAGAACGAGCTCGGCGGGGTGCCCGACGAGCACGAGACCGGATTCTGGCGCGGGCTCGTCCGCAGCGCCCGCGACTCCGGGGTGCTGGTCGCCACCTCGCTCGCCATCGGCGTCGTGCTGGTGCTGCTCGGGTTCATCCCCGTCGTCGGGTCGATCGTCGGCCTGGTCGCGGGCGGGCTCGTCGGCGGCCGGGCCCTCGCGGTCGAGCTCACCGGGTTCGCGGGCGACGCCCGCGGGATGAGCCTCGGCCAGCGCCGCCGGCTGCTCGGAGAGCACCGCGCTGTGTCGCTCGGCTTCGGCATCGCGGTGTACCTCAGCTTCCTCGTGCCGGGTGGCGCGGTGATCGCGACGCCCGCAGCGACGGCCGGCGCGACACTCCTGCTGCGGACCCTGCGCGGCGAGTCGACCGAGCGTGTCGCGCCGGCCTTGGCCGCCCCACCTCCGGTCCCCTAGACTCCCTCCATGCGCACGTCGACCCTCCGCCGTTCCTGGTGGCCCGCCTCCTAGGCAGGCCGACGCGCAGACTCCTCTCGCACACGACCGCCTCGACCGGGCGGTCGTTCTGCATGTCGGGGCCCGGGTGAGGGACACCCCGACCCAAGGACCACGATGACCTCGCTCCTCTCCCGCATCCTCGCCTCCGACGGCTCGCTGCCGTTCGCCGTCGTCCTCCGCCAGGGCCAGAGCGAGGTCGACGTCTTCACCGGCGACGTGGTCGACGTGGACGGGCTCGCCGACATCCCGCTCGACGGCGACGACGTGCTCACCCTGGTGCCCTACCGCCAGGTGCGCGAGCGTGGCTTCGCGGCGAAGGACGACGGCGCTCCGTTGCGCAACCTCGTCGTGCGCGAACGCGAGAGCGTGCCGCTCGCCGAGGCCCTGCGCCTTCTGCCCGAGCGCGAGATCCCCGTCGAGGAGCGCGGCTTCGACGTTCCCGACGAGGAGTACGCCGAGATCGTCCGCCGCGTGATCGACGACGAGATCGGCCGCGGCGAGGGCGCCAACTTCGTCATCAACCGCGCGTTCGTTGCTCAGACCGACGCCCCGCCCGTCGAGGCCGTGCTGGCCTGGTTCCGCCGGCTGCTCACGGACGAGTCCGGCGCCTACTGGACCTTCGCGATCCACACTCCCGGCCCCGGCAGCTCGCCCACCGTCACGGCCGTCGGAGCCACGCCCGAGCGCCACGTCTCGGTGCGCGACGGCGTCGCGATGATGAACCCGATCAGCGGCACCTTCCGCCATCCCGCCACGGGCCCCACTGGCGAGGGGGTGCTCGCGTTCCTCGCCGACGTGAAGGAGAGCGAGGAGCTCTTCATGGTGGTGGACGAGGAGATGAAGATGATGAGCGCGGTCTGCCCCAACGGCGGACGCATCCTCGGGCCGTTCCTCAAGCAGATGTCGCGGCTGAGCCACACCGAGTACCTGCTCGAGGGTCACACCGACCTGGACGTGCGCGAGGTGCTGCGTCTGACGATGTTCGCGCCGACGGTGACGGGCTCTCCGATGGAGAACGCGTGCGCGGTCATCGCCGAGTACGAGAAGGAGCCGCGCGGCTACTACTCCGGTGTGCTCGCCCTCTTCGAGCCGGAGGAGCGCGGCTACACGGTCGACGCCCCGATCCTCATCCGCACCGCCTACCTCCGCTCCGACGGTCGCCTCACGGTGCCCGCCGGGGCCACCCTGGTGCGCCACTCCACCCCCGAGGGCGAGGTCGCCGAGACGCGGGCGAAGGCGTCGGGCGTGCTGTCGGCTCTCGGGCTCCTCCCGCACCGCGACATCCCGCCGGCGATCGACCTGAACGCGCAACCGGGTGTGCAGGAGGCGCTCGAGGCGCGCAACGAGCGCCTCGCCTCGTTCTGGCTGCGCCCGCAGGCGCCCGAGCACATCGCGGGGCTGGCCGGCCACACCGCGCTCATCGTCGACAACGAGGACCAGTTCACGACCATGCTCGCGCACCAGCTGCGCCACCTCGGGATGGATGCCCGGGTCGAGCGCTGGTCGGACGTCGATGATGTGCTGCGCGACGACCTCGTCGTCTTCGGGCCGGGGCCTGGCGACCCGAGGGACGACTCCGAGCCGCGGATCGCGCGTCTGCGCGAGCTGATGGAGGAGCGCCTGGCCTCGAGACGACCGCTGCTGGCCGTCTGTCTCAGCCACCAGATGCTGTCGCTGCTGGCCGGCCTCCCGGTCGAGGCGCTTCCCGCGCCTCGTCAGGGCGTGCGGCTGTCGGTCGACGTGTTCGGAGAGGACGCGGCGATCGGGTTCTACAACACCTTCTCCTCCGTCTCGGCGAGCGCCGGCACCACGCCTCTGCTCGGGCTCGAGATCGCGGTCGACCCGGCGACGGGAGTCGTCAACGCTCTGCGGGGCGAGCATGTCGCCTCGGTGCAGGGGCATCTGGAGTCGGTGCTCTCCTCGGACGGACTGCGCACGCTCGAACGGCTCGTGCGCACGGCGACGGCGCAGCCGGCCCGCGCATGAGCGAGGTGCGCCTGATCGCGTCCCCGGCCTACTCGGCAGAGCTGCAGGAGGCGGTCGCCGCCAGCGTGCGCGCGGCGGCGGAGGCGGCGCGCGCCTGGTACGGACGCGGCGACAAGCTCGCGGCCGACGCCGCCTCGGTCCAGGCCATGCGCGCGGTGCTCGCCGAGGCTCCGTTCGACGGCATCGTGGTCATCGGCGAGGGCGAGAAGGACGAGGCCCCCATGCTCGCGAACGGCGAGCGCCTCGGCCGCGCCGCCCACCCCTCGTGCGACGTCGCCGTCGATCCGCTCGACGGCACCCGCCTCACCGCGGAGGGGCTGCCCGGCTCCGTCAGCGTCATCGCGCTCGCCCCCCGGGGAACGCTCTTCGACCCCCGCGACGCGTTCTACATGGACAAGCTCGTCTGCTCGTCCGCCGGACGCGGGGCCGTCTCGCTCGACCTGTCTCCGGCCGAGAATGCGCGGCGGCTCGCGGCAGCCCTCGGCATACCGGTGGCCGAGCTCGTGGTCGCCGTGCTCGACAAGCCTCGCCACTCCGGGCTGATCGCGTCCCTGCGGGAGGCAGGGGTCGCGCTCGAGCTGCGCGGAGAGGGCGACGTGTCGGTCGCGATCGAGGCGGCCGACGCCTCCGGTCGCGTCGACCTCGTGCTCGGCATCGGCGGCACCCCGGAGGGCGTGGTCGCCGCGTGCGCCGTCCGGGCGCTCGGGGGTGTGATGGAGGGGCGCCTCGCCCCGCAGACCGCGCGCGAGCGCGAACGGGCCATCGCCGCCGGCCACGACCTCGACCGGCTGCTCACGCTCGACGCCCTGGTCGCCTCCGACGACGTGCTCTTCGCCGGCTGCCCCGTCTGAGCCCGCGCGACGTGACGGATGTCACGGCCGAGTGGTGACGCGCGGCCGAGCGCTGCGCGCGCCTCCACCGAGAGGCTGGAGGCATGACCTCGACCCCCGTCCACGACCCCCTGTCCACCTCCCCGAGCGCCGCCGCCACGCCTGCCGCGCCCACGACCGCCGTGAGCGCGCACGCGCTCACCAAGGCGTTCGGCTCCTTCACCGCCGTCGCCGGCATCGACCTCACCGTGCAGCCGGGTGAGATCGTCGCGTTCCTCGGCCCCAACGGAGCCGGGAAGACCACGACCATCGACATGATCCTCGGCCTCTCCTCCCCCGACAGCGGCACCGTGAGCGTCTTCGGGCAGTCGCCGCGCTCGGCCATCGCGCGGGGACTGGTCTCGGCCGTGCTGCAGACCGGCGGCCTGCTGAAGGACATCACGGTCCGCGAGACGCTCGAGCTCACGGCGAGCCTGTTCGCCGACACTCGCTCGGTCGAGGAGGTACTCGAGCGCGCCGGCATCACCGAGATCGCGTCCCGGCGGGTTGGCGTCTGCTCGGGCGGCCAGCAGCAACGACTCCGCTTCGCCATGGCGCTGCTGTCGGACCCGGGGCTGCTCATCCTCGACGAGCCCACCACCGGCATGGACGTGGAGGGGCGCCGCGCGTTCTGGAACGCCATCCGCGCCGACGCCGAGCGCGGCCGCACCGTGCTCTTCGCCACGCACTACCTCGAGGAAGCCGACGAGTACGCCGACCGCATCGTCCTGATGAGCCGCGGCCGGATCGTCGCCGACGGGGCGACGAGCGCCATCAAGAACCTCGTCTCGGGCCGGATCGTGCAGGCCACCCTGCCGGGCGCCGACCTCGCGGCTCTCGCCGCACTGCCCGGAGTCGCCAGCGCCGAGGCGCGCGGCGACCGGGTCACCCTCCACACCGACGACTCCGATGCCCTTGCCCGCCACCTGCTCACGAGCACTCCCGCGCACGACATCGAGATCACAGCCCAGAACCTCGAGAGCGTGTTCCTCGCCCTCACCTCCGAAGGAGCGACCGCATGACCCTCACCTCTATCGACCGCGTGCGCCTGGATCGCCGCGTCCCTCCCCTGGGAGGCTTCAACGCCACCTACCTGCGGATCGAGCTGATGCGCAAGCTGCGCAACCGGCGGACCCTCTTCTTCACCCTGTTGTTCCCGGTGATGATGTACTTCATCGTCGGCTACGCACAGCGCGACCAGCCCCTCACCGACACTCCCCTCGCCGCAGGAGGCCCCTCGGTCGCCGCATTCATCATGGTGTCGATGGCGATGTACGGCACGATGATGTCGGCAACGCAGACGGGCGCCGCCGTCGCCGTGGAACGCGCGCAGGGCTGGAGCCGCCAGCTGCGCCTGACTCCGTTGAACCCCTTCGTGAACGTCCTGATCAAGATGATCGCGGGAATGATGCTGGGCCTCGTCGCCGTGGTGGCGACCTACATCGCCGGCGCGGCCACGGGCATTCAGCTCACGCCCGTGCAGTGGATCGTGACCGGCCTGACCGGTTGGCTCCTCTCGGCAGCGGTCTTCACGACCCTCGGCCTCATGATCGGCTACCTCGTGCCCGGAGAGAACGCCGCGCAGATCACGAGCCTTCTGGTGGTGGTGCTCGCTTTTCTCGGCGGTCTCTTCTACCCGGTGAGCATGATGCCCGACTTCATGCAGGGCTTGGCGTCGCTCACGCCCGTCTACGGGATCAGCGAACTGGCACGGTCGCCGCTCACCGGCGACGGTTTCGACCTCGGCGCCCTCGCCAACGCCGTCGTCTGGCTCGGGGTGTTCCTGACCGGCACGGTCATCTTCTTCCGCCGCGACACGAAGCGGGTGTGAGGATGCGCGGGGCGGTCGCGGGGGCCGCCCTGCGCTCTAGGGTGGGTCGGTGAGCAGCACGACCGCACAGCGTCAAGACGGCCCCGGCTGGCCGATCCGCCCGGCTGCCGCCGCGAGCGACTCCTCCGCCACTCTGACGGGCGCCCTGCTCTCCCCGCAGGCCCTGCGCTGGTACTTCGGCGCGGTCTTCTCGCTGTTCTGGGCCGCTTCGT
The DNA here is from genome assembly GCF_015351245.1 of Rathayibacter sp. VKM Ac-2879. GTDB lineage: Bacteria > Actinomycetota > Actinomycetes > Actinomycetales > Microbacteriaceae > Rathayibacter. The sequence goes on from NZ_JADKSO010000003.1 coordinate 399,218, forward strand.
CGGTGACGAGCATTCTCGGAGGCGACGGCCCGCTGCCCTGGCGCCTCGCCGGAGTCGTCCTGCTCGTCGTCTATTGCGCCGCGTTCGTCGTCGCTCCCCCGCTCGCCTGGACCTTCGCGGCGACGGGCCGCCTCGTGACCTGCGCCGGCCTTCTCGCCCTCTCCTTCACCCTGCTCCCCTGGCTCGACCGGGGCACGGTGACCGGGCTCTGGACCTATGTCGGCGTACTCGTGGGCATGTGCGTCTTCACCTGGAGCGCGACGCTAGCGATGGTGGGCGGACTGGCCATGATCGCGCTGGCCGTACGCGTCGGCGACGACGGCTGGACCGAGACCTCGATCGTCGTCCCGGTCCTCATCGTCTCCCTCTCCCTCATGATGGCGACCTTCGCCCGCACCATCGCCACCGTCAACCAGCTCCGCGCGACTCAGGCCGAACTCGAGATACTGACCGCCGAGCGCGAGCGGAGTCGCGTGGCCCGCGACATCCACGACATCCTCGGGCACTCCCTCACCGTCATCGCCGTGAAGTCCGAGCTCGCGGGCCGGCTGCTCGACGCCGATCCCGAGCGCGCCCGGGCCGAGATAGCCGACGTCGAGTCCCTCGCGCGGGGAGCGCTGAAGGACGTGCGGGCGACGGTCGCGGGTTTCCGCGCGACTACGGCGAGCGGCGAGCTTGCTGCGGCCCGCGGAGCGCTCACGGCCGCCGGGGTCACCCCCGAGCTGCCCTCCTCGACCGATGCCGTGCTCCCCGCGCATCGCGAGCTGGTCGGGTGGGTGATCCGAGAGGGCGTGACGAACGTCGTCCGGCACGCGCACGCCTCCCGCTGCCGCGTGCGTCTGACGGCCGCACAGGTCGAGATCGCCGACGACGGGGTGGGACCGCGCCCCGGCTCGGCGAGCTCGACAGGACTCGTCGGGCTGAGCGAGCGCGTGGAGGCGGCGGGCGGGCGGATGTCGATCGGCACCAGCGAGCTGGGCGGGTTCAGCCTGCGGGTGCACCTGCCGGAGGAGTCGCGATGAGCCCGATCCGCCTCCTGATCGCCGACGACCAGGCACTCGTGCGGGGTGCGCTCGCCGCGCTGCTGTCGCTCGAGGACGACATCGAGGTCGTGGCCGAGGTCGGCCGCGGTGACGAGGTGCTGGCGGCGGCGCGCGCCTCCTCCCCCGATGTCGCGCTGCTCGATATCGAGATGCCCGGAACGGACGGAATCACCGCCGCCGCCGCGTTGCGCGTGGAGCTACCGACGTGCCGGGTGCTGATCGTGACCACGTTCGGCAGGCCCGGCTACCTCGCGCGGGCGATGCAGGCGGGAGCGTCGGGGTTCGTGGTCAAGGACACCCCCTCCGCCCAGCTCGCCGATGCCGTGCGGCGGGTGAGCCAGGGCTTACGCGTCGTGGATCCGGCGCTGGCCGCCGAGTCGCTCGCGCAAGGCGCTAGCCCACTGACCGAGCGCGAGACCGACGTGCTGTCCGCGGCGCGCACGGGAGGCTCCATCGCCGACATCGCGCGCATCTTGCATCTCTCAGAGGGAACAGTGCGCAACTATCTCTCGACCGTGATCGGCAAAACAGGGGCACGGAATCGGGCCGACGCGGCGCGGGTCGCGGAGGAGAACGGGTGGCTGTAGCCGTGGGGTGGGCCGGGCTGCACCACCTTCTCGAGGCCCTGTCCGCAACTGATGACCACGCCTCGGGAGGCTCTGGAGCGCACCGGACACCGACCCAGATGATGTCGAGCCCGTCGAGATGGTCGCGCACTCGTCGCTGTGACTCGGGTCCATTCAGGAGGATCAGTGCCCTAGCATCAATGGCCGCCATCACTATTCGCCAAATTGTGCGGCGGCAAGCTTAGCCACATCCGCATGCCCACAAAATCCTGACATCGTTCATTCTGGCAAGAATGTGGGGCACCCCGGTTCTCGAACTACTCAAAAAAGGTCACCCCAGGACCAGCTTTCAGAACTGGATCGGTCGCCACCGCGTCAGCTACCTCGACTCCACTTCGGCGACTTACGTTTCGATCGAAAACCAATAGACCATCAAATAAGATTGGTCCAGAATGTGGAGCGGTTGAATTTTCTCTCCCAGCACTAATTTCCGCGGAAGCCGGTGGCGCCGCAAATCTTTGGAGGTCAGGGAAGGGACTGTAACAGCGAGGATCACGTCGATTGGGGCATCCGGCCGACGTTGAAATATCTCCACCGGGCCCGGTCAGCCCCCACCTCGAATTGATTCATCTCGGCGAAGATTCGGTGCCGACAATAATCCTCTCTGTAGAGGTCAGCTTCGTCGAGACTCGCGAAAAAGAAGTAGCCCTCTTTCAGCACAGAGCGATTCGCGCCAACCACTCGCGTGCTCCAGCCGCTAGTGAATTGTTCGCCGTTACATCCCGCGCGCTCTCATCGTCGTCTTTTTCTCAATTCTTCACTCATCGGCAACTCTAACGCTGACCAGGTGAGCAATGTCCGTTTCTCACACAATCTTTAAGGGTGAGTAACCGCCATCCTCTACGGTGAACAATCACCGCCGTTGAGATTTTCGCCCATCGAAAGCCTCCGGTCGATTCTGAATATACGGCTGACCTTCGTCTCGAATCACTTTTCCCGAGAACGGATCCACCTGCTTGTAGTCTTGATGCCACCTCACCATGGTGGTGTATCCAGCTGCAATTTCTTTGCGCCCGCGATAGAAGGCAGCGATGACCAACGCTCCAGCAAGCGCAATCCCGACGATCCCAGCTATCCCGATGATCAGCACCGCTGGAGATTGCCACCGCACATTCGACCCTGTCGCCACATACAGCACAAGCGCCAGCGGTAAGAGCGGAGGACTGAAGATCAATAGCCACATCGACCACACCCCGAGCCGATAGGCCGACCTGCCTGAGATCATTTTGACCGTTTCGCCTGACATCATCATCACCTGCCTGCTATGTGCTGGCCAGTCGTCACCACTGCATCATACCCCGCACCAGCGAAACCAATGCCGTCCGCGAAGCCGGCACCCGCCTCCCAGCCCCACATTCCGGTAACCGCGTGCATTCCCTTCGCCCCCACGCCCACTCCTCCAACACTTGTCGTAAAGATCGATACGCCGCAGTTAAAGTCGATTCCCTTACGGCACGAAATGGCGGTACTCGCGATACCGACGGCCAGTCCTGCGAGGGTAACCCAGCCGACTGGAGTGAACGAGGCGGCGACAGCAAGGATCATGCCAACCGCGCTCAGCACGCCTCCGGTTGCATCCAGGACCGCATCGATATCAATGCCGCCTCCCTCTGCGGGCTTGCTCACGGGAGCGCCTCCGCACTTCCCGCCGCAGAGCGGAGGACCGCTGGTCTTGGGAGTGACCGGCTGGACAATTGGCCGGGATCGTCGCGTTCGTCAGCCTGCCGGCGAGATCGAACTCGTAGTTCGAGACCAGACCGGCCGAGCCCGCGACGGCGTAGGGTGTTCTGCACGATTCGTCCTGCTTGGGACCGGACGACGGCCCGGTGACGGCTCCTCCTGAGGCGAACGACCAGGTAGGTCAGCCCAGTCTGTGCTCCAGAGAAGTCTCGGGTGATGCCTTCGAGGTCGGGCGGGTGAGAAGTGAACGAGAGCAGCCTCGGTCTTTACGTATCGCTCGGCTGACCCCGTCCGCACCAGAGCAAGATCGAAGACGCCGAGAAGGATCGCATGCGCGATAGCCGGCGAGCACGATCTAATCGTTCTCTTTGAAAGACTGGAGGACGTCGGCTTCTCTTCCGACCATGTGAACATAGTCACAAGCAGGTAAGTCTGCGAAAGACTGAGTCGTCCGCAGAGATACCGCTCCGCTCCGCGCCACAGTTCCGGCGTCCACGTCACCGCGTGACCAAGTAGGCCATATAGATTTGAGCAGCCTGGGACTTTTCCGCGCGTCAATATTACATATTGATCTATGAACCGAGACGGGAGAAAAGCAAGTGCAAAATCGGGAATTTGGCGCATCGGTAGCGCAGCGACGTCCCTGGAGGTAGTGCGAGTGACGTTCTTTGTCGGCCGAAGGGTAACCCAGCGCAGGTCGCGGTATTGCAGCTCGAGTTGCCCCGACCACGCTGAGCATCAGCATGATTGACAAAGGTCAACCAAAAGTGAGCACCACCGTATTTCTACCGATCCTTGGATTCCTCTTCGCACCCGGAAAATCTCCATCGTAAATCAAGGGTGTTCCATCCTGTGTCTCAACCCAAGAGACAAGCCTAAGCCCAGCAATGGTGTACTCAACGAGCCTAAATTGTTGTCGATCGAGATCCGACAAAATTTTAGATATTAGGTTCGAGCGCTTACTGACCTCGCTGATTTCAATTTCCTCATTTTCGTCGAACCAAACCTCCCAATAGGTTTTTTGGTCCCAGATCATGCATGATACTTTTTCGCCGCGCAGCACCCAGCATGATTCTCCGCTTCTTAATGAGATCTCCTCATTGATGGAAGGTGCGAGGAGTGGTCGCGACCGGACTCGTAATTCTTCTAGCCCGATCAACGCGGTCCCCCCGGGACGCTAGACCGATGACCAAAATCATAGAAACGACCCGAAGGAGCAGCCCGACGCGATCCCGGTGATGGATCCATTCCACGTCGTCCGCCTCGCCGGTGATGCTCTGGACCGCTGCCGGCAACGCGTCCAACGAGCGACGTACGAGCCGGGCTGAGTTTCTGCCCGCCAAGCGCCACTAGATCCTCCTCTAATTTGCCACCGAATAGACGCCAAAATCGCGATGACCGTCGTCGTTGTCAGATTCAGAATCCGTAAGCATGACGCGCCTTAGTGATACTTTTGGCGCATAAGTTCTAATTGCGTGGCAATACTCTTCATTCGCGAATCGCTCGCGCGAAACAGGCCGGAAAAGAGGGGTGAACCGACGATAATTTCCAAAATCTCCACCGATCCATTCTCGCGCCTGAACTTGACACGTATTGCGCCCTCAAAGCCGTAAGTTGCCTTTGTTGATGTGGCGACGATCGGCTCGATGATCGACGAGAAAGAAACTTCCCCGATTTCCCGCAAAGGCAGCCCCCGTTTCCAGAGCCTTATGCCAGCGGAATCGACCGAGATGGGAACCCGCGCCTCTACGGCCGACAACTCTACTCCTGGAAAAATGGACAGCAGTGAAGACCGCTGACTAGGCCGGACATGAAAGGAACTGACGAACTCGTAGCTGCCAGTCCTCCGCAGTTTCCAAGCCGCGCGCGTCGACCAGAATGCCCATAGACAGAATCCCACAAAGAGTGGAGTGATGATGATCATCGCTCCCGGCAAGTTAGAGAACATTGGTGTCTCGGTGCTCATGGAACGTGAGATGTACCGAGCAACCCCGGCAATAATCCCAATGAAAATGACCGCGTACAGCCAGGGTGAAAACTTAGTAAGCCTCTTCATCAGATTGTTTCCTAACCTTATCTCGCTAGAACAGCGGGGTGTCGAACCACGTTTCGAGCGATTCCGAGAATTGGGTAGCTATCCCGCTCGAGTTCCCAAGAACTTCCCAACCAATACTTGCCGCTCGGATACCGTCGGGCACATGGCGTCCAAAATGTCCTAAGAAACCGAGACCTACGGCCGAGAAACCTGCGCCCACCAAGCAATTTGGCGTGCTCGGGCCTGCAAGGCAATACAAGCCGGTGGATATACTTCCTGTCTCACTGGCTACCGCGAGCACCGCCAAAGAAACCTCTGGTCCCAGCAACATAGCCGGTAGCGTTAGGGCCGTAAGTACGATTGATGCGTCTCCAAATCCAGAGGCGAACAACTTGACTTGTTTATTTACAGGGCCCGGCAGGCTCGGGAACACGGAACTGATCGAGGGCGCATTAGATCCCTTGGAAGCCTTAATACCTCCGGAGCCAGCAGTGATGGCGTACCCATTTTTCGCATACTTCTCTGCAGAGTCTGCCGAGAGCTTGCCCGAAAGGTCGAGCTTGTTAATCGGATCGAGAGGGTAGTTGTAGTCGTTGTCCACTCCTCCCTCTACTGGGTCGGTGGAGAGGAAGCGGCCGAGCGCTGC
>NZ_JADKSO010000004.1 GCF_015351245.1 Rathayibacter sp. VKM Ac-2879
TGGGAGAGTAGGACACCGCCGGACACCATTCACGATGGCCACCCACACGGGTGGCCATCGCTGTTTAACCACCACCTCGCCCCTTCGGCTCCATCGAACGCGGTGCGAGTAGGGTGGTGCGACGGTTGCGGCCGTCTCATCCGCCGGACGGCGGGCCAACTCCACAGAGCACCATCACGACAGGCGAGGAACGCATGGACGACGCAGCATCCGACCGCAACGACCGGGGATCCGGACGGCGCGACGAGCGGCCTCCGCGTTCGGCGGGCTCTGACCGGCCCTCGGGTCGCGGCGGTGCCGGTGGCTCACGTGCCGATCGCGGCGGAGACTCCCGCCCTCGGCGTGAGGGTGATGCGCGTCCGAATCGCGAGGGTAGCTTCCGGTCTCCGGCCGGCGGCGACGCCCGTCCCCGCAGAGACGGCGACGCCCGTCCCCGCAGAGAGGGTGACTCCCGTCCCCGACGTGAGGGCGACTCCCGTCCCCGACGCGACGGTGACGCCCGTCCTCGGCGTGAGGGTGACGCGCGCCCCCGTCGCGAGGGTGATGCGCGTCCGAATCGCGAGGGAGGCGTCCGGTCGTCTGGCGGCGGAGACTCCCGTGCGCGCCGCGAGGGCGGTAGCCGAGACGGAGGATCGCGCCCCTGGTCGGACGATCGCCGGGGCGGGGGAGACCGTGGCACCCGCGGTCGCGACGGCTTCGCCGGACGTGGTGGGCCGCGCGAGGAGCCCGAGCTCTCCGAGGAGGAGCGTGAGCGGCGCTCCCTCCAGTCGGTCCGCCCCCGGCACGACGACCCGGAGTTACCGGACGATGTGCAGGCCAAAGACCTCGACAAGGTCGCCCGCAACGAGCTGCGTACCCTCTCGAAAGACAACGCCGAGTGGGTCGCGCGACACCTGGTGATGGCAGGGCGCCTCCTCGACGAAGACCCGGAGCTCGCCCATCGACACGTGCTCTCGGCAGCGCGCCGCGCAGGCCGCATTGCGGTCGTGCGGGAGTCGCTCGCCATCTCTGCCTACGCGACCGGCGACTTCGCCCTCGCGCTGCGCGAGCTCCGCACCTTCCGACGTATCTCGGGATCCGACGAGCAGGTGCCCCTGATGGTCGACTCCGAGCGCGGCGTCGGCCGGCCGGACAAGGCACTCGAGCTCGGCCGATCCCTGGACCGGACGACGCTCAGCCCCGGCGCCCAGGTCTCGCTCGCCATCGCGATGTCGGGTGCACGCCTCGACCTCGGTCAGGTGGAGCTCGCGCTGATGGAGCTCGAGATCCCTCAGCTCGATCCCGACCGTGCATTCTCGTACAGTCCCGGTCTGTTCGCCGCCTACGCCGTCGTGCTCGAGGAGCTCGGGCGCACGGAGGAGGCGGCGGAGTGGCAGCGTCGCGCCGACATCGCCGAGCGCGCTGTATCCGCCGCGGAGGGTGGAGGAGACGACGAGACCATCGAGGTCGTCGAGGAGGAGGGCGCCGATGTTCCGCAGCAGGACGACTGACCCCTCCCCCCTCGACGGCCGCGATGCCGTGCTGGCCGACCTCGACGGTGTCGTCTACAAGGGGGCCGACGCGATCCCGTTCGCCGTCGAGAGCCTCAACCGCGCGAGCGAGTCCCTCCGCGTCGGGTACATCACCAACAACGCGTCGCGCACCGACGCCTCCGTGGCCGGGCACCTGTCCGATCTCGGATTGAGTGTGCGGCCTGAGGACGTCGTCACGTCTCCTCAAGCCGCCGTCGTGCTGCTCGCTGGACTGGTGCCCGTCGGCTCGACCGTGCTGGTCGTCGGCGGCGAAGGTCTCACGTCCGAGGTCGAGCGGGCCGGCTTCGTGGTCACGCGCAGCGCAGAGGAGTCCCCCGCCGCGGTCGTCCAGGGCTTCGCCCCCGCCGTCGGCTGGGAACACCTCGCCGAGGCGGCGTTCGCGCTGCACACCGGAATCCCGTGGGTCGCGACCAACACGGACTGGACGATCCCGGTCGCGCGGGGGATCGCTCCAGGCAACGGCACACTCGTCTCCGCCGTGCACACCGCCGTCGGGCGCCTCCCCGTCGTCGCCGGTAAACCGGAGCGGGCGATCTTCGACGCCGCCACGGCCAGATTCGGATCCACGAATCCGCTGTTCCTCGGCGACCGCCTCGATACCGACATCGCCGGTGCGCACGCAGCAGGCATGGACAGCGCCCACGTGCTCACCGGGATCGACCGGGCCAAGCAGCTCCTCGCCGCCGACGCGACGTCACGCCCGCAGTACATCCTCGGCGACCTGCGGGAGCTGCATCTGCCCTATCCCGCGACCACGGTGTCTCGCAACGGAACGCATGCGGTCCGCGGAGCGAAGGTGCGGATAGAGGGCGACTCCGTCGTGATCGTGGCGGCCGGAGACGATACGACCGACCTCCTCCGCGCCGCGTGCTCGGCGATCTGGTCCTCCGGCCGCGCCATCTACGGACTCCAGGTCCCGGAGTCGCTCTACAGCTGATCGTGCGCGACGGGCGCCTCGCGGATGACGGCGGTCTCCCTCCGCGGGAACGTGCCCTGCCGCAGCTCCGCCCGCAGGATCAGCGGTAGACGGCCCAGTCGTCCTTCGCGAGCACCGTCGGAGTGCCCCCGATATCGACCAGCCAGCCGGCGTCGTCACGCTCGAGGTAGCGTCCCTGCACGATCTCAGGAGCCCAGCCGCCGTCGCGCGACGAGATCCAGCGTACGAAGCGCACGGTTCCGCCTCGACGGAACAGGGTGCCGTTGTGATCGCTCATGCAGGAATCTTCTTCGCTCGCGGATCGGGGCCGACATCGGGCTCGGGCAGCAGGTGCAGGCCGAGCCGGCCATGGGAGGCGTGGGAGAGCTCCCGCAGCCAGTACGGGTTCAGCTCGACAGCGCTGGTGTCGTCGTACTCGTAGCGCGTGGGAATGCTGGGATGCAGCCACAGCTCGGAACGTCGACCGTCCTCGTCCTCGACGGTCAGGAGGAAGCCCTCACCACGACGGAACCGGGAGGTGATGACGGTCTGCAGGTGAGCAAGCGCGCGGTCGTCGAAAGGATGGGCACTGGCGGGCGCGCCGTACAGCAGTCGTCCCATCCTGCACCTCTTCCCTCGGCGCGCCAGAGGGCATGCCGTCGAGACGACCTTACGTACTTGCTAAGTCGGTTAGCTAACGAAGGGGGAGTCGAGTGCGCTTTCGGTACAGGCACGCGCACCGCGCGCAGAAGTGGTTCGATGGGCGCAGCGAGTTCCCGCTCGGGGCGCCTGCCGCTCGGAAGGTGCCATGCCATGGCCGCACGACCTGATCTCTTCGCTTTACTCACGCGACTGCGCACCGCCGAGCGCGACTACGACTCCCGTGTGGAGCGGCGCCTGCGCATCGGCACCACCGATCTCGCGGCCCTGCGCATCATCGGAGTCGGCGAGCGCGGCGGCGAGATCGTCCGTGCGGTCGGCCTCGCCAGCGGCCTCGGCATCACGACCGCCGCGGTCTCGCTCCTCGTCGACCGTCTCGTCCGCGCCGGCTACGTCGACCGAGTCCTCGACCCCTCGGACGGGCGCGGGCGCATCCTCTGTCTCACCGAAGCGGCGCAGCAGGGCCTCGGGGTCACCGACGGCCCGGCCTACGGTGCGATCCGGCGCTTCACCGACGGCATCCCGGCAGCGCAGGCGGCGAATGCCGCCACGCTGCTCCGCGAGCTGAGCGGCATCCTCGAATCGCAGCCCGCCGCCTCCTGAGGCCCCGCCGTCAACGATGCAGGGTCGTGCTCGGCGGCTCCCCGAAACGAGCCGCGAACGCCACGCTGAACCGGCCGGGATTGCCGAACCCCCAGCGTTGCGCCAGCTCGAGCACCGTCGTCTCATGCGGGTCCGCGGCGAGCAGCTCAGCGCGGACCCGGTCGAGCCGCACCAGCCTCAGGTAGGCGAGCGGGCGCATCCCGAGCACCCTGTGGAACGCCGACTGGAGGCCGCGCACCGTGAGGCCCGCCGCCGCGGCGACCTCGGTCGGGCCGATGGGCTCGGCGCAGTGGGCGTGGATGAACTCGACCGCGAGGCGCACCCGGGCGTTGCGCGGGACGAGCAGCTCGGGTGGGACCGGCGCGGAGCGCGGGGGCACGAGTCCGAGGAGAGCGGAGGCGGTCGCCCGAGTCAGCTCGTCCCAGAGCAGCGGATCGACGCGCTCGCTGCGGAGGGCACGCGCGGAGTCGGCGACGGCCCGGCGCCAGCGTTGCAGCGCAAGATCGTCGGCCTGATGCGCCGAGTCGAAGCTCAGCGGGCCGAGCAGGCCGCGCTCGGCCGCTACGCGATCGACGACTCCCCGGTCGAGGTGGAGGAGCCGCTGGTCGAAGTCGACGTAGTCGAAAGCGAACGGTCGACCGACCGGGAACAGCACGGGTCGGTGCGGCTGCATCACGATCGACGTGCGGTCGACGTCGATGCGGCCGGAACCGGCGACGATCCACTGCACGACGAGGTCGTTCGAGACGCCGACGCCCCCGGCCAGCCGGCCGGACATGCGCGAGGTGCGGAGGGTCATCCCCGTGTCGCCGAGCGCCGCGTAGCGGTAGGCGAAGTCGGAGTCGGTGGTGGCCGCGAGCCAGTCGTCGCCGTTGTACAGCCGCGCGAGCCTGTGGCGGGCCTCGTCGGGATCCTCGCCGCCGGCCTCGAGCCGGACGCGGGGTCGGTCGTCGTCCATGGGTCGTCCCGGAGCTTCAGCGGATCAAGCGCTCGATCAGCTCGCGGTAGCGCGCGGCCGTGCGTTCCACGATCTCGGAGGGGAGGGTCGGCGGGACTCCCCTGCCGTCCCAGTTCGCGGCCATCCAGTCGCGGACGATCTGCTTGTCGAACGACAGGCCGCGTCGACCGGCCGCGTAGGCGTCCGCATCCCAGTAGCGGGAGGAGTCGCTCGTGAGCACCTCGTCGCCGAGCGTGACGACGCCGCTCGCGCGGTCGACGCCGAACTCGAACTTGGTGTCGGCGAGCAGCACGCCGCGCGCAAGGGCGATCACGGCCGCCTCGTCGTAGATACGGAGCGACAGGGTGCGCAACGCCTCCGCCGCGTCGGCGCCGACGATCTCGACCGAGCGCTCGAACGAGATGTTCTCGTCATGCTCGCCCTGCGGGGCCTTCCACGCGGGCGTGTAGAGCGGCTCGGGCAGGCGGTCGCCGTCCTCGAGCCCTTCGGGGAGCGCGATGCCGCAGACGGAGCCGGTGGCCTGGTACTCCTTCCAGCCGCTGCCCGAGAGGTAGCCGCGCACGACGCATTCGATCGGGAACATGTCCAGCGTCTTCACGAGCATCGCCCGGCCGCGGACGGGCGTCGGGATGTCGCCCTCGACGAGGTGGTGGGGGATGTTCGAGAGCTGCCCGAACCACCACAGCGAGAGGGTCGTCAGCAGTTCGCCCTTGCCGGGGATGCCCGGTTCGAGGACCGTGTCGAAGGCGCTGACCCGATCGCTCGCGACGACGAGCATCCGCTCGGCTCCGAGCACCGGGTCGGTGTCGTCGGGGGTGTACAGATCGCGGACCTTGCCGGAGTAGGCATGCCGCCAGCCCGGCAGCGTCGTGGTGTCGAAGGCCAGGGAATCGTCGCGGGTCACCTCCCTATTCTCGCCGATCGCCGGCTCGCGTGCGCGCTGTGCCCGAGGCTGTCAACCACCCGCGCTCTCGGTGCTGGCGCGCCTAGCGTCGAAGGATGACCTCAGAGAGCAGCACCGACGACCAGTACACCTTCCGCGATCCTGCCTCGATGTACGCGGACATCGACACCGAGGAGCAGTACCAAGAGGGCTCGGGACTCGACTCGAAGATGGAGGACCGCGCCGACCGCGGTGAGTCCCGTTACCGGGGCTCGGGCCGCCTCGCCGGACGTCGAGCCCTCGTCACCGGCGGCGACTCCGGTATCGGTGCGGCCGTCGCCATCGCCTACGCGCGCGAGGGCGCCGACGTGGCGATCGTCTACCTCCCCGAGGAGGAGTCCGACGCGCAGAGGGTCGTGGCGCTCATCGAGGAGGCGGGACGCACCGCGGTCGCGATCCCGGGCGACATCACCGACCACGACTTCGCGGTCGGGGCCGTGGCGACGGCGGTCGAGGGTCTCGGCGGTCTCGACATCCTCGTGAACAATGCCGGCAAGCAGCAGTCGGTCGAGGACTTCCTCGAGCTCTCGGACGAGCAGTTCGACGAGACCTTCAAGACCAATGTCTACGCGATGTTCTGGATGACCAAGGCGGCCGTGCCGCACCTCGCGCCCGGCTCGACGATCATCAGCACCTCGTCGATCCAGGCCTACCAGCCGTCGCCGACGCTCGTCGACTATGCCACGACCAAGGCGTCGATCAACACCTTCTCGAAGGCGCTCGCGCAGCAGCTCGCTCCGAAGGGGATCCGCGTGAACGTCGTCGCTCCTGGTCCGATCTGGACTCCGCTGCAAACCGCGGGCGGCCAGCCGCCCGAGAAGCTTCCGGAGGTCGGCTCGCAGACGCCGCTCGGACGCTGGGGTCAGCCGGCCGAGCTCGCCCCCGCCTACGTGTTCCTGGCATCGCCCGAGTCGAGCTATGTCATCGGCGAGACTCTGCACGTCAACGGCGGCATGCCTACGCCGTAACACTCGGCGACGACCGGCGGGTCCGGCCGGTGCAGGGGAGCGTGCTCGCCCGGCATCGGCGGGACCCGCCGTTTTGGTTGTCGTAACAATCGACCGCCGCCCAGCGTCCTGCGCGAGGCTCGGGTCATGACCGACGCGCTGCCCATCCTCGACCTGTCCCGCCTCGACCACGGGGAGGCGGAGGCCGCCGCCTTCCGCCGCGACCTCCGTGAGACCACGCACGACGTGGGCTTCTTCTACCTCACCGGCCACGGCGTGCCGCACGAGCTGCTGGACGAGGTCCTCGCGGTCTCCCGTCGCTTCTTCGATCTCCCTGAGGAGGAGAAGCTCGCCATTGAGAACACGGCGAGCCCGCAGTTCCGGGGCTACACCCGCTTCGGTGCCGAGCTCACCAACGGAGACGTCGACTACCGCGAGCAGGTCGACATCGGAATCGAGCGCCCGGTCGTCGAGGCGGGGCCGGGCGTGCCCGACTACGAGCGACTCGAGGGTCCGAACCTGTGGCCGGAGGCACTGCCCGAGTTCCGCGTGCTCTTCGAGCGCTGGCACGCGGAGTTGGCCGCGGTGGCGATCCGCTTGCTCCGCACGTGGGCCGTTGCCCTCGATGCGCCGGCCGACGTCTTCGACGAGGCTTTCGCCGAGAAGCCGTTCTCGCTGGTGAAGGTCGTCCGGTACCCGGGCACCTCCGACCCCGAGCCCCAGCAGGGAGTCGGCGCGCATCGCGATGGCGGCGTGCTGACGCTCCTGCTGGTCGAACCGGGCAAGGGCGGATTGCAGGTCGAGCACGGCGGCGAGTGGATCGAGGCACCGGCCCTCCCCGGCGCCTTCGTCGTGAACATCGGCGAGATGCTCGAGCTGGCCACCGGCGGCTACCTCAAGGCCACGCTGCACCGAGTGATCTCGCCGCTCGTCGGCACCGACCGCATTTCGATCCCGTACTTCTTCAACCCGGCGCTGTCGGCGACGATGCCCTCGCTGCCGCTGCCCGAGGACCTGAAATCAGGCCTCTCGGTCGACCCGACGAACGCGCCCATCCTGGAGACGTACGGCGAGAACGCGTTGCGGTACCGCCTCCGCGCGCACCCCAACGTCGCCGAGCTGCACCATGCCGACCTCCTGGCTCGGACGCGCTGAACGAGAGCGGAGACGTACAGAGGGGCCTTTTCTCCGCCAGTGGCGGGAGAAAAGGCCCCTCTGTACGTCTCAGGGTGTCAGCAGCTCGCGGAGGCGAAGGGGACGGCCGCCGAGAACGGAGGCTGCCCGCTCGCCGAGCCGGTCACCGTGGCCGAGCCGGCCGGAGTCGACTTCAGGCGCGTGCTGTACGCGGCCGACGCCGAGGACCCGGGAGCGACCGAGGCGAAGGTCTTCGTGCCGTAGCCGGTCGTGACCGTGATGTCGGCCGCGGCGGTGTCGTTGTTCTTGACCGTCACCGTCAGCACGACCTTGCCCGCGATGCACCGCGTCGAGGCGGCCGGGGCCAGCTCGAGGGTGTCGAGCGAGACCGGGGCCGAGGTCGAGGTCTTCACGAGCTTGTCCGCATAGCCGTTGTAGGAGGCGGTGACGCTGCCCACTCCCGCCGGGACCGTGGCGCGCGCGGTGCCGCCCGAGAGCGGGACGGTGCTCGTCCACGAGCCTCCGGCGAACGTGACCGTGCCGACGACCTGCCCCTTGTCCGCCGCCGCGACGGTGGCCGTCGCCGTGCCGCCGCTGACGGCGAGGGTGGTCGTCGAGTCGACGGCGGCGACAGACGTCCAGCTCCTCATCGCGGTGAGGACGGTCTGCGGGACGCTCACGAACGCTCCGTGCCGCGGGCTCGCCGGCAGGCCGCCCTTCGTCGAGACGTTCCAGTCGGCCGACTTCGAGAGGCGCGAGGCCTGCGAGCTGCCGGCGATGGCGGCGCCGCTGGTGACGAAGGCGCGATAGCCGCCGCTGCCGTAGTTGTCGACGAGGAACGCGTAGCCGTCGCCCGTGCCCGTCGTGTCGTTCGGGTCGCCCGCGTTCAGCTTGATGATCTCGGGCCCCTCACCCGCCTGGCCGGTCTCGAGCGACGTCATGTTCGTGTCGGTCAGCTGCCACGTCTTCGACGGGTCGGCGTTCCAGTTCGACGAGGTCGTCGGCGCGGTCAGCACCTTCGACTTCTCGAGGAAGATGTCCTTGCCCGCCTCGAGGCCGTCGGCCGCGCCGCCCTCCTCGTTCTTGGTGAAGCGGTAGTAGGTGTCGCCGATCTTGGTGACCGTCGAGTCGATCCGCGCGAAACCGGTGTCCTGCCACGTGGTCGGCGGGGAGGTGAAGGTGCGGAAGTCGCGAGTGATCACCGAGAAGACGCGGGAGTAGAGCTTGTCGGTGTTGCTGTGCGTCGCGTCGGAGTAGAGGCGCGAGGAGAAGAAGACGACGTACGACTGGAGTGCGTCGTCCCAGTACGCCTCGGGCGCCCAGGTCATGCCCGCGGCGGGCTGATTGACCGTGATGCCCGTGTCGGCGCCGTTGGTGCGCGTCCACGTGACCAGGTCGGTCGACTCCCAGACCTCGATCTTGAGGCTGCCGTTGGACTGGGCGGGGCCCCAGCCGGTGCCGCAGGAGATGCACAGATCGGTCGCGACCATGTAGTACTTGTCGCCGTTGTGCGATCGGAGGATGAACGGGTCGCGCAATCCCCGGGTGTCGGTCGTCGACGTGATGACCGCCTGGCCGTTGTTCACCGGCGAGAAGGTGAAGAAGTCGTTGCCGGACGTGGCCGCCTGGTAGATCTTCTCGTCACCGTCCGACTTGAAGTACGCCGAGGCGTAGCCAGCATCGGGCGCTTTGCGGCCCAGCTCCGCCACGGAGACGGTGAAGGAGCGCGACTCCGAGGCGCCGTTGAGCGTCGCGTTCGCGGTCAGGGTGACCGTCTTGTCGCCCGCGCCGTAGGCCGGCCGCGTCACGACTCCTCCGCCGCGGTACGGGTCGGCCGACCCGACCGCCGGGGGCGTGTAGGAGGTGTTCGTGCCGGTGACCAGCGCAGGGTCCGAGGAGGTCCACGTGATGGCGGTGCCGTTCTTGGGCCCGGTCACTACGAGGGGGAGGTTCTCGGTGGTGCGAGGAGTGAGCTGCAGTGCGTCGAGGTCGTCGTTGATGCGTGGTGCGAGCACGACGACGTCGAAGGTGAGCGTGGTGCCGAGGCTGGTTGTTGCCGTGAGCGTGACCGGGGTGTCCTTGGTGATCGTGCGCGAGACGACTCCGGTGTTCGACACGACGGAGGGCGCGGACGACGCCCAGCTCAGAGCGACGCCGCTGCTGGAGGCGGGGAGCGTCAGGGAACTGGACACGCGGTCGAGGGCGGGGTTGCCCGCCAGCAGCACAGGCAGGACGTCGGAGCGCAGCAGCGCCGAGGTCGAGGCCGCCTTGGACGCGGCCGTGGGCATGCTCGCGGTCACCTGGTCCGCGGTGAGCGAGGTGTCCCAGAACTTGACGTCGGTGACGTCGGCCGTGAGCAGGGCGTCTCCGGTGTACAGCGACCGGCCGAGGTAGCCGAGTGTGGATCCGGTCGGGACGATGTTCGCCATCGACGCGGTGTGGGTCGTCGTCGAGATCTGCGTGCCATCGCGGTAGAGCGTCAGCGTCTGGCCCGAGCCGACGAGCGTCAGGGTGGTGAAGCCGGGGTTGAGCCCGCCGCCGAAGGGGAGGCGGGTCTCGCCGTTGCCCGAGTCCTTGACCCGGATGCCCGCGAGGACCTGATTGCCGCCGTCGGGCGAGAGCGGGTTCACGAAGACGTGGTTGCCGAGCTGCGTGGTGTTCCACGGGCCGACGCCGTCGCCGATCACCCAACCGAACTGGTTGGCCGCCGTCTGCGTCTTGACCGTGTACTCGACCGAGAAGTTGTTGTCGGTACCGGTGACGAGTCCCTGCGGGAGGGAGGCGTAGCCGTCGTTCTTGAACCGCGCGACAGCGTCGCCGCCGGCATCGACGAAGGAGGCATCGGTGAGACCGGTCAGGGTCGCGTTGCGACCGTTCACGGAGATGTCGAGCAGGCTCGATCCGGCGTGCGACATGTCGTAGTGGGCCGTGGGGGCGGGGAGAGCGGCCGCGGAGGCGGAGACGGGCACCAGCGCGCCGGTCAGGGCGACGCTCGTGCAGGCGAGTGCGGAGAGGAGCAGGGAGCGGGCGCGGCGGCGGGGTGCGGGCCGGGTGGGCTCCAAGGAGCGTCGTCTCATCGTCGAGACCTTTCCGATCAAGGGGTGGTGCGAGCCTCCTGAGAGGCGGCGCATGTGTTCACGTTAACATGTGCGGCCTCCCGGACGATCATCATTCTGGGCGCTCCGAAGCCGTACTGGCTCGGCGAGGACCTGCGCGGGCGTGCCGTCGTGGCATAGCGTGTACCCACGGCGTCCCGGTCCCCGATGTCGACTCCTGTCTGTCTACGAACGAGGACCACGCATGAAGACACTTCTCCACATCGGAGGCTCCCTAACGCTCGACGATGCAATCGCCGATGCGGTGCTCCGCTACTCGCTGGCCCTCGCCGAACGGTTCAGAGCGGAAGCGGTGACACTCTCCGATGACTCGGCGCCGGACTCCACGGTGGTGCTGACCCTCGGGTTCGGCATGCCGTTGGCCATCATCGGCAGCTCAGGCGCTCCCGAGTCGAGCGAGGACCTCCTGCGCCGCATCGCGGAACTGGAGGGCACGCTGAACGGCGTGGGCGCCTCCGATGCCGACCCGCGGGCCGACTGGGACGGCAGAGAGGACTACTGAGGCGGGCGGCGGTAGTCGCGGATGATCTCCTGTGCGAGCGTCGTGATGGGCGTCGACGTCGACCGCGACCGCGACCGCAGCACCTCGAATGCCCGCTCGACCGTGATGTGGTGCGCGTAGGCGAGGATGCCCTTGGCCTGCTCGATGAGGATCCGGCTGTCGAGCGCGTGCTGCAACTGTTCTTGCGTGACGACGCTCTCGCGTAGCGCGCGCTGGTGCAGGATCCCCACGGTGGCCACATCGGCGAACGCCTGAACGAGAGCGATGTCGTCACCGTCGAGAGCCCCGGTGGCGGCCTGGAACAGGTTCAGCGAACCGATCGTCGTGCCGCGGGACCGCATCGGGACACAGTGCGCGGAGCGGATGTCGAGCTCGATCGAGAGCTCGCGGAACTCGGCCCAGCTGTCGTCGACCCTCCGGGTGTCGGGCACGACAACGGGGGCACCGGTCTCGTAGCAGCGGATGCAGGGGCCAGAGCCCCGGTCGAGCTGCAGGAGCTCGATCAGCCGGGCATCCTCATCGGTCGAGGCGAGCACCTCGAGGGCGCCGCTGGGATCGGCGAGCACCAGCCCGGCCGACACGGCATCGAACAGAGTCGCACTGCTCTCGACCAGCGTCTGTGTGAAGTCGACGACGTCGTAGTCGTCGACGAGCGTGTCGGAGAGAGCGACGAACGTCTGGATGACGCGGCTCTCGCGGGCGTTCGTCACCATTCTTCGTCCTCGGTCGTGAGGGGTCGGTCGGGGAATCCGTCGTGTTGGCTCACGATGTCTTTCGCGACGTCGATGACCGCACGACGCTGGGCGAAGGCATGCGCTCGGAGCAGGAGGTGTGCCTCCTCAGGAGACGTGCGGTATCGGGCGATGATCATGCCCGTCGCCTGGTGCACCTCTCGTCGCGAGCGCGGGTTGCTGCTCTCGTCGTTCTCCGCCTCCTCGCCATCCCGCAGGACGGCCGCGAGGACGAGGAGTGCGGTTGCCGCGGAGGAGGCGGTGATGCCGTTCAGCTCGGCGCGACTGAGGCTGCGCGGCCGGCGCGAGTAGAGGTCGATAGCCCCGATTGAGAGCCCGGCGATCGAGAGCGGGAACGCGAAGACCGAGCGGATGTCGATCGCGGCGACGGCGTCGCTGAAGAGCGGCCAGCGGGCTTCGGAGGCGGTGTCGGGCACTGAGACGGGTGCCGTGTCCCGCACCGCGTCCCAGCAGGGGCCCTCGCCCAGGTCGAGCTGGATCTCGTCGAGTCGCGTAGCCGTGTCGTCGCTGGCCGCGACGGTCTCGCCTCCGAACGGGCCGCCGAGGGTTGAGATCGCAACGCCGTCGACGGGATAGCCGCGCAGATACGGTCCGTAGAGGGCGTCGGAGTCGGTCATCGCGTTCACCCTAGCCGCCACCTCTCCCGGGATGAGGGGTGCGCGGAGTCGGATAGTGAGGAGTCCACGGAGATCAGAGCGCGCTCTCAGCATCGAAGTCATTGGTGACGATGGTCAGCGCGGTGTGCGAAGTGATCAGGATCAGAGCGGAGTTCGTGCGCCCCTCTCCGTAATTGACCCTGAGCCACTGGGGGGCAGAAGAGGCCAGGGCGGCGTCGACTTCGGCCCGGAACTCGTCGACAGTGCGGTCGCCGACCGTATAAGGCATGCCGTTATAGACGATGTCGAGACGTTTCACGGGTGCGGCTCTCGCTCGGGCGGCCGTACGGGCTCGGGCGGCTCCGAGATGATGTACAGGCCGCCCGAAGAGTTCGCGAGATCGGTGAGCGCAGCGATCCACGCGGGGTTGATGCGTGGCATCCGCCCACCGAAGTACTTATAGCGCAGCGAGTGCGAGGGGTGCAGCCAGATCGCGCTCCGGCCGTCGCCCATGCTGTGGTCATCCCTCCAGCTGAGGAGGAACGATTCGTTCCGTCTCAGTTTCGCCGTGATCACGATCTGGAGGTGCGCGAGGACCCTGTCCTCAAAGTCGATCTCGATAGTGCCGTCGTAGTGAAGTTTTCCCATCTCGGCGTCTCCAGGCTCCCTCGAGGCCGCGGGCGGCCTTCTTCCACTGTCTCGCACCGGGGTGCGGGGGACAAGCGGGGCTGCCAGACGGGCGCTCTTCTGGTAGGAGGTGTTTCGGCAGGCGCATGCGCCCAGATGTCGGAGCTGTCAACCGTCTCACTCCTCCCGGGGACGGGCGTCGAGGATAGGCCCTATGAAGCACATCCTCTTCGCGGACAAGACGATTGTGGTGGGCGACGACGCGGCCGACGCGTTGGTCGAGTACGCCGTCGCGCTCGCCGCGCGAAGCCAGGCCGACGACGTCGAGTACCTCGGGATCGGGGCGGACGGTGCGACGGTCCGGGTCACCTTCCTGGTGAATGCGGCGTCCGCGTTGGTGGTGGAGACGACTCCCTCCGATCTACCCGAACCGGACAACACGGACGAGATTAGGCGCATCCGCTCTCGCATTGACGCTCTCACCGGGACTCACCCTGTCCAGCCCGCCGTTCATCCGATCACCTCGGACTTCGACGTCGAGAGCGGGTTGGAGTTCTGAGGCCCCGGGCGGGGCTGCGGGCATCGCTAACACCCCTGGGGGGAGACGTAAAGCCCCTGATCCACGGGCCGGCACCCGCCATACCGTAGGGCCCGACCGACAAACCGGTGGAGAGCCGGAGGGTCGGGCTCGGGGACGCTGCTGTCCCCGGTCGGAGAGGGCGGTGCGGCATGACCTGCGAGATCCCGTTCTGGGTGCGATTAGCTCGCAAGGAGCCTCAACGTGCCATCGTGCGTGGTCGCGTCTTCGAGATCGGCGCTCCCGATGAGAGCGACGGCGCCGTCCTGCTCACGGTGTGGGAGAAGGGGCGCGTGATCGGGCACGTGCTTCCGACGCATCCGCCGACGTACCGCGCCTGTTCGCAGCGGGCCGAGACTCCGCCGCGACGTGTTGACGGGGTGGAGGACCTGCTCGAGATCCTGGTGCCCACGCGGGTCACGGCGGTCGCCGCTCGCCGGGCCGCCCGAGGCTGACCCGTGCTCGCCGTGCTCCGGCGAGACACCAGGGCGGAGGATCTCGCCAGCCTGCGCGGGGGTCGTCAGCGTCGCGGCTCCTCGCTGCGCACCTCTGACGCCGCCTTGTCGGCGCGCCAGCCGCGCCACACGGGCTGCCGCAACGTTCCGGAGGCGGTGCGCTCGCGGTAACGGACCTCGCCGACGAGCACCGGCCTGACCCAGTGCACTCCGCGGGACTCGAGCGGAGGGACCGACACCGCCGGCTCGTCGCTCGTGAGCCTGGCCAAGCGATCGACGAGCCCGCGACGCTCGCGATCGCTGAAGCCGGTGCCCACCCGACCGGAATAGACGAGCCGGCCATCATCGTCGGGGATCGCCGTGAGCAGGGAGCCGACCGAGCCCCGCAAGCCTCCCTCGCCGTCGCGCCAGCCGACGATGACGACCTCTTGCACGCGATGGTGGGTGAGCTTGACCCACTCGCTCGAGCGGACGCCTGGGCGGTAGCGCGCGTCGCGACGCTTGGCCACGACCCCCTCCAGGCCGAGCGCCAGGCTCGTCGCCATCGCCTCGTCGAGGTCGCCGTCGAAGGCCGCTGGCACGTGCACCTGCTCGTTCTCGGCGACGAGCCGTTCGAGTGCGGCGCGACGGGCGTCATAGCCCTGCGCAGTCGCGTCCGTGCCGTCGAGCGTCAGCAGGTCGAACACCATGAGGTGCACCGGCGTCTCTCGCGCCGCCGCCTCGATCTCGCGCGGCGTCGTCAGCCCGCCGCGCGTCTGGAGCAGACCGAAGTCGGGACGGCCTCGCGCATCGAGTGCGACGATCTCGCCGTCGAGAACCGCGTCGACCGGAACCGCCTGCGCGAGCGGCGCGAGGAGGTCGGGAAAGGTCGCCGTCAGGTCGTTGCCGTTGCGACTCGTGAGGGTGATCGCTTCTCCGCGTCTCTGCACGAGCGCGCGGTAGCCGTCCCACTTCATCTCGATGGCGGAGTCGGGGTGGACATCCGAGGGGCGGCCGGCGGTCGCGAGCATGGGCCGGACGTCGGCCGCGGGCACGCCGAGACGCGCGGAGGCGCCCGCTGTCCCGCGCGCGGCGGCTCCGCGCCCGGATCGCGCGCGCGAGGAGGAGTCCGGCGCCATGAGGTGCAGCAGCCAGTTCTGTGCATCGCCGCGCCCGCCCGTGGCTCCCGTGTGCAGCAGCGCGTATCGCCGAGGCCGGCCGCCGAGCCCGCCGTCGTTCCGCCCGGTCAACACGGCGATCACCTCGTCGCCCTCCCGCCACTTCTCAAGGGTGTAGCTGCCCTCGTCCCAGATGCGCGCCTCACCGCCTCCGTACTCGCCCGCGGGGATGGTGCCCTCGAAGGTCGCGTACTCGAGCGGGTGATCTTCGGTCTGCACGGCGAGCCGGTCGGGGTCGCCGTCGAGCGGCGGTCCCTTCGGCACGGCCCAGCTCACTAGCACGCCGTCGTGCTCGAGCCGGAAGTCGTAGTGCAGGCGCCGCGCGCGATGCTCCTGAATGACGAAGGTGTCGCCAGAGCCCGACCTCGCCGACTCCCCTGCGGGAACCGGCTCGGGCGTCTTCGCGGCGTCGCGCATGCTGCGGTAGGTGGCGAGCCGATCGGCGGAGGTGGCGGTCGCCGCGAAGCCGGCGAGGCGCTCGGGAGTCGGCTCGAGGCCTGCGCCACGAGCGGCCAGCAGGGGACGCAGCAGGTCTCCGGAGGCGCGGAGTCGTTCGATCACCTCCTCCGGCCCGAGGTGGCGGAGGCCGCTCGCCCCCAGCTCCTCCCACGTGCGCGGCGCTGCGACCCGGGGCAGCAGGCGCCCGCGGAGCGAATACGGCGAGATGGTGGTCGCGGCGGCGCTGTTCTGGCTCCAGTCGACGAGGACCTTGCCCTCGCGGAGGGTCTTCTTCCTGTCCGAGACGACGAGCTCGCGATGATCGGCCTCGAGGGCTGTGGCGAGTTCGTGCGCGACGGCCGAGACCTGCTCGCTCGAGGCGGAGGCGTCGAGCGGGCAGTAGAGGTGGACACCCTTGCTCCCGCTGGTGACCGGCAGCGGTGCCAGTCCCATCCCCTCGAGCAGCTCGCGAGCGAAGAACGCGACTTCGGCGCACTCGGCCAGGCCCGCGCCGTCACCCGGATCGAGGTCGAGCACGAGACGGTCCGGCGGGCGGTGCGTTCCGCCGGAGTCGACCCGCCATTGCGGGACATGCAGTTCGAGCGCCGCCTGCTGCGCGAGCCAGGTGAGTCCTGCGACCTCGTCGATCAGGGGGTAGTCGACCGCGCGGGACGAGTGCTCGATGGTGATGCGGCTCAGCCAGTGCGGCGCGGAGGCGGGGAGGTTCTTCTCGAAGAAGACGTCGCCCGGGTGCTCGGCCGTCCCGACTCCGTCGACCCACCGCTTGCGTGTCACGGGCCGCCGGGCGAGGTGCGGCAGCATCGCGGAGGCGACGGCGGCGTAATAGGAGAGGACATCGGCCTTGGTGAACCCCGCTTCGGGATAGACGACCCGCTCGAGGTTCGTGAGCCGGAGGCGACGCCCACCGACCACGACGAGCTGGGGCGACGAGGACGACATGTCTCCAGAGTGGCCGACAGGGGCCCGCCGGGGGAGGGGCTCGCGTCGATCGGGGGGATGGCTCCGTCGAAACGAGGCAGAGAGAGGGCTCGCGGCCCACGCACGGCTGAGATCGATAGCCTGGCGCTCCCCGCCTCGAAGGAGCTCCCGTGTCCGTTCCGCTCACCGACATCCCGCTCACAACGATCGACGGCGCCTCGTCGACCCTCGCCGACTACCCGCCGGTGCAGCTGATCGTCAACGTCGCCTCCCGGTGCGGCCTCGCACCCCAGTACGAGAAGCTCGAGGCGCTCCAGAAGAGCTACGGCGATCGCGGGTTCACGGTGCTCGGGTTTCCGAGCAACCAGTTCTTGCAGGAGCTGAGCGACGAGGATCGCATCAAGGAGTACTGCTCGACGACCTGGGGCGTCACCTTCCCGATGTTCGAGAAGGTGCGGGTGAACGGCCGCTCCGCGCACCCTCTCTACGCCGCGCTCACGACAACGAAGGACGAGAACGGCAAGGCCGGGCGGGTGAAATGGAACTTCGAGAAGTTCCTGATCACCGCGGACGGCACGGTGCACCGCTTCCGCCCGACGGTCGAGCCCGACGATCCGCGGATCATCGCGGCGATCGAGTCCTCGCTCCCGAGCTGAGTCTCGGAGCGGCCGGCAGCGACGCTCCCAGCCGCCCTGTGCCGGAGCGCCGCCGCCCGAGGGGGCTCCTCCATGGACACCGAGAGCGAAGCCCGCGACGAGGGCCGAACGCGATCAACGGGCGCGCAGGCCCACCGCCGCACGGGCCTCCGCGGGCTCGATCCCCTCGGGGCACACGATGTCCGAGACCTCGAACGGCGTGGCCCGCGAGAACGGGATCATCTCGATGCCCTCCACATGACGCAGCAGCACGAGTCCGCCCTCGCCCTCGCGGAGGCTCCGGCGCACCTGACGCAAAAAGATGCCGGCCATCTCGAGTTCGACGACGAAAGACCTGCCGCTGACGTCGATCCGACAGCCGATCACGGGCTGCGACGCGACCGACACCGAGTCGGGCACACGCCGGGGCTCCGCCTGCTGATCCTTGCGGGGAGTCGCGACCGGGGTGAGCGTGGGAAGGCTCGTCGCTCGTGCGGTGTTCGTCATCGTCGTCTCCGTCCGTCGACGTCCCGCCGAGGTTCTGCGGGACGCTGTCCCACGACGCTAGCCCGCGGCCCGCGAAAGGGGGCGGGGTTGACGGGCCGCCCTTCCGTGCGCATCAGGCCTCAGGAGCCCTGCTGCGGCTCCTGCGGTTCGGGCAGGACCGACAGTTCGCCGTGCATGCTCGCGACGCTGAGCATCTGCTCGATCCACTGCCGGTTGAGCTTGGGCTGATGGGCCTCCGTGAAACGGAAGTGCAGCGGCACCGACGGGTGCAGCCAGACCGAGCTGCGGCCATGACCGCTCGAACTGTCCTCGAGCCACGAGAGCGAGAAGGCTTCGTTGCGACGCAACTTCGAGAGGACGGCGACCTTGAGGTGCGCGAGGACACGCTCCTCGAACTCGATCTCGAGGTTCTGCGGTCCGTAGATGAGCGTGGCCACGGGGCCCTTTCGTTCGTCGGGCGGTCCCAGACGGACGGCTCCTCGGGGACGGTATCCGCTCGGGTCCCGCCCTGCGCAATCGGGTCGGAGACACGCCGACACCCCATTGACAGCCTGTCCGCCCGACCGTAGAGGCGCGTCTCGCCTCACCCCCGCCCTGGCTCATCCCATCCGGTCTGCGGTGTCGCGCACGTGCCGCGGAACACGTACTGCGAAGGCAGCTTGCGCTGATGGGAGGACCAGTCGATAGCCGGGCGCCGCTGCTCGGGAGGCAGATAGCCGAGCCGATACACCGCCATCAGCTCCAGCTCCGCCGGGACCGCGAGCAGCGATTCGATCCGCGCCCACGCGCCGGGCACCTCCATCGGGAAGGACACGAACTGGATGCCCATCCCGACCTCGACCGTGGTCAGCCAGACGTTCTCCATCGCGGCGCCCATGCTGAACACCGAGTAGAAGGAGGAGAGCTCGCCCGGCCGGTATTCGGAGCGGTCGAGCATCACGCCGAGCAGCAGAGGGGAGCCCGCGACGAGCCTGCGGTTCTCCTCGCCGAGCGCCTGCGGCACCCGCAGCGAGTTCATCAGGAACTGCCCGCGCTTGGTGAACACCTGCTTCGTGAACGGCCGGAGGGGGGCGGGCAGCCTGTCGAAGAGCATCCCGTCGCGTCGGCGCTCCATCTCGTCGGCGCTGAAGCGGAAGTACGGCTTGTAGCGCTCGAAGAACGTGCCGTTGGACATCGCCGTCGTCATGCTCTCGCCGCTGATCGCCGCGATCCGCTCGATCGTCTCGCGCTCCTCCACCAGCACGAACCGCCAGGGCTGGCTGTTGAGCTGCGAGGGCGCTCGGCCCGCGACCTCCATGAGGAGGCGCTGGTGTTCCTCCGAGACCGGGTCGGGCAAGAACGCGCCGTTAGTGGTCTTCCGGCGGCGGACGACATCGAGGAACTCCATGCCTCGATCCTGCCTCGTCCGCGGACGGACGGTACCATCGCAGGGTCCTGTCCCAGCCGACGGAAGCGGTGGAACGATGAAGACCCGGTCCATCCTGTACCTCCTGGGAGGCGTGTTCGTGCTCGGCGCGGGCATCAACACGGCGGTCGCGGCGCACGGCGTCTCGGTGCCGAGCCTCGTGACCATGGCCTGCGGAGCGCTCATCCTCGCGATTGCCGGAGGCCAGGCGCTGCGCTCGTGGCGCGCCGGCTCCTCAGACCGCGACCTCGACCCTCCCCGCTAGGAGCGCGCGGCGGACGGCCGCACGGTGGCCCACGCCTCAGCGCTGGGAGCGCAGCAGCGCCGCGACCACGAACGGAGCCGCGGCGAGCGCGATCGCCGGGTGACGCCTCCCGCGCGTGCCGGCGAAGGGGATGACCGCGAGGGGGACGGCGGCCGGAGCGAGCGCCCACGCGGCCCCCGGATCCGAGCGCCGCAGGGTGACGAAGGCCGCCGCGGTCAGCATCGACGTGCAGATGTAGAGCGCGTGATGGATCCAGTGCCAGCGGCCCGTGCGGACGACCCCCGCCGCCACCGCGACGCCGAGGGCGCAGTTCGCCGAGTAGCTCACGGCCGCCGCGCGCAGCCAGCCGCGGCCCATCACAGCCCCCGCGTGAGCAGCAACCGCGAGGGCGCCGCCCGCTCGACCCGCCAGCCCCGGGGCGCGACGGCCCTCAGCTCCGGCGCCGTGAAACTGCGCCGCACCGACAGCGAACCGTCATAGTGCAGGAACGAGCCCGCCGCGATCGGGCGGGTCGCCAGGAGATAGGCGGTGTAGGCCAGTCGTGACCGCTCGATGTCGTTGTGCAGCGAGCGCGGAGAGAGCCGCTCACTGTCCGCGAGCAGGGCGGAGAGCGCCTCCGGGCCCAAATGGTGCAGCACATGGTTGGACGTCACCAGGTCGAAGTGCTCGCCTTCGGCCACCAGCTCGGCGCTGCTCGCCCGGCGGAACTCGACGCCGGCCGTCGCGGGCTGCGACGTGGCGAAGACGGAGGCGCGCTCGTCGGGATCGACCGCGGTGATCGTGAGACGCAGTCCGTCCTCGTGCGCCCAGCCCGCGAGCGCACGGGCGACGTCGCCGCCTCCCGAGCCGACGTCGAGCAGACGGAACGGCTCGTCCACGCGCAGAAGAGGCCGCACCCGCGAGCGGTAGAGGCCGCGCCAGCCCGCCACGAGCCGGTTCACGAGGCCGAAGCGCGCGTACGTGGCGTCGAGGAGGGCGCGGTCGCAGTCGGGATCGTCCATCAGCTCCTGCTCGGACACCTCGCGGTGGCGGAGATCCGGAGCGAGCGGGGCGCGAGGGATCACGGCCCGCTCCGCTTGGTCAGCAGCGCCAGCTCGACGGTCAGCCCCGGGCCGAACGCCATCGCGCCGATCCGCTCGCCGTCGGCCGCCTCGCCGTGCAGAAGGCGCCGCAGGATGAAGAGGACCGTCGCGCTCGACATGTTGCCGTTCGTGCGCAGCACCTCGCGCGACGGCCGCAGCTGCTCCTCGTCGAGGCCGAGAGCGCCCTGCACCTTGTCGAGGATGCTCCGCCCGCCCGGGTGGATCGCCCAGCGTGCGACGTCGCCCACGCCGAGCGCCGCCCCCTCGAGGAGCGGGGCGACCGCGCCCTCGATGTTCGCCCCGATGATCGAGGGCACATAGCTGCTGAGTCGCATCGTGAAGCCGTGGTCGCCGATCGTCCACGCCATCTCGGACTCGCTCTCGTCGGCGAGGGTTGTCGCGAGGGCATCGAGCACGAGGAGCGGGACGCCAGGAGGCGCCTCCCGCGCAGTCACGACGGCCGCCGCGCCGCCGTCGGCGAAGACGGAGCTGGCCACGATCTGCTCGGGATCGTTCGAACTGGTCAGATGGATCGTGCAGAGCTCCACCGCGACCACGAGCACGACAGCCTCCGGGTCGGCTTCGCAGAACTGCCGGGCGGCCCGCAACGCGGGGAACGCTCCGTAGCAGCCCATGAACCCGAGGTGGAAGCGCTGCGTCGACGGGGCGAGCCCGAGCCTCCGGACGAGCTGGTAGTCGGGGCCGGGGGCGTAGAAGCCGGTGCACGAGACGGTGACGACGTGCGTGACGTCAGCGGGTTCCACCGCGGCGGCGGCGAGGGCGCGGCGTGCGGCCCCGGTGAAGAGCTCGGGAGCGCGTTCGGCGTACAGGGCATTGCGGGTGGCCGTCCCAGGATCGAGCACGAGGCCGCTCGCCGCGTCGTAGAAGACGCTCGCTCCTTCACGCTCGGCGCGGTCGAGCTCGTCGACGACGGTGAAGCGGGTGTCGATGCCGGAGGCGTCGAACGCGGCTCCGATCAAGCGCGAGCCCAGACGGTTGACGCGCGGTTGGGCGGCGAAGAGATCGCGTACGTCCGACTGCCGCAGGACAGTGCGGGGGACCGCGGTCTCGATGCTGCGCAGGTGGACGCTCACCCGCCGGAACCTATCGCAGGTTCCTGCGGATGAGCGGAGCCGCACACGGAGGTCAGAGGATCGGCTTCCCGCCGGTGACGGCGATCGTCGACCCGCTGATGTAGCTCGCCTCGTCCGAGGCGAGGAGGACGTAGGCCGGTGCGACCTCGGCCGGCTGCCCCGGGCGACCCAGCGGGACCTGCTCGCCGAACGACTCCACCGCCTCCGGTGGCATGGTCGAGGGGATGAGAGGCGTCCAGATCGGGCCTGGCGCGACCGCATTGACGCGGATGCCCTTCTCGCCGAGCGCTTGCGCGAAGGAGGCGCTCATGCTGAGGATCGCCGACTTCGTCGCCGCGTACGGCAGCAGCTGGTACGACGGCTGATCGGACTGGACCGAGCTCGTCGCGATGATCGAGGCGCCGGCGCGCAGATGCGGCAGTGCGGTCTTGACCAGGTGGAAGTACGCGCTCACGTTCGTCGTGATCGTGCGGTCCCACTCCCGGTCGGGGATGTCGGTGACGTCGTCGCGGCTCATCTGGAACGCTGCGTTGCTGACGAGGACCTCGAGGTGTCCGAAGCGCTCGACGGTCTCGGCGACGAGCGCGCGACAGTGCTCCGGATCCTGCAGGTCGCCGGGAAGGAGCAGCGCCTCGCGACCCGCCTCCTCGACCCAGGTGGCCGTGTCCTCGGCGTCCTCATGCTCGTCCAGATAGGAGATCGCCACGTCGGCCCCCTCGCGCGCGAAAGCGATTGCCACGGCCTTTCCGATGCCGCTGTCGGATCCGGTCACCAAGGCGACCTTGCCGGCCAGACGGCCGGAACCTCGGTAGCTCGTCTCGCCGTGGTCGGCCTTCGGGGTCAGCCCGGCTTCGGTGCCGGGTGGAGTCTGCTGGGGGGAGTCGGGAGTCATGGCTGTCCTCTCGTTCGGTCCGTCATCCCATGCAAATCCCAGACCAGCGGTCGATGCAGGGGGTTGACGGACGGAGCACTCCGGCGAAGGGTCCTACGCTTCCGGGATGGGCATCGAGCGGAGTGACCGTCTGGCCGACGAGCTGCGGGGGCTGCCGGACTCGCCGCTCCGTGACGACTACCTCGCGTTCCTTCGCGAGTACGGCGCCCAGGCCCTCGATCGCGACCTCGGTCCCGAGCACCTCACGGCAAGCTGTTTCGTGTTCTCGCCCGATCTCTCGCGCGTGCTGCTCTGCTTCCACGGCAAAGGGCGCTTCTGGGTACAGCTCGGCGGGCACATCGAGCCGGCCGACGCGTCCGTAGCGGAGGCGGCAGTGCGGGAGGCGCGAGAGGAGAGCGGCATCGTCGCACTGCGGCTTCTCGCGGTGGCCGCCGTCGACATCGACCGGCACGCGCTCGGGACCGGCTTCGGACGCTGCCTGCGGCACTGGGACGTGGGGTACGCGGCAGTGGCTGATCCGTCGGAGCCGCTGGTCGTCAGTCAGGAGAGCGGCGATGTGGCGTGGTGGCCGGTCGATGCGCTGCCTGCGGACGTGCCCCCGGGCTTCGCCGAACGCGTCGCGGGTGTTCGGGCCGCGCTATGAGGCCGGGTTTTGTTCACAATTCAGGATCGATGCAGATCTGCGGCGGGAAATCCGCGGATTTCCGTGGGAGTGAACAGGCTTCATCCTGAATTGTGAACGGTAGAGGCACCGTTTCCTGCGGCACGATGGGCGGGTGACCCTTTCCGACCCTCCCATCGTCGTTCTCGCCGGAGCCAGCGGCTTCCTCGGCACCGATCTCCGCCGACGATTCGCGGCCGACGGCTGGACCGTCCGTCGCGTCGGCCGCTCAGGCCCCGACGCGCGTTGGGGCGATACCCCCGCGATCACGCGCGCGCTCGAGGGGTCACGCCTCCTGGTCAACCTTGCCGGCAAGAGCGTCGACTGCCGGTACACGCCGGCGAACCGCGCCGAGATCCTGCGCTCGCGCGTCGAGACCACGGCCGAGCTGCACCGCGCGCTCGCCGCGGCCGTCACGCCTCCACCGGCGTGGATGAACGCGAGCACAGCCACCATCTACCGGCATGAGGAGGAGCGGGCGAACACCGAGGACGGAGTGCTCGGCGAGGGCTTCTCGGTCGACGTGGCTCGCGCATGGGAGGGAACGTTCTTCGCGGGCGAAACGCCAGGGGTGCGACGGCTCGCGCTCAGGATGGCGATCGTCCTCGGCGACGGGCCCGCGACGGGGATCCTCCTGCGCCTGGCCCGGTGGGGGCTCGGCGGCCCGCAGTACGACGGGCACTGGCCGTCGACGCGGGGGCGGCGCAAGGCGGGGGTGCATCACGAATACCGGCGCACTCACGGCCGGCAGCACTTCAGCTGGATCCACGTGGAGGACGTCTACCGGTCGATCCGGTTCCTGGAGGAGTCGCGTCTGGAGGGCCCGGTGAACCTTGCCTCGCCGAATCCGAGCGACAACGCCGAGCTGTCGCGGCTGCTACGCGCCGCCGTCGGACGGCGGTTGGGCGTTCCGGCGCCGCGCTTCGTGCTGGAGCCCGCGACCTTCCTGCTCCGCACCGAGACCGAGCTGCTTCTGAAGAGTCGCTGGGTCGTGCCGGGGCGCCTGGAGGAGGCGGGCTTCGCGTTCGCCCACCCGCGTCTCGCCGAGGCGCTCGGCGATATTGTGGGCGCGCCGCGCTGACGCCTCAGGAGCGCCGATCAGGAGGACGTCCGCCGTCCACGAGCGTCGTGCTCCGCCACGCGAAGCGCGATGTCGCGGCGGTAGACGCCACCGTCGAGGTGGATCAGGTCGAGCGCGCGGTAGGCCCGCTCGCGGGCCTGAGTGAAGTCGGCACCGCGGGCCACGACGTTGAGAACCCGGCCCCCCGTCGCCACGAAGCGCCCGTCGACGAGCTGGGTAGCGGCGTGGGCGAGGGTGACGCCGGGCACCTCGGCCGCCGCCTCGAGGCCCGTGAGAGCGCGACCGGTGACCGCGTTCTCGGGGTAGCCCTCGCTCGCGAGGACGACGGTGACGGCGACCTCGTCGGTGAAGGCCGGCCACGGCACGGAGGCGAGGGATCCGGTGGCCGCGGCGAGCAGCAGCGCCGAGAGCGGCGAGGAGAGGCGCGGCAGGACGACCTGGGTCTCGGGGTCGCCGAAGCGGGCGTTGAACTCGATGACGCGCAGTCCCGCCTCCGTCACGATGAGCCCGCAGTACAGCAGCCCGACGAACGGCGTGCGCTCGCGCTCGAGCTGGCGGATCGTGGGGATCGCGACGGTGTCGATGACCTCGTCGACGAAGGCGCGCTCGCTCGGCCAGCGTTCGGCGAGCCAGGGAAGCGGAGAGTAGGCGCCCATGCCGCCCGTGTTCGGTCCCTCGTCGCCGTCGCCGAGGCGCTTGAAGTCCTGCGCGGGGGACAGGGGGACGACATCGTGGCCGTCCGAGAGGAGGAAGAGCGAGACCTCCTGCCCGTCGAGGAACTCCTCGATGAGGACGTCGCCCGACTGCAGCCAGAACTCGGCGTGCGCGAGGGCGGCGCTGCGCGACCCCGTCACCAGGACGCCCTTGCCCGCGGCGAGCCCGTCGGCCTTGACGACCGAGGGGAGGCCGTATTCGTCGATCACGCGCGTCGCATCGACGAGGGTGGAGACCCGGGTGGCGCGGCCGGTGGGTACGCGCGCCATGTCCATCACGCGCTTGGCGAAGGTCTTGGAGCCTTCGAGGGCGGCGGCGGCCCGGTCCGGTCCGAAGGTAGGGATGCGGCGCTGTCGGAGAGCGTCGGCGACGCCCGCGACGAGGGGTGCCTCCGGGCCGATGACGACGAGCTCGATGCCCTGCTCGACCGCGAAGTCGGTGACGAGGCGGGGGCTGTTCGTGTCGAAGTGGATGACCTCGACGTCGCGCGCGATGCCGGCGTTGCCGGGAGCGGCGATGATGTCGTGGCGCTCGTCCTCCGCGAGGAGAGCGGTGATGATGGCGTGCTCACGGGCACCCGAACCGAGGACGAGGATCTTCACCTTGACAGGATAGGCCCGGCTCGCCGCCGACCGGCTCGTGCGTCGCCCGGTCGTGGGCGGGGGGAGGATGGGGGGATGGCGAAGGGACGCATCGACGAGGCGAGCGGTCAGGAGGCGGTGCGCGCGGCGCTCGCGGGGGGCGCGGATCGAGCGGTGACGGCGACGGCCGTGAGATTCCTCCTGCAGATCATCGAGACGAACGTGCCCGGCAGGAGCGTCGAGGTGCGGGTTCCTCCGTTCGGTGCGGCGCAGTGCGTCGAGGGCCCGGGGCACACGCGAGGCACTCCTCCGAACGTGGTCGAGATGGATGCGGCAACGTGGATCTCTCTCGCGACGGGGTCGTCGTCGTGGAGCGAGGGGCTCGCGAGTGGTCGTGTCCACGCGTCGGGGACACGGGCCGACCTCGGTCCTTTCCTTCCCCTTTTCCGCGTGCTCTGAGGGCGAGCCCGGGCGCCTCCGCGAACGTCTGGATGCTGGCTGAGTGTGGGCGAGTTAACTTCTCGTAAACGGTCCGGCTGGGGCCCTCGTACGACATTGACCTCCGGGATGCCGTCGGGTTGTCTGGGAATATCCCCCTCACGCGGCCAGGAGATTCCTCCGGATGCCGCTCGATGCTTGGAGCCTCCACACGATGCGCAGCACCTCCTCAGGCCGACACGGCCTCTCTCGAATCCTCTCCGT
This sequence comes from Rathayibacter sp. VKM Ac-2879, assembly GCF_015351245.1. Taxonomy (GTDB): domain Bacteria; phylum Actinomycetota; class Actinomycetes; order Actinomycetales; family Microbacteriaceae; genus Rathayibacter. The sequence goes on from NZ_JADKSO010000004.1 coordinate 26,472, forward strand.
GACAGCGGTCGGCGCGATCGCCGGCGCAGCGCTGCTCGGCGCGGCTCCCGCGGTGGCGGCCGACGAGAAGGTCATCGACGTCTACACGATGAACGACTTCCACGGGCGTCTCGAGGCAACCGCCGGCTCGTCCGTCTCGCAGAGCACCGCCGGCGCCGCCTCCATCGCCTCGGCCTTCTCGACCTTCACGGCGCAGAACCCGGAGTCGATCCTGGTCTCGGCGGGGGACAACGTCGGCGCGTCGACCTTCACCTCGCTCGTGCAGAACGACGAGCCGACGATCGACGCCCTCAACGAGATCGGTCTCAGCGCGAGCGCGGTCGGCAACCACGAGCTCGACAAGGGCCGCGACGACCTCGACGACCGGATCGTGCCGCGCTCCGACTACGAGTACATCTCCTCCAATCTCCTCGAGAAGGACACGCACGAGCACGCGTACGCCCCGTCCTATGTGCGGGACTTCGACGGCGTGAAGGTCGGTTTCGTCGGCGCGACCACCGAGGACCTCCCGTACCTGGTGAGCCCCGACGGCATCGCGACCCTCGACGTCGCGCCGATCGTCGAGTCGGTCAACGAGGAGACGGCCCGTCTGCACGACGGGATCGACCAGAGCGACGATGCCGCGGTGCCGCAGAAGCAGAAGAACCTCGAGGCCGATGTCGTCATCGTCGTGATGCACGAGGGCGCCGCGTCTCCCGACGTCGACTTCACGGATCCCGCGTCGGTGTTCGGAAAGATCGTCGACGGAGTGGGTGCGAACGTCGACGCCATCGTCTCGGGTCACACCCATCAGGCGTACGACAAGGAGGTGACCGTCGGCGGGAACACGCTGCCCGTCCTCCAGACCGGCAGCTACGGCACCTACCTCGGCCACCTCCAGCTGAGCGTGGACCCCGCCACCAAGTCGCTCGCCTCGATCACCTCGAACCTGGTCGACCTTCTCCAGCCCGTCTCGGTCACCGACCCCAAGACGGGAGTCGTCTCGACCGTCTACTCGCCGATCTACGCGGCCGACTCGACCCCCGAGGGCCAGAAGGTGGCCGCCCTCGTGCAGAAGGCGGTCGACATCGCGAACGTCAAGGGCGCCGTCTCGATCGGCTCCATCACCGCCGACGTGCGTCGCGGAGTCCAGTCGAACGGCAGCGAGAACCGGGGCGCTGAGTCGACGATCGGCAATCTCGTCGCCGACGCGCAGCTGTGGGCGACGCAGGCCGACCTGGGCACGCAGATCGCCTTCATGAACCCCGGCGGAATCAGGCAGGACCTGAGCTACGTCTCCTCTGGCGAGGGCGACCCCGACGGCAACGTGACCTACAAGGAGGCGGCGATCGTCCAGCCGTTCGCCAACACCCTCGTCACTGAGACGCTGACCGGTGCGCAGATCAAGGCCGTGCTCGAGCAGCAGTGGCAGCCGGGCAAGTCGCGCCCGGAGCTGCACCTGGGCATCTCGGCTGACCTCTCGTACACCTATGACCCGACCGCGGAGGTGGGCGCGCACATCACGGGCGTCTTCTTCAAGGGGGAGCGGATCACCGACGAGCAGAGCTTCAAGGTCGTCACCAACTCGTTCCTCGGTGCGGGAGGCGACAACTTCACCGCGCTCGGGACGGGCACAGACAAGGCCGATTCCGGCCGCGTCGACCTCACCGCCTTCACGGAGTACATGGCCGCGTTCTCGCCGGTGACGCCCGATCCCGCCTCCCGCTCCATCGGCATCGTCGACACGAGTGTCGAGGGCTCGGACACCCTCTCGTACGAGCTGTCCTCGCTCGACGTCAACAACTCGGCGGTGCGGGACGACGAGGTGCAGGTGTTCGTCGACGGTCAGCGGGTCGCGAGCGCGCCCATCGATCACGGCATCGTGGACACGACGGATGAGCAGGGCCGTGCCTCGGTGAGCTTCTCCGTGGCCGGGGTGGCGCCGGGTGAGCACGAGCTCTCCTTCGTGCTGCCGACGACCAAGGTCTCGGTCCTCTCGACCCTCACGGTGGCCGCCGGACCGACTCCGACTCCGACTCCGACGGAGACCGTGATCCCGACGACCCCGTCGACGCAGCCCCCTGTGCTCCCGGGTGTGTCCGGCGGTCACACCGCGCAGCTCGCCTCGACCGGGGTGGACGCCACGCCCGCGCTCGTCGCCGGCATCGCCGCGCTCCTGCTCGGAGTCGGCATGACGGTCGCGCGAGTGCGTCGTCGGGCCGCATCGAAGTAGGCGACTCGTCGCAGGGGCCCTCGACTCCGGTCGGGGGCCCTTCGGCGTTCCTCGTGCGCGCGGGCGCGGAACGATTCCCTCCGTGAACGCGAGAACGCCGTCTCCCCGAAGGCGGGGGGACGGCGCGGGCGCGGGAGGGCCGGCTCAGTGCTGGGCGGGAACCTGGCGGTAGCCGTCGCGGCGGGCGATCAGCACCGTCGACACCGTGCCCCACGCGGCGATCCCACCGAGGACGACGAGGATTGCGATGCTCATGAGTGTTCTGCCTTTCGTTGTGGCGGGGTTCGATTCCTCCGCCGTGATACTGGGTACAACGTCTACTCTGAGGCGGTCTGTTCCTTAGGACAATCGAACTGTTCTTGCCCTGACGTGTAGTTTTCCTTCATGGATGTCCGTCGGCTCGAACTGCTCAGAGAACTCTCCATGCGCCGCTCGATCACGGCGGTGGCGGAGGCCACGCACCGCACCGCCTCCGCGGTCTCGCAGCAGCTCAAGGTGCTCGAGCGGGAGGCGGGGGTGCCGCTCATCGAGCGCTCCGGCCGCGGGGTCGTCCTCACCGCTGCGGGGCGTGAGCTTGCGCGCAGCGCCACGGAGATCGCCATCGCTCTCGAGCGCGCCGACGCCGTGTGGCAGACCTTCAAGAACAACCCGATCGGTGAGGTGACGATCGCGACGTTCCCGACCGCGGGCCAGATGCTCCTCCCGAACGCCCTCGTCGCACTGCGGAGCGTCGAGGGGCTCGTGGTGCAGTGCGAGGACGCCGATCCGGGCACGGACGAGTTCGCCGATCTCACGGCCGACTTCGACATCGTCCTGGCGCACTCGCCCACCGGTCGCAGTGCGTGGGCCGGGCGCGGGCTCGCCATGGCCGAGCTGATGGTCGAGCCGCTCGACATCGGTCTCCCGGTCGGGCACCGACTCGCTCAGCGCTCGACGGTGTCGGCGGCCGACCTCGTGGGCGAGACCTGGATCGGCGTGCCCGACGGCTTTCCCTTCGAGCGCATCATGCAAGAGATCGAGACCGCCTCGGGCGAGGCAGTGCGCGTCGAGCAGCGCTTCGCCTCCACTCGCGTGACGGAGGCGTTCGTCGCGGCCGGTCTCGGCATCGCGGTGCTTCCGCGCTACACGGCGGGAGGCGCGGGGGTCGTGGTCAAGCCGCTCCGGGGTGTGCACTCGGTGCGGCACATCGTCGCGTTGATGCGGCCCGACCGAGCCGAGCGTCTCTCCGTGCGCACCGTGGTGCGCGAGCTGCGGGCGGAGGCGGGGCGCCTGGTCCACGCGGCCTGAGGAGGTTCGTGGACGTCCTCAGGGCGAGGGAGAATGAAGGCATGACCGATCCGCTCGACTCTTCGCCGCGCTCCGAGGTCACCCGCGAGGAGGTCGACGTGCGTCGATCCCCTCGGGTGTGGCGGATCCTGGCCCTCGGCGCGGGCGTCGGCGCGATCGCCGCCTTCGTGCTGACCTTCGCGCTGCCCGAGACGGAGGGATTCTCGCGCGGGCAGGTCTTCGGCTTCAATCTGCTGCTGTTCGTGACCCTCTTCGGAGCCCTCGCGGCGCTCGTCGTCGTGGTGCTCGATCGCCTCGTCGGTCGGCGGGTCGTGCGGGTGACCGCCGAGCGGGTCGTCGAGCATGAGCCGCTCGCGGAGGACGAGGCCGAGTCGCTCGCGGGCGAAGACCCGCCCGGTGACCCCGCGGCTGACCCCGAGGAGCCGTCTGGCTTCGTCGGCCGCTGACCGCGCGGACGCTGCCTCAGTGGCGACGGCCGCGCGCCGGTCGACGATTCGTGGTGGTCCCCCGCTCGGCGGTGGCGCGCTTCGTCTTCCGTGACGTCGAGATCCGCTTCGCGATGAACGTGAGCAGGAAAGGCAGGATGCGGTAGATCACGGGAGTCTCCTCGTCGGGTACGCCTGGCGTGCGCACTCGTCGATCCTGGAGGCGTCGCTCGGTCTCCGGCACCCGTTGCGTCGCGCGGCCGGCTGTGCAGGGTCGCGACAGACCCACGCGCCGTGTCCTCCCGAGGAGGGTCGCGGCCGTCAGCTGAGCTGTGTGCGCTCCACCCAGTCCAGGTACTCCGGGGTGACCGTGCCGGTGACGTACTCGCCCGTGAAGCAGCTCATCTCGAGGTCCGTGACCTCGGAGCCCTCGAGGATCGCCGCCTTCATGTCGGCGACCTCCTGATAGATCAGGTAGTCGGCACCGATCGCCGCCGAGATCTCGGGGATGCGCCGATTGTGGGCGACAAGCTCTTGCCGGGAGGGCATGTTGATGCCGTAGACGTGCGGGTAGCGCACGGGCGGGGCGGCGGAGGCGAACGTCACCGTGTTCGCGCCGGCCGCCCGGGCCATGTCCACGATCTCCTTCGAGGTCGTGCCGCGCACTATCGAGTCGTCGACGATCAGCACGTTCTTGCCCTTGAACTCGCTCGACATCGCGTTCAGCTTCTGTCGCACCGACTTCTTGCGCACCGCCTGGCCCGGCATGATGAAGGTCCGGCCGACGTAGCGGTTCTTGTAGAAGCCTTCGCGGTACTCGATCCCGAGCTTCTGCGCCACCTGCATGGCCGCGGGGCGTGAGGAGTCGGGGATCGGCATGACCACGTCGATCGCGCCTCCTGGGGTGTACTGCGCGATGGTGTCGGCGAGGCGGTCGCCGAGGCGGAGCCGAGCCTCGTACACCGAGATGCCCGACATCACGGAGTCCGGTCGCGCGAGGTAGACGTACTCGAACGAGCACGGGATGAGACGCGGGTCCTTCGCGCACTGGCGGCTGGCCATCTGCCCGTCGGGCGTGATGAAGACCGCTTCGCCCGGAGCCACATCGCGCACGATCTCGAAGCCCTGCGCCTCGAGCACGAGCGACTCGGAGGCGACCACCCAGTCGTCAGGTCCGTTCACGGTGTAGCGGCGGCCGACGATGAGCGGGCGGATGCCGAAAGGGTCGCGGAAGGCGAGCAGGCCGACTCCCGCGATGAGCGCGATCGTCGCGTAGGAGCCCTCGACGCGCTCGTGCACGCGCGCGACCGCGTCGAACACCTCGTCGGCGTCGAGGTCGCGGCCCGACATCGACGCCTGGAGCTCGTTGGCGAGGACGTTGACCAGCAGCTCCGTGTCGGAGGTGGTGTTGAGGTGGCGGCGGTCGACGCGGAAGAGCTCTTCGGTGAGCTCGCGCGTGTTCGTCAGGTTGCCGTTGTGGACGAGGATGATGCCGTATGGCGCGTTCACGTAGAACGGCTGCGCCTCCTCCTCGCGCTCGGCGTTGCCCTTCGTGGCATACCGGACGTGGCCGAGGCCCATCGTGCCCAGCAGCGAGCGCATGTCGCGGGTGCGGAACGCCTCCCGGACCTGGCCGGCCGCCTTCTTGATGTGCAGCGTGCTGCCGTCGGCGGTCGCGATGCCCGTCGAGTCCTGGCCGCGGTGCTGCAGGAGGGAGAGGCTGTCGTAGATGGACTGGTTGACGGGTCCAGAGGAGACGATTCCAACGATTCCGCACATGCCGGAGGGGCTCCCAAGGGGATAGCAGGGGGGATGACGGTCCATCCTGACACGCTCGGGACGCATCCCCTAATGGCCGCCCCGGGCGGATTCGCCCGTGCGGCACAGCGCCGAGCCGCGCCGGTCGGCGGAATCGCCGGAGCCGACTCGGAGCCGGATGGCTCGGCTGCGAGACTGCTCGGATGTCCGCCTCCTCCGTCCTCGCCCACCTCGTCGCACGGATCGACGCCGAGGGGCTCGCCGCGCACGGCGTGCATGTGGCCGTCGGCGAGGAGGAGACGGAGCACCGTTGGCGAGGTGAAGAGCGGGCGAACGTCTACTCCGCCTCCAAAGGAGTGTGCGCGCTCGCCGTGGGCATCGCGATCGACGAAGGCGTGCTCGCGGCGGAGTCGACTGTCGCCGAGCTGCTTCCCGCGCTGCGACTGGGCACCGGGGTCGGCGAGGTGACGGTCGTCGATCTGCTCGCGATGCGCAGCGGGATCGACTTCGCGTGGTTCGCCGATCAGCCCGTCGGAGGGCCGGATCTGGCGCAGGAGATGCTCGGTCGCGACTCGGTGGGGAGGGGCGACGTCTTCCACTACAGCGACGCCAGCACGTATGCCGCGATGCGCATGCTCGGAGCCGTGGTGGGCGATGTCGCCCACTGGCTCGAGCCGCGGCTGTTCGCCCCGCTCGGCATCGAGGATCTGCGATGGCAGCGCTGCCCCGCGGGCTGGATCGTCGGCGGAAGCGGGCTGGAGCTGCGGACGGGGGGACTCGCTCGGATCGGCCGGCTGCTCCGCGACCGCGGACTCTGGCGCGGGCAGCGCCTCGTCGACGGCCGCTGGATCGACCGGATGAGCGAGCCGTGGCGAGAGACGGGAGCGCCGGCGCCGTTCGAGCACTACGGCCTGGCGCTCTGGAAGGGCCCGGGGTCATGTCGGCGCCTCGACGGGCTCTACGGCCAGTACGTGCTGATCGCGGGCGACGCCGTGGTCACGATCACCGCGCACGAGGAGGAGCGCGATCACCTCCTCGCGGAGCTCGCGGCCGAGGCGCTGGGCGGACGGTGATCGTCGTCGCCGAGCGGGCGCGACCAGGCGACCTCTCGCTCGAACTGGCCGGTCGCGAGGAACAGCCGCACCTGGTGCGCCTCCGGGAGCGCGGCGGCGAGCGCTTCGCGGTCGGCGGGGGCGAAGCCCAGCGTGCGCCAGAAAGGGCCGGAGCGTCTCGAGAACAGCCAGGCGCGCTCGGCTCCGCGCGCTGACGCGTCCTGTATCGCGAACCGGGCGAGGCGTGAGCCGGCACCGGAGGCTCGTCGGCCTGCCGCCACCGCGACGCTGCGGATCAGCACGTGGCGACCGCTGCTTTCGTAGCCGGTGCTGCCCACGATCTCGCCGGCGGGGTCGCGCTCGATCCAGAGGCGCACCGACGGGTCGTCGAGGCCGGCGAGCGTGAGGTCGGCCGCCCGGAGGAAACGGCGCAGCTCGTCGGAGTCGGCGGCGCGCGCCGGCGTGAGGGTCATGCATCGACGATGCCGCAGGGGGCTCAGGAGATGCCGTGAGGCGGTCGAGATCGGGCGCCGCCTCCGATCTGCCTGCTGAGGCGCCTCTCGCGAGCTGTCGCGAGACGGGGGGCGTGGGCAGTCGGTAGGGTCGTCGCGTGAATGATGAGACGAGCAGCTATGCCCGCGCAGGAGTCGACACGGCGGCGGGGGATCTCGCGGTCGAGCTGATGAAGTCGGCGGTGTCGGCGACGCACGACCGCCATGTGCTCGGCGGAGTCGGGGGGTTCGCTGGCCTCTACGACGTTTCGTTCCTCCACGGCTTCCGTGCTCCGCTGCTCGCGACCTCGACCGACGGTGTCGGCACCAAGGTCGCCCTCGCTCAGGCGATCGACAAGCACGACACCATCGGCCAGGACCTCGTCGGCATGGTCGTCGACGACATCGTCGTGGTCGGCGCCCGCCCCCTCTTCATGACCGACTACATCGCGTGCGGCAAGGTCGTGCCCGCGCGCATCGCCGACATCGTCGCCGGTATCGCGCGGGCGTGCTCCGCGACCGGCACCGCGCTCGTCGGCGGCGAGACCGCCGAGCATCCCGGCCTGCTCGGGGCCGACGACTACGACGTCGCAGGAGCCGCCGTGGGGGCCGTCGAGGCCGACGAGGTGCGCGGGGCCGACCGCGTGCGCGACGGAGACGCCGTGGTCGCGATGGCCTCCTCCGGGCTGCACTCGAACGGCTACTCGCTCGTGCGCCACATCCTGGCCGAGCAGAGGATCGGCTTCACCGAGCATTCCGTCGAGCTGGGCGGGGTCGTCGGCGAAGTGCTGCTCGAGCCCACCCGGCTCTACACCCGACCGGTGCTCGACGTGCTCGGCGACCCCGAGCTCGGCCCCGCCGTCCACTCGATCAGCCATGTCACCGGAGGCGGTATCGCGGCGAACCTCGCGCGCGTCCTCCCCCGCGGCTCCTGGGTCGAGGTCGAGCGTTCGAGCTGGAGCCCGTCGGAGGTGTTCCGCGCCCTCGCCGCGATGTCGGGAGCGTCACTGGAGAGCACCGAAGGCACCTGGAACCTCGGCATCGGGATGTTCGCGGTCGTGGCGGCCGACGCAGCCGACGGGGTGATCGCGCGCCTGGAACGCTCCGGGGTGCCCTCGTGGCGTGCCGGGCGAGTGTCGACGGGCGAGCGCTCGTTCGAGGGCTTCGAGCAGGGCGCCAAGGGCGTCGACGGAGGCGCGGTGCGTCTGGTCGGGTCGTACGCGGGCTGAGCGGTCGGGCGCGCGTCTCCCCGCGCACGTGATCGGCGCGAGGTCAGCGCACTCCGCGATGCATCCAGAACAGCGCGAGCGCCGCGACGGAGGAGGTCCCGACCATCGCGCCGGTGCGCACGAGCTCGGTCACCTCGCGGTCCGAGAACCAGCGTTGCACCATGTCCCGCTCGGTCTCCTCCCGCTCATGCTCGCCGTGCTCGAGATCCTCGGCGAGGAACACGTCGACCGCCTGCGCGACGAAGCCGTATGCCTCGTCCAGGCGGCCGAGGTGCTGGAGGCGTCCTGCTCGCACACCCGTCTCCTCGCGCAGTTCGGCGCGCGCGAGGGCGACGGCGTCTCCGCCGGCCGCGCCGTGGGGCCAGCTGCCGGCCGGGAACTCCCAGGCGCGACGACGCACGGGGTAGCGGTACTGCTCGACGAGCCAGAACCCCTCGCCCTCCCGGGGGAGCACAAGCGCGTAGTCGTCACGCTCGACGAAGGAGTAGACGTCGGTGACGCCGCCCGGCCAGAGCACCTCGTCTTCGTGCACCCGGATCCACGGCGTCTCGTAGGCGACCCTGGTCGAGAGCTGCCGGACGGCCGACGGGTCGCCCGTCTCGGCACGCGCAGCGGGGTCGCTCGAACCGAGCGACCCCGCTGGCGACGGCGAGTCACGCACGCTTTTGGTGCGGCTCCTCGAGGAGGTCGGTGTCGTCGCCCTCGTCGTCGGCGTCGATCCACTTCGAGTAGTCCGGCTCGTCCGGGTGGCTGAGCTCGCGCTCGAGCGCACTGTAATCGACCGCCGGGCTGAATGACTTCAGCTCACGAGCGATTTTGGTGTTCTTTGCCTTCTGACGGCCGCGCCCCATGGGTGACCCCCTCACGATGACAGGCCAGACGGGCGGTGAGCCGGCTGGGGATAAAGAGCAGACAGGGAAAGATGAAATCTAGCCGGTAGTTTAGCAGACGGGGCACCCGCCACCCCTGGCCTCACCGAGGCGGGAGACCGCCGTTCCGCGACCGTGTCAGGAGCACCGTGAACAGTGCGCTCGAACTGCGTCCGGTCGTGGTCGTCGGCGCCGGTCAGGCGGGGCTCTCCGTCGCCTACTATCTGCGCCGTCTCGGTCTCGAGCCGGGTTCCGACGTGATCGTCCTCGATCGCTCGCCGCGACCGGGAGGCGCGTGGCAGTTCCGCTGGGAGGCGCTGCGGCTGGGCTCCGCCCACCGCGTCCACGACCTTCCGGGTATGGACAGGATCGGCCTCTCCTTCGCCTCCGCGGACCGTGCCCGCCCCGCACGCGACGTGGTCTCGGAGTACTACGGCCGCTACGAGGAGGCGTTCGGTCTCGCTGTGCGGCGCCCCGAGGCGGTCAAGCGGGTCACGAGCGCGACTCCGGGCGACCTCTCGGCGCCTCTCGTCGTCGAGACCGAGCGGGGCACGGAACACGCGCGGATCCTCGTGAACGCGACCGGGACCTGGGGCTCGCCGTTCGTGCCCTCCTCTCCCGGCCGAGACCGGTTCGCGGGGCGGCACCTCGACACCACCGAGTATGTGCGGGCGGCCGATCTGGCCGATCAGCACGTGGTCGTGGTGGGAGGCGGCACCTCGGCGATCGGGTTCCTCCTCGAGCTCGAGAAGGTCGCGCGCACGGTGACCTGGGCGACGCGGCGTCCCGTCGTCTACCACGATGGCGAGCAGCTCGCCCTCGAGTCGGCGGCGGAGGCGGTGGCCGAGCAGGATCGCGCGGCTCGCGCCGGCCGTGCCCTCCCGAGCATCGTGGGCGGCACCGGCGTGCAGCGCACGCGAAGGGTCGTCGCGGGGATCGAGCGAGGGGTGCTGCGCGAGAGGGGGATGTTCTCGTCGATCGAGGAGCATGGGGTGCGCTGGCCCGACGGCTCCTTCACCCGCGCCGACACGATCATCTGGGCGACGGGGTTCCGGCCCGAGCTTCGCCACCTCGCGCCCCTCGGGTTGCGTGAGCGCGAAGGAGGCGTCGCGGTCGTCGACGGCGCCTCGGTCTCGGATCCGCGGGTGTTCTTCGCGGGGTACGGGCCGACCGCCTCGACGATCGGCGCCAACCGCTCGGGGCGCCGGATCGCGCGGGCAGTGCTCACGAGGCTCTCCTGACGGCACGACGCCGGGGCCCGGGAGCGGATCGGGGTTGCGGCCGGCCGTCGCCTCCTCGCCGGCTCAGCCCCGGACAGCCTCGCCGAGCACGGCACGGAGCAGCCCCCCGAGGGCCGCGGACAGGCCCACGCGCGCCGGGTCGCCGGGCTCGATCTTCGCCTCGAGGAGAGCGTTGAGGGTCGCGGAGAGGACCGGTACCGCCGCGGACGAGCACACGAGGAGCCTGCTCGGGAGCGCGGAGTCGAGCCCGGCCGGTCGGACGAGCAGCTCGAGTCGGGAGGCGGGCGCGCCGGTGGTGATCGCGACGGGCGCGCCTCCTGGGAGGACTGCGACGCGACCGCGACCGACGATCGCGGCATCGCCTCCGCTCGCGATCGTGAAGGCCCCCTCGAGCGGCACGAGCGCGACGAGCGCGCCCGGCGCGTGCTCGCTCGTGGCGGGATGCTGCAGCGTCGCAGGGGTATGCCAGAGCCGGCGGACTCTCGCGCCGGGCAGCAGCGCCTCCTGGCCCACGAGATCGAAGTGCGGACCGGAGTCGACGCCGATGCCTCTGGCCCGGAGCCAGCCGAGGGCGGGGGCATCGCGCAGCAGCGTCACCGGAGGCATGAGCGCTCCGGTCGGGTGGCGGTGAGTCGAGGCGGCGCGAGTCGGAACGAGGTGGGGTGGGACGGAGAGGACACTGACGCTCCCGGCGGAGGAGGGCGGAGCGAGCTCCGCGGCCATTTGAGGAAGCATCAGATTAAACTCGTTATACCTGATTACCGTGGACTGGCGCGTCTGGCGCGTAGAGATGGCGCCCTCAGACGGAGACGCCGCCCCCGACATGCTCCGATCGAGGATCGAGCGTGCCGAGGACGGCGTCGACGAAGCGTCGGCTACTGGAACCCGCCGCCACGGTCCTCCGGGTCGTCGATCGGGTCGGAGTCGGGCGTGTCGATCGAGTAGGTCACGTGGACCGCCTCGCCGACCTCCTTCGCGGCCACCGCGGCATAGACGAGGTGCGTCTCCTGGCCGTCGACGGCGGCGTAGACGTCCACCTCCTTCTCGTACCCTCCCTCGGTGCTGACGCGGTTCTCGGTCTGGCCGTCGAACGGGCCGCCCTGGAAGAAGGCGAGGTAGCTCTCGCCCTCGGCGAGGTCTCGGATGTCGTTGCTCATGCCCCAGTCCTACCATTCGCGCCCCGGCTGCGCGCGGCCTTGCGCTCCGCCGCGGCAGCACTCACGGAGAGTGCTCGGTGAGCGACCCGACAGATTGCGCCGCTGTTTTCCGTCTCCACGTTCCGAGCGCGATGCGCGGGATACCGTGCACTTATGCCGTTCATGCCGAGCCACGCTGTCGTTGCGCTGGCGTTCCGGAACGGACGCATCCCCGCCTCCGCCGTCGCTCTGGGCGCCGTGGTCCCCGATGCGGTCGCCGTGTCGCTCGGCGCGGTCGCCTCCCTGACCCACAGCCTGCTGGGCATCGTGACAATCGACCTGCTGCTGGGCCTCGGTGGATTCTTGCTCTGGCGGGCACTGGTGGCACCGGCCTGGCGCGACTTCGCGCCGGCGTTCGTGCGGGCACGCCTCCGTCCGGCCCCCACCCCGCCGAGCGGCTGGCGCGCGGTCACCGTGACGACGCTCCGCGCCTCCGTCGGCGTGATGATCGGTGCGGCGACCCACGTGCTGTGGGACGGCTTCACCTACTCGCGGGGACCGTTCGTCGCGGCGATCCCGTTCCTGCGGCGCGAGGTCGGCTCGCTGCCGGGCTACCTGTGGCTCCAGTACGGGAGCGCGCTCGTAGGCCTCCTCGGCCTGGGAATCGCCGCGCTCGTCTGGTATGTCTCGCGGCGACCCCGGCCCGTGACGGCCGATCGGCGGGGGCGGATGCGCGTCGCGGCGTGGACCACGATCCTGCTCGCGATGGTCGTGCCAGCCGGAGTGATCCTCGCAGGATCGGAGCCGGAGCATCTCGACACCGCGTACCACCCGCACCTGGTCGCGGCGGCCGGAGTGGCCGTCGAATCGACCGCGGGGGCGATCGTGGCTGTCGCCGTGCTCTGGCGGCTCTCGGGGATGCCCTCGGCGGAGCAGGAAGCGCCGTCGGCCTCCCGCGGCTCCCGGCCGGCCCCGCCGGAAGAGTGAGTGGCATCCGTCGCGAGGAGGATGTGCCGATGCAGAGCCCGGCTCTACTGTCGAGGAGGCCCGTTGGGGCGGGCCGCCTTTGGGGAAAGGCACAAGGGGAAATCGAGGGCTCGCGGCTCTGGCCGCGGGCCCTCTACCCGTGTCCGCCGTCCGCCGCTCCGTCGAGCACGCGAAGGCGTCGCCGTCGGCGCCGCGAGGGTCAGCGCCGCTTCGAGCGCGTGCGTGCGGGAGCGACCGGACGCTGCCCGTGCACGCGCGGGGCTCCCTCGCCGGCGGCGCCCTTGGGCAGCACGGCTGCAGGAGGGATCGGCCGACGGGTCACCGGGCGGATCGGCTCTCCTCGGCGCGACTGGCCCGGGATCGGGCGCGAGCGACGACCGTAGATCAGCTCGGAGGAGTCGAGCAGCCACGGCACCAGGGCGACCGTGACGCCGTGCACCAGTAGCAGCTTCTGGCGGATCCGGCGCGACTTGTGATTGTGGAGGAACGCCTCCCACCAGTGGCCCACGATGTATTGCGGCATGTAGACGGTCGTGATCTCGGAACCGTGCTCGAGGCGGTGTGCCTTGATGTACTTGATCAGCGGATACGAGATGTCGCGGTAGGGAGAGGCGACGCAGCGCAGCGGCACCTCGATGTCCATCCGTGCCCAGTCGGCCTTGAGCTGCGCGGTCTGCGCGTCGTCGATGGAGGAGTGCACCGCCTCCAACGTCTCGTGCCGCGCGGCGATCGCATAGTCGAGCGCTTTCAGGGTGGGCTTGTTCATGCGACCCACGAGCACGATCGCATGGTCGCCGTTGGCGCCGAACGTCGTGGTCGGGTCGACCTCGATCTCCTTCTCGACATCGCGGTAGTAGCGATACACCCCCGCCATCAGGATCCCGAGGATCGGCATCACCAGGTAGACGAGCCACGCGCCGTGGGTGAACTTGGTGATCGTCACGACCACGAGCACCGCGAAGGTCAGGGTTGCGCCGAAGAGATTGATCCCGAGGCTCGTGTAGACGGTGCGCGAGCCCTCGCCGTTGCGGATCATCCGCACCCAGTGCTTGACCATCCCCGACTGACCGAGGGTGAACGAGACGAAGACGCCGATGATGTAGAGCTGCACGAGGCTCGTCAGCGAGGCCTGGTAGACGAGCAGGATGATCGCGGCGACGAGCGCGAGGATGATCACGCCGTTGGAGTAGATCAGGCGGTCGCCGCGGGTGTTGAGCGACTTCGGCGCGTAGCCGTCGCGGGCGAGCACGGAGCCCAGCAACGGGAAGCCGTTGAACGCGGTGTTCGCGGCGAGGAGCAGCACCGCCGCAGTCGCCGCCTGGATGATGAAGAACAGGACGGAGTTGTTGCCGAAGGTCGCAGCGGCCACCTGCGCGATCACCGAGCGCTGCGGAGTCGTCTCGCAGTTCGCGAAGCCGACCAGGTGGCAGGCGTTCTCGGCATAGTGCACGTTCGAGAGCAGAGCGAGTGCGACGAGGCCGACGAAGAGTGTGATCGCGATCGCGCCCATTGCCACGAGGGTGCGCTGCGCGTTCTTCACCTTGGGCACTCGGAAGGCGGGGACGCCGTTCGAGATCGCCTCCACTCCGGTGAGCGCCGCGCAGCCGCTCGCGAAGGAACGCAGCAGGAGGAGCACCACGGCCGCCTGCGTGAGCTGCTCGCCCTGCACTGTGAAGCCGGCCGACTCCGCGACGGGTGTGTCGCCGAAGGCGGTGCGCGCGAGGCCCACCACGACCATGACGAACACGCTCGCCACGAAGAGGTAGGTCGGCACGGCGAACGCCCTGCTCGACTCCGAGACCCCGCGGAGGTTCACCGCGGCGAGGAGGACGACGAAGAGGATCGCGAGTTCGACCCGGAGCGGTGCCAGCTCGGGCAGCGCGGAGATGATGTTGTCGACTCCCGAGGCGACCGACACGGCGACCGTCAGCACGTAGTCGACGAGCAGGGCGGAGGCGACGGTGAGGCCCGCGGTCTCGCCCAGGTTCGTGCGCGCGACCTCGTAGTCGCCGCCGCCCGAGGGGTAGGCGCGGATGAGCTGGCGGTAGCTGAGAACCACCACCACGAGAAGGATGACCACGCACGCGGCGACCCAGGGCGCGAAGGTGAGGAACGACAGGCCGCCGAGCAGGAGGATCATCAGCAGCTCCTGCGGCGCGTACGCGACGGAGGAGAGCGGGTCGCTCGCGAAGATCGGCAGAGCGAGGCGCTTCTGCAGGAGCTGCCCCTCGAGCTTGTCGCTGGGCAGCGGCTCGCCGATGAAGAAGTGCTTTGCGGTGCGCAGCTCGGTGGGGTCGCTGGGCAATTCCTCCGCGTCGGTCGGACCGGCCTCGTGTGTCACGAGCGACGACACTACTCCGTGGGCGGGGAGGGGCCAACCGTCCGAGCGTCGCCCGAACGGCCGCTGGACCCGCGCTGTGACCGGGGATTTCCCCGGAGGCCGAGGATGGGCGTCGGAGGGGGCGAGGCGCGGGATCAGAGCGGAAACCCCTTGGAGTGGGGTCGTGGGGGAGGCCGTGAACGTCTCCGATGGCGAGGCCCCGCATGCGGTCCGTGACCTCCGCGGTGCACGCCGAGCGCAGGATCAGGGCCGTGCCGCGGCCCCGATCAGTCTCGTGAGACTGTCGCGGAGGGCGCTCAGCTCCTCGAGCGGCACGTCGAGGCGCTCCACGATCTGTGCGGGCACGAGCAACGCCTGCTCGCGCAGCGCGGCGCCCGACGGGGTCAGGTCGACGTCGAGGCGGCGCTCGTCGTCGACGCTCCGAGCGCGGGTGACGTGGCCGCTCGCCTCCAGGCGCTTGACGAGCGGGCTGAGGGTGGCGGGCTCGAGGCGGAGGGCGGAGCCGAGGTCCGCGAGCGAGCGCGGGCTGCGCTCCCAGAGCGCGAGCATCACGAGGTACTGCGGGTGGGTGAGACCGAGCGGCTCGAGCACGGGACGGTAGAGGCCGATGACCGTGCGTGCGGCGACCGCGAGCGAGAAGCAGACCTGGTTCTGCAGGGCGAGCGGGTCGGGTTCCACGGTGGCATCCTCTCATCGTGCGCTGATCGTTAGTACACTAAGGATATGACGCGGAAAAAGACCGACTCGCTCTACCAGCGCTTCAACGCGCGCTTGTTCCCGTGGATCGGACCGCCTCCTCTCGGGCCGTACGACCAACCCGAACCGGAGGCACCCGCCGGGCAGGCCTGCCCCCTGTGCTCCCGTGCGATGTCCGAGCACGTGATCGACCGCTCCGGCCCTCGTACTCAGCTGTATTGCCCCGAGCGGGCCGACTGACTCCGCACGCCCCCCTTCGAGGGTCACGGGTTCTCGCGCATGCGGGCGGAGGATGGGGCATGTCCCGCCTGAGCCCACACACCAGCCGCGCCGTCCAGTACTCCCGTTTCGGAGGCGCGGAGGTCCTCGAGATCGTCGAGATCGACCGGCCCAGCCCGGGCCCCGGCGAGGTCCTCGTCGAGGTTCTCGCGGCGGCGGTCAACCATATGGAGGCGTTCATCCGCCAGGGCCTGTTCGACTCCGCGCACTCAGCCACCTTCCCGATGCGCCAGGGGACCGACTTCTCCGGCCTCGTCGTCGGGCGGGGCGAGGGGGTCCACGATCTCGCGGTGCGCAGCGAGGTCGTGGGCCACGCGCTCGTCGGCTCGCACGCGACCCACATCGTCGTGCCGCGCGAGAACCTCGTCCCCAAGCCGCCCTCGGTGAGCTGGGAGGTCGGCGGCGCACTGTTCCTCGCCGGGGTGACGGCCTGGCGCGCTCTCGAAGCCACCCGCGTCGGCCCCGGCGACACCGTCGTCGTGTCGGCGGCGGCGGGAGGCGTCGGCGGTCTCGAGACTCAGCTCGCGATGATGCGCGGCGCGACTGTGATCGGGACCTGCGGAGAGCGCAACTTCGACTATCTGCGGCAGATCGGAGTCACACCGATCGTCTACGGGGACGGCCTCGCCGAGCGGATCCGCGCCGCAGCGCCCCGGGGAGCGACGGTGTTCCTCGACAACTTCGGCGGCACGAACCCCGGGCTCGCCGAGGAGCTGGGCATCATCGACGGCCGCTTCCACTCCAGCGCCGACCGCAAGGAGATCGAGTTGCGCGCCGTCTGGCCGGACGCAGAGACCGCCCGCCGCGACACCGAGATCCTCGCGGAGCTCGTGAGACTCGTCGGAGAGCAGCGCCTGAGGGTCCTCATCTCGGGTTTCTACCCGTTCGACCAGGTCCGGGACGCCTTCGATGATCTCGAAAAGCGGCACTCGCGAGGCAAGATCGTGCTCGGGATGCATCCCGTCGATCCGGCACGGGTGACGAAGGCGCGCGACATCCACGAGGCGCGGCCCTAGGCTCCGCCCACTCCCGTCCGTTCCTCGCGAGCCGACGGCTCGACACGCCACCAGAATGGTGGCCGGAGGCGCGATGCGCCGGGGAGGAGGCGCGCGATGGAGGAACCGGTCGTCGCGATCGTCTGGATCGTCTCGTTCGTTCTCGTCACCGTGCTCGTGACCGGGCTGTCCGGCCGGGTCGGCTGGTCGGCTCCCGTCGCGCTGGTCGCCGTGGGTGCGCTGGCCTCGTTCGTACCGGGGATCCCCGCGGTGACGGTCGAGCCCGACGTCGTGCTCTTCGGCATCCTGCCGCCCCTGCTCTACGCCGCAGCGATCCGCACCTCCGTCCTCGACGTTCGGGCCCGCGGCGACAGCATTCTGCTGCTCTCGGTCGGACTGGTGGTCTTCACCGTCCTCGCCGTCGGCGCGGTGGCCTGGCTCGTGGTTCCGGCGATCACGGTCGCCGCGGCGCTAGCGTTCGGCGCGATCGTGGCGCCCACGGATGCCGTGGCCGTCACGGCGATCGCAGGACGCCTCCGGCTGCCGCGCCGCATGCTCACGGTGCTCGAGGGCGAGAGCCTGCTCAACGACGCGACTGCGCTCGTCGCGCTCAACGCCTCCCTGCTCGCGATCGTGAGCACGGTGACACCCGGGCGCGTCGCGCTCGACTTCGTCCTCGCGGTCGTTGTCGGCGGAGGGGTCGGGATCGTCGTGGCGGTCGTCCTCGGAATCGTCCGTAAGCAGGTGTCGTCGTCGGTGCTCGACACGAGCCTCTCCCTCGTCACGCCCTACGTCGCGTTCATCCCCGCGCAGCTCCTGCACGGCTCGGGGGTGCTCGCGGTGGTCGTCGCGGGGCTCTTCCTGGGCTTCCGTGCGCCCGTGATCCAGTCGGCGCAAGCGCGCATCGCGGAGTCGCTCAACTGGCGGACGATCCAGTTCCTCCTCGAGAACGCGGTGTTCCTCTTCATCGGGCTGAGCCTGTCGTCGGTGGTCGGGGCGACCGCAGACTCGGGGGTCGGCGTCTGGCAGACGGTCGGCATCGGCGCGGCGATCCTCGCGGCGCTCATCGGCAGCCGGGTGCTGTGGATGTGCATGACGACCGTCCTCTTCCGGCACGGTCCGCGGCGGCTGCAGCAGCGTGGCTGGACCTGGCCGACGGCGATCGGAGTGTCGTTCGCCGGCATTCGCGGGGTGGTCACCCTCGCGGCCGCGTTCCTCCTGCCGGAGGAGACGCCGCAACGTGCCTTCCTTCAGTTCCTCGCGTTCGTGGTCGTGGCGGGGACGCTGGTCGAGGGCCTCGCTCTGCCGCGGCTGGTGCGGGCGCTCAAGCTGCCCGCGCCGAACGAGATGCAGGAGCACGTCGAGAAGCAGATGCTGCTCGCGGAGGCGCAGACCGCTGGTCTGGCGCGGCTCGATCGGGAGTCGCTCGACGGAGTGGAGGACCGGGTGATCGAGCGGCTGCGGCGTAACGCGCGGTTCCTCGCCGACGCGTTGGAGAACCCTCCGGAGGACGAGACCGTGGAGCCGCTCGCTCGCTCCTACAACCGTCTGCGGCGGGTGATGATCGAAGCCGAGCGCGAGGCTGTGCTGCGGGCGCGCGCCGAGGGGCGCTATCAGGAGCCCGCGGTGGTGAGCGCGTTGGCGTTCCTCGACGTCGAGGAGGAGGCGTTGGCCGTCGGCCGGCAGTAGGCGACGGTGGGCGGTGACGGGATCCTGTGGGACCCCGCCACCGCGGCGTCAGCCCAGGGTGGACCGGACCGCCGTTCTGGCCTGGTCGAGCGCGACGCGCAGAGCGGACACGCTCTCGGCGGTGACGGCTCCGTGGGCGGAGGCGGTGCGCAGCTCGGCCCGCAGCTCGTCGCGGAACTCGGTGAGCAGCACCTCTGCCTCGCGCAGGGCCAGGCGGGAGGCGCTACGGCTGGCGGCGCCGGGCTCGTCCTGTGCGTTCGCCGTGGTCTCCTCGGGCGAAGGGCCGGGTCGACGAGAGGGTTCTCGGGAGTCGCGGGCGGCGCTCGCGAGATCGGCGCGGAGGCTCTTCATCGCCGCTGTCACGCCCAGGCGTACTTCGTCGGCGAGCCGGCGGACGGAGTCGGAGAGTTCCTGCTCGAGGTCGCCGAGGTCTCCCGCGCGGCTGGCCAGCTCGGCGCGGCCCTCGTCGGTGATCGAATAGACGGTCTTGCGGCCATCTGCCTCCTTGGTGACGAGACCCTCCTCTTCGAGCTTCGCCAGGCGGGGGTAGACGGTTCCGGCGCTGGGCGCGTAGGTGCCGCCGAAGCGTTCGCTGAGCGCCTGGATGAGCTCGTAGCCGTGGCGGGGAGCCTCGGCGAGCAGGTTCAGGAGATAGAGGCGCAGGCGGCCGTGCGCGAAGACGGGGGTCACAGCGCGCCTCCGTCGCTGGGACGCTGATCGTCGACGGGGCCCGAGTCGGGCGAGCCCCAGCCTGCGCGATCGTCCACGGGTGCGGGGGAGGTGGCGCGGCGCACGACGGTCACGTCGCCCGAGACCGAGTTGGCTGCGATGTCGACCCAGGTCGAGTCGAGGGAGCCGGTGGTCGCGGTGTAGCCGCGACCGAACGTGCCCTTCACGATCGAGCCGTCGAGCTGGAGGGTGCCGGTCGCCGTGTTGATGCGGTAACGGGCACCGAGCCCCTCGTCGATGCGGATCGTGAGGTCGCCGCTGACGGTGTTCGCCTGGATCTCGTCGGGGGTCCCCTCCGCGTCGACGAGCACGTCTCCCGAGACGCCGTCGACGGTGAGGCGGGTGAGCGCGCCGGTCGCGGTGACGTCTCCCGAGACGGTGCGGGCGGTGACGCGACCGGTGTGGTTGCGCACCGAGAGCTCGCCGTGGACGGTGTTGACCTCGACGTCGCCGTGCACCCCGTCGAGGACGACGTCGCCGCCGACGGTCGAGACGCGAGCGTCGCTGTGCAGGCCCGAGACGAGGCCCTCGGCCGAGACGGTGTCGAAGGTGAGCGCGACGCCGCGGGGGACGAGAACGCTGACATCGGCGCGATCGCCGCGGCGGCCGAGGCCCTTGACGACGTCGATGATCGAGTCCCAGCGGAGTTGAATGTGGTCGATCTCGAGGCGGTCGCCCTCCCTCGAGACCTTCAGGGGCCGTCCGTCGACGCTGTGGACCTCGACGCGCGCGGTCGGCTCGTCGTGGGCGATGACGTCGACTTGACCCCCGACCAGGGCGATCTTCACGGCGCGGATGACGTCGAGGTCGATGACCTTCGTCTCGCCCGCCTGCACGAGCCATTTCTCGAGTGACATGGACTGCTCCTTCTCTGCGGGGTGCGTCTGGAGGACGCTCAACGCGATATAACGCGAGTTGCTTCAACACACGATATATCGCGTTTGGGAGGGAGGGCAAGGGCCTCCAGGCGTGTCCGAGGAGAGCATCGCGGCCGCGTAACCGGTGCAACGCCTCCCGGCCCGGACTGGAGGCTGAGCGCCCCACCGCTCTACCGCGGGCCGCCCGCGCAAGCAAGAGGCGAAATCCCAGCCACGGCCGCGGCATGCTCGAAACCGGCCCGATGCGCGCGGCTGTTCGAACCGCACGGTTCGATGCAGGAACCGGCGCCCTGGGCACGTCCCGCCGCTCCGACAGACCAGGTGAACCATGGCTACGCAGACCGTTCTCGACGCCGTCCGCGCCGCGCCCACCCTGCTCGAGGCCATCAGGGCGGCCGACGAGCTGACCATCGCTGCCGTCAGCGACGGCGGCGGGCGCGCGGTGCGGCTGCTCACGAGGGCCGCCCTCGACGCCTCCGACCAGCTCACGGCGATCGCCGCGGTGCACTCGCTCGCCCAGGTCTTCGACGAGGAGGCGGACCTCGCGCTCCTGCGGCTGCTCGCGGATGATCGCGGCTACCTCCGCGAGCACGCCGCGTGGGCGTTCGGCGGGCGTCTTCCGCGGCCGGCGGCCGTCGGCCCTCTGCTCGCGATGCTCCGTTCGGGCGGATTCTCGGGGATGCTCGCGCAGCGGACTCTGCTGCTCTGGGCCTCGTCGAGCTCGGACCTTCTTACGGTCGCGCTCGAGGCCGCGCTGGTCGGCGAGCGTGACGGGGAGGTGCGCGCCCGCTTCGTCGAAACCCTCGGTCGCGTTCCCGGCTCGATGGCCGAGCGGACGCTTCTGCAGCTCGCCGCCGATGAGGCGGAGGGGCTCGCGGCTCGTGCGGCGGCCGTCGAGGCGCTCGGCGAGCGGTCCTGCACCGAGGCGGAGCCGTTGCTCACGCGACTCGCCCAGGCGCGGGACGCGCTCGCTCCCTTCGCCAGACTCGCCCTCGTCGACCTCGGTCCTGCCCCTCTCTCCGAGGCGGGACCGACCATCGCGCAGCTCTTCCTCCACGCCGACATCGACGGCACCCTCACACGCGTCGGTGCCGGCGACAACGGAGGGATCGCGACGCTGCTCGTGCGCCTCGGCGACGCGCTGGCCGAGGAGGAGAGCCTGGACCGCGTGCTCACTCTCTCGCGCGGGACCGCAGACGAGGCCGAACGCGCCCTCTCCGAGCTCCCCGCCTCCGGCCACGGCTTCGCTCCCGTCCCCTTCGTGGGAACGCCCGCGCCGATGCCGGAGGCATGGCCGCGCAGGATCGCCGCCGAGCGCGGGATCCGCCGGGTCCTTCGCGCAGCGGGTCGTGTCGACGTGCTGCACCTGCGCATGGCGGACGTCGGCTCGCTCGCGGCGGCGGCGGTCGCGCGCGAGCTCGAGATCCCCATCGTCTTCACCCTCGCCCCCGACCCGCATGCTCTGATCGCGGGCCTCGACGCGTCCGGCGCCCTCTCTCGGAGCGACTTCGGCGAGCGCGACGAGAACGAGCACTTCTGGTTCAGGGTGCGGCTCGTGCAGCGCCTCGCGGCCGATGCCGCGCACACCGTGCTCTTCCCGCGCGCGAGGCTCGCCGAGACGATGCGTGAGCTGATCGGGGTCGACATCACGGCGCACCCGGAGCGGCACACGGTGGTTCCGGAGGGGATCGACGTGCGCCTGGTCGAGCGCGGCGAGCGGGCCGCGCGCGCCTCCGCCGCGGACGAGCCGGTGGCTCTCGACGAACGCGACGACCTGGCGTCGTTCGACCGTCTTCTCGCGCAGCTGCCAGACGGGCGCCGCGACCTGCCCGTGCTGCTGAGCGTCGGACGCCTGCACCGGGTGAAGGGGATGGCGACGCTCGCGGAGGCCTGGGCGTCGGACCCGGCCCTGCGAGCGCGGGCGAACCTCGTGCTCGTGGGCGGCGACCTGGCCGCGCCGACACCCGACGAACGCGAGCAGCTCGACCGGATCGCGGCGGTCGTACATGACGGTCTCCTCATGGCGGGCCATCGTCCGAACGGAACGGTCGCGCGCTGGCTCGGCGCCGTCCGCCACGGGCGACCGACGCTGTCGGCCCCCGGCGGCGCCTACGTGTGCGCGAGCCTCAAGGAGGAGTTCGGCATCGCTCTCTTGGAGGCGCTCGCCGCGGGCCTCGTCGTCGTCGCACCTCGAGCGGGTGGGCCGGCCACCTATGTCGAGCAGGGTGTGACCGGGTTTCTGGTGGACACCTCCGATGCCACGGCGCTCGCGCGCGCCTCGGCCGACGCCCTCGACCTCGCGAGCGGGACGCTCAGAGATGTCGCGTCTGCACGCGCGAGGGCTATGGTCACCGAGCGGTACACGGTCCAGGCGATGGCTCATGCCCTCTCGGCCGTGTACACGCGAGCGACCCGCGAGCAGGAGCGGCCCCTCCTCTCGGGCCTCGTCCTGGGGTCGTCGTGACCCTCCTGATCGTCAGCCCGGACTACGCGTCGCACCTTCTGCCCCTCGCCACGCTGGGAACGGCCTGGCGCGAGGCAGGGGAGCGGGTCGTGGTCGCGACGGGTGACGCGACCCGGTCGATCGTCGACGCCTTCGCGTTCGAGCACGTCCCGCTCCGCCTCGGCCGCGGCTCGAACCCGGGCACGATCAGGGCGGAGGAGCAGGCGCCCGACGAGGGCGCCTCGCTTCGCGGCTTCTTCGAGGCGACGCGTCGAGGGATGGTGCCCACCCTCGCGTATCAGGCGCGCGAACGCCTCACCGACCTGCTGTGGGACCCGGCCGGAGTCGCCGCACACCTCCGCGCGATCCTCGACGAGGTACAGCCGGAGGCGATCCTGGTCGACCACCTCGCGTTCACGGCGCGGGTCGCCCTGCGGGCGCTCGGCGTGCCCTACGGCGATGTCGTCCTCGGGCACCCGAGCGCTCTGACGGTGGCGGGCGAGGTCTACGGGGTGCCGCCCGAGTGGCCCGCGGCGCTCGATCCGGCACCCGGCGACCTCGCCGCCCTGCGCGAGCTGTGTGACGAGGTGCGCGACGCGTTCACCGCCGAGTGGAACGCCGCGCTCACGACCCTGGACCCCTCCGCCCCGCGCAGCACCGACGCGTTCGCCGAGAGCGGGGACGTGCTCCTGCTCAACTATCCCGAAGAGCTGCACGACCCTTCGCGCTCGGCACTCCTGCCTCCGCACGCCTTCCTCGGCTCCGCTGTGCGTGCCGAGCCGGTGGACGCCGAGGTGGAGCGCTGGCTCGCCTCCTCCACCGACCCGCTCGTCTACGTCAGCTTCGGCAGCTTTCTCTCGGTGCGCGGCGACGTGCTCGCGCGGGTCGTCGCGGCGCTCGCCGAGGTCGAGATCGGAGGACGCCCCGTGCGGGTCGCCCTCGCCTCGGGCTCGACCGACCCCTCCACGCTGGGAGCGATACCCGGCGGATGGTTGGTGCGCGGCTTCCTCCCTCAAGTGACGCTGCTCGGCCGTGCCGCGCTCGCGATCACCCACGGCGGCAACAACAGCGTGACGGAGGCGATGACCGCGGGGGTCCCGCTCGTCGCCCTTCCGTTCTCGACCGACCAGTTTGCCGGCGCGGCGGCGCTCGAGCGGGCCGGATTCGCCGCCGTGCTCGATCCCAACTCCGCGACCTCCGCGGAGCTCGCCGACGCCGCGCGCCGGATGCTCGCGCTCGAGGGCGAGGAGCGGGCAGCCCTGACCGCGCTGAGCGCCGCCCTCGCCGGTGAGACCGGACCTCGGCGCGCCTACACCGCGCTGACCGGGGCGGCTTCGGTACCCCGCTGAGACCAGGGGCGGGGCGGCGCGCCCTACTGTGAGCGCATGGACAGTCGGGCAGGGGCACCGCTTCGGGCGGAACGCGATGTGGAGCGCGGGCGCTGGGTGCTCGAGGCGCTGGGGCGGTTCGGCACGTTCGACGGGATCGTGCCGCCCGTGTTCGATGCGGCGGTCCGGGTGCTCCACCCCGTGAGCGAGGATCCGGTGGTCCGCTGGCGAGACGTCGCCGAGCGGGCGGGGACAGTGCTGCACCCGCTCGCGCAGTGGGACTCGGTGGTCGGACCCTCCCCCATCGATGTCGGCGCACCGAGGACGGGTGTGCTCCCTCTCGTCGAACTCGCCGCTCTCGCCGGCCCGCTGTCCGCGGCGACCGCGACTCCGGAGGCATGCCTCGCCGCCTTCTGGGAGGGGTATGGGACGCTCGTCGGCGAGCAGACCGTCGTCTTCTCGCGGCGCGGGGGCCGTGACCCTGAGTGGCTCTCGGACTCTCGACCGACAGGGTGGGAGCATCCCGAGATCGCCGCCGCGGGCTGGTTGGAGCTGCCGGGGCGCGAATGCCTGCTGTTCTCGCTCGACGTGCGCACACTCGCCGACCCCGGCTGGGCGCGGGAGGCCGGCTTCGCCACCGCGTCCGGGACCACGGTGCAGACCCCGCTCGCGCTCTGGCCTGACGACCGCGCGTGGTACCTGGCCACCGAGGTCGACTTCGACTCGACCGTGATCGGGGGCTCGAGAGCCCTCGTGGATGCGGTGCTCGAGCTGTCGGAGCAGGGCGCCCTCGAGGCGCTGCCGTTGCCCGAGGTCGTCGACCTCTCGAGCCTGGGCGACCGCGTGAATCCGCGACCGCATTGACGAGGAGGGACGGGGTAGAGACGACATGCCTCGAGGGTGCTCGCTCGTGACGGCTCACGGACCGTGAGCCCCGGATCTGTGGAGGATCGCGAGAACGAGCGGCTGTGGAGGGGCGTCCAGGCCCTCACGCGGGCTCCTTCACCGCCGCCGGAGACTCCGGGGCGCCACGATCCAGACCACCGCGAGCAGCAGCAGGACGCCTCCGCCCGCGAGCAGCCCGGCGCGCGCCTCGAGCACGAAGTCGAACACGAAGCCCACCACCCCGACGAACAGCAGCGAGCCGGCCGCGAGGCAGACGACCACCACCCGATTGCCGAAGCGCACGAGCTCGGCCTTCCTCCGCTGCTGGAACAGCAGACGATGCACCACCACCGGCGCGAGCGCCAGCACCGTGACGCACGCGGCGAGCAGCACGAGCACCAGATAGAGGGTGAGCCCGGCCGGATGGAGCTCCGTGAAGCGCTGCTGGAAGCAGAGGGTGAGCAGAAATCCTCCGAGCAGTTGCGTCCCGGTCTGCACCACACGCAGCTCTTGCAGGATCTCGTTCCAGTTGCGGTCGGACCGCTCCTCTGCGGTCTCGTCGCGCCCGAGGTCCGGCGCGTCTGCTGGTCGTTCGCTCATGCCTGCCAGGGTAGAGGAGCTGATCAGAGCGCTGATTGCGCCAGTGACAGCGCGCCCAGGACTCCCGAGTCGTCCCCCAGGCCCGGCGCCACGACGCGGAGGCGCCCTCCGCCGGTTCCCGTCGCGCCAGGACCGCCCATCAGGCGCCCCACCTCGGCCTCCACTGCGGGCAGGAGGCCCGGCGTCTTCGAGACGCCACCGCCGAGGATCGCCAACCGGACCCCCACGACGTAGGCGAGCGTCGACACCAGCTGAGCGAGATAGAACGAGCTGAAGCGGAGGTTCGCCTCCGCCTCCGCCGCGAGCAGCCGCGAGCCGTCGACCCCCCAGCGCGCCACGATCGCGGGCCCCGCGACGAGCCCCTCCAGACAGTCGCCGTGAAAGGGGCACGAGCCCGCGAAGCGGTCGTCCGTATGGCGCCTCGGCAGCAGGTGGGCGATCTCGGGCCAGCCGCTTCCCGCCAGGAGCCGGCCGCCCGAGACCAGGCCGCCGCCGACTCCGGTGCCGACCGTGAGATAGGCGAAGTCGCTCTCGCCGCTCGCGGCGCCCCAGCGCGCCTCCCCGACAGCCGCGCCGTTCACGTCGGTCGCGAGGGCCGTCGCCGCGCCCGGGGCCGCCGCGGAGATCGGTCCGAGGACGTCGACGCCCGACCAGCCGGGCTTGGGCGTCGAGGTGAGACGGCCATAGTCGGGGGAGTCGGGGTCGATGTCGAGCGGTCCGAAGGAGGCGACTCCGATCGCCACGACCTCGCCCGCGACCGGGTGGCCGCTCACGAAGTCGGCGATGGCCGCGAGCGTCTGCTCGGGCGCGCGGGTCGGCAGAGTCGTCCTCGCGAGGATCTGCTCGGGCTCGGTCAGGGCGGCGACCGCGACGGCGACCTTCGTCCCGCCCGTCTCGATCCCGACGAGGAGGGGGCGCGCGCTCAGGGCGCTCGGGGAGGGGTCGGCGGAGATGCTCACCCCTCGATCCTCCGGGTCGGGGCAGGCGGAGTCGAGCGCGCCGCTCACTGGCTACGGGAGGACGCCCGGGCCCCCTCGGTCCCGATCCGGCGTCGCCGACGGTGCGGGCGCGTGAATCTCGCCGTCTCGGTTCTCAAGACGCGCAAAAAGTGCGTCCTGTGGCCGGCATCGCACAATGTCGGCGTGCAACACTGGAGGGGAGCGTGCTCCAACCCGTCGCGATCCTCCGCCGGGCACAGAGCCACTGGACCCGGTCCGCTCATCCGCATCCTTTCGCAGGAGGACTCGAATGACCGACACCGCCGTGCTCTCCGCAGCACCGATCCGCACCCCCGCCGCCAAGACGATCCTGATGTGCCGCCCCGAGCACTTCACCGTCGTCTACCGGATCAACCCCTGGATGGATCCACGGGTCCCCACCGACACCTCCCTCGCCGTGCGCCAGTGGCAGACGCTGTACGACACCTACGTCGGACTCGGCTTCGACGTCCAGCTGATCGAGCCCGAGGCCGGCCTGCCCGACATGGTGTACGCGGCGAACGGCGGCTTCGTCATCGACGGCATCGCCTACGGCGCCTCCTTCACCTACCCCGAGCGGCAGCCCGAAGGGCCGGCCTATATGGAGTGGTTCCGCTCGGCCGGCTTCGACGTGCGCGAACCGGAGGAGGTGAACGAGGGCGAGGGCGACTTCCTCCTCGTCGGCGAGCGCATCCTCGCGGGCACCGGCTTCCGCTCCGCCTCCGACTCGCACGCCGAGGTCGCTCGCCTCTTCGGCCGCGAGGTCGTGACCCTCGAGCTCGTGAATCCGTCCTTCTACCACCTCGACACGGCGATCGCGGTGCTCGACGACACGAACATCGCCTACCTCCCGAGCGCGTTCAGCGACGAGGGCAACCGCGTGCTGCGTGAGCTCTACCCCGACGCGATCCTGGTATCGGAGGAGGACGCCGCAGTGCTCGGGCTCAACTCGTTCTCGGACGGACTCCACGTCGTCATCGCGTCGCGTGCGACCGGATTCGAGCGCCAGCTGCGCGAGCGCGGCTACGAGCCGATCGGCGTCGACCTGTCGGAGCTGCTGCTCGGCGGAGGCGGCGTGAAGTGCTGCACCCTGGAGTTGCGGCGCTGAGGCGCAGCCGGCTCCCGCCTCGTCCCCTCGCGCTCGTCGAGAAGCCGACGCGCCTCGCATTCGCCGCCGAGTGCGACGGCGTGTGGGCGCTCGAGACGCACCCGTACCCGCACCTCAGCCCGCAGCACGGGCCGCACGTCCTCAGGAGGACACCATGACCACCAGCTCCCTGATCGCGGCCGAAGAGGCGCACGCCGCCCACAACTACCACCCGCTGCCGGTCGTCGCCGCGACCGCCCAGGGCGTCTGGGTCACCGACGTCGACGGCCGGCGCTACCTCGATTGCCTCGCCGCCTACTCCGCCGTCAACTTCGGGCACTCTCACCCGGTGCTGCTGGAGGCGGCGCGCGCACAGCTCGACCGCGTCACCCTCACGAGCCGCGCATTCCACAACGACCGGCTCGGACCCTTCGTCACGGCCCTCGCCGCGCTCGCCGGCAAGGACATGGTGCTCCCCATGAACACCGGAGCGGAGGCCGTGGAATCGGGCATCAAGGTCGCCCGCGCCTGGGGCTACCGCGTCAAAGGGGTGACCCCGGGTCGCGCCACCATCATCGTCGCGGCGGGAAACTTCCACGGCCGCACGACGACGATCGTCTCGTTCAGCGACGACCCGGAGGCGCGCGAGGGCTTCGCCCCGTTCACGCCAGGCTTCCGCACGGTCCCGTTCGGAGACGCGGCAGCGCTGGAGGCCGCGATCGACGAGGACACGGTTGCGGTCCTCCTCGAGCCCATCCAGGGGGAGGCGGGCATCGTCGTGCCGCCGGCCGGCTACCTGCCTGCCGTGCGCGAGATCACCGCCCGCCACAACGTCCTCTTCATCGCCGACGAGATCCAGTCGGGCCTCGGGCGCACGGGTGCGACCTTCGCCTGCGATCTGGTCGGGGTGGTCCCCGACGTCTATCTGCTGGGCAAAGCTCTCGGCGGAGGCATCGTGCCGGTCTCGGCGGTCGTCGCGAACGCCGATGTGCTCGGCGTGCTGCAGCCGGGGCAGCACGGCTCGACGTTCGGAGGCAACCCGCTGGCGGCCGCCGTCGGCCTCGCCGTCGTCGAGATGCTCGCCACGGGCGAGTATCAGGCGATGGCGCGCGCCCGCGGTGAGCAGCTGCACTCCCGACTCGCGGCACTCGTCGGACGGGGAGTGGTCGCCGTGCGAGGCGTCGGGCTGTGGGCCGGCATCGACATCGACCCGACGCTCGCGTCGGGGCGCGCGGTGTGCGAGGCGCTGCTGGAACGCGGCGTCCTCGCGAAGGACACCCATGGCTCGACCATCCGGCTGGCCCCGCCGCTCGTGGTGACGGCTGACGAGATCGATGTCGTCGTCGACGAGCTGGAGGCCGTGCTCGCCTCCCTCCGCTGACGCCCACGCCGTGTCTCCACCGCCGTCGCCGCGCAGCCCCGTGCGCCGCGAGATGCCACTTGTGATCGCCTCCGCCGGCGTGTCGTGCGCATATGTGGCATCTCGCGGGAGGGGGGAGCTCCGTCAGGAGAGCGCGGCGAGGAGCGTCGGCGAGCCTCCGGGCCAGCAGCCGATCAGCGTCTGCGCACCGGCGAGCGGCATGTCGTCGAGGACGCGCGTAAGGGTGAGAGTCAGGCCGTCACACTCGACCACGGTGACGCGTTCATCACTCCACGACCGCACGAAGGACGGGGGCGGGACGGGCTCAAAGGCCCCTCCACTGCCCTGCACGGTCGCGGTCGGGTCGCGGCGCACCCGCTCGCCCTCCGCCTCCGTGTAGAGCTCGGCCTGCTGGGCGCCGGTGCGGATCGCTGTGGCGAAGGCGGCAACGCCGACCGGATCGCCGGCTGCGTCGTACACCCATCGCTCGCCGAGCACCGAGTGGTGCATCGTGCCGATCAACCACTGCTCGGCCCCATCGAGCGGCGCGCCACGGTACGTCAGCGGCAGTTGACGGGGCGCTTGCCCTTCGGCCTGAACGAGGAGGGTCTCGATGCCGACCTCGCCCGCCGGATCGTCGAAGCGGTATGCGCCGAGCTGCGTGAAGCCTCCGCGGTCGCACCAGGGCTGGTCAGGCGCCCAGGCCTCGACGAGCTCGAGCTTGGTGGGGACGATGGTCGCGCGGTGCAGCAGTGCCATGGCCCGATGGTAAGGGGGTGCCGTTCACAACTCAGGATGAATGCCCGATCGAGGACTCCACCCTCGCGCAGATATGCGGTGGCGCTCGCTTTCATCCTGGATTGCGAACCGAAGGGGCCGCGACTGACAGCCGACCGGCCCCGCGCCACCGCGAGGATCACCCGTGAGGAAACCGTGAGGATCTGCACATTCAGCTCGCCGACTTCTCGTCCGGCGAGTAGAAACGTCCAGTGACCTCTTCCGTTGCGCGCGCCGACTCCGGCGCGCTCGAGCCCTCGCCCCTCGACTCCGCCCGTCCGGGAGGCGTCAAGGCGTGGCTTCTTGAGGGGCTCCGCGACAACTCGGGCGCCCATCCGGGCCCCCACGCGTCCTCGGCCAAGACGCACTCGTGGTGGCGCGTGATGTGTCTGACCGGTGTCGACTACTTCTCCACCCTGGGCTATCAGCCCGCGATCGCGGCGCTCGCGGCCGGCCTCGTCTCGCCGCTCGCCACGATCGTGCTCGTGGTGCTGACGCTGCTCGGCGCGCTGCCCGTCTATCGCCGGGTCGCCCGCGAGAGCTTCCGCGGCGAGGGATCGATCGCGATGCTCGAGCGACTGCTGCCGTGGTGGGGAGGCAAGCTGTTCGTCCTGGTGCTGCTGGGCTTCGCCGCGACCGACTTCATGATCACGATCACCCTCTCGGCCGCCGACGCCACGGCGCACGCGGTCGAGAACCCGTTCGCGCCGGCATGGTTCCACGGGGCGGAGGTTCCGCTCACGCTGGGTCTGATCGCGCTCCTGGGCATCGTGTTCCTGCGCGGCTTCCGCGAGGCGATCTCGATCGCCGTGGTGCTCGTGGCCGTGTTCCTTCTGCTCAATGCCATCGTGATCGCGGTCGCCATCGGGCATGTGGCGCAGAATCCGGTGGTGATCGGCGACTGGTGGTCGGCGCTGACGGTCCAGCACGGGAATCCGCTGATCATGGTGGGGATCGCGCTGATCGTGTTCCCCAAGCTCGCTCTCGGGCTCTCGGGATTCGAGACTGGCGTCGCGGTGATGCCGCAGATCCGCGGGGAGGCGGGTGACACGGACGCGGCGCCGGCCGGGCGCATCCGCGGGGCGAAGCGGCTGCTGCTCACCGCGGCCGTGACGATGTCGGCGTTCCTCATCACCTCGAGCTTTGTCACGACGCTGCTGATTCCGCAAGCGGAGTTCCAGCCAGGCGGCCAGGCGAACGGGCGGGCGCTCGCCTATCTCGCGCACGAGTACCTGGGTGAGGGCTTCGGCACGGTCTATGACATCGCGACGATCTGCATCCTGTGGTTCGCGGGTGCCTCCGCTTTGGCGGGGCTGCTCAACATCGTCCCCCGGTACCTGCCGCGCTACGGGATGGCGCCGCAGTGGGCGGCCGCCGTGCGCCCGCTGGTGCTGGTGTTCACGGCCATCGCGTTCGTCATCACGGTCCTGTTCCGCGCCGATGTGGATGCACAGGGTGGCGCCTACGCGACCGGAGTGCTGGTGCTCATCACCTCTGCGTCGGTCGCCGTCTTCCTCTCGGCAAAGCGCAAGAAGCAGCGCAAGCGGGCGATCGGGTTCGCGCTGATCGCGCTCGTCTTCGTCTACACGACGATCGTGAACGTCGTGGAGCGGCCCGATGGCGTGCGCATCGCGGCGGTCTTCATCCTCGGGATCCTCGTCGTCTCGCTGGTCTCTCGCGTGCACCGTTCTTTCCAGCTTCGGGCGACCTCGGTGACCTTCGATGACGCGGCCCGCGATTTCGTGACGAGCGATGCCGACGACTACGGCGTGATCCGCATTCTCGCCAACGAGCCCGACGACGGCTCGGAGGCGGAGTACCGCGCGAAGATCGCCGAGGAGCAGCGTGACGCCAATCTGCCCATGCGTGGGCCGGTGCTGTTCCTCGAGGTGCACACCACCGACTCCTCCGACTTCGAGGAGGATCTGCACGTGCAGGGAGTGGTGTGTCACGGCTTCCGAGTGCTCACGGTGACCAGCGGCAATATCCCGAACACGATCGCCTCCGTGCTCCTCGAGATCCGCGAGCTCACGGGGGTGAAGCCTGACGTCTACTTCGAATGGACCGAGGGCGGACCGATGGCGAATATGTTCCGGTTCCTGGTGACGGGCACCGGGGAGGTGGCGCCCGTCACCCGCGAGGTGCTGCGGCGGGCGGAGCCGCGGCCCGAGCGCCGTCCGGGCGTCCACGTCGGGTGACTCGTCCGCGATCCCGCCCCCGCCGCGAGATGCCACTTGTGAGCACGACACGCCGGTGGACGTGCTCACAAGTGGCATCTCGCGACGGGATCGGGATCAGGCGTCAGAGGCGGGTCGCACGACCGAGAGCGGCTCGGTGATGCTCTCGAGGCTGCGGCGCTCAGCGTCGATGCCGAAGATCAGCGCGACCACGCCACCGAGGACCATGACTGCGGCGCCGACGAGGTAGCCGACGGTGAGGGGGCCGCGGTCGCTGCCATCGCCGATCAACGCGCCGTACAGGGCCGGGGCGACGGCTCCCGCGATCTGACCGAGGGTGAAGAAGTACGAGATCGCCTGGCTGCGCAGCTCGAGCGGGAAGATCTCGCTCACCGTCAGGTAGGCGCTCGAGGCTCCGGCGGACGCGAAGAAGAACGACACGCACCAGAGGATCGTCTGTGTCGTGGCCGTCAGCACGTCCATGCTGAACAGCACAGCAGAGAGCGCGAGCACCACGCCCGAGACCCCGTAGGTGAGGAAGATCATCTTCCGCCGTCCCCACACGTCGAAGAGGTGGCCGAGCACGAGCGGGCCGATCAGGTTGCCGAGCGCGAAGGGGAAGAAGAAGTACGAGACGGCGCTCTGCTCGACCCCGTAGAAGTTCTCGAGCACAAGCGCATAGGTGAAGAAGATCGCGTTGTAGAGGAACGACTGCGTGATCATCATCGTCGCGCCGACCAGGGTCCGCTTCGGGTACTGAAGGAGCAGGACGCGCGCGATGGTGCTGAACGGGATGCTCTCGGTGGCCTTCACCGTGATCGCCTTCGCATCGTCGACCGGCTCGAGGACGCCGCCCTCGGACGTGACGCGGCGCTCGATCTCGTCGACCGTGCGCTCCGCCTCCTCCTGCCGCCCGTGCGTCATCAGCCAGCGAGGGCTCTCGGGGATGTGGCGGCGCAAGAAGATGATGGCGAGGCCGAGGATCGGGCCGAGGAAGAAGGCCAGGCGCCAGCCGACGTTCTCGGCGAAGATCTGGTCGTTGAGGAAGAAGAGGTTCGCGGCCGAGCCGAGCGCGGCGCCTCCCCAGTACGTGCCGTTGATGGCGATGTCGACGCGGCCGCGATACTTCGACGGGATCAGCTCGTCGATCGCCGAGTTGATCGCCGCGTACTCGCCTCCGATGCCCATGCCCGCGAAGAAGCGGAACACGGCGAGGAACACGTAGTTCGGCGCGAGTCCCGCGAGCCCGCTGGCGACGAGGTAGATCACGAGCGTCAGGATGAAGAGCTTGCGCCTGCCGAGCTTGTCGCTGAGGCGCCCGAAGATCAGCGCTCCGGCGATCTGCCCGATGAGATAGATCGTGCCGAGCAGTCCGACCTCGAAGGCCGAGAGCCCGAACTCCTTCGCGAAGCCGGCGGAGGCGACGATCTGGATCTCGAGACCGTCGAGGACCCAGGAGAATCCGAGCCCGACGACGATCGACCAGTGGAAGCGGGTCCAGGGGAGACGGTCGATCCTGGCGGGGACGAGGCTGCGTACGGGACCGTCCTGCCGGGGGCCGCGCGAATCGGTTGGTGTCGACATAGTGCTCACCTTCCTGTCGCCCCGGCGTCGTTGCGGAGGAATGCGGTCCCGGCGCGGCGACTCGACCATAGACCTGGAGCGCTCCTCATATCGTCGGGCTATTCACCCCTTGCGAGAGCACTCGGCGCGGGTGTATCAGACGCCGGACGTGCGAGTGGAGGCCAGTGGCTAGCGTGGAGGGATGATCGACGCGACACCGGCAGGCACTCCCCGTTACCTCCTCGGCGAGGGCCCGGTATGGGACGGGATGACGGGCCTCCTCACCTGGGTCGACATCGAGGCAGGCGCCGTGCTCTCGGCACCGCTGGGCTCGGGCGCAGAGCCCACCCTCGGCACGATCGCGCGCACCGAGGTCGGCGAGCAGCTCGGCTGCGCGTTCCCGCTGGGCGACGGACGGATGCTGCTCGCGCTCACGAGGACCCTCGCGATCCTCGAGCGCGACGGCTCGCTCACCCGCGGCTCCGAGCTCCTGCCCGAAGGGCACCGCTTCAACGACGGCACGATCGACCCGCACGGGCGCTTGATCGTGGGATCGCTCACGCTCGGCGAACCGCTCGGCGACGACCTCCTGCTCCGCGTCGAGCATGACGGAGGCGTCACCGTCCTCGATCACGACCTGAGCCTCTCGAACGGGCTCGGCTTCTCGCCCGACGGCACCGTGCTCTACTCCTGCGACACCGAGTCCGGGGTGATCTACCGCCGTCCTGCCCTCGACGGCGGCGACGGCGCACGCGAGCCGTTCGTCGAGCTCGACGAGGGCGTATTCGCGGACGGCCTCACGGTCGACGCCCAGGGGCGGGTGTGGGTGGCGATCTGGGGCGGAGGCGCGGTACGGGTCTACGACGCGGAGGGGCGCCTCCTCGAGGGAGAGGGGCTGCGGATCGCCGCGCCCCACGCGACGAGCATCGCCTTCGCGGGAGACGCGCTCGACGTGGCGGTGGTCACCTCGGCCTCCCGCGACCTCTCGGAGGAGGAGCTCGCCGCGACTCCCTCGGCCGGCGGGCTCTGGCTCGCGCGCCCCGGAGCACGAGGGCTCCCTGCCACGCGCTGGGTCGAGACGCGCCTCCCCTGAGACCTCGGGGTCAGCCCGCGTCGGCGTCGGGCCCGTCGCCAGGGGCGACGGTGGCGGGGTTGGGGAGGAGCGTCAGACGCGAGATGCGGTACCGGTCGGTCTCGGATACCCGCAGCACGCGATCGCCGAGCGCGACGGAGTCGCCGACGACCGCGACGCGGCCGATCCGGTCGAGCACGTAGCCGCCGACCGTCTCGTACGGCCCCTCGGGGAGCTCGACGCCGAGCTGCTCCTCGAGGTCTTCGAGGATCATCCCGCCGTCGATGTCGTGCAGCTGCTCGGCGGCCTTCGCATCGACCTCCTGTCGCGCGCCGTCGTACTCGTCGTAGATCTCGCCGACCAGCTCCTCCAGCAGGTCTTCGAGGGTGATGATGCCGTCGGTGCCGCCGTACTCGTCGATCACGACGGCGATCTGGTGCCCGTCCTGGCGCATGGTGCGCAGCGCCGAGAGCACCTTCGCGGTGCCCGGGACCGCGAGGATCGGACGGGTGATGTCGGCGACGAGACTCGCCGTGCCCGATTCCTCCGCCGCCGGGAACGCCGCCATCAGATCGCGCACGTGCACGAAGCCGAGCACGTCGTCGCGGTTCTCTCCGACGACCGGATAGCGCGAGTGCGGCTGACCGAGGACCGCGCGGAAACCCTCGGCGACGGACAGCTCGCCGCGGAGGAAGTCCACGTCGGGCCGGGGACGCATCACCTCGGCGACGCGCCGGTCGTCGGCGCGGAAGACGTCGGTCAGCAGTCGCCTGCTGTCTTCGTGGATCTCGGTGTTGCTCGAGATCATGTCGCGGACCTCGTCGGCCGAGACGCTCTCGCCCTTCTCGCGCGGGTCGGCCCCGAGGAGGCGCACCACGGCGTCGGTCGAGACCGAGAGCAACCAGATCACAGGACGCATCAGGCGCGCGAGCGCGTTGAGCGGCGGGGCGAGCACCTTGGTGAAGGCCACCGACTTCTGCATCGCCAGGCGCTTGGGCACGAGCTCGCCCAGCACGAGCGAGAGGTACGCGATCACGAGGGTCATCGCGATGAGGGCGACCGTCGAGGCCGCTCCGCTGGACAGGCCGAGCCCGACGAGCGGAGGCACGAGGTCGGGGGCGATCGTCGAGGCGCCGTACGCGGAAGAGAAGAGTCCGGCGAGGGTGACGCCGATCTGCACCGCCGAGAGGAACGTGTTGGGGTTGCGGACGAGCTCGGCGATGCGGCGCCCCCGCTCGCCCTGAGCCTCGATCGCGCGCACTTGGCTCTCGCGGAGGCTCACGATGGCCATCTCGGTGCCGGCGAACACCCCTCCGATGAGCACGAACAGCACGACGAGGCCGATATTGAGCAGGGTGTCGAGATCCACGGAGCAAGAGTAGGGAAGCCTGCCGTGAGAACGCCTCGTGGTTTCTCAGCGAGTCCGGACAAGACTCGGCCGGTGCCGGCCGGGCGCTTCGGTACGACAGCCCGAGGGGGCGGTGTCGCAGGTGCGATCTAGGGTGAGGGGATGCATCCGCTCGACGCCCAGGATTCGCTCGCTGCCCACGCCGAGCTGTTCGTCCGCACGCCGGAGGTGCGCGCCTACCTCGATGGCAACTCGCTCGGCAGGCCGTTGCGGGCGAGCGTCGCTCGGCTGGCGCGGTTCGCGGAGGAGGAATGGGGTGGCCGTCTCATCCGCGGCTGGGAGGAGGGCTGGCTCGAGCTGCCGCTCGCCCTCGGCGACGCGCTCGGCGCGGCGGCGCTCGGCGCGGCGCCTGGGCAGACCGTCGTCGCGGACTCGACGACCGTGCTGCTCTACAAGCTCGCTCGGGCCGCGATCGCGCGACAGGCGGACGCGGGCCGCGACGAGATCGTCGTCGACACCGACAACTTCCCGACCGACCGCTACGTGCTCGAGGGGATCGCGGCCGAGACGGGGAGCACCCTGCGCTGGATCGCCTCCGACCCCGAGAGCGGAGTCACCGCCGCCGACCTCGAGCCGGTGCTCGGCGAGCGCACCGCGCTCGTGCTGCTCAGCCACGTCGCCTACCGCTCGGGACACCTCGCCGACGCTGCCGCGATCACCGCCCAGGCGCACGCGGCGGGCGCCCTCGTGCTGTGGGACGCCTCCCACTCGGTCGGCTCGGTGCCCCTACACCTCGACGCGTGGGAGGCGGATCTCGCCGTCGGCTGCTCGTACAAGTACCTGAACGGCGGGCCCGGCGCACCGGCGTGGGCGTACGTCGCCCGACGGCACCAGGACTCGCTCGCCCAGCCGGTGCAGGGCTGGATGGGGATCGCCGACATCTTCGAGATGGGTCCGGGCTATCGTCCGGCCACGGGGATGCGTCGCTTCCTCAGCGGGACGCCGCCGATCACCGGCATGGTTGCGATGCAGGACATGATCGCGTTGATCGCCGAGGTGGGCATGCCCGCGGTGCGCGCGAAGTCCGAGGCGATGACCGCCTTCGCGCTCGAGCTGGTAGACGAATGGCTGGTGCCGCTCGGGGCACGGGTGGCGACTCCGCGGGATCCTGCCTCTCGCGGCTCGCACATCACGATCGCGCACGGGTCGTTCGCGGCTCTCGTGCCGCGGCTGCAGGCCGAGGGCATCGTTCCCGACTTCCGGCGGCCGGACGGTATCCGGCTGGGTTTCTCTCCGCTGTCGACGACGTTCGCCGAGGTCGAGCTAGGCATCGCGGCGATCCGCGACGCGCTGCGCTGAGCGGCGGCCGAAGCGATCGACGTCGAGCTGGATCAGCGGGCCGCGCGAGTGCGGCGGGCGTTCTCGCGCCGGAGCGCCTCCACGAGCTCGGCTTTGGTCATGCGTGAGCGGCCCGGCACCCCGAGGCGTTTCGCGAGGTCCACCAGGTGGGCTTTGGAGGCGTTCGTGTCGACTCCGTCGGCGGTCTCGCCTCTGCCGTCGCGCCCGTGCCCTGCTGCACGTTCGTCGGACGGACCGCTCTCGGCCTTGCGTTCCCAGTGGTCGCCGACCTTCTCGTACTCGTGCTTGAGCGCGGCGAACGCGGTCCGGTGGGCGCGCTCGCCCTCCCCGTAGCTGTCGACGGCGGAGTCGTGTGCTGCCGACCACAGCGCTTGCGCGTGCTCATCGGAGCGCTCGATCGTCGACGGGATCTCTTCCTGACGTGGCATGGCGCGCCTCCCTTGTCGCCTGTTCACGCTACGTCGCCTCCGCGCCCGGGCACACCCCGTTGACGCCTCCTCCGCGAGATGCCACTTATGAGCGCCTCCGCCGGCGTGTCGTGCGCATAAGTGGCATCTCGCGGGGGGGCGGGGGGTCAGCCG
Source organism: Rathayibacter sp. VKM Ac-2879 (assembly GCF_015351245.1). GTDB lineage: Bacteria > Actinomycetota > Actinomycetes > Actinomycetales > Microbacteriaceae > Rathayibacter. The sequence continues at coordinate 64,323 of NZ_JADKSO010000004.1, forward strand.
AGGAGGCGCTCGCGGAGGAAATCGCTCGCGAAACGCCCCGACGGATCCCACTCGGAGCGCAGCGCCCGCCACTCGTCGAGGTGCGGGTAGAGGGGAGCGATATCGGCCGCCCGGGCGAGGAATCGCTTGCCCCAGTGTGGCCGGGCGCCGAGCGGGAGCAGCGCCTCCTCGATCGCGGGCAGCACGGCGTCGACGCCGGCCTGGTCCCTCGTGAAGGTGAAGTGCACGCCGACGCTGTCGCGCCCCTGCGCCGGCGAGAGCCACTGCTCGTCGCCCGCCATCGTGCGCAACTCCGTGATGAGCAGCACGTCGTCGATCCGCTCGCCGATCGCACGCATCGCCACGATCGCCTCGCGGACGTTCTCGCGCGGCACCATGTACTCGCTCTGGATCTCGTCGCCCGCGCTCGGCTCGCGGTCGAGCCGGAAGTGCGGGAGGCGCTCCGACCACGGCCCGACGACTCCGCCGAACGGGTTGAGGTTGGACTCGCCGCCGTCCGCCGCTGCGAACAGGCTCGCCGAGGCGGCGACCGCACCCAGGTGCGTCGCGTCGACCTCGGCGACGACACCCTTCTCGACCTTGGTCTTCAGCCACAGCTGCTCGACCGTCGGCGTCGACCAGTGCGTCATCAGACTGACGCTGTAGGCGGAGGAGGTGATCGCGTCGAAGTCGTCGAGCACGCGGTCCCAGGGCAGCTCGGCGAACGCGTCCTGACGGACGTCGAAGGTGGGCTGGATGTCGAGGGTCACCCGCGTGACGATGCCGAACGCGCCGAGCCCGACGACCACACCCTCGAAGCCCGGGTCGCCTCGGCGGATCGTGCGCAGCGAACCGTCGGCGGTGACGAGTTCGAGCGCCGAGACGGCGGAGGAGAGGTTGGCGTTGCGGTCGCCGGAGCCGTGCGTGCCCGTCGCGATCGCCCCCGCGACCGAGATGTGGGGGAGCGAGCCCATGTTGTGCAGGGCAGAGCCGGCCGCGTGCAGGGCGGCGGCGACGACGCCATAGCGGGTGGCGCCGCCGACCGTGATTGTGCGGGCGTCGGCGTCGATCACCGGGTCGGAGGGGAGGCGTCCGAGGTGTAGCAGCACGCCCGGGGTATCGGGCAGGGAGTTGAAGGAGTGGCGGCTGCCCAGCGCTCGGACGCGCTCGTTCTCGCGGACGAGGCGCTGCACCTCCTCGACGGACTCGGGCTCGATGATGGCGGAGGCTCGGTACTCGTAGGTGCCGGCCCAGTTGCTCCGTGGCGTCATGGCTTCATTCTGCCGGGTGCCCTTCGGGTTTGTTGCATGGAACAACGAAAGCGTGTTCGGGCTCGTGGGCGAGGCCGGACCCGGCACAACGTCAGCTGAGACGCCCTCTCATGCGCCATCGTGCGCGAGCAGCCGTCTCAGCTGACGTTGTGCTCCCAGCGCGCGGTCACCGAGGCAGCGTCACCCGAAAACTCGCCCCCGACTGCCCCGTGAGCGCTACAACATCGCCGCCGAATGCCCGGGCGAGCCCGCGGGCGATCGGCAAACCGAGCCCCGAGCCGCCGTCGGCACGGTTGCGAGCATCGTCCAGGCGCACCAGCCGGTCGAACACCCGCTCCCGATCCGCCTCCGCGATGCCCGGACCGTCGTCGTCGACGGTGATCGACACGGAGCCGTCCTCAGACACGATCTGCACGTCGATCCGCGAGCGGGCGAACCGAGCGCCGTTCTCGAGCAGGTTGCCGAGCACCTGACCGAGCCGATCGGCGTCGCTCCACACCAGCACCGTCTCTGCCGGGCGATGCAGCTCGATAGCGAGCGCCGGTCGCTGGAGCAGCTGCCGCTCGATCGCCGCTGCGGCCACCGCCGCCGGATCGAGCAGCTGCGCCTGGATCGCGATCCCCTCGTCGAGCCGCGCCATCAGCAGCATGTCCTGGATCAGCCGCCCCGCACGCAAGGACTCCCGGACGACGTGCACCGAGAGGCGCTCGCGCTCCTCTTCCGCGCCGTCGGCACGCACGAGCGCGTCGGCCGCCGCCTGGATCCCGGCGACCGGGGTGCGCAGCTCGTGTGCGGCATCAGAGACGAAGGCGCGCATCCGCGCCTCCGCGGCGAGGGCCGTCCGCTCCGCCGCGAGCGCGGTCCGCTCGGCCTGCTCGAGGTCGTCGAGCATCTCGTCGAAGGCGGCGGCCGTGCGTCCCAGCTCAGTGCGGGGGCGGGAGGGGCGCAGCCGGCGGCCCCGGTCCCCGTGCGCGATGTCGCGGGCCACGTCTGTCATCCGGTCGAGCGGACGCAGGGTCGCCCGCACCACGACGATCAGCGCGAGGGCCGCCAGGAGGAGGAACGCCGCGGAGGCGGCGAGCAGGATCCCGTTGAGCTGCGCGAGGGTGCTGCCCACCGAGCTCGCCTCGCTCGTGAGCACGAGCTGGGTGCCGTCGCTGAGGGTCGATTCGAGGGTGATGAGCTGATCGTCGCCCGACACCGAGCTCGATGCGACGGTGACGGTGGCGGCGGGGGAGGCTCTCGGTGCCGGTGTCGCGGTGGTGCCCGCCGGGCCTGGAGGTCCGGGCAGTCCCCCGAGCTGATCGGCGGCGGACGGTCCGCGCCGCAACTCGTCGGGGCTCGGGCCCGCCACCACGGCGTCGCCGCTGGGGCTCGTGATGCGCACCGACACTCCCTGCGCCGACAGTCGGGAGGCGAGCGTGTCGTCGTCGAGCGTGCCGACCAGGGCGGCTGCGGCGGAGGCGCGGTCCTGCAGCCGCTCCTCGATCTGGGCGCGGAGGCGCTCGCCGAGCACGGTCTGCACCGTCGCCGCGAGCGCGATCAGCAGCACCGTGAGCAGTCCGAGCACGGCGAGGACGGTGCGCAGGCGCAGCGAGCCGGTGCGCAGCCCGGCGCTCACGCCTCCACCCGGTAGCCGAGTCCGCGGACGGTGTGGATGAGACGTGCGCCGTGCGCCTCCATCTTCTTGCGGAGGGAGCTGAGGTGCACTTCGACGAGGTTCGGGTCGACGTGGTCGTAGCCCCAGACCTGGGTGAGGATCTGGGTCTTGGTGAGGGTGCGGCCTCGGTGCTCGGCGAGGAAGGCGAGCAGCCGGAACTCGGTCGCGGTGAGGTCGAGGATCGCCGCGCCGCGCCAGGCCCGTCCCGACTCGGGATCGACCACGAGGTCGCCGATCTCGACGATCGAGGGGATGCGTCCCCGTCGCCGCAGCACCGCACTCACGCGCTTGACGAGCTCCGCGAGCACGAACGGCTTGACCACGTAGTCGTCGACTCCCTCGTCGAAGCCGCGGAGGCGGTCGTCGACAGCGTCGCGGGCGGTCAGCATGATGACGGCGGCGTCGCTCGTGCGGCGGATCCGATCGGCCAGCACGATGCCGCTGGGCCCGGGAAGCATCCAGTCGAGGATCACGAGATCGGGGCTGAAGGAGGCGAGCTCACGCGCCAGATCCTCGCCGCTGACCAGGGCGCGCACGGTGAAGTGCTCGCTGCGCAGCGCTGTCTCGACGGAGGAACGGATGGCGTCGTCGTCCTCGACGAGGAGCACGCGGGCGGAGGAGGGCATGGTCTCGACCGTAGAGCCGGCGGATCGGGGCGTGCCCAGCGTCGCCTGGGGAGGCACTGTTCTTAAGGGCCGCTTCAGATTCGGCTCTGAAGGTGATGAGGAACCGGCCGCAACCGATCCCGAACGGGCTCGGCACCGGGCCGGAACGAGGAGAGACCATGACCGACTCGACCACGCCCCAGCAGGGCACTCCTGAGCAGAAGGGCGCGAGCGTCGGGCCGCGCCGGCCGAAGACCCGAGCGTGGGCGATCGGCATCGCCGCGGGAGTGCTCGGACTCGCCGCGCTCGGCTCGACGGCGGCGTTCGCGTCGACCCCGACGGGTGGCACGACCTCGACTCCGCTGATCGCGCCGACCCCGTCCGGCACTCCCTCCGAGCAGCTGCCGGCGGAGGCGGACGGGAGCGTCGCCCACGGCCCGGCGCGCTGCGGACCGGGCGGGCCCGATGCCGCGGCGCTGCCTGCTCCTCCCGGCGACGGCTCCGCGCCGACGCCTCCGGCTGCGCCGGAAGACGGCTCGGCGCCCACGCCGCCGAGTGACGCGCCGACCCCGCCGAGTGACGCGCCGACGCCTCCCGCTGACGGCACCCGACCCGCGCCGCCCGCCGCGACCGACGGTTCCGCTCCGACTCCGCCCCTGTCGGGCGCGTGCGCCCACCCCGGCCCGCCGCCGGCAGGCGCTCCCCTCCCGGCCGCTGACGGCTCGGCTCCCGGCTGCCCGACGCCGCCGGACGACGCTCCCGCAACCCCCTCCGAGGGCGCGACGCCCGATGTCGAAGAGGCTCCTACGGGCAGCTGATCCCGCACGACGAAGGCCCGGGGGACGTGTTCCTCCGGGCCTTCGCCGTGCGCGGGATCGGCCCGCCGAGTCGACGCGCCGTCGTCACCGCGTGGCGAGCCCGGCGCCCGCCGACCCCCAGGAGCCGAGCGCCGCCCGCGCACGCTCGTCGCGCACCAGCCGCAACGCCTCCGTGTACCCCTCCTCGAGCACGTCGTCGAGGCGCACCCGCGCGCCCGTCTCGGAGGAGCGGACCGCCGCTTCGACCATCGCGAGGCTCCGCACGTTCGAGTGCACCTCGCCCGAGGGCACCTCCTTCGAGCCCAGCGCCCGCACGAACTCGGCGAGCGAGCCCGCGATCTCCTCAGGAACCCGCTCGAGCGACGCGGTCTGCACCGCGTCCGACTCGCGGGCCTGCCACTCCGGGGCTCCGTCGCCGTCCCAGTGCGCGGTGCCCCCGGCGCCGTTCACACGCCAGTCGCCGTTCCACGAGGTCTCGAGTCCGTCGGCGCACCAGCTGCCGGTGTAGCTGAACCGCACGCCGTCGGCGAACTCGAACACGGCCGAGGCGGCCGCGCCGTCGGCGTACCAGCTCCAGCCCGGGTTGTACTCCTCGCAGTAGACCGCCACCGGGTCGCTGTCGAGCAGGTAGCGCGCCGCGTCGAAGGCGTGGATCGCCATGTCGACCAGCAGCACGTGCGCCATCTCGTCGCGGAAGCCGCCGAAGCGCGGCGCCTTCGCGAAGGTCACGGAGGCGGTGCCCAGCTGCCCGAGTCCCGCGATCTGCTCGCGGAACGCCGCGATCGAGGCGTAGTAGCGACGCGACTGGCTCGTCATCAGCAGCTGCCCGGAGGCTTCGGCCGTCGCCGCGAGCACCAGCGCCTCGGCGATGGTCGGCGCGATCGGCTTCTCGGAGAGCACGGGCAGGCCGGCGAAGAGTGCCTCCGAGCTCACCGGCAGGTGCGCTTGCGGCACGGTCACGTTGACCACGGCGTGCGCGCCCGAGCGCGCCGCCACCTCGGCGACGGAGGTGCCGACGGCGATCGGGGCGACCCCTTCCTCCTCCGCGGCCCGCCCGGCGAGCTCGACGTCGAGGTCGACGAGCCCCACGAGCTCGACGTCGGAGGAGTCGCGGAGCGTGCGGATCCACGCGCGCCCCATCGCCCCCGCCCCCACCTGGACGATGCGGATGGTCATCGGACGAGCGCTCCTTCGTAGTCGTGGCCGTTGTAGAAGTCCTCGGTCGCGTAGCGCTGCAGCACGGGGAGGCTTCGTTCGGGCCGTGAGGAGCGTGCCCACTCCACGCCGTTCGCGATCACGCGGCGCACGACCTCGTGGTGGTAGACGGGGTAGTCCTGGTCGCCAGGGGAGAAGAAGAAGATGCGCCCGTTGCCGCGCTTCCAGGTCATCCCCGAGCGGAATACCTCGCCGCCCGAGAAGGTCGACAGGAAGATCAGCTCGTCGGGGGCTGGCACGTCGAAGAACTCTCCGTACATCTCCTGCTCAGGGATGATGAAGGGGTGGGGGATGCCCTGCGCGATGGGATGCGTGGGGTCGACGGTCCAGACCAGCTCGCGGTCCTGCTCCGAGCGCCAGCGCAGGGTGCAGGTCGTGCCCATGAGCTTTCCGAAGATCTTCGACCAGTGCCCGGAGTGCAGGACGACGAGGCCCATGCCCGAGAGGACGTGGCGCTGCACGCGCTCGACGATCTCGTCGGCGACGTCGGCGTGCGCCATGTGTCCCCACCAGACGAGGACGTCGGTCGCCGCGAGCACCTTCTCGGTGAGGCCGTGCTCGGGCTCGTCGAGGGTGGTGGTCGAGACGGAGGCGCGCTCGCCGAGGTTCTCGCTGATGCCGGCGGCGATCGTGGTGTGCATGCCGTCGGGGTAGATCGCGCGCACCTTCTCCTCGATCTGTTCGTGGCGGTTCTCGCCCCAGACGAGGACGCGGAGAGGGGTGGGGGGTGTGGTCACGGTGGATCCTTCTTCGACGGTGGACACGGAGTTGCATCGGCAGGCGAGGGTGGTTAACCGCTTTACCGAGGGCGCCTCTAGGATGCGGGAGACGCCTGCTTCGCGTCAACAGCCCCAGCCTGAGGAGTCCCCGTGGCCACGATGAGGGATGTCGCGCGTCTCGCGGGGGTGTCGATCGCCACGGTCTCCTTCGTCGTGAACGACACGAAGCCCGTCTCGCCCGAGACCCGGGAGCGGGTCCGCGCCGCGATGCAGGAGCTCGGCTATCGCCCGCATGCTCTGGCCCGCGCGCTGGCGCGACGTCGCTCCGGCATCGTCGCCGTCGTCTACCCGCTCGTCCCGAGTCGGCCGCTCACCACGGCGACGTCCTTCCTCCTCGGGGCCGCGGAGGCGGCCGCCGAGCAGGGCTACTCGATCGTGCTCTGGCCGACGGTCGGCGGCTCGGAGCGCCTCGCCGACCTGCGCGCCGACGGACTGCTCGACGGGGTCGTGCTGATGCAGGTGACCAGCGAGGACGAGCGCGTCGCGATCCTCCGCGACTCAGGCACCCCCTTCGCGCTGATCGGTCGCACGCGCGATCCCTCCTCGCTCGACTGGGTCGACATCGACTTCGAGGGCATGGTCGAGGAGGCGTTGCATCGCCTGGCCACGCTCGGTCACGCGCGCGTCGCGCTGGTGCTCGGCCCCGATCGCGAGGCCGCGGCCGACTTCGGCCCCTACGCGCGCACCCAGCAGGCCTTCGAACGCGCCTGCGCGACGCTCGGCATCGAGGCGGTGCTGGTGCGGTGCGAGGAGTCGCCGGCGGGCGGCCGTGCGCTTGCCGGTTCGCTCGACCCAGCCTCCGTCACGGCCGCGGTCGTCGTCAACGCCGGCGCGGCCGTCGGCTTCGCGCACGAGCTGCGTCACCGCGGCGTGCGTGTCCCCGACGACCTCTCGATCGTGCTGCTCGCCTCCGACCCCGACGTGGCCGACCTGGCGGATCCGGCGCTGGAGCTGCTGGTGGCACCGGGTCACGAGCTCGGCCGCCGCGGGGTGGAGGCGCTGCTCGCCCGCCTCGCGGACCCTTCCGGCCCGCTCCTCCAGGAGCGCATCGGCGGCCCGTGGCGCGCGGGCGGCTCGCTCGCGGAGCCCCGCTGAGCGCGTGACTGGGCAGCTGTGCCCACTCCGGAGTCGCTCGAGCCGGCCCGACCTCACCCCGAGTGGTGCCGTCCGATCGGCAGCACGAGCGGAGTCCGCGACACCGGGTCCTCGATCACGCGCGACTCCATCCCGAACACTGAGCGCACGGTCTCGGCCGTCACCACCTCGGCCGGAGTCCCGGAGGCGTGCACTGCTCCCGCGCGCACGGCGAACAGGTGGTCGGCGTACCGGGCCGCGAGGTTCAGGTCGTGCAGCACGATCACGATCGTCGTCCCCCGCGAGCGGTTGAGGTCGGTGAGCAGATCGAGCACCTCGATCTGGTGCGCGACATCGAGGTAGGTGGTGGGCTCGTCGAGGAGCAGCACGTCGGTGCGTTGGGCGAGCGCGAGCGCGATCCAGACCCGTTGCCGCTGGCCGCCCGAGAGCTCGTCGACGGGGCGGTCGGCGAGCTCGAGCGTCCCGGTCGCGCGCAAGGCGTCCTCGACGATCGCATCGTCGTCGCCTCCCGCGCCACCCCGGCCGAAGAGCCCGCGGTGCGGGTAGCGACCGCGCGCGACGAGGTCCGACACGGCGATCCCCTCGGGCGCGATCGGCGTCTGCGGCAGCAGCCCCACCTGCTGGGCGACCTTCCGTGTCGGGAGTCGGTGGATCGCGCGCCCGTCGAGGAGCACCGCGCCCTCACGCGGCACAATCAGCCTGGCCATCGCGCGCAGGAGGGTCGACTTGCCGCAGGCGTTCGCTCCGACGATGACGCTGATCGCGCCGGTCGGCACCGTGAGCGAGAGCCGGTCGACGACGACCCGGTTGTCGTAGGCGAGGGTGACCGACTCGGCGGACAGGGAGCGGGGAGCGGTCACAGCGAGCCTCCGGAGCGGTTCTGGCGGGCGAGGAGCCAGAGCAGGAAAGGCGCGCCGAGGGCGCCGGTGACCACTCCGACCGGGAATCGGGCGCCGCCGAACGCGGCCCCCACGACGTGCTGGGCGAGGAGGTCGGCAGCGAGCACGACCACCACCCCGACCAGCGCGGAGGGTACCAGCAGCGAGCGCGCGCTCGGCACGATCCTGCGCGCGATCGGCCCCGCGACGAATGCGACGAACGCGATCGGTCCGGTCGCCGCGGTCGCGACCGCGACCAGTCCGACGCCGACCGCGAGCAACGCGAGTCGGCTGCGCCGCGCGTCGACCCCGAGCGCCGTCGCCGTCTCGTCGCCCAGTTGCAGCACGCCCAGACGCCCCGAGAGCACGAGCGCGCCCGGGACGAGCACCAGCATCGCCAGCGTGAGCGGAGGCACGGCAGGCCAGGCGGCCGAGTTGAGGCTGCCCGTCAGCCAGCGCAGCGACTCCTGCACGTCCTCGACGTCGGCACGTGTCTGCACGTAGGCGATCACGCTCTGGAACATCGCGGCCAGGCCGATCCCGATCAGGATCAGTCGCGCCCCGACCGCCCCGCCGCCGTCGCCGAGCCAGCCGATCAGAAGGGCTGCCGCGAGACCGGCCGCCACCGCGATGACCGAGACCGCGCCGCCCGAGAGGCCGAAGAACGCGATCGCGACCACGGCCGCCGCGCTCGCGCCCGAGGTGATGCCGATGATGTCCGGGCTCGCGAGCGCGTTGCGGAGCATCGTCTGGAAGATCACGCCGCCCATCCCGAAGCCGACTCCGACGAGCACGGCGATCAGCGTGCGCGGCAGCCGTAGCGTGCCCACCGCGAAGGAGGCTCCCGGCACGGTCTCGCCGACCATCACCCGGAGCACCTGCGGAACCGAGTACACCGTGGTGCCGAACGTCAGCGCGATGGCCACGAGCGCCACCGCGATCACCGCCAGCACCGAGCAGCCGATTAGCGTGCGCCGACGGCGCAGGCGCCGACCGGCGAGGACCGAGCCTGCCGGGGTGCCCGCCGACTCCGCGCGCTCGAGGGTCCGACCGCTCACAGCGAGCGCACTTTCGAGCGGCGCACGATCGCGATGAGCACCGGCGCTCCGATCAGAGCGGTCACGATGCCGACCTCGATGTCGCTCGGGCGCGCGACCACGCGGCCCACCACGTCGGCGACCACGAGCAGCAGCGCCCCCACCAGCGCGGAGGAGGGGAGCAGCCACGCGTGCGAGGGGCCGGTGAGGCGTCGCGCGAGATGCGGGACGACGAGGCCCACGAAGCCGATGGGGCCGGCGATGGCGGTCGCTCCTCCGCACAGCAGCACCGCGGCCAGGCCCGCAACGAGGCGGATGCGCCCCACGCGGCGGCCCAGACCGGTCGCCAGCTCATCGCCCAGCGCCAGGGCGTCGAGGCCGCGCGCCCCGGCGACCGCGAGCGCGCCTCCGAGCACGAGGACCGGCAGGACCTGCAGGATGCTGCTCGCCTCGGCGCCGCCGACTCCGCCCACCTGCCAGAAGCGGAAGCGGTTGAGCGTCGTCTCCTGGGTGAGCAGGACGGCGCTGGTGAGCGAGACGAGGACGGCGGCGGTCGCGGCTCCGGCGAGGGCGAGCGTGAGCGGAGTAGCTCCTCCGCGGCCGAGCGCCGCGATCCCATAGACGAACACTCCCGCGACCGCGGCGCCGACGAAGGCCAGGCCGATGAACTGCGGCAGCGTCGTCGCCCCGACCGTCGAGATCCCCAGCACCACCGCGAGAGAGGCGCCGGAGTTGAGGCCGAGGATGCCCGGATCGGCGAGCGGATTGCGGGTCAGCCCTTGCATGACGGCTCCCGCGAGGGCGAGCGCGGCACCGACCAGCAGCGCCAGGACCGTCCGCGGGACGCGTCCCTGCACGGCCGCATCGACGATGGAGGAGGTGTCGGGCGCGGTCAGCGCCGGCCAGATCTCGTCGAGCGGGATCTCTCGCGATCCGTAGACGAGCGAGAGCACGCAGGCCACGGCGATCGCCGCGAGGACGGCCGCGAGCGCGAGGAACCGCCTCCCGATGCGCCCGGAGGGGCCCTGCCCGCGGGCGCGGCCGGGACGCCTCCGGGAGAGGGCAGCGGTCACGACACCTTGTCGGCGGCGGCGGCGAGGCCGGCGGTGTACTCGTCGAGCACCCACGGGATGCTCAGCAGGTTGGGCGAGGAGGTGGCCATCGCCACGGAGGAGCCGTCTCTGAGCACGGAGACCGAGCCGCGCGCGATCGCCGGGATCTTCGAGAGCAGCGGGTCGGCCTGCATCGTGGCGAGGGTCGTGTCGTCGCCGTAGACGATCAGCACGTCCGCGTCGAGCTGGTCGGCGTTCTCGGCGCTGACGGTGCCGCTGAAGGCCTTCGAGTCGCCCGAGAGCGCCGTGACGCTGGGTGCGACGTCGAGACCGAGGTCTTCGACGAACTTCACGCGCGCGTCGTTGGGGGTGTAGTAGGTGAAGGTGCTCGTGTCGGTCGGGTCGAACCAGCCGTACACGAAGGTCGTGCCCGCGAGCGTCGGGTGCTGCGCGACCGCTCGGGCGATGTCTCCCTCGACCTCGGCGACGGTGGCGGCGGCCTCGTCGGCGAGTCCGAGCGCCGCGCCGTCGAGTCTGGCCGAGTCCTGCCAGGTGGTGCCCCAGGGCAGGCCGGGGTAGGCGACCGTCGGGGCGATCTGGCTGAGCGTGTCGTAGTCCTGCTGGGTGATGCCCGAGTAGGCCGACAGGATCACGGTGGGCGCGAGGTCGGAGATGGCCTCGAACGGCACGCCGTCGGTCTCGTCGAAGAGCGTCGGAGTCGCGGCGCCGCGGGCATCGAGCGCCTCCTTCGTCCAGACGAGCAGGCCGTCGCCGTCCTCGTCGCCGTAGCTGGCGCGCGTGAAGCCGACGGGGGTCACGCCGAGCGCGAGCGCCACGTCCTGGTTGGTCCAGCTGGTCGCGACGACGCGGTCGGCCGACTCGACGGTGGTGCTCCCGAAGGCGTGCTCGACGGTGACGGGGAAACCCGCCGTGGCGGAGGCGCCAGACGCGCCGGGGGCGCCGTCGCCGGTCGCGGAGCAGGCGGTGAGCAGCAGGGCGGCGATGCCGAGCGAGGCGGCGGCGGCACGGCGGAGGGGGGTGCGGGAGAAGGGCACAGCAATCCTTCGGATCATGGGTGGTTGCGAAGGTAAGCCTAACCTCACTCTCGGGAAGGAGCCAGTGTCGGCACCGGTGCCGCGCGCCGTTCCGCCATACCTCGCCCGGTGGAGGACGGGTCATCCGCGGGAGTGAAAAACCCTCCTCCCGTGCCCTGCGGTGGCGCGAAGCCCCTGTTCGTCCGTCGCTGCGGCGCCGTTCCGAGGGTGGCCGCTCCTAGGGTCGTCGTCGCCGAGAGCCCGTATCCGGCGGGCCCGCACCACGGACGATAGGAATTCCCATGACTTTGCGCACTGGTTCGTCTGCGACTCGCGTCGCCGCGTTCTCCGCCTCGATCACCCTCGCCGCGGTGCTGCTCACCGGCTGCTCGGCAGGGGAGGCGACGCCGGCGTCCACGTCCACCGCGGCCGTCAAGGACTCGGTAGCGACCCTCCAGCAGTTTGACAAGCGCCGGGCCGACTACGAGACCTCCTTCAACGACTGCCTCAGCAAGCATTCGGGCGAGAACCCCACCGACGCGCAGAAGGAGGCAGCAAAGACGGCCTGCACCGATGAGGTCGGCGAGGCTCCCCAGCCCACCGCAGAAGAGAACGCGGCGATCCGTGTGGCGAATCAGGCACTCATCGACTGCGTGCGGGGCAAGGGCTACAAGATTCCCGATCTCGGCCCCGACGGCCAGTTCTCGCAGGACATGCCGAAGGAGACCACCGACAATCCCTCGTTCCGGTCGGATGCCGAGGCCTGCGTCACGGCCATCGACCAGTGACGGCCCCCGAGCGTGCGCGCGCGCCGCGCCGCGCTGTCGTCGTCGGTGCCGCTCTGGCTCTCGCCGCCCTCGTCGGAGTCGTCATCTGGGCGCCGTGGTCGGCGACGACACCCGATGGCGCGGCAACACCGGCCCCGGTGGGACGCACCGTCCAGCTCAGCATCGGGACCGTCGAGAAGACGAGTACCCAGAAGGGCACCCTGCAGTACCCCGTCGTCAAGTCGCTCCTCTCCCGGTCTACAGGGACCATGACGGCGGTTCCGGCGGTGGGGGCGACCCTCGACCGCGGAGACACCCTCTACGAGGTCGACACGGTCCCGACCACGCTGCTGATCGGCACCTCCCCCGTCTGGCGCGACCTCTCCGTCGGAGCGAAGGGTCCCGATGTGCTCCAGCTCGAGCAGAACCTGTCGGCGCTCGGCTACTTCTCGCGAGTGCCCGACGAGGAGTTCCTCGAGCCGACGGCGCAGGCGGTACGCGCCTGGCAGAAGGCACTCGGAGTCCCGGAGACGGGGGTCGTGCTCCAGTCGGCCATCGCCGTCGCGCCGAGCGCGGTCAGAGTCGGCAGCACGCCCCTTCCGGTGGAGGCGGCGGTAGGCGCAGGGACGACGGTGCTGACCCTGACGGCGCGCACTCCCTCGGTAGAGGTCATGCTGCCGTTGGCCGAGCAAACCGTCGCCGTCGTCGGCGCGAGCGTCTCGGTGACGATGCCCGACGGATCGACGGCGCCCGGCAGCATCACCTCGGTGGGTCAGGCGCAGGCCGCGTCGTCGAACGGCTCCGGTGGCGAGAGCGACGGCTCCTCGCCCGAGCAGGTCCTCCCCGTCGAGATCGACCTCGCCGATCCCGGCGCGGCCGGGCAGCTCCAGGCTGCGGTGGTGCAGGTGCAGTTCGTGGGCGAGCGGCACGAGAACGTGCTCACGGTCGCCGTGGACGCCCTGCTCGCGCGGCCGGGCGGCGGCTTCGAGCTGGAGGAGATCGATGACTCCGGTGAGCATCACCGTGTCGCCGTGACGCTCGGCCTGGTCGCGGACGGCCTGGCCGAGGTCTCGGGAGACGGAGTGCATGAGGGCATGACTGTCGGGGCGGCGAAGGAATGAGCCTGCTCGAGCTGCACCAGGTCACCCGCGACCACGGCTCGCCGCCGGTCCGCGCCGTCGACGACGTCTCCCTCCGCATCGACCAGGGCGAACTGGTCGCCATCGTCGGGCCGAGCGGATCGGGCAAGTCCAGCCTCCTGAACATCATGGGTCTGCTCGACCGGCCGACGGCGGGCAGCGTCCGGCTCCGCGGGAGCGACGTGAGCACCCTCGGCGACCGCCGGCTCTCGGGTCTGCGCGCCTCGACGATCGGCTTCGTCTTCCAGCAGTTCCACCTCGACGAGAGCCGGACCGCGCTCGACAACGTGGCCGACGGTGCCCTCTACACCGGCACCGCCCAGCGTGAGCGGCGGGCGTCGGCCGAGGCCGCGCTGACGAGGGTGGGGCTGTCGCATCGGCTGCGGCATCGCCCGAACCAGCTCTCGGGAGGCGAGAAACAGCGCACGGCCATCGCCCGCGCCCTCGTCTCGGACGCCCCGTTGCTCCTCGCCGACGAGCCGACCGGTGCTCTCGACTCCGTCTCTGGCGCCGAGATCGTGCTGCTGCTGCGCGAGCTGAACGCGAAGGGCACGAGCGTCGTCGTGATCACGCACGACCGGGCGCTCGCCGACAGCTTCCCGCGCGTCGTCGCGATCCGCGATGGGCGCGTCGAGTCGGACGGGCGACCGGGGGAGGAGACGTCATGACCCGCTCCCGCCTCCTCGCCGCTGACCTCCTTCGTATCGGAGGCGGCGGGCTGCGCCTGCGGCCCCTCCGCGCCGTCCTCTCGGCGCTCGGCATCGCCATCGGCATCGCCGCCATGATCGCCGTCGTGGGCATCTCCTCGACGTCGCAGGCTGCGCTCGAGAGGCAACTGCACGACCTCGGCACGAACCTCCTCACGGCCGGTCCGGCGAAGAGCATCATGGGGCCGTCCGTGCCGATGGCGCCCAACGCGGTCGAACGGGTGCTGCGGATCGACGGCGTCGAATCCGCGGCGTCGACCGCAACACTCCCGGACCACGTCTACCGCAACGAGCTGGTCGATCCGGGAAGGACTCGCGGCCTGTCGGTCGCCGTCGCCGACCCGCGGCTGCTCGAGGTGACCGAGACCCCACTCGCGAGCGGACGCTGGTTCGACGGCGCGTCCGGCGAGCTGCCGACGACCGTCCTGGGTCCGACGGCGGCGGACGCTCTCGGCATCCGAGAACCCGGGACGCTGGTCCACATCGGGTCCTCGAACTTCACCGTCCTCGGGATCCTGGGCTCCTCGCCCCTCGCGTCCGAGCTCGACACCGCCGTGCTGGTCCCCGGGCCCGCAGCGAAGAGCCTTCTGCACTGGACGGGGAATCCGACGGCGGTCTACGAGCGCTCGGCGGACTCCGCCGTGGTGGGCGTGCAGAGCGCTCTCGCAGCGGCCATCGACCCGGCCAAGCCCCGCAATGTCGGCGTGTCCCGTCCCTCCGACGTGCTGCAGGCGAAGGTCGCCGTCGACGCCTCCCTCAGCGGGCTGCTGCTCGGAGTGGGATCGGTGGCGCTGCTCGTCGGCGGCATCGGCATCGCGAACACCATGGTGATCTCGGTGCTTGAGCGTCGACGTGAGATCGGCCTGCGGCGCGCGCTCGGAGCCACGCGAGGGCACATTCGGCTCCAGTTCCTCGTCGAGGCCTTCCTCCTCTCGCTCCTCGGCGGTCTCGGCGGAGCGGCGCTCGGTGTGGCGGCGGTGGCGGCCTTCGCCTCGACGACGGGAGCTCCGCTCGTGGTGCCCCTCGGGATCGTCGCCGCGGGCATCGGTGCGACGGTGGCGATCGGGGTGGTGGCCGGCTCGTACCCCGCCCTCTCGGCGGCGCGGACACCTCCGGCCGTCGCTCTGACGACCTGAGCCGAGCGAGGGTCGCGACCGCGCGGCCCGCCGCCCGGCGACGGTAGTCTGGGTGACCGCGTCGGCGGACGACGCGGAGGGAGCGGTGCCATGGATGCGATGACCCGGGTCGACATGTGTGCCGAGGCGTGGCGCACGGATCCTCAGGACGCCGCGGCGAAGCAGGCGCTGCTGAGTGCAGCGCAGGAGCTGCCGGCGTGGGCTTTCCTCGTCCGTGGGCCGGACGACGGCCCCACTCCCTGCATCGGCCGCGTCGGCGAGGACCGCGTGGTCTTCGTGTTCACGTCGGTCGAACGGGCGCGAGCCGGCGCGCTCGATCTGGGCTTCACGAGCGACAAGGGCTGGCGGGTGCTGACCCTGCCGCAGCCCGCCGCCTCCGACTGGGTGGCGTCGATGGCGCAGATAGCCGTCGTGGGTGCCGTCTTCGACCGCCCTCTCTTCGGCTGGACCGCGTCGTTGGAGGCGCTCGCCGCGACGTCCGGCGACCCTCGCCCCGACCCCTCCTCCTGACCTCTGGACCGTCCGCCGGCCGCTGCTCCGGCGCGCGACGCCGCCGGAGCGCGCTCGGTCAGCGCATCGCGGCGTCGAGCAGTTCGTGCGCCGCCGTGCTCTCGGGATACAGCGCGAGGACCCGCTCGAGGTCTCGGCGGGCCGAGCCCCGTCTCCCGTCGGCGAGGTGCGTGCTCGCCCGCTCGAAGAGCGCCTCGGCGCGGAGCTCGATGGGGCGAGCGGTCGTGACGTTGGGGCGGACGACCCGGTCGAACGCCTCCAGTGCTCCCTCGATCAGCCCGAGTTCGCGCAGCGCGACACCGCGGCGGATCACGACTGCGGCCGAGGCGGCGTCGACATTGGTGACCGGGGCCGCGAACTGTGCCACGTCGCTCCACCGCCCGCGCGCGGAGTAGAGCGCGGCGAGGGTCGAGGCGGCGAGGGTGGAGGGTTCCAGCGCCTCGACGGCGGCGATCGCGCCCGCGACATCGGTGCCGGAGGCGAGCTCGGCGTAGATCAGGCGCAGAGCCGTTGCGTCCATGGGCACGTCGATGTCGAGCCCGGCACTCAGCGGAAGGTGTGCCGTCAACGCGATGCCGTAGCGGCGGAGGAACGGGTCGGTGGCCGGGTCGTAGCGCAGGCGCACGAGCCCGCCCGCGAGTTTCAGCGCCCGGTCGTGGCGCGGCGTCCCGAGCGTGTCTCTCGCCAGCTCGACGACAGCGGCGAGCCGGGAGGCCTCGAGCGAGGCTCCCGCCGCCTCGTGCAGCTGGGTGGAGGGCGCCCCCGAGCGGATGAGGTGGAGAAGTGGCGCCTCCCACGGCGGCGCCAGCGCCGACGGGCGCACGAGGCCCGGTCCGCTGGGCATGGCGAGGGTGGCCGAGAGGCGAGAGGGTGAGCGCTGAGTGTTCAGCGCGGCGCCGATCACGGGGCGCAGGCGGGCACGGACCAGAACCCGGAGCTCACCGTCCTGACGGAAGCCGACTCGCACGTCGCCCCCTTCTCTTCTGCAGGATTGCGGTCGCGTCTCCCGGCACTCGAGCCTACGGGTTTCGCGCCCAGTTCGGCCCCCGAATGGGTGCGACTCGCTGGAGGGGTGCGCGGCGTCCGCCGGGGCGCCGCTCAGAGGGCGAGGGCGCCGATGAGCCCGGCGGCGACCACGACGGCCCACGGAGGCGCCGCCCAGCGCAGCAGAGCGACGAACGCGGCGATCGCGAGCGCCAGAGCGCCTCCCGAGCCGATGCCCTCGGTGAAGACGGGATCGTAGAGCGCGGCGCCCAGGAGCCCGACGACTCCCGCGTTCACGCCGGCGAGCGCGCGCCTCGCCCCGGGCAGCGTGCGCAGCGTCTGCCAGAACGGCAGCGCACCGATGACGAGGAGGGCCGAGGGGAGGAAGACGGCGACGAGGGCGAGAGCCGCGCCGAGCACACCGCCCGGTCCGCCGCGGTCGAGGGCGCCGAGGTAAGCCGAGAAGGTGAACAGCGGCCCGGGCATCGCCTGCGCGGCGCCGTAGCCCGCGAGGAACTCGCCCTGCCCGACCATCCCGGTGCCGACCGTCTGCGCGTCGAGCAGCGGCAGCACCACGTGGCCGCCGCCGAAGACGAGGGCGCCCGTGCGGAAGAAATCGGCCACCAGTCGGGCGGTCCCGTTCGAGGTGAGCACCGCGATCGTCGGGAGCGCGACGAGCAGCACCCCGAACGTCGCGAGTGCGGCCACGGCCGCAGCGCGGGGGACGGGCACGGCGAAGCCCGTCTCGTCGTCCCGGCCTGCCGCCTCCGACGACCGACCGGCGTCGACCCGACCGACCCCGGCACGCTCCGTCCAGAGCAGACCGGCCACGCCCGCGCCGACGATCACGGCGAGCTGGACGAGGGCCCCCGGCACCAGGAGAACGGCGATCGCGGAGGCGGCAGCGATGCTCGCGCGCCGGGCATCGGGAGCAAGCGTGCGGGCCATCCCGAGCACCGCCTGCGCGACGACGGCCACCGCCGCCGCCATGAGTCCGAGCAGCCAGCCCTCGTGCGTGAGGTCACCGCTCACCGCGACCACCGAGGAGAACGCCGCGAGGGCGATCGCCGACGGCAGGGTGAAGCCGCACCACGCTGCGACAAGGCCCCGGGCGCCGGCGCGCTGCAGGCCGATCGCCATCCCCACCTGGCTCGATGCAGGCCCTGGCAAGAACTGGCAGAGCGCGACGAGGTCGGCGTAGGCCTCCTCGCCCAGCCACCGCCTCCGCACCACGAAGGCCTCTCTGAAGTAGCCGAGGTGGGCGATCGGCCCACCGAACGAGGTCAGGCCGAGGCGGAGGAACACCACGAAGACCTCGGCCACCGTTCCGAGGCGGCGGTCGTTCTGCGCAGTCGACACGACGCACATCCTGGCAGTGCGCGCGCCCGACCTACACTCGGACGATGCGGCACGGCATCGTCATCCTCCCCCAGCAGCCCTGGACGACCGCGCGACGCCTGTGGCAGTCGGCCGAGGGACTGGGCTTCGACCACGCCTGGACCTACGACCACCTCTCGTGGCGCTCCCTCGCCGACCAGCTCTGGCACGCGACCATCCCCACCCTCACCGCCGCAGCGTCGGTGACCGAGACGATCCGTCTCGGCACCTTCGTCGCCTCGCCCAACTTCCGCCACCCGGTGCCGTTCGCGAAGGAGGTCGCGACGCTCGACGACATCGCGGGCGGCCGCCTCCTTCTCGGCATCGGCTCGGGAGGCACCGGCTTCGACGCGACGGTGCTCGGGCAGCGGCTGTACTCGGCGCGGGAACGGCACGAGCGCTACGTCGAGTTCGTCGGTGCGCTCGACGTGCTGCTGCGGCACGAGACTCCGGGCTCGGGAGGCATCGACGTCGACGGGACATGGTTCGCGGCGCGCGGCGCGCGCATGGTGGGGGAGCCGGCGCAGCGCCCGCGCGTGCCGTTCCTGCTCGCCGCGAACGGTCCGAAGGGACTCGCGCTGGTGGCCGAGCGAGGGGAGGGCTGGGTGACGACCGGCCCGGAGGGGCGCACGAGCGCGCAGTGGTGGGCGGCGCTGGCGGAGTCGTCCCAGCGCCTCGACGACTCCCTCGAGGCGGCCGGCCGCGATCCTCGCTCCCTCGACCGCTACCTATCCCTCGACTCCGGAGGCGACTATTCGCTCGAGAGCGTCGCCCGCTTCGAGGACGTGGTCGGCCGAGCCGAGGAGCTCGGCTTCACCGACGTGATCTCACACTGGCCCCGTGCCGAGGGCCTGTATGCGGGCGATGACGAGGTGCTCTTCGAGGTGGCGGCGCGGTTCTGACCAGACACTGGTCCGCGCGGGTGAACAGGCTCGTTCTCCCGCGGCCAGTCCGCGAGGTCACGGGCTCGGCCGTGCGACCCTGGCAGGGGCACGCCCCCATCGCCGTCCCAGGGAGACCCATGATCCGCATCGCCCTCGCCCAGATCGTCAGTACCGGCGATCCGCAGCGCAATCTCGACAGGGTGCTCGAGGGCATCGCCAGAGCGGCCGGCGAGCGCGCCGACCTGGTCGTGTTCCCGGAGGCGACTCAGTGCGCCTTCGGCCACGACCTCGCGGCCGTCGCCGAACCGCTCGACGGGCCGTGGGCCTCCGCCGTCGCTGCTGCCGCCGCGAGGCACGGCATCACCGTCGTCGCCGGCATGTTCACCCCGGGGGTCGAGGGTCGTGTCCGCAACACCCTCCTCCTCGCCGGGCCCGATGGCGTGACCTCGTACGACAAGATCCACCTGTTCGACGCCTTCGGCTACGCCGAGTCCGAGACGGTCGAGGGAGGCGACGAGCCGGTCGTCCTCACCGTCGCGGGCGCCGTGCTCGGCTTCGCGACCTGCTACGACATCCGGTTCCCCGCGCTGTTCACCGCCACTGCCCTGCGGGGCGCGACGATCGGCGTCGTCTGCGCCTCCTGGGGTGCCGGGCCGGGCAAGGCGGAGCAGTGGGAGCTGCTCGCCCGCGCCCGCGCGATCGACAGCACGAGCTTCGTGGTCGCCGTCGGCCAGGGCGATCCGCGTACGGGAGGCGATCGGCGTGCGGGAGGCGATCTGCGTGCGGGAGCGGAGGAGAGGGAGAGCGCGTCTGCCGGGGCAGCGCCGACGGGCATCGGACACAGCCTCGTGGTCTCCCCGCTCGGCTCCGTCCTGCACCGCCTCGGCGCCGAGCCCGCGATGCTCGTCGTCGAGCTCGACCCGGAGGAGGCGGTCGCCGTGCGTCGGACCCTGCCGGTGCTCGCGAACCGCCGCGCGGGACTGCTGCCGGAGTAGCCGCCCGCCCAGGCGCGCGCCACCCGCCGTCGAGGTCGCGCCACGCCACGGCCGCCTCGTGGAGCGGCGCACCGCTCTGCGCCGCCGCTCGGGCCGACGTCCGTTCCCTCCTCCCGGTGCTCCTGATACCGTGCGGTGACTTTCGCCTCCGCCGTCCCTGCGGCCGTAGGGAGCGTGCGGCGACGACTCGAGTGAGGACACCGCAATGCCGCGACCGATCACCCTCTTCACGGGCCAGTGGGCCGACCTCCCCTTCGAGGAGGTCGCACGCCTCGCGGGCGAGTGGGGCTACGACGGCCTCGAGATCGCCTGCTGGGGCGACCACATCGATGTCTCCCGCTGGGACGACGCGCGCTACGTGCAGAGCCGGCGCGACATCCTCGAGCGGCACGGACTGGCGGTGCACGCGATCTCCAACCACCTCACCGGCCAGGCCGTGTGCGACGATCCGATCGACGAGCGTCACCGCGACATCCTCAGCGACCGGGTCTGGGGCGACGGCGACCCCGAAGGCGTGCGCCGACGCGCCGCGGACGATCTGAAGGACACCGCCCGCTTCGCCGCCGCCCTCGGCGTGACGCAGGTCAACGGCTTCTCCGGCTCCTCGATCTGGAAGGGAGTGGCCATGTTCCCGCCCGCCTCCGAGGAGTGGATCGCCGCCGGCTACCGCGACTTCGCCGATCGCTGGAACCCGATCCTCGACGTGTTCGAGGAGGTGGGCGTGCGCTTCGCCCTCGAGGTCCACCCGGGCGAAATCGCCTACGACTACTGGACCGCGAAGAGCACCCTCGAGGCGATCGGGCACCGCGCCTCCTTCGGCTTCAACTTCGACCCCTCGCACTTCGTCTGGCAGCAGCTCGACAGCGTCGCGTTCGTCCTCGACTTCGCCGAGCACATCTTCCACGTCCATGTGAAGGAGTCGGTGACCCATCTCGACGGACGCAACGGCGTGCTCGGCTCGCACCTGCCCTGGGCGAACCCGCGCCGCGGCTGGACCTTCGTCTCGACGGGCCACGGCGCCGTGCCCTGGGAGCCGGTCTTCCGCGCCCTGAACGCGATCGGCTACAGCGGCCCGACGAGCGTCGAGTGGGAGGACGCCGGCATGGACCGGCTCGACGGCGCGCCCGAGGCCCTGGCGTTCGTGCGGAGGCTCAACGCGATCATGCCTCCGGCCGACGCGTTCGACGCGGCCTTCTCCACGTCGCGCGACTGAACCCGCGCGAACGGCCGCACAACCGACGCTGAGAGCGCGGATCGGGCCCCGGTGCGGCGCGACAGGCGCTCTCAGCGTCGGTTGTGCACTACTCGACGAGCGCCCGGACAGCGCGAACGGCCGGCCCCACACAGGGACCGGCCGTTCGCGGAGCAGGGCTTACAGGCCCTGAGAGAGGCGGTAGTATGCCGCGTTCGAGCGGATGTCGGCCTCGAAGCCGCGCAGCGTCGTCGACTCGTCGATGACGAGCAGCTCGACGCCGGCGATGCGAGCGAAGTCCTCCCACGCCTCGATGCCGATCTGGTTCGTCATCACCGTGTGGTGCGCGGCACCCGCCGTGATCCACGCGGAGGCACTGGTGGTGAAGTCCGGGGCGGGCTTCCACACGGCGCGGCCGACCGGAAGATGCGGCAGCGTCTGCGGCGGCTCGACGTTCTGCACCGCATTCGCAACGAGACGGAAGCGCTCGCGCACGTCGCTCAACGCGACGACGACCGCGGGACCGGCGTCGGCAGTGAAGACCAGGCGCACCGGGTCCTCGCGGCCGCCGATGCCCAGCGGGTGGATCTCGAGCGACGCGCGCTTCGAGGAGAGCGACGGCGACACCTCCAGCATGTGCGCGCCGAGGATGAGCTCCTCGCCCGGCGTCATGTCGTACGTGTAGTCCTCCATGAGGCTCGTGCCACCGGGGAGGCCCGCGCCCATCACCGCGGCGATGCGGATGAGGACCGCGGTCTTCCAGTCGCCCTCGCCACCGAAGCCGTAGCCGTCGGCCATCAGACGCTGTACGGCGAGGCCCGGGAGCTGACGCAGCCCGCCGAGGTCCTCGAAGCTGTCGGTGAAGGCCTCGAATCCGCCCTCCTCCAGGAACGAGCGCAGACCGATCTCGACGGCCGCGCCGTAGCGGAGCGACTCGTGGCGCTCGCCGCCGGGAAGCAGCTCCGGCACCACGTCGTAGCTCTCGACGTACTCCGCGACGAGCGCGTCGATGTCGGAGGCGCTCGCCGCGTCGACCCGCTCGACCAGCTCGTTGACGCCCCAGGTGTTGACGCTGACGCCGAGACGGATCTCGGCCTCGGTCTTGTCGCCCTCGGTGACGGCGACGTTGCGCATGTTGTCGCCGAAGCGCGCGACCTTCATGCCCTGCGAGGCCGACCAGCCGGCGGCGGCACGCGACCACGTGCCGATCTTCTCGGTGACGCGGGAGTCGCTCGCGTGCCCGACGACGGTCTTCCGCGGCACGCTCATCCGGCTGAGGATGTAGCCGTGCTCGCGGTCGCCGTGCGCGGCCTGGTTGAGGTTCATGAAGTCGAAGTCGATGTCCTGCCACGGCAGGGCGACGTTCGCCTGGGTGTGGAAGTGCAGCAGCGGCTTCGCGAGCGCATCGAAGCCGTGGATCCACATCTTCGAGGGGCTGAAGGTGTGCATCCAGGTGATGACGCCCACGACGGAGTCGTCGGAGTTCGCGTCGATCATGGTGCGGCGGATCGCGTCGGAGCTCTTCAGCACCGGCTTCCACTCGACGGTGACGGGGATCGAGCTCGACTCGTTGAGCTGCGCGACGACGGCCTGCGACTGCTCCGCGACCTGGCGGAGGGTGTCCTCGCCGTACAGGTCCTGGCTGCCGGTCAGGAACCAGACGGTGCGGGTGGCGAGGTCGGGGACGATGCTGCGGCTTCGAGGGGTGCTGGTGACGCTCATGCGAGGGCTCCGGTGGGGTTCTGTCCGTAGACGTTCTGATAGCGGTCGAACAGTGCGTCGATCGACTCCTGGGGGAGGGGGACGAGATCGCCACCCTGACGTGCGATGTGCACGGTGCGGGCGACGTCCTCGGTCATGACGGCCGCCTTGACGGCGTCCTTCGCGTCCTTGCCGATGGTGAAGACTCCGTGGTTCTGCATCAGGACAGCTCGCGAGCGGTGCCCGGCGAGGGTCGCGACGATGCCGCGGCCGATGGAGTCATCTCCGATGATCGCGAACGGGCCGACGGGGATCTCGCCGCCGAACTCGTCGGCCATCGCGGTGATGACGCAGGGGATCGACTCCGCGCGGGCGGCCCAGGCGGTCGCGTAGGTGGAGTGCGTGTGCACGACTCCGCCGACCTCGGGCATCTCGCGGTACACGTAGGCGTGGGCGGCGGTGTCGCTCGAGGGGCTGCGGTCGCTACCGGGCGTTCCGGGGACGACGACGCCGTCGAGGTCGCAGAGGATCATGTTCTCGGGCGAGAGGTCGTCGTAGGAGACGCCGCTGGGCTTGATCACGAACAGCTCGGCACCGGGCACGCGGCCCGAGATGTTGCCGCCCGTCCAGATGACGAGGCCGTAGCGGACCAGCTCGGAGTGCAGGCGCGCGACGTCCTCGCGGACGCGGGCGATTGCCTCCTCAATGGCGAGGTCGAAAGTCATGCGGTTGCTCCCTGGGGGGTCTCGGTGAGGGTGTCGACGGCCGTCTGCTCGACGGCGAGTCCGGTGCGGTAGCGCTCGAGGTACGCCGAGAATCCGGCGACGTCGGACGGGTCGGGCGCGATCGTCTCGAACGTGCTCTCGCCGAAGACCTGCCCGGTGAGGTACTCGTCGAGGGCGACTCCGCTCTGCAGGCGGAAGGCGGCGAGCACGGCCATGCCCCACGCGCCTCCCTCGGAGGCGGTCTCGGCGACCGACACGGGCGCGTCGAGCGCCCCGGCGAGGAAGCGCTGCGCGACTCCGGCCGTGCGGAACATGCCGCCGTGCGCGAACATCTCGTCGATCGTGACGCCCTCGCGGGCGAGGACACGCATCCCGAGCGCGAGAGTGCCGAACACCCCGTAGAGCTGCGCGCGCATGAAGTTGGCGAGCGTCAGGCGAGAGTCCGGGGTGCGCACGACGAGCGGGCGCCCCTCGACGAGGCCGGCGATCGGCTCGCCCGCGAGGTGGTTGTAGGCGAGGAGGCCGCCCGCGTCGGCCTCGCCCGCGAGCGCCTCCGTGAAGAGGGTGCCGTAGACGGCGTCGCTGTCCGACGGGCCACCCGAGGCGGCGGCGAACCGCGAGAAGAGCCCGACCCACCCGGCCAGCTCGCTCGCCCCGTTGTTGCAGTGCACCATCGCCACCAGGTCGCCGGCGGGAGTCGCCACGAGGTCGAGCTCGTGGTGCACGCTCTCGAGGGGGCGCTCGAGCACGACCATCGCGAAGATGCTGGTGCCGGCGCTGACGTTGCCCGTGCGCGGGGCGACGGAGTTCGTGGCGACCATGCCGGTGCCGGCGTCGCCCTCGGGCGGGGCGGCGGGGGCGCCGGGGCGGAGGGAGCCGCTCGGGTCGAGGAGCAGCGCGCCCTCGGCGGTCAGGCTGCCGGCGTCAGCGCCGGCCGGGAGGACCGCGGGGAGCAGCTCGCGCAGCGGGGGCAGGGTGCCGGCGATGCGGGCGTCGTAGCGCTCGAGCACGGTCTCGTCGTAGTCGCGGGTCGCGGGATCGGTCGGGACCATGCCCGACGCGTCGCCGACTCCGAGCACCTTCTCGCCGGTGAGCTTCCAGTGCACGTAGCCGGCGAGGGTGGTGAGGAAGTCGATGCGTTCGACGTGCGGCTCGGAGTCGAGGACCGCCTGGTGCAGGTGGGCGAGCGACCAGCGCAGCGGGATGTTGGCTCCGAGGAGCTCGGTGAGCTCGGCCGAGGCGGGGCCGGTGCTGGTGTTGCGCCAGGTGCGGAACGGCACGAGCAGCTCGCCCGCCGCGTCGAACGCGAGGTAGCCGTGCATCATCGCCGAGACTCCGATCGCGCCCACGGAGGTGAGGTGGACGCCGTGACGCGTCTGCGCGTCGGCGACGAGGTCGGCGTAGGCGGCCTGCAGGCCGGCGTGGACCGCGTCGAGGGAGTAGGTCCAGCGGCGGTCGACGAACTGGTTCTCCCACTCGTGGCTGCCCACGGCGAGCACGATCGACGGATCGCTCGCGTCGACCAGGCAGGCCTTGATGCGGGTGGAGCCGAGTTCGATTCCGAGGGCCGTCGCGCCGCTCGTGATCGCCTCGGCGGGGGCGGGCCGTCGCTGGTCCATCATGCTCCTCGCTCGGGCGATGTGACCGTTCACAAAGCCCCGGGTCAGCGTAGGCGAAACGCCTCGACCTCAGCAACCGACGCCCCCGCCCGGCACCCGACGGTGCGCCCCCCCGGGTGACCCACTACCGCGCCGGCCCCGTCGAGCACCGCTCCACCAGCACCGGAGGCACCGGTTTGTCGACCGCAGCCGGCTCCCCTCGCAGTTCCGCCAGGACGACCCCGACAGTGCGCTGCCCGACCTCGGCGAAGTCCTGGCGCACGGTAGTCAGCGGCGGCGAGTAGTGCGCCGCCTCCGGCACATCGTCGAAGCCGACGACGCTCAGCTCGGCCGGCACCCGCACCCCGCGCTCCCCGCACGCGTGCAGGAGACCGAGCGCCATCTGGTCGTTGCCCGCGAAGACGGCCGTCAGGCCCGGCACCTCGTCGAGGAGACGCTGCCCCGCCCGATACCCCGACTCCGCGCTCCAATCGCCCGCGATCACGCGCGCCGGCTCGAGGCCGGCCTCGCTCATCCGCGCGGCGAAGCCGTCGAGCCGCGCGTGCGCCTCCACCCAGTGCTGCGGTCCCGCGAGGTGCGCGATCTGCGTATGGCTGAGCGCGAGGAGGTGGTCGGCGGCGAGCCGCGCCCCGGCAGCCTGGTCGACCAGCAGCCGCGGATCGGCGCCGCGCCCCGCGGCCCCGAGCGTCACGAAGGGGACTCCGATCGCGAGGCTCTCGATCGCGTCCAGCGCGCGTTCTTGCGGGGCCACGACGACGAGGGCCTCCACCGACTCGCGCTGCAGATGCGTGAGCCCTTCGGCGAGCGACGCCGCGTCGGGGGCTGCGTTGACGATGAGGACGCGGTAGCCGGCGTCGCGCGCCGCCTGCTCGATCGCGGCCATCGCGGTGGCCGTCCCGTAGAAGCTGTGACTCTCGGCGGCGAGGATGCCGATCAGCTCGGAGCGGCTGGTCGCCAACGCGCGCGCCGCTGCGCTGGGCCGGAAGCCGAGGGCGTCGATCGCTGCGAGGACTCGCTCCCGGGTGCGGGGGCGCAGTTGCGGGCTGTCGTTGAGCACGCGCGAGACCGTCTGGTACGAGACGCCCGCCCGTTCCGCGACATCGCGGATCGTCGGCTGTTTCTCGGGCATGGGGTCACCGTAGCGCCCGGCCCCGGCAGTGCCTCCTGCGCGAGATGCCACTTGTGTCGTCGGTGTGGCGTGCGCACCGGGGCCTGGCGGACGAGGATCCGTTCACTATTCAGGATGAAGTGCGTCTGGCGCGCGCCGATCCGCGTCGTTGGGGTCGCCACCGAGCATTCATCCTGAATTGTGAACCGCAGACCGCTCCTCAAGCGCCCGCCCGCCCTGATTCGGGAGGGCGTGAGGAGTGGATCTCCGCGACCTCGCCGCCCGCGTCCGGCATCCTGATAGCGTTTTCAGGGTCGCGTCCAAGAAACGCGGCCCTCCCGACCCCTCCACGAAAGCCGTCATGCCGCTGCGCTCCCGCCTCCTCGTCCTCGCCGCCGCCGCGCTCCTCCTCAGCGGCTGTACCGCCGCCGCGCCCGACGCGTCCCGCACGCCCGTCGACGGCGGCACCCTCACCTACGCCTCCGGAGACGCCGAGCCCACCTGCCTCGACCCGCACGTCGGCGGCAACTACCCGCAGGCGCTGCTCGCCACCCAAGTGCTCGAGTCGCTGGTCTCGCGGGACGCCGCCGGCACCATCACGCCGTGGCTCGCGACGTCGTGGACGGTCTCGGACGACGCGCTCACCTATGACTTCACCCTGCGCGAGGGAGTCGCTTTCACCGACGGCACTGCTCTGGACGCGGAGGCGGTCGCGGCGAACATCGCGCACCTCCAGGACCCGGCGACCAAGTCGTCGACCGGGTACCTCGCCGTCGCGAAGGTCGTCTCCGTCACCGCCGTGTCACCCACCGTCGCCCGCTTCACCCTCAGCGCCCCCGACAGCGCGCTGCTCGAGTCGCTCGCCCAGCCGTGGACGGCGATCGAGTCGCCCGCCGGCATCGCCCGCGGCGAGGAGGCGAACTGCGAGGCGCCCGTCGGCACCGGCCCGTTCACCGTCTCGGAGTGGGTCAAGCAGGATCACGTGACCCTCACCCGCAACGACGCCTATGACGCGTCGACGGGTCCGACCGGCGACGGCCACGAGGGCCCCGCACACCTCGCGAGCATCACCTGGCGGTTCCTCCCCGATTCCGCCACCCGGTACGCCGCTCTGCAAGCGGGCGAGGTGGACGTGATCGACAACGCCCAACCCGACACGCTGAAGGCCGCGGCTGGCGCCTCCGGCCTCGTCGCGATCGACGCCCCGCGTCCCGGTTCGGTCAACCGCCTCGAGCTCAACTCCGGCCAGGGTCCCTTCGTCGACGAGTCGGTCCGGGAGGCGTTCGTGCGCGCCGTCGGCGTCAACGACGCCATCGACTCACTCTTCGCCGGCACGGCCCAGCGTTCCTACTCGCCGCTGTCGAGCCGCGAGGCGACGGCCTCGTCCGAGCCGTCGCTGTTCGAGGATGCGGGGTCGAGCGCCGAGCGCGCGAAGGCCGAGAGCCTCCTCGACGCTGCCGGCTGGACGGACACCGACGGGGACGGCGTCCGCGACAAGGGAGGCGTTCCCCTCGCCCTCCGTTTCCCGGTCAGCACCAATCAGTCGATTCCCGCGGAGCAGTCGCTGTTCGAGCAGATCCAGGCCTCGGCGAAGACGGTCGGTTTCGACGTGCAGATCAGCCTCCTCGACCTGTCGAGCTGGTACGCGGCGCTCGCGGCGAACCAGTACGAACTGGTCAGCGCGCCCTACACGAAGGTCGGCCCCGACGTGTTGCGCATCCTCTACTCCTCGTCGGGGATCGTCCCGGCGCCGAGCGGCTACTTCGCGAACCATGCGCAGGTGAACGATCCGGCACTCGACTCGCTCCTCGCCCAGGCGAGCGCCACCACCGACGAGGCGGCCCGCGCCGCCCTCTACCAGCAGGCGCAGAAGACGGTGCTCGAGGGCTATTGGATCCTGCCGCTCTACGACCAGCAGAACCACTACCTGCTGCGCTCGGCCGTGCAGGGGGTCGTGGCGCTCGACACGGTGTCGACTCCCTGGTTCGCTGACGCCTGGGTGTAGCGCGATCTGGGTCGCGGAGCGCCGGGGCGGGCCGGCCGTTCACGCCGGGGCGTCCGCCGAGAGAGGAGCCGACGCATGATCCGTCGCGTGCTGCTGCGCCTCGGAGGCGCCCTCGTGGTGCTCTGGGCGGTCGCGACCGCGGTGTTCTTCCTGATCCGCCTCGTCCCCGGCGATCCGGCGCAGGCGATCCTCGGCGGTCCCGGCTCGCAGGCGTCCGCGGAGGCTCTCGCCACGGTCCGCGCGCAGTACGGCCTCGATCAGCCCCTCGTGGTGCAGTACGTCGGGCAGCTCGGGCGCCTTGCGACGGGCGACCTCGGCACCTCCTACTCGTTGCGCGTCCCCGTGGCTCGCCTGCTCGGGGAGCAGCTGCCCGGCACCCTCCTCCTCGCGGCGCTCGCCCTCACCGCCGCGTGGATCCTCGCGCTTGCCACCGCCCTCTGGTCGACCCGCGGCGGCCGGCTCGCCGCCGCGCTCGGCTCCGGTCTCGAGCTGACCGCCGCGGCGCTGCCGCACTTCTGGCTCGCGACCGTGCTGGTCGCTGTCTTCGCGACGGCGCTGCACTGGTTTCCTCCTGTGAGCACCGGCGCTCCTGCGGGGCTCGTCCTGCCCACGCTGACTCTCGCGATCCCGCTCGCGGGGTTCCTCGGGCAGGTGATGCGTCGCTCCCTCCTGGATGCGCTGGAGTCGCCGTTCGCGCTGGCTGCGAGGGCGCGCGGCGAGAGCGAGGCGGGTGTCCGCTTCCGCCACGCACTGCGACATGCGGTGCTGCCCGGGGTGTCGCTCTCGGGATGGGCGTTCGGGTATCTGATCGGCGGCGCGGTGGTGGTCGAGACCGTCTTCGCCCGCCCGGGGCTCGGCCGGACTCTGCTCGCCGCGGTCACCGTGCGCGACGTCCCGGTGGTCACGGGAGTCGTCCTGGTCACGGCCCTCGCCTACCTCGTCGTGACCTTGGCGACCGACCTGGTGGCGCGCCTGATCGATCCGCGGCGGGCGGCGATCTCGTGAGCGAGCTCGAGCTGCGCGCGGCCCGGTCGCCGGGCGGAGGTGGGAGGCGCGTGGGCGAGGTCCTCGCGCTCGTCTTCGTGGCGCTGCTGCTGGTGGCGGCCGTCGCGCCCGGCGTGCTCGCGCCCGCCGATCCGCTCGCGGTCGCGCCGCGCGAGGCCTTCTCGCCTCCCACGGCAGCCCACCTGCTCGGCACGGACGAGTCGGGCCGCGACGTGATGAGCCGCATGATCGCCGGTGCCGGCGCCTCCCTCCTGATCGGGGCGAGCGCGACGGCGATCGGCCTGCTGTTGGGCGCGGTGCTCGGCGTCGTCGCTGCGTTCGGCGGGCGGCTCGTCGACGGTGTCGTCGCGCGCGTGCTCGAGGTGCTCTTCGCCTTCCCCGCGCTGCTGCTGGCGCTCCTCGTCATCGTCGTGACGGGCCCCGGAGTCGTTCCCGCGACGGTCGCCGTCGGCCTGTCGACCGCGCCAGGGTATGCACGGATCCTGCGCACCCAGCTCCTCGGAATCCGCGACTCCGGCTACGTCGAGGCCGCGCGCGTGCTCGGTCACTCGCCCGCGCGCATCCTGCTCCGTCATGTCCTGCCCAACACCTTCGCGCCGCTCGTCGTGCTCGCGACCCTCGGCATCGGGCAGGCGATCGTGTGGGCGTCGGCGCTGAGCTATCTGGGGCTGGGGGCGGAGCCGCCGGCTCCGGAGTGGGGTGCGATGCTCTCGGCCGGACGCACCTACCTTGCGAGCGCATGGTGGCTGACGGTGTTCCCCGGTCTCGCGATCGTGCTCACGACGATCGCGACGACCGTGCTCGGCGGTCGTCTGCGGGGAGTGCGATGAGCGCGGCGGTCGTCGAGGGGCTCCGCGTCGCCTTCGGCGGGGTCGAGGTCGTGCACGGAGTCTCGTTCCGCGTCGAGCCGGGCGAATGCGTGGCGATCGTCGGCGAGTCGGGCTCGGGCAAGAGCGTCCTTGCGCGAGCGCTGCTCGGGCTCAGCGGAGGGACGGTGGCCGGCAGTGTCCGCGTCGGGGACGTCGACGTGGTCGGCGCGAGCGGGCGCACCCTGCGGAGGCTGCGCGGCGCGGCGGTCGGCTTCGTCCCGCAGGATGCCCTGCTCTCGCTCGACCCGTTGCGCCCGATCGGCCGCGAGATCGGCGATGTGTTCCGCCTGCACGGCCGCATGCCCGCTTCCGAGCGAGCTCGCCGCGCCGTCGAGGTCCTCGCGAGCGTCGGCATGCCCGAGCCGGCCGAGCGCAGTCGTGAGCGCTCGGGGGAGCTGTCGGGGGGCCTCCGTCAGCGCGCCCTCGTGGCCGCCGCGGTCGCGTTCGATCCTCCCTTGCTCGTCGCCGACGAGCCGACGACCGCTCTCGACGTGACGGTGCAGGCGCGGGTGCTCGCGCTCTTCGCCGAGCAGAAGGCGCGCGGGCGGGCGCTGCTGCTCGTCTCTCACGATCTCGCGGTGGTCGCGGGCCTCGCCGATCGCATCCTCGTCCTCGATGGCGGGCGTGTGGTCGAGGAGGGGACCGCCTCCCAGGTGCTGCGCGCGCCTCGCAGCGCCCAGGCGCGTGCGCTGGTCGCCGCGGTGCCCGCCGGGCGCCCGAGGGGGTCGCGGCTGATGGATCCGTCGGCGCCTGCGCGCCCTCCCGCCGAGCCCGGCGAGGTGGTGCTGCGTGCGTCCGGGCTCGTGACGCGTTTCGCGCTGCCCGGCGGAGGCTCCCGCACGGCTGTCGATGACGTCGGTCTGGAGCTGCGGTGTGGCGAGACGCTGGGGCTCGTGGGCGAGTCGGGCTCCGGCAAGAGCACGGTCGCGCGTCTCCTGTTGGCGTTGCGACGCCCCGACGAGGGGGTCGTCGAGCTCTTCGGAGAGCCGTGGTCGGAGGCGTCCGAGCGTCGGCGGCGCCCGCTGCGGCCCCGCATCGGCGCGGTCTATCAGGACAGCCTCTCGTCGTTCGACCCGCGCTGGAGCGTCGGGCGCCTCTTGCGCGACGCGGGCGCAGCCTCCGTGCCCGCGCTGCTCGCGAGTGTGGGTCTCGGGCCCGAGCTGGAGCGGCGCTCGCCGCGGACGCTCTCGGGTGGGCAGCGTCAACGCGTGTCGATCGCCAGGGCGCTGGCGACCCGCCCCGACATGCTGATCTGCGACGAGCCCGTGTCGGCGCTCGACGTCTCGGTGCAGGCGCAGATCCTCGACCTTCTCGACGATTTGCAGCGCGAGCACGGGCTGGCGCTGCTGGTGATCTCGCACGACCTCGGCGTCATCGCGCACCTGAGCGACCGTATCGCGGTGATGCGCGCCGGCCGCGTGGTCGAGAGCGGCCCGGCCGCCTCCCTCCTCGCGGCACCGCGCGACGAGTACACGCGGGCGCTGCTCGCCGCGGCACCGCGACTGCCGGGCGGCTGAAGCCGGTGCGTCGAGCGGCGTGTGGCCGTCAGCCCTGTTCGAGGATCCAGTCGGCGATCTCGTCCGGCAGCTGCGGGCTTTGACGCACCCAGGCGACGTGCGGGTCGCGGAGGGGCCGGCCGACGATCGGGTGGTCGCGTCGGGTGATGCGCGCGCGCGGGATCGCCGCGCAGAGATGGTCGACGGCACGCCGGGAGGTGAGGCGGTCGCCGTCGATGTCGAAGACCAGCACCCGACGTTCGAGGGAGGCGAGGCTCGCGTCGTAGTCCTCGGCCGCTCCGGGAGCGGCGAAGCGGCCTGTGCGGCTCTGGCGTGCGCAGTCGATCATCAGTCGCGTCGACTGCCGATGCGCGAAGCCCAGCCGGTCGCCCGGGAAGTGGCCGACGAGGCGGGAGACGAGCACGAAGAGCTCGGGGACGATCCGGTTGCGCGGCGCGCGCCAGCCGTTCTGCGCTCGATGCCACGACGAGCCGGAGCCGACCAGGACGACTCCCTCGAACCCGGGCGCGCCCGTGGATCGGGTCCGTGAGTCGGCGATGAGCCCGAGCTGGCCGCCCAGGCTGTGCCCGAGCAGCCAGATCTGCTGGGCGCCGAGCACGGTGCGGAGGTGGGCGAGCGACTCCGGGATGTCGCGCTCGACGATCTCGACGTACCCGTGGGTCGTCTGCCTGCTGGCGAGCGGAGTGGCCTCGCCCTCGCCGCGGAGATCGGTCAGCACGACCGTGAAGCCGCGGGCCGCGAGCCTGTGCGAGAGCGCGCGGTAATAGCTGGAGCGGATGCCCATCGCGGGCAGCACGTAGAGGTGGCGACCGGTGTCGGGGCCGGTGGGCGGCACGACCGTCAGGGTGATCTGCGTGCCGTCGCTGATGGGCACGACGTGCTTGATGACGGTGGTGTCCTCGGTCGAGGGGAGGGAGGGGGAGGCAAGCGGCATGACGGAGTCCACGGGAGGGTGCGTCCGGCGGCGACGCCGGGGCGGGGAGAAGGAGACGTCGTCCATCCTGGACGCCCCGGGACGCGGACCGCTGCCCCCAGAAGGCGCCGAGCGTCCGAGTGCCGCCGCGCCCCTCGCTCCTGCCGTAGAAAGGATGCATGCAGCGCAGCACCGACCACGGGGTCTTCCACCTCCGCGCAGGAGGCACCAGCGTCATCGTCGACGCGCGCCCCGCGACCTTCCCCGCGATCGTGCACTGGGGCGCCGACCTCGGCGAGCTCTCCGACGCCGGACTCCGGGCGCTCTCCGACGCGGCCGTCCCGCAGCGCGTCTCCGGCGGCCTCGACGCCCCCGCCCCCTTCGGCCTCGTCGCAGTGGAGGCGGACGGCTGGCAGCACGCCCCCACGCTCGAGGGCACGCACGAGCGCACGGCTGCCTCGGAGCGCTTCACGGTCGAGACCGCGGAGCTCGTCGGCTCCGCCCTGCACCTCGTCGCGTCCGGCGCCCGGCTCAGGGTCACCGTCGACCTCGAGGTCGACTCCGCCGGTCTCCTCCTCCAACGCGCCCGGGTCGAGAACCTCGACGAGCGTCCCTTCCGCCTCGCGCGGCTCGACCTCGGCTTCCCGCTGCCGACGACCGCCCGCGAGATCCTCGACACCACCGGGCACCACCTCCGCGAGCGCCACCCGCAACGGCACGCGCTCACCATCGGCGAGCACACCCGCTCGACCCGCCGGGGGCGCCCGGGCGCCGATGCGACCCTCCTGGTCGCCGTTGGGACTCCGGGCTTCGGCTGGGAGCGTGGGCTCGTCCACGGGGTGCATCTCGGCTGGAGCGGCAACTCCGAGATCCGTGCCCAGCGCACGCCGGAGGGGGTGTCGTTCGTCGCGGCCGGGGAGCTGCTGCGACCCGCGGAGGTCGAGCTCGCACACGGCGAGGGATACGAGACTCCGGTCGCCTACGGCTCCTGGGGCGACGGCCTCACCGCCCTGCAGGGCCGCTTCCATCGCTCGCTCCGCGCCCGCCCGCGGCATCCGACCACGCCGCGGCCGGTGACCCTCAACACCTGGGAAGCCGTCTACTTCGACCACGACCTCGCCCGCCTCACCGCCCTGGCTGAGCGAGCGGCTCGCGTCGGGGTCGAGCGCTTCGTGCTCGACGACGGTTGGTTCGAAGGTCGGCGCGACGACACTGCAGGCCTCGGCGACTGGAGGGTCGACCGTGCCGTCTGGCCGCAGGGGCTCTCGCCGCTCATCGACGCGGTCACCGGTCTCGGCCTGCAGTTCGGGCTCTGGGTCGAGCCCGAGATGGTCAGCCTCGACTCTCGGCTGGCGCGCGAGCATCCGGAGTGGATCCTCGGGCCGGCCGGGCACCTCCCGCTCCCGGGCCGGCAGCAGCAGGTGCTCGATCTCTCCCAGCAGGGCGCCTACGACCACGTGCGCGACGCCCTCGACGCCCTCCTGGTCGAGTACCCGATCTCATACCTCAAGTGGGACCACAACCGCGACCTTCTCGAGGCCGTCTCGCCCGCGACGGGCCGCGCGGCCGTGCACGAGAACGTGCGAGCCCTCTATCGCCTCCTCGACGAGCTGCGGGCCCGGCACCCCGGGCTCGAGATCGAATCGTGCGCCTCGGGAGGAGCCCGGGTCGATCTAGGGATCCTCGCCCGAACCGACCGCATCTGGACGAGCGACTGCATCGATCCGTTCGAACGGCAGACGATCCAGCCGTACACCCAGGTGGTCGTGCCGCCCGAGCTGATGGGGCAGCACATCGGAGGCCCGTGGTCGCACTCGACGAAGCGCGTGCACTCGCTCGCCTTCCGCGCCGGCACGGCGCTCACCGGCCACCTCGGCATCGAGTGGGACGTCTCCCTCCTCGATCGGGCGGCCGAGGAGGAGCTCGCCGCGTGGGTCGCGTTCCATCGCGAGCATCGCGCGCTGCTGCACTCCGGAGTCGTGGTGCGCGCCGACCTCGCCGACGATGCGGCCTCGCTCTCGGGAGTCGTCGCCGTCGACCGCTCGTCGGCCCTGTTCGTCTATGCGCAGCTGCGCACCGGCGAGAGCTACCCGCCGGGCCGCGTGACGTTCCCCGGCCTCGACCCCCACCGGGCCTACTCCGTTCGGCTCGCGCCGATCAGCTCGCCCCTGGGCGGACCCGGTCAGTCGCCGCTGGGCTGGGCCGTCGACGGAACCGTCCTCAGCGGACACGTCCTCGCGACGGTCGGCGTGCAGGCGCCCGTCCTCGATCCCGAGCAGCTCGTCGTGCTCCTCGTCGAGGTGTCGTCGCCGGCCTGACGAAGGCCCGCCTCGCCTCCCCACTTCGCCGCACCGCCGCCACTCCCCGGACCCGCGGCGTACCGTAGCCGGGGTGATGCGCCCCACGATCCAGACCCTCGGCCAGCTCCGCGCCTCCGGGCATGTGCAGAAAAGCCTCCGCACCGAGATCCGCGACAACCTCCTCGCCGCGCTGCGCGAGGGACGCGACCCCTGGCCGGGACTCCACGGTTTCGAGGACACCGTCATCCCCCAGGTCGAGCGTGCCGTGCTCGCCGGGCACGACATCGTGCTGCTGGGCGAGCGCGGGCAGGGCAAGACCCGCCTCCTCCGCACCCTCGCGGGGCTGCTCGACGAGTGGACGCCCGTCATCGAGGGCTCGGAACTGGGCGAGCACCCGTATGAGCCGATCACCTCGGTCAGCCGCCGCCGCGCGGCCGAGCTCGGCGACGAGCTGCCTGTCGCGTGGCGCCCGCGTGAGGAGCGCTACGTCGAGAAGCTCGCGACTCCCGACACGAGCGTCGCCGACCTCATCGGCGACGTCGACCCGATGAAGGTCGCCGAGGGACGCAGCCTCGGCGACCCCGAGACCATCCACTTCGGCCTCATCCCGCGCAGCCATCGCGGCATCGTCGCGATCAACGAGCTGCCGGATCTCGCCGAACGCATCCAGGTCGCGATGCTCAACGTGATGGAGGAGCGGGACATCCAGATCCGCGGCTACGTCCTCCGTCTCCCGCTCGACGTCCTCGTGGTCGCGAGCGCGAACCCCGAGGACTACACCAACCGCGGCCGCATCATCACCCCGCTCAAAGACCGGTTCGGAGCCGAGATCCGCACCCACTACCCGACGGCGCTCGCGGACGAGATCGCGGTCATCCGTCAAGAGGCCGATCTCGTCGCGACGGTCCCCGACGCGCTGATCGAGATCCTCGCCCGCTTCACCCGGGCTCTGCGCGAGTCGAGCGCGGTCGACCAGCGCAGCGGAGTCAGCGCCCGCTTCGCCATCGCGGGTGCGGAGACCATCGCCGCGGCGGCCCTCCACCGGGCGACCCGGCGAGGAGAGGAGGAGGCCGTCGCACGGCCGATCGACCTCGAGACCGCGGTCGAGGTGCTCGGCGGCAAGGTCGAGTTCGAGTCCGGCGAGGAGGGCCGCGAGGACGAGATCCTCGACCACCTCCTCCGCCAGGCCATCGCCGAGACGGTGCGCGCCCACCTGCGCGGCATCGACCTCGGACCGCTCGTCGAGGCCGTCGAGGACGGAGCGATGATCACGACCGGCGAGCAGGTGACGGCGCGCGAGTTCCTCGCAGGGCTGCCGATCCTGGGCGAGGCGACGGTCTACGACGATCTCGCCGAGCGCCTCCAGGCCGACACCCCGGGGCGTCGCGCCGGAGCGATCGAGCTGGCCCTCGAGGGCCTCTACCTCTCGCGCCGGCTGAGCAAGGAGACGGGCGGAGGCGAGGCCGTCTATGGCTGACGCCCGCCGCGGCAATCGGAGGCTCGGACGCGACGCGCGCTACGCGAAGTACGCGGGCGGACCGGATCCGCTCGCGCCTCCGGTCGACCTGTCGGAGGCACTCGACGCCATCGGCGAGGACGTCATGGCCGGCACGTTCCCCGAACGCGCGCTGCGCGAGCTCCTGCGCCGGGGCACCCGTGACCGCGAGGGACTCGACGAGCTCGCCGCGCGGGTGGCCGCGCGCCGCCGCGAACTGACGCGGAGGAACAACCTCGACGGAACCCTCCGCGAGATCCGTGAGCTGCTCGATTGGGCGGTGCTCGCCGAGCGCAAGCAGCTCGCGCGCGACACCGAGCTCGACGACGGCGAGCGCGCGCTCGCCGAGATCCAGCTCGACAGCCTCCCCGCCGCGCCGGCCGCCGCGGTCTCGGCGCTCGGCGGCTACCGCTGGCAGAGTGCCGAGGCGCGTGCCCACTTCGAGAAGATCCGCGAGCTCCTGGGCCGCGAGCTGCTCGATCAGCGCTTCGAGGGCATGAAGCAGGCGCTCGAGAACGCGAGCGACGACGACCGCGCCGCGATCGACGCGATGCTGCGCGACCTGAACGAGCTGCTCGAAGCACATGCCCGAGGCGAGGACACCTCCGAGCAGTTCGACGACTTCATGGGCCGCCACGGCGAGCACTTCCCCGAGGCGCCGGAGTCGGTCGAGGAGCTCGTCGACGCCCTGGCCGCCCGCGCCGCCGCGGCGCAGTGGCTGCGCAACTCCTTGACGCAGGAGCAGCGCGACGAGCTCGACGCCCTCGCCCAGCAGGCCTTCGGCACGCCCGAGCTGATGCGCTCGCTCGGCCGACTCGACGACACCCTTCGCGGTCTGCGTCCGGGAGAGGACTGGGGCGGCTCCGAGCGGATGGAGGGCGAGCAGGGCCTCGGCCTCGGTGACGGCACCGGGGTGTTCCAGGAGCTGGCCGACCTCGACGCTCTCGCCGACCAGCTCGCTCAGCCCTCCGAGCGCTCGAGCCTCGATGACCTCGACCTCGATCTTCTCGCCCGCCGCCTCGGCGACGACGCCGCCGTCGACGCGCAGACGCTGAAGCGGCTCGAGCGGGCATTGCGCGACTCCGGCACCCTGCGCCGCGGCTCCGACGGCCGCATGACCCTCACCCCCAAGGCCATGAGGCAGCTCGGCAAGGCCCTGCTGCGCGACATCGCCGAGAGCGTGTCGAGCCGCCGGGGCGCCCGCGACGTGCGCCGCTCGGGCGCCGCCGGCGAACGCTCGGGAGCGACGCGTGCGTGGGAGTTCGGCGACACCGAGGCTTGGGACGTCGCCCGCACCATCACCAACGCCCTCACCCACAGGGCGGCCGAGGGCCTCGGACCGGTTCGCCTCGAGATGGGCGACGTGGAGGTGCACGAGACGGAGGCGCGGACGCAGGCCTGCGTCGCGCTGCTGGTCGACACCTCCTTCTCGATGGCGATGGACGGCCGGTGGGTGCCGATGAAGCGCACCGCACTCGCCCTGCACACCCTGATCTCGAGCCGGTTTCGTGGCGATGCCCTCCAGCTGATCGCTTTCGGACGCCGCGCAGAGGTGATGGACGTCGAGCAGCTCGTCGGCCTCGATGCCGAATGGGACAAGGGCACCAACCTGCATCACGCGCTGCTGCTGGCCAACCGCCACTTCCGCAAGCACCCGAACGCGAAGCCGGTGCTGCTGATCGTCACCGATGGTGAGCCGACCGCGCATCTCGAGCCGGACGGCGACGTGTTCTTCGACTACCCGCCTGATCCGGTGACCGTTGCCGTCTCGGTCCGGGAGCTCGACGCCTCCGTCCGCCTCGGCGCGCATACGACGTTCTTCCGGCTGGGGGAGGATCCGGGCCTTGCCCGCTTCATCGACTCCCTCGCCCGCCGGGTGGGCGGCTCGGTGGTGAACCCGGAGGCGGACCAGCTCGGTGCCGCCGTCGTCTCGTCTTATCTCGGTGCCCGCGGAGGCGCGGGACGGCCGCCCGGCGAGGAGCTGTTCGGCCGCGGGTGGAGCTTCTGACCCGTCCGGAGTCGGGGTTCTGTTCACAATTCAGGATGAAAGGCGTGAAGGCCCGCGCGGTTCCGCATGTTTGCGTTTCGCCCGAGGCGTTCATCCTGGATTGTGAACGGCATCGGCGTCGAATTGCCTCAGAACAGCGGCCACGGCACCGCCGGCATGTCGCCGAGCGGCCCCGGGAAGCGCCCGCGTGCCCGCAGACGCTCGCAGCGGCGCGCGAACGCCGCCACCTCCTCCTCGGTGAGGAGCTCACCGAGCATCGCCCCTAGTCCTCCGTCGAGCTGCGAACGGAGGGAGGTGAGCCCCGCCAGCTCGTCCGCGGTGAGCGGCTCGCCGACCCAGCCCCAGAGCACGGTCCGCAGCTTGTGCTCCGCGTGGAACGTCAGCCCGTGGTCGACGCCGTAGCGGTGCCCGTCGGGCATCGCGAGCACGTGCCCGCCCTTGCGGTCGGCGTTGTTCGTCACCACGTCGAACACCGCCATCCGCCGCAGCGCCGCGGAGTCCTCGTGCACGAGCGAGACGTCGCGATTCTGGGCGTCGTTGCCGTCGAGCACGTGCCGCCAGCCCTCGGGCACCGCGCCGGCGAGCACCAGGTCGACAGCGTCCTGCTCGGGGTCCACGTCCTGCCAGAGTTGCACCATGCCCGGCCCGAGCGGCCCGTCGCGCAGCCAGGTGCGCGGCACGACGTTCCAGGCCAGCGCCTCAGAGGCGAGGTAGGCGGCCGCCTCACGCCCCGCCAACACCCCGTCGGGAAAGTCCCAGAGCGGCTTCTCGCCTGAGATCGGCTTGTAGACGACCGTCGTGTCGCCGAGGCGTGCGAGGAAGGTCGCGTTCGAGGCGGTCGCGATGCGACCGGTCAGCTCCAGTTCGCCGTCGAGCCCGGCCGCGTGGCTCATGCGAGCGGGCAGTCGTGCCCGTCGGGGTCCATCGGGTCGCCGCAGCGGGGGCAGAGCGGGCGGCCGGCGCCGACCACTTCGAGCGTGCGCTTGGCGAAGGCGCGGGCGGTGCCCACCGGGATCCGCACGTGGAGCATCTCGGTCGGCTCCGGCTCGGGCTCCTCCGCCGAGTCGCCCTCGTCGAGCGGGAACGCCTCGATCACGATCTGCGCGGTCGTCGGATCCCAGCCGAGGCTGATCCCTCCGACGCGGAACTCCGGCTCTACGGGCTGGTCGAGAGGGTCGTTGTCGACGAGCTCCGGAGGCGTTCCCGCCGGCACGCTCACCGGATTGCCCTGCGAGGTCATCAGCTGGTCGAGGATCTCGTCGATTTTCTCGGCGAGCAGCGCCGATTGCTGCTTCTCAAGCCCGACGCTGACGACGCGGGTGCCTGCTTTGGCCTGCAGATAGAAGGAGCGGGATCCGGGTGAGCCGATCGTGCCGACGACGACGCGATCGGGCCAGTCGAATCCGTGGACGATCGAAGGCATGCCGTCCAGTCTACGAGCCGTCGCTCGCGTGCAGGCAGAGCGATCGTGTACGGCGCAGGGGATGCTCGGGAGGCGGAGGACTCCGTGCGCTCGAGCGTCGGCATGCGGCACCGCCCGCCTCCTCGTCGGGAGGCAACGCGGTTCGGGGGCCACGACAGCGTTGACCTTGCACGGGACCACTGTTACCGTGAACAAAATCGCTCCACCGGGCGGCGTCCGAGACCTCGACGAGGAGGTCACGCCTGATTCCACAGTGGTCGATGCGCTGGCCGACCGGTCTCCCCTTCCCGCACTCCCCACGGGCATCGGCGATCGTCACGGCCTCTCCTGCTCCCGGGGGCGCGCCGACGTGACGGTGCGCCTCCGGGCCCCATGACCTTTCCTCCACGGACGCCACGGCGTCGGCCGCTCCGGCCCCCGAGACGGGGATCCGCTCGTCCCCCCACGAGCGGGTCCCTCCTCGTCTCCGGGGTCCCGATCACTCGTGGCCCCTACCGCCTCCGACCGTGCTGTCGTTCACCGGGCGGGCTGTGGTGTCGCTCGCGCGCAACCAGCCGAGCTCGCCCGCGTCCGTGTTCATCGCAATGACCTCGGGCCGGTCCTCTCCGTAGCGGATGATCGACACCGACGCCGGCCCGACGCTCAGCCGCTGGAACAGGTCGAGATGCATGCCGAGGGCGTCGGCGAGGATCGCCTTGATGATGTCCCCGTGGCTGACTGCGGCCCACGCCGCGCGCGGCCCATGCTGCTCGCTCACTGCCGCGTCGTGTTTCCTGATCGCCGCGACGGCGCGGGCCTGCATGGCTGCCAGTCCTTCGCCTCCGGGGAAGACGGCGGCCGAGGGGTGGTTTTGCACTGTTGTCCAGAGCGGTTCTTTCGCGAGTTCGCGGAGGGAGCGGCCTTGCCAGTGCCCGTAGTCGCATTCGGTGATGCCGTGTTCGATGGTGGTGGCGGGGGAGTGGGGCTGGCGATCGAGGATCGCGCGGGTCGTCTGGCGACATCGTTCGAGTGGGCTCGATACCACGGAGGTCAAGTCCACTGCGGCAAGTCGCTCGCTGGTGCGCGCGGCCTGCGCGCGTCCTGCCTCGTCGAGGTGTACTCCGGCGGTACGTCCGGCGAGGATCCCGGCCGTGTTGGCCGTCGTGCGGCCGTGCCGGACGAGCAGGAGGGTGGGCATGGGGCCAGCGTAGGCGGGGTGCGCTGTGACCGGGCCGGTGACCGAAGGTTCGGCGACGCCCCGGCGTCCCCGTACTTCGGGGCGCCCCCACCTCGGTCGACCGCGAAGAGATCGCCCGGCTGAGCGGCTTCACCCGGCCGCGGCCCTGGCGGCGGCACTCCGCTCCGCCGACGCCGAGGAGCGCGTCTCCGCCCTGCGAGGGATGCCTCCTCCCCCTGTCCCTCCTTAGGGTGGGAGGAGCGGCCGCCCACCGCGGCCCGGAAGGGACACACATGGACGGAACGACGCCCACCGACTCCCCGCGGGGCGCCTCTGAACAGGCGCCGCCCGCTGCTGCGCCCGCCTGGGCTGCGCCCGACGCCACCGGACGCCAGGGCGAGATCGCCCTCCGGATCCGCGGGCTGCGTAAGCGTTTCGGCGACAAGGAGGCGGTCAAGAGCATCGATCTCGATGTGCCCGCCGGCTCGTTCTTCGGTCTCGTCGGTCCGAACGGCGCAGGAAAGACGACCACCCTCTCGATGGCGACCGCGCTCCTGCGCCCCGACGACGGAGTCGTCACCATCCACGACGTCGACGTCTGGAAGGACACCCTCGAGGCCAAGCGGCTCATCGGAGTCCTCGCCGACGGCGTGAAGCTCTTCGACCGCCTCACCGGCCTCCAGCTCATCACCTACTACGGCCTGCTCTGCGATCTCCCGCGGCCGACCGTCGTCGAACGCGCCAACGACCTCCTCGCGCTCCTGGGTCTCGACCCGGCCGACCGAACCCTGGTCGTCGACTACTCCGCTGGCATGACCAAGAAGATCGCGCTCGCCTGCGCTCTCGTGCGCGCGCCGCGCCTCCTGGTGCTCGACGAACCCTTCGAATCGGTCGACCCCGTGTCGGCGGCGAACATCCGCGACATCCTCGTCGGCTTCGTCGCCTCGGGCGGCACGGTCATCGTCTCGTCCCACTCGATGGACCTCGTCGAGCGGATGTGCGACCGCGTGGCTGTCATCGCCGACGGACGCGTGCTCGCCTCCGGAACCCTCGACGAGGTGCGCGCGGGCTCCACGCTCGAGGAGCGTTTCGTCGAGATGGTCGGCGGGCGCACCCATCAGGAGGGACCGGCATGGTTGCGCATCTCCTGAGGCTCCGGCTGCTGCTGCTGCGTAACTCGCTGACGCGCAATGTGTGGCAGCTCATCGGCGTGATCGTCGGCGCGCTCTACGCGCTCGTGGTCCTCGGACTCGTCGTCACGGGACTCCTCGTGCTCGGCGCGACCGACCCGGCGTTCGCGAACGTGGTGATCGTGCTCGGCGGCTCCGCGCTGCTGCTCGGGTGGGTGTTGGGGCCGATCTTCGTGTCCGGATCCGATCAGAGCCTCGACCTGCCCACCCTCGCGACGTTCCCGATCCCGCTGCGGACCCTCCTCGTCGGGCTGGCCGTCGCGGGCGTCGCAGGCATCCCCGGGGTCGTCACCTTGCTCGGAGCGCTCGCCTCGGCGGCCGCCTGGTGGAGCAACCCGATCGGCGTGCTGCCGGCGCTCGTCTCGGCGGTGATCGGCGTGGCGAGCTGCGTGGTCGCCTCCCGCCTGATCGGCGCACTGACCACCGGACTCGGCTCGAGTCGGCGCTACCGCGAGGTGATCGGCGGAGTCGTTCTGGTCGTGCTCATCCTGCTCGGGCCGCTCGCGATCGGCCTCACGGGGGTGATCCGGGAGGGACTCGACGTGCTGCCGGTGGTCGCCTCCGCGTTGGGCTGGTCGCCGCTGGGGGCGATCTGGGCGGTGCCAGGCTCCGTGGTCGCCGGTGACTGGGCCGCCGCCGTCGCGCGCCTTGCGATCGGACTCGCGACCCTCGC
The DNA here is from genome assembly GCF_015351245.1 of Rathayibacter sp. VKM Ac-2879. Classification (GTDB taxonomy): domain Bacteria; phylum Actinomycetota; class Actinomycetes; order Actinomycetales; family Microbacteriaceae; genus Rathayibacter. The sequence goes on from NZ_JADKSO010000004.1 coordinate 107,144, forward strand.
CGTGCTCGTGTGGGCCTGGGCGCGGGCGCTGCGCCACGCGATGGACGAGCCGGCCGCGTCGTCCTCGCGCGCAGCCTCCGGTTCGCCCGGCATCGGGCTGTTCGGTCGCTTTCCCGCCACCCCCACCGGCGCGGTCGCCGCACGGGCCCTCGGCTACTGGTGGCGCGACCCCCGTTACAGCCGCGGTCTGCTCGTCATCCCGGCGATCGTGGCGGTGGCTTTCTTCTACGACGCGGTGCAGGGAGGCGAGGGCGCGCTGGTCCTCTACTCCTCCGTCATCGTGGGGGTGATCTTCGGGGTGACTCTGTGCGCCGACGTGTCCTACGACGGCACCGCCTGGGCGGCGCACGTCAGCTCGGGAGTCACGGGTGCCGCGGACCGCGCCGGACGCGTGTTCGCTGCCGGGCTCATCGGCATCCCGGCCGTTCTGGTCGTGGCTGTCGGCACGTGCCTGTATCTGGGGCGGCCGGAGGCGTTGCCCGCGGTTCTCGGGATGTCGCTCGCGCTGGTGCTGAGCGGCTTCGGCGTCTCAAGCGTCGCCTCCTCGCTGGTGGTGTACCCGGTGCCGGCGCCGGGGGATAGCCCGCTCAAGACGCCTCCGGGCTCGGGCATCATCTCGAGCGTCGTGATGGTCGGCAGCATGGGGGCGACCGTGGTGCTCTCGCTGCCGTCGATCGTCCTGGGCGTGGTGGCGCTCGTCGGTGGCGAGACGATGCCGGGTGTGCTGGCCCTCGTGGCGGCGCTCGTGCTCGGGTCGGTGTTCGCGCTGATCGGGATCCGGGTGGGCGGGCGCATCGTGGACCGTCGGGCTCCGGAGCTGTTCGCGGCCCTCGTGACGATCGGGTGACGGGGCCGAGGCGTCTCGGCTGTCGAAGACGTTCGCGCCGACGCGCGAGACAATGGCGAATGCGCAGCGTCGACGTTCTCTTCGATCCGGAGGCGGAGACGCGGATCCGCGCGCAGTGGGCGGCGCTCGGGGCGGCCGGCATCCCGAGCCTCGCCCTGCACCGCTCCGAGAGCAACCGCCCGCACCTCACACTCCTCGCAGGCCGCGACCTGACGCCTCCTCCGCCCGGCGCGCTCGGGCCGTTGCCCACCTCCGTCGACCTCTCGTCCCTCGTGCTCTTCCCGCACGGCGGCCGTTTTGTGCTCGCGTGGGGAGTCGTGCGCTCGCCCGACCTCGATGCGCTGCACGCGCGCGCGATACGGCTCGTACCCGGGGCGGTCTTCACGTCGCTCCCGGAGGCGTGGACTCCGCACGTGACCATCGCGCGCCGCCTGCGCGCCGAGCACCTCGGCGAGGCCGCCGCCCTGCTCGGCGAGCCGTTCCGCGCCGGGCTGGCGGGTGCGCTTTTCTGGGACGGCGACGTGAAGACGGTCACAGGCCTCTGACGATGCTGCCGCAGTGCCGTGACGGAGGGCGCAGGTGCGGGCGGCTCGCTTTCTCGGCGACCGTCACCACCGAACTCCCTCCCCAGCCGCCTTCTCGCCGATCCCTCCACAGAAGCGCTCGTGCCGGGAGGCGCGCCGGAGCCGGCCGGTAGAGTTCCACGGGTGACAGACCCCACCGCGACCGCCCTTCCGATCACCGATCGGCCCGTCGACGCGGCTACGCCCCCCACCCCCGACTCTGCGTCGAACGGCGTCGGCACCGGCATGGCGCCAGCGCAAGAGATCCTCGAGAGGGTCTTCGGCTACGCGTCGTTTCGAGGCGAGCAGCAGGCCATCGTCGAGCAGGTCATCGACGGAGGAGACGCCGTCGTCCTCATGCCGACCGGCGGCGGCAAGTCTCTCTGCTATCAGATCCCCGCGATCGTGCGCCCGGGCACCGGCATCGTCGTGTCGCCCTTGATCGCCCTCATGCAAGACCAGGTCGACGCACTGCGTGCCAATGGCGTCCGTGCCGAGTTCCTCAACTCCACCCAAGACGCCGGCGAGCGCACTCGCGTCGAGCGCGCCTACCTCGACGGCGAGCTCGACCTCCTCTACGTCGCCCCCGAGCGCCTCAGCAACGAGGGCACCAAGCAGTTCCTCGCCCGAGGCCGTGTTGCGCTGTTCGCCATCGACGAGGCGCACTGCGTGAGCCAGTGGGGCCACGACTTCCGTCCCGACTATCTCGCGCTCGGCGAGCTGGCCGAGCGTTGGCCCGACGTGCCGCGCATCGCCCTCACCGCGACCGCGACCGAGGCGACGCACCGCGAGATCACCACGCGCCTCCACCTCGGCTCCGCGCGCCATTTCGTCTCGAGCTTCGACCGCCCCAACATCCAGTACCGCATCGTCGACAAGGTCGAACCCCGCAAGCAGCTCATCGACTTCCTGCGCCGCGAGCATGCGCACGATGCCGGCATCGTCTACGCGCTCTCGCGCAAGAGCGTGGAGGCGACCGCCGAGGCACTCCGCGCCGCCGGTTTCGATGCGGTCGCCTACCACGCCGGCCTCGACGCCCGGGTTCGCGCCGCCGCGCAGTCGCGCTTCCTCCGCGACGAGGGCGTCATCGTCTGCGCGACCATCGCCTTCGGCATGGGCATCGACAAGCCCGACGTGCGGTTCGTCGCCCACATCGATCTGCCGAAGTCGGTCGAGGGCTACTACCAAGAGACCGGCCGCGCGGGCCGCGACGGGCTTCCCTCGACGGCCTGGCTCGCCTACGGACTGAACGACGTGGTGCAGCAGCGCCGCATGATCGACGAGTCCCCGGGCGATCTCGCGCATCGCCGTCGCCTGTCGGCGCACCTCGACGCGATGCTCGCCCTCTGCGAGACGGTGCAGTGCCGCCGGGTCGACCTGCTCGCGTACTTCGGACAGCAGAGCACGGCCTGCGGCAACTGCGACACCTGCCTCGAGCCACCCGCCTCGTGGGACGGCACCGTCGCTGCGCAGAAGTTCCTCTCGACGGTGGTGCGTCTCAAGCGCGAGCGCAACCAGCAGTTCGGTGCCGGCCACATCATCGACATCCTCCGCGGCAAGAGCACTCCGCGCACGACGCAGCACAAGCACGACGCGCTCAGCACCTGGGGCATCGGCGCCGACCTCAGCGACACCCAGTGGCGGGGAGTGGCCCGCCAGCTCCTCGCGCAGGGGTTGCTCGGCGTCAACGACGACGGCTTCGGCACCCTCGTCATCACTCCTGCGTCGGCCTCGGTGCTGAGCGGCGGACGCACCGTCGAGCTCCGCAAGGAGCCCGAGCGCCCTCTCCGGTCCAGCGGATCCTCCCGTTCCAATCGCTCGACCGTCGCCGAGCTTCCGAGTGAGGCGCAGCCGCTGTTCGAGCGCTTGCGCGAGTGGCGTGCCGCGCAAGCGCGAGCACAATCCGTTCCCGCCTACATCGTCTTCAACGATGCGACCCTGCGCGAGATCGCGACCGCCGAGCCGGCGACGATGGACGCGCTCAGCATCATCGGGGGTGTCGGCCAGAAGAAGCTCCTCAGCTACGGCGCGGCCGTGCTCGCGGTCGTCGCGGGCGAGACTCCCGAGGTCGTCGCGCCCGAGCCGGGGGAGGAGGCGCCCGCGCCGCGCCGCCCGCCCGCTCCCCGCCCGTCTCCGCAGCGCACTCCCGCCGTACGCCCGAGCTTCGGCGCAGACAGCGCGCCGCCCTCGGCGGCCGACCCCGTCGAAGACGGGTGGGTTCCGCCCGACGAGCCCGACTGGGAGCCCGGCTGGGAGACCTACTGAGCGTTCACCGGCCGCTCCCGACCCGGTGCTCCACCTCGCATACGCGGCGGGGGCGCTTCCGCTAGCGTTCCTCGTCGAGGAGCGCACCCTCTCCGCGGGAACCGGCCGCCGTCTTCTCGCCACAGCCGCCGTTTTGAGACGGCCCGCCTCTAGCTCCCTGCGCCCGCCGACGCCATCATCGCGCCCGCCACGGTGAACCCGCCCGACAGCAGCAGCCCGACGATCGGAACCCAGAACGCGATCCGCCGCTGGACGAGCAGCACGATGGAGGCGATCAGCGCCCCCAGGAAAGGGACCCAGACGCCGCCCGCGGCGACCAGCAGCCCGGCGCCGATGAGGTCACTGTTGCACCGTTGCACCGGTTCGATCCCCCGCAGGCATCGCTGGCCATCGCGAGGAAGAGCCCGAAGTAGGACAGCAAGAGCGTCACCCCGAATGCGCCCGCGATCAGCACGATGGTGAGGACCAGGTCCCACACGCGAAGCGGACGGCGCGCTCGGGCAGCGGTCCACGGGAGCGCAGGCGTCCCCGCAGGCTGCTCGGCGAGCGCGCCGCCCGGCGGCGGCCAGCGGTCCGGAGCGATGCCGTCCTGGTTCGAGCCTCTCGGCTCGCGGCGGGGCGGAGGGGGCGGAGGCAGCGGCGGCTCGCTCATCGTGCGAGCCTAGCCGTGGGGCGCGCTCGAGTGGGTGCGGAGGCGGGGCCGCCGGTCCCGAGCGACATAACGTCGGCCACGACGACCTCTCAGCCACGATCGTGCGCGAGACCCGCTCCTGGCTGACGTTACGTCGTCACGCGCCGTCCTGGCCGGTTCCGACAACCTGTCGCCGCCTCTCTCTGCCGCCGTTTGTGGCCCGGCCACGGAACGTTTCCGGCCCGGCGCCCGGCGACGTACCGTGCTCACACCGACTCCGCTGCAGGTCCCTCCCGGGCCTGGGCCCGCCGCGGGCGGCCCGCACCGAAGACGGTCGAAGGGACAGGAACACCATGGTCGACACCGCTCCCCACCCCCGTTCCGCCGCCGATGCCGCGGACAGAGCGACGGGACGCCCTCGCGTCCGCCGCTCGCGCAGCGGCGCCATCTCGCCGACGCCTCCCGTGGACTCCCTTGGCAGCGAGGTCGACGCCCGGCTCGACGAGGACGGCTCTCCCGCGGTCGACGTCGCGGCGCTCGGAGAGACGCTCCTCGGGTCCTGGCGCGAGCAGCGTCTCGCCTCGCGGGAGCTGACCGCGCGCGCGGAGCTGCACCGGATCGACGGCCTCCCGATGGCCGAGCACCGTGCTCGCGTCTCGCAGCAGATGCGCACGCTCGCAGCCGAGGGCGGCGTGCACCGCGCATTCCCCCGCGATCTCGGGGGCGACGCGGATCATGGCGGCAACATCGCGGGCTTCGAGGAACTGGTCACCGCCGACCCGTCCTTGCAGATCAAGTCGGGCGTGCAGTGGGGGCTCTTCGGCGCTGCCGTGCTGCACTTGGGTACGCGCCCGCACCACGAGCGGTGGCTGCCGGGGATCATGAGCCTCGAGATCCCGGGTGCCTTCGCGATGACCGAGACCGGACACGGCTCCGACGTCGCCTCGATCGCGACGTCGGCCACGTTCGACCCCGAGACGGGCGACTTCGTGCTGAACACGCCGTTCCGCGCCGCCTGGAAGGACTACCTCGGCAACGCGGCGGTCGATGGTCGCGCCGCCGTGGTCTTCGCACAGCTCATCACGGGCGGCGTCAACCACGGCGTGCACGCCCTCTACGTGCCGATCCGAGACGAGGGCGGGGCGTTCCTCCCCGGGGTCGGAGGCGAGGACGATGGGCTCAAGGGCGGCCTGAACGGCATCGACAACGGCCGGCTGCACTTCGACCACGTGCGCGTGCCTCGCGAGAACCTGCTCAACCGCTATGGCGACGTCGCGGCTGACGGCAGCTACTCCTCCCCGATCGCAAGCCCTGGCCGCCGCTTCTTCACGATGCTCGGCACGCTCGTTCAGGGCCGCGTCTCGCTCGACGGCGCGTCGGTCGCCGCCTCGAAGATCGCGCTCACGGTCGCGATCACCTACGGCGACCAGCGTCGGCAGTTCACCGGAGGCGGCGACCGCGAGGAGGTGCTGCTCGACTACCAGCGCCACCAGCGTCGCCTGCTGCCGCGCCTGGCCACCACGTACGCGGCGGGCTTCGCCCACGAGAAGCTGCTGCATGCCTTCGACGACGTGTTCTCGGGCGCGAACGACACCGAGGAGTCCCGTCAGGATCTGGAGACCCTCGCCGCGGCCTTCAAGGCGCTCTCGACCTGGCATGCCCTCGACACTCTTCAGGAGGCTCGCGAGGCGTGCGGAGGCGCCGGCTTCCTCGCCGAGAACCGCCTCACGCAGCTGCGCGCCGACCTCGACATCTACGTGACCTTCGAAGGCGACAACACGGTGCTGCTGCAGCTCGTCGCCAAGCGGCTGCTCACCGATGTGGGTCGACGCTTCAAGAACGCGCAGCCGGGCGAGCTGGCGCGCTATGCGGCGTCCCAGGTCGCGGAGGCGACGGTCAACCATTCGGGGCTGCGACGTCTCGCGCAGGTGGTCGCCGACCGTGGCTCGACGGCTCGCTCGGTGGGTCAGCTGCGTGAGGAGCAGCGTGAGCTGTTGACCGCGCGGGTCGAGGGGATGGTCGCGGGCGTCGCGACGCGCCTCCGCCCCGCGTCGAAGCTGCCAGCGGATGAGGCGGCGCGCCTGTTCAACGCCCAGCAGAGCGAACTGATCGAGGCGGCGCGGGCGCACGCCGAGCTGCTGCAGTGGGAGGCGTTCACGGAGGCGCTCGCGGAGATCGAGGATGCGGGCACGCGAACCGTGCTCACGTGGCTCCGTGATCTGTTCGGGCTCGAGCTGATCGAGAAGCACCTCGACTGGTATCTGATCCACGGGCGGCTCTCAGCGCAGCGTGCCCTCGCGGTGACCTCGTACATCGACCGGCTGCTCGCGCGCCTCCGCCCGCACGCGGCCGACCTCGTTGCCGCGTTCGGCTACCGTCCCGAGCACCTGCGGGCTGCCATCGCGAGCGGCGCCGAGGCGGCGCGGCAGGAGGAGGCGCACGCCTGGTACGAGTCGGCGCGCGCCGCGGGCACCCTCCCCACCCCCGAGAAGCGGCGCTGACCCCTCCCGCGAGATGCCACTTGTGCGCACGACACGCCGACGGAGGCGCACATAAGTGGCATCTCGCGGAAGGAGGCGGGCCGGGCGAAATCGCGGCCCGTCGCGCTCGCGGTCAGTAGGGTGCCGACTATGCGCACTCTGTACCCCGAGATCGAGCCGTACGACTCCGGAATGCTCGACGTCGGCGACGGCCACCAGCTCTACTGGGAGGTCTCGGGCAATCCCGACGGCAAACCCGTCGTGTTCCTGCATGGCGGACCGGGCGCCGGAACCTCGCCCGTGCACCGGCAGCTCTTCGACCCTGAGAAGTACCGCATCATCCTCTTCGACCAGCGGATGTGCGGCCGTTCCACTCCGCACGCGAGCGAGCCGGAGGCGGACCTCTCCACCACCACCACCTGGTACCTCGTCGCCGACATCGAGAGACTGCGCGAGCACCTCGGCATCGAGCGCTGGCTCGTCCTGGGCGGCTCCTGGGGTTCGGCGCTCGCCCTCGCCTACTGCGAGACGCATCCGCAGCGGGTCACCGAGATCGTCCTCCGCGGCATCTTCACGTTGCGGCGGGCCGAGCTCGAATGGTTCTACGAGGGCGGCGCGGCGGCGGTCTACCCCGACCTGTGGGAGGAGTACACGAGCGTCGTGCCCGCATCGGAGCGGGGCAGCTTCATCGAGGCGTACTACCGTCTTCTGCACGACCCGGACCCCTCGGTGCACGGCCCCGCCGGGGTCGCGTGGACGACGTGGGAGGCGTCGACGATCACGCTCCTGCGCAGGCCGGACCTCATCGAGCAGTGGTCGGACCCGGCGTTCGCGCTCGCCTTCGCGCGGATCGAGAACCACTTCTTCGTGCACCACGGCTGGTTCGAGGAGGGGCAGCTGATCCGAGACTCCGCCGTGCTGCGCGACATTCCCGCGGTGATCGTGCAGGGTCGTTACGACATGTGCACCCCCGCGTTCACCGCGTGGGATCTGCATAGGGCGTGGCCGGAGGCCGACTTCCGGCTGATCCCCGACGCGGGGCACGCCTTCGACGAGCCCGGGATCCTCGACGCGCTGATCGAGGCGACCGACCGCTTCGCCTCCTGAGCGGCCGCTGACCGCGGCCTTCTGTCCGGCCCCCGCACTACCCTGATCAGATGCGCGCTGACGACCCCTCCGGGATGGAGGCCTGGCCCACGGGCCGCCTGCTCTCGACGGCGTCCCGGATGGTCGAGCACGCCTGGTTCGGGGCGCTCGCCGAGATCGGCCTCACGCACGCGGGGCTGATCGTGCTGCATCTGCTGCAGGGCGGCCCCGTCGCCCAGAAAGAGCTGGCCGCCGCCGCCCACGTCGAGGTGCAGACCATGTCGCGCACGATCGAGCGCCTCGAGCGCGAGGGACACGTCGAGCGGCACAGCGACCCCTCCGACCGCCGCCGGCAGCTCGTCTCGTTGACGGCCGCCGGAGGTGAGGCGTGGCAGCGCGCGCATCGCCTCGAGGTCGACATGTTCCCCGGCGCCCTCGACCACGGTCCGCTGCGGGAGGCGCTTCTCGAGATCATCCGCTCGGCCAGCCATTCGCGCTGGGGCTGAACGGACCGGCCGCGCAACCCCCGGCGGAGCTCGGAGGCCGCGCACTAGCGTGACCGGCATGACGTTCAACGACGACTCCCAGCTCAGTGGCGGCAGAGTCCGTCGACGTGGTCGCACCACCGGGGTCGCGGTCGGCGGAGGCGTGGTGGGCATCGTCGTTCTCGCTCTGCTCTCGCAGCTGCTCGGCGTCGACCTGTCGAGCCTTGGTGGCCTCGTCGGAGGCGGCGGCACCTCGCCCGACCAGGTCACCAGCACCGCGGTCGCCTGCGAGAGCGGCGCCGACGCGAATGCCCAGGTCGACTGCCGTCTCGAGGGTGCCGCGGAGTCGCTCGACCGCTACTGGAGTACCGCGACCGCGGCGCTCGGCGCGAGCTACTCGGCTCCCGCGGGCGTCACTCTCTTCACTGAGCAGACGTCGACCGGCTGCGGAGGCGCGACCGCCGCGGTCGGACCGTTCTACTGCCCGCCGGACCGGACGATCTACCTCGACACGGCATTCTTCGACGAGTTGCGTACCCGCTTCGACACCTCCGGAGGCTCGCTCGCGCAGATGTACATCCTGGCCCACGAGTGGGGTCACCACATCCAGACCCTGAGCGGCGCGATGGAGGCGGCCGAGCGGTCGGGGACGGGTCCCGACTCCGACTCTGTGCGTCTCGAGCTGCAGGCCGACTGCTTCGCGGGGGCCTGGGTCGGCGACGCGTCGACGGTGCCCGACGAGACGGGCACGCCCTACCTGCGGCCGGTGTCGGCGGGGGAGTATCAGGACGCACTGAGCGCGGCGGCGGCCGTCGGCGACGACCGCATCCAGCAGCAGGCGACGGGCACGGTCGACCCGGAGGGGTGGACGCACGGGTCGGCGGAGCAGCGTCAGCGCTGGTTCGCGGCCGGTTTCGAGGGCGACGCGACGAGCTGCGACACCTTCGGGGCGTCGCAGCTCTGACGTCGAGGGCGAGTGCCCGGCGCTAGTCGCTGGCCCCGCCCGGCTCCTCCATGAACCACTCCGTGAAGGAGCGTGCCCGCCCGTCCGGAGCGAAGCGGATGACCCACAGGTTCAGGTAGGTGCGGTCGCCGGGGTAGACGGTGCGCGCCTCGACCACGGCGGTCTCACCGCTGAGCGCGACGAGGCCCCAGGCGAAGGTGGGCTCGCCGGGCTCCTCCTCGGCGAGCCACCAGGCGACGATCGCGTCGCGCGGAGTGATCGCGTCGCGGTAGGGCGCGGTGAAGTACTCGGCGTCTTCGGTGAACAGGGCGGCCACGTCGGCGGCGTCGTCGGTCGCCCAGGCCTTCTCGTAGCCGGCGATCCAGCTCTCGATGTCGATCATGCGCCCATCCTCGTCCTGCCCGGCGCGCGCGAGGGCGACGTTCGGCAACGACGGAGCGACCGCAAAGGTTCGTCGCTGCGGCCCGTCGCCAGTCAGAACGCCCCGCGGTACGCCCGCCCGGGATGTGTCGGAGGCAGTTCGTCGCTCCCGAACAGCTTGCGCCGCAGCGTGCCCTCCGTGTACTCGCTCTGCGCGAGGCCGCGCTCCCGCAGCACCGGCATCACCCGGTCGACGAACTCCTCGTAGCTGCCGGGGAGGATCCAGTTGACGACGTTGATCCCCTCGATCCCCGCGTCGCGCCAGTCGGCGAGGTGGTCGGCGATCTGCTCGGGAGTGCCGACCACCCGCCCGCGCAGCTTCGCCGAGAGTCGGGCCAGGTCGCGCACGGTCGGCTCGCGGTCGGGGGAGGCGTCGCGGATCCACTGCAGATGGCTCTGGCCGGCGGACGTCTCGAGCATCGACAGCGGCAGGTCGGGGTCGAGCTTCTCGCCGGTCGTCGGGTCGAAGCCGAGGTTGGAGTGCACGAGGAACGCGTCGGAGGAGAGGTATTCGTCGATCTCGCGCTCGGCTCGGCGCGCCTCCTCCTCGGTGTCGCCCGTGATGAACGAGAGCCCGAGGAAGAACGCGGGCGCCCCCTCCTCCCGCCCGGCCGCGGAGGCGAGGAGCCGCGTGTCGTCGATGAGCGCCCGCGTCGACGCGGGCGAGCCCGAGAACACGAACTGTGCCTCTGCATTGCGCGCCGCGAAGCGTCGGCCCGCGGGCGAGGAGCCGGCCTGGAACAGCACCGGCGTGCGCTGCGGCGACGGAGCGGACAGGTGCGGTCCCTGCACGCGGTAGCGGGTGCCGACGTGATCGATGCGGTGGATGCGTGCGGGGTCGGCGAACCCGCCGTCCTTGTCGCGCAGCAGCGCTCCGTCGTCCCACGATCCCTCCCACAGCTTGTAGACGACGTCGAGGTACTCCTGCGCCCAGGCGTAGCGCTCGTCGTGCTCCTCGAGGCGGTCGTAGCCGAAGTTGCGGGCGGCGCCGTCGAGCGCACTCGTGACGATGTTCCAGCCGATCCGACCCTTCGAGAGGTGGTCGAGGGTCGAGACCTTGCGCGCGAAGTCGAAGGGGTGCGCCTGGAGCACCGAGCTCGTGAAGGCAAAGCCGAGGTGCTCGGTGCTGACCGCGAGTGCCGAGAGCAGCACCATCGGGTCGTTGCTGGGCAGCTGTAGGCCCTCGCGCGCGTTCACCTCCCAGTCGCCGTCCGCGGGACCGTAGAGTCCTGCGACGTCGGCGAAGAACATGGCGTCGAACCGTCCGCGCTCGAGCGTGCGGGCCAGGTCGATCCACAGCTGCACCTCGTCGAACTCGTGCTGGCGCGCCGCGGGGTGCCGCCACAGTCCGTGCTGGATGTGCGAGGCGGTGTTCATCACGAAGGCGCAGTAGCGCAGCGGGCGTGCGTCGGTGCTCATCCGTCCAGGCTAGAAGGTGCCGCTCGCGTGCCGTCTCGCGTGACCGGAGGTGTCGCCCGCCTCCTAGGCTGAGCACCACGGCGCCCACCACCCGCGTCGAGCGCGAGTGTCCGGGGGTCAGGTGCAGATCGAGAGAGTGACTTCGCGCGCCCAGTTCGACGATTTCGCGCTGCTGCCCGGTCGCCTGCATCCGCGGTCGCTGGCCGTGCCGACGCCCGAGCGGGTTCTGCACTCGTGGTGGCGGGGGACGCGCTCGCGCCAGGCGCCGATCGAGCTGCTGTTGGCGCGCGACCGCAACGGTCGCGTGGTCGGTCGCACCACGGTGCACACGGATGTGCGGCTCGATGCGCGTCTCGGTGCGCGCAGCCTCCTCTTCGGCGCGACCGAGTTCGCCGACGACGCTGTGGCGGAAGCGCTGTTCGAGGCGATCGTGGAGCGGTCTCGGGGTCATGAGCAGCTCGTCGGACCCGTCTCGCTGCTGCCGAGCGAGGGCGGCGGAGTCGTCACCAGCGGCTTCGGGCAGCGCGGCTTCCTCGGCTCGGCCTGGAACCCGGCGAGCTACCCGGGGATCTACGAGGCGGCGGGGTTCGAGCGCCTCTGGGAGGGCGATACCTGGAGCGTCGAGACGCTACCCCGGGAGGCGGGAGATCCGCTCGGGCCGGTCGCCGCCTCCGAATGGGCTGCGGCGGGCCTGCGACCTTCGCGGCTCTCACCGGCACGCATCGAGGCGACGCGGGCGGCGATGCTCGACGTGCTGAACCGAGCGGGGGCCTCCTCGCCCTACGCCGTGGAGGTCACCGCGGGCGAGCTCGGGCCGATCGGAGCATCGGCGTTCCTCGACGCCGAGCTGCTGCGCCTGGCGCACGACACCGCGACCGGTCGCGTCGTCGGCTTCGCCCTCGCGCTGCCCGACTGGACCCGGTTCCTCCAGCGCACACGAGGTCGGGTGGGCCTGTTCGATCAGGCGCGCGCGGTGGTGACGCGTGAGCGGTTCCGTCAGGAGGCGGTCCTCGCGGTGCAGTGCACCGACCCGGCCGAGCAGGGTCGCGGAGTCGGCGGGCTGCTGGGCCGTCAACTCCAGGCGCGGTTGGTGCAGCGGGGATATCGCCGCCTCCGGGTGCCGTCGGTACGGCGCGGCGACACGGCCGCCCGGGCGCAGCTCGAGCACTTCGGCGGTGTGCCGCTGCACGGGATCACCTTCTATCGGCGCGCGCTGGGCTGACCGGGGCACTGTCCGGCGGACTCCCATCGAGCCTCGTGGTGCTCGCGCGTAGGGTGTGCGACTGTGAATGCCCGCCCCTCCGACCCCGAAACCCCCGTCGCGCCCGTGCTCACGGAGGCTGTCGCCGAGGCGCTCGACGCCACGACGGTCGCCGAGATCCGTGCGCTGCGCGACGACTTCGCGCGGTTCATGCTCCAGTACAAGTTCGGCATGGACGAGATCGTCACGAAGGTGTCGATCCTGCAGGAGGAGTTCCGCGAGCTCCAGGAGTACAACCCGATCGAGCACGTGACGAGCCGGCTCAAGTCGGCCGACAGCCTGATCGCGAAGATCGAGCGCAAGGGCTGCGACACCAGCTTCGAGGGCATCGCCGAGGCGATCACCGACATCGCGGGCGTGCGCATCACGTGCAGTTTCGTCTCGGACGTCTACCGGGTGTTCGAGCTGCTGACCTCGCAGTCCGACGTGACGGTGATCGAGGTGAAGGACTACATCGCCGAGCCGAAGGAGAACGGCTACAAGAGCCTGCACGCGATCGTCGAGATTCCGGTGTTCCTCTCGGGAGGCTCGGTCGACGTGCGCGTCGAGGTGCAGTTCCGCACCATCGCGATGGACTTCTGGGCGAGTCTGGAGCACAAGATCTACTACAAGTACGACCGGCAGGTGCCGCAGGAGCTGCTCGACGGGCTCGCCGACGCCGCCCGCACCGCCGCCGCGCTCGACTCCGACATGGAACGGCTGCACCGCCAGGTGCGCGGGCAGGACACTGCCCGCACCGCCGAGGCCTGAGCGCTCGGTCAGCCCGCCAGCGCCACCAGGCCCAGGAGCAGCACCGCGGAGGCGTTGATCGTCGCGTGGGAGACGATCGCCGCCCCGAGGCGCCCGGTCGCGGTCGCGATCCAGCCGTGCGCGAGTCCGGCGACGACCGTGGTCACGCCGAGAGTGATGACCGTGGCCGGGTTCACCATCTGGTGTCCGTGCAGCAGGGCGAACACCGCGGTCGACGCGAGGATGCTGACGACGACCGCCGCCACGCGACGGGCGTGGCTCGGCGGTGTCGCGTCGCGCAGCATCCGGTTGCGGACCGCGCGCATGACGACGCCGCGGCAGAGGATCTCCTCGACCACCGGTGCGACCAGCACCGGGATCGCGACCGAGCTGAGCACGAACCACAGCGGATCGGGGTCGAGCGTGAGATTGCCCTGTGCGCCTCCGAGGAAGGGCGAGAAGGCGGTGAGGACGGCGAAGATCACCACGCGGACTCCGAGGCCGAGGGCCAGCCCGAGGGGGAGGTCGATCCAGCGGAACCGAAGGCCGAAGTCGGCGGCCAGGGATCTGAGGCCGCGCAGTCGCGACGCGGCGACGGGCGCCACGAGCGCGACGAGGTAGCTCGCGAGCGCCCCGGCGAACACGATCGGCGGCGAGAAGGGGAGGAGTCCCGTGCTCAGAAGCAGGATCAGCATCGCGAGCGGCAGCACGATCCCCAGGAGTGCCAGCGCGGCGGTCGGCAGGCCCCACCTGATGCGCGGGTCGGGCCGGTAGAGGAGGGAGGAGTAGGGCGCGGGCTGCCCCTCGACGGGCGAGCCTGTCGGTGGCGGCCAGGCGGCGGGGTCGTGCGCCGCGGAGTCGGGCGCGATCGACGCGGGATCGGGCGGCGGGAAGGCGGCATGCATGGCCGGCCCAGCCTACGCATCCGACCCGGGCGTGGTGGGGGAAGAGGCGGGGCACCCTCGGGTGTCGTGGACACGCCGGGCTCTGCCACGGCACAGAAAAGGCCCCGATCCCAGTAGAAGCCTGAGAAAGGGGCCAGTGGCTCCGACGGGCGTCGATCCCGTGACCTCACGATTTTCAGTCGTATGCGCCGGGTCCGTGGGTGCTCACGAGTGTTCGTTTGCCGCGTGATTCTGGGGAAGTTGTGCTCGTTGGTCGTGGCTGGTTCTCGGTGGTTTCAGCCGGGTTCCCGGCCCGGGATCGGCCCGGAACCCTGTGCCGATGAGGTGCGATGCTGGACGGGTGAGTTGGGAGCACCTCCAGTCGACATCTCTGTACGACCTTCGGTGACGCAGCCGGCTGAGTTCCCGGCGCGCGTTACAGCGCTCGTGGGTTCTGGGTCTACGACTAGCTAGTCTCGTCCCAAGGGCACAGGGGCCCGGGCTGCTCAGGGGCGGCCGCAGATTGCTTGATACGGGGGCATATTGGACGAGTTGGCTGCGCCCGACGTGCTCTTTCAACGATTTCTTGATGACAGTAAGACCTTCGCTGGCGCCCGCGAGCGTTTTCAGATGCTGGTTACCGACCTCGTCGCGGTTCAGGTACCCGCGGCGTCTGAAGTCGCTGCGCCGTCCGGGAGCGACTGGGGGATCGACACCTATGTGGGCGCGCTCAACGGACAGATGGTCGTCTGGCAGTCGAAGTTCTTTCTCGGTTGGGGTGAAACGCAGCGAGGGCAAATTCGAGCTTCCTTCAACGAAGTAATGAAGAAGGCGGCAGAAAACTCATTCACCGTCGCGGCATGGACCCTCTGCGTCCCCTCGGTGTTACCGCCCGACCAACAGAAGTGGTTCGACACGTGGGCGGCAGGAAAGCGCCGCAAACACGAGGGAATTGTCATCGAGCTCAAGAACGGTGGGCGCCTGCGGCGGGAACTTATGCGACCCGACGCGTCCTGGGTTCGCGAACAGTACTTCCCCAAGATCATCACGCCGGGGGATCCCATCGAGGTGAAGGTCGCGAGTGACCTGAGTGCACTGGAAGGAGCGCTGTTCGTCCGCCAGCTCAACCTCGCTGGCCATCTCGAAACCGACGCGGCGAAGGGGTATTTCTTCGCGGCGGAGGCGATGGTTAGAGACGTGGCTGCGCGCGCTGTTCCCGGTGAGGTGAGCGCGCTGAACGAGATCGAACTTGACATTCACGGTGAGTGGGAGTCAGCATTCAATCTCGCCAGCACATCAGCCAATGAAGGTGGGCAGATGGCTGGGTTGGTCGATGCAGTTGTAGGAGCTGCCGGTGCCCTGCCGCCAACAGGGAAACTCGCGCTTCGCCCGGCCCACAGGCGTGGCATAGCGCACCGATTGGTAGAGCATGTTCGCGCCGGCTGGGTGCTGCATTGGCGGCAAGTCGCGAAAGACCACGCTGGACCCTCTGGCCCCGAGATTGTCGCGGAGGTGATTCGGCGTGGAGAGTCTTGAAGTTCCGCTGATACCTACTCATGATTTAGACGGTCAAGTGTCGTTCCGCGCCGCCCAGCTGCTCTTGGGCTTTTCGGTTGCCTCACAGCTGTCTGTTCAAATGCACACGACCGATCGGGTGGCTACCTACGACTTTTTCACCGCGAATCCGTTCGCAGTCCTATCCGGAGACGATGTCGGCGACCAGCGCGATGCTTTGAGGCTCGAGCTCGTTGGTTATACGCGTGGCCAACTCTCCTACGCATCGCTAGGGCATCGTTTTGTTAGCCGTCGCGAGCGAATCCGAGCAGATCTGGCCTTCTTGGTGGCCCGCAGACTCATTGCCATCGGCGAGGAAGCGTTCGTGATTACCGACGCTGGCGAAGGCGTCGCTCAGCAGCTTCAAACGGCCTACGCGGATGCATATCGGTTGGCGGCGGAGATTGTCCTTGTCCGTCTAAACAAGCTGTCAGACCGAGCACTGCGTGAAGCCAGCGCACGTTGGGCGGGGACCCATTGGCTGATGCTCGATCTGTTCGAGGACGTTGTCCGTCCCGAAATTGGAGATTCATGATTGACGAGAGTCTCACCGGTCTGCGAATCCGCCGACTGCGGCTGTTCGGGACCATCTCGAACCCTCGAACCTATGAGGTCAGCTTCCTGGCGGACGACACTGTTCGCCCGATCGGGATCGTTGCTGGAGCATCTCAGACCGGCAAGACGAGTGTCGTCGAGTACGTCGCGTATCTCTTGGGAGGAGACGACTTCCCGGACCACGAAGAGATGCGGGACAACGTCACCAGCGCGGTTCTCGAGGTTTCCCTCAACGGCGAGATATACGCGATTCAGAGAACGACAGTAGGCTCACCGTCCAAGTTTGCGTCGGTATGGAACGCGCCGATCGAACTGATCGGTGACGCGCTTGAAGAGCGGTACCAGCTCGACAAGCCCGGTGCAGAAGACTCGCTCTCATACTTTCTCATGGATGCTCTTGGACTAGCCGGCGCTCGACTCAACACAAGCGCCGGCAATCCGAACGCAGATTCCCATGCGTTCAGCTTCAAAGATCTATCGCGGCTGATCTTCTATAAAAACTCGCGATTGGATAGTCAAAACCTCCTGGTAGAGAACGGGAATCTCGTTGTCGCTTACAAGCTCCAGCAAACCATCGACTTCGCTTTTCAGGTCTCGGATGAAGAGCTCGGACTGGCTACCCAGCGTCTTCGACGAGCGGAGGACGCGCTGCGGGAGGCCGAGTCGACTGTCCGAGCGCTGACCGCGGTCGTTGATAAGGAATATCCCCTTGGCCCCACCGGGGCGTCGATCGTGTTGGGAGATGCCTTGACCGTGCGGGAGGCCCTCAAGGCCGAGGTCGGTCGGACCGACCGGATCGAGTCAGCTGCTCAGAATGGCTTGTCAGATCTTCGCAATCGTCTCACTCGTCAACAGAAGAGCGAGTCCGAGGCCTGGGAACGAGTTCGCTCGAGGGAGAGCCTCATCGACCGCCTACGCGCGCTTGCGCTGCAGTACGCGGACGACAAGCGAAAACTGACATTCCTCACTGAGGCAGAGAAGGTGTTCGACCCTTTGCGGATAGAGGTTTGCCCAGCTTGTCTGGCCAAGCTAGAACGCGATGTGAGCCTCAATCATGGGCACTGTTCCCTATGTGGGTCCGAGGATCAATCCGTCGTCGCGTTGGGGTCCGTGCTGTCGAGAAGAGAGCTGCGTTCGACTACCCAGCGACTCGACGAATTGACTGAGTACCTTGGTCGGCTCGAGTCGGAGTTGAGGGTGTTCGAATCGCAGGCGATATCGGAGCAGGCGGCGGTTCAGGAGATTGCCTCCGAGCTCAACCGAGCAGCCGAACTCCCGGCCCCGTTCTTGGCGGCGCGTGATCAACTCATGCGTGATCTCAACGCAGCGGAATCTGAGGTTGCTCGTGCTGAGGTTGGAGTTCGTTTTTGGGGTCGAGTCGAAGAGGCAGAAAGGCAGCGGGATGCGCGGCAGGGTACTGTCACGCGTCTCCGACGTGAGCAGAGAGAACTCAGCACGAGGCCTGATCGCGCTGAAGTGAAGAAAGCGCTTTCGGAGCGCTTCTCCAACATTCTCACTGACTTTGGCTACCCCAAGCTCAAGGGGGAAGCGTGGCTCGACGACAAGCTGATACCGTATGTCCGCGGCGCGGTTTACACGAAAGCCAGTAGCGGTGGGCTTGTGCTGATCAGTCTTGCCTGGGCCATGGCCCTCTGGGAGATCAGTTGGGAAAGGCGGGCCCTGCTCCCAGGACTCTTGGTTGTCGATAGCCCGCAAAAGAACCTCGGACACCGAGCGGGTCCTGAAGACGCTGATTTCGCTGACGCCAAGCTCGTAGACAACGTCTACGCACACGTGGCGTCGTGGCTTTCTGGCGCCGGAAGCGGAGCTCAGGCCGTCTTCGTGGACAATTCCCCGCCTCCCGAGCTAGCCAACAGCATTGTCGTGCGATTCTCGGGGGATCGTGCCGTTCCGCCGTTTGGGTTGATCGACGACGCGATTGAGTGACGCGAGGCCGCCTCGTTGGTGAGGGGCGGCGCGCTAGGAGCGTCCGGACCGCAGCGTGGCGAGGACCGGACGCACCGCATTGCGCCGGCCACGCGCCGCCGCCGGCCGGAGGCCGGCCTTGAACGAGTAGGGAAAGTTCTCACAGCTCGTCGCGCCGGGGCCATATCCTGTCTAGATGAGTAAGTTTCCGATCGATGAGCTTCGGCGGCTCAAGGGCGCGATCATTCCTGCTTACCGGCAGATCGCAGACGAGTTGCGCAGAGTCATCACGGTCCGCCAGCTCGAGGTTGGAACCAAGCTTCCTTCTGAGGCTCAGCTCGTTGCTCGGTTTGGCGTGGCGAGGATGACGGCCAGAGAGGCGCTACGCGTCTTGAAAGCCGAAGGCGTTGTCCGGTCAGAGCAGGGGAGGGGGGTCTTCGTTGAGGGAGGCCCAACTCCTAAGCCCGTGCAGATGGCGCAGACCGCCTCATCCAACGAAGGGGAGTGGCGGGAGCATATCTACGGCGTTCTCGTCGAGGGCGGCGGCAAAGTCGACGTCGTCGATGATCCCTGGGCCGTCGCCGCTCTCCGCAACCAATCAGGGGTGATTTCGGCTATCGGTGTCACCATTCGCCCCTTCCCGTTGCTAAGGGAGGAGAGCACCTTGTACGTGCCCGGCCCCGCCCAAGGCGCGCATGCGCGCGCTGCCGGCGCTGTCGCGCGTGCCAAGCAGTGGGTAGTGTCCGTCCGTTCTCGCCGCGACGGGGAGCCCATGGATCTGCTCGTGACCCGGATCGGACTGGATGCGGATGACCGCCCATTGATCGCCAGCAAGGGATTTCGGGCTGGGTCGTGGCCTGTGACCTCAATGGAGACTATTGAGGCTTGACGGCCTGTCTAGACAAGTGTCAGGATGGAGGGCGTTCGTCGACCCCGACGGACACGGGACAACATGTCTAGATGACTAGGTAGGAAAAGTTCATGGTGCTTCGGTCAGCGATTCCGGTCAACTTCGAGGCGTTCTTCCCGCGCGGCGCATTCGTGGTCGGCGAGGTCGAACGAGTCATGAAGTGGAACGACGACGGCACGCTCGGCGGTCAGGACGCTGACGAGTAACTCAAGACGGCACAGAAAAGGCCCCGATCCCAGTAGAAGCCTGAGAAAGGGGCCAGTGGCTCCGACGGGCGTCGATCCCGTGACCTCACGATTTTCAGTCGTGCGCTCTACCAACTGAGCTACAGAGCCGTGCGACGAGACGTCGCGTGAGACGATGCTCGTCTCGTGAAGAAGGCCCTTCCTCTCGGAAGGGCCCCTCTGCGACCCTGACGGGACTTGAACCCGCGACCTCCGCCGTGACAGGGCGGCACGCTAACCAACTGCGCTACAGGGCCTCGTTGCGAAGAACAGCATACTGCCTTCGAGGCTATTCGATTGTTCCGTCCCGGTCGTCTCCGCCCGGTCCGTTTCGGTCGTCTCGTCCGTGACCCCAACGGGATTCGAACCCGTGCTACCGCCGTGAAAGGGCGGCGTCCTAGGCCACTAAACGATGGGGCCGGGAGCTCGCGGGGCGACCTGCGGCCGACCCCTCATGACTACCGACACGCAAGCATAGGGACACGGTCGCGGATATGCAAAACCGACGCGTCCGCGGGCCGGGTCACCCCTCCGGGTGGCACCCGCCTCTAGGCGAACGGGGGGTGCTTGGCTAGTCTGGGTCAGAATCGCTCTTCCTCTGTGCAACGGTCCTGCCGCGCGCCGTCGGGAGAGGGCCCGCCTATCACTCCGAGGTCCCATGCTGCTCTCCCCGCGACGTCCGCGTCCCGCCCGGTCCTCCGGCGCGCCACGGCTCGCGCGTCTGCGGAGTGCCGCCCTGGGCTCGGCCGTCGTCGCGCTCCTCGCGGGCCTGCTTGTCGCCTCCCCGGCCCACGCCGTCGACTATCCGTCGTGGGACGACGTCGAGGCGGCCAAGGGCAACACCGCTGCGGCCGCCGATCAGGTCGAGAAGATCACCTCCCTCGTCCAGAACCTGCAGAGCGAGGTCGCCGCCGCGCAGCAGCTCGCCCAGCAACGCGGAGCCGAGTACTTCGCGGCACAACAGGCCTTCGACGAGGCGTCCGATCGCGCGACCGAGCTGGGGACGGAGGCAAGCGGCAGCGCCGCCAAGGCCGATGCCGCCTCGCAGCAGGCGGGCCTGCTCGCCGCTCAGCTCTACCGCAGCACGGGAACCGACCTGTCGGTCAACATCTTCCTCGACGGCGCCGACGGCAAGGCCGATCAGCTGCTCTCGCGGATCGGCAGCATGAGCAAGCTCGTGGAGCGCTCGAACGCGATCTACGAGCAGGCGAGCACGGCGCGCAACACGGCCGCCTCGCTCGCCGAGCAGGCCACGGTCGCGCAGGGCGAGCGGGAGCGACTCCGGGTCGACGCCCAGGCGAAGCTTGCCGAGGCGAGCTCGGCGCAGCAGGCATCGGAGTCGGCTCTCGCCGAACAGCAGGCGCAGAGCGTCGTCCTCGAGCAGCAGCTCGCCGCGCTCCGTGACACCGAGTCGAAGACGGTCACCGAGTACCAGGCCGGCGTGGCCGCCCGCGAGGCCGAGCGGCAGCGCAAGCTCGCCGAGGAGGCGGCAGCCCGCGCCGCCGCCGCCCAGGCCGAGCGCGAGCGTCAGGCCGCCGCAGCGACCGCGCGTCCGAGCTCGGGAGGCGGCTCCAGCGCGCCGTCGGGTGGAGGAGGCTCCACCGCCGTCAGCGACTCCGGCTGGGTCCGCCCGGCCGCCGGACGCATCACCGGGACCTTCGGACCGCGCGACAGCATCTCGACCGGCGGCGGCTCGACCAACTCCTACCACCGCGGCACCGACCTCGCGGGCGGCTGCGGGATCCCGATCTTCGCCGCGCACAGCGGAACGGTCGTCTATGCCGGACCCAACGGCACCTACGGCAACTGGGTGCTCATCGACCACGGCCAGGGCATCAGCACCGGCTACGCGCACATCGTCGCCGGAGGCATCTACGTGAGCGTGGGCGAGCAGGTCGAGGCGGGCCAGCAGATCGCCGCCGTCGGCACCACGGGGGCGTCCACCGGCTGCCACCTCCACTTCGAGACCCGGGTCAACGGCGCCGCCGTCGACGCCCAACCGTTCATGGCCGCACGAGGAGTGACTCTTGGTTGACCCGCAGAAGACCGCCCAGAGCTTCACCCCCGCCCCTCGCGAGCGCGCCTGGAAGGGCCGCCTCCCCCTCGCGGTCTCGGCCGCCTTCGCGGTGACGGCGGTGACCGCCTCTCTCGGCATCGCCCCCGCCTCCGCCGACGACCCCCGGTACCCGTCGTGGGACGACGTGCAGAACGCCAAGAACAACGAGGCGACCAAGCAGGCAGAGATCGACTCGATCGCGAGCCTGATCGCGGGACTCCAGACGGCCGTCGACGACGCGAGCATCACCGCCATGAAGAAGGCCGAGGCGTGGCGCCAGGCCAAGGAGGCGCTCGACACGGCCGCGCAGCAGCTCGCCGACCTCGAGGCGCAGGCGGGCGCCGCCTCGGCGAAGGCGCAGACCTCGAAGATGCGCGCGGGGCTGCTCGCGGCCCACCTCTCGCGAGCCGCGGGAAGCGATCTCTCGATGAACCTCGTCGCCCAGGGCCAGGACGCGGGCGACCTGCTCTACCAGCTCGGCGCGATGTCACAGCTCTCCGAGCAGTCGCAGCGGGTGTACTCCGAGGCGCTGGCCGACAAGCAGAACGCCGAATCGCTCGGCCACCAGGCCGACATCGCGGTCGTCGAGCACCAGAAGCTCTCGGACGCGGCGGATGCCGCCCGAGCCGACGCCGACGCCGCGGCCGCCTCTGCGCAGTCCGCGCTCTCGGCGCAGGAGACGAAGTCGACCGAGCTCATCGCCCAGCTCGCCCTGCTCAAGGACTCGACGGTCGAGGTCGAGACCGCCTACCTCGAGGGCGAGCAGAAGCGGCAAGCCGCCGAGGCCGCCGCGGCCGCCGCCGCGGAGGCGGAACGTCAGCACGTCGCAGCTGCTGCTGCCGCCGCCGCGCAGGCCGAGGCGGCCTCCCGGCCGGCCCAGTCGTCGTCGCAGCCGGCGCCCGCCGCGCCTCCGCAGGCGGTGCAGCCGCCCTCGGAGTCGGCACCGTCGCAGCCGGCGCCGTCTCAGCCGTCGCCGTCGCAGCCCGTGACGTCCCAGCCCGACCCGGATCCCCAGCCGCAGGGCAACGCCGTCGAGACCGCGATCTCGTACGCGATGGCGCAGCTCGGCGAGGAGTACGTTCTCGGCGGCATGGGACCGGACCAGTGGGACTGCTCGGGATTGACCAAGGCGTCCTACGCCTCCGCCGGGATCTACATCGGCACGCACTCCGCCACGAACCAGTACAACCAGATGGCCGCCGAGGGCAAGCTGGTCCCGTACAGCCAGCGCCAGCGCGGCGACCTCATCTTCTGGGGAGGCGGCGGCGACTACTACCACGTGGCGATCTACCTCGGGAACGGCCAGATCGTGGAGGCTGCCGACTACGGCAAGCCCGTGCGTGTGTGGAACGTCTGGGGCTCGCCGACCGGCATGGTCGGACGCCCGAGCGCCTGAAGCCCCGTCCGCCTGAAGCCCCGAGCGCACAGAACCCGCCCACCGAGGACGACTCGGTCGGGCGGGTTCTGTCGTGAGCGGAGGGGCGATCGCCCCGTGGCTCAGTGGCCCTCTTCGGCCAGCTTCTTGATGCCGTCCTGCACGATCTGCTCCGCCTCGGCCGCGTCGCCCCAGGCCTCGACCTTGACCCACTTGGCGGGCTCGAGGTCTTTGTAGCGCTCGAAGAAGTGCTTGATCTCGTTCTTCGTCTGCTCGGGCACGTCGCCGATGTCCTGGATGTGCTTCCAGCGCGGATCCTTGGCAGGCACCACGATCACCTTGGCGTCCGAGCCGGCCTCGTCGCTCATGTTGAGCACGCCGACGGGGCGGACCGAGACTCCCACGCCCGGGAACACCGGGTACTCGAGCAGGACGAGCGCATCGACGGGGTCGCCGTCGAGGCCGAGCGTGTTCTCGAAGTAGCCGTAGTCGGTCGGGTAGACGAACGAGGTGAACAGCACGCGGTCGAGGTAGACGCGTCCGGTCTCGTGGTCGACCTCGTACTTGTTGCGGCTGCCCTTGGGGATCTCGACGACGACGTCGTATGCGGCCATGTTCGCTCCTTGAGTCGGTGGCGCCGTGGGCGGCGCATCGGCGGGGTGGTCCGCCTCGCGGGTGCGCGCGGATGCGCACGCTCGCGGGCCGGATCGCTGGCCTAACGTTACTTGATGTGCCCGATCGCCCCCGCCTGACTCCTGCCCTCGCCGACCTGCGCCGCGCGGTGCGCGCGAGCCTCGACGGGCTCGGTCCGGGGGCTCTGGTGCTGGTCGCGCTGAGCGGGGGAGCGGACTCGCTCGCGCTCGCCTCCGCCGTCGCCTTCGAGGCGCCGAGGGGAGGCCGGCGGGCAGGCGCGGTGATCGTCGACCATGGGCTCCAGGAGGCGTCGGCCGCGGTGGCGCGCCGTGCCGCCGAGCAGGCGCACGCGCTGGGCCTCGCCCCCGTCCTGCGGGAGGTCGTGTCGGTGCGGGGCGAGGGCGGACCGGAGGCGGCGGCCCGCACCGCGCGCTATCGCGCCTTCGACGACGCGCTCGCGGCCACGGGAGCCGCCGCGATCCTCCTGGGCCACACCCTCGACGACCAGGCCGAGACGGTGCTGCTCGGACTCGCCCGCGGCGCCGGTGCCGCCTCCCTGCACGGGATGGCGCCGGTGAGCGGGCCGTTGCGCCGGCCCCTGCTCGGCGTGCGTCGCGAGACCACCCGCCGTGCCTGCTCCGACGCGGGGCTTGAGCCGTGGGACGACCCGCATAACGACGACCCGCGCTACTCGCGAGTGCGGGTGCGTTCGCGGGTGCTGCCGGTGCTCGAGGCCGAGCTGGGTCCGGGGGTGGCGGAGGCGCTCGCCCGCACCGCGGAGCAGTTGCGCGAGGACGGCGACGCGCTCGACGCGCTCGCGCTGGAGTGGGCGCTCGAACTCGTGGGACAGAACGACGACGGGCACGTGACGGTGGACGCGCGGGGGCTCGCGGCGGATCCGCCTGCGCTGCGGCAGCGCATCATCCGTCTCGTCGTCTCGAACGAGTTCGGAGTCGCCCTCTCGCGCGCCCAGACCCTCGCGGTCGCCGCTCTCGTCACGGACTGGCACGGGCAGAAGGGCGTCGACCTGCCCGGCGTGGTCGCGACCCGCTCCGGCAGCACGCTCGTCTTCGCCCCGTCCCGCTGACCCCCTCCCCCCCCTCCGCGAGATGCCACTTATGAGCGCGACACGCCGACGCGGGACCGCATAAGTGGCATCTCGCGGAGGCGGGGGGCCGCGCGGGGATGCCCCGTAGAGTGGCCGGGTGGAAGCAGCCGACATCGCCGACGACATCACCGAGGTCCTCTACACCGAGTCACAGATCCACGAACGGATCCGCGACCTGGCGCGCGCCATCGAGCGCGACTACGCGGGCGAGAACCTGCTCATCGTGGGCGTCCTCCGCGGTGCCGTCATGGTCATGGCCGACCTCGCGCGCGAGCTCAAGCTCGACGTCGTGATGGACTGGATGGCCGTCTCCTCCTACGGCAGCAGCACCAAGTCCTCCGGCGTCGTGCGGATCTTGAAAGACCTCGACACTGACATCACCGACCGCAAGGTGCTGATCGTCGAGGACATCATCGACTCGGGTCTGACGCTCTCGTGGTTGCAGGGCAACCTGCGCAGTCGCGGCGCGGAGTCGGTCGAGATCTGTGCGCTGTTCCGCAAGCCCCGCGCGGCGAAGGTCGAGGTCGACGTCGCCTACGTGGGCTTCGACATCCCCAACGACTTCGTCATCGGCTACGGACTCGACTACGCCGAGCGCTACCGCAATCTTCGCGATGTCGCGATCCTTGCGCCCCACGTCTACGAGTAGTCGCGCCGACGCGGCCCAGGAGAGCCTCGAGCGCTTCTTCGCCGCCCCGGTGCTGGGCTACCACATGAGCTACCCGACGTCGCTGCGCGCCGATCTCGAGTTCAACTACTGGTGGCTCGCTCACGCGATCGACGCTGCGGTGGACGCCTTCGAGCGCACGGGAGACGAGGCGCACCTCGAGCGGGCGCGGCGCGTGCATCGCGCGATCCGCCTCCGTAACGGCGGCCGCCTGGTCAACGGCTACTTCGACGACATGATGTGGCTCGGAGGCGCGCTCGCGCGGCTCGGCGAGGCCACGGGCGACGGCCGCTGGCTCGATCGTGCCGACCGGTTGTGGCGCTTCGCCGTCGAGCGCGGCTGGAACGTCCGTCACGGCGCGAGTCTGGCCTGGCGCCGCCGCCAGCTCGACTACAAGAACGCGCCCGCGAACGGCCCGTTCGCGATCCTCGGGGCGCGGCTCGAGCGTCTCCGCCCCGACGGGCGCGAGGAGCTCGCGCGCACGGCGTTCGACTGGATGCACGTGCGGCTGCGCGACGACGCCTCCGGCTTCGTCGCCGACGGCATCGGCCGCGAGGGAGGCTCGGAGCGGGACGACTGGGCCTTCAGTTACAACCACGGCGTCTACATCGGCGCCGCACTGGCGCTGCACCGGCTCCGTCCGGATCCGCGTCTCGTCGCCCACGCCTCCCTCACGGCGCTCGACCTGCTCGACCGTCTCGCCCCCGAGGGGGTCTTCGTGGAGCAGGGCGCGGGCGATGGTGCGCTCTTCGGAGGCATCGCCTACCGCCACCTCGTCGACCTCGCTCTCGACGCCGACACCGAACCGAAGGTGAGTGGACGCCTCCGCGCCTTCGTCTCGGGCAGCGTCGACACGCTCTGGAGCACGAGCGAGCGGCGTGGACTGCTGCTCGCAGGGCCGCGCTGGGATGCGCCTCCGCGCCTGCCCGCGACTCTCTCAGCCGAGCTCGGAGCCGTGCTGGCGACCGAGGCGGCCGCGGCGCTGGAGCGGTGCCGGAGCACGTCAGACTGAGGGGGTGAGAGTCGAGCCCGCACCACGCACCGTCGCCGTCGTCGTCAACCCGAGCAAGTTCGACGACGTGCAGACGGCGGAGGACGTGGTCGCCCGCCTCGCGCGCCGCCACGGGTGGAACGAGCCGCTCTGGTTCGAGACGAGCCCCCACGACTCCGGGGTCGAGGCGGCACGGGCCGCTCTCGAGGCGGAGCCCGACCTCGTCTGCGCGATGGGAGGCGACGGCACCGTCCGCGCCGTCGCCGCTGTCCTGCGCGGCACGTCCGTCCCCTACGGCCTGCTGCCCAGCGGGACGGGCAACCTGCTGGCACGCAACCTCGGACTGCCATTGGGCTCGCTCGCCGACGCGGTCGAGATCGCTCTGCTCGGCCAGGATCGTGCGATCGACGTCGGGACGGCGACGTTCGACGACGGCGAGGAGCGCATCTTCATGGTGATGGGCGGCGTGGGGTTGGACGCCGAGATCATGGACAAGACCGATGACGAGCTGAAGAAGCGCGTCGGCTGGGGCGCCTACTTCGCTGCCGGCGCGGCTCCGGCGATGTTCATGTCGGGCTTCGAGGTCTCGCTGCGGATCGACGGGGTCGCGGAGGCGCCGACGCGCGCGCTCATGGTGCTCGCCTGTAATTGCAGCTCGGTCGTGGCCAACATCGAACTCGCCGCGGGGGCGGTGCTCGACGACGGCGACCTGGAGCTCGTGCTGTTGCGCCGTCGCTTCGGGCTCGCGCTCGACGTGGCGACGGGCAACCGCAACGGGCTCGCCTCGTTGCGACAGTGGCCGGGCCGCGAGTTCTCGTTCGAGCTGGACCAGGCGGTGCTCGCCGAGCTCGACGGGGATCCGATCGGTCGGACCACCTCGGGACGCTTCGGCGTGGATCCGGGGGCGCTCCTCGTGCGGCTTCCGGTGCCGACTCCGCGGAGCCCGGGCCTGACGCCGTCCGACTCCCTGGTGGTCGACACCACCGAGATTGCGACGATTCTCGACCGCTGAGCGCTTGCGGATCTTTCTTTACGGACGTAAGTTATCTGACGAACGTAAAAAAGCGGTGCGACGAGCGCCGAGAGACGAGGACGACGTGACCGATCCGCGACAGGCCCGCTCGCGCGACGCGCTGCTCGCGGCGATCACGATCGCGCTCGACCGCCCCGGCGACGAGCAGCCCTCGATCACCGAGCTCTGCGGCGCCGCAGGCGTCAGCCGGCCGACCTTCTACCAACATTTCGGCGACGTCCCGTCACTCATCGAAGCCGCCGCGATCGAGCGGATGCACGCCCTCTTCGCGGCCGTCGCCCCGCCCACGCCGGACGAGCACTGGGAGGGAACGGTGCCGGACGTCGTCCGCGGACTGCTCGAGGGCCTCCGCGTGCACGCCGACTTCTACCGCCGGGTGTTCAGCGGAGGCACCGCCCGCTCGGTGCAGGAGGCGGTCGTCGCGTTCCTCGCCCAGCGTCTCCTCACCTTCTCGCCACTGGCCGCGCGCGTGCCGGCCGGAGGCGATCGCGCGCGCGTCGAGCGCTTCGCCACCTTCCTCGCCGCCGGCACGACCTGGCTCGTCGTCGGCTGGCTGCTCGAAGGCGATGCCCGCCGTTCGGTCGCCGAGGCCGCCGGCGACATCGCCGAGCTCCTCGTCACGGGAGTCGCCTCGGAGCGCCTCGCCGCCTTGCACTCCTGACCTCCACCCCTCCTCGAGAAGGACCATGACCACCTCGCCCCTCCGCCGCGCCCTGCGCCGTGTGAACCCCCGTCTCCTCGTCGTCTTCGCGGCGATCGCCCTCATCCCGCTGATCTACGCGGGCCTCCTGACCTCGGCGAACCTCGATCCGACCCACCACCTCGACACCGTCCCGGCGGCGCTCGTCGACGAGGACACCGGCGCGACCGCTTCCGACGGTTCGGCGCTCGCTCTCGGGCACGACCTGGCCGACGAGCTCACCTCGAACACGTCGGGCTCGAACTTCGCGTGGCACACGACCGGGGCCGACGAGGCGGCGAGCGAACTCGCCTCCGGCGCGGTCTACGCCGTGCTCACCGTGCCCGCTGACTTCTCGGCCGATGTCGCGTCGATCGGAGGCGACGACCCGTCCGCCGCCGCGACCGCGAAGCTCTCGATCGAGACGAACGACGGAGCCAACCTCATCGTCGGCTCGATCGCGAACACCGTGGGCACCTCGGTCACGCAGGCCGTCGAGAAGAAGGTGGGCGAGAAGTACCTCTCGTCGATCTACCTCGGCTTCACCGAGCTGCACGCGAAGCTCGAGCAGGCATCCGACGGCGCGAGCCAGCTCGCCGAGGGGGCCGGACGGGCGGCCGACGGCTCCTCCGAGCTGGTCGTCGGGCTGACGCAGTTGCAGGACGGCTCGGCTCGGCTCGCGGACGGCGCCGATGCGCTGCGCGCGGGCGCCGACTCGGCCGCGAGCGGCGCGGCGGCGCTCTCGTCCGGATTGCAGAAGCTCGACGACGGCGCCTCGCAGCTGCCGGCGAAGGCGGACGAGCTCGCGAGCGGTGCGCAGAAAGTCGCGGCGGGTGCCCAGCAGCTCGACTCCGGTGCCGCGGGGCTCGCCTCGGGCGCCTCCGACCTGGCCGCGGGAACCTCCTCGCTCAGTACGGGCGCGACCACGGCGGCGACGGGAGCTGCGGCGGTCTCGAAGGGCGCAGGCACGGTGTCGGGCGGCGCGGAGGAGGCGCTCACGGCCGCTCGGCAGCTCGCCTCAGGAGGCGCCTCGCTCGCGTCGGCGACCCCCACGCTCGCCGCCGGCTCGGCGGCAGTCGACTCCGCTCTCTCCTCCCTCCTGACCCGCTACGACTCGATGAACGATGCCGAGCGGCGGACGGAGTTGACGGCGATCGAGAGGGCGGCGGCGGCCGTCTCGACCGGAGCGGCCGACGCCGACCACGGGGCGCACGCCCTCGACGCGGGCACGAAGGCCCTGGTCGGCGACTCCGACCACGGCCTCACGGCGCTCGCCGCGGGCGCGGCGCAGCTGGCCGGCGGAGCCGCCGAGCTCTCGAACGGAGCCGGCACTCTCGCGAGCGGCGCGGCGGCGGTCGACACAGGCGCGCAGGCGCTGTCGTCCGGCGCGACGACGCTGGCGAGTGGCGCCTCCTCGCTCGACGCCGGCGCCGCCGGCCTCTCTAGCGGAGTCGACGCGCTGGTCGACGGGGTCGGCCCGCTCTCCGGCGGCATCGCCGACGCGGACTCCGGCGCCTCGCGTCTCGCCTCCGGAACGGCCGACCTCGCCTCGGGCGCCGACACACTCGCCGCCGGAGCAGCCTCCGCCTCCTCCGGGACGGCCGCCGCCGAGAGCGGCTCGGAGCGCCTCGCCGGCGGGATCGAGTCCCTCCGCTCGGGCTCGTCGACCCTGGGCGCCTCGCTCGCCGACGGGGCGAAGCAGATACCCAGCTACACCTCCGCGCAGGCCTCCGCTCTCAGCGCGGTCGCCGCCGCCCCCGTCGGTCTCGACGCCGAGAGGCTGAACCGGGTCCCGTCGTACGGCTATGGCCTCGCCCCCTACTTCATGGCGCTCGCGCTCTGGGTCGGCGCGCTCGCCTTCTACCTGATGAGCGCGCCGCTGAACGCCCGCCTCCTGGCCGGGCGCCGCCCGGCCTGGGTGATCGCGCTGCGAAGCTACCTGCCCGGCGCGTTGATGGCCGTCGCGCAGGGCGTGCTTGCGGCGCTCGTGATCCGCTTCGGGGTCGGCGTCGAGGCGACGAATCTGCCGGGGCTGATCGGCATCGCGGTGCTCACGAGCCTGACGTTCGTGGCCGTCAACCAGGCGCTGATCGCTCTGCTGGACGCCCCGGGCCGCTTCCTCGCGTTGCTCATGATCGTGCTGCAGCTTTCCTCGGCCGGGGGCACCTACCCGGTCGAGACGGCGCCCGCCTTCTTCCAGGCCCTCCACGGGGTGCTGCCGCTGACCGGCACGGTGGAGGCGTTCCGCTCGCTCATCGCGGGCGGCAGCATCGGCGTCGCGCACGCCGTGCTCGTGCTGCTGCTCTGGCTGGCCGGCGCTCTCGCGGTGACCGTGCTGGCAGCGGGCCGCCGCCGTCGCCGCGGCCTGGCCCCGGCCCTCCCCGACCCGGAGCCGCTGCTCCCCGCGTGACGGCCGTTTTCGGCGGGCGCGTGCCTCTCGATGTCAAGGAACGCGCCAGAGGGCCGCACGGTCGGAGGTGGCGCAGGCTCAGCCCACGGCGAACGCGTGGCCGGTGCCCAGAGTGCGAGAGGTAGCCTGACTCTCACATTTCCTCGTCAGAAAGGTGCCGGGTGTCGCACCCGCAACATTCATGAACGTCAAGCGCATCTTCCGAGGCCCCATCCTCTACGTCGTCCTGGCGATCGTCGCGGTGTGGATCGGCTCCTCGCTGATCACCATGTCCGGCTTCCGCCAGATCAGCACGCAGGAGGGCCTCAACCTCCTGAAGGACGGCAAGGTCGAGTCGGCGAAGATCGTCGACGGCGAGCAGCGGGTCGACCTGACGCTCTCGCAGGACGACGGCGACAACGGCAAGCAGGTGCAGTTCTACTACGTGTCGCCGCGTGGCACCGAGGTCGTCGACGCGGTGAACGCGGCGAACCCGAGCAAGGGCTACACCGACGAGGTCCCGCAGACCAACTGGTTCTTGTCGGCGCTCGGCTTCCTGCTCCCGATCCTCCTCATCGGCGCGTTCTTCTGGCTGATGCTCTCGGGCATGCAAGGAGGCGGGAATCGCGTCATGCAGTTCGGCAAGTCGAAGGCGAAGCTGGTCTCGAAGGAGACGCCCAAGGTCTCGTTCGGCGATGTCGCCGGCGCCGACGAGGCGATCGAGGAGCTGCACGAGATCAAGGAGTTCCTCAAGGAGCCGGCCAAGTTCCAGGCGGTCGGCGCCCGGATCCCCAAGGGCGTCCTGCTCTACGGCCCTCCCGGCACGGGCAAGACTCTCCTCGCCCGCGCCGTCGCCGGCGAGGCCGGCGTGCCCTTCTACTCCATCTCCGGCTCGGACTTCGTCGAGATGTTCGTCGGCGTCGGCGCGAGCCGCGTACGTGACCTGTTCCAGCAGGCCAAGGAGAACTCGCCCGCGATCATCTTCGTCGACGAGATCGATGCCGTCGGGCGCCACCGCGGCGCGGGAATGGGCGGCGGGCACGACGAGCGCGAGCAGACCCTCAACCAGCTCCTGGTCGAGATGGACGGCTTCGACGTCAAGACCAACGTGATCCTGATCGCGGCGACAAACCGCCCCGACATCCTCGACCCTGCCCTGCTGCGTCCGGGCCGCTTCGACCGCCAGATCGGCGTCGACGCCCCCGACCTGCTCGGCCGCAAGAAGATCCTCGAGGTGCACGGCCGCGGCAAACCGCTCGCCGGAGGCGTCGACCTCGAGGTCGTCGCCCGCAAGACCCCGGGCTTCACCGGTGCCGACCTGGCCAACGTCCTCAACGAGGCTGCACTGCTCACTGCGCGCTCGAACGCCCAGCTCATCGACAACCGTGCCCTCGACGAGGCGATCGACCGCGTCATCGCCGGTCCGCAGCGGCGTACGCGCGTCATGCGCGACAAGGAGAAGCTGATCACCGCGTACCACGAGGGTGGGCATGCTCTCGCGGCGGCGGCGATGCGTCACACCGACCCGGTGACGAAGGTGACGATCCTCCCTCGCGGACGAGCCCTCGGCTACACGATGGTGCTGCCCCTCGAGGACAAGTACTCGACCACCCGCAACGAGCTGCTCGACCAGCTGACCTACGCGATGGGCGGACGTGTCGCCGAGGAGATCGTGTTCCACGACCCCACGACGGGAGCCTCGAACGACATCGAGAAGGCGACGGCGATCGCCCGGAAGATGGTCACCGATTACGGCATGTCCTCCAACGTGGGAGCCGTCAAGCTCGGTCAGTCGTCGGGCGAGATGTTCCTCGGCCGTGACATGGGGCACCAGCGCGACTACTCCGAGCAGATCGCCGAGCGCGTCGATGCCGAGACCCGCCAGCTCATCGAGCACGCCCACGACGAGGCCTGGCAGGTCATCAACGACAACCGCGACATCCTCGACCGTCTCGCGACCGAGCTGCTCGAGAAGGAGACGCTCGACCACGACCAGCTGGCCGAGATCTTCGCGGGCGTGCGCAAGATCGACGAGCGTCCGCAGTGGCTCTCGAGCGACAAGCGTCCGCTGTCCGATCTCCCGCCTATCGCCGTGCCGGTGGCGAAGGCGCCGATCGACTCCGGCGTGACCGACGGAGGCGTCAGCTCGGCCGGCGTCGACGAGGTCGCGGCGAAGCGTCCGCCGCTGATCAACCCGCGCCCCGCGACGGCGTAGCGCGCTCGTGCCTGTCGACACGGCGCGCATCGAGGCGGCGGTCGTCGAGCTGCTCGCGGCCATCGGGGAGGACCCGGGCCGCGAGGGCCTCGCCGACACTCCGCGGCGTTTCGCGGAGTCGTACGTCGAGTTCTTCGGCGACTTCGACGTCGACCCCGCGGCTCTCCTCGCCGAGACCTTCGCCGTCGTCGAGGGCGAGGCCTCGGCACCGCTCGAGCAGACGGTGATCGTGCGAGACCTCGCGTTCCGCTCCGTCTGTGAGCACCACCTTCTGCCGTTCGTCGGCGTCGCGCACATCGCCTACCGGCCGCGCGAGCGCGTGGTCGGTCTCGGACGCCTCCCGCGCGTCGTCGAGGCCGTCGCCTCGCGCCCGCAACTGCAGGAGCGGCTGACCGAGCAGGTCGCGGACGTGCTCGACGAGGGGCTCGCTCCCGAGGGAGTCCTCGTCGTCGTCGACGCGGAGCACGGCTGCGTCCGGATGCGCGGCCCGCGCCAGCGGGGCAGCTCGACCGTCACGATCGCCGCCCGCGGCACCCTGGCCGAGCCCGCCGCCCGTGCCGAGATCATCGCGCTGATCGGCGCCATCCGAGGGGAGTGACGTGAGCCCCTCCGTCGCGGACCTCACGCCGAGCGGTCGCGCCGCGCTCCTCGGGATCCTCAACGTCACCCCGGACTCGTTCAGCGACGGCGGCCGCTGGCTCTCGGTCGATGATGCCGTGCGGCACGGCCTCGAGATGACGCGCGCGGTGGGCGAGGGCCCCGCCTCCTTCGGCGCCGACCTCATCGACGTGGGCGGCGAGTCGACCCGCCCCGGGGCGGCGCGCGTCGATACCGCGTCCGAGCAGGGCCGGGTGCTGCCCGTCGTGCGGGCGCTCGCGTCCCAGGGTGTGCGGGTCAGCATCGACACGATGAGCGCGGCGACGGCCGAGGCTGCGCTCGACGCAGGGGCTGTCGTCGTCAACGACGTGTCGGGCGGACTCGCCGACCCGGCGATGCTGCCGCTCGTCGCCGAGCGCGGGGCCGTCTACATCGCGATGCACTGGCGGGGCCACAGCGCCGACATGAACGCGCTCGCCTCCTACCGGGACGTGGTCGCGGAGGTGCGCAGCGAGCTCGAGCGGCGCGTCGACGCCGCCCGCGCGGCAGGCATCCGCGACGATCGCCTCCTGCTCGACCCCGGCCTCGGCTTCGCCAAGGCAGGGGAGCATGACTGGGCCCTGCTCGCCCGCCTTGACGCGCTCGCCTCCCTCGGCTTCCCCCTGCTCGTCGGACACTCGCGCAAGCGATTCCTGGCCCCGTTCGCTCCCGCTGGAGCTCCCGCGGCGGAGCGCGATGAGGTCTCGGCGATGCTGAGCCTCGTCGCCGCGGAGCGCGGCGCGTGGGGCGTCCGCGTGCACGATGTCCGCTCGTCCGCGCGGGCCCTCGCGCTCGCCGCCCGACTCCAGGAGGAGACCCCGTGACCGTGCCGGACCCCGCCGCTCTCGCCCTGCGCGACTCGATCACGCTGACGGGTCTGCGCGTGCGCGCGCATCACGGCGTCTTCGACTTCGAGCGGGAGAACGGGCAGGACTTCGTGATCGACGCCACCGTCTGGCTCGACACCGCCCCGGCCGCCGCGGGCGACGCGCTCGCCGAGACCGTGCACTACGGCGAACTCGCCATCGCACTGGCCGACGCCGTGACCCGCGACCCGGTCGACCTCATCGAGACGCTCGCCGAACGTCTCGCCACAGTGGCCCTCGGCTTCGCCGCTGCCGACGTGGTGCGGATCACCGTGCACAAGCCCGACGCGCCCATCCCGCTCCCCTTCGTGGACGTCGCCGTGCAGATCACGAGGGCCAGCGCGTGAGGCCCCGGCAGCAGCGCCTGCGTCCGGCGCGCCACGTCGTCCTGGCGCTCGGCAGCAATCTGGGTGACCGCCTGGCGCATCTGAACGACGCGGTCCGCGCGCTCGCGACGACCCCGGGCCTGCGCATCGACGCGGTCTCGAAGATCGTCGAGTCGCCCGCGTGGAAGCTCGACGGCGTCGACGAGGAAGCGCCCGCCTACTTCAACGCGGTCGTCGTCGGCTCGACGACGCTCGAGCCGGAGGCGCTGCTCGCGGCGACGGCGGCGATCGAGCTCGCGGGCGGTCGCGTCCGTGGCGAGGGCGAGGAGCGCTGGGGCGACCGCACGCTCGACATCGACCTGATCGCGGTCGGAGGCGTCGTGCGCGACGATCCGCAGCTCACCCTCCCGCACCCGCGCGCCGCCGAGCGCGCATTCGTGCTCGAGCCGTGGCTCGACGTCGAGCCTGCCGGGGTGCTCCCGGGCGCGGGGCCGATCGCCGTCCTGCGTCGGCGCGCGAGCGATCGGGTCGGCGACCGACCCGAGACGATAGCGTGGCGGCACGCCGACTCCCCGCCGGACCGTCCCGACACCGAGAGCAGCCTCCCGTGAAGCGCACACGCCTCAGCACCCTGCTGGGCCTCGGCCTCGCCGGAGCCGCTGCCGGATTCCTCCTCGACCTGGCCATCGCGGCGGCCGGCCGGCCCGTGCTCGTCCCTCCGCTGACGGTGCCGGTGACGCTCGTCGTCGTCGCCGCGCTCGTGCTCGGCTTCGCGATCCCGATCCACCGCGCCACCTCGGGCGCCGTCCGTCGGCCGATCGACCCGTTCCGCGCCTTGCGCGTGGTCATCCTCGCCAAGGCGTCGAGCCACGTGGGCGCGCTCCTCCTCGGCGCCTCGGGAGGCATCCTGGTGTACCTCCTGAGCCGCGCGATCCCTGCTCTCGGCTCCGTATGGCAAGACGTCGCGACGATCGTGGGCTCCCTCCTCCTGATGGTGGCGGGCCTGGTCGCCGAGCACCTCTGCACGATCCCGCCGAGCGACGACGACGATCACGCGCTGGGCGAGGCGAACCACGCATGAGCGAGCAGCATCCCGTCGACGCCACGCGACCGCCCGTACGCCGACGCGCACGGGGCCGTCTCGACGTGGCGGGGGACTGGCGCCGGGTCTCGCCGCGCTACGTCGCGGTCGAGATCGTCTCGGCGGTGGTCGCGAGCGTCGTGCTGCTGGCCGTGCCGACCGTCCTGCTCCTCGTCGGGGTGCGCTGGGCCTGGATCGCGCTGGTGCTCGCCGCGGTGCTCGCGGTGACCCTCCTGATTGTCGCGCCGCGTCGCGCCCGCGCGTACGGGTACCAGCTGCGGGAAGACGACCTGCTGTTCCGCCGCGGCATCATGTTCCAGCGTTTCGTCTCGGTGCCCTACGGGCGCATGCAGCTCATCGACGTCAACCGCGGTCCGCTCGCCCGGGCCCTGGGCTTGGCCGAGCTGCGCTTCGTGACCGCGGCGGCGGCCACGGGTGTGAGCATCCCGGGCCTCGTCGAGGGCGATGCGGAGGAGCTGCGCGACCGGCTGGTCGCGCTCGCCGAGTCGCGCCGGGCCGGACTGTGACCGAGGCCATCGCCCGCGGGACCGAGACCGACCTCGCGGACGGCCAGTGGCACCGCCTGCACCCCGCGACTCCCCTGCTCAAGGGCGGGATCGGCCTGGTGGTCGTCCTCGGGATCGTGGTGGCGAACCTCCGCGAACGACTGATCGAGCTGTTCCTCCCCGGCCCAGAGGGCTTCGAGAGCGGCGACCCCGTCGATGAGCTCCTGCGCCGAGGGCTGCTCGGCTGGGCGGCGCTCGCGGTAGCGGTCGGGCTCGCCGTCGCGCTCGCCGCCTTCTGGCTGTCGTGGCGGATGCACAGCTTCCGCGTCACGGACGAGCTCGTCGAGGTGCGCTCCGGTGTGCTGTTCCGCACCAACCGTCGGGCACGGCTCGACCGCATCCAGGGCATCGCGGTGCAGCGCCCGCTCGTCGCGCGCCTGGTCGGAGCGGCGAAGCTCGAGGTCAGCGTGGCGGGGCAGGACGCCACCGTGCAGCTCTCCTACCTGGGTTCACGCCTCGTCGACGCCCTGCGCCGCGACATCCTGCGCCTTGCCTCCGGGGTGCGCGAACGGGAGGCGGTGCCCGCAGAGGCGCGGGCGGGCGGGTTCCTCGCGCAACGCCTCGAAGAGCTCGCCGAGCCGCTCGACGTGGAGCCGCCAGAGTCGGTCGTGACGATCCCGGCAGGGCGGTTGCTCGGTTCGCTCGTGTTCAGCGGGTTCACGCTGTTCCTGGTCGTCGCGAGCGTCGTGGTGGTCCTCGCCGCGGTCTACGGCTCGCCTTTTGTGCTGTTCGCCATCCTCCCCGGGCTGCTCGGCTCGGGGGGCTACTACGTGCGGCACTTCGTGCGCTCACTCCGCTACTCGATCGTGGCGACTCCCGACGGCGTGCGGGTCGGCTACGGGGTGCTCTCGACGAGCAGCGACACCCTGCCGCCCGGCCGGATCCACGCGGTCGAGATCACTCAGCCCCTCCTGTGGCGGCCCTTCGGCTGGTGGCAGGTGAGGATCGACCGAGCCGGCCACGCCTCCGCTCGCGGCACCAGTGGCGAGCCGAACACCATGCTCCTGCCCGTCGGCGACCTCGCGGCCGTCGAGAAGGTGCTGCGACTGCTGCTGCCGGGCACGGGGGAGGGTGCCGAGGCGACGCCCGTGGGAGACGCGTTGCGCCGCCGCGACGCCCCGGGCTTCACCTCCGCCCCGCTCTCGGCGATCGGGTTGAGACCGTTCTCGTGGCGTCGCACGGGCTATCGGCTCGCCGAGGACGTCGTCGTCCTGCGCAGCGGGGCCGTCTGGCGGAAGGTGGTCGTCGTGCCGCTCGCGCGCATGCAGAGCATCGCGGTGCACCAGGGGCCGCTGCTGCGGATGCTCGGCCTCGCTTCCGCGCGCGTGCACACCGTGGCAGGGCCCGTCGTGCCGACGATTCCCGTGATGAGCGTCACCGACGGGCTCGCGTTCTTCGACCGGCTCGCGGGGGCCGGAGTGCGGGCGGCGGGGAGCGACGCAAGCCATCGGTGGGGGAGACGGGCGCGGGAGGCGTGGCCGGCGCCGGAAGGAGATCCGTATGTCTGAGCAGGGGTCGTCGCGTCGGCCGGAGTCGCGTCGAGACGGACGTCTGGGTGTGGGCGTCGTCGGAGCGGGCCCCGTCGGCCCGGTGCTCGGGGCCGCGCTCGCGAACGCCGGGCACGCCGTCGTGGGAGTCGCGACCACGAGCGAGGCCGGTCGTGAGCGGGCCGACGTGCTCCTCCCCGGAGTGCCGATCCTCGCCGTCCCCGACCTCGTCGAGCGCAGCGAACTCGTCATCGTGGCCGTGCCAGGAGGCGAGATCGCCGCACTCGTCGCAGGCCTCGCCGCCACGGGGGCATGGCAGCCGGGCCAGCTCGTGCTGCACACCGCTCCCGAGCACGGCTACGGTGTGCTGGCGCCGGCGCTCGCCGCGGGAGTCATTCCTCTCGCCGTGCATCCGGCGATGGCTTTCAGCGGCACGAGCCTCGATCTCGCGCGCCTCGCCGAGACCTACTTCGCCGTGTCCGCGCCGGGACCCGTGCTCCCCATCGCGCAGGCCCTCGTCGTCGAAATGGGCGGGGAGCCGGTGACGGTAGCGGAGTCCGACCGCGCCGCCTACGCCGAGGCTGTGTCGACCGCGACGGCCTTCTCGACGGCGATCGTCGAGCAGGCGGCGGGTCTGCTGGCCGGAATCGGCGTCGAGAAGCCGGGTTTCTTCCTCTCGAGCCTGGTGCGCTCCTCCGTGGACGACGCGCTGCGCCGCGCCGGCTGAGCCGAGGTGCCGCTGCGCCGGCCGCGGCGCCGCGGCACACGGCCCGGCATCTCGCCGCACAGCGGGGAGGCGCCACGCCCCCGCCGGTAGCATCGACGGGTGATCAGCACCATCGAGCGCATCGACGACCTCCGCACGCGGCTTCAGGAGGCGCGCCGGGACGGGGCGAGCATCGCCCTCGTGCCGACGATGGGAGCGTTGCATGCCGGTCACCTCGCCCTCGTCGCCCGGGCCCGCGAACTCGCCGACGTCGTCGTCGTCTCGATCTTCGTGAATCCGCTGCAGTTCGGCCCCACCGAAGACCTCGACCGCTATCCGCGCGATCTCGCGGGCGACACCGCGCTCCTCGAGGCTGCGGGCGTCGACCACCTCTTCGCGCCGGGAGTCGCCGAGATGTACCCCGACGGGCCCTCCTCCACGCGCGTCGTCGCGGGCGAGATCGGCGCCCTCTACGAGGGCAGTGCCCGGCCCGGGCACTTCGACGGGATGCTCACCGTCGTCGCGAAGCTTCTGAACATCGTGCATCCCGACGTCGCTCTCTTCGGGCAGAAGGACTCGCAGCAGCTGTTCCTCGTGCGCCGCATGGTCCGCGACCTCGACTTGCCCGCCGCGATCGAGGCCGTCGGCACAGTGCGGGAGGAGGACGGGCTCGCCCGCTCGAGCCGCAACCGGTACCTCGACGGGGAGCAGCGCCGTGCAGCTCTCGTGCTGCCGCGTCTCCTCGCCGCCGCCACCGAGGCCGCCGAGCAAGGAGCCGCAGCGGCCCTCGACGCGGCCCGGGCCGTCGCCGAGGGCGAACCGCTCGTTAGGCTGGACTACCTCGTCGTCGTGGACCCATCGACGTTCCTCCCGGTCGCCGACGACCACCGCGGCCCGGCCCTCGTGCTCGTGGCCGCGATCGTCGGCTCCACTCGCCTCCTCGACAACGCTCCGATCACGCTCGCCTGACCCGCCCCCAACCGAAAGCACCCGCGCCGACATGGTCGACACCTCCGAGACCCCTGTGCCCCCGACCGAACAGGCGGCCGCCGCGCAGCAGCGCGCCTCCGCCGAGCGCGAGGCCGTCGAGCGCGACGCCTCCGAGCAGAAGGCCGTGCGTCTGGCCAAGCGGGAGCGCCTGCTCGCCCTCGCGGGCGATGACCTCGGAGCCGGCGCCTACCCCGTCGCCGTCGGAGTCACCGACACGATCGCCGCGGTCCGCGCGCGCCACGAGGGCATCCAGCCCGACGTCCACACGGGCGAGCGTGTCGGCCTCGCCGGCCGCGTCGTCTTCCAGCGCAACACCGGCAAGCTCTGCTTCGCGACCCTTCAGGCGGGTGACGGCGAGCGCATCCAGGCGATGGTGTCGCTCGGCGAGGTCGGCGAGGAGTCGCTGGCCGCGTGGAAGGAGCTCGTCGACCTCGGCGACCACCTCTTCGTCGAGGGCGAAGTGCTCTCGAGCAAGCGCGGCGAGCTGAGCGTCTGGGTCTCGACCTGGACCATCGCCGCCAAGGCGCTCCTCCCGCTGCCGACCCTGCACAACGAGCTCGGCGACGAGACCCGGATGCGCCAGCGCTACCTCGACCTCATCGTGCGCCCGCAGGCCCGCGAGACCGTGGTCACCCGGGCCGCGGTCAACGCCTCGCTCCGCCGCACCTTCGAGGCACACGGCTTCCTCGAGGTCGAGACGCCGATGCTGCAGGTGATGCACGGCGGCGCCTCCGCCCGCCCCTTCGCCACGCACTCGAACGCGTTCG
The DNA here is from genome assembly GCF_015351245.1 of Rathayibacter sp. VKM Ac-2879. Lineage (GTDB taxonomy): Bacteria > Actinomycetota > Actinomycetes > Actinomycetales > Microbacteriaceae > Rathayibacter. The sequence goes on from NZ_JADKSO010000004.1 coordinate 146,918, forward strand.
ACACCGAGCTGTACTTGCGCATCGCGCCCGAGCTGTACCTCAAGCGCGCGGTGGTCGGCGGCATCGACCGGGTCTTCGAGATCAACCGCAACTTCCGCAACGAGGGCGCCGACTCCACCCACTCGCCCGAGTTCGCCATGCTCGAGGCCTACCAGGCGTACGGCGACTACCGCTCGATCGCCGACCTCACCCAGGAGCTGATCCAGAACGCGGCGCAGGCCGTCGCCGGCTCGCACGTGGTGACGTGGGCCGACGGCACCGAGTTCGACCTCGGGGGCGAGTGGGACCGGATCTCGATGTTCGAGAGCCTCTCGCTCGCGGCAGGCGTCGAGATCGCTCCGTCGACCCCGCTCGCCGAGCTCGCGACGCTCGCGGCGCGCGAGGGCGTCGAGGTGCACGTGCCCACGCACGGCAAGTACGTCGAGGAGTTGTGGGAGCACTTCGTGAAGGCGACGCTCACGCGCCCGACCTTCGTCATGGACTTCCCCGTCGACACCTCGCCGCTCGTGCGCGCACACCGCAGCATCCCCGGAGTCGTCGAGAAGTGGGACCTCTACGTCCGCGGCTTCGAGCTCGCGACGGGCTACTCCGAGCTGGTCGACCCGGTCGTGCAGCGCGAGCGCTTCGTCGAGCAGGCGCGCCAGGCGGCGGCGGGCGACGACGAGGCGATGCGTCTCGACGAGGACTTCCTCCGCGCCCTCGAGCACGGCATGCCGCCCACCGGCGGGATGGGGATGGGTATCGACCGCCTGCTGATGGCGATCACAGGCCTCGGGATCCGCGAGACCATCCTGTTCCCGTTGGTCAAGCAGTAGCCGACACGGTCGTCGTCAACCGAGGGGGAGTGATGGTCACCAGGTCCAGCATCGTGGCGACGGTGGTCGCGGGCGTGCTCACGCTCGCGCAGTTCGGGGCAGGCGCGGCGGTCGCCACGTCGGTGTTCAGCACCTCGAGCGAGCTCGGCACCGCCGTCGCCGATCGTGCGGCGGCGGAGGCGTTCGCGCCCGACGCCACGATCGCGGGCTTCGCCGACCGCACGGCCATGTCGACCAGGGGGCGCGCGCTCTACTACGCGTCGAGCCCCTCCGTCGAGCCGACCGCGGGTTTCAACGAGCGCTGCGGCTACGCCGCCTCGGACGATATCGTGCTGGGCTGCTACACCGGCCGTGACATCTACATCTCGGACGTCGAGAACCCCGATCTCGACGGCATCCGCGAGGTGACCGCCGCCCACGAGATGCTGCACGCCGCGTGGGCACGCCTCGACGCCGACGAGCAGCGCGCCCTCGGCCGGCAGCTCGAGGAGGCGTACGCCGAGCTCCCCGCCGACACCCCGATCGCCGAGCGGCTCGAGCTCTACCGCTCCGGTGGCCTGGGCGAGCGTGTCAGCGAGCTGCACTCGATCCTCGGCACGGAGATCGCCGATCTGCCTCCGGGCCTGGAGGCGCACTACGCCGACTACTTCGCCGACCGTTCCGCCGTGGTCCGCCTGAACGCCGCCTACGAAGCGGTCTTCACCGACCTCGAGAAGCGGATCGACGATCTGGTTGCCCGGCTCGACGCGATGCGGAACGACATCACCGCTCGCGTCAGCGCCAACAACGCCGCCTTCGACGCCTTGAACGCCCGCATCGACGACTTCAACGAGCGCGCCGACAGCGGCGACTTCTCCTCCTCGAGCGCGTTCGACTCGGAGCGTGCCGAGCTGCTCGCCGAGAGCGGCGCCCTCGAGGCGGCGCGTGAGGCGATCGACGCCGACATCGCGAGCTACGACGGGCTGCGCAGCGAGCTCCAGGGGCTGAACTCCGACGCCGCCGCCCTCAACCAGTCGATCGCGAGCCAGTAACCGCGGGCGCACGGCGGCCCGTCGCCGCCCGCGGCTAGGATCGACGCATGGACTGGACGCTGTGGAATCAGGGACTGTGGGCCCTCGTGCCGACCGTCACCGTCGGTCTCATCTTCTGGTTCGTCATGCGTGCCCTGCTCCGCTCCGACCGCAACGAGCGCCGAGCGTACGAGCGCATCGAGGCGCAGGAGCGGGCGCGACGCGGGCTCCCGCCGCGCGACGCCTCCTGAGCGGGCCTGCAGCCGACGCTCGTGACGCCTCCTGACTCCGCGGTGCGGCTCGCCGTGCTTCGCCGAGAGAACGCCGAGGTGACGAGGTGAACGGACCGGACTGGTCGGTGGTCCTGGCGGTGACGGCGATCGTCGTCGAGTTCGCCGTGCGCGTCGTCGCCGTGATCGTCGTCCCGCGCAACCGACGACCGACCACCGGCCTCGCCTGGCTGATGGCGATCTTCCTGATCCCGTACGTCGGCATCCTGCTCTTCCTCTTCATCGGCAGCTACCGTCTGCCGCGCAAGCGTCGGCGCAAGCAGCAGGAGATCAACCGCTTCATCCTCGAGTCGACCGAGGGAGTCGACCGTGTCGCGCAGGACCACCCCTGGCCGCTCTGGCTGGAATCGGTCGTCACCCTCAACCGCAACCTCGGCGCCATGCCGCTCGTCGGAGGGAACGACGCGCGCCTCCAGGGCGACTACGAGCAGACGATCCGTGCGATGGCCGCCGAGATCGATCGCGCGCGCCGCTACGTGCACTGCGAGTTCTACATCCTCGCCTCCGACCGGACGACCGCGCCCTTCTTCGACGCCCTCGACCGCGCCGTCGCCCGAGGGGTCACGGTGCGGATCCTGCTCGACCACATTGCGTCCATCCGCGTGCCCGGCTACTACAGCGGCACGTACCGCCGCCTCCGCCGGATGGAGCGCGCCGGGGCGTCGTGGTCGTACATGCTGCCGGTGCGCCCCTGGCGCTGGCAGTACCAGCGACCGGACCTGCGGAACCACCGCAAGCTGCTCATCGTCGACGGCAACGCCGCCTTCATGGGGTCGCAGAACGTCGTCGACTCCAGCTACAACAAACGCGGCAACATCCGCCGCGGGCTGCACTGGCACGACCTCATGGTGCGTCTGGAGGGACCTGTTGTCCAGGGCATCAACGCCATCTTCATCACCGACTGGTACAGCGAGACGGATGAGCTGCTCCTGCGCGAGTCGGAGCCGATGGAGGCGCTGCAGCAGCGCGACACGATCGACTGCCAGGTCGTGCCCAGCGGCCCGGGCTTCGAGGGCGAGAACAACCTGCGGCTGTTCCTGACGCTGCTCTACTCGGCGCAGAAGTCGATCATCATCACGAGCCCCTACTTCGTGCCCGACGAGGCGATGCTGTACGCGATCACCACGGCCACGCGGAGAGGCGTGCACGTCGAGCTCTTCGTCTCGGAGATCGGCGACCAGGCCGTCGTCTACCATGCGCAGCGCTCCTACTACGAGACGCTCCTCACCTCGGGCGTGCGGATCTGGATGTACCGCAAGCCGACGATCCTGCATGCGAAGCACTTCACGATCGACGACGATGTCGCCGTGATCGGCTCGAGCAACATGGACATGCGCTCGTTCACGCTCAATCTCGAGGTCTCGCTGATGGTCTGCGGATCGGAGTTCGTGGAGGACCTGCGCCAGGTGCAGCAGGACTACCGCGAGCACTCGCGAGAGCTGACCCTGCGAGAGTGGCGGCAGCAGCCCCTCCGCTCGACCCTGCTCGACAACCTCGCGCGACTCACCTCGGCGCTGCAGTAGCGGAGCGCTCGAGCCGGGCGACGGCGAGCACGAGCCGCGCCCGAAGCGCCCAACGGCCGCGAATACGGAACCCCGGCCGCCCGCCCTCCACGAGCGGCACGACCTCGAACGCCGAGGTCCCGCGGAAGGAGACCTCGGCCGAGGTCACGCCCAGCCAGATCCCGGTGGCGGGGAACCACGCCTTGAACGCCGCCTCCTTCGCCGCGAAGAGAGCGAGCGGCAGCGCGGAGGCGAGCGGGTGGCCCGCCTCCCGGAGCCGATCGAGATGCTGGAGCTCACGGGGGCGCGCGAAGGTGCGGACAAGGTCGGCGGAGAGATGCCGCATCCGCTCTGCATCGACGCCGATTCCCGGATGGAGGCGGGAGCGCGCGACGACTGCGGCGCGGTAGCCCTCGGTGTGGGTGAGGCCGCCCACCACGCCGGCGGGCCATACCGGTGCTCCGCTCGCCGAGCGGGGGAGGGCGCAGGGCTCCTCGCCGAGGAGGACGAGGGCGCGCCGGGCGAAGGCGCGGGCCTCGAGGGACTGGTGTCGGGAGCCGGACGAGGCGATCCGTGGCCCGACGAGGTGCTCCTCGCCGGGCCACGGGGAGGCGATGCCGCCGGCCGCGCCGCCCACGCCGACCGCATCGGCGGGCAGGAGCCCGGCGAGCAGGGACGGTCCGGCGATCACAGCGCCAGGAGGGCGAGACCGAGCAGCAGGAGGGAGCCGCTGGTCGCGAGCATCCGCACCACGTTCCAGCCGGCCCAGGGTCTCTCGAAGCCGCGGCGCGCGGTGACCAGCGGGCCATGGGCCTCGCGGTCGAGCCGGAGATTGAGCGGGATGTTCCGGCCGAAGGTGACCGCGTACTGGAGGACCGCGAGGGCGAGCGACCCGGCGATCGCCCAGGGGGCCAGGCCCCCTCCGGTCGAGAGCGAGGCGACGAGCGCCGCCGCCGAGGAGAGCCCGCTGCCGAAGAACGCGAGGGCGAAGAGCGGGTTCTGCACGGCGGCGTTGATCGCCGTCATCGCCGCGACGAAGGTGCGATCGTCGGTGCGGGCGAGCCCGGGCATCACGGCACAGGAGAAGGCGTAGAAGAAGCCGGCGGCCAGCCCGTTCGCGACGAGGGCGGCGAGCAGCAGCGGCACAGTGAGCGAGGGGGGCACGGGGGCCTTCCGGGAGGGGGTGCGGGAGCCGGTGCGCGGGAGCCGCGGCCCCCGCGCACCGATCGGTCAGGTGATAGAGACGCCGCCGTCGATGCTGACGACCTGGCCGGTCATGTAGTCGGTATCGATGAAGAACCCGATCGCCTGTGCAACCTCCTCCGTCGTGCCGAACCGGCGCATCGGACACTTCGTGCGGATACCCTCCTTCACCTGCTCCGAGAGCGACTCCGTCATGCTGGTGATCATGAAGCCGGGAGAGAGCGCATTCACCGTCACGCCGCGGGCGGCGCACTCGGCGGCGAGGGTCCTGGTCATCCCGATCAGTCCCGCCTTCGAGGCGGAGTAGGCGGTCTGGCCCGGCGTGGCCACGAGGGCCGACGGAGAGACGACGTTGACGATCCTGCCCCAGCGGTGCGTCAGCATCGGAGGGAGGCAGAGCCGGGCCAGGTGGAACGCGCCGATCAGGTTGGTGTCGATCACCGACCGCCACTGGTGCGGATCCTGCATCGCCATGAGGGAGTCGTGGCGGACGGCCCCGTTGTTCACGAGCACGTCGACGGGCCCGAGAGCGTTCACCACCTCCGAGTGCAGCCGGAACGAGTCGCTCCAGGAGGAGGCGTCGCCGCCGACGACGACGGACTCGTTGGCGAGCAGCGCTGCGGTCTCGGCCGCCGCCTCCGCCGACGAGTTGTAGTGCACGGCGACGCGGAAGCCGAGAGCGTCCAGGCGCACCGCGATCGAGCGGCCGAGGCCGCCCGAGGCGCCGGTGACCAGGGCGACGGGCCTCTCGGGGCGCTCGCCGCGGACGCGGGACGGCGTGCCGCTCATGCCGCGACCGCCTTCCCGCCCCAGCGGAGCAGGAGCGAGGCCCAGGTCATCCCCGCGCCGAAGCCTGCGAGGAGCACCAGGTCGCCGTCGGCGATCCGCCCCTCCTCCAGAGCCTCGAACAGGGCGATCGGGATCGACGCCGACGCCGTGTTCCCGTAGCGCTGAAGATTCGTGAACAGCTGCTCCTCGGCCATGCCCGTGTGCTGGGCGATGGAGTTGACGATGCGGATGTTCGCCTGGTGCGGGATGACCAGGTCGATGTCGCCGACCTCGACTCCAGCCGACTCGAGCGTGCGCCGCACCGTGCCGACAGTGAGGCGCACCGCGTTCAGGTAAATCTCGTTGCCGTTGATCCGGGCGTAATGGTGCCCGTCCCTGACCGTCTGCTCGGTCGTGGGCATCCGGCTGCCGCCGGCGAGCACCCTGAGGCTGTTCGTGCGGCTGCCGTCGGCGCCCATATCCCAGCCGAGGATCCAGTCCTCGTCACCGGGCACCAGCACGACCGCACCCGCGCCATCGCCGACCAGGATGCCCAGGTCGCGGTCGGCGGGGTCGGTGGTGAGCGAATGGGTGTCGCTGCCGATCACGAGGATCGGCCGCGGGTCCATCTTCATCAGGCCGGCCGCGGTGATCAGGGCATAGACGAAACCCGAGCACTCGGCGTTGACGTCGTGCGCGCTCCCGGCGATGCCGAGCGCGTGGTGGACGAACGCCGAGGTCGCGGGGGAGGGCTGCTCGGGAGTCGCCGTCGCGACCAGCAGGTGCGCGATGTCGGCGCCGGTCAGCCCCGAGCGCTCCAGAGCGGCGCGGCCCGCGTCGATCGCCAGCGAGGCCGTCGTCTGCCCGTCCTCGACCCATCGCCGGGATCGGATGCCGCAGCGGCTGACGATCCAGTTCTCGTCGACGCCGAAGGTCTCGGCGCGCTCGGCGCTCGTGACGATGCGCTCGGGGACGGCCATCCCCCAGCCCGAGATGCTGATCTGGGCCACGATCAGCCGACCGCGCCGGCGGTGACGCGCTGCGAGAGACGCTCGTGCACGATCCGGAGGGTCAGCGAGCCGTCCTCGTTCGCGAAGACGTCGGCGTCGACGCCCGAGTCGGGGTTCGCGGACTGGTAGCCGTACAGCCACTCCATCAGGTCCATCGAGTCGACGTCGGACAGCTCGGTGAGCGGGGTGTCGGCGTCGATCTCGGGGGCGCCGGAGACGGACTGCATCTGCTCGATCAGGTCGTCGAGGGTGGGGATCATCGTTCTGTCCTTCTGCGCGGGTCGAGCGCCTCCGGCGGAGCGGAGCGGTCGACGGATCGGTGGTCTTCGAGGCGACCGGCCCGGGAGCGTCGCCGGAGCCAGTCCAGACCAGGCCCGCAAACGGCCCGCAAGCGCGCGCGGGCGCCTCCGCTTGCCGCGCCCTTGCGGCCCGGGCGCAGGCTCGTCCCGGAACGCGCCGGACGCCCCGGCGGGGCAGGGAGGAACAGGGCATGGACGCCACACCGCACATCCGCGTCGCGATCATCGGGGCGGGGTTCTCGGGCCTCGGCGCGGCGATCCGCCTCGCGCAGGAGGACCAGGACGACTTCCTCGTCTTCGAGCGGGCCGAGGAGGTGGGCGGCACCTGGCGGGACAACTCCTACCCGGGCGCGGCCTGCGACGTCATGTCGCTCCTCTACTCCTACTCATTCGCCCCGTACTCGGGGTGGGAGCGAACGTTCGGCACGCGCGACGAGATCCTCGCCTACCTGATCCGCACGACCGACCGCTCAGGGATCCGCGACCGCATCCGGTTCGGACACCGACTCGAGGAGGCGCAGTGGGACCAGGAGGCGGGGCACTGGCTCGTGCGCACCTCGCGCGGCGACTGGACCGCGGACGTCCTCGTGCTGGGCACCGGCTACCTCAGCGAGCCGTCGCTCCCATCCCTCCCCGGTCTGGACGGCTTCGCGGGCACAGCGGTGCACTCGTCGCAGTGGGATCCCTCGATCGACCTCGCAGGCAAGAGCGTCGCCGTCGTCGGTACCGGTGCCTCCGCGATCCAGATCGTGCCGAGCATCCAGCCGCAGGTGGCCGAGCTGACCGTCTACCAGCGCACCCCCGCGTGGGTCGCGCCGAAGCCGGACAAGAAGATCTCGGCGCTCCAGCGGTGGCTGCGCACGAGTGTCCCCGGCTACCAGCGCTTCCGGCGCCTGTTCAACAAGTACGGCCGCGAGATCGTGGTGGCGCTGCTCTCGAAGCCCGAGCTGATGCGGAAGACGCTGCAGGGGAACGCCCTCGCGCACCTGCACGCGTCGGTGCCGGCCGGTCCGCTCCGCGACGCCCTCACTCCCGACTATGTCGCCGGCTGCAAGCGCGTGCTGTTCTCGAACGACTACTACCCGGCGCTCACGAGCGGCAACACAGAGCTGGTCTCGTCGGCGGTGAGCCGGATCGAGGGCTCGCTGGTCATCGCGGGCGAGGACGAGCGCGACATCGACGTGCTGATCTTCGCCACCGGGTTCTCGGCCGTCGACAGGCCCGTGGCCCACCTCATCCGCGACACGCAAGGGCGCACTCTCGCGTCGCACTGGGCGGGCGGGGCATCCGCGTACCTCGGGTCGACCGTTGCCGGCTTCCCCAACCTCGTCCTGTTGATGGGCCCGAACACGGCGCTCGGCCACTCCTCCCAGACCGTGATGATCGAGGCGCAGCTCGCCTACCTCGTCTCGGCCCTCGCGGTGCTGCGCGCTCGCGGGGCCCGATCGTTCGAGGTGCGGCGCGACGTCCAGGACCGTCACGACGCGATGATCCGCCGCCGCTTCGACGGCACCGTCTGGCAGGACGGCGGCTGCGCGAGCTGGTACGCCGACGCGTCCGGCCGAAACCCCTCGATCTGGCCCTCGACCACCACCCGCTTCGAGCGCCTCACCCGCACCTTCTCACCCTCCGACTACCTCCTCACCTCCGTCTCCGCTCGCGCGCTGACGCCGTCACAGAAAGCCGACCGATGACCGTGCAGTCCACCACCCCCGCTCCCGATTCCCCGTCCACAGGCGCGTCCCGGCGCGCCGTCGTCCTCGGCGCCGGCGCGGCCGTCGTCGCCTGGAGCCTCGCCTCCGGCTGGCTTACCGCCGATGGCGCCGCGGCCACGGAGGAGCGCACGGGCGACCGTCACCGCCTCCCGCGGCTGGACGGCACGCTGGAGCTCGCGCAGACCTCCGGCTTCGACCACGATTTCGGCGGCTTCGTCACCAGCAGGCCGTGGGCGGTGCTCCACGCCGGCTCGACCCGCGACGTCGTGGCGATGATCGACTACTCGCGCCGCCACCGCATCCCGGTCGCCGTGAACGGACAGAGCGGCGAGCCTGGAGTGCTCGAGTCGCACTCGAACTACGGGCAGGCTCAGACCGACGGCGGGCTGCAGATCGACTTGCGCTCGTTCGCCCGCATCGAGACGATCGAGCCGCGCCGCGCGATCGTCGGTGCTGGAGCCACCTGGGCGGAGGTCGTCGAGGCTGCGCTCGCCATCGGCAGCACCGTCCCCACCCTCCCCGACTACCTCAAGCTCTCGATCGGGGGCACGATCTCGGTCGGCGGCATCGGCGGCAATGTGCAGCGCGTCGGGCTCTCGGCCGACATCGTCCGCTCGCTCGAGATCGTGACCGGTCGGGGCGAGATCGTCACCGCCTCCCGGCGGCGAAACTCCGCTCTGTTCGATGCGGCCCGCGCGGGCGGCGGCCAGGTGGGAGTGATCACGAAGGTCGAGCTCGACCTGGTCCCCGCCGAGACCACGGCCACCATCCGCACCTACTTCTACACCGACCTCAGCCGTTTCCTGGCGGACCAGACGCTGGTGATGCAGGCCAAGCGCGTCGACCATCAGTCCGGCTCGATCGTCCGCACCCCGGACGGGACCGGATGGCGCTTCGCGATGGAGCTGGGCACCTACCACTCCACCCAGGAGGCTCCCGCGCTCGACGACCTCGTGGCCCGCTTCGGCGATGTCGCCGCCGACCGCGACGAGTTCGCGCTCCCCTACCGCGACTGGGCGTTCCGCCTCGAGCCGCTCATTCCCGGGCTACTCGACGGCGGCTACTGGGAGCAGCGCAAGCCGTGGCTGAGCCTGCTCGTCCCGAGTCACGAGGTGGAGCGGTTCGTCGGCGAGATCCTCCCCGACCTGACCCCCGCCGACCTGGGCGCCGGCTTCTGCCTGCTCTCGCCACTGGACCCGCGGGTCATCACCGCGCCTCTCTTCGCGGTGCCGCGGGGGCGCGACGGGCTCGCCTTCTTCTTCGACCTGCTCGCGTTCCCCGAGCCGGACGAGACCGGCATCGATGCGATGCTGGAGCGCAACCGGCGGCTCTACGACCGCCTCGTCCAGCTGGGGGGCAAGCGCTACATCATCGGTGCTGTGCCGCGGATGACCGTTGCGGACTGGCGGCGCCACTTCGGTCCTGCGGGTTACGCGAACCTGAACCGGCTGAAGTCGCTGCACGATCCAGCGCGCATTCTCACTCCCGGTCAGGGTTTCTTCGGATGAGCCGCTCCGCGATGGCGACCCGCGACCAGGTCGACCTCCCCGCCGCTCCGGCCGAGGTGTGGGCCGCGCTCCTCGCCGAGCTCGGCGGCGGCGGCCGGTGGTGGCTGCCGAACAACACCTTCGTGCCGCTCGCCGGGCGGATCGACATGCTCGGTGCGGCCCTGAGGGTCGAGGTGAGACCGAAGGGCCGCGACGGCAGCGGCCCCGTGCTCGCATTCACGGCTGTCACGCGGGTCGCGGTCGCGGAGGAGCTGCTGGCGATGGACTTCGTCGACGGCTGTTTTCGCGGCGGCTGGCGATTCGAGCTCTCGCCGCTGGATGGGGGGCGTGCGACCCGGCTCGCGGTGGTGTTCGAAGCGGAGGCGGCGGGTTGGGTGCGCGCTCTTGCCCGGGTCGTCGACGTGGGGGCGGAGCACTCCGCCGGCGTCGGCCTCGCGTTCGAGCAGCTCGCGGCGCACCTCGCTGACGAGTCGCCGGCAGAGGTCTCGCGCGGCGTGCACTCCGTCACGCTGCGCGGAGGCGGGGCGATCCGGGTCGTGCGGCACGCGCCCGCCGAGCCGACCGCCGTGCCCATCGTCCTACTGCACGGCTGGGCGAGCTCGGCGGACGTCTGGGAGGAGACGGCCGCCGGCCTCGCGCGGCGCGGGTCGGTCGTCCTGTGCCCCGAGCTGCGCGGCCACGGCGGCTCGGCCGCTCTCCCCGTCCCCGAGGCGACGGAGCTCCTGCCCACGCTCGTCGAGGACGCCCTCGCGGTGATCGACTCTCTTGCGGGCGGAGGACCGGTCGTGCTGGCCGGGCACTCGGGCGGAGGCCTTGTCGCCCTCGATGCCGCAGCCGCCCGGCCCTCGGTCGCGGCCGGCCTCGTGCTCGTCTCGACCGCGGTGCGGTCTGACCCGCTTCCCGGAGCCGAGCGTGCGCTGGTCGGCGGGACATTCCTGGGCCGCGTGCTGCGGACGGGAGCCGGCGCCGAGCTGGTCCTCTCGCGCACGATGGGGCCCTCGCGCCCCTTCCCGGGGAGGCGTGCCGTGGCCGACGCCTTCGCCGCGACCCGGCCGAGGGTCCGGCGGGTCTTCTTCGACGCCTCCTCCGGGATCGACCGCCGCCGCCACCTCGCCGCGGTCGCGGCGCGCGGACTCCCGATCGGTGTGCTTTCGGGTCTCGAGGACCGCACGACGAGTCCCGCCCTGGTCCGGCGCACGGCGGCCGCAGCCGGGCTCGCGGGGCCGGTGCTGCTGCCTGGCCGCGGGCACGCGCTGCCCGTCGAGGCGCCCCACGCGGTGCAGGAGGCGGTCCTCGCGGTTCGGCGAGCGGCGCGGCCCGCGGCGGTGCCGACTCCCTGACCCGCCTTTCGCCGATGACCCCGAGCGCCCGCTCCTCCCGGACGGGTGCTCGGGGTCATCGGCGTGCGCGGGGCATCCGGGCAGCAGCCGGAGACGGCAGCGTATGGGTCTGAGCCGCGTGCGCATTCCTCCGCCGGGGGAGGACCGCTTGCATGGAGGAAGGACGGAAGGAGCCGGTCGGTCCCGACCGGGCGAACCGCCCCGCCGCACCCGCGGCGCCACTCAGACGAAGGAGAACCCCATGCTGATCATCGGTGGAACAGGCAAGACGGGTCGACGCGTGGTCGACCGGCTCACGGAGAAGGGCGTCGAGGTGCGGGTCGGCTCGCGCTCCGGCACCCCCGCCTTCGACTGGGACGACCGCTCGACGTGGGCCGCCGCGGTCGAGGGCCAGAAGGCCGTCTACGTCACCTACTACCCCGACCTCGCGTTCCCGGGCGTCTCGGACCTCATCGGCGACTTCTCGCGCCTGGCCGTGGCGGCCGGGGTGGAGCGGCTCGTGCTGCTCTCGGGGCGCGGCGAGGAGGGGGCGCTCGCGAGCGAGCAGGCCCTCCAGGAGGCGGGAGCACGCTGGACCATCGTCCGCTGCAACTGGTTCAACCAGAACTTCGACGAGAGCTTCTTCCTCGAGCCCGTGCGCGAGGGCGTCATCGCCATCCCGGCCGGCGACGCGGTGGAGCCGTTCGTCGATGCGGAGGACATCGCCGACGTCGTGGTCGCTGCGCTGACCGAGGACGGCCACGACGGCGTCGTCTACGAGCTGTCCGGTCCGCGCCTGCTCAGCTTCACCGAGGTCGCTGAGGAGCTCAGCCGCGCGACCGGTCGCGAGATCGTCTACGCCCCGGTGACGCCGGAGGAGTACGGCGCCATGCTCGAGCGCGAGGGTCTGCCGCAGGACTTCGTCGAGCTGTTCACGATCATCCTCGACGGCCGCAACGCCAGCCTCACCGACGGCGTCCAGCGGGCGCTCGGCCGAGAGCCGCGCGACTTCCGCGACTACGCGCGCGAGGCCGCGGCGACCGGTGTCTGGACCCCGGCACCCGTATCGGTGTGACACGGAGAGGGGGGATGATCGAGGAGGCGGTCGGCGCGGTGTTCGGGGTCGTCGAGCAGTCCACCGCGGTCGTGTTGGTCGCGATGAGCTGCCCGACGCGCACCGAGGCCGACCGGCAGCGGGTGCGCTGGGAGGAGTGCGGCTGCTCCCGCCCCGGACTGGGCGGCAGCGGAGGTGCGAGCGTGCTGACCGGCGCGTTCCCGAGCGTGTTCGATGCGTTGACCGCCGTCGGTGCGGTCTGCTCCGATGCTCGGCCGGGAGGCGGCGGAAGCGTCGCGATCGCCTCTGGCTCCGCCGGACCCGGCACGGGCGGCGAGATGCTCGCCGGACGGGTCTCCGCCCTGCTGGCCTCGGCCGGCCCGGGAGAGTGCCTGGCGACGGCGGAGGTCGCCCTGCTCGCCGGTCCCCTGCTGGGCGCCGGCCTCGATCTGGTCGACAGCGGGCGTCGGGAGCGGCGCGAGCCCGCGGCCGGACCAGTGGACGCCGGGGCGGCGATCGTCTACGAGATCCGGCCGACCGAGGTCGCCGGTCGCCTCACCTCCTGCTCGCGGCTCGATTGGGCCCGCCGACGCCTGCACGGTGCTCCGGCGCGTCCCCGCGCCGTCGACCGCCTCCGTCCCGCCTCCCGGATCACCTCGCTCGTTGCCGAGGACGAGGGAACGCTCGAGGTCGCCATCGCGCAGGCAGCCCTGGGCGCCCACTCCGCCGGCGCCCACGTGCTGCGCTCGAACGGGCGGGCGGACGGGGGACGGCTGCTGTCGGCCGTGGTCGAGCTGCTGGCGGCGTACGCCGAGGATCGCGGCTCGTCGCTCGCGAGGGGGGAGTCGGCGCACGAGTGGGCCGCCGTCTCGCGGTCGCTGCCCGAGATCGCGCACCGCTCCGGGCTGGCGAGGAAGGCCGAGGACGCCGCGGCGCACCGGGCGAGCCCGGTCGGCCGCGAAACGCTCGATCTGCTCGACCGCCTCCTCCGCTCGGTGGCCGCCGCCGGGCCCGTCGCCTTGATCATCACCGCGGTGAAGGAGCTGGATCCGCTCAGTCGCGTGCTGATCGAGCGGGTGCTCGGCGACCGCCGGTTGCCCGACGTCCGGCTCGTGCTGGGCGCGATCGGCGAGGAGCCGGCGTTCGTCGATCGCCTGCGCCGCCGACTCGGCGACCACGAGGTGCAGCAGGTCGTGCTGACCGCCTGACTGACGGCGGCAGGGTCCGACCCTGCCGCCGTCAGTGCCGCTGCGCCGCGCCCGCCGTCTCGAACCGGTCCAGCCGCACGACCGAGACGTCGACGACTCGCCGCGCCTCCTGCCGGAACGCCGCAGCGGCGACCAGGTCGCCCGCGGTCCCGCGCGCCTCCAGTACCGCGGCGATGCCGAGCTGGTGCGCGGCGACCCACACCCGCGACCGCGAGCGCGCGACGGCGGTGAGGCCCGAGAGGAAGAGGCGCTCGGCGTCGTCGAGATCGCCCGCGGCCGACGCGAGCCGCGCGAGGTGGAAGGCCACCGGGCCCGCGTCGCTGCGGTAGCCGTGCCCGGCCGTCACCAGGGCGAAGGGTTGCAGCCGCTCCCGCATCGAGCCGATCAGGTCCTGGTCGCCGGCCTCGGCCGCCACGATCGCGAGCGCTGCCGCGTCGTGCAGGGTCGCGTCGTCTTGCGCCAGCGGCACTCCGAGGGTGAGCAGCATCCGCAAGCGCGAGCGTGCGGCCGAGCGCCGCCCGGCGAGGAGGTCGGCGAGCGCGGCGTCGGCGTCCGGGACGGTCGAAGGATCCCCGCTGGGGCCGGCGACGCTGGCCGACCACGACGCCGGATCGCGGAAGCCGAGCCAGCGGGCGACGAGGCGTTGCCGCCCGGTCAGGTCGCCGCCGAGAGCTCCCTGCTCGCGGCTCCCAGGGAGCGGCACGGACCCGAGGGCAGCCCTGCCCCCGGTCGAGCGGACCAGGCCGCGCTCGACCGTCAGGTGAGCGAACCGCTCGGATTCCGGGTGGGCGTCGAGCGCTGCCGTCCAGGCCTCGTCGAACTCCGCCGTCTCCTCAGGGCAGCGTCGGATCATCGCCGCCGAGAGACCGTGGTGGGCGGCGAGCAGGGCCGCATCGCGGTCGCCGGCGCGCGAGGCGAGAACGGCGAGCCCGCGCGCCAACTCCACGCGCTCCTCGCCCTCCAGCGGGTGGCAGCGCTCGTCGGCCGCCGCCCGGTGGGCGCGGATGGCGCGAGCGAGCAGCGCTGGGTCGCCCGCGCTGCCGCCCTCCCGGAGATGCCGGACGAGGAAGTGGCCGAGCGGCCGGGCGGTGTTCTCGTCGTCGAAGACTCGCGAGTCGATCCCCGCGAGCTGCTCCAGCAGCTGCTCGCCGGTGGACCGGGCGTCCTCTCGCCCGTCCGGATCGACGGAGAGATCCTCGATCAAACGGGTGGCGGCCGAGAGGGCGACGCCCACGTCTCCTCGCCGAAGCCCGACCAGCGCGGCCTCGAGGAGGTGGCCTCGCCCGCCTGCTGCTCCGGCCCGGAGCTCGTCGGTCCCGAGGGCCGCGAGGGCCCTGGTGCGCAGGTCGGCGTCGTCGAAGGGCACGAGCTCGAGCGCATCGCTTCGTAGGCGCACGGCCTCGCCGACGTCTCCGGATGCTCCTGCCAGGTCGGCGGCCCGCCACAGCGCCTCGATCGAGGCGCTGTCGAAGCGCGGAGCCGCGATCGAGAGGGCGACCAGGCGCTGCCCCGCGCTCGAGTCCGCGAGCTCCTCTTGTTCCCGCAGCTCGTCGGCGAGACGGCGGTGGATCCGGACGCGCTCGGTCTTGGCGAGGTCGGCGTAGAGGGCGTCGCAGACGGCGCCGTGCACGAAGCGGTACTCTTCCGGGCGGCGCGCCTCGGGCGCCGCGGAGACGGTGGGCTCGTCCGGGCTGATCAGCTCGTGCCGCACCAGCTCCTCCACCGCTGCGGCCGCCTCGTCGCCGTCGAGTCCGACGGCGCGTCCGATGACCTCCACGTCGAACACCGGCCCCGAGACCGCTGCCGCGCGGAGGAACCGGGTCGCCGCGGGGCACAGCCCGATCATCCTGATCCGCGTGTAGTCGCGGAGGCCGCCGACGAGCGTCGAGACGAGGTCGGGGCGCGAGGGGTCGGCTTCGACGAGTCGGGCCAACAGGTACGGGTTGCCACCGGACGCCGTCAGAAGCCGGCCCAGCTGCTCGGCATCCTCCTGGGCGGCCGCGGGCAGCGTCGACACGAAGTCGTGGGCGTCGACGACGTCGAAGCGTGGCAGGTCGATGCGTCGCGCGGTACCGGCGCGCTCGAGGTCGTGCAGCATCCGCAGGGTCCCGGAGTCCAGGCGCGAGGAGTCGGCCGTGGCGACGACGCAGATGGTCGGTGCCTGCTCCGCGACCGCCTGCGAGAGGAGCAGCGACCGCACGACGTCGAGCGTCGCGGGGTCGGCCTGATCGAGGTCATCGACGACAAGCAGTAGCGGCTCGCCCTGCGCGTAGGCGTGCAGCGCGCGGACGAGCGGGGCGGCCTCCCTCGCTGCCGCCGCGGGCTCGACGACCTCCCTGACCTCAGACGGGAGCGACGCCAGTCGGTCGCCCAGCGCCCGCCCGACGGCCGAGCGGCCCTCCTCGCCGCGTCCGAAGCAGGTCAGTGCCCGACCGCCCGAGGCGACCACCCGGTGGGCGAACTCGTCCACCGTGCTGGTCTTCCCCAGGCCGAGTTCGCCGGTCACGATGGCCATCGCCGGTCGGCCGGGCGCCGCCTCCGCCCGGACCGACTGCAGCTCGTCGAGCGCGCTCTCGCGTCCCACGAAGGCCCGGCGCGGCGGTGCCGAGTCGGGAGGCGACGATGCGGGGGAGGGTGGGGACGAGGCGGCACCGCGCTCCGACGCCGGGAGCGGCCTGTCGTCTCCGGCGGAGAGGAGGCCGTGGTAGAGCTCCTCGCTCTCGGGGGACGGGTCGATGCCGAGCTCGTCGCTGAGCATGGTCCGCAGCCGCGCGTAGGTGAGCAGCGCCTCCCCGTGGTTGCCGGAGTCGGCCTGCGCCTGCATGAGCGTCCGGTAGCCGCTCTCGCGCAGGGGAGCGCGCTCGACCAGGGCCCGGGAGGCGACGAGCGCGGTCGGCGGGTCCGCGACCGCGAGGGCGGCGCGGGCGAGCACGTCGTAGGCCTCCACGAGAGTGTCGCCGAGGTAGCGCCGCACGCCGTCGGCCCACTCCGAGTCGTGATCCGGGAGGAACCCGGCGTCGAGCACCTCGACTGCCGCGCGCGCCAGCGTCCTGGCCTCGTCCGGTCGGCCGTCGCCGAGGGCATCCCCCGCGCGCGCGGCGCTCTCGACCGCCTCCTCGACATCGATGTGCACGGTCGAGGGGAGGCGCAGGAGATAGCGACCGCCGATCGACTCGAGAGCCACGCCGGGGCCGAGGTCCTCGACCAGGCGGCGCACGCGCGTGACGACGCTCCGCAGAGCGGAGGCCCACGTGTCCGGGAGCGCCTCCGGCCAGATCGTCTCGGCGAGCTCGCGACGACTGGTACCGGAACGCCTCCGCTCGAGCACGAGTCTGGCCGCGGCGATGCGGGCCTGCGAGCTGTTCAGGCGGCGCGAGGTCCCGTCGGCCGCGACGGCGCCGACCTCGCCGAGGAGCTGCACGCGAGCCGGAGCAGGGGCTGCGTCGGTATCGCCGCTCGCGGGGGAGGCCGTCTCGGCGGCCACTACCGCGCCGCGGGGACCCGGCGCGAGCGGCGCACTCCCCGACGCGCGAGGAGAGCCGCGGCGAAGCAGGCGGTCGCGGCGCTCGAGAGCATGGCCCGGACCGTGTTGCCGGCGGTCCACTCCGAGGCGAGGGCCGCCCAGGGCGCGGCAGAGGTTGCGGAGGACGCGTCGAGCTGCGCGATCGCCGTATTGCGGGGCACGTGGTAGACCACGGTCAGCACGAACCCGGCAAGGTAAAGACAGCTGCCGGCGACGGCGATGGCGGAACGCTCGCCGCGGGGGGCGCGCGCCTGGTGCACGAGCGTCGCGACGCTCAGCGCCGCCGCACCGAAGAAGCAGAGCATGAACGGCGCCTGCTCGGCGCCGCGGTTGAACTCCTGCATCCGCGCCAGGCCCTCGGCGGGAGCAGACGCGGCGAGCGCGGGCATGGCCGAGACCGAGAAGTACGTGTATACGGCGGCGGTGACGCCGGATGTGACGACGGCGGCACCGGAGAGCAGGCGTGACGTGAGCATGAGAGTCCTTCTCATCGAACGGATGGTCGCATCTATACCAGCCGACGAAGACCTGCACGTGAATTCTGCATCCACTCAGATTCATACGAGAACGTCTCCGCTGTGGACCCACTCTCCGACTTCCTCGACGGGCCTCGCGCCCGCAACGCGTTCCTCCTCCGTGTCGTCATGAGCTCCCCGTGGGCCATTGACGTCTCGGACGGAGCCCCGCTCACGCTCGTCGCCGTCCTCAGCGGACACAGCTGGGTGGTCCCCGAGAGCGCGCCCGCCGTGCAGCTGCGCCGTGGCGACGTGTTCGTCGTGGGCGGCGACGCCCCGTACCTGCTCGCCTCCGAGCTCGGGTTGCCGCCGACCGTGCACATCGGCACGGGGCAGGCGTGCTCCGGGCCCGATGGGCGCGACCTCTCGACCGAGCTCTCGACCGGCGTGCGCACCTGGGGCAACGACGTCGACGGCGAGGACCAGCTGCTGGTCGGCACGTTCCGCAGCGCCGGGGAGGTGGGGCGCATCCTCCTCGGCGCTCTGCCGCCCACCTTCGTGGTACGCGCCGACGACAACCCCATGGTGGCGGCGCTCGCCGAGGAGGTGGCCCGCGACGGCATCGCCCAGGGCACGATCCTCGATCGCCTCCTCGACCTGGTGCTGATCCAGGCCGTCCGTTCCTGGTCCGAGATCGCTCGAGAGGCGCGACCCGACTGGTTGAGCGGGAACCGCGATCCCGTGGTGAAGGAGGCGCTCATGCTGCTGCACGAGAACCCGGGGCGGAGTTGGACCACCGAGTCGCTCGCCGGCAGCGTCGCCGTCTCGCGCGCCTCCCTCGCCCGCCGGTTCCACGCGATCGTCGGGCAGCCGCCGATGGCGTACCTCACGCAGTGGCGTCTCGCCCTCGCCGCCGATCTGCTGCTCGACCCGCAGCTGACCCTCTCGGCCATCTCGGAGCGGGTCGGCTACGGCAGCCCCTTCAGCTTCAGCACGGCCTTCAAGAAGCACTACGGCGTGAGCCCGCAGGGCTACCGCACCGGCTGAGCCGGCCGTCGCGCAGGGGGTGCAAGCTCTCCGCGCCTCCTCGCGCTCGCGACCCGGTTGCGCCGGTCTTGCGCGCACCCCGTTGCATCGTCCTCGTCACTGATCGACGGCACGGAGGACGAGGACCATGACTGCAGGCACCGCGACGGACACGAGCGTCAGCCCGGCACAGGAGGACGCGGTCGGGAACGGGGCAGAGGCGGCGCTGTCGACCGCCTCGGTGACCGCTCTGGCCGCGAAACTCGCCGCCACTCGGCGCCGGGTCGGCTCCCTCGAGTCCACCCCGCACCGCCGCAACAGCTTCCTGCCGTACGTCCCGGTCGCGGGGACGCCCTTCGTCGACGTCGAGGGCGAGCGCCTGCTGATGATGTCGGGCTACAGCTACCTCGGCCTCGCCGGCGACCCCCGCCTCGCCGCCGCCGTCACGAGGGCCGTCGACACGTACGGCACCGGCGCCCACGGAGTGCGCGCCCTCGCCGGCAGCACTCCGCTGCACCAGGAGCTCGAAGACGAGGTGGCACGTTTCACCGAGCGCGAGGCCTCGCTCGTGTTCAGCTCGGGCTACGCGGCGAACGTGGGCACGATCGGCGCCCTCTGCGGCCCCGGCGACCACGTCTTCGTCGACAAGCTCGACCACGCCAGCATCGTCGACGGCTGCCAGCTGAGCGGCGCGACGGTCACCCGCTTCCGCCACAACGACCCGGAGCACCTGGAGGCGCGACTCCTCGCAGCGCCGACCGGAGGCATCCGCCTGGTCGTCGTCGACAGCGTGTACTCGATGGACGGCGACATCGCGCCGCTGCCGGCGCTGCGCGAGGTCTGCGACCGCCACGGCGCCCTGCTGATGGTCGACGAGGCACACGCTCTCGGTGTGATCGGCGCGACGGGGCGCGGGATCGAGGAGCACTTCGACCGGACCGTGCGTGTGGACGTCAAGCTCGGCACGCTCTCGAAGGGCATCCCCTCGATGGGCGGCTGGGTCTCCGGCTCGCCCGAGCTGATCTACCACCTGCGCTACGCCGCGCGGCCGTTCCTGTTCTCGGCGGCGCTGGCTCCGGCGCAGACGGCGGCCGCCCTCGAGGCGGTCCGTGTTCTGGGCGAGGAGCCGTGGCGCGTGACCCGCATCCAGACGGAGTCGAAGCGGTTCCGTGCGGCGATGACCGCCTCCGGCGCGAACGTCGGCGACAGCGTGACCGCCATCGTCCCGCTGATCATCGGCACCGACCTTCAGGCCTACGACTTCGCCACGGCCTGCCGCGAGGAGGGGGTCGTGGGACTGCCGGTGGTCACGCCGGCGGTGCCGAGCGGGCTCGCCCGCCTCCGCATCGCGATCACCGCCGCGCACTCGCCGGCTCACATCGACACGGCCATCGCCGCCTTCCGCGCGGCGGCGGAGCGCCAGGAGACCGTGGTCGCCGGGAGTGGGTCGTGACCGGGCGCGAGAGTGTCGTCATCACCGGCATCGGTCTGCTCACCCCCGCGGGCGACACCGTCGAGGCGGTCTGGGACGCCCTGCTCCTCGGCCGGTCGATGGCCCGCACCCTCGACCGGTTCGACGCCTCGGCGCACCCCGTGTCGATCGGCTGTCAGGTCGACGCCCGCCGCACGCCGAAAGGAGCCTCCGAGAAGCAGCTGCGTCGACTCGACCCGTTCGCGCGTTACGGCCTCACCGCCGCGCTGGATGCGGTCGCCGACGCGGGCGCGCCCCGCGTCGATCCGCAGCGCACGACGATCGTGGTCGGCAATGCGGTCGGCGGCCGCACGACGAGCGACTCCGAGAGCATCGCCTACGCGACCCGCGGCACGGAGGCGGTCAGCCCGCTGATGCCCGTCGTCACCATGCCCAACGCGGCTGCGGTCGCCGTCTCGATGGCGCTGGGCTCCACGGGTCCCGCGCTGACCCTGGCGACGACTTGCGCGAGCGGTGCCGACGCGATCGGCACCGGCGTCACCCTGCTCCGCTCCGGCAGCACCGATCTCGTGATCGCCGGCGGGTGCGAGGCGACCCTCAGCCCGGTGACGCTCGCCGCTTTCGCCCGCCTCGGCGCTCTGTCGACCCGCTCGGGCGATCCAGCGCTCGCCAGTCGGCCCTTCGACGCCGACCGCGATGGCTTCGTGATGGGAGAGGGGGCTGCGTTCGTCGTCCTCGAGCGCGAGTCCGACGCCAAGGCCCGCGGCGCCCGGATCCACGGGGAGGTGCTGGGCTACGCGGCGGGCTCCGACGCCCACCACCTCTCGATGCCGCACCCCGAGGGTGACGGCGCGTTGCGGGTGATGAGCGCGGCGCTCCGCGACGCGGGCATCGACTCCGCCGACATCGGCCACGTCAACGCGCACGGCACCTCGACCCGTCTCAACGACGCCGTCGAGGCGCGGGCGCTCGGGAGGCTCTTCGGCCGGTACGTGCCTCCGGTCACGGCCGTCAAGGGCGTCACCGGCCACCTGCTCGGCGCCTCAGGGGCGCTGGAAGCGGTGGTCGCGATGCTCGCGGCGCGGCGCGGACTGGTGCCGCCGGTCGCGAACCACGACCGCACGGACCCCGCGATCGCCCTCGATGTCGTGGCCGGCGTACCCCGCGAGGTCCGGCCCGCACCCGCCCTGAGCACGTCGTTCGGTTTCGGCGGCCACAACGCAGCGCTCGTCGTGGCCTGAGCACACCCCGCCGACCGACCCCTCGAAAGGACCACGATGACGATCCCCACAGCATCGCCCGCTACCGCGCTCCGCGGTCTGCTCCGCTCCGCGCTCGGCAGGCCGTCGCGCACCGACGCGCTGAACCCGGTCACGGCGTTCCTCGCCCTCCACCCGGCGCTGACCGAGTACCTCGGCGCTGTCGCCGGCCACATCGACGTCGTCGTCCACCTCGGCCAGGAGCTGCGCCTTCTCCGTCCCGAGCTGCTCGACGGCGATGCGCCGACCTCGGTGCGCTGTCGTCTGCGTGAGGTCCGCTCCGACGCCCGGGGCGCGGTGGTGACCGTCGACAGCGTCCTGCTCTCCGAGGCCGGCGACGAGATCGCCTTCGGAGTCTCGACCGTGCTCCTCGGCGGAGTCGATCCTGAGGCTCTCCGGACGCACCTGGACGGCGCCGGGCAGCGAGTGCCCGCCCCTGCCGCCCGCCCTCGGGCCGGTGCGCCTGTCGTGTCGGCGACGGTCCCGGTCTCGGCGGCGTTCAGCGCTCTGTACGCCGGGGTCTCGGGCGACGACAACCCCCTCCACCTCGACGCCCGTGCGGCGCGCGGTGCCGGGTTCGACGGACCGATCGCGCACGGCATGAGCGTCGTCGCCCTCGCGCTCGAGGTCGCGGCCGACGCGGTGCTGGACGGTGACCTGTCCCGCATCCGGTCGGTCGGCGTCCGCTTCTCGGCGCCCGTGCTCTGCGGCTCAGAGCTCGCCGTCGACGTGGTCCCCGCCGAAGACCCGTCCGTGCTCGTCCTGCGGGCGCGCACTCCAGGGGGGCCCGCCCTCAAGGCGGCCTGGATCGGCATCGCGCCCGCGCTTGAGCGGAGCGGGGCGTGAGCGGGCTGGTCGCCGAGCGGTTCGCGCCCACCCGGCTCTCCGCCGCATCCCCGCTCGTCGCGGCGATCCTCGGGCACGCGGAATCGCGTCCGGACGCCGTCGCGCTGCAGTGCGGCGACGAGACCCTGAGCTACTCCGAGCTCGCGACCCTCGCCCACGAGCTCGCCGCGAGCCTGCCCGACGACGACGTGCTCGCAGTCCTCGCCCACAAAACAGCGCGGACCGTCGCGTTCGCGCTCGGCGCCCTCGCCGCCCGCCGCTCCGTCCTTCTGCTCGCGCCGACGATGCCGGAGGACCGCTCGGCCGCGGTCGTCGCCGCCGCGGACATCCGGATCCTGGTCGACCCGCGCCCCGGCGGCCCCGTCGCCGTCCGGCCGCACGCCGTCCCCCGACACAGCGGCCGGCGTCACGGCGACGGATCCGCCGCGCCCCGGCTCCTGCTCACCACGTCGGGGACCACCGGTGTCCCCAAGGTGGTGTCGATCCCGCTCGACGCGGTCGAGCGCTTCGGTGCGTGGGCGAGGAGCGAGTTCTCGCTCTCGTCTGCGAGCACCGTGCTCAACCTCGCGCCGCTCAACTTCGATCTGACGCTGCTCGAGGTCTGGGCGACCCTCGCCTCGGGTGGCCGGGCGGTTCTGGTGCCGCCGGAGCGCGCCGTTCGCGGCGGTCACGTGCTCGACCTGATCGAGCAGGGTGCGGTCGACCTCGTGCAGGCGGTGCCGACCTTCTACCGGCTCATGCTCGAGAGCGCCACCGCGCACGGGCGCACCCTCCCCTCGGTCTCGACCCTCGTCTTCACCGGGGACCGGGTCGACGCGGACCTGCTCGGCGGGCTCCGCATCCTCTTCCCAGCAGCGCGGATGCTGAACGTCTACGGCATGACGGAGACGAACGACAGCTTCGCTCACGAGGTCGGAGCACAGGAGGGCACCGGGGCCCTGCCGATCGGGATGGAGCTGCCCGGCGTCGCGGTCCGCGTCCGCGCCGAGGACGGCACGCTCTCCGACCACGGAACAGGCGAGCTCCTCGTGAGCACGCCGTTCCAGGCGGAGGGCTACCTCGACCGGACGGCGTCCGCCGAGCGCTTCGTCACCCTCGACGGCGGTGACGGGCGGGTCTTCGTCCGCACCGGAGACCTGGTCGACCGCCGGCCCGGCGAGCCGACGCGGCTGCTCGGGCGCCTGGACCGGCGCGTCAAGATCCGTGGCCTCGCTGTCGATCTCGCGGAGATCGAGCGGATCCTCGAGACACATCCGCTCGTCGGCGCCGCCGTGGCCGTGGCCGAGCCGGACCCGATCGCCGGCCACAGGCTGGCCGCGGTCGTGCAGCGCGCGTTCCCGTCCGACCTCGACCTGCTGGAGCTGCGCTCCTTCGCGGCGATGCGTCTCGCGAGCGGTAGCGCCCCGAGCGAGTTCCACGTCACCGACGCCCCCTTCCCTCTGACCATCACCGGCAAGACCGACCGATCCCGTGCGCTCTCCCAGGCGCGCGGCCATCTCGAAAGGGACGACCATGAGCAGCACTGACACCACCACGCCCACCCTCTCCGCCGCAGAGGCGGCCCTGGACCCCGACGAGGTCGTCCAGGCTCTGCGGGTCTACCTCGTGGAGGAGTTCCTCCCGGGTACCGCGCCCGAGCGGGTCGGCACCGACCTCGACCTGATGAACAGCGGAGTCATCGACAGCCTCGGCCTCCTCAAGCTGATCGCCTGGATCGAGAGCCGCTTCGAGGTCGGAGTCGATGACACCGACCTCGACCCGGAGAACTTCCGCAGCCTCACCGCGATCGCCGGCTTCGTCTCCCGCGCGCGCTCCGACGGGCGATGACCTCCTCGAGGCTCGTCCGCCTCCTCGACGAGGGGCGGTGCGTCCCGCTCGAGGAGTGGACCGCGTTTTGGACCCGCGTCGAGGACCGCGCCGGCGATCCCGGAGAGCTCGTCGCCGTGCTGACCGCCGCCTCGCGCGCGCTGCCCCGCGACGAGACACTCGTCGCGTTGGTGCGCTCTCTCGCTCCGGCCGCGGTGCCGGCTCCCGTCCCCGCTGTCGACATCGTCGGGATCGGCGGAGGCCCCTCCACCATGAACCTCTCGACGGCCGCCGCCTTCGCCGCCGCCGCCGCTGGGGCCAGCGTGCTGAAGTCGGGCTCGCGGGCCTACACGTCCTCGCTCGGCTCCACCGATCTGCTCGGCCGTCTCGGCCTGCGCGCCGACGCGGACGCCGAGCAGGGCGAGCGGTACCGCCGTCGCGACGGCCTCGCCTTCCCCGGACGGCACGCCCATCCGGTCGAGCTGGTGCGCCTGGCGCGCCGGATCGTCCCGGTCGGCCTGCGCGAGTTCGGCGGTCTCCTCAACGTCATCGGGCCGTTCCTCTCCCGCACCCCGGTCTCCGCCGTGGTCGTCGGTCGGTCGGACCGTGCGGGGGAGCGGACCCTCCGTGCTCTCGCCGGTGCCCGACCGGAGCGGTCGCACTGGATCTGCTCGAGTGCGGTCGGTGCGGACGAGCTGATCAGCGTGAGCCCCAGCCGGCTCGTGCGGCCCGACGGTCGGGTCGAGCGGATCGAGCCCGGCTCCCTCGTCTCCGGCTCCGGATCGATGGCCGAGCTGCGCGCGGTCGCTCCGGAGGCGGCGGCCGAGCACTTCTCGCGGGCTCTGTCCGGCCGGCTCGGTACGGCGGTCACCGAGACGATCACTCTCAACGCCGCGGTCGTCCTGCTCGCCGGCGGAGTGGAGTCGGAGCTGCCCGCCGCCGTCGACCGCGTGCGGTCGGGCCTGGAGTCGGGTGCGGCCGCGGGCCTCCTCGAGCGTCTGCGCTCCGAGGCGCGGGAAGGGGCGGCCCTCCATGCCTGAGCGGACGCTGCTCCCCGCCCGTCCGTTTTTCTCGGAGCGCAGCAGGTCGACCGGTCTCGCACTGTTCCTGAACGCGGGCGACCCCGCCGACGACGAGCTCGTCGAGCTCGCCATCGCGATGGACGAGGCCGGTGTCGACTGCCTCGAGTTGGCGGTCCCGTTCCCCGACTCGGTGACCGACGGCCCGGTGATCCGCGCGAGCGCCGAGCGGGCCCTCGCCGCCGGAACCGACCTCGCCGCCACTCTGCGGCTGGTCACCCGGATCCGCGAGCGCACCGAGCGCCTGCGCGTCGCCCTCCTCGTCGACTGGAGCCACTCCCTCCGCGGTCGAGACCTCGCTTCGAGCCTGCGGGACGTCCGGGCGTCGGGCGCCGACGCGGTGCTCGTGCACGGCCTGCCGCCCGTGCTGCGGCAGGAGTACCTCGCCGCGGCGGGCGGCGTGGGGCTGCCGGTGGTGACCACCTGCTACCACGGCACGTCGTCGCCCGAGACGATCGCCGCCGCCGGGAGGGACGCGACCGCCTACGTCTACCTCGTCGCCCGTTACGGCCGCAGCGGGACCCCCTCCGACGACTCCTTCGCCGCCCTCGCTGGGACCGTCGCCGAGCTGCGTCGCAGCACCTCGGCTCCGATCGCGGTCGGGTTCGGCGTGGCCACGGCCGACGACGTCCGGCAGCTGGCCGGGCTCGGCGTCGACGCGGCCATCGTCGGCACGGCCGGCGTCCGCGCCCTCCGATCCGGGTGCGACGGCCCCGTCGCCGCGTTTCGCTCGTTCCTCACCGGCCTCCTGCCGGCCACCCGCTGACCCCCGCACTACCCACCGCATCTCGGAAGGAAGCAGCCATGCTGATTAGGAAGCGCACCGACGTCCCCACCGTCGAATGGGGCAACGGCACGAGCGACCGCCTCGTCAACGAGGCCGACGGGCTCGGCTTCGCCGTCGCCCACACCGTCGTCGCCGCGGGAACCCGCTCGCGGCTGCAGTACCGCCGGCACATCGAGGCGTGCTACTGCCTTTCCGGCTCGGGCTCCGTCGTGGAGGCCGACGGGACGGTCCACGAGATCGTCCCCGGCACCCTCTACGCCCTCGACCTGCATGACCCGCACGAACTACGGGCCTCCGAGGACGAAGACCTCCACCTTGTCTCGATCTTCAACCCGCCGATCACGGGCACCGAGCGCCACCGGCTCGACCCGTCCGGCTACTCCCAGTACTGAGCGGACGCTCCTATGACGATCCTCGACACCCCAGCCCTCGCGACCGCCGACCTCATCGCGGAGCGCCTTGCGGCGGCCTTCGACCCCTCACATGCGCGCCCCGCCGACGAGACCGTCTTCGACCGTGCGGGGTGGGACCGCCTCCGCACGACGGGGATCCTCGGTGCCCCCTTCGACCCGGTCGTCGGCGGGGCCGGCCTGAGCTACCGTGAGTCCCTCCCGCTGCTGGAGGCGCTCGGCCGCCTCAACCACGACGCGGGCCTCTCGTTCGCGGCCGTCACCACGATGGCCAGCACCGCGGTCGCCCTCTCACGCTTCGGCTCGGCCGAGCACCGCGGGAGCATCTTGCCGGAGGTGGTCGGCGGGCGGCTCTTGGCTGCGCACGCCATCACGGAGGAGGGAAGCGGCTCGGACGCGCTGGGCATGGCGACCCGCGCGGTGCGCGACGGCGACGGATTCGTCCTCGACGGAGCGAAGACCTTCGTCACGAACGGCGGCCTCGCGGACGTCTACGTGGTCTACGCCCGGACGTCGGAGGTGCCTGGGCCGTTGGGCATCACCGCCTTCCTCGTGCCCGCGGGAACCCCCGGCTTCACCGTCGGACGCCGTCTCCCGACGCTCGGGCTCTCGGGCAGTCCGCTCGCGGAGCTCTCCTTCGAGGGTTGCCGGCTGCAGGCCTCGAGCGTGGTCGGCCGGGTCGGTGGCGGGTTCCTCGTGCTCGATCACGTGATGGAGCGCGAGATCCTGTTCTCCTTCGCCGTCAATGTCGGCGAGATGGTCCGCCGCGAGGCGCGTGTCGTCCAGTGGTGCCGCGAACGGGTCCAGTACGGCCGGACGATCGGCTCGAACCAGGCGATCTCCCACAAGGTGGTCGACATGCGGATCGCCTCCGACACGGCTCGGATGTGGCTGCAGGCGGCGGCCGACCGCCTCGACGCTGGTGTCTCGGCGACCACCGAGATCTCGATCGCCAAGCTCGTGACCAGCCGCGCCACTCTGCAGTCGAGTCTCGACGCGCTGCAGATCTTCGGCGGTCGCGGCTACCTGACCGAGCACGGGATCGAGCGCGACCTGCGCGACTCCGTGGCCGGACCCATCTACTCAGGCACGAACGAGATCCAGTACAACCGGGTCGCGGCAATGATCGGCCTGCGTTGAGGAGCGCGCGCGTGGTCAAAGTGTGCGGAGTCGTGGCCGCAGCCGAGCTGAGCCTGCTCGCGGCCGCCGGCGCGACCGACGCGGGTGTGTGGTGGGGGGTGCCCGGCTCGCCCCGCTCCCTCTCAGTGCCGCAGCTGGCCGCGGTCGCGCGCGACCGGTCCCCGATCCGCCGAGCGCTGGTCACCTTCTCCTCCGACGCCGACGGGATCGCACTCGCGGCTGCCGCGCTGGAGGCCGACTGGATCCAGCTGCACGCGTTCCAGCGGCCCTCCGTCGTCGACGAGCTGCGTCGGAGGCTCGCCGACTCCGGCCGCGCCTGTCGCGTCGTGAAGGTGCTGCACCTCGACGGCGGGGTCCTCCTGGAGGCGCCGTTCCTCGGCGCGTACGGACGCGCGGGGGCTGACGGCTACCTGGTCGACACCGTCGCGGGCGGCAGGATCGGCAGCACCGGGGTCCGAGCCGACGCCGGTGTGCTCCGACGAGCGGTGGAGCGGCTCGACCGGCCGTTCCTCGTCGCGGGGGGCCTCGGCGCCCGCGACGCCGACCGCGTCGCGGACCTGGCTGCGAGCGAGCACTGGCAGGGGATCGACGTCGACGGCTCGGCGCGCGGCGTCCACGGCGCCCTCGATGCGGTGGCCGTGGCGGCCCTGGTCGACGCGTGGGCCCCGCAGCTCGGGCGCCGCGCGGTGCCCGCGTGAGCGTGTCGCCGTTCGTCGCGGCCGTCCTCGCCTCGGAGGTGCGTCTGATCATGGAGATCAAGCGTCGCTCCGCCGCCGGAGTCGATCTGACCGCCGGCCGGACTACCGCCGAGCTCGTCCGGCTCTACGAGGACGCCGGCGCGCCGTGCCTCTCCGTGGTCACCGGGCGCTGGTTCGGCGGCGACCCCGCGATGCTCGAGGACGTTCTGCGCTCCACGAGCCGCCCCGTCCTGCAGAAGGACTTCTTCACCAGGCGGGCGCAGCTGGATCGCGCCGCAGCGGCCGGAGTCTCGGCGGTGCTGGTGACCGCGCAGCTCCTCCGGCGCGAGAGCCTCGAGGCCCTCGTCGAGCACGCGCTCGAGATCGGGCTCACCCCTTTCGTCGAGGTGGTCTCGGCGGCGGAGGTCGCTGTGGTGCCCTGCACGCACGCGTGCGTGATCGCGGTGAACAACAAGGACATCCGCGACCAGGAACGCGGGAGCGCCCGTCTGGAGCGGAGCCTCGAGCTCGTCGACCGGGTCGTCGCCACCGGCACGCCCCTGCCTGTCAGCGCGAGCGGAGTCGAGTCGCTCGAGGACGTCGAACGGCTCCTCGGCGCCGGGTATCGCGGGCTGCTCGTCGGCAGCTCGCTCCTCGCCGGGTCGCTCGCGAGCACCTTGCCTGTCGGGCCCCGGACCGCGCGATGACCGGCCTGCCTGTCGTCCTGCTGGCGCCGCCCGCGGGCGGGTCTGCGCTGTTCCGTCGCCGTTGGTCCGTCGACCTCGAGGGCCGGGCGTTCGTGCGGATGCCGCCGCGCCCGCGTGGTCCTGGCGCGACGCTCCTTACTGCCGCACAGGCGCTGGCGTTCGCCGCACCGAGGGGCGGCCGGTGGATGCTGGCGGGCCACAGCCTCGGCGCGCTCGTCGCCTTCGAGGCCGTCCGCCTCCTCGAGGCCGCGGGAGATCCGCTGCCCGACCGCTTGCTCGTGATGGGGAGCCGTCCGCCCTGCTCCGAGACGGGCCGCTCCTTCGCTCCCGTCGTCGATCTCGAGGATGACGCCTTCCTGTCCGCACTGGTCGCGATGGGCGCTGTCGACGCGTCGCTGCCCGAGAACCCCCTGCGACGGCTCTTCCTCCCGGGTCTGCGCGCCGATCTGCGGCTGCTCGTCGGCCACCGGCCGGTGCACGGCGCAGCCGTTTCCGTCCCGCTGGAGGCGTGGCACGGCACGTCCGACCGCCTCGCCCCGCCGGCCGCGGGCGCGGGCTGGTCGGCCTGCACGAGCGACTCCTTCGCCCTGCGGGTCGTCGAGGGCGGCCACTTCTTCCCGATCGAGCAGTCGGCCGCAGTGACCGCGGCACTCGGTCGCCCCGGGTGGACAGCGACGGCACCCTTTCGGGGCTCCACGAGCGAAACTCGGCTCTTGTAGGCTGAGAGCGCGAGTGCTGAGGGGTGCTCGCGTTCACGATCGGAGCCGCCACCGTGATCCCTCGTCCGACGCTCACGAATCCCGCCAGCGTGCCGCTCGGCGCCGGAGTCCGCGCCGTCCGGCTCCGCGGCGCGGAAGGGGTCTCGGCCGTGCGTCGCTCGCTCGACCTCGCGATCGAGCAGGTGCACGGCTTCAGGATGGATCTGCAGATCGCCTCGATCGAGCGGGTCCGCGTGATGCTCGTCTCGTCGACCCCGTTCTCGACGCGCTGGCCGGGGCCCGGCTTCGAGAGCGGTGCGTCGACGTTCGCGCTGCCGGTCGCGGGCTCGCTGACGATGCGAGCGGGTCTCGAGCGCGTGACCGTCGCTCGGGGAGGGCTCGTGCTCTCCTCCGACGAGCCCGTCGTCGTGGAGGCCGAGCAGGCGGTGCGCTTCCTCGTTCTCTGCACGCGCCCTTCGCCGAGCGAGCGCGCGCGACGGCTGGAGGCGACGGATCCGGATCCCGTGCGAGTCGGCGCCTCCCGCGCGCTGCCCGCGAGCTCGTTGACGGCCGCCGCCCTGGCCCTGCTGCACGGCGTCCTCGCCGAGCTCGACATCGAGCACCCCACCCAGGCCGACTATCTCCACGGCATGGTGCTGCGCCTCGCGCGCCTGCTCTGGGCCGACGGCCACGACTCCTCTACCGAGAAGGTCGGCGTGCGCGAGATGGTCGAGGCGGCCGAGGAGGTCGTGCGCGCCGATGCCGCCGACCCGGCGCTCGACCCTCCCGGGGTCGCCCTGCGCTGCGGAGTGCGGCTGCGCACACTTCAACGCGCGATCGCGGAGGAACGCGGGACGACCCTCCGCGACCTGATCATCGCCGTGCGCACCGAGGAGGCGCTCCGTCTCGTGCGCGCGCCGGGCGGAGGCGAGCTGCCGCTGCGCGACATCGCCGACCGTTCGGGGTTCTCCTCCCCCGAGCGGCTACGGCGCGCGATCGCCGCGCACACGGGGCTCTCGCCGAGCGAGTACCGCCGCAGGCGGCGGGGCGACGGGCGCGCCACCGGCTGAGGGCGGCGGCGCCCCTCGCGCAAGTCCCTGTGCCCCTCTCGGCGCCGCGCGTAGCGTCGGAGCGTCTCTCGGCACCGCGCGGGTCCGCCGTGTCCGGTGTCGAGTTCGAGAAGGGACTGGACATGACGGCATCCGGAACGACGCGCATCCTCATCCTCGGCGGCGGCTACGTCGGCCTGTACACGGCCTGGGGGCTCGAGAGACGACGCCGGCAGGCGCCGATCGACGTGACACTCGTCGAGCCGAACCCCTTCATGACCTACCAGCCGCTCCTCCCCGAGGTCGCCGGCGGGCACGTGCAGCCCCGCCACGTCACCGTGCCCCTCGTCTCGGCGCTCAAGCACACCCGGGTGCTCCGTGGAGCCGTCACCGGCGTCAGCCTGGCCGAGCGCACCGCGACCGTGGCGGCGATCGACGGATCGTCTCGCACGCTCGAGTTCGACCAGGTCGTGTTCGCCCTCGGGGCGGTCACCCGCACCTTCCCGACCCCGGGCCTCGCCGAGCACGGCATCGGCTTCAAGACGGTGGAGGAGGCGGCGCACCTGCGCGACCGCGTTCTCGAGAACGTCGCCCGGGCCTCCCTCACGACGGACCAGAGCGAACGACGGCGACTTCTCACCTTCGTCGTCATCGGCGGCGGGTACACGGGCGTGGAGGCGCTGAGCGAGCTGCTCGATCTGAGCCGCCGTGCGCTCGCCGCCCACCCCTCGCTCTCGGTCGGCGACGTCACCTGGCACCTCGTGGAGGCGCTCGACCGCATCGCGCCCGAGGTCGGCCCCGAGCTCTCGGCCTGGACGCTCGCTCAGCTCCGCGAACGCGGCGTGCATGTGCACCTGAAGACGACGATGCCCTCGTGCGAGGACGGCGTCGTCGAGCTGTCGAGCGGCGAGCGCATCCCCTCCGCGACGATCGTGTGGACGGCGGGCGTGAAGCCGAATCCGATCCTCGACGCGACGGATGCGCCGCGGGGGCCGAAGGGCCATGTGAGGGCCGACGCGTGCCTCCGGGTCATCGGCGACGACGGCGAGCCCGTCGGAGGCGCCTGGGCCGCGGGCGACGGCGCCCAGGTGCCCGACCTCACGTCGGTGAAGCAGCCTGCCTACTACCCGCCGAACGCCCAGAACGCGGTGCGGCAGGCCAAGCTGCTCGCGCGCAACCTCGTCGCCGAGGTGACCGGCGGAGTCGTGGAGGAGTATCGCCATGCCTCCCTGGGCACCGTCGCCGAGTACGGACTGGGCAAGGGCGCCGGACTGATCAAGGGGGTGACGCTGCGCGGGCTTCCTGCGTGGTTGGCGCACCGCGCCTATCACGGCGCGGCGATGCCCAGCCTCGATCGGAAGTGGCGGGTCATCACGGGATGGCTGGTCGACGCGGTCGCTCCCCGCGATCTGTCACCGATGGGCGCGCTGCAGGATCCGCGGAGGGCGTTCCGCGAGACGGTGGAGGCGACGGACCGGGCTGAGGCGGCGACGAAGGCGGACGAGGCGGCGTCCGCGACGGCGGATCCGGCCTCCTGAGCGTACGCGGGCGCAACGGAGGTGGCGAGCGTCAGACGCGTCCCCGCGGCCTGAGGCGCACGGAGGGCAGCTCGGGAGCAGGCAACGGCCTCCCGGGATACCCCGGCACGATTCCGAAGGGGCCGTCCGAGTCCCGTCCGTCGATCACGTCGGACTGCCAGCGCTCGCGGGCAGCGGCGATGTCGTCGTGGCTGCGCCCCACGAAGTTCCACCACATCACGAGCTGCTCGCCGAAGGGCTCGCCGCCCAGGAGCACGACCCTCCCTCCCTCGGGACCCGCGGTCAGCGCGAGCGCGTCGCCCGACGGGGGGAGGTAGGCGAGGTGCGGAGGCTCCACCCACGCCCCCTGCACGCCGATCGGCCCGGAGTCGACGAGGACGCCGTACTCCCATCCCGGCTCGCGGGGCAGCTCGACGCTCGCGTCGGGTCCCAGGTCGATCTGCGCGGCGACGAGAGGAGTGAACACGCTCGCGGGCACGGCGACTCCGAGCATCCCGCCCACGAACACGTGCACCACGAGTCCCGGGCGCTCGACCCGCACGCTGTGGTGGTGCTCGAAGAACGGCTCCGTCGTGCGCGCCTCCTCCGGCAGCGCGACCCAGAGCTGCACGCCATGCAGCACGGGCGCCGCCCCCGTCGAGACCTCCGAGTGCGAGATGCCGTTCCCGGCGGTCATCAGGTTCAGCTCGCCGGGGCGGACGAGCGAGCTGCTCCCCACGCTGTCGCGGTGCTCGATCTCGCCCTCGAACAGCCAGCTGACGGTCTGCAGTCCGGTGTGCGGGTGCGGCGGGACATCCATGCCTGCCCTCTCGCCCAGCTGGACGGGGCCGTAGTGATCGGCGAAGCACCAGGCGCCGATCGTCGAACGCGAGCGCTGGGGGAGGGTGCGGCGGACTTCGATGGCCCGCGGGCCGCCGAGCGGCACGAGGCGCGCCTCCAGGATCTCGACGGGGCCACCGGCAGGGGGCTCCGGGGTGACCGGGAGCTCGGCGGGATGCTCCTCCAGGTTGCTCATCCCGAAAGTCTATGCCTGTGCATGGAAACGCTGCCCGGGCCGCCGTCGCCTCACCCCCGGGATCAGGCTCACGCCCAGGGCGAACAGGCCTCCGCTCTCGGGCGAGCGCTGGTTACAGTCGACGTATCGGAGCCCACCCCTGCGGGTTCTGTAGGGAGTGACAGCATGTTCGAGAGATTCACCGATCGCGCACGGCGCGTCGTCGTCCTGGCCCAGGAAGAGGCCAAGATGCTCAATCACAACTACATCGGTACGGAGCACATCCTGCTCGGCCTGATCCACGAGGGCGAGGGAGTCGCCGCGAAGGCACTCGAGTCGCTCGGCATCTCGCTCGACGCCGTGCGCGAGCAGGTGCAGGACATCATCGGCCAGGGGCAGCAGCAGCCGACCGGCCACATCCCCTTCACGCCTCGGGCGAAGAAGGTCCTCGAGCTGTCCCTCCGCGAGGCGCTCCAGCTCGGCCACAACTACATCGGGACCGAGCACATCCTGCTCGGCCTCATCCGCGAGGGCGAGGGAGTCGCGGCGCAGGTGCTGGTCAAGCTCGGCGCCGACCTCAACCGGGTGCGCCAGCAGGTCATCCAGCTGCTCTCGGGGTACCAGGGCAAGGAGCAGGTCGCCGTGGGCGGTGAGCAGCAGCAGCCTCAGGGAGGCTCGCAGATCCTCGACCAGTTCGGGCGCAACCTCACGCAGGCGGCGCGCGACAACAAGCTCGACCCGGTCATCGGGCGCGAGAAGGAGATCGAGCGCGTGATGCAGATCCTCTCGCGCCGCTCCAAGAACAACCCCGTCCTCATCGGCGAGCCCGGCGTCGGCAAGACCGCCGTCGTCGAGGGCCTCGCCCAGGCGATCGTGCGCGGCGACGTGCCCGAGACGCTCAAGGACAAGCAGCTCTACACCCTCGACCTCGGCTCGCTCATCGCCGGCTCCCGCTACCGCGGAGACTTCGAGGAGCGCCTCAAGAAGGTCACGAAGGAGATCCGCACCCGCGGCGACATCATCACCTTCATCGACGAGATCCACACCCTCGTCGGCGCAGGGGCCGCAGAGGGCGCGATCGACGCCGCCTCCATCCTCAAGCCGCTGCTCGCCCGCGGCGAGCTGCAGACCATCGGCGCGACCACGCTCGACGAGTACCGCAAGCACTTCGAGAAGGATGCGGCGCTCGAGCGTCGCTTCCAGCCGATCCAGGTCGCGGAGCCGTCGCTGCCCCACACGATCAACATCCTCAAGGGTCTGCGCGACCGCTACGAGGCGCACCACAAGGTGTCCATCACGGACGGCGCGATCGTGTCGGCCGCTAACCTCGCCGACCGTTACATCAGCGACCGCTTCCTGCCAGACAAGGCGATCGATCTGATCGACGAGGCCGGCGCCCGCCTGCGCCTCTCGATCCTCTCGGCGCCGCCGGAGCTGCGCGACTTCGACGACCGCATCGCCGTCGTGCGCTCGGCGAAGGAGGCCGCTATCGAGGACCAGGACTTCGAGAAGGCCGCGTCCCTCCGCGACGAGGAGAAGCAGCTGCTCGGCGAGCGCCTCCGCCTCGAGAAGCAGTGGAAGTCGGGCGACGTCAAGGCCACCGGCGTGGTCGACGAGGGCCTGATCGCCGAGGTGCTCGCGCAGGCGACGGGTATCCCGGTCTTCAAGCTGACCGAGGAGGAGTCGTCGCGACTCGTCTTCATGGAGAAGGCGCTGCACCAGCGGGTCATCGGTCAGGAGGAGGCCATCGCGGCCCTCTCGCGCACCATCCGCCGCACCCGCGCCGGCCTCAAGGATCCCAAGCGCCCCTCCGGCTCGTTCATCTTCGCCGGCCCCACCGGCGTCGGAAAGACCGAGCTCGCCAAGGCGCTCGCCGAGTTCCTCTTCGACGACGAGAACGCGATGATCTCGCTCGACATGTCGGAGTACGGCGAGAAGCACACCGTCTCGCGGCTGTTCGGCGCCCCTCCCGGGTTCGTCGGCTTCGAGGAGGGCGGCCAGCTCACCGAGAAGGTGCGGCGCAAGCCGTTCAGCGTGGTCCTCTTCGACGAGATCGAGAAAGCCCACCCGGACATCTTCAACTCCCTCCTCCAGATCCTGGAGGAGGGTCGACTCACCGACGGCCAGGGACGTGTCGTCGACTTCAAGAACACCGTCATCATCATGACCACCAACCTCGGTGCCCGTGACATCGCCGGTGGTCCCGTCGGGTTCCAGATCGAGGGTGACAACGCCACCGGCTACGACCGCATGCGCGGCAAAGTCAACGAGGAGCTCAAGAAGCACTTCAAGCCCGAGTTCCTCAACCGCGTGGACGACGTCATCGTCTTCCCGCAGCTGTCGAAGCCGGAGCTGCTGCAGATCGTCGACCTGTTCATCACGCGCCTGGGCGATCGTCTCCTCGACCGCGACATGACGGTCGAATTGACGCAGTCGGCCAAGGAGCGACTGATCGAGGTCGGGTTCGACCCGGCCCTCGGCGCCCGCCCTCTGCGTCGCGCGATCCAGCGCGAGATCGAGGACCAGCTGTCCGAGCGGATCCTGCACGGCGAGCTCGGGGCCGGAGACCACATCCATGTGGACTTCGTCGGCGGGGCGTTCGTCTTCACGACGACGCCGCGGCTGATCTCGATCAGCGCCGGTGCGACGGCGGGAGCCGCCACGACAGGCCCCGCGACGCCCGACCTGATGGCGTAGCGTTCCGCCTCCTCGACGTGCCCGTCCCTCCTTGCGGAGAGGCGGGCACGCCGTCGTTAGGGGCGCGCCCTGTGCCTCCGTCGCGGAATAGGGTGGGGGAGTGGCTGATTGGAAGTACCCGGTGCGCCGGGCGCGCACGAGCGATGTCCCGTTCATCCAGGAGCTGAGCGAACCGCTCGTCAACGAGCGCATCCTGCTCGGCAAGGACCGCGTGGTGCTCTACGGCGCCGTGCAGGAGTTCCGTGTCGCTGAGGACGGCGAGGGCAACCGCATCGGGTGCGGCGCGTTGCACGTGATGTGGGACGACATTGCGGAGGTGCGCACTCTCGCGGTCGCGACGCCGTGGCTGGGCAAGGGAGTCGGCCATCACATCCTCGAGCGCCTCGAGAACGACGCGCGCGAGCTGGGCCTGTCTCGGCTGTTCTGCCTCACCTTCGAGGTCGACTTTTTCGCGCGCCACGGCTTCTCGCCCATCGGCGAGAAGGTCGTCGACCCGGACGTCTACGCGGAGCTGCTGCGTTCCCCCGACGAAGGTGTGGCGGAGTTCCTCGACCTCGCGCGCGTGAAGCCGAACACTCTCGGCAACACCCGTATGCTCAAGACGCTCTGACAGGTGGAGCGTCGTAGCCTGTGCCGGTGACCCCGCCTCCCCGTCGCCTGCCCGCCGGGGTGTACCGCCGCCGCCGTGCCGTCCTGCTGCTCGTCGTCCTCGCGGTCGTCGCGATCGTGGTCGTGCTCGTCCTGCGGCCGTGGACCGGCGTCGGCACACCCGACGCTGGAGCGCCGACTCCCACCGAATCGCCGTTGCCGACGCTCTACCCGAGCGCCTCCGACTCGGGGACGCCCGCCGCGATCCCTCCCTGCACCGCCGCCTCGGTCTCGGTGACCGCCGTGACCGATGCGACCAGCTACGGGGCGGGGGTCAACCCGCAGCTGTCGCTGTCTCTCGCGAACATCTCGAACGCTGACTGCGTGATGAACGCCGGCACCAGCCAGCAGGTGTTCCGCATCACCAGCGGATCCGATCAGATCTGGTCCTCCGCCGACTGCCAGACGGGCGCGACCGACCTTCGTGTGCTGCTCCAGGCGGGCCGTTCGGTGACGGGCAGTTCGATCACCTGGGACCGTACCCGCTCCTCGCCCGACACCTGCTCGGGCGGCCGGGAGGCGGTGACGGCGGGCGGGGCGGCCTACAACCTGTCGGTGTCGGTCGGTGGCATCGAGTCGGGGTCGACGACGCAGTTCTTGCTCGAGTAGGCCTCCCGGCGGAGGCGCGAGCAGCGGCTCGGCGGTACGCTGACGCCCATGTGGGGGATGCTCGGCTCGGTCCTGTCTGTGCCTCCCGTGGCAGGCAGGGCGAGGAGGTGGCTTGCCGGTGGGCTGATGGCCCTCGTGCTGCTGCTCGTCGTTGCGCCCGAAGCGGCGGCGCTGGAGCGAGCGAGCGCCTCCGCGGCGGCAGGAGCGGCGGGAATCGTGCGCGTGGGCGTGGACGACTTCCGCTTCTCCGAGTACTCGGCCGACTTCGTCCTCGAACGGGACGCCGAGGGTCGGTCGCTGTTGACGACGACCGAGACGTTCGTCGCGGAGTTCCCGCAGAGCGATCAGAACCACGGGATCCGGCGCGCGATTCCGCTCGATTTCCAGGGTTATCCGACCGATGTCCGGTTGGTTTCCGTCACCGACGGCGGCGGAACGCCCCGCGCCGTCGACACCGAGACCGACGGGGGGTTCCTCCTCGTGACGAGCGCCGAGGAGGGGTTCGTGCACGGCCGCCAGAGCTATGTCTTCACCTACACGCAGCACAACGTGACGTTGCCCGCCGCAGGTACGGCCAGCGGCGAGGACGAGTTCTTTTGGGACACGAACGGCACGGCGTGGAGCCAACCTTTCGACCGTTTCGATCTTCGGGTCAGGCTCGGGCAGGGCCTCGAGGAGGCGATGACCGGAGCTTTGAGCTGCTACCGCGGCCGGGCCGGGTCGACCGACACGTGCTCGATCGGGCGGGATGCCTCGGGAGTGAGCGCCTCGGGAGGGTCTCTTGCGAGTGGTGAGAATGTCACGGTGGCGATCGGCTTCGCCCCGGGGACCTTCACGCCGCGCGATGATCGGTACTTCGCCTCCGGCTGGTCGTGGGTGCAGCTGGGCGGGCTCGCGGGGCTGCTGATCGTGCTCGTTCTCGCCGTGCGTCGGCGGAGGACCGTGCTGCGGGACGCGCCCGGTCGGCCGACGGTCATCGCGGAGTACGAGCCGCCGGCTCAGGGGCTGTTCCTCTCGGCAGCGTTGGTGGGGAAGACGGCGAAGGCGCCGACGGCGGCGTTTCTCGACGCGGCTGTGCGCGGACTGGTGCGGATCGAGGAGACGGCGGGTGGGAGGAAGCCCGCATTCGCCTTGCGCGTGCTCGATCCGGCGGCGGCGGCTCCACGGCGTGCGGGCAGGCCGCGGACCGTTCCCTCCGATGACCGCCGCTTCTTCGACGTGGCGTTCGGTCGAGTGCCCGGAACGGTGCGCGAGCTGTCGGGGCGCGATCGGGCGTTCGGCGCGGCGGTGTCGGGTTTCGTGCATGGACTGAGTGAGAGGACGACGGAGGCTGGACTGAGGCGAGCCGGGACGGTCGTCGGGTCGGTGGTGCTCGTCGTCGTGGCTGTGCTGGCGTTTACTGCGGCGTTCGTCGGCGGAGTCGTGGTGGTCTCGTCGTCGCTCGGCGGCCTGCTTCCGGGGGTGTTGCTCGCGGTCGCGGTCGCGATGGCCGCGGCGTCGATCGTCCTGGTGTCGAAGGTGCCCCTGACCGCGGCGGGCGCGGAGCTGCGCGACCACGTGCGAGGACTGACGCTGTACATCCGGCTCGCGGAGGCCGATCGTTTGGCCGTGTTGCAGTCGCCGCGGGGTGCGGAGCGTCGTGCGGCTGGAACGGTCGATGTCGTCGAGGTGACGGAGCGGCTGTTGCCCTGGGCGGTGCTGGTCGGGCTCGAGAAGCAGTGGGCGGAGGCGTTGGCGGTTGTGTATGAGCGTGAGGGGGAGGCGCCGCTCTGGTATTCGGGTACGAGCGGCTTTCGTGCTGCCGCGTTCGTGGGGAGCGTGTCGTCGTTCTCGTCGTCGGCATCGAGTTTCGTGGGCTCGGCGTCGAGTTCGTCGAGTGGTGGTGCAGGCGGGGGCGGCAGCTCTGGCGGTGGGGGCGGTGGGGGCGGTGGGGGAGGCGTGTAGCTGCTGGGCCGGAGCGAGCGCGGCCCTGGTCCTAGCCGGTGGCATGGCCCGTTCTTCGCCGTCGTGATCGGCGGTCGCGGCTCCGGGCGGCGGCGAAGTCGCGGGAGCTGCGGCTCGAGAGGGCGAGGAGCACGAGGATGTCGAAGGCGACGCTGCCTAGGTTGGTTTGCAGGCTGATCGCCGCACCTCCCTGGAGGACCGCGGTGAATGCCGCGAGGGTGCTGAGCACGCTCGAGGAGAGGGCGAGGAGTCGTGCCGTCGCGGATCCGCGGAGGACGAGCGCCCCGAGGACCAGCCAGACGAGCATTGCCGCACCGAGGACGGCGGCGGCGACGATGCGTGTCGTGTCGGCGTCGGTCGGTGTGCCGTCGCTGGATCCGCCGTCGAGCACTGTCAGGTCGTCGAGGGAGGCGACGCCGGTGAGCAGCAGGGCGGTCTGTAGGGCGTAGGCCAGAGCGCGGGCGACGAGCATGAGCGCTCCGACGCGGGTGGTGGCGGGGCGACGGGGACGGGTGGAGCGGGTGCCTGGTCCGGCGAGCTCGGTCGAGGCCGCTGGTTCGATGGTGGCGGTGGCGGTGGCGATGGGGACCGCGCGGAGGTCGACGACTGGGAGGTCGCCGTCGGTGACGATGGAGTCGCCGCCTCCGTTGCGGGCGTGGTAGCCGGTGGAGAAGTCGCGGATGACGTCGATGACGGCCTCGGGATGCCGGGCGACGAGCGTGGCGACGATATGGTCGCGTTCCCGATCGGTGTCGGGTGAGATCTTGTGGGTCACCTGCAGCGTGAACAGCGAGAGCCCGACGCTGCGGTCGAAGGTGCCCGCCGCGACCCATTCGGCGGGGAACCCGCCGGGCAGTAGCCAGCCGTCTGGACATCGCCAGAAGCGGACGTGGTGGCGCTTGGCCGGATTGCCGGCGACTTCCTGCTGGAATGCGACGTCTTGCTGTCTTCCGAACACGAACAGCGGCGAGACGGGTGCCTCGTGATAGCTGCGGCGGGTCAGCGTCGAGACGACGATGCGCCAGCTGCTGCGGAGCGTCACCTCGTCGGCTCTCGTCCATCCGGCGCTCGTCATGGCGTGCACGAGCTGGGCGTCGCTGCCGTGCAGGGCGAGGTTGACGGGGTCTCCGAGCAGACCGTCGCTCGTCCGTGCTCGTCCGATGAAGTAGTCGGGTACGTAGAGGCGGGTGAGGATGCGGTGCAGTCGGGGGAGTGCGAGGTAGGCGACGAGCACCCAGACGGCGACGTAGAAGCCGATCTGTGCCCAACCGGATCGGAGGCCGTCGTCGACGAGGACGACCGCGAGAAGGACGGCGGCGACGCCTCCGAGGATGAAGAACGCCTGGTCGAGCAGTACGGGTATCGAGAAGCCTCGCCGCTCGACGGCGCCTCCTTCGCTGCTGGTCACGGCGCCAGCCTAGGTGCGTGCATGGTCGACTCGTGGGTGCGTCGGCGTCAGCCGGCGGGGATCCGCTCGGGAACCGGAACCAGCGCGTGGGTGATCGCGCTCGCCAGTGTGAATGCGCTGGAATCGAGGTGGGAGGCGTGGCCGAGTCGCGTTGCTTCTCCGGCTCGTTGTTTGGCGCCCGAGGCGGGACGGATGTCTCCCGAGAGACTGATCTCGCCGAAAGCGGCGATGCCGGGGCGCAGCGGCGTGTAGGCGTGGGCGGAGGCGATGGCGACCGCGATGGCGAGGTCGGCGGCGGGCTCGAAGAGCTTGACGCCTCCGACCGTCGAGACGTAGACGTCGCAGCGGCGTAGGGGGATGCCTGCTTGTCGTTCGAGTACGGCCAGGATCATGGCCACCCGAGAGGGGTCGACACCGTTCGTGACGCGGCGGGGATGCTCGCCGTCGTTGGCGATGACTAGCGCCTGGATCTCGACGGGCAGCGCGCGGCGCCCCTCCATCGCGACCGTGACACAGATGCCCGGGGTGGGGAAGCGCGTGCGACTGAGGAACAGACCGCTCGGATCGGGGATCTCGGCGATGCCCTCGGCGGTCATCTCGAAGCAGCCGACCTCGTCGGTGGGGCCGAAGCGGTTCTTGAGCGAGCGCACGAAGCGCAGAGCCGTCTGGCGGTCTCCTTCGAAGTGGCAGACCACGTCGACGAGGTGCTCGAGCAGTCGCGGACCGGCGATCGAGCCGTCCTTCGTCACGTGCCCGACGAGCACGAGCGGCAGTGCCCGCTCTTTGCAGACTCGGATCAGGGTGGCGGCGACTTCGCGGACCTGACTGGGACCGCCCGGCAGGCCGTCGACCGTGTCGCTCGCTACGGTCTGTACGGAGTCGACGATCAACAGATCGGGGCGGACTTCGTCGATCTGGCCGAGCACCGTGGCCAGATCGGTCTCTGCCGCGAGATAGAGGCTGTCGTGCATCGCCCCCGTGCGTTCGGCGCGCATCCGCACCTGGGCGGCCGACTCTTCGGCACTGACGTAGAGCACGCGCTGACCTTCGGCGGCAGCACGAGAGGCGACCTCGAGCAGGAGGGTCGACTTGCCCACTCCGGGCTCGCCCGAGAGCAGGACGACCGCGCCCGCGACGATGCCCCCTCCGAGCACCCGGTCGAGCTCGCCGACTCCTGTCGGGCGGTGCGCGGCGGACGTCGTCTGGATCTGCGTGATCGGTCGGGCGACCCGGCCTGCCGACGGCACGACAGGTGTCATGGCACGCATGAGGCCAGTGCGCTCGGTGTTCTCGACGACGCTTCCCCACTGCTGGCACTCGCCGCACCTCCCGACCCATTTGGCGGTCGTCCAGCCGCACTCGGAGCAGCGGTAGGCGGCGATGCGCGTCTTCGATGCGGCCATGGTGTCCTCTCGGTCGGGCGAATCCTGCGCTCTGCGGGTGCAGCATTCGAACGTGTCTTCGACAGTACTGCCGACCTCCGACATTCGAGGTGCGTGTCGTCGGTCTGTGGAGAGATCACGAGAGACCGCCCCTGTGGAGATCTCCCGTCGCGCCGAGCGGCGACCGTCCGATGTCGGTGCTCTGCGGAACACTGGGCATATGGCGTCGACAGTGCACCTTCTCAAGTCCGGCCGCTCCCTCGGCGTGAGCTGGTCGGGTCCGGAGCGCGCGGAGCGCGTCGTCGTGCTCTGCCACCCCGCTCCGGGCTCCGCCGATCTCGATCCCGACCCCGCGGCCACGGCACGGCACGGGGTACGCATTCTCTCGTTCGATCGCCCGGGATACGGTGCATCGTCACTCCTCACCGGCGTCGACCCGGCGGGAGCCGGGGCTGGCGCGAATCCCGAGCAGGCGGCGGCCGACATCGCCGAGTACCTCGCAACCGCGGGGGTTGCTTCCGTCGGGGCCGCGGGCTGGTCGGCGGGAGGCCGTGTCGCCCTCGCCCTCTCGGCCAACTACCCCGGCCTTGTCGACCGCGTCGCCGTGATCGCGACGCCCGCTCCCGACGAGGAGGTGCCGTGGGTCGGAGAGGACAACAGGGCGATGCTCGAGCGCCTCCGCGCCGAGCCGCTCGATGCCGCCGTGCGGTCGCTCTCCCTGATCCTCGAGGGTGCGTTCGGTCCGGCTCCTGACGCGGCCACGATGCTCGGGATGCTCGGCGCTTCCGAAGTGGATGCGCCCGTCCTCGACGCCCCTGGAGTCCGCGAGCGCCTCGAGCGCATGCTGCAGCGCGCGGCGGCGCAGGGCACCGTCGGCATGGCGGCCGACATCGTCGGCTACATGCTGCAGGGATGGGGGTTCGCCGTGGAGGGTGTCGCCTCGCCGACTCTCCTTCTTTACGGCGCCGAGGACGCGGTCGTGGGTTGCGTCCACGGCGAGTGGTATGCGGCGCGGCTCC
Organism: Rathayibacter sp. VKM Ac-2879; assembly: GCF_015351245.1. Lineage (GTDB taxonomy): Bacteria > Actinomycetota > Actinomycetes > Actinomycetales > Microbacteriaceae > Rathayibacter. The sequence goes on from NZ_JADKSO010000004.1 coordinate 189,752, forward strand.
CCGATTCGCGCCTCGAGGTCGTGCCCGGCCGCGGGCACTTGCTCGCCGTGTCCGAGTGGGACCGCGTGCTCTCGTTCCTCCTCTCTGCGAGCTGACGGGGTGGCCTCCGCCGATTGGCGCGACCTCGGACGGTCGTCTACACTCGACCCCGGTACCGTGTCCGAGCGGCCGAAGGAGCATGTCTCGAAAACATGTGTGGGCTTGCGTCCACCGTGGGTTCAAATCCCACCGGTACCGCCACCGTGAGGCCCTCTACTTCCCCGGAAGTAGAGGGCCTTTCGTCGCTCCCGGCACACGGTCGTCCTGGCGCATCGGCCACCGCGACGGCGATCAGACCGTCCCGCCCATCGCTGGCCCGTCGGCAGCGGTCATCGCCGCCGTGCTGTGTCGCCGTCGGCCGTCGCCCCGAATCGCGTGCCGTGACGTCCTGGGAGGCGAGGCGCCGCCGCCGCGACGTGCGCCGTCAGCGTTGCGACGACTCCGACAGCCACGCCGATTGCGGTCTCGAGACCGCGATCTCGCAGCAGCACAAGCGCGTTCGTCCGGTGCGCCAGCTCGACCATGAGGATCGCCAGCGGAGTCACGAACACCAGCGTGATTCCGTAGTTGCGCCCGACCGTCAGTTCGGCGGCCATCTGCAAGAGCACCACGACGGCGATCGTGGCGAGCGGCGCGAGCGGCAGGCTCAAGAGGACGGCCGCGATCGCGACGCCGGCGACGGTGCCGAGAATCCGGTGGCCGGCGCGGACGAGACGAGCGGCCGCGTCGCCTCCCGAGACCGCCGCAACCGCCGACACCATGGCCCAGGAGGGATGGCCGAGGCCTGTCGCTGTCGGGATCGCGCCCGCGACCACCACGACGACGGCGAAACGAACCATGGCCGCGCGTGTGGCCGGACGAGCGGCTGACGCTCCGAACGAGGCTCGCCACGGCGTCGGCGGGAGGCGGCGAGCACCCGGCGCCGCGAGACCACTCACTCCGATCAACAGTGCGAACCCGGCGGAGGCTGCGGCGACGGCGAACGCCACCGGCACGCGCCCGAGGTCGGCGGGCACCGACGCACATGCCGTCACGGCGAACACGGCGAACAGTGGCCCCGGCGGATGCCAGTGCAGCGCGTCGCTGAGGAACGTCGCGCCGGCGCCGACGAGCGCGACGACCGGGATGACGAGCCAGTCGCGCTGAGGCGAGAGGGCAACCGTCGTCCCGAGGGTGACCGTCGCGACGAGGCAAGCGGCTGCCGAGAACTGGAGGCGCAGTCGCGGGCGGTGGGTGTGCTGCCGACCGTAGAGGGAGGTGAAGGCGCCGAAGGCGGCGTAGAGCGCGGGGTCGGTGCGGCCGAGCGCCCAGAGCACCACCAGAGGCACGGCAATAGACACTCCCGCCCGGACGGCGACGCGATGGGCGCCGGCGTGCGGGCCGACGGCGAAGAGCTCATCGAGGTGCGGCAGCGCGGAGCGGAGAGTGGGAGAGGCGGGCATGGAGTCCTCGGGTCGGCTTCCGAGCAGCGCCGGCCGGAGAAGTATTTCACGGGTAAACTACTTATAGTGTATACATGAAACAGTTCGCCGGCGATGCCGTTGACGCGATCCGGGACGGCTGGTCGGCCTTGCGACCCACCCTCGACACCTCGGCCATCGACGTCGTCGGTCGGCTGATCCGCGCGTCCGCCCTTGTGGTGCGCGCGACCGAGGAGCGCCTCCTTGAGCACGGTCTCACCCGCGGCGAGTTCGACGTGCTGGCCGCGCTACGGCGGTCGGAGGCGCCGCTCTCGCCTACAAGCCTGCGTACCGTCGCACTCGCCTCCGCACCCGCGATCACCAAGCGCCTGCACGCCCTCAGGGGACGGGGCCTGATCGTGCGCTCGGCGAATCCCTCCGACGGACGCGGTGCGCTCATCAGCCTGAGCGGTACCGGGGTCGAGCTGATAGACCGCGCCTTCCCGGAGGTCCTCTCGGTCGAGCAGGCCCTTCTTGCGGGCGCGTCGAGGCGTCAGCTCGAGGAGGCGACCCGGGCGCTGCGGATCGTGCTCGCGAGCATCGAGAGTGCGGCCGAACGGTGACGCGTTCCGCTGCTCGCTAGCGTGGACCCATGCGTCTGACCTCGAGCTTCACCGTGGCGACGAGGCCGCCGCTGCTGCAGCTCGTGAAGACGGCTGTCGCTACGGTGACGACCTGGATCATCGCCGCGCTGGTGTTCCCCGGGACGCTGCCGGTCTTCGGGGCGATCGCGGCGCTGCTCGTGGTCGCGCCGAGCGTGAACCAGTCTTTCTCGAAGGCCTTGGAGCGCAGCGTCGGAGTGATCATCGGTGTGGTCGTCGGCTCGATCATCGGCACCCTCTTCGGTAGCGAGAGCGCGATCGTCCTCCTCGCGATCGTGGCCGCGATCGTGGTGGGCTGGGCGGTGCGGCTCACGCCCGCCTCCGCCGTGCAGATCCCGATCAGCGCGATGTTCGTGCTCTCCGTGGGCTCGGTGACGCCCAACTATGCGGCCGATCGGATCCTCGAGACACTGGTGGGCGCGCTCATCGGCGTGATCGTGAACGGCCTCATCGTGCCTCCCGTGGCTCTTGCGCCCGCGGAGCGCGCGGTAGGCGACCTCACTGCGCAGCTCGCCGGGGCCCTCGATGACCTGGCCGACGCCCTGCAGGAGCCGGTGCCCAGCCGTCGCCTGGACGAGCTGTTGATCAATGCGCGTCTGTTGCAGACCATGCAACGCAAGGCCGAGGAGGCGATCGGTACCGGCGCGGAGTCGCTGCGGCTGAACCCGCGCCGTTCCGCGCACCGGGATCGTCTCGGCGCCCTGGACTCCGTGATGCCCCGGCTGGGGCGGATCGTCACCCGTGTGCGCGGGATGACGCGGACGGTCCACGATCTCTACGACGCCGAGCTCATCGACGAGCCGACGATCGCCGACATCGCGGTGCAGTTGCATCGCGCGGCGCACGATCTCAGGCTGCTGGTGCAATCGGCGGTGGCGATCCCTGAGCCGGAGGCGATCACCGACGAGATGCCGGCGCTCACGGCGCCCCTCGTGATCGTGACGCCGCATCCGCAGCACTGGATCCTGCTCGGGGCCCTCGCCGAGGATCTGCGGCGGATCCGCGAAGAGATCGTCGGCGAGGAGTCCTGAACGGCGCTAGGACGAGTCGTCGTGGAGGAGGGAGGGTTGCTCGCGTAGTGCCACCGGGTCGCTCGCCTCCGCATGCTGGGTCTTGCCCTCGGCGATGAGCGAGTCGTCATCGACGAGGATTCCGGTGAGCTCGGTGAGGCGGCCTCGAAGGGCGCCGATCGGATCGGGACTGGAGGCGTCGTCCTCGTCCGGACGGTCGACCTCGGCGTCGGGATACCGCCGGACGGCCGCCTCGTCAGGGTCAGGTCGGGGGGCGCGTGCGTGCTCGACGCAGAGGCGCGCGACCTCCTCCGCGTGGGCGTGCATCACGGAGTGGGAGGCGCCGGGGACCTCCCACGCCCGCGCATGCGGGATCGCGTCGGCGATCTCCTCCGTCCATTCCCGCGGCACGAGACGGTCGAACTCGCCGCGGATCACGAGCGTCGAGGCGCGAATCAGCGGCACTGTCTGCTCGATCGGGTAGTGCATCATCGCGGGGAGGACGCGGGAGAACCAGCGTGGGCCGCAGAGCACGTAGGCCGCGGCGGCGAGCACGGCGACCTTGGGAGGCTCGCGAAGGCTCGACTGTGCGAACCGCAGCGCCGCGACCGGGACGCTCCGCTCGCGCCGATTCATGACGGGACCGAGTAGGACGATGGTCGTCAGGTCGGGCCTCCGCGCAGCGAGTTCGGCGACGACTTGGGTGCCCATGGAGTGGCCGAGGACGACCGGATCGTCGAGGCCGAGCTCATCGATGACCGCCCCCACCAGCTCGGCGTACTCGCCGATCCCCATCTTCTGCGTCCCGACAGGGTGCGGGACGCCGCCGAATCCCGGCAGGTCGAGGGCGTGCACTGGACCGAATTCGTTGAGCGCGGGAGCGAGCCGCTCGAAGTAGGTGGCCGCGACTCCGATGCCCGGCACCAACACGAAGGTCCGCTCACCGTCGCGCCCGACGGTGCTGACCCGCGCCCAGACACCGTTGTGGTGCACGCGTTGGACCGAGACGTCCGTAGCGCGGTATCGACGTCGTGGGTCGCGTCGGCGGGAACGCGCAGTCGACACGATGTCTCGGAGTCCGCGGCGCAGCGTCGGCAGGATGTCGCTCGGACGGAGCATGCGGCCTCCTTCAAGCGTGGACGTGGGACTCGCCGGGGGTGGCGGGCATCGATGGGTGCCAGCCTAGGTACTCGCGGATCGGCTCAGATCAGCATGTCGTCCGATCTGTGGAGAATCAGGCGGGCCGGCCCGATGTGGAGGACGCCTGTGGTCAGCGGAGCGCAGCGCACCCCTCCGCGTCGGCGCAGGGCCCGGAACGCACCCGGTGCGAGGGCGACGTCCATCCATGCGCAAGGGTTCGCCGGACGGCCGCCCTGGAACTCGATCCGCTCGCCGTCTTGTTCGAGCGCGAAGGTGCGGCCCGCGAGGGCATCGATGTCGGCTCCGCGCGCCACGATGTTGCGGCGCACGTCTGCCGGATCGAAGGGACCACGACCCAGTTCATGTGCCGCATGGTCGAGCGACTCGAGCGCGAAGAGCGTGACCGCAGCTGTCCGGTGTGCGCGCTGCGCGAAATAGCGGTCGCCAACGATCCCGAGCCCCGCCCGGATCTCGATCCGCTCGGGTTGCTCATTGCCCTCGAACGGGATCGGACCGTCGGCCGGGCGCCCTTCGAAGCGGTGCAGGGGCGAGACGACGAAGCGCACGAGCTCGATCGCAGCAGCCTCCATGCCCCCACGCTACGGGGAGGCTGCTCGCCCGTCCCGTAGCGCCCTCCAGGAGGGTCGCAGCCGATTCGCGGAGGCGACTCGCGGCATGTATAGTCGTACCTCGTTGCGTGCGCCTCCCGGCCACGCGATGCACTGCGCCCGTAGCTCAATGGATAGAGCATCTGACTACGGATCAGAAGGTTGGGGGTTCGAATCCCTCCGGGCGCACTCTGGTTGAGACAGAGCAGAACGGCCCGCTTCGGCGGGCCGTTCTCGTTTGTCCGGATCGCTCTCTGAGGTTTCTCACTCATGGTCGGTGCGATCTCCTTCCGCAAAGTTCGCGAGTCGATCGAAAAGGGCGAGACCAGAGGCCGTTCTTCGACTGCGGGTCGTGAGCCCGTGCACAATGGTGATGGCCGCGCTGTTCTCGCTGGCGGTCGGCAACCTGGCGGCGGTGTCACACGCCGGTTCAACGTCCGACGTGCCTCGGCGGCGCGCTCCGAGATTCGCAATGCTGTGCACCCAAGTGGTCGTCGGAGGCGTTGGTGTGCCCTTGTGTGCTTACCCAGGATGACGGGGTGAGGCATCTGGTCAAGGCAATGAGGTGTCGCGGGCGCGCGCCTGGTAATTCTTGGTTTCAAGTATCGGTTCAGTAGCATTCGTCGTTCAAGTGAAAACCACCGAGGACGACCCCGCGCATCCAATATCTTTCTGCGTCGACAAGAGGAGTAGATTCTTTTGAGCAATTTGTCACCATATGCAAAATGGTCGACAGGTCACACGGAGTATGGAAGAGGAGACATCTCACTTCCCCACCTTATTGACATATGGGCAGTGCGGTGTCTGGTGTTTCGGGAGCAAGCAACTGAAGCGGATTCCTCTTCGAATCCGTGGGGAATTTAGAATATTGTCGGAACGTATCACGTTCGAAATGCCGTACAGGAGGCGTTGCGAGTAGTCACTGGACAAAATGCGAGCCCAGCTGGTAAATCCGGCGTCGCCACACTAGACGCTGTAGATTTGCTTTGGACCGAGTTCTGCCAGACGGGTGCACGGCAGATTTTGGACGCATACGCGCCAGATTCGTTCTAGGAGGGTATCAGTCAAGTTTCTCCTCTTCGATGCGACGGCAACGGGCTGGGAATAGTGTCGCGCTGGTCGACGCACGTGACGGGCGTGGCTCGGCTGCTGACGGCCGTCAGGGGATCAGAGCATTGTCGCGCGCACCGAAAAGGAACACCGAGTCGAATCGGAATGCCTTCACCGGGCTGTTCTCCCAGCTCTGCCCGGTGACGGCTCAGCAGCCGGCGGAAAGTAGCGCGTTCCGCCGGTTCGCCGGCGAGTACGAAAGTGGCGTGCTCGATCACCGTGAGGTATGAGAACGCCTGAAACCATGCCAGGTCTCGGATGTACTCGTGGAAGGCCGGCCGGTTCTCGCCCGGGGTCGGAAAGGAGAAATGGTGGCCGTAATGCTCCCAGAGGTCGTCCGCTGTACGCATCGCGCGTCCATCGAGTCGAACGAGCCCACCGTCTTCCACGGCGGACTCGATCGCTGCCTCCAGGTCGGCGAAGCGATGCGCCAGTTCATCCCGCGGAGGCATCCACTATGGGACAGTCGCGATGCCGCGGATGACGATGCTCTCGAGCGCCCGGACGGCGCTGCCGGTAGGAATGCTCCCCCGTTCGAACACTGTCATCGCCATCATCCCTATGCGGATGTCTTCGGTCGTGATGTCCGCTCGTAGGGCACCGCTGGCCCGCGACGCGATGACGAGGCGATCGAGGGCAGCGGCGTGCTCGCGGCGGGCCCGGGCGGAGGGTCCGTCGCTGCCCGACAGGTCCATCACGACGCGGAGCAAGCCCGGGTGGTCGATCTGTCGCCCCGCGAACCAGTGGATGACCGAAACGAGACCAACCCACGGGTCAGGCTCGTTCACGGCGGCGCGGACAGCGGACGCGCACCGCACGACCTCGTCGGCGACCACTGCTTCGAGAAGGTCGGTCTTCGTCGGGAAGTGTCGGTAGGCGGTCGCGATGCCCACGTTCGCCTCGCGTGCGATGGCGCGCATCGACACGTTCAAGCCGTCTCGCTGGAGCGCACGGGTCGCAGCGTCCGTCAGCCGGATGCGGTTCCGTTCCTTGTCGGCACGCGGCGTATGAGTCATCTGGGTCAGAGACCGTTCCACTTCCGCTCGATCCGGAGTCGATGTTCCTAGGTGCTCCTACGGTAACTGCATCAACCACCAAGGGAAGGCAGCTCGCATGATCGCCGTTCAGTTCGACCGGCCCGGACCATCCAGCGTGCTCCACCTCGGAGAGCGGCCGATGCCCACAGTGTCGGACGGCGACATCCTCGTGCAGGTGCGAGCGGCGGGGGTCTCACCCATTGACCTGTCCCTGCGTGCCGGCACGTCAGCGCTCACCGCATCGTTGCCTGTGCCGCACGTCACCGGCATCGACGCCGCCGGTGTGGTCGTCGAGAGAGGACGAGGTGTCTCCGGCGTGGAACTCGGGGACGAGGTCTTCGGGACGGTGACCCTCTCGCGCTTCGGCGGTGCGGCGGCGGAGTTCGCCGTCCTGGCACACTGGGGCCAGAAGCCTTCGGCCTGGTCGTGGGAGGAAGCGTGCGCCGCGGGATCGGCAGTTGAGACCGCCACTCGCGCTCTTGACCTGCTCGATGTCTTCCCCGGCGCGAACGTCGTCGTGGAGGGCGCGGCGGGCGGCATCGGCTCGATCGCCGCGCAACTCGCTGTCGCACGTGGCGCGCGCGTGTTCGGCGCCGCACGAGAAGAGTCCTTGCACGTCGTCGCGGCGTTGCCGGGCGTGACGGCCGTCCGTAGCGGCGAGGACTGGCATGGTGTCCTGCGAAGAGCGGGAGTCGATCGTGTCGATGCTGCCCTCGATGCGCGCGGCGGCGGCGCGCTACCCGCCCTGATCGCCGCGGCCGGCAGTGCGGACCGTGTGGTCACGATCGCGGATGGGGACGCCGCGAAGTATGGCGTCCGGTTCACTCGCGGCGCCCTCGCCGGAGAGCCTTCCGGGTATCACGGGTTGCAGATCCTCGCCGAGCTCACCCGGAGTGCGCCGATCACCGTGCCGGTGCGTGCCTCGTATCCGTTCTCGCAAGCCGCAGAAGCACACGATGCGGCCGAGCGTCGCCCCCGGTGGGGGAAGGTCGCGATGGTCAACGACCAGTCGTGAACCGCGCCTGACGAACACAGCGAGGCTCCCGGACGGGGCCTGGTCGTCGGCTACGTGCCCGAAGGCGGGGTGCTCGTGCTCGTTGTCGCGTAGCGCGCGGCGAGCGTTGCGAAGGCGGAGGCGAGCTCGGGTGGACCGATGACCTGCATCTCGACCTCGAACCTGCCGAACGAGGCAGCGAGCGCTCCCCAGGACCAGGAACCTGATTCAAGGGTGCAGGTGTGCTCGTCGATGCTGGTGACCGTCCCGTCGCCGGCGAAGGGGAGAACATCGCGTGCCGGGAGATGCAGGAGGACGATGCCGCGGCAGGGCCACGCGTTGGTCGTAGCGCCTTTGAAGCGGGCGGAGACGAATTCGTCGACGTTGCCGCCCGGCACGGAGCGCGGGATGAATCGCGGCCCGTGAGGCGTGCGGGGGTGGACGCGGCCGACGCCGTAGAGGCGCCAGTCGTCGCGGTCGAGATCCCAGGCGACGAGATACCACCGCCCGTGGGACGTGACGAGGTGATGCGGCTCCGCGCGGCGGGACGGAAGGAATTGCTGGTCATCGGCCCCTGCGGCGTCACGGGAGCGGTAGTCGAAGCGCAGGGTTTCGTGATCGCGGATGGCGTGTGCGAGTGTGACGAGAACGTCGAGTGAGACGTCGTCCGGTGGGGCGTCTCCCGGGCGGCGGACCGCGGTCACCTCGAGCGCGTCGAGACGATGCCGGAGTCGGGATGGCATCACTTGGCGGATCGTACCGAGGGCGCGGACAGCAGCGTCCTCGACTCCAGCGCCGAAGGCGGGCGCTGCCTGGAGGGCGATGGCCACCGCGACGGTCTGGTCATCGTCGAACAGGAGCGGTGGGAGTTCGCTGCCGGCGTCGAGACGGTAGCCGCCGACCGGACCCCTGGTGGCCTGGATGCTGTAGCCCATCTCCCGTAGCCGGTCGATGTCACGACGAACCGTGCGGGCGCTGATGTCCAACCGGGACGCCAGGAGCGACCCCGGCCAGTCTCGGCGGGTTTGCAGGAGCGACAACAGGTTCAGCAGCCGGGATGTCGTCGTCATGTCTTCACGGTAGATCCGATTGAGGACAGAAACTGACCTCTATGGGAGGCAGGGTCGTCTCATCGAGCCGATCGGCCGAGACACCCTCAAGGAGCAGCGATGACCATTCAGACGACCACCCACCTCAACTTCCGTGGCGACGCGCGCCGAGCGCTCGAGTTCTACCAGTCGGTATTCGGTGGCCACATCGTGATCACCACCTCCGCGGACTTCGGCATGCCGGCGGACATGCCCGGCGCCGACAAGGTCGTGTTCGGTCTCGTCGCTGCGGAGAACGGCTTCCGCGTGATGGGGTATGACATCCCCGGGCGCACCGAAGGCTCCATCGTCGGCGGCGGCTCGACCCGTCGAGAGAACAACACCACGATCACCGATCAGGCCCTGTTCCTCTCGATCGGCTCCGACACCCTCGACGAGCTCCAGGGGTACTGGGATGCGCTTGCGATCGGCGCCACGATCGTCGAGCCGCTGACCGCATCGGCCTGGAGCGCCGGCTTCGGCATGCTCACCGACCGATTCGGTGTCACCTGGAGCGTCAGCGTCACCGCGGCGTAACCGCGGTCCTGCCGCGGCGCGGCGTCACAGACCGCGCCGCGGCTCTCGTCCAGCTGCCGTCCGACCGAGGAGCATCCACCACGCATGAGCGCACGGCAAGGACTTCACGGCCTGGCGTCTTCACTCCTGTGCCAGAGAGCGAGAGGTTGTGCAACACTCGCCGTTGACCACGGCGTCCCCGCGTACTTCGTGCGTCGTCGATGGTCCGGCACCCGCCGCTGGCTTCTCCCCAGATACCTCGGCGGCGGGTGCCGTCTTCTTCTCCCGCACCGGTGCGGTGGGTGAGAAGCGTGTGCCGTCTCCGGTCAGTTCTTGATCGCGTTCGCGGGTTCTTGGCGGCCAGCAGCCCAAGCAGGAACGATGGCGCTGACAATTCCGGTCAGCGCGCCGAGGGCGATGCTCACAGGCGTGAGGCTCGGGGGTAGCAGGGCCGTCCAGCCCTGCGCGTAGGCGGCGACGACGGTGGTGACGGTGCCGAGGACGGCGCCGGTGATGCCTCCGATCACGCCGATGATCAGGCCTTCGCAGAGGAAGAGACGTGCGACGTCGTTGCGGCTCGCTCCGATCGCACGGCGCAGCGCGATCTCCGCTGCGCGGGCGTGGACAGAGAGATACATCGTCGTGGAGGCGCTGATTGTGGCGAGGGTGAGGAGGACGGCTGAGATGAGTCCGATGAGAGAGCCGAGATCGGTGGAGACGCCGTAGCGCAACGCCCGGAGGTCGGCGACGGTCTCGACGGTGAAGCGTCCGGGATTACCGGGATCCATAGCCAGAGGCAGCGCTTCCGCGAGAGGGGCTGGATATCCGGGTTCTGTGCGCACCAAGAGGGACACGGACACGCTTGGCGAGCTCGCGAGGACGTCGGGGGACACGACGATCGTGTTGTCGATTCCCGGAGCTCGTGCCCCTGCCGTGAGCGTTCCGACGACGGAGACGCGGCGATCGTTGATCCACATCGCAGCGCCCGGACCTGGAGAGGACGTGTCGAGAGCACGCGCTGCGGCGGTGCCGAGCAAGGCGATGCCAGTGACAGGAGAGGTGGCGAGCAGCCCGCGAGTGTCAGGGCCGTCAGGCACCGCGCCGACGAGCCGGAGGTAGGTGGGGTCGGCGCTGATCAGTTGGAGCGACGCCGTGGGTTCCTCCTCGGTAGTGCTCAGATGCCGGATGTGCGCGGCTTCGACGCCAGCTTGCGCGAGGTAGCCGACATCGACGACGTGGGGGAGGGCACGAGCGGAGGCGATCCAGTCCTCGAGCTGTGTCGTACCGCCGGTGAGGAGGTCCGCCCCGCCCGGGACGGTGATCCGCACCTCGTCGAGCGCCGCTGCAGTGAGACGCTGCGACACCTGAGCGGAGGCGCTCTCGCTGACGCCGAGAGCAGCGATGAGGCCACCGACTCCTAGCGTGAATGCGACAGTGAGCAACCCTGTCCGCACATAGCGCGCAGAGAGGGAGGTCACGGCCTCGCCGAGGTCGTCCGCGAGGCTCTCGTCGAGCCGCCGCCGCGCCATGACCCGACGGGTGGGTGCGGCTGGTTCTGTCGGTCGTGAGGGACGCGAACCGGTGTCAGAGACGACGCGGCCGTCCGTGATGCGGATCTGACGGTGCGCCCGAGCGGCCAGATCGGCATCGTGGGTGATCAGGATGACCGTGGTTCCCGTGGCATGGAGGATGAGTAGGCGCTGAAGGACGTTCTCTCCGGTGACGGAGTCGAGATTGCCGGTGGGCTCGTCGGCGAAGATCACCTCTGGACGGGTTGCGACCGCCCGCGCGATGGCGAGTCGTTGGCGCTCTCCGCCGGAGAGCAGTCTCGCATCCGTGGCGGCGCGATGGTCGATGCCGACCAACTGAAGTGCACGCCTCGCCTCCGTGCCGCGATCGCGGAGGGGGACGCCTTGGATGCGCAGCCCCAGCGCGGCGTTGTCGATCACGCTGTCGTGCCCGAGGACGAAGGAGGACTGAAAGACGAACCCGAACCGATGTGACCGCAGACGGTTCCGGCGCCGCTCTGGCAAGCCGGCCGTGTCGATGCCATCGATGAAGAAAGCGCCAGCGGTGGGGCGGTCGAGCAGCCCGAGGATGTTGAGCAGAGTGCTCTTCCCGGCCCCGGAGGTGCCGACGATGGCGACGAACTCGCCCGGGTAGATATCGAAGGAGATGTCACGGATGCCGCCGGTGGAGGTGGAACCGAACGTTCTCGTGATGTTCCGCAGCGACAACAGCGGCGGGGTACTGGTGGTCATGAGAGCATCACCACGTCTCCCTCAGCGAGGGCTCCTTCCTCGATCGCCGCCCATCCGCCTCCGCTGCGATCGACCGTGACCGCGACCCGCTCGGAGGAGGTCTTCCCGTCGGTGACGACTCGTCGGCTGACGTAGTCGCCCTCGTTGTCCTGCCGGATCGCGGTGAGGGGAACCGCGAGGGCTTCCTCGTCGGCGCCGGCGGAGAGCACAGTGACCGATGCGCCTGGGGGAAGCGCGAGGAAGGCGGGATCGGTGGAGCTCAGGAGGACGTCGCGTCCGGGGAGCTGTCCGTTGGATCCCGCGGTGAACTCCCCGATCGACGTGACTGTGACAGGGAACGTCGCGGTTCCCGCCTGCGCGGTGAGTGTGATGTCGGGAGTGAGCTGCGCGGAGGCGACCGCGTCGGCGCGGAACGTGACCGAGTTCGGGGCCGTCCTGACGGTGATCAAGGGCGTGTCGCTCGCGAGTGTGGTGCCGACCTCGGCGGCAGAGACGAGAGCGCCGCTCGCAGTGGCGGTCCCCAACAGTTGTACCGCGGGGATGGTCGTCGTCTTCTTCCCGTCGGGTGCGACCTCCTCCGGCAGTGCGAAGCCGGCGTCCTCAAAGAGGGTCTCGAGAGCATTCGTCGTCGACCAGTCGATCCAGCCGCTCACGTCGATGTCGGCGCCTGCCGTGTTCAGCGCGTGTTGCAGCGCCTCGACGTCGTCACCTCGATCACCTGCGCGCAGATCGCGGTACAGCGGAAGAGGTCCCGTGAACACGAAGTAGGGCGCTCCAGCGATCACCGCGACCAGGTCGCCCGAGGCCAGGGTCTCCCCAGCTGTCAGCTCTTGTCGGGTGACGACGGGCACGTCCGGCAGCGCTCGCGCCGTGACGGAGATGAGAGGGCTCTCCTTCACTTCTCCCGCGTAAGAGGACCGGGAGTCGACCACGCGGCGCTGGACTGTCGTCGTGGCCGCCACGTCCTCCTGAGCGGCCGCAAGGGCAGCACGCTCCGGAGGATGGATGAACCGGCCCGCGAGGAAGGAGCCGGCCGTCGCAATCAGGAGGACGGCGCCAAAGACCGCCACGCGCCAGGGGTGACGGAGTCTGCGCAGATTCCCCTCAACCATGAGACGCGATGTAGTCGCGCAGCGCGGCGAGGCGCTCCTGGTTCTTCGTCTTCAGGTCGTTCAGCGCTGCCTGGTTGGCGGCGACGAGCGGCGCCTGATACGAGGCCTCGAGATCTCCCAGCGTCTGAGTCAGACCGGTCTCGTTGTTGCAGCGAGCCTCGGTGTAGGCGACGCGGATCTCCTCCTCCTTATTCGTGGACGCACTGTCCGTCGCGGCAGCGAGGTCGTTGCCCTGACGCGAGCTCCATTCGTTCGCCCCTGTGCGTGGTTCAAGACCGGCATCGCGCAGGCACTGCCACCACGACTCACGAGCGTCCTGCCAGGCGGGATCGGCGGAGGCCGCGTTGTATGCCTCCGTCTGGAGGCGGGGCACGAGAGAGTCGGTGAGCTCGTCGTTACCAGGTGTCAGCGACTCGACTTCCGGATCTGATTGCGACGTGCAGGTGAGAGAGGCGGCGTCCCACGGGGCGCCGCCTGCCTTTTTATCGGCGTCGATGGCCGCATCGATCGCGGAAGGCGCTGCTCCGTATCCGTAGAGGCGTGCCTGATCTTCATCCCAGATCCCGTAGGTGCGATCTCCGACCTTCGAGACGCTGGTGTCCTCGACAGATGCCGCGGAATAGACGAATCCCGCTTTTTTCATGCACTGCGCCACAGAGATATCAGCGGCATGGTTCGCCAAGCCGATAGCCGAAGAGGAATCGAAGAAGCTGTACTCACTCAGCGGAAGAACGATCTCTCCTGAGCTCCGATCCAGCAGAGCGTGTGCGGAAGGATCGCGAGTGAGGGGTGCACTGCCGGCACTCTGAGAGCACCCCGCCAGCGCCAGCGGAACGACCGCGAGCAACGCGACGAGGACCCGGCGCCGTGGGCGGCCGGGTCCCCGTGCGGCTGCTAGTTGAAGCTGCTGATGCGGTCGTTCCAGGTCTCCCCGAAGTGCAAATTGGAGGAGATCGACTGCAGCGAGTTGTAGTTGCCGCTCAGCACCACCTTGCGCCCGAGGTAGCCCGAGTCCTCGAAATAGGTGCGCGTTCCGGCGTTCTGCAGCGATGACGCCTTGTCGTTCAGCGAGCCGACGTTCGCCGCGGTGGTCGCGCTGAACGCGCTCCCCGCGTAGTTCTGGTTGTCGTAGAGAGTCGCGGCATTCGCTGCCTGCGCTCCGACGAGTGCCAGTCCGATCGCAGCGGCCCCCGCGGTGACGTTGATAAAGATCTTCTTCATGATGTTCTGCTTTCCCCAGGAATGCAGCGTGGAAGGAGCCCCCCAAGCTGACGAGGCGGTCCAGGCTTCTCCCCAGAATCTCGCGACCGCTCGCATGGGTCATCGTAGTGGAACTCGTCGCCGAACCGCCACAACATTTCTCTTCCTCTCTGTGTGTGGCGGTCGCCGACGAGTCAGAGGAGCACGTGTGCCTCATAGTGGTCACCTTTCCTAGTTCGGGGAGAAGAGGGGAAGTGGTCATGAATGTCTTTTTGTTGCGATCCGTCATCAGTCAAGGCGCGTCATCGCTTGGACGCTTCATCCGAACAGCCACGCTCTCTCGTCCGTTTGGACGAAAGCCGCTCCGTCGGCCGTCGATCCGGGCTCGTTCCGGTTAGCGTCAGGGCATGCCCACGTTTCCCCGTCGCTCCGGACTGTCGCTGGTCGACGTCCTCGTCGCAGCGGCATTCGGCGGGTTCTGGTTCTCAGCCGAGGCCGGTCGGATCGGCGGTGACGGGGGCCTGCTCAGAGGTGCCGTCATCCTCGTGGTCGTCCTCGTCATAGCCACCAGTGCTCAGACGCCGTGGATTGCCGTCGGAGCCACCGCCGCTCTGACCACGGTGGCATTGCTCCTGGCCGACGCCGACCCCACTGGCTCGTGGCCTCTCGTCAGCGGGCTCGTCTATGCCGCCCTCCGCGTCGGAACGCGTCCTCCAGCGCTCGTCGGTGCCGTGCTGTCTGTGCTGCTCACCAGCAGTGCGATTGCCCTCTCGATGGCAGAAGGTCCCATCGTGGCCGGATCGCTTGGCGGTGTCGTCGTCCTTGGGCTGGCCGTCGGCCACCTCTACCGCTTGAAGAGAGGAAGAACGCAGCTGCTTCGCGAACGTCGTGCTCTTGAGCGGAACCTCGATGAGGCCGGACGCGAGCTGTCGCTCATCTCCGAACGCAGCCGCATCGCCCGCGACGTGCACGACATCATGGCGCAATCTCTCTCGATCGTCCTCGCTCAAGCCGACGGCGCGGCCAAGCTCGTTCAGGTGGATCCCGGTCGCGCGGAGATCTCGCTCGGAGTGATTTCCGATGTCGCCCGCTCGTCTCTTGTGGAGGTACGGATGCTCATCGAGTCCATCGGCCCCAGTGCCGTCCGCCTCGACCAACCGACGATGGAGAATCTTCCTCAGCTTCTCGAGCGTTTCGGTACCGCCGGCCTCACCGTCGGTTTCGTCGAAGAGGGCGAACGGCTCGCGCTCACCGCCGGCCAGCAGCTCGCGGTCTACCGCATCACGCAGGAAGCGCTCACGAACGCACTCAGACACAGTGGTGACCGGCCCAATGCCTTCGTCCGCCTGCTCTGGGACACGAAGGCGCTCTTGCTCGAGATCGCCTCCCGGGGCCACCCCGGCAGCGACCTGTCCATCGGATCGGGCATGGGCATCTCGGGAATGAAGGAACGCGCGGAGCTCGCCGGTGGGTGGCTCACCGCCGAGGAATCCCAGGACGGCACGGCCTTCGTCGTCACCGCCTCTGTGCCTGCGCAGGTCACCGAGGTCACCGCATGATCCGCGTGGCAGTCGCGGACGACCATCTCCTGTTCTGCTCCGGCCTGCAGATGCTCATCGACGCGGAGCCCGACCTCGACTTCGCCGGCGCTGCCTACCAAGGGTCGGCGGCGGTTGCGCTCGCGCTCCGCGAGCGGCCGGACGTGCTCCTCCTCGACGTGCGGATGCCTGTCCTCGACGGGATATCCGCCACACGACACCTCACCCAGAACCCGACCAACACCACCCGCGTCGTCATCCTCACCACCCACCAGCACGACAGTGCAGTCGCCGAAGCACTCGCCGCCGGAGCCGCCGGCTTCCTGATGAAAGACGCCTCCACCGAACTGCTCCTGGGAACGATCCGGGCCGTCGCCGCCGGCCGCACCATCATCGCGGGCGCAGGCAACCGCTCCCCCGTGCGCGACTACATCTCCACCAGCGCTACGTCCACACCTGAAGTGCTCGCGGTGCTTTCGGCGAAGGAACGGGAGATCTTCGCCGCAGCCGCACAAGGCAGAAGCATCGCGGAGCTCGCCGCGCAGGCCCACCTCAGTGAATCCACCATCAAGAGCCACATCTCGAGCATCCTCAGCAAGCTCGGCCTCGCTTCCCGCCTCCAACTCGTCGCCTTCGCCCATCAACACGGCCTTGCCTGACGAGCTGCCGACCCCGTCCACGGCAGACCGTCACTCCAGGACCGTGAGGCACACCCAGGACAGCCGTGCTCAGCCGACCGTCACCGCCGCGCTCGACGGGCGGCGCCCCTCCCGCCGCCAGACGAAGAAGCCGGCGAGGGTGAAGGCTCCGTAGAACACATACATCAGACCGGAGGCGTAGTAGCCGGCCGAGAACAACAGCGGCACGCCGACCAGGTCGACAGCGACCCAGATCAGCCAGAACTCGACCCAGCCCTTCGCCATGCCATACGTCGCGAGCACCGAGCCGACGAAGATCCAGGCATCGCTCCAGACCGGCTCGTATGAGCCGAGCGCCCGGAACACCGGCGTGAGGATCGCCGTCCCGCCGACCATGCCGAGCGCCAACAGGCCACGCGTACGCCAGGAGGCCCACCGCGGCTCGATCATGGTGGTCGCCTCGTCGGGGCGGTGCGTCCAGCGATACCAGCCGTAGACGCTGACGACGATGAACATCACCTGCCGCCCCGCTTGACCGAGGAGGTTCACCGGATTCGGGGTGTCGAAGAGGGCGCCCATGAACACGGTGAAGAGCAGCACATTGCCGACGAGGCCGACGGGCCAGGCCCAGACTTTGCGCCGCATCCCACCCAGGGCGCTCGCGAGCCCGAACGCGTTGCCGATGACCTCGCGCCAGAGCACCGTCTGATTGCCGATGACGATCTGCGCGTCGAACAGCCAGCGCACGATGTCCACGCGATCCTCCTCCGACAGCGCCCTCGCGACGCCACACCCTGCAACCATGCAGCACGGACGCCCATTCCTCGGACCGTAGGCTTGCCCGATGACGTCACGGGTGCGCCTCCTGCTCGCCTCCTCGCACCCTGGCCCGACGGCGACGGTGACTGTGCTGGCGACGGTCATGGCCACCGCTGCGAGCAAGCCGCTCTGGGCGATCGTCCTGGTCGCGCTCGCGGTCCTGGCGGGGCAGCTGTCCATCGGGCTCGCGAACGATTGGATCGACGCGGACCGCGATCGTGCCGTGGGCCGCTCCGACAAACCGGTGGCGCTCGGGCTGATCGGTGCGCGTGAGGTGCGCAACGCAGCGGTCGCCACGGCTGCCCTCGCCGTCGTCCTCTCTCTCCTGCTCGGGCCGGTGTCGGCCGTGGCTCACCTCGTCCTCGTGGCGGCCGGCTGGGCCTATGACGCGGGGCTCAAGCGCACCGCATGGTCGGTGGCACCGTTCGTCGTCGCGTTCGGTCTCCTTCCCGTCGTCGCTGTCTCGGCGGGCGGAGGCGCGACTCCCGCATCCTGGGCGATCGCGACCGGTGCGGTGTTCGGCGTCGCCATCCACTTCAGCAATGTCCTCCCCGACCTCGTCGACGACGCGGCCACGGGCGTACGAGGGCTGCCCCATCGGCTCGGGCCGAGGGTGTCGGGAGTCGTGGCCTTCGGCTTTCTGGTCGCCGCGGCGGCGCTCGTGCTGTTCGGGCAGGTGAGCGGCGACGATCCCGTGCGGGGTGCCGGGGTGGTCCTCGCGGTCGCGGGCACGGCGATCGTCGTGCTGCTCGCGGCGGTGGGGGGCGGTCTCGTGCTGACCGCACCTCCGACGCGGATGTTGTTCCGGCTCGTCATCGTCTCGTCGCTCGTGCTGGTGGTCGAGCTGGGGCTGGCTGGCGCTCGACTGATCGCGTAAGCCGAGCACGTCACGAGGATCGGTCAGGACCAGCGCATCGAATAGGCGCGCGCGAGAAGGCCGGAGGTGGGGAGTGCGAGCGCCGTGCACAGCGCTGCCTCCCGAGCGCGCTGGCCGAGACTACCGAGGGGACGGCCGAGTGCCATGTTCGCCTCCGCCTGGAGCGCGGCCCGTCGGGCGACGAGAACGCGCCGACGGGCGAAGGTGCGCCAGGGGACGGAGGCGCCTGTCCGCACGGCATCCACGAGCAGTGGTGCGAGTTCGGCGGCATCGAGCCAGCCGAGGTTCATCCCCTGGCCGCCGATCGGGCTGACCTCGTGTGCGGCGTCGCCGATGAGCGCCACGCGGCCGACTCCGCTACGGGCTGCCACGCGACGTCGGGCGCCGAAACCGCTCAGCATGGTGCAGCTCGCGGGATCGACGCGGGCGCCCGTGCGCTCGCGGATGACGGCGGCGAGCGCGGAGGCGGCGTCGCGGTCGATCGCGGCGTCCGGCCGCCATCCCGGCGCCCTGAGCGCTCCCTCGCGACCGCTGATGGCGACGTAGCGCCGACGGCCACCGGGAAGGGGGAACGCTTCGACGACGCCGGCCGGTCCCACGTCGACGAGGGCACTCGCGCGGAGGCTGGAGTGCTCGGGATCGGCGAAGTCGCCCATCGCGTAGCGGTCGGGGTAGTCGCGGCCGGTGCTGGCGATGCCCAGGAGGGAGCGCACGGTGCTGTGGGGGCCGTCCGCTCCGATGACGAAGGAGGCGCGGAGCTGCGTCGGCGCGCCTCCGGGTCGCGTACCCGTCACCTCGACGACGTCATCGCGCGGCTGCAGCCCTATCAGCGAGGTCCCCGAGTGCAGGGCGCAGGGGTCTGCGGCGGCCAGGCGCTCACGGAGGATCGCCTCGGTGCGGTGCTGGTCGAGGGTCGCCACATAGGGATGGGTGGCGGAGGCGGCGGCGAACGAGAGCGATCCGAGCCTGCGGCCACGGCTGAGTGCTACTCCCTCGCGCACGAGGGCGGCCTGGGCGAGGACCGGCTCCGCCGCTCCGATGATGGCGAGGGCGTCGAGGGACGGCGGGTGGATTCCGATGGCACGGGAGCCGGCGGGGCTGTCTGTGCGTCGCTCCCAGACCTGGACGGCGAGGCTCTGAGCCGCGAGTACGGCGCCGAGAAACGTGCCGACGGGCCCCGCCCCGACGACGAGTACGTTGATCTGCTGCGTCGTCACGGATCGAGCCTACGGAACGTCGGGATCGTCCCGTAGAGCTCCCTCCACAGCCGTCGATTCGTCGCGTTCTCCACCGGAGCGGCGCCTCGCGCACCCTCAGAAGGAGGTGAGCAATACTCTCGTCCTGTGGGGGCTGATGAGAACCGTCGCCGGCGCAGAGAGCCCGAGCGGCTGACGAGAGGACATCGGATGAGTGGAACGCAACGGTCGGGGGCGAGGCGTCGAGCGCACGCACTGCTGGGCTGTGGCCTGGTGGGCGGGGTGCTGGCAGGCGGCATGGCGGCCGTGCCCGTCGCGGCGGCGCAGGAACCCGTGCACACGACCATCGAGAACACGCTGCTCCACGGCGGGACGACCAACGGGGGAGTGACGACGATCTCGGCGTATGTCCGTGCGGGAGAGACGCTGAACGTCGACCTCCACCCGCTCCGAGCGGGCACGGGTCTCGGCGAGGGCGAGAGCGGAGGCGGGACCGCCGCGATCACCGGTCCCGACGGCGCCGTCCTCGATAGCCAGGTGTTCCCGCGAGGAGCTCCGCCGAGCGTCACGGCGGGAGGCGCATTCATCGCGCGTGAGACGGGCGTCCATCGGATCACGGTGACCGACGACGACGTGATGGCACCCGTCAATCTGGTCTGGGACGTCGGAGTGGCCGATGCGCGGGGTGCGGCGCTCTCCGGAAGGGTGTGGTCGACGTCCTATGGCATCCAGTCGGGTGCCCGGGAGTCGTATGCCTCGTCGGAGGAGCGCCAGTCCTCCTTCACTCTGCACGCGATCACCGAGACAGGCGCCCGCTATGACCTCGCGCTTCGTGACTACGACGGTGTCGCGTCGACTCTGCAGGCGACGAACAAGGGCAACGTGAGAGTGGGGTCGTCGGACCCCTCCTATCTTTCGGCGCCGATGCCTTCCTCGAGCGAGAGCGGCGGCGTGGGCGCAACGTTCCTGCAGCCGTCGGGGCGCTCGGATATCGAGGGGCTGCAGACCTACAAGCTCTTCCTCGATCCGCCCGCCGCAGACCTCCCCCCGACGATTGCGCCCGAGTACCGCGCGCCGACGATCGAGGGAGTGGCCTACCGGCGTGCCGCCACCGGCTCCGACGCGGGGACGCTCACGGGGACCCTCGGCACCCAACCGGGGACAGTCTTGGTCGATGTCGACGTCGAGGGAGACGGCTCCTACGACGGGGCTCGCGACGTGCATCTCTCGACGATCGTTGCCGAGGCGGGGCCCTTCTCGGTCGACTGGGACGGGCGTGACGCGAGCGGCCAAGCAGTCGACATCGCCGAAGGGTCCGTGGCGTTCCGCGCCACGCTGGGTCGGACCAACGAGTTCCATGTGACGCGCGTCGACGCCGAGGTCTCAGCGGGTGGCATCGCCCTCACGGATGCTCTGGCAGGCGGCACGGCGACCGCGATCCACTGGGACGACTCCCTCTTCGCCGATTCGAGTGCCGAGCGTTACTCCGGCACCCCGGAGGCGGCCTCGGGAGCGGACGGTGCCGACTCCGCGGCGGGTGTCCACGGCTGGGAGGGCGACGATTCCGGGCAGGGGAGGAGCCCGAACACGAACGACTCGGTCCACGGCTCCTACGGGGATCTGCGGGCGATCGACGACTGGATCTTCGGTTCGGACGAGGCTGTCGCCTTCGCCCGCCTCGATGCGCTGACGCCGCACGTGACCCTCGCGAAGACGTCGAGCGTCGACTCCGACACGCCACTCCTGCCCGGTACGCGAGTGCCGTATCGCATCACCCTCACCTCAGACGGCTCCGGAGACGACACTGACGTGTCGGTGGTCGACTACCTCGACGAGGGCGTGCTCGACGACGCCGACCTCGACGCCGAGTCGATCCGAACGACCCACGGGTCCGCGTCCGTCGAGCCGTCAACGGGGCGCGTGCGCTGGCAGGCAGGAACCCTGCCCGTCGGCACGGTAGCTGCACTGACCTTCGACGTGCTCGTACACGGCAAGGGCGACCGCGCCCTGGTCAACACCGCCTGCCTCGCCGAGGCGCCCTTCGTCCCCGCGGCCTCGACGGCAGGGACCGACTCGAACCCGTGCGCCACCGTTCCCCACACCATCGGCGAGGGGCGGCTCTGGTTGAAGAAGACCGCGTCGCAGTCCAGCGCAGTCCACGGAGGCACCGCCGGCTTCGACATCGTCGTCGGCAATTCCGGGACGGTCGACGCCGAGGACGTGGTGGTCACGGACATCCCGAGCCTCGAGCACCTCAGCGACGCCGTGATCGATGACGGTGCAGGGGGCGTCCAGCCAGCGGACAAGCCCGTCACCAGGCTGCGCATCGCGGCGGGGGAGCAGCTGGCTCTCCATGTGAGCGGTCGGGTCGCCGAGGGTTATGACGCGCTCACGATCCCCAACCGTGCGCTGATCTCCGATCAGCCCGACGGCTTCGATCCGCCGACGATCGAGAACGCGTGCGTCGACGATGCCTCCTCCTCGTGTGCCGAGATCCCCGTTCCACCGATCGAGGGACGCCTGTCCATCGAAAAGACGGCGCTCTCGGCATCGATCGCGCACGGAGGCACCGCCGGCTTCTCGATCGTGGTCGCGAACATCGGCGAGCGCCCCGCCGAGGGCGTCACTCTCACCGATCTGCCCGCGCTCGAGCACCTGTCGGGAGTGACGATCTCGCGCGACGGCGGTCCAGCATCGGGCGATCTCTCGGTGGAGGCACTCGCGCTCGAGCCTGGTGAGTCGACGACGTTCACCGTCACCGGCAAGGTCGCGGACGGAGTGGACGCCTGGGCGATCCCGAACCGCGCGCGCCTCGATCACCAGCCCGACGGCTTCTCGCCGCCCGTAGTGGCCCACGCTTGCGCCGATGATGCGACGGCCAGCTGTGCCGTTGTCGAGGTCCCGCCGGTCGGAGTCGTCGCGACCGTGCTCGCTTCGACCGGAGCGGTCGTCGGTCCCCTCGCGCTCGGAGCCGGACTCCTGCTGCTCGCGGGCGGCGGTTTCCTCGCCCGCAGGCGCCTGCGTTCGCCGGCCTCGGCCGACTGATCCCCCGGACCCCGGACCATGCCGCCACGGTCCGGGGTCCTCCCTCCCCAGAAAGGCACCACCAATGAGCACACCCGATGAGCGCCTGCTTCGAATCACCGAGCGGTTCCTTCTGCCCGACGGCCGGGTCGGCGTCAGCGCCTGGTCGGCAGCCGACCCCGAGCAGTTCGAGCAACAGCTCCGCACACGGCGCGGCCACGGGCACCCCGAGCGGGAGCCCGCGCGTCGGCTGCATCGCACGGGCCCCCCACTCCTGCGCATCGAGGAGAGCTGCGGAGGTGAGCTGCGTGAGGTCGATCCTGTGACGCGCTCCCGAACGGACCCGCGGTGGCGACGGGCGCTCGCGCGTTCGCGGCGCCCCAGTTGGCTTCGTCTCCTCGTCGGGCCTCGCGAACTGTCGACCACCCCTCCGCCGGCGGCCGTCGAGCGCTGGGTCGAGTCCGGTCCGGGGCGGTCGTGAACGGTGAAGCCAGCACCACTGCGCCTCTCGCTGAGCAGCGAGGGGAAGGGACGCGGAGGAGGATCATGACCGGGTCCGTCCTCGGTGACAGGGGCGGGGAGCGGGTGGCACCGGCGGTTCGTGGATCCTTCCCGAGCGTCTCGCACAAAGAGCCCCCACGTCCCGTGCCCGACAGAAGTGTGCCCGACGGACGCGTCACGAAGCGCGGGGACGGCCTGGTGCCGCTCCGAGCACATCCCGCGACCCGTTCGCCGTCACCGACCCGGACGTGCGCGGGCTGCGGCGCCCAGCGCGCGCACGAACTCCGGCACCACAGGGTTGCCCGTCGGTCGGACAAGCACACCGATCTCGCGGGTCGCCCTCGGATCATCGATCGGAATCTCGCGCACCCCGTCGTCGATCGACGACGGGCTCGGCGGGAGGATCGTGACGCCGAGCCCGGCCGCCGCAAGACCGCGAGCGGCCCTGTAGTCGCCCACCTCGAAGGCGGGGACGGGATCATGCCCGTCGACGCTGAGCAGGCGACGGGCCGACTCGTGCAGACCATAGCCGGGCGAGAGCATGATCAGATCGAGGCCGCGCAGTTCGTCGAGGCTCACCGAGCGACGGGCCGCCAGCGGATGACGGGAATGGACAACGGCCAGCAGCGGCTCCGTGTAGAGGGCAGTCGTCGTGGTGCCCGTGAGTCCCGGCGGATCTGCGACGATCGCGAGCTCCGCCTCCCCGTCGGCCACCGCCTGCAAGCAGAGCGCACGCGAACCATGCCGCAGCCCGAAGCCGACGCGCGGCCAGCGCTGCCGAAAGCGTCGGATCACGTCGGGCACGAAGCTCTCGCCAAGCAACGTTTGGAAGGCGATCGAGATCCGGCCGTCTTCGATCGCGCCTGCTCGGCGCACCTCCGCGAGTCCCGCGGTGATGACGGCCAAACCCTCCTGCGCAGACTCGGCCAGGCGGAGACCGGCCTCCGTCAGCACCACACCGCGCCCCTCCCGCCGCACCAGTGGAGCACCCGCGAGCTCGGACAGCCTGGCGAGCGAACGGCTCGCGGTCGGCTGCGGAATGCCGAGCTCTGCCGCCGCCGCCGTCACGCCTCCGGTCTGGGCGACCGCCGCGAGGACGGGCAGCAGTTTCAACAGCGCGGACAAGTCATTCATGCAAAAAATGTATATCACCACACAGATTCGACATTAGTCATGCGATCTCGACAGGCCTACCGTCGACATCATGACCATGAGTACCCGACCGCACACGGGTGCTCCCAGCCAGCAGCGACTCACGATCGCCCTGCTGGCCGCGGGGCTAGCGACCTTCGCAGAGCTATACGCCGTCCAGAGCGTGCTGCCGCAGCTCGCCCGCGAATGGCATCTCGCGCCCTCCGACACCGCGCTCACCGTCTCGGCGGCAACCCTGGGCCTGGCACTGATGGTGCTCCCCTGGGCGTCGATCGCCGAGCGTATCGGCCGACTCGAGTCGATGCGGATCGCCGTGCTCTCCTCCGTCGTGCTCGCGCTGCTCGCCTGCGTGGCCCCCACGTTCGAGGTGCTCCTCGTCTTGCGGTTCCTCAGCGGAGCGGCCCTCGGAGCGGTGCCGGCGCTCGCGGTCGCCGCCATCCACGACCGCGTCAGCGGGGCCGCCGCGACCGCCGCCGCCGCAGCGTACGTCTCGGGGACCACGCTCGGCGGAGCCGCGGGTCGCTTGCTCGCCGGACCCCTCGCCTCCGTCGTGGGCTGGCGCGGCGCCCTGCTCGTCGTCACGATCGTGTGCGCTCTCGCGGCCCTGGCCTTCGCGCTCCTCGCCCCACGGGGCGGCGCACGGGGCGAGGCGGAGGCGGGAGGATGGCGCGTCAAAATCGCCGGCGTCCTCCGCGACCCGGTACTGGTAGCGGTGGCCGCGCAGACCTTCCTCGCGGTCGGCGGATTCGTGGCCGTGTACAACTACCTGGCGTTCCGGCTCGAGGCCGCGCCGTTCTCGCTTCCACCGGCCCTCGTCTCCCTCCTCTTCGCCACCTACCTCGCCGGCACGGTGTCGTCGCGGCTCGCCGGACGGTGGGGCCCCGTGATCGGCCCGCGTCTGGTGATGCGCATCGGGGTCGCGGCGATGATCGTCGGCCTCCTCGTCATGCTGGCTGCCTCGGTCGTCGTGGTCGTCGGCGGGCTGGTGGTCTTCTCCGGGGGCTTCTTCGCGGTGCATGCCACGGGAGCGGCCTGGACCGGGGCACGAGCCGCTCCGGCGCTTCGTGGCCACGCGGGCGCCGTCTACACGATCGCGTTCTACGCGGGTTCGGGCGTGGGCGGCTGGCTGCTCGGGCTCGTCGTCGAAGGAGGCGGCTGGCCGGCGCTCACCGCGGTGACCATCGCGATGCTGGTGCTCGGAGCGGGAATCGTGAGCATCCCGTCGCGGGCGAGGATCGCCTCCGCCCGCTGAAAACCGTGGCCACGAAGACCCCAGCCCGTGGCCCGCCCTGCGCGCCGAGCAACCGCTCGGTCGCGTGCACGACGGAGGTAGTGAGCGGCCGCCGCTCCGCGAGACGGAGCCTCAGCGCGGCCCGAACGCCTCGCGGTACAGCTGCATGAGCTCGGGCGAGCTCTGCCCGCTCAGCCCGCAGGTCACGATCACGTCGTCATTCGCCGCAATGAGGTAATCGACGCCCGACTCGAACACGATCGGAGCGCCGTCCACGGCCGGCTGCTGCGTCTGCCGCACCGTGACGCTGTCCTCCACGTCGCCCACGAAACGGTCGAGCACCTGGAGGGTCACCGTGCCGGCATCGATGGAGCGGACCTCGGCGCGGAAGGCGAGCTGCGCCGGCGCGAGCACGGACGCGGACACGGGCGAGCACGCGGCGCCCGCGACGGCCGGCAGTTGCAGCGCCGACGACGAGCCCACCCCCACTCCCAGGGCGAAGGGCAGCAAGAGGGAGGCGGCGGCGCCGGCGCTCAGCGCGCCGACACCCGCGATCAGCCAGGGCGAGCGCCGACGAGGGAGCGTCGCGCGCTCGTGCTCGCCCGCGATCAGGGCGGCGAGCTCGTCGGCGGTGAGCGGGGGCAGCGCCGCGACCGGATCGATCGCACGGAGAAGGTCGCGCAGCTCGGCCAGGAGACCCTCGTCCGCTCCCGAGCCGCCGAGCCCGGCCCCCGCCTCCTCGGCGAGGCTGCGCTGGCCGCGCTCGAGCCGAGTCGCCGCCGCCTCCTCGCTGATCCCGAGCACGGCGGCGATTCCGTCCGGCGCCAAGCCCTCCCACGCCCAGAGCCGCAGCGGCTCGGCCACCGGCTCGGGCGTGCGCGAGAGCGCCAGACGCACCCGCTCGAGCCCGCGCGCCGCGTCCTCGGCGAGCGGCAGCCGAGGTGGGTCGACGACCGCGACCGGCTGGGCGAGCATGACCTGGCGGCGCTGCATCCTCCGCGCCTCCTGCAACTGCCCGCGCGCGGCGGCGAGCGAAGCGGTGATCGGTTCAGGGCCGGGGGCTCCCTGACGACGCAGCACGTCGAGGGTCGCCGCGAGCACGTCGTCGGCGATCACGGGGTCCGTGCGCCGCCACAGGTAGCGGCGGATCGGGTCGGAGACGGCGGACGCGAGCGCGGCGAACCGATCGGGGTCGGCAAGAGGTGCAGGCATGACCCTCATGGTCCCCCCTCCGCGTCCCCCGTGCACGCCGTGACCCGGCGCGGCGAGCTGGGACTGTGCCGGACGTCCTCTCGATGCGCCGCCCGGGATCCGCGCGCTCGCGGGCCTCTCGGCTCGCTACTGTGAACCTCGACCACAGCCTCCCTTTCCCGCCGAGGAGCCTCATGCCCATCTGGACCCTGCACGGCGACGGCCGGACCGTCGAGCCCGGCGTCGTCGTCGCCCCCTCCGAGCGGCTGAGCTGGCCCGCGACCGTGGCCATCGGCATCCAGCACGTCGTCGCGATGTTCGGCGCGACGTTCCTGGTGCCGGTGCTCACCGGTTTCCCGGTCGCGACGACCCTTCTGTTCTCGGGTGTCGGCACGCTGCTGTTCCTTCTGATCACCCGCAACAGGCTGCCCAGCTATCTCGGGTCGAGCTTCGCCTTCATCGCACCGGTCACCGCGGCGACCGCGGTAGGGGGCATGGGCTCGGCGCTCGCCGGAGTCGTCGCCGTCGGCGTGCTGCTCGCCGCGGTCGGCTTCGTGGTGCAGCTCGTGGGTCTGGGGTGGATCGACCGGCTGATGCCTCCCGTGGTCGCCGGCGCCATCGTGGCGCTGATCGGCTTCAACCTGGCTCCCACCGCCTACTTGAGCTTCCAGAAGGCGCCGATCACGGCGACGATCACGCTCGCCGCCGTCATCCTCGCGAGCGTGTTCCTGCGGGGCTTCCTCGGACGGGTCTCGATCGTCCTCGGCGTCCTCATCGGCTACGTCGTGGCGCTGCTGCGCGGCGAGATCGACTACACCGCCGTCACCCAGGCGGCCTGGGTGGGGCTGCCGCCGTTCACGTTCCCCGACTTCGCGACCGGATCGACGTGGTCCGGGATCGCGATGTTCCTGCCCGTCGTGCTCGTGCTCGTGGCCGAGAACGTCGGACACGTGCGCGGCGTCGCGACGATGACCGACGCCTCCGCGAACGCCCACACCGGTCGCGCCCTCATTGCCGACGGCGTGGCGACGACACTCTCGGGCGCGTTCGGCGGCTCGGGCACCACGACCTATGGCGAGAACATCGGGGTCATGGCCGCGACGCGCGTCTACTCCACCGCCGCCTACTGGGTCGCCGGCATCACCGCGGTGCTGCTCAGCCTCTCGCCGAAGGTCGGGGCGGTGTTCAACTCGATCCCGGCCGGGGTCCTCGGAGGCGCGACGACGGCGCTCTACGGCCTCATCGGAGTGATCGGCATCAAGATCTGGGTCGACAACCGCGTCGACTTCTCGCGCCCGGTCAACCAGTACACGGCCGCGGTGGCCCTCGTCATCGCCGTCGCGAACTTCTCCTTCGTGTCGGGAGGCTTCCAGCTCGGCGGCATCGTCCTCGGCGCCGGCGCGGCCCTCCTCATCTACCACCTCGGCAACGCGGTCGCCCGCTGGCGACGCACGGGCGCCGACGACGGGGGTCCCCTTCCCGCGATCGGCCAGCTCGGCGGTGATCCTCAGGACCGCTGACGCGAGTCCTGGCCGAGACGCCGCCCCTCGGCGGTGTCTCGGCCGAGAGGGCAGCGTCCCGGCGGTGCGGCCACGTCTCCACCTCCGCGCGTGTACCACGTCCAGGGGAGGCCGCAACCCGCTGTGCTCCCCGGTGACGCACGCCTAGCGTCGAGCGTGACGACCGCAGAAGCGGACCGCCGCACACCGAGCGAGACAGCAAGGAGCACCACCGTGCCGCAGATCATCGAGACCGTCGACGTCACCGTCCCCGTGTCCGTCGCCTACAACCAGTGGACCCAGTTCGAGGAGTTCCCGCGCTTCCTGGACGAGGTCGAGTCGATCCAGCAGGTCACCGACACCCTCACCGTGTGGAAGGTGAAGGTCGGCCCCGTCGAGCGTGAGTTCGAAGCGAACATCACCGAGCAGCACCCCGACGAGCGCGTCGCCTGGACCAGCACGGGAGGCGAGACCGACCACGCCGGCGTCGTCACCTTCCACAAGCTCTCGGACAGCGAGACCCGCGTCACGGTCCAGCTCGACTGGGAGCCGAAAGGCTTCTTCGAGACCGTCGGCTCGCTAGTCGGAGCCGGCAGCCACGCCGTGAAGAAGGACCTCCAGAACTTCAAGGAGTACATCGAGAAGCAGGGTTCGCCCGACGGAGCCTGGCGCGGAGACGTCGAGGCCTGATCCTTCGGGGACGGACGCCCCGTGAGCAGAGGCTCCCCGTGAGCGGGCGCCCGCCCGCCTCCTCACGGGGCACCTACCCCGTCAGTGCCAGGCGCGCGCGTACTGCGGGGGAACGAGGTGGGCAGGAGCGCCGAGTTCGTGCGCCATCCTCACTGTCGCGTTCGGGTCGCGCAGCAGCTCGCGGGCGAGCAGCACCACGTCGGCGTCGCCCGCAGAGACGACACCCTCGGCCTGCTCGGCCGTGGTGATCAGCCCGACGGCGCCGACGAGGGCCCCTGTTGCGCGCTTGAGGTCGCGGGCGAACGGCACCTGGTAGAGCGGCGCGACCGGGATGCTCGTGCCTCCCACGAGACCGCCGGTCGAGACGTCGAAGAGGTCCACTCCCTCCGCGCGCGCCCACTCCGACACCTGGATCGTCTCCTCGAGCGTCCAGCCGCCCTTGGCCCAATCGGTCGCCGAGAAGCGCACGAGGAGGGGGAGATCGGCGATCTCGGCGCGGACGGCCCGGACGACGTCGAGGAGCAGGCGGGCGCGGTTCTCGAGCGACCCGCCGAAGTCGTCGTCGCGGTGGTTCGAGAGTGGCGAGAGGAACTGGTGCAGCAGGTAGCCGTGGGCGGCGTGGATCTCGATCACGTCGAAGCCGGCCTCGACGGCGCGGCGGGCGGAGGCGCGGAACGCTTCCACGACGCTCGGCAGCTCCTCTGCGCCCAGCGCGCGCGGGGTCGCATAGCCGTCGAAGGCGACAGCGGAGGGCGCGACAGCCTCCCAGCCGCCCGCGCTCGGCGGCACCGAACCCCGGCCGCTCCACTCTCGGTACGTCGACGCCTTGCGCCCCGCATGAGCGAGCTGCACCCCCGCCAACGCGCCCTGGGCGTGCACGAAGTCGACGATGGGCACCCAGGCGTCGCGTTGCTCGTCCGTCCACAGTCCGGTGTCCCACGGGCTGATGCGTCCCTCGGGGACGACTGCCGTCGCCTCCGCGATGACGACCCCCACGCCTCCGCGAGCGAGCGAGCCGAGGTGCACGAGGTGCCACGTCGCCGGCACGCCGTCCTGCTGCTCGACGGAGTACTGGCACATCGGCGCGGCCCAGAGCCGATTGCGCGCGGTGCGCGAGCGGAGGGTCAGCGGCTGGAAGAGGGCGGACGTGGTCATGTCACTCCTGTCGTTCGCCTCAGCGGGCCGCCACGCCCGCACGACACGTCGGTGCGCGCGGGGGTCGCCCGCCGAGGGGCGGTCAGCAGAGGTCAACCGGAGGCGGCGCCCGACTATGCCCGGGTCAGCGCGGCCAGCCTGTCCCGGGCGCGTCCTGCCAGACGCTGCTCGGCGGCACGAGCGACTCGAGCTCCTCGACGAGCGCGTCGGGGAGCTCGAGGGCGTCGTCGGCGACGAAGGCGTCGTAGTGCTCGGCCGAGGTGGCGCCGACCACCGTGGTCGTCACGCGCGGATCGCGCGTCGAGAACTGCAGCGCCGCGGCGGCCAACGGCACTCCGGCGCGCTGGCACGCCGCTCCCATCGCGGCCACGGCGTCGACGATCGCTGCCGCTGCCGGCGCGTAGGCGTAGGAGGTCACCGGCTCCGGCCAGCGCGCGAGGGCGCCGCCGCCATAGACGGCGGCGTTCACCACGACCATGCCGCGCGCGACGGACGCATCGATCAGCTCCTCGGAGGAGCGGTCGACCAGGGTGAATCGATTGTGGGTGATCACCGCATCGAAGAGCCCGGTGTTGACGTAGTGCCGCAGCATCGGCGCGGGGCCGCCGGAGATGCCGATCGAGAGCGCGACGCCCGCTTCCTTCATCGCCACGAGCGCGCGGACGGGGCCGTCCTCCTCGAACGCTTCGTCGTACGAGATGCGTTCAGGGTCGTGCAGGTACAGGAGCGGAAGCACGTCCATCCCGAGGCGCTCGCGGCTCTCGTCGAGGCTGCGCCGCATCCGCTCGGCCGAGTAGCTGCCCGTCGTCGGGTCTCGGTCGAGCTTGGTGACCACCGTGATCCCCTCCGGGACCCCTCCTCGTGCCCGCAGCGCATCGCCGATGAGGCGCTCGCTGGTTCCCCCGGCGTACTCGTTCGACGTGTCGATGACCGACACGGGGCGGTCGCCGGTCGTGGAGTCGAGCACCCGCTCGAGGGCGGGCACCCGGTCCAGGCCGCCCACGCGTTCTGGCCGCCAGGAGGTGCCGAGGGTCAGCCGGGTGACGGCGGCGCCCGACGGGCCGAAGGGTCGGAGCGCGGAGGTCTGGGAGGTCATGGTCCCACCCTGGCAGGAGCCGTCCACGCCGCGCAGGAGGGTCGCGTGGAGTCAGTGCACGAGCGTGCTCAGCCAGACCACGACGAAACCGAGCAGCGTCGTCGTCAGAGTGCCCAGGAGGCGTCGCCCGATCGGGCTCCCGCGCCGCGCCGACATCAGGTAGCCGAGCACCGCGAGGATGACGACTCCCGACGCGAGAGCGAGGTAGTAGGCCGTCCACTCGTCGAGCACGTTGAGGGGCCCGAGGGCGAGGAACGCCGCTGGCACGACCATGGCGGCGAGCATCCCGATCGAGTGACGGGCCGTGTCGCGCAGTGCCGCGAGGAACGTCTTCCCGTCGGGCTGGACCTCGGGGAGGCGCGAGAGTGTGCCCGCGTACAGGTGCGCGACCCAGAACACACTCACCGACCCCAGAAGGAACAGCAGCACGTCGAGGTCGGTGTCTTTGTCGAAGCCGACCGCGATCAGCGTGAGCGCGAGCACCGTGCCGTAGATCGTGCCCTCGGTACGCATGACGGCGCCGACGACTCCGACGGCGGCGACGCCTCCGCTCTGGGTGACGACGATGCGGCGGTCGGAGACGTTCGCTGCGTCGTCGAGGGGGGATGGTGCGGGGCGATCGGCGTGATCCACGCGGGCAGCCTTCCGTTGGGCTCGGATGTCGACCCACCCTAATCGGCGTACCCCCGCAGGGGAACGCCGCGGCGGCCGGGTTCAGCGTCGGGGCAGCCGTACACCGGCGAGTGCCGTCAGGGCGAGCAGAGCGAAGGCGGAGGCGAACGCGGCAGAGGGCGAGGCGGCGTCGGCGAGAGCGCCCGCGAGCAGCGGCCCGAGGACGCCGCCCAGGTCGGAGGCCGCCTGGAACACCGCGACCGGGGTGCCCCCGCGCCCGCCGGAGGCATCGCCCACGAGCGCGCCCGGGGCCGTCCCCATGAAGGCGGCGGCCGCACCGTACACGCACAGCAGCACCACGAGCAGCCAGAGTTCCGAGACGAACGGCATCGCCAGCATCGCGAGCGCGGCGGTCGCGAAGCCTCCGATCAGCGCCGGACGCCGCCCGACGGTGTCGACGAAGCGTCCGGCGGGCGCGAGCGCCATCGTCTGGACGACGGCGGCGATGGCGAAGGCCACTCCCGTCCACGCCGGTTGCCCGCCGAGTCCCTCGACGACCAGCACGGGGACGAGCGTCGCACGTACGCCCATCGCCGACCAGCCGAGCGCGAAGTTGGCGAGCACCGCGCTCTGGTAGCGGCGGTCGCGCACCACCTCGCGGAGGGTGCGCGCGTTCGCCGCGGCGCTCGCCGTGCCTCCGCGCTCGGGCTTCGCGAGGAGCATGAGCCCGACGAGGCCGGCGATCGCGAGGGTGCCCGCGTAGAAGAAGAACGGTGCGGTCAGCGAGATCGCGGTCAACACTCCGCCGACCGCAGGGCCGGCCATTCCGCCGAGCAGGAAGCCGCCCTGGTAGAAGCCGAGCGAGCGTCCTCGTCGCTCGGCCGGGGCAGTGCGCAGGAGGAGCGTCATCGCCGAGACGGTGAACATCGCTGAGCCGATGCCTCCGGTCCCGCGCAGCAGCAAGAGCTGCCCGTAGTCGCTGGCGACACCGACGAGTGCGCTCGAGACGGCGACGATGCCGATGCCGGTCGCGAGCACGACGCGCTCGCCGAGACGGTCGACCAGGGGGCCGACGAACGGGTTCGTGACCAGCCGCATGAGCGCGAACGCCGCCACGACCGCGCCGACGGCCGTGAAGTCGACGCCGAAGCTGCGGACGTAGGTCGGCAGGACCGGGACGACCACTCCGAAGCCGAGCATCACGAAGAAGGCGACGACCCCCAGCACCACGACATCGCGAGGGAGGCGCTCACCTCGCGTTCCGGCTCGCCTCGGGAATCGCACCCGACGACGCTACCCGCTCGTGCGCCTCCCGCCCAGCCCGGACGGTGTCGTGACGCTAGTGCAGCATGACGCTCTCGGAGTCGTAGAGGGCTTTCACCTCGGAGACGGTGAGGGCGCGGTCCCACACGCGCACTTTCGCGAGAGTGCCTCGTGCGAAGTTGCCGGCGCGGTCGGTGAGCTGGACGCCTCCGACGGTGAAGTCGCCGGGACGGGGGTTGAGGCCGGCCGAGAACAGATAGGGGTTCTTAGCGTAGCTGTTGCCGAGCTTGTCGGTGTACCGCGGGTAGGCGGTGGCGGTGCCGTCGAGGTACGAGATCGCCTGCGCTCCGTCGTAGGTGCCGATCTGCAACTGCCATGCGCCGCGCGTGATGGTGTCGCCCGAGGCGGAGTAGTCGCGCGAGTAGGGGTATCCGGGCGTCGTCCCGCCGGTGTGCGAGACGTGGAAGTTCGTGCGCTCCTTGCCGCCGTAGGTGCCGAGGTCGTAGAAGAGGCCGTACGAGCGCTGGGGGTCGCCGGCGTCCTCCCGCCAGGCTCCGGCGACGAAGCCGGTGTCGAGGTCGGTCGCGAAGACCCATGCGGCCACCGTCACGGTGTTCGCCGAGGTGCCGATGGCGAGGCGGCCCGTCTCGGCCGCGGGGAGGCGGAGGTAGCTCGACCCGGTCAGCGCGAGCCCGGTTCCCCAGGGGGTCGCGGTGCGCGTCGCGGCGGTGCGCCCGGCCTGCGCGAGGGGCAGATCTCCCGCGGTGCTGCGGAAGGGGGCTGCGCTCTCGGTGAAGTCCCACTCGGCGAGGGGCGCGGGTACCGCGGGCGGCGCGGTGGGGGTGACGGTCGGTGTCGGTGTCGGTGTCGGTGTCGGTGTCGGTGTTGCCGTCGGAGTCCCTCCCGCGTTGCGCACCGTCAGCCGGACGGACGCGCTCGCGCCGATGTTGCCCGCCGCGTCCCGTGCCCGTGCCGAGACCGAGTAGCTCGCATCCCGCCATGCCCTGGTGTCGGCCGCAAGGCCCCAGCTGCCGTCGGCTCGATGCGACGCGGTCCCGATCGCGACCGAGCCCGACCAGAAGTCGACCTGGGTCACCGCGACATCGTCCGTCGCCCTGGCGACGAGGGTCGTCGATCCCGACAGGAGGCTCCCCGACGCCGGCGCCGTGATCGTGACGCTCGGGGCAGTCCGGTCGACGGCAGCCGATGCCGGCGCCGCCGACAGGGTGGAGGAGACGACGGCGAACCCCAGCAGCGTCGCGACGCCCACGCGCCGAGAACGAGTCCCGACACCTCCGCGGGGCCGTCGGGTCGGCTCGCTCCTCTTCTCTCCAGAGGAGGCCCCGTAGTGAAGGCTGAGGTGTCGGGACATACTGAACGGCCTTCCGTCGCGAGGGGAGCGCAGACGGAGAGAGACGTTCGCGATTCCCCCGTAGCGACTCGTCTCCGGTGCAGTGTGCCGACCGTACTCCTCGCCATTCGGGCAGGAAGAGGGGGTTGACCTCTCGCCGTTTCAGACCCGGTGGCTACCGTTTCGCCGGGCCCGCACCGATCGCCCAGACCCGCGGGGGCAGCGCCCCGGACACCGCGTGATCTCCCACGATCCGCGCCTTGAACACCCACGGGTTGTGGCTTGCCGCCGTGCGCGCGTTACGCCAGTGCCGGTCCAGGTTCTTGCGCGTGCTGACCCCGGAGGCGCCGAGCGCGTCGAAGAGATCGGAGGTCGCGCGGGTGGCGAGCTGCGTCAGGATGATTTGCGCCTGCGCGGTCTCGAGCTCCGCGAGATCGTTGAGGTGCTCCTCCTCCTCGAGATCGTCGGCGAGCGCAGCGTCGTAGGCGCGCTGGAGGGAGTGGGCCGCCCGCTCGACGATCGCGGCGCCCGCGTAGGCGGCGGCGGAGACCTGGCCGACGATCTGCAGGATCTGCGGGTCGGCGGCGAAGGAGTCGGCGTTGCCGTGCGAGAAGATGCGCGTGCGAGCGCGCACCTCGGCCGCGATCTCGCGCTCGCCCGCAGCGATCGACCCGGCGAGCACGGCGAGCAGCACCGCCTGGTAGAACGCGGTCTGGTAGCGGAAGCGCGTCTCGAAGTCGATGACGTCCTCCGCGGCGACCACCGCGTCCCTGAAGGTGCTCGTGCCCGAGCCGGTCCCGCGCTGACCGAAGCCGTCCCAGTCGTCCGAGTGCTCGACTCCGC
Source organism: Rathayibacter sp. VKM Ac-2879 (assembly GCF_015351245.1). GTDB lineage: Bacteria > Actinomycetota > Actinomycetes > Actinomycetales > Microbacteriaceae > Rathayibacter. Next base: position 224,605 of record NZ_JADKSO010000004.1, read on the forward strand.
TCTGCCGGGCATCGACGATCGCGATGACCTTCTGCCCCGTGTCGCTGCGCTGGGCGAAGGCGTCGATCCAGTCGGCGAAGATACTGCCGGTCGAGTAGTACTTGGTGCCGTTCACGTGGAAGCGCGAGGGATCGCCTTCGATGGGGGTCACCTTCGTCAACACGTCGCCGATTGCGACGGCGCCGACCTCGGTCCAGGCGTTGCCGCCGAGCTGGCCGGCGGTGAAACGCTGGAGCCAGCGCTCACGCGTGCCGTCGGTGGCGAGGAGGCGGTCCTCGACGAGCGCGAAGTGCCCCCGCAACGCCTGCGGGATGTTCGAGTCGGCCGCGGCCAACTCGGTCAGCAGCCGAAACAGCTGCGGGAGGCTCGCCCCCGCGCCGCCCGCCTCGACCGGCACTCGCACCGCGCCGAACCCGGCGTCGGCCAGCGCTCGGATCTGTTCCGCGGGCAGCTCCCGCGCGCTCTCGCGGGCCGCGGCTCCCGCGGCGATCTCGGCGAACAGCGGCCTGAACCGCCCTGCCAGTTCCTCATAGTCGACGCTCGTTGCACTCATCGCCCCGACGCTAGCCCGCCTGCCCGAGGCCGCTCGTCTCGATGACCTCGCGTTACTCCGCACTCCCGGCTTCCTCGTCTCTTTGCCCGCCCGTCGCCCGCCGGACATCGGGGCGACACCCGGCGTCTTCCCACGCTGCCTAGCGTCACGGCATGGCGGCGGCGGTGAGCGGATGATCGAGCACGTCGATCCGTTCCTCGGCACGGAGGCGACCGCGCTCCCCGAGCCCACCGGGCTCGCCGCGACGTGGTGGTCGCCCAAGCCCCAGATCGGCAACACGCATCCGGGAGCGACGTACCCGCTGGGCATGGTCTCTGCGTGTTCCTACTCTGGCGCCTACCCCACGGGCTACGGCCGCTACGATCTCGCGCTCGAGGGCGTGCCGCCGACGCTGCACGACGGGCTGGTCGCCTCCGGGTTCACCCATTTCCAGCAGTCCGGCACCGGTGCGATCCGCAAGTACTACAACTATCTCCGAGTCACGCCGATGGTGGAGCCGCTCGACGAGCTGGGCCGGTCGTGGGCGCTTGAGGACGAGGTGGCCGAACCCGGCTACTACGCAGCCACCCTCTCCTCGGGGGTGCGTGCCGAGCTGACGGTGGGCCCGGCCTCGGCCGTGCACCGCTATACGTTCCCGGAGCATCGCAGCGCGCGCGTCGTCGTCGATCTGTCGATGGGCGGCCTCGCAATCGCATCCGGTGCCACCGTCCCGCTCCGCGCGCAGCTGCACTCGGTCTCTCCCGGAGTGGCCGCAGGAGAGGTCGTCATGGAGGGTGCGCCGCTCGCGGTGCATCTCGAGTGCGACGCGCTGCAGTGGCGGCAGATGCTCTGGTACGACCGCCGGCTGATGCCGGGCGGCACCCGGCTCGACTTCGACCACATCCGTCCGACGACCCTCCGCCCGTTCGGGTTGATGTGGGCCGGGCCGAGCGTGGCGGGCCAGACCGTCGAGCTGCGAATGGGCTTCTCGCTGAGGGGACCCGAGCGTGCCCGCGAGAACCTGCACCGCGACGTCCCGCCGACCGGGGGCGGCTTCGACCAGAGACGCGACCGCACCCGCAAGACCTGGCGCAAACGCCTGCGCACGATCGCCGTCGATACCCCCTCCGCTGAGCGCGAGACCGTGTTCTCCACCGCTCTCTACCACTCGCTCATCAAGCCGTGCCTGGCTCCCTCCGAGAGCCCTTTCTGGCCCTCCGACGGCCCGTTCGTCTTCGATATCAGCACGATGTGGGACATCTACCGGACGCAGCTGCCCCTCCTGAGCACCCTCGTACCGGAGCGCGCCGTCGAGATCGCCGCGGCCCTCCTCACCATCTGCGAGGAGGAGGGCAACTTCCCGATCGGCTATCGAATGGCGAAGGGAAGCGATCGGTTCTCTCGTCAGGGGAGCGCCCTCGCGCACACCTTCCTCGCCGATCTCTGCCGCCTCGGTCTGCCCGGCATCGACTGGGACGCGGCGCTCGTGCACATGGCCGAGGATCTCAAGCGGATGTACGGCGAGGAGTTCCTTGCGGCAGGCGAGGCGCATCCGATCAGCCATACCCTCGACCTGGCGCACGGCTACTGGTGCACCGCCGTCGTCGCCCGCCATGTCGGCGACCGAGAGCTCGCCGAGCAGCTGGAGCAGCGCGCGGCCCAGTGGGTCAACGCCTTCGATCTGCGCTCGGGCCTGCTCAAGGACTCCACGTACTACGAGGGCACCCGACACAACTACTCCTTCCGCCTGCTGCACGACATGGCGGGGCGTATCGCTCTGAGCGGTGGTGAGGAGGGGTTCGTCGCTCAACTCGACACCTTCTTCGGCTACGAGGCGGAGGCGGTCACTCAGCCGGGCCTGCGCCCCGACCGTGCCGAGATGCTCGCGGGCGCCGAGCTCGGGCGCTTCGAGGGGCTGAACAACGAGCCGGACATGGAGGCGCCGTGGGCGTACCACTACGCCGGTCGCCCTGATCGCACGGCGGAGATCGTGCACGGAGTCCTGCACCAGCGCTTCGGCACGGGTCGCGGCGGTCTGCCGGGCAACGACGACTCCGGAGGCCTCAGCTCATGGTTCGTCTGGGCGAGCCTGGGCCTGTTCCCGGTCGCGGGACAGGGCGTGGTGCTCGTCAACGCTCCCGCCTTCGCGCGCGCTTCGGTCGCCGTGGGCACGGCCGACTTCGAGATCCGCACGACCGGCTTCGTGGAGCCCGTCCCCGGCGGCCCTGTGCAGTACGTGCAGGCGGCCGAGCTCGATGGTGTCCCGCTTCTCTCGAGTTCCCTCGATCTCTCCGTCCTGCATCGTGGCGGCGAGCTGACGGTCCACCTCGGCGCGGAGCCGTCCGAGTGGGCGACCCGGCCCGAGCACCGCCCGCCGTCGTTTCCAGCGCCCCGGCGCTGACCACTACCCCTTTCGCCGATCAGGAGGAGCCCATGGACCAGAGCACGCACGCCCAGACGGTGCAGAACCGACTCGTGATCGTCGTCCGCGCCGATCCGGTGATCTGCGGCCACTCGGTGGAGGCGCGCAATATCGCCGAGACCGCTCTCGAGCGCGGTTTCGACGAGGTGCGCATCGTCACGTGGCCGATCGACCGCCTGGAGGCAGCCGGTCTCCCGCTCAAGCCGCAGGACGCGGTCCTGCCGTACAGCGACGGCATCGTGGTCGAGCGTCCCGGCCCCGTCGGCGACTACAAGGTGCCCGACGGACGCTGGACGGCCGGCATGACCGGCCGCCTCGTCGAGTTGTTCACCGACGGGGTGCCCACCGTCTGCCTCTCCCTCTATCTCAGTCCGCACACCCTCGTGGTGACGGATGCTCTGCGTGCCGCCTGGAGCACGGGCCTCCCTGTCGACGTCACGACCATCGCCGAGGCGGTCGGCTCCGATGTCACCAATGTCGTGCGTCGGGCCGTGGAGGAGGGGCGCCTGGGTGCTGCCGCGCACATCTTCTCCTCGTACCTCGCGCAGGACCACTGCGTTGCCGTCTCCGAGTACACACGCACCCTCGTCATCGAGGAGGCGGAGCGGGTCGACGCCACGCATGGCACCCGCTTCGCGCCCCAGCTGCGCGCGAGGGTCGGCATCTCCTACCCCGCGATCGACGCCGACGCCTATCTCGATCTCGAGCCCGCCGCCGTCGATGCGATCCTCCGTGCTCGCGGGCTGCGCCCTGGCGGCTATGTGCTCTTCCTCTCCAGGCTCACGGAGGCGAAGGGAGTCGAGGACCTCATCGCCGGCTATGAGCGCAGCCGAGTCCACGAGCAGCACGATCTGATCATCGCGGGCCGGGGCCCTCAGGAGGCGGAGCTGCGCCGCGTCGCTGCCGCCTCACCGCTCGCGCACCGCATCCGTTTCCTCGTCGACGTGGGCGACTCCGAGAAGCCCGCCCTGATGGCGGGGTGCTCGGCGTTCGTGCTGCCCAGCAAGCCCCGGCCCGAGTTCGTCGAGACCTTCGGCATCGCGCTCGCAGAGAAGATGCTCGCGGGAGGGGGACCCATCATCACGACGCTGACGGGAGGCATCGGCGAGGCGATCGGTGAGCACGCTTTCATCACGCCCGTCGAGGACCCGGACGCGATCGCCGCGCTGCTCGACCATGCGGTGCTCGAGCTCGACGAGGAGGAGCGTCGTCGGCGCTCGGAGGCTGCCCGCGCCTTCGCTCTGCAGTTCGATCGCCGCGTGGTCTTCGACCGTCTCTTCGCGCGAGTGGCCCGTCCGGTGCAACCCGAGCCGGCCCTGTGAGGGCTCTGGCGAGCGCTTGGCTGTAGTTCCTCGGGACGGTGCCGACCGGGGACGTGGGTGTGAAGACCTCCGGACCGCGCCGGACTCGGCGTCCCCCTCCTGCACGAGGCGTCCGCCATCTCCCGAGGAACTACGCTGAGCGCTCCTCCGCCTCCCGCGCCGCGGCCAGCGCGATGCGGTGCAGGACGAAGCGGAGGGTGAAGCTGCGGCGTTCGCCTACTCCCGAGACGCGCTGGGCCAGCACGCGGATGCCCAGAACCGCGACCACGCGCCACTCTTCGGCGGCGTCGCCGACGACGGCGGTGAAGACATCGCCGGAGGCGAGGGGTGGGACGGAGTCTGCCGTGGAGTCGAGCGGGGAGCTGGGCGGGCCTGGCGCGGGGTCGCCGGATGCCGCGGGATTCGTTGTCTCGATCGTCATGGCGCCGGCTCCTGGAGCGTGGCGGGCCTCTCGTGTCGAGATGGAGTGTCACGCGCCCGATCGCCGAGGCGTGGAGTTGCTCCGGCCTCGGCGATCGGTCATGCGTACGGCGCGAGGGTCGAGCCCGCCGAAACGACCCCCAGCCGCTCTCGAAGTGTAGGGGCGCTCACCTTACGACTCACCCGGAACTGGCGCGAATTGTCAACCTCTTGCGGGCGAGATCTAGAGGAGTGGCTGATCGGCCGCGTGGATCGGGCCTGACGCATCCCATGACGCCCTCGACGCGACGCTCTGAGTCAGGCGGCGGGTTCGGCCCGGCGCAGGGGGACGGCCTGCGTTGCGGTCGGCTCCGGGACGATGCGCAGGCCGGCGCCGCTGTTGGCGCGCTCCATGAGAGCCTCCACCCACTCGGGGTTGATCGTGGGCTGGCGGCTGCCCTTGAACTCGAACTGGATCGGGATCGTGGGGTGCATCCAGACGCCGCGACGGCCGGTGCCCGCCTGCGGGCTGGCGTCCAGTGTGAGCAGGAAACGCTCGTCACGACGGAACTTGTTGACGATGACGATCTGGAGGTGGGCGAGGGCTCGATCCTCGACCTCCATGGCGGCGGGCGGCGTGCCGTACAGGATGTTTCCCATGGTGGTCTCCGATCGATCGAGCGTGCGCTGGTACGCCACCACTGTATCGCTAGTTTGACTCTCTACTAGAGAAGCTAGTTACTTCGAGACATCGCTCATTCGATTGCGACCCTCGCCAAAGGACCGATCGCGCGGAGCCGTCGAGGTCTCGGTCAGGCGCGACGGCGCTCGTGCGCCGTGTCCGGCCGCTCGGCGTCGAAGTCCGTGTCGCTCGCCGCGTCGGACAGGCGTGCTGGATCGCTCGACTCCGCAGGCAACTCGACGATCTCGCGCATCGTGTCGAGGAAGCGGATCACGGTGCCTGCCTCTGAGGGGTTGAGGCGCTCGGCGGCCTCCAGCATCCGACGATGCATCTCGTCGAGAGTCGCGCGCACCTCCCGATGCGAGGCGGCAGTGGCCACGATGCGAATCGCACGCCGATCGCTCGGGTGCGGCTCGCGGACGACGTGTCCGCTCTTGACCAAGCGATCGATGAGGACGGTCGTCGACGCGGAGGAGATGCCGAGGTAGGCGGCCAGGTCTTTCGGGCTGACGTGCTCGCCCTTCTGCTGACGGCGCATGAGGAACTGCACGGCGAGCAGATCGTTCTCGCCCATGCCCATCGAGCCGCGGGTGCGGCGACGCATCGCTGCCTCCGCCGTGCGGAAGGCGCGCATCGAGGCGAGGACTTCGACGGCTCCCGGCTCGGTCGCCTCTCCCGAGTACCAGAAGGCCCCGGAGAGCTTCTGCGTGACCTCGTCCATGACGGACAGTCTAGACAATCGTGTAGCAAGAAGATCTAGTGATGCCAAACCCCCTCCAGACCCTTGCCTCCGATCGCCAGACACCGCTAAGAAGACGGTAGCTAGTCAGATGAACTAGCTATCTGCCGCACAGCGGACGACGAATCGGAGGTCGCGGTGCTCGAGCAGCTCGAACCGCTAGCGTCTCCGGAGAACGAGAGTGGGGGCGTCGACCCCCTCCTCGGCGCCACCGTCGACGGTCGCTACCTCCTCCTCGAGCGGATAGGAGAAGGAGGCAGCTCCACCGTCTACCGTGCTCGCGACATCCGTCTTGCCCGGGCCGTCGCGGTCAAGGTCTACCGTTCACCCGCCGACACTCCGAACGAGCGTTCGCGACGAGATCGCGAAGTGCGCTTGCTCATCGACTCCCGCCACCCCTCCGTCGTCGACATCCTCGACCAGGGAGTCATCGACCGTGCCGGCGCCGAATCCTCGCCGCCTTGGGGCGAGGGTGAGCTCGCGTACCTCGCTCTGGAGTACTTCGATCGCGCCGATCCGGCCGCCGCCTGGTTCTCCTCCGGGGACGAGAGCCTGATCGCCGAGGTCGGCGCCCAGCTCGCCGACGCCCTCGCGCACCTCCACGCCCAGAACATCCTGCACCGCGATGTCAAGCCCGAGAACGTACTCGTGCGCTCACGGCCGACACCCGCGGGCGCCTTCCTGCACGAGGCGAAGCTCAGCGACTTCGGCATCGCCCGCTCGGTCGACGACGCGCGGCTCACCCGCTCCGACCTGCTGGTCGGCACCGCCGCATACCTCAGCCCTGAGAGCCTGGGCTCGGGAGCCGTCGGGCCGGCATCGGACGTCTACTCCCTCGGTCTGGTGTTGCTCGAGGCGGTCTCCGGGCAGCGTGCCTACACGGGCACGACCCTCGAGATCTCGCTCCAACGCCTGCATCACGCGCCCGTGATCCCCTCGACGGTGCCCGAGCGGTGGCGCGAGCTGCTCGCGGCGACGACAGATCTCGACCCCGCGGCACGACCCTCCGCAGAGGATGTCGCCCGCGGGTTGCGGGCCATTCTCGAACAGGCGCCTTCTGTGGAGCCCGCGCGCTCGGGACTGTACGGCGCGATGGCCCTCACCGCCGCTGCGGCCGTCGGAGCGGTCTGCGCGCTGTCGCTCACGGGCTGGCTGGGCTGAGCACGCTCCCGCCTGCCCGCTCGCCGAGGAGCGCAGTTCGGTCCCAGGCTCCCCCCACGACGCTGCCCTAGAGTCGTTCTGTCCTCGACCGACGCCGACCCTCCGCACAGCGCGGACCCGAACGGAGCCGATCCCGTGAGCCCCCGCCGCCTCTTCCTCCTGCTCTCGGTCGTGGAGACGGCCACATGGACCCTGCTCATCGCGGCCATGCTGCTCACGTACGTCGCCCGCGTCGGCGGCGGGCCCGTGAGCGTCGCCGGACCGATCCACGGCTTCGCGTTCCTCGCCTATGGCGCGGCAGCCCTGGTCCTGGCGGTCAACCAGCGCTGGTCGGCGGGGGCGACGGTGCTCGCGCTCGTCAGTGCCGTGCTGCCGTACGCGACGATCCCGCTCGAGCGCGGCTTCGAACGCCGGGGCCTGCTCGAGGGCGCATGGCGACGGGAGGCGACCGCCGACCCGCGCGACGACCGTGCACTCGAGCGCCTCCTCCGCTGGGCGCTCGCGCGACCGGCACTCGCCGGGGCGCTCGTACTCGCGCTCGTGGCAGGGGTGTTCGCGGCGCTGCTCGCAGTGGGGCCGCCCGGAGGCGGACGGGCCTGAGGCGTCCGCGTCACCTAGGGTGTGTCTCCTCATGGGCGATCGGTCGGTGGCCGATTGACGCTTGGAATCGGATGAGATAGCCGTCAGGATCGGTGACGAGGAACTGCTGAACGCCGGCTTCGGTGCGTTCGTCGATGCAGTACCACTTCGTCTCAGGTTCCATGGCATCACCTCTACATGCTCTGAGAGCATGTGCGGACCGACCCGAAACGGGCCGGTCCGAACGAGGGGGAGAACCCCTTCGACCCCCCCGGAACTGCTCAGCCGCGGTCGTGAAGAGCGCCAGCGAGACTTCTCTCCGCGGCCGCCGGCCGTCGCGACCGCCAAACCAGCGTCGAGACGGCGGCGAGCCCGAAAAGGCCCGCCACCCCGGCGAAGATGGTCAGAAGCCAGCCCGGGCCCACCACCACCGCTGCGCCGGACGCGTTCGTGAACGTGCACTCAAGGCCGAGCGGGAAGGCGCTGATCCGCGCTCGGACGTCCCAATCCGCGCTGTCGTCAGGACTCGTCAACGGTTGAGCGATGTCCGACAGGCAGGACCCTTCCATCGTCCGAGCCTCGTACAAGCCACCCGCTACTGGCAAGGCGAACAAACCCGCCAGGAGCAGGAGCCAGACCGCGAGGATGATCCGAGCGCGCGTCGTCATCCTCTCGGCCACCTTTGCCGGTACTTCTTTCCCGCCCGGATGTTGCGGTTCTCGATCACGCCGACAACGGCCAAGCTCACGGCCACGGCCAGTATCAGCGCCCACCCGACCACGTTGAACCATTCACCCATGAACGCGCCGTAGGTCTGCTCGCCCGCGATCGCGAAGAGCATCAGCGACAGCCCGAACCACACCACCCCGTTCGAAATCAGCGCTGCACGAGCGAGCTTGGTGCGGGGCTTGGACATGACCAAACCCTCCCACCGGCACCTGTGGTTGTCCAGGAAGATGATCCGTCGCAGCGACGAACGGCGAAGTGCCGGGGCAGTCTGTGAAGACCTGCCCCGGCACTTCGCCGTTCGTCTTTCTGAAACCGATCTAGCAGGGAGTCAGCTGTGTGAAGGTGCCTGTTCCCTTCCCCTGCGACTGCCAGCACTTCGCGGGAACAGACCAGTTTCGGCTTGCACTCAGGGTCGTTCGAGTCATTGGGGTGGAAATCGGCCAGGAGCCGGCGTAGACCCCCATGCAGTCGGTCAGTGCCATTCCCGACCCGGCGATTGACGTGCAGAACGAGTCTGACACCGCCTGTACGACGCCGGTGGCGATGCTGGTCGTCCTGGTACCTCGAGGGGCCGACAGCCAGATGATCACGCCGTAACTGCCGTTAGCGGCCTGGATATTCTGCGGGTATCGCATTCCGATCGCCATCGAGTTGCGGTTGCAGGGGTCGCTCAGGTCGTTGATGTCCGCGTACGCGCCGACCGTGCTGTGGCTGGCTGCCGAGTAGTCCGGCTTGTAAAGCGCCCAGTTCCAGTTGTAGTTCACCGCCCACATGTTCTCCTTGTATCCCGTGCCACAGTTCGGTCGGGACGCCGTGTCGGACGGGCGTGAGGAGTCCGTGAGGTCGATCTGGAACTCGGCTCCGAAGCCGCTCGGCATCTGCGCCGGCACGCTGCCGCTGTGCCACCAGTAGCTCGTCAGAATGTCTGCACGACCGTTCTGGTTCGTGATCTGGCCCTCTGCGTCATTCGGTCTCCAGTCGCCAGCGGCGGCTCGCATCATGACGTTGTCTGCATCGGTTGGGGGAGTAGCGACGTCCTGCACCTGGGCAGACGGAGTAGCCAGGGGAGCATCGAATACGACCGCACCAGGATCAAGCGCCGCGGTACGCGCCTGAGCCCGCTGCTGCGCCTGCTCGATGGGCATTTCGATCACAACTCCTGTGACCTCGGGCTGGGTGCCGAAGCGCTCGGAGAACCCTGCGAGGTAGGTGTCAGCACTCTGATCAGGAGAAGGCGAATACTCGCCCTCGATATCCCCGTTGTCGAAGCTATACGCGACGACAGGCGTCCCCAGTCCCGACGCGAACGACACCGCGTCCTTCAGCTTCACCGCGTGCGCGAGAGGCAATGTGACTCTTGTGGCCCGAATCTTTTGCGGGTTGCTCGACGCAGTGACATTCGGTTTCGCAGACGCGGCGTAGACCGGGCTACCTCCCGCCACTACCGCCAACGCCAGCCCAATGGCAACAGTCGCCTTCATATGCTTCTTCACACGCTGCTCTTTCCCCAGTAGGGGGTCCGCGACCGGACCCCGCCCCCATGACGCGGAGATCCCGCTCAAGCGTGAACCTACCCGCCGGTACCTAGGCGTGTCTAGGTGAAATCTAGCCGTGGCTAGGAAGGTTGAACCCCGCCGTGTGTCGAAAACCGTCGCTCTAGGATTAGCGCATCAGCCCCCGCATTCCCCGCAAGCTGCTGGCCATCCTCGTCGTCGCCGACATTCCCGGTCAGATGCTCGACTAGGAGGACCGTCGCTCGTGCCGCTCACCTTCGCCGTCTGCGCAGGCTGCGTGGCTCACTGCCTACGCAGGGGTCGTCATCGGCGGGCTGGCGTTCGGGGCCGGCCTGTTCGCCGTCCCCATGATTGTCGGGATGTTTGTCGTGCAGCTCGCCGCAAAGGGTCGGAGGCGTCGACCAAGCCGACCGCCCGATAACGATCAGTTTCGAGCGATTGAGGGAACCTACAAAACCGGCACCCACAGGTAAGAATGCCCGTCGCGCCGGTCACCGCGACAGACTGGCCTCATAAACTTGCCGCATGAGCGCGCCGAATCTCCGACAAATCGCACCATCGCTGTACCTCCTGCGTCTTGAAGGTCCGGCTCACCTGCTCAACGTCTACATCTGGGACGAACCTGACGGCGTGACGCTCATCGACACTGGGTGGGCGTCCAGCGCGCGCGACATCGAAGCCGCACTCCACACCGTCGTCCGCTCACGGAGCGACGTGCGACGAATCATCCTGACCCACTTCCATAATGACCACACCGGGTCGGCATCTGAGATAGCGGCCTGGGGTGACGTTGAAGTCATCGCAGGGCGTGGTGACGTGGCTTTCATCGAGGGAACACAGCGGGGCCCGATTGCAGCCCTCACGAGCAAAGAGATCGCCCTAATAGGCGAGGTAGCCGAGCCTCCCCATGGGCCAGCCTGCAACGTCAGCCGAACCGTGAGTGATGGGGATGTTCTCGACTTCGCGGGCGGGGCACGCATCATTGCGGTGCCCGGACATACCCCAGGAAGCATTGCCGTCTATCTGCCCGAAGCATCTGCAATCCTGACCGGTGACGCCGTTGCTGAACTCAATGGCAATGTCATTGTGGGTATCTTCAACACCGATCGCGACTCGGCTGTGCGATCCCTCCGCGCACTCTCTGCAACAGGCGCAGAGGCAGCGGGTTACGGCCATGGCGAGCCGTCCCTTGCCAATGCCCACCAACACATCGCGACTGCACTCGACTTGTTTGCAGATGACCCGACCGGCGAGGATCGCGCTTGAAGTCGCGGACCGTGGATTCACGCGCCCCCACCGAGGGACTCGCGTCCACCGTCCCGAAACTCTGGCCCGAAACTGATCGTCCCGTAAACAGGTTTCGATACGGCACACGTTTGCGGCGGGTCCATCGCTGTGAATCGCGGAGATAACTGTCGTGGTTGTCGCGCTGCTTCGTGTTCACGACGCGGCCGGGTTCCGCGGACATGCGAGACGCGATGCACTGAGCGCCTTGACGGATTGTGCTACCGAACGCATAGTCTGGTCTTTATTGATATTCAATAAAGACCAGATCGGATGAGTTCGTGAAAGTTCAACAGAGCTATGTCGTAGCCGGCCGTGTTGCCCTGGTCACGGCGATAGCCGTGACCATCATCTGCGCTGCGGTTGCCACTGTGTTCGCCGTCGGGCACCTGGTTGAGGCGATGAGCGGTCGGGCGGTGGTCACCGTGCCAGCGCTCTCCACTATCGCGCCGGGAAGCATCGGGCCTGATGTGGAGTGGGCACGCTACGCGGGTGTGACGATGTTCGTCACTGACACCGCGGATGCGAGTGCGTTCTTGACGGGTTCGGCGCTGCTGTCACTCGGGTCAATTCTGACCGGTGGTGCGGCCCTCGTTCTCCTCTGCGTCAGCCTGTTGCGGACGCGTCCGTTCGACGTGTCAGTGATCGTCGCCTGGTTCGTGGCGGCGGTGGTCACGCTGGCGTCGGGGATCGCGGGGCCACTAATGCGCGGGCGGGCGATTGAGCGCATCGTGCAGTCGTTGCCGGCACCAGCGCCTTCCGATCTGATCGGTCGCGGCGACACGGCTCTCTACGTCGCGCACGAGCTGGCTGCGCTTCCGTTGCTCGCGGGTGGGGCTCTCGTCTTGGTCGCCGTCGCGCTCACCGTGGCTCGCAAGCTCCGTCGCGACGCCGACGGGATCGTTTAGTGCCATCCGCAGGAGCTCCTGACCGTCATGTGCATTGCCGGCTGACGGAACTGCTCGACGAGCGCGGAATGAGCCTCACCGAGCTCAGCGAGCGGGTTGGAGTTACTATCGCAAATCTCTCGATCCTCAAGAACGACCACGCCAAGGCGATCCGCTTCACGACGCTCACCGCCATCTGCGATGTCCTCGACTGCACGACGGGGGAGCTCTTCGTGATCGTCCCTGGACCACTCCCCGCGCGCAAGAGGCGGAAGGGCGCTCCCAAATGACGCTAACCATCGCTCGAGCCTCTCTTGACGTCGACGTCGCGCGCTGTCTGACTGGTGATATGACAAGCGACGCGGTTCTCGATTCCGTCCGGCTCCTGGCGCGTGCGGCGGCGACCGAGGAGTTGCTGTCGGACGTGGACTCGCTGTCCGCGGGGATCACTGCGGCCGGGTGGGTTCGCAATGTGAATGGGGGCCAGTGGTCGCGGGAGGGACAACCTGGCTGGTCCCTGTTCTCCAGTGATCACGCACCAGGCCTGGCCGTCTTCCTCTCTGACGATGACGTCCAGGTGGTCTACGCCTGCGGCCAGGAGCTCGCCCGACGTCTCGATCGCGAAGAAGGGTTGCGGCGCCACGGCGCGGACCCCGGCTGGCCGGACTGGGCACGGGAGGATCCGCGGTGGACCGACTGGTCCGGCCTCGAGGCCGACTGGGTGACCTGGCACGGCGGACCCGCACGCGTCTCACTGAACGTCAGGCCCGCCTACCAGCCCGGCAGGATTGTGGAGCCACCCCACCTCCACTTCCAGATCGAACGCCTCGACACCCCGTCGGATGGGCTGCCGGAGGACGACGAGCACGATCGGCTCGTCGCCCGCACCGGATCGTCTCTCGCCCGCTGGCACCTGGCAGGAAAGATGCGACTACCCGATGACGTCGTACGAGCACTCGAAAAGGATGACGATCCCGCAATCGTCGCGGCCGTCAAAGGGTACGAGAAGTTCCGCAACGCCGACACGAAGTGGAGAGCATCACTTGTCGAGAACGAGCAAGCCTGACTCTTCCTAGTCGGTGCCAGGTCGGAACCGCCCCCGCATGGGCCTTACTATCCTCCGCTGCAAGCGTCCCAACTGCCCCGCCCCTCGATAGTCGAGACACCGAACGGCGCGAAAAGGCCGCCACGCAGCGCCGCAGTTCACAGTCCATCGCTGACCGCTTCCAAGTAACCCCGTAAACGATCGTTTCCGGTCTACTGAGCGCGAAGGCCATCGAGGATGAGCTCGAGCATGTGCGAAGATCGATCCCCAGGTCCGGGCGCCGCCCGCCAGAGCGCACCGGTGAGTTGAAGGAAGTCACCGGGCTCCGCATCGGCGCGGATGGCTCCTGCCTCCTTCCCAGCGTCGAGCAGCATCCCAATAGCCGCCACCACAGGACCGTAAGTCTGTTCGTTGATCGCCTGATGAGCACCAGGGCTCAGAGCATTGCCGAGCCCATGCTTTCTCCGCATCGCTTCAACAAGCCCCACCGTCCACGCGCGCAGCGCGTCCCGCGGAGGTAGCTCATCCAAGAGCGTCGGCGCTGTATCGACGATCCGCGCCACCTCGTCCTGGTAGACGGCCAGGACCAGAGCCTCGCGGGTCGGATAGTTGCGGTAGAGGGTGCCCGCGCCGACGCCGGCGCGTTGAGCGACCTGGTTCATCGACGTTGCACCGTCCTCACCGAACGCCTCGCGTGCCGCGGCGAGGATGCGTGCCCGATTCTCTCGGGCGTCGGAACGAACCATGGGAACCTCATCTTGCTAACTGGAGACCTCTCCACTAGATTAATGGAGAACTCTCCACATCCTACAGAGGAGCACCATGGAATACACCAAACTCGGCATTACCGGCCTCGACGTGTCACCGATCGCCATCGGCGCGATGACCTACGGCGAGCCCGACCGCGGCCACCCCGTCTGGTCCAAGGACGAAGACGAGGCCCGTCCGCTGATCAAGCACGCCCTCGACGCGGGGATCAACTTCTTCGACACCGCGAACATGTACTCCAACGGGTCGAGCGAGGAGATCCTCGGCCGGGCCCTCAAGGACTACGCGAACCGCGACGACATCGTGATCGCGACGAAGCTGCGCCACCCAATGCGCCCGGGCCCGAACGGGAAGGGCCTGTCGCGGAAAGCGATCATGACCGAGGTCGACCACTCCCTCGAGCGCCTCGGGACCGACTACATCGACCTGTACCAGGTGCACCGCAACGACCACGCCACACCGCTCGAGGAGACCCTCGAAGCGCTCAGCGACCTCGTGAAGGCCGGCAAGGTTCGCTACCTCGGGGCGTCGTCGATGTTCGCGTGGGAGTTCGCGAAGGCGCTCCACCTGCAGAAGACCAACGGGTGGGCTCGGTTCGTGTCCATGCAGGACCACTACAACCTCCTCGCCCGCGAGGAGGAGCGCGAGATGATCCCGCTCGCCCTAGACGAGGGTGTGGGCACGATCATTTGGAGTCCGCTTGCTCGCGGTCGTCTGGCCCGCGGCTGGGACAACGCCCGCTCGACGGCCCGCTCCGACTCGGACGGCGACTACGCCGACATGCTCTACTCGCCCGCCGAGGAAGAGTCGAACCACCAGATCATCGACGCCGTCGGGCAGGTGGCCGAGCGCCACGGCGTCAGCCGCGCCTCGATCGCCCTCGCCTGGCTGCACGCTCAGCCGGTCGTCACCGCACCGCTCGTCGGGGCCGGTTCCACGGAGCAGATCGATGACGCGATCGCGTCGCTCGATGTGCAGCTCACCGACGGCGATGTCACGGCGCTAACTGCCCCGTACACGCCCCGTTACGACTGGCAGGGTGTCTCCGACGAGGCCACGATGAACGCCATTCGCGCCCGTGTCCCCGGCATGAAGCTCTAACGAGTCCCCGCATCCGTTCCGGCGCGGCCACCCCGCGCCGGAACGGCGCTCTCCCTGGCTCCGGCGTGATCGCCGCCCGCCGCCCGCACCCCAGAAAATTTTCAGCTCGCCGTTTCGGCGCACTCTTCACGATTTCAGGAGACACAACATGGCACAGGTACTCGTCACCGGCGGGTCCGGATTCATCGCGAGCTGGTGCGTCCTCCAGCTGCTCGAGGCCGGCCACACCGTCCGCACCACCGTCCGCAACCTCGCCCGCGAACCGGCGCTCCGCAAGCAGCTCCACGACGCGACGAACTTCCCCGACGACCACCTCGAGGTCGTCGCGACCGACCTGCAGATCGACACCGGATGGGCCGACGCGGTTGCCGGGTGCGACTTCGTTCTCCACGTCGCCTCACCGACGCTGCGGAACGCGGGTGCGACCGAGGACGAGATGGTCGCCGCCGCCCGCGACGGCGTCCTCCGCGTGCTGCGTGCCTCGCGTGACGCAGGCGTGAAGCGTGTGGTGCTGACGAGTGCATTCGGGGCGGTGGGCTACGGCCATCCCCGCCGGGCCGCGCCGTACACGGAGGAGGACTGGACCAACGTCGACGCGAACATCGCCCCGTACCAGAAGTCCAAGACCCTCTCCGAGAGAGCCGCGTGGAAGTTCATCGAGGAAGAGGGTGGCGCGCTCGAGCTCGCAGCCGTGCACCCGGTGGCCGTCATCGGCCCGGTCCTCGGCCCCGACGACCCGCCCTCGCTCAGGATCATTCGCAACATGCTGAATGGCGACGTGCCGGCATGCCCGCCGTTCGGGTCGAGCTGGGTTGACGTCCGCGACGTCGCTGACCTCCACCTTCGCGCCATGACCGACCCTGCCGCCGCCGGTCAGCGTTGGCTCGCCTCGGCGGGCAAGAGCCTGCGCATCATCGAGGTAGCGCGGATCCTGCACCAGCAGCTCGGCGAACGAGCCGCGAAAGCACCCACCCGCGAGCTGCCGCTCCCTGTGGCCCGAGCCCTCAGCCTGTTCAACCCGCAGATGAAGGCGCTCCGCCCGCAGCTCGGCCGCGACTTCGACGCCACCAGCGCCAAGGCGGAACGGCTCCTCGGCTGGCACGCCCGCCCCATCGAGGACACCATCCGCGAGACTGCCGAAAGCCTCCTCGCCCACGAGCTCGTCGACTGAGACCCGGCCTACCGCCATTCAGCTCGACCCGCCAACGCGGGCCGAGCCCCACTTACACAACCACTGCACACTGCCCACCAGGAGAATCGACACATGCCCACCATCGCGTCCGGAAGCTCATCGATCTTCTACCAGGAGTTCGGCGACGCAGCGGCCCCACCGCTTGTCCTGATCCACGGACTGTTCAGTGATTCGACGTCGGTGGCCTCGCTCGCCACTGCCCTGTCGGCACGGTTCCGAGTTATCGCGCCCGACATGATCGGGCACGGGCGTTCGTCCCGGACCGAGCTGTTCACCCTCGCGGATCAGGGACGCGCGGTGAACGATCTTACGGCGGCGCTCGGGTACGAGTCGTCGGCCATCGTGGGGATCTCGATGGGGTCCTACGTCGCCGCGCAGGCCACGATCCTCGATCCGGCCCGAACCTTCCGGCTCGTCCTCGTCGTCCCAAAGGGGCACGGCAAGACCTCGTCGGTGGCCGCATACGCGGAACGGCAAGGCATCGACCTTCGTACGGTCGCGCCCGAAGACCTCCCCAGTCTCATGGCCGACGCGCTGTGGTCGCCGTCGACGTCCCAGGAACGGCGTGACGAGATCCTGTCGGCGTCGGCCGCGAATCAGATCGTTCTCACCCCCGGCGAACAAGCCGCCGTTGAGCGGTCCTTGGCCGGCTTCGATTTGCGGCCCGAGCTGCCCACCATCACGGCACCAACACTGATCATCTCCGGCCGGGCCGACGGCCTGAACCCGCCGACCGCCGGCGAGGAGATTGCGCACCTCGTCCCCGACGCCACCTTCACGATCTACGCCAACGCCGGCCACATGCTCGCCGGCGAAGAACCCAACCGCCTCGCTGCCGACGTTACAGCCTTCATCGACTCCCCGAGCACCTTCACGGTTAGCACCTACACCGACCAAGAGTTGTCCTAACGCCCGCCGCACGCGCGGAAGCAACCACAAACGATCTTTTCTGGGGCATGCCGGGGCGGTCAGAGGAAGAGCGGCCCACAAAGGGGTGCCGTATCGAAACCAGTTACGGGACGATCGGTTTCGGACCGGAGTTTTGGGAGGCAGGCCGTTAGGTCACGCGCGAGGCTGTGACTCCGTGCGGCGTCGTCGGCTTTGGATGAGTCCTACGAGGCCGATTCCGAACCAGACCAGGTTGAGCGCGGCCGACGGCCACGCTGAGTAGTACGCGGTGTTGAGCATCAACGCCAGGCCGCCGATGAGGTTCATGGTCTGGTAAACCCAGCCTCCAACGCTGAGGCGGCGGGCGGTCAGCAGGGCGTATGCCGCCAGCAGCAGGATCGTACCCGTCCATCCAATGATCCCGATCAGCAATTCCACGCTGTCCTCCGTGTCTCTGTTTCCAGGAGAATGACATTCATCAGGACTTATCTGGTATCCGCTTCTTGTGAAGCACCGGTGAAGGGATGCTTATGGACGTCGATGTGCCGCGATTGATGGTGTTGCGTGCCGTGCGGGATGCAGGGGGCGTGCTCGCCGCAGCAGATGAGCTGCATGTCAGTTCCTCCGCGGTGTCGCAACAGCTCTCCAAACTCGAACGGGAAACCGGCCTGGCTCTCGTGGCGCGAGGCGCGAACGCACCTGTCCGCCTAACTCCTGCCGGCAGGCGACTGGCCAAACGCGCCGACGCAATTGCCGCCGAGCTCCGATCAGCTCGACGCGACATCGCGCAGCTCGCAGATCAGCAGCAGCGAACGGTCCGAGTGGGCGCTTTTCCATCCGCCCTTCAAGCACTCGTGATACCCGCAGCAGCCGCGCTCCGTTCGTCCGGGTTCGATGTGCAGGCGATAGAGACCCGCGACGAGACGGCGACGCTCGATTCCCGGCTACGCAGCGGCGACCTCGACGTAGTTGTCATCAAGCAAGACGGCCCCCAGCCGTCGGCCGACGGCATCACGGAAACCGTGGTGCTCGATGATCCCTACCGCGTTGTGATTCCAACGGCCTGGACGACTCCGGCCAGCTTCACCGACTTGCTCGATCGCCCTTGGACAGGCCACCCCGCGGGATCACCCGGACGGGCCGCGCTCGAACGCCTCGAACGGCAAGAGGGAACCGCGCTACGCATCGAGCACGAGTGCACCGAGTACCCCGTCGCGATCGCCCTGGCCGCAGCCGGCCTGTCTGCGAGCATCGTCCCTCAACTCGTTTTGACCGTGATGCCACACGAGGGCATTCGAGTGGTCGACCTTGCGGACGTCGGATCGCGTCGGATCGTCGCTCGGCAGCGGGACATGCCGGAATCGACAATCGCGATAGACGCTGTGCTCGACCATCTGCGACACCGGCCCATCTTGTAGGTTTCCGCAATCGCTCGAAACTGATCGATTCCGGCACAACTGTCGACGGCACCGCGGCGACGTTGACACGCCGTGCCGAAACCCTGTGCCAAAACCACCCATGGTCCAAAACCCAATTCGACCGTTTTCGGCCCATAAATGGTAGAATCGAAGCACGTCACGAGAGGGGCAACCATGGTCCGCACACTCATCGCCGCACCGCCGGCACAGGCCGCCGCTGCCGACCGTCTGGCGTTCGCGGATGCAGCGCTCGCGCTGGCTGGCCACGAGGTCACCGACCCGGCGCTACGCGCCATCGTTGAGCAGGCCGCCCGCCATGAGCTGACGGGGGATGAGGCGCGCGCTGCGATCCGTCGCCACGTCCAGGGCTGATGCCGCGCGGCACCACTTTTCGTACCTGGGATGACTACTTCATCCCAGGTACTTCTGTGTTGAGGAACAAGTTCACCGCTCCCGGCAAGCCGCACGGCGAACCCGACCCGAACAAGCTCCGCACGTTGGAGGAGGCCTTCGCGCACACGCGCATCCAGGAGCTGCGCGAGAACCCGCTACCCGGACGGTTCGACTACGACCACATGAAGGCGATCCACGGGTATGTGTTCCAGGACGTCTACGAGTGGGCCGGTCAGGAACGGGTGGCTCCGGCGGGGCAGTTCATGACGAAGGACGGGCACGCCTACTACGGCGCCGGCCCTCACCTGACGGCGGCCGCGGAGGCCGAGTACGCCAAGCTCGCCGGCAAGGACTACCTGCGCGGGCTGACGCAGGCGAAGTTTGTCGACGAGCTCGCGGAGAGCTGGGGGGAGCTGAACGTCATCCATTTCGCGAGGGAGGGCAACACGCGCACACAGTTCGTGTTCTTCTCCCAGCTCGCTGAGCAGGCCGGCTACCGGATCGACGCCGCCCAGTTTGCTCCCGGCTCGCCGTTGCGGGACGAGTTCGTGCAGGCGCGGTTCCACTCCCAGGACACCGGTCGAAATGACCAGCTCGCCGCGGTCTTGGGGAAGGCGATCACCCCTTTAGGCCGTGACGCTTCGGCGTCTCGAATGAGCGACAACGGGGTAGCCGAGGCTCTGCGCGCCAGCTTCCCCCTGAGCGCGAAGTCGGCCGTGCGTTCGACACCCCAGCCGGGCACACGTGCTGCGGAACGGTCCTCAACGCAGCGACCCGACAGGGGAAGAACTGATACAGGACGGGGCGGGCGTGACTAATCCGATGACCACTCGATTCGATATCGAGCAGCGATGGCCGGAGTTGTTTGATGGCCTGACCAAGACGCAGCGTTGGTCCATCGTGCAGTCCCTCGCGGCGGCGTGGCATGAGGGATGGGAACCGAACCGCGCCGACGCAGCCAACCTCACCGACTTTGTCGCCGGTCGGATCGACGATGCAGAGTACACCCGCCGATCGCATGCTTTGGCTGAGCGCGTGCGGGGGAGTGCTCAGTGAATGTCATCGGTTACGCCCGAGTGTCGAAGCGTGAGCAGAACCCTGCCGCTCAGGAGGCCGAGCTACGCGCAGCGGGAGCCGTGCGTGTGTTCGTCGACCACGGCGAGTCGAGCCGCATCGCAGACCGCCCTCAGTGGCTCGCCTGCCTCGACTACCTCAACGAGGGCGACACCCTCCTGGTGCGTCGCCTCGACCGGCTCGGAGGGTCGGAGCGGATCATCATCGAGACGCTGCACGACCTCGACCGCCGAGGGGTGAACATCAAGAGCCTGACGGAACCGATGATCGACACCACTACCCCGATGGGCCGCGCCCTGTTCGGCATGGTCGCCGTGTTCGCGCAGCTCCGCGTCGACACGATCCGGGAGAACACGATGCGCGGCCTCGCACACGCGAAGTCGCAGGGGAGGGTCGGGGGCCGGCCGTCGAAGATGACGCCGGAGAAGATCACTCAGGCGCAGCGGATGCGCGCCGAGAACCGCAGTCTCGACCACATCGCCGGGGTGCTCAGCGTCGGGAAGTCGACCGTCGCCCGCGCCCTCAGCAAAGCCGATCAGGAACTCACCCAGGCTCAGCGGTAGCGCTGTCCTGGTCGTCGTGCAGCAGGACACCCGGAGAACCGTCGACGTCAGGGCGCGGCCCAAGTGTCGGTATAGAGATCCCATGTACGACGCTCTTCTCCCCAACGTTTTCGTCGGTATCGCCGTCGCGCTCATCGTGGTCGGCACGGTCGTGCTGTTCAGCACGACCGACCGAATGGGAAAGACTCTCGCCGCCGCGCGACGGATCGTTTGGGGTCTCGGCATTATGGGAGTGGGAGCGGCCTTCTGGACTGCTTCGCTTTGGGTCGACGGCACCGGCTGGCTGCCTGGTCGGATCATCACGACGGTGATTGTCGTTGCGGGCCTGGCGTACGCCAGTCTGCGGATTCCGCGGATCATGGCTGCCGCCCGGGAGCGCGACGCTGCCGCTCACCAGGCACAGTCATGACGAACGTCGTCGCTACGCCAGGGTGTCGAAGCGGGATCAGACCCCGGCAGCGCAAGAGGCCGAGCTGCGCGCCGCGGGGGCTGTCCGAAGACAACCCATCCGGATGCAGCAATAGTCATCTGCCCATCCTGGCGAGGATTCTGCTGTTCACGGCGACGACTTCTTCGCGCGCTCGCGTTGCTTGGACTCCTTCGGCCGGGGAGCGTCTCTGCGAAGAAGCAGCTCGAGCACGCGGAGAGCTTTGTCGCTCCGCGGTCCGGTCGCGAAAATCGCCATGAGGACCGCAACGCCCACGATCGCGAGGTAGCCGGCGCCCAGGCTGGCTGGGGCTGCGACAACAGGCTCGATGAAGGGAAGAAGGGTGGCCAGGGGTGGCACCGTGTCTCCAACAACTGGCGCGAACTCCCCACCCGCTCAGCGCCGGTCTCAGATGACAGGTCAGCTCTTGTTCGGCACGGACGAATCCGCATGTCCTGATCGAGTCGGTGGTCGGTTGATCCGGTCGGTGGGGATACCCGGACGAACGCCAACAGCGATGAGAACGCCGCGATGCTCGCGATGCCTCGGTGGCGAAGCCTCGACCCCGGAACTCCCGCAGGAACTCGAACGCCAGCTCCGGCTCCTCCGGGTGGCCGACACTGTTCTCGACCAGCCCGCAGTACCCGACCGGCCCCGCCGTGGCCAGCTGCTCCACGACGAACAAGCCCGGTGCCGGTGTCTGTTCGTATCCGCGAAGCCACATCTGCATCTCAGCAACAGTGGGGTGACCGTCGGCGGTGATACGCCGCTGTGCGGGGACGCGCTCGTCGCGCTCCTCCCACAACCGGCGGTGGAATGCGGCGTCGGCAATCCGCGACGGGCGCAGTCTCAAACGCTCCGAACGCAACTCGACCGGTTCCGAACGCGCGTCCTGAATCTCCACAGGAGCAGTCTGCCGTGCCCGATAGCTCAGCTCGATACCGTCCCGTCAGCCGATGGTCATCCGGTCAGTTCCGAGCGCTGGTGTCACCTCAGAGAATCGTGGGCCGGCAGGGCGGCCGGATTGGGAGACGCGGACCGGGTTCCCCACCAGTCGCCTACTTCACCCGGGCAGGTCCGCGGTGCGTGCTGGCACCGGGGACGTCCCAGGCGGAGAGGAGGCCGAGCATCGAGCGCTTGTCCTCGAGGTCGGGGTTCCGGGTCAGGAGGAGGTGCAGATCTCGGACGATGAGGTCGAAGTACTCTCCCTCGGTCCGACCTTCGGGGCGCGAAAGATGCGACGCCTCGGCGGGCCAGAGTGAGTCGGTGCCGAGCATCAACTTCACGGGGTGCACTACGCAGCGACAGCGGGGGTCATCGCCGACGCCGCAAGAGGATTCCGGGTCGACTCGGGGGCGCGTGACCGCGCGGTAGAACTTCGATCCTCCGTGCTGGCCCTCCCCACCCCGACTGAGGTCGCTGCGCGCATCGAAGCTCTCTGTACCTGACATCTTCCGCTCCTGCGGGGGAGCGGTCGCGCGTCCCGTAGGGGGATCGCTGTGCGGGTCATCGCTATTCGAGGAGAGCGTCCGCGGCGAGCTCAGCAAGGCGGTGGTCGCGATCGGGCTCATCAGCGGTGATGGTGACCACGGCCTCGCGTCCTTGGTCTAAGACGATGTACTGCCCGCGGGCGCCGTCGAGTCGCCAGCAGTCTCGCGAGCGGCGTGAGCGTGGGACATGAGGACCTCCTGGTAGGAGTCGAAGCGGCAGCAGCTCCACTCTCAACCGGGAGATCCTCACCCCGTCTCAACGACTACAGCGAATCGTCACACCTCAACCAACGTCCCTGGACAGAACACCTAGTCCGCTGGGCGATCCGGCGTAGGGGAATGCGACCGAGCTACGCCGGCTCCTCGCGACTCGGCGTCGATGAGGATCTCGGCGGCACGACGGGCCTGGAGCGCCGCCTCCGGACTGCCGGCGATGGCCGCAGTCGTCTGCGCGCCCTCGGCGAGGAGCGCGAGCTGCGCCGCGAGCTCGGCTCCGCCTCCGACCTGCTCGGCGAGCAGCGCGAGAAAGCGCTGGAACGACTCCTTGTGCTCGCGGGCCAGAGCCGCGACCGCCGGATTCGAGGAACCGAGCTCGCCGAAGGCGTTGATGAAGCCGCAGCCGCGGAACGAATCCTCGGAGAACCAGTCGAAGAGGAAGTCGTAGATCGCCAGCAGCTTGCCGCGCCCCTCCGAGGCTTCGGCGACACGCGCACTCACGCCGCGGGTCCACTGCTCGTGCCGACCCTGCAGGACGGCGACGACCACAGCCTCCTTGCTCGCGAACTGCGAGTAGAGCCGCTTGAGCGACACGCCGGCCGCCGTGCGCAGCTCGTCCATGCCCACCGCTTGGATGCCCCGCTCGTAGTAGAGCCCGTCGGCCGCCTCGAGGATCGCCGTGCGCACGGCGAGGTCGTCGAGGAGGCGGGACGTCATCCCTCCATGCTAGGCGTTGCGGGAACGTTCGTTCTCGGGAGAGGCCCCGCCCGCCCGCGTCCTTCCGCCGGCACGCGCTGCTAGCGTCGCCGCCAGAGACCGCGGATCGAAGACGCCCGCGGGTCACGAGCCGGAGGTGGCGGGAATGGCGCTGACGATGCAGGCCGATGACTTCGGCGGTCCGGAGGCGTTGCGCGCCGTCGACGTCGACCCGGGGGCGCCCGGTCCCGGGCAGGTGCGGATCGCGGTGCGAGCCGCGGGAGTGAACCCGGCCGATGCGAAGCTCCTGCGCGGCGCCTTCGGTCGCGGACGACGTCCGGTGCGGCCGGGGAGCGAGGCCCTCGTCATCGCCGTCGCGAACTTCTCCTTCGTCGACGTCCGGTGCGGCCGGGGAGCGAGGTCTCAGGCGTCGTCACGGCGGTCGGAGACGGGGTGCGACCGGTACTCCACGTCGGTGACGAGGTGGTCGGCTTCCGCGTCGCGGGAGGGTACGCGGCCGAGATCGTGGCGCCAGCCTCCGCGGTGTTGCCCAAGCCCGAAGGCCTGAGCTGGGAGGCAGCGGCCGGGCTGCTGCTCGCCGGCACGACCGCCGAGCACCTCCTCCAGGCGACGCGGGTGACGGCGGGGGAGACCGTGCTCGTGCACGGGGCAAGCGGAGGCGTCGGCTCGCTCCTCGTCCAGCTCGCCCGGGCGCGCGGCGCACGGGTGCTCGGGACGTGCAGCACCCGAGGCGAGGGCGTCGTCCGCCGCTTCGGCGGCGAGCCGCTGCACTACGGGTCCGGGCTCGAGGAGCGTGTGCGATCCGCGGCTCCCGAGGGCGTTGCCGCGGCGCTCGACACAGCCGGCACGGCGGAGGCGCTCGACGCCTCGGTCGCGCTCGTCACGGACCGATCGCGCATCGCGACCATTGCAGGCTTCGCCTCTGCGACCCGGCTCGGCGGGATCCTGCTGCTGGGTAGCGGCGCCGGTGCCGACCCGGGAACCGCCCTGCGCGACGCCGCCCGTGCGCCGCTGCTCGACCGCGCTGGACGCGGGGAGCTCGAGGTGGCGCTCGGCGCCTCCTTCCCCCTGCGGGAGGCGGCCTCCGCGCTCGCCCTGGTCGAGTCGGGCCGCGCGGGAGGCAAAGTGGTGCTGCTCCCCTGAGCGCAGACCTCGCGAACGGGCTCTTCGCCGTGGCGCCCGCACCGCGCGTACGCGGCGCTCCAGGCAGGGGTGCCGGCCGGCGCGCACGTCGTCCTAGGTGAGGTATTCCACGTCGTCGTACTGCAGCGGGTCGTCCTCGAGCTCCGGATCCTCGACGGGGACGTCCTCGTGCTCGAGGATGACCGCCACGCCGGGGGAGACGAGCACGCAGACCTCGCGTTCTCCGGCGATCATGAAGCTGACCATGTCGCCACGGTTGCGGACTGCCTCGACCAAGCGTCGCTCGAGCTCCTTCGCATCGAGCGAGACGTCGAGAAGGAACCGGCGGCCGTCGATGCTGAGTGTCGTGCGCTTCACCGTCTCCACGTCGTCCGGAGGCGTCGTGCGCCGCCCGGGGGTCACGGCCTTCACGCGCAACGGTGACGCGGGCATCCGGATGACGGCGTTCATCCGGGCTCCGGTCGGGCTTCGTGGTGACGGCGACCGTGGGTGCGGCGGTCGTCCTTCATCTCGGACTCGAACACGTGTCGGCGGCCGGAGGCGAGCTCTTCGCGGGCTGCGCGTTCGTGATCGCGGAACGCGCGGTAGTAGCCGTCGTCGTACTCCTCGACGATCTGGAAAGTCCAGCGGCCCTCGAGCGCGTTGCGTCCGACGAGATCCGTCTCGAGCCGGTCGGCGAGGGCGTCATGGCCGGCCTCGCGGAAGGCGCCGACCGACCGACCGAGGGCGAGGTCGGCGGCACCGGTCAGCCGATGGAAGCCGTAGAGCAGGCCACGTGCGTGCTCGATGGTCTCGAGCGCCTCCGAGAGAGCGCCCAGTGCCGCGACGGTGGCGTCGTCGAGACCCTCCGGGCGCAGGTGCGCGGAGTCGGGGTGGTCATGTGAGCTGCTCATCTCCGAGAGCTTAGGCCGACGCTCTTATCGTGTGACCCCCTTGCGCCCCCGCCCGGAACGGGTCGTGTCCGCGGCGGCAGCGGCACGAGCCGCACGTCGTGCAGCGCGCCGCGGTCAGCGACGGCGGTGATGACGGTGCAGACGGGTTGGCGTCGGCGGTCGGTTGGCGATCCCGGGTTGAGGAGGCGTAGGCCGCGGGGCGAGACCGTGTCCCACGGGATATGGCTGTGTCCGAAGACGAGCAGGTCAGCGCCCGGGTAGGCGGTGTCGGCACGCACCTCCCGTCGCGCCGCCGGCACGGTCTCGTGCACTACCCGCACGTCGAGGCCGCCGAGCGAGGCGCGGGCGACCTCGGGGAGGCGGGATCGCACACCCGCCGGATCGTTGTTGCCCCACACTCCGAGCAGCAGCGCGGCGCGCGACTCGAGCGCGTCGAGTGTCGCCTCGTCCACCCAGTCGCCGGCATGGACGACCACGTCGGCGGCGTCCACCGCCGCCCACACCTCGGCGGGCAGCTCCTTCGCCCGCTTCGGCAGATGGGTGTCGGCGAGCAGGAGGAGGCGGACGGGTCCCTCCACGCGCGGAGGTGTTCCGTCGTCGGCGAGGCGGAGCAGAGGCATCAGCGGAACGAGCGGAGACGGAGGCTGTTGAGCACGACGAACACGCTCGAGAATGCCATCGCCGCTCCCGCAACCAGCGGGCCGAGCAGTCCGGCCATCGCCAGCGGGATCGCGGCGACGTTGTAGGCGAAGGCCCAGAACAGGTTGCCGCGGATCACACCGAGCGTCCGGCGGCCGAGACGCAGAGCGTCGGGCACTCGGGCGAGGTCGTCTCCCACGAGCGTGATGTCGCTCGCCTCGATCGCGGCGTCGGCTCCCGCGCCCATCGCGATCCCGAGGTCGGCGGCGGCGAGCGCGGCGGCATCGTTCACGCCGTCGCCGACGAGGGCGACGCTTCGGCCCTCTGACCGCAACCGCTGCACGAGGGCGAGTTTCTCCTCCGGGAGCACCTCGGCGACGACCTCGTCGATGCCGACCGCGGAGGCGACACCTCGAGCTGCGCGAAGAGTGTCGCCTGTGAGGATCAGCGTCCGCAGGCCGCGTCGCTGCAGACGGGCGACGGTGTCCGCCGCTTCCGGCCGCACCTGGTCGCGGAGTACCGCGAAGCCGCGCAGCTCGCCGTCCCACCCGACTCCGACGACGGTGCCGCCGTCGCGCGCGGCGGCCAGGGCCTCCTCGGAGAGGGTCCCTGGCGCGAACCCCCACTGCTCCTCGAGCCAGCGCAGACGGCCGGCGATCACGAGCCGACCCTCGACGTGGGCGCGCACGCCGTCGCCGGCGCTGGCACGGAATCCGCTCGTCTCGGGCAGCGCGAGCCCGCGTTCGCGCGCCTCGCGCACGATCGCGGCGGCGAGGGGGTGCTCGGATTCGCGCTCGACGGCCGCGAGCAGCCGCAGGCTCTCGTCGCCGCTCGCCGCGCTCACCTTGAAGGCGCCGGTGGTCAGTGTGCCGGTCTTGTCGAAGACGATCGTGTCGATCGTGCGGCTGGCCTCGAGCACCTCCGGCCCGCGAATGAGGATGCCGAGCTGTGCCCCCCGGCCTGTGCCGACGAGCACGGCCGTTGGAGTCGCGAGCCCGAGCGCACAGGGGCACGCCACGACCAGGACGGCCACGGCGGGCGAGATCGCGGAGGCGAGGTCGGCCCCCGCGAGCAGCCAGCCGACGAGCGTCGCCAGCGCGAGAGCGACCACGACGGGCACGAACACCGACGAGACGCGATCGGCGAGCCGCTGGACCTGCGCCTTGCCGGCCTGCGCCTCCGAGACGAGGCGTCCCATCCGCGCGAGGGTCGTCGCCGAGCCGACACGGTCGACCCGCACGAGGAGGCTGCCGTCGAGGGTGAGGGCCCCGCCCGTCACGGTGGAGCCTGGCCGTGCCTCGACGGGAACGCTCTCGCCCGTGAGGAGGCTCGCGTCGATCGCGCTCGCGCCCTCAAGCACGGTGCCGTCTGCCGCGATGATCTCGCCGGGGCGGACGCGGAGTCGGTCGCCGACCATCAGGGTCGCGGCCGGCACTCGCTCCTCGCTGCCGTCGGAGGAGACCCGGACCGCCTCCTTCGCACCGAGCCGAAGCAGGGCACGCAGCGCGGCACCGGCGTCGCGTTTAGACCGCGCCTCCAGGAACCGGCCGGTGAGCACGAGCACCGGCACGGCGGCGGCGACCTCGAGGTAGATCTCGTCATGACCGGACCGCGTGCCGAGCAGCTCGAACGGCATGCTCATCCCCGGCCGCCCCGCGTCGCCGAGGAAGAGGGCGAAGAGCGACCAGAGGAAGGCGGCGCTCACGCCGAGGCTGATGAGGGTGTCCATGGTGGTGGAGCCGTGTCGGAACGCCCTCCAGGCGTTCCGGTGGAAGGGGAGGGCACCCCAGACGGCGACGGGAGACGCGAGGGCCAGGCACAGCCACTGCCAGTTCGCGAACTGCAGCGCAGGCAGCATCGACAGTGCGACGACGGGGGCTGCCAGGAGTGCGGAGGCCCGCAGTCGTACGAGGAGGGCGCGGCGCTCGCGCTCGTCGGCGCCGGGCTCCGGCGTGCCTCCCGACGCGGAGGAGTCGTCGGGCGAGGAGGAGTCGTCGGGCACGGTCGCCGTGTAGCCGGCCGCCTCGACCGCGGCGATCGCGTCGGCGGCGGTCGTGCCGGGAGGCAGGGTGAGCGTCGCTCGTTCGAGGGCGAGGTTGACGGTCGCGGCGACGCCGGGGAGGGCGTCGAGGCGGCGCTCGACGCGGGCGACGCAGGAGGCGCAGGTCATGCCTCCGATCGCGAGTTCGAGCGGCGTGCCGGCGGCCATCTCAGGAGAGGGGTGCGAGGCGGTAGCCGGCGTCGGCGACGGCTGCGGCGATCTCCTCGCGGCTGAGCGGTCGGGAGGAGCCGACGGTGACGGTCGAGACGCCGTCGGGCACGAGCGAGACGTCGACGCCGTGGACGTCGGGGTAGGCCGCGAGCTCTTCGGTGACGCTCCGGACGCAGTGCTCGCAGGTCATCCCGGCGACGCCGAAGCTCTGTGTCGACGAGGAGGCGACGCTCCCGTGGTCGGCGCTGTGGCCCGCGCTGCTGTGGCCGCCGCAGGCGCAGGCTCCGGTGCCTCCGCAGCCGTTCGCCCCGATCGCCGTGAGCCCGAGGTCGATCCTGGTGGTCATGTGGTCCTCCTCTTAGACGACGTTCCCCGACGAGATAATACCCCCCGGGGGTACTCATACCCTAGTCCGCCGACCCGCCGTCGACAAGGCACACCGACAAGGCCCGAGGATAGTAAGGGACGGGCAGGTCCCGGCAGTCTGCGCACGAGAAAGGGGACGGACATGGACTCCACGCCATCGCGGGGCGGTCCCTCGGCCCCTCCGGCGCCCCTGCCCCCGCGGGCACGCTTCGAGCCGGCTGCGCTCCTCACCGCGCCGCTGCACGCACGCGCTCTCCCCGCCTCCGTCCGTTCGCGAGTGCTCCAGTCGGCTCCCGAACGTCGACGTCGCCTGGCCGAGCTCGCGTCGATCAGCGGAGGCTTCGCGGTCCTGCGCACTCCGGAGTTCGACCGCGCGCTTCGGCGGATCGCGGCCCCTGCCTCCGTCGCTGCCGCCGACGCCGCCGCCGTACTCGCGGTCGGCAGCGAGGGCCTCGAGCTCATGGCCGAGCGCGCCGATGCGCTGCTCGTGACCGAGTGGAGGCGCCTCGCCGCGGTCGGCGTCGGCACCACCGCCTCCGGAGCCCGTCGGGTGCGGGCCGTCGTGCTCACCGTGCTGGCGCCGCGCGGCGCCCCACCCCACGCCCGGAGGGGCGGCCTCGTCTCCGCCGTCGCCCGAGCATCGGCGGAGGCGCTCGCCGCTCGCCGCAGCCCGCGCACTGTTCTCGTGCCCCTCGTCGTCGCCTCCCCGGGCCCGCTCGGCTGGGGTGTGGCCGACGACCGCACCTTCCGCCTCGCGCTCGAGCGGCTGGCGCGCGCGCATCGAGAGCACACCCGGTGAGGGCCCGGCTCCCCTTCGCGCTCGCCGCCGTAGCGGCGTTGCTGCTCGGGCTCGCTCTGCGGTTCCTGCTGACCGGGCTGCTCGCCGACGTGGCGGGGGGCGTCTTCTACGTCGTGCTCGTCGCCCTTGTGCTCGTCGTCGTCTCTCCACGCCTTCCGCCCGTCGTGGCAGCGGGGGTCGCGCTCGCGTGGTCGATTGCCATGGAGGAGCTCCAGGCCATCGGGGTCGCGGGGCGACTCGTCGAGCTCTGGGCGCCCCTGCGCCTGGTCGTCGGCACCACCTTCTCGTGGCTCGACATCGCGTCCTCCGTGCTGGGCGCGCTCGTCGCGGTGGGCGTGCTGATCGCGATCGGGCCGCGGGCGGAGCGGCCGACGGAGTGAACGACTCCTCCCCGAGACGCCGGCCTCTCGCCGAAGCACCGGGCCCGCCGGGGTGTCTCGGTGCCCTCCGCGGTGTCCCGGGTCCGTGCGGCCTGATTAGGGTGGGGCCATGAGCGAGGCGGTAGTCCCCGGTACGTCGGCGTCCCCCCGGCACGAGACACCGCCGCACGACCGGCGCCGCGATCGGCGCATCCCCGAGCCCGTCGATCGCTTCGCCACGGGGGAGGAGTTCCCCGAGTACCGCGTCGACCTCGAGCGCATCCGTTTCTCGCCCTACTTCGCTCGACTCTCCGCCGTGACCCAGGTCATCTCTCCCTCAGGAGTCGGCCAGGTCGTACACAACCGGCTCACCCACTCCATCAAGGTCACCGCCGTCGCACGCGCGATCGCCATGCAGCTCACCACCACCGATCCGGCGCAGCGCGAGCTGGTCGAGCGGCTCGGAGGCTGCGACCCGGTGGTCGTGCAGGCCGCGGCCAGTGCACACGACCTCGGGCACCCTCCGTTCGGGCACCTCGGCGAGCAGGCGCTCGACCGGCTGGCGCGCGAGCGCCTCGGCCTCGCCGAGGGCTTCGAGGGCAATGCGCAGTCGTTCCGCATCCTCTCGGAGCTCGACGTCTGCGAGACCGTGGAGGTGGGCCTCAACCTCACCGCCGCCTCCCGCGCCGCCGTGCTCAAGTACCCATGGGGTCGCAGTGTGTGCCGGCCCGAGATCGACTCCGCCGACCCCACCGAGCTGCCGCGCGGTTCGACGGCGAGCCAGTGGGAGACCGCGCCGCCCAAGTTCTCGGCGTACACGCTCGACCTCGACGACCTGCTCGACGCCCGCGCCGGAGTGACGGCGATCGCGCCGTGGCAGCAGACGCTCGAGTGCTCGGTGATGGACGTCGCCGACGACATCGCCTACTCACTGCACGACCTCGACGACTTCTACCGGGCGGGAGTGCTGCAACAGGCGGCGGTCGCGGTCGAGTTCCGCGCGTTCCTCCGCGAGCAGAACACGCTGGCCGCGCTCGACGCCGACGAGCTGTGGGGCAGGGCACCGGGCCACTCGCTCGAGATGCTGCGGCGGAGGCTCGTCGCCCGCGATCCGTGGATAGCGAGCGACGAGCACTTCCGCGCCTCGGTCGAGCGGGTCTCGGCCGAGCTCGTGGAGGGCCTGCTCGCCGTGCCCTTCGACGGGTCGACGCGGACGGAGCGGGCGATCGAGGCGTTCGTCTCCTCCTGGATCGGCCGCCTGCAGCGTTCGGTCGTGCTGCTCGCCCGCCCGAACGTGCGCTCGGGCCACCTGTCGCTGCTCCCCGATGCCTGGCACGACGTGGCGGTACTGAAGTTCGTGCACACCCGCTTCGTGATCGACCGGCCCGACTTCGCGACCTATCAGCGCGGCCAGTCGCAAGTGCTCGAGACGCTCGTGACCCACCTCGACGCGTGGCTCGAGGATCCGCGCGACGGCTCCCGCGCCCCCCAGAAGCTGCTCGACCTCATCGAGTTGGCGACCGACGGCTACTTCCGGTTGCGCGCCGACCATCCCGACTGGCTCCCGGCCGACGAGCGAGGGCGTCCCGTCGCCGACCCTGCTGCGCTCCGGCGGCTGGGGCGAGCGCGCGGAGTCGTCGATTACGTCGCCACGCTCACGGATGAGCAGGCGATGGCGCTCGCCGCCCGCCTCCGCGGGGACCGTGAGCCGTGGGCGATGGGGACCTGAGGCGAGCGGGGTGAAGGCGCCCCGCTACGGCGGGTTGACACCGCCTCGCCGCTGTGCGCCTCGGCCACGACCCCCGTCATCTCGGACGAATCGGCCCTCCGCGAGCGCAGACCGGGTGTCCCGGAGGCGTCCAGACGGTGTCGAGGAAGCCACCCGCGGGTGACAGCGTAAAATTGCGGAGGCACATGCCAGGATCACAACTCGACAGGGAGTTCCGTTGGACGGAAACGCAACGACTACGCACCGCAACGTCGCATTGCTGTCCGTCGCCACCACGATGGCTCCGCGAGTGACGACATCGGACGAGATCGATGCGCGACTGGCTCCGGCACTGAAGCGACTGCGACTGCCCACGGGGCTCCTCCAGCGGGTCGCCGGGGTGCACGAGCGCCGCAACTGGGGCGCCGAGCAGGGCTTCGACGGAGCGGCGATCGAGGCGGGCAAGCGCGCCCTCGCCGAGGCGGGAATCCGGCCCGACCAGATCGGGCTCCTCATCAACACCTCGGTCACCCGCAAGCATCTCGAGCCCTCGGTCGCCGTGCGCTTGCACCACGGGCTGGGACTGCCGTCGTCGGCGATCAACTTCGACATCGCCAACGCCTGTCTCGGCTTCGTCAACGGGATCACGCTCGCGGCGCAGCTCATCGACTCCGGTCAGATCCGCTACGCAATGATCATCGACGGCGAAGACGCCGACGAGATCCAGGCCAACACCATCGAGCGGCTTAGCCGCGACGGGGTGAAGCGCAAAGACTTCATGAGCGAGTTCGCGAGCCTCACGCTCGGCTCCGGCGCCGCCGCCGCGATCCTCGGCCCGGCCGACGAGCATCCCAAGGGGCACCGGATCCTCGGAGGCATCACCCGCGCGGCCACGCAGTTCAATGAGCTCTGCGTCGGCAGCGTCGACGGCATGTTCACCGACGCAAAGGCGCTGCTCAAGGGCGGGATGGAGCTCGTGCTCTCGGCCTGGAAGGAGGCCACCCGCGACTGGAACTGGGGTGGGATGGACCGCTACATCATGCATCAGGTGTCGGATGTGCACACGGACGCGCTCGTGAAGGCGGTGGGCCTCGACCGCTCGCGCGTCCCCACGACCTATCCCACCCTCGGCAACGTCGGTCCCGCGTCGATCCCGATCACCCTGGCCCAGGAGGCCGAGACCCTGAAGCCCGGCAATCGGGTGCTGCTCATGGGAGTGGGCTCGGGGATCAACACGGCGATGCTCGAGATCGCCTGGTGAGCGTGGCCCAGGAGCCGCATCCGGCCGAGCGGATCGTCGCCGCCCTGGGCGCGCGCGACGAGGCGCGCGTGCCTCCGCCCGGGCTCGACGGGCTCGACCCCGCCTGGTCGCGGCTGGTCGACGCCCCCGACGCCCGCGGTGTGGCGCGCCGGTGGCACCTGCTCGACACCGGGGAGGCGCTCGGCGTCGAGCCGGTCGGCACGATCCTCTGCGTGCACGGAAACCCCACCTGGTCGTACCTCTGGCGCTCGCTCGCCTCCGCCACGCTCGCCGCCGCGCGTCGCGGAGAGCCCGCCTGGCGCGTGGTCGCCGTCGATCAGCTCGAGATGGGCTTCTCCGAACGCACAGGGGCGCTGCATCCGGTCGCCGACCGCGTCGACGAGCTCTCGAACCTCACCGAGGTGCTCGGGCTGCACGACGTCGTGACGCTCGGCCACGACTGGGGCGGAGCCGTCTCGCTCGGCTGGGCGGTCGACCACCCCGAGCTGCTGCGCGGGGTCATGCTGCTCAACACCGCGATCAGCCAGCCTCCCGGCGCCCCGATCCCGGCGCCGTTGCGGCTCGCGCTCGCGTCGGGAGTCCTGGGCGCCTCCACGGTGGGGACGCCCGCGTTCCTCGAGACCACGCTCGCGCTCGGCCACCCGCCGCTGCCCGCTTCGGTGAAGGAGGGGTATCGCGCGCCCTACCGCTCGCCGGCGCGTCGTGGGGGCGTGGGCGGTTTCGTCGCCGACATCCCCGTCGACCGTCGGCACCCGAGCGACGAGGAGCTCGACAGGATCGCCTCCAGCCTCTCCTCCGTCGCCTGCCCCGCGCTCCTGCTCTGGGGCCCGCTCGACCCGATCTTCTCTGACCGCTACCTCGACGACCTCGTCGACCGCCTCCCGCACGCGCAGGTACACCGCTTCGAGGGCGCGGGGCATCTCCTCGCCGAAGACGTCGACTATGCGGCGGCGGTGCTCACCTGGCTGGGCGACCTCTCGGAGGGCGTGCTGCCGTTGCGTGATCGGGGTCTCCACGTGGTGCCCGCCGAGCCGTCGCCCTATGAGCCCCTGTGGGGGTACCTGGACGCTCGCGCTGACGACCCCGGTGTCGCCCTGGTCGAGATGGCGCCCCCGGGAGGCGGCACGCCGCGCACCGTGTCGTGGCGACTCCTCTCGCGCCGGGTCAGCGAGCTCGCAGCGGGGCTCCGCGCGTGTGGCGTCGACCCGGGCGACCGTGTCTCGCTCCTCGTCCCTCCCGGCGCCGACCTGACCGCGCTGCTCTATGCGTGCCTGCGCATCGGTGCTGTCGTGGTGGTCGCCGACGCCGGGCTCGGGCTGCGGGGACTCACCCGGGCGGTCCGCGGTGCATGGCCGGATGTCGTCGTCGGCGCCGTGCCCGGACTCACGGTCGCGCGAGCCCTCGGCTGGCCTGGGGAGCGGCTGTCGACCCAGACCCTCCCGCGGGCCGCCGCCGCGGCTCTCCGGGTCGACGCCTCGATCGCCGAGATCGCCGAGATCGGCCGCGAGGAGCTCGACCGCGATCCGGAGGCGCTCGGTGCGCCTCCTGCAGCCGAGGCGATCGCCGCGATCCTCTTCACCTCGGGGTCGACCGGTCCGGCGAAGGGAGTCGTGTACACGCACCGTCAGCTCGCGGGAGTGCGCGACGTCCTCGCGCTCCAGTACGGCGTCGGCCCTGACACGGGGCTCGTCGCCGGCTTCGCACCGTTCGCGCTGCTCGGGCCGGCACTCGGAGCACGCTCCGCGACTCCCGACATGGACGTCACCGCTCCGCGCACCCTGACCGCGCGTGCAGTCGCCGCGGCGGCCGAGCGGGTCGACGCGACCGTGCTGTTCCTCTCGCCCGCGGCACTCACCAATGTGGTGGCCACGGCCGGCGAACTCGACGACGCCGACCACCGGGCACTCGGCCGCGTCGAGACCTTCCTCTCGGCCGGCGCACCCGTGTCGGAGGGCCTGCTCGCGCAGGCCCAGGCGCTGATGCCCCACTCCTCCGCGCACACCCCCTACGGCATGACCGAGGCGCTGCTGCTCACCGACGCCTCGCTCGAGGGCATCCGCGAGGCCGCGGCCGACTCCGATCCGCGCGGAGGAGTGTGCGTCGGAGTGCCGGCTGCGGGGGTGCGTGTGCGCATCGCCGCGCTCGACGCCTCCGGTGTGGCCGCCGAACAGCCGCTCGAGACCGTCGGCGTCACCGGCGAGATCGTCGTCTCGGCCGCCCACGTCGAGGACCACTACGAGCGCCTCTGGCTGACCGACCGCGCTGCGCGCCGGGGCGCCGCTCCGGGCGAGCGCTGGCATCGGACGGGAGACGTGGGTCGGCTCGACTCCGAGGGCCGGCTGTGGGTGGAGGGGCGCCTCCCGCACGTCATCGTGACCGCCGAGGGTGTCGTGACGCCGGTCGGGCCGGAGCAGCGGATCGAGGCGCGGGTCGCCTCCGTCGCCCGTGCCGCCGTCGTCGGAGTCGGACCGCGCGGGGCCGCGCAGCTCGTGGCGATCGTCGAGCGGCGCAGGGGTGCGCGTCGCGTGGCGCTCGCCGACGAGGAGCTGGCCGAGGGTGTCCGCGCTGCGGTGGGTGCGTCCGTCGCCGCCGTGCTCGTGGTGCCGATCCTGCCGACGGACATCCGGCACAACTCCAAGATCGACCGCTCCGCCCTCTCCGCCTGGGCCGAGGGCGTTCTCGCGGGCGGACGGATGGTCGCGCCGTGAGAGTGCTGGTCACAGGGGCGAGCGGGCTGCTCGGCGGCGCGGTCGCGGCTGGGCTCGTCGCCGAGGGTCACGAGGTGCGCACGTTCCAACGCCGCCCCTCGGGGGTGACGGGAGTCGAGGAGGCTCGCGGCTCTCTCACCGACCCCCGGGCCGTGGAGGAGGCGGTCGCCGACTCCGACGCGGTCGTGCACCTGGCCGCCAAGGTGTCGCTCGCGGGCGATCCCGCCGACTTCGACCGGGTGAACGTCGACGGTACGCGTCGTCTGCTCGCCGCCGCGGAGCGCGCGGGGGTACGCCGGTTCGTGCAGGTCTCCTCGCCCTCTGTCGCCCACGTGGGCTCGTCCCTGGTCGGCGCCGATGCCGAGCCGGCCGATCCGAGGCGGGCGCGCGGAGACTACGCGCGTACGAAGGCGCGCGCCGAAGTGCTGGCACTCGGCGCCGACGCCCCGAGCTTCTCGGTCGTGGCAGTACGGCCGCACTTGGTGTGGGGTCCGGGAGACACTCAGCTCGTCGCGCGCATCGTGGAGCGCGCTCGGGCTGGCCGCCTCCCGCTCCTCGGGAAGGGGCAGGCCCTCATCGACTCGACCTACGTCGACAATGCCGCTTCGGCGATCGTCGCCGCTCTGGGCCGGGCGGAGGAGGTGCACGGTCGCGCGTACGTCGTCACGAACGGCGAACCGCGTCCGGTGGCCGAGCTGATCGCGGGCATCTGCCGCGCCTCCGGCGTCGAGCCGCCGCGCTGGTCGGTGCCGGCGTCGGTGGCCCGGCTCGCCGGCTCTCTCGTCGAGCGCGTCTGGGCGGTGCGCCCCGGAGTCGATGAGCCCCCGATGACGCGGTTCCTCGCCGAGCAGCTCTCGACCTCGCACTGGTTCGACCAGCGGCGCACTCGCGCGGAGCTGCGCTGGTCGCCCGCCGTCTCGCTCGCGGAGGGCCTCCTTCGTCTCGGCCGCTCGTGACGGGTGCCCCTCTCCCGGGGTGTCGTGAGAGGGGCACCCGCGGGCGGGCGGTCAGTCGGCGAGGATGAGGTAGAGGGCGCGACGCGTCTCTTCGAGCTTCGCGGAGGCGGCGGCGCGCTGCGCCTCGCTCGCCCCGCGGAACTGCTGCACGACGCCCATCAGCTTGCCGATGTTCTCGATGAACGCGCGGTCGGCGTCGCTCGCGCCGGGAGTCGCCTCCCACGCTGCCGCCAGCTCGTCGGCGTGCTCGCGGACGTAGGTCCCGCCCGCGTCGGTCAGCTGGTACTCGGTGCCGCGGCCTTCGCCGACGGCGGTGATGAGGCCCTCGTCGACCAGCTGCTGGAGGGTGGGGTAGACGGAGCCGGGACTGGGGCGCCAGGAGCCGTTCGTCTTCTCGGCGATGGCCTTGATGAGGCCATAGCCGTTCGAGGAGGTCTCGGCGAGGAGGGAGAGGAGGGCGGCGCGGACGTCGCCCCGTCGTGCGCGTCCACCCCCGCGGCCGAAGGGGCCACCGAAGCCGAGGCCGGGGCCGAAGCCGAAACCGGGGCCGAAGCCGCGGCCGTGCCCGCCGGGTCCGCGGCGGTGATCGTGTCCATATCCGCGTCCGCCGCGCTCGCGCGGGGAGGAGGAGTCGTGGTCGTCGGAGAAGAAGGTCGTGGGGTTCATGGGTGTGCTGCTTTCTGTCGTGGGAGGATCCCTGTCGTTTTGGTCGCCCGTCGCGAACTGTCTGCGATCTGTCGGCGATGTAGTAAAGATATATCGCTAACTGTCGCTCGTCAATGCTCTGACGCTCGTTATCCTGAGAAGATGCCCCCAGGAAGGCCCCCCATGCCGCCGTCCGACTCCGAGCTCGCCGCCGTCCTCGACCGCACCCTGCTCACGGGCGCCGTACTCACCGGGCGAGCGAGCAACCTCGGCAACCTCCGTCGTCTCGCCGCACGCGAGCCGGCCCACCTCTACGGGGTCGACATCGCCGAGCACTGGACCTTCGAGAGCCTCCTCGCCCTGATGGGCGACCGCGTCGGCATCAGCACCGACCCCGCCTTCGAGCGCGGTCAAGACCGTATCGACGCGCGCCTCACCGTCGAGCGACTTGGCCGCTACCGCGACCGCTTCACCTCCGCGATAGGCGAGGGCGCCCTCCTCCTCTTCGCCACCGCGCACCCCGCCACGCTGATGGACGTCTACCGGCGCTTCGCCGGGGCGGCTAAGGAGGCGGGTGCCCGGGTCCTCGACCTCAACGCGCTGCCGTTCGCCGCCCCCGACGGCATCCGCATCCCGCTCGCCGACCCGCACCAGGTCCTCTGGTGCACGGGAGGCGTCACCTGCCTGTATCGCGGGGGCAGCCTCATGCACACCCATGCGCCGGAGCCGATGGACGCCCTCCTCGATCGGCTCGACGAGCTCGGTGTCCGCCCCGACCTCGTGGTCGCCGACCACGGCTGGGCGGGTGCCGCCGGTCGCCGCGGCCTGTCGACGATCGCGTTCGCCGACTGCAACGACCCCGCGGTGTTCGTGGCGGAGGCTCAGGGCTCGATCGAGGTCGTCGTCCCGATCGACGACGGCGTGGCCGTCCATCTCTACGAGCCGGTGATCGAGTACGTGCTGGCGCCCCTGACCGCGCCCGCGCGCCTATCCGGCTCGTAGAATCGCAGTCGGCTCGTCAGGATCCCGGATCCGGCGGGCCGACCGCGTTCCCGCGAGCCCGAGGCCCGACCTCGCCATCACTTCCCCGACGGAGCATCCGTGACCCAGCCCCAGGACGGCCTTCTTCCGCGCTTCGCCGTGGGCGTGGACATCGGCGGGACGTCGATCAAGGCCTCCCTGGTCGACGTCACGACGGGCGAGCGTGCTGCGCGGCGTCTCGCCGTCGCCAACCCGAGGGGAAAGGAGCCCGAGGACTTCGCGGCGGCCATCGCCGGAATCGTCCGCGATGTATCGCCCATCGCGGGTACCCCGGTCGGAGTCGGCTTCCCCGGCATCGTCCGTGGCGGCGTCGTCCGGCAGACCACGCACGTCTCCCAGCGCTGGGTCGGCCTCGATGCCCAGGCTCTGCTGTCCGAGGCGACCGACGTCGACGTCGTCGTCGTCAACGATGCCGACGCGGCGGGAGTCGCCGAGCGCGAGTTCGGCGCGATGCGCGGTCGCGACGGCCTGCTCCTCCTGACCACGCTCGGCACGGGCATCGGCACGGCCCTCGTCTATGAGGGAGTCGTCGTCCCCAACTCCGAGCTGGGGCACGTGCACATCGACGGACCCGACTTCGAGCCGCGCGTCGGCTTCTCGGCGGTGCGTCGAGAGGGCATCACGCTCGAGGAGTGGGCGGGGCGGCTGAGCGTCTACTACCGCCACCTCGAGATGCTGCTCTCTCCGCAGCTGTTCGTGATCGGAGGCGCGGCGGCGGACGTGTTCGACGAGTTCTCGCGCTTCCTCGACATCGGCACCGAGATCGTGCCAGCCCGTTTCGGCAACGATGCGGGCTTCACCGGAGCCGCGATGGTCGCGGTCTCGCCCGATCGCCTGGCGCCCTGGTACCGCTCGACGCACGGCGCCCACCTCGATCCCGGAGCCCCGGCGATCGCCGACTGAGGCGGGGCCGCCCGCTATCCGGTGGCGTCGGAGATCACCCGCCGATACACCGCGTCCAGCCGTCGCGCGGCCTCCGCCCAGCTGTGCGCCGCTGCCCACTCGATGCCCCCGCGACCGAGTCGCTCCCGCCGAGCCTCGTCGCCGAGCAGCGCGAGCAGCGCCTCCGCCCACACCGTCGGATCGTCGGAGTCGAGCAGCGTCCCGCTCACTCCCTCGCGCACCGCGTCGACCAGTCCGCTCGTCCGGCGCGCCAGCACCGGGGTGCCGCTGGCGGCCGCCTCCAGGGCGATCAGGCCGAACGTCTCGGCTGCCGAGGGCACCATCGCCACGCGCGCGCTCCGGAGGCGTTCCGCCACGACCGCGCGCTCGGCCGGCCCGTCCAGGAGCACCCGATCTCCGAGGGGAGCCGCTGCGGAGCGCACCTCGTCGAGGTACGCCTCCCGCCCGGGCGCAGCCCCGCCGACCAGCCGCAGTACCGGTCGAGCGCCGGCCGGCAGGGCCGCGAGCGCCCGCACGGCGAGGAGCTGTCCCTTGAGCGGCTGGAGGCGTCCGACCAGCACGACCTCGTTGGCGCGCGCGTCGCCTCCCGGCCGGAACAGGGCCTCGACGCCAGGAGGCACCACGCTCACCCGTGTGGGCTCGGCGCCGTAGTCGCCGAGGAGGTCGTCGCGTTCGGAGGCGCCCGCCACGACGATCGCGTCGGCGGCGGCGAGCACGGCCCGCTCCGCGTCGATCCGTGCCTGCGGCTCGGGGGAGTCGCCCGCCGCCAGCCGCGCGTTCTTCGCGAGCGCGCTCGAATGCATCGAGTGCACGTGAGGAGCCCCCGTCAACATCCCGGCGAGCCCGGAGACCCAGTAGTGGGAGTGCACCACGTCGGCGCCGGCCGCGGCGCGCGCGAAGTCCGGGGCCGCCGAGGCCAGCGCGTACTTGTCGCCCGCCGCGACCGGCACGCCGACCACCCGCACCCCGGGAGCGAGCGGGCGCACACCCTCGCCGCGTGTGAACACCTCGATCTCCCAGCCGAGCGCCGCGAGCTCGGGCAACACGGCCGCGAGGTAGACGTTCATCCCTCCCGCATCGCCTGTCGACGGCTGCTCGAGCGGGGAGGTGTGCGCCGAGATCACGGACAGGCGTGGCATCCCTCCACCGTAGCGAGGCGGGGGAGTTGTCCACCGATCCCGACCCCTGGCTCGCCGGGCGCCGGGAATCGGGTTGAATAGACGGATGCGCTCGTTCGGAGCGCGGAGAGCGTGAGGTCCATGGCCCGCCGCAACCCTGTCGACGAGGTGCCCCCCTCCGTCGCGCCCGGGGCGGCCGGACACGAGAGCTTCTCCGAGGCAGACGTCCGCGCGCTCGTGGGGTCCGCGGCGTTCGAGAAGGGCACGGCCTACGCCGACGAGGGCCGGGCGCGCGAGCTGCAGTGGTTCGGTGGCCGCACGCGCCTGTTCGGCCAGGTCCGTGGCTCGGGGCGCTCCCCCTATGCCGTCAGCGTGCAGCTGCGCGACGAGGGCGACCGGTGGAGCCTCCTCGGCGGCGCCTGCAGCTGCCCGGTCAAGCACGAGTGCAAGCATGTCGCCGCCGTGCTCGTCGAGGCCCTGCGCCGCGAGCGCGAAGGCGGTCTGAGCGCGCCCTTCCCCGGAGAGGCCGCCGTCGATGCGGTCCCGGAGTGGCGCAGCGCGCTCGCCCCGCTGCTCGCCGGAGCCGATCGCTCCCACGCAGGCATCCCGCTGGGCCTCCAGTTCGAGCTGCTGCCCGGCGAGCCCGTGCGTCGCCCGCCCGGTCGCTACAACAGCTACCGACCCCCGCCCGAGCCGCGCCCCCGCCTGGGCGTGCGTCCGGTGCGGATGGGAGACCGAGACCGCTGGGTGCGCACGGGCACGAGCTGGCGCGATCTCGGCTACCTGCACTACAGCCACGACTACGACGAGCGCCAGATCGACGTGATCCGCGAGCTGCAGGGGCTGTTGTCGGGGCACAGCGCCTCCAGCTACTACTCGCCCGACACCTGGCTCTACCTCGACCAGTGCCGCAGTGAGGCGATCTGGGCCGCCCTGCACGGAGCCGTCCGTGCGGGCCTGAGTCTCGTCATGGGCGATCGCGAGCAGAGCCCGCTCAAGATCCTCGATACCACGGCCACCGCCTCCATCGACGTCGCCCGCACCACCGAGGGTCTCGAGCTGCGCTCGCTCGTCGCCATCGGCGACCACCCGGCGCCGGAGGATTTCGGCTTCATCGGCGACCCGGCCGTCGGCCTCTACACCTGGGAGGGAGGCGACGAGCTCCGCGCCCGCACGGTCACTCTGATCCCGTTCGCGGCCCCGCTGCTCTCCTCCGCGCGCACCTTCCTGTGGAGCCGCGAGGCCATCCGCATCCCGGCGCAAGAGGAGTCGGCCTTCCTCACCGAGCACTACCAGCGGCTGCATCGCCTCTTCGACATCGTCTCGCTCGACGGCTCGTTCGAGTCGCCGCCCCTGCCCGAGCCGCATCTCGGCCTCACCCTCGAGCACACCGACGGCGCAGGCCTTCGCGGCTCGTGGTGGTGGCGCTATGCAGTGCCGGGCGCCCGAGGCGTCGAGGCCGAGCGCCTTCCGCTGCGGATGGGCGAGGACGCCGGCTACCGCGATCCCGAGGCCGAGCAGCGTCTTCTCGAGTCGCTCGGCGGAGCCGGCATCGACGCGGAGTCGACGCCGGCCCTCCTCTCTCCCTCGAGCAGACGCCTGCGACCGACGTTCGACCTGCGCGGCATGCAGACCGTCGCCTTCCTCTCGGGCGAGCTCGAGCGCCTCCGCGAGCTCGGCACCGTCGAGATCGAGGAGCTCGGCGAGCGGGTCGACTACCGCGAGGCCGTGACCGCTCCCGTCGTCGCCGTGCAGACTGTCGCCCAGCCGGACAGCCGCGACTGGTTCAACCTCGAGATCTCCGTCACCGTCAACGACGAGGCGGTCCCGCTCGCCGAGATCTTCCTCGCCCTCGCCCGCGGCGACGAATACATGGTGCTCCCCAGCGGCGTCTACTTCGCGCTCGACGACCAGCGTTTCGGGCGCCTCCGCGAGCTGATCGCCGAGGCCCGCGAGCTCTCGGACGACGCGGGAGAGACCCTGCGGATCAGCCGCTTCCAGTCGTCGCTCTGGGATGAGCTGGTCGAGCTCGGTGTCGTCGAGGCGCAGGCGGCCGCGTGGCGTCGCGCGGTCGAAGGCCTCTCCGGATTCACGGCCACGGGCGCGCTCGCGTCGCGCGCACTGCCCGACGGCTTCGCGGTCGAGCTGCGGCCTTACCAGCAGCTCGGCTATGACTGGCTGTCGTTCCTCTACGACAACGGGCTCGGAGGCGTCCTCGCCGACGACATGGGTCTGGGCAAGACCGTGCAGTCGCTCGCCCTCGTCGCGCGAGTGATGCAGGAGCAACGCGTCGAGGCCCGCGAGGCCGGCACCTCCCCGCGCCCCTTCCTCGTCGTCGCGCCGACGAGTGTGGTGCCCAACTGGGTGGCCGAGGCCAAACGGTTCGCGCCGGGGCTGCGCGTGGTCGGTGTCGATGAGACGTCCAAGAAGAAGCGCCGCGCGCTCTCGAGCGTGATCGGCGAGGGGGAGCTGGTCATCACCTCGTACGCGCTCTTCCGGCTCGACTACGAGTCGTATGCGGGCATCCGCTGGTCGGGCCTGCTGCTCGACGAGGCGCAGTTCGTCAAGAACCGCCAGTCGGCGACCCACCAGCTCACGCGTCGGCTCGACGTGCCCTTCAAGCTCGCCATCACGGGAACCCCGATGGAGAACAACGTCATGGAGCTGTGGTCGCTGCTGTCGATCGTCGCGCCCGGCCTGTTCCCCTCGCCCACGGGTTTCATCGAGTTCTACCAGAAGCCGATCGAGCGCGAGGCCGACGCCGAGAAGCTCGTCCAGCTCCGCCGCCGCATCCGTCCCCTGATGCTGCGACGCACGAAGGAACTGGTGGCGACCGAGCTGCCGTCCAAGCAGGAGCAGACGCTCGAGGTCGAGCTAGGCCCGCGCCAGCGCAAGGTGTATGACACCTACCTCGCGCGTGAGCGTCAGCGCGTTCTGGGCTTGATCGGCGACTTCGACAAGAACCGCTTCGCGATCTTCCGTGCCTTGACGGTGCTGCGTCAGGTCGCCCTCGACGCCGCCCTCGTCGACGAGGCGCACGAGAACGTGCCCTCGACCAAGCTCGACCTGCTCGACGAGCTGTTGGGCGATGCGCTCGCGGAGGGGCATCGTGTCCTGGTCTTCAGCCAGTTCACCCGGTTCCTCGGGCGGGTGCGCTCCCGGCTCGACGCGGCGGGCGTCGACTACGCCTATCTCGATGGGGCGACGAAGAAGCGCGACGAGGTGATCGAGCGTTTCCGGTCGGGCGAGGCGGGAGTGTTCCTCATCTCGCTGAAGGCGGGCGGTTTTGGTCTCAATCTCACCGAAGCCGACTACTGCATCCTGCTCGACCCCTGGTGGAACCCCGCGACCGAGTCGCAGGCCGTCGATCGTGCCCACCGCATCGGTCAGACCCGTTCGGTGCTCGTCTACCGACTCGTCGCCAAGGACACCATCGAAGAGAAGGTCATGGCCCTCAAGGAGGCGAAGGCCGCGTTGTTCGCGGCCGTCATGTCCGACGACGGCGCGACCGCCACGGGAGGCATCACCGCCGAGGACGTCCGCGAGCTGCTCGGCTGAGCCCTCAGCACTGCTGGTCGACCAGGACTTTCGCGAACGCCCCCGTCTGGTAGGCGTACTCGTACGCCCAGTCGCCGAACGCGGTCGGCTCCCCGGACGAGATCATCGCGAGATGTCCGCCCCAGCAGCGTTCGAGGATCACCCGTGCCCGCACGATGTGAGGGGTCTGGGTGATCACGACGATGCTCGACCAGTGGTTGTCCCGCGCGTAGCGGGCGAGGGCCCGTGCCTCGCCCTGCGTCGTCTCCGGGTCCGCCGAGAAGCACACCACGTGCATCCCCGGCTCGTCGCAGGCGACGATGGCGCTCGTGCCGGGAGGCGCGGAGGCCGCCGAGGGCCACACCGAGATCAGGAGGGTGTCGGCCACTCCCTCGGCGATCAGCTCGCGGCCGAGCTCGGTGCGCGCCCGCGTGGGCGGCCCGAGAACGAGAACGGCGTCGGCACGCGGAGGGAGGGGGTCGACGGGAGGGAAGACGTACACGGGAGCCCCTGCGGCGGCGGCGAGCACGAGCGCGCCGACGAGACCGACGGCGATCCGCCGCGCCCGGCGCAGCCTCCGACCCACGTGCACCTCCCCGCCCGAGCGGTTACCGTACCGCAGGCGGGCGACAGGAGGGTGCGCTCACTGGCGCGCGTGATCGAGCAGCCCGCGCACTGCT
The DNA here is from genome assembly GCF_015351245.1 of Rathayibacter sp. VKM Ac-2879. Lineage (GTDB taxonomy): Bacteria > Actinomycetota > Actinomycetes > Actinomycetales > Microbacteriaceae > Rathayibacter. Next base: position 269,115 of record NZ_JADKSO010000004.1, read on the forward strand.
GCCTCGGTGTCGGCCGCGAGTCGGCCCAGCCGGTGCGCGGCGCGAAGGCGGGCAGGCCGATACGGATGGACGAGCCGCCGGGCGGCCGTGCAGGGGAGCGCGAAGCCCGAGACCACGCCTGCATCGATGCCCTCGAGGCCGCCGTCATCGCGCCCGAACACCAGTTCGCGCCCCTCCCTCGCCAACTCGTCGGGCAACTCCGACTCGCCGATCGGGAGGCGCAGGAGCGCGAGCACGCCTGCCGCGACGACTCGCCGCCCCAGCGGGCGGCCGAGACCGCCGGCGGCATGCTCGATGAAGAGCGCGGCGTGCTTATCGAGCAGCGCCGACATGGTCTCGGTGAGCCTCTCGAGCTCGGGGTGCAGGGAGAGGCGGCCCAGGCGCCGGTGGGCGTGCGCCGCGACCCGTGCGTCGACCGCGAGCGCGAGGGCGATCGGTCCGGGGATCGCGGCGCTCAGGCAGACGTGCCCGGGCGCCCGTGAGAGCGGAGCGACGTCCACTCCTCGGATCTGCGGCGAGGCGGCCAGCACCGCCTCGAGGGCCTCCGCGATCCGCCGCCTCTCCTCGGACCACGTCCTCGCGAACTCCTGCACCCGCTGGTCGGGGTGCGCTTCGAGCAGCGGCAGCGTGCGGGCGACCGCCGCGAGTCCGACTGCACGCAGGTAGGCGGAGGCGACGATCGCCTCGCGATCCAGTGGCGCCTCCTCGAACTCGCGCACCGAGAAACGAAGGCTCCCGTTCCGGCTCCTGCGATCGTCGATGTCGAACGGCTCCGCGTCGCCCACTGTGCTCCTCCGCTCCGACCGGCCCCGGCGAGGTGCCGCAGTTTCTATCCTGGGCCCCGGGTGCGGAGCGCGAAAGAGCACTCCGCATTCGCTCAGGCGCGACGCTCGCCCGCGGGCACGCCTCCCTATCGTTTCGGGGCCGCCCGTTCGGCGGCGCTACTCAGGAACGGTCAGCCGGAGGGTGGAGCGGGTGGCGGCTGGTTTCCTGTGCTCAGCTGAATCTGCACCGCCGACCCCTTGTCGACCCTCGACCCGGCCGCGGGCGAAGTGCCGGCCACGCTCCCCTTGGGCTGGGTCGAGTCGACCTGCGAGACGGACCCTGCCGAGAGACCCGCCGCGACGAGCGCCTGCGTCGCCGCATCCGCGCTGCGCCCCGTCACGTCGGGCACGGTGCTCTGCGGAGCCGCGACCATCGCCGGGTCGGGGGGAGAGAAGTCGGAGCCTCCGTAGCGCGTGTCGATCGCGGTCATCAGCGGCTTCCAGATGCGGTGGCGGGCATCCGGGGCCCACCCGCTGTCGAAGGTGATCGAGTCGAGGTTGACGCGCGAGGCGTCGTCCTTCGCCGAGATGCTGCCGACCCAGACCGCGAGCGAGGTGGCGCTCGAGGCGCCGATCGCCCAGGTGTCGGTCGAGTTGTCGGTCGTGCCGGTCTTGGTGATGTGCTGGATGCCGTTCTTCGGATCGTCGGGCGTTCCCGTGCCCTCGGCGGTCACCTTCAACATCGCGTACTGCATCGCGGTCGCGACCTTCGTGGACACGGCGCGGGTGCAGGTGGACTTCGCGGGCGCGATGTCGCGGCCGTCGACTCCGACGATCGCGGTGATCGCGATCGGCGAGCAGGTCATGCCGTTGTCGGCGATGCCGGCGTAGGCGGTAGCCATCGTCAGGGGAGCGAGCTCGTTCGTCCCTAACACCGCGCCCGGCGACTGCACGAGCGGCTGGCCGTCTGCGCGATGCACGCCGAAAGCCTCGGCCTGCTTGCGGATCTCGCACTGATCGAGCAGGTGCGACATGCCGGTATAGCCGGTGTTGAGCGAGTACACGGTCGAGTACAGCGCGGTCTGGGTGTCGGTGTAGCCGCCGTCTCCGGCGTTCTTGGGGTTGTAGGAGTCGTAGTTCCAGGTTCCCTTGCAACTGTCGGCGAAGCCTGTCCAGTTCTGCTGTCTCGAGTCGAACTGCTCGAGCAGGGTGTGGCCGCGGTCGAGCCATTCGGCGAGCGTGAACACCTTGTAGGCCGAGCCCGTCTGGAACCCGTTGCCGCCGCCGGAGTCCGCGTCCACGTTGAGATTGATCGCGGAGTACTCGGGGCTGCTCGCGATGACGTCGGGGTCTTGGCTGTAACGCTTGTTCTGCACCATCGTCAGCACCCGACCGGTGCCGGCCTGCACGGCGACGGCGGTCGCGCCGACATCGAACCGGGGATCGGAGGAGGGGACCTGTGCGTCCATCAGCTGCTGCGCCTGCGCCTGGAGCCCCAGGTCGATGGTCGTGTAGACCTTGAGCCCCCCGCGCTTGATCGCCGCGTAGCGCTCGTCGTCGGTCGCTCCGAGCGCCGGATCGTCGCGCAGCACATGGGTGACGTAGTCGCAGAAGTAGGCGGCGTTGCCGGCCGTCTGGCAGCCGGTCGAGGGAGGCGTGATCCGCGGTGCGATCGGCGCCGCGACAGCAGCATCGTGGGTGGCTGCGTCGATCTTGCCGTACTCCAGCATGCGGTCGAGGATGTAGTCGCGCCGCTCAGCGGTTTGCGCGTAGCCGTTGGCGGCGCCGTTCGCCTCGTCGTCGGGGCGGTCGAAGCGGAACTTCTCGGGGTTGTTCACGATCGCCAGCAGAGCCGCCGATTGCCCGACCGAGAGCTCGGCTGCCGAGATGCCGTAGTAGTACTGCGCGGCGGCTTCGATGCCGTAGACGGTGCCTCCGAAGAGGGCGATGTTGAGGTATCCGAGGAGGATGTCGTCCTTGGAGTACTCCTTCTCGAGGCCGATCGCGAGGCGCATCTCTTTGAGCTTGCGCTCGGGAGTCGTCGCGGTCGCCTCCGCATAGGCCTTGTCGCGTTCGGTCTGGTCGCTGATCGACTCCGCCTTCTGCACGAGTACGTTCTTGACGTATTGCTGCGTGATCGACGAGCCGCCCTGGGTGTCGCGGTCGAGGAGGTAGGTGCTCGCGATGGCGCGCAGCGTTCCCTGCAGATCGATGCCTCCGTGCTCGTAGAAGCGCGGATCCTCGCTCGCGACGAGCGCATCCTTCGCCGAGTGTGCAATGCGATCGGCCGTCACCTCGATGCGGTTCTGGTCGTAGAAGGAGGCGAGCAGCGTCGGGTTCTCCGGATCGCCCGCGTACACGTCGGTCTTCTGCATCAGACTGCCGACCTCGAGATAGCTGGGGAGCGACTGGAACGCCGAGATCGTGCCCGAGGTTGCCGCTCCGGTGAGCGCGGCGGCGGGTGCGACGACCACGGCGGTGACGAGCCCCGCGATCACACTCACGATCACGAAACCGAACAGCGCACCGATCGCCCCGTGGACGGTTCGACGGGGGTGGAACACGGGGACGTTCGGTCGCTTCAGGATGGATCCTCTCGGTGCATCAGCACACTAGGCGAGGCCTGCGACATCCCCGCCGAGGCGCGCCACGGCCGTGCCGCGCCTCTATTCGATCAGGTCGCCGTTGATGTCGTTGATGTCCCCTATGTTGACCGGCGGCTTGCCCGTGCTCACCTGGAGGGGGACCACGGCACCGCGCAGCACGTCCTTGCCCGCGCTCGGCGTCGTCGAGACGACGGAGCCCTGGGGGATCGTCGCCGAGTCGGCCTGCTCCTGGATGCCCACGCTGAAACCTGCCGCCGTCAGGGTCGCGGTCGCAGCGTCGACGCTCTGGCCGGCGACGTCCGGAACCGTCGTCATCGTCGCCGGGCGGGGGGACGAGGCGAGCATCGTCGCCGGAGGCGCAGTGAAGTCGTCGCCCCCGTACTTCTTGTCGATGGCCGTCATGATCGGCTTGAAGATCACATGGCGGGAGTTGGAGGCGAGGACGGTGCCCGAGTCGCCGGTGAGGCTCACGGTGCGGAGGTTCTGGCGCTTGTTGTCCCCGAACCCGTTGATGCTGCCGACCCAGACGGCGAGAGCGACCGACTTGCTCGCGCCCGCGGTCCACACGTCGGCGGCGTCATCCGTCGTTCCGGTCTTGCCGATGTGTTCGATGCCGTCGCGGGGGTTCGATGCGTAGGCCGTTCCGGACGTCATCACGCGTTGCATCGCGTACTGCATGCCGTGGGCGACATCGTCACTGACCGAGGTCGTGCACGACGAGGCAGGAGGCTGCACCGCATTGCCGGAGCTGTCGGTGATCTTGTCGATGACGATCGGCGAGCACGTCGTCCCGTCGTTCGCGATGCCGGCATAGGCGGCGGCGATGGTGAGCGGCGCGATGGTGTTCGTGCCCAGCACGCTCGCGGGCCCGCTCTGGAGCTCGGTGCCGACGGCCGTGTGCACCCCGAAGGACTCGGCGGTCGTGCGGATGTCGCAGACATCGAGCTGGTGAGCCATGCCCATGAAGCCGGTGTTGATCGAGTCGGTCGTCGCCGAGAGTGCCGTCATCGAACTCGCGTCCTCGGAGGGATCGTCGTTGCGCGGCGCGAAGCGCGGCGTCTCGCTGAAGATGCCGTCGTTTCCGACGTTGCACTTCTGCGGATACGTGGGGAAGCCCGCGGTCGGCGAGGCGAAGGACTCGTTGATGGTGTGTCCCGACATCAGCCACCGGGCGAGGGTGAAGACCTTGTACGTCGATCCCGTCTGGACACCGGAGCCGCCTCCCATATTGCGGTCGACGTTGAGGTTGACGGCGGTGTAGCCGGGGTTGGCCGCGAGGAAGTCGGCGTCTTGGCTGTACTTCGTGTTCTGCACCATCGAGAGCACGCGACCGGTGCCGGCCTGCACGCTTGCGGCGGTGGCACCGACCTCGAAGCGCGGGTCGACCGCAGGCACGTAGGCGCTCAGCGACGTCTGCGAGGTGCTCTGCACGTCGAGGTCGAGGGTCGTCACGACGTCGAAGCCGCCCTGGCGGATGCGCTGGTAGCGCTCGTCGTCCGTCGCCCCGAACACGGCGTCGTTGCGGAGCACGTTGAGCACGTAGTCGCAGAAGTAGGCGGCATTGCCGGCCGTCGAGCATCCCGTGGAAGGCTCGGTGATCTTCGGCGTGATCGCCTCGGCGATGGCCGCGTCGTACGTCGGCTGGTCGATCTGACCGTGCTTGAGCTCTTCCGAGAGGATGTAGTCGCGTCGCTCCTTCGTCTGCGCGTAACCGTTGGCGGCGCCGTTCGCCTCGTTGTTCGGGGTGTCGAAGCGGAACTTCTCGGGGTTGTTCACGATCGCCAACAGGGCGGCGGACTGCGCGGTCGAGAGCTGACTGGCGGAGATGCCGAAGTAGTAGTTCGCGGCGGCTTCGATGCCGTAGACGGTGCCTCCGAAGAGGGCGATGTTGAGGTATCCGAGGAGGATGTCGTTCTTGGAGTATTCCTTCTCGAGGCCGATCGCGAGGCGCATCTCTTTGAGCTTGCGCTCGGGAGTGGGCGACGTGGCCTCCTCGTAGGCGGCCTGACGCTGTCCTGCATCGGTGATGGACTCGGCCTTCTGCACGAGCACGTTCTTGACGTACTGCTGCGTGATCGAGGAGCCGCCCTGGAGGTCGCCGCCCGAGAGGGTCACCGCGAGCGCGCGCAACGTTCCCTGCAGATCGATCCCGCCGTGCTGATAGAAGCGCGGGTCCTCGCCGGCGACGGCCGCGTCCTTCGCCGACTGCGCGACGTCGTCCCAGCCGACCTCCACGCGGTTCTGGTCGTAGACGGAGGCGAGGAGGGTCACGCCGTCGCCCGCGTAGATGTTGGTGCGCTGCATGAGCTGGCCGACGTCGAGGTAGCCGGGCAGGTTCTGGAACATGCCGATGGTGTTGGTCGTCGCGAGTCCCGTGAGCGCGAGCGCGGGGGTCACCCCCACGGTGATGAGGACGCCCGCGACCGCGCTCATCCCGACGAACCCCACGATGGCCCGCAGCGACATCCCGAGCGGCCGGACGGGGCGGCGGGATGCGGTGGGAAGAGCCATGGAGCGGTCGTCCTTTCGACGCGGTGCAGGACCGCGGAGATCGTTCGGGGGCCGGTGGCGAGGCGCCTCGCGAACACTCGCGCGAACCCCCGCGTCGATGGTACGTGACCGGCCCCCGAGAAGGAGGTCAGTCGCGAGACGGAGATGCCCGCTGGCGGGGAATGCTCGGGGTCGGGCACGGGGGTTCTCAGAGAGCGCCGTGGATCGGCACCCGCGACCCTCCAGCATCCGTATCGTTAGGGAGGGTCGCTCCCGCGGAGCGCCTCATGCATTCTCTCCACGCACCGCCCCGGGGCCCCGGGCGGTCCACCCCGCAGAAAAGATCCCACCATGGCACGCATCCACGACGACGTGACCGAGCTCGTCGGCAGGACCCCTCTCGTCCGCATCCACCGTCTCGAGGGTGCCGCTCAGGCGAGCGTCCTCGCGAAGCTCGAGTTCTACAACCCCGCCAACAGCGTCAAAGACCGTATCGGCGTCGCGATCGTCGACGCGGCGGAGGCTTCGGGCGAGCTCCCGCCGGGCGGCACCATCGTCGAGGGCACGAGCGGCAACACCGGCATCGCGCTCGCGATGGTCGGCGCGGCGCGCGGCTACAAGGTCGTGTTGACGATGCCGGAGACGATGTCGGTCGAGCGTCGCGTGCTGCTGCGCGCCTACGGCGCCGAGATCGTTCTGACGCCCGGCAGCGAGGGCATGCGCGGCGCGGTCGAGAAGGCGCAGGCGATCGTCGCCGAGACGCCCGGCGCGATCCTGGCCCGCCAGTTCGAGAACGCCGCGAACCCCGAGGTGCACCGCCGCACGACCGCGGAGGAGATCTGGGAGGACACCGACGGCGAGGTCGACGTCTTCGTGGCCGGCATCGGCACGGGCGGCACCATCACCGGTGTCGGCCAGGTGCTGAAGCAGCGCAAGCCCGGCGTGCAGGTCATCGGCGTCGAGCCGATCGACTCCCCGCTCCTCACCCAGGGCACGGCCGGCCCGCACAAGATCCAGGGCATCGGCGCCAACTTCGTGCCGGCGATCCTCGACCGAGACGTCTACGACGAGATCATCGACGTCACCCTCGAGGACTCCGTGCGTGTGGCCCGCGAGATGGCCGCTCGCGAGGGCATCCTCGGAGGCATCTCCTCCGGGTCGATCATGTGGGCCGCCCTCGAGGTGGCCAAGCGTCCCGAGAACGCGGGCAAGACCATCGTCGCGATCGTCTGCGACTTCGGCGAGCGCTACATCTCGACCGTCCTCTACGAGGACCTCCGCAGCTGAGCGGCACGAGTTCGCCTCCGGCGCCCCGGTCCGACCGAGACCGCGGTGCCCGCCCCGGCCTGCTCGCGCGGCTCCGCGAGGACATCCGCACGGCGCGCGAGCGCGATCCCGCGGCTCGTACCGCCGCGGAGGTCGTCTTGGCCTACCCGGGGTTGCACGCCGTGTGGGCGTATCGGATCGCGCACGCCTGGTGGAGGCGCGGCCTGCGTCTTCCGGCACGGCTCCTGACCCAGGCGGCGCGCGCGGCGACGGGGATCGAGATCCATCCCGGCGCCACGATCGGCCGCCGGCTCTTCATCGATCACGGCATGGGAGTCGTCATCGGCGAGACCGCGCGCGTGGGCGACGACTGCCTCTTCTATCACGGGGTCACTCTGGGCGGGAAGTCGGCTCGGCGCGAGCGAAGGCATCCGACCATCGGCGACCGCGTCGTCATCGGAGCCGGAGCCGTCGTCCTCGGACCGATCACCCTGGGTTCGGACGTCAGTGTCGGAGCGAACGCCGTGGTGGTCGCTGACGCACCGGACCGAGCGGTCCTCGTGGGCATCCCCGCCCGTGACCTGCGGAGCAGGGTCAGCGCCGAGCAAGCGCTCGCCGATCCCGGCCTCCTGATCGACCCGGCCCTCTATATCTAGGCGGCCTCGCGGCGCCGTCGTCCCGTCAGTGGCGCGAGATGTCGCGGGGCGCGCCCTTGATCGTCGCGAAGGCGTCGAGCGCGAGGGCTCTCGTCTCCTTCAGATCGAGGATCGGCTCCGGATAGTCGGCCGCCGTCGCGTCGAGGGTGCCGCCGAGCGTCCACGGCTCGTGCACCGCCGAGCCGTCGATATCGGCGAGTTCGGGCACGTTCGCTCGGAGGTAGTCGCCGTCGGGATCGAACTTCTTCGACTGGGTGACCGGGTTGAACACGCGGAAGAAGGGGGAGGCGTCGGCACCCGACCCCGCCACCCACTGCCAGTTGGCCGCATTGCTTGCCGGGTCGGCGTCGACGAGCGTGTCCCAGAACCACTCCTCGCCCACGCGCCAGTCGACGAGCAGGTTCTTGATGAGGAACGACGCGGTCACCATGCGGACGCGATTGTGCATGTAGCCGGTGCGCCACAGCTCGCGCATCCCCGCGTCCACGAGCGGGAAGCCCGTGTGGCCGCGGTGCCACGCCTCGATCCGCTCGGAGCCGGGATGCCCCCAGGGGAAGGAGTCGAAGCGGGAGTCGAAGTTCGCCGTCGCGAGAGAGGGCCAGTGGAAGAGGAGGTGGTAGCAGAACTCGCGCCACAGCAGCTCCGAGATGAAGCGCTCGCTGCCTTCACCGCGGTGTTCGCCCCGCGCCCGCGCCTGCTCGACCGCGTGCCACACCTGGAACGGGCTGATCTCGCCCCAGCGCAGGTGCGGTGACAGGTTCGACGTCGCGTCTTCGGCGGGACGGTCGCGTCCGTCCGCATAGTCGTCCAGTTGCTCCGCGAGGAACGCGCGCAGTCGCTTCACTGCCGCCTTCTCGCCCGGCTCCCATCGTTCGCGCAGCCCTCCGGCCCAGTCGGGCTCTGCGGGCAGCAGCCCCCAGTCGTCGAGATCATCGGAGGCGACCCGCACGGGCAGCCTGTCGAGGGAGCGGGGGCGCGGCAACGGCTCTCGCGGTGCCGGGCGGCTGTGGCACGCTCGAGCAAACGGCGTGTACACCGAGTACGGTCCGCCGGTGCCGGTCTGGACCGTCCACGGCTCGAAGAGGAGGCTGCCCTGGTGGCTCGTCGCCTCTCGGCCGTCGGAGCGCAGCGCCTCCTTCACGGCGGTGTCGACGGTGCGCTCGGCCTGTCCGTAGCGGCGATTCCAGTGGACGGACCCGGCGCCGATGTCCTCGGCGAGCTGGAGCACGACGGCTTCGGCCGGCCCGCGGCGGAGGATCAGCGGGACGCCGTGCTCGGCCAGGTCGGCTCCCAGCGCCGTCAGGCTCCCGTGCAGCCACCAGCGCGCGGCCCCGCCGAGTGGGCGGATGCCGTCGGACTCCTCGTCGAGCAGATAGCAGACCGCCACGGGCCCGCCTCGATCGATCGCCGCGCGCAAGGCGGGGTTGTCGGCGAGGCGAAGGTCGTCGCGGAGCCAGACGAGGGTGGGGGAGGTGTCGCTCATGGTCTCCCATGATCCGCGGTGCGCCCTCACCTGCGAAGAGCTGGTCGGAGCTGCCCGCCCGTGCTAGCGGAGCCGCGTCATACCGAGGCGACGCCGTGGCGCAGCTTGTCGCACAGCAGGGTCAGCTGGTCCAGCTCCTCGTCGTCGAGCGCGGAGCCGACCTTGTCCGAGATGGTCTCGACGTGCTTGAGCGCCACTCGGCGGAACATCGCGTAGCCCTCGTCGGTGATCTCGATGACGGTGCCGCGGGCGTCCGACGGGTCCTCGTTCTTCGTGACGAGGCCGCGCGCGACGAGGCGGTCGATCAGGCGACTGACGCTGGGCTGAGTGAGCAGGACGTGCTTGTTGAGGTCCCGCAGCCGCGCTCGGCGTTCAGGTTGCCGGGTGAGGTTGAAGAGCACGTCGTACTCGTTGAGCGAGATCTCCTTGGAGGGGAACTCGCTGTTCAGCGCGCGGATCACGTGCACTTGGGCGCGGAACAGCGACTCCCATGCGGCGACCGCCCGTCTCGAACCCACGACTGCTCCTTCTCACGTCCCTCTCAGGATATGGGGTCACAGCGAGAGCCCTCGCGCTGCGCTCGATGGGGAGAGTCGGGAGCCCTCGGCGGGAACGACAGAAGGCCGGCCGCTGAGGCGAGCGGCCGGCCTTCATTCCCTTGCACCAGAGTGTCCTGCAATCACTTCTCGCGCTTCTCCGCCACAGCAAACGGTTGACGCTCTTGAACTATATAACGACCCGGTAACGGCGCAACCTCTCGTTTGCTGTGACCTCTCTGAGCCGCGACGGTGCGTCTCCTTGCTGCGAGCATGGAGGCTCGCAGAGCGGCAACGCCCAGGCTCTCCGCCGGTGTGCGGCGGTCAGGCACCGTTCGGAGGCTCCCCCAGCTCGGGGCCGCGGCCGCTCGACCACTCCGAGAGGCTGAGAGCGGCGAGACGAGGGCCGCCCCCGCATGCGTCTCTTCAGAACAGGTCGGGGCTCGGAGTCGAGGCGTAGCGGATGGCGACGTCGGCGTGGCGATCGAAGCGGTAGCCGGCGCCGCGAACGGTGCGGACGATGTCCTCGTAGCGGCCGAGCTTGGCGCGGAGGCGACGCACGTGCACGTCGATGGTGCGCTCGTTCGGTGCGTCGTCGTCCGCGGCACCCCAGAGGGAGGCGATCAGCTCGGCGCGCTCGATCGTGCGTCCCTCGCGCAGCACCAGGTACTGCAGCAGCTCGAACTCCTTGTAGGTCAGGGCGGTCGTCTCGTCGTCGAGGATGACGCGCTTGCGTGAGATATCGATGACGACTCCGCCCGGCGCGCGGTCGAGGTCGGGCTCGACCTCAGCGCGTCGGCGCGCGACGGCGGCGGGGTCCTGGAGGGCGAGGCGGACGACGTCCACGTCGCGCCCGCCGGCGCCTTGGGGGGCGAGGGCGACGGAGGCGTAGGTCTCGGCGTCGGGAGCGAGCAGGGCGGTGACGCGCTTGAGCTCTTCGACGAGGCGGCCGAGATCGACACCTGCCGCGCGCGCCTTCGCCTCGTCGATTCCGACGTAGAGCGCGAAACCGCGGGCTTCGGTGCCCTGGGGGACGGCGCGCAGACGAGGCTGGACGGGAGCGGTCTCGGCGACCTGGAGGCGGGGGGTCTCGATCGTGGAGACGGTGGGGCGGGCGTGGAGGAGAGTCATGACGAATCCTTGGACTGGTCGGATCCGGGACGAGTGTCCGGGAGTCGGATCCGGGTGTGCGCAATCGAGCCGTGTCCGCGAGACGCGGACCGGCAGAGGCGGATGCAGAGCATCCGCGGGATCCTTCGAGCCGTCGACGCCCGTCCGATCGAGATCGGCCCGATCAGGAAGATCGGAGGGCGGAGGCTGAGCGAGGAGCCGGCGAGGTCAGTGCCTCATGCACACATTCGACAGCTCATGACGAGGCCGCCGGCCATCATCATGCCGGCATTCCCGATGGCCTCGAGGGAGGTCAGGGCGTGCGCGTTGTCAGTCATGGGGGACAGTAAAGCGGACTGTGACGTCCTGCGTCAATATGTTTCCTTGCTGGCGAGGGGCCCGTCTTCTGGGGGTCCCCGGTCCCTCGTGCGCCGCGGTCTCAGCCCGCGAGGCCGTAGAGGCGGTCACCCGCGTCGCCGAGACCGGGGACGATGTAGCCGAGCTCGTTGAGCCGTTCGTCGAGCGAGCCGAGGACGATGGTCACGTCGCGGTCGCCGAACGCCTTCTCGACGGCGGCGAGCCCCTCCGGAGCCGCGAGCAGGCAGACCGCTGTCACATCGACGGCACCGCGATCGAAGAGGAACCGGATGGCTGCGATGAGAGAGCCTCCCGTGGCCAGCATCGGGTCGAGGACGAAGCACTGGCGGTTGGAGAGGTCCTCGGGCAGACGCTCGGCGTAGGTGGTGGGCTCGAGGGTCTCCTCGTTGCGCGCCATGCCGAGGAAGCCGACCTCGGCGGTCGGTATGAGCTTGACCATGCCCTCGAGCATCCCGAGGCCCGCGCGCAGGATCGGCACGACGAGAGGCTGCGGATCGCTCAGGGCGAGGCCAGTGGTCTGCGTCACCGGCGTCTCGATGGTGACGGGACGGGTGCGGACGCCGCGCGTCGCCTCATAGGCGAGGAGGGTCATCAGCTCCTCGGCGAGTTGCCGGAAGGTGGGGGAGGGGGTGCGCTTGTCGCGCAGCACGGTGAGCTTGTGCGTGATTAGCGGATGGTCGGCTACGTGGACGCGCATAGGCTCAATGTACTTGCTGGCCGCTGGACGACCCGGCGCCTCCGCCGAGCGCAGTTCGCCCGGCCGGTCGAGGCGGAGGAGGAGCGATGCGCGAGAGCGACCTGCCCGCACCCGTCGGCTCCGAGGGCTGGATGGCGATCGCGCTCGACGAGGCGCGGCGGGCCGCCCAATGGGGTGACGTCCCCGTCGGCGCGGTCGTGGTGGACGCCTCCGGAACCGTGATCGGCCGGGGCCGCAACGAGCGCGAGCTGACGCGCGATCCCACCGCTCACGCCGAGGTCGTCGCGCTGCGCGCCGCCGCCTCCGCCCGGGGCGACTGGCAACTCGTGGGCTGCACCCTCGTCGTCACGCTCGAGCCCTGCGTCCTGTGCGCGGGCGCGATCCTCGCGGCCCGCATCGACCGCGTCGTCTTCGGGTCCTGGGACGAGAAGGCGGGAGCCGCCGGATCGGTGCACGACCTCCTGCGCGACCGTCGGCACAACCACGTGGTCGAGGTGTACCCGGGCGTGCGTGCCGAGGAGGGCTCGCGCCTCCTGCTCGACTTCTTCGCCGCTCGCCGGTGATGCTCCGGCCTCAGTCGCCGGCGCCCAGCCACTCTTCGAGCATGCGCGCCGTCGCTTCCCGCATCCGCTCGAACCGGCCTGAGCGTTGGTCCTCCACGAGCCGCGCGGAGTCGTAGCCCGCGCCGGCTGCGTACTCTCCGTCGCCCTCCAGCCAGCTCGCCGCCATCGTCGTCGAGAGCTCGGGGTGGAATTGCAGCCCCAGTAGCCATCCGCCCACCGCATACACCTCGACGGGGTAGGCGGCGGAGGAGGCGAGCAGCGTCGCACCGGCGGGCAGCCCCATCCTGTCGCCGTGCCACTGCATGACCGGCACCCCCTCGAAATGGCGCAGTGGAGAGAGCCGGCCCGCCTCCGTGAGGGCGAGCTCGCTGAACCCGACCTCACGCGTCGGCCCAGGCCGCACCGTGTCGCCGAGCGCGGTCGCCACCAGTTGGGCCCCGAAGCAGATGCCGAGGGTCGGTCGTTTGTCGTCGAGCCTCTCTTGCAGCAGTGCGATCTGCGGCGTGATGAACGGATGGCGGGCGGTCTCGTAGACGCCCGCGCTGGATCCCAGGGTGACCACGAGGTCGGGCGCGACCAGGTCGACCTGGCCGAGCCCAGTGCCCGCGACCGACTCGACGTCGAATCCCAGCCCGGTCAGGATCGGTTCGAGCGCGCCGAGGCCCGCGCCGCGCTCGTTGACGATGGCGAGGGCGTGGCGCATCTCAGCCGGCGCTCTCGACGGAGACGGTGCGTCCGAGGTGCGGCAGCCGCACCGTCATCCGGGCGGCCGATGGTGCCGGGCCGTCCTGATCCTCGGCCGCAGGGGGCGGGACGATCGCGATGCCGCCTCCGGATGAGCTCACGTGTTCTCCTCAGTGCCGTGCCGTGCGCTGGGTATGCCGTGCGCAGGCTCGCCGAGCGCCGGTCGCATCATCCTAGGGGCCGGGAGTCGTGCGACCGACCGCGCGCCGCCGCGTGCTCGGTGGCTTCGTAGGATGGCCGGGTGACCGACGCTCCCGTGCAGCTCCCGTCCATCGCCGTCCTCGGCCTCGGCTCGATGGGAGGCGCCATCCTCACGGGACTGCTCGCCCCCGGTGTGCAGGTCGAGGGCGGTGTGCGCGTGACCAACCGCGACTCGGCCAAGGCGGCGGCCTGGCAGGGGCACCCGGTGGTGACCGCGTTCGCGACCGCCGACGACCCGGAGGCGAACCGCCGCGCGGTCGAGGGCGCAGCGGTCGTGCTGGTCGCGGTGAAGCCCCACATGGTGCCTGCGCTGCTCGACGAGATTGCGGACGCCCTGGCGCCCGGGACGGTCGTCGTCAGCGTCGCCGCGGGTGTGACGGTCGAGACCTTCGAGCGACACCTTCCCGCCTCCGTCGCTGTGCTGCGCTCCATGCCGAACACGCCCGCGCTCGTGGGTCGCGCCGTGACGGGCCTGAGTGCGGGCACCCGATCGAGCGCGGGCGACCTCGCGCTCGTCCGCCGCCTGTTCGAGACGGTCGGCGAGGTCGTGGAGGTCCCGGAGGCGCAGCTCGACGCGCTCTCTACCGTGTCGGGGTCGGGGCCCGCCTACGTCTTCCTGCTGATCGAGGAGCTGATCGCCGCCGCGGTCGCGAAAGGGTTCACCGCCGAACAGGCGTCGACGATGGTCGTCGGCACTTTCCGCGGTGCCGCGGAGCTGCTGGCGCACTCCGGCGAGGACCCCGCCGAGCTGCGGCGCCGTGTGACGAGCCCGAAGGGAACGACCGAGCGCGCGATCGCGGTGCTGCAGGAGGCGGACCTCGCCTCCCTCTTCACCCGCGCGACCGACGCAGCGCTCGCTCGCGCCCGCGCGCTCGCCGCCTCCTGACCCTGCCGGGAGGCCTCAGGAGCCGAGGGCCGCGAAGCGCTCGATGTCGCCCGGGGTGCCGCTGACCACGATCAGGTCGTGATTCGAGACGACGGTCTGCTCGGTGGCATAGGTGAAGGGCTTGCCCGGGCTCTTCACTCCGACCACGGTGACGCGGTGCTTGCGGCGTACCCCCGACTCCGTGAGAGTCAGACCCCGGATGGGCTTGGGCGGGTACATCTTGGCGAGCACGAAGTCGTCGTCGAACTCGATGAAGTCGAGCATCCGGCCCGAGACGAGGTGCGCGACCCGCTCGCCCGCCTCCGCCTCGGGATAGATGACATGGTTCGCCCCGATGCGCTCGAGGATCTTGCCGTGCGAGCGGGAGATCGCCTTGGCCCAGATCTGCGGGATCTTGAGATCGACCAGGTTCGCGGTGATGAGCACGGACGCCTCGATCGAGGAGCCCACTGCGACGACGGCGACCTGGAAGTCCTGCGCGCCGATCTGCACGAGCGCGTCGAGCGAGCGGGCATCGGCCTGCACCGCATGAGTGACCCGCTCCGACCACTTCTGGACGAGCCCGGCATCAGCGTCGACGGCGAGCACCTCGCGGTCGAGGCGGTCGAGCTGGCCGGCCGTCGCGGCTCCGAAGCGGCCGAGACCGATCACCAGCACGGGGGCGTCGTACCTGATGCGGTCAACCAACGATGGGCCTCTCTTCCGGTCGTCTGAACAACTGCCTCCGCTGGCTCGCGGCGAGCGCGGCAGCGAGAGTCACGGTACCAACGCGCCCCATGAACATCGTCAACGCGAGGATGTAGACCCCGGTGGGCGGCAGCTCGGCGGTCAGGCCCGTCGAGAGCCCCGAGGTCGCGAACGCCGAGATGACATCGAAGAGCACGGAGTCCAGCGGCGCCTTCGTGAGGTGCAGGATCAGGATCGACGAGACCGCCACGGTCGTCGCCCCCCACAACACCACCGAGACGGCCAGGCGCAGGACATCGTTGGGGATGCGGCGACCGAACGTCTCCATGTCGTTGTTTCCGCGCGCCTCCGCGAACGCGGCGAGGAACAGGATGGCGAGCGTCGTGACCTTGATGCCGCCCGCGGTCGACGCGGAGCCTCCCCCGATGAACATCAGCATGTCGGTGACGAGCAGGCTCGACCCGTTGAGATCGGGGATCGAGATCGTCGAGAACCCTCCCGATCGGGTCATGGTCGAGAGGAAGAACGACTGGAACACCGTGTCGCCCGCGTCGAGACTGCCGAAGGTCTTCGGATTGTCGAACTCGAGGACGATGTAGAGCACCGCCCCGGCGACGAGGAGGATCACGGAGGTGACCAGGGTCAGCTTCACGTGCACCGACCATTTGCGCGGTCGTCTCCAGCCGCGCGAGAAGGCGTAGATGACCGGGAAACCGATCGAGCCGAGGAACACGCCGACCATGAGGATCCCGAGGAACCAGTAGTCGTCCTCGAACGGGGTCAGTCCTGCGGCATTCGGGGAGAAGCCCGTGTTGGTGAACGCCATCGCCGAGTAGTAGAACGAGTGCCACACCGCCTCCCCGACCGGGATGCCGTCGATGAGCATCCGCGGGAACAGCAGCAGGGCGACGATGAGCTCGATCGCGGCGGCGCTGATCGCGACGGTGGCAAGCAGGCCACCGATCTCGCCCAGGCGCACCGCCTGTCCTTCCGCGACGGGACCGGAGTGGATCCGGAGCGGGTTGGAGTCGCTCGCCACCATGAGCTTGGCTCGCAAGCCGAGGCGGCGCGAGATGGCGAGCCCCATGATCGACGCGAGCGTGAGCACCCCGAGGGCGCCGATGTTGACGCCGATGAAGATGATGGAGTGGCCGAACGCCGACCAGTGCGTGGCCATGTCGACGGTCGCGAGTCCCGTGACGCAGATCACCGACATGGCGGTGAAGAAGGCGTCGTGCAGGGGGGTGACCAGGCCCTCGCTGCTCGAGATCGGCAGCGAGAAGAGAAGGGTGAAGACGAGGATCAGGCTCGAGAAGATGAGGATCGCGAAGCGCGAGGGCGAGCGGCCGGCGAAGTCGTCGACCAGATCGCGGGCCCGCGCGAAGCCCGACCAGGGGGACATGGGCGAGACGCCCACCGGGCTGCGGAACTGCTGGCGAGCCACCACGGCGGATCCTCCACTCGATCGCGGCTATGGTACGGCACCGGCTCTGATCGGTCGTGTGCTCTCGCTCGAAGCGCCTCCGGCGACACGGCGACCACCGCGGCGGCCGGAGGGCTGACTAGCCTGGGCGCATGGCTGACATCTTCGGCGTGATCGCGGACGGGACGCGGCGCGACATCCTCGCGCTCCTGCTGGAGCAGCGAGAGGACGCGGCGCCCGACGGAATGAGTGTCTCGGCGATCGTCGCGCGGCTCGAACTCAGCCAGCCGACCGTGTCGAAGCACCTGAGGGTGCTGCGGGAGGCGGGTCTCGTCACGGTGCGCGAGAGCGGTCAGCACCGCTACTACGCCTTGCAGTACGGGCCACTCGCGGAGCTCGAGGACTGGCTCCTCCCGTTCCTGGCCGTCGCGGAGGAGGGCGCGCCCACCCTCCTCGACGCGCCGACGGCGGCTCGGGCGGAGTCGCTCGGCCGTGCGCTCGCCGATCGCACCCATCAGGTCACGACCGTCGTCCAGGACATCCAGCGCGGGGTGAGCGAGGGAGCGACGAAGGTGGGACAGGCGTTGCGGATCCGCAAGTGATCGGCGCGCTGCGTCGGCCTGTGTAAGCGCGAATCCGCGCGAGCGCGCCGTCGTGTAAGCTCGCGGAAGCCAGTTTTTCGTAAGCGGCCGTCCGTCGGGCGGTCGACCCCCTGAACGTTGTGAGGTCTTCGTGGGTTCTGTCATCAAGAAGCGTCGCAAGCGTATGGCGAAGAAGAAGCACCGCAAGCTGCTTCGCAAGACTCGCCACCAGCGTCGCAACAAGAAGTAGGCGCACGCCTCTTCTCCTTCGAGCGTCCGTCCCTCCCGGGGTCGGGCGCTCGTCTGCGTTGCGACGGCTCGCACCCTCTCGCGGCCGGAGGTGACGCGGCGCGGCGTCCGGGGTGCAGCCAGGTGCACTCCCGACGTGCAGGTCGCTGTTCCGATCGTGTCGTCCGCTCCCTCCCTGTCGAACGGCGGGGCTGGTCGGGTGGAGGACATGCCTTTACTCCCCACTGACTCGTCGTCGCCCTCCACCTTCGCCGTTCCCGCGCTCGACGCGCAGGAGCTCGTCAAGACCTATCGCCGCGGGCGTCGCGGTCCGGGCATCCCTGTCCTGCGCCGGGTCTCGCTCTCGATCGCGCAAGGCGAGTTCGTCGCCATCGTCGGGCCGAGCGGATCCGGCAAGTCGACCCTCCTCTTCTGCTTGTCCTCGCTCGAGCGGCCGACATCGGGCTCGATGCGCATCGACGGGGAGGACCCCCAGCGGATGAGCCGCTCCCGCCTCGCCCGGTTCCGTCGCGAGAGGATCGGCTTCGTCTTCCAGCAGTTCGCTCTCATCCCCTCGCTGAGCGCGCGCGAGAACACGGCCCTCCCCTTGCGCCTCGCCGGGCGCGAGGATGCGCCTGCGAGGGCGGACGCAGCGCTCGCGGAGGTCGGCCTCTCGCACCGGGCCGGGTACGGGCCGCGCCTCCTCTCGGGAGGAGAGCAGCAGCGGGTCGCGATCGCCCGGGTGCTCGCCGCCGAACCGGCCGTCGTCTTCGCCGATGAGCCGACCGGCGCGCTCGACGCCGTGGCCGGCGACACCGTGCTGAGACTGCTCCGGTCGGTCGCGGACGAGGGCCGTTCGGTGGTGATGGTCACCCATGACCTCGAAGCGGCGGCTCGCGCCGACCGTGTGCTCGTGCTCAGAGACGGGGTACTGCGCGCCGACCTGACCGCGCCGAGCACCGCTCAGATCTGGACAGCGATGACCTCGGCCGCTCCGTCCGCCCAGGAGGTCCGTTCGTGATCCGGCTGCTGATCGCCGACCTGCGAACCAACGTCGCCACCCGCCTCGGTCCGCTCGTCACCATCGTCGCCACCGCCGTGGTGCTCGGGCTCGGAGTCGCGTTCCTCGACACTGCGGCGAGCAATCCGCTCCGTATGGCGGACACGACCACACTGGCGTCGACCGGCGACACAGTGCTGGTCAGCTCCCTGGCTGCCGTCGCTCTCGTCCTCGGCCCAGTGCTGTCGCTCTCCGGTGGTCTGCGGAGGGAGGACTACGCGCTCTGGCAGCTCGCAGGTGTCGCTCCTGGGCGGGTGTGGTGGCTGGCGAACGGTCAGAACGCCGTGCTCGGGCTGGTCGGAGCCACGGTCGGCGCCCTCCTCGCGGTGCCTGTCGTCTCCGCCGTGCTGGACACGTGGGTCCTCGAGGCGATCCACATGCCCCGCGGATCCGTGCGCCTCAGCGGAGGCGGAGTGCTCGTGCTGATCGTCGTCGTCTCCGCAGCGGTCGTCCTCGTCGGACTGCCCGCGGCCCGGAGCGCCTCCCGCACGTCTCCGCTCGACCTCTTGCGGGACTCGGCACCGCCAGAGCCGCGGATGACGGTCGTTCGCTGGCTCACGGTGGGCGGCCTCCTGCTCGCGCTCGCGCAGATCCTGAGCGGTCTGGCCACGGGAGAGTATGCCGAGATCCTCGGCATGGCGTCGTTGCTCGGGCCGGTGCTGGCCGCGCTGGTCGCCGCCCTCGGCCCGCTCGTGTTTCCGCGGCTGATCCTGGGGTGGACGGCGCTCGTTCCCGCGCGACGCTCGACCGTGTGGTACCTCGCGCGCCACAGCGCCCAGTACCGTGCCGTGCAGTCCTCGGCCGGGATCCTCGCGCTCCTCCTGTCCCTCTCGCTGCTCGGCGCACTGCTGGCGCCGCCGGCGACCGCGACGAACTGGGTCGCGATCACCCACGAGCTGGACACCGACTACTTCACCGCGGAGACGTCCACCGCGATAGCGAACATCATCCTCCTGCTCGGCGGACCGCTGGCGCTCTCCGTGCTCGGGATCGCGGTCGTGGTCTTCATCGCGGGGTGCGAGCGCAGCCGAGAGAACGCGCTGCTGCGCTCTGCCGGCTCGCTCGGCACGACGATCGTCGCCGCGAGTGCTCTCGAGGCGGTGATCATCGCGGTCACGGCGTTCCTCCTCGGGCTCGCAGTGGTGTCGGCCCTCGCAGTGGCCGTCGCGGTCGCCCTCGGCAGCACATCCGGGGTCGTCGTTCCGCCGGCGGTTCCGCTGCTCCCGCTTGCCGGGGTCGCGGCGGCCGGCGCGGCGCTGATCGCCGTGGCGAGCGTCGTGCCTGCAGCGCTGTCGATGCGGCGTTCCGTCCCGGCCTCCCTTTCGGCCGAGTGACCGAGCAGGGGGAGGATTCGGCGCACGATCCGCGCCACGGCGCCGGCGCACCAGGACCGGAGCTAGAGTCGCGCAGCATGACCGTTGCTCCGCGCGACACTTCCTCATGGCGGAAGCCGTCGGCCTGGCCGCTTCGGCTGCTCGGCTACCAGACGATCACCGTCATCATGGTCGCGCTCGCCACGGCGTGCGTGCTCGCTGTGGTGACCGTGCCCCTCCTGCCGCTGCTCGTGCTGCTGTTCGCGGCGATCGAGCGCCGCCGGGGGGTGCTGCTCGGCTACCCGGCGATCCCTCTGCCTCCGCGCGGTCAGGGTGGCGACACCGTCGGTGCCCGGCTGCATCGCGGCCTGGCCTACTCGGTGTCGTGGCGTCCCGTCGCCTCGTTCCTGGCCACCGTCGTCATCGGCGGCGTGCAGTGCGTGCTGGGGTACTACTGCAGCATGGTGGCCTCGTCGGCCGCGATGCTGCCCGCGCAGGTCGCCGCCTATCGCAACGGCACGAGCGGGTGGACGCCGGCCGAGCCGATCCTGCTTCCCAGCAGCGTCAACTTCAGGATCACCGACGCCCCCCAGACGGTGTTCTGGATCGCGGCGACGATCCTCCTGCTCGCGGTCGCCTGGTATGCGGGATCGGTCCTGGCCCGCGTGCAGGCCCAGGTGGTGGGGCTCCTGCTCTCTCCGCGCGAGGCGGAGCTAGAGGGAGCGGTCGCCGAGCTCGAGGGCTCGCGGTCGACGCTCATCGACTCGTTCGAGAACGACCGCGTCCGCATCGAGCGCGATCTGCACGACGGCGCTCAGCAGCACCTCGTCCTCACCGCGCTTCTCGTGGGTACAGCCGCGCGGCAGGTGCGCGCCCTCGAGGCCGGCAGCGGCAACGGCCCGGTGCTCGCGACGCTCGAGAAGGCACAGGCGAGCGCCGAGCTGGCGCTCTCGACCCTGAGGAGGACCGTCCTCGGCTTCTACACCGACGTGCTCACGGACCACGGGATCACCGCTGCGGTCGAGGAGCTGGCTCAGAGGTCGGTCGTCCCGCTCGCGGTGCACTCGTCGCTCCACGATCGCTACGCGCCGGCCCTGGAGCGGTGTGCCTACTTCGCCGTGAGCGAGGCGGTGACGAACGCGCTCAAGCATTCCGCCGCCTCGCTGATCGAGGTCCACCTGTCCGACGTGGAGGGGCGGCTCATGGTCCGTGTCGCCGACGACGGGCACGGCGGCGCGGATCACGCCGCGGGCACCGGGATTCGCGGCTTGCGGGAGCGGGCGCGGAGCCTCGGCGGTACTCTCGCGATGTCGAGTCCGAGTGGCGGGCCGACCGTTCTCGCCCTCGAGATCCCCCTCGGGGAGAGGGGTGACGCTCGACGAAGGATGTCCGGATGAGGATCATCGTCGCGGACGACTCCGCCCTCCTGCGCGACGGCATCTCGTCGCTGCTCGAGAGCGCGGACCACGAGGTGGTCACCGCGGTCGACGCGACCGACCTCCGTCAGCGCGTCCTGGCGGCGGGCGACGAGCTCGACCTCGTCATCACCGACGTGCGGATGCCTCCCGGCAACCGCAGCGACGGGGTCGATGCGGCGCTCGACCTTCGCCGCCAGCGGCCCGGTCTGCCCGTACTGCTGCTGTCGAACTTCATCGCGACCGCCTACCTCTCCGACCTCTTCGCCGAGGACAGCCGAGCCCTCGGCTATCTGCTGAAGGACCGCGTCGGGCGCGTGGATGACTTCCTCCGGAGCATCGAGCTCATCGCCAACGGCGGAACGGTGATCGACCCCGAGATTTTGTCGAGCGTCAGCGGGAAGCAGGCGCCCGCGTCGAGCATCGACGTGCTCAGTGCCCGCGAGTCGGAGGTGCTCGCGCTGATGGCGCAGGCGAGGTCGAACCCCGAGATCGGGTCTCTCCTGCACCTCAGCGACAGCGCCGTCTCGAAACACATCGGCTCGATCTTCGCCAAGCTCGGGCTCGCCGAATCCGACCCCGGCCACCGGCGTGTGCGTGCCGTGCTGCTGTACCTCGACTCCGTGC
Source organism: Rathayibacter sp. VKM Ac-2879 (assembly GCF_015351245.1). Classification (GTDB taxonomy): domain Bacteria; phylum Actinomycetota; class Actinomycetes; order Actinomycetales; family Microbacteriaceae; genus Rathayibacter. The sequence continues at coordinate 290,829 of NZ_JADKSO010000004.1, forward strand.
GTCAGCGGAGCGACGAGCCGAGAGCATTCGGCGGCCGCACGGCGTGACAGCGCCTCACGCCGTGCGCTGATCGGCACGGGGGTGGAGCGGGGCGCGCGGGCAGTGCACTGCCCTGCACCCGGTCCTACCATCCGCTCCCTTCCCGCTCTCCCGGGTCTTTGATGGGCTTCTCTCATGTCCCCGAACCATGTCGACCGCCTTCTCTCCGCCGTCTTGCTCGCCCTGTGGTTCGCGCTCTCCGCCGTCGCCGTCCATGTCCTTCCTCCTGTCGAGGTCGGCGCACCCTGGGTCGGACTGACGCTGACCTGGATGCTCGGCGTCGTGATCGGCACGGTCTGGATGGTGAGCCTCCGCTCGCTCGCCGTCCTCGTGCTCTACCCGCTGCTCGCCCGACGCCGACACGAGGTCCCGGCATACGAGTCGGACGCGGGGGTCGTCCTGCTCTCCTGCGCGGCCGACGACTTCAACCCCCGCGCTCTCCGCGCGTCGATGAACCAGACGCACCCTCGAGTGAGCACCGTCATCCTGGACGACTCGAAGGACGAGCGGGTCCGAGCAGAGATCGACTCCTTCGCCGCCCGCACCGGGGCCCGAGTGGTCAGGCGGGCCCGGCGCACGGGATTCAAGGCAGGCAACCTCAACGACTTCCTCCTGCGTGGCATCGACGAGGAGTATGTGGTCGTCGTCGACAGCGACGAGGTCCTGCCGCCCGACTTCGTCCGGCGTGCGCTCGACCACGCCGTCCACCGGGCACGGTCCGGAGTGCGGGTCGGCGTGGTCCAGGGCCGGCACCGCACGCTCCGGCGGGTCTCGGGCTTCGCGGACGAGTTCGGGGCGCTGCTCGAGACGCACGTGCGCGTCACGCAGCTCGTGCGATCCCGATTCGGCTTCTCCCACTTCATGGGGCGCGGCGCTCTGATCAGCACCGAGTGCCTCCGCGCCACCCGAGGGTTCCCGGAAGTCGTCGCTGAGGATCTCGCGTTCAGCATCGAGGCGACCGCGCAGGGATTCGAGATCGTGTATGCGCCCGAGCTGGTGAGCACAGAGGAGTTCCCCATCGACTATTTCGCCTTCAAGAAACAGCACGGCAAAGCCGCAGAGGGCAGCGTCGAGATCGTGCGGCAGTATCTCGCGCCGGTGCTTCGGTCGTCGCTGAGGCCCTGGCAGAAGGCCGACCTCCTCCTCGAGGTCCTGTCTGCCCCGTTGGGCGCGGCGCTGAGCGCGCTCCTGCTCGTCTTCTCGGCGATCGCCTCCTCCTCGGGGGAGGACGTGCTGCCAAGCTGGGCCGGGGCCGCGATCGGACTGGGCGGGCTTCTCCCGCTCCTGCCGGAGGCGCTGCGCCGCCTCAGCCGGGGTGAGGTGCGCTCCGCGGCGGTCTTCCTCCTCCGTGCCCTGGTGCTGTACGCCTCGGTGCTGTGGACGACGGCCGCGGCGGTGTGGCGGGTGGTCGGAGGCGGCGGCGCGCGGTTCACGATCACCCCCAAGACGCGGAACACGTCGCAGTCGGCATCCTTCCGCAACGATGTGGTGGCGGCACTCGTGCTGAGTGGCCTGAGCGTCGTGGTCTGTGGTTCGGCGCTGCCCGCGCTCGGCTTCCTCGTGGCCGCGGGATGCGCGGTCTACCTCGGCGCGCGGAGCGGTGCGTGGGCGATTCCTGGACCTCAGAGGGCAAGCGTCGCTGCGCCGACGGCACACGGGGTGTCCTCTAAGCTGGGCGGATGGTCGACGTGGAGGTGACACTCGTGGGAAAGCCCGGCTGTCATCTTTGCGACGATGCGCGCTCAGTGGTCGAGGGGGTCCTTGCCACGATCGCCGGCGAGCCCGGTGCCCCGACCGTCTCGGTGAACGACGTCTCGATCCTCGAGGACCCGGATCTGCACGAGCGTTTCGTGGAGGAGATCCCGGTGTTGTTGATCGACGGGCGCGTCCACACGTACTGGCGCGTCGATCCGACGCGTCTTCGCAGAGCCCTCCTGGAGCACGTATGACCATCCGACACGTCGTCGCCTGGAAGCTGAACGCCGTCGACCCGGCGCAACGCGCTGAGCACACCACCCAGATCTCGGAGGCGCTGCGCAGCCTCCTTCCGATCATTCCCGAGATCGAGTCGATGACGATCGGCAAGAACGCGATGTTCCCGAAGGACAACTTCGACATGGTGCTCGTCGCCGACTACGCCGACGCCGACGCGCTCAACGCCTACGTCGAGCATCCCGATCACCGGCGTGTGGCGGGCTTCATCCGTCCGCTCGTGCGCGAGCGGGCGTGCGTTGACTTCGAGGTCTGAGCGGCGCCGGATCGCGGCCTCGTGATCCGAATGTTGTAGAACGAACCCTGTTCGGGGGATTCTTCTTCTTCGGGTCCTCTCGGTTGCCACCTAGGCTCTTCTCGGGGAGGCCTGCTCCCCGTGTCCGGGGTGCATTCAGCGTCTCGTGAGGAGGAACGTCCATGTCACGACGCCGTACCGCGGCTTCCACGCTCGCGCTCGCCGTGCTGCTCCTCCACCTCGCGCTGCCGGCCCAGGCGGCCGAGACCGTTCCGCGCGTGCAGACCGAGGTGGTCGACCCCGCGGAGCCGACCGATCCTGCCGTCCCCGGGGATCCGACCGATCCGGTCGATCCCACTGATCCGGTCGATCCGACTGACCCCGTCGACCCGACGGACCCGGTCGACCCCACGGACCCGACCGACCCCGCCACGCCCGACCCGGAGCCGACCGATTCGACGACTCCCGACCCGGGGCCGAGCGAGCCCGCGGTCGACCCCTCGCCGAGCGATCCCGCACCGAACCCCGATCCGACGACGGTCCCCGATCCGGGAACCGGTGGCGGTACCGGAGGCGGCGACTCCGGGGGTGGCCAGCCCGGCGGCGGCCAGTCCGGCGGATCGAGCGGTGCCGGAGACACGAGCGGTTCTGCCGGCGGGACTCCAACGAGCCAGGCCGGCAGCGCTGCCCCGCCCCCCTCCTCGCCTGGGCGCACCCTCCTCTCGACCTCGACGGGCGACGCCGCGTCGGCCCCCGTTCCCGTGACCGGGGGCGCACCCGTCGTCGAATCGGCAGCCCCCGCCGTCTCGGTTTATCTCACCCGAGACGCCGGCATCGACGCCTCCTCGCTCACGGTCGAACTTGCGCGCTTCTACGGCGTCGGAGTCGCCTACGCGGGTTTCCAGCGCGAGGAGAACGCGACGCTCAGCCTCCGTGCCCCCGGCGGCACCGAGACGGCGCTCTCGGTCGAGGGCCGCCAGGACGGCGCGACCAGCAGCACCGGCTCGGCGACCGTGCCCGCCTCCGCCCTGACATCGATCGGCAGCTACACCGTCACCGCTACGGGCGACCGCGGATCGACGGCCGCGACCACGTTCGCGCTCGCTGCCTCCACCGGCCCGGGCGTGCTCGTCGAGCCACGCGTCTCGACGAGCAGCGAAGCGGGGTCTCCGCGGGGCGCCGTGTGGGGCTTCGGTCCGGTCGAGAGCGTCTCGGTCCGAGCGTTCACCACCACGGGCGTCCGCGCCGAGCTCGCCGCGGGCGAGCTCTCGGTGCGAGTGGACGCGCTCGGGTGGGCCGGCCTCGACCTCGGCGCCGCGATCGTGAAGGAGGCGACTGCGCCCGTCTACTGCATCGTCGCCGTGGGGTCGATCAGCAAGCGCACCGCGGCGGTCACCGTCTCGTACCCGAGCGAGGGCTCCTCCACCTCGCCGCCCGAAGCGTCGCAGGTCTGCGGAGTCGCGATCGAATCGGCGATCTCGGGTCTCGTCGCGCCGAGCTCCGGCACCCGCGCCGGAGGCCTCTCGGCCGGCGTCGGGCTCGCGATCGGCGCGGGAGTCCTCGTCGCTGCCCTCCTCGCCGGCCTGCTCGCCGCCGTCGTCGTGCGGCGCCGCCGTGAGAACGCCGACCTGCTCGTCGGCGGCCCGCTCCCGCATCAGCAGCAGGAGTGACGTCCGCGGTCTCAGACGAGCGCACCCCAGTCGGTCGCGGTGTCGTCTCGGACGACCTCGACGCTCGCCACTGAGCGCATCCCGCTCCGCATCGGGAACGACAGCCAGACGTCGGTGATGTGCGCCTTCTCGAGACTCTCCGCGACCGCGGCGTCGTCTGTCGTGCTCAGAAGGATCAGGTGCACCACGAAGCGCTGGCCGTCGCAGGAATGCCGCAGCCGTCGTCCGATCGCGGCTGTCCCCGACCACCTGCCGTCGGGAGTCATCGCGACTCCATGGTGGGGGTAGTAGACGCCGGGGTCCTCCTCCACGAAGAGGCGGAGGGTGTAGCCGGCCGGGAGAGGTTCGAAGGAGCCGGAGGCCTCCACGAGATGGCAGTGGCGGCTCCCTGCCAGGGGCTGCTCGAGAGTGTGCTGGAGCCTCTGGGCTGCACGTTCGGCGCGGATCCCCGCCCACTGGCGAGAGGCGATGAACGCCACCGACACGATGGCGGACGCGAGGACCACGAGGACGGTCCCCCCGGGATCGAAGTCGCGGAGGAACGTGATGACAGTCTGAGCGGAGGCGAAGAGCCACCAGAACAGCGTGACTCCGCGGCGCCAGGGGTGCTGCATCGCCTCTCCCTCCCGGTGGCTCGATGAGGAGAAGTGTGGCCTGTCCGGCCGGAGGAGTCACCTGTTCGTGACCTGATCCGTCATCTTTGCCGCTGTGCTCGCGTCCTCAACCGAGTGCGCTGAACCGCAGCACGAGCGAGCGAGCCTCCGGACGCAGCTGCGCGTCAGGCCACACGTCGGGGCCGCAGGCCCGCGAGCCCAGCCCGTGCTGGGCCGCGTCGATCGACAGCACGGAGCGGGAGGAGACGGGCAGCTCGTGCGGGTGCCGGGCCAGCGCGATCTCCTGCGGAGTGTGCCTCGAGAGGGTGAAGCCGGGAAGGCGGCCGTGCAGATCGCGTGCCGCCTCGACGCGCAGACGCGGCGTGTCTCCCTCCGACAGAAGGAGCTCGCGCATCGAGCTGCGATGCCCGCTCTCCTGCGGTCGCGCGTAGCGGGTGGGCAGCTCGTCGATGCCTGCCGAGAAGCGGCCGACGCGTGCCGCGTGCCTGCTGTCCGGGTAGGACTCGCGCGGGCCGGTCCCGAACCACTCCACGACGTCGATGGAGGCGGGGAGGTCGAGGTGGATGCCCAGGCGCGGCCAGACCATGTCCCAGCGGCCGGTGGGAGCGAGATCGACTCGCAACACCGCGGAGTCGCCGTCCACGCTCCAACGCTCGTCCGTTGTCGGTCGGCGCGCGCCAGAGCTCGGCGCGCGGACCCTCGATGGCGAGTCCCGCCAGCTCGACCACGCGCCAGCCGCGGAAGCGGGCCGGCCCTCCGTCGCCCGTCGAGCGAGAGGCCCTGGCCCACTCGGGAACCGGCGCGGGAGCGGAGAGGAGACGTTGTGCGGTCGAGAGGACGTGCCCCTCCTCGGCCCACTCCGTCGGCGCCGCGAGCACGATGTCGACCGTGAGCCAGACCTCGCCGACGGCGGGCACGTCGACCCTCGGCAGCGCAAGACGCGCGGAGGCGCCAGCCGCGATCACGGGTGCGGCGAGCGTCCCCTCCTGCGTCACTCGCCCCTCGAGCTCGACCCGCCACTCGAGGCGCAGGTCGGCGGTGGAGGCGTCATGGCGCCGGTTCTCGACGTCGATCCCGTCGGCATCGATGTGCGCCCGCACCGGCGCCACGACCTGCTTCCATTCGAAGAGGCCGGGGCTCGGGGTGCCGTCCGAGAGCACCATGCCATCCATCACGAAGTTGCCGTCGTGGACGATCTCGCCGAAGTCGCCGCCGTAGGCGAAGTACTCGACGCCTTCGGACGTCCGAGCGCGCAGGCCGTGATCGCGCCACTCCCAGACGAAACCGCCGTGCAGCCGCGGAAACCGCTCCACGAGCTCCTCGTACTGGTCGATCGCCCCGGGGCCGTTGCCCATCGCGTGCACGTACTCGCAGAGCAGGAACGGCTTGGCCCGCTGACGGGCCGACTCTCCGGGAGAGCACCCGAGGAGCGGAGAGCGCGAGTCGTCACGCCCGATCCGCTCGGTCTCCGGAACGGAGGAGTACATCCGCGAGTACACGTCGGTGTAGGCGCCCGTGTAGTCGCCCTCGTAATGCACCGGGCGTTCGGGGTCGCGGGCGTGCACCCAGGCCGACATCGCGGCGAGGTTCGCGCCGGTGCCCGCCTCGTTGCCGAGCGACCACAGCACGATGCTCGGATGGTTCTTATCGCGCTCGACGGTCCGCTCGATGCGGTCGAGGTACGCCTCGCGCCACGCCGGATCGTCGCTGGGATTGCCTACCCAGTCGTGCCGCTCGAAGCCGTGCGTCTCGAGGTCGCACTCGAGGATCACCCAGAAGCCGAGCTCGTCGGCGAGGTCGAGGAGGCGGGGGTGCGGCGGGTAGTGGCTGGTGCGGATCGCGTTGACGTTGAAGCGTTTCATCATCGCCAGGTCGTCGCGGGCGAAGCCCTCGTCGAACGCACGCCCGCGATCAGGGTGGGTCTCGTGGCGGTTCACCCCGTGGAACACCACCCGCTCACCGTTGACGAGGAAGCGGTCGCCGCGGATCTCGACGGTACGGAAGCCGAGACGGAGCGAGACCGTCTCGCCGGCGGAGGCGAGCTGCGCGTCGTAGAGGCGCGGCGCCTCCGCCGACCACGGGTCGACCGCCGGCACCTCGATCGGGGCAATCTCCTCCGCGCTGCCCCAGACGGCCTCGATCCCCAGCTCGGGAACGCGCAGCGTGAGCGGGTACGCGGCCCGCGCTGCCACGACCTCGGTCTCGATGCGGCCCGCGCCCGTCTCGAAGGAGGCGCGCACCCAGACGTCCTCGATCCCCCCGACCGGTCGGGCGAGCAGATGTACCGAGCGGAAGATGCCGGGCAGCCACCACTGGTCCTGGTCTTCGATGTAGCTCGCCGCCGACCACTGGTGCACCCGCACGACGACGAGGTTCTCGCCGGGACGGACCACGCCGGTCACGTCGAACTCTTGCGCGAGCCGGCTCCCCGACCCGATGCCGATCTCCACGCCGTTGACCCACACCCGATACCGCGACTCGACCCCGTCGAACCGCAGGACGATCGCCTCGGCGTCGGCCCACTCCTTCGGTACCCGGATCGTCCGGCGGTAGTCACCGGTCGGGTTCTCGTCGGGCACGAACGGCGGCTCGGTCGCGAACGGGTACTGAACGTTCGTGTAGGCGGGTCGGCCGTAGCGGCCCTCGCCCTGCAGCACCCAGTGGGCGGGCACCGGCAGCAGATCCCAGGAGGAGTCGTCGAACGATTCGGCCGCGACGGCATCGACACCTTCGCCGTCGGGCAGGACGCCCTCGCCTCCGAGCGTGCCGGGCGCCGCCGGCAGCAGACGGAATCGCCAGTCCCCGTCGAGGCTCAGCGCGGGGGCGTCGGTGTGCAGCCAGGAGCGGGCGGGCCGACGGCGGCCCGAGCCGGGGCCTGTGTCGTTCAGGTAGTGGGGCGTCGGCGTCATCGCACGGAACCTTCCTCCGGGCCGCGTCGAAGTGCCGCGGTGCGCTCATGCTGTCGTGTTCCAGCGTCCCACGCGAGGGAGGCGCCCCAGGGGAGTCGAGCACGTGCCGACGATCCGCCTCCCGGCGAGGCAGCCTCGCGGAGGGCCTACGGCAGCAGGCGGGTGGGCCCCCGGAAGAGGTAGGTGACCTCGCGCAGGTTGGCCTGGTGCAGCATCAGCATGATGACGCGGGACAGGCCCATGCCGAAGCCTCCGTGCGGCGGCACCCCGTAGCGGAAGAAGTCGAGGTAGAAGCCGAGTTCCTCGGGGTCGAGCCCCTTCTCGCGCGCCTGCTCGACGAGCACGTCGACGCGGTGCTCGCGCTGCGCGCCGGTGGAGATCTCGACGCCGTTGTAGATGAGGTCGTAGCTGTTGGTGATCGTCGAGTCGCCCTCGCGGCGCATGTGGTAGAACGGCCGGATGCTCGACGCATAGTCGGTGAGGAACACGAAGTCGTGGCCGAACTCCTCTTTCACGTATGCCGCGACGCGACGCTCGCCCTCCGGGTCCATGTCGTCGTCGGCACGGGGGACCTCGTAGCCGCGCTCGGCGACGATGCGCTTGGCGTCGGCCAGCGGGATGCGCGGGAACGGGGTGCTGGGAACCTCCAGCTCGATGTCGAAGAGAGCCTTCACCTCGGCGCCGTGCTTCTCGACGACGGCGGTGAGGCCCGCGACCATCAGCTCCTCGTGCAGGGTCATGACGTCCTCGTGCGAGTCGATCCACGACACCTCGGCGTCGACGCTCGTGAACTCGGTGGCGTGCCGGGAGGTGAAGCTCGGGTCGGCGCGGAACGCCGGACCGACCTCGAACACCTTGCCGAAGCCCGCGGGCTGCGCCATCTGCTTGAAGAACTGCGGGCTCTGCGCGAGGTAGGCCTTGGTCTCGAAGTACTCGACCTCGAAGAGCTCGGCACGCGACTCCGAGGCGCTCGCCATGAGCTTCGGCGTGTGGATCTCGATGAAGTCGTGCTCGATCCAGTAGCTGCGCAGGGCGTGCTCGAACGTGGTCTGCACGCGCGCGATGAGGTTCTGCTCGGGGCGGCGCAGGTCGAGAAAGCGCCAGTCCATGCGCTTGTCGATGCCGGAGTCGGGGGCGATGGGCGTCTCGGGGATCGACGCCGCCACGACCTCGAGGGTCTCGAGCTTGACCTCGATGCCGCCGAGCTTGACGCGCTCGTCATGCTTGAGGCTGCCGGTGACGGTGACGAAGGAGCCCAGGGCCAGGCCCGAGATCGTCTCGGTGAGGGCGAGCTTCGCCCGGGCGGCCTCGTCGCCGTCCTCCGCCTCGCGCACGGTCGGGTTCACCAGCTGCACGGAGCCTGACTCGTCGCGGAGGACGACGAACTGCACCTTCTTCTGGTCGCGCACGGTCTCGACCCAGCCGGAGACGCGGACCGGGCCGTCCTCGAGCGCAGCGAGCTTGCGGACGGTGGTGCGGGGGAGGCGGGTCTCGTCGGTCACGAGAGGGGAGTCTACTCGCGGGCTCGGCGGGAGCCCGGGCGCACGGCCTGCGGCGTGCAGCAGGTCGACAAGGCAATCTGCGCCGCCTCTCTGCCGCGGTCCGCATCGAGACCGTCCACAGCGTGCGTGAACCGCTAGCATCTTCGAGCGATCCCGTCGTCTGAGGGAAAGCAAGGGGGAGCCATGCCAGATGCCGAGCCTCACTCGACGGCGACTCGCTCGACCGACCCTGCGCAGCGTGGGTCGCCGCCTCGACAGGTGAGCACCGCGCTCGTCACCGGCGCGTCCTCCGGCATCGGCCTCGCCTTCGCGCGCGCCTTCGCGCGGCGCGGCTTCGGCCTCGTGCTCGTGGCCCGCGACGAGGCTCGACTCCGCGACGAGGCGGCTGACCTGCGTCGGCGCGGCTCCCCGCAGGTGGAGGTACTGAGGGCCGACCTCGCCGATCGCGAGCAGGTCGAGAGCGTGCGTCGGCGTCTCGTCGACCCGGCCAGGCCGGTGCGGGTGCTCGTCAACAACGCCGGTTTCGGGATCGAGGGCAGCTTCGCCGTCCCCGATGTCGCGGCGCAGGATCAGGCGTTCGAGGTCATGGTCCGCTCGGTCGCCGTGCTCTCGGGCGCGGCGGCGGAGGCGATGGCTGCGCGGGGCCGCGGGGCGATCCTGACGGTCTCGAGTGTCGCCGGGTTCGTGCACCTCGGCCCGTACTCGGCGGTGAAGGCGTGGGCGACGGCCTTCACGCAATCGCTCGCGGTCGAGCTGCGCGGCACCGGGGTCCGTGCGGCGGTGCTCTGCCCCGGATGGGTGCGCACCGAGTTCCACACGCGGGCGGCGATGGACACCTCCTCGATTCCCGCCTTCCTCTGGCTCCGCGCCGACGCGGTGGTGGAGGAGTTCCTCGGCGACGTCGCCCGCGGCCAGGTGGTCTCGGTGCCGTCGTGGCGTTTCGGCGTGCCGATGGCGCTCGTGCGGCACCTCCCAGGCTGGCTCGTGCGGAGGCTCTCCTCGGCCGTTCTCGCGCGCCGCTGAGGTCCCGCCCAGGCCCCACCCAGTCCGGCCGCCGGACCGATCCTGCCGGCGTCGTTCCGTACACTTGACGCTCGTGGTTGCCGATCAGATCCATCTCGTGCGGCACGGCGAGGTGTTCAACCCCGACCGTGTCCTCTACGGGCGACTCCCGAACTTCCGCCTCTCGGAACTCGGCCACCGCATGGCGCGTGCCGCCGCCGACGATCTCCTCGAGCGCACGCGACGCGTCACCCGGCTCGTTGCCTCGCCTCTCCAGCGGACGCAGGAGTCGGCTCAGCCGATCTCGCAGGCCTTCGAGCTCGACGTCCGCACGGACGAGCGCGTGATCGAGCCCTCCAATCGATTCGAGGGCCGCTCGATGACCGCACGCGCCTCCGCCCTCCGCGACCCCCGGAGCTGGCCGCTGCTGCGCAACCCGTTCGAGCCCAGCTGGGGTGAGCCGTACCTCTCGATCTCCGCGCGGATGTACGCGGCGATCGAGGCGGCATGGGAGGGAACGGTCGACGGGGACGTCGCGATCGTCAGTCATCAGCTCCCCATCTGGACCGTTCACCGTGCGCTCGCGGGCGAGCATCTGTTCCACGACCCGCGCAAGCGGCGCTGCGCTCTCTCGAGCATCACCACGCTCGAGCGCCGCGGCGACCGTTTCGTCGAGGTCGGCTACTCCGACCCCGCCGCCGGTCTCCAGGGCCTGGCGACCGATGTGGGCGCGGTCTGATGCGCCGCCTCCGCCTCCTCGGCGCCGTCGCGCTGGTCGCCGCGCTCGCTCTCAGCGGGTGCACCGAGGATCCCCTCGCCGGCCAGTACCGCAGCGGCAGCAACAAGGGCTACATCTCAGGAGACGGAACCGTCACCGAGATCGCCGTCGCCGACCGCGCCGATCCGATCGCCTTCTCCGGCACCGACGAGAACGGCTCCACCATCGACTCCGCTGAGCTGGCCGGCCGCGTCGTGGTCGTCAACTTCTGGTACGCGAGCTGTGCCCCGTGCCGAGCGGAGGCCGCTGACCTCGAGAAGGTCAACGGCGAGTTTGCCGGCAAGGACGTCTCGTTCGTCGGCGTCAACGTGCGCGATCAGGCGCCCACCGCTGCCGCCTTCGCGACGACCTTCGGGCTCAGCTACCCCTCGATCATCGACACCGACTCCTCGGTGCAGCTCGCCTTCACCGGCACCGTCCCGCCGAACGCCGTGCCGACCACGATCGTGCTCGACAAAAAGGGGCGCGTCGCCTCACGCATCCTCGGCCAGCTCCAGGAGGCGTCCATCCTCTCGACGCTCGTGAGCGACACGCTCGCGGAGCAGGAGTAGCGGAGTGGGCGACATCGTCGTCAGCGGCCAGCTCCTCCTCGCCGTCCCGATCGCCGTGCTCGCAGGACTCGTCTCGTTCGCCTCGCCGTGCGTCCTCCCGCTCGTGCCGGGATACCTCGCCTACGTCGGCGGATTCACGGACGCCGACGAACGGGCGGCGCGCGGCCGCCGCCGCTTGCTGCTCGGCGTGCTGCTGTTCGTGCTCGGCTTCTCCCTGGTGTTCGTGCTCTACGGCACCGCGGTCGGCTCGATCGGTTTCTGGATGCGGCAGTACAGCGACGTCATCACGCGCGTCCTCGGCGTGGTCGTCATCGCGATGGGGCTCGTCTTCGTCGGGCAGTTCTCGTTCCTCCAGCGCACGATGCGGCCCGGTGTCCGCCCGGCCACGGGCCTCCTCGGCGCCCCACTACTGGGCATCGTGTTCGGCGTCGGCTGGACGCCCTGCCTCGGTCCCACCCTCGCGTCGATCCTCGCGCTGAGCTACGGCACCGCTTCGCCGTGGCGGGGAGCCCTCCTCGCGCTCGTCTACTGCCTCGGGCTGGGCCTGCCCTTCCTCCTCGTCGCCTTCGGCTTCAGCTGGGTCACCTCGACGCTCGCGTTCGTGAAGCGCCACATTCGCGTCGTCAACATCGCGGGCGGAGCCGCCCTCGTCCTGATCGGAGTCCTGATGGTCACGGGCATCTGGAACACCCTCGTCTATGGAGCGCTCGCAGAGGTGATCAATGGCTTCCAACCCGCACTCTGAGCCGGGCCCCGAGGCCTCCTCGGGCGCCCACGCGCGCCCCGACGACGCAGCCCAGGAACGCGCCGACGCGTCGTTCAGGCCCGCCGACCACTACGACTCCGACGGGGCGATCACCCAGCCCGCCCTCGGGCTCACGGGCTGGCTGCGCTGGATCTGGCGCCAGCTGACCAGCATGCGCACCGCGCTTTTCCTCCTGCTGCTGCTCGCGATCGCGGCCGTGCCGGGGTCGCTCGTGCCGCAACGCTCGTCCGACCCCAACGGCGTCACCCAGTACTTCGTCGACAACCCCGATCTCGCGCCGCTCCTCGACAAGGTGCAGGCTTTCGACACCTACACGTCGGCCTGGTTCTCGAGCATCTACCTGCTGCTGTTCATCTCCCTGATCGGCTGCATCATCCCGCGCACACGGCACCACTTCCAGGCGATGCGCTCTAGGCCGCCACGGACCCCCGCGCGCCTGCAGCGTCTCGCCGGTTACACGGTCCGCGAGGTCGAGGGGGCGAGCGCGGAGGAGGCGATCGCCTCCGCCCACGACGTCCTTCGTCGCGCGGGCTACCGCGTCGAGCGCTACGACGATCCCCGCGGTCGCTGGTCGAGCGTGTCGGCCGAACGCGGCTACCTGCGCGAGACCGGCAACCTCGTGTTCCACTCCGCGCTCGTCGGCATCTTGCTCGCGGTGGGCATCGGAGGCGGCTTCGGCTACAGCGGGCAGCGTGTGCTCGTCGAGGGCTCGCTCGGTTTCGCCAACAACCTCGCCGCCTACGACTCGTTCAACCCGGGCCGCTTCTTCACCAGCAGCCAGCTCGACCCCTACCAGCTCACCCTCGACCGTCTCGACGTGCGCTACGAGGAGCAGAACCAGACCGCGCTCGGCCAGCCCATCGACTTCACGGCGCACGTCACCACGACCGAGCGGGGCGGCGCACCCCAGCAGCAGACGATCAAGGTCAACGACCCGCTGTCGATCGGAGGCACCAACGTCTACCTTCTCGGCAACGGCTACGCGCCGACGATCACGGTGCGCGATCCCTCCGGAAAGGCGATCTTCACCGACGCCGTGCCGTTCCTTCCGCAGGATGCGAACCTCACCTCGGTCGGCGTGATCAAGATCCCCGACGGGCTCTCGCAGCAGCTCGGCCTCACGGGCTTCTTCTACCCGACTCAGGACACGCTGGCGAGCGGCGCCTCGACCTCGATCTTCCCCGACCTGCAATACCCCGTCCTCTCGCTCAACGTCTTCGTGGGCGACCTCGGCCTCGACGGGGGCGTGCCCACCTCGGTCTACACGCTCAACACCGACTCGCTCACCCGGCTCACGGGCGGCCAGACCGGCGTGGCGCCGATCACGCTCAAGCCGGGCGACACCGCGTCACTGCCGAACGGACTCGGCACGGTGACCTTCGAGAACGTCGGGGCCGATCCCTCCCGCGTGGGCACCGACAGCGTCAAACGGTTTGCCTCGCTCGACATCCACCACGACGCGACTCAGGGGTGGGTGCTCCTGTTCGCGATCCTCGTGCTCGGCGGGCTGCTGACGTCGCTGTTCGTGCCACGTCGACGCGTGTGGGTGAAGGCGACACAGGAGCAGGGCGGGGGGCTGACCCTCGAGTACGCGGGCCTCGCGCGCGGAGAGGACCCGCAGCTCGTGCGCGCGGTGCGGACCATCGCCGACCGGCACGCGCCGCTCGACGCCTGACACCCCGTTCCATGGGGGACAGGGGAGTCTGTGGGTCTGCGCAGGGGCGGGCGGCCCGAGGGTCGATTACCCTGAGGAGGTGATCGCGACCCTCTCGCAGTACTCGGTGCTGTGCCTCTCCTCCGCTATGGGCGTCTACGCCCTCGCGTTCGTGTTCTTCGCCATCGACCTCGCCCGACGCGCCTCGCTCGCCGATGGCGAGTCGATCGAGGTCGTGAAGGAGGCGGAGCGCGTCGCCTCCGCGGCCGCCGCCGACCGTGCCGCAAGCGGACGAGCCACCGTCGCCGGCCCCGGCGCGGGTCGCACCGCGACACTCTCCCGCATCGCCAGCCGCGTCGAAGACGAGGTCTACAACGCCCCCGCCCGCTCCACGGCGATGCGGATCGGCTTCTCGCTGACGCTTCTCGCCTTCGTGCTGCACCTCGCCGCCACCGTGCTGCGCGGAGTCGCCGCCGGCCGCGTGCCGTGGGCGAACATGTACGAGTTCTCGATGACCGGAACCCTGATCATCATCGGCGTCTTCCTGGCCGTGCAACTGCGCTGGGACCTCCGCTTCCTCGGCGCGTTCATCACAGGACTGGTCCTCGTGCTCCTCGGCGTCGCGACCGTCAACTACTACGTCGCCATCGTCCCTCTGCCGCCGGCCCTTCAGTCGTATTGGCTCGTGATCCACGTGCTCGTCGCGATCCTCGGCACCGCGTTCTTCGCCCTCGGCTTCGCCCTGTCCGTCACTCAACTCCTCCAAGCACGGAGGGAGACGGCTGACGAAAGCCCGCGCTCGATCCTCCGATTCCTCCGCACCCTGCCCAGCGCCCTCACCCTCGAGAACCTCGCCTATCGCGTCACCATCATTGGCTTCATCCTCTGGACCTTCACCCTCATCGCCGGCGCGGTCTGGGCCGAGAAGGCCTGGGGTCGCTACTGGGGCTGGGACACGAAGGAGGTCTGGACCTTCATCATCTGGACCATCTACGCCGGCTACATCCACGCCCGCGCCACCCGCGGTTGGCGCGGCACCCCCTCCGCCTGGCTCGCCATCGTCGGCTTCGCTGCCGTCATGTTCAACTTCGGCGTGGTCAATGTGTTCTTCAAGGGGCTCCACGCCTACTCAGGCCTCAGCACCGGCATGTGATCGGAGGGAGGAGTGGGGCTGTCCTTGCAGCCCCAACACCCCACGGATCACTCCGACGTGAGCACGAAGAAAGTAACGGGGGCTCCGCTGCAGAGGTGAGGGGAGGGGTCAGGAGGGGGTGAGCACCGACAAGAGGTGGGGGGCGAAGGGCGTGGCGAGAGACAGGACGAGGCGGGTGCGGGCGTCGGCGGGGTGGACGTCGCGGTAGAGGCTACGGAGGTCCGCGAGGATCTGGCCGCGGCCCGGACCAGCGGTGGCGTCCACCTCCACGTGGACCCGAGGAGCGGACGTCACGGCGACGGCGTCGATGGCGATGGCGGCGGCCATCGGATCGTGCATGGCCGCGGTGCGTTCGCCGAAAAGGCCGGCAGAGAAGTCGAAATAGAAGTCGAGCGCCTGCCCGACTGCCTGCGCGAGCGGATCGGGCGATGTGAGCAGCGCGGCGCGATGCGCCTCCGTCATGAGGTGGCGCATGGTGACGTCGAGAGGGACGAGCGTGAGATCCCAGTCGGCGGCCACGACCTCGGCCGCGGCGGCGGGATCGTGCCAGATGTTCGCCTCCGCGACGGCGGTGACATTGCCGGGGACGAGCGCGGCTCCACCCATGACGGTGACCGAGTGCAGCAGCCGAGCCAACTCGGGATGCTTCCGCAGAGCGAGCGCCAGATTGGTGAGCGGACCGACCGCGACCAGGCGCAGCTGCCCCTCCTCCTCGCGGGCGAGGCGCAGGAGAAGGTCGGCTGGGTCCTCGTCGACCGGCTCGGCGCCCGTGGGCAGCACGACACCGCCGATGCCGTTGTCGCCGTGCACGTGCGGCGAACCGCCCGCGTATGACTCTTCGAGGAAATGGTGGGCGCCGACAGCGACCGGGATGTCGCCCCGACCCGCGAGCGCCAGCAGTCCGAGGCTGTTGACGGCGGCCTGTCGGGCGTCGGTGTTGCCGCTGACCGTGCTGATGCCGAGGAGGCGAGCGCGAGGCGAGCGCAGCAGATAGGCGAGCGCGAGCGCATCGTCGATGCCGGTGTCGCAGTCGAGGAAGACGGGGACGGTCGGTGCGGTCACGGAACTCCGATTCTGGAACGGCAAGGGCGTCAGGCGGCCGGGATCTCCATTCTGCCGGTCGCAGCGACAGGGGAGGACCGGAGCTGCACGGCGTGCGCCGGCTCAGCTCGACGGGGAGGCGGCCTCGTGCCGCGGGCCAGCCGGTCCTCAGAGCAGCGCGTACGCCTCGCCCACCCGGGCGCGCCACCAGGCATGCCGCTCGGGTGACACCGCGTGACGCGCGAGCAGCGCCTCCGAGACGTCGACGCGCCCGACCGGGATGCTCCCGTCGACCGGCCGCAAGGGGCTCTCGGTCACGTCGTCGACGAGGAGGGAGGCGGTGCCCAGGCCGCAGTCGAACGGCAGCTCGGGGAGCGCGGCGGCCAGAGCGGCGCCCATCGCGAGCCCGACCGAGCTGTCGAGAGCGCTCGACACGACTGCGGGGAGTCCCGCCTCGGCAGCGAGCGCGAGCGCGCGGCGCACGCCTCCCAGGGGCTGCGCCTTGATCACCACCAGGTCGGCTGCGCCCGCCCGGGCGACGGCGAGCGGATCGGAGGCCTTGCGCACGCTCTCGTCGACCGCGATCGGGATCCCCATGTACTTCACACGCGTGCGCAGCTGCGCGAGCTCGTCGACGCTCGCGCACGGCTGCTCGACGTATTCGAGATCGAAGGCGGCGAGCGCGTGCACCGCGTGCTCTGCCTCGTCCACGTTCCACGCCCCATTGGCGTCGATGCGGATCCGACCCTCCGGGCCGAGCACGCGCCGCACCTCGGCGACCCGCGCGATGTCGTCGGCGAGGCTCTGACCCCGCTCGGCGACCTTGACCTTGGCGGTGCGACAGCCGTGGTAGCTGGCGAGGATCTCGGCGACGGCGGAGGGCGCCACGGCCGGCACTGTCGCGTTCACGGGGATGCTGCTGCGCCGTGGCATGGGCTGCGCGCTCCAGCCGTAGTCGATCGCGGCACGGAGCCACGCTGAGGACTCTTCGGCGCCGTACTCCAGGAACGGCGAGAACTCGGTCCACCCCTCCGGCCCGCGCATCAGCGCGATCTCGCGCCGATCGACGCCGCGGAAGCGCGTCCGCAGCGGCAGCGCGACGACACGGAGTCCCGAGTCGAGCTCGCCGAGTGAGGGGAGGGGGGTGGCGGGCACGACATCGTCCATCCGGCCATTGTCCACCGCGCCGGCCACTCCCGATGCTCGCCGTCTCGTGCACAGCGGAGGCGGACAGCCCGCGCGGTCACGGTGACGGCCTTTCCCGACCCGCCCGACCCTCGTTCTGCGCGCCTTCGACCGGCGACGGACACGGAAGCTCTACCGCTCCGCTCCGCGCCCGCACGACCGGCCGAGATGCCAGACTTGCTCCGCTGCCGCTCGTGAACGGAGGAACGCGATGAGCCAGATCCCCCCGGGCCCGACACCTGCCCAGCCGCCCGTCGAGGCGACATCGAGCGTGACGCCCAGCCAGCGCCCCCTCGGTGCAGGGGGCTGGACCGCCCTCGCCGTGAGCGTCGTGGTCGGAGTCCTCTACACAGGGGTGCTCGGCACTCTCCTCGCGTTCGGCGTCGGCTCGGCCATCGATGCCGCCTCCGAGTCTGCCCCGACCTCTGCCCCGGGAGTCTCGGACGAGCCGTTCGGAGATTCGACCGACGACCCGTTCAGCAGCGGTGACCCGTCCGACCCGCTCTACGACTATCCCGGCTATCAGGACGGCGACGCGGCCGTCGTGCTCGCGCAGCCCTCGGCCGAGAAGGCGCGTTCCGAGGCGGAGGCAGGAATCAAGGCCGTCGAGACCGCCGTGCTCCGCGACTGGACCTCGGCCGATGACGAGTACTACGAGAAGACCCAGAACGCGTACGGGGGCCCGTCCCTGCTCTACAACTACATCTCCGCGACCGACTACGCAGAAGCCGACCTCTCGACGGACTCCGCCAAGCAGGAGGTGGTCGACCGCTTCACGCGTGCCCTCGCCCCGCTCGGGTTCGACAAGGTCGACGTGGCCAGGACGCCCTCAGAGTGGTCGTCGGTGGGCTACGAGTACGAGGGCGACCTCTCGGACGACGAGGCGTCGACCGCCCTGTGGATCGTGACGGCGTACTCGGACGCCAGTTCGGTCCCGGCGGTCGAGATCGGCCTCGTCGACCTCGACGCCGATCCGAGCGGTGACGTGGCCTCGATGCTGGACAAGGTGAGCGTGACCCCGCCTGACCAGGGCGCGTTCCTGGCCGGCTACGCGAACAGTGTCCTCGAGGAGGGTGACCGAGCCGAGTTCACGCAGCGAATGCAGGAGTTCGGCGGCATCCCGACAACCTGAGCCCCGCGTTACCGGCATCGCTCGGGCGGTGCAAGCCCGAGCCCGCCTCCGCGCTGCCGCCTACCGTGAGGGAATGGCGGAACCCCGAGCGACCAGACCTCTGCGCGACTACGCGGCGATCGGCGACGGGCGCACCGTCGCCCTGATCGCCTCGGACGGCAGCGTCGACTGGATGCCGGTGCCCGATCTGGGCTCGACGCCCGCCTTCGCCGCGCTCGTCGACGGTCGCTCGGGAGGCTGCGTCGAGCTCGCTCCGGAGGAGCCCGCCGAGACCACGCGCCGCTACCTGCACGACACGAACGTCCTCGAGACCACCTTCACGACGGCGTCGGGGACCGTGCGGGTGACGGACGCGCTCGTCACCGGCATCGCGGGACGACTCCCGTGGGCCGAGCTCGCACGGCGCATCGACGGCGTGGTCGGCGAGGTGCGGATGCGGTGGGCTGTACGCCCGGGCACCGGGCTGGGCACGTTCTCGCCGTGGATCCAGAACGCCGACGGACGCTCCCTGATCCGTGCCGGCGACGTGACCATCGGCGTCACGGGCCACGATCACGGGCCCGACGGGGATCATGCCCCCTCGGGAGCGGGCGACGCGCTCACCGGCTCGTTCCTCGCCCGGCCGGAGTCACGCCACGTGCTCGTCGTCTCGGCGACGCACGACGAGCCCCTGCACTTCCCCGTCGCCGAGAACGTCGACCGTGGCATCGACCGCACCGTCCGCAGCTGGCAGGACTGGTCGGAGGAGTTCTCGTACGACGGCCCGTGGGCGGAGGCCGTGCAGCGCAGCGCCTTGGCCCTGAAGCTGCTGATCTACTCGCCCACCGGAGCGATCGCGGCGGCCGCGACCACCTCCCTCCCCGAGTCGCCGCTCGGCGGCAAGAACTGGGACTACCGCTTCGCCTGGGTGCGCGACGCCGCCTACACGGCACACGCTCTCGTGCGTTTCGGCCTGCGGGAGGAGACGCACGCGGCGCTCTCGTGGCTCCTGCGCACGATCAAGGAGCACGGGCCGGAACTGCACATCTTCTACGGCCTCGACGGCTCGATGCCCGCGGGGCTGCGCGAGTACGACGTCCCGGGCTATGCGGGGATCGGTCCGGTCGTCTCGGGCAACGGTGCGCAGCGTCAGGTGCAGCTCGGCGTCTTCGGCGACCTCTTCGACATCTGCCGCATCTACGTCGACGAGGGGAACGTGCTCGACATCCAGACGGGGCAGCTGCTTGCGCGGGTGGCCGACACCACCTGCGACCTCTGGCGCAATCGCGACGCGGGGATGTGGGAGTTGGAGGAGGAGCAGCATTACACCTCCTCGAAGATGGGCTGCTGGCAGGCGCTGGACGCGGCCGTGCACCTCGCCGAGCTCGGGCAGGTCGCCGGCAGCCCCGACCGCTGGCGTTTCGAGCGCGATCGCATCCGCGACTGGATCGAGGAGAACTGCTGGTCGGAGACGTGGGGCTCGTACGTGATGTTCCCCGGTAGCGAGGAGCTCGACGCCTCCGTGCTTTTGCACGCTCCGAGCGGCTACGAGCGCGGCGAGCGGATGATCTCGACGATCGACGCGCTGGTGGCGGAGCTGGGCCGCGGTGCACTCCTGTTCCGCTATTCCGGGATGGAGGGCGAGGAGCATCCCTTCGTCGCGTGCTCGTTCTGGCTCGTCTCGGCGCTCGCCTGCGTGGGCCGGCACGACGAGTCTGTTGCGCTGATGGACGAACTGGTGGCGACGATCCCGAACGATGTCGGCCTGATGTCCGAGATGGTCGCGGTCGATGATCTCGCGTTCTGGGGGAACCTCCCCCAGGGGCTCAGTCATCTGGCGCTCATCAACGCCGCGATCACGATCGAGGAGCTCGCGCCCGAGAGGACCGGCGGCCCGTAACCCCGTCCGCAGCGTCGGCGCAACCCGTTGAGGGAGCAGCGCAGGGGAGCGTAGACCGGTATCGCCCCCTCGAACCGCAGCTGCAAAGGAGACCCCGCCCCATGGACCTCGGACTCACCGGCCGCACCGCCCTCGTCACCGGAGGCGACTCCGGCATCGGCTGGACCACCGCGAAGCTGCTGCTCGCGGAGGGCGTCACTCTCGTGATCTCGGATAAGGACCAGGGGGCGCTCGACGAGGCTGCTGCCCGGCTCGATGCGCCGGAGGGGCGCCTGCACGCGTTCGCCGCTGACGTCACGAGCACGGAGCAGCTCGCCGAGCTACACCGCCGCGTCGCCGAGTCGGTCGGCGAGATCGACATCCTCGTGCAGTGCTCCGGGATCACCGGGGCGCAGGGTCTGTTCCACGAGATCGACGACGAGGGCTGGACCACCACCCTCGAGGTCGATCTGCTGGGGCCGGTGCGGCTCGTGCGCGAGTTCCTGCCCGATCTGCGCGCGGGAGGCTGGGGCCGACTCGTGCTCCTCGCCTCCGAGGACGCGGTGCAGCCTTACGACGACGAGCTGCCCTACTGCGCCGCGAAGGCGGGCGTCCTCGCCTTCGCCAAGGGCCTCTCGCGCTCCTACGCGCAAGAGGGCCTGCTGGTGAACACGGTCTCTCCCGCGTTCATCCACACCCCGATGACCGACGCGATGATGCAGAGACGCGCCGACCAGCGGGGGACCTCGGCCGACGAGGCGATCTCGTCGTTCCTCGACGAGAAGCGCCCGTACATGGAGCTCAAGCGCCGGGGCGAGCCGGAGGAAGTCGCGGCCGTCATCGCCTTCCTCTGCTCCGACCGAGCCTCCTTCGTGAACGGATCGAACTACCGCGTCGACTCCGGATCGGTTGCGACCCTCTGACCCTGCGCGTCCCACATCCGGGGGGCGCCCAGCCGAAGAAGCCACACTGGGGAGCGGGTCACCGCACCCCGGCACTGCAAGAGAAAGGAACGGTCCATGACCACCACCCTCGAACGCCACGTCGAAGCCCCCGCGGGCTCCGGTGCCAAGACCAGCCGCCGCCAGAACGCCGAGAAGGGCTTCAAGGCCTCGAAGGAACTGCTCGACAGCCTCCAGATCGTCCTCGTCGACCTGATCGAGCTCCACGTGCAGGGCAAGCAGGCCCACTGGAACGTCGTCGGCAAGAACTTCCGCGACCTTCACCTGCAGCTCGACGAGATCATCGAGGCCGCGCGCGAGTTCAGCGACGACGTCGCCGAGCGCATGCGCGCCCTGCACGGAATCCCGGACGGCCGTAGCGACACCGTCGCCGCGACCACCACCCTCCCCGAGTATCCGCACGGCGAGATCGACACGGCCGAGACCGTCGACCTGATCACGGTCCGCCTCGAGAACACCGCCGCGACTATGCGCGAGGTGCACGATCGTGTCGACGAGGAGGACCCGACCAGCGCGGATCTCCTGCACGCGATCATCCAGAGCCTGGAGCAGTTCGCCTGGATGGTGTCGGCCGAGAACCGTCGCACCAGCGCGTCGAAGTAGAGCACCGCGCGCGTCGGGGCCCGCTCGTAGGGAGCGGGCCCCGACGCCTGCATCAGTAGGGTCGACAGCATGAGCACGCAGGTTTCCGAACTCTTCGACGCGGACCGCTGGGCGCCCGTCGCCGGGTTCGACGGTCTCGACGACATCACGTACCACCACGACCGTTCGGGCCGCATCGCCCGCGTTGCCTTCGATCGTCCTGAGGTGCGCAACGCCTTCCGGCCGCGGACCGTCGACGAGCTGTTCCGAGCTCTTGAGGATGCCCGCACGAATCCGCGCATCGGAGTCGTCATCCTCACCGGCAACGGCCCGAGCCCGAAGGACGGCGGCTGGGCGTTCTGCTCCGGAGGCGACCAGCGCATCCGCGGGCGCGACGGCTACCGCTACTCCGACGGCGAGACCGCCGAGGGCATCGACGCCGCACGCAACGGCCGGCTGCACATCCTCGAGGTCCAACGCCTCATCCGGTTCATGCCCAAGGTGGTCATCGCCGCGGTCCCGGGCTGGGCGGCGGGCGGCGGCCACTCACTGCACGTGGTCTGCGACCTGACGATCGCCTCGGCCGAGCACGGCCGCTTCAAGCAGACGGATGCCGACGTCGGCTCCTTCGACGCAGGCTACGGCTCCGCCTATTTCGCCCGCCAGATCGGGCAGAAGAACGCTCGCGAGGTGTTCTTCCTCGCGCGGGAGTACTCGGCCCAGCGCGCCTACGAGATGGGTGCCGTCAACGCCGTCGTGCCGCACGGCGAGCTGGAGGCGACGGCCGTGGAGTGGGCCGAGACGATCCTCACCAAGTCGCCCACTGCGATCCGGATGCTCAAGTACGCCTTCAACGCGGTCGACGACGGCCTGGTCGGCCAGCAGCTCTTCGCGGGAGAGACCACGCGCCTCGCGTACGGCACCGACGAGGCCGTCGAGGGCCGCGACTCCTTCCTCGAGAAGCGCGAACCCGACTGGTCGCCGTTCCCGTGGCAGTTCTGAGCCCGGTGGCGCGGAGGTGACTCGTCTCCTTCTCGGCGTCAAGGCGGCTCCCGACGCGGTGCTGATCGCCCTGCGCGCGGCGCTGGACGGAAGCGGGCCGGCGATCCGGGTCTCCGCTCCCGGTTCCCCTGCGGCCGGTGCGGAGGCGGTCGGTGCCGGCGCGGTCGTCCCGCAGCGCGTCGCGGTCGTCGTCGAGACCTCGGGATCCTCGGGGCCGCCCAAGCGCGTCGCCCTCTCGACCGCGGCCCTGCTCACGAGCTCCTCCGCGACGCTCGCCGAGCTGGGCGGACCCGGCCGCTGGCTGCTCTGCCTCCCGACTCACTACGTCGCGGGAGTGCAGGTACTCGTGCGCTCCCTCTCGGCCGAGGCGGAGCCGAGGGTCCTGCCTCCCGGCCGCTTCGACGCGGCCGAGTTCTTGGCGCTCGCGCGCACGATGCCCGAGGGGGAGCGCCGTTACTCCTCTCTCGTGCCGGTGCAGTTGGCGCGCCTCCTCGACCTGGCAGAGCGCGATCCGGCCGCGGCCGAGACGGTGCGTTCGTTCGACGCGCTCCTCATCGGGGGCCAGGCGACGCCGCAGGAGCTGCGCTCGCGCGCAGCGGCGGTGGGTGCGCGCATCCGTCTCAGCTACGGCTCGAGCGAGACGGCGGGAGGCTGCGTCTACGACGGCGAGCCGCTGCGCGGCGTGAGGATGCGCGTGGAGGACGGCCAGGTGCTGCTCGGCGGGCCGACGCTCGCGGAGGGATATCTCGACGCGGCGGGCGGGCTCGACCGGGAGCGGACGGCCTCCGCCTTCGTCACGCTCGACGGGCAGCGCTGGTACCGCACGGGCGATGCCGGAGCGATCGTCGACGGGCGCCTCCAGGTGACCGGCCGGCTCGATCGGGTGATCGTGTCGGGCGGTGAGAAGGTGTCGCTCGATGCCGTCGAGGGGGTAGTGCGGGAGGAGGCGGTGCCCGACGCGGTCGTCGTGCGGCGAGCGGACAGCCAGTGGGGCGAGGTGCCGGTGGTCGTCACGACCGCCTCCGTCGAGCTCGCGGTGCTGCGCCGGCTGGTCGCGGACCGCCTCGGCCGGGCGGCGGCGCCCGCCGCGGTGCTGACCGTGCCGGCGGTGCCGTTGCTCGGCTCGGGCAAGCCCGATCGCCGTGCGCTCGAGCGCGCGCTCGGCGCGGTCTGATCTCTCGGCCCGAGAGCGACCGGGACGTCCGCGGTGCGGAGAGGCCACTCGGTAGGATGCCCTCCGTGTCGAGTACGAGTCGCAAGAAGAAACAGAGCGCCAGGTCCCGCAGCGGCCGTCCCGGCGGCACCCCTCGTCGTGTCGAGTCGAAGCCCGCGGGGCCCCGCGAGTGGATTGCCGGCGCCCGCCTCCGCACACTGCCGCTCGCCATCGCCCCGGTGCTCATCGGCACCGGCGCGACCCAGGTGGTCGACGGGGGGTGGCACTGGGTGCGCGCCCTCCTGTGTCTGGTCGTGTCGCTCGCCCTGCAGATCGGCGTGAACTACGCCAACGACTACTCCGACGGCATCCGCGGCACCGACGCGAACCGCGTCGGTCCCTCGCGGCTGACCGGCTCGGGCGCGGCCAAGCCCCGCCAGGTACTCACCGTGGCCCTCGTCTTCTTCGGAGTCGCCGCTGCGGCGGGGCTCATCCTCACGATCCTCTCGGGCTACTGGTGGTTCCTGCTCGTCGGTGCCGCGGCCATCGCCGCCGCCTGGTTCTACACGGGCGGGCGCCGACCCTACGGCTATCTCGGGCTCGGCGAGCTGTTCGTGTTCGTCTTCTTCGGGCTGGTCGCCACGGTCGGAACCACCTTCGTGCAGATCGGCCGCACCAATCAGGAGTCGTGGCTCGGCGCGGTCGCGGCGGGCCTGTTCGCCTGCGCGGTGCTCATGGTGAACAACATCCGCGACATCCCGACCGACCGCCTCTCGGGCAAGCGGACGCTCGCCGTGCTGATCGGGCCTGCCGTGTCGCGGGCCGTCTACACGGGATTCGTGCTGGTGCCCTTCGCGATCGCCGTGATCCTCGCGCTGTTCTACCCGCTCGCGTGGCTGACGCTGTTCGTGCTGCTCGCGATTCTCCCGGCGATCCTGATCACGCTGACGGCGCGCACAGCCAAGGAGCTCCTCCTCGCGCTGCAGCTGACGAGCCTGGGCGGGCTCGCGTACGCGGCGATCCTGGCGGCCGCGCTGGCGTTCTGAGGAGTCCGGCGAGGCCGGCCGCTCGTCACGCTCGGCCGCTCGTCACGCTCTGCCGGTCGCGCGAGCTACAGCCGCTCGCGGGAGGCGTCGACCGCCGCGTCCTCGACATCGTCGTCCGTCGGCGTGCGCGGAACGTTCTT
The DNA here is from genome assembly GCF_015351245.1 of Rathayibacter sp. VKM Ac-2879. Taxonomy (GTDB): domain Bacteria; phylum Actinomycetota; class Actinomycetes; order Actinomycetales; family Microbacteriaceae; genus Rathayibacter. Next base: position 315,795 of record NZ_JADKSO010000004.1, read on the forward strand.
GCGCTTCTCGTAGAGGGCCTGCGCGATCCGCTCGCGCGGCGCCCGCAGCAGGATGTACGAGAGCGACATGCTCGCGATCGCCGCGACGAATCCCGCGGTGACAGCGGCGGTGAGCTCGGAGTCGACGAAGCTCTGCGCGGGGAAGAACACCAGCACGAACACACCGGCGAACATCGCCAGACGCAGGAGCGAGTAGACGGCGATCGTGCGGCTCAGTTTCACCGGGTCAGTGTACGTCGCGTTCGCGCTGCGGTCCCGTGAGCACCGTGGGAGCCTCCTGTCCAGCCTCCGCGCCGGAGCCTCCCGATCGGGTGCCGGACGTAGACTCGACCGCATGATCCGCCTCGTTATCGGCCTGCTCGTGGCCCTCGTCGTCTTCACGGTGTACACCGTGATCGACTGCGCCCTGAGTGACCGACGTGCGGTGCGCGCGATCCCCAAGTGGGGGTGGCTCCTGGTCGTCCTGCTCCTCCCTCTCATCGGCGCGGCCCTCTGGTTCTGGATCGGTCGTCCGCGCAAGAGCCGCGACGGTGGCCGCCGTTACACGGCTCCCGACGACGACCCCGACTTCCTCGGCACCCTGCGCCGCGACCAAGACCCGCAGAAGGAGCGCGAGCAGGCGGAGCGCATCGCCCAGCTCGAGCGCGACCTGGCCGACCTCGACGAGCCGGGAGAGGCCGACGGTCCCGGTCGCCGGGATGCCTGACCACCCTCCGGTCGCCCCCTCCACGCGCTTCGCGGTCGACCTCCTCACCCGCTTCGTCGCGCTCGGGATCCGCGACGTCGTCGTCGCCCCAGGATCGCGTTCTCAGGCGCTGGCCCTGGTGGCGGCCGAGCTCGAGACGCGCGGGAGCATCCGCCTCCACGTGCGCGTCGACGAGCGCTCGGCGGGGTTCCTCGCCCTCGGTCTCGCCCTCGAGTCCCGGATGCCCGCGCTCGTGATCACGACGTCGGGCACCGCCACGGCGAACCTTCACCCCGCCGTCCTCGAGGCCGATGCCTCGGATGTGCCGCTCATCGTGCTGACGGCCGATCGTCCCGACGAGCTCCGCGGCATCCGCTCGAACCAGACCACCGACCAACGCGAGCTCTTCGGCCCCGCGGTGAGGCTGTTCGAGGATGTCGGCGCCCCCGAGGCACAGTCGCTCTCCGCGGAGGCGCGCACCCTGGCCGATCGCGCGGTCGCCGCCGCCCGGAGCGGCCCGGTGCACCTCAACCTCGCCTTCCGCGATCCGCTGTCCTCCGCGCTGCCCGCGTTCGAGACGCCTCCGCAGGGCGAGGCGCTCGCTCCCGTGGAGGCGGCGCCTCCCGAGACCGTGCTCGCCGGGCCGGGGGAGCCGCTCACCGTCGTCATCGCGGGCGACAAGGCGGGGCCCGAGGCCGAGGCCGTGGCGCACGCGGGCGACTGGCCGCTCCTGGCCGAGGTCTCCTCCGGAGCGCGCTTCGGCCCGCAGCTCGTCGTCGCCTGGCGGCGGCTGCTCGCCGAGCCCGAGTTTGGCGGGAGGATCCGGCGGGCGATCGTGCTGGGGCATCCGACGCTCTCGCGCGAGGTCCCGGAGCTGCTGCGTCGCTCAGACGTGGAGGCGATCGTGGTCGACTCCCGGCGCGAGCAGTTCTACAACCCCGGCCGGCGCGCGCGGCGCGTCCCCGCCGTCGAGGTCGTGCGAGCGGAGGGGTCGCCCAGGCCAGATCGCTCCGAGCGGGCCTGGGCCGGCTCGTGGGTCGCCGCCAGCCGCGCGCTTCTCGCGTCGGCGGATCCTGACGCCCTCGAGGAAACCCCCGACGGAGGCTCGATGTCGATCGAGGACCGCCGCGGCTTCGCTCGCAACGCCCTCGCGGCCGTGCGTGCGCCGCTCACCCGCGAGTTCGTGGTCGCGGCCGTCTGGCGGGTCACCTGGCCGCACGATCGCCTGCTCTTCGGAGCATCGCGGCTCATCCGCGTCGCCGACGCCTCCCTCCCCGGCAAGAAGATCGCCGTGCATGCCAACCGCGGGCTGGCGGGCATCGACGGCACCGTGTCGACCGCACTCGGCCTCGCGATCGCCTCCCAGTCGGAGGGGAGCGGGGCGGGAGGCGTCACCCGCGCCGTCCTCGGCGACCTGACCCTGCTCCACGAGGCGGGAGGCCTCCTCCTCGCGCCGGGGGAGCGGCGCCCGCGAGTGCAGCTCGTCGTGGTCAACGACGGAGGCGGCACCATCTTCGACGGCCTCGAGGTCGCGCGCAGTTCGACTCCGGCCGCCTTCGACCGGGTCCAGTTCACTCCGCAGAGCGCAGACCTCGAGTCCCTCGCGCGGGCCTACGGCTGGAGCCACCGTCGTGCGGTCACCCGCGGGGAGCTCGAGCAGGCGCTCACCTCCCCGGGCGAGGGGCCGGGCATCGTCGAGGTGCCGCTCTCGCGCTGACCCGGCGCCGACGCGGAGACCGGGGCGGTGCCTCAGCCCAGAGCGTCCAGCATCGGCCTGAACTTCATGGAGGTCTCGGCCAGCTCCGCGTCCGGGTCGCTGTCAGCGACGATCCCCGCGCCCGCCCACGCTGTGATCGTGCCGTCGGCGTCGATCTCGGCGCTGCGCAGCCCGACCGCCCACTCGCCGCCTCCCGCGCCGTCGATCCACCCGACAGGGCCCGCGTACCGCCGGCGGTCGAAGGGCTCGAGCGCGTCGAGCAGGTCGAGCGCCTCGGCGGTCGGGGTGCCGGCGACGGCGGCGGTGGGGTGCAGGGCATCAACCAGATCGAGGGCCGAGGAGGAGTCGTCGAGCGTGCCCTCCACGTCGCTCGCGAGATGCCACAGATTGGGAAGTTCGAGGGCGAAGGGCCGGGGAGAGGCCGAGAGGGCGCGGGTGTGCGGGTGGAGGGCGTCGAGGAGGCTCGCGAGGGCGAAGGCGTGCTCCGCGCCGTCCTTCGCGCTGTCCAGGAGCGCCTCCTCCGCGCGGCGGTCGCTCATGGCGTCCGTCCCGCGGGCGGCGGTGCCGGCGAGGACGCGCGCCGAGACCCTCCCCCTGTCGACGCTGACCAGCGTCTCCGGGCTGGCGCCGACGAAGCCGTCGACAGCGAAGGTCCAGCAGTCGGGGTAGGCCGACGCGAGAGACCCGAGAAGGCGACGCACGTCCGCGTCGGGCCCCAACCTCCCTCGCAGCTCGCGGGCAAGGACGACCTTCTCGAGGAGGTGGCCGGTCTCGCCTCCCGAGCCCGTCCCGCCTCCGCGGATCGTCGCCACGGCGGAGGCGACGGCCGCTCGGTACGCCTCCGGCGTCATCGCTCCGGGCACGAGCGCGGTGACGGAGGCGGCGCCCAGCGGTGCGATGACGGGGCCGTCGGGCAATGCCTCGCCGGCGGGCGCGATGCGGGTGAGCCAGGAGTGGCCGCCCCGAGTGCCGATCACCGTCTGCGGCACGATCAGGAGGCTCCTCGCGCGTGAGCGGCTCGAGAAGGCGAAGGCGCCGAAGGCCACCAGCCCCGTGCCCGGCAGTTCGAGCTCGTCGTCGACCGTGGCGGAGGCCGACAGCTCTCGCCACGCCTGCGCCGCGTCCCTCATCCGCGTCGGTCCCGTGAACTCGAGGCGCAGCGCCTCCCCGTACCCCGCGAGGCCGGCTCCCGCACGCTGCCAGAGGAGGGGACGCTGCGCGTCGCCGAAGCCCACCAACGGGGTGGGGAGGAGCTCTTGCGGGAGGTCCAGCGGGGTCGTCTCCGCATGGAGAGGACGAGCCCCCGCGCCGATGAGCGTCACTCCTAGAGAGTACGCCGCGCCAGGAAGTGAGACGTCCTACGCCTTCAGGGGCAGGCGGAGGGAGGCCGTTGTTACCGTGATCCGGTTCGGGGCCGCCGGGCGAGGCGGAGCACGACGGCCCCGGCTCCCGTTCCCCCGGAAGATCCGTCGGGGGAGCACGCGGGGCGGCGGATGCACAGCCGCCGCCCCGCCTTCTCGGCCTAGACTCGATGATCGTGACGAAGGCAGACCTCACCAAGCGCCCCGACGAGGTCGCGGCGATGTTCGACACGGTGGCCCCCGCCTACGATCTGACGAACACGGTCCTCTCGGTCGGCAACGACCGCCTCTGGCGCATCGCGACGACTCGCGCGGTCAACCCGGCTCCGGGCGAGCGGATCCTCGATGTCGCGGCGGGAACCGGCACCTCGAGCGCGTCCCTCGCGCGGTCTGGCGCGCGGGTCGTCGCGGCCGATTTCTCGCGCGGGATGATCTCGGTCGGCCGCCGCCGTCACGCCGACGACGAGCGCATCGAGTTCGTCCACGCCGACGCGATGGACCTGCCGTTCGACGACGACTTCTTCGACGCGGTCACGATCTCGTTCGGGCTGCGCAACGTGGCCGAGCCGCGAGTGGCGATCGCCGAGTTCTTCCGTGTCGTGAAGCCGGGCGGCCGTGTCGTGATCTGCGAGTTCTCGACCCCTCCGCTCGCACCGCTCGCCGCGGCCTACGACGTCTACCTCTCGAAGGTGATGCCCGCCATCGTCCGGCTCGCCTCGTCGAACGACCCCGCCTACGACTACCTCGGCGACTCGATCCGTGCGTGGCCCGCGCAGCGCGTCGTGGCGCAGTGGCTCCGAGAGGCGGGCTTCGAGCGCGTCGCCTACCGCAACCTCACGGCGGGCGTCGTGGCTCTGCACCGCGGAATCAAGCCGATCGCTTCCCTCTGATGGTCGCCGCCGCCCGCCCAGGGCGAGACGTTAGGGTTTCCCTGTGAAAGCCACTGCGCCCGTCGCCCGCCGCAGCCCGTCGCTGACGGCGCAGCTCGGCCTCTCCGAGCGCATCTTCGCCTCCGCCTCCGATCGCGCCCTCGCGCGGACGATCGACGACGGCCTCGAGCGGGTCGAGTCGGGTCTCGTGCGCCAGCTCTCGTTCGCCGACGCTGTGGCGGACGTGTCGACGCGCTACCTCCTCGAGGCCGGAGGAAAACGCGTCCGCCCGATGCTCACCCTCCTCGCTGCGCAGCTGGGCCGTGGCAACACCGAACAGGTGCTGCTCGGCGCTCAGGCGATCGAGATCACCCACCTCGCCTCGCTCTACCACGACGACGTCATGGACGAGGCGGAGAAGCGGCGCGGCGTTCCGTCTGCGCAGACGGTGTGGGGCAACAACGTCGCGATCCTCACGGGCGATCTGCTGTTCGCGCGCGCCAACCAGCTGATGGTCGAGCTCGGCGACCGTGCTATCCGCCTCCAGGCCGACACCTTCGAGCGGCTCGTCCTCGGGCAGCTGCACGAGACGGTGGGGCCGGTCGACGGAGAGGACCCGGTCGAGCACTACCTCTCGGTGCTCGCCGACAAGACGGGCTCCCTCATCGCCGCCGCGGGTCGCACGGGTGTCGTCTTCGCCGACGGGCCGGCCGAGCACGAGGAGGCGATGCGCGTCTTCGGCGAGAAGATCGGCGTCGCGTTCCAGATCGTCGACGACGTGATCGACCTCTCACCCCAGCCGGAGGAGACCGGCAAGAATCCGGGCACCGACATCCGCGCGGGCGTCTCGACTCTTCCGATCCTCCGCCTGCGTGAGCGGGCTTCGGCCGACCGCGAGGCGGCCGTGCTGCTCGCGCGGATCGAGAGCTACGTGAGTCGATCGAACGACGAGATCGCGCACACCGAGGAGCAGAGCGCCGACATCTCGGATGCCATCGCGCAGCTGCGCGACCACGACGTGACGGCGCAGACCCTCGCCGAGGCCCATCGCTGGGCCGACGAGGCGGTCGCCGCCCTCGCCCCGCTGCCCGACGGCTCGGTCCGTAAGGCGCTCACGCGCTTCGCCGACACTGTCGTCGACCGCAACGGCTGACCCCGACCGTCGCGGCGCATCCTGGCGCCGCAGGAATGAGACCGGACGTGCGCTGCGGCGCCCCGGCAGGAGGAACACCATGACCAAGCTCAGGCTGGCCATCGTCGGCGCAGGGCCCGCGGGCATCTACGCCGCCGACCTCATGATCAAGGCCGAGAAGAAGTACGACGTCTCGATCGACCTGTTCGAGCACCTCCCGGCACCGTACGGGCTCGTGCGCTACGGAGTCGCTCCGGACCACCCCCGCATCAAGGGCATCGTCACTGCCCTCCGCGAGGTGCTCGACCGCGGCGACATCCGCATCTTCGGCAACGTGCACTTCGGCACCGACATCACGCTCGACGACCTCAAGCGCCACTACCACGCGGTGATCTTCGCGACCGGTGCCGTGCGCGACGCTCCGCTCGACGTGCCCGGCGTCGACCTTGAGGGGTCGTACGGAGCGGCCGACTTCGTCAGCTGGTTCGACGGTCACCCTGACGTGCCGCGTACCTGGCCGCTCGAGGCCGCCTCCGTCGCCGTGATCGGCAACGGCAACGTCGCGCTCGACGTCTCGCGGATGCTCGCGAAGCACGCCGACGACCTCCTGTCCACCGAGGTTCCGGCGAACGTCTACGAGGGCCTCAAGGCCTCGCCCGTGACCGACGTGCACGTCTTCGGGCGGCGCGGACCGGCGCAGGTCAAGTTCACTCCGCTCGAGCTGCGCGAGCTCGGCGAGCTGCGCGACGTCGACATGGTCGTGGCCGACGAGGACTTCGAGCTCGACCCCGCCTCGCAGGCGGCGATCGACACCAATAAGCAGGTCATGGTCATCAATCGCGTGCTCAACCAGTGGCGCACGCGCGAGGTCGGAGGCGCGTCGCGGCGCCTCCACCTGCACTTCTGGGCGAAGCCGCTCGAGCTCGTCGACGACGGGACGGGCCGGGTGGGAGCGATCCGCTACGAGCGCACCGCTCCCGACGGCCAGGGCGGGGTGCGCGGCACGGGCGAGATCCGCGAGATCCCGGTGCAGGCCGTCTACCGCGCGGTCGGCTACTTCGGCTCGCCTCTCGACGGACTGCCGTTCGACGAGAAGCGCGGCGTGATCCCGAACCGGGAGGGGCAGGTGCTCGACGACCAGGACGAGCAGGTCCACGGCGTCTACGCGACGGGCTGGATCAAGCGCGGCCCGGTCGGCCTGATCGGCCACACGAAGTCCGATGCGATGGAGACCGTGGCGCACGTGCTCAACGACCAGGCCTCCTGGTGGACGCCGGCGCACCCCGAGGAGTCTGCTGTCGTGGCGCTGCTCGAGGAGCGGGGCATCGCGTACACCGATCTCGACGGGTGGCACCGTCTCGACGGGCACGAGAGGGCGCTCGGTGCCTCCGAAGGGCGCGCTCGGATCAAGGTCGTGCCGCGCGAGGACATGATCGCGATCTCGCGGGCGGAGTCGGTCGCGGGCTGACCACGCGCCTCCTTCTGACGTCGACGGCCCTCCGGCGCTGACCGAGGGCCGTCGCGATGTCGCACGTCTCCTCTATGCTGCGGGCACCGCTCAGGAGGAGACAGCATGACCACCCACGACCTCATTCGGGTGCGCGGCGCGCGCCAGAACAACCTGCGCGGAGTCGATGTCGACATTCCGAAGCGGCGCATCACCGTGTTCACCGGCGTCTCGGGGTCCGGCAAGTCGTCGCTCGTCTTCGGCACGATCGCCGCCGAGTCGCAGCGGCTCATCAACGAGACCTACTCCGCCTTCGTGCAGCAGTTCATGGGCTCGCCCGCGCGTCCCGACGTCGAGTCGCTCGACGGTCTGTCGGCGACTATCGTGGTCGACCAGGAGCGGATGGGGGCCAACGCCCGCTCGACCGTCGGTACCGCGACCGACGCCTACACGATGCTGCGCATCCTCTTCAGCCGGCTCGGCGAGCCGCACGTCGGCACGAGCGGGGCATTCTCGTTCAACCTGCCCGAGGGCATGTGCCCGCGGTGCGAGGGCACGGGCCGAGCCTCGAGCATCGATCTGGACGCGCTGTTCGACCGCTCGAAGTCGCTCGAGGGGGGCGCGCTCGACGCGATCCCCAACTTCGTGGTCGGCGGTTGGTACTGGAAGAGCCTCGCCGAGTCGGGGCTCTATCCCTCCGACGTCCCGATCGCCGACTTCACTCCGCACCAGCTCGCCGACTTCCTCTACAAGCCCGCCACCAAGCTGCCGATCGCGGGTATCAACATGACCTACGAGGGTCTGGTGGTGAAGGTCACCCGCCTCTACCTCGCGAAGGAGGCGGCCCAGCCCCACATCCGCGCATTCGCCGAGCGGGTGGCCACTTTCGCCGCCTGCCCCGAGTGCGGGGGAGCGCGACTCACGCGCGCGGCTCTCTCGTCGCTGGTCGGCGGACGCACCATCGCCGAGTGCTCGGCGATGCAGGCGAGCGATCTGGCCGGGTGGCTGCGGGAGGTGCGCGACCCCTCCGTCGCGCCCATCGTCCAGACCCTGGTCGACACGCTCGACTCGCTCGTGCAGGTGGGCCTGGGCTACCTCTCGCTCGACCGCGAGGCGGGCACGCTCTCGGGAGGCGAGGCGCAGCGCGTCAAGATGGTGCGGCACCTGGGGTCGAGCCTCACCGACATCACCTACGTGTTCGACGAGCCGACGGCCGGCCTGCATCCGCACGACATCTCGCGCGTCATCGAGCTGCTGCGGCAGCTGCGCGACAAGGGCAACACGGTGCTGGTTGTCGAGCACAAGCCCGAGATCATCGAGATTGCCGACCACGTCGTCGATCTCGGGCCGCGGGCGGGAGGAGCCGGCGGTGAGATCCGGTTCGAAGGCACGGTCGCGGGGCTGCGCGCCTCCGACACCCTCACCGGCAAGCACCTCGGCCACCGGGTGCCGCTCAAGGAGCAGGTGCGCTCGCCCCGAGGAGCGGTCGAGATCCGCGGCGCGGCGACCCACAATCTCCGCGGTGTCGACGTCGATATCCCGCTCGGGGTGCTCACGGTCGTCACAGGGGTCGCCGGCTCGGGAAAATCCTCTCTCCTGCACGGCTCGCTCGCGAAGCGCGCGGGAGTGATCGTCGCCGACCAGTCGCCCATCCGGGGCTCGCGGCGGAGCAACCCGGCGACCTACACGGGAGTGCTCGACGCCATCCGTGCGGCGTTCGCCAAGGAAAACGGTGTGAAACCGGCTCTGTTCAGCGCCAACTCGGCCGGCGCTTGCCCCGTCTGCAAGGGCGCCGGGCTCCTCTTCACCGAGCTGGGCCCCGCAGCGACCGTGTCGTCGGTGTGCGAGGAGTGCGAGGGCAAGCGTTTCACGGCCGAGGTCCTCGAGTACCGCTTGCGCGGCAAGAACATCCACGAGGTGCTCTCGATGCCGATCGTCGAGGCGGCCGAGTTCTTCGGCTCCGGTCCCGCCCACGTCGTGCTGGCCCGGCTCGTCGACGTGGGGCTCGGCTATCTGACCCTCGGACAACCGCTCAACACGCTCTCGGGAGGCGAGCGCCAGCGCGTGAAGCTCGCGATCAACATGGCCTCGAAGGGCTCCATCTATCTGCTCGACGAGCCGACGACCGGGCTGCATCTCGCCGACGTCGACACCCTCCTCGGTCTGCTCGACCGGCTGGTCGACTCCGGCAACTCGGTCGTCGTCATCGAGCATCACCGTGCACTGATGGCTCACGCCGACTGGATCATCGACGTGGGCCCCGGCGCCGGGCACGAGGGAGGCTCCATCGTCTTCGAGGGCACGCCGCGCGAGCTCGCGGGCGCCGACACGCTGACGGGGAAGGCGCTCGCCGACTATCTGACGTGACGACCGGCGCCACGCCTCCCCCTCAGCGCGAGAACGGTCCGTTCAGGGAGGCCCACTGCAGGAGCATGATCGTCTTCGCGTCGACGATCTGCACGCCGATCTGGGTCAGTGCCTCGTCGAACGAGAGCTCGACCACCTCGGTGTCCTCGCCCTCGTCGGCCAGCCCTGCCCAGGCTCCCTCGCGGGACCCCGCGCGGTAGCGGCCGGCGTAGAAATGCAGCTTCTCGGTCACCGAGCCGGGGCTCATGTAGGCGTCGAACACGTGCTCGAGGCGGCCCACTGCGAGTCCAGTCTCCTCCGACGCCTCGCGGCGCGCGCCCTCCTCGGGGCCATCCTCCTCGAGCAGACCGGCCGGCACCTCGAGGAGCATGCCGTCGGTGTTGCCGTTGACGTACGTCGGGTAGCGGAACTGGCGGACGAGGATGACCGTGCGCGCCTCCTGGTCGAATAGCAGCACCGCCGCGCCGTTTCCGCGGTCGTAGGTCTCGCGGTGCTCGGTGGTCCAGCGGCCATCACGGTGGCGGTACTCGAACCGTGTCGAGCGGAGGACGTACCAGTGGCTCGAGAGGAGGGTCACCTCCTTCACCACGACGTCGGGGTTGCCGGTGAGGTCGAACCCCTCGCGGTCGAGGCCGGTCCGGCCCCGGCGGTCGGGCTCGTCGATCCCGGCGGTCATGCGTGCTCCCTGAGGCGACATCCCTCAGCGGAAGTTCACGAACTGGAGGTCGAGGTCGAGGTCGGCCCCGCGCAGCAGTGCCATCGTCGCCTGGAGGTCGTCGCGGCTCTTCGACGAGACACGAAGCTCGTCGCCCTGGATCTGCGACTTGACCGACTTTGGCGCCTCGTCACGGATGAGCTTGTTGATCTTCTTGGCGTGCTCCTGGTCGATGCCCTCCTTGAGGGTCGCCTCGATCCGGTACTCCTTGCCTGAGGCGAACGGCTCGCCCGCGTCGAGGCTCTTAAGGCTGATGCCGCGCTTGATGAGCTTCGACTGGAAGACGTCGAGGATGGCGTTCGCCCGCTCCTCCGTGTTGGCCTTGATGAGGATCTTCTCGCCGCTCCAGGCGATCGAGGCGCCGACGTTCTTGAAGTCGTAGCGCTGCTCGACCTCCTTGTGGGCCTGGTTCAGGGCGTTGTCCGCCTCCATCTTGTCGATCTTGCTGACGACGTCGAACGTTGAATCTGCCATGCCTCCGAGCTTAGCTTTCGGGCCTGGTGGAGCCTTGCCTCAGGTGGCGCTGGTACCTCTGGACGGATGCGCCCCCTCTCAGCTCTCGTTGTCGTGCTCGGGACGGCGACACTCGCCGGCTGTACGAGCGGAACGGTCGCCGTCGATCAGGGGGTGCTGACGGTGCCTCCCGCGGCCACGACTCCCGCCGCGGCCGATCCGGCGCTGCTCGCGGACGCCTCCGTCGCCGAAGAGACGCCGGTGCGACGCCTCACGAGCGCGGAGTGGCTCACGAGAGCCGCGGAGTCCAGCGGCGTCCCACGGCGTGCGCTCGCCGCCTACGCGGGAGCGGCGCTGCTCACCTCCTCCGTCGACCCCGGGTGCAGGCTCGACTGGGCGACGCTCGCGGGGATCGGCTACGTCGAGAGTCGGCACGGCACGATCGACGGCGGCGAGCTCGGCGACGACGGTCGCCCCACCGAGCCGATCTTCGGGCCCCGACTCGACGGCACGCGCTTCGATCGCGTCGACGATCACGACGGGGGAGCCCTCGACGGAGACCCCGAGGTCGACCGTGCGATGGGGCCGTTGCAGATCATCCCCGCGACCTGGATGGCCTGGGCCTCGCCGGGTTGGGACCCGCAGAACATCGACCAGCAGGCTGTGACCGCGGCGCGCTACCTCTGCGCCGCCGGCGGCGACCTCTCGACCGAGTCGGGCTGGCGCGCGGCAATCGCGGCCTACAACCCTGCCGCGAGCTACGCCGACAAGGTCGCGGAGGCGGCGTCGCGGTACGCCTCGGACGTCTCGTGAGCGCGCCGTCCGCTCCGATTTCCGATCCGCTCGCGGCGCGGGTATCCTTGTCCAGCGCCTCCGGTTGTGAACACGCTGTCGGGTGCGCCGCGGCGAGTTACCCTAGCGGCCAAAGGGATCTGACTGTAAATCAGACGGCGTAGCCTTCGGGGGTTCGAATCCCTCACTCGCCACCATTCGAAGCCCCGCTCGAACCTCTTCGGAGGCGGCGGGGCTTGTCGCCGTCGTGAGTGCTGCGCGCCGTGAGGAGCGTCAGCCCCCGGACGCGAGGAACTCCGCCAGCGATAGCGGGGGGCGGCCCGTCAGCCGCTCGACGTCGCGCGAGACGTGGGCGAGTTCGCCGGCCGCGACAGCCGTATACGTGCTGACCCAGGCGTCTACCTGCCAGCGCGGGGCGTTCCAGCGGCGGCGCGAGGCATACGCCTCCTCGAGCGTCTCATCGACGAAGATCGCGGGGCGACCCGCCGTCGTGAGGGAGGCGGCGATCTCGGCGAAGGTGAGCGCCTCCGGGCCGGTGAGCTCGTAGACCGTGCCTCGGTGCGGCCACGGGGCCCGGAGAATCGCCGCGGCCGCGCGGGCGACATCGGCCCGGGCAACGACGGCGGCGCGGCCCGTGCCCGCGGGTCCGCGGAGGACACCGTCCTCGCCGAGCATCGCCGGCACGAAGTCGAGGTAGAGGTTGTCGCGGAGGAAAGTCCACTCCATGCCCGAGGCGCGGATCGCCTCCTCGGTCGCGGCGTGATCGCGCGCGAGCGTGAAGGTGGCAGTGGGGGAGGCGCCCGCGAACGAGGTGTAGACGATGTGCTCGACGCCCGCCGCGGCGGCCGCCTCGACGAACGCGAGGTGCTCCGCGAGGCGCTCCTCGTTCTCGGAGGCGGAGACCATCAGTAGCAGTCGGACGCCTTCGAGCGCTCGGCCCGCCTCGAGGAACGAGGCCCGCTCGACCTCGGCGCCCGGCAGGGCGGGCACACGGGCGGGATCGCGGGCGAGGAGGCGGAGGGGGAGGCCGTCGGCGGCGAGCAGACGGGCGACGCGACCGCCCACCGCCCCGGTGACTCCGGTGAGGGCGATCGCAGCGGTCATCCCTCCATGATGCCGTGCGAGCACGCTCGGCGGCCCCGCCTGCCGAGACGGCGGACTCTCGCCGAGCCACCGTGGACGCCGTGGTGTCTCGGCACGGGAGGCGGTGTCTCTGCCGCGCGTGCTCCGTAGGCTGGGCGCATGCGCGACACCGCCTCCCTCCTCGCCATCGCCCGCTCCATCGCCGTCGAGGCGGCGCATCTCGCCCGGCAGCGCAGGGAGGATGGCGTCGAGATCGCCGCCTCGAAGTCCTCGCCGGAGGACGTCGTGACCGCGGCCGACCGCGAGGTCGAACAGCTCATCCGTCGGAGGATCGCGCAGGCGCGCCCCGACGATGGGTTCCTCGGGGAGGAGTCGGGCGCGGGAGGCGGCACCAGCGGCCTCACCTGGGTGGTCGACCCGATCGACGGCACGGTCAATTACCTCTACGGGATCTCCGCCTACGCGGTGAGCATCGCCGTCGTCGAGGGCGAAGCGGACCCCGCCACGTGGACCGCTCTCGTCGGCGTGGTCGTCAACGCGGCCACGGCCGAGGTCTACACCGCGAGCCGTGGCGGAGGCGCCCAGCGCGACGGGGTGACGCTACGCGTCTCCTCCCCGAGTTCGCTCGCGCTCGCCCTCGTCGGCACCGGCTTCGGCTACGACGCCGGTCGGCGCATGCGCCAGGGAGCGATCGTGCGTGAGCTTCTCGGATCGGTGCGCGACATCCGCCGGATCGGCTCGGCCGCGCTCGACCTGTGTGCCGTCGCCTCCGGCCGCCTCGACGCGTACTTCGAACGGGGGCTCAACCCGTGGGACCTCGCGGCAGGAGCGCTCATCGCTCAGGAGGCGGGCGCGCGCGTGGCAGGGCTCGAGGGGCGGCCGGCGAGCGGGGAGCTCCTCGTGGCAGCACCAGAGCCGCTCTTCGGCGAGCTCGAAGAACTGCTTCGGGAGCTGCGCGCCGACGAGGCGTGACCCACGGCCGGCTGGTGCGGAGGCGCCCCCGAGGTCGATGCGGAGCGGCCCTTCGCGAGGGGGTGTCCACCACGGAAACTCCCGCCGCTCTGGCCAGCTCGCCGTGCCCGTGGGTATCCTTTATGAATTCGTGACATTCGCACAGGCTGCGATCATGAATCGGAGCGGCGCTCCGTCCCCCCGCGGATGTGCCCCTCCTCCGCCTGTCCCCGACGGAAGATCCCGATTTCGTGAGCCTCGATTCGCCCGCCCCCGCTGCCTCCGCACCGAGCCCCGGCGAATCCACTCCACCTCTCACCCGCCGTGAACGGCGCGAGCGCGAGCGGGCCGAGGCGGGCGCTGCGGCTCAGGCCGATGGCGATGTGGCCCGTAGTGACTCTGCCCGGGGCGACTCGGCCGTCGTCGACGCCGAGCCCGCCAGCGGTGCGAGTGTCGAGGGCGAGGACGTGGCAGGTCTGCGCGAGGCCGAGGCGCGCATCGCGGCGGTGCGCAGTGCTCCCGCCCCCGTCGCAGCGCCGCGGGCTGCTTCTGCTCCTCCGGTGCGGGGCCTTCGACGGGCAGGCGGCCTGGTCGCGCTCTCGTTCGTCGCCGCCATCGTCGCCGCGACGTCGTTCCCGGCCACGTCCCTCCTGACGGCCGAGGACGTGCAGGCGCGCAGCATGCTCGGAGGCACCGACTCGTCTCGCGGGGCACAGACCTTCGTCGCGGGCGACGTCAGCGCGGAGTCGGCGGCGCGCGACGGCTTCGGAGTGCAGGAGAAGAAGACGCAGACACACGTCGGCGACATCGTGCGCACCTCCGACGCCGGATTCACGAACGACCCGAACGCCTCCGTGCAGTGGCCCTTTGCCGTCGGCGTGCCGGTCGGCGACCGCTTCGGCTACCGCAACTGCGCCGGTTGCTCGGTCGACCACGGAGGCACCGACTTCAACCCGGGCGACGGCTCGCCCATTCAGGCGATCGCCGACGGAGTCGTCCGCACGGTCATCGACGGTGAGGGCTCGCTCGGCGTCCACGTGATCGTCGACCACGAGATCGACGGCAGGCTCGTCTCGAGCGTGTCCGCGCACATGCAGCACGGTTCGGCGGCCGTCCGTGAGGGCGATCCGGTGAAGGTGGGGCAGCTGCTCGGACGCGTGGGGACGACCGGCATGTCGACCGGCCCGCACCTGCACTTCGAGATCCGGCTCGACGGTGAGACGAAGGTCGACTCCTACCTCTGGCTGATGGCGAACGCCGGGCGCTGAGCCCCCGCCGTCGTGCGTCAGTCGGTGCGCAGCCAGACCGTCGTGTCCGCGGGTAGAGCAGGCTCGCGCAGCTCCTCCGAGGACAGCACCACGGAGCCGACCGGCAGCTCGACCGGCGCGGAGCCCACGTTCGCGATCACCGTAATACCGCCATTACGGAACGCCAGCACCTCATCGGGATAGCCGTCGAGCCACTCGACGGCCCCCGAGCCGAGATCGTCGGCCCGCCGGACGGCTAGGAGCGCACGGTACAGCTCGAGGGTCGAGCCCTCGACGCCCTCCTGCGAGTCTCGAGCGAACGGCGACCAGTCGCTCGGCTGCGGCAGCCAGGAGGCCCCCGTGGCGTTGAAGCCGTACGCGGGCGCATCGGCCTCCCACGGGATCGGCACGCGGCAGCCGTCGCGCCCGTAGCGCTCGCCGCCGGTGCGGAACCAGGTCGGATCCTGCCGTGCGGAGTCGGGCAGGTCGATTGCCTCGGGGAGCCCGAGCTCCTCTCCCTGGTAGAGGTAGGCGGAGCCTGGCAGCGCCAGCATCAGAGCCGTCGCGGCCCGCGCCCGGCGCAGCCCGAGCGCGGGATCCGGCAGCCCAGGCGTGCGTGGCCCGATCCCATAGCCCTGCGGATTCTCGGCGGTGAGCGCGAGGCGGCTCGCATGCCGCACCACGTCGTGGTTCGACAGCACCCAGGTCGAGGGGGCGCCGACCGCGGCGAAGGCGCTCACGGACGCATCGATCGCGTCGCGCAGGGCCGGGCCACTCCACGGCGTCTCGAGATAGGCGAAGTTGAAGGCCTGGTGCATCTCGTCGGGTCGCACCCAGCGCGCGAGTTGTGAGAGCGGCTGCACCCACGCCTCCGCGCAGAGCACGCGGTCGCCGGGGTAGTCGGCCAGAAGGGCGTGCCAGTCGCGGTAGATCTCGTGCACGCCGTCCTGTGCCCAGTAGGGGGCGGTCGCCGGGTGGTCGTCGTCGGGCCCGACCCCTCCCATCGAGCCGGAGTCGGCGGGCGGCGTGTAGTCGGGCAGTCCCTCGGCCTTGATCATGCCGTGCGCGACGTCGACGCGGAAGCCGTCGACTCCGCGGTCGAGCCAGAAGCGGAGGACCTCACGGAAGCGCTCGCGCACCCACTCGTTCGTCCAGTCGAAGTCGGGCTGCGACGTGTCGAACAGGTGCAGGTACCACTGACCCGGCGTTCCGTCTGGCTCGGTCACCCTGGTCCATGCTGGGCCGCCGAACACCGACTCCCAGTTGTTGGGCGGTAGCTCGCCGGAGGCACCGCGGCCGTCGCGGAAGAGGTACCGCGCGCGCTCGGCACTGCCTGCCGGGGTGGCCAGTGCCTCCTGGAACCATCGGTGCGCGCTCGAGGAATGGTTGGGCACGAGATCGACGATCACGCGGATCCCGAGGGCGTGCGCCCGCTCGAGCATCGCGTCGAAGTCGGCGAGGGTGCCGAAGAGCGGATCGACGTCGCAATAGTCGGCGACGTCGTAGCCTGCGTCGTTTTGGGGCGAGGTCATGAACGGCGAGAGCCAGATCGCGTCGACACCGAGCGTGGCCAGGCTCGGGAGCCGGGAGGTGATGCCGGGTAGATCGCCGATGCCGTCACCGCCAGCATCGGCGAAGGAGCGGGGGTAGATCTGATAGATGACCGCGGTGCGCCACCACTCGCCTGCTGGCCGGTTCTCGACCTCCGTGGAGGGGCCGGGGGAGTTCTCGGGCGCGCCGGAGAGAGCGGAGTCCAGGGTCATAGTCTCGAGTTTATCGGGCGGAATCGCGGCGTCCCCGTGGCAGCTAGGGTCGAGGGATGACCGCCGAGACTCCCGAGGAGGCCCGCGCCCGTCGGCGCCGAGCGCTGCTCTGGGTCGTCCCCCTCCTGATGCTGCTCATCGGGGGACTCGTCGCGCTGACTCTGGCGATCGGGGGCTTCGCGCTCCGCAGCATGACGGCATCCGAGGGTCCGCACGCGGACGTCACCCTGGCGCGCACTACGCCTTCCACGTCGTCTCTTTCGGCGGCATCGTGCGCTGCGTGCGCTTAGTTCACGGAGAACCTCGACCGCAAGGAAGCTTTGCTCGTCCTCACGTCGAGAGGGCCCGAGTTCTGATGCCGTCATGTTCACGTGCGTCGAAGTTTTCTGTACTTCAGCCTCGTAACACGTCATGACGCGTCCTCCGCGCTCATCAGGGAACTCCTTGTCTACTCGTCCCGTAGGGGAATTGGGTGGCCAGCGGCGTGAGAAGCAGGGGCGAGGGGCGACGGGGCGAGGTAGACACGCGTTCGTTCGAGGAGGATGATGCGTCTTCCGCGAGCGCAGCAACTCAAGCTCGGCGTCGGGGAGTTCGAGCGGGCGTGGTTCTTGGGAACTCTTCCGCTCCTGAACGATGTCGGCGCGAGCGAGGGCCGGATCGACACGGTCTCGATCCGGTTCATTGGTGATGACGTCGAGCGCACAGCTCTCGACCGGCACGGGAAGCACGTATACCGCTCGCAGTGGACGGTGAGACAGGCATCGCCGGGCTTGCTTGTCTCTGAGACGTCCTTTCCGTTGAGTGTGGCGATGAAGCTGCCGCGACTCGTGGAAGCGACAGTGGCATTCCATGGATGGCCTGAGCTGCGATTCGTGACCGGAGGCATCCCCGAGGAGGTGTCCGCTGCTCGTGCGGCAGTCTTCGGCTCGAGGGGGCTCGTCGCTTCGTCCCGGTAGCGCGAGAGACGTGCGTATGGTCGTCCGGGGATCGTCTTATGGCCCGCTCGCCGATCGTCGTGCGGGCGCTCTTCGCCGTTCGGTACAGGCAGTGGTGTGAACACACTGATGACGCGGCATGATGGCGTCATGAGAAGAATCCGATTCAGCAGTCCAGGCTGGGACGAGGACTCCGAAGTGGAAACGCCGTTTGAGACCACGCGGGGAGAAAATAGGCGCGAAGCAGGAGCAAAATTTGTAGCGATAACGCTTACCTGTCTCTCTGTCGTTCCCGCATCGATTCTTGCCCTCCTGTTCTTCCTTGTCAGGCTTCCTCCTCTGGACCGGGATGACTACCCTGACTGGACGCCGCCCGCCGTTTCGAGCGTGGCACCGTGGCTACTGCTGTTTCTGTTCCCACCTCTCATTAAAGGTGTGATCAGCCGAATAGTTGGCGGTCGCGACAGCCTTCATGGCTTGTGGCATCACTGTATGATTTGCTTCCTTGTCATGACGCCGTTCCTCGTCTTTTCGGCGTTATGTCTACTGCCCTAACCAGTGAGACCGTGTGTGCAGTCGCGGACGCACCGCGGCGGATGAAGGCGGCGGGCCGGCAACGCGCGGTTGGCGCACGGCGACTTGTCTCTCGATCCTGTGGGTGGTCGACGACGATCCGGCTAGCGCTGACCCAGGGCGCTGAGGAGTGACCCCTCGTCTGCGTCTTCCAGCCCAGCTTTCATCTCTTCGGCTGGCGCGGATTCGCGCCAGGAGAGCCCGTCGCGCAACGTTTCTTCGAGAGGCCGTAGGGACAGCCCCGTCGCCACAGCGCGAGTATTCGAACGGCCGTTGAAGCCATACCAAGAACGATCCATCAGCCACAGAGGCATCGAGCGAGGGCCGCCCCACTCCGCGACGTCGTGGTCTTGCAGCCACTGCTCGGGCGCGCGCACGGCAACTGCCGAGCTGTGGGCTGCGCGATGGGCGGCGGCAAGGTGCTCGGGAAGGGCGACCGCCGACCCCGTCGCGTTGTAAACGCCGGATGCAGCCCGCTCAATGCACCGAACGAGCCACTGAGCCAGGTCGCGAACATCTATGACGGCAACCGGAAGGTCAGGAGCGTCCGGAGTAAGCACCGAGCCCTCCCTGGCGGGGTGAGCAAAACGCCAGGGCCAGTACGTGGTGCGCTGCGTGTGGTCGCCTGGACCACCGATAAGCCCTGCACGAGCGATCAAGGAACGGTCAGCGCCAAAGGTGGCGAGAACTGCGTTCTCGCACGCGACCTTTGCGGGGCCATACTCTTCCGGGTCCGAGAAGGTATCTGCAAGCAACGGCTCGTTCAGCGGGGCGCTTTCGTCTGCACCGACCTCGTCCTGGGAGGCATAGACGTTGCCGGTCGAAACGAAGAGGTAGCGGTCAACCAAGGAGGCGAGGTCGCGGACAGCTCGACGCACATGCCCGGGCTGTCGAGCCACATCGACGACGGCATCCCATCTTTGCCCCGTGAGAGGCCGCAAGGCATCGTCCAGGTCGCGGTTGAGGTTTACCACTCGCGCGCCCTGTGGTGCGTCGGACCCCCGCGCTGCGCAGGTGACATCGTGGCCTCGAGCTAGGAGAGTTTTCGCGATCTCGTGACTAAGCCATGCCGTACCGCCCAGGACCAGAATCTTCATGGTTGCAGACTTCCACAGTTCGATCATCACGCTCAGCTCGTTCGCCGAGAGACGAACCAGCGATCAGGAACGTGGGACTGTTGAGGGTTCGGTTGACTCCTGACATGCGGTGGCCGTTGATCGCGGCTGGAGGAATGGCAGTTATGCATGGGCCGTGTCCGGAGGAGTTCTGCCGGGATGTCGTCGCTGTGGTGCGGAGAGGTGAGGCCAGGATTCACGAAACAAGCGTTCTTCGCCTGGAAGAAGCGGCCCTTCTCCGACCGACGGGCTCTCCTGGCGCTAATCAGCCCTGGGTCAGCGCCTCAACCGAGAGCTCCTTCAGGTCGTCAGCTCCCCGCCCTCGGGCCGAGCCTCGTCGTCGGCGCGCGCCTCGTCGTCGGCCCGGCTGACTGCCTCCGCGAGCTCGTCGACTACCAGGAGCCCGGTCGAGACCGACTCGGCCCGGTAGGCCGCCCGGCCGACCATGTGTGCCGACACAGGCACGGTGAGCAATTGGAACCCGATCACCAGCACGATCGTCCCGGCCGCCGCGAAACCCGGATTGCGGATCGCCACCGCCAGCATCACGCAGATCAGCCCGAGCACTTGCGGCTTCGTGCCCGCGTGCATTCGCGACAGCAGGTCATCGAAGCGCAGCAGCCCGATGGCGGCGACGAGCGAGAGCAGCGCGCCGACGATCAGCAGCACGGCGGTCACGGTGTCGAGAACGATGTCCACCTCAGTCCTCCTCCCGGTTGGCCATGAACTTCGCGACGCTGATCGAGCCGAATACCGCGAACAGGGCCAGCCCGAGCGCCACCGGCAGTGTGCGCGCGTGATGGTTGACTGCCATCTCGGCACCGATCCCGCAGATGATCGTCGCGACGAGGACATCGGCTGCCACCACCCGGTCGAGCACCGAGGGCCCGCGGAGAATGCGCATCAGCGAGAGCACGCTCGCGACTCCGAACACCGGCACCAAGATCCAGACTAGCCACTCGATCATCGGACCACCCCCGCGTCCGCGCCCAGCGGCTGATCGACCCGGTGCACGTCCTCACGCGAGCCGATGGCGCGGACGATGCGCGCCTCCGTCCGGAGCACCGTGCGGCGCACCTCGTCGATGCGCTCGCCCTCGTCGTGGGTGACGCCGAGGACATGCAGATAGAGCACATTCTGTTGCGGGTCGACGTCGATCACCAGCGAGCCCGGGACCAGGGAGACGGCTTCGGTGGTCCACACGAGCATCCCCTCGGAACGGCTGCGCAGGCGGACGGCGACGATCGCGTTGTGCACAGGCACCGGCAGCGTGAGGATCTGCCACGACACTCGGACCGAGGCGACCGCGATGTCGACCAGGAGGTGCACCAGGAACACGAGCGCCCGCCAGGGGTTCACCCGGTTCGAGAACTCCACCGGCGGGAGGTAGAAGACGCGCGTGATGACGAGGGCGACGAGGAAGCCCGAGACGATAGAGAGCACCGAGACGTCGTCCCAGAGCAGCACCCAGATGCCGACGAGGGTCACGAACATCGCGAAGCGGTTCCAGAAGTCGACTCGGCGGCGCGGGCTCATCGAGGCCCCTCCTCACCGAAGGACGAGTCGCGGTAGACGGTCGCGATGTAACTCGCGGGGTCGACGATCGCGTTCGCCGCGCGCGCGCTCGCGTCGTAGAGCGGGCCCGCGCCGACCGTGAGCGCCACGCCCACGACCACCATCCCGGCGGTGGCCAGCACCATCATCGGAGGCGAATGGCGCGTGCGGATGCTGCCCGTGTCGTGCGGGTCCTCCTGCAACTGGTTGATGAGCGGCGACTCATAGCCGGGCACCTCCTCCTGTCGACGCCAGAACGCCATGTTCCACACCCGCGCGACGGCGTACAGAGTGAGCAGGGAGGTGATCGCTCCGGCCCCGATGACCGCCCAGATCAGCCATGACGGCGTGACGACGGCCGATTCCGTGCCGGCGACGAAGAGGCCGACCTTGCCGAGGAAACCGGTGAACGGGGGGATGCCTCCGAGGTTCATCGCGGGGACGAAGTAGAGCAGCGCCAGCAGCGGCGAGGCCTTGAGTAGCCCGCCCAGGCGCAGGATCGACGTCGTGCCTCCGACCCGCTCGATCAGCCCTGTCGCCAAAAAGAGGGTGGTCTGCACCGTGATGTGGTGGATCACGTAGAAGATCGTCGCCGCGTATCCGGCGGTGGTGCCGATCGCGATGCCGAACACCATGTAGCCGATGTGCGAGACCAGGGTGAACGAGAGCATCCGCTTGATGTCGGCCTGCGCGACGGCACCGAGGATGCCGACGATCAGCGTGAGCAGCGCCACCACCATCAGCATGTCGCTCAGCCTGCCGCCGGGGAACAGGAGGGTCTCGGTGCGGATCAGCGCGTAGACGCCGACCTTGGTGAGCAGGCCGGCGAAGACCGCCGTGACGGGGGCCGGGGCCGTCGGGTACGAGTCGGGGAGCCAGAACGACAGCGGAAACACGGCCGCCTTGATCCCGAAGCCCAGCAGCAGCACGACGTGCAGCACGAGCTGCACGTCGGCGGGCAGCTCGGCGATGCGGATCGAGAGTTGCGCCATGTTGACGGTGCCGGTCGCTCCGTAGAGGAGACCGATCGCCGACAGGAAGAACACGCTCGAGACGAGGCTCACGACGACATAGGTCGTGCCCGCTCGCAGCCGGGGCGCCGTGCCACCGAGCGTGATGAGCACATAGCTCGCCGCGAGCAGGATCTCGAAGCCGACGTAGAGGTTGAACAGGTCACCCGCGACGAAGGCGTTGAGGATTCCCGCCGAGAGGATCAGGTAGGTGGGGTGAAAGATCGTCACCGGCGTCTCACGGTTGCCGTCGGCCAGGCCCTGCCCGACAGAGAACAGCAGCACCGCGAGCAGCGTGATCGAGGTGATCACGAGCATCAGGGCGGCGAGCGGATCGACGACCAGCACGATTCCCCACGGCGGCTCCCAGCCGCCCACGTAGACCGCGCTGCCGCCCGTATCGCCCACGAGCACCAGCACGAGGAGAACCGAGGAGATCACGAGCACGGTCGAGAGCGTCACGATGGTGACGAGGATCTGGGCGCGCCGGTGGCGGCCAAGAATGAGCGCCAGCGCGGCCCCGAGGAGGGGGAGGGTCACGACGAGCGGGATCAGGATGGTCATCGCTCCTCCTCCCTGTCGTCGGTCATGGCGCTCTCGCCATGCTGGTCTGCTGTGCCCTCGTCGCTCGACTCGAGCAGGATGTCGAGGGCCCTGTCGTCGGCCGTCGTCTGCGCCGAGATGCCGGCGGCTTCGGCGCGGACGGACGTGTCGGTCTCGTCGTCCTCGACCTGGTCGGCGTTGGCGAGTCGCCAGCGCCGATAGATCATCGCGAGGAGAAAGGCGGAGACTCCGAAGGTGATGACGATCGCCGTCAGGATGAGCGCTTGCGGCAGCGGATCCGCCATCGCGGCAGCCATCTGCTCGTAGGAGCGGCCGTCGGCGGTGACGAAGGGCGCGTCTCCGGATCGGCCGGCCATCAGCAGGATCAGGATGTTGGTCGCGTTGCCGACGAGGAGGAACCCGATCAGGATGCGGGTGAGGCTGCGTTCGAGCATCTGATAGACGCCCGCCGCGTACATCACCGCCATCACGACGACGAGGACGAGGGTGATGCTCACGAGTCCCCCCTCCCCGGGCCGCCGACGACGGTCGCGCCCGTGGGGAGCGTCGTCTCGAGCCCGTCGACCGCGCCGGGGGCCTCCTCTGAGGAGTGGGTCACGCCATCGCCTGAGGGGGCGCCGTCCTCCGCCTCCTCGCCGTGCCGGTCGACCTCGCCGCCGAGGCTGCGGAGGATGTCGAGGGCCAAACCGATCACGATGAGGTAGACCCCGATGTCGAAGAGGGTGGACGTGCCCAGGTGCAGCTCGCCGAGCACGGGGACGTCGAGGTCGAGCCAGCTCGACTCGAGCACCTGCAGGCCGAAGACGAGCGACGACACGGCGGTGCCGACGGCGAACAGGAGGCCCAGCCCGAGCACCTTGCCCGCGTCGATCGGAGCTGCCTCGCCGAGTTCGAAGCGTCCCCCCGCGAGGTAGCGCGCGACGAGGGCGAGGCCGGCGAGCAGGCCGCCCGCGAAGCCTCCGCCGGGCGTGTTGTGGCCGGTGAAGAGCAGGTAGACCGAGACGATCATCGCCGGGTGGAACAGGAGGCGCACCAGCACTTCGAGCACGATCGAGCGGTTCTCGGGGCGGAGGGTCCTCCCGGCCACGAGCCAGGAGCCTCGGTCGCGGGGGCCCTCTGCGGAGGCGGTGGCGGGTGCCGTGAGGTCGAGGGCGCGTTCGCGGCGCTCGCTCGCTCCCTGCGGTTCCAGGCGGGGAGCGCCTCCGGCCCGACTGGAGAGGAAGATCAGGCTCGCCACGCCGGTCGCGACGACGACGAGCACCGAGATCTCTCCCATCGTGTCCCACGCGCGGATGTCGACGAGCAGCACGTTGACGATGTTGCGGCCCTTGCCCTCCTCGTAGGCGAGGCGGGGCAGCTCGACCGAGATCGGTGTGGCCGTTCGCGCGCCGAGCGCAATGGTCGCCACGATCGCCATCACGGCGCCGACCGAGATGCCGATCACGGCGCGCAGACGTTTGCGCATCGGCCGGTGCTTCTGCGCGATGCGGGTCGGGAGGCGGCGCAGCACGAGCACGAAGACCACGAGGGTCACCGTCTCGATGAGCGCCTGCGTGAGCGCGAGGTCGGGGGCCCCCTGGAGCGCGAAGAGCGCGACCATCCCGTAGCCGGTGGCGCCCGCGAGGAGCACCGCGGCGATCCGGTTGCGGGCGAGCGCGCAGAGGATCGCGGCGAGGATCATCACGGCCGCGACGGCGAGCTGGGCCGGGCTGTCCCACAGGACGAGCTCGTCGGGCCAGGTGCGCGTGAACGCCGCCGCTCCTCCCGCCCCGAGCACGAAGACGGCGAAGATCACCGTGAGGTAGCGGGGTAGCGAGCCGCGCTGCACGAACTCGGTGACCGTGCTCGCGACCCGGTCGAGCCAGCGGACCGTCGCCCAGTAGCCCTCTGCCGAGTCGATCCAGTGGGGCAGCAGCGACTGGGCGCGCGCGACCGCGACACGCTTCGCGAAGAGGAGGAGCCCGACCGCGATCACCAGGGCGCTCAGCGCCAGCGCTGGCTCGAAGCCATGCCAGAGCGCGAGATGGTAACCCCCGTGGTCCGAGGCCTCAGCGGCGGCAGCGAGCGACGGGTCGGCGTCGGGAGCGGCGAACGGAAGGGTGTCCGCGTAGACCGCGACGAGCGGATCGACGGCCGCCGCGGCGACACCTCCCACGAGGGTCGCCGCCGCCAGTACGACCGGCGCCGCCGTGAACGTCCGCGGCTCGGCGTGCAGCGAGGTGTCGTCGAGGCCGCGCTTGCGGGCGAAGGCGCCCCAGAAGAAGCGGGCCGAATACGCAACGGTGAGGATCGAGCCGAGCACGAGCCCGATCAGGGCGACCACTCCCCAGAGCGAGCCCTGCTCGATCGCCGAGATCAGGCTCGTGAACACCGCCTCCTTGGCGACGAAGCCGAGCAGCGGCGGGAGGCCTGCCATCGAGAGCACGCCGACGAGCGCGGCTCCCGCGAGCACGGGCGCGCGCCTCCCGAGCCCGCTGAGCTTGCGGAGGTCGCGGGTGCCCGCGCGGTGGTCGACGATGCCGACCACGAGGAACAGCAGCGCCTTGAAGAGCGCGTGCGCGACGAGCAGCGCGAGCCCCGCGAGCGCCGCGTCGCGGGACCCGAAGCCGACAGCGACGGTGAGGAACCCGAGTTGACTGACCGTTCCGTACGCGAGCACCAGCTTGAGGTCGTATTGGCGCAGCGAGCGCCAGCCTCCGACGAGCATCGTCCAGACGCCGACGCTCACTACCACGGGCAGCCAGACGGAGTCGTCGGCGAAGCCCGGCGCGAGACGCGCGACGAGGTAGATGCCCGCCTTCACCATCGCCGCCGCGTGCAGATAGGCGCTCACCGGTGTTGGTGCAGCCATTGCGGCCGGTAGCCAGAAGTGGAACGGGACGAGCGCCGACTTCGAGAACGCGCCGAGGAGCACCAGGACGAGCGCCACCGAGACGAGCGGCCCGGAAGGGGCGGCCGCGACGATCCCCGCGAGGCTCGTGGTGCCGGACTGCACCACGAGGATCACGATGCCCACGAGCATCGCCAGCCCGCCGAGCGTCGTGACGAGGAGTGCCTGCAGGCCTGCACCGCGGCTCTCTTTGCGGCCGCTGTAGTGACCGATGAGGAGGTAGGAAAGGACGCTCGTCGCCTCCCAGAACACGAAGAGGACGATGACGTCGTCGGCCGTGACCAGCCCGTACATGACTCCCGCGAAGGCGAACAGCAGAGCGGCGAAGCGCCCTAGCGAGGGTTCGTCGCGGCGGAAGTAGGTCGCGCAGTAGGCCAGCACGAGAGCACCGATGCCGCTGACGACGAGGGCGAGCACGAGCGAGAGGGCGTCGAGCCGGAATGACAGCGCAATGTCGAGGGCAGGCACCCACGGGATGCTCTCGCGTATCTCCCCGCCCGCGAGGACCGTGGGGAGCGAGAACGCCGTGGCGACGAAACTGCCTGCGGGCACGAGCGCCAGGGCATAGAACGTCTTCGGGCCGAAGCGGTCGACGACCCACGGAGTGGCGACGGCCAGCAGGAACGAGATCGCCAGGATGAGGAGCATCACATGTTCCTCCCCAGGGGTACCCAGCACATAGTCGCGACCAGAGTATCGGAGGGGCTCGGAATGGAACCTGAGTGGCAGGAGGCTTGACGAGGGTGTCGACGCCCGTAGGACCCTGTGCGCCTAGCGTGGAGGCATGGCCCGATCCCTGCTCCCCGGACAGCTTTGCCGCCTCCGCCTCCACGATGTCGACTCGGGACTCGTCACGACGGTGTTCGAGTCCGACACGATCCTCGTGGAGGCACCCAACTGGTCGCCCGACGGCTCGTCCCTCGTCGTGAACGGTGACGGCGGGCTCTTCCGCCTCCCGCTCGTCGGCCCCCGTGCGGGGTCCCTCGAGGCGATCTCGCTCGACGGCGTACCCGAAGAGCTCAACAACGATCACGTGCTCGCGCCCGGCGGAGGCGTCGCCTACGTCTCCGCGCGCGACGGGCACCTCTACGCGGTCGCCCTCGACGGCTCCGAGCCCGCCCGGCGCATCACGGAGCCGCGGCCCGGCCCTCGCTTCAAGCACTATCTGCACGGAGTCTCGCCCGACGGGACGCTGCTCGCCCTGATCGGAGGCGGCGCGGACGCCTCCGGTCGGTGGGTCACCAACGTCTACACGATGCCGAGCTCGGGTGGGCCGCTGACGATGCTCACCGACGATGCGTGGGCCGACGACGGCGTCGACGTCGGGGCCGGCGCGCTGTGGTTCAACTCCGAACGGGGGAGCGGGCGGGCGCAGCTGTTCCGGATGGCCTTCGACGGCTCCCGGCTCGTGCGCGTCGTCGAGTCGCCGACCGTCGACTGGTTCCCGCACGTATCGCCCGACGGCGCGCGCCTGGTGTACCTCTCTTATGCGGAGGGGACGAGCGGGCATCCCGAGAACCTCGACGTGGAGCTGCGGCTGATCGACCTCGTCGGACGTGAGTCGCGCGAGCCCGGGCGCGTCGTGCAGCGGCTCTTCGGCGGTCAGGGCACCACGAACGTCTCGGGCTGGGCGCCGGACTCGCGCCGCTTCGCCTACGCCGACTATCCGCTGCGCGGCTGACGGCAGTCGGTCGGCGCCGCCCGGCCGGGGTGCTATTGTCTAACGGTGCCAAATCGCGGGCACGCCCTGCAAGGGGCACGAGCGCCCGCAGGTACGCCCCCTTAGCTCATTGGTAGAGCACTTCCTTGGTAAGGAAGAGGTAGTGGGTCCGATTCCCACAGGGGGCTCCGTTCCCGGCAGGCCGAGCCTCCGGAAACGCGCGGCGGGGTAGCTCAGGTGGTTAGAGCACACGGCTCATAATCGTGGTGTCGCGGGTTCAAGTCCCGCTCCCGCTACCAAGACATGTGTACTCGAACAAATTCATCGGGATGTTGGCTGAGGCTGGTCTTGGTGGAGGCGTCGGAGTTTTTCTCCGGCGCCTTTTTGTGTTGCTCCCGCTTGGGCGGCCTCGTGGACCGTGCTCAGGGCGGGCTGTTCATGCCGGCCCGCACGGGATGCTGGCGGAGCCAGTTGTGTCCGGCATGGTCTTGTCTTCGGGTGCGGGGTGAGCGCCTCAGCTTGGCGTCGGTGGACGAGTCGCGCGAAAGGGCAGGGCCGCGGCGCCGATGAGCGCGGGGATGGCAGCGCCGAGGATCGCGGACGTTGCGGTGGTGTCCTCCGACGCGTCGATTGTGGTCGAGCAGCTCGATGTGCCCTGCGCCCAGAGGCGTTGCCGCCAAGGGTCGCCCGGCCCTGGCGGCGCTAGTGTGTCGATGTGGACGAGGCTGCGGACGCGCCGCATGCTGAACCCACCCGCGCTGCAAACCGACTCCGCGTCTGCCGGGGACAAGCTGTGTGCTGATGAAACGAGCAATCATCGCGTGTGCCCTATTGGGGTGAGTCAAGCGTAAACTCGGCGTGTCGCTTTGATTCTGTGCCTCCTCGTCGGGTTCTCTGAGCTGTCTCCCACTTCGCGGAGGTCGTTTCAGCCTTGGGGGAGTGGCGTGTCTCGTCGCCGTATTCGTTCTGTTGTGTCGGTCTTGGCAGCGTCGCTTGCTGTCGTACTAGGGGTCACCGTCGTTGACGTCAGTTCTGCTTCGGCGTTGACGACGCAAGCGCGGGCGCGTGTGGTCGCCGAGCAGGCGGCTCTCGACGCGGCTGGAAAGACCGATCCGAATGTGTACCCCGTCGAGGAGTCGGAGCCGCCTACTCTGGAGGACCCGTCGACGGACGGTGGAGCGGCGCCCGAGGCGATCGTCCCCTCCAACGCTCCGGTTCCTGAGGAATCCACTGTGCCGACGCCTGCGCCCGAGGAAACCGCCGTCCCGGACCCGGAGGCTCTCGAGGATCTTGAATCGAAACCAGTGGCGGAGCGAGACGAGTACTCCACCACCTATGAACTCGAGGACGAGAAGAAGGCCACGGTCATCTCCGCCGCACCGATGAACGTGCAGGACGACTCTGGGAAGTGGGTCGAAGCGGAGACAGAGCTCTCGACGACCGGCAACAGTTCGTGGCTCGGGCGGGGTGGAGCCGAAGTTGAGCTTCACCCGCTCGCTCCGCAGTTCGCGGAGTACGCCGATGACGAGAACGTTCTCACGATGACGCGCGACGAGCACTCACTCGGCTTCGAGCTTGAGGGTGCAGCGCACTCCGTGCTGCGTCGGGACCTGTCACCTTGGGCGGACGACGAGGCGAAGTCGCACCTCGAGTACCTCGATCTCTTTGACGGCGTGGACCTCGTCTACGACGTCGGCCAGGCGGACGTGAAGGAGAACTTGCGCCTGAAGAAGGTTCCGGCTCCCGGACAGTCCACCTGGACGTGGGAGGTAGACGCGCCGGGGCTGACTGTGTCGAAGACCGACGACGGCAACGTCGAGTTCCGCGACGCCGCGGGCGAGGTCGTCTACACCGTTCCCCGGCCTGTGATGTGGGACTCCTCCGGCACCGAGAAGAAGGCGGACGCTGACGCCGAGATAGAGCTGACCGTGGCACAGCGGGCCGGCAGAACGCTTCTCTCCATTTCCCCGTCGCGCTCCTGGCTTGAAAGCAGTAAGCGTGTCTATCCGGTATACGTGGATCCGACGACAGTAGCGAATGTGATTTCGACTAGAGCGTTCAAAAGTAACGGTCAGACTAACGATGGTATGACCCAAGTCGGCAATACTAACTCGAACGGCGTGTGGCGCTCTATCGTCCATTTTGACTACGAGCAGGTCTTCGGCAAGCAGATCATTGCCACTCAGGTTGACGTGACGAAAATCTGGCCGGACGGTACCTCCGGTACGTACACCGGAGGCATCCATGACGTGACCTGCATGGGCTTCAACTGCGCCGGAGCCAAGCTCGCCGACCTCACCATTTCCAACACCAATGGGACCTCAACGAACGGCGACGGCCTGAACCGAAAGATCGTCGAGTGGGTGAAGAACCGCAATTCCGGCGGGAATCTCATGATCGGCGGCGACGAGGGCGCAGGCAACTTCTCCTACCGCCGCGTGGATGTGCAGATGCAGATTCTCTGGAAGGACTACCCGGCCGCCGGCTGGAACCCGCTCCCAGGGGACAAGGCGCCTCGCCAGACGCTTACACCCGACCTGCACGCGGATGCCTACTATAATCCCACCGATCAGCCGCTCGCCCACCTCTACCGCATCAGCGAGAACCCGAACCCCGATGTCGGAACTCTCTGGGACACGGGATGGATCTCCAACGAGACGGTCGAAGTGCCGGTAGGCGTGCTCAAGCGCAACACCACCTATTACTGGCGCACCTGGGTCCACGACGGATACGACGGCTACCTCGGTCAGTCGACCGTTGCCGTGTCCAACGTCTTCAGCTTCACCACCGACGACGTCCGGTTCGGGCTACCGACCGGACCTATCGACGACGCCGTCATCACCACCCTTACGCCCACGCTGACCATCACTGACCCCGCTCAGCCATCCGGCGAGGACGTCGACTACTCCTTTCGCATCGCCACCGATACAGGCGCCGCGAACGGGCAGGTCGTGAACTCCGGCTGGCAGAAGAGCCCCACCTACACCGTGCCCAAGGGTGCGTTGCTGGACGGCGTCGCCTACTCGTGGACCGTATGGGTGAAGAACAGCGTCGACGAATGGCGTCCCGACTGGACGAACTCCTTCGTCACCAACCTCCGCGTCAATGATCCCGGTCCCTCGCCGACCGACACAGTGGGACCCGCAACAGTGAACCTCGCCAACGGAAACCTGGGGCTGAGCTTCACCTCACCCACGGTGGAGACGCCCGGTGGCTCCATGGGAATGAACTTTGTCTATAACAGCCAGTCGACCAGCAACTCGGGCCTCGTCGGGACGTACTACAACATCCCCTCCTTCACCGGTTCGCCCTCGAGGGAGTTCGGCGGGTGGACCCCGAACCTCGTCCGCACCGACCCGACACCCGGCGGCATCTGGAACGACTCCTCCCCGCTCCCGGGGGTGGTCAGTCATGACAACTTCACCGCCGATTGGACTGGCCAGATCCGGCCGCCCGCCGGCACCTGGAAGTTCAAGACAGTCCGCGACGACGGCGTAATCCTCGACATCGGCGGCACGAACCTCATCGACAAGTGGGGCGACGCCGGGACGGATGGCTGGAGCGGCCCGATGGGCTTCGCGTCGGGTGAGTCCAAGACGTTCCGGATGCGGTACTTCGAACGCACCGGCGGAGCTCAGGTGACGCTGCAAGCGCAAAAGATCGACGCGAACGGCGCCGTGCTGCAAACCGTCGCCTCTGTTCCCGGCGACTGGTTCACCAAGCGCACGATCCTTCCGGACGGGTGGGGTGCGTCTGCTCCGCTGGCCGGCGCCGAGTACTTCTACGTGAAGGCCGACGGCAAGGAAGGATCGATCACCTATACCGACATCTACGGCGCCCAGCACGTCTACGAGAAAAAGTCCGACGGCAGCTACAAGCCTCCGGCCGGAGAGAACGGAATCGCGGCGATCAGCGGGGACGGCATCATCTCCCTCGACGATGCCGGCCTGATCACCACGTTCAAGAAGGACGGCGGCCAGGTCGATCAGGTTGTCAGCACGACGACCGCGACCAAGCCGATCGCTCCTGTCGTCAGCTATAGGAGTGATGGGCGGATCGACCGGATCTCAGACCGGTTCTCGAAGAAATCGGACGGCAGCTACAGCCGTGTCGTCCGGTTCCTCTACGGCTCGGACACCGCCTCCTCGAGTGGACTCTCGAACGGGAATGACCAGAGCAGCGGCAAAGTCTGTCTGCCCGGCCCGCAGGGCACCGCGCCGTCCCCCGTGTATCCGCCGAGCGACTACCTCTGCCGAATCATCTACCCCGGTGACGCGCCCGGATTTGAAGATGACACGAGATTGCTCTATGACAAAAACGGATACCTTGTATCAACTATTAACCCAGGTAGCGAGTCGACGAGCTTCGCATACAATGAGCAAAAACTTCTGAAGTCGGTTCGCACTGCGACAATGTCTGATTGGCTGAAGTCGAGTGGCGCGGTGATATCGGACGCCAACGCGTCACTGACGATCGACTACGCGGCCAACCGTGTCACCCGCATCCTTGGAGCGGCGCCTGATGGTGTAACCAGCTCTCAGCGCACGGGTAAGTCATATTCCTACGATGTGACGCCTAGTGGTTCGGTTCAGGGCAAGACGACTGTCAAGGCAATTAAGGCGAACGGATCCGTAATTGCAAACACGGGGAATGCATCAGGTATTGCAAATTCGGTGTCCTATGACGCAGGTTTCCGAACGCTCTCGTCGACCACCGCCCTCGGACTGACTGCGTCGGCAACGTGGGATGAGCAGGACCTTCAGCTTTCGTCTACTGACCCTCAAGGTAGAATGTCGACAACTCTCTATGACCAGCGAGATCGAGCGGTAGCAAGCTACGGTCCGGCGCCGGCCTCGTGTTACGGGACGGACCGCCGCCCGACGCAAGCCTGCGCATCGACGACGGGTCGATCTGAAACTGCCTACGATGAAGGCCTACGTGGCCTGTCGGTCGTGGACTTTGATAACGATCAATTTGCAGGTACACCCAAGAGGTATGGACTAGACGTCGGTGCCAAGGACGGAGTCCTCTCCGAGAACTGGGGATCCGCGCAGATTAACCAGGTCGGCACTGACGCCTGGTCCGCGCGCTTCACGGGAACGATCACCTTCCCGAGCGCGGGCGATTACCAGTTCAGAACTTTCGCAGACGACGGCACAAACCTGTGGATTGACAACAAGCTCGTTATTCTTGATGTCAAGCCGGCTTCGGCACATTGGTCTCCAACTGGAACCTTCCACGCGGACTTCGCAGGGCAGGAAGTGACCATCCGGCTCGACTACGCCGATATGGGGGGCGACGCGCGCGTCGAACTTCACTGGCAGACTCCCGGCAGCACCGCTGGAACCCTCGTTCCTGGTGACAGGCTCAAGCCGGACTATGGGTTCGCAACGACCGAGAAGACTTTCGATCAAACGCCAATCGCATCCACAACCTCCGCGCCGTCGACGACAACGAGGAAGGTCTACGGGACGAGCGGGGGAACCGACCAGCAGTGGCTGGGTCTCATCGCCTCGACCTCTGTGGATCCAACCGGGTTGAATCTCACGACAGCAACGCAATTCGCCGGGGCGGATCAGGGGTGGCGCCGCACCGGAAAGACTCTTCCAGCCGCAACTTCCTCCGGAGCGACCGCCGACACCAGTGGTCTCTCGGTGACCTACTACCCCACGTCGGAACTAACCAGCACCGCGGCGTGCGGTGTGCCGGTGGGTACAAGTCAGGCCGGATTTATAAAGTCCGAGAGGGGAGCCACACCCGCAAGCGGTTCGGCGGTGACGCGAGAGTACATTTACGACGAGCTGGGCCGTACCGCCGGGAGCAAGAGAACCTCTGATAGTACTTGGACATGCACCTCTAGGGACGACCGGGGCAGGATTATCAGCTTGTCCTATCCGGCGGCTACTGGGACAGTGGCACGCACGATTACCACGACCTATGAGACTGCAGCGGGAGATCCGCGGACGACCAAGACTTCTGACACTGGGGTCACTAATTCCCCGAACGGTGGGACTATTACGACGACTATTGACCTCTTGGGTCGAGTGACGTCATACACGGACGTGTGGAACACGACCACTCTCACGACCTACGATGCCGCCAGCAGGGCAACCCAGACGAAGTCGACGCAGGGCGCGTCAACGTCGACTCGAACGCTTGAGTATGACGTCGACGGAAAAGTGACGAAGGTCAAAGACGGGACTACGGATCTGGCCACCGTGACCTACGGTGCAAGCGGTGTTGATGCTGGTCTGATCACTAGTGTCACTTACCCCGCGAGCGGCGCAGGCAACGGGACGAGCCTCGGGAACGTAGCTCGGGACAACGCTGGTGCGCAGACGAAACTGACGTGGACATTCGCATCTGGTGCGGCAGTCACTGACGAGGTCGTTCGGTCACAGGCTGGACGAGTTGTCCAGAACATGCTAACCGTCGCTGGCCAGTCTGCGCTTGTTTCCAGCTACAAATACGACCCGGCGGGTCGGCTCACAAATGCATCGATCCCCGGTCATTCTCTTACTTACGGTTATGCCGATACGAATTGTGCGGCGAATGGCTCCGTGAACGCGGCCGGTAAAAACGGTAACCGCACATCAATGACAGACCAGCCGACGGCTGGCGGAGCGACAACCGCATCATATTGTTATGATGCAGCAGATCGACTCCTGTCCAGCCAGGTGACCGGCGCAGCCGCAGGTGCCGACCCAGTCGCCGACGGAGTAGGCGCTACGGAGCTTGCATACGATGCGAAGGGTCGTACGACGAAGCTCGGTGACCAGACCTATAGTTACGACCTTGCCGATCGCCACACGAAGACGACTCAGCCCGACAGTACGATCGTCGAGTATGTGAGGGACGCCACTGATCGGATTGTCGCTCGTATCCACACGGCAGCAGGAGAGTCTTCGCGGATAATTCGGTACTCCTACACGGGAAGTGGCGACGGAGCGCAGCTCGTTCTGAGCGGTACAAATGCAATCGTGGAGCGCACGACCGTCCTTCCCGGCGGAGCAATTGCTTCATTCCGTGACGATGGCTCCGAAGTTTGGTCCTACCCGAACCTGCAGGGAAGCATCATTACGACAGCTGACGCTTCCGGAGCTAGAGCTGCGACGGTGAACAGGTATGACCCGTTCGGACAGCCAATTGATCCCTCCACTGGTCGTATCGGAACTATTGCTGGAGCCGACGCGGTCGCCGACTCGCAAAAGAACTCGGACGCTGACTATTCATGGCTCGGAGGTAATCAGAAGCTTTTTGAGCACGCAGGTGGTATCGCCGCGATTGAGATGGGGGCCCGCGTCTATATTGCAGCGCTGGGCCGCTTCCTGTCACTGGATCCCATAGAGGGCGGAGTCGATAATGACTACACGTATCCCCTTGACCCTATAAATAAGCTCGATTTGACGGGAAAGAGGGCGTGTGTCGGAAGCGAATGCAACGGCATGCATATTGGCAAGCAGGGTTCGGTCTCCGGTCAGTCCCAGGCGGACTGGATTGCGAGCAAGCCGAATACCACCGCTCCTAAAGCTCCAACTGCGCCTAAGCCGGTGGATCCGGCTGATGTCGCGACGATGTATTCCGCTATAAGCCTCGGCTTCACCGCACTGGCTTTCATCGCTGCAGCAACCGGCGTCGGTGCGATCCTTTCTCCGTTCCTCTTGGCGGCAGCTGCGGTCACAAGCATCATCTCTGCGGCGGTCACCTGTAGCATCGCATTCAATGGCGGAACTGCTCGTGACGGCGTGAATTGTGGGATCTCAGCGGGGGCGGCGGTGATCCCAGGCGTCGGAGCGGGCGTGGCGCGTACACTGACAGCCACAGGTGTCGTCACGACGCGGGCTACAGCAGGAGCGATAACTCGAGGTTCTTCGTATGCGGGCAGTGCACTGAATTACACAGACAATGTCAACACGTTCATGGATTGGTAGATCATTGGCAATAGGGCCTGTTCGGCGCGAAGTCGAACCCGGATGGAATATGCGCACCTGGGCTAAGTTTTACTGGGCTTTACTTATTCCGGCTTTGCTGACACTTGTGATCTTTGTGACAGTTGCAGTCAGTGGAGGCTTTAGTGGGGGGTTGTTAGTACTTCCTCTCATCACTTTGGTGACGACCGGGCTCATGTCGCTCTTTGGGCCGCGAATGGAAAGACGACGTGAGAAGGAACAGGCGCGCGGTTACTCCACGGCCTGGTTCGCCCCACGAGGGCTCGAGCAAGTAGAGCCACGAACGGGCCTCGTCATTAAGACCCGAGATGAACCGTGCCTTTCTATGTCGGAGATGCGTGCACGATCCCGAGAGGCGAGACGGCTGAGTGGAGGCGACGATGATTGAAGATGTTTTTCAAAGTGGGTGGTGGGGAGATGCGTTACGGGGTGCGCCCGTTGAGGGGGCGCCTGTCGGCGCTTAGCCAAGAGTCGAACGGTCGGTTTGCAGCCAGTCGGGTCGACGTCGAAGCGGATGAACACCTGGACGTGGTCGCAGCCTACAATTCTCGTTCCCATTCCGCTTCCTCCGGTCGAATAGATCATTTCGGCGAGACTACGAGCGGCTGGAACATGTGCGGAATACGGGAGCGGGAGCGAGGCGACGGCTTCGTCTTGCCGCCTGAGCGCGGTCAGCGTCTGCCTCCGCAGGCCAGGAGATGAGCATCCGCCTGGACTATGCCGACATGGCCGCCGACGCACGTCTCGAGCTGCACTGGCAGACACCCGGCAGCAGCAGCGGCACCCTCGTTCCCGGCGACCGGCTCAAGCCCGACTACGGTTTCGCCACCACCGAGAAGACCTTCGATCAAACCCCGATCGCGAACACCACCTACGCCCCCTCGACGACGACGAAGAAGATCTACGGCACGAACGGCGGAACCGACCAGCAGTGGCTCGGTATCGTCGCAGCCACCTCGATCGATCCCACAGGGCTCAACCTCACAACGGCGACCCAGTACTCGGGCGCTGACCAGGGCTGGCGCCGCACTGGAAAGACGCTCCCCGCGGCTACCGCGTCCAACTTCTCGCCGGACTCCAACGGGCTGTCCGTGACGTACTTCGCGATCGGCGACACGCTCAGCGCGTCGGCCTGCGGAGTGCCCGTCGGAACGAGCCAGGGCGGCTTCGTGAAGACTGAGAAGAGCGCGACCTCGGCCACCCAGACGTCTGTCACTCGTGAATACGTCTGCGACGAATGGGGACGGACGGTCGGGTCCAAGCGGACCTCTGACAGCACCTGGACCTGCACTACCCTCGATGATCGAGGCCGCGTCACGAGCGTCGCCTACCCGGCAGCATCCGGAGTTCCCGCGCGCACCGTGACCAG
>NZ_JADKSO010000005.1 GCF_015351245.1 Rathayibacter sp. VKM Ac-2879
AGCTCGCTGCTCTCGCCGCGCCCCTCGTGAAAAGCGGCTACGGCACCTACCTCCAACGACTCCCCGAACTCGGACGCTGAGGCGCCGCGTGCCGGGTCGGGTGGAGGACCGGCTCAGCGCCGCGGGCGCAGGCGCATGAGTGCCACCCGAGCACCGAGCCCGAGTCGCATCGCTGCCCGCACCGGCGCCTGATACCAGGCGTCGTACTTCTGCGAGAGGTAGAGGTAGGCGCTGCGGTGGTGCACCGCGAGCATCCGAGCAGAGGCGAGGCGCGTCGAGTGCCCGCCGAGGTGCGAGACGAGGGCGTCGGCGAGGTAGACGTTGGTCCAGCCATGCCGACCCAGGGAATCGCCAAGCTGGACGTCTTCGAAGTACATGAAGTAGCGCTCGTCGAAGCCGCCGATCTGCTCGAAGGCGCTCCTGCGCACCATGACGCAGGCGCCCGAGAGCCATCCCGCCTCCATGCGTCCGTGCTCGAGCGTGCCGACGGCCTTCGAGCGGCGGTAGCGCGCCGACCACGGATTGCCGGGCCAGACGTGAGCGAAGACGGCGTGTCCGATGCCGGTGCCCAGCGAGGGCAGCGCCCGCGCCGAGGGGTACACGCTGCCGTCGGAGTCGAGGATTCGGGGGCCGATGGAGCCGATGCGCCGATCGGCGACGGCCGCGTCGTAGAGCAGGTCGATCGAGCCGGGGAGGAAGACCGTGTCCGGGTTCGTCACCAGGATCCACTCGACCTCGGGGCCGAGACGGTCGACCGCGTAGTTGACGGCCTTGCCGTAGCCGAGGTTCTCTCCCGTCTCGTGGAACACCACCTCGGGGTGACGCGAGACGACGGTGCGCACTGAGGAGTCGGTCGTGGCGTTGTCGACGACCACGACGCGCACGTCGTGCTCGGTCGCCTCCGACACCGACTCGAGGCAGGCGCCGAGGACCTCACCCGAGAAGTGGGTGACGACGACGACCGCGATGGGCAACGTCGAGCGGGCGATGAGGGCCTCCGGGGGAACGGCGTCGGCGCGCCCTGAGGCGTCGCCGGAAGAACTCGACGAGGCTAGCACGGGCCTCCTGCGGGCAGGGCGGCGCCTCGCCCAGCGGCACGTGGCCCAGCGGCGACCGCTTAGCGGACGATGTCGACGGGCTCGGTGCTGACCGCGACCGCGGCGGGCGAGATGGTCTCGATCGCGGGCAGCGTCTCTTCGCCCGGCGCGCGGAAGACCACGAACTTGTACATGCAGAAGTTCCACACGAGGCCGACGAGGACGGCGACGGCCTTCGCGATGTTGATGGCCAGGAACGCGTTCTCTCCCGAGCTGGGGAGGAAGAGGAGAGAGTTGCCGAAGCGAGTGTCGAAGAAGACCTCGAAGCCGTAGATGATCACGGACTGCAGGACCAGCGAGCTGAACCCGGTGACGAGGAAGAACTTTGCGAAGGTCGCGATCGAGATGCGCCCGGGGTGACGGAACACGAAGAAGTGATTGAGCGCGTAGGAGATGGTGATGCCGACGAGGACGGAGACGACGTTCGCCGCGAGGGTGGGCAGATGGGACATCAGCACCAGCGCGTTGAGGATCAGGAAATCGATCGCGGTGTTGGTGCAGCCGGCGATCAGGAACCTGACCTTCTGCGACTCGAGCAGTCTCTTCATCTGGTGAGGGGTCCCGTCCCCCTCAGCGTCGATTGCTTCCGTCGGGGCCCGACGGACGTGCATCGGCGCCCGCAGACGAGGGGTGGACCGCCGAGCGCTTTCCGTCCATCGTAACCGGCGGGCTCCGCGGGGTGGGGGATGACGACGTGGCATGTTCCTGAGAAAGCACGCGGATTCCGGCACGCGATCCGGGGGGTCGTTGACGATCGTGGAAGGCACGCATCGTTATACTCGCAGGGCTCTCACCGGTCCGCCGGTGCACCGGAAGAACGGATTTCCCTCGAATCATGCCCTCCCTCGCCGTCGTCGTGCCCACCTACAACGAGGTCGCGAACATCGCGACGGTGCTGCCACGTGTCGCCGCCGCCGCGGAGCGCAACCCCGACTTCCACATCACGGTCGCCGTAGTGGACGACAGCTCGCCCGACGGCACGGCCGCGCGGGCCCGCGAGCTCGCCGACGAGCTCGGCTCGGACTCCTTCGCGGTCCTCGTGCTCTCTCGCGAGAAGAAAGAGGGGCTCGGCGCCGCCTACATCTGGGCGTTCCAACACCTGCTCGCCGCTGAGCACGGCTATGACTACGTCCTCCAGATGGACGCCGACCTCTCGCACGACCCGGACTACATCGACGCGTTCCTCACGGAGGTACGCGGAGGGGCCGAGTTCGTTGTCGCGTCGCGATACATCGCCGGGGGTGGCACTCCCGACTGGACCCTCGACCGCAAGATCCTGAGCGGAGGCGGGAACCTTTACACCCGCCTGTTCCTCGGCTCGAAGATCACCGACTGGACCGGCGGCTTCAACCTCTTCAGCACCCGACTGTTGCGCACCCTGCACCTCGAGACCATCCGCGCCGCCGGCTACGGCTTCCAGATCGTGCTGAAGTCGCGCGCGCTGCGTCAGTATCCAGGCGTCCGCGAGATCCCGATCGTCTTCCTCGACCGCACCGTCGGGTCCTCCAAGATCCCGGGGGACACGCTGTTGAAGAACCTCCTGCTCGTACTGCGGATCCGATTCGGCCGCTCGCAGCGGTGACGGGTCGTCCTCCCGCCCTGGTCCGGCTGCGCCCGCTGCTGCTCGACCTGCTCGCGGGCCTGCTCGTCGCCTCCGCGGCGTTCGCGGTGATCGGGACTCTGCTCGGCACGGGGTGGCAGCCCTACTTCCTCCGTGACGGCGACTCGCTCGCGCTCCCGCTCATCGTGCAGTCGCTGCTCAGCGGTGAACCGCTGCAGTGGGTCATGACGAGCCAGCTCTTCTTCTTCCCCGAGCTTCCCCTCTACGCGATCTCCTCGGTGGCCGGGAGCCCGAGCGCTTCGTTGCTGCTCAACGGCGTGCTGAACGTCGTCGTCCTCTTCGCGCTGGTGCGCTGGGTCAGCGCGCTCGTGCTCGTCGACCGGGCGGTCTGGCTGCGGCGTGCGGCGGCGACGGCCACGATCCTCCTCTTCCTCCTCCTGTGCTTGAGCGAGACCCGAGCGCTCAACAACGTCGGCGCACTCGCGACGACGTTCCTGCTGACGACCTACTACCACGGCTCGGTCCTTGTCGCGGTCGGCGGACTGGCGCTGATCCTGCGACTGCTCGACCCGGCGGCCCGTGGCCGGGCCTTCGGAGGCGTCCTCCTGGTCGTCCTGGTCGCCGCGACGAGCCTGTCGAACCCGCTCCTCCTGGTCCATTTCACCGCCCCCGGCCTGCTCGGGCTGGCCTCGCTCTGGCTCACCGCCCAGCTCCCGGGGAGACGCGCCGTGGCCCTCGCCGGTCTGCTCCTCGGCGGTAGCATCCTCGGCTCCCTCGCACGGCTGCCGCTCGCGTCGTTCGTTGCCGCGGACGCCTCGACGTACATCCGTACGCCGCTCGCGGGCCCGGCGCTGACAAGTCTCCTCGAGCAGATCGCCGACGTGAAGTCGACGCCGAAGGGTCTCGTCGAGCTCATCACGATCGGCTTCTTGTTGCTCGCGGCCCTGGCGCTCGTCCTGGTGCGCGTGCGCGGTCTCACTCGTCGGGGTCAGGGTGGGGAGGCGGCAGGCGCCTCGCCCGCCTCTCGCGTCGTCTCGCATCGTTCGTGGTTCCTCTGTGTATTCGTGCTGTCGGAGGCGGGAGTCCTCCTCGCGGTCCAGGTCGCCTCGGGCAGCTCTGTCAGCAGATACCTGATGCCGATCGCCGTGTTCTCCTGCCTGGTCCTCCTCCCGCTCCTCGGACTCGTGCGCGTGCGCGCGCGTCGTCGCCTCCGTCTTGCCGCCGCGGGCAGCGCCGTCGTGGTGGCGAGCTCGG
Source organism: Rathayibacter sp. VKM Ac-2879 (assembly GCF_015351245.1). Lineage (GTDB taxonomy): Bacteria > Actinomycetota > Actinomycetes > Actinomycetales > Microbacteriaceae > Rathayibacter. The sequence continues at coordinate 3,913 of NZ_JADKSO010000005.1, forward strand.
TTCTGCTCACCACCGTCGGAGCCTCGGGTGCCGAGCGAGCGCTCGCCGACGGACCACTTGGCGCCGACGCGGCCTGCGTGAAGGACTGGATCGGCGGTCGCGACATCGAGGGGGTGGGCTCGTTCTGGATCGTCCGGCCGCTCGCGCTCTACGATTCGCTCCCCGTCCAGCAGGTCAATCCCGACTTCAGCGTGCAGGTCTGGATGAGCAATCTGGCCTCCTATGATGAAGACTTCAGCTTCGTGCTGGTCGATCCGGCCTCGCCCTGGCCCGGCGCCACCGAGGATGCGTTCGGGCCTCCCGCCCGGACCATCGACTGCGGCGCGATCCAGATCTACGACTACGCGGGTACGGCCGGACAGCAGCGGCTCGACGAGGTCATCGCTTCCAGTCTCGAGAAGGCACGCCGAACCTATGGCTATTGATTCCGGGACGAGTCCGCCCCGCCGCCGAGGGCTGCGCGCCCTCCGTGAACTCGCCTGGGCCGTGGCGGCAGCAGTGGTCAGTGTCGTTGCCGCGGTGTCCGCTCTGGGCATCTCGCCCGACACCCTCGGTCAACGCTGGCGCATCGGCACCGACGACCAGGTGCTGCACTACATGCTGTTCTCGAACGCGACGCAGGTGTTCTCGTTCGACAACAATCCCGCCCTGGGGTTCCCCGACGGCTTCAACGCGTTCTTCAGCGCCCAGTTCGATGTGGCGTCGGCCTTCGCCGCGGGGGCTCTGGCGCTGGTGATCCACGACGGCATCCTTCTCTTGAACGTCTTCTACGTGCTGACCTTCGCGGGGGTAGCCGTCACGGCCTATGCCTTCTTCCGGGCGCTCACGGTGCGGCCGTGGATCTCTGCCCTGGTCGCCGTCGCGTACAGCGTCGCGCCCTATCACTTCCAGCGGATCGCGGCGGGCCATGCGTTCCTGGCCAACTACTGGGCGATCCCGCTGATCGGCATCCTCGTGCTGATGGCCGCGGGTGAACGCACCGATCCCTTCCGAGCGTGGAGTCTCGCGGCTCCGTCCCGCGCCGGCCGCATCGTTCGAGGTGTCCTCCCCGCGACGGTGCTCGCACTCCTCGTGGCGACGAGCGGCGGCTATTACTACGTCTTCGGCGTCATCGTGGTCGGAGGAGTATTCCTGCTCGCGACGATCGCGCGGCTGGTCGAGCGTGGAGCGTGGCGGGAGATCCTCCGCACCGCTGTGCCCGTCGTCGCGTTAGCGGTCTTCGTGGGCGTCGAACTGGTCGTCCTCGTTCAGGGCTTCGGAGAACGGTACGAGCCCTATTTCGAGAGTCGCGGAGTCGCGGAGTCGGAGCTCTACGCGGGCAAACTCGTCCTCCTCATCCTCCCCTGGCTCGGCTCAGGCCTGCCTCAGGCCGAATGGCTCCTCACGCGCTACACGAACCAGACAGGGTTCATCCAGACGACCGAGGCTCCCGGCTTCTCCGTTCTCGGTACGCTAGGCCTCATCCTGCTGATCCTCGGCAGCCTCGTCGTCCTGGTGTCGAACGGGAGCCGACAGCACGGAGCGGTGGGGACGTTCCTGCGGCAGCCGCGCTTCCGCCTCCTCGCGACCGCCTCCTACTGGACCTTGCTCTTCTACACGGTCACCGGGATGGGGGTGATCGTCGCGCTCGTCGCGGGCCCAACGATTCGGGCGTGGGCGCGACTGTCGATCCTGCTCCTCCTGCTCTGCCTCGGCGTGATCGCCGTGCTGCTCGAGCAGGTGACATCGCGCTGGGGGCTGCGCGCGATCCTCGCCACGGCCGTCGCAGCGCTCGTCATCGTCGACCAGCTCGTCGGGGTCTCGAGGCTCGTGACGCTCGATCCGACCGCCGATGACGAGATGCGGCAGTTCGTGACGAGCGCGGACGATCTTCTCCCCGACGCGTGCGGCGTCGTGCAGCTGCCCCTCAAGAGCTTCCCTGACACGGGGAAGATCGGGAACATGTCCGACTACGACGAGGCGCTTCCCTACCTCGTCACCGAGCACGGCGATCTCGAGTGGAGCTATGGATCGGTGACCGGCACGTACGGCTGGGACGTGTGGGGCTCGGTCCACGATGTTCCTGCCTTCCAGCAACGGGTCGAAGAAACAGGCGCCTGTGCCGTGTACGTCGACACGTTCGGCTACACCGACAACCCCCAGGGCTGGGTTCCCTTCGTCGATGCGGCCACGGGCAGCAGCACCCCAGCTGTCACGTCGAGTTCAGGGCGCTGGCTGCTCTTCACCCGTGCGGGATGACGAGCGTCGCCTCCTCGAGCACAGCGGCGGAGGCACTCCAGTCGGCCAGGACGGCCGGCTCCGCGTCTCGAGGGGAGGCGATCTCGCGCTCGATCGCCCGAGTCCACGCGCTCACGTCGGCGGGATCGAGGAACACCGCGCTCTCCTCGTTCCCTGCGAGAGCCTCGCGGAGTCCCGGGATGTCGGCGGCCAGGACCCGGGTGCCGCACGCGAGCGCCTCCAGGGCCGGAAGTCCGAAGCCCTCGTGCCACGACGGCATCGCGAGCGCATCGGCGCCGGCGAGCAAGGCAGGCAACTCGTCGTCGCCGACGTACTCGTCGGCGATCCTCACGTCGGCGCCCGAGGCGAGGGCCGCCGCCATGGCCCGATGGACGTCGGCATTGTCCCAGCCGTCGCCGCCGACGAGCAAGAGGCGGTGGCCGGTGGGCCGCTCTGCGGCGGCGTAGGCCGACACGAGGGTCGCCAGGTTCTTGCGCCGCTCGATTGACCCCACGAACAGGAGGAAGCGCTCGAGCCCGTGCCGCTCGGCCGTCGCCCGGACGTGTTCCTGCGACGGCCGCTGGAAGACCGCCCGCTCGATCGTCGTCGGCACGATCAGGAGGCGCTCGGGGTCGATCCCCAGCGTCGTCGTGAGCTCGTCGGCCGCCGAGCGGCTCCCCGTGGCGACCAGGTCTGAGCGGCCGAGCCAGCGGGGGACCCAGTGAGCCAGCAGCGCACGCCGTGCTGAGGGCACGAGCTCCGGCATCACGGCAAAGCATGCGTCGTGGACGAAGGTGATCGAACGCGAGTGGGCCAGTGGCCAATTGCGGTAGTTGGGGAAGAAGTAGGTCGCCCGTCCGAGGAGGCGGTCGATACCGGGGGCGAGGGGGAGGCGGGTGAGCAGGCTCCACAGTCGCCCCGGGAGTGGCACACCGACGACCCGCGCCGACGCGAAGCCGTGGCGGAGCACGGCGGTGCGCTCGCTCGCGGGCACGACGAGCGACAGCTCGACTCCCGAGATCGGCGCGCGCTCATCCAGGGCACGCACAAGGCTCAACAGAACCCGGCCGACACCCGTGAGGCGATCGGCCGCGAGAGGAGTCGCGTCGATGACCAGGCGCCGACGCCCCGCCGTCACGGCGTGGTGAGCCGGACGGTCGAGTCGATGTCGACGACTCCGTCGTGCACGGATGAGCGCTCGACGGTGAATGTCGCGGCAACGGGAATGCGCATGGTCTCGCCCTGCGAGAACGTCGCGGCCGAGGCATGGACGGCGTAGTTGCCGCCTCCGAGATGGAGATCTGGGAGCGTGAACGTGACGGTCATCTCGCCGTGGACGGGACGAAGGGCGGTGCCGATGCGCTCGGTGTTGGTGCCGAAGACGCGCTGGCCGAGCGGCGTGTCGATACCCATGCCGATGTTCCAGTCGGCGACGGGACGGCTCGTGCGGACCGTGACATCGAACTCGAGCGTCTCACCGCTGCGCACCACGGTGCCTCCGTGCTCGATCGACCCCCCGCGCAGCTCGCAGCCCAGGATCTCGATCAGCTGCGGCGCAGGTTCGGCGTCGGAGTCGGCGGCCGCCGCCTCGCGCTCCTGACGCGCCGCGCGCCGGTCCTCGAAGCTCTCGCGGAGCACCTGGAGGCCCTCGGAGGTCTCTCCGTCGAAGACGACGTTGCCCTTCTCGAGGACGATGGTGCGGTCGCAGAGCTCACCGACCTGCTCGAGCGAGTGGGTCACCAGGATGATGGTCTTGCCGGCGCGCTGGAAGGCACGGATGCGGTCCATGCACTTGCGCTGGAACGGCTCGTCGCCGACGGCGAGGACCTCGTCGACCAGAAGGAGGTCGGGGTCGGTGTGGATCGCGATCGCGAAGGCGAGACGGACGTACATGCCCGAGGAATAGAACTTCACCTGGGTGTCGATGAACTCTGCGATTTCGGAGAACTCGACGATCGAGTCGAACTTGCCGTCGAGCTCGGTGCGCGAGAGCCCGAGGATCGCTCCGTTCAGGTAGACGTTCTCGCGGCCCGTGAGGTCGGGGTGGAATCCCGCTCCGAGTTCCAGGAGGGCAGCGAGGCGCCCGCGTCGCTCGACCGTGCCCGTCGTGGGCTGGACGATGCCTCCGATGAGCTTGAGCAGGGTGCTCTTGCCCGAGCCGTTCGCCCCGATCAGGCCCACGGTCGAGCCCAGAGGGATCTCGAGGTCGACGTCGCGGAGCGCCCAGAACTCGTCGCGATGCTTACGGCCTCGACCGAAGTTGACGATCCGCTCCTTGAACGACTTGTCCTTGCGGATCACGAAGCGCTTGGAGGCATGGCGGACGCGGACGACGGTGGGTGCGCCCGCGGAGGGGGTCTCCGACTCGGACTTGCTGGTGAGGGTCACGATCAGATCTCCTGGGCGAAGTTGCCCTCGAGGCGGCGGAAGATCCGGTGGCCGATCCACACGAAGATCACGCCGATGGCGAGGACGATGAGAAGGCGGAGGTCCATGTGGGGCGGCCAGACCTGGGGCTGGATCACGTTGCCCTCGATCGTGCTCACCCGCGAGCCGTCTCCCCAGATGGCGCGCTGGAAGGCGAGGATCGCGTTCGACATCGGGTTCAAGAGGTAGAGCTGCTCGGCCCAGCCGTGACCGGTTCCCGAGGCGGCGTTCACTACCAAGTTCCAGGCGTAGACGATGGGCGAGAGCCAGAAGAAGATCTGCAGCCCGACCTCGACGAGGAACTGCACGTCGCGCAGGTAGACGTTGAGCGCCGAGAGCGCGAGCGCGAGCGCGAGGCCGTAGACGAGGGTGATCGCGAGGGCCGGGAAGATGTAGAGCAGGTCCCAGTCGAAGATGAGCGAGCCCGTGAGCGCGGCTCCCGCGATCAGCACGACGAACTGGACGCCGAAGTTGAACAGGGCCGAGCCGATCGCCGCCACGGGGAAGATCTCGCGCGGCAGGTAGACCTTCTTGATCAGTCCGCCGTTGCCCAGGATCGAGGTCGTGCCCGCGGTGACGATCTCGCTGAAGAGCCCCCAGAGGGTGAGCCCGGAGAAGACGAAGATCGCGAAGTTGGGGACGCCCCGCGAGGCTCCGAGGATCTGGCCGATCGCCACGTAATAGATGAGGAGCATGATCAGCGGCCGCACGAGGCTCCACACGAACCCCAGGCTGCTGTCTTTGTAGCGTGACTTGAGCTCGCGGCCGACCAGGAGGCGCAGCAGTTCGCGGTGACGCAGGATCTCGGCGAGCGAGGCGATGAAGCCGCCTGAGCCGCCCCCGACCGCTGAGGTGGTCCCGGCGAGTTGGAAGGGCTCGTCGGCGATCGCCCGCGCGCGATCGACTGGACTGCTGGGCATGGAACTCCAAGGTCTGGGCCTCCGCCGGGCGACGGACCGCATCATTATACGTGCGGGCTCGGCCGGGGAGCCGGGGCGGCGTGCCGCTCGGCGGCGCGTGGCGGGTAGTCTTGCTCCCGCTTGCCGACAGAACGACACGAACGAGGTGTTCGCCATGCCCACACCGCCCTCTGACGTCCCGCTGGAGCCTCAGGCCCCGAGCGCAGGCGATTCGCCAGGTGTGCCGAGCGCGCCGCTGTCCAGCGACGAGCAGGAGCGGGAGATCGCGCGCCTGCGTTCGCAGGTCGACGCCCTCCTCAACGACCCCTTCGACGAGTGGGTCGAGCGCATCCAGGTCGGGGGAGTGACCGCCTCCGGCTTCGAGCGCACACTCTCGTGGCGCGTGACGAAGCCCCTTCGACTCGTGCGCACCTTCCAGATCCGGGTGCAGCAGCTCGGCCTCCCCGGCGCGATCCGCCACACGGCGCGGTTCGCCAAGCGCCGGCTGTCCGGTCGGGCGCGATGAGCGAGGGCACCGCCGCCGCGCGTCGTCGCCGCTCCGAATCGATGCTCCAGCGCCTCGAGCAGGTGGGCGCTCTCCTCTTCGACGAGGCGACCCGCTCCTCCCTGCGTTCGCGCGGTGCGGGGCTGTACCTCCACGAGGTCGCGCGGACGGTGCGCGCTCGCGAGGACGACGAGCTGACCTGGGTTGCGCTCGTCGCCTTCACCGCCGCGTACCCCACGAGCGAGCTCTTCGACTGGTTCCGCCGCGCGCTCGCCCTCGCGCCCGAGGAGGCTGCGCTGCGGATCTTCCTCGAGGCCGGCTCGCGCACCGCCACGGGCTTCGCCGATCTAGGGGCGACCGTCGAGGTCGTGACGGGCGCGGTCGTCGTCGATGTCGACTTCCCGGCGCGGCACGGACACAACACGGGTGTGCAGCGCGTGGTGCGACAAACGGTGTCGCGCTGGGCCCAGGACCACGACATCATCCCGGTCGCCTGGGTGCACGGCTCCCTCTCGTTCCGTCGCCTGAGCGAGATCGAGCACGAGCGCGTCGTCGACTGGGCGGCGGCGGACCGCGGCGAGTGGCGGCACGGCGACCCCGACCAGGTCGCGTTCGTCGTGCCGTACCGCAGCGTCGTCGTCCTCCCGTCGGTCCCGGACTACAACCAGTGCGGCCCTCTCGCCGCTCTCGCCGAGTACTCGGGCAACGAAGTGGTGATCGTCGGGCACGATGCGATCCCCGTCGTGAGCGCCGACACGGTGCCCCCCGAGGAGACCGTGCGCTTCGTGAACTTCCTCTCGGTGGTCAAGCGTGCGGCGCGGGTCGCCACAGTGAGCTCGGCCGCGGCGCTCGAGTACGGAGGCTTCGTCCGAGCGCTTCCCGCTCAGGGGCTCGTCGGCCCGAGCATCGAGGCGGTCCCTCTGCCCGTCGAGCTTCCGGATGGTCTGGAGGCGCCTGCGGGCGCCGCCTCGGCCGTCCCGATGGTGCTCTGCGTCGGCAGCCAGGAGCCGCGCAAGAACCACCTCGCGGTCCTCCACGCCGCCGAGATCCTCTGGCGTGAGGGTCTGCGTTTCCGTCTGCGTTTCCTCGGCGGAGCCAATCCGTGGGCGCACCAGGTCTTCGACCCGCGCGTGCGCGAGCTCGTGGTCGCCGGCCGGCCGATCGAGGTCCTTCGAGGCGTCGGCGACGACGTTCTCGTCGCGAGCTACCGCGAGGCGCGCTTCCTCGCCTTCCCGTCGCTGCACGAGGGGTACGGCCTCCCCGTCGCGGAGGCCCTCGCCGTCGGGCTCCCCGTGCTCACCTCGCGCTTCGGCAGCACGGCGCAGATCGCCGAGCACGGCGGCTGCGTGCTCGTCGACCCCGCTTCCGACGAGGAGATCATCGACGGCATGCGGCGGATGCTCACCTCGGCGGAGCTCATCGACTCGCTACGGGCCGAAGCGCTCGCGCGGCCCCAGCGCACGTGGGACGACTACGCGCGCGAGCTGTGGGAGGCGCTCATCAGGCCCTCGGCCGTCGTCGTCGATGGGACGGCGCCGGCAGCGCTCACCGAGCAGGAGGAGGCGCGCCATGCGCAGTAAGCAGTACCTCGTCGACCGCCTCAGCACGCTGGTGCGCACGCTCGCGCCGACGGTCGAGCCCCTGGGCAGCGTCGATGCGCTCACCGGTCAGCTCAGCGTCCTTCTGCCCACGCCGACGGACCGTGAGGTGTGGCTGGTGCTCGCGGTGCTCCGGGGGACCCTGCCGCGCCCCGAAGACGTCATCGACGGCCGCCGACGCGCGCGCCTGGACGGTACCGCCGCGCTGCTGCGGCACGCCGCCTCCACGATCGCGTCGACCAGGGTCTTCGCCCGCTTCCACCACCCCGAGGTCGAGGTCGTGGTCGGAGCGGTCGTCGTCGACGTCCACCACACCGCACGGACCGGCCTCGCGACAGGCATTCAGCGCGTCGTCCGACAGAGCATCGCGCGCTGGACCCGCGACCACGAGATCCTCCTCGCTGGCTGGGACAGCACCCACGAGTCCCTCGTGCGCCTCACGCCAGAGCAGAGCCGCAACGCGGTCGCCGGGGACGTGCCCGACGCCCCCGAGGATCGTTCGCGCGTGATCGTGCCCTGGGAGGGGACCTACCTCCTCCCCGAGCTCGCCGTGGAGGACGAGCGCACCTCGCGGGTCGCCGCCCTCGCCGAGTTCAGCGGCAACCAGACCGGCACGATCGGCTTCGACTGCGTCCCCGTCACGACGGCCGAGACAGCCAGCACGGGAATCAGCGCGGCTTTCTCGCGGACCCTCGTCGCGGTCTCGCACATGGACCGCATCGCGACGATCTCGGAGGCGGCCGCCGTCGAGTACTCGGGCTGGCGGCACATGCTCGGGAGCGTCGGCGTCACCGGGCCGGACATCCGCCCGGTCCTGCTGCCCTCCCAGCCGGAGGACGTCACTCCGGAGGAGCTCGCGAAGGCCTCTCGGACGCTTCTCACCGGCTCCCTCCCGCTGGTCGTATGCGTCGGCAGCCATGAACCGCGCAAGAACCACCTCGCCGTGCTCCACGCCGCCGAGCTGCTGTGGCGCCGCGGGCTGGAGTTCAGCCTCGTCTTCATCGGCGGGAATGCGTGGAACAGCGCCGAGTTCGAGTATCGCCTTGAGGTGCTCCAGGGCTTCGGGCGTCCGGTGCGCTCGCTGTCGTCGATCACGGACGCGCTGCTCTGGAGCGCCTACCGTGTGGCGCGCTGCACGGTCTTTCCCTCGATCAACGAGGGCTACGGTCTGCCGATCGTGGAGTCCATCTCGGTCGGCACGCCCGTCATCACCTCGGGCTTCGGCAGCATGCGTGAGGTCGCCTCGCACGGCGGCGCCCTGTTCGTCGATCCGCACGACGACCACGACATCGCCGACGCGATCGAGCGCCTGCTGACCGATGACGTCCTGCTCGAACGTCTCTCGACCGAGGCGCTCGCCATCGACGGCGGCACCTGGGACGCCTACGCCGAGCGTGTGTGGAGCTATCTCGTCGAGGGCGAGGAAGTGGACTCCTCCGGCGTGGCGTCCGTGGAGACGGCCACGGCCTGACGCCTCGCGCACCGCGGAAGAACGGCCCCGCTCCGACTCTCGTCGAGGCGGGGCCGTTCTTCCGCGACCGGGCGGCTCAGCCGGAGCGTCGAGCCAGCTCGAGGTCGTGCTCGACCATGCGCGCCACGATCTCCTCGAAGCCCACGGTGGGCGCCCAGCCGAGCACCTCGCGGGCGCGGGAGGCGTCTCCGCGCATCTCGGGGGCGTCGACCGGTCGGGCGAAGCGCGGGTCGAGCTCGACGAAGCGCTCCCACTCGGCGATGCCGGCCGCGGCGAAAGCGGCCGCGACGAACTCGCGCACCGAGTGCGCGACTCCGGTCGCCACGACGTAGTCGCCGGGCTCGTCGGCACGGGAGGCGCGTACGAGCGCGTCGACGTAGTCCGGCGCCCAGCCCCAATCGCGGCGCGCATCGAGGGTGCCCAGCGACAGGGACGAGCGGGTGCCGGCGGCGATCATGGCGGCTCCGGCCGTGATCTTGCGCGTGACGAAGCTCGTCGGGCGCCGTGGCGACTCGTGGTTGTAGAGGATGCCGGAGGACGCGTGCAGGCCCCGCCCGCGGTAGACCGCGACGAGGTGGTGCGCGAACGCCTTCGCGGCGCCGTAGGGCGACACAGGGCGCAGCGGAGTCGCCTCCGTCTGCGGGTTCTCGGTCGCCGCACCGAAGATCTCGGACGACGAGGCCTGCACGAAACGCACCTGTCGGCCCGAGGACTCCTGGAGCGCGAGGGTCGCCTCCAGGAGCGCGGCGACGGCGGTGCCCGTCACTTCGGCGGTGAGCACCGGCTCCTGCCATGACAGGGCCACGGACGAGAGGCCGGCGAGGTGGAAGACCGTGTCCGGCGCGGCCTCCGCGACGATCCGCTCGAGCCCGGCGGGGTCGCGCAGATCGCCGGAGAAGGCGCGGACCGCGCCGGGCAGGGCGGCGGCGTCGTCCCCGCGCACGAGCGCGGAGACGTCCCAGCCGTCGGCGAGGAGGCGTTCGACGAGGTAGCCCCCGTCCTGCCCGCTCGCTCCGGTGACGAGGGCGGCGGGCATGACTACTTGATCAGCGCGGACTGCTCGGCGAGGTCGTTCTCGACCATCATCGCCACGAGCTCGGGGAACGAGACCTTCGGCTCCCAGCCGAGCACGTCGCGCGCCTTCGCCGGGTCGCCGATGAGGAGGTCGACCTCCGCAGGACGCATGAACGCCGGGTTCTGGGTGACGTACGGGGTCCAGTCCTCGATGCCGACGTGGTTGAAGGCGATGTCGAGGTACTCGCGGATCTCGTGGGTCTCTCCGGTGGCGACCACGTAGTCGTCGCCCTCGGGCTGCTGCAGCATCCGCCACATCGCGTCGACGTAGTCGCCGGCGAAGCCCCAGTCGCGCTTGGCGTCGAGGTTGCCCAGCTCGAGGGTCTCCTGCAGGCCGAGCTTGATGCGCGCGACCGCGAGGCTGATCTTGCGGGTCACGAACTCCGGGCCACGACGGGGCGACTCGTGGTTGAAGAGGATGCCGGAGGAGGCGTGCATGCCGTAGGACTCGCGGTAGTTGATGGTCATGTAGTGACCGAAGACCTTCGCGACGCCGTAGGGCGAGCGCGGCCAGAGCAGGGTCTCTTCGCTCTGGGGAACCTGCTGCACCTTGCCGAACATCTCGGAGGAGGACGCCTGGTAGAACTTCACCCGTGACATGTCCGAGCCGGCGTACAGGCGGGTGGCCTCGAGGATGTTGAGGACGCCCTTGCCTGTGACGTCGGTCGTGAGCGAGGCGTTCTCCCACGAGTAGGCGACGAACGAGATCGCGCCGAGGTTGTAGACCTCGTCGGGCTGGGAGGCGGCGAGCACGCGCACGAGGCTGGAGACGTCGGTGAGGTCGCCCGTGAGCAGGGTCACGCCGGGAACGGTGCGGCGGACGAGCTCGTACTTGGGGTTGTTCTGCCCGCGGACCAGGCCGAAGACCTCGTAGCCCTTCGAGAGCAGCAGCTCGGCGAGGTAGAGGCCGTCCTGGCCGGTGATTCCGGTGATCAAAGCGCGGGGCACGTGGTGGTCCAATTCGTCGGGGTCGATGACAGCGGGCTACATACTACCCACCGGCCTCCGCGGGGCCCGGATCGGTGTGCGTGGCGCGGGTATCCTGACCCGGTTCGCACCCGATTGGACGCCATGCCGCACCCGCTCCCCGTCACGCTCTCCGTGCTCACCGTCGACCCGGGAGGCATGGGCGGCGGCGAGACCTACGCGCGGGCGCTCACCCGCCTCCTCGTGCCGCGCCCGGGGGAGGAGGACCTCGCGGTCCAGGTGCTTGTCCCCGAGAACGCGCGCGGCTTCAGCGAGGGGGTGCCGGAGCTCGTGGCCGAGGGCGTGCGCAGCGGCGCCGGACACCGCCGGCGGGCAATCGGGATGCTGCAGGCGCTCCTGCGGACCCCGGCGCTGCACCGCCTCCTCGGCCGCGAGGGGATCGTCTATTTCCCGTTCACGGTCCCGCTGCCCTTCCCCTCCCGGCGCCAGGGTCATGTGCAGATGCTCTTCGACCTCCAGCACCGCGACCTGCCCGAGCTGTTCCCCCGTGTCGAGCGCGTGTTCCGCCGTCTCGCCTACGAGGCGACGGCTCGCCGAGCGGACGCGATCATCACCATCAGCGCCTTCACCAAGGGTCGGATCGTCGAACTGCTCGGCATCCCGGAGGAGAGGATCCACGTCTCGCACCTCGGGGTCGACACCGAGCGCTTCCGCCCCCACCTCGGCGAGCGGGACGACTTCATCTTCTATCCGGCGCGAGCCTGGCCGCACAAGAACCACGCGCGGCTCTTCGAGGCCGTGCGCCTCCTGCGCTCCGAGGGCCACCCGCTCCGCCTCGTGCTGACCGGGGGAGACCTCGATCGGCTCGGCCCGCTGCCGGAGGGCGTCGAGTGGCGGGGCCACGTCACTCCCGACGAGCTGGCCGAGCTATACCGTCGGGCCGCCGTGCTGGCGTTCCCGAGCCTCTACGAGGGCTTTGGCTTCCCGCCGGTGGAGGCGATGGCCTCTGGCTGCCCCGTCGCAGCCGCCGACTCCGGATCGCTCCCCGAGATCTGCGGAGACGCGGCCGTCTACGTCGACCCGCTCGACCCGCGGTCGATCGCCGACGGGATCCTCGAGGCGATCGCGCGAGCGGCGGAGCTGGGTCCACGGGGGATCGAGCGGGCGCGGCTCTTCAGCTGGGAGCGGTGTCGGGACGAGCACCTGGCGGTGTTCCGCGCGGTCGCTCGGCAGCGGGGCGCGCGCGGGAGGCGTCGCTAGCGTTCAGCGACGAGCCGCGTCGGGCGCCTCCCGCAGCGGGGCCGCCTCGACCGCCGGCTGCTTCGTCTGCACCGCGAGCGCGGCGAGCACGAGCCAGCCCCCTTCGATCGGGACGCGGCCCTCGAGGAGTGACGACGTCAGGACGGCGACGACGATCAGTAGCGGCGCAAGAGCGAGGGGTGCGTAGGGGAGGGTCGAGGTCGCGGCCACCCGCACCGGGTCGACCGCGCGGAACCAGGAGCGCCACAGGGTCGAGACGGCGACCGCGATGAGGAGCACGAGGGCGACGGGCCCGAGCTCCGGGGAGGTCGCGGTCACGTGCGCCAGGTCCGGCCCTCCTGCGAGGAGCACGCCGGCGGCGATCGCGACGAGGAGGACGGCAGCGCTCACGTAGACGACACCGCGCCGGTCCTCGCCGCGCCTGCGGGTCCAGAGCGCGAAGGCGGCGACGACCACGACGGCCGCGAGAGACAGCGCCGCCGTGCCCGATCGCGAGAGCAGCAGCGCCGCCGCGAAGAGCACGAGCCACAGCACGCCTCCTCGCCGCCTGGCCCTGCCGGACGCGAGCTCGATCGCGACCACGGCGAGCCCCAGCACCGCGAGCAGGCCGAGCAGCCCGGCGTCTCCGACAAGGCCCTGGATCGGTCCGCCGCGCAGGAGCGCCGCCTGCGACCACGGCTCGGGCATCGCGACGGTCAGGGGCGCGACACTCCGGCGCACGGCGACGGCCGCGACGAGCTCGAAAACGAGCGAGAGGCCCACGAGGATCCGCAGCGCGCGTCCGAGCGCCGTCACGAACCCGTCGGGGTCGAGGATCAGTGCGACGACGGCGCCGACGACCCCGGTCGCGAGCAGCGCGAGGACTCCGGCGCTGCCTCCCGCCGACCAGGGCAACGAGAGCAGGGCGACCACCGCGAAGGCCACGAGGGACTTCGGCGTACGGCTCCAGCGCAGTCGCGGCCGGAGGCGTCGCGCCAGCAGGATCGCGGCCACGAGGAGCAGGACGAGCGCGACCCCCCAGGCGCCCTGCCCCAGCAGGGCACGGAGAGCCGGCGCTCCCAGCACGACCGTCAGCGCCACCGCCGCGAACGCTCGAGGAGCGACGGACGCGGCGGAGCGGGGCATGGCGATCAGTCTAGGGAGCGGCTCGACCTCGGGGCGGCCTCAGACGAAGGCCGCGGTGCCGGTGATCGACCGGCCGACGATCAGCGTGTTCATCTCGCGCGTCCCCTCGTAGGAGTAGAGGGCCTCCGCGTCGGCGAAGAAGCGGGCGACGCCGTAGTCGAGCACGATGCCGTTGCCGCCCATGACCTCGCGGCACCAGGCCACGGTCTCGCGCATCCGGGCGGTCGTGAAGGCCTTCGCGAGCGCGGAGTGCTCGTCGCGCTGCTCGTCCGCGTCGAGCATCTCGGAGACGCGCGTCGCGAGCGCGATGCTCGCGGTGATGTTGCCGATGCTCTTCACCAGGAGGTCCTGCACGAGCTGGTGGCCGACGAGCGGCTTGCCGAACTGGACCCGCTCCTTCGCGTAGCGCAGCGCTGCGTCGTAGGCGCCGATCGCGACTCCGATCGCCTGCCATGCCACTTCGGCGCGCGTCAGACGCAACACCTTCGCCGTGTCGCGGAACGAGTCGGCTCCCTGGAGGCGCAACGACTCCGGCACCCGCACGCCCTCGAGCACGATGTCGGCGTTCTGCACGGTGCGCAGACTCTGCTTGCGGGCGATGGCGGTGGCGCGATAGCCCGGGGTCGAGGTCGGCACGAGGAAGCCCTTCACCTGGCCATCGGCGACGTCCTTCGCCCAGATGACGGTGATGTCGCTGAAGGTCGCGTTGCCGATCCACCGCTTGGCCCCGTCGAGGATCCAGGTGTCGCCATCGCGACGGGCCGTCGTACGCAGGCCCTGCGCGGAGTCGGAGCCCGAGTGCGGCTCCGTCAGCCCGAAAGCGCCGATCACCTCGCCCGAGGCGAGCTTCGGGAGCCACTCCGCCCGCTGCTCCGCGGAGCCGGCGACTCCGACCGTGCCCATCACGAGGCCGTTCTGCACTCCGACGTAGGTGGCGATGCCGGCATCGACGCGGCCGAGCTCGAGCGCCACCCAGCCGCGGAACACCGCCGAGTTCTCGAGCGTGCGCGTCTCGGGCCAGGAGAGGCCGACGATCCCCGTCGCGTGCAGCCCGGGGAGGAGCTGCCGGGGGAACTCGGCCCGCTCCCAGTAGTCGTCGGCGATCGGGCGGACTCGCTCCTCCAGGAAGGAACGCAAGCGGGCGATCACCTCCTTCTCTCCGGGCGTGAGGCGTGCCTCGAAGCCGTAGAAATCGGCGGCCAGGATCTCGAGGGTCGTGCTGTCCATGCTCCATCGCTCCATCGCTCGGGACGCATCGAACGGGGGCCGCGCGGGCGGCGACGATGCGTCCGACCAGCGTACGAAGGCTGCCGCGAAGCGCCGCGTCCTCTGGTGGGGAACGTCAAGCGGACACCCTTCGCCCGCGGTCGCCGTTGTGGATCCTGCTACCGTCGGGGAGGAGCGGCCCCGGCGGATCCGGGCGCGCGACGAGGCTCCCTCTCATCCGGACGGAAGGCGATCGCCCCGTGTTCATCCCGATCGGCAACACCCCCCGCGACTACGCCTGGGGCTCGCTCACCGGCATCTCGGAGGCGCTCGGCACGACCCCCTCCGGCCGCCCCGAGGCGGAGCTGTGGCTGGGGGCGCACCCCGGTTCGCCCTCGCGAGTGCTCGACCCGAGCGCGCTCGGTGTCGACACGCTCGCCGAGTGGATCGCGCGCGAGCCGGAGGAGGCGCTCGGCGGCGTGGAGGGGTCGACCGATCCGGTCTCGGGCGCGCCGCGCCTCCCCTTCCTGCTCAAGATCCTCGCCGCGGGCGGCCCGCTCTCGCTCCAGGCGCACCCGTCGGCCGACACGGCGCGTCGCCGCTTCGTCGACGAGGAGGAGTCGGGCCTCGCCCGCGACGCCGCCGAGCGCAACTACAGGGACCCCTTCCACAAGCCGGAGCTGATCTACGCGCTCAGCGAGAGCTTCGACGCCCTCTGCGGCTTCCGCGAGCCCTCCGCCTCCCGCGCGCTGCTCGCCGAGCTCGCCGGCCGCTCGACCGGAGCGGAGGCGGTGGCGATCGAGCGCTTCGCCGCGTCGCTCGAGGGCGAACCGGCCCTCGTGCTGCGCCGGGCCGTCACGTGGCTTCTCGCCGAGGGCGACCGCGCCGAGGTCGCGAGCCTCGTCGAGGCCGTGGTGGGCGCCTCCGCCGCGGATGTCCGTCTCGAGACGACGACCGTCCGCGAGCTGGCCCAGAGCTACCCGGGCGATCCCGGGATCGTGCTCTCGCTTCTGCTCAACCGGGTGCGGCTCGCGCGCGGCGAGGTGCTGTACCTGCCCGCCGGCAACATCCACGCCTATCTCGCGGGCACGGGGGTCGAGCTGATGGCCGCCTCCGACAATGTGCTGCGCGGAGGGCTCACCCCCAAGCACATCGATGTGCCCGAGCTGGTCGACGTGCTCGAGTTCTCGCCGCTGCCGGTGCCCTACCTCGAGCCGGAGGAGGCGGAGCCCGGCGTGCGCGTCTATCGCCCCGACGTGCCCGACTTCGTCCTCGCGGTCGTCGAGCCCGTGTCGGAGGCGCCGGCACGCGTCGCGCTGCACGGCCCGGCGATCGCGATCGCGACCGAGGGCTCCTTCACGATCGAGGGCGCGGAGGGGTCGACGCGCGTCGAGCGCGGCGGGAGCGTCTTCGTGACCCCGGCCGAGCGCGAGCTCCTCGTCTCGGGTCGGGGGACGCTCTTCGTGGCGACGGTCTGAGCGGACTCCGACCGACCCCGGACGGCCGCGGAGAGCGGCGCGCGGATAGGGTGTCTCCCGGCGCGCGGCGCGCGCTGACACCGAGGAGGATGCGCATGGCATGGCTGGTCACCGGGGGAGCCGGGTACATCGGGGCGCACGTCGTGCGCGCGTTCGCCGAGCAGGGGATCGCTCCCGTCGTCGTGGACGATCTCTCGTCGGGACACGCGTCGTTCGTGCCGGAGGGAGTCCCCTTCCATCACGGCTCGATCCTCGATGGGGCGCTGCTCGAGCGGGTCTTCGCAGAGCACGAGATCGAGGGGGTCGTGCATGTCGCCGGCTTCAAGTACGCCGGCGTCTCGGTGCAGAGGCCGCTGCACACCTACGAGCAGAACGTGACGGGCACTCTGCGCGTGCTGGCCGCGATGGAGCGTGCGGGAGTCTCGTCGATCGTCTTCTCGTCGAGCGCTGCCGTCTACGGCGCGGTCGACGTCGACCTCGTCACCGAGGACACGCCCAAGAGCCCCGAGTCGCCGTACGGCGAGTCGAAGCTCATCGGCGAGTGGCTGCTCGCAGACGCGGGACGCGCGTTCGGCGTGCGCCACACCTCCTTGCGCTACTTCAATGTCGTCGGCTCGGGCTACCCGGACGTGTACGACACGAGCCCGCACAATCTCTTCCCGCTGGTGTTCGAGGCGCTGCTGGAGGGCCGCACCCCGCGCATCAACGGCACCGACTACCCGACTCCCGACGGCACCTGCGTCCGCGACTATCTCCACGTCGCCGATCTCGCACTCGCCCACGTGGCGGCGGCGCGACGCCTGGTGGCGGGTGAGCCGATCGAGCCGGTCTACAACCTGGGCAGCGGCGCGGGGGCGTCGGTCGGGGAGATCATGCGCGCCATCGCGGAGAGCACGGGGATCGACTTCACTCCCGAGGAGGCGCCGCGCCGCCCCGGCGACCCGCCGCGCATCGTGGCCTCGGGCGAGAGGGCCGCCCGCGACCTCGGCTGGCGGATGCGCCATTCGCTCGGCGAGATGGTCGAGAGTGCGTGGGGGGCGCGCCGCTCCGCCTCCTGAGCTGAGGGAGGGTCACGACACGCCGGTGTGTCGTAAACCCTCCACGGCGGGTTGAGGGTTTATGGTCCGCGACTTGACCTCAGCGAATGACACCGATGTAATTACTTAGCGGCGGCTCCGGAGGAGTCGTCGAATCATCGGTCAGAACGCGGGGTAGGAGACGGTATGGCGCTTCCCGACTATCGTCCCGGAGTCCCCGACGACTGGTTCGTCGATCCCGTCCGCCTCGGCGTGCCCGGCGTCCGCCGCGGCATCGACTCCGAGACCGAGGCCCCCGGCGGCGTGCTCGCCTGGCAGGTCGACTCGCTCTGCGCCCAGACCGACCCCGAGGCGTTCTTCCCCGAGAAGGGCGGATCGACGCGCGACGCGAAGAAGATCTGCACCTCGTGCGAAGTGCGCGCGCAGTGCCTCGAATACGCGCTCGAGAACGACGAGCGTTTCGGCATCTGGGGCGGCCTCTCCGAGCGCGAGCGTCGCAAACTGCGCCGCCGCGCCTGAGTCCCCTCCTCCCGGCGCTGCTCCGCGCCGACGGTGCGCCGATCAGCGAGCGCGTCCGGCGCGACCCGGTGCCGGGATGCGGTGACGGCTTCGGCAGGGCGGCGAGCCGCGGAGGGTCGGCGAGCGGCATCGCTTAGGGTGGTCCGCGATGTATCCACGAGTCACCGCCGTCCTCGTCGCGCGCAATGGCGCGGCGTACCTGGAACGAACCCTCGCGGCGCTGCGGGCGCAGACCCGCCAGCCCGACGCGACGGTGTTCGTCGACGGAGGCTCCAAGGACGGCACGGGCGAACTGCTCGCCGCCTGGGGGCCGACCCAACTCGTGCAGGTCGCCGAGAACCTCTCCTTCGGGCAGGCCGTCGCCCGCGCCACACGAGTGATGCAGTCCCCGCAGGGGCAGGACGAGTGGCTGTGGCTGCTCGCCCAGGATTCGGCTCCCGAGCCGGGGGCCCTCGCAGCGCTCCTCGGCGCCGTCGAGGTCGCCCCGTCGGTCGCGGTCGCGGGCCCCAAGGTCATGGACTGGACGCGCTCGGGCTACCTCCGCAGCTACGGCGAGTCGATCACCCGCGCCGGCACCACCGTGCACCTCGTCGAGGACGAGCTCGACCAGGGCCAACACGACTCGTCCCCCGACGTCCTCGCGGTCGCCGCCGGCGGCATGCTCGTCCGGCACACGCTGTGGGAGGAGCTCGGCGGCTTCGACCCGGGACTTCCCGTCGTCGACGATGCGCTCGACTTCTCGATCCGCACCCGTCTCGCCGGCCACCGCGTGAGCCGCGTCCCGGATGCGAGGGTCACGACCGCACGTATCGGACTCCAACGACCCGACGGCCGTCGGATCGACAGCGGAGAGCGTCGCCGTGCCCGCCAGCAGCGGGCTGCAGAGCTGCACCGGCGACTCGCCTACTCCTCCGCGCCCCTCCTCCTCGTGCACTGGCTCTCCCTCGTGCCGTTCGCGATCGGTCGCGCGATCCTCCGCCTGCTGCGCAAGCAGCCGGGGCTCGTCGGAGGCGAGCTGCTCGCGGCCATCGTCGTCGCGTTCGGGGGCACCAAGGTCCTCCGCGCCCGTCGGGCGCTGCGCTCGGCGAAGAACGTCGGCTGGAAGGCGATCGCTCCCTTGCGCATCCCGCTCGACGTGGTGCGGCAGCTGCGCTCGGTGCGACACGACGCCGTGCGGGTGCAGGCCGGGCGGGAGCGGCATCCCCTGCAGTTCTTCCAGGGCGGAGGCGTCTGGGTTGTCCTGCTCGCCGCTCTCGTCGGACTCGTCCTCTACACCCCACTCCTCGCCGCGCCCGCGATCAGTGGCGGCGGCCTGTTGACCCTCTCGCCCGAGGTGGGCGAGCTCTGGCGCAACGCCGCCTACGGCTGGCGCGACATCGGAACGGGATTCGTCGGCGCCGCTGACCCCTTCGCCGCCGTGCTGGCCGTGCTCGGCTCGGTGACCTTCTGGTCGCCGAGCTTCTCGATGGTGCTGCTCTACCTGACGGCGTTGCCGCTCGCGGCGATGGGCGCGTGGCTGATGATCGCGCGGATCACTCCGAGGACGCTCGCCCGCGCCGCCGGCGCCCTCGTCTATGTGCTCGCCCCCGCCTTCTTCGCGGCGCAGGTGGACGGACGGCCGGGGCCGATGCTCGCGCACGTCTTGCTGCCCTGGCTGTTCTTCGCGGGCTTCGGCGCCTCCCGCTCGTGGTCGGCGTCGGCGAGCGCCTCGCTGCTCGCGGCGGCCGTCGTGGCGTGCGCGCCCGTGCTCGCCGTGCCGCTGGCCGCCGTCTGGATCGTCGTCGTCGTCACCTCGGGGCGCCGTGTCGGCCGCTTCCTGGGGTTGCCGATCCCCGCGCTCGCGCTGCTGTTCCCGCTGATCCTCGCCCGGGCGCCTCGCGGCGAGTGGCTCGCCCTGCTCGCCGATCCGGGCGTGCCGCTGCCCTCGTCGACGAGCGACTTCTTCACGCTCCTCGCCGGCTTTCCCTCGGGGCTGCCCGGCGCCGGGCAGCCCGGTGGCTGGGTCGGCTTCCTCGAGGGGCTGAACATCCCCGCCTCCGCCGCGCCGCTCGCCACCGCGGTGCTCGTGCTGCCGCTGATCCTCGCCGCCGTGGCCGCGCTCCTGCTGCCGAACAACCTGTCGGCGCTCGGAGGCGTGGGCCTCGCGTCCGCCGGACTCGTCACCGCCACGCTCGCCCAGGGCGTGCAGCTCGCCACGGCGGGGTCGGCGACGGTCGCCGTGTGGAGCGGCACCGGCCTCAGCCTGTACTGGCTCGGCCTCGTCATCGGCTTCTCGCTGTCGATCGCGGCGCTGCCGTCGTTCCGGCTCGTGCCGGCACTGCTCGTCATGGCGGCGGTCGCGGCGGTCGTGTCGCCCTTGGCCGCGGTCTTCCCCTCGGGGCAGAGCCCCGTCACCGTCGCCTCCGAACGATCGCTGCCCGCCTACGTCGCCGCGGAGGCACAGAACGACCCGCGGATAGGGACCATCGTGCTCGTCCCGCAAGCCGACGGCGGCATCCTCGCCCGCCTCGAACGCGGCTCCGGGGCGACCCTCGACCAGCAGTCCACCCTGGTGTCGACCGGGGCCGAGCGGAACGACTCCCTCGACGAGCTCGCCGGCAACCTCGTGTCGCGCTCGGGCTTCGATGTCGCGTCGTCGATCCAGGAGCTGGGTGTGCGCTTCGTCGTCCTCGCCCAGCCCCAGGGTGCGCAGGCAGGGGACGCTGCCTCGGCCGTGCGCTCGCGCGCCGCCGTGTCTCTGGACGCCGATCCGACGTTCTCGGCGGTCGGCGACACCCGGTACGGCCTCCTCTGGAGCGCCGTCGACACCTCGAACACCCGTTCCGAAGCCGCCCCGAGCGGAGTCATCGGCCCCTTCGGGCTCGCCTACACGATCGGTGTGCTCCTCATCTTCCTCGTCGCCCTGCTGCTCGCCGTGCCGACGGGGCTCTCGCTCGAGCGTGGGCGCTCCGCGGACGCGGTCGCGGGTATCGACGACGAGCCGGGCGAGGCGACCGGGCAGTTCGACGACGGGAACGACGATGTCTGACCCGGCCGATCAGGAGACGCGCATGACCGACCCCGACACGCCGTCGCGACCATCCCGGGCCGAGCGCCGAGCCGAGCGGGTCGCCGCGAAGCAGAACGCGGCGACCTCCGGCCATGACGTGGAGCCGACGTCCCGTCGAGGCTCCAGCCCGTCCTTCGCGCGTCGTCGCAGGGCGGCGCTGCGCGTGGGCGCCGGAGTCGCCGGGGCGGCTCTCGCGGCCGCGGCCGTCGTCCTCCCGCAGCTCGTACCCGTCCCGCTCGCCTCCCGTGCCGCGGAGGGAGTCGTCGTCACCCCTGTCGCCGCCGACAGCACGCTCGTCTGCGGGGGAGACCTCGTCGACGCGAGCGAGCCCGACCAGTTGCGCGCCTTCGACGGCGCGAGCACGACCGTCTGGCCCGACGGCTCCGCGTCCGCACCCCGTCCTCTCGAGGAGAGGGACGTCGCCGCGCCGGGAACCGGCGCGACGAGGCTGAGCGTCCCCGCCGACGCCGATCCGGTGCCCGGCGGAGTCACGACCCAGGCCCTCGCGAACGACACGATCTCGGGTCTCGCCGCTCGGGGGTGCGCCGAGGCGTCAGCCGACAGCTGGCTCGTCGCCGGCTCGACGGACGTCGGACGCACCTCTATCGTCGTGCTCGCGAACCCGAGCGCCGTCTCGGCCACGGTCGACCTCGCCCTCTACGGAGAGAACGGTTCGATCGCGGCGACCGGAGCGACGGGGATCGTCGTACCCGCCGGATCGGTGCGCTCGCTCCCGCTCGCGGGACTCGCGCCCGACGTGGTGCAGCCGGTCGTGAGGATGACGGCACGGGGCGGCGAGATCGCGGCGAGCCTCCAGAGCAGTGCCATCTCGGGTCTGACCCCCGAGGGCGTCGAGAGCACCGGACCCGCGGCGGCGCCGAGTACCACCACCGTGATCTCGGGGTTCACCGTCGCCTCGCCTCCCGCAGCCTCCGGCGACGACGACGGCGGAGGCAGCGCCCCGTCGCTGCGTCTGCTCGCCCCGGGCACGGCCGACAGCACCGTGTCGATCGAGGTGGCGAACGAGGACCCGGCGGGGCTCGGGACCTCCACCCAGGTCGTCGTGCCCGCGGGGCGCGTCTTCGAAGTGCCCCTCACGGGGCTCGGCGAGGGCTCGTACAAGGTGACGCTCACCTCGGACCAGCCCGTGGTGGCCGCGGGACGCTCGACATCGACCGGCCAGGCGGGGACCGACTTCGCATGGTTCGTCTCGGGCACCGCGACCTCGAAGGCTTTCGGCGTCGCCAACACGGGACTGCCCGGGGCGCGACTGCACCTGGCGAACGCGAGCGACACGTCCGCCTCTGTCGTGCTGTCCTCGGCCGGAGGATCCCGCACCGTTGCGATCGGACCGTTCGCGGCGGTCTCGACCGAGCTCGGCAGCGACTCCGTCGTCGTCACGAGCGATCAGCCCGTGCAGGCCTCGGTGTCCCTCGCGGCCGAGGGACGCATCGCCTCGTATGCGATCGTGCCTCCCGGGCCGCTGTCGTCCCCGGTCACGGTCTACGCGCACTGAGCCGTCCTGGCCTCCGGCGCTGCGACGCGAGGCGCGCCCGGCGCCGACGTCAGTGGTCGCGGTGGCGATCCGGGGAGATGTCCCACGGGTCCCGGCCGAGCAGCTCCGCGACCGCGCGGAACACGTAGCCCTCGATCAGCATCCGCTGGTGCCATTCGTCGCGCCGGTGCAGCTTCGCGAGCCGCTCGATCGGCACGCGGTAGAGGGTGATGCGGCGGCCTGCGTGGTCGACGCGCCAGCGCGCGATCCCCGTGCCCATCAGGCGTGACGGGTCGACGTCGGGAGTCGCCGCGACGTCGACGTGGATGCCGGCCAGCTCGTCGGGCCATGTGCCGCGGAGGTAGTCGATGGCGGAGCCGATCGTCGCCTCGAAGAAGTCGGTACGCGTCTGGAGCGGCGGCAGATGCGGGCCGGTGACGGGGCCGCGAACGCCCCGACCATGCCGATCGTGCGAGCTCCGGCGTGCCGAGCCCGCCTGACGAGCGGTGGAACGGCGGGCGCGGGGCATGTCTCCAGCCTATTGCTACTGTGGGCGCGATGACCGGACGGCTGTGCTCGCGGACGGGCTGCCGGGCTCCGGCGGCCGTCACGCTCACGTACGACTACCGCGATTCGCTCGTCGCCGTGGGCCCGCTGAGCCCGACCCCGGACCCGCACGGCTACGATCTCTGCGCCGAGCACGACCGGCGCCTCCTCGTGCCGCGGGGATGGCGCACCGTGCGCTACGGCGGTCGCGTCGATCCGCTCGACTGATCGACTGATCGACTGATCGACCAGGCTCCGTCGAGGGCCTACGAGTCGCGTTCCGGGAAGCCGCGCGGCGCGCTCGCGAGGACCGGCCGGAGGCGGGCCAGGCGCTCGTCGGCGAGCCGGAGCGCCCGCTCCTCGCGCGCCCGCCGCAGCGCCGCCACCGCGAGCAGGAACTCCTCCGCGGGTGCGGCCGGAACCGGTGACACCGACCCGGCGACCTCCTGAGCGAGCGCCGCGGCGAGCTGAGAGCGCGACGGCTCGGTCATCCCCTCGCGCTGGCGGAGGAAGTGGGCGAGCCGCCGGGCGAGCGCGTCCGGGAGACGCGCGACATCGGCCGTCCGTGCCCAGCCCACGAGCGGAGGCGGCACATCGACGAGCAGCGGAGGAGCCGCGGGCACCCGCTCGATCTGGCTGTGCGTGCCCGCCAGAACGTCGCCGAGGCGACGAGAGTCCCGTGAGAGCAGACTCACGACCGCGGCGAGCCCGCCTCCGGTCATCAGGATCTCGAGGACGCCCGTGAGGGCACGGACGAGGGCGTGACGGAACCCGATCGCGCCTCCATCGTCGCGCACGACCCGGGCGCCCACGACCAGCTTGCCGAGCGACCGCCCGCGCGATGCGGTCTCGACGGCGACCGGGACCAGCACGACCGAGATCACGAGGGCGGCCACGGCGACGGCCGCCGTGGCCGCCTCGTCGAGGCCATCGTCGCCCGAGAGGCTCGCGACGAGAAGGAACAGCCCCAGCGCGAGCAGCAGCTCGGCCGCCAGATCGACGATCGCGCCGACCGCCCGCACGACGAAGGAGGCGACGGGCACCTCGAGTGCGATCGCCTCGCCGGTGACGAGAGAGGCGTCGTCGAACGAGGCGCTGCGCGTGTCGACCATGCCGCTCCTCCCTCCCCGACCGTGCGGGATACACGGTGGCTATCCTCTCAAGAGATGGACATCGACGCGCTCTCGGCCGCCCGCCGCCCGCAGTGGACGCGGCTCGACCAGCTCTCGCGCCAGCGCAGGCTGAGCGGACGCGAGGCCGACGAGCTCGTGGAGCGATACCAGTCAGCCTCCGCCGACCTGGCGACGATCACCTCGACGGCGGGATCGACCGCGGTCGGCGCGCGTCTGGCCGTTTCGCTCTCGCGCGCCAGGGGGAGGCTCACAGGCACGAGGGGGGAGCCGCTCGCGGCGATCGCGCGCTTCGCCGTGCTCTCGCTCCCGGCCGCCCTCTACCGCCTCCGCTGGCTGACCCTCGCCGTCGCGCTCGCCACCGTGCTCGTCGCCACCCTCTTCGCCGTGTGGATCCTCGGCGACCCGGCGCTGCTCGCCTCCCTCGGCGACGATGCGCAACTGCGTCGCTTCGCGCAGAACGACTTCGTCGACTACTACTCCGAGAACCCGGCCGCGTCGTTCGCGGGCCAGGTGTGGACGAACAACGCATGGATCGCGGCGCAGTGCGTCGCGTTCGGGATCGTGGGCGTCTACGTCCCCTACATCCTGCTGCAGAACGCGCAGAACCTGGGCACCTCGTTCGCGGTGATGCTGCACGTGGGGGAGGGCGACACGTTCTTCGCCTACATCCTTCCGCACGGACTGCTCGAGCTGACGGCGGTGTTCGTCGCCGCGGCCGCGGGGCTGCGGATCTTCTGGGCGTGGATCGCGCCCGGGCCGCGTCCGCGCGCTCAAGCGCTGGCAGAGGACGCGCGCAGCCTCTTCACGGTCGCGATCGGCCTGGTGTTCGTGCTCCTGGTGTCGGGCGTGATCGAGGGATTCGTGACCCCGGCCCCCTGGCCGTGGCCGATCAAGATCGCGATCGGCGCAGTGGCGCTCGCGGTGTTCCTCGCCTACATGATCGTGCTCGGCGGGCGCGCCGTGCGAGCCGGTGAGACCGGGGACCTCGACCGCTTCGCCGCGGGCTCGCGGAGCATCGCCGAGGCCTGACCTCACGCGGGGGGAGCCGCCACCCTCAGGCGCTCGCTCAGAGGCGTCCGCTCGCCTTGAGCGCCAGGTACCGGTCGGCGAGCGCCGGCGGCAGCATCGCGGGACTCGCGAGCACCACGTCACCGCCGAGCCGACGCACGGCCGCCGCGATCCGGTCGGACTCGGCCAACGAGCGTTCGGCTGCGGCGGCGGTGTACACGGAGGCGCGATCACCGCGCTCGGCCGCCATGCGCGCAAGCTCGGGATCGACCGCGCAGGCGACGACGACCGTATGACGCCGGGTGAGCGGGGGAAGGATCGCGAGCAGTCCCTCCGCGGAGCCGAGCGAGTCGAGGGCCGTCAGGAGCACCACGAGCGAGCGCTGTGACACCAGGGCGCGCAGTTGTGCCGGCACGGCCGCCCAATCGGTCTCGAGCAGTTGCGGCTCCACGGGAGCCAGTGCCTCGACGACGCTCCGCACCGCCTCCCCGCCGCTCGCGCCGTGCACGCGGGCGCGGCGTCTGCGGTCGAAGGCGAGCACGTCGACGCGGTCGCCCGCGGAGGCGGCCAGCGCCGTGAGCAGCAGGCTCGCCTCGATCGCCGTGTCCAGGCGCGGCTCGTCCTCGATGCGGGCCGCGGAGGTGCGCCCGGTGTCGAGGACGACGACCACCCGCCGATCGCGTTCCGGCCGCCACGTGCGCACCACCGGCTCGCGCCGGCGCGCGGTCGCCCGCCAGTCGAGGGAACGCAGGTCGTCGCCGCGCACGTAGTCGCGCAGACTGTCGAACTCCGTCCCCTGACCGCGCAGCATCACGCTCGTGCGTCCCTCGAGCTCGCGGAGCCGGGCCAGGCGAGAGGGGAGGTGACGGCGGGAGTGGAACGCCGGCAGCACCCGGATCGCCGCGGGGAGGAAGCGGGTCGCCTGCCGGCCGGCGAGACCGAGCGGGCCCAAGGACCGGAGGGTGACGTGCAGCGCCCGCCGCTCGCCGCGGCGGCGCGGCTCGAGCACGGTCGTCACGGCGCGCCGCTCTCCAGGAGGCAGCCGGAGCGCCGAGCGCGTCGCGACCGCGCCCGCGGAGGGCTCCCACGCGTCCCTGACGGTGCCGCGCAGGTGACGCCGGCCGGTGTTCGCGAGCAGCAGCATCGCCTCCGCCCGCTCGCCGAGCCGCGCGCGTTCGGGCACCCGCCGCTCGAGCGCCACCGCCCGCGGCGAGCCTGCGACGAGGAGGTCGAGGGTCACGAGCCCGGCCCAGGCGAGCGACCAGAGCGCGAGCACGAGGGAGGCGACCTCCGCGCGCGCGCCGAAGAGCACCACCGGCACCAGGCCGAGGAGAAGGACGAGGACACTGCGTCCGGTGAGGAACACGCGCTCAGACCGGGACGCGGACCTGCTGCATGATCGCACCGAGGACCGCCTCCGTGCGCACACCCTCGAGCTCCGCCTCCGGCTCGAGCTGGAGGCGGTGGCGCAGCACCGGCAGGACCATCGCCTGGACGTGGTCGGGCGTGATCGAGCGGTAGCCGTTGAGCCAGGCCCAGGCGCGCGACGCGGCGAGCAGCGCGGTGGAGCCGCGGGGGCTCACGCCCAGCCGGACGCTCGGGCTGTCGCGGGTCGCTCGCGCGAGGTCGACGATGTAGGCGAGGACGTCGGCTCCCGCTCCCACGCGCCGCACCGCGGCCTGGGCGGCACGCAGCCGGGCGGGGTCGAGCACCGGATGCACGCCCGCGGCGGCGAGGTCGCGCGGGTCGAAGCCGGACGCGTGCCGCGAGAGCACCTCGACCTCGACCTCGCGCGGGGGGACCTCGAGCACGAGCTTCAGGAGGAACCGGTCGAGCTGCGCCTCGGGCAGCGCGTAGGTGCCCTCGTACTCGACCGGGTTCTGGGTCGCCGCGACGAGGAAAGGATCGGGCAGTGCGAGAGTGCGGCCGTCGGCGCTGACCTGGCGTTCTTCCATCGCCTCGAGCAGCGCCGCCTGCGTCTTGGGCGGCGTGCGGTTGATCTCGTCGGCGAGCAGGAGATTGGTGAAGACCGGGCCCTCGCGGAACGCGAAGTCGGAGGTCGAGGCGTCGTAGACGAGCGAGCCGGTGATGTCGCCGGGCATGAGGTCGGGCGTGAACTGCACGCGGCGGGTGTCGAGGCCGAGCGAGACCGACAGGGCGCGCACGAGGAGTGTCTTCGCGACTCCTGGAACGCCCTCGAGCAGCACGTGCCCACCGGCGAGCAGCGCGATGAGCAGGCCCGACACGGCGCCGTCCTGGCCGACGACGGCGCGGCCGACCTCGGTGCGCACACGGTCGAGCTCGGCGCGCAGCTCGTCGTCGGGGCCGGCGTCCTGCGGCGTCGTCGGGTGCTGGGCGGAGTCGCTCATCGGAGGGGGCCTTCCGGTCGTCGGGCGGTGGTCGGTGCGAGGGAGGCGCGGAGCGCGCCCTCGAGGCGGAGCAGTTCGTCGGAGGCGGCGACCAGGGCGGCGTCGTCCGCCGGCTCGTCGTCGAGGAGGAGGCGCCGCAGCGCGTGCGGATCGCGGCCCAGACGCGCGGCAGCGGCATCGACGATCTCGTCCGCTCCGCTCGCCGGCGGCAGGGCGAGCAGGGCCGCCATGCGGTGCAGGGTGCCGATGCGGAGGGCGTCGAGGGCGCGCAGCCGGCTGCTGCCACGGGCATACAGGCGTGCGCGGCCTCGGGTGCTCTCGCTCGCGTGCACCACGACCGGCAGCGGTTCGACCGCGAGCGGCCCGAACCGCCGCCCCCGCCAGACGGCCGCGGCCACGAAGACCCCGACGAGCAGCAGGAGCGCGGGCGTGACCCAGCCAGGCGCGAGAGGTGAGGGGTCGATGGCTGCGCCCGCCGCATCGTCGGCAGCGGTGCGGTACCAGACGAGGCGATCGCTCGCACCGAGCAGGCCGAGTGCGAGAGCCGCGCGTCCCTCCTCGGCGATGGTGCCGTTGCGGAGGAGGTCTGCGTCGCCGACGGCGGTGATCCCGACTCCTCCTGGGCCTTCGGCCGTCACGAGGGCGAACGCGTCCTCGCCCGCGGGGAAGCAGCCGGTGGTCGCAACATCGAGCACGCGGAAGGTCGTGCCGCCCGACGGGATCGTGCCGGCCCGCTCCGCGGCGGGCAGCGCGCAGTCGGCCGTCAGCACACCCGTGTCGGAGGGAGCGCCGGCGAACGCTGCGCCCGGCAGAAGGGCCTCCAGCGCGGTGCCCGTCGGCCGCACGAGGACGACCGAGGACGCCGCGCGCGCGAGTCGCGCGTACTGGCTCGCGTCCAACGACGCCTCCGGATCGTCGACGAGAAGGGTGGAGCCCGGCGCGAGACGGAGGAGCGCCTCTTCGTAGGAGTCGGCCCGGAGCATCTCGACGCCCTGCTCGCGCACCACCTGCGCGACCGCGCGGGCGCCGTCGGGTGCGGGGCTGTCGACATCGAGGTCGGGGGCGAGCGCTGAGCTGCCCGTCGCCACCATCAGCAGCACGGTTCCCACCGCCACGAGCGCGAGGAGGGCGGCCCAGACGCGCCCGCGACGCAGCAGCACGCCGATGCTCGGGGTCGAGACCGTGTCGACGCTCATCGGAGCAGGTCGACCGGGGCGAGGGTGCCGGTGTCGAGGCGGGGCTGCTCGGCGGCGAGGCGGCGGTCGAGCGCCGCGACGCGCTCGTAGTCGGAGGCTCCCGCCGGGAGCCCGAGGTAGCGCACGCGATCGAAGTCGTCGGCCGTGCGGCGCAACGATTCGGCGGCGGCGGGAAAGGCGGCTCCCGCGGCGAGGGAGAAGGCTCGCGCCGTCGTGCCGGGCGAGACCCGCAGCACCGTCCTCTCGTCGAGCGAGCGCACGATCGCGCGGAACCGCTCGACGAGGGCCTCCTCCCACGCGCCCCGCGTCGCAGCCGCCTCGGCCAGAGCGCGCAGCTCATCGGATCCGCGGGTGTCGTCGGCGGCGAGCACCGCCGCCGAGAGCCCGCTGCGCCGCGCCAGCCGCGGTCGACCGGCGATCAGCAGCGCCGCGACGACGAGCGCCGCCAGCACGAGCACTCCAACGACCGCGGCGATCGGGAAGGAGGGGCCGTCGGTGGGCAGGGTCAGGGAGGCGAACCAGTCGCGCACCGCCTGGACCGTTCGGTCGAACCAGCTCGGCTCGGCCGCCCGGTACCGGGGGTCCGACAGCTCCTCGAGCAGGAGTCGTCGCGCCTCGGCGGCGTCGGGGTCGAGCGGGGCGAGGATCACGGTCGCTCCGGTGCCGGGAACGGGTCGGGGGAGTCGCGGCCCGCGGCCCGCTCCTCGACGTGCCGCATCAGCACGAGGTCGAAGCCCTCGAGGCGCATCCGCCTGTCGAGGTAGAGCAGCCCCGTCACGGCCGACTGCAGCACGGTGCCGACAGCGCCGACGACGAGGCCGATCGCGACCGAGAGCACCGTCACCGCGAGCGAGGCGACGAGCTGACCGTTCGGGTCGGTCGGCGAGATCAGGCTGGCCACGATCGGCAGCAGGAGGCTGATCGGCGTCGTCACGACCTGCCCCGCCACCTGGACGATCGCGGACATCAGGGCGAGCGCTCCGAAGGTCCGCCAGAAGCCGCCGCCGACCAGACGCCAGGATCGGGCGACCGCACGCCGGAGCGGGAGGCGCTCGATCACGATCAGGCAGGGCACGAGCGCGAGCCGCGTCCCCAGCCACACGCCGAGTGCGAGGGCCGCGGTGCCGGCGAGGAGGAGGACGAGGATGCCTCCGATGATCGCGCTCGCGCCGGCGTTCTGCGCACCGAGGAGGAAGAGCGGGACGGCGAGCGCCACCGCCACGAGGGCCAGGAGCACGATGCCCACGCCCTGGAGGAGCGTCCACGCCACGAGGGCCCAGAACCGCCCCCGGAGGCGCCACACGAGGTGCGCGAGGCGTGGCCGCTCGCCGAGGACGCCGCGCGACACCTCCACGACCACCACGCCCTGCACCAGCGCGCCGGTGAGGAGCGAGACGGCCCACGGGAGGAGAGCGGCGAGGACGACGAGCGCGATCGAGCCGGCGCCGACCGCATCGCGATCCGCCGCCTCCGCCTGCGCGATGCGGCTGACCGCGAACAGCGCCACCGCGCCGTAGGCGAGCAGAGCCAGAGTCGAGCCGAGCCCCTGCACGAGCAGCGCGACTCCGAGGGTCGTGCGCGGGCTGCGCCGCAACACCTGGAAGGGGGCGCCGAGCAGGGTGCCGAAGCCGAGCGGGCGGAGGGGGATGAGGCCCGGTCGCGGCGGAGGCGTCCATTCCCGCGAGGGCGTGACGGAGGGCGCGCCGGTCTGCCACGGCGACGTGCCCCAGCCGGCGGGGGAGGGAGGGGACCACGCAGCAGTCGGAGCGGCCGGCGGGGCGCTCGGGGGCACGGGGCGCTGTCGAGCGGGCGCCGGCTCCGCCGCCGCGCGGGCCCCTGCGCTCGGCTGCTCGTCCGGGTGGCCTGCGGGCGGCGGCCAGGGGGCTGCGTCGGTCATCGTCCCCATGCTGTCACAGCCCTGCCCGCTCGGCCCCTCCCTCGGGCGCTCGCGGGTTCGAGGCCGAGCCCCGCTTCGCTCCGTCCCGTGTCGGTTAGCCTGGGGGATGTCCGCGAGCGCCCCCGGGGCGACGCGACCCGAGACGAGGAAGACAGACTCATGAGCGCGCGCATTTTGGTGGTCGACGACGACGCGGCCCTGGCAGAGATGATCGGCATCGTGCTCGGCGGCGAGACCTGGGAGGTCTCGTTCTGCGCCGACGGATCGAGTGCGCTCGAGGCCTTCCGCAAGGCTCGCCCCGATCTGGTCCTGCTCGACCTCATGCTCCCCGGGATGGACGGCATCGAGGTCTGCCGCGCGATCCGCACCGAGTCGGGCGTGCCGATCATCATGCTGACGGCGAAGTCCGACACGGCCGACGTCGTCCAGGGGCTCGAGTCGGGAGCGGACGACTACATGGTGAAGCCCTTCGAGCCCAAGGAGCTGGTCGCGCGCATCAAGACGCGACTGCGCCCGGCGCAGGTCGCGGCCAACGCCGTGTTGCAGGTCGGCGACCTCAGCCTCGACATCGCCGGCCACGAGGTGCGCCGCGGAGAGACCCGGATCGGCCTCACTCCGCTCGAGTTCGATCTGCTGCTCGCACTCGCCTCGAAGCCGCAGCAGGTCTTCACCCGCGAGATGCTCCTCGAACAGGTGTGGGGCTACCACTACAAGGCCGACACGCGGCTCGTGAACGTGCACGTGCAGCGCCTGCGCGCGAAGGTCGAGAAGGACCCCGACGACCCTCGTATCGTGATGACCGTGCGCGGCGTCGGCTACCGCGCCGGCGCCGTGGTCCCGAGCTGACCGTGCCTCCGGCTCGTCCGGGCGTCCCCGCCCTCCGCCGCTGGCCGGGCCGGGTCCTGCGAGTCTGGAGAACCTCGCTGCAGTTCCGCGCCGTGGCCATCACGGTGCTGCTCTCGGGCATCGCCATCGGCTCGACCGGGGGGTACCTCTCGTACAGCATCAGCGACAACCTCTTCCAGTCGCGACTGTCGCAGGTCACCGGCGACACCTCTCGCGCCACGCGAGCCGCGCAGGGCTACCTGGACGCGGCGACGGTGTCGACGCGGCAAGACATGGAGGAGGTGATGAGCTCGGTCCGCACCGCCATCCGCGACGCGTCCTCCTCGGCGCTGATCGCCGTGGTGCGGGCGCCCGGCCAGGACGCGTCTCCGCTCGCCCCGCAGGACGTCTACAACCGGGAGCTGCAAGACGGCATCATCAGCTCCCAGCTCCGTGCGCGGGTGCAGGCCGGCTCCGACGGGCAGTACTGGCAGTCGGTGACGCTCGGCGACCCGGGTCAGGAGCAGCCGGGCATCCTCGTCGGCTCGACCCTCGAGCTGCCGAGCTCGGCGGGGCGGTACGAGCTCTATATCGGCTACTCCCTCGTCGACGCCGAGCGGACGCTGCAGTTCGTGCAGCAGGTGCTCGCCATCGCGGGCGTTCTGCTCATCCTCCTGATCGGCGCAGTGAGCTGGGTCGTGGTGCGCCTCGTCGTAGCGCCCGTGCGCGTCGCGGCGGTCACGAGCCAACGTCTCGCGGCGGGCGATCTCGAGGTACGGATCCCCGAGCGCGGTCAGGACGTGATCGCGACGCTCGCCCGTTCCTTCAACGGCATGGCCGACAGCCTCCAGGATCAGATCAGCGAGCTCGCGACACTCAGCCAGGTGCAGCAGCGCTTCGTCTCGGACGTGTCGCACGAGCTGCGCACGCCGCTGACGACGATGAAGCTCGCGGGAGACGTGCTGTATCACCAGCGCGAGGACTTCCCGCCGGTCGCCGAGCGGACCGTCGAGCTGCTGCACGGCCAGATCGCGCGGTTCGAGAGCCTCCTCGCCGATCTGCTCGAGATCTCACGGCACGATGCGGGTTCTGCCGAGCTCGAACTCGAGCCCGTCAACCTCGTCCGGCTCGCCGACGACGAGATCGAGAGCATGCGGGGCATCGCCACGGCGAACGGCTCCGTCCTCACGCTGTCGGCGCCCGGCGGCTACTTCGACGCCGACCTCGATCCGAGGAGGATCCGACGCATCGTGCGTAACCTCCTCGGCAACGCGATCGAGCACGGCGACGGTCGTGAGATCGTCGTCACCGTCGACAGCAACGAGTCGGCGGTCGCGCTCGCCGTCCGCGACTACGGCCACGGCATGAACGATGAGGAGGTGGCGCGCGTGTTCGATCGCTTCTGGCGCGCCGATCCCTCACGCCGCCGCACCCTGGGCGGCACGGGACTCGGCCTCTCGATCGCACAGGAGGACACGGCCCTGCACGACGGCTGGCTCCAGGTGTGGTCGATGCCCGACCACGGCGCGTGCTTCCGTCTGACCGTGCCGCGCCGACGCGGCCAGCGGATCGAGTCCTCGCCGCTCCCGCTTCCGCCCGCGGACGCGGGGGAGCAGGCCTTCACCGGCCCGATCGTGCTCCCGCCGCTCCTCCTGCCGCCCGAGCAGCGCCCCGAGGCCCCGCAGCCCACGACGGAGGCGGCACCGTGAGCCGGCTGCGCGCGCTCGCCGGCGTCCTCCTGCTCGCCCTCGCGCTCGCGGGCTGCGCGGGCATCCCGCGTGACGGCGACGTGGGGGTCGGTCAGCCCGACGCGGCCCCGCAGGATCTGCAGTACGACTTCCTCCCGTCCGGCCCCGCCGCCGGAGCCTCGCAACGCGACATCCTGAACGGTTTCATCGACGCCGCGTCCAGCCCGCAGAACAACTACAAGATCGCGCGGGAGTTCCTCGCGAGCGGAGCCGCCTGGACGCCGGGCGAGCACGTCACCGTCGACGAGGGCCAGCGCACCGCGACCACGAAGTCGGACTCGGTGCTCTCCCTGTCCCTCACTCCGGTGGCCGAGGTCGACGCGACCGGGGTGTACGCCGACGTGGCAACGACCGCCGCGCTCACCCTCGACTACGGCTTCGTCCAGGAGGGCGGCGAGTGGCGGATCAGCGCGCCGCCCAGCGGCGTGGTCATCGACCGCACCACCTTCGGCCAGGTGTTCTCGACCCACGCGCTCTACTTCTTCGACCCGAGCTACAGCTACCTGGTCCCGGATCTGCGCTGGTTCGCCTCCCGGGCCGACAGCTCGACCAGCACCACGATCGTCACCGAGCTCTTGCGCGGTCCGACCGCATGGATGCGCGACTCGGGCGCCGTCGTCTCGGCGTTCCCGAGCGGCTCGGCGCTCGCCGCCGAGACGGTGCCCGTCGAGGCGCAGCGCGCGGTGGTCGACCTCAACTCCGCCGCGCTCGGCGCCGACCAACGCCAGTGGCGCCTGATGGCGCTCCAACTCAACCGGAGTCTCGCCAACATCTCCAACGTCACCGGCGTCACACTCTCGGTCGAGCAGAATCCGATCGAGGTGCCGGCGGAGGTGACGGGGCTGCCGACCTCGCCCCGCGTCGACACGAGGCCTCTCGTGCTCACCGATCAGGGCTTCGGCTTCCTCGGCTCGTCGGGGCTCGCCGAGCTCGGGATCTCGGACCGCGTGCGCGCGCTCTCGCCGCGAGCCGCCGTCCTCGGCGTCCAGAAGGGCACCGGCTCCGACGCGAGCGCTGTCGTCTTGGCGAACGCGGGAGTCACGGTCGTCGCTCCCGGTCGCCCCGACCTGCTGCTCGACGCGCGATCGGGCCTGGTGGCGCCCACCGTGGATCCGCTCGGCTACGTCTGGTCGGTGCCCTCCTCGGCCCCCAACCAGCTCGTCGCCTACGCCGGCGACGGCTCGACCTCCTTCCAAGTGGCGACCGCGTGGTCCGAGATCGACTCGATCGCCTCGATCGCGGTGTCCCGAGACGGCACGAGGATGCTCGCCCTCGCGCAGGACGGCCAGCAGGCGACGGTCCTCGTCGCGGGCATCACACGCGCCGGGGACGGCCAGCCGGTCGCCGTCGGTGAGCCCGTCGTCCTGCGTTCGACGCCGGGGACGGCCGTCGCCGCGAGCTGGACGGACGAACTCGACGTCGCCTCCGTCGTGCGCTCCTCGAACGGCGAGGACACGGTGACGATGGACGTCGTCGGAGGCGGAGAGACTCCGCTCGGCACCACCAGCGGCACGCGTCAGATCGCCGCGGGCAACGCGTCCACGCAGATCCGGCTGTTGGCCGAGGGGGGCGAGCTGCGCCAGCAGCGCGGCTCGGCCTGGCAGACGATCGCGACCCAGGTCCGGGTGCTCGCGTCGCAGACCGGGATGGGGTCGTGACGCGCGGGCGGCTGGTGCCGGGGCGGTGACGTCGAGCCTCCTCCACAGTGCGGTCCCCGCGGCGTGTCCTCCCCGGAGGGCGTCCACCAGGCCCGGCCGCGGGCGGCGACGATCATGCTCGGAGGATGCTGCGCGATCACCTCCTCGATGCCCTCGCCGTCCTCCTCCCGCTCGACTGCCCTGCGTGCGGCGGCGAGACCACCCGCGCGCCGTGCGGTCCCTGCTCCGCTGAGCTAGCGCATCAGGCCGTGCTCGGTCACCGTGTGCTCGGACCTCCCGACGATCCGCTCGAGGTCGTGACCGGAGCCGCCTACACGGGGGTCGTTCGGCGTCTGGTGCTCGCGCTCAAGGAGGAGGCGCGCACCTCGGCCGTTCCGGCGCTCGCCGGGGTGCTCCGCCCCGCGCTCCTGGCCGGCCTCGCACCGCGCGACGCTCGCGCTCCCGCGACCCTCGTCGTCCCTCCCGGATCCTTCCTGCGCCGGCTTCGGCGCGGCTTCGATCCGGTGCCCCTGCTTGTGCGTGCTGCGGGCGCTCGGGCGAGTTCTCCCGCCCGCCGGAGGCGTCTCGTGTTCGATCAGGTCGGCCTCGGCCGGCTCGAGCGCAGCGGCAACGTCGACGGCGCGTTCCGCGTCCGGCGCCCGCTCGACGGCGAGGTCGTGCTCGTCGACGACGTCGTCACTTCCGGGGCGACCCTGCTCGAGCTGCGCCGAGCGGTCAGGGCGGGGGGAGGCGGGGTACGCGGAGCCGTCGTGCTCGCGGGTACGCCGCTCCGTCACGCCGACAGATCCGCCGACCGCCCCTCGCGGTCCCCGGCGAGTTCCCGATGAACGTTCGGTGACAGTTCGGGGGCCGGGGGCTACGGTGGGGGTCACGGCGCGAACGGTCCGCCCGGAGCAGGGCGGCACGCCGTACTCGACTGGGAGGTTGTCATGGACATCGACATCACAGGACGCAACGTGGACATCACCGATCGTTTCCGCGCGTATGCGACGGAGAAGTCGGAGAAGATCTCGCACCTGGCCGATCGTGCGCTCGCACTCGAGATCAAAGCGAGCCGGCACAGCGAGGGCAAGGGCGCGGGCAACGGAGATCGCGTCGAACTGACCTTGATCGGCAAAGGGCCCGTGGTTCGTGCCGAAGCGAGCGGAGCCGACAAGTACGCCGCGTTCGACGTCGCGATCGGCCGCCTCCTCGAACGCGTGAGACGCGCCAAGGATCGCAAGAAGGTGCATCGTGGACAGCATCGGCCCACCTCGCTTCGCGACGCGGCGGCCGACGACTTCAGCGTGGTCGCCATCCAGCCCGCAGACGCCGAGGTCCTCGAGAAGCTCAGCACCGGCGTGGTCCCGGTGCAGGAGCAGAGCGCGCCAGAACCCGCGGACGACGACGCCGAGGAGCCGTACTGCCCCGTCGTGATCCGCAAGAAGGTCTTCGCCTCCGTGTCGATGACCGTGGACGACGCCGTCGACTACATGGAGCTGGTCGGTCACGACTTCTACCTCTTCATCGACTCCGAGACCGACCGGCCGAGCGTCGTCTACCGCCGCAAGGGGTGGGACTATGGCGTGATCGGCCTCGGCGACGAGGCCGACGAGCTGGCCGAGCAGGCGGCGGGCTGAGCCCCACGACCCCCTGGAGGGGCCCCGGCACCGAGCGTGTCGGGGCCCCTTTTCTGCTCGGTCCTCCCTCCTCTCCTGCACGTCCGCCGAGGGAGGACGGCATCTCCGGTCCGCGCACAGCGCTCCGCGACTAGGCTGGTCGCGCTCCGCGCTCCGGCGCGCAGTCCTGTCTTCTACTTTTTTGGAGTACCCCGTGGCCTCAGTTCTCGAAAAGGTCCTTCGCGTCGGGGAGGGGCGGGTCCTCCGCCGCCTCGAGAACTACGCGAAGGCCGTCAACGCCCTCGAAGAGGACTTCACGCACCTCAGCGACGAGGAGCTGAAGAACGAGACGGTCGAGCTGCGCGAGCGCTACTCGAACGGCGAGTCGCTCGACGACCTCCTCCCGGAGGCATTCGCCGCCGTGCGCGAGGCCTCGCGCCGGACCCTCGGACTCCGCCACTTCGACGTGCAGCTCATGGGCGGAGCGGCCCTGCACCTCGGCAACATCGCCGAGATGAAGACGGGAGAGGGCAAGACCCTCGTCGCGACCCTCCCGGCCTATCTCAACGCCATTGCGAGCCGCGGCGTGCACATCGTCACGGTCAACGACTTCCTCGCCTCCTATCAGTCCGAGCTCATGGGACGCGTCTTCCGTGCCCTGGGCATGACGACTGGCGTCATCCTCTCGGGGCAGACCCCGGAGCAGCGCCGCGAGCAGTACTCCGCCGACATCACCTACGGCACCAACAACGAGTTCGGCTTCGACTATCTGCGCGACAACATGGCGTGGCAGGCGCAGGACATGGTCCAGCGCGGCCACTTCTACGCCATCGTCGACGAGGTCGACTCGATCCTCATCGACGAGGCCCGCACCCCGCTGATCATCTCAGGCCCCGCCTCGGGAGAGGCCAATCGCTGGTTCGCCGAGTTCGCGAACCTCGCCAAGCGCCTCGTCGACGGCGAGGACTTCGAGGTCGACGAGAAGAAGCGCACCGTCGGAGTGCTCGAGCCCGGCATCGAGAAGGTCGAGGACTACCTCGGCATCGACAACCTCTACGAGTCGGCCAACACCCCGCTGATCTCGTTCCTCAACAACGCGATCAAGGCCCGCGCGCTGTTCAAGAAAGACAAGGACTACGTCGTCCTCAACGGTGAGGTCCTCATCGTCGATGAGCACACTGGCCGCATCCTCGCGGGGCGCCGCTACAACGAGGGCATCCACCAGGCGATCGAGGCGAAGGAGGGCGTGCAGGTCAAGGCAGAGAACCAGACCCTCGCGACCGTCACGCTGCAGAACTACTTCCGGCTCTACTCCAAACTCTCCGGCATGACCGGAACCGCCGAGACCGAGGCGGCCGAGTTCATGGCCACCTACAAGCTCGGCGTCGTCCCGATCCCCACGAACCGCAAGATGCAGCGCATCGACAACGCCGACCTCGTCTACAAGAACGAGCAGGTCAAGTTCGAGCAGGTCGTCGAGGACATCGCCGAGCGCCACGCGGCGGGCCAGCCCGTCCTGGTCGGCACGACGAGCGTCGAGAAGAGCGAGTACCTCTCGCGCCTCCTCGCGAAGAAGGGCGTTCGGCACGAGGTGCTGAACGCCAAGAACCACGCGCGGGAGGCGGCGATCGTCGCGCAGGCCGGTCGCCTGGGCGCCGTCACCGTCGCGACCAACATGGCCGGCCGCGGCACCGACATCATGCTCGGCGGCAACGCCGAGTTCCTCGCGGTCGCCGAGATGAACGGCAAGGGGCTCAGCCCCTCCGAGACCCCGGAGGAGTATGAGGCCGCGTGGGACGAGGTCTTCGCGGCGGTCAAGGCGACTGTGAACGAGGAGGCCGAGAAGGTGCAGGCCGCCGGCGGACTCTACGTCCTCGGCACCGAGCGCCACGAGTCGCGCCGCATCGACAATCAGCTGCGGGGCCGTTCGGGCCGTCAGGGCGATCCGGGCGAGAGCCGCTTCTACCTCTCGCTCACCGACGACCTCATGCGTCTGTTCAATTCCGGAGCGGCTGAGGCGCTGATGGGGCGCAGCAACGTCCCCGACGACATCGCCATCGAGTCGAAGGTCGTCTCGCGCGCGATCCGGAGCGCGCAGTCGCAGGTGGAGGCGCGCAACGCCGAGATTCGCAAGAACGTCCTCAAGTACGACGACGTCCTCAACCGTCAGCGTGAGGCGATCTACTCCGACCGACGCCACATCCTCGAGGGCGACGACCTGCACGAGCGCACCCAGCGCTTCCTGGTCGACGTGATCGACGAGATCCTTGAGGTGCACACGGGAGACGGCAACGGCGACGACTGGGACTTCGACGCCCTCTGGACCGAGCTCAAGACGCTCTACCCCGTCAGCCTCACGATCGACGAGGTCGTCCAGGAGGCGGGGAGCCGCGGCCGCATCAACAAGGAGTTCATGCGTCGCGAGATCCTCTCGGACGCCAAGCTCGCCTACGAGCGACGCGAGGAGCAGCTGGGCTCGGCCGCGATGCGCGAGCTCGAGCGCCGGGTGGTGCTCTCGGTGATCGACCGTCGCTGGCGCGACCATCTCTATGAGATGGACTACCTCAAGGACGGCATCGGCTTGCGCGCGATGGCGCAGCGCGACCCGCTGGTCGAGTACCAGCGTGAGGGCTTCGCCCTGTTCCAGCAGATGATGGGCCAGATCCGCGAAGAGACCGTCGGCTTCCTCTTCAACCTCGAGGTCGAGATCACCCAGGAGCAGGGCGAGGTCGCCGGAGTCGCTGCCAAGGGGCTCGCTCAGCCCGTCGCCGCGACGGACAAGCTCAGCTATTCGGCGCCGAGCGATTCCGGCGGGGTCGAGGTCCGCAATCAACGCGGTCAGGTGCAGCAGGCCGCCACGGCGAAAGCGCGCGCCGCCGAGTCGCGTCAGGCGCGGCCCGAGGTCGAGCAGGCGACGACCACCGGCGCCTTCGGCCAGAAGTCGCA
Organism: Rathayibacter sp. VKM Ac-2879; assembly: GCF_015351245.1. GTDB lineage: Bacteria > Actinomycetota > Actinomycetes > Actinomycetales > Microbacteriaceae > Rathayibacter. Next base: position 43,124 of record NZ_JADKSO010000005.1, read on the forward strand.
GGCGGGGGAGCAGCCTCCCGCCAACCGCGAGGAGCGCCGCGCGCAGTCCAAGCGTCGTTGAGCCGCGCTCTCGCGCTGCAGGGGTTCCGGTGCCGCAGCTGCGGGGCCGGGACCCCCGCACGCTCGGCGACTGAGGACCCGTCGGGCTCGGCGGCCGGCGCCGCGACGGGTACGCGGCCGACCGGTGCGCTCAGAGCACCGTGATCGCCGTCGCTCGCCATCGCGCGTCCCGTCCCTCGAGCCGGATCGCGACGGCGCGGGTGCGGATCCGGCTGTGCACGAGGATGACGCCCTCGATCACGCCGTCGCGCGGCTCGGTGGTCAGCACTCGGCCGATCGTGAACGGGATCCGCTGACCTGTGCGTCCTGTGACGCTCCGCGAGCGTGCGGCGAGCACCACGCGGCGCTGGAGGTTCGTGTAGACCTCGTCACTCAGCCAGCGCGCGATCTGGTCGATGTCGCGCGATCCCTCCATGATCTCGAGGACGAGCAGGGTGAGCCGCGCGAGCACCGGCTCCGGATCGGGCAGCTCCTCTCGGGCCGTCGGCTGCGGCGCGAAGTACGCAGCGACCGGGGACCGCGGTAGCGTGTCGGGCTCGAGCGGCAGCGTCCGGTAGTCGAACGCGGTCAACGGGAGGCTCATCGATGGGGCTCCTAGGACAGGACGAGCGTGTCACGGGTCGGGTCTCCTTCGGCTCGGTCGGGGCGGGTGCGCAGAGGGCGTTGCGCAGGATGTGCCCATCGAAGCAGGTGAGAGATGCTCGTTATCGGCTCGACGCCAAGCTGTGGATAACCCGGCGCGGTCCGTCGAGGTGCGGTGCGCCTCCTGCCCCGAGCCGCCCGAAGGTGCCGCTCGGAAGCGCCTAGTCTTGACGGGTGTCGACCCTCAGTGATCTCGTCCTCTCCCACGGCCGCTCCACCGAGGCGGATGTCGAGTGGATGCACCTCCTCGTCGGCGACCTGCAACTGCTCGCCGATCTCGCGTTCGCCGACATCGTGCTCTGGGCGCCGACGGCCGACGAGAGCTTCGTCGCGGTCGCCCACGCCCGCCCCTCCAGCGCGGCGACGCTCTTCTACCGCGACTTCGTCGGCCAGCGGCTCAAATCGGAGTGGCGGGCGCAGGTCGTCGAGGCCTTCGAGACGGCGCGCATCGTCGACACCTCGGCACCTGACTGGTTCGAGGAGACGCCCACGCGCGTGCGGGCGGTGCCGGTCCTGCGTCGGCTGGGTGCCTCCGACAGTCGCACATCGGCCCGGCCGATCGCCGTCGTCACGCGGCACACCAACCTCAGCGAGACGCGGACGCCCAGCCGTCAGGAGCTGACGTTCAACGACTGCGCGAACGACCTCTTCTCGATGATCGCCTCGGGCGACTTCCCCGACCTCGGTGCGCCCACCGGTCCCCGGCGCGGGGCTCCTCGCGCGTCAGACGGACTGATCCGTCTTGACGTCGACGGCATCACCACGTTCGCCAGCCCCAACGCCCTCTCGGCCTTCAACCGCATCGGCTTCGCGGACGAGCTCGAGGGGGAGTCGCTCGCCGAGGTCACCACCCAGCTCCTCACCGGCAAGATCGTCATCGACGAGTCGCTCCCCCTCGTCGTCACGGGCCGGGCGCCCTGGCGCACCGACATCGAGGCGCGTGGGGTCACTGTCTCGTTGCGTGCGATCCCCATTCGCGACCGGGGCGAGCGCGTCGGGGCCGTGGTGCTGTGCCGCGACGTGACCGAGCTGCGTCACCAGGAACGCGAGCTCATCACGAAGGACGCGACGATCCGCGAGATCCACCACCGGGTCAAGAACAACCTGCAGACCGTCGCCTCCTTGCTGCGCATCCAGGCCCGCCGCACCCACTCCGACCTCGCCAGAGAGGCGCTCACCCAGGCGATGCGTCGGGTCGCCGCGATCGCGGTCGTCCACGACACGCTCTCGGAGGGGCTCAATCAGAACGTCGACTTCGACGCCGTCTTCGATCGCGTGCTGCTGTTGATCGCCGAGGTCGCCTCGACCCACAACACCACCGTCCACCCGACGTTGAACGGAAGCTTCGGCAACCTGCCGAGCGAGTACGCGACTCCGCTCGCCCTAGCGCTGACCGAACTCGTCACCAACGCGGTCGAGCACGGACTCGCCGGTCGCGAGGGCGACGTCGAGATCGTGGCGACCCGCGTCGACGACGAGCTGACGGTGAAGGTCCGCGACACCGGAGTCGGGCTGCCGGAAGGGAAAGTGGGGTCCGGGCTCGGGACGCAGATCGTCCGCACCCTCATCCAGGGCGAGCTGGGCGGCACCATCGACTGGCACACTCTCGTCGGACGCGGGACCGAGGTCACGATCGAGGTGCCGCTGCGGTGGCTGGAGCGCTCGCGGTCCTGACGCCGCACGGGCCTCCGAGACGACGAGACCCCCACTGCCCTCAGGCGGCGGGGGTCTCGTCGATACCGCCGCGGGAACGGCGGAGATGCTCTAGGAGGCGCGGCGGGCGCGTGCCGCTCGGCGCTTGAGGGCGCGGCGCTCGTCCTCGCTGAGTCCGCCCCACACGCCCGAGTCCTGGCCGGTCTCGAGGGCATACTGGAGGCACACCTCGGTGACGGTGCAGCGTGCGCACACCGACTTCGCCTTCTCGATCTGGTCGACGGCGGGTCCGGTGTTGCCGACCGGGAAGAAAAGCTCGGGGTCAGCGGTGAGGCAAGCGGCCTTGTCGCGCCAGTCCATGCAGGTGCTCCTTGTGTGAAGGCGTGCGTGGAGGAACCACGCAGTGTTCGGGTGGGATGATCGAGTCACGCCGACGATCCCGACGAACACTCCGACCCGGCACGGGCACCAACCCAGCGCACTCGCCGGCGCACGCCTCGATGCCCCGAGCGAAGGCTCGGGGTGGACCGGGGAGGTGGACGGGACGGCGCTCGATTCGTGCCTCGTGCTGGGGGCACTGTTGACCGTCCGGCTCGTGGCCGTGCCTCGCGGCGCGGCTGGATCGGATGGTCACATCGGCGGAAACCCACGACCCTGTGAGCGGTGAAACGAACTGGACTAGCCTGTCACGGTGCTGAGCCCGAATCAAGAGTCCTGGATGGGATGTGGCTGTGATCAGTGAGCAGAACAGGCCGATCGACGGGCGCCGCGCACGGCGCCTACCCCCCGGTCTGGTGGTCCTGATCGTCGTCCTGGCGGTCGAGACCGTCGCCGTCAGCCTCGTCGCCCTCTGGCTCGTGGTCGAACTGCTGAGCACTCCGGCCGACACGGTGGGCGGAGGCGTTGCGATCGTCGTGCTGGCACTCATCGCTCTCGGGTGGGCGGCCGCGACGACGGCAGGCGCAGTGCGCCGGCGCGGCTGGATGCGCGGCTCCGCCCTCACGATGCAGCTCGTTCAGGCGGCGGTCGCCCTCGGAACGTTCCAGGGGCACTATGCGGTGCCGGAGGTCGGCTGGGCCCTTCTGGCTCCCGCGGCGCTCGGGGCGGCCATGGTGCTGCTGCCCAGCGTCGTTGCCGCCACACGGCGCGAGGAGGGGCCCGTCTGAGGCGTCTCGTGGGCCTCAGTGTCGGAGGAGAGTCAGCACCGGCTGGCGCTCGGCGTGGCCGGGTGCGACCCTGAGGCATCCCCTCCACCGACACGGGAAGCGACCCATGGACTCCACACGACTCGGCACCAGCGGACTCCAGGTGTCCGCCATCATCCTCGGCTGCATGAGCTTCGGTGCGCCCGACCGGGGCGCTCACGGTTGGACCATGGGCGAGGAGGAGTCCCGTCCCTTCCTCCGCCGCGCCCTCGAGCTGGGCATCACGACCTTCGACACGGCCGACATCTATTCGGACGGGACGAGCGAGGAGTTCGTCGGACGCGCCCTGGCCGACTTCGCGGTGCGCGAGGACGTGGTCATCGCGACGAAGGTCCACGGGCGGATGCGCCCGGGACCCAATGGGGGCGGACTCTCGCGACGACACATCCTCAGCGCGATCGACGACAGCCTCCGTCGCCTCGGCACCGACTACGTCGACCTCTACCAGATCCATCGCTGGGACCCGGAGACGCCGATCGAGGAGACGATGGAGACGCTGCACGACGTCGTCCGTTCGGGGAAGGCGCGGTACATCGGCGCCTCGAGCATGTGGGCGTGGCAGTTCGCGAAGGCGCAGTACACCGCCGATCTCGGCGGGTGGACGCGTTTCGTCTCGATGCAGGACCAGTACAACCTGATTCAGCGCGAAGACGAGCGCGAGCTGCATCCGTTCTGTCTCGACCAGGGGGTCGGCGTCATCCCGTGGTCGCCGCTGGCGCGTGGGCGCCTCACTCGCGACGCGGAGACGACCACGCCGCGCACCGAGACCGACGCCTTCGGCGCGACGCTCTACCACCAGCAGGAGGAGTCGGACCGGCGCACGATCGCGGCTGTCGCTCACGTCGCCGAGCAGCGCGGAGTGCCGAGGGCGCAGGTCGCGCTCGCCTGGGTTCGCCAGCACGAGGTGGTGACGGCGCCGATCGTGGGCGCGACCACGCTGCACCACCTCGACGACGCGGTGGCTTCGCTCGCGCTCGAGCTCACGGCGGAGGAGCTCGAGACACTGGGCGCCGACTACGCGCCGAGGTTCAACGAGGGTTTCTGATCGGCGCACGTGAGGGCGACGATCGCGCCCGATGACCGGCGCTGCTCGCGCCTCCCGCTACACTTCTCGCCGAAGTCGACGAAAGCTCGGGAAGGAGGCGCCGATGGCGCGGGGCTCCGGCGAGGCGTTGGGCGCGCATTACCGTCTGCTCGAGCGGATCGGAGCAGGCGCGTTCGGCGAGGTCTGGCGCGTCCGTGACTCCCGAGACGGCTCGGAGCTCGCCGCGAAGCTGCTGAGGCGCGAGCTCGTCCACGATCCGGGGCTGGTCGAGAGGTTCGTCCGCGAGCGCTCGGTACTGACCAGGCTCCGGCATCCGCGAGTGGTGGCCGTGCGCGATCTGGTGGTGGAGGGCGAGACGCTCGCGCTGGTGATGGAACTCGTCGGAGGAGGGTCGCTGCGCGACCTCCTCGTCGCCGAGGGGCCGTTGGCGCCGGAATGGGCGCTCGCGGCGACGGGCGCTGTGCTCGAGGCCCTCGCGGCGGCGCATGCGATCGGCATCGTCCATCGCGACGTGAAGCCCGACAACGTCCTGCTCGCCGCGGGGATCGACGACCTCGGCCAGGCGGTCCGCGTCTCGGACTTCGGGATAGCCCGGGTGGTCTCGGAGGGGCCGCGCTCGACGACGGGCGTCATCGGCACCCCCGAGTACCTCTCGCCCGAGATGCTGACGGTCGGAGAGGCGGGGCCTCCGAGTGACGTCTATGCCGCCGGCATCCTGCTGTACGAGCTGTTGAGTGGACGGACGCCCTTCGCTGGAGCCGGCACCGACCTGACCGTGGCATATCGGCACGTGTCGACGGTGCCGCCACAGCTCGAGCTGCCGGAGCGTGTCGCTCGGGTTCTCGACCGGATGCTCGCGAAGGATCCAGCCGCGAGGCCGACGGCCGCCGAGGCGGCTGGGCTCCTGCGTGCGCTCGAAGGAGCGGTCGCCGGGCTCCCCGCCCGTCCCCGCGCCGTCGAGGCCCCGTCGTTCGAGGAGGCGGCGCGGCCCGCGACGCTCCTGCGGGGCGGGCCGGCGATCGAGGAGCGCGGGGCGGAGGTGTCTCCGGGGCCTGTTCCCGAGCTCGGCCCGGCGTCGAGCCCCACGATCGTGCGCCCGGTGACCCGGCGGGAGCTGCGTGCGGCGGCTCCTGCCGCCTCCGCTCCCGCGACGCCCGCTTCTCGGCGCCGGGAGGTGCGGATGATCCTGGCCGCGGTCGGCGCGGCCCTGGTCCTTGTGGGGGCGGTCCTCGTTGCGATCCTGCCGCGCGCAGAGGGGCCTCCTTCGGAGTCGTCGGGTGGCACGTTCGCGGTCCAGCAGCAGGACCGCCCGCTCCCCGCAGGCCTGGGAGTCGCTCGCAGCGCGAGCTACGACTCCGAGAGCCGCGTCCTGTCGCTGAGATTCTCGTACTCGGCCCAGAGCGCGCCGCTGAGCGCGCCGCTGCTCGAGGTGCTGCCCGGCATGGCGGCGGAGTGCCCGGCCGTCTCGTGGTCGGGAGCCGTGGGTGTCCGGAACCGGCCGAGCGTGACGGGGGTCGGGGTCGACTGCGGGTGGAGTCTCACCGGAGTGGAGATCCCGGCTCAGGGCTCGGTCGAGGTCGCCGCGAGCATGGTCCTCGACGTCGGCGATCCGGGCGCCCTGCGTGCGTGGCTCGATCGAGCGGCCGCGGCGACGGCCGCCGCCGTGTCGGATGTCGGTGTCAGCGGCACCGCCTACGCGGTCCAACGGATCCGCGACGTCAGGATCGAGACACCGGCACGCACGGTCAGCCAGACCGCCCTGCCGGTGACCCTCGTGCCGGTGTGGCCGGCGGGTGTCGATCCCGTGAACCCGCTCTTCACGAGCCCGTCCACGGGGCGGGCGAGCGGCATGCTCGACGCGATCGCGGGCGGAGTCTCGGGGGTGCGCCTCAGCGACGGCTGCGGCGGGGCCGTCGCGGTGTCGTCCGACGGGTTGACGGTGACGGCGCTCTCAATGACGCCGGCGTGTGAGCTGCGCGCCCGCGTGGGCAACTTCGCCGATCTCGCGAGCGATCCGTTCGCGATCACGACACGCGAGTAGGCGACGTCCTGCGCCGGGTGTCGTCCGATGCTGTCGTCACCTCTCAGGGGTAAGAGGTCGGCTTCTACACTAGCGAGATATCCTCACTCTTGCCGCGCGGCGGGAGGAGGAGCCGAGCGGGAGGGTCCCGTCTCGAACACAAGAAGGGTGTGGTTCATGTCACGTGTCCTCTCGACCGAGCAGGCGAAGTCGGCGATCCAGCAGATCCAGTCGATCGTCAACGGCGGTCTGAGCGATCAGATCAACCAGTTAGACGCACAGGGTCGGACCCTGTCGGATCCGAACGTCTGGGACGGTCCGCTGGCCTCGCAGTTCCGGTCCTCGACCTGGCCCGAGACCAGATCGGCCCTCGACAGGGCCAAGCACGAGCTGGAGGAGCTGCGCACGCAGCTCGCGACGATCTCACAGAACATCTTCGCGGCCGGCGGCGGCAGCTGATCGGGGCCTTCCGCCCCCTCCGGCGATGGGCGGGGCGGAACACGCCCTACCTCGGGCGCGCGGGCGTTGGCGACACCGACTGCACGAAGTGGAGCGCCCCCGCGAGGCACGCGTAGCCGCGGCCGATCGTCGCGGGCACCGGGGTGCGCCTCGGGAGCGCGATGCCGAACAGGCTCCCGTCGCTGTCGACGTCGGGTTGGAGGAGGAGGCCGCATCGGGAGCGGGCGAGGGTCTTCGTCCAGTGCGAGTAGGAGTTCCGCAGCTCGGTCGAGCGGCCGGCCGCGACGACGCGGAGACCCGGACGAGGCGTCGTGATCAGCGTCGCGATCGCCTGGTCGGGGTCGTCCCAGCGCTCGGCGTCGTCGATGAGCAGCAGCACCGTGCTCGTCTCTACGAGGAGGCCGGCAAGGAGGTCTGCGAGCCCGCCCACGTCGACGGCGAGCCGGTCGAGCCCTGCGTCGAGGAGCGGCGATCGCCGACCGCAGGCACCCCACACCGCGACGGGGTGCTCCGGCGTCGAGGCCGCACGGGCCGCCTCCGCGATCGCGAGGAGCACCGTCGACTTGCCCGAGCGTGCGGGGCCGGCTACGAGGGCGTGCTCGCCCTCGAAGACCTCGAGCGAGACGGGGGCGAGATCGGCCTCGTCCAGCCCGATCGGGATCGACCACGGCTCGGAGTCGAAGCGCGCGTGTACGCCGAGGTCGCCCACCGCGACCCGCTCGGGCAGGATTCCGATCGCGGGGTGCTTCGCAAGGCTTGGAGGCGCGGTCGCCGTGATCTCGGCGACGGCGTCGATCAGGGGGGTCACCGTGGCCGCGACGTGCGACTGGAGGAGCGAAGTGGTCATCACGCAGCGACCCGGCACTGGCGGCGGCGTGTGTGTCGCCTTCAGCCCGGCGAAGGAGTAGTCCTGCGGATCGGCGAGGCGGAACAGCCACTTCTGCGTGGTGACCTCCTCCATCGCTGACGGCAGAGCCCTCACTCGCGTGGTGGTCACGGCGAAGTGCAGGCCGAGCGCCGGTCCGTCGGCGTAGGCGCGGTAGAGCCCGTCGAGGAGAGCTAGCCCCTCGATGTCCGAGAACTCGTCCCGGAGGGCGGCCAGTCCGTCGATCATCACGATGGTGCGGCGCCGGGCGTCGGCGGAGGCACGCCGACGGCGGACCTCGTCGCGCACGTGGCGGAGGAAGCGTGTCTGCGTCTCGTGCGCTCCGGGCCCCGCGCCGACGTACGCCACGGTGTGCGGGAGGGCCTCGAGCGGCGCACCCTCGCGGCCCGTGGCGTCGAGGACGAGAAGATCGAGCTCGTCGGGCGGGAAGTGCCGTGCGGCCGTGAGAGCGAGCGAGGCGAGAGCGGTGCTGGTGCCGCTGCCCGGGATCCCGATCAGCAGCAGGTTTCCCTCCCGGATATCCCATCCTGCCGCGATCTGCCGTTGGTGCTCCGGATCGTCTGACAGGGCGACCCGCACGACATCGTCGAGGACGGTTCCGAGCTCGGACTCCGCTGTGCCGCCTCCCAGGAGCACCCGCTCGCCGAGGGGCTCCGGCCAGACCGGACGCGGAGGCGCAAGATGAGCCTCCGCGTTCGCGGCGACCACGGCATCGAGGAGGAGGTCGAGGTCGCTCGGAGAGGACTCGTCGACCGTGGGGGGCGGCGGCGCAGTGGAGGCTCCCGTGAAGCCGACGGGCTGGATCTCGACCGTCTCGGCCGGCTCTGCCTCCGCTCGGCCCGTGACGAGCGCGGTCTGCACCGGCGTGATGTCGTTCTGCCCGAGCTTGACGTAGGCGCGGCCGGTCTGGGTGCGCGAGATCTCGGAGGCGCTCGGTGCGCCGATCACATGGACGGAGTCGTCGCGGCTCTGGACCCGCAGGGCGACTCGGAGGTTGGTGTTGGCGAGGATGTCGTCGGTGACGACTCCGGCTGGCCGCTGGGTCGCGAGGATCATGTGCACGCCGAGCGTACGGCCGACGGCGCCGATGCTCACGAGCGAGGAGAGCACCTCCGGATGCTCTTTCGCCAGCATGGCGAACTCGTCGACCACGAGCAGCAGGCGGGGCATGGGCTCGGAGGGCAGGGTCGCCGTGTAGGCGTCGAGCGTGTCGATCCCCTCGCCGGCCGCCGCGAAGATGCGCTGTCGTCGCTGCATCTCGGCTTCGAGCGAGCGAAGCGCACGGTCGGCCAGCTGGGCGTCGAGGTTGCTGATAGTGCCGATGGTGTGCGGGAGCCGCTCGCACGCGGCGAATGCCGCGCCGCCCTTGAAATCGATCAGGATGAAGTTCAGCCTCGTCGGGTCGTTCCTGGCCGCGAGCCCTGCGACGAACGAACGCAGGAACTCGCTTTTACCCGATCCCGTGGTGCCGCCGACGAGGCCGTGTGGCCCGTCTTTCACGAGGTCGAGCAGGAGCGGTCCGTGCTCGCTCGTCCCGACCGGTGCCTCGATCCCCTGCGCCGACGACCACCAGGCGAGCACGGCGTCGGCCGTGGGTCGCGAGACTCCCAGGAGCGGGGGCAGGCGCACCAGGGAGGGGAGGGAGGCGTCGCCGGTGGCCAGTTCCGGATCCTCGAGTCGAGCGAGGTCGCGCGCGCACCGCTCGGCGGTCGCGACGCTCAGCCCCGCGAGGACGACGTCGTCGACCCGCGTGCGCGCGTTCGGGCGGATCACGCTCGCCGCGGCGTCGGGTTCGACGGGGACCACGATGCTGCACGAGGCGGGCAGCTGCTCCTCGGTGGCTGCGATGACGATGCCGGCGATCCGGGTCGCGGGGGTGCGCTCGCCGCGCCCTGTCCCCAGCAGCTCCCGCGCGAGCGCGTCACGGCCGGCGAGGAGAACCTCGGAGTCGAGGACGAGGAGGAGCCCGGCCGTGGCGCTGTCGCGGAGGGCGCGGAGGAGCGCAGTGCTCCGCTCGCGCTCGCTCGAGAGTCGGCTCTCGCCTCCCGTCGTGCGCGTGTGCGGAAGCCAGGAGGTCCAGCTCCACTCGGCCTCTCGGCCCCGATCGCAGAACACTCCGACGGCCAGGTCGGCCGGACCGCAGTGCACGGCCGCCTGACAGAGCAGGCTGCGCGCGAGTGCCAGGGCCCCGGCTCGCTCGCCGACGATCCCCACGACTCCGGCGTCGCTGAGGTCGATGGCGACGGGGGCTGCGGTGATGACGCACGACCCGGCGATCTCTCGCACCTCCTCGTCGGCGCGCAGCCCCGGGCGCTCGTCGAGCGGTGGACTCCACGGGACGTCGCCGACCCCGGCGTGGAGCGACAGGAAGCCGGTCGAGTGGCCGCGACGCTGCCAGAGCGAGGTCGTCGGGAGAGCGGCGCGGCGCACGGCGGTGGCGGGATCGGGCGCGTCCTCCTCGAGCCGGCACCTCTCGGAGCGGCAGGCATGTGCCAGCTCGTCGCGGAACGTCTGTAGCGCCGCGGTGAAGCGCGCCTCCTCGGCCCGCGTCGATCGGGTGTGTCGGTGTCTCTGCTCGAACCACATGCCGACGCCGGCGATCGGGCTGAGCGCCGCGAAGAGGGCATATCGAGCGTCGCCCATGATGACCACCATCGCGAAGGCGAGAACCAGCGGCGCCGCCAGGGTGACCGCGCTGAACCGGGAGACGGAGGGGATCGAGACCCGCGCCGGCGGCACGACAGGCGGTACCGGCTCTGAGCGACCCGGCCGGGGCGGTCGATTGAACGGCACCGTAGCAGCGCGGGTGACGGTGCGCGGACGGTCGGGTCCTGGGACGCGTGGCTCGTCGAGCTCGGGTCGGAGGAGCAGGCTGACCCCACCGGCGATCATGACTGAGGTCGTGGTCACGAGGACGCCGGACTCATCGACCGCGGCACCCTCGACGAGAGTGCCGTTGGTGGAGTCGCAGTCGCGCACCCGCACTCCGTCCCCCTCGCGGATGAGCGTGAGGTGCGCCCAGGAGGCGCTTGCGCTCGGGAGGACGAGGTCGGCCTGCGGAGCCCGGCCGACTGTGAGCGGGCGGCTCCGTGGCACCTCTGCTATTGCTCCCGCGTCCGGCCCGCCGGACATCGTCACGGTCCAGCCGCGGACGGAGCGGGGGAGCTCTTGCGGGGAGCGGGCGATCCTGGTCCCCTCGAGCAGCAGGAGCTCGTCGAGCGGCGTCTCGGCCACGTGGAGCGCCGTGTCGACGGCGAGCACGCTCTCCGCCTCCGGTCGACGACCGGTGGCCGTCTCGACCAGATCGCTGAGGGTGGCGCCGGGGCGATGGCGGCCGAGTCGGATGTCGTGACGCTCGTCGTCGAGCTCGAGGAGCAGGCGCATGGATGTCCTCAGGGTCGGGGCTGCTCGGCGAACCAGAGCAGAGGCGTGGCCGCCGTGCGGGGGCGCAGGCCCAGGTCGTGTGCCGTGGCGTGCAGGGGGACGAGCGCGGCCGAGAGAGCGGATCGCCTGCCGAAGTCGAGCGGGGGGCCGGCGAGTCCTTCGGCGGTGCCCATCGTCGAGCCGCGGAGGGCGGCGGTGACGGCGGAGGGCTCGCCGCTGCCCGCCCTCGCCGCCGCGCGAACGAGTGCGACGACCGCGTCGTGACTGGGCGCATCGGCCGAGGCCGCGACGTCGGCGAACGGTCGGTCGTCGAAGAGGGCCGTGCGGCGGGCGTCGCCGGCGGCGATCCGCACTCCTGCGAGGAACGCCGACATGGCGAGCCCCGCTTCGTCGCCGCGCAGGGCGACGGCGTCGCCCGACTCGACCCCGACGGTGCTCATCTCTCCGGAGAGGGTGCCGCCCGCGGCGAGCAGCGCCGGCGCGAAGGCGGGACTGCGCGCATCGGGCGTCAGCAGGAGAGGGAGAGAAGCCCCCGCCGATTGGAGCGCTCCGACGGCCGCTCCTTGTTGTTCCGCCGGACCGGACACGAGAACCCGTTCGGCGGGTGCGTCGCCCGTGAGGTGACTCCGTACGGAGTCGATGAACGCTCCCGCAGGGTCCCCCGGCGCGAAGCGGAGCTCGGCCTCGGCGTCGAGTCCCTCGGGTGCGTCTCCTCCTCCGTTGACGAGAAGCAGCCGGGTCGGCGAGGTCGAGGGGGTGCCGAGAGAGGCGAGCGCGGTATCGATTCGGGCCCGGTCGGGTGCGATCAGCCAGGCGTCGTCGCCGATCGATGTGGCGTCCTGCGGGTAGGGGAGGATCGCGGCGAGGCCGTTCGACCGTGCGGCGTCGATCGCGGCGGACAGGTGGGGACCGCTGGTCGCGAGGACCACTCCGGCGACGCCGGAGTCCGCGAGGTCGGTGAGGGCGGAGCGGGCACCCTCGGCTGTTCCGTGATCGTCGGCCGCCACCAGACGGACCGTGCAGCCGCCGAGCGCGAACCTCTGCGCCGCGACGACGGCGCCGTTTGCGGCGTCCTTCCACTCGGCGCCTTCGCCCGGCGCGGAGCTCAGCGAGGCGACCACGCCGAGCGTGAGCGCAGAGGGCGCCCCGGCGCAGTCGAGGTCGACCGGCACCGAGGCTGCGGCCGACGTGCGGTTCGCCGAGCCGGTGCCGGCGGCGAGGAGGCTACCGCCCGCGAGGAGGAGGACCGCCACGCCGCCTCCGAGAGCGAGCAGGGAACGCTGCGGGCGCGCTCGTCGCCGTCGGCCGACGCGTCTCATGGTCGACCGCCGAGGTGGATCGAATACACCGTCCGGGTCACGGTCCCGGCGTCCACGTCGCGAGGGAAGGCGGGAAGCGCAGCCCCGGCGTCGAGCGAGGCGCGCTCCTGCGCCTGCGCGAGGAGGATCCCCGAGATGTCCTCCGCGCGAACGGCGGCGTAGCCCCGAGAGGCCTGCGAGGCGAGGGCGAGCTGCACATCGGCCGTACCGACCTTTGCGGCACTTGTCGTCATCGAGCCGAGGAGACCCGAGCCTCCCACCGTGCGGTCGCCGAGATCGAGAAGGACCTTGTGGAGATCGGCGGCGAGGAGGGCGGAGGCGGCATTGGTGTCGCGGGTGGAGGCCCCGATCGTCGCGGCGATCTTCGCGAGCGACTCGTGGGTGCTCTCCGCGACCGCGGCACCGATCGTCGACTCCGCTGAGTCGAGGGCGTCGTGTTCGGCGTCGAGCGTCGCGGCCCCCTCGCTCCGGATGTCGTCGGCGGTCGCGCGCAGGCCCGCGATCGACCGGTCGAACAGTGCCGTGACCGCGGCCGTGTCGGAGTCCGAGCGGGACGTCACGTGCCGCACCTGCTCGTCGATGACCGCCGTGACGGCGGAGGAGGCGTGCGAGTCGGCGTCCGCGAACGCCTCTCGGATCGCGACCGCGAGCCCCGCCTGCTGCTGGGAGAGTTCCGCGACCCTGCCGCCGAGAGCCTCGCGCTGCAGCCTGAGTGACGTGGTGGTCCGCGTGAGATCGGCGAGCAGTGCGGCGCGCGAGGAGCCCTCGGCGCTCGTGGCCGCGGCGGCGGCCGTCGCTGCGGTGCGCAGGACGCCGAGCGCATCGCGAACTCGGGAGAGCTCGCCGCCCGCACCGCTCGAGCCGGTGAGTCGGGCGACTGCTCGCCACTGTTCCGTCTGCTCGGCGAGCCGTTGGTCGAGGGGCGCCGGATAGCCCGTCGGCGCATCGAGGTCGCCGATGCCCGAGCACGGGACATCGGTGAGGTAGGAGCGGATCCGTTCGATCGCCTCCCGGCCCAGTGCGGGGGATGCGCGCGGCGTGGGAGAGGCGGTGCCCGCCGGGCTCGGAGTGAGGTCGCACAGCTGTCGTGCCACGTCTGCGGTCTGTGCCGCGATCGATTCTCTGTCGGTACGGGAGCCGAGTGGGGCGAGCGCCGTCGATGCCGCCGTCCCGATCGCGTCGAGAGCCGTTCCCAGTGCCGCCGCGCGATCGTCCAGGGCGTCCACCGTCGTCGTCAGAGTCGCGAGCTGTGGGGAGACCATGCTGTCGGGAGTCGCCGCGAGTGCATCGGAGGTCGCGGCGACCTCGTCGATGCGGGCGGAGAGTGATCGGTACTCGGCCGAGAGCCCGCTCCTCAGCTCGGGCTGCAAAGAGGTGACGAGGGCGCGTCCCTCGTTCACGAGACCCTGCAGGATCCCGTCCACCGCGCTCCGTGTCGTCGAGAGCGCGCAGGTCACCGATGCCGTCGTACAGCTCTCGGCGCTCGGCGACTCCGGGCCCACCGCATCGCGCAGCGAGGCGACGAGCTGCTGCCTGCAGGAGTCGGCTGCGGCGCCGTAGCCGTCGAGCTCGGCGACCAGCCGCAGCAGGTCTCCGTAGATCGTGGTCGCGTCCTCGGGGGCCCGGGCGATGATGGCGCACCCCGAGCCGGAGAGCGTCGAGGTGGGGGCGGGGGCCGAGGTGTCGCCGAGCATCGCGTCGACGGCGCCGACGGCGTGCGAGAGCTGCCGCACCAGCTCCGACTCCGTGCCGTCGACCGTCGCGGAGAGCTCGTCGCGCAACGCACTGAGCTGCCCTGAGAGGCCCTGCATCGACGAGGCGGTCGAGGCGGCGCTGCGCCTCAGCTCCTCAGCCGTACGGACGCCGAGCGTCTCGGCCGTGGCGTCGAGGGAGGTGCGCACTTCGGCGACTGTCGTGCCTGCGCGGGTGAGCAGCTCGTCGACCGAGGTGATGACGTCGATGGTGCGGCGCTCGAGCGCGAGGGGCGAGGTCACGCTCGTGTCGAAGGCCGCGCCGATCGCTCCGGACGGACTCGCATCGCTCGTGAGCCCGGGCTGGACCGCGAGGTCGAACGACGGCACGGCGAAGTCGCCGACGTCGGCCACCAGACGGAGCGTCGCGGTGGCGCCCCCTGTCGGTGGCGTGAGCAGGGCGGCCCACTGCACCACAGCGTCGCCCGTGTCGTCGCGGCTGAGCACGCCGTTGGTCGCCGCACCGGTCTCGGCCTGCGTCACGACGTGGCTGGGAGCGACACCGTGCAGAGAGGTCGAGGCGACGATCGTGAGTGGCGCGCCGACCAGGGCGGCCCGACTGGCCGCGCGCCCCGCGACATCGAACGTCAGCTCCTCGGGGTGCACGGTGAGGTTCTCGACCACGATCTCGATTTCGACGCGACCCGAGCGCCCGGCGAGATCGGCGAGGTCGCTCCCGGAGGCGTCGCCCGCGCGGTAGGAGGTGCGCACGCGCACCGGGAGGTCGCCCGCGACCTTGGCCGGGTCGTAGCTCGTGCTCGCCGTGCTGATCTGCGTCGGGTCGGCCCCGACTCCCACGGCCGTGCCGTCGATCCGCACCACGGACCCGTCCGTGCCGGCCACGACCGCCACCGATTGCAGCACTCGGGCGGCGTGGCCGAGGTCGGGAGGCTGGGGCGTGCAGCCCGCGAGAAGGATCGCGGCGACCGCGACTCCGAGTGCCGGTCGGTGGCCGCCACGCCTCTGCGGGCCAGGTGCTGTCGAGCGCTGCATGCCGCTTTCCCCTCTCGTCGCGGCATGCCCCGAAGGCCGCTCTCTCAATATGAGAGATGCTCGCATAAAGCGGGAGGTTGCGACGTCTACTGGCGTAGGACGTCGCCTCGGAGAGGGAGACGAGAAAGGAGGAGCGGGCGCGCGCCCGCACGCTCAGAGCAGCGCGAGCTTCTTGCGGAGCGCCTGCACGTGGCCCGTGGCGCGCACGCCGTATTGCGCGAACTCGAGCACACCCTCCTGCCCGACCACGAAGGTCGAGCGCAGCACGCCCACGACCGCCTTGCCGTAGAGGTTCTTCTCGCCCCACACGCCGTAGGCGCGGTGTGCGGCCATGTCGGGGTCGCTGAGCAGCGGGTAGGCGATGCCCTGCGCATCCGCCCAGCGACGCAGCGCCTCCGGGGTATCGCGCGAAAGACCGAGGATCTCGTAGCCCGAGTCGCGCAGCGACGCGGCATTGTCACGGAAGTCACACGCCTCGGTCGTGCAGCCCGGGGTGTCGGCCTCCGGGTAGAAGAAGAGGATCACGCGCCGCCCGCGGTACTCCTCGAGCGAGACGGGCCGGCCGTCCTGGTCGGGGAGGGTGAACGCGGGGGCGGTGTCGCCCGCGGCGAGCCGCTCGTCGGCGGGGATCGGGGGGAGGGTGCTGCCGGTCATCGTCTGCTTCCGTCGGTCGTGGCGAAGGTGGTCAAGAGTCGCTGGAGGGAGTCGAGCCGCTCGGGGCCGCTCGCGCCGAGGCGCCCCTCCTCGACCGCCTCGACGATGGCGCAGTCGGGGGAGTCGGGGAGGTGCGTGCAGCCGCGGGGGCAGTCCTCGGCGATCTCGGCGAGGGTCGTGAAGGCGCCGAGGATGTTGTCGGTGTTCACGTGGCCGAGCCCGAACGAGCGCACGCCGGGCGTGTCGATCACCCAGCCGTGCCGGTTTCCGCGCTCGACGCGGAGCGAAACGGTGGAGGAGGAGGTGTGGCGACCGCGGCCGGTGACGGTGTTGACGTGTCCGGTGGCGCGATGCGCGTCCGGGACGAGCTTGTTGACCAGCGTCGACTTGCCGACACCCGAGTGCCCGACGACCACGGTCTCGTGGCCGAGCAGCGCCTCGGCGATCTCCTCGACCGGGGGCTCGTCCTGGCTCGAGAGGAACACGCGCAGGTCCAGGCCCTCGAAATTGCGCAGGAACGGGACAGGGTCGGCGAGGTCCGTCTTGGTGATGCAGAGCATCGGTGTGATCCCCGCGTCGAACGCGGCGACGAGGTAGCGGTCGACGAGTCGTGTGCGCGGCTCGGGGTCGGCCGCCGCGACGACGCAGAGCATCTGGTCGGCATTGGCGACGATCACGCGCTCGATCGCGTCGGTGTCGTCGGCGCTCCGGCGGAGGAGGGTCGTGCGCTCGCGGATCCGAACGATCCGCGCAAGCGTGCCGTCGTCGCCGCTGGAGTCTCCGACCACATCGACGCGGTCTCCGGCGACGATCGCCTGGCGACGCAGCTCTCGCGCCCGCGCAGCGGTGAACTCGTGCTCTTCGGGAGTGCCGTCGCCGCTCATCACCGTGTAGCGGCCGCGGTCGACGCCGAGCACCATCGCGATCTCGGCGTCCTCGTAGGCGGGCCGGTTCTTGGTGCGCGGCTTGGTGCCCTTCGGGTTCGGCCGCACGCGCGCATCCGACTCGTCGTAGCCGTCGAAGTCGTCGAGGGCGCCCTCGGCGTCGAGTCCGCTGTCGGTCCACCACGACACGGCTCAGACCGATCCCGCGAGGGTCGTCCAGAGGTCGGGGAACTGCGGGAGGGTCTTAGAGGTCGTGGCGATGTCCTCGATCACGACTCCGGGGACCACGAGGCCGATCAGCGCCCCGGCGTGGGCCATCCGGTGGTCGGAGTAGGTGCGCCACGGTCCGCCGTGGAGCGCGGCCGGCTCGATGCGCAAGCCGTCGTCGAGCTCGGTCACAGCGCCGCCGAGGCCGTTGATCTCGGTCGCGAGCGCGGCGAGGCGATCGGTCTCGTGGTGGCGGATGTGCCCGATCCCCGTGAGGGTGCTCGGCGTGCTCGCGAGGGCGGCGAGGGCGGCGAGGGCCGGCGCGAGCTCGCCTCCCTCCGAGAGGTCGAGCTCGACGCCGAGGATCTCGTCGCCCCCGGTGACGACGAGGGTGTCGCCGTCGTGAGAGACCCGAGCGCCGAACAGCGGCAGGATGCGCTCGAGGTGCGCTCCCACCTGTGTCGTCGCGGCGGGCCAGCGGCGCATGCGCACGGTGCCTCCCGTGACGAGGGCGGCGGCGAGGAACGGCGCCGCGTTGGAGAGGTCGGGCTCGATCAGGACCTCCAGGCCTCGGATGGGCTGCGGCGCGACGGTCCATTCGCCCGCCGCCGGGGTGCCGACCTCCACGCCGCGTGCCGCGAGTGCCGCGGTGGTCATCTCGATGTGCGGCTGGCTCGGCAGCGGCCCGCCCTCGTGCCGCAAGTGCAGGCCCTCGTCGAAGCGGGCGCCCGCGAGCAGCAGCGCCGAGACGAACTGGCTCGACCGCGAGGCGTCGACCACGGCGTCGCCTCCGCGGATCGCACCGGAGCCGTGCACGGTGAAGGGCAGGGAGCCGCGGCCGTCGTCGGCGACGTCGACGCCGAGCGAGCGGAGGGAGGTGATAGTGGCGCCCATCGGGCGCTGGTAGGCGTAGGCGTCGCCGTCGAACGTCGTGGGCCCGAGCGCGAGGCCCGCCAGCGGGGGCACGAAACGCATCACGGTCCCGGCGAGGCCGCAGTCGATCGTGGTCGAGCCCAGCAGCTCTGCCGCGGGCTCGACGACGAGATCGGGTCCGAAGTCGCCTGTGGCGCCCGACTCGCGCACCGTTGTGCCGAGCGATCGCAGTGCCTCGATCATCAGGGCGCTGTCGCGCGAGTGCAGCGGGGCTCGGAGGGTCGAGGGCTCCTCGGCGAGGGCGGCAAGCACGAGCTCGCGATTCGTCAGCGACTTCGAGCCGGGCAGCCCGATCTCGGCGTCGAGGGCTCCGGCGGCGAGGGGTGCGGGCCAGGCGTCGTCGCCGGGGAGCGCACGGGCGTCGCCGTACGGATCGAACTCGGGAGCGGAATACCGTGAGAAGACCATCGGTTGTCAGAATAGTCGGCCCACACGGGGCGGACGGGAGAGAAGGAGACGGAGCATGACGGCAGCCGCCGCGACGATCCCGCGACCGACCCGGCCCGTCTCTCGGAGGCGCCCGCTGACCCCGATGGCGGCGTCCGGCGCCTCCCGCCCGGCCCCCGTGGTGCCCGCCGTCCTAGAATCTCTCGTGATGACTCGCGACGACGTACCCCGCACGACCCCCGCCGCCGAGATGCCGGCGCCCGCCGACGCGGAGCAGACGATCGAGGAGTCGCTCGACGACGTCGCTCCCGCGGCACCCGCCGACCTGCGCTCCCTGTTCGAGCAGCAGGCTCTGCCCTTCATCGACCAGCTGTACGCCGCCGGTCTGCGGATGACGAAGAACCCCTCTGATGCGCAGGATCTCGTGCAGGAGACGTTTGCCAAGGCGTTCGGCGCCTTCCGGCAGTTCGAGCAGGGCACGAACCTCAAGGCGTGGCTCTACCGCATCCTCACGAACACCTTCATCAACTCGTACCGCAAGAAGCAGCGCGAGCCCTACCAGTCCGCGATCGACGAGCTCGAGGACTGGCAGCTGGGCGGAGCCGAGTCGACCACCGCCACCGCGAGCCGCTCGGCCGAGGCCGAGGCCATCGACCACCTCCCCGACACCGCCGTCAAGGAGGCGCTCCAGGCGATTCCGGAGGACTTCCGACTCGCCGTCTATTTCGCCGATGTCGAAGGGTTCTCGTACCAGGAGATCGCCGACATCATGAAGACCCCCGTCGGGACCGTGATGAGCCGGCTGCACCGCGGTCGCCGCATGCTGCGCGAACGACTCACCGACTACGCACGCGAGCGCGGGTTCCGCGTCGCCTCCACCTCCGGGAGTAAGAAATGACCGACTGCGGCTGCACGAAGGCGAAGGCAGAACTCGAGGAATACCTCCACAACGAGCTGTGCAAAGAAGACGCCGCCGACATCCGCGAGCACATGGCCGGCTGCGTCGATTGTGCCGGTGAGGCCAAGGTCGGTGTCATGCTGACGGTCGCCGTGCAGCGTGCCTGCACGGAGACGGCGCCGGAGGATCTCCGCGCACAGGTGCTCGGGATGCTCCGAGACGCGCAGGCCTCGCACACGTCGAGCTCCGCTTCCGTAGGCGCCTAAGGCCCGACGAGAGCGGCCCCGCTCGTCGGCGCCCGCTCCGCGGGACGACCCGCGCGCACACGTTCGGCTCGTCAAGGCCGAGGGCCCTGACGAGCCGAACGCGTGCGCCGCTTAGCGGGTGAGGGCCCGCGCGAGCAGATCCGCCTGCTCGGAGGCGTGGCGCTTGGCGGAGCCGGCGGCCGGTGAGGCCGCGGCCCGGCGCGAGACGACCCGGACGGGGCGGCCGAGCTGCGGAGCCACCTCCAGCGCGATGAACGGCCACGCGCCCTGGTTCTCGGGCTCGTCCTGTACCCAGACGAACTCCGCGTCGGGGTAGCGGTCGGCGATCGAGCGCAGCTCCGACACGGGAGCCGGGTAGTACTGCTCGACCCGGACGAGCGCGATGCCCGCGTCAGGCTTCTTCTCGAGCTCTGCCTTGAGGTCGTAGTGCACCTTGCCGGCGTGCAGCAGCACGCGCTTCACGGCCGACGCATCCTGAATGCGCGCATCGTCGAGCACGGGCTCGAAGCGACCCGAGGTGAAGTCCTCGACGGGGCTCGAGGCGCCTCGGAGGCGCAGCATCGCCTTCGGCGTGAAGACGACGAGCGGGCGGCGCGGCCTCGAGTACGCCTGGCGGCGCAGCAGGTGGAAGTACGACGCCGGGGTGGACGGGCGCGCGACGGTCATGTTGCGCTCAGCGCACAGCTGCAGATAGCGCTCGATGCGGGCCGAGGAGTGGTCGGGGCCCTGACCCTCGTAGCCGTGGGGGAGGAGGAGGACGAGCGACGAACGCTGGCCCCACTTCTGCTCGGCCGAGGAGATGAACTCGTCGATCACGATCTGCGCGCCGTTCGCGAAGTCGCCGAATTGCGCCTCCCACAGCACGAGCGAGTCGGGCCGCTCGACCGAGTAGCCGTACTCGAACGCCATCGCCGCGTACTCCGAGAGCAGCGAGTCGTAGATCCAGAGCCGTGCCTGCTGCTCGGACAGGTTCATCAGCGGCAGCCACTCCTGGCCGTTCTCGCGGTCGTGCAGCACGGCGTGGCGCTGGACGAAGGTGCCCCTGCGGGTGTCCTGTCCGACGAGGCGCACCGGGGTGTCCTCGAGCAGGAGCGAGCCGAGCGCCAGCAGTTCGCCGAACGCCCAGTCGATCGAGCCCGAGCGACTCATCTCCTGGCGCTTGGTCAGCAGCTGCTGGAGCTTGGGGTGCACGGTGAAGCCCTCGGGCGGCGAAGTGAACGCGTCGCCGATCCGGGTGATGACCTCGCGCTTCACGCCGGTGACCTCGGGCTCGCCCGGGTAGTCCTCTCCGCGCTGGGCGTCGGGCAGCTCGAGGTCGGCCACGGAGTCGCCGTCGGCCGTGATCACCGGGATCGCGCCGGTCTGCGCGGCGTGCGTCTCCGCGAAGGCGCGCTCGAGACGCTCCTGGAAGTCCTGGTGGGCGCGGTCGTACTCCTCCTCGGTGATGTCGCCGCGACCGACGAGCGCCTCGGTGTAGAGCTTGCGCACCGAGCGCTTGGCCTCGATCAGGCTGTACATCAGCGGCTGCGTCATCGAGGGGTCGTCGCCCTCGTTGTGCCCGCGGCGGCGGTAGCAGATCAGGTCGATCACGACGTCGCGGTGGAACTGCTGGCGGTACTCGAACGCGAGCTGGGCGACGTGCACGACGGCCTCGGGATCGTCGCCGTTCACGTGGAAGATCGGCGCCTGGATCGTCTTCGCGCCGTCGGTCGAGTAGATCGACGTGCGAGCCTCGTGCGGCGGAGTCGTGAAGCCGACCTGGTTGTTGATGTTCACGTGGATCGTGCCGCCGGTGCGGTACGCGCGCAACTGCGACATCTGCAGCGTCTCGACGACCACGCCCTGACCGGCCATCGCCGCGTCTCCGTGGACGAGGATCGGGAGGGTCGTGAAGGTGCCGATGGGCTTGCGGTCCTGCTTCGCCCGCACGATGCCCTCGAGTACCCCGTTGACGGCCTCGAGGTGGGAGGGGTTCGCGGCGAGGTACACCGGGATCTCCTCCCCGCCGGCACCGCGGAAGGTGCCCTCGGTGCCGAGGTGGTACTTGACGTCTCCCGAGCCCTGCACGGTCCGCGGGTCCTGCGTGCCCTCGAACTCGCGGAAGATCTGGCCATAGGTCTTGCCGGCGATGTTGGTCAAGACGTTGAGGCGGCCGCGGTGGGCCATGCCGATCGCGACCTCGTCGAGCTGCGCGTCGGCCGCGCCCTGCAGCACGGCGTCCAGGAGGGCGATGAGCGACTCCCCGCCCTCGAGCGAGAAGCGCTTCTGACCCACGTACTTGGTCTGCAGGAAGGTCTCGAACGCCTCCGCCTCGTTGAGCTTGCCGAGGATCCGCAGCTGCTCGTCGTGCCCGGGCTTCTCGTAGCCGCGCTCGAGCTTGGCCTGCATCCAGGCGCGCTGCTCCGGGTCTTGGATGTGCATGTACTCGACGCCGACCGTGCGGCAGTACGAGTCGCGCAGGATCCCGAGGATCTCGCGGAGCTTCAACTGGCGCTTGCCGCCGAAGCCGTCCGTCACGAACTCGCGGTCGAGGTCCCAGAAGGTCAGGCCGTGGCTCTCGATCGCCAGGTCGGGGTGCGAGCGCTGCACGTACTCGAGCGGGTCCACATCGGCCATGAGGTGACCGCGCACCCGGAACGAGTTGATCAGCTCCTGCACGCGGGCCGTCTTCGAGACCCGCTCGGCGAGGTCGACGGCGATATCGGTGGACCAGTGGATGGGGTCGTAGGGGATGCGCAACGCCGCGAAGATGTCCTCGTAGAAGGCGCGCTTGCCGAGCAGCAGCTCGTGCACGATCTTGAGGAACTCGCCCGAGCCGGCGCCCTGGATGACGCGGTGGTCGTAGGTCGAGGTCAGCGTGATGGTCTTGCCGATGCCCAGCTCGACGAGCGTCTTCTCGGAGGCGCCCTGGAACTCGGCCGGGTACTCGAGCGCGCCGGCGCCGATGATGCACCCCTGGCCCTTCATCAGCCGCGGAACGGAATGGACCGTGCCGATGCCTCCGGGGTTCGTGAGCGAGAGGGTGGTGCCGGCGAAGTCGCCGGCGACGAGCTTGTTGCCGCGAGCGCGCTTCACGAGGTCTTCGTAGGCGGCGAGGTACGCCGTGAAGCTCAGGGTGTCGGCCCGCTTGATGCTCGGCACGAGCAGCGCCCGGGTACCGTCGGGCTTGGGCATGTCGATGGCGATACCGAGGTTGACGTGCGCCGGTGCGACGACCGAGGGCTTGCCGTCGACCTCGTCGTAGTAGACGTTCTGGCTGGGGAAGTCGTGCAGCGCCCGGATGAGGGCCCAGCCGATGAGGTGCGTGAACGACACCTTGCCGCCACGGGTGCGGCGCAGGTGGTTGTTGATGACGATGCGGTTGTCGATCATCAGCTTCGCCGGGATCGTGCGCACGCTCGTCGCGGTCGGGATGCTCAGGCTCGCGTCCATGTTGGTCGCGAGGCTCTTCGCCATCCCGCGCAGGGGGCTGACCTGGTCGTCTTCGACCGTCGCGGCCTGCTCGGTGGAGGGCTTGCTCACCGGGGCGTCAGCGGGGATCGGCTGCGCCTTCGGCTGCTTCGAGGTCGTGCGGGACGCGGCGGGCGCGGCGACGGGATGGGTCACGGCACCTCCTCCGCTCGTCGAGATGCGCTCGCCGGCCGGAGGCGACGCGGTCTTCTCGGCGGCGACGGTCGCGGTCTTCTCGGCGGCGGGAGCAGCCTGCACCGAGAGCTGGGCGCCATAGCGCTCCAGGATCGGCCACCAGGACTCGTCCACCGAAGAACGGTCGGCGCGGTACTGCTCGTAGAGTTCCTCCACGAGCCACTCGTTGGCCCCGAAATCCTCCGCGCCCTGCTCGGTTCCCACTCCGGTCAATTGGCTCGACACAGCCGATCGCCCACTCTCTCCGTTGATTCGTTTCGCCGCTGATTCGGTCTCGGTCATCCGGACGGGCCCGTCGCATCCCTCGGTGCCGCACCGCACACTCGAGGAGGTCCTCCTCGGCCACGCGGATCATCACCGTCGCCTGGTCCGTCCCGGTCGTCAAGCCTAGCCCGGATTGGGGGTCAGCTGGCCCGATGCCGGGCCGGAGTAGCGTTCTCGGCATGCGTTTCTACGGCGGAACCCCCTCGGGCGACCTCACCTACTCCGATGTCTTCCTCGTCCCCGGCCGCTCCTCGGTCACGAGCCGCCTCGACGTGTCCCTCGCCCCCGGCGACGGCACGGGCGCGACCCTCCCGATCGTGTCGTCGAACATGAACTCGGTGACCGGCCGGCGTCTCGCCGCCGCCCTCGCCCGCCGGGGCGGCCTCGGCGTGCTGCCGCAGGACATGCCGTTGCAGGCACTCGACGCGGCGATCCGCTGGGTGAAGGCCCAGCCGGTCGCGTTCTCCGGCGCGCTGACCGCCGCCCCTGACACGAGCGTCGACGAGGCGCTCTCGATCCTCCCCGCCGTCGCCGGCCACGGCTTCGTGGTGCAGGAGGCGGACGGCGCGATCCTCGGCTGCGTCCCCGCCTCGCGTCTCGCGACCGCGTTGCCGGACGCACGCCTGGGCGATCTCGTGCACGGCGCCTCCCCCTCGATCGATGCCGACGATGTGTCGACGGCGCGCGCGGCGTTCGATCTGATGGTCGCCGCCGACCTCGACTTCGCTCCGGTGCTGCACCACGGCGTGCTGGTCGGCACCCTCTCGCGCACCGGAGCGTTGCGCGGGACCCTCTACGACCCGGCGCTCGACGCTGACGGACGTCTCCGGGTCGCCGCGGCCGTCGGGATCAACGGCGACGTCGAGGCCAAGGCGCGTGCGCTCGTCGCCGCGGGAGTCGACGTCCTCGTCCTCGACACCGCTCACGGGCACCAGGAGGCGATGCTGCGCGCCCTCCGGACCGTCTCGGCCCTGCGGCTCGGGGTGCCGATCGCCGCCGGCAACATCGTCACGGCCGACGCCGTGCACGACCTCGTCGACGCGGGCGCCGACATCCTCAAGGTGGGCGTGGGGCCCGGCGCGATGTGCACGACCCGCATGATGACGGCGGTCGGCCGGCCCCAGTTCTCGGCGGTGCTCGAGACGGCCGAGCGGGCCCGGGAACTCGGAGCCCACGTCTGGGCCGACGGCGGCGTGCGCTACCCGCGTGACGTCGCCCTTGCGCTCGCGGCGGGCGCCTCCTCGGTGATGATCGGCTCGTGGTTCGCCGGCACCGTCGAGGCGCCGGGCGAGCTGCGCCGGGACGAGACCGGCCGGGTCTACAAGGAGAGCTGGGGCATGGCCTCTGCCAAGGCCGTGCAGGAGCGCTTCGATCGCCTCGACGCCTACGAGCTCGCGCGCAAGCGCCTCTTCGCCGAGGGCATCTCGTCGTCGACCATCTACCTCGATCCCCTCCGCCCCTCGGTCGAGGACCTGCTCGACATGATCACCTCGGGGGTGCGCTCGTCCTTCACCTACGCGGGGGCGCGGAGCGTCGCCGAGTTCCACGAGCGTGCACTCGTGGGACTCCAGTCGGCGGCCGGCTACGAGGAGGGCAAGGCCCTGCCGGTCAGTTGGTGAGCGGGCCGCGCGTGCTAGAACCGAGCGCATGACCATCGTCGACAATGCCGTGTACGTCGGCGGCCACCGCATCCGCAACCCGGACTCGCTCGAGGACACCTTCGAGCTGATGCGGGACGAGCACGGGATGGCCTGGATCGGGCTGTACCGGCCGAGCCGCGAGGAGGTCGAGGAGGTCGCGGCGGAGTTCGGCCTGCATCCCCTCGCCATCGAGGACGCCCTGAGCGGGCACCAGCGCGCCAAGCTCGAGCGCTACGACGATGGCCGCTTCGTGGTGCTGCGCCCCGCGCGCTATGTCGACTCCGCCGAGACCGTGGTGTTCGGCGAGCTGCACGTGTTCGTCGGCCCCGACTTCGTTGTGACCATCCGGCACGCCGACTCCCCAGACCTCGCCCGCGTGCGGCGGCGACTCGAAGGCGACCCGGCGTTGCTCGCGCGCGGGCCGGAGGCGGTGCTGTACGCGATCCTCGACCAGGTCGTCGACGAGTACGCGCCGGTCGTCGCGGGGGTTCAGGGCGATGTCGACGAGATCGAGGACCAGCTGTTCGGCTCGGCCCCCGACGACGGCCTCTCGGAGCGCATCTACCGCCTCTCGCGCGAGGTCATCCAGTTCCAGCGCTCGGTGCAGCCGCTCACTGTGCTGCTGCACGAACTGCTCGAGCAGCGGAGCGCGGGCTCCGGAGAGCCGACCGCCGAACAGGTCGAGCTGCGCCGCTCGCTCCGCGACGTCCTCGACCACACCATCCGCGTGACGGACGCGGTCGACGCGCTCCGCGCCATCCTCGACAAGGCGCTGACGGTGCACGCGACCGTGGTCGCGCGGCGCCAGACCGAGACCGGACTCGCCCAGAACGACGTCGTGCGCAAGATCTCGTCGTGGGCCGCGATCCTCTTCGCCCCCACGCTGGTCGCGGGCATCTACGGCATGAACTTCGACGACATGCCCGAGCTGCACTGGCGGCTCGGCTATCCGTGGGCGCTCGCACTGATGCTGGCGTTCGGCTTCGTGCTCTACGCGGTGTTCAAGCGCAAGAAGTGGCTCTGAAGGTCGTGACCGGTCGAAGGAGCGACGCGCTCGCCCTCGTCCCCGCGTCGACGGGCAGCCGGTAGACTCGGCGCCACAATGGACGACCCTCCTCCTGCCCATCTGCGCTCGGACCGGCTCTCGCCCCACCTCCTCGCGTTCTGCTCCCGTACGACGTCGGCCGTGGCGAACGAGGGGGCCACCCGTGGGGACTGAGTGGCTCCTCCTGGGCGTCGGCCTGCTGCTGACCCTGGGCACCGGCGTCTTCGTCGCGAGTGAGTTCGCGCTCGTCAACCTCGACCGCGCCGATCTCGAGGCGCGCCGCGATCGAGGCGAGACCCGCCTCGGCCTGACGATCGCGGCCCTCCGCGTCACCTCGACGCACCTGTCGAGCGCGCAGCTCGGGATCACGCTCACGACGCTGCTCACCGGCTACACGATGGAGCCCGCCCTCTCGACGCTGCTCCAGGAGCCCTTCAGCGGCCTGGGCATCCCCGAGGAGGCGCTCGCGCCGGTGATGACGGTCGTCGCGATCGTCATCGCGACCCTCCTCTCGATGATCCTCGGCGAACTCGTGCCCAAGAATTTCGCGCTCGCCCTGCCGCGGGCGACGGTGAAGCTCGTCGTGCCCCTGCAGACAGCCTTCACGACCGTGTTCCGCCCCGCCGTCGCACTGCTCAACGGCAGTGCCAACGCCCTGCTGCGCCTCGTGGGCATCGAGCCGAAGGAGGAGCTCTCGGGCGCGCGGAGCGCCGAAGAGCTCTCGAGCCTCGTGCGCCACTCCGCGAGCGCAGGACTGCTCGAGGAGGACACGGCCGACCTGCTCGGGCGCACCCTCCGCTTCTCCGCCCTGACGGCGGGCGACGTGATGACACCGCGCCTGCGTCTCTCGACCCTCGAGCGCACCAGCACCGCGCAAGACGTGCTCGAGCTCGCCCGGGCCACAGGCCTCTCGCGCTTCCCCGTCACCGACGACGACATCGACGACATCATCGGAGTCGTCCACGTCAAGCAAGCGGTCGCCGTGCCGCGGGGCAAGCGCTCCGACGTGCCGGTGACCGCGCTGCGATCGGAGCCGCTCCGCGTGCCCGAGACGATGAAGCTCGACGTGCTGCTCACGGAGCTGCGCGGGCGCGGGTTCCAGCTGGCGGTGGTCGTCGACGAGTACGGCGGCACCGCGGGCGTCGCCACGCTCGAAGACCTCGTGGAGGAGCTCGTGGGCGAGGTGGCCGACGAGCACGACCGTTCGCGCGCCGACGTGGTCAAGCTTCCCGGCTCCACGACCTTCCCCGGCATGCTCCGTCCCGACGAGGTGCGCGACCGCGCGGGAGTGCACATCCCGGAGGAGGGCCCGTACGAGACGGTCGCGGGCTTCGTGATGAGCGAGCTCGGTCGCCTCCCCGCCGTCGGGGACGAGGTGCCCGTCGCCGGTGGTGCGCTGCGTGTCGAGCGTCTCGACGGACGACGCATCGACCGCATCCGCTTCACCCCCGACTCCGACGCCTACGGCGGCATCCCCGACCCGATCGCGGGCACCACGCCCGCGAGTCGCTCGCACAAGGAGGCCGGCGATGAGTGACTGGGCAGGGATCGCCTGGCTCGTGGTGCTGCTCGCCGCGAACGCGTTCTTCGTCGGCGCCGAGTTCGCCGTGATCTCGGCCCGCCGCTCGCAGATCGAGCCGCTCGCCGAGAGCGGGAAGCGCAGTGCCATCATCGCGCTCGCCGCGATGGAGCACGCCACCCTGATGCTCGCGACGACTCAGCTGGGCATCACGGTGTGCTCGCTGCTGATCCTCAACGTCAGCGAACCGGCCATCCACCACCTCCTGGAGGTGCCGCTGCACGCGGTCGGCATCCCAGACGAGTTCTCGGGGACCGTCGCGTTCGTCGTCACCCTATTGATCGTGTCGTTCCTGCACGTCGTGCTCGGCGAGATGGTGCCGAAGAACATCTCGTTCTCGATGCCGGATCGCGCGGTGCTGCTGCTCGCGCCTCCGCTCGTCGCCGTCGCCCGCGTGCTGCGGCCCCTCATCGTGGCGCTCAACGCCGTCTCGAACGGGGTCTTGCGGCTGTTCCGCGTCGAGCCCAAGGACGAGGCGAACAGCACCTTCACTCTCGAGGAGGTGCAGACGATCGTCGACCAGTCGACCCGGGAGGGGACGCTGCGCGACTCCACGGGCACTCTCCTCGCGGCGTTCGAGTTCACCGAGAAGAAGGTGCGCGACGTGGCTCTGCCGCTCGACGGCATCGTCAGCCTCCCGAGCGGAGCGACTCCCGCCGACGTCGAGCGCGCCGTCGCGAAGCACGGCTTCTCGCGGTATGTCGTCCTCGGCGAGGACGGCTCTCCCGAGGGGTACGTCCACCTCAAGGACGTGCTCGACCTCGACGGCGACACCGAGGGTGCCAAGTTCCGGCTCCCGGTTCCCGCCAAGCGCATCCGCCAGCTCGCCTCGATCTTCGAGGCGACCGACCTCGAGGACGCGCTGGCGACGATGCGCCGCACGGGAGCGCACCTCGCGCGAGCGTTCGACGAGCAAGGGCGGGCGACGGGCGTGCTGTTCCTCGAGGACATCATCGAGGAGCTGGTCGGCGAGGTCGACGACGCCACCCGTCGCTGAACCGCCGCGCGTAGGGTGGCCGGTGTGACGGGCGACTATAGGCGGTTCGGTGTGAGGGAGGCGGCGCGCGTCGTGCGCGTGCCGCGTGCGGAGGACGACAAGTACAGCCGCGGCGTCGTCGGCATCGCCACGGGCTCGGAGCGGTACCCGGGAGCCGCCGTGCTGGGCGTGGAGGCGGCGGTGCGCACGGGAGTCGGCATGGTCCGCTATCTCGGGTCGGAACGACCCTCGTCGCTGGTGCTCGCCCGGCGCCCCGAGGTGGTGACGGCGCTGGGCCGCGTCCAGGCGTGGGTGGTCGGCTCCGGCACGAGCGCCGAGGACCGCACCGAGGAGGAGCGGCGAACCCTTCTCGAGCAGCTGCACTCGGGCGTGCCCGTCGTGCTCGATGCGGGGGCGCTCGACCTCGTCGGCGAGGTCGCCGGTCCCGTCGTCGTGACTCCGCACGCCAGGGAGTTGGCCGGGATGTTCGCGAGAGACGGCCACGAGGTCGAGCCGCGTGAGATCTCGGGCGACGCCGGCGCGTGGGCGCGGCGGGCCGCCGAGCACTTCGGAGTCTGCGTCCTGCTCAAGGGCAGCACGACGCACGTGGTGTCGGGAGGCGTGGCCTTCACGGTCAGCGGCTCCACCCCCTGGCTCGCGACGGCCGGGAGCGGCGACGTCCTGGCCGGAGTGCTGGGCGCGCTGCTCGCGGGCCGCGCGGTCGACGCGGAGAGCGCGGGCGCCTCCCTGGACGACGACGACCTCGCCGCGGTGGCGGCCGCCGCGGCGGTGCTGCACGCGCAGGCGGGGAGCGTCGCCTCCAGGGGCGGCCCTCTCGCGGCGCTCGACATCGCCGAGCAGCTGCCGGGGGTCGTCGCGCGCTTGCTGAGCTGACGCCGTCCGATGTCCGTCCCCGCGCGTTCGTCCGGGGTCGTCGGCAGTCTCCGGATCAGAACAAGACCACTGAACCGATCGGCGCGGCACCCCGTTGTCCAGGAAGAGGCGGCCGTACCCCGGCATCGGGACCGCACAGCCGCCTCTTCGCATGCTCGAAGAGAGCGCCCCTACTGTCGGATCCGCCGCGTCCGCTCGATCAGGAGAACAGACATGACCGCGAAGACCACGACTTCCGTCCGCTACGCCCTCACCCTTCTCGCCGGAGCCGGCACCCTCGCCGCCCTCTCGGCCTGCTCCAGCACCACGACCGCGGGGAGCGCGGACGCCATGAGCACCGCCGACTCGGCGAGCTCCGCTCCCACCGCGAGCTCCGCCCCTGCGGCGACCGGCTCCGCCTCGTCGACCGGCAGCTACGCCGACGGCACCTACCAGGCCGAGGGCTCGTACACCTCACCCGGGGGCACCGAGAAGATCGGCGTCTCGCTCACCCTGGCCGGCGACGTCGTGACGGCCGTCACCGTCACGCCCGAGTCCGAGAACCCCACCGGCGACCAGTATCAGGATCGTTTCGCCGGCGGCATCGCGGGGGAGGTCGTGGGCAAGAAGCTCGACGATCTGAAGGTCTCGAAGGTGTCGGGCTCGTCCCTCACCTCCGGCGGGTTCAACCAGGCCGTCGACGCGATCAAGGCCGATGCCAAGGCCTGAGCCTTTGAGCGTGCTCGAGCATGTCTGGCGGTTCGACGCGATCGGCACCGCCTGGGAGATCGACTCGGTCGACCCGCTCGGCATCGAGCAGCGCGATCGGGTCGAGGCCCGGATCGAGGAGTACGACCGCACGTGGTCGCGTTTCCGCTCCGATTCGGCCGTCTCGTTGTTGCGGTCCCAGCCGGGGGAGCACGTGTTCCCCCCTGAGGCCGACGCGCTGTTCGCCCTCTACGACACCCTCGCCGAGCTGACCGGCGGGTCCGTGACCCCGTTCGTCGGCGATGCGCTCGAGACGCTGGGCTACGACGCCGACTACTCGCTCGTGCCGCGAGGCCCGGCCGCTCCCGCACCCTCGTGGCGGGCGGCACGGCTCCACGGAGGCGTCGCCGTGCACACCGAGGCGGGCGTCGTCCTCGACGTCGGGGCCGCGGGCAAGGGGCACCTCGTGGACCTCGTGCTCGAGGAGCTCGGTGCCGCCGGTCCGATCGTCGTCGACGCGAGCGGCGACCTCCGTGCGCGAGGCGTCCGTGAGCTGACCGTGGCGCTCGAGCACCCCTACGACCCGACGCGAGCGATCGGAGTGGCGACGCCCGGAGAACGCGCGCTGTGCGCCTCCGCGAGCAACCGTCGCGTCTGGGGCGAGGGCCTGCACCACGTGCTCGACGGTCTCACGGGGCGTCCTGTCGAGACCGTCGTGGCGACCTGGGCCGTGGCCGAGAGCGCGCTCGTCGCCGACGGCCTCGCCACCGCCCTTTTCGTCTGCTCGCCCGACGTGCTCGCCGAGCGCTTCGAGTTCGACTTCGTCCGCGTCTTCAGCGACGGCACCCTGCACTCGTCACCTCATTTCCCTGGAGAGGTCTTCCGATGATCGGCACTCTCGATCGCGCGCTCGGCCGCATCACCACCTACCGTCTGGTCTGGATGACGCTCACGGCGCTCCTCCTGCTCGCGGTCGTCTACGCGGCCGCGGGGCTGATCTTCTCGACGCCGTACGAACTGATCGTGAGCACGGCCGTTGCGGTTGGCTCGACCGTCGTCGTGAGCATCCTGCTGGCCCGACTCGTCGGCAGGCGCGCGCACCTCGAGTCCTCCCTGGTGACCGGGCTGCTGATCGCGTGCCTGCTGTTCCCGACGGCCGATCCACAGGGGCTGGCGATCATCGCCCTCGTCGGAGCGATCGCCGCGGCCTCCAAGTTCGTCCTCGCCTGGCGCGGCAGGCACCTCTTCAACCCGGCAGCTGTCGCGGTCCTCATCATCGGCATCACCCAGCTCAACGCGGGAGTGTGGTGGATCGCCTCCGGGGCGCTGTGGCCGTGGGTCCTGCTCGGCTCGCTCCTCGTCGTCGCACGGGTACGACGGTGGGCGGTGTTCGTCGTCTTCGTCGCGGTCGCCGGAGGCATCTCGGTGTGGCAGTCGGTGCAGAGCGGACAGGAGCTCCCTGCCGCGCTGACGCTCGTGCTCACGGCCTATCCTTTCGTCTTCGCGGGCGCCTTCATGCTGACCGAGCCGCTCACGCTCGCGCCGCGGCGCTGGCAGCAGCTCGTCGTCGCGGTGGTCGCGGCGCTCCTGGCGAGTGTGCCGTTCCGTTTCGGCATCTTCTACGCGAGTCCCGAGCTGGGGCTCGTCGTCGGGAACGCGATCGCGTTCGCCTTCGCGTTCCGCCAGCGCCGCCGGCTGGCGCTCGAGCTGATCGGGTCGAGCCCCCTCGCGCCGGGGATCACCGAGTTCCGATTCCGCCCGAGCGCCCCGCTGCCCTTCGAGGCCGGGCAATGGCTCGAGCTCGACCTGCCGCACCGCGCCGACGGGCGAGGGAGCAGGCGGACGTTCTCGATCGCCTCCGCGCCCACGGGCGGCGAGATCGCGGTGGCCATGCGCGTGCCCGAGAGGTCGAGCAGCTTCAAGCGTGCGCTCGCCGCGCTCGAGCCAGGTGGCATCGTCCGGGCGACGAGCGTCGGAGGCGACTTCGTGCTACCCGGCGATGCTTCGGTCCCGCTCCTCCTCGTCGCCGGTGGAATCGGGATCACTCCCTTCGCGAGCCAGCTCGCGGCCCTCTCTGACGCACCCGGACGCGACATCGTCGTGGTGTACGCGGCACCGCGGATCGAAGAAGTCGCCTACCGTGACCTCCTGCTCGCGAGTGGGGCGCGGGTGGTCGTCGTCTCGCGGGAGGCTCCGGGAGTCCTCCCCGAGGGCTGGACCCACGTCTCGGGGCGCCTGACGGCCGAGCGTCTGACGGAGGCGGTCCCGGACGCGCGGCATCGTGTCGGCTACGTCTCGGGTTCGCCCTCGTTCGTCGACTCGGTGCGCGGCGCGCTCCGTGGCGCCGGAGCGCGGCACATCAGGACGGATGCCTTCGCGGGCTATTGATCGCCCACGCCGGCGTCCAGGCGCCGCTCGAATGCGCCGTCTACACTGACGCGGTGCCGACCTCTCCGCCTGCCCGCGTTCGCCTCCTCGCGTGGCTGCGCGAGAACCGCGACTCGGCCTCCCTGCTGTGGAGCGGCTTCGCCCTCGTGCACGTCGTGCTCTCGCTGCTCGCGCTGTACGCTCCCGGCCTGCCCATGGGCGACGTCAGCTATGTCTACAAGGAGTGGATGCGCACGGCGGTCGAGGGCGGAGGCATCGCCGGCATCGACTCCGGCTGGGTCTACCCCATCCTCGCGTGGGCGCCGATCGCCGCCTCCTGGCTGTTCGGGGCTGCCGGCTACGACGTGATGTGGCTCCTCCTCGTCGCGCTGGCCGATGCCGCGGCCTTCGCGCTGCTGCTGCGCGGTCGCGTGCCCCTCCGACTCGCCGCCGCACGCTGGTGGCTGCTCTTCCTGGTGCTGCTCGGCCCGATCGCGATCGGGCGCATCGACGCGTTCACCGCGCCTCCCGCCATCGCCGGGATGCTCTGGATGGCGACTCGGCCCGCAGTCGCCTCACTGCTGCTCACCGTGGGCACCTGGATCAAGGTGTGGCCGGCCGCGATCCTCGCGGGCGCGGTGCTCGTGCTGCGGGGCCGGGTGCGCATGGTCGTCGTGGCGGCGATCGCCTCCGCCGTCCTGGTGCTCGCGGTCGTGCTGGCCGGAGGGGGCGCCCACGTCTTCAGCTTCGTCACCGATCAGACGTCCCGAGGCCTGCAGATCGAGGCGGTCGTCAGCACGCCGTGGATGTGGCTGTCGATCCTGCCGCGCTCGGCGAGCTTCGTCTGGTACGCCGCCGACATCAACACCTTCGAGATGCATGGGCCGTTCACGACCGAGGCTGCAGCGCTGATGACTCCGCTGTTGGCGGTGGCGATGCTGGGAGTCGCTCTGCTCGGGTTGCGCGCGTTGCGGGCCGGAGTCGCCGCGACCCGGCTCTTCCCGCTGCTCGCGCTGACCCTCGTGGTGGTGTTCATCGACACCAACAAGGTCCTCTCTCCGCAGTACATCGTCTGGTTGGCGCCTCCGGTGATCGCGGGCCTCGTCGCCCACCGCGACGGAGCCTTCGCGACTCCGGCGAAGCTGACGCTCGTGATCGCCGCGCTCACGCAGGTCATCTATCCCTATCTCTACCTCTTCCTCCTCTACTCGCACTGGTACATGGTGCTCGTGCTCACCGTCCGCAACGTCTTGCTCGTGGTGCTGCTCGGCTGGCTCGTCCGTGAGCTCTGGCGCGTCGGGTCGACCCGCCCCTTCGAGGGCTCCCTCGAACTGCCCACCTCCACGTTCGCTGGCGCCGCGCGCTCGGCGTGAGCCTCCCCGGCTCGTAGGCTCGGAGGCGGTGGCCGAGACGCGGCCACCCCGCCAGCCAGGAGGCTCCCATGCTCGTCGCATTCTCGGTCGCACCCTCCGGAGGAGAGGGCCCTGACGCTTCGGTGCACGACGCCGTCGCGGCTGCCGTCCGCATCGTCCGTGCCTCGGGGCTGCCCCATCGCACCAGCTCGATGTTCACCGAGATCGAGGGGGAGTGGGACGAGGTGTTCGACGTGGTCAAGCGCGCCACGGAGGCGGTCGGCGCGTTCGGGACGCGCGTCTCGCTCGTGCTCAAGGCCGACATCCGCCCGGGCTATACGGGGGAGATCGACGCGAAGCTCGAGCGGCTCGAGCGGGCGCTGGAGGAGTAGTCGGCGGCGCCTCCCGCTCGCTCGGAGACGCGTCGCGAGCGCGGTTATCGAATCGATTCGACAGGGGGCGTATTCTCGGTAGCCTGGAGGGGTGACCCTCTCGCCGGCCCGCACCCGCCTCGCCCTGCTCGCCCTCGCGATGGGCGGCTTCGGCATCGGCTCGACCGAGTTCGTGGCGATGGGCCTGCTGCCGCAACTGGCCGCCGACCTGCTCCCGGGCGTGTACTCGAGCGACTCCGAGCTCGCGATCTCCCAGGCCGGGATGCTGATCTCGGCCTATGCGCTCGGCGTCGTCGTCGGCGCGCCGACCATCGCGGCGGCCGCGGCGCGCTGGCCGCGCAAACGCCTCCTCCTGACCCTGCTCGTCGCCTTCACCGTGGGCACCGTCGCCTCGGCGCTGCTCCCGAGCTTCCCGCTCGTGCTCGCCGCCCGCTTCGTGGCGGCGCTGCCGCACGGGGCGTACTTCGGCATCGCCTCCCTCGTCGCCGCCGATCTGATGGGGCCCGGCAAACGGGGCAAGGGCGTCGCCTTCGTGCTCTCGGGACTCACGATCGCCAACGTGCTCGGAGTGCCCGCGATCACGTGGGTGGGGCAGACGGCCGGCTGGCGCAGCGCGTATCTCGTGGTCGCCGCCCTGTTCGCCCTGACGGTGGTCGCCGTGTGGTTGCTCGTGCCGCACCAGCCCGGCGATCCCTCGGCCACGGTCCGCAACGAGCTGCGCGCCTTCGGCCAGCTGCAGGTGTGGATGACGTTGCTGGTGGGCGCGATCGGCTTCGGCGGCCTCTTCGCGATGTACAGCTACATCTCGCCGCTGTCGACGGAGGTGACGGGGCTGCCGCCGGGCGCGGTGCCGGGGATCCTGGTCGTGATCGGCCTGGGCATGACCGTGGGGAACCTCGTCGGCGGCTGGGCCGCCGACAGGAACGTGCGCCGCTCCCTCGTCGTCTTCTTCGTCGGCGTCGGCGTCTCGCTGGTCGGATTGGCGCTCACGGCCGAGACCGTCGCGGGGCTCGTCGTCTTCACCTTCCTCGCGGCCGGATGCTCGGCGGCCGCCTCGCCGGCGATCCAGACCCGGCTGATGGACGTGGCCCGCGACAGCCAGACCATCGCGGCGGCGCTCAACCACTCCGCCCTCAACATCGGCAACTCCCTCGGCGCGGCCCTCGGCGGGCTGACGATCGCCGCGGGCCTCGGCTACCTCTCGCCGATCTGGGTGGGGGTCGGCCTCACCGCGGCGGGCATTGCGCTCGCGCTCGGGAGCATCGCCATCGACCGCGCCCGCGGCACCGTCTACCCCACGCAGCGCGCGCCTGTCACCGAGGACTCAGGGGGTGTCCCGGTGGACGCGCTCTGAGCGGCGCGTTCCGTCGCTCGTGCGGGGCGGGTCCGCGGGACTGTGGCAGTATCCCGGGATGCGCGCGATCCAGTACGACCGGTTCGGGGCGACACCGACCGTCGTCGATGTCCCTCGTCCCTCGTGTCCGGCCGACGGCGTCGTCGTCCGCGTCCGCGCGACCGGCGTGTGCCGCAGTGATTGGCATGCGTGGAAGGGCCACGACGACTCCGTCGTGCTCCCGCAGATCCCCGGTCACGAGTTCGCCGGAACGGTCGAGGAGGTCGGCGAGGCGGTCGCCCGTTTCGCGGTCGGCGATCGCGTCACCGCGCCCTTCGTCTTCGCCTGCGGCGCATGCGAGCAGTGCGTCGCAGGGGCGACCCAGGTCTGCCTCCGCCAGCGGCAGCCCGGGTTCACCCTGCCGGGCTCCTACGCGGAGGCGCTGGTCGTCCCCCACGCCGACCTCAACCTCGTGTCCCTCCCCGACGAGATCGGCTTCATCGAGGCGGCGGGCCTCGGTTGCCGTTTCGGCACCGCCTACCACGCACTGCATGCGCGAGGTCGCGTCGCGGGGGGAGAGTGGGTCGCGGTCATCGGCTGTGGTGGGGTCGGCCTCTCTGCCATTCTCGTCGCGCGTGCGGCGGGCGCCCGGGTGGTCGCCTCCGACGTCTCCGAGGCGGCACTCGCGCAGGCGGAGCGGCTCGGAGCCGTGGCGGTGCCCTCCGGCGCGGACACGGTCGCCACGATCCGCCGGGTGACGGAGGGCGGCGCGCACGTCTCCGTCGACGCCTACGGGAGCCGTGCGACGTCAGTGACCGCCGTCGCCTCCCTGCGCCCCCGAGGCCGCCACGTGCAGGTGGGGCTGCTTCTCGACGCGGAGGCGGCGCCGGCCATCGCGCTCGGGCGCGTCATCGCCGAAGAGCTCGAGCTGCTCGGCAGCCACGGCATCGCCGTCGGCGAGTACGCCGCGATGCTCGAGGACATCGTCGCGGGGCGACTCGGCCTCGACGGTGTCGTCGGCCGCACCGTGTCGTTCGACGAGCTGCCCGCCATCCTCGCGGAGATGGACCGTCCCTCCGCCTCGGCGGGCATGACGGTGGCCGTGCTCTGAGGGTCGCGATCCGGCGGTCGCGGCTCAGTCCGTCTCGATCAGGATCCCGTCGTGGATGGCGCGCTTGCGCAGCGCCACCTTGGTGCCGACGTCGATGCCCACGACCCGGTACTTCTCGCGGATCCGCTTGAGGTACGACTTCGCCGTCTCCTCCGAGATGCCCAGCTCGAAGGCGACCGACTTCACGGGCTCGCCGCCCCCGTAGAGCGCCATCACCCGGCGCTCCTGAGCACTGAGCTTGGGTGCGCCGTCGGAGTCGCCGGTCGAGAGGGCCATGTCGAGCTCATGCGAGATGTAG
Source organism: Rathayibacter sp. VKM Ac-2879 (assembly GCF_015351245.1). Taxonomy (GTDB): domain Bacteria; phylum Actinomycetota; class Actinomycetes; order Actinomycetales; family Microbacteriaceae; genus Rathayibacter. Next base: position 80,353 of record NZ_JADKSO010000005.1, read on the forward strand.
GAGTGGCCGTCCTTCGCCGCACGGATCGCCTCCACGATCATGTCGGCGTCCTCGGTCTTCACGAGGTAGCCCAGCGCTCCGGAGGCGAGCGCCTCGCGCACGACCGCCGGCTCGGAGTAGGTGCTCATCAGCACCGTCTTCACGCCCGTGGTCTTGAGGGTCGAGAGCTTGACCGAGATCGGGATGTTGTCCTTGAGGTCGAGGTCGAGCAGGACGACGTCGACGGGGAACTCGGGATGCGTGAGCAGCTCGGGCCAGGAGGCGACGGCGGCGACGAGCTGGATGTCGGACGCTGCCCCGCGGATCCACTCCGTGAGGGCGCCGAGAAGCATCTTGTGGTCGTCGACGACGGCGAGGGTGATCTTCGCATCGGTGGCGGGGTGGGTCATCGGTGTCCTTCTCGTCTAGTCGTCTGGGGTTTCGATGCTGCTCAGCGATCGGCGGGATTCTCGACGAGACACTCGATCTCTATGCGCAGTTCTCCGTCGCGGGACAGGTCGCGGTAGCTGCCGACCTCAGCGATAGCTTCCCACGTCGCGGGATCGACTCCCCGCAGCGGCGCTCCCTCCGAGCGGAGGACGAGCGGGACGAGGAGCGTCCGCGGGGGAGTGCCGAGCGGTGGCGTGGTCGGGATGCCGGCCTCGATGTGGAGCTCCAGACCCAGCCCGGTCGCCCCGTCGGCGATCAGCCAGACGGCCGAGAGCAGTCCGTCGCGTTGCCGGTGGCTGAGCAGTCCGGCACTGCCGTCGGGGTCGTCGAGCTCGACGAGGGGCGCGAGCACCTCGGACTCGAGGACCGCGTGGTGTAGCCAGGTCTCGCGGCGTCCTTCGATGAGGTGCAGCCGCAGTTGCGTCGCGAGGGAGGCGGCGTGAGCGGCCCGCTGCGGGTCGAGGGGCACGTCCACGGAGCCGTCGCCGACCTCGGCGAGGAGGCGTTCCGCTGCGAGGTCCAGGCGCGCGAGCTCCTCCGACGCGAGCATCCCGACGGTGTATCGCGGGCCCAGGGTCGTGCTCTGCACGAGCGCGCGATCCGTCTCGAGCTGCACCATGCGGTTCAGCCCGCGCATCATGACCACCACGACCACAGCGGGGACGATGGTGACGATGAGCGCACCGATACGCACCGAGAAGCCGGCCGCGCCTCCGCTGTCCATCACGCTGAACGCGGCGATGTCGGCCGCCCCGATGAGGATGGCCACAGCGAGTACCTCGCTCGGCCGCCGGTGCACGATCAGCGCGCCGTGCGCGACGGCGACCGCCGCCGCCGCCGTCGGGACGGTGGCGGCAGAGCCCGGCTGCGTCACCGCGACGAGGTCGAGGACGACGGCTGCGGCACCGATGACCAGGAACGCGGCGTACACGCCTCCGGGGAGCCGCTGTCGTGCCATGCGCGTCGCGGCGGCCGTGCCCAGGAAGGCGATGCCGACGAGGACCCATGCTGCGCCCGTGAGCTCGGGGTGAGAGTAGCGAGCGATGGTGGTCAGGAAGACGAGCAGCTCGTAGACCAGGAGCACAGCGGCGACCCAGGCGAGCCGGCTGCCGAGGTAGGCGACGCCCAGCCCCTCCTGCTGTCGACGGGCGGCTCGGGAGGCGTGGCCACGCCTCGGCGCTCCTCCGCTGAGCAGGGGGGCGACGGCCTCCGCGCCGGAGGTCGAGGAGCCTCCGGTCGCCTCGCTCACTTGGGCACCTCCAGCACCACGGTCGTCCCCGAGCCGGGTGAGCTGAAGAGCCGCGTGCGTCCGCCGACATCGGCCAGTCGGGCCACCACCGACTCCTTGTAGCCGAGCTTCGACGAGGGCACCGCGCCGACGTCGAAGCCCGCGCCGGCGTCGGTGATCATCGCTCGCACCGTGTCCGGATCCTCCGTGATCGTGACATCGGCGGAGTTCACGCCGGAGTGCCGACGGACGTTCTCGAGGCACTCGGAGAGCGCGAGGAGGAACGACTCGAGGGCGGCCCCGCTGAGCACGACCTGTCCGCTGCCGTGCCAGATGACGTCGAGCCCCATCCGGCCGAAGCGGCTCTTCACGCTCTCGAGGGTGTTCGCGGCGGGGGCCGTCGTCACGCTCGTCAGCTGGTACGAACCTGAGGCGCTCGGCGTCGGCGTGGCTCCGAGACGCAACTGCCGTAACAGCCGGGCGTCCTGGGCCGCCTGCTCGCGGAGGGCGTCGACCGACACTCCGCGGCCGGAGTGGGCGAGGAGGGTCAGGGTGGCGAGCACCGTATCGTGCAGGAGCCGCGCGCCCTGGCGGCGGCGCGCCTCCGTCTCGCTCGCCTGTCGTTCGACGCGGTGGGCGTTGCCGATGCTGTCGATACGGCGCACGACCCGGGGGACGGCGGCGCTGATCCAGAGGGCGAACGCACTGAGGGTCACCCACGGCACGATGCTCTGGGCGATGACGCTCACGGGTGCGATGGAGCTCGCCACCAGGACGGAGGGGATCACGCTCGGGATCATCACGGGCAGGAGCAGAGGGAGTCGGCGGGCCGAGGTCGTGACGATGACGGCGGCGATGCTCGCGGTCACGGCGTTCGCGGAGCTCACCAGGACGAAGCCGGCGAAGCCGCTCCCCGGCGCGAGGCCGACGGCCAAGCCGCCGCCGAGCACGATGCCGCCCGCGGAGGCGAGGACGACTCCGGCCCGGGTGCCGCGGCGGGAGAGGAGGAAGTGCACGACGGCGAGCCCGAGCACCAGAAGCACGGCGAACGGCACAGCCTCGGACCGGAGCACTCCCGGGACGAGGGCCATCGCGAGCAGCGCGGCGTCGAGAGGCAGAGCGATCGCGCACGCGCACTGGCGCAAGAGGCGGTCGCGCGCGCGGGCGCTGCGCATCAGCGGCACGGGTAGCCCTCCTCCGGTTTGCCTCGCGCGGCGGTACGCGGCGCCCGCCCATCGTGCACCACTCTCACCTGAGTGCTCTCATCGGAGTGTGCGCCTCACTCGGCGGGATGCGCGAGCAGGCGGGCCAGATGCGCGCCGACCGCGTCGTCCTCGATGAGGAACCCGTCGTGGCCGAACGTCGACCCGATCACCGCCACCTCGGGCCCGTCGAGCGCACCGGGGGCGTGAGCGGCGATGATCGCCTGGCCCTCCACGGGGAACAGGCGGTCGCTGTCGATGCCGAGCACGAGGGTCGGGCTCGTGATCCGCGCGAGGGCCGTCTCCACGCCGCCGCGACCGCGTCCCACGTCGTGCGAGTTCATCGCCTCGACGAGCGTGATGTAGCTGTTCGCGTCGAAGCGTCGGGTGAATTTGTTGCCGTGGAAGTCGAGGTACGACTCGACCGCGAACCGGCCACCGCCTCCGAGGGGGCTGAGGCCCGACTGCCAGCTGCGTTCGAAGCGCTCATTGAGCTCTGACGGGCTGCGGTAGTTGAGCAGCGCCATGCGGCGGGCGAGCGCGAGGCCGTGGTACGGACCCTGGCCGTCCCCCGCGTCGTAGTAGGCGCCTCCGGCGAACGCCGCATCGTTGCGGATCGCCTCCAGCTGAACGAAGTTGAGGGCGATCTGATCGGCCGTGACCCGCGGAGGAGCGGCGAGCACGGCCAGGCGGGCGACCCGCTCCGGGTGTTCGATACCCCACTCCAACGCCTGCATGCCGCCCATGGAGCCGCCGATCACGGTGTGCCAGCGCTCGATTCCGAGGCGGTCCGAGAAGAGCGTCTGCGCGCGCACCTGATCGCGGATGCTCGTGTAGGGGAAGCGGCCCCCCCACTCCCGGCCGTCTGGCGCGAGCGATGCGGGCCCGGTCGATCCCTGGCAGCCGCCGAGCATGTTGGGTGCGACGACGAAGTACCGCTCGGTGTCGATGACGAGCCTTGGGCCGACGAGCCCCGACCACCAGCCGTCGGTCGCGTGGCCGGGGTCGCCGCGGCCGATGAGGTGGGAGTCGCCGGTCAGCGCGTGCAGGACGAGCACCGCGTTGTCCCGCTCGGGCGAGAGCGCGCCCCACGTCTCGTAGGCGATTCGTGCCTGGGGGAGGTGGCCGCCGGACTCGAAGTCGAACGGGCCGAGATCGACGAAGCGGCGTCCGCCCGGGGGGTCGCCATCGCGCCAAGCGCCCGTGGCCGGCGGCTTGCCGATCACCGAGAGCAGCTGGCGCTCGGTCACGAACGCCGACGGGACGGTGTCCTCGAGTGTCTGCTGCCAGTCCATAGCGGTGTCTATCGTGGCACGCGGCGCACTGCCGCCTCGCCTGTGTTACGTCCGTCGTTGTCGCCGTCTCCGCGACCGGTCGCGAGGTGCCCCCGATGTGCTCTGTGCACGACGCACCCGCCGGAGCAGGGGACCTCGTGCACAGAGCACACCGTCGGGCGAGTGACGCGGCTAGGCGTTCGCGCGGGACGCCTCCACGACCGCTCGGGCCGCCTGCAGTGCCTGCGCGAGGTCGGCGCGCAGGTCGGCGATGTTCTCGAGGCCGACCGAGAGGCGCACGAGCCCGGGAGTCACGCCCGCGGTCAGCTGCTGCTCGGGAGTGAGCTGCGAGTGCGTGGTCGAGGCCGGGTGGATCACCAGAGAGCGCACGTCGCCGATGTTCGCCAGGTGAGAGAAGAGCGTCAGCGAGTCGACGAAAGCACGGCCCGCGTCCACGCCGCCCTTGAGCTCGAACGAGAGCACGGCGCCGACGCCCTTCGGCGCGTAGCGGTTCGCTGCGGCGTACCACGGCGAGGTCGGCAGTCCCGAATAGTTCACCGAGGCGATGTCCGCGTGGTTCTCGAGGTACTCCGCGATCTCTTGAGCGTTCTGCACGTGGCGCTCGATGCGCAGCGACAACGTCTCGATGCCTTGGATGAGCTGCCAGGCGCTCGCCGGGGCGATGGAGGCTCCGAGGTCGCGCAGCAGCTGCACGCGCGCCTTGATGATGTAGGCGAGCGAGTCGCCGACCGCCGCCGTGTACACGGCTCCGTGGTACGACTCATCCGGAGTCGTGAGGCCCGGGAAGCGCTCGGCGTTCGCGGTCCAGGGGAACCGGCCGCCGTCGACGATCGCGCCGCCGATGACCGTGCCGTGGCCGCCGAGGAACTTCGTCGCCGAGTGCACGATGATGTCCGCGCCGTGCTCGAACGGACGGATCAGGTAGGGCGTCGCGATCGTGTTGTCGACGATCAGGGGGACCCCGGCGTCGTGGGCGACGTCGGCGACCGAGCGGATGTCGAGGATGTTGATCTTGGGGTTGCCGACGGTTTCGGCGAAGAACAGCTTCGTGTTCGGACGCACCGCGCGGCGCCACTCCTCCTGGTCGTCCTGGTTCTCGACGAAGGTCGTCTCGATGCCCAGCTTCGCGAGGGTGTACTTGAAGAGGTTGTAGGTGCCGCCGTAGATCGAGGAGGAGGAGACGATGTGGTCTCCGGCCTGCGCGATGTTGAGGACGGCGGCGGTCTCCGCCGCCTGGCCCGACGCGAGCAGCAGGGCTCCCGATCCGCCCTCGAGAGCGGTGAGTCGTTCCTCGACGACCGCCTGGGTCGGGTTCTGGATGCGCGTGTAGATGTTGCCGAACTCGGCGAGCGCGAAGAGGTTCTGCGCGTGCTCCGAGTTGTCGAACACGTAGGAGGTCGTCTGGTAGATCGGAGTCGCGCGAGCCTTCGTCACCGGATCCGGCGCTGCCCCGGAGTGGATCTGCTTGGTCTCGAACTGCCACTGCTCGGGGTCGGTCATCATGCATCCCATCGGGTCGGAAGAGGTCAGAGGGACGGAGGCCTTTCTCCGCCGCGTCGAGCCTAGGCGCGCTCCTCTCGAGGGGCGAGGCGTCCCGACACACGGGGTAACGCCGAGACGGGCGGCGTCTGGTCGGCGGCCGCGCGCGGCCGCACTACCGTGGAGGCGGTGGCGCCCGACGGGGGCCGACGGACGAAGGGGACGGGCGTGGAGCGACGGGTCGTGGTGACGGGAGCGAGCTCGGGGATCGGTGCGGCGACGGTCCGGCTGTTTCGAGAGCGCGGATGGCAGGTCGTCGCGGTCGCCCGTCGACGGGATCGTCTGGAGGCGCTCGCTGCCGAGGCCGGTGCTGAGTTCGTCGTGGCCGACCTGACCGACGAGCAGCAGGTCGCCTCCCTACGCGAGCACCTCGCCGCCTCCGGACCCGTGCACGCTCTGGTGAACAATGCCGGAGGAGCGCTCGGGCTGGACACGGTCGAGGGCTCCGACGCCGCCGACTGGCGCCGGATGTTCGAGATCAACGTGCTGTCGGTCAAGCTCGTCACGAGTGCCCTGCTGCCGTTGCTGCGTGCGGGCGCCGCCGAGGGCGATTCCGCCGACATCGTGACCGTCACCTCGATCGCCGGCCACGTCGCCTACGAGGGAGGAGGCGGCTACAACGCCGCGAAGTTCGCCGCGCACGCGCTCGTGGCCGTCCTGCGGCTCGAGCTCGCCGGTGAGCCGATCCGCGTCATCGAGATCGCGCCGGGCATGGTGCACACCGACGAGTTCTCGCTCGTGCGCTTCGGCGGCGACCAGGCGCGAGCCGACGCCGTCTACCGCGACGTGCCGGGGCCGCTCCTCGCCCAGGACGTCGCTCAGGCGATCGTCTCCTCCGTCGAGCTGCCGGCGCACGTCAACCTCGATCTCGTGACGATCAAGCCTCTCGCCCAGGCGGCACCCCACAAGGTGATCAAGCGCGCGCTCTCGCCGAAGGCCTGAACGCTCTTCAGGCGCGATGTGACGCGGAGGCGCGCGACGCCCTAGCCTGTCCCTCATGGTTTCCGACGCCGACGACTCCGCTGCCCTCCTCGCCGCCACGGAGAAGGAGGTCCTCGGCTGGCTCGAGTTCGGCGACGCGGCGCGCCACCTCGCCGACGACGTGGTCGCCTCGGGGTTCCGCCCCGAGCTGGTCGTCGCGATCGCGCGCGGCGGGCTCCTCCTCGCCGGGGCCGTCGCCTACGCGCTCGGCATCAAGAGCTGCGGCGCTCTGAACGTCGAGTTCTACACCGGGGTCGAGGCCCGGCTCGCCGAGCCGGTCGTGCTCCCGCCCCTGCTCGACGAGGCGTCGGTGCAGGGCAAGCGCATCCTCCTCGTCGACGACGTGTCCGACTCGGGCCACACCTTGGCCCTCTCTGTCTCGCTCTTGAGCGCCATGGGCGCCGAGGTGCGCACGGTCACCCTGTACACCAAGCCGCGGACGGTCCTCGAGCCCGACTTCTTCTGGCGGCGCACCCCACGGTGGATCGTCTTCCCGTGGTCGGCCCTGCCCCCGGTGGACGGAGCCCTCGCGGAGGACGACGAGTGAGCGTCCACCTGATCGGCGGCGGAGGCGGCGTCGAGCACGACCAGCAGCTGTACTCCGCCTTCTTGGCGGAGGCGCGCGACCACGCGGTCGACGTCGGCCGCATCGAGGGCCCGCGCGTCGCGATCGTCGTCGTGCACGACGGGCTCGGGCCGGAGGCGTACGCCGGCTACGCCGCGCTCCTCGCCTCTGTCGCGCCCCTCGACCCCTTCCCGGTCATGAAGCCCGAGGGTGGCCGGATCGACCCCGCGGTCTTCGACGACGTCGACGGGGTCTTCGTCGGTGGCGGACTCACTCCCGCCTACCGCGATGCCCTCGAGTCGTGCTTCGCCCGTCTGCGCGAGCTCGTCTCCTCCGGCGTGCCCTATGCGGGCTTTTCGGCGGGGGCGGCCGTCGCGGCCGACCGTGCCATCGTCGGCGGACACCGCATCGGTGGGGTGGCCGTGGCCCCGGAGGCTGCGGCCGAGGAGCTCGACGAGGTCACGGTCCTCGAGGGCATCGGCCTCGTCGACGTCTCCGTCGACGTCCATGCTGCCCAGTGGGGCACCCTTGGTCGCCTCGTCGCGGCCGTCGAGGCGGGGCTCGTCGACGGTGGCGTCGCACTCGACGAGTCGACGCTTCTCACTGTCGGCACCGGTGCGTTGCAGGTGGGGGGCGCAGGCTCGGTCTGGCGGGTCGTCGGCGGCGCGTCCGGCGTGCAGGTCTCGACCCTCGCCGCGAGCTGAGCCCATGAATCTGAGAGAGCTCGCGGAGGCGGGACTCATCGATGCCGGCTGGGCCCGTGCCCTCGAGCCCGTGGGCGCCGACATCGCCGCGATGGGCGACTTCCTGCGCGCCGAGGTCGCTGCGGGGCGCTCCTACCTGCCAGCCGGCCGCGACGTGCTGCGTGCCTTCGCGGCCCCGCTCGAGCAGGTGCGGGTGCTCGTCGTCGGGCAGGATCCCTATCCGACGCCCGGGCACCCGATCGGGCTGTCCTTCGCGGTCGAGCGGCACGTCCGACCGGTGCCGCGGAGCCTCCAGAACATCTACCGCGAGCTGCGTGACGATCTCGGCGTGACGCCTCCCGAGCACGGCGACCTCAGCGGGTGGACGTCGAGCGGCGTCATGCTGCTCAACCGGGTGCTGACCGTCGCCCCGGGCGCTCCCGCCTCCCACCGCGGCAAGGGCTGGGAACGGGTGACCGAGCACGCCATCCGCACCCTCGCTGCGCGACAGCAGCCCCTCGTCGCCCTCCTCTGGGGCCGCGACGCCGCGAGCCTGCGCCCTCTGCTGGGCGACGCGGGTGTGATCGAGAGCGCGCATCCCAGCCCGCTGTCGGCGTCGCGCGGCTTCTTCGGCTCTCGCCCGTTCAGCCGCGCCAACGCGCTGCTCGCCGAACGCGGCGCCGAGCCGGTCGACTGGGGAAACCTGCCCTGAGCGGGTCGGGTCGGCTCTGCGGTCGCGCGCGGATACTGTTGCCGGGGTCGACCATCGTCAGAGGGGAGTCAGATGCTTGAGGAAGAGTACGAGACGCGGCGGGTCCTCCCTCCGCACCTGCGCAAGGCGCCGCCGCCCGAGACCGAGTTCTCGTTCGAGATCCGGGAGGCGCGGGAGGCCGATCTGCCGGACATCCGCGAGATCTACAACCATTACGTGCGCAACACGGTGGTCACCTTCGACGAGGACGATTCGACGTTGAAGGAGTGGCGCACCAAGTTCACTCGCGGCCAGAAGCTCGGTCTTCCCTTCATCGTCGCGACGTCGCCGTCTGGTCAGATCCTGGGCTACGCGATGGTCTCGCCCTGGTCGTCCAAACGCGCCTACCGGTTCACCGTCGAGAACTCGATCTATCTGCGCGCAGCCTCCACCGGCAAAGGCCTCGGCAAGGCGCTCATGATCGAGCTCCTCGACCGCTCGAAGGCGGTCGGCATCCGGCAGATCATGGCCGTCATCGCCGACAAGGGCGCGGAGGCGTCGCTCGCCATGCACGCGCAGTTCGGCTTCGTCGAGGTCGGCCGCATGGGGCGCGTCGGCTTCAAGTTCGACCGCTGGTTGAGCACGGTCCTGCTGCAGAAGACGCTGAAGTAGCCGGGCCGAGGCGATGCCTCTGCCCTGCGGGGCGACTCTGCGAATGCGCCGCACCGCAGCGGAGCCCCAGCACCGGACTCCTACACTTGTTGCATGGAATGGCTCGTCCCGCTCGTCATCGTCGTGGTCCTCGTCGTCGTCCTCGGGATCTACCTGTGGGTGACGTACAACTCGTTGGTGACGCTCGCTGTCCGGGTCGACGAGGCCTGGAGCGACATCACGGTGCAGCTCAAGCGACGCGCCGACCTCATCCCGAACGTGATCGACTCGGTCAAGGGCTACGCCTCCCATGAGCGGCAGGTGTTCGAGTCGGTGACGCAAGCGCGCGCCGAGACGCTGCAGGCCCAGGGGCCGGCCGAAGCCTCGGTCGCCGAAGACCACATGCAGAAGGCGCTCAAGTCGATCTTCGCGGTGGCGGAGGCGTACCCGCAGTTGCAGGCGAGCCAGAACTTCCTTCAGCTCCAGGGAGAACTGGTCGACACCGAGGACAAGATCCAGGCAGCCCGTCGCTTCTACAACGGCGGCGTGCGCGAGATGAACACCAAGGTGAAGGTGTTCCCCAACACCCTCTTCGCGCGCCGACTCGGCTTCTCGGAGCGCGAGTTCTTCGAGGTCGGCGACCTCGCCGCGATCTCGGAGCCTCCGCGCGTGCAGTTCTAGGATCGCGAGCCATGTACAGCGCCATCGCGCGGAACAAGCGCAATACGGTGATCATCCTCGTGCTGTTCCTCGCCATCATCGGCGGCCTCGGCGCGCTCGCCTCCGCGATCTACCACAACACCGCCATCGTCGTGATCGTGCTGGTCGTGGCGGCGGCCTACGCGCTCTTCCAGTATTTCTTCGCGGCGGGCCAGGCGGTGGCGCTCAGCGGAGGCATCCCGATCGACAAGGCCGACGAGCCGCGCCTCTACCGCATCGTCGAGAACCTCTCGATCGCCACCGGGACCCCGATGCCGCGCGTCTACCTGATCGACGATCCGGCGCCGAACGCCTTCGCAACCGGACGCGACCCCGAACACGCCGTCGTGGCCGCGACGACCGGGCTGCTCGCCATCATGGATGACGCCGAGCTCGAAGGAGTGATGGCGCACGAGCTCGGTCACGTGCGCAACTACGACATCCGCGTCTCGATGATCGTGTTCGGCCTGGTCGTCGCGGTCGGTTTCCTCTCCGACGCGTTCCTGCGTCTCACGTTCTTCGGAGGCGGTCGCGGCAACAACAACAACGGTGGAGGCAACAACCCCGTCCTCCTCGTCGTGGGGCTCGTCGCGATGGTGCTCGCCCCTCTCGTCGCGACGGTCGTCCAGCTCTCGATCTCACGCCAACGCGAGTACCTCGCCGACGCGACGAGCGCCCTGACGACCCGTCACCCCGATGCGCTTGCGAGCGCGCTGCTCAAGCTCGAGTCGACGGGCCGCCCGATGCGCAGGCAGAACACGTCGATGGCGCACCTGTGGATCGCGAACCCGTCCACGCCCGGCGTCGTCGCGCGCCTCTTCGCGACGCACCCTCCCATCGCCGATCGTGTCGCCCGCCTGACCGAGATGGGTTCCCGCTTCTAACTCGCCCGCCTGCGCTCCGGCCGGCCAGCAGCCTGAGCACCTACACGGGCGCACCCTGCGCGGCCAGCGGGCCGCCGTCGAGGGTCGAGAGGTACTCCTCGAAGACGGGCGCCGGGTCGATCCCCTCGGACGCCGCGTCGACCAGCGCCCGGCGAACGAGCGCGAGGACCACGGTCGCGAGCACAGCCGCTCGCGGTGACGAGGGCTGGTCGAGGCCCATACGCCGGGCGATGAAGGGCGTCAATGCCGCCTCGCCGTCGTGCAGCGCCTGCGCCCACACGGCTCGCATGGCCGGCGTCTCGGTGAGCAGGGGCAGCAGCCGGAGGGTTCGCGCGAGGTGCGGTCCGGACGCGGCAGCCGCGAAGGCGCGGGCGAGCGCCCTGTTGAGGGGCTCTTCGGCCGGCCGGGCGAGCAGGGCGCTCCCCATCGCCGAGATCGCGGCGGCGAGCACGGGGCGCACGCAGTCCTCACGGCTGCCGAGGTACCGATGGAAGGTGCGCGGTGAGACTCCCGCCGCGTGGGCGAGCTCTGCGGTGGTGACTCCGATGATCGTGCCCCGTTCGAGCAGGAGGGCGACGCAGCGCTCCGAGAGCGCCAGCGCGAGCCTCCCCCCGCGCGGTCCGTCGGCGCTCACGCCAACGCCTCGGGATGATGGGTCGAGAGGGCCGCGAGCAGCGCGGGGGCGAGCGTCCCGGCGCCGACGATCTCGATGGCGTCGAGGCCCTGCCACTGCGCCGCCTCGACCAGGAGCGTCGCGAGGCGCTCGGCCGTGTCGGCGGGGGCGCCGGGTTCGAGCCACGCGGCCTGCACGAGGAGCACGCGACGCCTCCGCTCGCTCTTGAGGTCGACGCGGGCCGCGATCGTGTCGTCGAGGAGGACGGGGAGCACGTAGTAGCCGTGCACCCGCTGCTCGGCCGGCGTGTAGATCTCGATGCGGTAGTGGAAGTCGAAGAACAGCTCGGCACGGGGCCGGTGCCACACCACCGGATCGAACGGCGACAGCAGCGCATCGGCGCGGAGCGATCGCGGGCGGCGCGAGTCGACGTGCCGCCACAGGGGGAGGGGCCGCCCGCCGCGTTCCCAGCCGCGCACCTCGACGGGCTCGAGTTCGCCCGCTTCGACGAGCTCGAGCACCGCCGCCCGAGTGGGGGCCTGGAGGAGGCGGTGGTAGTCGGCGAGGTCGCCGAGCGTCGCGACGCCCAACGCTCGGGAGGCGCGTCGCACGAGTTCGCGCATCGCCTCGGCCGCGGGAATCTCGACGTCGAGCACGTCGCGGGGGACCAGCTGCGCGGCGAGACCGTAGGACCGCTCGAAGCGGACGCGCCCCGCGGTGACGACCTCGCCCCACCGGAACAGGACCTCGAGCCCGCGCTTGATGTCGGACCACCCCCACCACGGCCCGGTGCGGGTGTTGGCCTCGTGCTCGATCTCGGAGGCCCGCAGCGGCCCGTCGGCGAGCGCCGCGCGCAGCCAGTCGAGCGTGGCGCGGTTCTCGGCCGCCCACCCTTCGTGCTCGGGAAGGCGGACGCGGCGGTACTGCTCCATCCGCCATCGGTACAGCGGCAGGTCTTCGCGGCGGATCAGGGCGGCCTCGTGCGCCCAATACTCGAGGAAGGGACCGCTCGGGCTGAAGGCGGCGGCGTCGAGGAGGGAGCGCTCGTAGGGGCCGAGCCGGGCGAGCAGCGGCAGATAGTGACTCCGCTCGAAGACGTTGACCGAGTCGAGCTGCAACGGCCGAAGGCGATCGACCGCGGCGACCACCTGGCGCGCGCCGACTCTCGCAGGGCGCGGGACGCCGAAGCCCTGCGCGGCGAGGGCGATGCGGCGCGCGAGGGCGGGGGAGAGCTGCTCGGTCATGGTGCGACCACGCTAGCGAAGACCACCGACATCGCTGTCGACGATCGTCGTCGGGGGAGGCGGGGGATTCCGCCGGCCGCCCTTCCTGCCGGTTCGCCCGGTGCGCATCGAGATACCGCGCACGGAATGCGCCGGGGCCTAGTCTGGGCAGATGAGACTCGGCAGGTCCCGCCGCACCTCCGGCCCGCGCGCCGACCGGCCCGCACTCCCCGCTCCCTCCCCGCCCGCCGCCGCGGATTCCGCCTTCGTGAGTGACGGGATGCGCATCGCCGGCGCCTGGGCCTGGCGCATCCTCGTGGTCGTCGCCGCTCTCGCCGTCGTGGCGCTGCTCGTCATCGAGCTGCGGCTGATTGTCATCCCGCTGCTGCTCGCGATCGTCATCGCGGCCCTCCTCGTGCCGTTCTCCACGTTCCTCCAGCGGCACCACTGGCCCAAGTGGCTCGCGATCGTCGTGTCCGAGCTCGGCATCATCCTCGTGATCGGGGGCCTCGTGTTCCTGGTCGTCACGCAGGTGACGGCCGGGTTCGGCGACCTCAGCAGGCAGACCGTTCAGTCGTACGACCAGTTCAAGGACTGGCTGCTCCAGTCGCCGCTGCACCTGACGGAGAGCGACATCAACCGGTATGCGCAGCAGGCGCTCGCCGCGGTCCAGCAGGACTCGGGAATGCTCGTCAGCGGTGCCGTCAGCGTCGGCTCGACCGTGGGCCACGTGCTCACCGGCGTGCTGCTGACCCTCTTCTCGACCCTCTTCATCCTCATCGATGGCCCGAACATCTGGACGTGGGTCGTTCGGCTGTTCCCCCGGCGCGCTCGCCCCGCCGTCGACGGAGCCGGTCGTGCCGGCTGGATCACCCTCACCAACTTCGTCAAGGTCCAGATCCTGGTGGCGTTCGTCGACGCCGTCGGCATCGGCCTCGGTGCGTTCGTCCTCGGGGTGCCGCTGGCCATCCCGATCGGTGTTCTGGTGTTCCTCGGCTCCTTCGTGCCCGTCATCGGCGCGGTCGTCACGGGGGCGCTCGCCGTCTTCATCGCACTCGTGTACAACGGGCCCTTCATCGCCCTCATCCTGCTGATCGTGGTGCTCGGCGTGCAGCAGCTCGAGGGGCACATCCTCCAGCCGCTCATCATGGGCTCCGCAGTGAAGGTGCACCCGCTCGCGGTCGTGCTCGCCGTCGCTGGAGGCTCCATCGTCGCGGGCATCGCGGGCGCGTTCTTCGCGGTGCCCTTCGTCGCGACCCTCAACGTCATGGTCAATTACGTCGCGAGCGGAGCCTGGCGCTCGCCGATCCGCTCTCCCGAGAAAGTTGCCGAAGAGCATGCAGACTAGCCGCGTTGCCGGACCCTCACTCCACGAGTTCGAGGCGGCCCGTGCTGTCATCGCGCCGGTCATCGCCTCGACACCGATGGAGACGAGCACCTTCCTCGCCCAGGTGCTGGGCGCGCCCGTGTTCCTCAAGTGCGAGAACCTGCAGCGCACCGGCTCCTACAAGATCCGCGGCGCGGTCTTCCGGCTCTCGCGGCTGACCTCCGAGGAGCGGGCACGAGGAGTCGTCGCCGCCTCCGCGGGCAATCACGCTCAGGGTGTCGCCTTCGCCGCGCGCGAGCTCGGCATCAAGGCGACCATCTTCATGCCCATCGGAGTCGCACTGCCCAAGCTCGCGGCGACCCGCGATTACGGCGCCGACGTGGTGCTCAGCGGTCACATCTTCAACGAGGCGCTGGCGGCGGCGGCCGAGTTCGCGGAGCGTACGGGGGCGGTGTTCGTGCCTCCGTACGACCACCCGGACGTCATCACAGGACAGGGCACGATCGGTCTGGAGATCCTCGAGCAGGCTCCGGGCGTCGAGACGATCGTCGTCCCGATCGGCGGTGGCGGTCTCATCGCGGGCGTCGCCTCGGCGGCGAAGCAGAAGGCCGCGGAGGAGGGGCGCACGCTGCGCATCATCGGCGTCCAGGCCGCGAACGCCGCGCCGTACCCGCTCTCGCTCGCGAGCGGAGAGCCGACGGCGATCACGATCACTCCGACGATCGCCGACGGCATCGCCGTGGCGAAACCCGGGCAGCTGAACTTCGAGATCATCCGCGAGATCGTCGACGAGGTCGTCACCGTCGAGGATGACGACATCGCGCGCGCGATACTGGTGCTGCTCGAGCGGGCGAAGCTCGTAGTCGAGCCAGCCGGGGCTGTGGGGGTCGCCGCGCTGCTCACCGGCAAGGTCCGCGACGCGGGGCCGACGGCCGTGATCCTCTCGGGCGGCAACATCGACCCGCTCATGATGGAGCGGGTGATCAGCCGCGGGCTCGCCGCGTCCGAGCGCTACCTCAAGATGAGCATCGGGCTGCCCGATCGTCCGGGCCAGCTCGCGCGCATCGCCGACCTCATCTCGGAAGCAAACGCGAACGTGGTCGAGGTGCTGCATACTCGGCATGGACGTGGCTTGCAGATCAGCGAGGTCGAGATCGAGATCAGCGTCGAGACACGGGGGCCGGAGCATGCCGATCGCGTCCTGCAGACGCTGGTCGACGCCGGCTACGCGCCCCGGATCGCCCGCAACTGAGCTGTTCGCCGTCGGCGCGATGCCCTCGAGGAGGGCGACACATCGAGGGCGGTGCCCCGAAACGGCCTCTCGCCGGCGTCCGCGCCGGAGGCGTCAGTGGCCGTTCCAGGTCTCGACGTTCGCGACGCGGACCTCGATCTCGCGGCCGTTGGGCGCCGTGAAGCGTGTGGCGTCGCCGACGCTGAGGCCCATGATCGCCGAGCCGAGAGGGCTCTGCGGGCTGTAGACGTCGAGGTCGCTCTCGCCTGCCATCTCGCGGTTGCCCAGGAGGAAACGCGACTCGTCGCCGGCGATCTCGGCGGTGATGATCGTGCCCGCCTCGACGACGCCGTGGCTCTCGGGAGGCGTGCCGATCTCGGCCTCGCGCAACAGCGCCGTCAGCTGGCGGATGCGCGCCTCGATCTTGCCCTGCTCGTCCTTCGCCGCGTGATAGCCGCCGTTCTCCTTGAGGTCGCCCTCTTCGCGCGCGACCTCGATGCGCTTCGCGATCTCCTCCCGTCCGGCGGTGGACAGCTCGGTGAGCTCCGCCTGGAGGCGGTCGTACGACTCCTGGGTCATCCAGGTGACCTGGGACTGGTCGGCCATGATGGGCTCCTCACATGAGGGTCGGGCCCCCGACGTCCGATGGCGGAAGATCCGCGGCGATCGGGACGGCCGGCGCCCGGCGGCGGTCGAGAAAACAACAAGGCCCCGACGAGTCCGTCAGGGCACCCGGCAACCCTACGGGAGCCAGCAGGAGGAGATCAAACCTGTGTTCGCGAGCTCCGTGGTGCGCACGGTCTCGGTGAAGGAGCGGAACCGCTCCGTCGAGGCCGGGTAGACCACCACGCGCCAGCCGACCACGGCGGACTGCTCGTTGAGTGCCTGCACCGCGCACGCGACCTCGCGGCCCGGCGGCGCGGTGAGATCGAACGACACGTCGACCGCACGGTCGTCGACGATGAGGTGAGCGGTGTCCTGAGCGTCCACGCCGTCGTGCGTGCCATCGAGACCCGCCCACACCACCCACGCGGCGAACACGGCGACGAACGCCAGAGCCACGCCTCCGAAGAGCCACCGGCTGCCGCGGCGGCTGCGGCGCGATCGGCCGTAGCGGGAGGCGAGCGGGCCGGCCGAGCGCAGCTCGTCGGCCTCGAGCGGCTCGTCGCCGAGCCCGGCTTCACTCTCGGACGTGCGCGCGGCCACGGAACTCCCTTGGTGATGCGTCTACTCTGGTCGGGTGACGCGCACCCGTTCGTGGACGCCGCATCCGTCCCATTAAACCCCGAGGAATCGAGCGATCGTGTCCCAGGCCGCCGACGTCTCCGTCGATTCGGAGGTGCGCGAGGTCCCGCGTCTCCTCTCCGTGCACGCCCACCCCGACGACGAGTCGAGCAAAGGCGCGTCGACGCTCGCCTCCTACGCCGATCGCGGCGCCCAGGTGATGGTCGTCTCGTGCACGGGGGGCGAGGCGGGCTCGATCCTCAACGAGGCGTTGGAGGCGCGCGCGCACGCCGAGCGCGACATCGCGGGCCTGCGCCGCAGCGAGATGGCCGCGGCGCAGGAAGTGCTCCGCGTGGAGCACACCTGGCTGGGCTTCGTCGACTCCGGGATGCCCGAGGACGGCGCGGTGGACGCCTCCTCGTTCGCGGGCCTGCCGCTCGCGACCGCCGCCGCGCCGCTCGTGCGACTGGTACGCCGATTCCGTCCGCACGTGATCGTCAGCTATGACGAGAACGGCGGCTACCCCCACCCCGACCACATCCGCGCCCATCAGGTCGCCGTCGAGGCGTTCCGCGCCGCCGGGTCGAGCGAGGAGTATCCCGGCCTCGGCGAGCCATGGAGCGTCTCGAAGCTCTACTACGACCGCGTGTTCAGCTCGCAAAAACTGCGCGCGATCGCCGACTATCTGCGCTCGCGCGATCCGGAGGACCCGCTGCTGGCGACCTTCGAGGAGATGCGGCGCTGGAACGACGACACTCCGTACCTCGCTACCACGCGCATCGTCATCTCGGGCTTCCACGACCGTCGTGATGCGGCCCTGAGGGCGCATGCGAGCCAGGTCGCGCCGGACAGTGCCTTCTTCTTCCTCCCGCACGAGGCCATCGACGCGGCCTGGCCGACCGACGACTTTCAGCTCGTCGAGAGCCGCGTGGAGGCGCCGATCCCCGAGACCGAGCTGTTCGCGGGCATTCCGGTCGCCGAGCTCGCCCCCGCTCCCGTGGTCCCGCTGATCCCTGCCGAACCCGCGCGCCCGACCGGAGCGTCCGCGTGATCGCGCTCCTGGTCGACGGCGCCCGCGCAGCCGCGATGCACGCCGCCACCTCCGTGCCGGCCCCGGGGCCCGACTTCAACGAGGACACGGTGACACCGGGCCTGTTCGGCTTCGTCACGATGCTCGTCATCGCCGTCGCCGTCGTCCTGCTGGCCGTCGACATGGTGCGACGGGTCCGCCGCACCACGTACCGTGCGCAAGTGACCGAGCGTCTCGACGCTGAGGAGGCCCAGCGAGCCGAGGAGCAGCGGGCCGAGGAACAGGGTCGGACTCAGCCTCCGTTGTAGGAGGGGTGGAGGCAGACGAGCAGCGCGGCCGTCCAGTGGCAGAGGAACGCGACGGCCGTGAGCGCGTGGAAGATCTCGTGGAAGCCGAAGACCCCCGGAACCGGGTTCGGCTTCTTGATCCCGTAGATCACGGCTCCCGCGGTGTAGCAGAGTCCACCGACGATGACGAGCACCATCATCGCCGCGCTCGCCTCGAACAGCGGGCCGAGGTACATCACCGCGGCCCAGCCCAGCAGAAGGTAGAGGGGCACGTAGAGCCAGCGCGGCGCCGAGATCCAGAAGACGCGGAACCCGATCCCGAGCAGCGCACCCGCCCAGACCAGGACGAGGAGCAACGTGCCCTGTGCCGGAGGCAGGGCGAGGACGGCGAGAGGGGTGTAGGTCCCCGCGATCAACAGGAAGATGTTGGCGTGATCGATCCGCTTGAGGACAAGCTTCGTCCGCGGAGTCCACGTGAAGCGGTGGTAGAGCGCGGAGTTGCCGAACAGCAGCAGCGATGACGTCGCGAAAACGGCCGCCGCCGCCTTCGCGGGAGCTCCGTCGGCCAAGACGATCAGCACGACGCCAGCGATGAGCGCGAACGGGAAAAGGCCGGCGTGGATCCAGCCGCGCCAGGTCGGCGGGGCCTCGGCGGCGGGACCGTGCTCGATCTCGTCCTCGAGCAGCGGGAGACTCGGCAGCGCCTCCGTCGCGCCGCGCTCCGCCTCGGCTTCGGCGGAGGGGTCGGAGGAGGAGGGAGTGGGCCGGGCGCTCATGCGCCACAGACTACGGCCCGCGGCTCGACGCGCGGAGTGGGGGATCGCCGCGCTCCGGCGCGCTCGCGCCGTCGGCTAGCGTGTATCCGTGCCCAGACCCAGACTGCCCGCGGGGACGGACCTCCTGTACGGCGTCTACAAGAAACGCCTCCGCGCGAGTCTCGCGCCGGAGAGCCTTCCCCATCACGTCGCGATGATCATCGACGGAAACCGGCGCTGGGCGCGGCAGCGCGCGCTCGAGACCGCGGCCCACGGGCACCGGGCGGGTGCCGCGAAAGTGCACGAGTTCCTCCAGTGGTGCGATGAGCTCGGCGTGAGGCATGTGACGCTCTACCTGCTCTCGCAGGACAACCTCGTCGGTCGCGAGAGCTCCGAGCTGAGCGAGCTCGTCGCGATCATCGCGGACCTCGCCGAGGAGGTCGCGCAGCAGCCCGAGTGGCGTGTGCAGCACGTGGGCTCCGACGAAGGACTGCCCGCCGCGCTCGTGGCGGCGCTCGACGCGGCAGAGGAACGCACCGCCTCCCACACCGGCTTGCATGTCAACCTCGCGGTCGGATACGGCGGCCGACACGAGATCGCGCAGGCCGTGCGCAGCATCCTCGACGAGCACGGCAAGCGCGGCTCCTCGATCGAGGACGTCGCCGAACTGCTCACGCCCGAGCTGATCGGCGAGCATCTCTATACGAGCGGGCAACCGGATCCCGATCTGGTGATCCGCACCTCGGGAGAGCAGCGACTCTCGGACTTCATGCTCTGGCAGAGCGCACACAGCGAGTTCTACTTCATGGAGGCGCTCGGGCCGGACATCCGCGAGGTCGACTTCCTCCGGGCGCTCCGTGACTACGCAAGCCGCCACCGCCGCTTCGGCAGCTGACCCCGCGGCCCGTGCCGCGCCACCCCTCCGAGAGGCCGCAATGAGCTCGATCGATGCGTCCACGCCGACTCCCGCGGGAGAGGCCGCGTTCCTCTCGACGTTCGGCGAGGAGCTGGGCTACCTCGACTACGGCCGGGTAGGGCCGATGTCGACGAGCGTCGCCGCCGAGCAGGAGTCGGCGACCCGACTCCTCCAGCGCGCGCGGGCCGCGACCCTTGACGAGCTGTTCCGTCAGGACGAACGGGTCCGGGAGGCGGTTGCCGCTCTGGCCCGCGTCCCCGCCGATCAGGTCGTCTTTCAGCCCACCACCTCGACAGGGCTGATGCACGTGCTCTTCGGGCTCTCGGGAGGAGTCCTGGTGTCGCCGGGCGAGTTCCCGAGCCTCCCGTTCGCGGTCGTCCGTGCCGCGCAGGCCAGGAGTGCGGTCGAGCCGCTGTGGCTGCGTGCCGAGCAGGGGCGGGTGACGCCGGAGGCGGTCCGCGCGCAGCTCACTCGGGAGGTGGCGGCCGTCGCCGTCAGTCTCGTCGACTCCCGAACCGGCTACCTGGTCGACGTCGCCGCGATCCGCGACGTGATCGGCGATCGGCTGCTCATCCTCGACGCCATCCAGGGTTTCGGAGTCGTCGATGCGCCGTACGAGCTCGCGGACGTCGTCGTTTCTGGCGGTCAGAAATGGGTACGCGCGGGCTGGGGGACCGGATTCCTGACGCTCAGCGAGCGCGGCCTCGCCCGCGTGTCGCCGGTGCTGTCGGGGTGGAGCGGAGCGGCGGACGCCGAGCCCTGGGACGCGGTGCCGCCTCCTCGGGGCGACGCGCAGGCCTTGAGCCTCAGCAAGCCCGACCCGATCGCGCAGGCGCGACTCGCCACCGCTCTCGAGGACATCGCGGCGGTCGGAGTCCCGACGATCGCCGCCCTCGTCGCGGAGCGTGTGGGCGCGATCATCGATCTCGCCGACGAGTTCGGTCTCGCCGTGGTCGGCTCGCGCGACGAGCGCGAGCGCGCGGGGCTGGTGGCGGTGGAGCCCGCGCCGGAGGAGCTCGCGCCCCTGGCCGCCTCCCTCGCCGCGCATGGAGTCACCGCTCGCCTGCGCCCGGGGACCGTGCGCTTCAGCGCGCACGCGGGCACGACCGCGGAGACGCTCGCGCTCCTCCGCGCGGCCCTCACCTCGGCGGCCACGAGCGTCGCGTACTGAACCTCGAGCGGTCGGGGCACCCGCCGTTCACACGTTGGTTACACGTTCGTAGCGGTCGGAAGCACACGGATGTCATTCGTGGGGTTAGGTTCGAGTCATCAGGTACAGCGCCTGGTCGAGACGGCCACACACGTACGGCTCGATATCGCGCAGACCACCGAAGGGAACTGCGCGGTGCGGCGACGCACCGATGGGGCCGGCTCGCAGCACGAGCCGGGGGCCTCCGCCCCCGGGATGTGGAGAGTCGACGTGAGCGTTCCCCAGAGCATGGATCCGCAGACCGGCGCCCAGGGCGGTGTGCACCGCCGGGTCCAGCACGGATCCTCGCAGTCCGCCGATCAAGTGCAGCGCACCTACGTCCTCGACACGTCGGTACTCCTGTCCGACCCGTCCTCGATGTTCCGCTTCGCGGAGCACGCCGTCGTCCTGCCGATCGTCGTGATCAGCGAACTCGAGGGCAAGCGCAACGATCCCGAGATCGGCTACTTCGCCCGTCAGGCGCTCCGCCATCTGGACGAGTTGCGGGTGCAGCACGAGCGTCTCGACTTCCCGATCACGGTGGGGCGCGGCGGGACCCTGCGGGTCGAGCTGAACCACTCGAACATGTCGATCCTCCCGAGCGGGCTGCAGATGGGCGACAACGACGCGCGGATCCTCGCGGTCGCGCTCAACCTGCAGAGCGAAGGCGCGGCCGTCACCGTCGTCTCCAAGGACATGCCGATGCGAGTGAAGGCCGCCTCCATCGGGCTCGCAGCCGAGGAGTACCTGGCCGAGCTTGCTCCCGAGTCGGGCTGGACGGGCATGGACGCGATCACGCTCTCGGGCGAGTCGATGAGCGAGCTCTACGACCGCGAGCGTTTGTTCACCGACGAGGTCGCGGCGATCCCCGTGAACACGGGCCTGGTCGTGCACTCCGATCGCGGCTCTGCGCTCGCCCGCGTCACGGGCAAGCGCCAGATCTCGCTCGTGCGGGGCGATAGGGACGTGTTCGGCCTGCATGGTCGATCGGCGGAGCAGCGCCTTGCGATCGACCTGCTCCTCGATCAGGAGGTGGGCATCGTCTCGCTCGGCGGTCGGGCCGGCACCGGCAAGTCGGCGCTCGCGCTGTGCGCGGGCTTGGAGGCAGTGCTCGAGAAGCGCCAGCACAAGAAGATCATGGTCTTCCGTCCGCTCTATGCGGTCGGCGGCCAAGACCTGGGCTTCCTGCCCGGCGACGCGGCCGAGAAGATGAATCCGTGGGCGCAAGCGGTGTTCGACACCCTCGGAGCGCTGGTCTCGCAGAACGTGCTCGACGAGGTGATCGAGCGCGGGATGCTCGAGGTGCTGCCGCTCACCCACATCCGGGGCCGTTCCCTCCACGACGCCTTCGTGATCGTCGACGAGGCGCAATCGCTCGAGCGCAACGTCCTGCTCACCGTGCTCTCGCGGGTCGGCCAGAACTCGCGTGTGGTGCTCACACACGACGTGGCGCAGCGCGACAACCTGCGTGTCGGTCGCCACGACGGAGTCGCCTCCGTCATCGAGACGCTCAAGGGACATCCCCTGTTCGCGCACGTGACGCTCACTCGCTCCGAGCGTTCGGCGATCGCTGCGCTCGTGACCGAGATGCTCGAGTCGAACGAGCTGGCGTAGGCGCTCCTCCGATCGCGCTCGGCTCGCGGGGACCGTCGATCCCCGCGAGCCGAGGGCCGGACGCGGTCTCGCGACTCGGGCGGCGTAACGTGGGCGCGGTGAGCATCCTCGACGACGCGCTCCTGGAGCGCTTCCGCACCCGCGCGGCCGACTACGACGAGCGCAACGCGTTCTTCACCGGAGACCTAGAGGAGCTGCGCTCGATCGGCTACCTGGCCCTCTTCGTCCCAGAGCGTCTCGGCGGCCCGGGTCTCGGACTCGAGCAGGTCGCCGCCGAGCTGACTCGTCTCGCGACTGCGGCTCCAGCCACGGCGCTCGGGATCACCATGCACCTCGTGTGGACCGGAGTGGCACGAGCGCTGCTCGAACGCGGTGACGCCTCCCTCGAGCACGTGCTCGCCGACGCGGCGGCCGGCCACGTGTTCGCGTTCGGCAACAGCGAGCCGGGAAACGACCTCGTGCTCGCCGATTCGCTGACGCGCGCCGAACCGCTGCCCGGAGGCGGCTACCGCTTCACCGGCGTCAAGATCTCGACGTCGCTCGCTCCGGCCTGGACCAGGCTGGGAGTCTTCGGCCGAGACGACAGTGGGCCCGAGCCCCGCCTCGTCCATGGCTTCATCGATCGCGAGACGCCGGAGTCCCCCGTGGCGGGGCTGAGCGTCCGCGACGACTGGGACGCGCTCGGGATGCGGGCGACACAGAGCCGCACCACGGTGCTCGACGGGGTCGAGATCCCGGCCGAACGGATGTTCCGCGATCTGCCCGTCGGCCCTACGGCGGACCCGCTCGTGTTCGCGATCTTCGCCTGCTTCGAGCTGCTGATCTCCTCCGTCTACCTCGGCGTCGCCCAGCGCGCGCTGTCGCTCGCGGTGGAGGCGGCGCACCGGCGGACCTCGCGGCGCGCGGGCGGTCGGCCGCTCGCGGAGGACCCCGATGTGCGCCGCCGGATCGCCGAGGCGGGCATCCTCCTCGACGGACTCGACGCGCCGCTGCGCGCCGCCGCAGCCGACGTCGACGCGCTCGTCGACCGAGGCGCGCGGTGGTTCCCCTTGCTCGTCGGCGTCAAGATCCGCACGACGGAGGCCGCGGTGCGCATCGTCGAGAGCGCCCTCCGGGTCGCGGGCGGCTCCGCCTATGCGCGCTCGTCAGAATTGGCCCGGCTCGCACGCGACGTGCTCGCGGGGCCGTTCCATCCCTCCGACGACGTGTCGGCGCATGCGAATGTCGCCGCGTCGCTCCTCGGGCCGCTGCCGCCCCGCGACTGAGCGTCTGATCCGGCGGGCGACCGAGACCGCTGTCCTGCGGCGGCCGGTGTCCTGTGGACAACTTCTGCGCGCGGCCTCCCGCTCGGTCTAGGGTCGCCGAATGCCTCCTGTGTCCTGGCCCGACCGCGTCGCTATCGGCGGCGGCGGCGCGGCCCTCGCCGCCGTGGTCGTCGCGCGGCCGGTTCCGGGTCCGGCGGCGATCCTCGCCCTCCTCGTGGCCGTGGTGACCGTCCCGCTCGTGCTGGCCGACGTGCGCGAGCGGCGCCTCCCGAACGCCCTCACCGGGGCGCTGCTCGTCGGAGCGGTCGCCGAGGCTCTCGGCTCGTTCGCGGCAGGGCGCCCGCCCAGCGGTGTCGTCGCGACGGTGGGAACGGCGCTCGCGCTCGGCGTGCTGCACGTGGCGGGGGGCCTGGGCTTGGGCGATGTGAAGCTCGGTGCGGCACTCGCGTGTCCGCTCGGGCTCGTGGATCCGCTCGGCGCGGCGTTCGCTCCGGCGTGTGCCTTCGTGCTCGCCGGATGCTGGGCGGTGCCCCTGCTGGTGCGCCGAGACCGGGGACGCGTGGCGTTCGGCCCCTTCCAGCTCGCGGCGTTCTGGATCGTCCTGCTCCTGTGATCGGCGAACGCTGTGGCCCTCGAGGCACCGACGGTGTAGAACCGGAGGCGCGCAGGCCGAACGGCCGCGGAGAGGTCGGGAGCGATGAGACCACCCGAACGCACCACCTGCGTGATCGTCGGCGGCGGCCCCGCCGGGCTTGTACTCGGCCTGCTCCTCGCCCGTGGTGGGGTCGCGGTGACCGTGCTCGAGAAGCACGCCGACTTCCTCCGTGACTTCCGAGGTGACACCGTCCACCCGACGACGCTCGGCCTGCTCGAGGACCTCGGCCTCGTCGAACGTCTCGACGCGATCCCGCACTCGAGGATCACCCAGGTCGTCGTTCCGGACCGCGACGGCACCGGCGTCGTCATGGCCGACTTCGGCCGGCTCCCGGTACGCCACCCCTACGTCGCGATGGTTCCGCAGTGGGACCTACTCGAGCTGCTGGCCGACGCGGCCTCCCGGGAGCCCGGCTTCACGCTCCTGACCGAGCACGAGGTCGTCGGAGTCGTCCGCGAGGAAGGACGCGTGGTCGGCGTCGACTATCGCTCGCCGGAGGAGGAGGAGGGGCGGCTGCTCGCCGACCTCACCGTCGCTTGCGACGGGCGCTGGTCGGTCGTGCGACGAGCCGTGGGGCTGACGGCGCGCAGCATCCCGGTCGGCTTCGACGTGTGGTGGTACCGCGTCCCGACGCGTCGCCGAGCGGGCGAGTCGCTCCTCCCTCGACTGGGCGCGGGCACGGCCGCCATCGCGATTCCCCGCGAAGGCTATGTCCAGGTCGCGAGGCTGGGTCCCAAGGGCACAGACGCCGCGCTCCGCGCACGCGGCGTCGAGGCGTTCCGGGCGGAGGCGGCGGCGCTGCTCCCCGAGCTCGCCGAGGACCTCGACGCGGTCACGTCGATGGACGAGGTGAAGCACCTCGACGTGCGCGTCGACCGGCTCGAGCGCTGGCACCGGCCGGGCGTGCTCTGCCTCGGCGACGCCGCGCACGCGATGTCACCGGTCGGCGGAGTCGGGATCAACCTGGCCGTGCAGGACGCCGTCGCGGCGGGACGGCTGCTCGCGGGTCCTCTCCGCCGTGGCGTGCTCGCCGAGCCCGAGGGCGAACGCCTCCTCGCCCGGGTTCAGCGTCGGCGCGCGCTTCCCGCCACCCTCGTGCAGACGGCGCAGCGCGCGATGCACGCGCGGCTCATCATGCCGGCGCTGGCCGGCACCCTGGCGGGGCCGCCCGCAGGGATCGTCGCACTGATGCGCCGCCTCCCGGTGCTCACCCTGATCCCGGCGCTCGTCATCGGCATCGGGCCGCGGCCCGAGCGGGCGCCCGTGTGGGCGCGACGCTGACGGCGTCGTCGGAGCCTGCCCCGTCCGAGAGACGCTCGGATCAGCGGGGCTGCGTCATCGACATGACGTCGAGGGCGCTGTCGAGCTGCTCCTCGGTCACCTCGCCTCGCTCGACGAAGCCGAGGTCGATCACCGACTCGCGCACGGTGATGCCCCGAGCGACCGAGTTCTTCGCGACCTTCGCGGCGGCCTCGTAGCCGATCACCTTGTTGAGCGGAGTCACGATCGACGGCGAGGACTCGGCGAGGGCTCGCGCGCGCTCGAGATTCGCCTCGAGTCCGTCGATCGTCTTATCGGCGAGGAGGGTCGCGGAGTTCGCGAGCAGCCGGATCGACTCCAGGAGCGCGGTGCCCATGACGGGGATCGCGACGTTGAGCTCGAAGGCGCCCGAGGCACCCGCCCAGGCGATGGTCGCGTCGTTGCCGATGACGCGCGCGCAGACCATGAGCACCGCCTCGGGGATCACCGGGTTGACCTTGCCGGGCATGATCGAGGAGCCGGGCTGGAGGTCGGGGATGTGCAGCTCGCCGAGCCCCGTGTTGGGGCCCGAGCCCATCCAGCGCAGATCGTTGTTGATCTTCGTGAGGCTCACCGCGAGCACGCGCAGCGCGCCGGAGGCCTCGACGAGCGCGTCGCGGGCGCCCTGCGCCTCGAAGTGGTTGCGTGCCTCCGTGACCGGCAGACCCGTCTCGTCGGCGAGCCGAGCGATCACCTTCTGCGGGAAGCCGGCCGGGGTGTTGATGCCGGTGCCGACGGCCGTGCCGCCGAGCGGGACCTCGGCGACCCGGGGCAGGGCGGAGCGAACGCGTTCGATGCCCAAGCGGATCTGCATCGCGTACCCGCCGAATTCCTGGCCCAGCGTGACGGGGGTGGCGTCCATGAGGTGGGTGCGGCCGGCCTTGACGGCGCCGCTCCACAGCTCGGCCTTCGTCTCGAGGGCTTCCGCGAGATGCTCGAGCGAGGGGATGAGGCTCTCGAGCAGAGCGCCGGTAACGGCGACGTGCACGGAGGTGGGGAACACGTCGTTCGACGACTGGGAGGCGTTCACGTGGTCGTTCGGGTGCACGGTACGGCCGAGGGCCGTGGTGGCGAGGGTGCCGAGCACCTCGTTCATGTTCATGTTCGACGATGTGCCCGAGCCCGTCTGGTAGACGTCGATCGGGAAGTGCTCGTCGTAGCCGCCCGCGACGACGAGGTCGGCGGCGTCGGCGATCGCCCCGGCGATCTCGGTGTCGAGGACCCCCAGCTCTGCGTTGACGAGGGCCGCTGCCTTCTTGATCCGCGCGAGCGCTGCGATCTGGGCGGACTCGAGGCCGGCGCCCGAGATCGGGAAGTTCTCGACGGCGCGCTGCGTCTGCGCGGCGTACAGGGCCGTGCGCGGAACCCGCACCTCGCCCATCGTGTCGTGCTCGATCCGGAAGTCGCCGGAGTCGGTCGGAGAGTGATCCACCACGCTGTGTTCGTCCTTGTCTGATCGGTTGGTGCGGTGCTGTTCGGTCCCGGTCATGCCGGGACCGATCCCGTCGCGCGCGTCGGCGCGAAGGAGAGGTCGGAGTCGGAGGTTCGCTCGTGCTCCGACACGTACGGCGTGAGCTCCGGCGGCTCGATGCCGAGGATCACGTCGGGCCTCACGGTGCCGTCGGTCAGGCGGTAGTTGGCTCCGACGACGGCGAGCTCGCCCGAGGCGACGGCGTCGGCGATGAGGGGCGAGCGTTGCAGCAGCTCGGCGACGGTGTCGCGCAAGTGCTCACGGCCTACCGCGAGGGCGTCGGTCGTCGAGGGGTCGACCAGGACCCTGCCGTCGGGCTGTACGCCGACATGCCTGCGTACAGCGGGGATGATCGGCTCGATCAGGTGCTCGATGTGCGGGGGGAGGCGCTCGGCGCCCGGTGCCTGCGAGCTGATCGCTGCCTTCACCGCGCCGCACTCGTCGTGCCCGAGCACGAGGATCAGCTTCACTCCGAGCACGGCGACGCCGTACTCGAGCGAGCCCACGATCGAGTCGGCGATGACCTGTCCGGCGTTGCGGACGACGAAGAGGTCGCCGAGGCCCAGGTCGAAGATGATCTCGGCGGCGAGGCGGGAGTCGCTGCACCCGAAGAGGGCCGCGAGCGGTCGCTGTTCGGCGGCGAGCTCGGCGCGCCGCTCGACGTCCTGCCGCGGATGCCGTGGCTCTCCGGCGACGAAGCGCTGGTTGCCGCGCAGCATCTCCTTCCACACCCACGCGGGCGGGCGTGACTCGCGCGGGACGGTGGTGCTCGCGCTCGGATCGTGGCTCATCGGGACTCCTCCTGGCCGATCTGCGGACTGATGGCGTCGACGACCTGGCGGATCTCGTCGACGTCGGCGGTGCCGTAGACGAGGTAGGTGCTCGAGCCCGCTGCCGTCTCGAGGGCGTAGGGCGTGTTGCCGGCGGCGGCTCCGGAGTCGCGGCGGTCGTAGACCGTCCACTGGCGACCGTCGATCTCTTCGACGCCGGTGGCGGCGACGCGATCGAGCTGGGAGGCGACCCAGGCGTCGTCGGCGTCGAAGCCCTGACTGAGGCCCACGTACCCGGCCCGAGGCGTGAGCAGGCCCACATACCAGTAGGCGACGCCGCCGTCTTCGCGCTGCTCGGCGGCATTCGCCGACCAGCCTGCGGGCATCAGGGGTACCGCGAGCGTCTGCGCGCGGCCGAGCTGCACCTGGGAGGCGACGAGCGGCACGTCGACCGCGACCCGCTGCGGCCCGTCGCCCCGCGGAACCAGCAAGACGATGATCGCGACCAGGCCGACCGTCGCGAGGAGCGAGAACACCAGGTTGTTGACGGTCTTGCGCTGACGGTAGAGCCTCGAGTTCTCGGCCTTGCGGGCCGCGGCCTCGGCGGGAGTCTCGGGCCGGCCGAGCTCTGCGACGACGCGGGGAGGCGTGCTGCGGCTCATCCGGCGTTCGCTCCGTTCGAGGAGCCGGAGCGCGCGGCATCGAGCCGCGCGCGCGCGCCGATCAGCCACTCCTCGCATCGCGCTGCGAGCGCCTCGCCGCGCTCCCACAGGGCGAGCGAGCGTTCGAGCGTTGAGCTGCCCTGCTCGAGCTCGCCGACCACGCGGACGAGTTCGTCGCGCGCCTGCTCGTAGGAGAACCCGGAGACGTCGGGCTCCTCCGTGGCGGAGGAGTCGGTGCGGGCGTCGGCCATGAGGATGATCCTATCGATCGGTGCTGGAGAGTCGCGGTGCCGGGTGGTCAGGATCGGCCGGCGGGATCGACGGCCGGGCCGAGAGCGCGCGCCGCGAGGGCACCCTCGGCGAGGGTCACGACGAGGTCGTCCCCCGATGGCGCATCGCTCGGGGCGCGGACGACATGGCCCGCGCCGTCCTGCACGATCGCGTAGCCGCGGTCGAGAGTGTGCTGCGGTGAGAGGGCGCGGAGGTGACCGTGCAGCCGCTCGACCTCGAGGTGAGCGCGCTCGAGGCGCCGCTCGACGAGCTCGGCGCCACGCGCGACCCACCGGGTGAGCTCCTCCGACCGCCGATCGACGAGCACGCTCGGCTGGGCGAGCACCGGCCGAGAGCGCAGCTGCGAGATCCGATCGATCTCGTGCGAGAGCATGCCGCTCACTCGCGTCGAGATCCGCAGCCGGGCCTGCTGCACCCGCAGTAACTCGTCGGACACGTCGGGCACGACGCGCTTCGCGGCGTCGGTCGGCGTGGAGGCGCGGAGGTCGGCGACCTCGTCGAGCAGGGGTCGGTCGGCCTCGTGGCCGATCGCGCTGACGACAGGGGTCGAGCACGCCGCGACCGCTCGCACCAGGGACTCGTCGCTGAACCCGAGCAGGTTCTGGAAGTCGCCTCCGCCTCGCGCGATGACGATCACGTCGATGCTCTCGTCCGCGTCGAGGAGGCGCAGGGCCGACGTCACCTCGGCGACCGTCCGCTCGCCCTGCACCGCGGCGTGGACGATGCGGAAGCGCACCGCGGGCCAGCGCAACTGAGCGTTCCGCACGACGTCCTTCTCGGCGTCCGAGTCTGCGCCGGTGATGAGGCCGACACCGTGAGGGAGGAACGGCAGCGGCTTCTTGCGCGACGCCTCGAAGAGGCCCTCTGCGGCGAGCTGGCGGCGGAGGCCCTCGAGTCTCTCGAGCAGGTCGCCGAGGCCCACGTGGCGCATCTCGAACACCTGCATCGAGAGCGTCCCGCCCTTGAGCCAGTAGTTGGGCTTGACGAGCGCGATCACCCGATCGCCCTGCGCGAGGTCGGCGGGGAGACGCGCGCGCACCGAGGACCACACGGTGAATCCGACGGTCGCGTCTCCCGAGAGGTCTTTGAGCTTGCCGTAGACGTTGCCACCCGAGACGCCCCACTGCGTGATCTCGCCCTCGACCCACGCCGTGCCGAGTCGCTCGATCCAGCCCTTGATCTTGCTCGCGAGCAGACCGACCGACCAGGGCGCATCGGCGGTGGGAGGGGCGTCAGTCATCTCTGCCTTCGCTCGGCGGGACACGGAAGCGGGAGTCCCTCCCGCGACGACCACGCTACGGGATGCCTCCGACACCGCCGCCGTCGCTGCGCGCGATGCGGCGTCCCCTTCGCGTCCCCGGCCCTGGTCTGGCGACCAGCACGTAGAATCGTGTGGTGAGTGAAGCCCTGATCAGTCTGCCCATGCCGCGTATGCCCCGCGCCACGGGGCGCCTGCGCGACGAGCCCGTGGACGGACCGAAGCGCGTGCTCCTCGCCGCTCCCCGCGGCTATTGCGCCGGTGTCGACCGTGCGGTCGTCGCGGTCGAGAAGGCCATCGAGCACTATGGCGCTCCCGTCTACGTGCGCAAGCAGATCGTGCACAACGTGCATGTCGTCTCGACGCTCGAGAGCCAGGGCGCGATCTTCGTCGACGAGGTCGACGAAGTGCCCGAGGGTTCGCACGTCGTCTTCAGTGCGCACGGAGTCTCGCCCGCGGTCGTGCAGGGCGCGGCCGACCGCAAGCTCCAGGCCATCGACGCGACCTGCCCGCTCGTCACGAAGGTGCACCGCGAGGCCGTGCGGTTTGCCCGCGACGACTTCGAGATCCTCCTGATCGGCCATGAGGGCCACGAGGAGGTCGAGGGCACCGCAGGCGAGGCACCCGATCACGTCACTCTCGTCAACAGCCCCGACGATGTGCCGAATCTCGTCGTGAAGGATCCCGAGAAGGTCGTCTGGCTCTCGCAGACGACGCTCTCGGTCGACGAGACGATGGAGACGGTCCGCCGCCTCCGCGAACGCTTCCCTCATCTCCAGGACCCGCCCAGCGACGACATCTGCTACGCGACGCAGAACCGCCAGGTCGCCATCAAGAAGGTCGCCGCCGACGCCGAACTCGTGATCGTGGTCGGCTCGGCCAACTCCTCCAACTCGGTCCGTCTTGTCGAGGTAGCCCTCGAGTACGGCGCGAAGGCCGCCTACCGCATCGACTACGCGAGCGAAATCAGGCAGGAGTGGCTCGACGGCATCCGCACCGTCGGAGTCACGAGCGGCGCCTCGGTGCCCGAGGTGCTCGTCCGCGAGGTGCTCGACGACCTCGCCGCCGCCGGCTACGGCGACGTCGAGGAGGTCAAGACGGCGGAGGAGGACCTGATGTTCTCGCTCCCGAAGGAGCTGCGCAAGGACGTCGCCGGCAAACGGGACGCCCGCGCGGTCGGCGGCCGGATCAGCGCCGGAGCGTAGAGCTCCCGGCCCCGAGCCGTGCGATCGAGGCAGTACGGCGAAGAGGCAGTACGGGCGAAGAGGCCGCCCCCTGCGGGGGAGCGGCCTCTTCGCCCGTACGGGCACGGCTCAGATCGCGCCGGTGCCGCTCGGAGTGGGGACGACTCCAGATGTGGACATGCGTGACACGTAGTCGGCGAAGGTCGGATCGCCGAGGATGGCGATCGCCGCGATGACGAGCGAGAGCACGACCGTCGCGACGATGCCGAGCAGAGGCACCAGCACGGCGCGCTTGCCCGCGCGGATGCGACGGATCGCGATCCACACCGAGAACGCGACGATGAGCGATTGCGCGAGCGCCACTACGACCCCGAGCACGCGCGCGAGCTCGGGGGAGCCGTAGGTGCCGATGCCCTGTCGCGTGTAGAGCTCCTCGAGCGTGCTCGCGAAGCTCGACGGATCGAGCAGCGTCGGCACGGCGAAGAACACGCCGAGCGCCAGCAAGACGAGGGTCAGCATCCGATCGACGGGATGCGCCGCCGCGGGTCTCGCCGGCGCGGAGGCGGGGCGCGGATCGGATTCCGCACCGCGCGGATCCGGAACGACCACCGCCTCCTCAGGGGGCTGCCACGACCAGCCGGGCGGCGCATACTCGCCGTACTGCGGCGCCGGCCGCTCCGAGCCGGGTCGTTCAGGACTCGGATGCTCCGCGCCTGTCCGCTCCGCTCCCGATCGCTCGTGCGCCTCGGTCACAGACCGGCGCCCGCCCCGGCCGACTTGCCGGCGGAGCCGAGCTGACGTGTCGCCTCGGCGACTCGAGACGCCATGGCGGTCTCGGCGATCTTGCCCCAGGCGCGCGGGTCGTAGATCTTCTTGTTGCCGACCTCGCCGTCGACCTTGAGGAAGCCGTCGTAGTTCTTCAGCACCGTGTCGGCGATGGAGCGGCTGAACGCGTACTGGGTGTCGGTGTCGATGTTCATCTTGACGACGCCGTTGCGGACCGCCTCGGCGATCTCCTCGTCGGTCGAGCCGGAGCCGCCGTGGAACACGAGGTCGAGCGGGAGGGCGTCGGTGCCGTACTTGGCCTGGAGTCCGTCCTGGATCTCGCGGAGGAGCTCGGGACGTAGACGTACGTTGCCCGGCTTATAGACGCCGTGCACGTTGCCGAAGGTGAGAGCGGCCATGTAGCGGCCCTGCTCGCCGAAGCCGAGCGCTTCGACGGTCGCGATCGCGTCGTCGAGCGTGGTGTACAGGTGCTCGTTGATGTCGTGCGAGACGCCGTCTTCCTCGCCACCGACGACGCCGATCTCGACCTCGAGGATCGCATTGATGTTCTTGACGCGGGGGAGGATCTCCTTCGCGATGCGCAGGTTCTCTTCGAGGGGCACGGCAGAGCCGTCCCACATATGCGACTGGAAGAGCGGCTCACGGCCGGCCTTGACCTCCTCTTCGGAGGCGGCGATCAGCGGGTAGACGAAGCCGTCGAGCGCGTTCTGCGGGCAGTGGTCGGTGTGCAGCGCGACGGTGACGGGGTAGTTCTTGGCGACCTCGGTCGCGAACTTCGCGAAGGCGATGGCCCCGGCCGCACGGTTCTTGACGGTGTGGCCGGCGAAGTAGTCGGCGCCTCCGGTCGTGACCTGGATGATGCCCTCCGAGCCCGCCTCGGTGAGTCCCTGCAGGACCGCGTTGATGGTCTGCGACGAGGAGACGTTGAAGGCTGGGTAGGCGAATCCGCCCGCCTTGGCCTTGTCGAGCATCTCTGCGTACTGGTCCGGGGTAGCGACGGGCATGGCATCTCCTTTGACGGATGAACGGGAGGGATTCGGGCGGGGCCCGCGTCGGGCACGAGTCTAGCGACGCGGCCTTGCCCTCTTCTCCGAGCACCCCCGACCCTCGGAGGCCGCTGGGCTAGGCTTCCGAGCGGGATGGGGACCCGCTCCGCGGGTCCTGCGACGACGTGCACGAACTCGACCGCGAAGGACTCCGCGCAGTGACCGACAACGACTCGCTCTACCTCCACCCTGATCGCAATCTCGGCATGGAACTCGTCCGTGCCACGGAAGCGGCTGCCATCCGCGCCGTCCCCTTCATCGGCAAGGGCGACAAGAACGCCGCCGACGGCGCCGCGGTCGATGCGATGCGCACGTTCCTCGGCACGGTCAACTTCGACGGCGTCGTCGTGATCGGCGAGGGCGAGAAGGACAACGCGCCGATGCTCTACAACGGCGAACACGTGGGCAACGGCTCCGGTCCTGCGGCCGACATCGCTGTCGACCCGATCGACGGCACCTCGCTCACGGCCGCCGGTCGTCAGAACGCGCTCTCGATGATCGCGGTGGCAGACCGCGGCGCGATGTTCGACCCCTCGGCAGTCTTTTATATGGAGAAGATCGTCACCGGCCCCGAGGGTGTGGGCATCATCGACATCGAGCGGCCGATCGGCGAGAACATCAGGGCTTTGGCCCGCGCCAAGCGCAAGCCGGTCGACGAGATGCGCATCGCGGTGCTCGACCGCCCGCGTCACGCCCAGCTCATCGAGGACATCCGCGCGGCGGGAGCCGGCACTCGCCTCTTGCTCGACGGCGACGTCGCGGGGGGCATTAACGCGGCGCGCCACGATTCGCGCCTCGACATGTGCGTGGGCGTCGGAGGCACGCCCGAGGGCATCATCACGGCCTGCGCCATCCGTGCGCTCGGCGGCGTGATCCAGGGGATCCTGCGCCCGAAGGACGACGATGAGCGCCAGCGTGCGCTCGACGCGGGCCACGACCTCGAGCGGGTGCTGCACGCGAACGATTTGGTGCGCAGCGACAACACCTACTTCGTGGCGACCGGTGTCACCAACGGAGGTCTCGTGAAGGGCGTGCGCAAGGAGGGACACGTCATCACGACGGAGTCGATCGTGTTGCGCTCCCGCTCGGGCACCATCCGCCGCGTGACCGCCCAGCACCTCGCCGAGAAGTGGATCTAGCGAGCGCTGTCGCGCGCGTCGCGGTGCCTGGCTGTCCATCGGAATCTGGCCGTTCACCGGGGTCGGGCCGTCTGCTCGGAGGCGTCGGGGGCGAGGAGTTCGACGGCCGTGAGGCGCCTCGGTGACGCGGTCACGCCTCCGACGGGCTGGAGGATCCGCGACTCGTCGAGGGCGTCGAACTGCCGCGCCGTGACGAGCACGCGGCTTTCGAGCGAGCCGGCGAAGGCGTTGTAGGAGTCGACGGTCTTCTCGATCGAGCGGCGCAGCCCGTCGGCGTGGTCGGCGAGTGTGCCGAGTCGCGAGTAGAGGGTCTTGCCGAGGTCGAGGAGCCGCTTGGCGTCGTCGGCAAGGACGTCCTGCTGCCACGTGTAGGCCACGGTCTTGAGCACCGACCACAGAGTGACCGGGGAGGCGAGGGCCACCCGCTTGCGGAACGCGTACTCGAGCAGGCTCGGGTCGGCGTCGAGAGCGCTCGCGAGGAGCGGCTCGCTCGGCACGAAGGCGATGACGAACTCGGGGCTCGCGGGTAGGCCGCTCCAGTAGGCGCGGGCGGCGAGGGCGTCGACGTGGCCGCGGAGGGCGCGGACGTGCGCGCGCAGCAGGCTCGCGCGGCGCGCCTCCTCGTCGGCGCCGGCCGTCGGGGGGATGGCGCTCGCCTCGAGGTAGGCGTCGAACGGCACCTTCGCGTCGACTGCGATCGCCTTGCCACCGGGCAGACGCACCACCATGTCGGCACGGCCGCGGCCCGCCTCGCCCTCGAGACCGAACTGCACGTCGAAGTCGACGCGCTGGAGGAGTCCGGCGGCCTCGACCACGTTGCGCAGCTGGGTCTCGCCCCAGGCGCCTCGACTCGTGGTGGAGCGCAGCGCGGAGGCGAGCGTCTCGGTGGTCGAGCGCAGTCGCTCGCCGGCCAGGCGCTGACCCTCGAGCTGCTCGGTGAGGGCGCCGAACTGGGCGGCGCGCTCGCTCTCGAGCCGACGCACCGACTCCTGCATGCCGCGGAGGCTCTCGGCGACGGGTGAGAGTGTCTGCAGGATCCGGGCGTCGTGGCGCTCGCGCTCGGCGACCGTGCGCAATTGCTCCTGGAGCTCGCGGATCTGCTCTCGTGCCGAGCCGAGGTGCTCGCGATGCTGCTCGAGCACGGCCTCGTGGCGCTGCTCGAGACCCTCGGCGCGGGCGCGGGCGGTCGCGAGATCGAGGGCGAGAGCCGCGTCAGGCGTGCGTGCGCGGGCGAGGAGGACGGCCACGACGGCCGTGACGAGCGCGCCGACGAGCAGGCCGAGGATGAAGCTGGGTTCCATGCAGCCGATGAGATCACGGACCTCCGACACTGGCGTCCGGAACACGCCATGACCCTCAGACGAGGGGTGCCGCGTCGCAGCGCGCTCGGTCAGCGCGCGAGACGAGGCCTATAGGCTTCGCGACCATGGGGAACTACCGCCGCTCGTCTCGCTTGCTCACCGCCGCTCTCATCGCCGCCGTCGGTCTCGGTGCCGGCCTCGTGCCGGTCGCCTCCGCGGCCGCGGACCCGGCCGCGCCCTCGACCCTCTCGGTCGAGACCGGAGCGCTCGATCCCACCCTCGACCGTGCCGATCAGGGCGCTCCCGGGCTGAGCACGCAGGCCTATGACGGCGACGAGACCAAGAGCTTCCGCGCCGGTTTCATCATCAGCGACGCGAACTTCTTCGACTCCGACGCCCTCTCGGCGTCCCAGGTGCAGTCGCTCTTGAACGACAAGGGCAGCGGCTGCTCGACGGGCGTCTCCGTCCCGTGTCTCAAGAACTTCTCGCAGCAGACCTCCTCGAAGCCCGCGGACGCGATGTGCAGTGCCTACGCCGGCGCCTCGAACGAGAGCGCGGCGACGATCTTCTCGCGCGTGGGACTCGCGTGCGGCATCAACCCGCTCGCGCTCGTCGTGCTCGTCCAGAAGGAGCGCAGCCTCGTCACGTCCACGTCGCCCACCGCGACCGACTACAACAAGGCCACGGGCTTCAACTGCCCGGACACCGCCCCCTGCGACCCCGGCTCGGCGGGCTTCTTCACCCAGGTCTACAGCGCGGCGCGGCAGTTCAAGAAGTACGCGAACCCGCCGGGATCGGGCGCGAACTTCACCGCCTACGCGCCCGGCACCACGCCGAACATCGCGTACTACCCCGACACGCGCTGCGGATCCTCGCCCGTGACGATCGGCAACCAGGCCACCGCCGACCTGTACTACTACACGCCGTACCAGCCCAACAGCTACGCCCTCACCGGCACGGGCGACTCCTCGTGCGCGACCTACGGCAACGTCAACTTCTGGTACCTCTTCAGCGACTGGAACCCCGCCGGCACTCTCGCCAACGCAGGGATCGCCCCAGACGGCTCGGTCGACACGCCCCGCATCTCGGGCACGACCCTCACCGCCTCCGGCTGGACCGTCGACCCGACGAGCCAGCAGCTCGCGCTCGCGACGACCGTCACGATCACGGCCCCCGACGGCTCGAAGACCGTGCGCACCCAGAACGCGGGAGGCGACCGCGGCGACATCCCGGGCGCCTACCCGGTGGCCGGCCGCAACCACGGCTTCTCGGTGACGGCACCCGTCTCGGCGATCGGCACCTACACCGTCTGCGCGAGCGCCGCCTCCGCCGACTGGAACCGCTGGGTCGGCACCGGCGACTCGCGGGGCCCGGGCTCGAAGGACCTCGGCTGCTCCAGCGTCTCGTACAAGGGTGCGATCGCCGTCACGCGGCTGGCCGGAATCGACCGCCAGGAGACCGCGGTGAAGGTCTCGCAAGCGACGTTCCAGCCCGGCGTGAACGTCGTCTACATCGCGAGCGGCCAGAACTTCCCCGACGCCCTCAGCGCCGCGCCCGCTGCGGCGAAGCAGGGCGGACCGCTGCTTCTGGTCGACCCCGACTCGATGTCGCAGCCGGTCCAGGACGAGCTCTCTCGGCTGAAGCCGAAGAAGATCGTCGTCGTCGGCTCGAATCTGAGCGTCAGCGATGCCCTGTACCAGCAGCTCGCCACCTACGTCGGCTCGAGCAACGCGATCCTCCGTCTCGGTGGCGTCGACCGCTACGACACCTCGAAGAAGATCATCAACTACGCCTTCCCGGGCACCTCGGCCAAGGCCTGGATGACCTCGGGCGAGCGCTTCCCCGACGCGCTCGGCGCCGGAGCGTCAGCGGGCTCGGCGAATGCGCCGGTCATCCTCGTGAACGGTGGCGCCGCGACCGCCGATCAGCAGACGATCGACCTCCTCACCCGACTGCAGGTCACGAAGCTCACGATCGCGGGCAGCACGCTCGCCGTGAGCGACGGCATCAAGAACTCCCTTCCGTCGTCCGTCGTCTCGACCCGCATCGGTGGCGTCGACCGCTACGACACCTCGGAGCAGATGAACCGCGCCGGTTTCCCCTCCGGTGCGAAGACGGTCTACCTCACGACGGGCGAGGCCTTCCCCGACGGCCTCTCGGGAGGCGCGGCGGCCGGTTACACCGACAGTCCGCTCTTCACGGTGCAGCCCACCTGCGTGCCGCAAGCGGTGCTGAACGACATCTCGGCCTGGGGAGTCACCAAGGTCAACGTCCTGGGCGGCCCGACCACGCTGTCCGACGCCGTGCTGAATCTCACCTCCTGCGGCTGAGCGTCGGGCGGCGGCTACCGTGGAGGGATGATCCGGGCAGCGTTCTCCGTGTCCGCCGCCCGACGTAGGAGGATCGGGGCAGTCGCCCTGCTCATCCTCCTCGTGGCGGGCGCGCTCGCGGGCGCGACGGACCCGAGCCGCCGGGCGGCGCCTCCGAGTGAGCCGCCGAGCATCACGATGTGGACCACGCTCTCGGGCGGGGTCGACGCATCCGATTTCGATCCGGGCGACATGATCTCGGACGCTGTCTTCTTCGACGGCGATGCACTCAGTCCCGTGACGATTCAGGCGTTCCTCGACGCACGGGTCCCGGAGTGCGAGGGCGTCGATGTGCCGTGCCTCCGCGACTACACCGAAGACACGGCCGACATCCCTGCCGACGAGGAGTGCCGAGCCTCGCCGGGAGGCGACGGGCGCACGGCCGCCGAGATCATCGGCGCCGTGGCCGTGGCGTGCGGGGTGAGCCCCGCGGTCGTGCTCACGCTGCTCCAGAAAGAACAGTCGCTCGTCACCGATCCGGCTCCGAGCGAGCGACAGTTCCGCAGCGCGACCGGGTACGGCTGCCCGGACACGGCCGACTGCGACAGCGACTCGTTCGGCTTCGCGGCGCAGGTGTATGGAGCGGCTTGGCAGTTCCAGCGCTACCGGGCGCCCGGAAGCAGCTTCGACTGGTATCCGGTGGGAGAGGTCAGCTCGATCGCCTTCTCGCCTGACCCCGCGTGCGGCTCGGCGGACGTGATGATCGAGAACGCGGCGACCGCCGGGCTGTACTACTACACGCCGTACCAGCCCAACGCGGCCGCGCTCGCGAACCTCGAGGGCTCGGGCGACGACTGCTCGGCGTACGGCAACCGCAACTTCTGGCGCATCTTCAGCACGTGGTTCGGCGATCCGCGCGCGGGCGGGTAGAGCGGCTCAGGCTGCGGCGTCCACCTTCGGACGTAGCCGCTTGAGTCCCACTCCCGCGAGTTCGCCGAGCTCGGCCATGCTGGTCGCGCCGTGGCGGCGGGCGGCGTGCACGACGATCGCGGCACACGCCTCCGCATCGGCCGACGCGTCGTGGTGACGGAACTCGTCGAAGCCGGCCGCCAGTGCGACCGCGGGGAGGCGGTACGAGTCGAGCTCGTAGGTCTTGCGGGCGAGCTGGAGCGAGCACAGGTAGTCGTACTCCGGATGCTCGAGCGCGGTCGCGGCACAGGCCGCGCGGATCACTCCCATGTCGAAGCCCGCATTGTGCGCGACGAAGACGTCGCCGTCGGCGAAGGCCACGAGGTCGGCGAACTGCTCGACCCAGGAGGCGGCGCCGCGCACGTCGTGGTGGCGGATGCCGTGGATGCGGGTGTTCCACTCGAGGAACTCGTCGAACCCCAGCGGCGGCCGGATGAGCCAGCCGGCGCGGTCGACGACGCGGCCGTTGCGGACTTTCACCAGACCGACCGAGCACGCAGACGCTCCGTGGGAATTGGCGGTCTCGAAGTCGATGGCGGTGAAGTCGATGGGCACGCTCCACCCTCTCACGCGCCTCCGACACGACCCGCCAGGCGTCCGGTGTGGGCCGATGTCCGGTGCCGCTTCCCGTCCTCGGGGCGCGAAGCGTCACGCCGTAAGATGGATGCCCGTGGCTCTCACTCTCGCAATCGTCGGTCTCCCCAACGTCGGCAAGTCGACGCTCTTCAACGCGCTGACCAAGAACACGGTCCTCGCGGCGAACTACCCGTTCGCGACCATCGAGCCCAACGTCGGAGTCGTGAACCTGCCCGACCCGCGCCTCGAGGTGCTCGCCGGTCTCTTCGGCTCGGAGCGCATCCTTCCTGCCCCCGTCTCCTTCGTCGACATCGCCGGCATCGTGCGCGGCGCGTCCGAGGGGGAGGGGCTCGGCAACAAGTTCCTCGCGAACATCCGCGAGGCCGACGCCATCGCCCAGGTGATCCGCGGATTCACGGACGCGGACGTCGTGCACGTCGACGGCAAGGTCGATGCCGCGAACGACATGGAGACGATCAACACGGAGCTCGTGCTCGCCGATCTTCAGACACTCGAGAAGGCCGAGGCGCGGTACGAGAAGGAGGTGAAGGGTCGCAAGATCGAGCCCATCGTGCTCGAGACCGCGAAGAAGGCGCGCGAGTTCCTCGACTCCGGCCGGCCGTTGTCGGCGTCCTCCCTTGACCTCGACCCGATCCGCGAGCTGGGGCTGCTGACGGCAAAGCCCTTCATCTATGTCTTCAACGTCGACGAGGCGGTGCTGACCGACACTGCTCGCAAGGCAGAGCTTGCGGCGCTTGTGGCCCCCGCGCAGGCGATCTTCCTCGACGCGAAGATCGAGTCGGAGCTGATCGACCTCGACGAGGCCGACGCCGCCGAGATGCTCGAGTCGACGGGCCAGACGGAGTCGGGCCTCAACCAGCTGGCGCGCATCGGCTTCGACACGCTCGGGCTGCAGACCTACCTCACGGCCGGCCCGAAGGAGACGCGCGCCTGGACCATCGGGAAGGGGTGGACGGCTCCGCAGGCAGCGGGCGTCATCCACACCGATTTCCAGAAGGGGTTCATCAAGGCCGAGATCATCTCGTTCGACGACCTCGTCGAGACCGGCTCGATCGCGGAGGCGCGCGCCAAGGGCAAGGCGCGCATCGAAGGCAAGGACTACGTGATGCAGGACGGCGACGTCGTGGAGTTCCGCTTCAACGTGTAGAACGCCCCTTCTACCCCCGCCGTTACTGGGATGCGCGCTCGTCAGTCCGCAGAGAGTCCGCAGGAGCGGCGCTCGCCGCCTTCATCAGGCCGGCTGCAGCGGTCCTGGTACGGTCCTCGGCGGTGGGCCATAGGTGCGAGTAGGTCTCGAGCGTGGTGGTCGCCTTCGCGTGTCCGAGGGCGCGCTGGACGGTGACGACGTCGCAGCCGTCGGCGATGAGGCCGGAGGCATAGAAGTGGCGGAGGTCGTGCAGCCGGAAGGCGCTGACGCCCGCGCGGGCGATGGTGCTGCGCCACCAGTAGCCGACGGTGTTCTGGTGCGGAGGCCGGCCGCCTCCGCCGACGAAGAGCCAGCCCTCGTCGCCGCGGACGCCGATCTGCTCGACGTGCCGACCGAGGAGGAGCACTAGCTCGTCGGGGAGGTAGACGACGCGCTCGGACCCGTACTTCGGAGGAGTGACCTCGACGCCGCCGGCCGAGACGCGCTGCACCTGGCGCTGAACGTGGAGCTGCCGGCGTAGGAAGTCGACGTCGGAGAGCTGCGCCCCGGCGGCCTCGCCGAGGCGCAGGCCCGCGAACGCGCAGAGCGCGACGAACGGTCGGAACCACTCCTCGGCCGCCTCGAGCACGGCGCCGACTTCCTCGGGCGTTGGCACGCGCATCGCATGCTCCGCCTTCCGGCCTCGCGGGAGCGTGACGCCCTCTGAGGGGTCGGTCCCGATGACCCGATCGCGGAGAGCGCCGCGGAGGACGGCGCGGACGTTGTTCGTGCGCGTCCTGATGGTGCCGGCGGCGAGACCCTCGGCGCTCATGCTCTTGATCCACGTCTCGACGTGGGAGCGGCGGAGCTTGCCGAGCTCGACGTCGGCGAAGGTGCAGCGCCGAACCGCAAGGCTCATCGCTGTCGCGGTTCCTCGTGCCCAGACCTGGCGGGTCGACCACTCTGCGAAGTAGCTGGCGAGCGTGACCCGGCCGGCGCGCGGGTCGACGTAGGTGCCGAAGATGACGGTAGCGGTTACGCCGTCGAGCCACCGCTGAGCGTCAATCTTGCGGTCGAAGTGCCGCGCATGCTCCTTGCCCTCAGCGTCGCGGTAGCGTGCGCGCCATGCACCGTCAGCTCTCTTCTTGATGCTCGCCATCTGCCTCCGCCTCCCGGCGCATCGTCTCTCGATCGACCATTTCTCGGTGCAGCAGCTGTAGGTACACAGTTCCGCCGAGCACGACGTCCTCAGCCTGTCCCCAGGCTTCCAGCTGCGGGAGTGAATCCCGGAGAGAGCCGGCGACCCGTTCGATCTCGCCGGTGAACGCCTGGTTGATGATGCTCAGTGCCGTCTCGAATGCTCGCCACTCCGGATGGATGGAAAGCAGGTGGCGAACGGTCTCGTCGTTCTCTTTGTCGAGCGGTCGTAGGCCATCCGCGACCTTCGCGAGGTCGTACTGGGCGGCCGCGTACTCGCGACTCGCATCGTCGACGAGGCGAGATGCTCGAGCCATTCGATCGATCCGCGTCTGCAGGAGACGCCGCTCCGAGCCCGGGAGTTGTCTCGCAAGGTCGCCCAGGTCCAAGCCGAGCTCGACCGACAGCGCGACCGCCTCGGAGAGCTTCGCCGGTCGGCCGCCTCCCTCGATCCGCGAGAGAGCGGACGGGTCGAGCGCATGCCCGTACTTCGTCATCCGCTCGGCGAGAGATCTCTGACTGAGCCCTCGACGCTCTCGCGCCTCTGAGACGCGACGGCCGAATGTTGAGTCGAGATGGCCATCGTCGTCTGATGTTGGATTCTGCACACAGCACATCGTATGTGTTGACAGCATCGATGTCACGACGTACGTTCATGCACAGATCGCATGAGATGTGATCCTGACGAGAGAGGCGATCCCGTGACAGCAACAGAAAAGCTCGCGGTGGTGTCCATCCTGCTGACTCTGCCCGAGACGGCGGAGATGCTGCGGAAGTCCGAGGCGCAGCTCCGCTGGATGATCCAGACGAAGACGGCCCCGCGCTCAGCGGTGATCGGGGGTCGACGCATGTTCCGGCGCGCCGACGTGGACGACTTCATCACGAAGGCGTTCGAGGACGCCTCGTGAGTAAGAAGAAAGCCCCCGGCGCTGCGCCAACAGCAACCGAGGGCAAGACCTCCACCAGAACCATGGAAGAACCAGAAGGAGTCTCAATGACTGAGAGCAACACTACTGCGGCGCTCGCCGTGTCCGCACCCCCCTCGTCCGAGCGCCACGACGGGCGGGACAGCCGGCTGGCGATCATCGAGGCGGCCTGGTCGGAGGGTGATCGGTCGGCGCTGGTCGACATCCCCTCGCCGTGGTGGGCGCATTCGGGAACGGTGGAGACGGGTCTGTCGGACCGGGAGTTCATCGTTACGTGGGTCTACGACGATCCGGAGGGTCGCGAGCGGCTGGCGACGGTCTCC
The DNA here is from genome assembly GCF_015351245.1 of Rathayibacter sp. VKM Ac-2879. GTDB lineage: Bacteria > Actinomycetota > Actinomycetes > Actinomycetales > Microbacteriaceae > Rathayibacter. The sequence goes on from NZ_JADKSO010000005.1 coordinate 123,183, forward strand.
CAGTTCGAGTCGGTCGACCGAGACACCGGTGAGTGGGCGTCGGAGCCGCCGGCGATTCACGTCCTGTCGAACGGTACGCACTCGATAGAGGGGACGACGGAGTCGCCGGAAGAGGCGCGACGAGTGGCGGCCGATCTGGACCGTGCTGCGTCCTGCTTGGAGGTGGCGTCTGGTTCGCGGCTGGTCGCCGGAGGCCCTCGCGGAGCCCTGACGCCGGTCGGGCATATCGTGATGCTGCGCCGGATGGCCGGGATGAGCCGGAAGGCGCTGGCGCGCGAGGCCGGCTACAGCAAGCGGACCCTGCGCCTCATCGAGAGCGGCGCCGTCCCTCTTCTGCGGGTCGATGCGCACTTGCTGACCGCCGCCATCGCGCGCCGCCTCGCCGAGGGTGCCGCCTCCGAGGAGCTCGGAGCGTGAGTCTGGTCACCACCTACGTCGTCTACTGGCCGGAGTTCGGGGTGCTCAAGATCGGCCGCGCGAAGCGGTGGGCGCGCTACCTCGACCTGCTCGAGCCGGAGAACGGCGGCCGTCTGCTGCTGATGTACGACAAGACCCCGCCGGAGTTCGAGACGTTCGCGCTGCGCGAGCTGCGGGAGCACTTCGCGCGTGCGTTCTCGTCGGATCGGGACGAGCTGGCGCTGCGGTTGCTGCCGCGGGCGCGCGGCTTCACGGAGTGCTTCTCGGTCCCGCGCGGCAAGGCGCGCGAGGCCATGGATTGGATTTTCGAGGGATTCGGGAGGGCGCTTCGTGCGGCAGAGGACTCTGCAGCCGGCGCTGGTGTTCGAGGACGAGTACCTGCGGGAGCTTCCCGCGGCGATGCGGTTCACGGCGATGGCGTTGCACTGGATGGCGGACGATCAGGGGCGCCTGGCGGCGTCCCCGCGGAAGATCTGGGCGGAGCTGTACCTCGAGGACGAGTCGACATCGGAGAGCGACGTGGAGACACATCTGCTGCGCCTGGCCGAGATCGGGTATCTGTGCCTGTTCGAGGTGGCGGGCCGGCCGTACTTGGCGCTGGCGAAGCTGTCGACGATCACGCACCCGAACCGGTCGGAGCTGCCCGACCCGCCCCCGCAACCCTGGGAGGCACCTGCTCATGCGCTGGGCAGAACCTTTCATGCGGGACGCATGGCTATAGGGGGAGGGGGGGAACAGGGGGAGGGAACCGGGGGAGCCAGTCCGAACACGCTCCCCGACAGCGACCTCGAGAACCTGCCGTCCCCGTTCTGCGACGAGCACCAGCCGAGGGGAGCGGGCAAGGGCGTGAAGTGCCAGGCCTGCGGGGATGCCCGGATGTACCACCGCACGCTCTCCGACGAGAGAGCCGCCCGACTCCACCAGCCCGACTGACAAGGGTCGACCATCAACAGCCCAGCGCCACCCGATCGGAGGACCGACCATGCCGAACCACATCGACACCGGAGAGCGCTGCGAGCGCCACGTCGGGGAGGCGTTCCCACCCCGCTGCTACGACTGCGCGGCGCTCGCCGCTGGGGCCGCCGCGCCCCCTGCCGTCAAGCCCGCGGCCGCCCCTTTCGTCGGCTGCTACGCCGCCATCGAGTGCGAGCGTCATCCCGGGTACTTCCTGCCGTGTGATCGCTGCTGGCGGGATGCTCACGCGGTCGATGCGGCGTCGGTCGTCGCCGCGTGACGGGCGGGGCGACCTGTTATCGCGGGTGCGTGCGCCGGGGGACGGAGTCGGACGAGGAGCCGGAGCTGCTGGGCGCCCGTCATGGGGCGTTCTGCGATCGGTGCTTCCTGCGGACGCGCGACGCGCTGCGGACGGTGGCTCAGGTGGCTGCGCACGTGGCGACGATGGTGGGCATGAAGTCGGGGGACCCGGGGGGCTCGGGCGTGCGCGCGGCGCGGAAGGAGGCGCCGCTGCCCCTGAACGTGCAGGCGTTCGACGATCTGAACCTGATGTACGAGACGCTGGTGCAGTTCTCGGGCCTCTTCGCCGCGCATCTGCGATTGCGCCGTCCGCCGGCGGCCCTGTTCGCGTGGCGGAACGCGACCGGCCGGGTGAAGGGCTTCCCTGCTGGGGTGTCGTCGTGGTCGGCGGAGCACGAGACGCAGCTGCAGGCGCAGTGGCTCGGCCACTACCTCGACGCGATCTTCGTCTCGGCGAGCGCCGACGAGTTCGTCGACGTCCTCGATTTCATGATCGACGAGGTCGCGCACTTCCGGTCGATCGCTGCGCGCTGGCCGCAGACCTGGGGAGCTCGGTACTCGCGGATGCCCCATCAGCGGATCGGGAATCGCGAGCTGACGGTCGAGGAGACGATCGCGTTTCATCGAGGCGGCGTCATGCCGGACACCGCGGAGGGGATCGTCTCGTGCTGGCGGGGACCGAATCGGCAGGCGATTGCCGTCTGTCCGCCGACGCAGGAAGGTGCGCCGATGCGCATTCACTGCGAGGTGTGCGGGCACGAGTGGTCGGAGAGCGAGTACGAGGCCGATCTGCTGCGGTTCGACGACATGCAGCGCGAGCTGGACAGCTCGAGCGCCGTAACCGATCACCTCGTGCGGAAGTACCGCGACCTGCTCGACCTGATCGCCAAGTGACGGCGCTCGCCGGGGTGCGTGACCGTGACCCGTCGTCGTCGGCCGCGCGGTACGCCTTTCGGGCGCGCGGGGTGTCGGTACTGCCGACACCCTCAGTACCGCTTAGCCCACCGTCAGGGGTGCGCAGCAGTTCGTACCCTCTGGTGGCCCGATGAGCGCGGCGGATGAGCGGCGGGCGTGGTCGCTGGCGCTGGGCGCGGATCCGCTGCTGACGCCGACTGCGCGATTCGTGCTGGTGTACCTCGGGCACGTGGCGGAGTACGGGCGGGCGGTGTCGAGCGTCCCGGCGATCGCGAAGGCGCTCGGCCTGTCATCGTTCGCGATCGAGGGTGGCGTCCGAGAGCTGATCGCCAAGGGTGTAATCGCTCGCCGGGGGCTCGGCACTCGTGGGCGACGTGAGTATCGGATCCTCGGGAAGGGGGAGGCATGAGGGCAGGTCACGGTGAGGTGTCTCTCTCCGAGGAGGCGGCGCGGTGGCGGCGATCGTTCCGGGCGGAGCAGCGGCGCCATGAGGCGACGGCTGACGCTCTGCGCACCGCGAACCGGATGCTGCTCGGCCTATGGCTGCGGGGGAGGCTCCGCGACCCGTCCGACTTCGACCACAGCATCGGGCTCGACACGGTAACGGACGAACTGGGCCGGATCGACTGGCGCCTCGTGTCGTCGCGCATCGACCAGCTGATCGACGCGAAGCCGCACTACGCCGCGCCGGCCGGAGATGCCTCGTCGCCGGCGGGGACTCGTGCCATAGAGTGGTTCTCGATCGATCAGGTGTGAGCCAGGGGCCGCCGAATCGGTCACGGAGCCCAGGGGGCAGCGCGGAAGAGGCCAGGGGCCGCCGCGGGACCTTGATCCCTCTTGGAGCTCCCAGTGACTCGCTCACTCCACTCGATGCACCACGCTGCGGCCGGCCCGCGCGCGTCGGAGCGCATCAACCAGGCATTCATCTCCACCCGCCTCCACCCGGCGCCGCGCGCGGCCGCGGCGCCGGTGACGCGCAAGGACTTCACAGACCGGCTCGGACTGCCGGAGACGGCCACGAACGCCGAGGTGCTCGACGCCGTCGACAAGGCGGCCGCAAAGCGCGGCGCGTCGCGTCCGGCGTCGGAGGAGGATGCGCTCTACGCGCTCGCCTTCGGCGGCAGCGACGCGCAGACCGCCCGCTCGCAGCCGTCCGGCCAGTCGGCCGATGACGAGCTCTACGCACTTGCGTTCGGCCGATGAGCGGCCCGAACGGCTACATCCTCGGCCGCGCCCGGTTCGAGGTCGTCGCGCCCTGCGTCGTGGTGGCGCTCGCCGATGGCGGGCAGAAGTACGTGTACCGCGGCGTGCCCGTGCCCCTGGACGCGCTGCCGTCGCATGTGGCTCACCTGCTCGATATCGGCGCGATCCGCTCGGTGAACGGAGCGGCAGCATGAATTGGACCGACCTGCACCGCTTCGCCCTGAGCTGCCGCTCCGCGGGGGTTGAGGCGCCGGCCGCTGTCGAACGCGGCCTGGCGCTCGTCGCGGCCATCAACGCCCACGAGCGGGCCGACACCGGCCCGCTGCTCAGCCTGACGGAGGACGAGGTCAAGGATCGCGTGACGCAGCTGTCGATCCGCGAGCACGACCGCGATGGCCGCGCCTCCCTGCGAGGCATGCAGCCCGGTATCGATCACGTGACCAAGCAGCTGGCCGGCGAGGTGCGAGCGGCTGCTCTGCCGGACCTCGAGGAGATCATCGCCACGCTGCGCCCGCGTTTCGATGAGCACGCCGCGCACTTGGTGGAGGCCGCGACGGTCTACGGCTTCACCTACGACACCACCTCCGATGAGGTGATCGACCTCGCCGACGAGCGGGCAAGCGCCGCCTGGCGTGCCGTCCCGAAGGCGTGGGGCGCGCTCGCGCCGATCGTGTCGCTGCGCATCGCCATGTCGACCCTGTTCGATGTCAGCCCCAACAAGGCGGAAGTGCGCGCGGCCTCGTTCCCGCGCACGCCGCGCAGCGAACCGACCAACTACTCGGTGTGCTTCGCGGCCGGCGACAACTGGTCACTAGACCGCGGCTACTACGTCGAAGGAAAGACGGTCGGTCACCTCGACTGGCTCGCGCTCGCCGGGGGAGGGCTGCGACTCAACAGCCCCGACGAGGTCCGGGCCAAGCTCGACGCGCGCGGAATCGGTGCGCTGCCGGCGCCCGGGCTGCCTCAGGAGCCGGCCGACCCGCTCGACGTCGTCTACCCCTCGTTCCCGCCGTCCTGACGCAGCACCCCGATCGCCAGAAGATCCAGGCGATCGGGGTGCTGCCCACCTCCCGCGCCGGTCCTGGCGCTTCTCTCTCCACGCGAATCCGGCCCTCACGCGAATTGATTCACGCGAAATCACTCCAATTGAACGGATCAGTCACCGATGTCTCGACGACGCAAGCCCTGCGGCACCTACGCCGCCTACCGCAGGCACCTGCAGGACGGATCGCCTGTCGACGCAGCCTGCCAACGCGCGCAGCGCGACCACGACGCAGGCGTCCGAAACAGGCCGTTCGAGCACGCGCAGCGGCGCCAGCTCGGACCGACGACAGCGACGCCTCCCACGCCGCCCCCCGCAGCGCCGGCCGCGGGTGGATCAGGGGTGCAAACCTCGCACATCCCCACGCCCGCGCCGGTCTCTGACCTTGCACTCCTCGCGCGGGGCGGGTGGGACGAGATGAGTCCGCCAGAGCGCTACGCGCGCTGTCTAGTCGATATGAGCATCTTCGTGCACCGCGAAGATCTTTTCGCTGTCGTCGACCTCGCCTGGGAGCTCGACGACATCCTCGACGACTGGTGCCACGCCGTGGCCGACCAGATGCGAGCGGGCGGGCTTGAGGTGCCGGACTGGTTGGTCGAGCGCCTTGGGGAGGCGGACGCACGCGAGCCGCGGTCAGACTGAGGCGGCTCGGCAGCGTAATCGTCAGTTCGAGCTCGCGGCTAGAACGCGCGCTGTGTCGGAAGTGCTCGCTAGCATGCGCGGATGGGGAATCAGTGGCGCTCGCCGTTGGAGTCGCGATGCACGACGCCGCGGGCCGAGCCGATGACATGGCTCGACTACGTCGACGACGGCGCGCCATCGGTCGCCGCCTTCGCGTCCTGGTTGTCTCAGCTGCACCCCTCCGTTCGGCGCGACCTCGTCGTCAAGATCGACGCGCTCAGGGCGCTCGCGGCAGCCGGCGACATCGTCATCTCCGGAGACGACGCAGTCGACCAGCTCGCCGCCATCCGTGCCGACCCGGATCTCTACGAGCTGCGGTGGACGCTGCTGACGAAAGTGGTGAGGCAGTACCACGGCGAACCACCCGAGGACGGCGACCTGCTGGTCGCGCTGCACATGCACATCAAGGGAGACACGACGCTGCTGCGCCGTGGAGGCCAGCGCCGAATAAGCAACCAGCCGGCCGAAATCGCTCGCGCTGTTCGCCGCTACCGCGACGGCCACGAGTCAGCATGGACCACTGACAGGGGGTGAGACAACCCGTACACAACCCCATGGTTGTGCCCCTATCATCCATACATGCCTAGCCTCAGCGAGCTTTTTGCCGACGTCCGACGCTCCGCCGGGTACCGCAGCGCCAGAGAGATGGCAGACGGCGACTACCGCCTGATCTTCGACCTCGTAAAGGTCCGCAAGCGACGAGGCCTGCGGCAGCGCGACGTCGCCGAGGCGCTCGGCGTCTCCCAGCAGGCCGTCTCGAAGATCGAGCACTACGACTCGGATCCGCGCCTCTCCACCATCCGCATGTACGCCACCGCCATCGGCGCCGTCGTCAGCCATGATGTGCGCATGGACGTCGACCAGCCCGTCGCTGTGCCGTCGACGACGGTCGATCACCGCGACCGGTTCACGTTTGTGGGTTTCGCCTTCGACTCTCATGACCGTTCGACGCCGTTCCTCCCCGGCGTCTACCTCACCAATGGTCTTGATGGCCGTCCCGAGTGGGCTCGCGAGAGCGACGCCGAACGCGAGCTGGTTGGCTGATGGATCGTCGCTTCGCTGTCGACAACGTCGACGTAATCCAAGTGCGCGCATCGATTGGCGGCAGCGAGCCGCACCTGCAGTACAACGTGACCTACGAGCCCAAGTCCCGCCCCTCGGAGCTGGGTAGCTTCTATCCCGTGGTCGCGTCCCTGCACGCTGCCGATGAGGACGGCTGGGGAGATGTGAGTATCGGGGCCTTTCTCTTGCCGCTCGGAGAGGTGCCAGACGGCATCCCGCTCAGCGAGGTGCTTGCTGACGACGCAGCGATCGAGACTCTTTACGACATCGCACGCACGCACTTGCGACACGTCCTTGCCACGGTTGGTTGCCTCACCCAGTTGCCGAAGCAGGCTCCCGAGGCTGAATTCTCGGAGCAGGACGGCGTCGTACAGGAAACCGAGCCTGACGAACCGACGAGCTGACAGAACGAGGTCTCGACCGGCGGCGAGCGCATCGAAGAGGAAGCGCAGAACCTGCCCTCGCGCGTGGCGGCCCGAACGACCTTCCTAGCTACGGTGTGCCCGTGAGCTCGAGCATTGAAGACATCATCCGGAAAGTCGTGCGCGAGGAAATCCAGCGCACCGTGCCTGCGATCGTCGCGGGCGTGGTGGCGCGCGTGCAAGATCTTCAACCGCCTCCGCCCTCGCCAGTTTCTATCCCGCTCCATCTCACGGTCAACGACGCGGCCCCGATCGCTCTCCGACACCCGGAGACGATCAGAGGCGCCCTCCGGGACGGCAGCCTGCACGGCGCTCAACCCTCGAGGAGAGCGCCTTGGCGCATTCGGCGTGACTGCCTCGTTAGCTGGATCGAAGGACGCCCCTGCCAGCATCAGGAGGCGGAGAAGTCAGCACGACGCCGACCCGAGAGACGGAGCCGAGCGTGATGCCGACGCGAGAGGAGTGCATCAAGCGAGCGGCCGGCATCCTCGCGCGCGCGGCGCTGCGGATAGAACAGGAAGCGTCAGACGCGCGCATAGCCGCTCAGTCCGCAGCCAGTCCGCAAGAAGTCCGCAACGGGGCGATTCCCGGCAACATCAGCCAACAACTGGATCCGCGTAATGACGCGGATCTCAGCTGTTGACAGGACAGGTCAACACCAGGGCCAACGTTCCGCTTCAACGTGTAGGTACCGCGCCAAGCACGATGCCTCCGTCGCCGTCATCACAGGGTGCCAGTGCCGCGAGACAGAGGCTGTGCGGGCCGCGAGCGATCGTCGGGCAGGGTGAGGTGATCCGGGGTCTCGGCAGCGAGGGTGATCCGAGCCAGGATTCGGGCGATGGCGGCGAAGAGGACCCCGGCGAAGAGGACCCCGGCGAAGAGGACCCCGGCGAAGAGGACCCGGGCGCAGAGGACCCGGGCTGGGACCCTGACGAGGAGTGAGCGGCGGCAGCGAGCATGCACGCTGACCGGGCGGTGCGCGGCTTAGAGCGCCGGGTCGGTGCTCGCCGTGTCCTCGGGGGCGACGGCGGCCTGACGCTCGCCCGCCGCCGCGCCGGCGAAGGGTGCGCGCACCGCACTGCCGCCCGACGTGGCCGCGTCGGGAGCGAGCGCGAGCGCCTCCTGGAGCAGCCCCCGGACGTGCCTGGCGAGGCCGATGTTGATGGGAGCGGGATCCTCGAGGAGGTCCACCAGGCGGCGGAGCACGGCACAGCTCGTCGGGCGCGGCATGGCCACCACGCTAGGGCGCAAGCGCCCGGCTGCGGAAGTGCCGATACGCGCCAGCGTGGCGCCTCCGCTCGCCACCTGACTCGACTCGATGGCGCCCGTCGTCGGAGCCTCGAGAGGGCCGAGACGCTCGCTCACCGACAGCCTGGAGGCTCGAGGCGCGCGGACGGTGCGATCCGGCCGCGATCGGATCGCCCTCGGCGAGGCTTCGCCCGTCGTCGAGCTGCGGGGCGAGGAGGCACCTCGGCGTCTCGGCGACGGGTTCGGGCATCGCCGGGTCGCCTCGATGGTGTCGCGGTCGAGGGCGGAGTTGTCGTGTTTGGCTGATGCGAGCCCTCCGGCCATCCGTCGTTCACCACCGCGTCGCCTCGCCGCACTAGCGTCACCGCGTGCCCGCCACTCCCGACTCCGTCCCCACCTCTGAGCTGCTGCGCACCCTCACGCCCGACGACGCCCGAGATCTGGTCGTCGTCGACGAGGATGACGACGACCCCGTGCTGCTGCGACCCGACGGCAGCGTGATCGACACGTGGCGCGAGGGCTACCCGTACGACGAGCGCATGTCGCGCGACGAGTACGAGGCGGGCAAGCGCCTCCTCCAGATCGAGCTGCTCAAGCTGCAGAACTGGATCAAGAAGCACGGTCGACGCTTGGTCGTCGTCTTCGAGGGACGCGACGCCGCGGGCAAAGGCGGCACGATCAAGCGCTTCACCGAGCACCTCAACCCGCGCGGGGCGCGCGTCGTCGCCCTTGAGAAGCCGACCGAGCGGGAGGCGGGGCAGTGGTACTTCCAGCGCTACGTCTCACACCTGCCCGCGGCGGGTGAGATCGTGCTCTTTGACCGCTCGTGGTACAACCGCGCCGGGGTCGAGCAGGTGATGGGGTTCTGCACCCCGGAGCAATACGACGAGTTCATCCGACAGACGCCGCTGTTCGAGCGGATGCTCGTCGGCGACGGCATCGACCTCGTGAAACTGTGGTTCTCGGTGTCGGCCGAGGAACAGCGGACCCGCTTCACGATCCGCATGATCGATCCGGTTCGCCAGTGGAAGCTCTCGCCGATGGACCTCGCCTCGCTCGACAAATGGGACGACTACACGGCGGCGAAGGAGGCGATGCTCGCGGCGACCGACACCGATGACGCGCCGTGGACCATCGTGAAGAGCAACGACAAGAAGCGCGCCCGGCTCGAGGCCATGCGTCACGTGCTGAGCCTGTACGCCTACGACGGCCGGGACGACGAGGTGGTCGGGACGACAGGGGCCGACCCGTTGATCGTCGGGTCGGCCGCCGAGGTCTACGAGCGCGGCGAGCACACGCCACACTGACGCGGCAGGCCGACACGGACAGAACGAGGGAGAGCAGCATGGACCGCGATCTGCCGGGAGTGCACTTGCGCTGGCTGGCGCTCGAGGAGCAGACCCTCGACGCCGTGCGACTCCTGCCGCTGCTCACGCCGCTCGAGCGCACGCGGTTCGCGGCTACCGCCTCCGCCGCCACGGCCGAGCGCTTCGTCTTCGGCCGCGTGCTGCTGAGGATGCTGGCCGGCGAGCTGACCGGTCGGCCGGCCCGCGAGATCCGGGTCGTCGCCACCTGCCCGCGGTGCGGCGGAGCGCACGGGCGCCCGCACCTGGAAGGCGACGATGCCCTCGGAGAGCTCTCGGTGAGCATCGCCCACTGCGCAGGCGCCGTGGTCGCCGCGGTCAGTAGCGCCGGAGCCGTCGGCATCGACATCGAGCCCGTCGACGGGCCGCCCGGACGCGGCGACGACATTACCCGGATCGCGGGCGCCCCCTTCTCGACCGGGGGGACGCGTCTGGCTGACCCGATCCTGCACTGGACCCGGGTGGAGGCAGCGCTCAAAGCCGACGGTCGCGGGCTCGACGTCGACCCGCGACGCGTCCACGTGCACGAGTCGCGCCTCGCGGCCGAGGCTCGGATCGACGGCATGCGCTTCCGGCTTGCCGAGCCGCACCTCGACCCCGCCTTCCGCGTCAGCGTGGCTCTCGGTCCCCTCGAGGGAACGGCCGCTGGGCCCATCATCGGCTGGCGGCGTGAGCACGGCGACGCGTTGACCGACTCCGTGCTCTCGGTGAGCGGCGCCTCAGCGAGCGGGCGGTAGCGGAGGCAGCTCCTCATCGAGCAGCCACGCGTCGAGCAGCTCGTCGACCCGGTCGCCCGCGAGCTCCGTGCAGAGCTCGCGGAACTCTTCGTCGGTCACGGCGGCGAAGGCGTGGCGCGCTGTCCACGTGCGCAGCAGCCCGAAGAACGGCTCGTCGCCCATGCTGAGCCGCAGCGCGTGCAGGGTGAGCGCCCCGCGCTTGTAGACGCGGTCGTCGAACAGGGCGACGGGGCCAGGATCGCCGACGACGAGGTCTTGCGGCTGCCGACGCAGAAGCGCGTAGTGGCGGCGGGCGCACGCGTCTGCGGAGGCCCGGCCCGACTCCTCCGACCACAGCCACTCGGCGTAGCAGGCGAAGCCCTCATTGAGCCAGATGTGTCGCCAGTGGGCGATGCCCACGCTGTTGCCGAACCACTGGTGCGCGAGCTCGTGCGCGATGAGCCGCTCCGAACCGCCGGCGCCGTCGGCGTGATTGGCGCCGAACACGGCCATGCCCTGTGCCTCGAGCGGAATCTCGAGCGTGTCGGAGGTGACGACGACGCTGTACTGCTCGAAGGGGTACGGGCCGAAGAGGCGCACGAACAGCGCGATCATCGAGGCGAGCGGGGCGAAGTCGCGGGCGACCCGCGCGGCGAGCTCGGCCGGTCGCGCGAGGGTGACCGAGACTCCCGAGAGCTGCCGGTGCTCGAGGGCATAGCGGCCGATCTGCACCGAGGCGAGGTACGTCGACGTCGGCTCGCTCTGCTCGTACACCCAGGTGCGACGACCCGATCGCGCCGCCGACTCGATCAGCACGCCGTTCGCGAGGACGCTATAGCCCTCCTCCGCGGTGATGCGGAAGCGGAACGGCGCCTTGTCGGCGACATCGTCGTTGCAGGGGAACCAGGTCGATGCTCCCGACGGTTGCGAGGCGACGAGAACGCCGTCGGCAAGCTCCTCCCAGCCCAGCTCACCCCAGTGGCTCGCGCGGGGGGCGGGATGCCCGCCGTACTCGATCTCGACGACGACCGAGGAGCCGGCAGCGAGCGGCTCGGCCGGGGTGACCCGCAGCTTGTGGGCGGTCTGCTCGACCCGCGCCCGACGCCCCTCCACTTTCACCCGTGAGACGCGCAGCCGCGACAGGTCGAGCGAGAACCGCCGCAGCGGTTGCAGAGCGGTGATGCGGAGGCTCGCGTGCGCCGCGAGGCGATTGGTCGCCACGCGGTAGTCGAGGTCGAGGTCGTACGACTCGACCCGATAGCCGGTGTTGCCGATCTCGGGGAGGTAGGGGTCGCCCGCGGTCTCGAGTCCCGTCTGCGTCGGGCTCACGCGACGGGGGCGTGGTAGTCGGCGATCCGCACGTCGCGCCACGGTCCGATCGGGTTGCCGCTCCACCGGCTGCCGGCGGGCACGAGCTCGCCGCGCATCACGAGGGAGGCGGGTCCGACGGTGCCGTGCTGCGCGATGCGCGCGGCGGGAAGGATGACGCTGTGCGGCCCGAGGGTCGCTCCCGCATCGAGGCTCACGAGGTCCATGCTCATGATTCGATCATGGAACAGGTGGGTCTGCACGACGCACCCGCGATTGACCGCCGCTCCGTCGCCCAGGACCACCAGATCGGCCTCGGGGAGCCAATAGCTCTCGCACCACACGCCTCGGCCGATCCGTGCGCCGAGACTGCGCAGCCACCACACGAGTGCGGGAGTGCCGGCGGCCGCATGCGCGAACCAGGGGGCCGCGACCATCTCGGTGAAGGTGTCGGCGAGCTCGCTACGCCACACGAACGACGACCACAGCGGCTGCTCGCTGGGCCGCACCCGCTGGATTAGGATCCACTTCGCCGCCGTGGAGGCCGCCGCCGCGACGGCCCCGGCCACGAGGAGGACGACCCCACCCAGAAGCACGGCGACGAGGGCGCCGAACGTCTCCTCGAGCGCGAGCAGGCTCACCGCGACGCCCAGGCCGAGTGCGACCGAGACCACGACAGGCACGAAGCGACCGAGCTCCCAGGCGATGCGGGCGGCGCGCAGGCGGGTGGGTGGGCGGAAAGTGAGCGACGCCTCCGACTCGATCACGGTCCGCCGCAGGCGGACGGGCGGCGACCCGAGCCACGACGACCCCGGCTTCGACGTGCGCGGGGCCGAGGAGAGCACCGCCACGAGGCCGCCGCTCGGCACGGTATGGCCCGGCGCTGCCATGCCCGAATTGCCGAGGAACGCGCGCTCGCCGATCTCCGCGCGGGCGAGCCGCATCCAGCCGCCGCCGAGGGCGTAGGAGGCGACGAGGGTGTCGTCGGCGAGGAACGCTCCGTCGCGGATCGTGGTCATCGCCGGGAGCAGCAGCACCGTTGAGGCTTCGACATCGCGTCCGACGCGCGCGCCGAGCATCCGCAGCCAGACGGGAGTGAACAGGCCGGAGTAGAGGGGGAAGAGCAGAGTGCGCGCCTGATCGAGCAGACGCTCGGTCGACCAGACCTGCCAGCCGATCCGCCCCCGCACCGGGTGGGTGCCGGGTTCGACGCCGAGCCCGAGGAGGCGTACCAGCGCGACGACCATCGCCGCGAGCACGATCCCCGTGACGGCCACGGCCGGCACGAGAGCCGCGAACGCGCGTGGGACGGCCTCGCCGAGGTCGACCGAGCCTTGCGTCGCGATGGCGACGACTCCCGTCCCCGCGCCGAAGGCGAGTACGGGCACGGCGGCCAGCCCCACCGCCGAGAGGCCGTATGCCCACACCCATGCCGTGCGCCGGGGAGGACGCTCGGACGGGAACCCGAAACTCGCCTTGCCGAGGCGCTGTGCGGGTGAGCCTCCCCAGCGCTGCCCCGCGGGGACTCGGCCGAACACCGCGGAGCCCGGCTCGATCTGGGCGTTCTTGCCGATGCGCGTGCCGGGCAACAGCGTGCTCCGTGCGCCGACCGTGCTGCCGGCCCCGACGCGGACGGCGCCGACCCGCACGATGTCTCCGTCGATCCAGTAGCCGGAGAGGTCGACCTCGGGCTCGATCGCCGCGCCGCGCCCGAGCGTGAGCATGCCGGTGAGCGGAGGGAGCGAGTGCAGGTCGACGTCGTCGGCGATGCGAGCGCCGAGAGCGCGGGCGTAGTAGGCGACCCACGGTGCACCGGCCAGGCTGACCGCTCCGAGCTGGAACGCGATCTGCTCGGCGAGCCAGAGCCGCAGGTGCACCCCGCCGCCGCGGGGATGGTCGCCCGCGCGCACACCCCGGAGCAACGAGCGCGCGGCGAGAACGGTGAAGCCCATCCTCCCGAACGGCGTGCAGAACAGGGCGAAGGCGGGTATGAGCGCGAGCAGTGGCGCGGTCGGCAGCCAGTCGAAGCCGGGCAGGAGGTCGAGGAGGGCCGTCACAGTGAGGAGGGCCGTGAGCCAGCGAGCGCTGCCGAGCACGAGCAGGGGGGCGCCGAGGAGCGTCTGCAGCACCTGCATGCGGCGTGGGACGGGCGGGATCACGTGCCCGGACGCCTCCACGGTGCTCGTCGCCCGGCTCGCGATCTCGGCCGAGAGGGAGGCGAGCCGCGGGTGCGCGTAAACGTCGGCGACCGTGAACTCGGGGTCGCGCTCACGGATGCGGGCGACGAGCTGCGCCGCGGCGAGCGAGCCTCCACCGAGGTCGAAGAAGTTGGCGCGCTCGTCGACAGGGACGCCGAGAACCTCGCGCCAGAGCCCGGCCAGCCACGCGGTCTCGGGGTCGAGCGTCGGATCCTCCGCTGCCGTCTCGGCCAGAGGCCAGGGCAGCGCGGCCCGGTCGACCTTGCCGGAGGTGCGGGTGGGCAGCTCGTCGACGACGGCGAGCAGGGGGACGAGCGCGGCCGGCAGCTCCTCGCGCAGGCGCGCCAGAGCGGCGTCGCGGTCGAGCTCGCGACCGTCGGCGAGCGCGAGATAGCCGACGAGGACCTGGTTGCCGGCGCCCGTGGTGCGCACGGCGGCGGCGGCCCCAGAGACTCCCGGGAGCCCCTGGAGGGCTGCCTCGACCTCGCCGAGCTCGATCCGCCGGCCGCCGAGCTTCACCTGGTCGTCGGCACGGCCCTGGAACACCAGGCCGGCACTCTCGAAGCGCACCAGGTCGCCCGAGCGGTAGGCCCGCTCCCAGCCCAGCTGCGGAGCCGGCGCGTACTTCTCGGCGTCCTTCGCCGCGTCGAGATACCGCGCGAGTCCGACGCCGCCGATCACCAGCTCGCCCACCTCGCCCTCTGCGACGCGCTGCCCCTCGGCGTCGACCACGGCGAGACGCCAACCGTCGAGCGGCAGCCCGATACGGACGGGAGGCGGTCCGCCGAGGGGAGCGGCGCACGCGACGACGGTGGCCTCGGTGGGGCCGTAGGTGTTCCACACCTCGCGGCCCTCGACCGCGAGTCGTTCACCGAGCTCGGGCGGGCACGCCTCGCCGCCGAAGATGAGCAGGCGCACGTTCTCGAGCGACTCCGCGGGCCAGAGCGCAGCGAGCGTGGGCACCGTCGAGACGACGGTGATGCCGTGCGTGATCAGCCACGGCCCGAGGTCCATGCCGCTACGCACGAGCGAGCGGGGGGCCGGCACGAGGCAGGCGCCGTGCCGCCACGCGAGCCACATCTCCTCGCAGGAGGCGTCAAACGCGACCGAGAGCCCGGCGAGCACGCGGTCGCCCGGCCCGAGCGGCTCGTCCTGGAGGAACAGTCGCGCTTCCGCGTCGACGAACGCGGCCGCCGAGCGGTGGCTGACGGCGACGCCCTTCGGGGTGCCGGTCGAGCCGGAGGTGAAGATGATCCAGGCGTCGTCCTCGAGCGACGGCGGCTGCACGAGCGGGATCGACGCGGTACTGGGGTGCGGCGCCGAGCCCGAGAAGAGACGGGCGGGAGCGGCGTCGCCGTCACTGCGCTCGAAGCGGCCGGACCCGGTGATCACTCCCCGCACGGCCGCCTCCCCGAACACCAGCTGCGCGCGCTCCTCGGGATCGTCGGCGTCGACGGGCACGTAGGCGGCGCCGGCGGCGAGGATGGCGAGGATCGCGATGTAGAGCTCGCGCGAGCCGCTCGCCATCCGCACGCCCACCCGGTCGCCGCGAGAGACTCCCGCCGCGGTGAGCTCGCCCGCGGCGCCGACGACGCGTGCGAGGAGCTCCCGATAGCTGAGGGCGCCGGCCGGATCCTCGAGTGCGGAGGCGTCGGGATGCTGCGCGGCGCTCGCGCGGAGGACGTCGATGAGGGTCCGAGGAGGCGTCGCGAGCGCGCCCGCATCGAGGACGTCCTGCGGATGCGTGCTCTTGCCGGGGGCCGTCGCCGTCACGTCTCGTCTCCGTCCCGATCGCGCGAGGGGGAGTGCCGCGACCGGGGCGACACCGTAGGGCGCTGCGGTGACGCGGAGGTGAACAGCGGGTGCCGAGCGCTCAGTGCCCTGCGGGCACGGGCGCATCGGATTCCGCGGGCCGCCGGACGAAGAAGCCCGCGACGATGGCGGCCGTCGCGATGACCGCACCGCAGAGGAACGCCGCGTGGATGCCTCCGGCCGCCGCGGTGATCTGGTCGGCGCCCTCGCCCGCGAGCGATGCCGAGCGGAGGGAGAGGACCGTGACGAACAGGGCCGTGCCGGCGGCGCCTCCGAGCTGCTGCACCGTGCCGATCACGGCGCTGCCATGCGAGTAGAGAGCGGGGCGGACCGAGCCGAGCCCCGCGGTGAACAGCGGGGTGAACATGAACGCGAGGCCCAGGCTCAGCACCACGTGCAGCGCGAGCACGAACCACGAGGAGGAGGACCCGTCGAGCGTCGTGAGTCCCCACAGTGCCGCGGCGACGACGACCGAGCCCGGCACGAGCAACACTCGCGGACCGAAGCGGTCGTAGGCGCGGCCGACGAACGGCGCGAGCAGACCCATCAGCAGGCCTCCGGGGAGGAGTAGCAGGCCCGTCTGCAACGGCGTGAGCCCGAGCACGGTCTGCGTGTACAGCGGCAGGAGGATGAGCGTGCCGAAGAGCGCGGCCATGCTGACCGCCATCATCACGATGACGACGGTGAAGTTGGCTGAGGCGAAGGTGCGCAGATCGAGCAGGGCGCGATCGGTTCGCTGCAGCACGAGCTGGCGCGTGATGAAGCCGCCGAGACCGAGCGCCGCGACGACGAACGGCACCCACGGCGCCACGACTGCCGCGCCGCCCTCGCCGAGGCTGCTGAGACCGTAGACGAGGCCGCCGAAGCCGAACACCGAGAGGACGACCGAGAGGGAGTCGATCGGGATCGACCGCGGCTCGGTCACGTTCTCGACCCGTCGAAGGCCGAGGGCGAGCGCGGCGAGGGCGATGGGCAGCACGATCCAGAACATCCAGCGCCAGCCGAGCACGTCGAGGATCACGCCCGAGATCGTCGGGCCGACTGCCGGGGCCACCGAGATGACGATCGAGATGTTGCCCATCATCCGCCCGCGGATGGCCGGGGGAACGAGGGTCATCACCGTCGTCATGAGCAGCGGCATCATGATCGCGGTGCCGCCCGCCTGCACGACGCGCGCGGCGAGGAGCACGGGGAAGGTGGGTGCGAGCGCCGCCGTGAGGGTTCCCACGCTGAAGAGCGTCATCGCGGCGGCGAAGAGCGTGCGGGTGTGCAGGCGTTGGATCAGGTAGCCCGTGATCGGGATCACCACCGCCATCGTCAGCATGAACGCCGTCGAGAGCCACTGGCCGACGTGCGCCTCGACCCCGAAGTCGCGCATGAGATCGGGCAACGCCACGCTCATGATCGTCTCGTTGAGGATCACGACGAACGCCGACACCAGCAGAAGGCTGATGACGAGGCGGCTGCGCGGCTCGAGGCTCTCGGCGCTCTCTGCGGCGCGGGCCGGGCGGGTCTCGGGAAGGGTGCGCTCGGTCACAGGTCGTCTCCGGTCAGGGCGAGGGCGGGCAAGGCCGCGGGCAGGAACAGCGGGGGCTGGCGGGAACCAGGGTGAGCGGCTGGGACAGCCGAGTGCACAGCAGCGGACGAATCACGAACGCTTCGGACATCAGAACCATGCCACCCACCTCCGACATTCCCGATCGGCGAGGATCGGCTGCGCGGATCTTCAGGCCAGGACGGCTGCGAACGCCTCGGCGGCGGCGCGCGCCTCCTCGAGGGTGGACCCCTCGCCGAAGCTGAAGCGCACGGCCGTCTGCGCCAGCTCCGGCGCCAGACCCAGCGCGAGGAGGGTCGGCGACGGTTCGTCGCGCCCCGCCGCGCACGCCGAGCCGCTCGACACCACGATCCCGCGCTCCTCCAGGGCGAGCAGCACCGACTCCCCGCTGCGCCCCGGCACCACGAAGGCGGCGATCGAGGGAAGGCGGTGCTCGAGGGACCCCACAGCCATCGCTCGAGGCGTCAGCGCGGCCACTCGCGCGCAGAACTCGTCGCGCACGGCTCCCACTCGTGCGGCGCGCGCCGGCTCGACGAGCCCGACCGCCACCCCCAGCGCTACCGCGAACGCCACGTTCTCGGTGCCCGAGCGCCTCTCTCGCTCCTGCCCGCCGCCGTGCACGAGCGGCTCGAAGGGCAGGCGCCGTCGCAGGAGCAGCGCTCCGACCCCCTTGGGCGCCCCGAGCTTGTGACCCGAGATCGAGACTGCGTCGGCCGCGAACGCGCTCGCGTCGATCCAGCCCGCCGCCTGGACCGCGTCGACATGCAGGGGCACGCCGCGCTCACGGCAGAGCACGGCGATCGCCGGGATGTCTTGCACTGTGCCGATCTCGTTGTTCGCTGCCATCACCGAGACGAGCGTCGTGTCTGCCCGCACGAGCGCAGAGAGCTCCTCTGCATCGACTCGCCCGTGTGCGTCGACGGGCGCGACCGAGACGGTGAAGCCGTGCAGTCGTCGCAAGTGGTCGGCCGACTCCACCGTCGCCTCGTGCTCGATCGCCGAGATCACGAGATGGCGCCCGCGCGGCGCGCCCAGCGCGAGGCCCTTCACCGCCGTGTTGATCGACTCCGTGCCGCCCGAGGTGAAGAGGGTCTCGGAGGCACGCCCGCCGAGAAAGCGCGCCACTCGCTCGCGCGCCTGGTCGAGAGCGCGAGACGCGGAGCCTCCCAGCGCATGGCTGCTCGACGGGTTGCCGTACTCCTGCGTGAGGAACGGCCACATCGCCTCCAGCACCTCGCGGCGCACCGGAGACGTCGCTGCGTGGTCGAGGTAGATCACGCGACCGCGATGTCCAGGCCCAGGTCGAGCGAGCGCACGCTGTGGGTGAGCGCACCGACCGAGATCACGTCGACCCCCGCTTCGGCGATCGCGCGGACCGTGTCGAGGTTCACGCCTCCGCTCGCCTCGACGACGGCGCGCCCGCCGATCAGAGCGACGCCGTGCGCGAGCTGCTCGGGCGTGAAATTGTCGAGCATGATCGTGTCGGCGCCGCCCGCGAGCGCCTGCTCGATCTGTTCCAGCCGATCCACCTCGACCTCGATGTGGGTGGTGTGCGGCACGGAGGCGCGAGCGGCCAGGAGGGCGGCCGTCAGGTCGACCCCGCGCTGGGCGAGGATGGCGAGGTGGTTGTCCTTGGCGAGGATCGCGTCCGAGAGCGAGAAACGGTGGTTGTGCCCGCCGCCGCTGCGCACCGCGTGTCGTTCGAGTGCGCGCAGGCCCGGCGTGGTCTTACGGGTGTCGACGATGCGGGCCCGCGTGCCCGCTACCGCGGCGACGTAGCGCGAGGTGAGGGTGGCGATGCCGCTCATCCGCTGCACGAGGTTGAGGGCGACGCGTTCGCCGCGCAGCACGCCTCCGGCCGGCCCGTCGATGCGGGCGAGGGTGGCTCCCGCCTCGAAGCCGGTGCCGTCCTCGACGAGGACGGTGCAGCGGATGCGGGAGTCGGCCTGGAGCATCGTGCCGACCAGGACCGCTCCTCCGCTGAAGACTCCCGGCTCGCGGGCGACGAGGGCCGCTGAGGCGGTGGCGTCGGCGGGGATCAAAGTGTCCGAGGTGACGTCGCCCCAGGGCGCGTCTTCCTCCAGCGCGAGGGTGACGATGCGTTCGATGGTCTGGCGGGTCAGCACTGCAGGGCTGCCTTTCTGCTGTCGGTGGCGCGGGCGGCGCTCGCCGAGGGGTGGTCGGAGGCATCGCTGCGGTAGTGGGCGCCGCGTGAGGAGGTGCGGGCGAGGGCGGCGTCGACGAGGGCGAGGCCGCAGGCGAGCAGATTCGCATCCTCGAGCGTCCGCAGATCCAGCGGCGCGGGAGTCGCGGAGGCGGTCAGCGCGTCCCGCAGGCCCACGAGCCCCGCTGCGTCCCGCGAGAGCCCTGCACCCGCCCACATCTGCTCCTGCAGTTCTCGGCGGTCGAGCGCGACCGGCGCGACCCGGTGCCGACTCCCGCCCCGGATGCCACCGCGACGTGCCTCCTTAGGCGTGGCGCGTGCCAGGGCGGCCTCGCGCGTCAGCATGTCCAGGGCGGTGGCGGCTCGCCGAGCGAAGACGACGCCCTCGAGGAGGCTGTTCGAGGCCAGGCGGTTCGCGCCGTGCACTCCCGTCCGCGCGACCTCGCCGACGGCGAGAAGGCCGGGGAGGCTCGTACGGCCGTCGAGGTCGGTCGCGATCCCGCCCATCCAGTAGTGCGCCGCAGGGGTCACCGGCAGCAGATCGTCGGCGAGCGAGAGTCCGTTGGCCCGGCACACCGCCGAGATCGTCGGGAAACGGCGCGCAAGCACGTCGGGTGCGAGGGCGCGCGCGTCGAGGTGCACCGGCAGTCCGCCCTGGAGGCGCATCCGATCGGCGATCGCCCGCGCGACCACATCCCGTGGGGCGAGCTCGGCATCGGGGTGCAGCCCGAGCAGGAACCGTTCGCCCGCGGCGTCCCGCAGCACCGCGCCCTCGCCGCGCACCGCCTCGGACACGAGGAAGCCGCCGGGCAGAGCCAGCGTCGTCGGATGGAACTGGTAGAACTCCAGATCGGCCACCTCGGCACCGGCGCGGAGCGCCGCGGCGAGCCCGTCTCCCGTGGAGACCGTGGGATTCGTGGTGTGCCGGTAGAGCTGCCCCGCACCTCCCGTCGCGAGGACGACCGCGTCGGCCGTCAGCCGTTCGACACGCCCGGCGTGGAGCACCTCCGCTCCCGTGACGATGTCGCCCGAGAGTACGAGGTCGACGAGCGCGGTCTGCTCGCGCACCTCCACCGAGCCGGAGGCGTCGCGCACCGCCGCCACGAGCGCCTCCTCGATCGCGGCTCCCGTCGCGTCACCGCCCGCGTGCAGGATGCGGGGTCGCGAGTGCGCGCCCTCGAGTCCGCGCGCGAGCTCCTCGCCCTCGCGGTCGAACGCGACGCCCCACTCCTGCAGGGCGGCGACTGCGGTCGGCCCCTCGGCGCACAGCACCTCGACCGCCTCCCGCACGGCGAGTCCGGCGCCGGCGGTCAGCGTGTCCTCGACGTGCAGAGCCACGGAGTCGGACGGCGCGGTCACCGCCGCGATCCCGCCCTGGGCCGCGCGGGTGGACGATTCGGCGAGCATGCCCTTGGTCACGAGCACCACCTCGTGCCGGCGCGAGGCGACGAGTGCGGTCACGAGGCCGGCGATCCCGCTGCCGACGACGACGATGCGCGCCATCTCAGCCGGCCGCCGGAGCGACGGGTCCGGCGGGCGGCACCGCGGCGAGCATCCGTTCGAGGGCGATGCGCGCCTCGGCCTGCACCGACTCGTCGACGGCGATGCGGTTGAGCACGGTGCCCTCGAGGAGCCCCTCGAGCACCCACGCGAGGTATCCCGGGTGGATGCGGTACATGGTCGAGCAGGGGCACACCACGTCGTCGAGGCAGAAGATCGTGTGCTGCGGGTACTGCGCCGCGAGGCGCTGCACCAGGTTGATCTCCGTGCCGATCGCGAACGTCGACCCCGCGGGCGCCGCCTGGATCGCCTTGACGATGTAGTCGGTGGAGCCGTACTCATCGGCCGCGTCGACGACCGCCATCGGGCACTCCGGGTGGACGATCACGCGCACGTCGGGGTGCTCTGCCCGCGCGCGTTCGATCTGCGCGACCGTGAAGCGCTTGTGCACCGAGCAGAAGCCGTGCCAGAGGATCACCTGCGCATCGAGCAGCGTCGCGGTGTCGGAGCCGCCCCGGGGCTTCCGCGGATTCCACATCGGCATGCGCTCCAGCGGCACCCCCATCGCTTTCGCGGTGTTGCGGCCGAGATGCTGATCGGGGAAGAAGAGCACCCGCTGGCCGCGCGCGAACGCGTCTTCGAGCACGGTCGCGGCGTTCGAGGAGGTGCACACGACTCCGCCGTTGCGCCCGCAGAACGCCTTCAGCGCGGCGGAGGAGTTCATGTAGGTGACCGGGACCAGCGGCACCCGGCCGTCGGCGTCCGGCTCGGTGCCGTACAACTCGGTGAGCTCGGCCCAGGCGTCCTCGACCGAGTCGATGTCGGCCATGTCGGCCATCGAGCAGCCGGCGGCCAGGTTCGGGAGGATCACGGCCTGCTCCGGCGCCGAGAGGATGTCGGCGGTCTCGGCCATGAAGTGCACGCCACAGAAGACGATGGCCTCGGCGTCGGGGCGGCTCGTCGCCGCCTTGGCCAGTTGGAAGGAGTCGCCCACGTAGTCGGCGTATTGCACGACCTCGTCGCGCTGGTAGAAGTGGCCGAGCACGACGACTCGCTCGCCGAGGGTCTCCTTCGCCCGCAGGATGCGCTCGTGCAGCTCCTCGGCGCTCGCCGTCGTGTACTCCTCGGGCAGGCGGCCCTGCACGGGTGCCTCCGCGGGGATGGGGTCGGCCTGGGAGGCGCCCGGGCCGTAGGCGGGGAACCCGAGGTCGAACGCCCACGGCGCTTCGGCGAGCTCGGGGGCGCAGGTGGCGCCGGGTGCGGATCCGCTTTCGATGAGTCGGATGGTGCTGTCGACGGATGTCACGGTGTCTCCTCGTGAAGGTGTCAGAAGGTCGGGACGCTCAGACGGGGAGCGGGCCGTTGTCGACGAGGGCGGTGGACTCGTCGTAGCGATAGAGCCGGGGCGGCCGGTGGCGGGTGCCGGTTAGGCGCTCTCCGGTGGGGACCACGGCGCGCGAGCCCTCGATCATCCGGCGGAAGTTCGCGGGGTCGAGCGGCTTTTGCAGCACCGCTTCGTGCACCTCGCGCAGCTGGGCGAGGGTGAAGGTCTCGCCGAGGAACGCTTGCGCGATGCGGGAGTACTCCATCTTGTTGCGCAGACGCCAGAGGGCGTAGTCGACGATCAGCCCGTGGTCGAAGGCCAGATCGAGGGGCAGGTCGGTGCAGAGCCAGGTCACGTTCTCGCCGACGATCGCCTCGTCGGCTTCGGAGGTGCGCACGAGGGCCCAGTAGACGATCGAGACGACGCGGCGGGCGCCGGGGGAGCGGTCGATGCCTCCTACCGCGTAGAGCTGCTCGAGGTAGCGGGGTGCGAGGCCGGTCGTCTCGCGGAGTGTGCGCCTGGCGGCCTCCGCGAGGTCTTCGTCGGCGCGCAGCGGGCCGCCCGGGAGTGCCCACAGTCCGTAGAACGGCTCGCGGATGCGACGGACGACGGGGATCCACACCGTGCTCGCGCCGGTCTGGGGGTGTGGGCGCAGCGCGAAGATGACCGTCGAGACCGCGAGCTGCGGCTGGTCGTCTCTCTCCACGTGGTGCATCCCTACTAAAAGTCGCGCTGACTCTAAGCGCTGCGCCGAGCTTAGTGTCACCCTGACCCTCACACCAAACCCACCCGTGCTCCGCCCCCCCCGCGAGATGCCACCTCTGCGCACGACACGCCGAGGGAGGCGCACACAACTGGCATCTCGCGGGGCCGCCCGCCTCGCCGGGTAGGGTGGGCGCACAACCGAACACCGGGCCGCAATACGCGACGCGGGAGAGCCGACTCCGGTCGGCACCGAAGGAGCAAGCCTCCCCGCCAATCTCTCAGGTCTTGTACCGCGTCGAACTGGCCACTCTGGAAAGCGATCGGTTCCGATCCGCCCATGGTGAAAGCGCTCGAGCGCGAATCTCTCAGGCTCCACGACAGAGGGGGAGTTCCCACGGCACTGCTGTGCGGTGCCGCCGTGTGCGGCGCGCCACGAGCACTGCGACGATCTGGAGAACTCATGTCCGAAACCCCGTCGATCCCGGCGACCAGTCCCGAGCCCCGCTATTCGCCCCTGCACGAGGTGCACGTGGCGGCCGGCGCCTCCTTCACCGACTTCGCCGGCTGGCAGATGCCGGTGCGCTACTCCGGCGACCTCGCCGAGCATCACGCCGTGCGGACCGCCGCCGGCCTCTTCGACCTCTCGCACATGGCCGAGATCCTCGTGGTGGGCCCGGAGGCGGTGGACGCCCTCGACTACGCGCTCGCCGGCAACATCTCGGCTGTGGCCGTCGGCCGCGCCAAATACAGCCTTCTGCTCGAGCGCACGGGAGGAGTCATCGACGACCTCGTCGTGTACCGCACGGGCGAGGACCGCTTCCTCATCGTCGCGAACGCCTCCAACCGACACGTCGTCGCCGAGCAGCTGCGGGACCGCACCGCGATGTTCGACTGCGAGCTGTTCGACGAGAGCGACGACCTCGCGCTGATCGCCCTCCAGGGTCCGCGAGCACTCGAGATCCTGCAGAACGTGCAAGGGCTCGCGGTCGAGACCGAGCGCGGAGAGGAGTCGGTGCTCGACACCGACGACGCCGCGCGCTTGCTCGCCGAACTGCGCTACTACCGTGCGGTCCCTGGCACCTTCGAGGCGCACCCCATCCTTCTCGCGCGCACGGGCTACACCGGCGAGGACGGCTTCGAGATCTACGTCTCGCCCGAGGCCGCCCCCTCGCTGTGGGAGGCGCTCGCCGAGACCGGCGCGGGAGCGGGCCTCGTCCCCGCGGGCCTCGCCGCGCGCGACACTCTCCGCCTCGAAGCCGGCATGCCGCTCTACGGCCACGAGCTCTCGCGCGCGGTGTTCCCCGCCCAGGCGGGACTGGGACGCGTCGTCGCCTTCGACAAGCCGATCGACTTCGTCGGTCGCGCGGCGAGCGAGGAGGGTCCGGCCGGCGACGCTCCTGTCCTCGTGGGCCTGCTCGGAGAGGGGCGCCGCGCCGCGCGCGCCGACTACCGCGTCTTCGCCGGCGACGAGCCGGTCGGAGTCGTCACGAGCGGCGTCCTGTCGCCCACCCTCGGCGTCCCCATCGCGATGGCCTACGTCGCGCCCGCCTCCGCGCAGCCCGGCACGACGCTCTCCGTCGACGTCCGCGGCAGTCGCCTCCCGATGACCGTCACCGAGCTCCCCTTCTACTCGAGAAAGAAGAACTGACATGGCCCTTCCGAGCGAGCTGCAGTACACCTCCGACCACGAGTGGATCCTCGTCGAGGGCGACACGGCGACGGTGGGCATCACCGCGTACGCCGCCGACAAGCTGGGCGACGTCGTCTTCGTCGAGCTCCCCGACGCGGGCGCCCGCGTCGAGGGCGGCACCGTCGTCGGCGAGATCGAGTCGACCAAGTCGGTCGGCGAGCTCTTCGCGCCGGTCGACGGTGAGGTCCTCGAGACCAACTCCGCCGTGGTCGACGCCCCCGAGCTGGTCAACTCCGACCCGTTCGGCGAGGGCTGGCTCATCAAGGTGCGCTTCGAGACGCTCCCTGACGGCCTCCTCGACGCCGCCGCCTATTCCGAGCTGGTCGGCGAGTAGATGGCGGCCCCCAGGATCCCTGGCGAGTTCGAGTCCCGCCACATCGGCACCGACGCCGGCGCCCAGCGCACCATGCTGGCGACCCTCGGCTACGACTCCGTCGAGGAACTCGTCACCGCGGCTGTGCCCGAGTCGATCCGCATGGCCGAGCTCGAGCCGGTGCTTCCGGCGCCCGCGAGCGAGACGGAGGCGCTCGCCGAGCTGCGCGCGCTCGCTGCGCGCAACACGGTGCGGCGCCCACTGATCGGCCTCGGCTACTACGGCACGCACACGCCGGCCATCATCACGCGCAACGTCCTCGAGAACCCCAGCTGGTACACGGCGTACACGCCGTATCAGCCCGAGATCTCGCAGGGGCGTCTGGAGGCGCTCCTCAACTTCCAGACGATGGTCGCCGATCTGACCGGGCTCGAGACCGCTGGAGCGTCGATGCTCGACGAGGGCACCGCCGTCGTCGAGGCGATGTTGCTCGCCCGCCGCGCCTCGAAGGTGCGCAGCGACGCCTTCATCGTCGACTCCGATGCCTTCCCGCAGACGCTCGCGCTGCTGCGGGGCCGAGCGGATGCGGTGGGCATCCGGCTCGTCGAACTCCCGCTCTCGCGCACCGAGCCGGAGGCGTTGCCGGAGGCGTTCGGCGTCCTCGTGCAATACCCCGGCACCTCCGGACACCTGTGGGACCCGTCGGCCGTCCTCGGCGCCGTCACTGGACGCGGCGGCCTCGCGGTCGTCGCCGCCGACCTGCTCGCCCTCACCCTCGTGCGCTCGCCGGGCGAGCTCGGTGCCGACGTCGCCGTCGGCACGACGCAGCGCTTCGGCGTGCCGCTCGGCTTCGGCGGACCGCATGCCGGCTACCTCGCCGTGCGCCGCGGCCTCGAGCGCCAGTTGCCGGGTCGCCTCGTCGGTGTCAGCCAGGATGCGGCGGGCCACCCCGCGTACCGTCTCTCGCTGCAGGCCCGGGAGCAGCACATCCGTCGCGAGAAGGCGACCTCCAACATCTGTACAGCGCAGGTCCTTCTCGCTGTCATGGCGGCGATGTACGCCGTGTACCACGGGCCGGACGGCCTCGCGGCGATCGCCGAGCGCGTGCACGCGCGGGCGGCGCTCCTGGCCCGCCTCCTGCTCGATCGCGGCCACTCCCTCCGTCACGCCGACTTCTTCGACACCCTCGCCGTCGTCGTGCCCCAGGGCGCGGAGGCGGCCGTCGCTCGGGCGCGCGACGCCGGCTTCGACCTGCGGCTCATCGACGCCGACACCGTGGGCGTCTCGATCGACGAGACGGTCACCGACCTCGAGGTCGTCGCCGTCGCGATCGCGATCGGCGACCTCGACCACTCCTTCGGCTTCGTCGGGGGAGCCGCGCGCAGCATCCCCGCGGCACTCGAGCGCACGACGCCGTTCCTCGGGCATCCCGTCTTCACCACCCACCGCAGCGAGACGTCGATGATGCGCTATCTCAAGCGCCTCGCCGACGCGGACTACGCGCTCGACCGGGGCATGATCCCGCTCGGGTCTTGCACGATGAAGCTCAACGCCGCGAGCGAGATGGAGGCGGTCAGCTGGCCGGAGTTCGCTGGCCTGCACCCGTTCGCCCCCGAGGCCGACGTCGAGGGCTCGCTCGAGCTGATCGATCAGCTCGAGCAGTGGCTCGCCCACCTGACCGGCTACGACTCCGTCTCCCTCCAGCCCAACGCGGGATCGCAGGGCGAGCTCGCGGGCCTGCTGGCGATCCGTGGCTACCACCGCTCCCGTGGCGAGGAGGCGCGTACGGTCTGCCTCATCCCCTCCAGCGCCCACGGCACCAACGCCGCGAGCGCCGTGCTCGCCGGGATGCGGGTCGTGGTCGTCGCGTGCGACGAGCTCGGCAACGTCGATCTGGACGACCTGCGCACGAAGATCGCCGAGCATGCCTCTGCCCTCGCCGCGCTGATGATCACGTATCCGTCGACGCACGGCGTGTACGAGCACGAGGTCGCCGAGATCTGTCGGCTGGTGCACGAGGCGGGCGGCCAGGTCTACGTCGACGGCGCGAACCTCAACGCCCTGCTCGGTTTCGCGCGCTTCGGCGACTTCGGCGGCGACGTCTCGCACCTCAACCTGCACAAGACGTTCTGCATCCCGCACGGCGGAGGCGGCCCGGGGGTCGGCCCCGTCGCCGCGAAGGCGCACCTCGCGCCGTTCCTGCCGGGGCACCCGCTCGCGCAACGCCTCGAGCACGCCGTCGGCGGCGAGCGTGTGGTGCACGGAGGCGCTCCTGTCTCGGCCGCGCCCTACGGCAGCCCCGGCATCCTCCCGATCTCCTGGGCGTACGCGCGCATGATGGGCGAGGAGGGGCTGCGGGCGGCGACCGGCGCGGCCGTCCTCGCCGCGAACTACGTGGCCGCGCGCCTGAACGAGCACTTCCCGGTGCTGTATGCGGGCGACAACGGACTGGTCGCGCACGAGTGCATCCTCGACATCCGTCCGCTCACGGCGTCGACGGGAGTCACGGTCGATGATGTCGCGAAGCGCCTCGTCGACTACGGGTTCCATGCGCCGACCATGAGCTTCCCCGTCGCGGGAACGCTGATGGTCGAGCCGACCGAGAGCGAGGACCTCGCCGAGATCGATCGCTTCATCGAGGCGATGATCGGGATCAAGGCGGAGGCCGATCGCGTGGGTGCGGGGGAGTGGCCGGTGGACGACAACCCGCTGCGCGGCGCCCCGCACACCGCCGAGTGCCTGGTGGCGGAGGAATGGACGCACCCGTACACCCGCGAGGAGGCCGTGTACCCGGTCCGCTCACTCGTGCGCGGCAAGTATTGGCCTCCGGTCCGCCGCGTCGACCAGGCCTACGGCGACCGCAACCTCGTGTGCGCGTGCCCGCCGATCGAGGCGTTCGCCTGAGCTGCACCTGACCGCACGGGATCGGTCGGGCTCGCTCAGCGCGTCGGTGTCGGTGTCGGCGTGGCCACCGAGGTCGGTGCGCTGAAGAGTTCCGGCCACAGGGCGACCGCGAGCGGATATCCGACGAACGAGACGATGTCGATGATCGAGTGCGCGATCACGAGCGGCAGCGTGCGTCCGAATCGCTGGTAGAACAGCCCGAAGACCAGTCCCATCACGACGTTCCCGAGGAACGGGCCGATCCCCTGGTACAGGTGGTAGCTGCCGCGCAGTAGCGCGCTGGCCGCCAGGATCCGCCAGCGTCCCCAGCCCAGGTCGCCGAGCCGCGCGAAGAGGTAGCCGACGACGATGACCTCCTCTTGGATCCCCGCGCGGATCGCGGAGAGCACGAGGACGGGGATCGTCCACCACAGGTAGTCCTGAGGGGAGGCGTTGACGGCCACGGTGATGCCGAGGAGGCGTCCCAGCGCGTAGAACGCGATCCCCGGAGCGCCGATCAGGACCGCGAGCGCGGCGCCCGACCGGAGGTCGGCCCAGGGGCGCCGGAGGTCGAGGCCGAGACGTCCGAGCGGGCGTCCCGTGCTCTGCCACAGCAGGAACGCGCAGAGCGCTACGGGAACGACGTCGAAGAAGAGGGCGAGCAGTTGGTAGATCAGGTCGAAGGTCGGCCTGTCGCTCAGCGAGCCGTTGATCGTCGCCGTCTGGTCGCCGAGCGCGATCGGCTGGGTGAGCTTGTTCGCGAGGGAGACGATCGAATACACCGCGGAGGCGCCGAGCGAGAGCCCCAGAACCAGGAGGATCTCCACGCGGAGGCGTCCTCGCGGCTCCACGCGTCCTGTCAACTCGGTGGGCACTCGTCGAGACTTCTCTGTAGGGGGGCTTTGTATCGATGTGTTGCGTCGAAGGGAGGTGCGGCGCAGCATCCGTGCGAAACGACGCAAAGATTCCACCTCCTGGTTACCGCTATGTAACGGTTCCCTCATGCTTTTGTGCAGATAGCGAGTCGATACATAGTCTCGTGACAGGCATCAGCGCGATGGCCACCAGTCTCGCGCGCCGACCCCGTCGCCACGCGCACGGCACACCACCGCGTCAGGGAGAAAGCTCCTCGCGCGCCCCCACACCACTGGAGGAATAGTGAACATCAGACGATTCGGCCTCGGAGCTCTGGCGCTCGTCGCTGCGAGCACGCTGGCTCTCGCGGGCTGCAGCAGCTCGGGCCCGTCGGGCGGGGGTGGGTCGGGCAACAGCTCGGCGATCATCACCACCAACGGCTCCGAGCCCCAGAACCCGCTGATCCCGACGAACACCAACGAGGTCGGCGGCGGCAAGATCCTGGACGAGATCTTCGCCGGCCTGGTCTACTACGACGCCAAGGGGGCGCCGCAGAACGACGTCGCCGACTCGATCGAGACCACCGACGCGCAGAACTACACGATCAAGATCAAGCCGGACCTGAAGTTCACGAACGGCGACCCGGTCACCTCCAGCTCGTTCGTCGATGCCTGGAACTACGGCGCGAAGCTCTCGAACAAGCAGCTCAACAGCTACTTCTTCGAGGACATCCAGGGCTTCAGCTACGACGAGGACAGCGAGCTCACCGGGCTGAAGGTCGTCGACGACACGACCTTCACCGTCGCGCTCAAGGACAAGAAGTCGGACTTCCCGCTGCGACTGGGCTACTCGGCCTACTACCCGCTGCCGGCCGCCGCGTTCAAGGACATGGACGCCTTCGGCCAGAACCCGATCGGCAACGGTCCGTACATGCTCTCCGGCAACGACGCGTGGAAGCACAACGTGCAGATCGACCTGGTCACGAACCCCGACTACGCCGGCGGACGCAAGCCCGTCAACGGTGGCGTCACGATCACGTTCTACGCGACGCAGGACGCGGCGTACTCCGATCTCCAGGGTGGCAACCTCGACGTCCTCGACGCGATCCCGGACTCGGCGTACGGCACGTACCAGACCGATCTCGGTGACCGCGCCGTGAACCAGCCCGCCGCGGTGTTCCAGTCGTTCACCATCCCGTCGCGCCTCGCGCACTTCAGCGGCGAAGAGGGCCAGCTGCGTCGCCAGGCCCTCTCGATGGCAATCGACCGCGACCAGATCACCAAGGTGATCTTCGAGGGAACCCGCACCCCGGCCTCCGACTTCACCTCTCCGGTGATCAACGGCTGGAGCGACTCGCTCACGGGCGCCGACGTGCTCAAGTTCGACGCCGACAAGGCCAAGCAGCTCTGGGCCCAGGCCGATGCCATCAGCCCCTGGAGCGGCACCTTCAAGATCGCCTACAACGCCGACGGCGGCCACCAGGGCTGGGTCGACGCCGTGTCGAACTCGATCAAGAACACGCTCGGGATCGACGCCGAAGGCGACGCCTATCCGACGTTCGCCGAGGCGCGCACCAAGATCACCAACCGTTCGATCGAGACCGCGTTCCGCACCGGTTGGCAGGCCGACTACCCGGGTCTGTACAACTTCCTCGGACCGCTGTACGCGACCAACGCCTCGTCGAACGACGGCGACTACTCCAACCCCGACTTCGACGCGCTCCTCGCCGAGGGTGCCGCCGACACCGACCTCAGTGCCGCGAACCAGAAGTTCCAGCAGGCGCAGGAGGTCCTCCTGAAGGACCTCCCGGCGATCCCGCTGTGGTACGCCAACGTGACCGGTGGATACGGGACGGACGTCTCGAACGTTCAGTTCGGCTGGAACTCGGTGCCGCTCTACTACGCGATCACCAAGAACTAAGCTGCCAGAAACAGGGGCGCTTCGCCCGTGTGGTCGACTGCGGTCGACGGCACGGGCGAAGCGCCCTGTTCAGGTCCGAATCGAATGAGGTCACCCACCATGCGACACCGGAATCGGCAGGGCTGACGTGCTCGCCTACATCGTCCGACGCATTCTTCAAGCCGTCCCCGTGCTCATCGGCACCACGTTCCTCATCTACTTCATGGTCTTCGCCATGCCGGGGAACCCCCTCCTCTCTCTCTTCGGCGACAAGACGCCGAACGCCGCGCTCCTGGCGCGGCTAGAGGAGCAGTACCACCTCAACCAGCCCTTCGTCGTCCAGTACCTCTACTACCTGGGAGGCGTGGTCCGCGGCGACTTCGGCGTCTCGTTCTCGGGGCAGTCGGTGAACGACATCCTCGCCCGCACGTTCCCCGTGACGCTCACGCTCGCCATGATGGCGATCGTCATCGAGATCGTCGTGGCGCTGACCGTCGGCCTCATCAGCGGGCTGCGCAAGGGCTCGTTCTTCGACGCGAGTGCCCTCGTGGTCAGCCTCCTGCTGGTCTCTGTGCCGATCTTCGTGCTGTGCTTCATCGCTCAGACGTTCTTCGCGGTGCAGTTGGGCTGGTTCCCGCCGACGGTGGGAGGTGATGCCTCCTTCCAGCGCCTGCTGCTTCCGGCCATCGTCCTCGCGCTCTTCGTGATCGCCTCGGCCATCCGCCTTACTCGCGGCTCGGTCATCGAGACGGCCGGCTCCGACTTCGTGCGCACGGCCTACGGCAAGGGACTCTCGCGACGCCGCGTGATCCCCGTGCACATCCTGCGCAACTCGCTCATCCCGGTCACGACGCAGTTCGGAGCCGACTTCGGTCTGCTCATCGTCGGCGCGACCGTCACCGAGGGCATCTTCAACGTTCCCGGAGTCGGGAACACCCTCTACCAGGCGATCATCCGCGGAGAGCGACCCACGGTCGTCTCCTTCGTCACGGTCATGGTGCTGTTCTACCTCGTGGTGAACATCCTCGTCGACCTGCTCTACGCCGTACTCGACCCGAGGATCCGCTATGCCAAATGAGACTCCCGGCGGCGCGCACGAGGCCCGCCGCATCGACCACTTCGTCGCCCCGCTCGACGAGACGCCGATCGCCTCGATCGATGCCGTCTCCCTCGACGAGAAGCCCAGCAACCTCTGGACCGACGCCTGGCAGGATCTGCGCAAGCGTCCGATGTTCTGGATCTCGAGCGTCCTGATCCTGCTGATCATCCTGGTGGCGCTCATCCCCAGCCTGTTCACCTCGGTCGATCCCCGCGCGTGCGACCTCGGTCTGAGCAATCAGGGACCGGGCGACGGCAGCGTGCTGGGCTACACCAAGCAGGGTTGCGACGTGTACTCGCGGATCGTCTACGGCACGTCGACCTCCCTCTCGGTGGGTCTCATCGTGGTCTTGATCACATCGGTCACCGGAGTCATCGGCGGCGCGCTCGCCGGCTTCTTCGGCGGCTGGGTCGACACCGTCATCATGCGTGCGGGCGACATCTTCTTCTCGATCCCCTACATCCTCGCCGCGGTCGTCATCATGTCGGTCTTCTCGGAGCACCGGAACGTGTTCGTCATCGCCCTCGCGATCGGCGCGTTCGCCTGGCCGACGACGGCCCGAGTGCTGCGCTCGGAGGTCTTGCGCGTCAAGCAGTCCGACTTCGTCGGCGCCGCGACCGCGACCGGACTCTCGCGCATGGCGATCCTGTTCCGTCACGTCATGCCCAACTCGATCGCTCCGGTCATCGTGGTCACGACCATCTCGCTCGGTGCGGCCATCACCGCGGAGGCGACTCTGTCGTTCCTCGGAGTCGGCCTGCCCGGCTCGGTGATGTCGTGGGGCAACGACATCAGTCAGGCCCAGCGCGACTTGCGGACCAACCCGCAGACCCTGATCTACCCGTCCGCCGCGCTGACCATCACCGTGCTGAGCTTCATCCTCCTGGGTGAGGCGCTGCGCGACGCGCTCGACCCGAAGGCGAGGGCTCTCCGATGAGCGCCACGACGAACACCCCGAGGGGCCCGCTGCTCGAGGTCACCGACCTCGAGGTCGGCTTCCAGACCGGAAGCGGCCTCGTCCCGGCCCTCCGGGGCGTGAGCCTCACCATCGAGCACGGCCAGACGGTCGCGATCGTGGGGGAGTCGGGCTCGGGCAAGTCGACGACCGCCGCGGCGATCATCGGCCTGCTGCCCGGCAGCGGCAAGGTGACCGGAGGCTCCGTGCTCTTCGATGGCAAGGACCTCGCGAAGGCGAGCCGGGCCGAGCTCGAGGACCTCCGCGGGCGTCGTATCGGCTATGTGCCGCAGGACCCGATGTCGAACCTGAACCCGGTCTGGTCGGTCGGTTTCCAGGTCGAGGAGACGATCAAGGCGAACGGCCTCGCGACCGGACGCAAAGAGATCCGCGCAAAGGCGATCGAGGTTCTGCAGAATGCCGGTCTCGCCGACGCCGAGAAGCGGCTCAAGCAGTTTCCGCACCAGTTCTCGGGAGGTATGCGCCAGCGCGTGCTCATCGGCATCGGCCTCGCGGCCGCGCCTCAGCTCCTGATCGCCGACGAGCCCACGTCGGCGCTCGACGTGACGGTGCAGCGGCGCATCCTCGACCACCTCGAGACCTTGACGAAGACCGACGGGACTGCCCTGCTCTTCATCACGCACGATCTGGGTCTCGCCGCGGAGCGCGCCGAGAAGCTCATCGTGATGTACAAGGGTCGCATCGTCGAGTCCGGCGCCTCCGTGGAGGTGCTGCAGAATCCGCAGCACCCCTACACTCAGCGCCTCATCGCTGCGGCGCCGAGCCTCGCCTCCCGTCGCATCCAGTCGACGGCGGGGCTGTCCGCGGAGGCCCTTCCTGGCGAGTCGGCGGCGGTCCGTGAGGTCGACCTGGTCGGTGCCGCGAGCCTCCACCAGAGTGCCGCGCCCGTCGCGGCGAAACCGATGATCGAGGTCGACGGACTCACGAAGGTCTTCAAGATCCGTCGCGGCGGGCTCAGGGCCGAGGACTTCACGGCGGTCGACGCCGTGTCGTTCTCGATCCCGAAGGGCACGACCACGGCGCTCGTCGGGGAGTCGGGCTCGGGCAAGTCGACGATCGCGCGCCTCGTCCTGGGTCTCGAGACGGCGACGAGCGGAGCCATCTCGATCGACGGTCGTCGCACCGAGAAGCTCAAGGGCAAGGAGATGCTCGCGCTGCGCCGCTCGATGCAGCCGGTGTTTCAAGATCCGTACGGCTCGCTCGACCCGCTCTACAACATCGGCAACACCATCTCGGAGCCGTTGCGCGTGCATGGAGTGGGCGACCGCACCTCGCAGCGCGAGCGGGTTCTCGAGCTGCTCGACCAGGTGTCGCTGCCGCGGGTGATCGCGAGCCGCTACCCCAACGAGCTCTCGGGCGGTCAGCGTCAGCGGGTCGCCATCGCCCGCGCGCTCGCGCTCAAGCCCGAGATCGTGGTCCTCGACGAGGCGGTGTCGGCGCTCGACGTGCTCGTGCAGGCGCAGATCCTCCGCCTCCTCGCCGACCTCCAGGCGGAACTCGGGCTCACCTATCTGTTCATCACGCACGACCTCGCGGTCGTCCGGGTGATCGCGGACGACGTCTGCGTGATGCAGAAGGGGCAGATCGTCGAGCACGCGTCGACCGACACCGTGTTCGACTCGCCGAAGCAGGAGTACACCCGGGAGTTGCTCGCCGCCATCCCGGGCGCGGGCATCGAGTTCGCGGTCTGACTCGGCTCGTCCCGCGAGGCCCCGGATCCCCGGGCGGACGTCCCTCCCCAGGGTGCTCCGCTCGAGAATCCGGGGCCTTCCTCGATCGCGCCACGTCCCTGCGGTACGATGGATGGTCCCCCTTTTGCACGAGAACACGAGACGAGTCCGTTCACATGGCAAGTGCCACCCGCTCCGACCTGCGCAACGTCGCGATCGTCGCCCACGTCGACCACGGCAAGACGACGCTCGTCGACGCCATGCTCAAGCAGACGAACTCCTTCGACGCGCACGCCCACGTGGACGAGCGCGCGATGGACTCGAACGAGCTCGAGCGCGAGAAGGGCATCACGATCCTCGCGAAGAACACCGCCGTCTCCTACAGCGGCAAGCATGCGAGCGACGGCCCCATCACCATCAACGTCATCGACACCCCGGGCCACGCCGACTTCGGCGGCGAGGTCGAGCGCGGTCTCTCGATGGTCGACGGAGTCTGCCTCTTGGTCGACGCGTCCGAGGGGCCGCTGCCGCAGACCCGCTTCGTGCTGCGCAAGGCCCTCGAGGCGAAGCTCCCCGTCATCCTCCTGGTCAACAAGACCGACCGTCCCGATGCGCGCATCGACGAGGTCGTCGCCGAGAGCCAGGACCTCCTGCTCGGCTTGGCCTCCGACCTCGCGGACGATGTCCCCGACCTCGACCTCGACGCGATCCTCGACGTCCCCGTCGTCTACGCCTCCGGCAAGGCCGGCCGCGCCTCGGCGAACAAGCCCGAGGACGGCTCGCTGCCCGACGCCGAGGACCTCGAGCCCCTGTTCGAGGCGATCCTCAAGCACATCCCCGCGCCGACGTACGACGACGAGGCGCCCCTCCAGGCCCACGTCACGAACCTCGATGCCTCCCCGTTCCTCGGCCGTCTCGCCCTTCTCCGCGTCTTCAACGGCACGATCAAGAAGGGGCAGACCGTCGCCTGGGTCCACCACGACGGCTCGCACACGAACGCCCGCATCACCGAGCTGCTCATCACGAAGGCGCTCGACCGCTACCCGGCCGAATCGGCCGGCCCCGGCGACATCGTCGCGATCGCGGGCTTCCCCGAGATCACCATCGGCGAGACCATCGCCGATCCTGAAGACATCCGTCCGCTGCCCGCCATCACGGTCGACGACCCGGCGATCTCGATGACGATCGGCACCAACACCTCGCCGCTCGTCGGCAAGGTCAAGGGCCACAAGCTGACCGCCCGCATGGTCAAGGACCGCCTCGACCGCGAGCTGATCGGAAATGTCTCGCTCAAGATCCTCGACATCGGGCGTCCCGATGCGTGGGAGGTCCAGGGCCGCGGCGAGCTCGCGCTCGCCATCCTCGTCGAGCAGATGCGCCGAGAGGGCTTCGAGCTCACGGTCGGCAAGCCCCAGGTGGTCACCCGCCAGGTCGACGGCAAGGTGCACGAGCCCTTCGAGCACCTCACCATCGACGCTCCGGAGGAGTACCTCGGCGCGATCACGCAGCTCCTCGCCGCGCGCAAGGGCCGTATGGAGGGCATGTCGAACCACGGCACCGGCTGGGTACGCATGGAATTCGTCGTCCCCTCCCGTGGTCTGATCGGCTTCCGCACCGAGTTCCTCACCACCACGCGCGGCACCGGCATCGCGAATGCGATCCTGCACGGTTACGAGCCGTGGGCAGGCTCCATCGTCACCCGCAACAACGGCTCGATCGTGGCCGACCGCTCGGGGGTCGTCACGCCCTTCGCCATCATCGCGCTTCAGGAGCGCATGACCTTCTTCGTGAACCCCACCGAAGAGGTGTACGAGGGCATGGTCATTGGCGAGAACTCGCGCAACGACGACATGGACGTCAACATCACCAAGGAAAAGAAGCTGACGAACATGCGTCAGTCGACCGCGGACAACTTCGAGTCGATGACGCCTTCGCGTCAGCTGACCCTCGAAGAGTGCCTCGAGTTCGCTCGCGAAGACGAGTGCGTCGAGGTGACCCCTGAGGTTGTCCGCATCCGCAAGGTCGAGCTCGACGCCAACGCCCGCGCCCGGATGACCAGCCGCCTCAAGAAGCAGGGCTGATCGACCTCTTCCGATCGTGCGCGCCGCACGGCGGCCGTCCCGAGCGCTGCACGATGTGCAGACCCGCTCGGACGGACGCCGTGCGGCGTCGTCGTTTAGCCCCCGGGAGTCGTCGTGGGGGGAGGAGCCGGAGCGTCGCCGGGCGGGGTGGCCGCGACGGTCGAGGTGATGAACGACTCGAAGGCGGATGCGTCGTCGGGCTTGCCCGTGTACTCCTGGCCGTCGACGAGAACCGTCGGAGTCGACTTCAGCTTCGCGAGCGAGGAGTTCGCGAGGGGCTGGGTGGTGGCGCGCTGGGTCGCCGCAGCGACCCAGGGTCTGAACTCGCCGCTCGTGATGCACGCCAGCACTTGATCGTCGGTCACGCCCGCGTCCGTGACGAGCGAGCGCAGCGAGTCGTCGTCGAGCCCGGTGGTCCCCTCCGCCGGTTGTTTCGCGAACAGGGCGGTGTTGACGGCGAGGAAGTGGTTGGGATCGTCGGCCGCGACGCATGCCGCAGCGTTCGCGGCACGACTGGAGTAGTCGGACCCGGCCGAGGAGGCGTCCAGGATCGCGATCGGGTGGATCTCGAGCGTGATCATGCCCTGCTTCAGCCACGATTGCAGCTGATCGCCGTTGGTCTTCTCGAACTGGCCGCAGTAGGGGCAGAGATAGTCGACGTAGAGATCGATCGTCGCGACCCCGTTCGCCCGGGGCGCCGACTCGTCGGTGGCGATCGGTTGGGCGTCGGGTTGCAGTGCCGGAGTCGTCAGTGCGGTGATCGCCGAGTCGCTTCCGGTGAAGACGATGCCGTCGCTCAGCATGTTCGCCGGGCCGATGCTCCCGACCTCCTGCTGTGACCACACGTTCCACGCGACCAGGGCGACGACGGCGAGGAGGCCGACCGCCGCGCCCGATTGCGCGAGGATCCGGTTGCGCCGGCGCCGTCTCCGTGCCTGTTCGCGTTGTTCGCGCGCCTGCGCCCGAGCGAGCTCTCGCCGCTCGCGCTTGGTCATCGTGCTCTTGCTGGTCCCGGACATTGTCGCGAGGCTAGTGAGAGGCCCTCGGGGCGGACCAGGAGGGCGCCAGGGAGGCGCTGGGAGCGGATGCGGATGCTCTCAGGCTCCGCGAGGGCATCAGGCGAACAGGCCCGATCCGACGAAGTCGTTCTCGTCGCGCACCCCCGGCGGCACGGCGAAGATCGCCGAGCCCACGTGCTTGATGTACTCGTTGAGCGCATCGTTCGCGAGTGAGCGCTGCACCGTGACGAACTGGTCGGGCGAACGCTGGAACGAGAGGAAGAACAGCCCCGCGTTCAGGCGTCCCAGCTCATCGTTGCCGTCGACGAAGTTGTAGCCGCGGCGCAGGAGGCGCGCGCCCTTGTTGACCGTCGGGTGCGCGAGTCGGACATGCGCCTCCTTGTCGATCAGCGGCGCGCCCGAGACTCCGGTCGCCGCGAGATCGGGCTCGGTGAACTCCGTTCCCCCCGACATCGGCGCTCCCGAGCCTTTGCTGCGTCCGATGACGCGCTCCTGCTCGCCGAGCTGGCTCCGATCCCAGGTCTCGACGATCATGCGGATCTTCCGCGCCACGAGAAAGCTGCCGCCCGTGAGCCACGCCGGACCGTCGGCCTCCTGCACCCAGACGAACTCGTCGACCGCGTCTGCCTCCTCCGACTTGATGTTGGCGGTGCCGTCCTTGAAGCCGAAGAGGTTGCGCGGAGTGACCTGGGCCGTCGAGGTCGAGGAGGTCCGCCCGAAGCCGAGCTGCGACCAGCGCAGCGAGGCGCGCCCGAAGGCGATGCGGCTGAGGTTGCGGATCGCGTGCACGGCGACCTGCGGATCGTCGGCGCACGCCTGGATGCAGAGGTCGCCTCCGCCGGCTGCCGGCACGAGGGCGTCGCCGCGGAAGCGGGGCAGCGTCTGGAGGGCGTCGGGGCGTCGGGAGGCGAGCCCGAACCGGTCGGTGCCGGACTCGTCGGTGAAGAGGCTGGGGCCGAATCCGAAGGTGAGCGTGAGCGAGGAGGCGTCGAGCCCGAGCGCCTCGCCCGTGTCGGCGGGAGGCGCCGTGTCGGGGCCGCCCACCGCGCCCTCCTCGGTCACCTCGAGGCCCTGGGTGAGGCGCGAGGCCGCGAGGGTCCAGTCCTGCAGCAGCTCGACGAGCTCGTCCCGGGTCGTGCCTGCGGCGACGTCGAAGGCAGCGAAGTGCAGGCGATCCTGGGCGGCTGTGGTCACGCCGGCCTGGTTCGCGCCGAAGAACGGGACCGTGGTGGACGCGCGGGTGCCGGTGGTCGTCGTCGCGGCGCCGACGGCGACGGTGCCCCCGACGCCGACCGCGAGACCCGCCGTCCCCGCCGAGACGAGGCCGAGCAGCCCGCGCCGCGAAAGGCGGCGGGGCTGCTCGGTGGCTGTCGCCGGCGGCTCGACGGGATCCGTGGCGACGGTCGTACCGTCGTGTCCCTGCTCCATCAGGCCGCCGGCTCTGCAACGCCCAGCACGGTGTGGGTGAGCTGCGAGAGCGGCTCCGAGAGGGCGTTCACCTGGTCCGAGAGCTCCTTCTTCTGCGCGTCCGTCAGCGTCGAGAACGCGACGAAGCCGGAGTCGATCGAGCCGTACTTGGCGAGCAGCGCGTCGAGCTCGGAGAAGCGCTGAGTGATCTGCGCGGTGAGCTGGGCGCCATCGCCGCCGGTCGCGGTCGCGAGGGGCTCGACGTTGCCGAACGCCACTTCCGCGCCCTGCACGTTCGCGGCGAAGTCGCTGAGGTCGGTGCTCGACCACCAGTCCTCCTCGCCGGTGATCTTGCCGGCGGCCACCTCGTCGAGCAGGCCGATCGCACCGTTCGAGATGTCCGCGACCGACACGGTGAAGGAGGGGGCGTTCACGAGATCGGACAGGCTCTTCACGTCATCGACGAGCTTCTGGCCGAACGTCGCGCGCTGTTCCGGCGTGGAGGGGGACCAGTCGAGCGTCGCGCTCGTGCCATCCGAGTTGAGGGCGCCCGGCGCCGGAGCCCACAGGTCCTTCTCGATGCGGTGGAAGCCCGTCCAGTCGAGGCCCTCGGCCACGGCGTCGACCTCGCGGTAGTCGATCTTCGGATCGAGGTCGCCGAAGGCTTCGGCGGTCGGCTCGATCCGCTCGTAGAAGACACGGGTCGAGGCGAACAGGCTGCGCGCCTTCTCGTCGTCGCCTGCCTCGTAGGCCTGGACGAACGCGGCGACCGCGGGAACGAGTTCGCCGACCTGGGACGTGATGTACGCGACGTAGTTCGTGACCGCTGCGTCGGTGGCCGCCTTCTCGTCAGAGGACTGCGCAGTGGCCTCACCGGTGACGGTGAACTCGCTCATCCCGACCGGAGCGCCGACCTGCTGGAACTTGCACGCCGTGTAGTACGTGCCCGGCTCGAGCTGCGCGACGTACGAGACGTTCTGCCCGGGGGCCACGTTCTCCTTCTCGCCGACGATCCGCAGCTTGTCCTCGGCCAGGATCTCGAACTCGTTCACGTCGGTGCCCGTGTTCTGCAGCGCGAAGCTGACGGCTCCGGCCTGGGCCGTCGAGGCAGAGACGTCGCAGGAGTCGTCCTTGATGGCCACCGACAGCGCCCCCGTCGAGGAGGCAGCCGTGTTGGGTACGCAGCCGGCGAGGATCATCGCGAGCACGCCGGCGCCGGCGAGGCTGACGGCACAGCGGGGGAGGCGGGCGAGACGAGCGCGCGAGGACATGGATCTCCTGTGGTTCGAGGCGGGACCGAGCGAGTCGGCGGCAGTCAGACGGTGGTGGTGGCGGGAGCTGTCGTCGGGGCGGCGCTGCCCCGTCGCGGCCGGCGGAGGCGGACCTGGCGGACGAAGAGGGCTCCCACGACGATCAGGTACAGCAGCCACGCGAGGAACTGCAGGGCGGTCGGCTCGGGCGTGTAGTTGAAGAGACCGCCGAGCAGGGCCGTCAGGGGAGCCGGGAGGATCGCGCCGAGGCTGAACAGCGGCGTGCCCGCGCCGGGGATCAGCGACGCCTCCTGGAGGTCGTGCACGCCGTAGCCGAGGACGCCGGCGGCCACGAGGATGAGGAACGCTCCCGTCCAGGTGAAGAAGCGGCGGAGGTCGATCCGCACGAATCCACGGAAGATCAGATACGAGACCACGACGGCGCTGAGGATGCCCAGGAGCGCGCCGAGGGTGCCGACCCACGCGCCGTCTCCGGAGGCGGCGCTGCTCGAGGAGACGCTGGCCCAGACGAAGAGGGCCGTCTCGATGCCTTCGCGGCCCACGCTGATGAAGCCAAGGATGACGATGCCGATGGCCGAGCCGGCGACGGCGCCGTCGAGCTTGGACTCGAGTTCGCCCTTCAGGCTCCGCGCGTTCGCGCCCATCCAGAAGATCATCCAGGTGACGAGCCCGACGGCGACGACCGACAGTCCCCCTCCGATGAGCTCTTGCGCCTGGAACGAGAGGGTCGAGGGGCCCCACGTGAGGATCGCGCCCGTGGTGAGCGAGATCGCGATCGCCGCCGCGATGCCGATCCAGAGGCGCGGCAGCACGTCGCGTCGTTCGAGCTTCGTCAGGTAGGCGACGAGGATGCCGACGACCAGTCCGGCTTCGAGGCCTTCGCGGAGGCCGATGAGGTAGTTTGCGAGCACGCGTGTTCTCTTTGTCGATTCGTGGACGAGGAGGGCGGCTCCGCCCTGATGCGTTCGGTCGAGTGCGTTCGGCGACGAGCCGAATTGTTCGGTAAGCCTTGCCTTACCGCAGTCGACAGTAGTGCGCGACTCCGGTCGTGTCCAGATGAGTTGCGGAACGAGACACGGGACATCCGTCTCCGGACGTGATGCGCGGCGGGCCGACCAGGCAGGAGAGGCGAAGAGTGGACGCGAGCCGGAGTGCAGCGGGGGAGCGGGTCGTCGCGGTGCACGCGCACCCCGACGACGAGACGATCACGATGGGCGGCACGCTCGCGCAGCTCGTGACGAACGGTGTCGCGGTGACTGTCGTCACTGCGACGCGCGGCGAGTGCGGAGAGGTGATACCGGACGATCTGGCCGGGCTCGAGGGCTCGGAGGAACTCGCCGCGCATCGCACCGCCGAACTTGTCGTCGCACTCACCGCCCTCGGCGTCGGCGATCACCGCTTCCTCGGCGAGGCCGGCGCACGCGCGCCGGGCCTGCCTCCGCGGGTCTACCGCGACTCCGGAATGCAGTGGGGCCCGGGGCGGGTGCCTGTCCCGCTCGAGCCGGTGCACCCCGCCGCCCTCACCGCCGCCGACGAGGACGAGGAGGTCGCCGACCTCGTCGCCGTCCTCCGCCAGGTGGACGCGGGAGTCGTGCTCTCGTACGACGCGGGAGGCGGATACGGCCATCCCGACCACGTGCGCACCGCGCGCGTCGCTCTGCTGGCCGCCGAGCAGCTCGGACTGCGCTATCTCGCCGTGCTGCCCGAGTCCTCGGCGCCCGCCCCGGGCGACGTCGTCGTCGAGCTGACTCCCGACGACCTCGCCCGCAAGCGTGCCGCCTTAGAGGCGCACGCGACCCAACTGGTCGTCGAGGGCGACCGGGCACGGCTCTCGAGTGGGCCGTCCTTCGCGATCGCAGCCGTCGAACGCTTTCGCCCGGCGGTCGCAGGCTCCCTGCCCGACCCCGTGGTCGTCGACCGACCGGGGCTCGGCTCCCGCCTCGTCTCGGGAGTCGTCTCGATCGCGATCGGCGCCGTCGTCGGCACGATCACGACCATCGCCCACCAGAGTGTCGTCACCGTGGGAGGCGTCGACCTGCCCGTCGGGCTCGTCGCCTCCCTCCTGGCCGTCCTCCTGGTGCTGCTCGGCCTCCGGATCGTGATGGCCGACCGCTTCGTCGCGCTCTGCGTCGCGATGGGTCTCCTCGGCGTCAACGGTCTGCTGGCGCTGCGCAGCGTCGGAGGCTCCGTGCTCGTCCCGGCGAACGGTCTCGGCGTCGCCTGGACGTTCTTGCCCGCGCTGATCGCGCTCGTCGTGATCGCCTGGCCCCGGGTCACGCGCCGGGAGGCGCGTCCGGCGGCCACGGGCGCGCCGCCCGCCCCCGTACGATAGAGACCACTGTTCGAAGGGATCTGGAGCGCCGTGACCTACGTGATCGCACTTCCGTGTGTCGATGTGAAGGATCGTGCTTGCATCGATGAGTGTCCGGTGGATTGCATTTATGAGGGGGAGCGTTCCCTCTATATCCATCCTGATGAGTGTGTCGATTGTGGGGCGTGCGAGCCGGTGTGTCCGGTGGAGGCGATCTATTACGAGGATGATCTGCCGGAGCAGTGGGCTGATTATTACAAGGCTAATGTCGAGTTCTTCGACGAGATCGGTTCTCCGGGAGGCGCCGCCAAGGTCGGCGTGATCGCCGCAGACCACCCCGTCATCGCCGCCCTGCCCCCGCAGAGCCACTGAGCGGCTCCGCCGTGGCCCTCGGAGCGCTGCCCGACTACCCGTGGGACCTCATGGTCCCTTTTTCGCGGCTGGCCGCCGAGCATCCCGACGGCCTGGTCGACCTCTCGATCGGTTCGCCCGTCGACCCCACTCCCGCGCCGATCCGCGAGGCTCTCGCCCGCGCGACCGACGCCCACGCCTACCCCACCACCGTCGGCACTCCGGCGCTACGGGAGGCGATCGCCGGCTGGTTCGCCCGTCGGCGGGCCGTCCACGGGCTCGGCCTCGACGAGATCCTGCCGACGATCGGCTCCAAGGAGCTCGTGGCCTGGCTGCCGTTCCTCCTCGGCCTCGGCGAAGGCGACGTAGTCGTCCACCCCACAGCGGCGTATCCCACCTATGCGATGGGCGCCGCGATCGCAGGCGCCCGGGTGCTCGCCTCCGATGACCCCGACGAGTGGCCAGAGTCGACGCGACTCGTCTGGCTCAACTCGCCGGGCAACCCTGACGGGGCCGTGCTCGATGTGCCCGCTCTGCGACGTGCGGTGGCACGAGCTCGTGAGCTGGGTGCCGTGATCGCGGGCGACGAGTGCTACGCCGAGCTCGGCTGGGACGGCCGCTGGGCGGAAGAGGCGATCCCGAGCATCCTCGACCCGCGGGTCGTCGGCCCCGATCGGCGGGGTGTGCTCGGTGTCTACTCGCTGAGCAAGCAGTCCAATCTCGCCGGGTATCGCGCCGCCTTCGTGGCAGGAGACCCGGCCCTCATTGCGCGGCTCGTCACGGTACGCAAGCACGCCGGAATGATCCTCCCGGCGCCGCTACAGGAGGCGATGGTGGTCGCGCTCGGCGACGACCTCCACGTGGTCGAGCAGAAGGAGCGCTACCGTGCGCGTCGTGACCGCCTCCGCCCGGCGCTCGAGGCCGCGGGCTTCCGGATCGACAGGAGCGAGGCCGGCCTCTACCTCTGGGCGACCGAGGGTCGGGCGGCGTGGGAGTCGATCGAGCGCCTTGCTCAGCACGGGATCCTCGCCGGCCCGGGGGTCTTCTACGGCGAGCATTTCCCGGAGCACGTCCGTCTCTCGCTGACCGCGACGGATGAGCGGATCGAGGCCGCCGCGCGCCGGCTCGAGGGTTGGGCCTGATCGAACCGGTCGGCACGGAGGGCTGCATCTGGAGGGAAGCGACAACGCTCGGCGCCCAGAGCTGGTCGGTGACGTACTGCCTCCGCTTTGCCCATA
Organism: Rathayibacter sp. VKM Ac-2879; assembly: GCF_015351245.1. Classification (GTDB taxonomy): domain Bacteria; phylum Actinomycetota; class Actinomycetes; order Actinomycetales; family Microbacteriaceae; genus Rathayibacter. The sequence continues at coordinate 167,136 of NZ_JADKSO010000005.1, forward strand.
GGCTGTAGGAGGTTCGGTCGACGTCGCCACACACGGCCCCGGCCCAGCCACCATCCAGACCCGGCGCCGCCCGCTCCGTGCGAGCGCTTCCGGGTGCGACCGCGACGACCTGGGAGGCGTTGTGACCGAATCCGGCACACAGAGCGAGGGAACCGCGACGGTGGAGACACCCGAGGCGGTCGCGGCCCCGATCGACGCCGAGCCGTCGCTGCCCGAGAAGGTCACCCTCACCTTCGGCGACCGCACCGCGGAGTTCCCCGTGCTGCGCAGCGTCGACGGCTCCTCGAGCATCGACTTCTCGACGCTGTCGAAGCAGACCGGCTTCATGTCGCTCGACTATGGCTTTGTGAATACCGCCGCGACGAAGTCGCAGATCACCTACATCGACGGGGACAAGGGCGTCCTGCGCTACCGCGGCTACCCGATCGAGGAGGTCGCGACGAACTCGACCTACCTCGAGGCGGCCTGGCTCCTGATCTACGGCGAGTTGCCTACGGCGGACGAGCTCGCCGAGTTCGACGACCGCATCCGGCACCACACCCTGCTGCACGAAGACCTCAAGCGCTTCTTCGACGCCCTCCCGCACAGCGCGCACCCGATGTCGGTTCTCTCGGCGGGGGTCTCGGCGCTGTCCACCTACTACGAGGACAGCTCGAACCCGAAGGACCAGGAGGCGGTCGAGCTGACCACCATCCGCCTCCTCGCGAAGTTGCCCGTGATGGCCGCATACGCACACAAGAAGAGCATCGGCCAGGCGTTCCTCTACCCGGACAACTCGCTGAGCTTCGTCGACAACTTCCTCCGGCTCAACTTCGGCACGATGGCCGAGCCGTACGAGATCGACCCCGTCCTCTCGAAGGCGCTCGATCGCCTCCTGATCCTGCACGAGGACCACGAGCAGAACGCCTCCACCTCGACCGTTCGTCTCGTCGGCTCCACCGAGGCCAACCTCTACGCCTCCGTCTCGGCGGGCATCAATGCCCTCTTCGGCCCGCTGCACGGTGGCGCCAACGAGGCGGTGCTGACGATGCTCGGGCGCATTCGGGAGTCGGGCGAGAGCGTGTCGACCTTCGTCGAGCGGGTGAAGAACAAAGAGGAGGGCGTGCGCCTGATGGGCTTCGGTCATCGGGTGTACAAGAACTACGACCCGCGCGCGAAGCTCGTCAAGGAGAGCGCGTCCGAGGTGCTCCAGGCGCTCGGCGTCAAGGATCCGCTGCTCGACATCGCGATGGAGCTCGAGGCGCTCGCGCTCGAGGACGACTACTTCAAGGAGCGTCGCCTTTACCCCAACGTCGACTTCTACACGGGAGTCATCTACAAGGCGATGGGCTTCCCGAGCCGGATGTTCACGGTGCTGTTCGCCATCGGTCGCCTCCCGGGCTGGATCGCCCACTGGCGCGAGATGAACACGGACAAGCAGACCAAGATCGGCCGCCCGCAACAGCTCTACATCGGTTCGCCCGAGCGCCACTGGCCCGCCGGCCGCTGACACCGTTCACCGCCGGTCGGACGGCCGTCGTGCGGTGCCGCTCGACCGGCGGAGCGCTCAGGCGTGCAGAGCGGCGTTGAGCTCGATCCCGGCGCCGGCGCGGGCGAGCACCTCCACCGCTCCCGTCAACGAATTGCGGCGGAAGAGCAGGCGGGGCACTCCTGAGAGCTCGACGGCCTTGACGGTGTGCGGTCTCCCGTCGGGGAGCGGCGCGGCCCCGACGACGACGACCTTGGTGCCTGCGGTCACATAGAGGCCCGCTTCGACGACCGAGTCGTCTCCGATCGAGATCCCGATTCCGGAGTTGGCGCCCAGGAGCGCCCGGGCGCCGATCGACACCCGCTGGACGCCGCCACCCGAGAGCGTGCCCATGATCGAGGCTCCGCCGCCGATGTCGGAGCCGTCGCCGACGACGACGCCCTGCGAGACACGCCCCTCTACCATCGAGCTGCCGAGGGTGCCCGCGTTGAAGTTGACGAAGCCCTCGTGCATGACGGTGGTGCCCGGTGCGAGATGCGCGCCGAGGCGCACGCGGGAGGTGTCGGCGATGCGCACCTTCTCGGGGGTGACGTAGTCGGTGAGGCGCGGGAACTTGTCGATCCCGGTCGCCTGGATCCCGTGCCGGCGCAGTGAAGGACGCAGCCGGGTGAACGATTCTGGCGAGACGGGGCCGGCGTTCGTCCACACGACGTTCGGAAGGTGCGCGAAGATCCCGTCGAGGTTCACCGTGTTGGGCGCGGCCAGCAGGTGCGAGAGCAGGTGCAGGCGCAGGTAGGCGTCCGACGTCGAGGCGGGAGGCGCCTGCGTGTCGATCTGCAGCGTCACGACGTCGATGCGCACCTCGCGGCGCGGGTCTTCGCTCGCGAGCTCCTCGAACTCGGCGGGCACGATCCACGGATCGCGGCCGGCGGGGATCGCACCGAGCCGCGGCTCCGGGAACCAGGTGTCGAGGACCGTCCCGTCGGAGGCGATCGTGGCGAGGCCGTATCCCCAGGCGGAGGCGGGCGCGGCGGAGTCTGCGGGGTGCTCGGGGGTCATGCCGATCAGGGTAGCGCGCACGAACGGCCCAGTACCCTGGTCGCATGCTCGCTCCGACCGACGTCACCGCTCTCGATCTCCGCTCCGATCCGGTGGCCCTGACCCGGGTCCTCTGCGACATTCCTTCGGTCTCGGGCGACGAGCGCGCTCTCGCCGACGCCGTCGAGTTCGCCCTCTCGTCATACCCGCACCTCGAGGTCCTCCGCGACGGCGACACGGTCGTCGCGCGCACGAACCTGGGCCGAGCGAAGCGTGTCGTGATCGCGGGGCACCTGGACACGGTCCCGATCAACGACAACCTGCCGGTGCGCAGCACCGTCGTGGAGGGCGTCGAGTACCTCGTCGGTCGCGGAACGGTCGACATGAAGGCGGGCGTCGCGGTCCAGCTGGTCCTCGCGGCCGAGCTCTCCACGCCGGCCGTCGACATCACCTGGATGTGGTACGACAACGAAGAGGTGGCCTCCGAGCTCAACGGCCTCGCCCGCCTCGCCCGTCACCGTCCGGAGCTGTTCTCCGCCGACTTCGCCGTGCTGGGCGAGCCCACGGGCGGCGCGGTCGAGGGAGGATGCAACGGCACCCTGCGCGTCGACGTCATCACCCACGGGGTGCGCGCCCACTCCGCGCGGAGCTGGGTGGGCGAGAACGCGATCCATGCCGCCGCGCCGATCCTCCAGCGTCTCGCCGCCTACGAGCCACGCGAGGTCGAGGTGGAGGGCCTGGTCTACCGCGAGGGCGTCAACGCGGTCCGCATCTCGGGGGGAGTCGCAGGCAACGTGATCCCCGATCTCTGCACGGTGCACGTCAACTACCGGTTCGCTCCGAGCCGCAGCGGCGAGGAGGCTGTCGGGCACCTCCGCGAGCTCTTCGCCGGCTTCGAGGTCGAGGTCGTCGATCTCGCGGAGGGCGCGCGACCCGGTCTCGATGCGCCGCTCGCCCTCGACTTCCTCGACGCGCTCGGGGTGGAGGCGAAGCCTAAGTACGGCTGGACCGATGTCGCGCGCTTCTCGGCACTGGGCGTTCCCGCGGTCAACTATGGGCCGGGCGATCCCCTCCGCGCCCATGCCGACGACGAGCGCGTCGCCATCGACGAGATCACCGCATGTGCCGAGCGCCTGCGCCGGTGGCTGAACGGGTCCTCGTGACGACTCCGACGGTGCGGCTCTCCTCGCCGATGCGCGTGTGGCTGCGGCTGATCCCATGGTGGGCCCGGGTCCTCGTGATCTTCGTGCTGACCCGCGTGGTGACGACGATCATCCTGCTGCGGTTCGCCGCAGAGCAGGAGGCGAACTTCTGGACCGGGCCCGCGCCCTCGTACGTCGACTTCGCGACCATCTGGGACGGCCGCTGGTACCAGATCATTGCGATGGGAGGCTATCCGTCGGAGCTTCCGCTCACCGCGACGGGCAACGTCGGCGAGAACGCGTGGGCGTTCATGCCGCTCTATCCCGGGGTGGTGCGCCTCGTCATGATCGTGACCGGGCTGGGCTGGGCGACCGCCGCCGTCGCCATCTCTGTGCTCTGCGCCGCCGCCGCCTGCCTTGTGCTCTACCGGCTGTTCCGGCACTCGCTCACGGAGTCGCAGTCGCTCGTCGCGATCCTGTTCTTCTGCGTCGCGCCCACGTCGCCGTTGCTGCAGCTCGCCTACGCCGAGTCGATGGCGATGCTGCTCACGGCGATCGTGCTCCTGCTGCTCGTGCGACGCCGATGGCTCGCGGTGGCGCCGGTGGTTCTGCTGCTCGGGTTGACCCGCCCGAGCGGGCTCGCCTTCGCGGCCGCGATGGGGCTCTACGTCGTCTACCGCTTCCTCCGCCGCTCGCGCGAGCCGTTCCCTCGTGCCGACTGGCTCCCCGTCGTCGCACTGACCGCGTGGGGCCTCGTCGTCGGTCTGCTCTGGCCCGCGATCGCGTGGGCGGCGACCGGATCGGCCACGGCCTACACCGACACCGAGCTGGCGTGGCGGTCCGCCTACATCGGCTACCAGGAGCTGCTGCCCTTCACCTCGTGGTTCCAGGGCGGAGCCTGGTGGGGCACGTGGTGGTTCGGCACCCCTTCGCTGGGGATCACGATCGTGATCGCGCTCGTGCTGGCCTTCCTCGGCATCCTCGCGGCGCCCTGGACGCGTCGCCTCGACCTCTTCAGTCGTGCGTGGGTCGCCGGCTACGCCGTCTACCTCTTCGCTTTCTTCTTCCCGCAGTCGAGCACGTTCCGCCTCCTCAGCCCGATGTTCCCGCTGGCCGGAGCGCTCGCCGTCCCGCGCTCGCTGCTGTTCCGGATCGTGATGGTCGCGCTCGGGATCGCCGGCCAGGTCGTGTGGATCTCGATCTGCTGGGCCGTGGTCGGCTCCGACTGGACACCCCCGTGATCGGGCCAGAGATGCCGCGCGAATCCCGCGCGGCGGGTCAGATGTGCCTCCGCCTCGCCGCTATGCTCATCGGAATGTCTCTCCTCGCTGTAGCCGGTGAGCCGCGACGTCTTCCGTCGCACCTCGCGTGGCCTTCCCGACCACACAGATCGACGATCGATTCCGGATCTCCCGCGCTCCATGCCGGATCCGCGTCATGACCGCCGAGATGACGATGCCCGCGACCGCGGAGGCCTCCGCGCCCTCGCGATCGAGCTGGCGCCGACTCTTCCCCTGGTGGCTCCAAGTCCTCGCCGTGTTCGTGGTAACGCGAGTCGTGACGACGGCGATCATGCTGCGCCTGGCCGTGGTCCACCAGGGAGTGCCGTGGACCGGTCTGCGGGACACCTACGTCCACTTCGCGACGACCTGGGACGGTGGCTGGTACCAGACGATCGGCATGACCGGCTACCCGTCGGTGCTGCCGCTCTCACCCACCGGGCTCGTCGAGCAGAACCCGTGGGCGTTCATGCCTGTGTATCCCTTCACGGTCCGCGCGCTGATGACCGTGACGGGCCTCGACTGGGCGAACGCCGCCGTGCTCGTCGCTCTGCTGTGCAGTGCCGCAGCCTGCCTCGTGCTCTATCGCCTTTTCCGGGTGTCGCTGAGCGAAGGTCAGTCGCTCATGGCGGTCGTGTTCTTCTGCGTCGCACCCACGTCGCCCATCCTGCAGATCGGCTACGCCGAATCCGCGGCAATCCTCCTCACCGCGACGATGCTCCTCCTCCTCGTGCGGAAGCGTTGGGGCTGGGTCTTCCCCATCATCCTGGTGCTCGGTCTCCTCCGCCCCAGCGGCCTCGCGATCGCCGCCATGATGGGGTTGTACTTCCTCTTCCGGATCTGGCAGAGGGTTCGCTCCGGCGTCGCCTTCCCGCGGTCAGAGGTGATCCTCACGATCGCCCTCGGGGCGTGGGGCCTGTTCGTCGGATTCGCCTGGCTCCTCATCGCGTGGGCGGTCACGGGCTCGTTCTCGGCCTACACCGACACCGAGCTCGCGTGGAGGTCCGTGTTCATCGGCGAGCACGAGCTCGTCCCGTTCACCTCGTGGTTCGCGGGCGGGGGGTGGTGGGGCCAGCTGTGGTTCTCCTCGCCGATGGTCGGCATGGGCATCGTCGTGGTGATCGTCCTCGGGTTCCTTGCGCTGTTCTTCTCGGCGTCGGCCCGTCGGCTCGATGTCTTCAGCCGCACGTGGATCGGCGGCTACGCCATCTACCTCTTCGCCTTCTTCTACCCGCAGTCCAGCACCTTCCGCATTCTGATGCCCATGTTCCCGCTCTTCGGCGCGCTCGCGGTACCCCGGTCGCCGCTGTTCCGCGTCTTCCTGGTGGCGGCGTCGTTGATGGGTCAGGTCGTCTGGCTGCTGCTGTGCTGGGTCTTCACTCCGGGCGACTGGTCGCCGCCGTGATCGGGCCGCACCCGAGTTGGGGGCGCGCGGTTATCCGAGGCTCCGCGGATGCGCGATAATAGAGGGATACGTCACGAAAGGGGAACTCTATGGCGGCCATGAAGCCGAGGACCGGAGACGGACCGATGGAGGCTGTTAAGGAGGGGCGACTCATCGTCGTGCGTGTTCCGCTCGAAGGAGGCGGACGCCTCGTCGTCTCGGTCAACGATGCAGAGGCGAAAGAGCTGCACGACGCGCTTGCGTCGGTGGTGGCTCCGGCCTGACACCTACACGACCGAGAACGCCCGTCGCACCTGGTGCGGCGGGCGTTCCCTCGTTGAGGTCGACGTCTCGGCGGGGGCGCGGCGGGCTACGCCCGGCGCTTGTTGGCCTGCAGCAGGCCGTCGCCGATGGGCGAGAGCACGCTGACGACGGCGGGGGAGGCGCAGACCTCGGCGACCAACAGACGGAACGTCGACGCGATCTCGTCGCGCTGGGCCGGATTCGAGACCCGGCCGCGCCAGAGCGCGTGCGGGACCAACACGGTGCCGCCGGGTCGCACCAGGCGGAGGGCGTGCTCGACGTTCTCGATGACCTGGAGCGGATCGCCGTCGACGAAGACGATGTCGTAGGAGTTCTCGTTCATCCTCGGCAACACCTCCAGCGCGCGACCCGGGATGAGCCGGAGCCTGTTGGGCGAGATGCCCGCCTCGTGGAACTGCGCACGTGCATGTTGCTGATGCACCGCCTCCGAGTCGATGGAGGTGAGCATCGCCTCGGGCGCACCGTCGAGCAGCCAGAGGCCGCTCACGCCGGTGCCCGTGCCGATCTCGATGATCGACGTGGCGCGCGCCGCCGCCGCGACCAGGGCGGACTGCGCTCCGATCGAGGGGGAGACGGCGTCGATGCCCAGCTCGACCGAGAGCCGGCGGGCGGAGGCGATGGCCTCCGACTCGACGATCGCGTCCTCGGCGTACTTCCAGTTGGCATCCTTGTCGGACACGGGCGAGCTCCTCTAGTCGATGCGGTGGGCGGATCGCGCTCCCCGCACGGTCAGGCTACGGTGGCGCGAGCGTGCGGCCGGGGAGGCGCGGCGGGTTAGGGTTGTCCTCGTGTTCGGTTTGACGTTCGACAAGCTCCTCATCATCGGAGTCATCGCCGTCTTCGTGCTGGGTCCCGACCGCCTTCCCCACTACGCCGCGCAGCTGGGACAGCTCGTGCGCAAGGTGCGCGGGTTCGCGACGCAGGCGCGCGAACGCGTCAAGGACGAGATGGGCGAGGAGTTCAACGAGGTCGATTGGCGCAAGCTCGATCCGCGCCAGTACGACCCGCGGCGCATCATCCGCGACGCCCTCCTCGAAGACGACACCTCGGCTCCTACCGTGAAGCCCCCGTCGGCGGTCGCCGCCCCCGTCGTCACGGGCGGCTCGACGTCGTCGCAGGACAGCTATTACACGACCATGCAGCGCTCGGTGAGCGCGGGCATGCTCTCGAGCATCGCACCGCCCCCGATCGATTCAGAGGCCACCTGAGCCGATCGCGCTCAGTCGATCGCGAGGGGCAGCCGACGACCGGTCAGGCCCCTCGGACGATCCGAGAGCCTTCGCGCGAGGGCGATGATGGCCTGGGCCGCGGAGTCGTCTGGTGCGCCGACGACGACCGGGACACCGTCATCGCCGCCCGAGCGGAGGGCGACACTGATCGGCAAGGACGCCAGCAGGAGCACCGGCTCGCCGTCCGCGCCAAGGCGACGCGCGACTTCGGCGCCCCCTCCGCTCCCGAAGAGCTCGAGCACCGAACCGTCGGGCTGGGGCAGCCCCGCCATGTTCTCGACCACCCCCACGATCCGTTGACCGGACTGACGGGCGAGGGCGCCGCTGCGCTCGGCGACGTCGGCCGCAGCCGGCTGCGGCGTCGTCACGATCAGTACCTCCGCATGCGGGAGGAGCTGACCGATCGAGATCGCCACGTCGCCCGTGCCCGGCGGAAGATCGAGCAACAGCACGTCGAGGTCGCCGAAGTAGACGTCGGTGAGGAACTGCGAGATCGTGCGGTGCAGCATCGGTCCGCGCCACGACACGGCGGCGCCGCGCGTGTCGCCCTCGAGGAACATGCCGATCGAGATGACCTTCACGCCGTAGGCGACCGGAGGCAGCATCAGCTCGCCGACTCGGGTCGGCCCGGCGACACGTCCCTCGTGCATCAGGCCCAGGAGCCCGGGGATCGAGAATCCGTGCACGTCCGCATCGACGAGCCCCACCGCGAGGCCCTGCTGCGCGAGAGCCACCGCGAGGTTCGCCGTCACGGTCGACTTGCCCACCCCTCCCTTGCCGCTCGTCACCGCGTAGACGCGGGTGAGTGAATCAGGGCCGAACGGCATGGCGCGCTTCGAGCCGCGGAGGCGCTCGGTGAGCGCGGTGCGCTGTGCGGGGGTCATCACGCCGACGGTGATCGCGACCGAGGCGACACCGGGCACGGCGGAGGCGGCCGCGACGACGTCGCGCTCGATCGCGGACGCGGCCGGGCAGCCGACGATCGTGAGGCGGATCGCCACGTGCACCGCTCCGTCGGGATCGGCCTGGACCGACTCCACCATGTCGAGCTCGGTGATCGGGCGGCGGATCTCGGGATCGAGGACGCCGGCCAGCGCCGCGAGGACGGCGCGATCGAGGTCAGGCATCGCGGCGCTCGGCGGAGGCGGGCTCCGCCCTGTCCTTCTCGAGCTCCTCCACGAGACTGCGGAGTTCCGAGCGGATGAAGTCCTTGCTCGCCATGTCGCGGATGGCGAGCCGCAGGGCGACGACCTCGCGAGCGAGGTACTCGGTGTCGGCGAGAGTGCGCTCGGCGCGCTGACGGTCCTGTTCGATCTGCACCCGGTCGCGGTCGTCCTGGCGGTTCTGGGCGAGCAGGAGGAGGGGAGCGGCGTAAGAGGCCTGCAGCGACAGGATGAGCGTCAGCACCGTGAAGCCGAGCGCCTGCGAGTCGAAGCGCGCATCCTCCGGTCCGTAGGTGTTGAACCCGAGCCAGAACACGCAGAAGACGGTCATGCCCACGAGGAACCACGGGGTGCCCATGGCCCGGGCGAACGACTCCGTCAGGCGGCCGAAGCGGTCGCTGCTCTGGCGATTGCGGCGGGGCAGCACACGGCTGCGGAGCCCCTTGGGGTTCTCGAGCCGTTGATCCTGCTTGACGTCTCTAGCCACGTGAGCCCCTCCGTCCCCGTCGTCCCGTCTTCGCCCGGCTCGCCGGCGCCACGACCGGCACGCTACGCGTCGCCGACGTCACCGGCGCCCTCGGTTCGTCGTCGCCGTGGCTGCGCCAGTCGTCCGGGAGGAGGTAGTCGAGCACGTCGTCGATCGTCACCACCCCGACGAGCCGGTGCGACTCGTCGACCACGGGCACCGAGACGAGGTTGTAGCTCGCCAGGATCCTGGCCACCTCGGCCGCGGAGGTGTCGGGGGTGATCGGATCCATTCCCTGGTCGAGGAGGGTGCCGAGACGCTCGTGCGGCGGGTAGCGAAGCATCCGCTGGAAGTGGACCATGCCGAGGAACCGCCCCGTCGGCGGCTCGTAGGGCGGAAGTGTCACGCAGACCGCGGCTCCGAGCGCCGGAGCGAGCTCGTGACGGCGGATGAGCGCGAGCCCCTCGGCGACGGTCGCCTCCGCCGACACGATGATCGGCTCGGTCGTCATGAGGCCGCCGGCGGACTCGGGAGCGTAGCTGAGGAGCATGCGGACGTCGTCCGCCTCCTCCGGCTCCATCAGCTCGAGCAGGGCCTCGCCGCGCTCATCCGAGAGCTGCGCGATGAGATCGGCCGCGTCGTCGGGCTGCATCTGGTCGAGGACGTCGGCGGCGCGGTCGTCGTCGAGCTGGCCGAGGATCTCGACCTGTTCGCTCTCGGGCATCTCTTCGAGGACGTCGGCGAGGCGGTCGTCCGAGAGCTCGCCCGCGACCTCGAGCATCCGCTGCTGTGGCAGGTCGAGCAGTGTGCTCGCGAGGTCGGCCGGCTTGAGCTCGGACAGGCTTGCCACGTACTGCTCGGCGGATTGCGCCTCCGTCGAGACGCTCTCGCGTACTTCGCGCCAGCCGGCGAAGGCAGTCGCGCCCTTGGCGAAGGGGGAGGGGCTCGTCTTGGGCCGGCGGACGAAGAGCTGGGCGAGCTGCCACTCGCCGGGCCCGACCTCCTCGATCGCCACATCCTCGACGGTGGCGTCCCCCGATCCGTCGACGAAGCTGACGCGGCGGCCAAGCAGCTCCGCGATCACGCGCACCTCGCCTCCGCGCTGCTCGAAGCGGCGCACGTTGATGAGCCCGGTAGTGATGATCTGCCCGCTGCCGATGCTCGTGACCCTGCCGATCGAGACGAAGACGCGGCGGCGGCCGGGGATCTCGACGACCAGCCCGACGACACGGGGCGCATCGAGTCGGCGATAGACCAGAAGCACGTCCCGGACCTTGCCGACGCGATCGCCGGCCGGGTCGAAGACGCTGCATCCGGCCAAGCGCGCGACGAAGACTCTGGCGGAACTCACGGCTACCAACCTAGACCCGCGCGACTCGACGGACGCCGAGCGTTCATGGCGGGCTTTCGGGGTGCTCTCTCTCCGCGCCCAGAAGCCTCCAAGAGTGCTGTGCGAGGCTGAGAGGGTGACTCAGCAGACGCCGTTCACCGGCCGCGGGCCGGCGTTCCCCACCATCCCCCGGGGCGAGATCCTCGCCACCTTCGAGAGCTACGAGGAGGCGCAGGCTGCGGTCGACGTCCTCGCTCGCGCCGACTTCCCCGTGCGCCAGCTCGCGATCATCGGCACCGAGCTCAAGAGCGTCGAACGCGTCACCGGCAAACTGACCTGGGGTCGCGTCGCGATCGCGGGAGCCGCCTCCGGCGCGTGGCTGGGTGTGTTCCTCGGGCTATTGCTCATCATCTTCTCGCCGTCGACGAATGTCTCGTTCCTGGTGGCGGCCGTGCTGCTCGGAGCCGGGTTCGGGATGCTCTTCGGCCTCGCCTCCTACGCCGTCAACCGTCGCCGCCGCGACTTCACCTCGACGATGCAGGTCGTCGCGACGAGCTACTCCGTGCTCGTCGATCCCGAGGTGCTCAACCGGGCCCGCACGCTGCTCGACGGGCGCGGCGGAGTCGCCGAAGCGCCCGCCACCGCCTGGGCGCCGCCTCCCGCAGGCGCCGAGCCGCAGCCCGTGCGGCCCGAGGACGAGCAGCGCTGAGGCCGCGCACAGACGAGCGGGGTCGGTCGACCGCTCCGAGATCTCAGGGTGAGTTCAGGCGGACCCCACGGGCGGCAGCACGATCTCGACCACGAGTCCGTGCGGCGCACGATTCGACAGAGTGACCGTTCCGCCCGCCGAGAGCACCGTCGTGTGGACGAGCGCGAGACCCAGCCCGCTGCCCCCCGACGCGAGCGCACGCGAGTCGTCGGGGCGCGAGAAGCGGTCGAACGCCACGGGGATGAACTCCGGCGGCATGCCCGGTCCGTCGTCGGAGACGCTGAGCAGCAGCAGACCGTCCTGCTGGCCCAGCGAGGCGACCACCATCCCGCCGCCGTGTAGCGCCTGGATGGCGTTGCGGAGGAGGTTGTCGACGACGCGGCCGAGATCCTGGGCGGCGACGGCATAGAGGCGGGCGGGCTCGCGCTCGTCGATCTCGTAGTCGATCTCCACTCCCGACTGCGCTGCGAGGAGTCGGGTGCGGTCGACGGCTCCGACCAGCTCGTCGACGAGCTCGCCGAAGGGCGCGGTCGGACGGATCGTCTGGCTCTCGATGCGGGAGATGTCGAGGAGGGCGGAGGCGAGACGTACGAGGCGGTCGACGCTCTTCTGCGCGTCGAGGATCACGCGGTCGACTGCCGCGGCGTCGTCGACGCGGTGGTGCGCGATCTCGAGCTGGGCCGAGAGTGCGGCGAGGGGAGTCCGCAGCTCGTGGCTCGCATCCGACACCATCTGCTTCTCGCGCGCCAGGGAGGCCGTCTGCTTGGTCAGGAAGGCGTTGAGCGTCGTCGCCAGCTCGTCGATCTCGTCGCGTGTGCCCACCACGGGGAGCTGGTCGCCCTGGCCTGGGTCGGCGGCGATCTGGTCGGCCCGTGCCCGCATCCGGCGCACGGGGGCGAGCGCGGCGCCCGTGAGGATCCAGGAGGCGAGGCCGAAGGTCACGACGAGGAAGATCGCGGCGTAGACGAGCACGTGCGCGAAGTCGTCCAGGACGAGCTGCGACGCCGCCTGGTCGCGCGCCGACGCGATCTCCCAGGTGCCCGCGTCTGTCTCGACCGCGGTGATGCGCACGAGGTAGCTGCTGGTCCCCGTGGTGACCTTGACGTAGCGCGGTGTGGTGTCGGCGCCGGATTCGTCGAGGTCGTCGAGGACGGCGGCGCGAAGAGCCGAGGGCATCGTCGTCGCGCTGTGGTCGCCTGTCGGCGTGACGGCCAGATAGAGCTGACCCGTTGAGGAGCCCTGGGGGCGAGGCACGTTGCCCGCCGAGATGTCGCGGCGCACCTCGTCGTCGATCGACATGAGGATGGTGCGCTCGCTCCGGTCGACGATGCCGGTGACGACCTGGTAGAAGAGCAGCGCCGAGAGCGCGAACAGCACGGAGGCGACCGCGACCGTGCCGATCGTGATCCGAGCGCGGATCGAGAGCGCGTTCGTGCGTCGCCGCGTCGTACGTCCTGTTTGCGTAGCGCGCACGGCCTACTCGACCGGGCGGAGGAAGTAGCCCTTGCCGCGGACGGTGACGATGCTCACGCCCGTCTCCTCGGTCGGAAGCTTCTTGCGCAGGTAGCTGACGTACTGGTCGACGATGTTGTTGTCGACGACCTCGCCGCCTCCCCAGATCTCGGCGAGGATCCGCTGTCGGGTCACGACGGACCCGACCGGGGTGATGAGGAGCTTGAGCAGTTCGAGCTCCTTGGGGCTGACGTGGATGCGCGTGCCGTCGGCGGTGCGGCGGATGCTCGACCCGTCGACCGTGATCGTGCCCACCTCGATCGAGGTCGACATGAGGGAGGGGCTGCGTCGGAGCAGTGCCCGCAGTCGCGCGTTGAGCTCGGTGAAGGCGAAGGGCTTGGTGAGGTAGTCGTCGGCACCGGCGTCGAGGCCGAACACGCGATCCTCGACGGAGTCGCGTGCGGTCAGCAGCATGATCGGCGTCGACCGGCCGAGCTCGCGGATGCGTCGGCAGATCTCGAAGCCCGACATCGCGGGCAGCATGACGTCGACGATGGCCGCCGAGAAGTCGGAGGTGGTGAACGCCACCAGGGCATCGACGCCGTTGGTGGTCAGCTCGGCCTCGTAGCCGGCGTCTTCGAGGCCGCCCACGAGCGCTTCGCCCATGGCTGGATCGTCTTCCACGACAAGGATTTTCACGCGCTCACCCTACGGCGCGGCTCTCAGGAAAGCGGGATTTCTGAGAGCGTTTCGAGCGAGGTCGAGGGGTCTCGCACGGGCCGGAGGCGCGGCGGCACGCCCTTCAGCCCTACTCGGGTGACGTCGCGCGGTGGATCACTCGTAGTAGAGGAAGGTCTCGGCGCATCCCTGGGAGCAGAAAGGCGAGTGGCGTCGCGCGCGCCGACGTCCGCAGGCCTCGCACAGGCGTGTGCCGAGGTGGAGAAGCTGGGCGCCTCGCGGGTGAGGCATGTGTTCAGGGAGCATCGTCGATCCAGGGTGCGTGTCCGCCGTGGGTCCATCGGGGGCGAGCGAGGTGTCGGGTCTGCGCTCGGGAGGCGGATGTCGGGATACTACGTCTCCTTGACATGAAATGACACTCATTCGGGTGCCATTGACAGGACGACGCTGAGGGAGATAAGTGCCGACTGGTAGCTATTCCGTGCCACACCCCTCACGCGGCTTCTCACCTTCCTAGGGTCGATGCAGTGCTGTCGACGATCTGAGGAAGGACGGCCGATGCTCCTTCGCCTGTGGACCACGGTCACCCGACCCCGCCGCTGCGAGGCCTGCGGCCTCCCCGCGCAGAAGCGCTCCCCGTTCTGCTCCGACTCCTGCGCACGCACCAACTACCTGTACGCCTGATCGCTCGCTCGAGCGCCCCGATCCCCACCTGCTGACCCAGCGGTACCTCCCCGACGGGGGGATCCTGCCCGACCGGGTTGTGTTCCGCCCGCGCCGCCAGCAGTCATATCCTTCTGGCGACCAGCGCCGCACGAGCGACTCCGTCGCGGCGGCGCGGCTCCGCCGAGAGTGCCGGGGGTCGTCCACGACTCCCGTCGTCCTCTGCGGCCGCGACTGTCAGAGGGAGAAGCGTTTCGTGGAGGCTGTGCGCAGCGAGGTGGTCCGGCCCGCTCGGGCCGCCGACCGGTCCGAGGCCGAGAGACGCCTCCCATGACGCCGCCGCGGAGCAGATCGGCGGCGCTCGACGCCGTTCGTGTCCTGGGCCTCATCGCCGTCGTCGCCTGCCATGTCTGGTCGGCGCCGCTGTGGGCGCGTGAGCTGTTCTTCACGTGGAACGTGCCGGTGTTCTTCTTCCTGAGCGGCTACCTGTGGACCGAGCGTCGTCCCTTCCGGGTGGAGCTGGGCAAGCGCACCTCCACGCTCGCCGTGCCTCTGCTCGCGTGGTTGGCGATCCTGTTCCCGATCTGGCTCGTGCAACAGGGAATCGTCGGGGGGCTGACGCTTTCGAGCGCCTGGCGTCCCCTCGCCGGCGGCAACTACATCGGGCGGCCGTTCTCGACGTTCTGGTTCGTCTCGGCACTCTTCTTCGTCGCGCTCGCCTACCGGCTGCTGCAACGATTCCCCCTGATCGTCCATGTGGTTGTCGCTCTCGTCCTGCTCGCACTGGTCGCCGTGTCACCCGAGGCGTTCGCGCTCCTGCCGCTGGGGATCGGCACCGGGCTGGCCAGCCTCGTCTTCGTGGTCGCGGGAGTCCTCGCCCAGCGGTACCGCTCGCGGGTGAGGCGCGACGTGCTCGTCGCGGTCGTGCTGCTCGTCGTGTCGACCGTCCTGGTCGTGACGCGAGTGTCGGCTCCGCTCGACCTCAAGC
The DNA here is from genome assembly GCF_015351245.1 of Rathayibacter sp. VKM Ac-2879. Classification (GTDB taxonomy): domain Bacteria; phylum Actinomycetota; class Actinomycetes; order Actinomycetales; family Microbacteriaceae; genus Rathayibacter. The sequence goes on from NZ_JADKSO010000005.1 coordinate 182,450, forward strand.
GCGCCGACGCGGGCACCCCGTTCCTCAGCGCCTTCGTCGCGATCGCGATCTCGTTCGCCCTCGTGCTTCTCGCGGAGCGCTACGTTCCGCTCCTGGGCGAGCGCGTCGGACGGAGCATCGTCTTCCTGTCGAGCGGAGGACTGTTCGTCGTCTTCGCGCACCCGATCATGCTCTGGATCCTCAACAGCCGGGAGGACGGCACGTTGCTCGACTTCGCGTTCGCACTTCTCGTGCCGTGGATCGTCGCGAGCCTCGTGCGTTTCACACCACTGTCTGCCGCTCTGACCGGAGTGCCGCGAGCGACGCGCGAACCAGCCCTGGTCGGGCGCTGACCATCGGCGGTCGGAAGAAGCCCGGAAGAAGTGCCCCCAGTAGGATTCGAACCTACGCCCCTGCCTCCGGAGGGCAGTGCTCTATCCCCTGAGCTATGGGGGCCAGGAGTGCCTGACAACACTAGCACCAGGCCTGTGCGGCACTCGCGCGGGAGCGCGCGCGAGGCGTGCCACGATGGGGGCATGCTGCGCACCGTCTCCGCCTCGATGGACCTGCGTCTGACCGGGCCGACCGACATGATCTTCCTGGTCGCCGCGACCCCCACGGGGGACCGTTTCGACGACTCCTTCACAGTGCACCTCGAGGGGGAGCCGGTGCCCGTCCGGGAGTTCCCGGCACGTCACGGCGCTCGCATCCACCGCGTCGCCGGCACTGCGGGGGAGATGCGCGTCGAATACCGGGCACGGATCGAAGGACACGGGGCCCCTGACGAGCCGAGCGAGCTCGAACTCGTCGAATACCTGCGCCCGAGCCGGTACGCCGAGGCGGACATCCTCGGCGGGATCGCCCGCCGCGAGTTCGGGCGGGCGCGCGGCTTCGAGGCGCTCGCCGCGGTCGAGGAGTGGGTTCACGGCCACCTCTCGTACGTCTACGGGTCGACCGTCGGCACCGGAGGTGCGGCGCAGGTCATCGAGAGCGGCCAGGGTGTGTGCCGCGATTTCGCGCACACCGTCGCCGGACTGCTCCGCGCGCTGGACATCCCGGCGCGTGTGACCGCGGTGTATGCGCCGGGGCTCGTGCCCCCCGACTTCCACGCCGTGACGGAGGCGTGGGTCGGCGGCGCGTGGCACGTCGTCGACGCGACGCGCTTGGCTCCGCGCGGCACGATGCTGCGCATCTCCTCCGGCCGCGACACGGCCGACACCGCCTTCCTCAGCAACTACCTCAGCGACCTGCATCTGACGGCGATGAACGTCGAGACCACCGCCGACCCCATCGAGGCCGACGACCACAGTGCTCCGGTGCGTCTGGGCTGACGGCTCAGCCCGCGAGCGCGGTGAGCGCCGAGCGCATCAGGGGCTCCGGGTCGCCGGGCTCGACGAACGCGACGCTCGACGCCTCTATCCAGTACTCGCCGACGAAGGCGTCGGCGACGCCGCGGCCGTCGGCCACCCGGTAGTAGCCCTCGATCGTCGGCGGCTTGCCGTAGCTCGGGACGGCCTTACTCGTCGTGTAGAACTCGTTCTTCAGCGCCTCGATCACCGCCGGCTCGAGATGCGCCACCGCGAGCTGCACATCGGCCCCCGATGCGGTGCTCCAGCCGCAGACGGTGCCGTTGTAGCCCGCGATCTCGCGCGAGACCGCGGTCGGCTCGACCTCCGTGGACGGGGAGTACCCGGCCCACATGCCGCTCAAGACCGACGACGGCACCAGCTGCTCGCACGACAGCGGAAGAGGGGTCCCGGAGACCGCGTCGCTAGCGCTGGGAGCAGGCTCGGCGCTCGTCGCGCAAGCGGTGAGGGAAGCGACGGCCAAGGCGGCGAGAAGGAGCACGGCAGGACGACGCATGCGAGGCACCCTAGCAACGGCGCGCCGCGACCCGGCCGGTAGAATCGCTCCCCGTGACTCCCGAACAGCTCGCCGCCTCGCTGCACGCCCTCGTCCTCGACGCCGTGGAGCGACGAGGGAGCGACGCGGAGGTGGCGCTCGCCGAGGTGGTGCTCGAGCGGCCGAAGAACCGCGATCACGGCGACTGGGCCTCGAACATCGCGATGAAGCTCGCGAAGAGGCTCGGAATGAACCCGCGCGAGTTCGCGACCGAGCTCGCGACGGGGCTCGGCGCCGTCGACGGAGTCGCCTCCGTCGAGGTCGCAGGGCCCGGATTTCTCAACGTGCGCCTCGAGGCGGCCGCGGCTGGGGCGCTCGCGGGCGCGATCGTCGAGGCGGGCGACTCCTTCGGCACCGGCACCGTCTACGCCGGGGTGCGGATGAACCTCGAGTTCGTCTCGGCGAACCCCACCGGCCCCATCCACATCGGAGGCACCCGCTGGGCGGCCGTCGGTGACAGCCTCGCGCGCATCCTGATCTCGCAGGGCGCCGACGTCACCCGCGAGTACTACTTCAACGACCACGGCGCGCAGATCGACCGCTTCACCCGGAGCCTGCTCGCGGCGCACCGCGGCGAGCCCACCCCGGAGGACGGCTACGGCGGCGCCTACATCGGCGACATCGCCGAACGGGTCGCCGCCGCCTACCCCGGTGACCTCTCGGTGCTGCCCGAGGAGGAGCTCGCCGAGACCTTCCGTTCGATCGGAGTCGAGCTGATGTTCGGCGAGATCAAGCAGAGCCTCCACGAGTTCGGAGTCGACTTCGACGTCTACTTCCATGAGAACTCGCTGCACGAGTCTCGCGCCGTCGACCGGGCGATCGAACGACTGCGCGAGCTCGGCCACATCTTCGAGGCCGACGGCGCCACCTGGCTGCGCACCACCGACTTCGGCGACGACCGCGACCGCGTCATCGTCAAGAGCGACGGGGAGGCCGCCTACATCGCCGGCGATCTCGCCTACTACCTCGACAAGCGTGAGCGCGGCTTCGACCGCGCGATCATCATGCTCGGCGCCGATCACCACGGCTACATCGGCCGGATGATGGCCATGTGCGCGGCCTTCGGCGACACCCCCGGGGTCAACCTCGAGATCCTGATCGGCCAGCTCGTCAACCTGCTCCGCGACGGCGAAGCCGTGCGCATGTCGAAGCGGGCCGGCACCGTCGTGACGATGGAGGACCTCGTGGAGGCCGTGGGAGTGGACGCGGCGAGGTACTCGCTCGTGCGCTCCTCCGCCGACTCGACTCTCGACATCGACCTCGATCTGCTCACGAAGCGGAGCAACGACAATCCCGTCTACTACGTGCAGTATGCGCACGCGCGCACCCGACAGGTCGCGGCGAGGGCGGAGGCGTCCGGTGTCCCGCGCGAGCCCTTCGCTCCCGAGACGCTTGTGCATCCGACCGAGTCGGCGCTGCTCGGCGGTCTGCAGGAGTTCCCGCGCATCGCCGCGTTCGCCGCCGAGCTGCGTGAGCCGCACCGCGTCGCCCGCTACCTCGAGGAGATCGCCGGCCTCTACCACCGCTGGTACGACAGCTGCCGTGTGGTGCCGCAGGGCGAGGACCCGATCGAGGCGGTGCACTCGACGCGGCTCCGGCTCAACGCGGCGACCGGGCAGGTGCTCCGCAACGGGCTCGAGCTGCTGGGCGTGACGGCCCCGGATCGGATGTGACGGTGGCCCGGCGGGGGCGACAGCTCGCGATCGTCACAGCGGTCGTGCTGGTGCTGCTCGTGGCGGCGGCCGTCGTGGGAGACTCGCTCGCCCGTCGCGCCGTCGCGGACCGGGCAGCGGCGAGTCTCCGGGAGGCACTCGCGCTGCCCGCCGACCACGCCGTCGATGTCCGGGTCGGAGGCTGGGCTGTGCTCCCACAGTTACTCGCCGGCCGGCTCGACAGCCTCGAGCTCCGTAGCGACGACATCGCCTTCGGGCAGCTGACGGGCGACCTGGCCGCGACCCTCAGCGGTGTGCCGGCCAGCGGCTCCGGTCCGATCGACTCCGGCATCGCGACGGTGGCACTCGACCCCGCGTCGGTCAGCACGCTCGTCGCTCAGCGCAGTCCTGTGCCCGTCGACGGCGTGACGCTCGACGCGCCGCGGGTGCGCTTCGGCACGTCGATCGAGGTTCTCGGCCGCACGCTCTCGGCCGGAGTCGCCGTCGAACCCGCCGCCGTAGACGGCGCCCTGCAGCTCACCCCCGCAGACGTGACGGTGGGAGGCGCCACCTTTACCGCGGCGCAGATCAAGGACCGTTTCGGCGCCGTCGCCGACGACCTGCTCGGCCCGCGCTCGGTCTGCATCGCCGACTCCGTCCCGCGTGGGCTGACGCTCTCGGGCGTGACGGTCGCGCAGCAGTCGCTGGACGCCTCCTTCGCGCTCGCCCCGACCTTCCTCAGTGACCCGGAGGAGCAGCAGACCGGCACCTGTCCGTGATCCGGCTCGGGCGACGGGCGCTCGACCGGTAAGATCGGAGCCCTGTGCCGGCGTCTCCCGCGGGCCGAACACTGAAATCGCTGGCTTCAGGGGTCAATCCGGACTCGCTCGCCACGCAGTGACACTCCCACTCTCTCCCGTGAGGTCTCACCCGTGGACGACGACGACGCACGCGCCGCTGCCCCCCGCCACCCGCTCGCGCCCTCCTGGCTGCCGACGCCCGACGAGGCCGACTCGCTCGTCGACGGTGTGTGGCCGAGCGGCACACGACGCTCCTCCGACGGCGTGGTCACGGTCGCCGGAGTCGCCGCGACCGAGCTCGCCGAACGCTTCGGCACCCCGCTCTACGTCGTCGACGAGGCCGCGGTGCGATCTCGCGCCGTCGAGGTGCGCGAGGTCTTCGAGCGCGAACTCGCTCGCATCGGCACGGGCGTCACCGTCTACTACGCCGGCAAGGCGTTCCTCTCGACCGAGGTCGCGCGGTGGATGCGCGACGAGGGCCTGAACATCGACCTCTCGAGTGGAGGCGAGCTCGCCGTCGCCCTCGCGGCCGGCATCGATCCCTCCCGGCTCGGCCTGCACGGCAACAACAAGTCGCCGGCCGAGATCGAGCGCGCCGTCGAGGTCGGGGTCGGCACCATCGTGCTCGACAGCCTGGTCGAGATCGAGCGCGTCGCCGATGCCGCTCATCGGCGGGGCGTGGTGCAGGCGGTGCGGCTGCGGGTCAACAGCGGGGTGCACGCGCACACCCACGAGTTCCTCGCGACCGCGCACGAAGACCAGAAGTTCGGGCTCGCGCTCGCCGACTGCCCCGCGGCGATCGCCCGCATCCGTTCGCACGGGAGCCTGCGCCTGCTCGGCCTGCACTGCCACATCGGCTCACAGATCTTCGGCGCGGCGGGGTTCGCGGAGTCGGCCTCGCGCCTGCTCGACGTGCACGCGGCGCTGCTCGCGGACGGCCCGGTCCCCGAGCTCAACCTCGGCGGCGGCTTCGGCATCGCGTACACGAGCGTCGACGACCCCACCCCGATCGGCGAGATCGCCGCAGCGATCGCCGACGCGGTCGCCGAGCAGTGCGCGAGCAGGGGCATCCCGGTGCCCCATATCGCGATCGAGCCGGGTCGATGGGTGGTGGGGCCCGCGGGCATCACCCTCTACGAGGTCGGCACCATCAAGGACGTCGTGGTCGGGGGCGCGCAGTCGACGTCCGTCCGTAGATACGTGAGCGTCGACGGCGGGATGAGCGACAACGCGCGTCCTGCCCTCTATGGAGCCGACTACACGGCGAGGATCGCGAACCGTTCCTCCTCCGCCCGCCCCGCCCTGGTGCGCGTTGCGGGCAAGCATTGCGAATCGGGCGACATCGTGGTCCACGACGACTTCCTCCCCGCCGATGTCGAGCCCGGCGACCTGCTCGCGGTCGCTGCGACGGGCGCCTACTGCTGGTCGCTGGCGAGCAACTACAACTATCTCGGCCGCCCTCCCGTCGTCGCCGTGCGCGACGGCAGTGCACGCGTCATCGTGCGAGGCGAGACCGAGGAGGACCTCCTCCGCCGCGATGCCGGCATCGAACGAAAGGCGACCCTCCGATGATCGAGTACCGCAGCCTTCGGGTCGCGCTCCTGGGCGCAGGCTCGGTGGGAGCGCAGGTCGTGCGCCTCCTGCTCGACCACGGCGACGAGCTCGCGCAGCGTGTCGGAGCCCGGCTAGAACTCGCGGGAGTCGCGGTGCGCGATCTCGACGCTCCGCGCACGACCGACATCCCGCGCCACTACCTCACGACCGACGCCGAAGAGCTCATCCTCGGCGCCGACATCGTCGTCGAGCTGATCGGTGGTCTCGAGCCCGCGCGCAGCTACGTGCTCCAGGCGATCGCGTCTGGCGCCGACGTCATCACGGCCAACAAGGCGCTTCTCGCGGAGCATGGCAACGAGCTCTTCGAGGCGGCCGACCAGGTCGGTGCCCAGCTCAATTTCGAGGCGGCGGTCGCCGGAGCGATCCCGATCGTCCGGCCGCTGCGCGACAGCCTCGCCGGCGACCGGGTGCACCGCATCCTCGGCATCGTGAACGGCACCACCAACTTCATCCTCGACAGGATGGACACCGAGCACTCGAGCCTCGAGGACGCCCTCGCCCTCGCGACCGAGCTCGGCTACGCGGAGGCGGACCCGACCGCGGACATCGAGGGCTACGACGCCGCGCAGAAGGCCGCGATCCTCGCACGCCTCGCCTTCCACACCGATGTGCCGGTGACGCTCGTGCATCGTGAGGGCATCAGCGGCATCACGAAGGCGCAGGTCGACCAGGCGCGCGAGTCCGGTTACGTGATCAAGCTGCTCGCGATCTGCGAGCGCCTCACCGACACGAAGACGGGGGAGGAGGGCGTCTCGGCCCGGGTCTATCCCGCGCTCGTGCACCGCTCGCATCCGCTCGCCGCTGTGCACGGCGCGAACAACGCCGTGTTCGTCGAGGCGGAGGCGGCCGGCAGCCTGATGTTCTACGGCGCGGGCGCCGGAGGGATCGAGACCGCGTCGGCCGTGCTCGGAGACGTGGTGTCGGCCGCGCGCCGCCATGTGGTCGGCGGACCAGGCCTGGTCACGAGCGCGAGCTCGGGCCTCGCGGTGCTGCCGATCGGCCGCGTCACCACCCGCTACCAGGCGACCCTCGAGGTCCTCGACCGCCCGGGAGTCCTCGCCCAGATCGCGGGGGTCTTCGCCGACCACGGAGTCTCGGTCGAGACCCTTGTGCAGACTCCGCCGACCGCCGAGCCGGTGCCCGGTGCGCCTGGTGCGGTCCGACGCGAGCCGACCGCTACCCTGGTCATCGGCACGCACGCCGCCGCGGAGTCCGATCTGGCGGCCACCGTCACTGCCCTGCATTCCCATGGATTCGTCAGCGCCGTGACGTCCGTTTTACGAGTTGAAGGAGCCTGAGATGGCCAAGCAGTGGCGTGGAGTCCTCCACGAGTACGCGGACCGCCTCGATGTCACCGAGGCGACCCCGGTCATCACCCTCGGCGAGGGCGGCACCCCGCTCCTGCCGGCTCCGGCGCTCTCGGCGCGCACGGGCGCGAAGGTGTGGGTCAAGTACGAGGGCATGAACCCGACGGGGTCCTTCAAGGACCGCGGCATGACCATGGCGATCTCGAAGGCCGTCGAGCACGGCGCGAAGGCCGTCATCTGCGCCTCCACGGGCAACACCTCGGCATCGGCCGCGGCCTACGCGACCCACGCCGGCATCACCGCCGCCGTCCTCGTGCCCGAGGGCAAGATCGCCCTCGGCAAGCTGAGCCAGGCCATCGCGCACAACGCCCAGCTCCTGCAGGTGCAGGGCAACTTCGACGACTGCCTCGACATCGCGCGCGATCTCGCGGCGAACTACCCCGTCCACCTCGTGAACTCGGTCAACCCCGACCGCATCGAGGGCCAGAAGACGGCCGCCTTCGAGGTCGTCGAGGTGCTCGACGACGCCCCCGACTTCCACATCGTGCCGGTGGGCAACGCGGGCAACTACACCGCCTACTTCCGCGGCTACTCGGAGGAGCTGGAGCGCGGCGCGACGACCCGTCTCCCGCGCATGTTCGGCTTCCAGGCCGAGGGCTCCGCCCCGATCGTCCACGGCGCGCCCGTCCGCCATCCCGAGACGATCGCGAGCGCGATCCGCATCGGCAACCCCGCCTCGTGGGAGCTCGCGCTCCATGCCCGCAGCGTCAGCGACGGCTACTTCGGTGCGATCAGCGACGAGAAGATTCTCGAGGCGTACCGCATCCTGGCGGGCGAGGTGGGCATCTTCGTCGAGCCCGCGTCGGCCATCAGCGTCGCGGGCCTGCTCGAGCGCTCGGAGGCGGGAGAGATCCCCCGGGGCGCCACGGTCGTGCTCACGGTCACCGGGCACGGCCTGAAGGACCCGCAGTGGGCGCTGCGCACCGCGGACGGAGCCGACATCACCCCGACCGTCGTCCCCGTCGACACTGCCGCCATCGCGGGCGTGCTGGGGCTGGCCGGCGCATGACGTCGGCGGTTCCCGTCGGCCGCACCGTCCACGTCAAGGTCCCCGCCACCTCGGCCAACCTCGGGCCCGGCTTCGACACGCTGGGCCTCGCGCTCGCGTTCTACGACGAGCTCGACGTGACGGCCGTCTCCGCGACGGGCGCGCGGGTCACGGTGCACGGAGTGGGGGAGGGCGAGGTCGCGACCGACGAGACGAACCTCGTCGTGCAGGCGATCGCCTATACCTTCGCCGACCAGGGCCACGAGATGCCGGGCATCGAGGTGATCGCGCGCAACATCATCCCGCACGGTCGCGGAATGGGCTCCTCCGGCGCCGCGATCGTCTCGGGGATCATGGCGGCGAAAGGCCTGCTCGAGGGGATCGTCGAGCTCGACGCCGACGAGCTCCTCCGCATCGCCACCGAGCTCGAGGGACATCCCGACAACGTCGCGCCCGCCCTCTTCGGCGGCCTCACGATCGCGTGGGTCGAGCCCGACGCCTCCGGGGCCGACGAGTCGCCGTTGCGCCCCCGCTCGAAGAAGCTCATGGTGCACCGAGGAGTCTCGCCCGTCGTGTTCGTGCCCGAGCACACGATGTCGACCCGTCTCGCCCGCTCGCTGCAGCCGCAGAGCGTGCCGCACGAGGATGCGGTCTTCAACGTCTCGCGGTCGTCTCTGCTGATCGCGGCGCTCATCCAGAGCCCGGAGCTGCTCTTCGCGGCTACCGAGGACAAGCTGCACCAGAACTATCGCGCCGCCGCGATGCCGCAGACCTCCGCTCTGATCGCGCTACTGCGCTCGCACGGCTATGCGGCGGTCGTGTCGGGTGCGGGCCCGAGCGTGCTCGTGCTCTGCAGCGACCCCGCGCAGCGCCTCGCGGCGGCCGAGCTGGTCGAGAAGGAGGCGCCCACGCCGTGGCGGGCGCACATGCTGGCCGTCGACTTCAAGGGTGCTACAGTGGGGACCGCATCCCGAGGAACCGCGTAACGAGCGGAATCTGTCCGACGGATCGTCCCGACAACCACGGCCATCAGATCGTGTGAAGGGCGCCCCTGCTCCTCTTCTGCAGATCGGCGCCTGGTCTCCGTGCCTCCTCTGCGCTCTGCCGCGGCGGGTGGCGGCGGCCGAGCATCGCGTGGATCAGAACACGCGATGGCACCGCACGGTCGATGAGCTCTCCCGGTGAGCAGTCGTTCCCGGGGGGAAGGAACCCTCTCCAGTGACAGATGTCAACACTCACGGCTCGACCGTGAACCTCAGCGCCGATCTCTCGGCGCTCCGCGTCGCCGAGCTCCAGGCGCTCGCGACGAGCCTCGGCCTCGGCGGCGCCTCGAAGCTCCGCAAGGGCGAGCTCGTGCAGGCGATCTCAGACCTCCGCGCCGGTGCGGCGGCCGAGGCTGCCGTCGACGCGTCCAGCACCGAGGCCGAGCCGGCCGATGTCGCCGAGCAGGCGACTCCGGAGCCCGAGGTCACGGAGCCCGCCGACGTGTCGGGCACCGAGGCCGAGCCGGTCGACGTGGTCGAGCAGGCGACTCCCGCGGTCGAGGAGGCGGCGGATCCCGTCGCCGAGTCGGCCCCCGTCGACGTCGAGCTGCCCGTCGTGGCCGAGCCGGTCGCCGAGTCGGCCGAGCGCACCCCGCGCCGTCGCAGCTCGCGACGCGCCTCCAGCGGCACCGTCGCCGCCGGCGAGCACGTCAACATCCCCGGAGGCAGCGGCGTCGAATCGCTCATTCCGGATCTGCCGGTGATCGAGCCGAGCACCGATGCGGAGCAGCCCGCCAAGCCGGTCATCGACATCGAGCTGCCCAACGGCCCGGAGTCGGATGACTCCTCGCGTGAGAACAGCCAGCGTGACCGTCGCGGTCGCCGTCGCAGCCGTGGCGGCTCAGCAGAGCAGAACGAGCAGCAGTTCGACGAGACCACCCCGCAGGACGACGTCGAGTCGTCCGAGTCCGGCGATCAGCAGGACCAGCAGCAGGGCGGCGACCAGCAGGGCACCGGCCGCGGTCGCAATCGCCGCAACCGCAACCGCAATCGGGGCGACGACCGTCAGAACGACGGGGGCGCCCAGAATGGCGGAGCGCAGAACGGCGGCCAGGCCGCGCAGAACCAGGGCGGCCAGGCTGCACAGAACGGCAACGGCCAGAACGGCAACGGCCAGAACACGAACGGCCAGAACGGCAATGGCCAGAACAACGGCGGCTCCGCGCAGAACGGCAACGGCCCGCAGCAGAGCGCCGAGGGCGAGGACGGTCGCCGTAGCCGCTACCGTGACCGCAAGCGTCGGGGGGGAGCGGTCGGTGACGACATCGAGCCCGAGATCGGCGAGGACGACGTCCTCATCCCCGTCGCCGGCATCCTCGACGTTCTCGACAACTACGCGTTCGTGCGCACCACGGGCTACCTGCCCGGCGTCAGCGACGTCTACGTCTCGCTCGGCCAGGTCAAGAAATACAACCTGCGCAAGGGCGACGCGGTCGTCGGTGCCATCCGTCAGCCCCGCGAGGGCGAGGGCGGCGGCCGCCAGAAGTACAACGCGATCGTCAAGGTCGACTCGATCAACGGCCAGACCGTCGAGGAGGCGGCCGCGCGCGTCGAGTTCCAGAAGCTCACCCCGCTCTACCCGACCGAGCGCCTCCGTCTCGAGACCGAGCCGGGCAAGCTGACCCAGCGGATCATCGATCTGGTCGCCCCGATCGGCAAGGGCCAGCGCGGACTCATCGTCGCGCCGCCCAAGGCGGGCAAGACGATCGTGCTGCAGCAGATCGCCAACGCGATCGTGCAGAACAACCCCGAGGTGCACCTCATGGTGGTCCTGGTCGACGAGCGTCCGGAGGAGGTCACCGACATGCAGCGCACCGTGCGCGGCGAAGTCGTCGCCTCCACCTTCGACCGTCCCGCCGAAGACCACACGACCGTCGCCGAGCTCGCCATCGAGCGTGCGAAGCGCCTGGTCGAGCTGGGCCACGACGTCGTCGTGCTGCTCGACTCCATCACCCGCCTCGGCCGCGCCTACAACGTGACCGCTCCCGCCTCGGGCCGTGTGCTCTCGGGCGGAGTGGACGCCTCCGCTCTCTACCCGCCGAAGAAGTTCTTCGGCGCGGCCCGCAACATCGAGAACGGCGGCTCGCTCACCATCCTCGCCACGGCGCTCATCGAGACCGGATCGAAGATGGACGAGGTGATCTTCGAGGAGTTCAAGGGCACCGGCAACATGGAGCTGCGCCTCTCGCGTCACCTGGCGGACAAGCGGATCTTCCCCGCCGTCGACGTGAACGCCTCCGGTACCCGCCGCGAGGAGATGCTGCTGAGCGCCGACGAGGTCAAGATCACCTGGAAGCTGCGCCGGGCCCTCGCCGGGCTCGACCAGCAGCAGGCCCTCGAGATCATCCTGTCGCGCCTCAAGGAGACCTCGTCGAACGTCGAGTTCCTGATGCAGGTGTCGAAGTCGGCCGTCGGCCCGGCCACCGCGACGCACGGCACGACCCACCACTAGCGCCCTCACGTCCGCGATCGCCTCTGCACTGCAGGGGTGGTCGCGGACGTTTGGCGTTCCCGGGCGTCGCGCCCCACCCACCACGATCCTTCGGAAACCAGGACCCCATGTTCGAATCCGTCAGCGTCCTCCTCGCCGAGCACGAAGAGTTGCAGACGCAGCTCTCCGATCCTGCCCTGCACGCCGATCCGGCGCGGGCAAAGAAGGTCAACCGGCGGTACGCCGAGCTCAGCCAGATCAAGGCGGCGCACTCGGCGTGGCTCCAGGCCGGCGAGGACCTCGAGGCCGCGCGCGAGCTCGCCCGCGACGACGAGGCCTTCGCCGAGGAGGTTCCCGAGCTCGAGGAGTCGCTGCGCGTCGCGCAGGAGAAGCTGCGCCGCCTCCTCATCCCGCGCGATCCCGACGACGGTCGCGACGTGATCATGGAGATCAAGGGCGGAGAAGGCGGGGCCGAGAGCGCCCTGTTCGCGGCCGACCTGTTGCGGATGTACTTGCACTACGCCGAGGCCAAGGGGTGGAAGACCGAGATCCTCGACCGGGACGAGTCCGACCTCGGCGGCTACAAGAACGTGCAGGTCGCCATCAAGAGCAACGCCACCGACCCCTCGCAGGGCGTCTGGGCGCACCTCAAGTACGAGGGAGGCGTGCACCGCGTGCAGCGCGTCCCCGTCACCGAGTCGCAGGGCCGCATCCACACCTCGACGACCGGCGTGCTGGTGTTCCCGGAGGTCGACGCGCCCGAGGAGGTCGCGATCAACCAGAACGACCTCAAGATCGACGTCTACCGCTCCTCAGGGCCTGGCGGCCAGTCCGTCAACACGACCGACTCCGCGGTGCGCATCACGCACCTCCCGACGGGGATCGTCGTCTCGATGCAGAACGAGAAGAGCCAGCTGCAGAACCGCGAGGCGGGCATGCGTGTGCTGCGCGCCCGCATCCTTGCGCGACAGCAGGAGGAGATCGCGGCGGCAGCTTCCGACGCCCGTAAGACCCAGATCCGCACGATGGATCGGTCCGAGCGAATCCGCACCTACAACTTCCCCGAGAACCGCATCGCCGACCACCGCACCGGCTACAAGGCGTACAACCTCGACGGCGTGATGAACGGAGCCCTCGATCCCGTCATCGAGAGCGCGATCCAGGCCGACGAGGAGGCGCGGCTCGCCGACATCGGCTCCGACGAGTCGTGATCACCGTGACCCGTGACGTCCGCGCACTGCTCGCCGAGGCGGTGGGAAGGCTGGCCGCCGCCCGCGTGCCCACTCCCGATGTCGACGCCGAGCTGCTGCTCGGGCACCTGCTCGGTCTGGGCCGCGGAGAGCTCCAGGCGCGGCTGATCACCGGCCTCAGCGTCGACGACGCGGTGGGGGAGGCGTTCGACCGCGCGATCGAGCGCCGCTCGGCACGTGAGCCGCTGCAGCACATCACCGGCGTTGCCCCGTTCCGCTCGCTCGAGCTGGCGGTGGGGCCGGGAGTGTTCGTGCCGCGCCCCGAGACGGAGCAGGTCGCGCAAATCGCGATCGACGCCCTGCGTGCCGTCGCCGATCCCTCCCCCCTCGCTGTCGATCTCGGCACCGGGAGCGGCGCCCTTGCCCTCGCACTCGCTCACGAGGTCCCGCATGCGCGCGTCATCGGCGTCGAGAACGCGACCGAGGCGTTCATCTGGGCGCGCGGCAACCGCGAACGTCTCGGTCTCGAGAACGCCCGCATCGTCTTCGACGACCTGGCTCGGGCGCTGCCGGACCTGGATGGCACTGTCGCCGTCGTCGTGTCGAACCCGCCCTATATCCCCGCCGCGGCGGTCCCGCGCGATCCCGAGGTGCGCCTCTACGATCCGCCGTCGGCGCTGTACGGAGGCGAGGACGGACTCGATGTCGTCCGCGCGCTCTCGGTGACCGCGCGGCGCCTCCTGCGCCCCGGGGGAGTGCTCGTGATCGAGCACGGAGAGCTGCAGGGACGCGAGCTGCGCGAGCTGCTGGCCGCCGACGGCTGGCGGGGCGCGACGACCCAGCGCGATCTGACCGGGCGGGACCGGGCGACGGTGGCGGTGCGCTGAGGGGGCGAGGTGGGGAGTCGTCACCGCAGAATGCGTCGAAAAGAGAATTCAGCGGGGACACCTCTCTGCACCCTCATTCAGGAAAAGCGTGACTCGGCGTGACGGGCCACTCGATGTGCGGCGAAGAGGCTGCTTATCGCTCGCCATCATTGTGGGGAAAGAGTTCTTCGTCTCCTCGACGGCTGTCGCGGCGAGTGGCCGACCACATCCCCACCGCCTCCGGAATCGACGATCACGGTGACGCTGTCTCCTCCACCCGATCGCCCTCTCGGGGAACGCTGACAAGCCCGGTCGGGGAACCCTGTCAGGCGACGCATGCCTTCCGGGGACGTGATCGAGCGTGGCGGAGGGACCTCGCCGCACGAGGTCGTGGTCTGCGCCGCCCGGCTGGGTGCCGAAAGACCCTTTCTCGGGGGTCATTCGTGAGAAGAATGAAGCGTCTTTGCCCTCTGATCCCCGGGTCTTCGGGATGGGGTGCAGTGATGTTTCGGTCGTGACGCCGTCGCGAAATAGTCTACTCTTGGCACGTCCCAGTGGACGTCCCCCACCGAAGAACGTGCCGTCCTTCGACGTCGGAAAGTAGATGTTTGTGAGCCGAGAAATCTTCATCCGCGGTACCGGTCAAGAAGACAACATCGGGGACGTGGTCCTCCGTCGCGAGATGTTCGCCCGCCTCCGGCCGGCGGGACGCCTGCATCTCTTCCTGGGCGAGGCGTCCGGCGACTTTATCGCGGCGCTGGAGCTCGCCCCGAGCGACATCGTCTACTCGGACATGGGGGAGTGGAAGCGCGCCGCCCTCCGTGCCGCCCTGCGCCGTCGGGCATGGTTCGTCGACAAGCCGGGCGAGATCATGGTCACGCGAGACGTCTATCGCGGTCAACGCAGCCTCCTCCCGCTGATTCTCGCCGTGCGCGCCAGCGGTGGTCGAGTCCTTCGCCTCGGGATCGGACAGCGTTCGGTCAACACGGAGGTGGTGCCCGCCTTCCGCCGTCTCTACAGCCTCTCGTCCCTCGTCGCGTGGCGCGACATCGAGAGCGCGGCGGCGTTCCGCATCGGAGAGGTCATGCCCGACTGGGGGTTCGCTCCGGCGAGCACCGCCGAGGGGATGCCCCGGAAGACCCTCGTCCTGTCGTACCGCGGCGACCGGGACATCCTCAGCTCGGCCACCCTCGACGGCGTGAGGCACTTTGCCGAGAAGAAAGAGCTCTCGATCGTCGTGGTCACGCAGGTGGGCCGTGACGAGACCCGGACGCGCGAGCTCGCCGAGGCGCTGGGCGGCGTCGCTGCGGGATGGCCAGAGGGGATCACCCATGCGGTGCAGGAGGAGCGCCTCCGCGAGATCTATCGGGGCGCTGCTGCCGTCTTCAGCGACCGCTTGCACGTCCTGATCGTCGCAGCGACCGAAGGAGCCGTTCCTGTCAACGTGGTCGATGAGCCGGACCGCAAGGTCGCGCGTCATTTCGACGCGATCGGGTACCGGAACATCACTGTGTTGGGCTCTGGGCGAGCGGCCGGTGAGATTGCTGACGTCCTCGACGCACAACTCGTCAGGCGCGGGGAGCTCCTCGCCGCACTGGCTGCCGCCGGCGTCGCCCTTGACGACCTCACTCGGCGTGCGCTCGGACGAGCCGCCCGGTGAGCGCCTCTCTCGGAGGGCGTGCGCTGGGCGGCGTCAGCGCCACCCTGCTGTGGCAGGGAGTTCGGATCGGGCTCCTCGGACTGTCGATCGTCATCCTCGCCCGGCTTCTCAGCCCTTCCGACTACGGCCTTCTCGCCATGGTGACGGCAGTGATCGGCGTGGGAGAACTCCTGCGCGACCTCGGCCTCTCCGTTGCGGCGGTACAGGCCAAGACGCTGTCGCCGGGTGAGAAGACGAATCTCTTTTGGATCAACACCGCCGCGGGATTCGTGCTGAGCGTCATCGTCTTTCTTTCGTCATGGGGTCTTGCGGCGCTCTACGACGAGCCCCGACTCGTTCTCATCACCCAAGTGCTTGCGTTGACCTTCCTTGTCAACGGAATCGCGACCCAGTTCAAGGCCCAGATAAATCGAGATCTTAGATTCATGGCGCTCGGATTGTCCGAGGCTGTTCCTCAAGCGATCGGCCTAGTTCTGGCGATCATCGCCGCAGTGGCCGGAGCGGGCTATTGGGCTCTCGTCGTGCAAGCGATCTCAGTCACCGTGATCTCGTTGGTGCTGAACGTCCTGTTCGCCGCATGGTTCCCAGGCCTGCCGAAGCGCGGCGAGTCCATCACTCGATTCCTGCGATTCGGTGGTGCTCTCGCAGGAACACAGGGCATGAGCTACGTCTCCAAGAACATCGATAACGTCATGCTGGGTATCTTCTACGACTCGGCCGTCCTAGGCTTCTACAGTCGGGCTTATCAGCTGATCGTGCTTCCTCTGACCCAGCTCACGGCGCCCCTCTCGCGGGTGGCCATTCCCATTCTTGCTCGTCTTCAGGACGATCTTCCGCAATTCCTCCGGTACTTGCGCACAGGGCAGTTCTTCACCGTCGCCCTTGCGTCGCTCTTCTACGCGAGCATGGTGGGGCTCGCCGCGCCCCTCACGCTGATACTTCTCGGAGACAAGTGGCTACCCGTCGTCCCCATCTTGCAGGCGCTCGCGGTGTCGGGAATCTTCCGCGCTATGGGCCAGGTTCCCTACTGGATCTTCGTCGCTCTCGGCCTGACGGGCAAACAGCTCCGTCTCTACCTCGTGACGCAGCCCATCATCATCATCGCGATCCTCGTCGGAGTACCGTGGGGAGGAGTAGGCGTAGCGATCGGCAGCTCGGTCGGCTATCTCCTCTTCTGGTTCCTGCAGATGTGGTGGGCAGGACGTAGTTCTCCGATCTCGACGGGACCCTTGATCCTGTCCGGACTGGGACTCGTCGGAATTCTGGCCGTGCCGACCATGGGGATCGGTCTCCTGGTTTCTGCGTTCGTTACGGAGCCCTTCACGGCTGTCGCGATCGGAGTCGGAGCCACCGCGCTCTATGCCGCCGCGATCGTCGCCGCGATTCCGCCCTATCGAGGGATGGTTGCCACCATCGGGTCGATCCTTGCGCGTCGTCGATCGCGAGCGACAGCCTGATCGCCACCGAGAGTTCATCACCTTCGCGGCGGCACGGCGCAGGCGGAGAAAACTTCCGCGAAACATCAGAGCGCTATAGTCGGCCGAATCGCATGCTTGCCTCAAGGCTCGGAAAGGTGAGGAACTGAATGTCGGACTTGTCCGTGAGCGCTCACGCTCGTATTTTGTTTGATGGAAATTGGTGGGTCCGTGGACCCATCTCGAACAAGAGTGTTCAGCGGGAATTCATCTTCGCCTGGGCGCGACGTTTTCCGCACGATCGTCTCTTCGTGGCCGTTCCGCGAGGTGATGTCGCGTCCGCTCGAGCCGAACTTGGTGACGCGGTGCAGGTCGTTCCGACTCGTCTCTCGCCGCAGGGCATTAGCTCAATGATCGAACTCCCACTGATCGCGCATCGCCATAAAGTAGACGTCACACTGACGCACAACTTCACGCCGCTCGTCGGAGCGTCGGCCGTGTTCATCCACGACTTCCTTTTCCTCTCTGATCCGGACTGGTTCACGCGCAAAGAGCGTCTGTATTTCTCTTTGATGCGAGCCTCTCTCGGCCGCGCCGACGTCGTGTTCTCCTCGACATCCTCCGAAGCTCGACGGATCGCTCGCTACGCGCCGCGATCTACGGTCCCGGTCGCCGTAGGAATGGGACTCAGTCCCGCAGTGGAGGGGAATTCGTCCCCCGTGCCGGGGCTGCAGGCCGGCCGCTTCGTCCTCACCGTGGGGCGGTTGAACGCCCGGAAGAACCTCGCTGCCGCGACGGAGGCGGCCCTTCAGTCGGGCGCCGTCTCTCCCGACTTCCCCCTCGTCGTGGTCGGCGAGGCTTCAGGAAAGTCGGCTGAATTGCCGCCAGGAGTGGCGGCAGCCGTCGTCTCCGGTGCGATCGTCTTTCTCGGCAGGGTCGACGATCAGTCACTTCGGTGGCTGTACCGAAACACGGCTCTTTTCCTTTTCCTCTCCCTCGACGAAGGGTTCGGCATGCCGACTCTCGAAGCACTCCATGCAGGCGCCCCCCTCCTGGTGAGCGACATTCCTGTCTTCCGCGAGATCCTCGGGACCAATGCGGCCTTCGTGGATCCGAGACGCGTTGACGCGATCAGTGAAGCCCTCGTCGCGGCGCTTGCCTCGCCACCCTCGGCGCCGGACCGGCGTGCGGTCCTCGACCGATATACCTGGGAGGACTCGGTCTCTGCCATGCGCTCCGCGCTCGAACCCCTGCTTTCGGGTGGCGAGGCCCGATGAACGGCTCGTCGCGGCCCGTTGTCTCGGTCGTTATCGTCACCTACAACAGCGACGCCGTCGTTCACGAATGTCTCAACCTCCTCGGAGCGGATGAGCGTATCGAAGTCCTTGTGATAGACAATCTCTCGTCGGATGGCACCGTCGGAGCTGTCCGGACCCGTCATCCGCACGTGACCCTCATTGAAAACGAAGAAAACGCAGGTTTCGCCAAGGCCGTCAATAAGGCTGCTGCCGCCGCCGCAGGTCGCCACATCCTTCTTCTCAATCCCGATGCGCTCATTGACTCTGAATCGGTCCTCGCACTCGCAGCGAGGCTGGATGACGATCCCGGTCTGGGAGCGATCTCCCCGCTCGTCGGACATGAAGGAACCGACGTCCGAGTGATCGCGGCAGGTCACGCCCCAACGATCTGGAGAATGCTTCTTCATCAGACCGGTCTGTCCCGCCTCGGCTCTCGGGTGCCCCTCCTCGAAGGGCACTATCTTTTTCGCGAATCGTTCGGCACCTCTCTTCGGGAGGTTGATTGGGTGAGCGGAGGATGCGTCATGGTTCCGCAGACCGTATGGCGTAGCGCGGGCGCCCTGACGGAGCGCTGGTTCATGTACGCCGAGGACGTGGAATTCTGTCTGCGGCTCCGCTCCCTCGGATGGCGAATCGCCGTCGATCCGCGAGTGACGGCTCATCACGAGATCGGTGGCTCGTCGGCGGGCGTTGACGGCAGGGTCACGACGGCGTGGATCGAGAATCTCTTCGACCTCTACTCCTGGCGGATGGCGCGATGGTCGATCCAGGTTGCGCTCTGGAAAGGAACGGTTCTCCTCGGTTTCGGAGCACGGCGACTGTTCCTCGGTGCCCGCGCGCTGCTCCCCGGAGCGATCGGAGAGCGGAGTCGTGCAGGGGCGCATCGCTTCCGCGTGTATGCGCGGGGTCTGCAAAGTGCTCGGCCCTCGCGAGTGCGGGAGCCCTTCACCCGAAGCAGTAACGAACGTCGACTCGCTGGAGGAGCCCGATGAGAACCGTCTCCGTCGTCATTCCCACCATTGGTCGTCACGAGCTGCACGCGGCCGTCACGTCGGCTCTCGCTCAGCTGCATCCAGTACACGAAGTCCTCGTCGTCGCCGATACTCTCGACGAGATCGATATTCCCGACGATGAGCGCGTCTGCCTCGTTCGTGTCGGTCCTGGGGCGGGCGGCAACGTCGCTCGACAGACGGGGATCGAGCTGGCGACCGGCGACTTCATCGCTCTGCTCGACGACGATGACATATGGTTCCCGGAGAAGCTGGCGAAGCAGTTCGAGGCGGTCGACGCCGCCGAGGGGGCTGCTGAGACGTGGATCGCAAGTTGTCGTGTCTCGGTCGCCGGTCACGAGCGGGGAGCCCTCGTATGGCCCGACCGCCTGATCCAGCCCAGTGAGTCTCTCGTCGAGTATCTCTTCCTCAAGCGGAAAGTGCGGGGAGGAACCGGGTTCATCCAGGCCTCGTGCCTTCTCTTTCCTCGAGCGCTGGCGTTGACGACGCCGTTCGATCGGTCTCTGCGTTTCCACCAGGACGTCAGCTGGCTCGTCGATGTCGCACATGCCCACCCGAACCTCACCGTCGTGCAGTCGCCGGATGCTCTCGGTGTCTATTTGGTGACCCCGGGCTCGGGATCCGTCTCGCAGAGCATCAAAGCAGACGCCTCGGTCGAATGGGCGCTCGAGAGGCTGGCGCCCGACGGGCGGAGGGTTCTCGGCGATTTCATCTTGACGCAGAGCCTCCTCCTCGCTCGACGCGCAGGATCTCCCCGAGCAGTGCTGCGGATTATGGTCAGAGGGATGTCGGTCGGTCGGCCGGGTCTCCCGGCCGTCGCCTACGGATGTGTCTCGCTCGCCAAGGTCGTGCTTGCTCGGGTCCTCGGTCGTCGCGTCGTCGGCTGACGGGCGGCCGGGTCCTCGACGATCGAGGATCCGAGCGTCACTGTTTGGCGAATGACTGTGTCGTCGAGATCGGCTCGCCTTCCGTCGGGGTCAGAGTGACCTTCGCGACGTAGCTCCCCACCGGCGAGACACTACCGTCATATCTTCTCCCGTCCCAGAGCACCGACGATTCCCCGGCATCGAAGTAGCTCTGATTGACGATCGTTCGGATGACGACGCCGCTTGGTGTGAGAATCTGGACCGTCATGCGATGCCTATCGCCCCCTATCCAGCTGATCTCGGTGGCAGCGCCCGATCCGGCCGCGGGGGCGGACACCGACATCGGTGAAGCCACGAATGTCGGAAGCGCTCCCAAGTCGACATCAATGAGACCGCCCGTCGCGGGAGCGGAAGTCGTGCCGTCGGCATTCGTGACGGACGCCTCCGATCCCGTCACGGGGAGACTTGTCTGGACGTCGTCGGCCGTATAGACCGCCTGCGTGCTTCCTTCGTTGTTCAGAAGAACCGTTCCGTGGATGTTGACGCCATAGTCGGCGGTGATGTCGTCGATCATGATGGTTCCACTGGTGATGCCTGACGTTCCTTTGTAGGCGAACACGTCCGTCAGCTTCATCGGGTAGTCCCACACTCCGTCGTTGTCGCCGCCGGCATGCGTGTAATTTCCGTTCATGCCATCTGAATAGAGGGTCATCTTCTTCCAGCCCGGCACTCCCGAGTTGCCCACCAGCGCTTGGAACCGTTCGCCGGTCGCGTCGAGGAGTTTCAGGTAGATAGGGCTCATACTTCCGTCGCCGTACACCCAGACCGAGACGGCGGTCGGCTCTCCGGGTAGCAGCTGATTGGTGGAGATCTGGCCTCCCTTGGACGTCCCGCTGTAGCTGTAATCGAGGCGGAATCCGCCGGCGCCGCTGTGCCGCGAGGTCGTGACCGAAAGCCGCGCCGAACCGCCGGAAATGCCTGCAGACGTGAATCCGCTCGTCGAGGCCAGGTCGTTCACACGAACAGACGAGTCTAAGGCTGTAGCTGCGGCCGGTCCTGAGGACTCCGCACCGTCGAACGCGGCTCCGATGTCCTTCAGAACGTCGTACGCAGGCTTCTTCCTCCCGTCTTTCGTCGTCAAAGCGAAAGTATCCAGGCGTGCTTGCGGGTTGTCGCCGCCGACGAGGTTGTACCAAGTGATTCCCGCGATGCCTCGTGCCGCAGCGTCGAGATAGGTCTGGGACAGGTACGTGGCCTGGTCGGCTTCGCTCGTCGCTCCATCGCAGTCTGTGCACGTGGGCCACCCGACTTCGGTGATCCATAGAGAGCGTCCGGGCGCCGTCCGTCCCAGGTAACTCGCGGCAGCGTCCAGCCAGGTCTCCGTCTGGCCTGATGTCGGTGCGCCCTTGGAATAGGAGTGGATCGCAAGGCCGTCATAGGACGAGCCTGCGTTCGCGCTTTCGATCCCTCTCATGAAGGACAGGTCGAAGCCTGCCAGTCCTCCGACGAGTACCGTCGCAGAAGGATCGCTGGCTTTGATCGCTGCGTATGTCGCTTTGAGCAGCTGTCCATAGGCCTGCCCGTCTGGGCCCGGCTTCCAATACAACGCGGTATTGGGCTCGTTCCAGACTTCCCAGACATGAACTTTTCCCTTGTAGCGGTCGACGACCGCCGAGGCGTAGTCCGTGAAATCTGAGATGTTGGTGGGCGGATAGTATTCGATGTCGGAGGCCGGTGTGCCGGCGGGTGCCGACGAGGCCCAGGGCGCCGTGTAGACGAGCTTTCCAATCATCTCGACGTTCCGCGCGTCCGTTATCGCTACGGCCTGATCGAACTTAGCCCAGTCGAAGAAGCCTTTCCGTGGCTCCACGCGCTTCCACTCGAACTCCTCTCGGTCGTACCTGAGGGAAGCCTCCTCCATGAGCGCTGCTTGCCGATCGGCTTTGGCTGGGTCGTCGAGCGAGGTCAAGAATGCGTTCACGCCGGCGATCGACCGCGGCTCGTTCGCTGATGCACGAGCTGTCACTCCGGTCGTGTAAGGGTTCGAGGCGACGACATCCGCACTTGAGAGAACTCCATCAGGAGAGGTGTCGTAGGCGAGTTGTGCTTTCACCGATCCCGCCATCGGTTCACCTGAACCATCGGTGCCATCGAAACCTACGGTGATCGGGCCGGCGGCGGACGCCGTTCCCGTGAAGGTTTTCGTGTGGCCCGAGAGGTCGGACAGCGTGAGAGCGTAATCGCCCGGGGCTCCCGCGGTGAAGGATACGGTGGTCGTCTCGCCTGCGGCTGACGAGAATCGCGAATCCGCCGCTGCAGGGATGCTCCATCCCTCGGACTTGACCCGCAGGTTGTCGACGAGCACGGACCCCGTCGCTGGCGCTGTCCCGTTTCGTGCGATGTTGAGACCGAGAAGAGTGAGCGGGTAGTCGAGGACGCCATCGCTGTTTCCGTGGCGACTGATGGCGGGCGGTCGTGTGAGATCGACTGTCGTCGTCGCCCAACGCGACAACCGAAGGGCGTCGGTCAGATAGAGGAAGTTCTCTCCCGTGGCGTCCTCGAGTACGACATAGACGGAGTTGTACGAGCTGTCCCCCTTGAGATCGATCATGAGGGAGGAGATGGGCGCCGTGGCGATCGTCTCCGGCGTACTGTTCGTCTCCAGCGATGCATTCCCTGCGCTGACGTCGTATGCAAGCGACAGCGAGCCGGGTCCCTCCGTCCGATCGGTGGAGGTCGATGTCACGACGCTTCCGGTTCCCGTGCTTACCCATCGACCGTCGTTCGTGTCGAAAGGGTCGACGAGTGTGCTCGCCGAATCCGAGGCTGCGACGGTCACGACGAAGGGGAGTCCGCTCTGGGTGCTCCCGGCGGACGACACCGATCCATCGGGCATCGTGTCGTGAAGGAAGATGCCCGATACCTCGCCCGACATCGCCTGACCGCTATCCGAGCTGCCATCCCAGGTCAGAGTCTGCGGTCCGGCTTGGGTCACCGTCCCGGCTAAGGTTCGAAGGAGCCCGTCAGACGTGCGCAGCTGTAGCGAATAGTCTCCGGGCGTCGCTGCGTCGAAAGAGAGGGCAAGCGGATTGCCGGCCCGGGGGGTGAAGAAACTCGTGGCGGCGGTCGGGGTGGTCCAGCCTGTGGTGATCGCGCGAATGTTGTCGAAAATGACGGACCCGGTCGCAGGCTGGCTGCCGTTTCGAACGACGCTGACGCTTCGTAGAGTCAGAGGCAGGTCGAGAACCTTGTCCTGATCTCCTCCAGAACTTGCGGTGGGAGCCTTCGTCAAGTCCATCGTGGCGGTCGACCACGTCGTAGTCCTCATCGCATCGGCGCGGTAGACAAAGTCTTCGCCCGAGGCATCACGAAGCTTCATGTACACCGTGTTGTACGACGCGTCGCCCTTGAGATCGACTTTCAACGCGGTGATCGGGCTGCTCGTGACAGCCTGCGCCGGCGTCCGCGACACCTCCACGTTCGACGTCCTGATGTCGTAGTCGATCCGCAGGGCGGAGCTTCCCTCCGTCTTGTTAGAGAGGGAGGGCGAGATGGTGGCGGTTCCGCTTGTGGTCGACCACGGTCCCGCACCGGACTCAAACCCGTCGACCAGTGATGTGACGGCGCCCGCGGGGTCGCTGTCCGCGACTGTCGTCATAAGCGGGATGCCCGTTTGGGTGCGGAGCGCGTCGAGGGTGCCGTCCGCCGTGGAGTCATGCTGGAAGACGGCCTTGATGTTTCCTCTCATCAAGGACCCGTTGTCGTCGAGTCCGTCCCAGGGGACCGCCACAGCGTCGCCCGATGTCGATCCGGTGAGGGTACGGACCCGGCCCTCTCCGTCCCGAAGGGCGATCGAGTAGTCGCCCGCGCCTCCGGGCGTGAACGCCAGGGTCGTCGACTCGCCCTTCGAGGGAGCGAAGTACGGTGATTGAGCGGCGGGCAGGCCCCAGCCGCTGGGAGTCTCTCGCAGGTTGTCGAGTGTGACGTTTCCTCGTGCGGGCTGGCTGCCGTTGCGCACCACAAGAACGCGGGAAAAAACAAACGGTGCATCGAGCACGCCGTCGGCATTCCCGCCGGAAGAGCCTGCGGCCGGCTTTCGCAGATCGATCGTGACGGGGTACAGGCTCGATGAGCGCATGGCGTCGACGCGGTACATGAAGAACTCGCCCGTCGCATCGCGAAGCTTCAGATATACCGTGTTGTATGAACCGTCGCCCTTGAGGTCGATCGTGAGAGAAGTCGACGGTGCCGTGAGCACGGGAGAGTTTGAGACGGTGCGCTCGACCTCGGCAGTCCCGCCCGAAAGGTCGTAGTCCAGAGAGAATGAGGACGCGCCCTCCGTGAGAGCTGGTGCTCGTGTGACAGTCGGCGCACCGGCGACGCGGGTCCACTGGCCGCTGTCTCCTTCGAATCCCTCGAGAAGGTTCGGCGTCGGCGCCCCTATTGCCGCACTGGGGAACGCGGCCAGTGACGTGACACTGAGGGCCGCGATCAGAATCGCCACGTTCCACGGTCGCCCGATACGTCTCATAACGTCTCCCAGGGTGCGCGTCATCGCCGATATTGACTATGACATCGGCGCGGACTTTCTCTGATGGGTATATTTCATGCCGTACCGAATGACTGTGCTCGTTCAGGTTCTTCGAAGGTTCCGCATCGCGGCGCCTTCGGTTTCTTTTGTATCTTTTGCGCTGGGTGTCACGCGCTCGTGATGCCAGTTCTTCGAATCCTGTCGGTGCGTGCCTCGAATGCGGCACAGTGCAAGCGTGTCATGGCCCCCCTCCTTGGGGATGGCGAGGTTGTCCCCCAGTCGAGGTACGTAGGACGGCGAGGAACGTCGCGTTTGCGCTCGGGCCGCCAACGAGTCGTTCGTCGCCGAGGGCGGACAGGGTGATCACTCCCCGCCGGGGAGATGCTTCGGTACGTCCGCGGGACACGCGGACCGCTGGTGCCGCTGCGGCGCGATCTCGACGCTCTTGTCGTGCGACTCGAGTGTCAGCGCTCGACGGTCGCCACGCCCGCAGCCGGCTGCTCGTCGGGGTCGCTGGGACGGTGATCGTCGGTGTCGGTGTCGGTGTCGGTGTCGGTGTCGGAGGCGTCAGGCTCGGGCGGCCGGGTGGCGGCCGTCACGATCCCCAGGCCGACCAGATGTTCGAGAAACGCTTCGACGTCCCTCGAGATGGCGACCTCATCTACCCCGTACTGCTCCGCGAGGTCAGAGATCAGATCGGCCAACCGCAATGGTCGCCAAAGAGCAGACCAGACATTCGCTGCCGACGAGGACAAAACGAGCGGGTTCGCGCGCGATCGCGCCAAATCGAGAAGGACCACCCGGTCGTCGTGCTCGACCTCCGCGACCGCGGGTGCTTGGCGATACAGGGAGTCCGAGAAGGCCGGCGACACCGGACTAGCCTTCCCGACGAGCTGTTCATCTTCTTGGGGTGACGTCGAGAATTCGAAGGGTGCCGGTGACGAAAAGACGGGCGGCCGTCGGTTGCCGCGAGAGTCTTCCCGAGAGGAGGGGTCGATCGTGAGCTGCCTCAGCGCCCGACGTTCTTCGATAATCGTCTCGAGTGCGACAGGAAAAGCCCGCGCGCCGTCTATCAGGCGCGCGACTCGGCCGAAAAAGAGGCCCCGTGGCGTTGGCGACGTATCGGGGTGGTCCGTGAGGAAATCGGACGTCGACGGAAAGATCGCCTGCCTGAGAATACGAGGAGCGGCCGACGGAGATGCATTCAGCAGTGTTCGTATCCACTGTGCCGACCGATTGAGCTGGCGCGCGTTCTGCCGCCATTCGAAGTACTCTCGCGTCGAGGGCGCGTCCTCGGTCTCGATGTGGCCCAATTCTGCCAAAAACGGGCCGAGCGTATGGCGCGCCTCCGTCGTTGAGGCAAGCGCCACGATCTCGTCGGTGATCTGTTCCGAGTCATGTCGAGAAAGCACCGCCGATACCGCATCACTGAGTTCTTTCTGATGCCGCTCGATAAAGGGAGAGCGAAGTGAATGGAGAGCGGCAATGACGACGCTGCCTACGAAATCCGGAGCATTGACGTTCTTTCCGGCTAGATTGAGCGCCTCTCGCCTGGCCCACAGCGCCTCGAAGACCACGTCGGCGTCGGCAAGAAAACCTGGATAGGACACATGCAGATCTATGTCGCATGGCCATTCCTCGTGAAGGAGAGTTATCGAATGCGTGACAAACGCGCTATGCGCAAAGGACTCCGGTCGGCTCACCCATCCTCGGCTGCTGAGGCTCCGGAGGAGTGCTTGCGTCTCGGAAGCAGGGACGAGAACGTCTATGTCGGCAGATACCCGTGGAGGTCGGACTCCGCGCGCGTCGGCCACCGGGCCTTTGATGAATAACACTCGTATATCATCGGCGTCGGCGACATACTGAACGAGCGCATGACCGAGCTCCACCGCATCGCCGAGGGAGAGCGGCGACGTGACGGAGTCATCGACGTACGTCGTCATGCTCCTCCTCGTACGGCCCCGAGCGGGTTGGATGCTTTTTCACGTTGCCGGCTGACCTGAGCCGATCCCTTTAGCTTAGAGCGCCCGCTTCGACAGCCAAGTCCTGCTCTCTCCGCCACGGGCTTCGCCCGCTCGACGCAGGGACCTTGATTCGCCTCACTTCATCGATGGACGAGCGAGGATCGGTATCCACCGCGGCGGCGGCGCACATCGCGTCGTCGTGAGCATCTTGAGGTAGCCGGCGGTCTGATAGGCGTACTCGAAGATCCACCCTCCGAGGTCTGCCGGCTCGGCCGATGCCCTCATCCATGTACGGCCGTCCCAACATCGGGCGAGGATGAGTCGCGCGCGTTCCAGGTGCGGCGTCTGTGTGATCACGATCACGTCTTTCCAGCCGTTCCGTTGAGCCAACTGGGCGAGTACCTCTCCCTCTCCGCTGGTGGTCTCGGGTACAGCAACAAAGCAGATCACCACGATGGTGGGGTCGTCGCAGACCGAGACATCTCGCTCTCCGACAGGCGCGATATAGTCCGCCCACCAGACCGAGACGACGAGGGTCTTGGCGATTCCCGCGACGACCATCCGCCGGGCAAGCTCGGTCCTTGCGTGAGTCGCAGGCCCGAGGACGAGGACCGCATCTGCGTGCTCCGGCACGTCGTCCTCCCGCGGGAAGACGTACACCCAGGTCATCCCGGCAAGAAGCGCTGCCACCACGGCGGTCAAAATACGTATCGGCGTCTTGAGCCGAGACCGCCTGGTGGGTGACGTGGCGTCAACGATGGTTGCTTCCCCAATCGGTCCTCGGAGGGAGACGTTGTCGCAGCACACGAGAAAGGGATGCCGCGCGCCCCATCTATGGTGTCGTCGACGAGGCAGGACGCGAATACTCCTGCACCAAGCGATCCGACACTGCGCCCAACCACCCGAGACCGCGTGTGATGTGGCACGTGTCCTTCAGGCGGAGGCCTTTGCCCACAAGGAGAGCGGCCGCCGTTCGCAGCACACCGTACGCGATGTTCCCTATTCCCTTGGCGGCCAGCACCGGCCGCGAGGTCGTCGAGAGGAGCAGCCGACCCGAGACGTTATCGAGTCGAATGTAGCGACGCATCACCCATCTGAAGGTCAAGCGATCTGCGGGAACCCGTTCCGAGACTCGAGCGGAAGGCGACCACGCGACCCGGGCGCCCTGCTTGAGCAGCGGAGTGAAGAAGGCGGTGTCGCTCCCGCCGGTGCGAGAGAAGGCCTCGTCGAAGCGGGGATCGCCGGCAGATCGGAGAAACTCCGTGCGGACAAGCGTGTTGTTGGTCGCGGGCATCCGCGCCGTGATCCCCTCCTCTTCGTCGGGGCGCTGGATGTATCCTCCGCGCTCGATCCAGGCGGGGCTTCCTGCGGGAAAGAGAGAATCCACCGGCCCGCAGACGATGTCGGCGTTCAGCTGGGTCTCGACGCGCAACAGATGCCCGAGCCACCCGCTCGACACGACCTCGTCGTCATCGACGAACACGATGTGAGTCGCGGAGCTTGGCACGCGGTCGAGGGCGGCGTTTCGAGCTGCGGCGATACCAGGCTTCGGCTCGATCGCGTATACGAGGGGTACAGAGGCGGCGTCCGCGATGGCCTTTCCCGATCCGTTCGCGTCGTTGTCGATCACGATGACGCTGAACGGCGTACGAGAATATTCCTCCTCAAGAGAATCGAGTAGTTCTTGAAGCAGACCGGGCCGCTTATACGTCGCTACTGTGACGACGACGTCGTGGTTCACCGTCGTGCCGTCACGAACGATCGACCAGCGCTGGCCTCGATCGAGGCGTGTCTCCTGTTCGCCGGAGGGTGAGATCGCCCCACGAGGACAGCTCCGTCTCCTGTGACGATGGGCGCTGTGGTCTTCGTCATGAGGCTCTCGACTTTCTTGGCGGAAGGAAAGTGCTCGCGCGCGCTGGTGCGGGCTACTCGAAGTAGTCGACCTCATCGTACTCAGTCCGCTCGGGCCGGCAGGGCGCGGCTACTCCTCGATACTGTCCCCACTCGGGGGGCTTCAGCCGTTCGAGGCCGGTCCGTGAGGTGACGGTGCCACCGTCAGGGGGGTGTGGTCGGGAAGGTTTCCTCAGCCGAACCCTGGATCCCCTAGGGCGCCCTACGGTCCGGTTATGCGTAGGGCACGAGAGTGACGGAGACGAGGCGCGCCAGCGGGGCTGCTGTCGCGATCGGCTCGGCGCGGGTGGGCAGGAGAATGATGTCTGGTTTCCGTTTCTCGTCGCTTGTCGTTGGCGCAGTGGTGAGCGTTTTTCTTGTCGGGATGGTGAGCCCGGTCAGTGCGGCGTCGGCCGCCCCGACGGACACGGTCGTCGAGAACTTTGATGACGGCGCGGTTTCATGGACGACGGCCTCGGGCAGTGGCACGCTCTCGACGGAGGCCACCGCACCGTCGGAGGGCACGGCTGCCCTTTCGCTCGCCTACGACGTCAGTGCGCGCGCCTTCGAGATCGGACGGACGCAGACCCCGTCGGACTTTCCGGCATCTGCTTTCAGCGCCATGAAGCTCGATTTCCGTGGCGACGGAACCTACAACACGCTCTACATGCGTCTCCGCGATGCAACAGGAGAAATCTTCTATTATCGGGTCGGCACTCTGGACAAGACTAGTTGGACGACGAAGACCGTCGATCTCACGACCGCGCCCACATCTGCAACAGGCGGTAACGCCAACGGTATTCTCGATGCGCCCCTCTCGCTCTTTCGATTCACTGTCGTCCGTAATGGCACCCAGCCTGCGACCGGATCGGTCAGCGTCGACAACCTGCGGGCGGTTGACGGCGGCGCGGCGGGACCGACAGCGACTCCACGGCTCTTCCCGGCAGGATCGAGCACTACGCTCTCGTTCGTCGTCGGAGCCGCCTGCGACTGGCGCCTGCGACTGACTGACTCGTCCGGCGCTCAACGCGTCCTCTCGGGGACAGCCAGCTCTGCGGGAAAGAAGAGTGTCACGTGGGACGGGCTCTCCGACTCCGGGACGAGCCTTTCCGGCGCCGTCTCGGGATCCCTCTCTCTCACGGATGTCGGTTCGAGCCGTCCCGTCGTGACGGGGGTGCCCTACCTGGCGGGTATCTCTGCTCGCCCGGCCTCGGCCACGCGCCAGGCGATACTGGGCGCAAACACGGCGATGTCGTCCTACGAGGGGTTGGCCACAGCCGACGCTGAGGCGAAGCGGTTGGAGGATTCGGCCGCCGGCTATGCGCGCGAGGAGTTCGAGTGGAATCGCATCGAGCCGCGGAAGGGATATTACGACTGGGCGAAATTCGATCAGATGGTGTCGGTCGCCGAGGCCCGCAACATCAAGATAGTCGGAAAACTCGTCTATTCTGCCGATTGGGCATCAAGCGCTCCGGCTGGGACGCCGGCTGCCTCTGTGCGGTATTACCCGCCAGCGCAGATGAGTGACTGGCAGGACTACGTGAGTCATACGGTCGCGAGATACGCGGGGAGGGTGTCGGCCTGGGAGGTGTGGAACGAGCCCAACCTGGACAAGTATTGGGCGCCTTCTCCGGACCCTGTCAAGTACGCCGCCATGCTCACGACCAGCTATTCGGTGATCAAGTCCCTTGATCCCGCCGCGGTCGTTCTCGTCGGCGGACTCGCTGGAGGCTTTTCCGAGGGCTTCATGTCGGCCGTGAAGGCGAACGGCGCCGGTAACTCCTATGACGCGATTGCGCTTCACATGTACGTGGTGGGACCGCCGGAGAGCAGCGCAATCGATGGCTGGTTCAGCAGTGCGCAAACATGGATTGCCCGGAACGCCCCCGGCCGTCGTATATGGATCACAGAATTCGGCTGGACGACCTGCGACGGCTGCGCCAACAAGGCGACGGAAGACCAGCAGGCGCAATACCTCTCCCGCTTTGCGATCAAGGCCGCCGCAGAAGGGGTAGTGAGCGCGCTGTGGTACAACCTTCGCGAGAACGGTACATCGGGCAGCTCGATCGACAGCTATGGGCTCATCGAGCGCGGCGGGCGACTGAAGCCCGCCTACGGCGCGTTCCAACGTTTCGGCCAGGCGACAGCGGGCTCGACGGCGATCGGTGCGGCGAACCCCAGCCCGAGTGGCTCGACCACCGTGGTCGAGGACTTCGCGTCGACCGCAGGGATCTCCCGATCCTCGCTGGGCACGAATGGCTCGACCGGTCTGAGCGTCACGTCGAGCAGGCTGGCTGGAGCGGGTGCTCTCGCCGTCGACTACAACTACTCGTCGGCCGGCGCCACGGGCAGCCTCATCAGCCTCAATAGACCTGTGCCGGGTAAGCCTACTGCGTTATCCCTCTGGGTGTATGGAGACTCGAGTAATCATTCCGTATTTCTCAAGTTCAAAGACTCTACGGGTGAGTCCTTCGAGTCTAAGATCGGAAGTGTCGGAACGGCGAAGTGGAAGCGAATGGTCTACTATCTCGACGGCGGGAACCCCACGCAGTCCCATTCAGGGGGGAATAACGATGGAGTGGTCGACTATCCCATTGTGGTAACGGCGATCAGCGTCTATAAATCCACGTCCGGAGTGACAGCCGGCCGATTCATCCTCGATGATCTGAGCGCGCACGAAGGAGGCGCGACCCGGGGGACGGTGTTCCTCGGAGACTCGAAGATCACCCAGGCGGTCTACATGCTCACTTCCGCGGACGCGTCACTGGCTGTCCCGGGTACGAGCGCTCAACTGAGCGGCCCGGCGGGCGTCTCGACCCCGGCGGTCGTCGACTCTCGAATCACTGCTGCTCTCTCGCCCGTTCCGGTCTTTGTGGCATCGCCACCTGACGCGAAGACGACGTCCGGGAAGGCTCCAGTGGTGCTTCGGCTCGTGCTCGGCGACCGTTCGAGCCTTACCATCAAGGTGATATCGGCGAGCGGTACCGTCTTGAAGACGCTCGCGAGCGTTCAGAGCTATTCGTCCGGTCCGCGGAACATCTCCTGGGACGGTCTTCGCTCCGACGGTGCAGTTGCTGCACCCGGCGCTTACCTCTTCCGCGTCTCCGTAGCCGATGCTGGTGCGACATCGAGTATCGACGTGCCGTTCGTGCTGTCATGACCGCCACGTGCTCGTCGGCCTCTCGGGACATGCCGCCTCCGCCCGTCAAGCGACGTTCATTGCGCTGAAGTCGTCCGCGAGGTCAGCACCTGCGTTGCGGTCTCGACGTAGTAAGGAGCGCGCAATTCGGAGGGAACGACGACCTCGGCGCTTGCCGCGCCGCGGATCACGTTGCCCTGCATGTACAGATCCTCGCCCGCCGATTCGATCAGGATGCCGTGAGGCATGACGGAATTCGATGCGGAGCTCGAGATGACGTTGCTCGAGATGCTGAGGTGCGAGGGCGGTCCTCCAGTGGTGGCCGTCGCGACGATGCCTCCGCGCCAGCTCGGCTTGGCATCGGAGCGGGTACCTGGATCGCTGACGACATTGGCGGTGACGGTGAGCTCTGAGACGCCTTCGATCTGGATGCCTGTCTTACCTGACGTGATGACCTGGTTGGTGGAGACCGTCGCATCCACGGGGCGGGCATCGCTGTCGAAGACATGAATGCCGAAGTCTTTCGCAGAGCTAATTCGGTTCCCGCTCACACGTACGCCGTTCGCTCCGCTGCCGACGAAGATTCCGACGAGAGTGGTGGAGAGCACATTCTCTGAGACCGACACGTTCTTCGCCGTCTCGCCGGCGACCATCACGCCGGTATCGATCGAACTCTCGACGATGTTCCCGACGACGCTCACGTCGGCTGCCGAGATGGAAAACGCTGCCGGGCTCGGCGCCGACACCTTCTGTACGTCCGTCACAGTGTTGTCTCGGATCGTCACCGAGTCGCAACCGTCGCTGACTCTGACAGCGAAGTCGTTCATCTTCGAGAAGGAATTCCGGGCGATCGTCACGTTCGATCCCGTGGCGGTGCCCGCGCCATAGGTGTGGATCGCGGGAGCCATGCGTTCGAACGCACACTCCTCGACCACGACGTCCGAGCAGCCTTGGATCTGAAGAGCGACCTCTCCAGGTTTTTGCGCACCGCCGTCGAAGCGTATTCCGTGGACGGTGACCGACGAGATCTCCTGCAGAAGGACGAACGGGCCGTTCGCCCCGTCGGCGAGGCGTATCGTGCTTTGCAAGAAATCGGCGCCTACCAAGGTGATTCCCGAGCGCATCCGTAGTCGGCTGGCGATGAGCAGCACTCCGGGTGGGAGAGTGATGACGGTGCCCTCCGCCGCGGAGGCGACGAGATCGTTGAGCAGCTGAGCGTTGTCGGTGGCACCGTCCGCGATGAGCCCCGAGGCGGCCGTCGCCAGCGGCCGACCCTGGTCCAGGTCGTACTCGTCCAGTCCAAACAGCTTCTCGCGTCCCGCGGCCGCTCCAGCGAGGGCGCCTGCCGCGCCCCCTCCGAGGACGGCGACGAGCAACGTTCGTCGAGTCGTGAGCGACATCTTCGGGCGCGGGGGGCGTACCGGCGCCTTGCCGTTCTCGGCCGGCTCCTCTGGCTCACGCTGCTCAGGCATTCGTCGCCCGCCGCGGTAAGGCGCGATTTGTGGAACCGCATCGATCGAGGAGCATGAGTTCTCGGTTTCTCTCGGGGGTTGCCGTGCACGACGTCGAGGCCACGTTAGGTGCGGTGCATGGAGAAGAGCCCAGAGAGGGCCGCCAGCGGAAGCGGATGGAAAATTGCCGAATCGCGCTGCGAAGCCGTCACTCGCCGCGGGCCTGGCCGCTTCTCGGCGGGCGTGACGAGCCCGTACTATAGGACTCACCACTCGCAAAAGGAGCGCTCTGATGATCTGCCCGACCATCACGTCTCGACCTCCGGTCGCCGCGCTTCTGGCGAGCACGTGCGCATGACGCGGTGGTCTCTCGCGCGACGGGTGGCGGCGACCGTTGGGTCCCTGTTGGTCGTCGCGGTGGTCATTCTCGTCGCAGGCCCCGAGTTCACTCTCCTCGGTGCGATCGGTCTCGCGCTCGTGCTCATCCTCGTTCGTCGTCCTGTGCTGGGGCTTCACCTCCTCGTGCTCCTCGTTCCGTTCAATGGGCTCATCACGCAGATCACCGCGGGTGGCGCCATCGCGACGATCTATGGAGCCAGCAAGGACTTCCTCCTCCTCGGCCTCCTCCTCGTCGCGCTCGTGTCGGGTCGGCTCAGAAGAGTTCCCCGCTGGCTGGTGGGCCTGGTGGTCCTGATGGTGACTGTTCCTCTCATCGCCGGCGTCTTCACCCCCTCTGTCGCCCAGGCGAGCTACGGCTGGCGCAATGATTACGAGCCGCTCCTCCTCCTCATCGTGGTTCCCGCCCTTCTCGATCGCCGGTCCGTAGGACGACTCCTGGCGGTGTTCGTGGGGGCGATGGAGGTGGCTGCGGCCACGGCGCTGGTGACGTGGTCGATCGGGCTCCAGTGGCTTCTCGACATCCAGATCCTGCCCGTCGCGCGGCAGGAGGACTTCCCCACGTCTTTGTTCAGCTCGGGAAGTCTGCGACCCCGTGCATTCAGTCCTTTCGTGGGCCCGAACGAGATGGCGGTCGTCATGGCGGCTACGCTCGCCGTGATCTGGCTCCTTCCACGTCTCCGCGCGTCTCACCGCCTGCTGCTCTCGGCTCTACCCGTTGCGGCGATCATGCTCTCCGAGTCCCGCAGCGGCATTCTCGGAATGGCCGTCGTTCTCAGCGTCCTCGCGGCACATGGCATTCATCGGCGGTCCCCTCTTCTTACGGGGGGTTTCATCATCGCGGCTGTCGCGACGGTGGCGGGAGGCGCTTTCCTCTATATAACGAACAAGCTGGGAGAGGACGGTGACCCGTCGGTGGGTGGCCATTCACTCAGCCTCGAAGCCGGCATACAGACGATGTTCGAGCATCCATTCGGTCTCGGTCTCGGCGTCGTCGGTCCGCGGGCCGAACAGTACGCGGATTCGTATCGTGTCGAGAGCTTCTTGCTGCTTCTCGCGCTCGAGTCCGGTATCGCCGTGCTCCTTATTTTCTTGTTCCTCCTCGTCCGTATCTGTCGAATCTCGGTGAAGGCTCACGGAGGCCTGGGCTTCCTCCCCGTCGCCGTGCTGAGCGCGACGGCGGTCAGTCAGATCGTTCTACCCACCTTCCAGGAGGGGGCGGTGAGCTTCCTCATCTGGCTGCTCGTGGGGGCGGGTCTCGTGATGATCTTCACCTCCGACTCCGCAGAGGGGGCGGAAGCACTCGCCACCACGGCCGACACGGGACGGATCGGACGCGGCACTCCGTCCGCGCGAGGCGGCATGCCCAGATCCGCTCGGGTGAGGCCTCCTGTGGGCGCACCCCGCCGTCGATGATGAAGACCTCGACCTAGGGCGTGTTTGCTCAAGGTCTCTGCTGCGCGCGTGATTCATGGCGACAGCTGGACAGTAGGCGGCGCGGCATGGGGCAGAGGACGGAATTCGACGGGTCGGGAAACATGCCTACCCGGCCATCGTGTCGGGGGTCGCCGAGGCTGGTGAGATCATGATGCGTCAACGTGCGGCTGACGTCACCGAGACTCAGGCGCACCACGATTGTGACTTCCCGCCACTCGCCCAGGGCCTTGAAGCGCTGCGCGACGAGTCGGCTGAAGCCCAGACGTCGTCAGAGATCTCAGCGCGGGACACACGTCGCCCTGGACCCGGGAATCAGCTTTCAGCAACACGTTCTCGCGTTGCCGCATGCTGTGGGCGTCACGATGGGCGCCTCGCGTCGAGAGATACGCGGCATGCCCTCGGCGACACAGTTCAGCGCCGGACAGGCTCCCGGATGAGCGTCAGCAGTGCATCCTCGTAACGGTCGCAGACGGACTGCCAGGAGTAGTCGGATATGGCCCGCTCTTGCACGGCTGTCGCAAAGCGTTCTTGGAGAACAGGATCGGCCATGAGGGCGTCGACATTCGCGGCGATCGCCTCAGGGTTCGGAGAAGTGAAGACCGCGTTGCTCCCGAGGACTTCGCGATTGTAGACGGTGTCCCGGGCGACAATCGGAATCCCGCAGGCCATCGCCTGGACCAGTGCAGGGTTCGTTCCTCCGACACTATGGCCGTGGAAGTACACCCCCGCGTGACGCCAGAGAGACAAAAGCAGGCGATCGTCACTAACGTGCCCGAGCCAGTGGATGTTTGGCGACGAGTCGGACAGGGCTTTCGCTCGGTCGTCTAATTCTCCGCCGTACCCGGTCGATCCGACGATGACGATGGGCCAGCGTGCGCTCAGCGTCTCTGTTGCATCCATGAACTCGCCGATGGAGTTCTCGGGCACGAAGCGGGCGACGACAAGGATATATCCCCGATGGGTGAGGCCTTCTTTCACGGGCAGCTCCGGCGGCACGTCGCCACCGTATGGCACGAAGACCCCGTCGCGCCCGAAGTCTCGACGCCACCTCTCCCCGATGGCCTCCGCATCGAAGAGCAGCTCGTCACCGACCATCGCAGTCATCTTCGCACCGGCGCGGAACATCGCCTTCGCGGCCCGACCCCACTTCGCGCGGTCCCATTCGATCCCATCGACGTTCACGAGAGTCGGGATGCCTCGAGCTTTGAGGAGGGGAAGCCAAAAGCCATTGGCGACGTTCATGACAAGTGCCACGTCCGGTTTCCGGCGAGCCGCGTCGAGGCAAGCGGTGAGGCCGTAGCTCAAGGTGCTGAGCGATTTCGATTCAATGCCGCGCGTCTGCCGGCTCACCACCCGCGGGTCCAACCCAGGGTCGTCCGTCTTGGTGGAGCCAGGGCGTCCATAGACTGTGACGTCCCACCCGTGTTCCGCGAGGTGCGGCGCGATTCTCCGGACCGCGGTCTCGAAGCCGCCGTAGTAGCTCGGATAGCCGCGTGTACCGATAATGGCTACTGATCTGGTCACGCATCTACTCCGGTCTGCGCCGCGTACTTCTCCTCGGTCGCCGCCTTCTGCGGACGCCACCACGACTCGTTCTCGCGGTACCACTCGACGGTCGCGGCCAGGCCGGACTCGAAGTCGGTGTACCGGGGCTCCCAGCCGAGCTCTGTCCGGAGGCGAGTGGAGTCGATGGCGTAGCGGAGGTCGTGTCCGGGGCGATCGGTCACGTGGTCGAAGGAGTCCTCGGCCTGGCCGAACTCGGCGAGGATCAGCTTCACGACCTCGAGGTTGTTCTTCTCGCCGTCGGCACCGATGAGGTAGGTCTCGCCGATCTCGCCGCGTTCGATGATCGCCCACACACCGCTGTTGTGGTCGTCGACATGGATCCAGTCGCGCACGTTCTCGCCCGCTCCGTAGAGCTTGGGGCGGATGCCGTCGATGACGTTCGTGATCTGCCGAGGGATGAACTTCTCGACGTGCTGGTAGGGGCCGTAGTTGTTCGAGCAGTTCGAGATCGTGGCCTTCACGCCGAAGGAGCGGACCCAGGCGCGTACGAGCAGATCGCTGCCGGCCTTGGTCGAGGAATAGGGGCTCGAGGGGTTGTAGGGGGTCTGCTCGGTGAACTTCGCCGGATCGTCGAGCTCGAGGTCGCCATAGACCTCGTCGGTCGAGATGTGGTGGTAGCGCACGTCGTGCGTTCGGACCGCCTGCAGAAGGGTGAAGGTTCCGATGATGTTCGTCTCGAGGAACGGGGCCGGGTTCTCGAGTGAGTTGTCGTTGTGCGACTCCGCGGCGAAGTGCACGACCAGCTCGCTTTCGGAGACGAGCCGGTCGACGAGCTCGGCGTCGGCGATGTCGCCCTCGACGAAGGTGACGCGGTCGGCCACCGGTGCGAGGGAGTCGCGGTTGCCGGCGTAGGTGAGCTTGTCGAGCACGGTGATTCGCGCGTCTGGGCGCTCGCGAAGAGTGAGATGGACGAAGTTGCTGCCGATGAAGCCGGCGCCGCCGGTGACCAGGATCCGCACGAGTGCTCCTACAGGTTCGAGAAGGAAGAAGGGGGAGTGGAGGGCAGGGCGAAGGCTCTCGTGAGTGACGCTAGCGCACGCCCACAGCGGGACTCAGGACGGCGAGGCCGCGCGTCCGAGTTCGGGGAGTCGTTGGAGGTAGGTGCCGTAGCCGCTTTTCACGAGGGGCGCGGCGAGAGCAGCGAGCT
>NZ_JADKSO010000006.1 GCF_015351245.1 Rathayibacter sp. VKM Ac-2879
GCAGCGCTCGGCCGCTTCCTCTCCACCGACCCAGTAGAGGGAGGAGTGGACAACGACTACAACTACCCTCTCGATCCAATCAACAAGCTCGACCTCACCGGCGAGCTCTCAGCGGATTCTGCGGAGCGACTCGTCAATAACAAGAGCGGGTACACCATCGTTCCTGATGGCAAGGGTGGCATTACATCGAGCCGACCTTCCGCTACACCCATCGCCCCAAAATCGGGTTGTATCCGAAATTCCTGTACAGGTGGACCCAGTCCGCAGCCCGCAAAGATTTCCGATGCTCAAGTAAAGTCCAATCTCAAAGATATGGGAACTGTCATTGGCTGGATTGCAATCGGCGCTGCAATCATCGCGTTGATACCCGGAGCGGCTCCGATCGCGGCTCCAATTGCGGCCATCACAGGAGGGCTGTCCACTCTCTACACCTGCATGGGGGTCGGTGTCTCTACTCCAACCTGCCGAACAGCACTGATGTTTGAAGCGGTGGGGCCATTCGGGGGTTCCATGGCCGCGGGCGCGCGGGAACTAAGATGGGACCTCACCATGCTCAGCGGCGATGTTGTTCAACAATTTTGAGGAAGAATAACGTGAAGCGATTTGTATACCCCCTCTACGCGACCGGAGTTCTACTTTTCGTTGGCGCTTTCATATGGCTCGACTTTCGACGCGAAAGCAGCCTGAGTGGGGGAGCCATCTGGGTCCTCGTTCCAGTCTTGCTAATTTTCGCCGTAATGGTCGTATTCATGCGCGTAAAGTACAGGGGTTTCTTCAAGACCCTTCAAGTTAACCCGGCGAGCGAAGTGTTCTGTAATCAAGAGCGTCTGCCTGACATGCCTGAAGCCTTTGGGATTTGGCCCACGGGGCGACTTTTCCTGGCTGAAGCAAACAGTGATGGATTAGTCCTTCATGACAGGACGGGAGTCGTTGCGCGCATTCCTCGGAAGTGGATCAACGGTGTTGAAATCGATTACGTGGAATTCTATAGAGTCCAGTTCGCGCCAGCTTTCGTGCTATCGGGCGCAGATGGCGTGTCATTGCCCTTCGTGCCGTCATCAAGAATATTCCCGGGTAATCTTGGCACCACAACCCGCCGCACAAGGCGAATTGCTGATGAGTTCGTTAAGCGCCTTCGAATCCAGTTACAAGGTGTAATAATGAGTTCTAACGGAAATCCGCATGGTCCGCGTTTGTCGCTCCGCTATTTGGTCGCGGTCATCGCAATAGCTGCTACCACCGTCGTAACTACCTTGGTCGTTTGGAAAGGCAACGGCATTTCGATCGGACCTGAATTCCTCCTGGGTCTTAGTTCAGCATTTATTCCTTTGTGTATTGTCTACTACGTGGTCATAGGACAGGCGCTTGGGTTGAAAAGCGCACTGATTCGGGGGAATAATACTGAATTTTGGATCGCGAGACCGGCTCGCGATTTTCGGAAATTTATCAGAAGTCACCCTTCGAGCGAAGGTCGGTTTGTGGCCGATAAAAAAAGATTTGTCGGTATTACTCTTTCCGAAAATTACGTTAATATCTGGTCTAACGACCATGAATTATACTTGGCCGCAAAAATCGACAGGAGCTGTCTGGTAGACGCAGATCTCGGCCGAATCAAATTTTTTGAGGGTGATGAGCGCGGGCTTATGATCACAATTATGGATGAGAACGTACGCAAGAATGTTCATGTTGCCCTATACTCGGCCCGATGGTACTGGGTTGGACAAGCGGATGATCTGGTATACAAAGGATTGATTACGATGCTCGTGCGATAAGTCTAATTGGGCCAGAGAGACTGATTGTTCAACCGTTCTGCTTGACCACTGGGGAAAAGCGAAATTTCTGCCCGGTACGGCGCTACGTCGCGAATCGGGGGTGCTCGTCGCCTGGCTGGTCAGGCTATGTTGAACTCGGACCGGACGAGGTTGGCCCTCGATGCTTTCGAACGATCTCTGCGTGCGTCGACGTCGGAGCTGTGGCGCGAAGCAGAGCGGTATCTCTGCGCGCGACTCGCTCTTTCGCGGACTTACATTCTCTTGGCGCTGTTCACATGGTCGGACGAGAAGCCGACTCCGTCCAACTTTTCAAGGAGGATAATTTGATCGTGTTCGCCGAACATCCTCCTACGCTTCTTCTGGGGGTCTTCGATCTTGCTCGAGTGCGGGGGTTCGTGGATTGAACTGATCGACAAGAGCGCTCTCTCGTTGATTTCTTGAACCGAGCAATTGCGCGCATCCGCGCATCGTGGCGGTGCAGCGCGCGAAGAACCCCGGCGCCACCTCGCCTGGCGCCTGCCACATCGGATCCCTCGGTGTCCCCTGCGCCTTATAGTTCTCTCAGAAACCCGCGCCCGGCGGGTTCGATGAAGGGGGTCGCTCGTCCATGGAACTCGATCTGTTCTGGATCGTCGCCGTAGGGGTCGCCGTCGGCGCGGTGCTGCTGTGTGCGCTCATCGGCTTCTTCATCTTCCGGGCCTGGTATCAGGTGCCGCAAGCGGACGAGGCGATCGTGATCATCGGCAAAAAGCAGCGCGGCGACGACGGACTGACCTCGAACATGACCGTCATCACGGGAGGCGGAGCCTTCGTCAACAAACTGACCCAGCGGTCCGACCGCATCTCGTTGCGTTCCCGTCAGATCAAGATGGAGCCAGTCGCCCAGACGAAGAACGGCGTGACGATCCACCTCGCCGGTGTCGCCCTCGTCAAGATCGGATCCACGCCGGACCAGGTGCGTGCTGCCGCGGAGCGATTCGCCTCGCAGGACCAGGCGATCGATGTCTTCACGACCGAGCAGCTGGAGGGCGCCCTTCGCGGTGTCGTGGCGAAGCTCAGCGTCGAAGAAGTCATGCAGGACCGACAGAAGCTCGGCGACGAGATCGCCGAGGGCATCAAGGGTGACCTGCTCGCCCAGGGCCTCGTCCTCGATTCGTTCGCGATCCAGGGTGTCACCGACCGCAACGGGTACATCGACGCCCTCGGCGCTCAGGAGGTCGAGCGGGTCAAGCGGGAGGCTGAGGTCGCTCGCATCAACGCGGCCCGCGAGGTCAAGGCACGTCAGCTCGCGACCGAAGAAGCGAATCTGATCGAGCAGACCGCGTACGACAAGAACACCGCCGCATCGAAGTCCGAGGTCGGTCGCGCCAACGCCGAAGCCGAGCAGGCCGAGAATCTCGCCCGCGCCGAGCGCGAGCAGGCCGTTCTCGTGCAGCGGGCCGAGAATCGGCAGGCCGAGCTCGACGCCGACGTCAAGCGCGTCGCTGATGCCGAGAAGTACCGCAGCCAGACCGAGGCCGATGCGGAGTCGTACGCACGCCAGAAGAAGGCCGAGACCGATCGTCAGGTCGCGCAGCAGGAGTCCGACGCCGAGGCCTATGCCGTCCAGCGACAGGCTGAGGCCCGGCAGGCGTCGGCCGCGGCCGAGGCGGCTGCCGTCCGTGCGCGTGCTGAGGCGGAAGCGGAGGCGCTGCGAGCCCAGGCGGGCGCAGAGGCGGAGGCTCTGCGGGTGAGGGCCGCGGCCGAGGCGGAGTCTCTGCGCGCCAAGGGCGAGGCGAGCGCGGCGGCCATCCAGGCCGAGGCGGAGGCGCTCCGCGAGAACCAGGAGGCGGTCCTCGGTCGCGAGCTCGTCGGGCAGCTCCCGGCGCTCATGGCCGAGTTCGCGAAGGGCTATCAGAACGTCGGCACCATCACGCTGATCGGCGGCGATACCGCTGGCACGCACATCGCCCGCGAGCAGGCGGCGAGCCTCGCCGCCACGTTCGACAGCGTCAAGTCGGCGACCGGCGTCGACCTGGGAGCGATCCTGCAGGGCCAGGCTTTCGGTCGAGGTGTCGCCGCCGCCACGGCGGCATCGGAGGGCAGTGACATGCCCGCCGCCACGACGAGCTGACGACCGACGCCGAGCCGCGAGACGAAGAGTCGGCCGGCTGCTCTGTGTCCTCCGCGACGCGCGGCGCCTGCGCTTCGCTCGCGGGCGACGTCCTCGCCTACGGCTCCTGCTGGTGGATCGCCACGCGCCACCTCCGTCTCGCCGGCTGACTCCGCCCGCGCTCTGAGGAGGCGTGTTCCGCTACCGTCGAAGCATGTTCGCTGGACTGCAGGGCTGGCACCTGCTCCTCATCCTCGTCGTCTTCTCTCCGGTGATCGTGCTGGCGATCGGGCTCCCGATCGCGCTCGCGCAGGGCCGGGCGCGCCGTGATGCCGGCCTCGTCACCGATCCGCGCGTGAACACGGTGGCCGTCGTCGCCTTCGTGCTCTCGTTCTTCGCCGGCATCGGAGGAGTGGTCTGCGGACACGTCGCGCGCGCGCAGATCCGCCGCACCGGCGAGGCCGGCTGGGGGTTGGCGCTCTTCGCCCTCATTCTCGGCTACTACGCGACGACGGTCGGTCTGTTGGTCGGCGGGGCCGTGCTCGCCTCCGCGCTCGCACGGGCCTGACATCGGGCGCTGTGCGCACGCATCGCCGGCGGCGAGGTCGGAGGAGGAGCGAGCGAGGCGGCCGTGCCGTCACGACATGCGCGACGCCGAGGCCCGGCGTCACCGCACCGGTATGGACGGGCCCGACGTGGGATTGCCCGTGGTCGGCTGCGGAAAGGGCGTGCCGCCCGGGGGCGACGGCGGGATCGTCGGCCCGTTTCCGCCTCTGTCGGGCTGGAACGTGCCCCCGCCTCCGTTGGAAGGGGGGCCCGGGTTTGGCGCGACAGTGACTGTGCCCCGAAGAACAGGCGTGTCGTCGTCGGCGACCGTACCGCTCCCGGCGACCGGTGTGAGCGAGAACGAGAAGGCGGTCGTCTGGCTGCCGTAGGGGCGCTCGACGCTCGCGACCTCGCTGTACCCCGCCTGCCCCAGGGCGCCGAGCTGCGTCACCGTGACGGTGCGGGTCGCGCGCCATCGGATCACCTGGTTCCAGACGCCACCGTTGATCACTCCGTTATAGATCCCATACGTCGGACCCTGGTCGCTCGGACCTGCGACGGCGCTCCAGGCCCCGACCGAGACTCCCGCGGTGGTCGAGGTCGGCGCCACGAGGGTCGCCAGCATCACCGAGGCCGCGAGGCCGAGTGCCTCCGCACGCGCAGAGGAGCTGCTCTCGAACTCACTCCACGTCGCGGTGATGTCGAGGATGTACGTCTCGACGAAGGCGATCACGGGGGCCGGGACCCGACCAGCCGTCTCCTGGAACGCGAAACCCGTATAGCCGCTCAGGCCGCCCGAGGAGAGGCTGGTTCCCGAGCGCGCGGCGACGTTCCACCCCTCCTGCTCGGCGGGCGCGGACAGCGTCTCGGAGGCGACCGCGGCGGGGGCCGCGAGCGCTACGGCGACGACGGGGACGCTCCAGGCGGCGAGGGCCGAGACGCTGCGTCGGGAGGGCGCGCCGAAGGAGGGGTTCACAGGTGCTCCAGGGTGAGCAGGACAAGCGGGCCTCCCACAGTGGCAGAAGACGCGAGGTCGCTGAGACCCCCTGTTCAGCACCGCGCCCGGTCGACGTCGACTCCGCGCCGGATGTGCGAGACGGATGAACGTCCGGTGAGCACCCGTTCTCGGCGTTCCACCGGGTCGTCGCGCTGGGTAGGCTGTACTGCTTCGTCGTGAGTGGAGCGGTCGCGGAGGAACGATGGGCAAGAAGCGCAATCAGGGTCGATCCGGAGGCGGGCGCGAGGGAGGCGGACAGGGCGGCGGGCGCACCGCCGAGACCGCGCTGATGGTGCGGTTCCGCAGCTGGTACCGCGCGCACCTGGCCGACGTCGGCGCTCTGCACGAGCACCTCGAGGTCGATGAGGCCGTCGACGTCCTCACCGACCTCTTCGCGATGACCCGTGATCTCCGACCCCGCGGCTCCTTCGCGCGCCCCGATGCGGAGCTGCTCGAGGCGGTCTTCGACCAGATCGAAGCCGACCTCTCGGGCGACGAGAGCGAGGCCGATCTCGACGACACCCTCTTCACCGTCGCCGAGGTCGTCGAGCACTTCCTCGACTTCCTCACCGAGGAGGATCTCTGGACCGGCACCGACGAAGAGCTCGAGGAGTGCCAGGCCGTCCTCGACGAGGTCCTCGACCTGGCGGGCTCCTTCATCGATGCCGTCCTCGACGACCTCACCGAGCTCGAGGAGGTGCCCGCCGCCGAGCAGCTGGCCGCCGTCCGCGCCTCCGCGCTGGTCCACGCCGCCGATGTGGTCGTCGAGCATCTCGCCGCGACCGATGAGGCGACGCTCACGGAGCGCGCGGCCCGCGAGATCGCGGTCGAGGCGGGCATCGCCTCCGCCGGGTCGACCCCGAGCGACGACGCGGTGCGCATCCCGGTCGCAGCATGGTGGGATGCTCTCCTCTCCTCCGAGGTCCTCGAGGCCGACGGGCGCTCTGCCGTGCTCGGCGAGGCAGCCGTGCTCTGGCGCAGCTCCGACGCGCAGGAGGCGGCGGCGGAGCGCGTTGCCTACGTCGCGCACTTCCTCGACCTGTGGGCGCGCAGCGCGCAGGCGGGTCTGGCTGCCGCCGACACCGAGAACGGCGCGTTCACGCCCGAGGTGCGTGCGATCACGATCACCGACGCCGTGCTCGTCCGCATGGCGGTCGCCTGCCAGGCGTCGATGCACCCCGGCCTCGTCGTCGGCGAGCTGATCGACGAGCTCGCAGCCGACTCCGAAGTCTTGCTCGAGGAGGCGCTCGACGAGCGCGAGCGGATGGTCGGCGCTGCCGAGCGGATGCTCGACGACGCCGCCGAGCTCGGCCTGCTCCTGCACTCGCCCGAGTTCGGCTATACCGTGCCCGACGCGCTGCGGCCCGTGATCGCGTCCGTCGTGCGCGCGAGCATTCTGCTGCTCGGTGCACGAGAGGCC
Source organism: Rathayibacter sp. VKM Ac-2879 (assembly GCF_015351245.1). Taxonomy (GTDB): domain Bacteria; phylum Actinomycetota; class Actinomycetes; order Actinomycetales; family Microbacteriaceae; genus Rathayibacter. The sequence continues at coordinate 6,828 of NZ_JADKSO010000006.1, forward strand.
AGTCGCCTCGAGATTCTCGACGAGGCGACCGACGAGACCGCCGCCGCCTACGCGCTCCGCGTCGCCGTGCTCGGCACGAAGCCCGCGGTGTGGCGCACGCTCGAACTCTCGTCGGAGTCGACGCTGCGCGATCTGCACCTCGCCGTGCAGCTCGCGCTCGGCTGGAGCGACGCGCAGCCGCACTACTTCAGCGTGGGAGTCCCTGACGAGGATCACGCGCGTATCGGCTCGCCGTCCGACGCCGAGGAGCTCGGCTCCGATCTCGTCGACGAGGCGAGCGTCGTGCTCGCCGAGGTGCTGAACGATGTGGCGGATGAGCTCTTCTACGTGTATGACCTCGAGGACGAGTGGCGCCACGTCATCCGTCTTGAGGCGATCGCGCCCTTGCGAGCGGCTCTGCCGCGGTGCACGGGTGCGCGCGGCGCGGCGCCTCTCGACGCGAGCGGCGGCCCGGCCGCCTGGGCCGACACCGTCCGCGCGGCCACCGACCCCTCCTCGGCCGACCATGCGGAGGCGCTGGAGGCTCTCGGACTCGCGCCGGGTGCCTCCTTCGACCCTGCGGCAGTCGACATCGACGCCATCAACCGCTCGCTCGGGCTGCTGCGCACCGGGCTCTGAGCGGCGCTCGCCGCGCGGTCCGCAACACAGCGTCAGCTGAGACGCGCTCTCGTGCACCATCGTGCGCGACGAGCTGTCTCAGCTGATGTTGTGCAGGACTACGGCGTGAGCAGCAGCTTGCCGATGTGCCGGGAGGCGCGCATCCGTTCGTGCGCGCGCTCGGCGTCGGCGAGGGGGAGCACGTCGTCGACCACCGGGCGCACCCGTCCCTCCGCGATGAGCGGCCATGCCTGAGAGCGCAGCTGCCTGACGATCTCACGTCGCTCGTCCAGCGGCCGGGCGCGGAGGGTCGTGGCGTGCACGGCTCCGCGCTTACGCATCAGCACGCCGAGGTCGACCGAGCCGAGCGCGCCCGACTGGTTGCCGATGACGACCACGCGACCGCCTGTCGCAAGCGCCTCGATGTTGCGCGCAAGGTAGTCGCCGCCGATCGGGTCGAGGATGACGTCGACTCCGCGCCCGTCCGTCTCGGCATGAACGCGCTGAACGAAGTCCTCCTCGTGGTAGTCGATGAGGATGTCTGCCCCGAGGCTGCGGCAGGCCTCGAGCTTCCGGGGGCTGCCCGCGGTCACGGCGACGCGCGCTCCGAGGGCGGAGGCGACCTGGATCGCCGCCGTTCCGATGCCGCTGCCGCCGCCATGGATCAGGACCGTGTCGTCTGGCCCCAGCCCGGCCACCATGACCAGATTCGACCACACCGTGGCGATGGCCTCGGGCAGCGCCGCTGCGGATACGAGGTCGATGCCCGCGGGGACGGGGAGCACGAGGCCTGCATCGACCGCGACGTACTCGGCGTAGCCGCCTCCCGAGAGCAGGGCGCACACCTCGTCGCCCTCACGGACGTCGGCTGCGGCCTCCACGACGGTGCCGGAGACCTCCATCCCGAGGATCTCGGAGGCGCCCCGCGGCGGCGGGTAGACGCCTCCGCGCTGCCCGAGATCGGCGCGGTTGACGCCCGCTGCCGTGACGCGGATCAGGACCTCGCCGGCCCTGACGGAGGGGCGGGGCACGTCCTCGAGCACAAGCCGGGAGTCGGGGCCGGGGTTCTCGACGCGGATCGCCTGCACCAGAGGCACGCTACGCGGCCCACCTCCGAGGCCGCTCCACATGCGCTCCGCAGCACTGGGCGGGCGGCATCGCACGGGAGGCGGCCCGCAGGGCTACCTGGCCCGGGCCCCGCCCGCGCCCCGTCAGTGCTCGGCGAGGAACTCCAGCACGGCGTCCTTGAAGGCCCGGGCAGGCACGGTGCTGGTGTGGTCGCGGCCCGGCACGCTCACGAAGCGCGCGCCGGCCTCCTCGGCGAGCCGCGCGCCTCCGCTGGCGATCGGGTCGGCGTCGCCCGTGACCAGCAGCGTCGGCACCGCGGGGTGTCGCCCTGTCTCGGGATGCGTGCCGCCGCGAACTCCGTCGGCCACCGCGACGAGCGCCGCCAGGTCGTTGCCGCGTACGCCCTCCGCCATGCCGATGAAGGCGCGGGTGAAGCTGTCGTCGATCTCTCCTCCGCCCGCCACGCGTGCCCGCGCGGCGTCGGCATCGAAGTGTCGCAGCGCCTCTCCGACCGACAGGCCGCCGAGGCTCAGCGTCGCGACCAGCTCGGGATGCTCGAGCCCCAGCACCCAGCCGAGGCGTGCGCCGAGCGAGTAGCCGAGGTAGTGCGGGGCGATCAGGTCGTAGGACTCGATGACCCGCACGATGTCCGCGACCATCGCGTCCACGCCGTACGCGTCCGGGCGGTGCGGCTTCTCGCTGGCGCCGTGCCCGCGCTGGTCGAGCGCGACCACGCGGTACCCGGCGCGGGACAGGGTCCGTAGCCAGCCGGCCGTCTCCCAGTTGAGCACGGCGTTCGACGCGAATCCGTGCACGGCGAGCACTGTGGGCGCATCCTCCTCGCCGACGGAGTAGGTGGCCAGATGGGTGCCGTCGTCGGCGACGACGAGCAGGGGCGGCGGGAAGGCGATCACACCTCCAGACTGGCACCGCTCACGGAGGCGGCGCTCGCTCGCGGGTTCCTCATCGTTCCGGTCGCGAGGAGCGGACGAACGGCACCGCGATGGGCAGGCGCACGAGGTGCCCGCGCCCCGAGCGAATGCCGAGCACCGTGCAGAGCACCAGGTTCAGCGCCGCCAGGAGGAGGATCGCCGAGATCGTCGCGAGCGGCCAGTCTGCGCCGAGCGAGTCTCGGACCGAGACGAGAGCGAGGTGCAGCGGCACGAGCATCAGCTGGAAGGCGAGGTAGGTGAGCTGCCAGTTGACGGCCACGACGCCGTTGCGGTCGCTGAGCGTGCCGGTCCGACGGCGGGCGCCCCACGTCATCGCGGTGGCGGTGAGTGAGATCACCGGCGAGAGCACCACGAAACCGGCCAGCGCCGAAAGCCCGGCGAACCAGATCGCCCGAGCGCCTCGTCTGTCGCGGGTGCGATGCCGGAGCTCATCCTCGTCCATCCGCCCATCGCCTCCTCGCGCCTCCCGTCAGTCTCGCATCCGCCCCCCTCACCCGCGGTGGGGGCCGCCCGAGTCGTCGGGGGGTTGACCGGATGGAGCGGCGGAGACCGCTTCCCTAGCGTGGAACCACTGCCGCGATGACCACCGAAGGAGCACCATGACCACCAACGACCGCAACCCTCTCCTCGCCACCGACGAGCAGCCGACCGACAGCGTCGGCTCCACGGCGGTGCTGGCCGAGGCCCCCACTCCGGGCAACACGACCCCGACCGACTACTCGACATACCCCGCCGCGTCCTCGGCTCCAGGATGCCGAGCCCTTCCCGCCTCCCCGCCTGTCGTCGTCTCTCCCGCGACCACGTTCTCGCTCGTGAGCCTCCTCCTCGGCATCATCTCCATCTTCTTCGGGTTCCTGATCCTCGCCCCGACAGCGGGACTCGTGTTCGGCATCCTCGGGGTGCGTCGCGAGCCGACGGGCCGCACGATGGCGGTCTGGGGGATCGTCCTCAACTCCGTGATGCTCGGAGTGGCGGCCCTCCTGGCCGCGCTCGCCTTCGTCGGAATCGTGGTACCGCTCCTGCGCTGAGGACCGGGTGCGGCTGAAGACCGGTCGTACGGCCGCCGCGGCCCCGACACCTCCGCCGCGGCCGACGTTAGGCTGGCCGGGCAGATCGCGGCCCCCTGCACCCGTGGGGTCGCACGACGACAGCAACGGAGCTGGACGTGAGCCTCGCAGCGAGCACACTGCCCGAGAACGACCCGGAAGGACGAGCCCTGGACACCCCGGAGAACGCGCCGACCCGCACCGAGACCGACTCGCTCGGATCCCTCGAGATCCCCGCCGATGCCTACTGGGGCATCCACACCGCACGCGCGCTCGAGAACTTCCCGATCTCGAAGCGCCCCATCTCGATCTATCCCGACCTCGTGCGTGCCCTCGCCACCGTCAAGCTCGCGGCTGCCCGTGCCAACACCGAGCTCGGCAGCCTCGCTCCGGCCAAGGCCGAGCTCATCGAGGCAGCTTGCGGGCGCATCATCGACGGGGAGTTCCACGATCAGTTCGTCGTCGGCGTGATCCAGGGGGGAGCCGGCACCTCCACCAACATGAACGCCAACGAGGTCGTCGCCAACGTCGCCCTCGAGATCGGCGGCTATGCCAAGGGCGACTACTCCCAGCTGCACCCCCTCGACGACGTCAACCGCAGCCAGTCGACGAACGACGTGTACCCGACGGCGATCAAGATCGCGATGACCTGGTCGCTGCGTCGCCTGCTCGACGAGCTGGCCCTCCTGCGTGCCTCGTTCTCGCGCAAGGCGGTCGAGTTCGGCAGCGTCCTCAAGGTCGGCCGCACCCAGTTGCAGGATGCGGTGCCGATGACCCTCGGGCAGGAGTTCCACGGCTTCGCGACCACCCTCGGCGAAGACCACGCCCGGCTGTCCGAGACGATCTGGCTGCTCGCCGAGGTGAACATCGGAGCGACCGCGATCGGCACGGGGATCACCGCCGACCCGCGATACGGGGCCGCCGCCGTGCGTCACCTCAACGCGATCACCGACCTCGACCTCGAGATGGCGCAAGACCTCGTCGAGGCCACGAGCGACGCCGGAGTCTTCATGTCGTTCTCGAGCGCGCTCAAGCGCTCGGCCATCAAGCTCTCCAAAATCTGCAACGACCTGCGCTTGCTCTCCTCTGGCCCGCAGGCGGGCTTCGGCGAGATCAATCTGCCGCCGCGTCAGGCGGGCTCGAGCATCATGCCGGGCAAGGTCAATCCGGTGATCCCGGAGGTGGTGAACCAGGTCGCCTACTCGGTCGCGGGAGCCGACGTCACGGTCACGATGGCGGCCGAGGCGGGTCAGTTGCAGCTCAATGCCTTCGAGCCGGTCATCGCCCACTCGCTCCTGCAGAGCATCACGTGGATGACGCAGGCGTGCGCGACCCTCCGCGAGAACTGCATCGACGGCATCACCGCGAACGTCGACCGGCTGGAGGCGATGGTCGCCTCCTCGGTCGGCGTCGTCACCGCTCTCACGCCGAGCATCGGCTACACGGCCTCCGCCGCGCTCGCGAAGGCGGCGCTCGCGACAGGCCGTAACGTCGCCGATCTCGTCGTCGAGGCGGGGCTGATGTCTCGCGAGGACGTCATGCGACTCATCTCGCCGGCGCGGCTCTCGGGCATCGAGGCGATGACTGCAGCGATCCCCGTCATCGACCCGCCCGCGCCGCAGTAGCCGCCGCCCACAGGTGCATCCCGGCGTAGCTGCGCCACGGAGCCCAGCGACGTCCCGCCTCGGCGAGGGCATGGGGCTGCTCGGGAAGGCCCAGCGCGCCCGCGCCGTTCCGCAGGGCGAGGTCGCCGGTGAGGAGGACGTCGGGATCGCCGGTCACGCGAAGCGAGACCAGGCCGGCGGTCCACGGGCCGATGCCGGGGATCGCGAGCAGCTCCGCCGCGAGGTCCTCCCGACTCCCCTCGAGGCTCAGCGCGCCTTCGGCGAGCAGCCCGCAGACGCGCCGCACGGTGTCGATGCGTCGCGCCGGCCCGCGCAGCACCTCTGCACCGCGCTCGGCGATCACGGCTGGGGAGGGGAATGCGCGCGCGATCGTGCCGCCCGCGATCGCGTCCGGCAGGGTCTCGCCGAGCGCGGCCACCAGGCCGGTGGCGGCCGTGCGCGCCGCCGCAACCGAGACCTGCTGGCCGAGCAGCGTCCGCACGAGCGTCTCGGCGGCATCGACCGAGCCGGGGAGGCGGATGCCCGGTCGCGCCGCGATGCTCGGGGCGAGCGCGGGGTCGTCGGAGAGCGCGTCGTCGATGGCGCGGAGGTCGGCGTCCAGGTCGAGGAGGCGACGCACCCGCGCCACCAGCGGCCCGACGTCCGCGACGGAGGCGAGCGTGGCCGTGCAGCGGATCGCCTCCCCGTCGGCCTCGAGCCACACGGCCGCCGGCCCTCCCGGCAGCGAGAGCGAGCGGCCGTAGCCGCCCGGCCACGCCTCCTCGAGCCCCTCGACCGCGCGGGAGCCGAGGAAGGCCAGGACGCCGGGATCGAACGGCGCCCGGACGGCCAACCGCAGCTCGAGCGTCGTCGCCCCCGCGTGCACCGCTGTGCCCGAACGGGCGTTGCGGGCGGAGGCGCGCAGGGCCGTCGGGGTGCGCTCGTACACCTCGGCGAGGGTGGCGTTGAACTGTCGGATGCTCGAGAAGCCGGCCGCGAAAGCGACGTCCGACACGGGCAGATCCGTGCCCGTCAGGAGGAGGCGCGCGGTCTGCGCCCGCTGCGCGCGGGCGAGGGCGAGCGGAGGCGCGCCCAGCTCCTCCCGCAGGATCCGCCCGAGCTGGCGTGTGCCGTACCCGAGTCGTGCCGCGAGTCCCTCCACTCCTTCTCGGTCGACGATGCCGTCGGCGATGAGGCGCATGGCTCGGGCGGCGGTGTCGTCGCGGAGGTTCCACTCGGGGGAGCCCGGCACCGCGTCGGGGAGGCACCGCTTGCAGGCGCGGAGTCCCGCCTCGTGCGCGGCGGCGGCTGTCGGGTAGAAGCGCACGTTGGTGCGGAGGGGAGTGGTGGCGGGACAGCTCGGCCGGCAGTAGATCCCGGTCGAGTGCACGCCCGTGAAGAACCGTCCGTCGAAGCGGGTGTCGCGGGAGGCGACGGCGCGGTATCGCTCCTCGAAGAGCGCGTCGGGGTTCATGCCGTCGAGCCTGTCACGGCGAGGGCCGCCCACATGGCGGGAATCGGACACGACCCCGGAGTGCCGGACCGCCGGCGACAGGCGCGGAGCCCGAGTACAGCGCGGAGGAAGGGCCGATCCGCTCGGGCGGGGTCCCGTGCGCGCCTCCGCTCAGGCCGCGGGGGTGGTCCGCACGCCCCGTTCGCCGGCGGTCACGGCGACGCCGAGCCGGTTCTGCGCGGGCGGCAGCGGGCAGTTGTAGTGCGGTGAGAAACCGCACGGAGGGATGTAGGCGCGATTGAAGTCGAGCAGCACCGGGCCTGGCGTTCCCGCGTCGGCGGCGCCGCCGATCCTCTGCACCACGAGGAATCGACCGACCGGGTAGCTGGCCAGCTCGGGATCGTCGCTGCGGTTGGTCGGATCGGCGAACGGCACGAGGAGCGTGCCGCCATCGTCGAAGGCGGCGATCGTGTATTCGTGCGCCCGGCCGTCGTCGATGAGGGAGAAGGTGATGTCGCCGGGCACGACCAGCTCGCGGGTGGCGCCGTTGTCGCGCAGGTGCTCGAAGGGGATCGTACGGTCCTCGCCCACCGGCTCGAACCACGCCTCCAGGACCCAGGCCGGGTCGAAGGGGAAGGTCTCGATCGCATCGAACGAGCGGATGCCGGGCGACGCCGCATCCCACACTCTGTAGCCATACTCGGGCTCGCCCGTCTCGAGGCTCTCGCGTCGCATGCGGGTGAGGGAGGCGGTGGGGCCGTAGCCGGCCAGCGCCGCAGCATCGTCCACGCTTTCGCCCGGCGCGAGCCAGCGGGTCTCGACCAGTGCAAGATCGCCGCGAGGAGCGGTGACGCGTTCGGCGCGTCGCACGAGCCACGACTCCCAGCCGGCACGTGCTGACTCGGCGAGGTCGATCGGTGCGCGGGAGGGGGCGGTGACACTGCTGCTCGGAGTAGCCATGCGGCGTGCAACAGTGAGTCGACCGCTTCTCTTCCCGCGGCGAGCGTCGCCCCGGATCGCCACCTGACTGACGGGGGATGGCCAACGGGGGTTAAAGAGCTCGACGCCCTGCGGCAGCGGCGCAGCCGGCTGCTCTGACGGGGCGTCGAGCTCTTCGTGAGAACGAGCATGCTCCTCCGCGCGGCGATCCGCAAGAGGCGTCGGGATCCCGTTCCGGAGACTCGCGCCTGCGAACGCTCGTTAGACTGGACCGCCTGTTTTTCCCGCGGCTCCGAAGCGCATCCGGCGCTCCGGCCCGCGCAGGCGCATGCACGGGAGGCGCACCATGACGGATGGAAGCACGGTCCTCGACACCGAGCTCTCTCGGGAGCGCGAGTACGTGGCGGCGCTCTACGCGCGGCTCGACGAGCTGATCGCCCAGGCCCGCGACGCCCTCGACGAGGTGCGGATCCAGAGCGTCGGCGGCAACCATCAGAGCCGCTCCGAGCGCGACGCCTTCGCCCGGCTCTACGAGGACCGCATCCGCTCGCTCACCGGCGCCGACGAGCGCCTTGCCTTCGGACGGCTCACGCTCGCGGACGGCGACTCCGAGCACCGCTACATCGGCCGCATCGCTCTGCGCGACGACGAGCAGGACACGCTCCTCCTCGACTGGCGCGCCCCCCAGTCGGCCGCCTTCTATCAGGCGACCGCCGCTCGACCGATGGGCACTCGCGCGCGCCGTCACCTCACCACCCGCGGGCGAGAGGTGCTCCGTTTCGAGGACGAGGTGTTCGACGAGGAGCTGCTGCGCGAAGGCACCGCGCTCCAGGGCGAGGGCGCGCTGATGGCTGCGCTCGGTGCCCAACGCACAGGGCGGATGCACGACATCGTCGCGACGATCCAGAGCGAGCAGGACCGCATCATCCGGTCCGAGCTGCGCGGCGTGCTGGTCGTGCAGGGCGGACCCGGCACGGGCAAGACCGCGGTCGCTCTGCATCGCGCCGCCTATCTGCTCTACTCCTACCGCGATCGGATCGCCTCCTCGGGCGTGCTCGTCGTCGGCCCCTCACGGTCGTTCCTGCGATACATCGAGGCCGTGCTGCCCTCGCTGGGTGAGAGGGGAGTGGTCCTGTCGACACTCGGGCAGCTCTTTCCCGGACGCGATCTCGTCGACGAGGACGAGCCCGCCGTCGCGCGCGTGAAAGGCTCGGCGCGGATGGCCGAACTCCTCAGGCGGGCAGTCCGCTCCCGCCAGGTGGTGCCGCACGAGACGCAAGTGCTCGACGTGAACGGTGAGAAGCTGCATCTCGAGCCGCACGAGGTGGAGCGCGCGATCGCGCGGGCCCGCGACTCCCGCAAGCCGCACAATGAGGCGCGGGTGACCTTCGTCAAGGCGATGCTCACCCGCCTCACGCGACAGCTCGCCGACCAGCTCCGTGCGCACGGCAACACCGTCGACGAGGCCGACGAGACGGTGCTGCGCGACGACGTGCGCAGCGCCTACGACGTGCGTGTGGCCCTCAACACGGCCTGGATGCCCCTCACCCCCGAGAAGCTGCTGCAGGACCTCTACGCGCGACCGAACTGGTTCGCCTCCCTCACCCCGCGATGGACCAGTCCGCAGCGGGCGCTGCTGCGCCGCGACCGCGAGGCGCCCTTCACCGTGTCGGACGTGCCGCTGCTCGATGAGGCGGCCGAGCTCCTCGGCAGCTACGACGATCACGCGGATGCGTCGAAGAAAGCCGAGAAGGAGCAGCGTCGCCGCGACATCGAGAACGCGGAGGCGGCGATCCGCAACATGGGCGTGAAGGGCCTCGTCGACGCGAAGGAGCTCGCCGCGGGCTTTGCCGAGCGCACGTCCTCCGGCACGACAGCGGAGCGTGCTGCAGCGGATCGCTCGTGGACCTACGGCCACATCGTCGTCGACGAGGCTCAGGAGCTGTCGCCCATGCAGTGGCGCGTCCTGCTGCGCCGCTGCCCGATGCGCTCGTTCACGATCGTGGGCGATGTCGCGCAGGCATCAGGCGCCTCCGCCGCCTCGAGCTGGGAGGCGGCGTTGCGTGACACCTTCGGCCGTCAGCACCGCGGTGTCGAGGCCGCGCCGTGGCGGTTGGAGGAGCTGACGGTCAACTACCGCACCCCCGCTCAGATCGTCGCCTTCGCGGAGCGCACCGCGCGCGAGAACGGGCTCGAGATCACGCCCGGCCAGGCGGTGCGCTCGACGGAGTGGCCCGTGCGCACCGTCCGCGACCGCGGCGACGCTCCGCTCGCCGACCGCGTGCTGGCCGCTGTCCTCGAGGATCGCGAGATCGCGTCGGAGGGGACCCTCGCCGTCATCGCGCCCGACGCGGAACTCGACGCGATCGCGATCCGACTGGAGCAGGAGCTCGGTCGCGCGGTCGGCCGTGGTGCGAAGGGTCTCGACCGCGCCGTCGCCGTGCTCTCGACGAGCGAGGCCAAGGGACTGGAGTTCGACTCGGTGGTCATCGCCCGTCCGAGGCTGATCGCGCAGACCGGCGAGCGCGGCGCGGCAGCGCTGTACGTCGCGATGACCCGTCCGACGCAGCGGCTCACTCTGGTGGAGTGACACGCCTCCGCTCGCAGCGCGCTCTCAGACTGGGCCCGCTCGCGCTCTAGGATTGAGGCATGAGCAGCGAGAACCTGACCAAGCCCGAGGTCGACGCCCCCGTGGGCCCGGCGCCCGACTCCCTCGTCATCGAGGACATCGTCGTCGGCGACGGGGCCGAGGCCCAGCCCGGCTCGACCGTCGAGGTGCACTATCTCGGTGTCGAGTACGACACCGGCGAAGAGTTCGACTCCTCGTGGAGCCGCAACCAGTCGATCAACTTCCCCCTCAACAACCTGATCCGCGCCTGGCAGCAGGGCATCCCCGGCATGAAGGTCGGCGGCCGTCGCAAGCTCGTCTGCCCGCCGGCCCTCGCCTACGGGCCGGCCGGGGGAGGGCACCCTCTCTCGGGCAAGACCCTCATCTTCGTGATCGATCTGCTCGGCACCAAGTAGTCCGAGCCGTCGAAGGCGCAGCGTCCGGTCATCGGGGCTGCGCCTTTTTCACGCGGTCGACGAGTTCGCGCCACGCGCCGTCGAGCTCCGTCTCGCCGAGCCGGACGTGGTGCGTCTGGACGCGGATCTCATAGACGAAGCGGTCGGGGCGCGCGGGGGACGAGCGGTCGCCGTCGTCCCACGGGAGCGAGTCGAGGAGCTCGCGCCAGGCCGGCTGGTCGGGCTGCTCGGCGACGTCGACCCGCCAGACCCGGCGGAGCCCGGCAAAGCCGCCGCTGCGCGACACGATGACGTCCATGCGCGCGATGCTACCCGCCGGCACCGCCGGAATCCGGGGTGCTTGGCACGGGGGTGCTTGGCATTGGGCGCTCGGCTCTTACGCGCTCGGCGCGAACGTCCGCTCTGGGCGCCTCCGCGCGGAGTCAGGCGCCCGGCACCGCGACCCCCACCGTCGTCCATCCAGTGCGCACCGCCGACTCGACCTCGGACCCGGCGCCGTAGCGCGCCGCCGCGGCCGACACGGTGAGCGCCGCGAATACCTCGAAGTCGGCGGTCGCCGTGAGCACGCCTCCCGTGAGCACGTCGTACCAGACCTGGCCGGCCCGCTCCCACGCTGCGCCCCCGAGCGTCGTCGCCGCCACCGCGAAGGCGCGGTTGGGGATGCCCGAGTTGATGTGGACGCCGCCGTTGTCCTCCTCGGTGTCGACGTAGTCGGCCATCGACGCCGGCTGCGGGTCTCGTCCGAGCACGTCGTCGTCGTAGGCGGTGCCGGGGGCGAGCATCGAGCGCAGGGCGGCCCCCTGGACCTCCTCGGTGAACAGGCCCTCGCCGATGAGCCAGCTCGCCTCGCCCGCCTCCTGACCCGCCTCGAACTGCTCGAGCAGCGCGCCGAAGACGTCCGAGATCGACTCGTTGAGCGCTCCGGACTGGCCGCGATAGACCAGGTTTGCCGTGTACTCGGTGACGCCGTGGGCGAGCTCGTGGCCGATCACGCTGAGGGAGACGGTGAAGCGGCGGAACACCTGGCCGTCGCCATCGCCGAACACCATCCGGGAGCCGTCCCAGAAGGCGTTGTCGTAGTCGTCGCCGTAGTGGACGGTCGCGTCCAGCGGCAGCCATGCATCGTCGATGGAGTCGCGCCCGTAGGCCCGCTGCAGGAAGCCGAACATCGCGCCCAGGCCGTCGTAGGCCTCGTCGACGGCGTGATCGCCGGTCGCCGGCGCACCCTCGACCCTGACGGTCGTGCCCGGGAGCGTCTCGGTCGTCCTCGCATCCGAGATGGTGCGTTGGAGGGAGTGGAGCTTCGAGCGCTGCGCGGCCGCCGGGGCACCTGTGGCCGTCGAACGGCCCGGAGCGGGCTCGCCCAGCCGCACTCGACGGAACGGCGCGTCGCGTTCGAGCGAGCGGCTCGCCGCCCGAGCAGCCCGCGCGAACGCGGGATCGTCGAGGCGCGCGATGCGGACGAGGAGATACGGCGGCACAACGGTTCGTCTCATGCCCTCGATCCTCGCATCGACCACCGACACGGGCTCGGGCTCGCAGCGCCGCCGGGGATGCGGTAACGCGCGCTAGCCTGAGTCTGCGGTTTCCACCCATCCGGGGCTCTGCCTCGAGGACGACGAGGGCAGACATGGGCGTCATCACGCGAGGCTTTTTCGGCAAGCGAGAGGCGGATCCCGCGCTCCCGCCCGGTCAATACCTCGAGCGCGGCTTTCCCGTCCTCTCGATCGGACCGACGCCGAACATCCACGAGTGGGCCTTCTCGATCGACGCCGGACCCGGCGGAGTCCGCCGCTGGAGCTGGGACGGGTTCGCGGCGCTCCCGCACGAGGATGTCCACACCGACATCCACTGCGTGACCCGGTGGTCGAAGCTCGGCACGAGCTGGCGCGGCGTCTCGGTCGACACCCTGCTCGACGGCGTCGAGAGCGAGGCCCGTTTCGTCATGGCGACGAGCTTCGGCGGCTACACCACCAACGTGCCGCTCGCCGAGATCCGCGGCGGCCGTGCCTGGGTCGTCACCGAGTTCGAGGGTGCTCCGCTCGCGCCCGAGCACGGCGGCCCCGCCCGTCTGCTGGTGCCGCACCTGTACTTCTGGAAGAGCGCCAAATGGGTGCGCAGCCTCCGCCTGATGCCGGGCGACGAGCCAGGCTTCTGGGAGCAGAACGGCTACCACTCCCACGGAGACCCCTGGACCGAGCAGCGTTACTCGTGACGTGGACGGAGGCGGTGGCCGAGTCAGTCGCCTTGCTCACGCCCACGTCGCGCCTGATCACTCTGCGCGTGCCAGGCTGGCCTGGCCACCGCGCCGGTCAGCATCTCGACGTGCGACTGACCGCGCCGGACGGATATCAGGCGAGCCGCTCGTACTCGATCGGTGCACCCTCCGCCGGAGAGCTGGTCGAGGTGGCGGTCGAGCGGCTCGACGACGGAGAGGTCTCACCGTTCCTCGTCGACGTCTTGGAGGCGGGCGACTCCCTCGAGGTGCGGGGCCCGATCGGCGGCTGGTTCGTCTGGTCGCCCGACCAGACCGAGCCCGTGCAACTCATCGCGGGAGGCAGCGGCGTCGTCCCGCTCATGGCCATGGCTCGCGAACACGCCCGCGCGGGCAGCGCGGCGCCGATGCGGCTCCTCTACTCGGTGCGCTCGCCGGCGTCCGTCTACTACGGTCACGAGCTGCTCGCGCTCGCCGAGCGGTCGGCGGGCTCGGGAGGCGTGGCGACCGAACTGCTCTACACGCGCGTCGCGCCGGAGGGAGCCGCCCGGCTGGCCGGCCGCGTCACTCCGTCCCTGCTCGCCGAGGCGACGCTGCCGCCTTCGATCGAGCCGACCGTCTACGTCTGCGGCCCGACGTCATTCGTCGAGACCGTCGCTTCCGCCCTCGTGGCGCACGGCCATCCACCCGAGCGCATCCGCACCGAGCGCTTCGGCGGCGCCTGACCCCCTCCGCCCGCCCGCCCGCCCTCCGCGAGATGCCACTTATGAGCACGACACGCCGCGTCGGAGGCTCATAAGTGGCATCTCGCGGGGGACGGGGCAGGGGGCGTCACTCGAAGGAGACGGTGCGGTTGTCGCCTACGTCGGGGCGGCCGCCGGTGAGGGCCGCCTTCAGCACCGTGAAGAGGACGACCGGGCGAGGCTCGTCGCTCGCCCAGAGCTCGACGGTCTCGGCCTCGACGCGGATCAGCGCGACGGTCGGGTCGTCCTTGCCGTCGGGGAACCAGCCAGAGAGCGACGGCGACCACAGCTCGTCGACCTTTGCGGAGTCGTGCACGACGGTCGCCGAGCCCGCGACCGACAGGTAGCCCTTCTTCGACTCGAACGCCACGTTGACGCTCGGGTTCGCACGGATGTCGTCGACTTTCGCCGACGGGTCCTGAGTGAAGAACCAGAGCACGCCGTCGAAGTCGGTGTCCTGAGCGGCGAGCGGCCGGCTCACGAGCTGCCCGGTCGCCGTGACGGTCGTCAGCAGTCCGATCTTCGCGCTCTTCACGAGCTCGGCGATCTGGGCGACGTCGTTCGGGTCGGCGGGGGTGATGTCGGTATCGGTCATGGGGCCGACGCTACGCGCGCCACGGGCGACCGCAAGGGGTGGCGGGGCTCCTCCCCGCGTGCCTAGCGTCGAGGCATGGACACCGACACGAGCTACACGGCCATCCTCGACAGCGGGGAGGAGCAGGAGAGCATCCGTCTCGACCTCGTCGACGGATCCCCGCAGCGCACCGTCACCCGTGTCGCCGACATCGACGGCGAGGAGGTCGAGGTCGTCTGGGAGTTGGAACCCGACGACGAGGGCTTCCACGTCTATCGACCCGTCCGAGTCGAGGGTCGAGACGACGACAGCGGCGAGGTGTCCGACGACACCCTGACCGAGGGCAGCGGCGCGGACGCCTACGCGGGGGAGTGACGACCCGCGGCGTTCGCGCCACCGGGTGGAGCGTCGTAGTCGCAGAATCCGCGAGGCGCTCGCCGCGCGCGGGCGCGAACGAGCCCCTCCTCGGAGGCTCACGGGAGGGACCCCCTAGGGTATGAGGCATGAGCACGTCACCCGACGGCGCGCCCCCGCGCCAGGGTTCCTCCGCACCACGAGCAGCCGGCGCCGCACCGTCTCGGCGCTCCATCCGCCTCTCCGCCGAGGCCGGAGCCCGACGGGCCGCGGGCGCCGGAGGCTCGCGCCGCGCGGGCCGCAGCACCGTGGCGACGACGACGGCCGGTTCGCTGGGGCGCCGTCACGGCGCCGCACTCTCCTCGATCCTCCTCGGCCTGATCGTCATACCGATCTCGTTCTTCGCCTGGTACGCGATCATCTCGCTTGGCGCCTATCCGGGCCAGCAAGCGGTCAGCGACCTGATCCTCGCCGTCGTGTATACGGCGATCGTGCATGCGCTCCTCCTCGCCGGCGTCCTTCTCGGCGCCGGTTCGATCCGCGCTCGTCGCCGCTCGGGCCGGATTCCCGTCGCGGGGTGGATCGGTGTCGTCGTGAACCTGCTCGTCCTCGTCTACTGGGAGCTGCTGGTCTCGCCGTGGCTCGTCGAGCTCTGGAACCGCGCCGTCGGCTCCTGAGTCGCCCTGCACCAGTCGCCCTGCACTCTGGTAAGCTCGTCCGGTTGCCGTTCAACGGCCGCGGATCAAGAGAGCCCACGCATCAGGCGCCGGGCACCGCGCAACGAGAGAGAGGGGATCCATCTATGGCACTCGAAGCAGATGTCAAGAAGGCGATCATCGAAGAGTACGCGACCCACCCCGGTGACACCGGATCCCCCGAGGTCCAGGTAGCTGTCCTGACCCGTCGGATCAAGGACCTCACCGAGCACCTCAAGGAGCACAAGCACGACCACCACTCGCGTCGTGGTCTGCTCCTGCTCGTGGGCCAGCGTCGCCGGCTCCTCGGTTACCTCGCGGATGTGGACATCAGCCGCTACCGCGCGTTGATCGAGCGTCTCGGTCTCCGCCGCTAGTTCCTCACCGAACCGGCGCGGGGTCTCGATGACACCGCGAACATCGTGCAGAACGGGCCGTTCTCCTTCGGGAGGACGGCCCGTTCGTGCGTTCTCGGAGCGCCGCGGTCGTTCACGGCAGGGGTGCCGGGCGCTCGACGCCTCCCCACGAGAAGCCCCGCGACGACTCGAACCAGGCTGCGGCCGCAGCCTCGCGGGAGGTGTTCACCCCGGCGCGGCTCGGTTCCTCCAGCGCCTCGGTCAGCGTCGGCAAAGCGATACGCCAGGCGGCCGCGCTGCGTACCGCCTGCGCCCAGTCCCGGCCGCACACCGGATCCGCGGCGCCGGCGGTGAGCGCTCTGGGGGACGTCACGTCCCACCCGCTCCCCGATTCGGCCACGGCGACCGCGCAGGTCAGGGCGGCCGCGCGGAACACACGGTCGGGGCCGACGTCCGGGCCCAGCAGTTCGTCTTGCGCCGACACGATCGCCGTGAGGGCGAGCAGGATGCGCGTGGCCGCCGCGTCCGGCCGGGGGCGAATCGTCCCGTCGCCGGCCGACACCGAGGCCGACGAGCCCGGGGCGAGGAGCAACCCCGACGACGACTGCGAGGCGTGCAGGGCGAGCAGTCCCGTCACGCCGTCCGTGCCGTTGGTGACGCCGCGGACCGAGGCGTCGCCGAGGCTCCAGACGATCGGCGTGCGGTTGTGGATCGTCAGTCGACGGTGGTCGTCGTCGATGCAGGCGATCAGGTGCCCGGCGGGCACCCCGGCTCCGCCGTCAAGGGCCGAGGAGGCGGCAAGCAGCTCGCGGGACTCGTCGCAGTTCCGGGGCGCGACCGGCTCGGGGCCGTCGGAGGCGGCGGGCGCCTCGTGGACGGCCACCGCGGCGACGGCGACCCCGGAGGCGGTCACGCTCGCGAGCGCGACGGCGGCGAGGAGGAGCGCCACGCCACGCCTGCCCATCGCTGCCACCTCCCGCTCGGAGGCTAGTCCCGGGCGGCCCGGGCGGCCAACCGCTGGACGGATCGACTGCTGGGCCCTAGCCCGAGCGTTCCACGAGTAGCGCCGTGAGGGCCTGCACGGCCGCGGAGGGGCGTGGGGCCGTGCAGACGGAGAGCTCCCACTCCAGCCCGGGCCAGTCGAGCCCGATCGCGGTTACTCCCTCCAGCGCCTCGACGCCCGCCCGCGGCACGATCGCCGGGCCGAGACCGGACTGCACGAAGCGGGGGATGCCGGGGAGATCGGCGACTTCGGTGGCGACGCGCCTCCTGGCCCCGGCCGCGCGGAACGCGAGATCGACACTGAGCCGGTTGCCGAAGCCGGCGGGTGTGTCGACGAACGTCAGCCCGTCGAGGTCGTGCGGCGTCGGCGCCGCGTGCGCGGCGAGCGGGTGCCCGCTCTCGACGAGGAGGACGAAGTCGCTGCGCACGAGGCGGGTCACGGCCAGCTCGCGCAGGTGCGTCGCAGGCAGGGCCAGCAAGGCGACGTCGAGCAGCCCCCGGCGCAGGTCTTCCGCGAGACCGGTGGAGCCCGTGGTCGACGTACGCAGGAGCAGGTCGACCAGCGGATGACGGGTTCGGAAGAGCCCGAGGGCGCCGGGCAGATCGACGAGATCGAGGGCCGAGAAGGTGCCCACCCGCACGCGACCGCGCAAGCCGGCGGCGTCCTCGGCCGCGAGCGAGCGCATCCGGTCGAGGCTGTCGATCGCCGAGCGTGCGGAGGGGAGCAGGGCCTCGCCGACGGTGGTGAGGGCGACGCGGCGGGTCGAGCGGGCGAACAGCGGTGAGCCGAGTTCCTGCTCGAGGGCGCGGATGGTCGCCGAGAGGGTCGACTGCACCACGAACAGGCGTGTCGCGGCGCGAGTGAAGCTGAGTTCCTCGGCCACCGCGACGAAGGCGGCCAGCTGACGGTCGTCCATGTGTTGATTATCCATCCAAGACGATCAATTCCTCCGAGATCTTCCGTTGGACAGGGATGAACGGGCGGAGCACCCTGATGTCGTGACCCTCGCCGACCGCCTCCTCCCCGCCGCCCGCCGCCATGAGTTCTCGCACCGTCATGGCTTCTGGATCATCGCCGTCGCGTTCCTCGCCGTCATGGCGTTCTCGACCGTCCCGACCCCGCTCTACGCGATCTATCAGCAGCGCGACGGCTTTCCCGCCGTCATCGTGACCGTGGTGTTCGCCGCCTATGCGGTCGGAGTCGTCGCGAGCCTCTTCCTCGCTGGCCACGTCAGCGACTGGCTCGGCCGCCGCCGCATCCTGCTCGCGTCGATCGTGACCGAGGTGGTGGCCGCGGTGGTGTTCCTCCTCTGGCCCGAGGTTCCCGGGCTGATCGTCGCGCGCCTGCTCACGGGTCTCGGCGTCGGAGCGCTCACGGCGACCGCCACAGCCCACCTTTCTGAGCTGAGGGCGACCGCCCACCCACACGAGGGGCCGGGCACGGCCCGCGCCGTGTCCGCGCTCGTCAACATGGGAGGACTCGCCCTCGGTCCGCTTGTCGGCGGAATCCTCGCCGTGTCCGTGCGCGAGCCGCTGGTCGTCCCCGACGCGGTGTTCCTCGTGCTGCTGGTCGTGCTCGGGTTCGGCGTCGCCCTCGTCCCCGAGACCGTCGAACGCCGCGAGATCCTGCCCGTCTACCGCCTACAGCGCCTCGCCGTGCCCGCCGCCTCCCGCGGGGTGTTCCTGTCGGCCGCCGTGGCGGCCTTCTCCGGGTTCGCCGTCTTCGGCCTGTTCACTTCGCTCGCACCCACCTTCCTCGCGGGCCGCTTCGGCGAGACCTCCCCTCTGGTCGCCGGCGCCGTCTCGTTCGGCGTCTTCGCGGCCGGAGCCGTGGCTCAGCTCGTCTCGGCGCGGCTCGCCACCGTGCAGGCGCTGCGCTGGGCCGCCCTGGCGCTCACGGTCGGCCTGGTGCTGGTGGCCCTCGGTGCTCTGGTCGTCTCGTCGCCTGCCTTCATCGTCGGAGGAGTGCTCGCCGGGGCGGGCGTCGGGCTGCTCTTCCGCCTCGCCCTCGGAGTCGCGGGGGCACTCGCCACGGAGGAGACCCGCGGCGAAGTGCTCGCGGCGATGTTTCTGGCCGCCTACCTCGGCCTGGCCGTGCCGGTCTTGGCGATTGGGGCGGCGCTCGCGCTCGTGCCGGCCGTGCCGGTCCTCCTCGGCTTCGTCGCCGTGGTGCTGGCGCTCGTGCTGGCGGCCATCGCACGGATGCTCCGTTCGGTCTGATCGACGCGCGGATCGGTCCCTCCGCCCCACAATGGACGGATGAGGCTCTTCCCGTTCGGACGCCACGACGTGAACCCCCTGCCGCGCAACGATCGCGGCTCGGGCGCTCTCGATGACTACGACTACGAGCTGCGGCCCCGGGCGCGCCGAGGCGACACGCTGCTCGGCCTCGCCGACTCGCTTCCGCGCCAGGAGGAGCTCGCACGCGTCCTCGCACTCGCCGGCGAGGACGTCAGCGCGGTCGTCCCGCGCCGCACGCTCGAGGAGGAGCGTGTCGACGCGCCGATGCCCGTCCGGCTCTTCGCGAACCAGCGGCCCTCCGACGTCGTGGGCTTCGTGCCCCGCGGGCTCGAGAACGTCGTCGATGCCGCACTCGCGCGCCTGGCCGAGGCCGGCAAACCGGCGCGCATCCCGGCCCGCATCGCCACCACGAAGGGCGGCCTGCGCGTCACGCTGCTGATGCACGAGACGCGGGGGTGAGCCGGCGACGTTCGGTCGCGCGGTCCGGCAGGGCCCGTCCTCGGCGGCTGCCCGTCCTGGAGGATCCACACCCGGACTGATAGCATGAGCCGGTTCCGAACTCGAAAGCGACCGCCGGTCGCCCCCGGGTTCGAACCACGGAGCAGGCTGGCAGGAAGCTGGTCCTCGGTGGTGGAGTCCCGGATCACGGGTGCGGCGGCGTCGCATCGGAGGCAGACCCGGAGCCCTTCTACTGGTGGCCAGCACGAACGCCCTCCACACGACGGCACGGCGCGAAGCCCTGCCGTGGGATCGTCTCGGTTCCTGACCGGACAGCTGCTCCGACGAACGCCGGTGCCCAGAAGGGGTGCCGCTGCAGACGTTAAAGGAGACAGACCTCTTGGAAGGTCCTGAAATCACATTCGCCGAAGCCGTTCTCGACAACGGTTCGTACGGCACCCGCACCGTCCGCTTCGAGACCGGCCGCCTCGCGCAGCAGGCTCAGGGAGCCGTCGCCGCGTACCTCGACGAGGACACCATGCTCCTCTCGGCCACGTCGGCGTCGAAGAACCCGAAGGACAACTTCGACTTCTTCCCGCTGACCGTCGACGTCGAGGAGCGCTCGTACGCGGCAGGCAAGATCCCCGGCTCGTTCTTCCGCCGTGAGGGCCGTCCCTCCACCGAGGCGATCCTCGTCTGCCGTCTGATCGACCGGCCGCTGCGCCCCTCGTTCGTCGAGGGCCTGCGCAACGAGGTCCAGATCGTCATCACGGTCCTCAGCATCGCGCCGGACGAGTTCTACGACGCCCTCGCGATCAACGCCGCGAGCGCCTCCACCCAGATCTCTGGCCTGCCCTTCTCCGGTCCGATCGCCGGCGTGCGCCTCGCGCTCCTGTCCGACGGCTCGGGCAACGACCAGTGGGTCGCCTTCCCCAAGGCCTCGCAGCTCGAGAACGCCGTCTTCGACCTCACGGTCGCGGGCCGCGTCGTCACGAACGAGGACGGCTCCTCCGACGTCGCCATCATGATGGTCGAGGCCGAGGCCACCGAGTCCTCCTGGAACCTCATCAAGGCGGGTGCGACCAAGCCCAACGAGGACGTCGTCGCCGAGGGCCTCGAGGCCGCGAAGCCTTTCCTCCGTGCTCTCGTCGAGGCGCAGGCGAAGCTCGCGTCCTCCACCGCGAAGCCGGTCAAGGACTACCCGGTCTTCCTGCCCTACGCGCAGGAGACCTACGACAACGTCGCTGAGCTCAGCTACGACGAGCTCGTCCGCGTCTACCAGATCGCCGACAAGGTCGAGCGACAGGATGCCGACGACGCCCTCAAGGCGAAGGTCAAGGAGCAGATCGCCGAGCGCATCGCGTCCGGTCAGCTCTCGGCCGAGGCCTACAACCAGGTCGGAGCGGCATACAAGTCCGTCACGAAGGTGGTCGTCCGCGGCCGCATCCTCCGCGACGGCGTCCGCATCGACGGCCGCGGCCTGGCCGACATCCGTCCGCTCGACGCCGAGGTGCAGGTCATCCCGCGCGTTCACGGCTCGGCGATCTTCCAGCGCGGCGAGACCCAGATCCTGGGCGTCACCACGCTGAACATGCTCAAGATGGAGCAGCAGATCGACTCGTTGTCGCCCGTCACGAAAAAGCGCTACCTGCACCACTACAACTTCCCGCCCTACTCGACCGGTGAGACCGGCCGTGTCGGCTCGCCGAAGCGTCGCGAGATCGGGCACGGCTTCCTCGCCGAGCGCGCCCTCGTGCCGGTGCTGCCGAGCCGCGAGGAGTTCCCCTACGCCATCCGCCAGGTCTCCGAGGCTCTGAGCTCGAACGGCTCGACGTCGATGGGCTCGGTCTGCGCGTCGACCCTGTCGCTCCTCAACGCCGGAGTGCCACTGCGCGCGCCTGTCGCGGGCATCGCGATGGGTCTCGTGTCCGACGTCGTCGACGGTCAGACCCGCTATGCGGCGCTGACCGACATCCTGGGCGCGGAGGACGCGCTCGGCGACATGGACTTCAAGGTCGCCGGCACCTCCGAGTTCGTCACGGCCATCCAGCTCGACACGAAGCTCGACGGCATCCCGTCGTCCGTCCTCGATGCCGCGCTCAAGCAGGCCAAGGACGCCCGCACCACGATCCTCGCGGTGCTCACGGCGGCCATCGACCAGCCCGACGAGATGGCCCCGACCGCTCCCCGCGTGATCTCGGTGCAGATCCCCGTCGACAAGATCGGCGAGCTGATCGGCCCCAAGGGCAAGACGATCAACGCGATGCAGGACGAGACCGGCGCCGACATCTCCATCGAGGAGGACGGCACCGTCTACATCGGCGCCGTCGACGGACCGTCGGCCGAGGCTGCTCGCGCCCAGGTCAACGCCATCGCGAACCCGACCAACCCCGAGGTCGGCGAGCAGTTCCTCGGGACCGTCGTCAAGCTCGCGACCTTCGGCGCGTTCGTCTCGCTCCTGCCCGGTAAGGACGGACTGCTGCACATCAGCGAGGTCCGCAAGCTCGCCGGTGGCAAGCGCGTCGAGAACGTCGAGGACGTCCTCGGGGTCGGCCAGAAGCTCCTCGTGCAGATCACCAAGATCGACGACCGCGGCAAGCTGTCCCTCGCGCCCGTCGTGGCCGAGGAGGCCGCCGAGGCTCTCGTCGAGGTGCCTGCCGAGAGCTGATCCCTCCCGCACGACCCTGACGCCCGTCCCGCCTCCGGTGGGGCGGGCGTCCGTCGTCTCCCGAAGGACGCGTCTCGGCGCGACGATGGGGTACGGTGGCGAGACCGTGCCGCCGCACCGCCCCGACCGGAGGATTCCGTGACCGACCCGACGCCCCTGGCCCTCGAGCCGGAGACGCACCCCGAGCCCGTCCTCGCCCCCGCGGCACGGCTGCTCGGCTGCACGGGAGTTCCCGTGCACCCGCTCGCCCTCGACGGCTCGGTCTTCGGCTGGGCCGCGGGCATCGACGACACCACGGAGCTGCTCGACGCGTTCACGCGCCTCGGCGGCACTCTGATCTCGACGGCCGACCACTACGCGACCGGTCGCAGCGAGTACATGATCGGCCGCTGGTTCGAGGCCAGCGGGCGTCGTGAGGAGATGCTGCTGGCGACGAAGGTCGGCCGCCACCCCGACGCCTTCGGCCTCGCCCCCGAGGATGTGCGCGTCGCCATCGAGGGCAGCCTCGAACGTCTCGGCACCCGAATCGATCTGCTTTCCTTCGACAGCGAAGATCCCGAGATCCCGATCGCCGAGAGCCTGGCCGCAGCGGCCCCTTTCGTCGCCGACGGCTCGGTCCGCGCACTCGGCGCGGCACACTTCAGCGCCGCGGCGCTCGTCGAGGCGCAGGAGGCTGCCCTGTCGCTCGGGCTGCCCGGCTTCTCGGCCGTGGTCGCCGAGTACAACCTGATGGAGCGTAAGGACTATGAGGCGGAGGTGGCCCCGGAGGTGGTGCGCCAGGGCCTCGGGACCCTCGCGCGTCTGCCTCTTGCGAGCGGCTATCTGACGGGCAGCATGAGGCACCGCTCGGACGAGCCCGCGTCGGTCCTGTTCGAGGCGGGCCTGGACTACGTCGGTCGCCACGGTAACCGCGTGTTGGCGGCGCTCGACGAGATCGCGCAGGCACACGGCACCGAGCCGGGAGTCGTCGCCCTCGCGTGGGTGCTCTCGCATCAGGAGGTGTCGGCCGCGATCGTGCGCGCCCGCGACGCCGCCGAGCTCGAGACCCTGTTCGCGGCAGGCGCGCTGCCGCTCACCCGCAGCGAGATCGCCCAGCTCGACCGCGCCTCGGCCTGAGCGGCGCCGCGGGCTCGGCCGCCCTCGTCACCGGCGCAGGACGCGCGCCTCCCACGGCCCGAGGCTGCTCCCCGAGGCCCCGGGGACGTTGCCGAGCACGGTCTCGGCTCCGGCCCAGTCATCGAGCAGCGCCACCTCGAGCGGATCGCCTGAGACGTTGCCCACGACGAGCAGCTCGTCGGCGCCCGTGCGTGTGAAGGCGAAGAGGGTGGTGTGCTCCGGTTCGAGCAGGGCGAAGCGGCCCAGCTGCACCGTCTTGTCGTCGTGCCGCAGGGCGATGAGGGCCCGGTAGTACTCGAAGACCGAGCGCTCCGCCGCGCGGTCGGCGGCCACGTTGACGACGGAGGCGTTGGGGGTCACCGCGATCCACGGCTCGCCGGTCGTGAAGCCGGCCTCCGGGCCGTCGTCCCATTGCACGGGGGTGCGTGCATTGTCGCGGCTCTGCGCACGCAGACCGGCGAGCACGACCTCGGGATCCTCGCCCCGCTCGCCCACCGCCTCGGCGTAGTAGTTGAGCGATTCGACGTCGCGGAAGTCGTCGATCCCGGCGAAAGGCACATTGGTCATGCCGATCTCGTCGCCCTGATAGATGTATGGCGTGCCGCGCTGGAGGTGCAGAAGGGTCGCCCACAGCGTCGCCGACTCGTAGCGCCACGCGCCGTCGTCGCCGAAGCGGGAGACGAGGCGCGGCTGGTCATGATTGCCGAGGTAGAGGCTGTTCCAGCCCCGCTCGGCCAGGCCGTCCTGCCAGCGGGCGAGGTTCGCCTTGAGGGCGACGAGATCGAGTGGAACCGGATGGAACTTGTCGACGCCGTGGTCGAGGGCCACGTGCTCGAACTGGAAGACCATGTCGAGCTCGTGACGCTCGGGATCGGTGACGAGAATCGCCTCCTCGAGTGTGACGCCCGGCATCTCGCCGACCGTCAGGAACGAGCCCTCCCGGCCCGCGAACACGGCCTCGTTCATCTCGCGGAGGAACTCGTGCAGGCGCGGGCCGACACCCTCGACGATGCCCGCGCCGCCTCCCGCTCCGTCGATCTCGTCGAGGTTCTTCGAGATGAGGTTGATGACGTCCATCCGGAAGCCATCGACGCCGCGGTCGAGCCAGCGGTTCATCATCGCGTGCACGGCATGGCGGACCTCCGGGTTCTCCCAGTTGAGGTCGGGTTGCTGGACCGCGAACAGGTGGAGGAAGTACTCGTCGGTCGCGGGATCGAGCGTCCACGCGGGGCCCGAGAAGTAGGAACGCCAGCCGTTGGGCTCCGTCCCGTCGATGCCGGCCGAGGCCGCGGCCTCGAGCTCGCGCCCGGGCTCTGCCGACGCACGGCCGCGTCGCCACCAGTACCAGTCGCGTTTCGCGTCCTCCTGCGAGGAGCGGGACTGCACGAACCACGCGTGCTCGTCGCTCGTGTGGTTGACCACGAGGTCCATGAGGATCCGGATGCCACGCTCGTGGGCCTCGGCCACGAAGAGCTCGAACTCGGCGAGCGTGCCGAAGCGCGGATCGATGTCGTCGTAGTCGGAGATGTCGTAGCCGTTGTCGTGTTGCGGCGAGGGGTAGAGCGGGGAGAGCCAGATCACGTCGACCCCGAGGTCGGCGAGGTGGTCGAGCTTCGAGCGGATGCCGCCGAGGTCGCCAATGCCGTCGCCGTTCGAGTCGGCGAAGGAGCGAGGGTAGATCTGATAGACGACCGCGCTGGTCCACCACGGGGTCGAAGGGCTTGCGGCGTCCGGTTCCATGCCGCCGAATCTAGCGCCGACCACCGACATGACGCCGCGCGCGGTTCTCCGCCGTCGGGGTGTGTAACGATCCGGTTAACCGTCTCCGTCCCCTCCGAGTGGCGACCTCGGGCCTCGGTTACCCTCGCTGGAGGCGGGCGCCCTGGCCGCCGAGGAAGTGGGGTGGCGTGACGAGGGTCAGGTCCGGCGCGACCGAGGGCACCGCCCGCCACGGCGCGGTGAAGGACGACAGACGGCTCGGAACCATCCCTCCCGTCGACGCCTCCGCCGTCACGGCGATCGCGACGCTGCGACGCTCGCTCGGAGACACCGGAGCCGCTCTCTTCCCGCTCGTTCTCGATGCCGCCGTCGCGGGTCGTCGCGCGGAGCACGGGGGCCCCGGGCTGCTCGAGCGCTTCAGCGCGTGGGGCGGCAATGGCGTGCTCGTCACCGACACCGCGGGCTCCGAGGCGGGCGAGGAGGAGGTGGGGCGCTGGGTCGGCGGCCACCGCGACCGGTTCCTACTCGTCGGGCGTTTCGGCGCCTCCGTCGCCGCCGCGCCGAGCCCGCGCGCCCTCGTCGCCTCTGTCGAAGGCGCGTTGCGGCGACTGCGCACCGACCGCCTCGACGTTCTCGCGGTACGTCCCGATGGCGCGGGTCGGCTCGACGAGCTGCTCACGGCTGTCGACGTCCTGCTCTCGCGCGGGCTCGTGCGCGCCGTGGTCGCCTCCGGCTTCGCGGCCGAGGAGCTCTTCGAGGCACGCGTGCTCGCCGCCCACGGCCTCCCGCGCTTCGCCGCCGTCGAGGTCCGCTACAACGTGCTCGAGCGCGAGGAGGCGGAGGGAGACGTCGGCCTCGTCGCCGCGGCCCAGGGGCTCTCGCTGCTCTCGACCGTCCCGCTCGCGCACGGCTTCCTCCACGGCGCTGCCCGGTCGCGTCGTGAGCTGGCGCGCCTGCCCGAGGGCGCCCTCGCCTCCGCCCACCTCGGTCGACGGGGCCGGCGGATGCTCGCCGCGCTCGACGCGATCGGCGCCGAGCTCTCCGCCGCTCCCGCCGCGGTCGCCCTCGCGTGGCTGCTCGCGCGTCCGGGGATCGCCGCGGCCACCGTCGACCCGCGCTCCGCCTCCGACGTCGACGCGATGATGCGAGGCGTCTCGCTCTACCTGGACGAGGGGCACCTCGCCGCGCTGGAGCGGGCTCGCCGCTGACGCGCCTCCTCAGGGTCGAGCGCGAGGCGTGCCCTAGTGTGGGCACGGTGAACAACGGTGTGCCCCTGCCTCTCGACCGGCCCGAGACGACGGTTCGAGCCGCAGGAGGATCCCTCGTGCGGCGCTCCATCCTCTCCAGCGGCGTCCGCATCCTCAGTGAGGCGGTGCCGGGTGCGCGAAGCGCGACGATCGGCTTCTGGGTGGCCGCCGGCTCGCGCGACGAGCGGCCCGGCCGTCCTGCCGCCGAGGGGCGCCCGTCCGAACCCTCCAACTTCGGGTCCACGCACTTCCTCGAACACCTCCTCTTCAAGGGCACGCGTACGCGCTCGGCGCTCGACATCGCCGTCGCCTTCGACTCGGTCGGCGGCGAGCACAACGCGCTGACCGCCAAGGAGTACACCTGCTACTACGCCAAGGTGCAGGACCGCGACCTTCCGATGGCCATAGAGGTCATCGCCGACATGGTGACCTCGAGCCTCCTCGAGACGGACGAGTTCGAGACCGAGCGCGGAGTCATCCTCGAGGAGCTCGCGATGGCCGACGACGATCCGGCGGACGTCGCGAGCGAGCGGTTGTTCGAGGCCGTCCTGGGCGAGCACCCCCTGGGACGCCCGATCGGCGGCACCGCGGCGACCATCGCCGAGGCGACACGAGAGGCCGTGTGGGCGCACTACTGCGCCGCCTACCGTCCGCGCGATCTGGTCGTGACGGTCGCGGGAGCGGTCGACCACGACGCGCTCGTCGCGCTGCTCGAGCGCGTCCTCTCCTCCGGGGGCTGCGATCTCGACACCTCCGCGTCCCCGGTCGCGCGGCGGGTCGGAGGCGTCGCCGTCTTCGAGCGCGGTTCCGCCCTCTCGCTCGTGCAGCGGCCAACCGAGCAGGCCAACCTCTTGATCGGCTTCCCGGGCATCGCGGCCGGCGACGAGCGACGGCTCACGATGGGTGTGCTCAATTCGATCCTGGGAGGCGGCATGTCCTCGCGTCTCTTCCAGGAGGTGCGCGAGAAGCGCGGCCTCGCCTACTCCGTCTACTCCTTCGCTCCCTCCTACTCCGATGCCGGCATCTTCGGCCTCTCTGCGGCATGCACGCCGGCGAAGGCGGGCACCGTCGCCGAGCTGCTGCTCGCCGAGTTCCGCCGGCTCGCTGAGGACGGCGTGAGCGCGGAGGAGCTCGCCAGGGCACAGGGCCAGCTCTCCGGAGCGGCGGCCCTGGCGCTCGAGGATTCGGACACACGCATGTCTCGACTCGGCCGCGCCGAGCTGACCTTCGGCGAGTTCGTCGACCTCGACGAGAGCCTCCGACGACTCGCGCTCGTGACGACGGAGGACGTCCAGACTCTCGCGGCAGAATTGATCGGGGGGCCGGCATCGATCTCGGCCGTCGGGGCGGTCGACGAGTCGACCTTCGCGGCGGTGACCGAGGCGCACAGCGCTCCCGCGATCTGATCCCCGCCGCGTCCCGCGGCGACCCGATCCGTTCGACCGCTGATCACGCACCGTCGCGCCGTACCAGGGAGGACCCCGTGTCCCACTACATCTACCTCGTTCGTCACGGCGAGCAGCAAGACGCCGAGCACGGCATGCCCGACGGGCCGCTGTCGGCGCGCGGCGAACGGCAGGCTCGGCTGATCGCCGAGCGCCTCGGCGGAGTGCCCTTCACGGGAGCGTGGCACTCGCCCCTGCGCCGGGCGGAGGAGACGGCCGCGCGATTCCGCACCGTCCTGCCAGGACTCTCGATCGAGCCGTCCTCGCTCCTGTTCGACTGCATCCCCTCGGGCCCGACCCCCGACATGCCGCGGGCGTTCGAGCCGTTCTTCGGTAGCGTCACGCCCGCCGAGATCGACGCGGGCCATGCGCAGATGCAGGATGCCGTCGCCGAGTTCCTCGCTCCCTCCCGTGACGACCGGCACGACCTGCTGATCACGCACAACTTCGTGATCGGCTGGTTCGTCCGGCATGTCTTCGACGCGCCGGAGTGGCGGTGGCTCGGCCTCAACCAGGCGAACTGCGGACTCACCATCCTGCGCGTGCGCTCGCGCAAGCCTCCCGTGCTGGTCGTGCACAACGACCTCTCACACCTCCCCGTCGAACTGCGCACGGGGCTGCCCGAGGCGCAGCCGTACTGAGAGACCGGGATCCTCCACGGACCGAGTCGGTCGTGGACGAGCCAGCCCTGCACGTCCTCGCGGACGCCTCCCCGGCACGCCCGCGCCACGCGGGGGCGGGCCAGCGGGTTGTTACGCTGACCGGGTGACTACCTCCGTCGCCGTGGTCGGCGCGTCCGGCCGACTCGGCTCCTTCACCTGCTCGCTCATCGAGGCCTCGGAGGAGTTCGCGCTCGTCGCCCGGCTCGGCTCCCGGAGCGAGCTGAGCGAGCTGCTCGCCGCCGACGTCGTCGTCGACATGACGGTGCCCTCGGTCAGCCAGCAGATCGTCGACTTCGCGGTCGAGCATGGCAAGAAGGTGCTCGTCGGCACCTCCGGCTGGACGGGCGACCGCATCGCGGCCCTGCGCCGCACGGTGGCGGCGCAGCCGGAGGCGGGAGTCGTGATCGTCCCGAACTTCTCACTCGGCTCGGTGGTTGCGACGGCTCTCGCGACGGTCGCCGCACGCTTCTTCGATGCGATCGAGATCGTCGAGACGCACGGCGCCCGCAAGGTCGATTCGCCCTCCGGCACCGCCGTGCGCACGGCCGAGCTGCTGCTGCGCTCCCGGGCCGAGCTCGGCCCGGTGCAGGCGCCGCACACCGATCAGCGTGCGCGCGGTCAGCAGGTCGCGAGCGTCCCCGTGCACAGCCTCCGGCTGCCCGGGGTGGAGGCGCGCCAGGAGGTGGTCTTCGGCGGCACCGGCGAGACGGTCACCATCCGCCACGACACCTCCTCTCAGGCCTCCTACGAGCAGGGGATCCTCCGCGCGCTCGAGGCCGTCCGCGGCACGACCGGAGTGGTCGTCGGGCTGGACGCTCTCCTCGACCTGCGTGCTGCGTTCGACGCCGCTCCGCTCGCCGACCGTGCGGTCGAGGAGCCCGCGATCGCCGACGACCAGCCCTCCGGCCAGGCCGCCGCCGCGACGAGTCCCCGATGAGGACCAGGGTGGGCGTGGGGCTCATGGCGGTCCTGCTCGCGCTCTACCTCTTCGTCTGCCTGCAATACTCCGCCGTCGCCTTCGCCGCGGGGACCGTCCCCGGGATCGTGATGGGGCTGGGCCTGCTGATCCTCGGTGCGGTCGGTGTCTGGGGGCTCGTTCGCGAGTTGCTCTTCGGTGTCCGTGCCGAGCGACTGGCGCGCCGGCTCGAGGGGGAGGATGCGTTGCCTACGGAGGTGCTCGACGCGCGCGCGAGCGGCCGGCCCCTGCGCGAGGAGGCGGACGCGCTGTTCCCGCGATACGCCTCCGAGGTCGACGCCCACCCCGAGAGCTGGCGTGCCTGGTATCGGCTCGGTCTCGCCTACGACGCCAGCGGCGACCGCAAGCGGGCGCGCGCGGCGATCCGTCGTTCGATCGCGCTCGAACGGTCTGCCTGAGCGGTCAGGCGAGGACCCACCGCAGGGCCTCTGCCACCGTGCGGTGACGGAACACGAATCCGTCGTCGATCAGTCGCTGCGGCACGAGCCGCTGGCTCGAGAGCAGCAGTTCGTGGCCGGCGTCCCGCAGCAGGAGCTCGATCGCCTTCTCGGGCACGGGCAGCGCGAAGGGGCGGTGCAGCAGCTCCGCGAGCGTGCGCATCACCTCGTTCGCGGTCGCCGGCTGCGGGCCTGCGAGGTTGACCGGCCCGGCGATGCTCGACGTCAGCAGGTGCCGGATCGCTGCCGCCTCGTCGTACAGGCTGATCCACGGCCAGGACTGCCGGCCGCCGCCGAGCGGGCCGCTGAGGCCCAGTCGCGTGAGAGGCAGGAGCGGCTTGAGCGCGCCTCCGTTGCCGAGGACCAGGCCGGTACGGACGGTGACGACCCGAGTCGCCTCCGGAGCGAGGTGCGCCGTCTGCTCCCAGCGCTCGACGACGTCGGCGAGGAAGCCCTCGCCCCGAGGAGAGGCCTCGGTGAGCTCTTCTCCCGGCCGGTCGCCGTAATAGCCCACGGCGGAGGCGTTGACCAGGATCGAGGGCGGCGCGGACGCCATGCGCATCGCATCGGTGAGGGTCTGCGTGGCCTGCACGCGCGAATCGAGGATCTCGCGCTTGTACGAGGAGGTCCACGGGAGTCGGCTGATCGAGGCACCCGAGAGATTCACGACGGCATCGACGCGGTCGAGCACGCTGAAGTCGAGCATGTGCGAGGTCGGTGCCCAGTGGAACTCGTCCTTGCTGCCGGGGGAGTGGCGCACCAGGCGGAGGACCTCGTGGCCGTCGGAGCGGAGCTGGCGGCACAGCTCGGAGCCGATCATCCCGCTCGCGCCCGCGACCAGCACCCGCAGGCGCGGAGACTGCTCGGCGGTCCCGGCCTTCTCGTCGGGGAGCGCGTGCTGGCCCAGGGCACGGGCCGCGCGACGCGGGGACTCGCCGCTCGCGTCGGCTCCGTCGAGATCGGAGGGACGTGCGGTTGAGTCGCTCATGGTGCCTCCCGAGGCCCGTCGCGGTCCGCCCGCGAAGCGGACTCCAGCCTAGAGCCTCAGGCCCGGGAGCCGGTCGCGCGCCCCAGGAGGCCGGCGCGCGCGAGCACGAGGTAGAGCTCGCAGCCCAGGCACAGCCCGAACGCGGCGTTGAGGAACGCGGCCAAGAACGCGAGAGCCGCAGCGACGGGGACCGCCCCGGGGACCCCCGCGAGATGCAGGAGGACCCCCGCGCCCGTGACGATCAGGCCGATCAGCTGGGCGAACCGCGGCGGACGCGCGTCTTCCCACTCGCGGGGAGGGCCGAGCCGCGGTCGGATCGCCCGTCGGAACACCACGGCCCACGGCCCCGAGCCGATGCCGCGGACCGCCGACCAGGCGAACAGCAGGGCGATCGCGAGCAGGAGGAGGAAGCCGGGTTGGAGCACGCGCGCGGCGAGGCTGTTCCCTCCTCCGAGGAGCCCGAGACCGACGCTCGCGAGCAGCAGCACGGCGGTGAGGGAGGCGGCGAAGCGCGGCCCACGAGGGTCGACGGTTCCGGCAGGCGGGCGGAGGGTCATCGGATCTCCTGGAGTCGGTCGAGCTCCTCGGTGAGGACGGCCCGGGCGGGGGCTCCTGCGATGCGGCTGCGGGGCACGCCGCGGGCGTCGAGGACGAGGAGGGTCGGGGTCTGGCGGATGCGGAACCGCTCGGCCAGGTCGAGGCGGTGGGTGAGATCGACGTCGAGGTGCACGACTCCGGGACGCTCCTGCGCGACACCGGCGAGCATCCGGTGGACGGCCGGGCAGCGCGTGCAGAACGCCGTCGAGAACTGGAGGACGGTGGCGTCGGCGCCCAGGGTCGCGCCGTCCACGAGCTCGGCGGGGTCGATGCGTGCGGAGTCGTTCGAGGGGCGCGGGGCGACGCGCCCGGCCGCGCGGCGATGGAGCAGGCCGAGGAGGGTCCCGAGCGCGACGAGGGCGAGCAGCGCGCCGACGATCAGAAGCGGATCCATGCCGGGAAGGCTAGGCGAGTCCCGCGTGAGCCGCCCGTTCATGACTCCCCGCGACGTCCGCGAGGCTCCGACCGTGCTCTAGGGTCGAAGCCGTGACCGAGCAGAGCGCCCCCGACACCCAGATCACCTTCCGCTCCGACGTGGTCGTCGAGCTGGTCCGGGCGAGCGCCCACGACTCCGACGTGCTGTTCGCCGCCCGCGTCTCGACGCAGGGCGAGAAGACGCTCGTCGAGGCCCTCAACGGCGAGGAGTCAGACGCCGAACTGCAGCGCAAACGCGACCGGGGGCTCATCAACTACCTGATGCGCGATCGCCACGGCTCGCCCTTCGAGCACAACTCGATGACCTTCTACGTGCAGGCGCCGATCTTCGTGTTCCGCGAGTTCATGCGGCACCGTATCGCCTCCTACAACGAGGAGTCGGGTCGGTACCGCGAGCTGCGGCCCGTCTTCTACGTGCCCGGTCCCCAGCGCAACCTCGTGCAGATCGGCAAGCCCGGTGCCTACGACTACATCCCCGGCACGCCCGAGCAGACCGAGCTGGTCGCCGTCGAGACCCGCCGCGTCAGCACCGAGGCGTACGAGTCGTACCAGCGGATGCTCGGCGAGGGCGTCGCCCGCGAGGTCGCGCGCATCGTGCTGCCGCTCAACATCTACTCCTCGATGTACGTGACCCTGAACGCGCGCTCGCTGATGAACTTCCTGTCGCTGCGCACCAAGCGCGCCGACTCGACCTTCCCGTCCTTCCCGCAGCGCGAGATCGAGATGGCCGCCGAGCAGATGGAGCGCCACTTCGAGGAGCTCATGCCGCTGACGGCGGCCGCCTTCACGGCGAATGGGCGCGTCGCCCCGTAGCCGACCCGTCGACGCACTCGGGCCGGTCACACCGACCCGCTACCCTGTCAGCGTGTCAACTCCGGAGAATCCCTTCGGCCAGGTCCTGGTCGCCCTGGTCACCCCGTTCACCCCCGACGGCGAGGTCGACTGGCCCGGAGTCGAGAGGCACATCGACGACTGCATCGCGGCGGGAGCCGACGGCATCGTCGTGACCGGCACCACGGGCGAGACGAGCACCCTCACCGACCCCGAGAAGATCCGGCTCGTCGAGGTCGGCAAGGCCGTCGCCGCGGGCCGCGCCAAGATCATCACCGGAGGCGGCTCCAACGAGACCGCGCACGCCATGCAGCTCGCGCGCCAGAGCGAGAAAGCCGGCGCCGACGGCAACATGATCGTCACGCCCTACTACAACAAGCCCACTCAGGCGGGCATCCTCACGCACTTCCGGATGATCGCCGACGCGACCGATCTGCCGGTGATCCTGTACGACATCCCAGGACGCACCGGTGTCCCGATCCGCTACGAGACGATCCTCCGCGCGGCGAAGCACCCGAACATTCTCGCGGTCAAGGACGCCAAGGGCGACCTCTCCGAGGTCAGCCGAGTGCTCAACCAGACCGATCTCCTGTACTTCTGCGGCGACGACGCGAGCGTCCTGCCCGAGCTCGCGATCGGCGCCACCGGCCTGATCGGTGTGACGGCCAACATCGCGACCGCCCCGTACCGCACCATCGTCGACGCCGTGAACCGCGGCGACCTGCACACTGCGACCCGCGCACACCAGCAGCTCGAGCCGCTCGTGCGCGCCGTGATGACGCACGTGCCCGGCACCGTCGCAGCGAAATACATCCTGCACGGGCTCGGCCGCATCTCTTCGCCGCGCGTTCGCCTCCCGCTCGTCGGCCCCGAGGAGTCGGAGGCGGCGCTCATCGAGGACGAGCTCGGTCTCGTGCGCGACGTCGCCGGGGTCGACTTCCGCAACTTCCGACCCGACCGCAACGCGGCGGCGGGCGGCGCCCTGCCGAAGATCGCGGGCACGACGCGCTGACGCCGCCCGAGCGGCTCCGCCCGAGAGAAGAAGGAGGGCGCATGCCCGGTCCCGTCGTCACTCCGCCCGTGCTCGCCGCCGGGACGCTCCGGATCATCCCGCTCGGAGGGCTCGGGGAGATCGGCCGCAACATGACGGTCTTCGAGATCGACGGCAAGATCCTCGTCGTCGATTGCGGAGTTCTCTTCCCCGAGGAGAACCAGCCGGGGGTCGACCTGATCCTCCCCGACTTCGGCCCGATCAAGGACCGGCTCGACGACATCGTCGGAGTGGTGCTCACGCACGGGCACGAGGACCACATCGGAGCGGTGCCCTACCTGCTCCGCCTC
Organism: Rathayibacter sp. VKM Ac-2879; assembly: GCF_015351245.1. Lineage (GTDB taxonomy): Bacteria > Actinomycetota > Actinomycetes > Actinomycetales > Microbacteriaceae > Rathayibacter. Next base: position 40,592 of record NZ_JADKSO010000006.1, read on the forward strand.
AAGCGCGACATCCCCCTGATCGGCTCTACCCTGACGCTCGCCCTCGTCGAGGCCAAGCTCAAGGAGCACCGGATCACGCCTTACACGCTGGCCGTGAAGGAGGGTGACGTCGAGAACCTCGGCCCGTTCGAGCTCGAGTTCGTGGCGGTGAACCACTCGATCCCTGACGCTCTCGCCGTCGCGATCATCACGGACGCCGGCTCGGTGCTGCACACCGGCGACTTCAAAATGGACCAGCTGCCGCTCGACGGCCGCCTCACCGACCTGCGTGCCTTCGCCCGCCTCGGGGAGGAGGGGATCGACCTCTTCATGGTCGATTCCACCAACGCCGACGTGCCGGGATTCACGCCCCACGAGCGCGACATCGGCCCGGTCATCGAGAGCGTCATGGCGGAGGCGACGCGGCGCGTCATCGTCGCCAGCTTCTCCAGCCACGTGCACCGGGTGCAACAGGTGCTCGACGCGGCCCACGCGAACGGACGTCGCGTGGCGCTCCTGGGCCGGTCGATGGTCCGCAACATGGGCATCGCAGCCGACCTCGGCTACCTCACCGTGCCAGAGGGAGTGCTCATCGACGTGAAGAAGGCGGGGCTCCTCCCCGAGAACGAGATCGTGTACATGTCTACCGGATCGCAAGGCGAGCCGATGGCGGTCCTCAGCCGGATGGCGAACCTCGATCACCAGATCGAGCCGGGCGAGGGCGACACGGTCATCCTCGCGTCGAGCCTCATCCCCGGAAACGAGAACGCGGTGTACGGCGTCATCAACGGGCTCACGCGCCTCGGTGCCACAGTCGTCCACAAGGGGAACGCCAAGGTCCACGTCTCGGGCCACGCCGCCGCGGGCGAGCTCATCTACTGCTACAACATCGTCCAGCCGCGCGCCGTCATGCCGGTGCACGGCGAGTACCGGCACCTCGTGGCCAACGCGAGGCTCGCGCGCGACACGGGGATCCCGGAGGAGAACACGATCATCGCCGAAGACGGCACCGTCGTCGATCTGCTCGACGGTGTCGCCACGGTCGTGGGTCAGCTCGATCTCGGCTTCGTCTACGTCGACGGCTCCTCGGTCGGCGAGATCACCGACGCCGACCTCAAGGACCGCCGCATCCTCGGTGAAGAGGGCTTCATCTCGATCATCGTCGTCGTGGAGGCGGGGACGGGCCGCGTCGTGGTGGGCCCGGAGATCCACGCCAAGGGTTTCGCCGAGGATGACCGCGTCTTCGACGAGGTCAAGCCGCGCATCGCGAAGGCTCTCGAGGACGCGGTGCAGAGCGGGGTGACCGACCAGCACGCGCTCTCACAGGCCGTCCGTCGGGTCGTCGGGCGGTGGGTCAACACGAGTTATCGACGTCGCCCGATGATCGTTCCCCTCGTGATCGAGGCCTGAGCGCTCGTCGAGGGTCGGAGGGCGACGTCCCTCCCCAGCCCGAGGTCCGCGAGCGACTGTGGGGGCGAGCGGCGCGGGCAGGCCGCGATGACGGAGGTGCCGGGTACGGTGGCCTCATGGCGACGAGTACCAAGACGACCTCCCGCGGACGCGGCAGTGCCGCCTCACGCCCGAGTGCCCCACGCTCCGGACGCGGCTCGACGAAGGCGACAGTCGAGAAGGCGACGGTCGCGTTCGACTCGACTCCTCGCGCCAACCCCCTCGTCCGGCTCTGGATGCTCCTCGCACATCTGGCCGGAGGCGCGGCGCGCGCCCTCGGGCCGGAGCGTCTCGCGAAAGAGGAGCGTCGCGACGGCCTCCCTTTCCTCTTGTTCCTGCTCGCCCTCGCGGGAGCGGTCGTCGAGTGGTTCCTCGCCACCGATCCGGTGGCCCTGGTGCTCGACGCGTGGAGCTTCGGCGGACTGTTCGGTCGCGTCGCCTACGTGCTCCCGGTCGTTCTGCTGGTGTTCGCGCTCTGGCTCTTCCGCCACCCGAGCTCGGTCGACGACAACGGCCGCATCGGCGTCGGCCTCTCCTTCCTCCTGATCGCGTCAGCCGGGCTCTGCCACGCGCACTCCGGCATGCCTCAGCCGGGCGCGGGCATCGATCAGATGGCGGCAGCCGGAGGCGTCCTCGGCTGGCTCGTCGGCGCGCCGCTCGTGGCTCTTGCGAGGGTGCCGGGCGCCACCGTGGTCCTCGCGGCGGTCATCGTCCTCTCGCTCTTCATCATCACCAAGACGCCCCCGAACCGGGTCGGAGCACGGTTGAGAGAGCTCTACGGCTACCTCTTCGGCGCTCCCGTCCTCGACGACGAGGAGCGCGCCCGAGTCAAAGCAGAGAAGGCGGCCGCGAAAGCGGCGGCCAAGGAGGAGTCGGCCCGGGAGGAGGAAGAACAGGCCGATGGCGGTGAGCTGCCGTGGTGGCGCCGCACCCCATCCGGCCGAGAAGACGAGCCGACGATCCAGGCCGAGCCACTGCTCGACTCCTTCACCGAGGTCATCGAGGGATCGGTGCCCCAGCGGGGGCGCGCCACGGGTTTTGACACCGCGCTCGAGGAGCTCGACGAGCCCGTAGCCCCGCCGACCCGCTCGTACGCGACCGAGGTCCTCGCCGAGGCCCAGACGGCCGAGGCTGCTCTCGCCCGCGTCGATCGGGGCGGAACGCCTCGCGTCACGACGGGAGTCGTCGACGACGATGCGACCGAGGTGATTCGCCTCGACCGGCTCGACGTGGCGCCGGCCGTGCCCGTGCCGCCCGCGATCGAGACCGGCCCGATCACCCCTCAGCCCGCTTCCGCCGACGGCGCGGAGGAGTTCGACTCCTCCTTCGAGGACAGTGCGCCGTACCGCCTCCCGTCGGCCGCCACGCTCTCCACGGGTACGCCGTCGAAGGCACGGTCCGCCGCCAACGACGAGATGGTTCGCGCGATCACGGAGGTGTTGCAGCAGTTCAACGTCGACGCCACCGTGACCGGCTTCTCCCGCGGTCCGACCGTCACCCGCTACGAGATCGAACTCGGTCCGGGCGTGAAGGTCGAGCGGGTGACCGCGCTCAGCAAGAACCTCTCCTACGCGGTCGCGAGCAACGAGGTGCGCATCCTCTCGCCCATCCCCGGCAAGAGCGCGATCGGCGTCGAGATCCCCAACACCGACCGCGAGATCGTCTCGCTCGGAGACGTGCTGCGCTCTCCCGCGTCGACCACGTCCACACACCCGATGACCATCGGCGTCGGCAAGGACGTCGAAGGTGGCTACGTCGTCGCGAACCTCGCCAAGATGCCGCACCTCCTCGTCGCCGGTTCCACCGGCTCCGGCAAGTCGAGCTTCGTGAACTCGATGATCACGAGCCTGCTCATGCGCGCTCGCCCGCAAGACGTCCGCATGGTCCTGATCGACCCCAAGCGTGTCGAGCTGACGATCTACGGAGGCGTGCCGCACCTGATCACGCCCATCATCACGAATCCCAAGAAGGCCGCCGAGGCCTTGCAGTGGGTCGTGAAAGAGATGGACATGCGCTATGACGACCTCGCGTCGTTCGGCTTTCGCCACATCGACGACTTCAACGCCGCGGTCCGCGGCGACGAGATCAAGCTGCCCTCCGGCAGCAACCGCGTCCTCAAGCCTTACCCCTACCTCCTGGTCGTCGTCGACGAGCTCGCCGACCTGATGATGGTCGCCCCGCGCGACGTCGAGGACTCCATCGTGCGCATCACGCAGCTCGCGCGCGCCTCCGGCATCCACCTCGTCCTCGCGACGCAGCGGCCGAGCGTGGACGTCGTGACGGGCCTGATCAAGGCGAACGTTCCGAGCCGTCTGGCCTTCGCCGTCACGAGCGTCACCGACTCCCGGGTCATCCTCGACCAGCCGGGAGCCGACAAGCTCATCGGGCAGGGCGACGGCCTCTTCCTCCCCATGGGCACCAACAAGCCCATGCGCGTGCAGGGTGCTTGGGTCCGCGAGGACGAGATCGCGAGGGTGGTCGAGCACGTCACCCGTCAAGCGCAACCGGACTACCGACAGGACATCACCGTCCAGGCCCAGCGCAAGGAGGTCGACTCCGACATCGGCGACGATCTCGAGCTGCTCATCGCCGCCGCCGAGCTCGTGGTCAGCACGCAGTTCGGCTCCACGTCGATGCTCCAGCGCAAACTGCGCGTCGGCTTCGCGAAGGCCGGTCGTCTGATGGACCTGCTCGAGTCCCGCGAAGTCGTCGGACCCTCCGAAGGATCGAAAGCCCGGGACGTCCTCGTCACCGCGGAGCAGCTTCCGAGCGTCCTCGCCCGTATGCGCGGAGACGAGCCGAGCGGCCACGCGACATCACCGTCCGCGGTCTCTTCCGATGCCTACGCCGATCCGCTCGCCGAACCCTCCGGGCCCGTCGCGACCGACTATCACGACGACGACGGAGGCGAGGGCGAGGACGCCTGGTCGCTGACCGGCCGCGACTGAGCACCTCCACCTCGACCACGAACGGCAGCAGCATGAGCACCTCCTCGGCATCGTCCTCCGCACGGTCCGGCAACTGGAACCTTCCCAACGCCATCACCGTGGTCAGGATCCTGCTCGCGCCACTCTTCTTCTGGCTGCTCCTCGCCGACGGCGGCGCCGACGGCGGTCTGCGGATCGCGGCGGCGCTGCTGTTCATCGCGGCCATCGCGACCGACGGCATCGACGGCCACATCGCCCGCAGCCGTGGGCTCGTGACCGACCTCGGCAAACTCCTCGACCCCATCGCCGACAAGGTGCTCACGGGTGCCGCGCTCGTCGGCCTCTCTATCCTCGGTGAGCTTCCGTGGTGGGTGACCATCGTGATCCTCGTCAGAGAGGTCGGCATCACCGTGTTCCGGATGGCGGTGCTCTCTGACCGCGTCATCCCTGCGTCCCGCGGCGGCAAGCTCAAGACCATCGTGCAGTCGATCGCGATCTCGCTCGCGCTCCTGCCGCTCTGGGCCGTGCTTGGCGAGTGGGTGCACTGGGTCAACGGCATCACGATGAGCGCCGCGCTCGTGCTCACGGTCGTCACGGGCGTCGACTACCTCGCCGATGCCGCCCGCCAGAGCCGAGCGGCGCGCGCGACGCGATGAGCGCCGCCGAACTGCTCGGAGAGCTCGGGAAGAGGGGTGCCGGGCTTGCCGTCGCCGAATCCCTGACCGGTGGCGCTCTGAGCTCGGCCGTGGTCGAGGTGCCTGGAGCGTCCGCTGTCTACCGCGGCGGTGTCGTCAGCTATGCCACCGAGCTCAAGCACCGCCTCCTCGGAGTCGACTCCGAACTGCTCGCCGCAGAAGGCCCGGTCCATCCGGTCGTGGCCACGCAGATGGCGCGCGGAGTCGCCTCCCGACTCGCCAGAGGCAGCGAGCCGACGATGGGACTGGCGACGACAGGGGTCGCAGGGCCGGAACCACAGGGTGATGCGCCGGTCGGCACGGTCTTCGTCGCGGCGGTTCTCGGCGAGGGCGAGCTGGTGCGCGGGTTCCGCTTCGAGGGTGGCCGGGCCGAGATTCGCGCTGCGGCCGTGCGGGAGGCGATCTCGCTCGGGCGGGAGCTCCTCGTCCACCTGTCCTGACGGTCTTCCCGCGAGTTTCCGCGTCTGCGAGGAATGTCCTGTGTTCCGACCCTGTTACATCTGGCGTCGCTCACACGCAAAGCCCAGTCATCCGGTATTAGAGTCGACGCAATACGGACCGGGTAGTGAACAGCTATCCGGTTCTCTCGTCCCACCCCCTCGATCATCTGCCGCGGCAGTGTTCCCGGCCAGGTGCGCGACAAGCGGTTGACGTGGAGAAGGAGGGTCCAGTGGTTCTAGTTCGTCAAGAGATCGGCGATGTCCTCAGGGACTTTCGCCTGCAGAAGGGTCGTACGCTCCGTCAGGTGGCGAGCAAGGCGAGCGTCGCGCTCGGCTACCTGAGCGAGGTCGAACGCGGTCAGAAGGAGGCCTCCTCGGAGATCCTCGCTTCGGTTGCTGACGCCCTCGACACTCCCATCTCGGTCATCATGCGCGAAGTCGGCGATCGTCTCGCCGTCATCGAGGGCATCGACACCATCCCCGACACCATTCCCGCCGACATGGTCGCCGGTTTCGACGCGGATCTCGTCGCGCGCTAGGCGGTCCGCTCCTCCCACCCTCATTCCACGCGAAGGGCGTCCTGACTCCGGTCGGGGCGCCCTTCGGCGTGGGGCGTCGTGGTTGCCGTTATCCCGGAGTCGGAAGGGCGTGGAGCGGTTAGCGTGGACGCATGCGCCTGAGTGAGTTCCAGCGACTGGTCGACGAGGAGTTCGGGGGAGCATACGCACGCGTGCTCGTCTCGGACCTGGTGCTGACCGAACTCGACGGCCGGACGGCGGAGCAGTCGCTCCGCGACGGAGCGGAGCCTCGGGAGGTCTGGCTCGCGCTGTGTCGGGCCAACGATGTGCCGGAGGCGCGGTGGCACGGAACCGATCCGCGGAAGCGTCGCGGCTGAGGGTCTACGTGCACCTCGACCCGAAGTCGTGTTCGACATGCCGAGCGTGTCGTTCTCGAATCCGTGTTCGAAGGGGCGTATGCTCCTCCCCAGAAGCAGGATCGGCTCTGTCTCCACAGAGTCGCTGTCGCTCGATCCCGATGTCGGTGGTCGGGCGTACCGTCGAAGACACCTGAACGGCCTGCTTCACCGCCTTGTCGCAGCCGGGCGGCGCTGTCCTTCAGACAGCCGCCGTCATGTCGCGACAGCCTGTGGGCGACACCACCACGAACACGAGAGCGAGACGGCCATGCCCAGTTCCTCAGACCGCGAGAAGTCCCTCGAGACCGCACTCGCGCAGATCGACCGCCAGTTCGGCAAGGGCGCGGTCATGCGCCTCGGCAGCGACGAGCGGGCGCCCGTGGAGGTGATCCAGACCGGTTCGATCGCCCTCGACGTCGCCCTCGGCATCGGCGGGCTCCCGCGCGGTCGTATCGTCGAGATCTACGGCCCGGAGTCCTCCGGTAAGACGACCCTCACCCTGCACGCCATCGCCAACGCGCAGCGCAATGGAGGGATCGCTGCGTTCATCGACGCCGAGCACGCACTCGACCCCGAGTACGCCAAGAAGCTCGGCGTCGACATCGACTCCCTCCTCGTGTCGCAGCCCGACACGGGTGAGCAGGCACTCGAGATCGCCGACATGCTGGTGCGTTCCGGATCGATCGACCTGATTGTGATCGACTCCGTCGCGGCGCTCGTGCCGCGAGCCGAGATCGAGGGCGAGATGGGCGACTCGCACGTCGGCCTCCAGGCGCGCCTCATGTCGCAGGCGCTCCGCAAGCTCACGGGCGGTCTCAACACGACCAACACGACCATGATCTTCATCAATCAGCTGCGCGAGAAGATCGGTGTCTTCTTCGGGAGTCCCGAGACCACGGCGGGCGGCAAGGCGCTCAAGTTCTACGCCTCGGTGCGCCTCGACATCCGACGCATCGAGACCCTCAAGGACGGCACCGACGCGGTCGGCAACCGCACCCGGGTCAAGGTCGTCAAGAACAAGATGGCGCCGCCCTTCAAGCAGGCCGAGTTCGACATCCTCTACGGCATCGGCATCTCTCGCGAGGGCAGCCTCATCGACTTCGGAGTCGAGCACGAGATCGTCCGCAAGTCCGGGGCCTGGTACACCTATGACGGCGATCAGCTCGGGCAGGGCAAAGAGAAGGCGCGTCAGTTCCTCATCGACAACTCCGACGTCGCGGCCGAGATCGAGAAGCGCATCCTGGTCAAGCTCGGGGTGATCGCCGACCCGAACGCGGTCGCCGACGTCGCTCCGGTCGCGATCGAGACGAAGCAGCCCGTTCGCAAGGGCGCCTAGCCCGTGCGAGAGAAGGCCACGGAGGGGGCCGGGGGCCGTCCCGTGGCCTTCCTCCCCTGGGTCGGTCCCGAGACGGCATCCGAAGCGCCGCTCGGCTCCCCCGACGACGCGGGAGAGCGGGGCTGGGCGCCGTCCGCCCCCGGCCGCCGTCCCGGCGCCTCCGAGCGCAGCGCCGAGCCATCGGCGCACGTCGCCCGTCGCCTGCCCACGTTCGAGGAGGCCGGCGAGGGCGAGGAGGCCGACCCAGACGGCGACATCATCGCCGAGGTCCCCGAAGAGATCGATCCCGAACGAATCGCCGACCGGATCGTCCGAGGGCTCGTGCGCAAGAGCCTCTCGGTCGCCGAGGTCGAGGCCCGGCTCTACGCCGAGGGTGTGAGCGAGAAGGACGCACTCGAGATCGTCGAACGATTCACGCGCTTCGGCTATCTCGACGATCGTCGGATGGCCGGGCAGCTCGTGGTGTCGTTGCGTGACCGCAAGAAGCTCGGGCGGTCGTTGATCCAGCAGGAGCTCCGAGCACGCAAGCTCGATCCCGAGGCGATCGCCTCCGCCCTCGACGAGCTCGACGGCGACGACGAGTACCGCACGGCGCTCGACCTTGCCCGCAAGCGCCTCCCGAGCCTCCGCTCCCTCTCCGACGACGTCGCCGAGCGGCGTCTGACGGGCTTCCTTGCCCGCCGCGGGTACGGGGGCGCCCTCGTCCAGAGAGTCGTCCGCGAGACCGTCCGGCGACCCGGCTCCGGGGTCCGCTTCCGCTGAGCGGCGGCAGAAGCCGGCCGACTCGACACGTAGAATCGCACACCATGAACACGACCGGCACCGAGACGAACAGCACGACGGCGGGCGCCGTCCTCGAGACGCGTCCGAGGACTTACGAGGTCCGTACCTTCGGCTGCCAGATGAACGTGCACGACTCCGAGCGCCTGAGCGGCTCGCTCGAGGCCGCTGGCTATATCCGGGCGGAGGGCGCCGAGGCCGACGTCGTCGTGATCAACACCTGTGCGGTACGCGAGAACGCCGACAACAAGCTCTACGGCAATCTGGGTCACCTCGCCTCGGTCAAGCGCCGACATGAGGGGATGCAGATCGCCGTCGGCGGCTGCCTCGCCCAAAAGGACAAGAACGTCATCCTCGACAAGGCCCCCTGGGTCGACGTCGTCTTCGGCACCCACAACATGGGCTCGCTGCCGAGCCTGCTCGAGCGCGCACGGCACAACGAGGAGGCTCAGCTCGAGATCCTCGAATCGCTCGACGTATTCCCGTCGACGCTGCCCACCAAGCGCGACTCCACCTACAGCGGCTGGGTCTCGATCTCGGTGGGGTGCAACAACACCTGCACGTTCTGCATCGTCCCCTCGCTACGAGGCAGAGAGAAGGACCGGCGCCCAGGCGACATCCTCGCCGAGATCCAGGCCCTCGTCGACGACGGGGCGATCGAGGTCACCCTGCTCGGCCAGAACGTCAACTCGTACGGCGTCGAGTTCGGTGACCGCCAGGCCTTCTCGAAACTTCTCCGAGCCGCCGGCGCGATCGAGGGACTCGAGCGCATCCGGTTCACGAGCCCGCATCCGGCAGCCTTCACCGACGACGTCATCGACGCAATGGCCGAGACTCCCGCTGTCATGCCCCAGCTGCACATGCCACTGCAGTCCGGCTCCGATCGCATCCTCCGCGCCATGCGCCGGTCCTACCGCTCCGACCGCTTCCTCGGCATCCTCGACAGGGTCCGCTCCCGCATCCCGCATGCCGCGATCAGCACCGACATCATCGTGGGCTTCCCCGGCGAGACCGAGGACGACTTCGCCGAGACGCTGCGCGTCGTCGAGGAGGCCCGTTTCGCCTCCGCCTTCACCTTCCAGTACTCGATCCGGCCCGGCACTCCCGCTGCGACCCTGCCCGACCAGATTCCCAAGGCCGTCGTCCAGGAGCGCTACGAGCGACTCATGGCGCTCCAAGACGCCATCAGCGAGCGCGAGAACCGCACCGTCGTCGGACGGCGGGTCGAGGTGCTCGTCGCGACCGGCGAGGGGCGTCGCGACGCCGAGACCCACCGTCTGAGCGGTCGCGCCGAAGACAGCCGGCTCGTTCACTTCGACGCCCCCGACGGTTCCGAGCAACCCCGCCCGGGCGACGTCGTGTCGGTCGTCGTCACCCGCGCCGCTCCCTTCTATCTCCTCGCCGACTCGACCGACGGAGCCCCCCTCCGCATTCGCCGCACGCGCGCGGGCGACGCGTGGGACCGAGCCCAGACGGAGTCGTGCGGAGTCCCGACGCCGCAAGGCGCATCGACGACCGGCACCCCCCGCGTCTCGCTGGGACTCCCGTCGCTCCGCATCGCCCCCTCGCCCGCCACGGTGACGACCCCGATCTACGACGCCACCGATGGCGAGCGCTAGGCCGAGCGAGCGACGATGGCGGTGAGCGCACCGCGGACGGTACGCACTCCCGAGCTGATCGCCGTGGTCGGCGCCACGGGAACCGGCAAATCGGAGCTCGCCCTCGCCCTCGCCGAGTCGATCGCCGCTGGCGGGGGAGCGGCCGAGGTGGTCAACGCCGACGCGATGCAGCTGTACCGCGGCATGGACATCGGCACCGCGAAGTTACGACCGGACGAGAGGCGCGGCATCCCGCACCACCTCCTCGATGTGCTCGATGTCACCGAGGAGGCGTCGGTCGCGCGCTACCAGAGCGAGGCGAGGGGGGCGATCGACGAAATCCTCTCGCGCGGAGCGACCCCTCTCCTCGTCGGCGGCTCCGGTCTCTACGTCTCGAGCGTCGTGTTCGAGTTCTCCTTCGCGGGCACCGACCCGGAGGTGCGACGTGCGCTCGAGGAGACGGCCGACCGTGAGGGGATCGGTGTCCTCGTCGAGCGACTCCGCGCCATCGACGCCGCCGTCGCCGAACGGATCGGCCCGCACAACGCCCGCCGGATCATCCGAGCGCTCGAGATCGCCGAGCTCACCGGCTCGCCGCACAGCGCGCTGATGTCCGATGAGCCCGTCGCATGGCGGCCGGCCACGATCCTCCTGGTGGAGGCGCCCCGCGAGGAGCTCGTGCCGCGCCTCGACCGGCGCGTCGAGAGGATGTGGGCGGCGGGGATGCTCGACGAGGTCGAACGCCTCGTGCCGCTCGGCCTCGAGCGAGGCGTCACCGCCGGGCGTGCCATCGGGTACGCGCAAGCGCTCGCCCAACGCTCGGGTGCGTCGACCGAGGAGGAGGCGGTAGCGGCCACTCAAGCGCTCACCCGCCGCTACGCACGCCGGCAGAACAGCTGGTTCCGTCGCTTCGGAACCGCTCACCGACTGCCCTACGACGCCCCGGACCTGGTCGCGCGCGCGCGCACCGCGGCCCAGCTCGACGCCTCCCCCGCTCGCTAGGCTGTGCGCCATGACGATCGAGCTGCACTTCACCAAGGGCCAGGGCACAGGCAACGACTTCGTGCTCTTCAGCGACCCGGACGGCGAAGTCGAGCTGTCGCCCGCACAGGTCGCGATGATCTGTGATCGTCACTTCGGAGTCGGTGCCGACGGCGTGATCCGCGCCGTCCGCTCCCGAGCACTGCCCGAGGGGGCTGCGGCACTCGCCGAGGAGGGCGAGGCGGAGTGGTTCATGGACTACCGCAATGCCGACGGGTCGATCGCCGAGATGTGCGGAAACGGCATCCGCGTGTACGCGGCGTTCCTGCTCGCGGGCGGCCTCGCCTCCCTCGAGCCCGGCGATACGCTGCCGATCGGCACGCGAGCGGGAGTGCGCGACGTGACCCGCAGCGGCGCGGGCTTCCAGGTCGACCTCGGCCGCTGGGAGCTAGCCGGAGGCGAGCCGCTCGTGCGCGCGAAGGAGCTCAAGATCGCCCGGCCCGGCCTCGGCATCGACCTGGGCAACCCCCATGTCGTCGTAGCGCTCAGCAACGACGAGGAGCTCGACTCTGCCGACCTCGCCTACATCCCTCACCTCGAGCCGGAGCCGGCGGACGGAGCCAACGTCGAGTTCGTCGTCCCCGGGGAACCGCTCATCCACGACGGCGTCGGTCGCATCCGGATGCGGGTGCACGAGCGTGGCAGCGGCGAGACCCTCAGCTGTGGAACGGGCGCTGCGGCCGCAGCACTCGCCGTGCGCTACTGGGCGGGCGCGCGTGCACCGCAGTCGTGGCGTGTCGAGGTCGCGGGGGGCACGCTCGGCGTGAACATGTTCGCGACGGAGGAGGGCGAGCACGTCGGCCTCTCCGGGCCGGCCGATCTCGTCTTCACCGGCACGATCCGCCTCGACTGAAGGGGCTCGCCGAAGCGGCACGGGTTGAGGGCCGCCAGCGCGCGGATCAGCCGAGCCGTGTCGTCCTCAGCACCCGGAAGCCCTTGGCTGAGGAGTCGCGCTCGACGTCCAGGCGGGCGGCGAACGCCTCCGAGAGCCAGGCCTGCAGCGAGTCGGAGCCGAGATTGCGCTGGACGACAAGCCAGCCGTCCGCGCCCGGCTCGAGGCGGGGAAGCCACTGCTCGAGCAGAGCGTGCAGCTCCGCCTTGCCAATGCGGATCGGCGGGTTCGTCCAGATGGTGCCGAACCGCAGCTCGGCGGGAACATCTTCGGGGAGCACGGCGTTGACGTTGTGGATGCCGAGTTCTTCGCAATTGCGCTGGACGAGTTCGAGCGCGCGCTGATTGACGTCGACCGCCCAGACCCGGGCGTCGGGAGCGTCGAGAGCGAGCGCGAGGGCGATCGGCCCCCAGCCGCACCCCAGATCGAGCAGGTCCCCCTCCGGGGGAGGAGCAGGCACCGCGTCCAACAGGACGCGCGTCCCGAGATCGACGTGGCCGGGGCTGAATACTCCGCCCGATGTCGTGACCTCCAGGTCACGGCCGGCGAGCCTGATCGGGATCCTGCGGGGTCGGAGTTCGCCGTCGGGAGTACTCGTGAAGTAGTGCTCGGCGGCCATGAGAAGTGAACCTATCAACAGCTGAGGAGTTAGTGTTATCCGGATGACGGAAGACCTGAACGAGACCGACACGACCGAGGCCGTGGACGTGGTCTCGAGGGTCCTGGCCAACGCGCAGTCGCGTTCGGCCGGGTACTCACGCTTCGTCGCGGGCGGAGCGCAGGCGCTGCAGAGCGCCGGACACGACGGCGACGGCGCCGACGGAGACCAGTTCGACCGTGAGGACCGACAGGCGCTGCGTCGGGTCGCCGGTCTCTCGACCGAACTCGAGGACGTCACGGAGGTCGAGTACCGCCAACTTCGCCTCGAGAACGTCGTGCTGATCGGCATCTATGCGCAAAACTCCCTCGACGACGCCGAGAACTCGCTCCGCGAGCTCGCCGCCCTGGCCGAGACCGCGGGCGCGACCGTCCTCGACGGGCTGCTCCAGCGACGCCCCCACCCCGATCCGAGCACATACCTCGGCAAGGGCAAGGCGCAGGAACTCGCGGCCCTCGTCGCGGCCCTCGGCGCCGACACGGTCATCGCCGACACCGAACTCGCACCCAGTCAGCGGCGTGCGCTCGAGGACGTCGTGAAGGTGAAGGTGATCGACCGCACCGCGGTGATCCTCGACATCTTCAGCCAGCACGCCAAGAGCCGCGAGGGCAAGGCGCAGGTCGAACTCGCGCAGCTCGAATACCTCCTGCCGAGGCTCCGCGGATGGGGCGAGTCGATGTCGCGGCAGGCCGGAGGCCAGGTAGGCGCGGGAGCGGGAATGGGCTCGCGCGGGCCGGGTGAGACCAAGATCGAGCTCGACCGGCGCCGCATCCACACGCGGATGGCGCGCCTCCGCAAGCAGATCACGGCCATGAAGCCGGCCCGGGAGGCGAAGCGCGCCAACCGCAAGCGCCATGCGGTCCCCTCCGTCGCGATCGCCGGCTACACGAACGCCGGAAAATCGAGCCTCCTCAATCGGATGACACACGCGGGTGTGCTTGTCGAGAACGCCCTGTTCGCGACGCTGGACGCGACCGTGCGCAAATCGCAGACGAGCGACGGCCGCCTCTACACGCTCGCCGACACCGTCGGCTTCGTGAGGGCGCTTCCGCACCAGCTCGTGGAGGCGTTCCGATCGACGCTCGAGGAGGTCGCCGACTCGGACGTCATCGTCCACGTCGTCGATGCCTCCCACCCGGATCCGGCGGGTCAGATGGCGACGGTCCACGACGTCATCGGCGAGGTCGGCGCGCGCGGCATCCCCGAGATCATCGCGTTCAACAAGGCCGACCTGGTCGACGAGGGCACGCGGCTCGTGCTGCGCGGTCTCGCTCCGGACGCGGTGTTCGTCTCGGCGCGCAGCGGCGAGGGGATCGACGAGCTCCAAGCGAGGATCGCCGAGATCCTGCCCGAGCCCGACATCGAGATCGAACTGCTGGTTCCCTACGACCGCGGCGATGTGGTCTCGCAGCTGCACCGGAGCGGTCGGATCCTCTCTACGCAGTACGTCGAGGGCGGAACGCGGGTGACGGCCCTCGTGCATGCCGACCTCGCAGGCGCTCTCGCGGAGTTCGCCGCACCGGCCGCGGCGCTGGACGCCTAGCACACGCGGTGCGCGGCTCCCGATCGGGGGTCGCGCATCGCCGGCCCTCCACCCGTAGGGTGTCATCCGGCGTCATCTGAGTACATCTCGCGTCACACGGATCGACGGTGTCGGAAGTCGTTCCTACTGTGGTCGGCGAGGCGTCGTGCGGCGCCCGGGGCGGCATCCGCCCCGTTCGAGAACCGACGGAGGGACAGCCGTGTCGACGCCAGCCCCCGATTCCGCCGCGGAGCCCGACTGTCGTCGCGTCCCTTTCTCGTTCGAGGTCTACCCGCCGCGCACGCCCGCCGGAACAGCGGCCCTGCTGCACACGGTCGATCAGCTCGCGGCAGCTGGCCCCTCGTTCATCTCCGTGACCTACGGCGCGGGCGGCTCCTCGCGTAGCGCCTCCCTCGAGATTTTGCGGTATCTGCAAGAGCACACCGGAACGGACGCGCTCGCGCACCTCACCTGCGTCGGCTCGAGCCACGCTGAGGCGAGCCGGCTCGTCCACGAGTTCCTCGAGGCGGGAGTGACGCGCTTCCTCGCGCTCCGGGGCGACGCGCCGGAGGGAGTCGCCGAGGGGGAGCCCTTCCTGGGCGAGCTGGGCAGCGCCGCCGAGCTCGTGCAGCTCATCCATCGCGTGCAGGCCGAACGTCAGCCTTACAGCGCGGTGCCCGTGCCGGGGGCCGAGCACGCCGAGCGGGTGGACGTCGCCGCTCGCCCTCGCGCCCAGGTCGCCGTCGCGGCCTTCCCCAACGGCCACCCGCGCTCACGCTCCACCACGCAGGACATCGACACGCTCCTCGCCAAGGAGGCGGCCGGTGCCGCCTTCGCGATCACGCAGCTCTTCTTCCACGCCGCCGACTACCTGCGCTTCGTCGAGCGGGCGCGCGCCGCCGGGGTCCGGATGCCCATCATCCCGGGCATCATGCCGGTGACCAGCCCGGCACGGCTCCGTCGAATGCTCGAGCTGAGCGGCGAGGACCTGCCGGCCGAGTTGGCGATAGCCCTCGACATCGAGCCGGACGACGAGGCCCGCGAGCGGATCGGCATCGACCACGCCTCCGAGCTCGTGCGCACGCTCGTTGCAGGCGGGGCGCCCGCCGTCCACCTGTACGCCTTCAACCGCCACGAGGCGGTCCTGGCCGTGCTGGAGGCGAGCGGGCTCGTTCCCGCCGCTCCCGCCCTCACGACTCCCGCATCCACCACCCCTATCTCGGAGAGAACCGTATGAGCACCACTGCACCCGCTTTCCCCACCGGAACCGTTCTCGGCTATCCGCGCATCGGGCGTCGACGCGAGCTCAAGAAGGCCGTGGAGGCCTTCTGGGCGGGGACGATCGACGCCGAGCAGCTCGAGGCGACCGCGGCCGAGCTGCGGGCCGTCACCCGTGAGCGCCTCCTCGGGCTCGGTCTCGGCCGCAGCGACTCGTCGATTCCCGAGGCACACTCGTTCTACGATCAGGTGCTCGACACGACCCTCGCGGTCGGTGCCGTGCCCGAGCGTTTCGCCGATCTCGTCGTCGACGGCTCGCTCGATCTCGCGGGTGCCTTCACACTCGCTCGCGGCGACGGCGAGCGTGCACCGCTCGAGATGACGAAGTGGTTCGATTCCAACTACCACTACCTCGTGCCCGAGATCGGGCCCGAGACGGTGTTTTCGCTTGCAGACACCCGTCGCGTGCGAGAGGTCGAAGAGGCGCGTGCCGCCGGTTTCACGACGAGGCCCGTCCTGGTCGGCCCGGTCACCTACCTCCTCCTCGCGAAGCCGAGCGAGGTCGCCCCCGCGGGCTTCCAGCCGCTCTCGCGTCTCGCCGAGCTGCTCCCGGTCTACGTGAAGCTCCTCGCTCGCTTGCGCGAGGCCGGTGCCGACTGGGTGCAGCTCGACGAGCCGGCCCTCGTCTCGGAGTCGCTCGGTGTCGCACGCGAACGCATCCTGGAGGCGACGGCTGAGGCGTACGGAGTCCTGGGCTCGGCGGCCGCGCGCCCCGCGATCTTCGTCGCGGCGCCCTACGGCGACCTCGGCGATGCCCTCCCTGTGCTCGCCGCCACGGAGGTGGACGCGATCGGCGTCGACCTCGTCAAGGGCGCGGCGCCCGCCGACACCGACGGCCTCGACGGCACCGTGCTGGTGGCGGGGGTCATCGACGGCCACAACGTGTGGCGCGGAGATCTCTCGGCAGCTCTGGCCAAGGCGGAGGCGCTGCGCGAGCGCGGGGTGAACGTCGCGGTCTCGACCTCGACCTCGCTCTTCCATGTGCCGCACGACGTCGCGGACGAGCCCGAGCTCGACCCGCGCCTCGCCTCATGGCTCGCCTTCGCCGACCAGAAGGTGGAGCAGATCTCGGTGGTCGCACGCGGCCTCGACGAGGGTCGTGAGGTGGTCGAAGCGGAGCTCCGCGCGGCCGAGGAGGCGCTCGCCGACCGCCGCTCGGCACCCGGCGTGCGCGACGGAGCAGTCCGTCAGCGCACCGCGGCGCTGCGTCCCGAGGACTACCGTCGCGCGCCGGCCGAGGAGCGGCTCGCCGCTCAGGAGGCGGCCCTCGGCCTGCCCCTGCTGCCCACGACGACGATCGGCTCCTTCCCGCAGACCCGCGAGATCCGCGCCGCGCGCGCCGGCGTCGCCCGCGGCGAGCTCACCGCCGAGCAGTACGACGATCGCATGCGCGCCGAGATCGAGCGCGTCGTGCGCCTCCAGGAGGAGATCGGGCTCGACGTGCTCGTGCACGGCGAGCCCGAGCGCAACGACATGGTGCAGTACTTCGCCGAGAACCTCGACGGCTTCGCGGTGACCCGGAACGGCTGGGTGCAGTCGTACGGCAGCCGCTGCACCCGGCCGTCGCTGCTGTGGGGTGACGTCTCGCGCCCGGCGCCGATCACGGTGGAGTGGTCGCGCTATACCCAGTCGCTCACCGAGAGGCCCGTCAAGGGGATGCTCACCGGGCCGGTGACGATCCTCGCGTGGTCGTTCGTGCGCGACGACCAGCCGCTCGCCGAGACCGCGGAGCAGGTGGCGTTGAGCCTGCGGGACGAGATCGCCGATCTCGAGCGCGCCGGCATCCGCCTCGTTCAGGTCGACGAGCCGGCGCTACGAGAGCTGTTGCCGCTCGAGACTGCCGCGCAGCCCGCCTACCTCGAGTGGTCGGTCGGCTCGTTCCGGCTCGCGACGGCGGGCGCCGCGACCGCGACGCAGGTGCACACCCACCTCTGTTACTCCGAGTTCGGGGTGGTCATCGACGCGATCGATCAGCTCGACGCCGATGTGACGAGCATCGAGGCGGCGCGCTCGCGGATGGATGTCGTGCACGACATCGAACGTTCCGGCTTCTCGCGCGGCATCGGTCCGGGCGTCTACGACATCCACTCGCCGCGCGTGCCCAGCGAGGAGGAGGTCGCCGAGCTCATCGCGACCGCGCTCGAGCGCATCCCCGCCCGCCAGCTCTGGATCAACCCCGACTGCGGCCTGAAGACCCGCGGGTACGAGGAGACGGTCGCGTCGCTGCGTTCGATGGTCGCCGCCACCGAGGCGGCCCGCTCGGCGCTCGAGGAGCCCGCGCGCGTCTGACGCGATGATGGGGGCGGACGGTCGACGCCGGCCGCCCCCATCTGCGTTCATGACAGGCGTCTCGACGCGTTAGACGGAGCGCAGCACCGCGACGATCTTGCCGAGCACCTCGGCCTCGTCGCCCAAGATCGGTTCGAAGTTGGAGTTGCGCGGCAGGAGCCAGGTGTGGCCGTCGCGTTGGCGGAACACCTTCACCGTCGCCTCGCCGTCGAGCATCGCCGCGACGATCTCGCCGTTTTCGGCGGTGCGCTGTGCTCGGACGACGACCCAGTCTCCATCGCAGATCGCCGCGTCGATCATCGACTCTCCGACGACCTTGAGCATGAACAGCTCGCCCTTGCCGACGAGCTGACGGGGGAGGGGGAACACCTCGTCGACCTGCTGGTCTGCCGTGATGGGCACGCCCGCGGCGATGCGGCCGACGAGCGGCACCATCGCGGCATCGGCGACCGTGGCGGTCGACTCGAAAGAGCCGTCGTCCTCGGTCGAGCTCGGCACGTCGATGAGGATCTCGAGCGCGCGCGGCCGGTTGGGGTCGCGACGGAGGTAGCCGCTGAGCTCGAGCTGGTTGAGCTGGTGGGTCACGCTCGAGAGCGAGGCGAGCCCGACGGCGTCACCGATCTCGCGCATGCTCGGCGGATAACCGCGGCTCGCGACGGAGCGTTGGATGGCGTCGAGGATGGCGAGCTGCTTGGCGCTCAGGTTCTTGCGACGTCGGCCCGCGGTCGCCTTCGTGCCCGCTTTCGCCGCTCGGCTCCCCGATGCTGCGGGAGACGGTGCCGCCGGCGTCGTCTCGGGCGTCTGCGCGTCGCTCACGATGATCCCTCTCTCGGCGCGCACTCCGCGTGCGCACCAGCCCGGCAGGCGCACCGACGTCGAATGTCGGTGGTCGCTGCTCTACTACTCCTGGGCACTCGAAACTGTATCCGGTGGAGCGGCCCGTTCGAAACATTCGTTCGAGTGTGTCGTGCTCGTCTCGCGCCACAAGGCTCAGCCAGGTGCTTCGACGAGTTGCCGAACGAGTGATTCGAAGATATATTCGGAACAGAGATTCGGGACGGCCTCTCGGCCGAGTCCGTCCCGAGTCCCTCCTGAGAGGAGCGATCCCCATGACCGCGAGTATGACGACCGTCCAGCCCATCCGCTCGAGCGAGCCCCTGCCGCTGAGCGCCCGCCTGAACTCCGCCGACGCTGCGCGCGAAGGTGCGCGAGCGGCCCGCACCCGACTCCGCCTGACGCGCCGCGGCCGGGTCGTCCTCGGGGCGCTTGCCGCGCTGCCGATCATCGCGGGCGCGTTCGTTCTCGGTCTCAACGGTGGAGGCGCCGTCGCCTCGAGCGATGCAGTGGTCGCCGACTTCCCGTACGTCACCGTGCACGCGGGTGAGTCGCTCTGGTCGCTCGCCGAGACCCTCGCGCCGCATGCGGATCCGCGTGACGTCGTGGACGACATCGTCTCCCTCAATCAGCTTCAGAGCGCCTGCCTCGAGCCCGGCCAGCGGCTCGCGATCCCCGCGCAGTACGCTCCGGCCGGCTGACACCCTCCTCGGGGTGCGCCATGGCCTGCTGCCGCTGTCGGCCTGAGTCGTGTGTCGGCCCGAGTCGTGTGTCGGCCTGAGTCGTTTCGCTAGCATCTCCTGGTGACGACTCTCGACGACCTTCCTCTCCGCGACAACCTTCGAGGCAAGGAGCCCTACGGCGCACCGCAGGCGACCGTCCCGGTGGCACTGAACGTCAACGAGAACACCCATCCGATTCCGGATGACGTGATCGCCGATATCGTCTCGCGGGTCTCCGTCGCCCTGCGGAGCGTCAACCGCTACCCGGACCGTGAGTTCCTCGAGCTGCGTGAAGCTCTCGCCCGATACGTCGGTCACGGGCTCACCGCCACGAACATCTGGGCCGCCAACGGCTCGAACGAGGTGCTGCAGCACGTGCTCCAAGCCTTCGGAGGCCCGGGCCGCTCCGTGCTCGGCTTCACCCCCACGTACTCGATGTACTCGATCCTCGCCTCGGCCAGCGGCACCTCGTGGGTCCCGATCGAACGTGAAGCCGACTTCGTGGTCGGAGCCTCTTATGCGGCGGAGCAGGTCCGTCGCGCTCAGCCCGACGTCGTGTTCCTCTGCGCCCCCAACAACCCGACCGGTACTCCGCTCGACCTCGACACCATCGCGGCGGTCTACGCCGCGACCGACGGCATCGTCGTCGTGGACGAGGCGTACGCCGAGTTCGCCGGTCCGGGGGCGCCGACGGCGCTGAGCCTCCTGCACGGGCGGCCACGCCTCCTGATCTCGCGGACGATGAGCAAGGCCTTCGCTTTCGCGGGAGTGCGCTTGGGATACCTCGCCGCCAATCCTGCCGTGGTCGACGCGCTACGGCTGGTCCGCCTCCCCTACCACCTCTCCGCGCTGACGCAGGCTGCCGCGACCGCGGCGCTCGCACACGCCGACGAGATGCTCGCGATGGTCGGAGAGATCATCGAGCAGCGTGACCGCATGGTCGATGGTCTGCGCGCGCTCGGCTACCGCCCGCACGCGACAGGCAGCAACTTCGTCCTCTTCGGGGGAGTCGCCGACCCGCACGCCACGTTCGAGGCGCTCCTGGCGCGCGGAGTGCTCATCCGCGATGTTGGCATCGCCGGGCACTTGCGGGTGAGCGCGGGCACGACGGAGGAGACGACCGCTTTCCTCGACGCGCTCGCCTCGCTCCCCGCGCCCGATCGCGATCCCGCGGCGGCGTCGGCTCGCGAAGGAGGGGTCGCGGAGGGCCGGCTCGCCCGCCCATGAGCGCGCATGGCCCCGAATAGACTCTGATCCATGACCTCCCCGAGCGCCGTGTCCGGGCGTACCGCCTCCCTCAGCCGTGCCACCAGCGAGTCGAGCGTCGAGCTCTCGATCGACCTCGACGGCACAGGCATCGCGGACCTCGAGACCGGTGTGCCGTTCTTCGACCACCTGCTCACCGCGTTCGCGAAGCACTCTCTCACCGACCTCACCGTGCGAGCCCGGGGCGACGTCGAGATCGACGTCCACCACACGGCGGAGGACATCGGGATCGTCCTCGGCACGGCCATCAGGCAGGCGCTCGGCGACAAAGCGGGCATCTCGCGCTTCGGCGACGCGCTCGTGCCGCTCGACGAGGCGCTCGTGCAGGCGGTCGTCGACATCTCGGGACGTCCCTACCTCGTGCACACCGGCGAGCCGGAGGGGTTCGCCCTTCACTTGATCGGCGGCCACTTCACGGGATCGATGGTCCGGCACGTCTTCGAGGCGATCGCCTTCAACGCCGGCCTCACCGTGCATGTCACGGTGCTGGGCGGCCGCGATCCGCACCACATCGCGGAGGCCGAGTTCAAGGCGTTCGCGCGCGCATTCCGCCAAGCGAAGGCGTTCGACCCGCTCGTCGCCGGCATCCCCTCGACCAAGGGCGCGCTGTGACCGTGGTCCGTCCGTCCGTCGTCGTCTACGACTACGGCTCCGGCAATGTGCACTCGGCGGTCAAGGCGCTCGAGCTCGCGGGCGCCGACGTCGAGCTGACCGGCGACCGTCACCGCGCGCTCGAGGCCGACGGCCTTCTGGTACCCGGGGTCGGCGCGTTCGACGCGGTGATGTCGGCGCTCAACCGCGCGCGCGGCGGGGAGATCATCGAGAAGCGCCTTGCCGGCGGACGTCCGGTTCTGGGGATCTGTGTCGGGATGCAGGTCCTCTTCGAGAGAGGGGTCGAGCGCGACGTCGAGAGCGCGGGCCTGGGGGAGTGGCCGGGCACGGTCGACCTCCTTCCGGCGACGGTCGTTCCGCACATGGGCTGGAACACGGTGTCCGCGCCGAACGGATCCGTGCTCTTCGACGGCATCGCCGACGAGCGCTTCTATTTCGTGCACTCCTATGCGGCGCGGGAGTGGTCGCTCGACGTGACGCCCCCGTTCCCCCGTCCAGCGGTCACCTGGGCCGATCACGGCGGACCGTTCGTCGCGGCTGTCGAGAACGGCCCGCTTATGGCGACGCAGTTCCATCCCGAGAAGTCCGGTGCCGCAGGCCTGCGCCTGCTCTCGAATTGGCTGGGCAGCCTCCGCACGAACTAGGATCGGCCGGTGGTCGGCGCCGCGAGCGGCCGGCACCAGCTCCGAGACTGAGGATGACGATGAGCGAGTTCACCAAGGCCCCGGGCCTGGTCCTCCTGCCGGCGATCGACGTGGCGGGCGGCAAGGCCGTCCGGCTCACGCAAGGCGAGGCTGGCACGGAGACCAACTACGGCGACCCTATCGACGCGGCCGGGGATTGGGCCGACCAGGGCGCGGAGTGGATCCACCTCGTCGATCTCGATGCCGCCTTCGGTCGGGGCGACAACCACGGCATCATGAAGAAGGTCATCCGCCAGGTCAAAGGCGTCAACGTCGAGCTGTCCGGTGGCATCCGCGACGACCGAAGCCTCGAGTCGGCGCTGAGCGCGGGCGCCAAGCGCATCAACCTGGGCACCGCGGCGCTCGAGAACCCGGAGTGGGCCGCGAGCGTCATCGCGCAGTACGGCGACCAGATCGCCGTCGGCCTCGACGTCCGCGGCACCACGCTCGCCGCGCGTGGCTGGACCAAAGAGGGCGGCGACCTCTGGCAGGTCCTCGACCGCCTCGAGGAAGCGGGCTGCACCCGCTACGTCGTGACCGACGTGACGAAGGACGGCACTCTCCGGGGCCCGAACCTCGAGCTGCTCGAGCAGGTCATGGCGCGTACGCACCGCCCGGTCATCGCCTCGGGAGGCATCTCGAGCCTCGACGACATCGCCGCGCTGCGCGACCTGGTCCCGCAGGGGCTGGAGGGCGCCATCGTCGGCAAGGCGCTGTACGCGGGCGCGTTCACGCTCGCGGAGGCACTGGATGTCGCCTCCGAGTGAGCCGCCGTCGCTGCCCGCACACCTGAGCGACTCGGCGGGCACCCCGTGGGCGGGGCGCCGCTTCTCGCCGAGCACGGCGGCCGGCGACGACGGCAGCGCGCCGGAGGCGCTCGCCCGCGCGTGGGCAGCGTTCGGCACCGGGAGGACGGGTCCGGAGGCGGTCGTGGACGCCCTGCGGGACGCCCGGCTGCTCATTCCC
The DNA here is from genome assembly GCF_015351245.1 of Rathayibacter sp. VKM Ac-2879. Classification (GTDB taxonomy): domain Bacteria; phylum Actinomycetota; class Actinomycetes; order Actinomycetales; family Microbacteriaceae; genus Rathayibacter. The sequence goes on from NZ_JADKSO010000006.1 coordinate 63,475, forward strand.
CTCGTCGCCCATCTGGGTGAGGAGGGGGAGGGCGTGGACGGTCTCCGCGCCGACAAGAGCCAGGAGCTCGCGATCGTGACGGTCGCGGGTCCCGATGGCCGCACAGTGCTGCCGGTGTTCAGCAGTGTGGAGGCGATGCGACGCTGGGACGCGTCTGCGCGCCCCGTCCCGGTCGACGCTCGACGGGCGGCGGTGGCGGCCGTCGCCGAGGGCACCGAGGTGATGGTCCTCGATCCCGCCTCCGAGCACGAGTTCGTGGTGCGGCGGCCCGCACTGTGGGCCATCGCGGAGGGGACGCCGTGGCGCTCGAGCCCGAGCGATCTCGAGGTGCTCGCGGCGCTGCGCTCGGGCGCCGACAGGGAGGAAGCGGTGGTCTCTCTCGCGGTGCACGCGGGCGATCCCGCGCAGCGCCTCCGCGGAGCCGAGCTCGTCATCGCGCTCGAGCTGCGCCCCGGCCTCGACGAGGAGGCGCTGCATGCGCTTCTCGCGCGGCTCGGCGAAGGGTGGGCCGCTGACGAGGTCGTCGCGGCGCGGGTCGACTCGATGACCCTCCAGCTCGTGGCGGCCCCGCCGAGCTGAGGCTCAGGTGACCGGGCCCGTCCACTTCTCTCCGGGGCCCTTGCCGATCGGGTCGGGGAGGGGCGACGCCTCCCGGAACGCGAGCTGGAGGGTCCGCAGGCCGTCGCGCAGGCTCCGAGCGTGCATGTCGCTGATGTCCGGTGCCCCGGCGGTGACCAGGCCGGCGAGGGCGTTGATGAGCTTGCGCGCCTCGTCAAGGTCGACCTGAGCGCCGGGCTCGTCGGCGAGGCCGCACTTGACGGCCGCGGCGCTCATCAGGTGGACGGCCGCGGTGGTGATGATCTCGACAGCCGGAACCTCGGCGATGTCGCGAGCGGCGTCCAGGTCGGAGGAGGCGTCGTCGCCGAATCGTCGCGCGTAGTCGTCGTCGTACTGGGCCATGGGTCCTTCGTTCGGTGGGGCCGGAGGCTCTCCGGCGGGGAAGCGGCGCCCCGGTCATCCGGCGCTGTCGCTCGGGCCGGGATTCTGCTAAGGTAATGCGGGCTCCGAGGCACGTCCTCGGTTTCGAAAGTGGAGATTCTCCCACCCGCGCTTGACCGCTTCACAAGGTTACCGGGTCTGAAGCACTCCGCCTCCGATGGTCGTCACGACCGGAGGGGGCAGGGTTGCGGTTCCCGAGGTCCGCCTCGGCAGCCGCGCCGGAGGGTGCGAGCGATGTGCTGTGAGCACGACGCGTACGGGACGATCACCTCTCTCGGGGTGCGCCGGAGGACACTCCGGCCGCGCAGCCGCCACACCGAGATCAGAGGAGAAACGCAATCAGCGATCCCCGTACCAACGACCGTATCCGCGTCCCTGAGGTCCGCCTCGTGGGTCCCGCCGGAGAACAGGTCGGCGTCGTGAAAATCGAGGTCGCCCTGCGACTCGCGCAGGACGCAGACCTGGATCTGGTCGAGGTTGCTCCCAACTCGAAGCCTCCCGTCGCCAAGATCATGGACTACGGGAAGTTCAAGTACGAGCAGGCACAGAAGCTCAAGGAAGCCCGTCGCAACCAGGCGAACACGATCCTCAAAGAGGTCCGTTTCCGTCTGAAGATCGACAAGCACGACTACGAGACGAAGCGCAAGCGTGCCGAGGGCTTCCTCAAGGCCGGCGACAAGGTCAAGGCGATGATCCTCTTCCGCGGCCGCGAGCAGTCTCGCCCCGAGATGGGCGTCCGACTCCTCCAGCGCTTCGCGGAGGATGTCGCCGAGTTCGGCCAGGTCGAGTCCACCCCGACCATCGACGGTCGCAACATGGTGATGGTCATCGGCCCACTGAAGAACAAGTCCGAGGCCAAGGCCGAGGCCAACGCGGTCCGTGCCGCGCGCCGAGAGGCGAACACCCCCGAGGAGTCGGCCGCCGCCGAGTCCGTCTGATACTTCGCCGCCCCGGCCACGGGGCCGGTGGACGCCCCGCTCGCGGGGCATCGGTTTCGCCCCGCCGCGCGCGGTGTGACGTTCACAAGGAGAGAACATGCCCAAGATGAAGACCCACTCGGGTGCCAAGAAGCGCTTCAAGCTGACCGGCTCCGGCAAGGTCATGAAGCAGCAGGCCGGTATGCGTCACAACCTGGAGTCCAAGTCCAGCGTCCGCACCCGTCGCCTCAACCAGGACCAGGTCCTCGCGCCGCAGGACGCGAAGGTCGCCAAGAAGCTTCTCGGCAAGTAGTCCGCTACTTCACCGACCAGGATCGATAGGAAGAAACAGCAATGGCAAGAGTGAAGAGGGCCGTCAACGCCCACAAGAAGCGTCGCGTCATCCTCGAGCGCGCGTCGGGCTACCGCGGTCAGCGTTCGCGCCTCTACCGCAAGGCGAAGGAGCAGGTCACCCACTCCCTCGTCTACTCGTACCGCGACCGCCGCGCCAAGAAGGGCGAGTTCCGTCGTCTCTGGATCCAGCGCATCAACGCTGCGTCGCGCGCGAACGGCCTGACCTACAACCGCTTCATTCAGGGCCTCGCCCTGGCGGGCGTTCAGGTCGACCGTCGTATCCTCGCCGACCTCGCGATCACCGAGCCCGCGACCTTCGCCGCGCTCGTCGCGACTGCGAAGAACGCCCTTCCCGCCGACACCTCGGCCCCGAAGGCCGCGTAGTCCGCGCAGCTCCCCGACACGGGGGTCACGACCTCGGTCGTGGCCCCCTTCGTCGTTCCCGGACCGTCGTCGCACTTCGGGCACGGCAGTCCCGATGGCGCGACGTGTCGACCGAGGGGTCGCCGGGCGCGCCGATAGGCTCGACGCATGCTCGACAACCCCCGTTCTCCGCGTGTCCGCTCCGTCGCCAAGCTCACTCGGCGTCCGGCTCGCCAGGAGACGGGGCTCTTCTTGCTCGAGGGCCCGCAGGCCATGTCGGAGGCGCTCCAGTACCGTCCCGAGCTGCTCGTCGAGTCGTTCGCGACTCCGACCGCTCTCGAGCGCCATCCCGAGATCGTCGCCGCCGCCGAGGAGGCGGAGGTCGAGATCGAGTACGTCACCGAGGACGTGCTCGACGCGATGGCCGACACCGTCACCCCGCAGGGCTTCGTGGCGGTCTGCCGCCAGTTCCCGACCTCGTTGAAGGACATCGTCGCCTCCTCCCCGCGTCTCGTCGCGGTCCTTGAGGAGGTGCGTGACCCGGGCAATCTCGGCACCATCGTGCGCGCCGCGGATGCTGCGGGAGCCGACGCGGTGGTGCTCACCGGTCGTTCCGTCGACCTCTACAACCCGAAGGTGGTCCGTTCGACGACCGGATCGCTCTTCCATCTGCCCGTCGCGGTCGGTGCCGAGCTCTCGGACGTCCTGCAGCGCCTCCGCGGAGCCGGATTGCGTCCCGTCGCGGCCGATGTGAAAGGCGAGGATCTGCTCGCCGTGCGGGCGCGCGGAGACCTCGCCCAGCCGACCGTGTGGGTGTTCGGCAACGAGGCGAGGGGGCTCGAGGACGAGTCGCTCGAGCTCGTCGACGGCGTCGTCTCGGTGCCGATCTATGGGGCGGCGGAGTCGCTGAACCTCGCGACGGCCGCCTCCGTCTGTCTCTACGAAAGCGCCTTCGCCCTGCGTTCCTGAGAGGATTCGCCCCGAAAGGCGCGCGAGACTGGGAACAGGGCCCGATTGTCACGCCCTTGTTAAGAATCCGCTCATGATTTGACCTGCCCATTCCCGTGTGCTTGCCTGGCGGCATGGCTGCAGCTCCCCAGGACGAGCGGTCCTCCGCGCCCGTCGGTGACCCTCTCGTCGTCCTCGACGGTGTCCAGAAGCACTACGGCGAGTTCCAAGCGCTGAAAGACATCGACCTCACGGTCCACCGCGGTGAAGTCGTCGTCGTCCTCGGCCCATCGGGCTCGGGCAAGTCGACGCTGTGCCGAACGATCAACCGTCTCGAGACGATCTCGGGCGGCACGATCTCGATCGACGGCCAGATGCTGCCCGAGGAGGGGAAGGGCCTCGCCGCCCTGCGCGCCGACGTCGGCATGGTCTTCCAGTCGTTCAATCTCTTCGCGCACAAGACGATCCTCGAGAACGTCACCCTCGGGCCGATCAAGGTGCGCAAGATCCCGCGCAAGGAGGCGGAGGCGCAGGCCCGCGCGCTGCTCGATCGGGTCGGCGTCGGCCACCAGGCCTCCAAGACCCCGGCGCAACTCTCGGGTGGGCAGCAGCAGCGCGTCGCGATCGCTCGCGCCCTCGCGATGAAGCCCAAGGTCATGCTCTTCGACGAGCCGACCTCGGCGCTCGACCCCGAGATGATCAACGAGGTGCTCGACGTCATGGTCGGCCTCGCCAAGGACGGGATGACGATGATCGTCGTCACCCACGAGATGGGCTTCGCCCGCAAGGCCGCTGATCGAGTCGTGTTCATGGCCGACGGCGAGATCCTCGAGGACACCGACCCCGAGTCGTTCTTCACCGCTCCCAGCACCGACCGGGCCAAGGACTTCCTCTCGAAGCTCATCACGCACTAGACAGCGCTCCGTCCCCGAAGCCAGCACACGGGTCGCCCCCACCGGGATCAGACCTCGACCATCGCCCGCTCGTGCGGGCCATACCCAGGAAGGACGATCATGCGCTCCACGCTCATGTTCATGACCGCAGGCCTCGCCGCCGCGACGCTCGCCCTCGCCGGTTGCGCCGGCGACCCGGGCGCCTCGGGGGGCGGGACGACCTACGAGGTCGCCTCCGACGTGACCCTCGAGGGCAGCCCCACCTTCGACGCCATGAAGTCCGACGGAACGGTCACGGTCGGCGTGAAGGAGGACCAGCCCGGACTCGGCTACCTCGACGCGGCGACGGGTGAGCGCTCCGGCTTCGACATCGAGATCGCGAAGTGGATCGCCGCCTCCCTCGGCTTCTCCGCCGACAAGATCAACTACACCGCGATCCCCTCCGCCAACCGGGAGGCCGCGATCGTGAACGGCGACATCGACTACTACGTCGGCTCCTACTCGATCACCGACAAGCGCAAGGACCAGGTCGGCTTCGCCGGTCCCTACTTCGAGACCGGCCAGCAGTTGCTCGTGAAAGCCGACAACGAGACGATCACCGGCCCGGACGATCTCACGGCCGGAGTGAGCGTCTGCTCGGCCACCGGGTCCACCCCGATCCAGAACATCCGCGCGAACTACCCTGACGTGAAGCCGGTCGAGTTCGACACCTACTCGCAGTGTGTCGATGCCCTGCGCGACGGCCAGGTCGACGCGGTCACCACCGACGGCGCGATCCTCATCGGCTACGCCGCACAGAACCCCGAGGAGCTCAAGGTCGTCGGCGAGCCCTTCAGCACCGAGCGCTACGGCGTCGGCCTCCCGAAGGACGATGCGGCGCTCCGTCACTTCGTGAACGCGATGTTCACGGACGGCGGCAGCACCTGGACCAGCATCTACGACGCCACGCTCGGCAAGTCGGGCACGAAGGTCGCCCAGCCCGCGGTCGACGACTACTAGGAGGCGCCCCGGGCGGCGTCCGCGCCGTCCGGGGGCCGTTCTTCCCGCGCTCACCGCTCCCTCCCCCTGATGAAAGGGCCCGCCGCATGGACGTTCTGCTGAACAACCTCGACGTGTTCGTCCCTGCCTTCGGCAACACGCTGCTGCTGTTCGCCGTCTCGCTCGTCTTCGCCCTGATCATCGGGACCGTCATCGGCGCGATGCGCGTGTCGCCGGTGCCGATCGCACGCGCCGTCGGCACCGTCTACGTCAACACCGTTCGCAACACTCCGCTGACACTGCTGATGTTCTTCTTCGCCTTCGGCTATCCCAAGCTCGGCCTGCCGGATGTCGGCTACACGAACCTCGCCATCAGCGCGCTCAGCCTCTACACCGCCACGTATGTCGCTGAGGTCTTGCGCTCCGGCATCAATACCGTGCCGATCGGGCAGGCGGAGGCGGCGCGCGCCATCGGCCTCGACTTCGGCCTCACAATGACCCAGGTGGTCCTGCCGCAGGCGTTCCGCTCGGTGATCCCTCCGCTCATGAGCGTGCTGATCGCGCTGCTCAAGAACACGACCGTCGCCGCCGGCTTCTCGGTCGCGGAGGCGGGCACCATCGTCCGCGTGCTCAACGAGCGCGGCGAGAACAGCCTCATCGTGGTGCTCTGGGTCGCGCTCGCCTTCGTGATCCTCGTGACACTGCTGTCCCTGATCCAACGCCGTCTCGAGCAGAAGTGGAGGGTCGCCCGATGAGCTCCGTCCTCTTCGACAACCCCGGACCGCGCGCCGTCGCCCGCAACCGTGTCATCGGCGTGGCCGTCGTGCTCCTCCTCCTCGCGATCGTCGCGTTCGTGCTCTGGCGCTTCGCCGAATCCGGCCAGTTCTCGGCCGCGAAGTGGCGGGCCTTCGGCTATCCGCGCATCTGGCAGAGCATTTTCGGGGCGCTCGGCCAGACGCTCGCCGCCTTCGCGACGGCCGGCGTTGCCAGCCTCGTCCTCGGCCTCCTCCTCGCGGTCGGGCGCCTCTCTGACCGTCGCTGGATCGGCATCCCCGTCACCCTCTTCATCGAGCTCTTCCGTGCGATCCCCGTGCTGATCCTGATGATGCTGATGTACTACGGTCTGCCGTTCGTCGGGCTCAAGCTCACGCCCTACCTCGCCGTCGTCATCGCGCTGACGCTCTACAACGGCTCCGTCTTCTCCGAGATCTTCCGGGCGGGCATCGAAGCCCTGCCGCGGGGCCAGAAGGAGGCGGGGTATGCGATCGGCCTGCGGAAGTCCGGCGTGATGCGACTCATCCTCTTCCCTCAGGCGATCCGCTCGATGCTGCCGGTCATCATCGCGCAACTCGTCGTCGCCCTGAAGGACACGGCGCTCGGCTCGATCATCACCTACAACGAGCTCCTCTACTACGCGAAGTATCTCGGCAACCAGTCGAGCCTCGACAGCCCGATCATCCCCGCCGCCCTCGTCATCGGAGCGATCTACATCGGGATCTGCCTCCTGCTGTCGGGACTGGCGAAGTGGATCGAGATCCGCACGAAGGGCGGGAGCGGGCGCGGCGGACGCACGATCGGCGGGCACCCCGCGGCTCGCGCGACCACGGACACGCAACTGATTGCCGCTCAGGACTGAGCCGTCGACCTCCGGCGACGGCCTCTGCCCCGGCGGGCCGCCCGTCGCGCAGGGGAGCGGCAGGGGCTCGCCTACACTGGGGAACCGTGTCTGACAGCAACCCGATCACCGACGAGGCCGTCGAGGCGGCCGTCGCCGAGGCGCTCACCGCGATCAGCGCGGCCCACGACTCCGCCGCTCTCAAGGCCGCCCGCGCGGCTCATCTGGGCGAAGGGTCGACGCTCGCGCGATTCAACGCGCAGATGCGCGCGGTGCCGCCCGAGCTCAAGGCCGCGTCCGGCAAGCTCGTGGGAGGCGCCCGCAAGCAGGTCGGCGACGCCTACTCCGCCCGCGAGATCGAGCTGGTCGAGGCCGAGGAGGCTGCCGCTCTCGAGGCCGAGCGCGTCGACGTCACGGCCGGGGCGAGTTTCGTCCGTCGCGGGGCCCGCCACCCGCTCTCGCTCCTCCAGGAGTCGATCGCCGACGTGTTCGTCGGGATGGGCTGGGAGATCGCAGAGGGACCGGAGCTCGAGAACGAGTGGTTCAACTTCGATGCCCTCAACTTCGACGAGGACCACCCGGCCCGCGCGATGCAGGACACCTTCTTCGTCGACCCGGTCGACTCCCACCTGGTGCTGCGGACTCACACCTCGCCGGTGCAGATCCGCTCGATGCTCGAGCGTCCCCTTCCCCTCTACGTCATCGCGCCGGGGCGGGTCTACCGCACCGACGAGCTCGACGCGACCCACACGCCCGTCTTCACGCAGTTCGAGGGCATCGCCGTCGATCGCGGCCTGACGATGGCGCACCTTCGCGGCACGCTCGAGCACGTCGCGCGCATCCTCTTCGGCGAGGACGCAAGGATCCGCCTGCGCCCCAACTACTTCCCCTTCACCGAGCCCAGCGCCGAGCTCGACATCTGGCATCCCACCTTCGTCGGCGGCGCCCGCTGGATCGAGTGGGGCGGCTGCGGAATGGTCAACCCGAACGTGCTCAGGGCAGCGGGAATCGACCCGGAGGAGTATTCCGGTTTCGCTTTCGGCATGGGGATCGAGCGGACCCTGATGTTCCGCAACGACGTGAAGGACATGCGTGACATGGTCGAGGGCGACGTCCGCTTCAGCGGGCAGTACGGGATGGTGATCTGATGCGCATCCCGCTGAGCTGGTTGGGCGAGTACGTCGACCTCGAGCAAGGGGTGACCACCGAGGCCGTGCACGCGGCGCTCGTGTCGGTCGGCCTCGAGGAGGAGGACGTGCATCGCTTCGACGTGTCCGGCCCCGTCGTCGTGGGTCAGGTGCTCGATCTCACTCCCGAGCCGCAGAAGAACGGCAAGACGATCAACTGGTGCCGCGTCCGAGTGGCACCGGAAGGCGCGCGAGCGGCCGACGGAGGCGAGGACGTCCGCGGGATCGTCTGCGGCGCCCACAACTTCGGCGTCGGAGACAAGGTCGTCGTGACCCTCCCGGGCGCGGTCTTGCCCGGCCCGTTCCCCATCTCGGCACGGAAGACGTACGGTCACGTGTCCGACGGCATGATCGCTTCGAGCCGCGAGCTCGGCCTGGGCGACGACCATGACGGCATCCTCCGTCTGGCGACCCTCGGCGTGGACCCGGAGCCGGGCGCCGACGCGATCGCGCTCCTCGGACTCGACGACGCTGCGGTCGAGGTCAATGTGACGCCCGACCGCGGATACGCCTTCTCGATCCGCGGCATTGCCCGCGAGTACGCGCACGCGACGGGAGCAGCCTTCCGCGACCCGGCGGCGGCCGTCGCTGCGCCGGAGCGAGAGGACTCGGCACCGGTGTTCCCGGTGACGATCGCCGACGAGGCACCGATCCGCGCTCGCGTGGGCGCCTCTGTCTTCGTGACCCGCGTGGTGCGTGGCGTGGACACCTCCCGGCCCACACCGCCGTGGATGGTGGCGCGTCTTCGGCTCGCCGGCGTCCGCTCGATCTCGCTGGTCGTCGACATCACCAACTACGTCATGTTCGAGCTCGGGCAGCCGCTGCACGGCTACGACCTGGCGACCCTCCAGGGCGGGATCCTGGTGCGGCGCGCAGTCTCGGGCGAGACCCTCGAGACCCTCGACGGGCAGACCAGGCGACTGCACGCCGAGGACCTCGTCATCGCTGACGACCGCGGCGCGATCGGCCTGGCCGGGGTGATGGGAGGCGCGCGCACCGAGATCTCGGCGGGCACCTCCGATGTCCTGATCGAGGCCGCCAACTTCGACCCCGTCACGGTGGCCCGAACCGCCCGTCGGCACAAGCTGCCGAGCGAGGCGTCGCGACGCTTCGAGCGTGGAGTCGACCCGTTGGTCGCTCCCGTCGCGGCCGCGCGCGCGGTGCAGCTCTTGGTCGAGCTGGCGGGAGGCACCGCCGACGAGCTCGGCTCAGCCCTCGCCGACCTTCGCGTGGTCGAGCCGATCGCGCTGCCCGACGGCTACGTCTCCGGCCTGATCGGGGTGGACTACACCCCGGAGGAGATCCGCGGCGCGCTCGTCGAGATCGGCGCCTCCGTCGAGGCACGAGAAGCCGGTCTGCTGGTCACCCCGCCGAGCTGGCGGCCCGATCTCACCGATCGCGCGACGCTCGCGGAGGAGGTGGCCCGCATCACCGGCTACGACCGCATCCCCGCGATCCTCCCCGTCGCGCCTCCCGGACGCGGGCTCACCCCGGGCCAGCGCTTGCGCCGCACGGTCGCTCAGGTGCTCGCCGCCTCCGGGCTGACCGAGATCCTGTCCTACCCGTTCCTGTCGCGCGCGCTCAACGACCGGCTCGGCTCGGTCACGGGGGAGCCCCAGGAGCAGGTGACCCTCGCGAATCCGCTCGACGCGACCGCCGGGCAGCTCCGGATCTCGCTCCTGCCCGGACTCGCGCAGGCCGCCGCACGCAATCGCTCCCGCGGGCTCGTCGACCTCGCGATCTACGAGCTCGGCTCGGTGTTCCTGCCCGAGAAGGGGCGCCCCTTCGGCTCCGCGACGCTCCCGCTCGGCGGGGTGCGGCCCTCGGCGTCGGTGGAGGCTGCCCTCGACGCGGGCATCCCGCCCCAGCCGCTGCACGTCGCGGCGCTGCTGACCGGCGCGGCCCTGGAGCGCCAGCCGGGCGTGACGAGCCGGGACGCCGATTGGCGCGATGCGCTCGACATCGTGCGCGAAGTCTCTGCCGCGACCGGCACCGAGCTCGTGCTGCGACAGGGTTCGCATGCGGCGATGCACCCGGGCCGGACCGCGGAGGTCCTCTTCGACGGGGCTACCGTCGGCCACGCGGGCGAGCTGCTCCCCGCGCTCGCCGACGACCTCGACCTGCCGCGCCGCGTCGCGGTGGTCGAGCTCGATCTCGAACCGCTGATCGCGCGGGCGGGACGCGTCGTCGTCGCCCGTCCGGTCGGTGCGCTCCCCGCCGCGACCCAGGATCTCTCGGTCGTCGTCCCGGTCGAGGTGGCGGCGGGAGACGTGCGCTCGGCCCTCGCCGAAGGCTCTGGCGACCTGCTCGAGGCGATCCGTCTCGTCGACGACTATCGCGGGACCGGTCTCGAGCCGGGAACGAAGTCGCTCACGTTCGCACTGCGCTTCCGAGCGAGCGACCGGACGCTGACGGCGGCGGAGGCGACGCAGGCGAAGGAGAGCGGGGTCGCCCTCGCGGCCGAGCGGTTCGGCGCGCGCCTGCGCGAGTGAGCGCGGGGCTCCCCGACGAACGGGGCCCCGACCGGCACCGGCTAGGCTTTCCGGCATGACTTTCTCCGTGGCGGTGGCCGGCGCGAGCGGCTACGCGGGCGGCGAGCTGCTGCGTCTGCTCGCCGGCCATCCCCAGTTCGAGGTGCGCACCGTCACGGCGCACTCCAACGCCGGGCAGCCGCTCGTGGCCGTGCATCCGCATCTTCGTTCGCTCCGCGAGCTGGTTCTCGTCGACACGACGACCGAGAATCTCTCCGGCCACGATGTCGTCTTCCTCGCCCTGCCGCACGGCGCCTCGGGCGAGATCACCGCGACCCTCCCCGAGGACGTCCTCGTCGTCGACTGTGGAGCCGACCACCGACTGACCGATCCCGCGGACTGGGCCGCATACTATGGCGGCGACTTCGCCGGTGCGTGGCCGTATGGCCTGCCAGAGCTCCTCATCGGCGGCGGGCGCACTCAGCGCGAGCTGCTTCGGGGAGTCCGGCGCATCGCGGTACCCGGCTGCAACGTCACGGCGATCACTCTCGGTCTCGCCCCCGGGCTGCATGCGGGGGTGATCGAGCCCGCCGACCTCGTGTCGGTGCTCGCCGTCGGGCCCTCGGGCGCGGGCAAGAACCTGCGGACGGATCTCTTGGCGAGCGAACTCCTCGGCTCGGCGCACGCCTATGGCGTCGGAGGCTCCCATCGCCACAATCCGGAGATCCGGCAGAACCTCCTCCTGGCCGGTGCCGGTCCCGTGTCGATCTCGTTCACGCCGGTCCTCGTGCCGATGGCCCGGGGCATACTCGCCACCTCGACGGCTCGTCTCGCGCCTGGTGTCTCGGCACATGACGTCCGCGCCGCGTGGGAGGCCGCGTACGGAGACGAGCTCTTCGTGCAGCTGCTGCCCGAAGGCTCCTTCCCCCGTACGGCGGACGTCGTCGGAGCGAACACCGCCCTCGTGGGCATCGCCGTCGATGAGCGCGCGCACCGTGTCGTCGTCGTCACCGCCCTCGACAACCTGGTCAAGGGGACAGCGGGTGCCGCGATCCAATCGGCCAACATCGCCCTCGGCCTCGCCGAGTCCCTCGGCCTCAGCGTGAACGGAGTCGCGCCGTGAGCGTCACCGCAGCAGCCGGATTCACCGCGGCGGGAGTCGTCGCGGGGCTCAAGTCCACGGGCGCGCGCGACGTCGCGCTCGTGCACAACCTCGGCCCCCTGCAGAACGCGGCGGCCGTCTTCACGAGCAACCGCTGCAAGGCGAACCCCGTGCTCTGGAGTGAGCAGGTGATGGCCGACGGCGTCGTCTCGGCGATCGTCCTCAACTCCGGAGGAGCGAACTGCTACACCGGCGCCGCGGGCTTCCAGGTCACGCACCGCACCGCCGAGCTCGTCGGCGAGCGGCTCGGGGTCTCGGCGGGCGATGTCCTCGTGTGCTCGACGGGGCTCATCGGCGACCAGCTCGATCTCGCGAAGATCACGAGCGGCGTGACCGACGCCTCCGCGGCCCTCGCCGACGGCACGGAGGCGGGCGAGTCGGTCGCTCGCGCGATCATGACGACCGACACCGTGCCCAAGCAGTCGACCGTCCGTTCCGAGCACGGGTGGACGATCGGCGGCATGGCCAAGGGTGCCGGGATGCTCGCGCCAGGTCTTGCCACGATGCTGGTGGTCATCACGACCGACGCGGTCCTCGACTCCGCCGAACTCGATGCCGCCCTGCGCGCCTCCACCCGGGTGACCTTCGACCGCCTCGACTCCGACGGCTGCATGTCGACCAACGACACGGTCGCTCTTCTGGCGAGCGGCGCCAGCGGGGTCCGCCCGGAGGTCGTCGACTTCACCGCCGCGCTCACCGAGCTGTGCCGCGACCTCACCCTCCAGCTGCAGGCCGACGCCGAGGGGGCGGCGCACGACGTGGCGATCCGCGTCGTCCACGCCGCGACCGAGGACGAGGCGGTCGTCGTCGCCCGCGCCATATCGCGGAGCAACCTCTTCAAGGCCGCGATCTTCGGCAACGACCCCAACTGGGGCCGGGTCCTCGCCGCCGTGGGCACGACCGACGCGCAGTTCGACCCGTACGGCATCGACGTGGCGATGAACGGGGTGCAGGTGTGTCGTGCCGGCGAGCCGCACGAGAGCCGCGACCTCGTCGACCTTGCGCCCCGCCGGGTGGCGGTCGATATCGACCTGCACGCGGGAGACGCGACGGCGACGATCTGGACCAACGACCTCACGCACGACTACGTGCACGAGAACTCCGCCTACTCGAGCTGAGCCGATGGACGACGTGACTCCCACCCCCGCAGAGAGCCTCGCCCTGCGCGACGCGGCAGCGGCGAAGGCGGAGACCCTCATCGAGGCGCTGCCGTGGCTGCAGCGCTTCCACGGACGCACGATGGTGATCAAGTTCGGCGGTAACGCCATGGTCTCGGAGGAGCTGCAGCGCGCTTTCGCGCAAGACATCGTCTACCTGCGGTACGCCGGCATCCGGCCCGTCGTCGTGCACGGCGGAGGCCCGCAGATCACCCGGATGCTCGACCGGTTGGGCATCGAGAGCGAGTTCCGGGGCGGCTACCGCGTGACGAGCCCCGAGGCGATGGAGGTCGTGCGCATGGTGCTCACCGGCAGCATCAGTCGCGACATCGTCCGCCGGATCAACGAGCACGGCCCGCTGGCCGCAGGGATCTCCGGAGAGGACGCGGGGCTCTTCGTCGGTCGCCGCCGCTCGGCCGTCATCGACGGCGTCGAGCACGATCTGGGACTCGTCGGCGACGTCATCGCCGTCGACCCTGCGGCGGTCCTCGCCCAGCTCGAGGCCGGTCGCATCCCGGTGGTGTCCTCGATCGCGCCTGACTCCGACGACCCCACCCAGTCGCTCAACGTGAATGCCGACGCAGCCGCCGCCGCGCTCGCCGTCGCGCTCGGCGCAGAGAAGCTCGTCGTCCTCACCGATGTCGCGGGCCTCTACTCCGAGTGGCCCGACCGAGACTCGCTCGTGTCGCACATCTCCTCCGACGACCTCGCCGCGATGCTGCCGTCTCTCGAGTCCGGGATGATCCCGAAGATGACGGCGTGCCTCGACGCCGTGCGCGGCGGTGTCCACAAGGCCGCGATCATTGACGGCCGCATTCCGCACTCGATCCTGCTCGAAGTGTTCACCTCCGAGGGGATCGGCACCGAGGTCGTCGCCTCGGCCGACCCGCGCGACCGGGAGCGAATGTCGGGCCGCTGATCCTCAATGGCCCCGGCTCCGAGCGTCGATCCCGTCCCGGATCGGCGCACCGACGGCCCTCGCGGCCGGACCGCTCCGATCGAAAGGCCCCCATGTCCACTGTCACCGACACCCACTCGCACGCCGACGCGGCCCGCGACCGGTACTCGGCCGCGATGATGCGCACCTTCGCGCCACCGCTCGCGGTGCTCGAGCGCGGCGAGGGCTGCCGTGTCTGGGACGTGGACGGGCGCGAGTACCTCGATTTCCTCGGCGGCATCGCCGTCAACTCGCTGGGCCACGCCCATCCGGTCTTCGTCGAGGCCGTCACGCGCCAGGCGGGCATCCTTGCCCACGTCTCGAACTACTTCGCGACCAGCCCGCAGATCGAGCTGGCCGAGACCCTCCGCAGCCTCACCGGCGCGGGCGAGCGCGGCCGCGTGTACTTCGCCAATTCGGGTGCGGAGGCGAACGAGGCGGCGTTCAAGCTGGCACGCCTCAACTCCGCGGGTGGCCGCCACCGCATCCTGGCGCTGCAAAACGGGTTCCACGGGCGCACGATGGGCTCGCTCGCGCTCAGCGGTAAGGCTGCGATGCGGGCCCCCTTCGAGCCCATGCCCGGTGGTGTCGAGCACATCGAGGCACGGCTGGAGGCGCTCGCCGCGGCCCTCGACGACTCGGTCGCCGCGGTGATCGTCGAGCCGATCCAGGGTGAGGCGGGTGTCCTCCCGCTTCCCCCGGGATTCCTCGAGGGCGCGCGCGAGCTGACCCGCGAGCACGGCGCGCTGCTCATCGTGGACGAGATCCAGACCGGTATCGGGCGCACGGGTCACTGGTTCGCCTATCAGGCGACCGGTATCGTCCCCGACGCGGTGACGATCGCGAAGGGGCTGGGCGGTGGCTTCCCGATCGGCGCCCTCGTGACCTTCGGCGACGCCTCCGATCTGCTGCAGAAGGGGCAACACGGCAGCACCTTCGGCGGCAACCCTCTCGCGACCTCCGTCGCCAGAGCGGTGATCGGCGAGATCGAGCGCGCGGAGCTGCTCCGCAACGCGCGCGAGCGAGGCGCGCAGATCGTCGAGGCGGTCGCAGCCCTCGGCTCGCCGGACATCGACGGGGTCCGCGGCTCGGGCCTGCTCCTGGGCATTGCGCTCGCACGCCCGGTCGGTGTCGAGCTCGCCGCCGCTGCGCTCCGTGAGGGGCTCATCGTGAACGCCGCCAATGAGCGGACCCTCCGCCTCGCCCCGCCCCTCATCGTCACCTCTGCGGAGGTCGAGGAGTTCGCCGCCCGCCTCGGACGCGCGCTCCGGATGCTCGACGCGTGACCGTGCCCACCTTCCCCTCCATCGAAAGCGACCTGCACCCGTGACCCGCCACTTCCTCCGCGACGACGACATCACTCCGGCCGAGCAGGCCGAGATCCTCGACCTGGCGCTCAAGCTCAAGCGCGACCGTTTCGCTCAGAAGCCGCTCGCCGGCCCGCAGACCGTCGCCGTGATCTTCGACAAGTCCTCCACACGCACTCGCGTGTCGTTCGCGGTCGGTATCGCCGATCTGGGCGGAGTCCCGCTGATCATCTCGACCGCGAACAGCCAGCTCGGCGGCAAGGAGACGGCGTCCGACACGGCTCGTGTGCTCGAGCGCCAGGTCGCCGCGATCGTGTGGCGCACCTACGCGCAGTCGGGCCTGGAGGAGATGGCGCGCGGCACCCGCGTCCCTGTTGTGAACGCGCTGTCTGATGAGTTCCACCCCTGTCAGCTGCTCGCCGATCTGCTCACAATCCGCGAGCATCGCGGGCGGCTGGCCGGCCTCACCCTGACTTTCTTCGGCGACGGTGCGAGCAACATGGCGCACTCCTACCTCCTCGCCGGTGCGACGGCAGGCATGCACGTGCGCATCGTCTCGCCGGAGTCGTACGCTCCCGACTCCGCGGTGCTCGCCGATGCCCAGCGCATCGCGGCCACGACCGGAGGCTCCGCGCTGAGCACCACGGACTCCGTCGCGGGTGCTGCCGGCTCCGACATCGTGGTCACCGACACCTGGGTGTCGATGGGCAAGGAAGACGAGAAGACCGCGCGGGTCGCGACCTTCGGCGCTTACCGCGTCGACGCCGGCACGATGGCGGCGGCGGCTCCCGACGCACTGTTCCTGCACTGCCTCCCGGCCGACCGCGGCTACGAGGTCACGGCCGACGTGATCGACGGTCCGCAGAGCGTGATCTGGGACGAGGCCGAGAACCGCCTGCATGCGCAGAAGGCACTGCTCGTCTGGCTCCTCGCGCGCGCCGGCGTCGCCGGCGTCGCCGGCGTCGCTCACTAGACTCGACGACCGACACCGAGGAGAACCATGACGGAACGACCCTCCGCCCGCGCGGGCGAGGCGGGAGCCCTGTGGGGAGGCCGCTTCGCCGGCGGTCCTTCGCCCGAGCTCGCCGCACTGTCGAAGTCGACGCACTTCGACTGGCAGCTCGCGCCCTACGACCTCGCCGGCTCTCGTGCCCACGCGCGAGCGTTATCCGCGGCCGGCTACCTCGACGAGTCCGAGCTCGCGGGAATGCTCGCCGCACTCGAGCGGCTCGGCACGGCCGTTGCCGACGGGAGCTTCACGGCCGAGGACTCCGACGAGGACGTGCACGGCGCCCTCGAGCGCGGCCTTCTGCTCGAGGCGGGGGCCGAACTCGGCGGCAAGCTGCGTGCCGGCCGCTCGCGCAACGACCAGATCGCGACTTTCGTGCGGATGTACCTCCGCGACCATGCCGCCATCGTGGCCGAGCTCGTCCTGCAGCTCATCGACGCGATCGCCGCGCAGGCCTCGGCCCACCCGGCGGCGATCATGCCTGGACGCACGCATCTCCAGCATGCGCAGCCCGTGCTCCTCGCGCACCATCTCCTGGCCCACGGCTGGGCGCTGCTGCGCGACCTCGAGCGTCTGCGCGACTGGGCGGCGCGCGCCGACGTCTCGCCGTACGGCTCGGGGGCCCTCGCGGGCTCGACCCTCGGTCTCGATGCGGAGGCGGTCGCCCGCGACCTCGGCTTCGGCTCCAGCGTGCCGAACTCGATCGATGGGACCGCGAGCCGAGACCTGGTTGCCGAGTTCGCCTTCGTCAGCGCCATGATCGGCGTCGACGTGTCGCGGATCGCCGAGGAGATCATCCTCTGGAACACCCGCGAGTTCGCGTTCGTCACCCTGGACGACGGCTACTCGACCGGGTCGTCGATCATGCCGCAGAAGAAGAACCCCGACATCGCCGAGCTCGCGCGAGGCAAGGCCGGCCGCCTCCTCGGTAACCTGACCGGCCTGCTGGCCACCCTCAAGGCGCTGCCGCTCGCTTACAACCGCGACCTGCAAGAGGACAAGGAGCCGGTCTTTGACTCGGTCACGACGCTCGAAGTCCTGCTTCCCGCCTTCAGCGGCATGATCGCGACGTTGACCTTCCACACCGAGCGGATGGCCGAGCTCGCACCCGAGGGCTTCTCGCTCGCGACCGACGTCGCCGAGTGGCTCGTCAAGAAGCACGTGCCGTTCCGCGATGCGCACGAGATCACCGGTGAGCTGGTCAAGCTCGCGGAGTCCCGCGGCCTGGGCCTCGAGGATCTCGACGACGTGGCGCTTGCCTCCGTGTCGCCGTTGCTGACGCCCGAGGTGCGCTCGGTGCTGAGCATCGAGGGCTCGGTCGCCAGCCGCGACGGGGTCGGTGGTACCGCGCCCGCCCGAGTGGCGGAGCAGCTCGCCCAGCTCACCGAGCGGGTGCGTGTGGTGCGGGCAGCGCTCCGCGGAGAGCGCTCATGACGCTCCGCGGGCCGGGAGGCGACAGCCGGCCGCCGCTGCGACCCTGGCAGCAGCGCACCCTGGTCGTCCTCGCGGGGGTGGTGATCGTGGCCGTCCTCGTGATCACCCTGGTCTCGGGCAAGAGCTTCTTCTAGAGGTGGGCGTCCCCGATCTCTCGCGGTCTGCGCTCGACGTCGCCCCGGAGCTCCTCGGCTGCGTGCTCCTGCATCGCACCGAGGCGGGGGTGGTCGGGGTGCGCCTCACCGAAGTGGAGGCGTACCTCGGCACCGGCGAGGACCCCGGGTCGCACGCGCACCGTGGCCCGACCCGACGGACCGAGCCCATGTTCGGCTCGCCCGGCTCCGTCTATGCCTACTTCAGCTATGGCATGCACACGTGTATGAACATCGTCTGCTCGCCCGCAGGCACTGCCTCAGCCGTGCTGGTGAGGGCCGGCGAGGTCGTCGTCGGCGAGGGGCTCGCCCTGCTCCGGCGCGGCCCGGTGCGCTCGCGGGATCTCGCGCGGGGCCCCGCGCGTTTGGCGAAGGCGCTCGGTGTGCGGCTCGAGGAGTCGGGTGACCCGCTGGACGCTGCCTTCGAGTTGCGCGGACGGGAGGCTCCGGTCGAGGTGGTGGCCGGCGTGAGGACCGGGGTCTCGGGACAGGGCGGAGGGGCGGACTTCCCGTGGCGTTTCAGCATCGTGGGCGATCCGACGGTCTCGCCCTATCGGGCGGCGGTGCCCCGGCGTCGCAGTCAGCCCGCCAGGTAGAGCCGGCCCAGCACGCCGAGTGCCGCCGCCCAGGCGAGGCTCGCGAGGGTCCCGATGATGAAGCGCTCGCGTGCCTCCGGCGAAGCGAGCTCGCTGAACCGGCCGACGCCCTTGATCGCGACGACCACGGCGATGCCCTCGGGGAGACCGCTCAGGATCGCCCCCGCGGCGGCGATCCGCTCGAGGACCCCGATGGTCGTGCCGCCGCGCAGCACCTCGATCGGCTGACCGATCGCGGTGGGTCTCGCCTCGGTCGAGGGCCGGGGCTCTCCGGCGACCATGATGCCGCCGTGAGTGCCGCTACGCGAGTCGGCGGTCGCGAGGTCGAGTGTGAGCAGCACGATCGGACCACCGCCGACGACCGCCAGCGCGAAAGCGAGCACGGCCGCCGGCATGCCGTGCACCGGAAGACCTGAGGCGTTCGCGACCGCCGTCAGGAGGAACGCGGCCGCCGCCGCTCCGAGAGCGATCCACGCGAGGGTCGGTCGGCGGAGGCGGACCGCGAGCACCGCGCCGACGAGCCCGGCGATCAGGACGAGGACGACTCCGAGCTGCGAGCTCGCGTGCAGCCCGGCTATCAGCAGGCCCGGAGGGGCGGGGAAGTCCGTCATCGGGAGGTCCTTTCGTCGACGGGGTCGAGCGTACTGTCGAGCACCGACAGCAGCCGGGCGAGCGCGTCGCGAGCAGGCGCATCGACCCGGGCGCTCGCGGCGCGCACCCGCAGGCTCACTGCCTGGGGGGACACGTCGAGGTGCTCGGCCGCCTCCTTCTGCGAGAGCCCGCTCTCGAGCAAGTCGACGATCTGCCAGCCGGCCTCGGTGCGCGCGTCTCGGAGGTGCAGCAGCGGGTCCGCGAGCGCCTGGATGTCGGCCGCTGCGGGGAAGGCGCCGACGGGGGAGTCGGGATCGAGTGAGAAGCGGCTGGGCCGCCCCTTCGCTGCCTCGACCGCACGGCGAGCGGCGAAGTACGCCTCTCCTCGAGCGGCGCGCGTGGTGGGAGGGAGCGGACGCTCGACCGCGCCGATCCCGAGACCGATGCTCCAGTGCGTGCTCCGGTGCAGGGCGAGGACGACCGAGACGACCGCGTCCGCCCGGTCGAGGACGAGCTGGAACTCGTCTCCCGCGGTGCGCTCGGGAGGCAGGACGAACCCCTCGAGCGTGGTCTCGAGCAGGCGGGCGATGGCCGTCTCGACGCGGTCGTCGTCGTGACGGCTGTCGCGCTGGTCGGCGGTGATGACGAACATGGGGCCTCCGCAATCAAGCATGCACGCTTGATCAGCTTCGATCAAGTCCTGAAGCTTGATTAAAGCGGTAGGAGAGGAATCCACCCACGGTATCGTGGGGGAGTGACCGACCAGGACGTCCAGGGTTCCGCGACCACCCCGCTGCTCGACCGCTCGTTCGACTCCGTCTGGGACGAGCTCGTCTGGCGTGGCTCTGTGCACGTCTCGACCGACCGCGATGCTCTGCGTCTCCTGCTCTCGGGCGAGCCGATCACCTACTACTGCGGATTCGACCCCACAGCGCCGAGCCTTCACCTCGGCAACCTGGTGCAGCTCATCGTGATGCGACGCCTGCAGCTCGCCGGTCACCGGCCTCTAGGTCTCGTCGGAGGCTCCACCGGCTTGATCGGCGACCCGCGCCCGACCGCCGAACGCACCCTCAACTCCCGAGAGACGGTCGTCGAATGGGTGGCGCGGCTACAGGCCCAGGTGTCGCGCTTCCTCGCTGTCGACGGAGAGAACGGGCTGCGCCTCGTGAACAACCTCGACTGGACGGCCCCGCTCTCGGCGATCGACTTCCTCCGCGAGATCGGCAAGCACTTCCGGGTCGGCACGATGCTCAAAAAGGACGCGGTCAGCGCGCGGCTCAACTCCGAGGCGGGCATCAGCTACACGGAGTTCAGCTACCAGATCCTCCAAGGATTGGACTTTCTCGAGCTGTACCGCCACTACGGCTGCGTGTTGCAGACCGGGGGGAGTGACCAGTGGGGCAATCTCACCAGCGGCACCGATCTGATCCACCGCACCGAGGGGGTCTCGGTCCATGCGATCGGCACGCCGCTCGTGATGAACTCCGACGGCACGAAGTTCGGCAAGAGCGAGGGGAACGCCGTGTGGCTCGACCCCGAGCTGACGAGCCCGTACGCCTTCTACCAGTTCTGGCTCAACACCGATGATCGGGATGTCGTCGACCGGCTGAAGGTGTTCACTTTCCTCCCGCGCACCGAGATCGACCGTCTCGAGCGGGCGAGTGTCGACGAGCCGTTCCGTCGGGAGGCGCAGCGTGCGCTCGCCGACGAGGTCACGACGCTCGTGCACGGCGCCTCCGTGACGCGCGCAGTGGTGGAGGCGTCCGCCGCGCTCTTCGGCCGGGGCGCTCTCGACGGCATCGAGCCGGCGATCCTCCGCGGTGCGTTGGAGGCGGTGCCGTCGACCGAGGTGAGCGCGACGACCCCCGTGATCCAGGCGTTCCTCGAGACGGGGCTCGTCGCGAGCATGGGGGAGGCTCGTCGGGCTCTCGCGCAGGGCGGGCTCTCGGTGAACAACGTCCTCGTGGCCGACGAGTCCGCCGTGCTCGGTGATCTGCCCCTCATCGACGGCATCGCCGTCTTGCGCCGGGGCAAGAAGAGCTTCGCCGGCGCGTTCGTCCGCTGAGCACGACGAACCGGCGACAGGCGAGGCACGTCGATCGCGCGCCCGATGGAGCCTGATCGCGACACGCCCGGGACATCAGCGATTTGCCGCCCGCCGAGCACCGACGTAATGTAACTCCTCGTCACCCCAAAGGAGCGGCAAGCGAGAGTCGGACGCAGAGCGTCGAGACCAGCTGGCCCACCTCAAGCGGGGACCATCCCCTCGCTCCAGGTTCGCAAGAGATTCGTCTCTTGAAGATCGCAGGATGCGAGCGTAAGATGCAAAGCCTCCACGGGATCAACGATTCCGGCTTCGGCGCAACGATCAGATCTTCGGTCTGGTCGAGCATCGTGAAGGAGACCGGGTTTGACCGGGTCTTGTGGATGTGCTAGGTTAGGCAAGTTGCCACGGCGGCAGAGAGGTTTTTACTTCTCTCAAGCTTAGTGTAGTCGCTTCATGTGAAGCAAGCACATGGCAATTTTTATTCGATCACTCTCGTTGTGAAGCATCTTTGTGGTGTGGAGGTGGGGTGTGTCCGATTCTTGAGAACTCAACAGCG
>NZ_JADKSO010000007.1 GCF_015351245.1 Rathayibacter sp. VKM Ac-2879
GGGGGGTGGGTGGTCAAATCTGGGGTTACACGCCGTGCGTGTATTCAATTATACCGCGCCCTTCACCAGGGCGCGGGGTGCCCGTCTTCTGGGAACCACAAAGTGGACGCAAGCAATCTTACAGCCACTCCTACCAGCCTTTACAACGGTATGAGAGTAGTGATTGTCAAGTTATCGGCTTATTAGTACCGGTCAGCTCCGACAGTCTTTAGTCCTGTCTTCCACATCCGGCCTATCAACCCAGTCGTCTGGCTGGGAGCCTCTCCCCCGAAGGGATGGAAATCTCATCTCGAAGCCGGCTTCCCGCTTAGATG
This sequence comes from Rathayibacter sp. VKM Ac-2879, assembly GCF_015351245.1. GTDB lineage: Bacteria > Actinomycetota > Actinomycetes > Actinomycetales > Microbacteriaceae > Rathayibacter. Next base: position 315 of record NZ_JADKSO010000007.1, read on the forward strand.
CTTTCAGCGGTTATCCGTTCCGAACGTAGCTAATCAGCGGTGCTCCTGGCGGAACAACTGACACACCAGAGGTTCGTCCATCCCGGTCCTCTCGTACTAGGGATAGATCTTCTCAAATTTCCTACGCGCGCAGCGGATAGGGACCGAACTGTCTCACGACGTTCTAAACCCAGCTCGCGTACCGCTTTAATGGGCGAACAGCCCAACCCTTGGGACCTACTCCAGCCCCAGGATGCGACGAGCCGACATCGAGGTGCCAAACCATGCCGTCGATATGGACTCTTGGGCAAGATCAGCCTGTTATCCCCGAGGTACCTTTTATCCGTTGAGCGACAGCGCTTCCACAAGCCACTGCCGGATCACTAGTCCCGACTTTCGTCCCTGCTCGACTTGTCAGTCTCACAGTCAAGCTCCCTTGTGCACTTACACTCGACACCTGATTGCCAACCAGGTTGAGGGAACCTTTGGGCGCCTCCGTTACTCTTTAGGAGGCAACCGCCCCAGTTAAACTACCCATCAGGCACTGTCCCTGAACCCGATTAGGGTCCGAAGTTAGATATCCAGAGTGACCAGAGTGGTATTTCAACAATGACTCCACGAACACTAGCGTGCCCGCTTCACAGTCTCCCACCTATCCTACACAAGCCACACCGAACACCAATACCAAACTATAGTAAAGGTCACGGGGTCTTTCCGTCCTGCTGCGCGTAACGAGCATCTTTACTCGTAATGCAATTTCGCCGAGTTCGCGGTTGAGACAGCTGGGAAGTCGTTACGCCATTCGTGCAGGTCGGAACTTACCCGACAAGGAATTTCGCTACCTTAGGATGGTTATAGTTACCACCGCCGTTTACTGGGGCTTAAATTCTCAGCTTCGCCTTACGGCTAACCGTTCCTCTTAACCTTCCAGCACCGGGCAGGCGTCAGTCCGTATACATCGTCTTGCGACTTAGCACGGACCTGTGTTTTTAGTAAACAGTCGCTTCCCACTGGTCTCTGCGGCCATCGAACGCTCCCGGAGCAAGTCCGTTCACGCCTCAGGCCCCCCTTCTCCCGAAGTTACGGGGGCATTTTGCCGAGTTCCTTAACCACGATTCTCTCGATCTCCTTGGTATTCTCTACCTGACCACCTGAGTCGGTTTGGGGTACGGGCGGCTAGAACCTCGCGTCGATGCTTTTCTTGGCAGCATAGGATCACCGATTTCGACTTGCGTCTACCCATCAGATCTCAGGCTACATGAACGACGGATTTGCCTATCGTTCGCCCTACATCCTTAGACCGGGACAACCATCGCCCGGCTCGGCTACCTTCCTGCGTCACACCTGTTAATACGCTAAACGCACCAGCACGGGTTCGTACGCTAGGCCCCACGCTTCACCCCGAAGGGATCCATCGAAGGGATTCAGATACTTAGCACTACTGGATTGTCTGGGGCGGTTCTTCGCCGGTACGGGAATATCAACCCGTTGTCCATCGACTACGCCTGTCGGCCTCGCCTTAGGTCCCGACTTACCCAGGGAAGATTAGCTTGACCCTGGAACCCTTGGTCTTCCGGAGGACGGGTTTCTCACCCGTCTTTCGCTACTCATGCCTGCATTCTCACTCGTGTGGCGTCCACGGCTGGTTCACACCGCCGCTTCACTCGCCACACGACGCTCTCCTACCCATCAACACGGCTGGACCACGAAGGCCTACCACTAATGTCAATGCCACAACTTCGGTGGCGTGCTTGAGCCCCGTTACATTGTCGGCGCGGAATCACTTGACCAGTGAGCTATTACGCACTCTTTCAAGGGTGGCTGCTTCTAAGCCAACCTCCTGGTTGTCTGTGCAACTCCACATCCTTTCCCACTTAGCACGCGCTTAGGGACCTTAGTTGGTGGTCTGGGTTGTTTCCCTCTCGACTATGAAGCTTATCCCCCACAGTCTCACTGCTGCGCTCTCACTTACCGGCATTCGGAGTTTGGCTGACGTCAGTAAGCTTTTGGGCCCCATCGGCCATCCAGTAGCTCTACCTCCGGCAAGAAACACGCAACGCTGCACCTAAATGCATTTCGGAGAGAACCAGCTATCACGAAGTTTGATTGGCCTTTCACCCCTATCCACAGCTCATCCCCTCCATTTTCAACTGAAGTGGGTTCGGTCCTCCACGACGTCTTACCGTCGCTTCAACCTGGCCATGGATAGATCACTTCGCTTCGGGTCTAGACCCTGCGACTGACAACGCCCTATTCGGACTCGCTTTCGCTACGGCTGCCCCACACGGGTTAACCTCGCCACAGAGCACTAACTCGCAGGCTCATTCTTCAAAAGGCACGCCGTCACCCCAACAAGGAGGCTCCGACGGTTTGTAAGCAAACGGTTTCAGGTACTATTTCACTCCCCTCCCGGGGTACTTTTCACCTTTCCCTCACGGTACTTGTCCGCTATCGGTCATCTGGGAGTATTTAGGCTTATCAGGTGGTCCTGACAGATTCACACGGGATTTCTCGGGCCCCGTGCTACTTGGGATACTCTTCACGCCATAACACCATTTCGACTACGGGGCTCGCACCCGCTCTGGCCAGGCATTCAAACCTGTTCGTCTATGATGCGCTGTAACGTTCCGTGCTCGGCAGAACACGACGAAAAGTCCCACAACCCCGACCATGCAACCCCTGCCGGGTATCACACATGACTCGGTTTAGCCTCTTCCGCGTTCGCTCGCCACTACTAACGGAATCACTGTTGTTTTCTCTTCCTGTGGGTACTGAGATGTTTCACTTCCCCACGTTCCCTCTACCCGCCCTATATATTCAGGCGGGAGTCACCAGGTCACCACAAAGGGCCTGGCGGGGTTTCCCCATTCGGAAATCCTCGGATCACAGCTCGTTTATCAGCTCCCCGAGGCTTATCGCAGATTACGACGTCCTTCTTCGGCTCCAGATGCCAAGGCATCCACCGTTTGCTCTTAGAAACTTGAAATCACATGAGTTTAAGAAACTACAACTCGAAAAGTTGCAGATCCAATGATCGCGGACAACACCCGAAGGCGCTCTCCGCTGATCTTTGTGATCCAAGACCGAAGTCTTGAATCTAAGATGCTCGCGTCCACTGTGTAGTTCTCAAAATACGGGCGGTACCCCTCCCCCACACACCCAGGCATGAAGAAAAGATCCAGAAGAGTCGACCCCGCCACCCGAAGGCAACAGACCCGGTCCCTCAGGACCCAACAGCGTGCATGCACCCACCTCCACCACCCCGACGCGTTCCCAACCCGAAGGCTGTACTAACACGAGACGATCTCGACAAGCACCTAGTTCAATGTTCCACCCATGAGCAACCAGCGAAGACGAACGCTTCGATCTGGCGCCTGGAACACCCAACGGTGTCCAGATGCTCCTTAGAAAGGAGGTGATCCAGCCGCACCTTCCGGTACGGCTACCTTGTTACGACTTAGTCCTAATCACCGATCCCACCTTCGACAGCTCCCTCCTTACGGTTAGGCCACTGGCTTCGGGTGTTACCGACTTTCATGACTTGACGGGCGGTGTGTACAAGGCCCGGGAACGTATTCACCGCAGCGTTGCTGATCTGCGATTACTAGCGACTCCGACTTCATGAGGTCGAGTTGCAGACCTCAATCCGAACTGAGACCGGCTTTTTGGGATTCGCTCCACCTTACGGTATCGCAGCCCTTTGTACCGGCCATTGTAGCATGCGTGAAGCCCAAGACATAAGGGGCATGATGATTTGACGTCATCCCCACCTTCCTCCGAGTTGACCCCGGCAGTCTCCTATGAGTTCCCACCATCACGTGCTGGCAACATAGAACGAGGGTTGCGCTCGTTGCGGGACTTAACCCAACATCTCACGACACGAGCTGACGACAACCATGCACCACCTGTATACCGACCTTGCGGGGCAACCATCTCTGGAAGTTACCGGTATATGTCAAGCCTTGGTAAGGTTCTTCGCGTTGCATCGAATTAATCCGCATGCTCCGCCGCTTGTGCGGGCCCCCGTCAATTCCTTTGAGTTTTAGCCTTGCGGCCGTACTCCCCAGGCGGGGCGCTTAATGCGTTAGCTGCGACACGGAAACCGTGGAAAGGTCCCCACATCTAGCGCCCAACGTTTACGGCGTGGACTACCAGGGTATCTAATCCTGTTCGCTCCCCACGCTTTCGCTCCTCAGCGTCAGTTACGGCCCAGAGAACTGCCTTCGCCATCGGTGTTCCTCCTGATATCTGCGCATTCCACCGCTACACCAGGAATTCCATTCTCCCCTACCGCACTCTAGTCTGCCCGTACCCACTGCAGGCCCGAGGTTGAGCCTCGGGTTTTCACAGCAGACGCGACAAACCGCCTACGAGCTCTTTACGCCCAATAATTCCGGACAACGCTTGCACCCTACGTATTACCGCGGCTGCTGGCACGTAGTTAGCCGGTGCTTTTTCTGCAGGTACCGTCAAGCCGAAGCCCTTCTTCCCTACTAAAAGAGGTTTACAACCCGAAGGCCGTCATCCCCCACGCGGCGTTGCTGCATCAGGCTTGCGCCCATTGTGCAATATTCCCCACTGCTGCCTCCCGTAGGAGTCTGGGCCGTGTCTCAGTCCCAGTGTGGCCGGTCACCCTCTCAGGCCGGCTACCCGTCGTCGCCTTGGTGAGCCATTACCTCACCAACAAGCTGATAGGCCGCGAGTCCATCCTTGACCGAAAAACTTTCCACCCACACCCGATGCCGGGGCAGGTCATATCCGGTATTAGACGCCGTTTCCAGCGCTTATCCCAGAGTCAAGGGCAGGTTACTCACGTGTTACTCACCCGTTCGCCACTAATCCACCCAGCAAGCTAGGCATCATCGTTCGACTTGCATGTGTTAAGCACGCCGCCAGCGTTCGTCCTGAGCCAGGATCAAACTCTCCGTAAAAAAATACGACCCCCCACCCCAAACGAGGAAGGAGAATCAAGTTTGACCTCTAGCAAATAAGACATCCCTCCGACCCGAAAGCCGGAAACTGACATCAATTCCCAAAGGAAACCCAACCCGATCCGAAGACCAAGCCAGGATATAAAATTGGCATTGAACATAGTGCACGCTGTTGAGTTCTCAAGAATCGGACACACCCCACCTCCACACCACAAAGATGCTTCACAACGAGAGTGATCGAATA
>NZ_JADKSO010000008.1 GCF_015351245.1 Rathayibacter sp. VKM Ac-2879
ACCCTCGATGATCGAGGCCGCGTCACGAGCGTCGCCTACCCGGCAGCATCCGGAGTTCCCGCGCGCACCGTGACCAGCACTTACGCGACCGCCACGGGAGATCCTCGAACCACGACCGTCACGGACACGGCCGTTACGGGATCCCCTAATGGCGGAAAGATCACGACGACCACGGATCTGCAGGGCAGAGTCACGTCCCACACCGACGTCTGGAACACGACCACGACGACCACCTACAACGCTGCGAACCGTGTGACGCAGACGTCGACAGTCCAGGGTGTATCGACAACCGTCAGGGCCTTCGAATACGACCTCGATGGAAAGACGACGAAGGTCAAGGACGGCGCCAACGATCTCGCGGTCGTCACGTACGGCACCAGCGGCGCCGACCTCGGGCTCGTCACGGCCGTGCAGTACCCTGCGAGCGGTGCAGGAAACGGAACGAGTCTCGGAGCTCTCCTACGAAATGACTCGGGTGCGCAGACCGCTCAGACGTGGTCCTTCGCGTCGGGCGCTGCTGTGAAGGACGAGGTCGTGCGGTCGCAGGCCGGACGTATTGTGCAGAACACTCTCACTCAGGCGGGCACGTCCGGTCTGGTCTCGAACTACAAGTTCGACCTCGCCGGACGACTCACGAACGCCACGATCCCCGGCCACACCCTCACCTACGGCTACGGCGACACGAACTGCACCGCGACCGGCGCCATCAACAACGCCGGCCGCAACGGGAACCGCACCTCCATGACCGACCAGCCGACGACCGGAGCGACAACCACAGCGACCTACTGCTACGACGCAGCCGACCGGCTGCTCTCCAGCCAAGTCACGAACCCGGTGGCTGGTGCCGACACCGTCGCCGACGGGCTCGGCGCGACCGAACTCGGATACGACCTGAAGGGGCGAACGACCAAGCTCGGCGACCAGACCTACAGCTACGACCTCGCCGACCGCCACACGAAAACCACACAACCCGACGGCACCAGCGTCGAGTACCTTCGCGACGCCACGGACCGCATAGTCGCTCGCACGTCGACCGCCCCGGGCGGTCCAGTTCAGACGATTCGTTACTCGTTCACCGCCGCCGGCGACAAGACACAACTCGTTCTCGACAGCAGCAATACAGTTATCGAACGAACTGTTACCCTTCCCGGCGGAGCGATCGCATCGCTGCGCACGGACGGAACCGAGACATGGTCATACCCGAACCTTCAGGGAAGCATCATCACGACAGCTGATGCTGGGGGCGCACGGTCAGCTACCGTGAACCGGTATGACCCGTTCGGGCAGCCGGTCGATCCCACGACAGGCCGCATTGGCACAATCGCGGCAGCGGACGCGGTCGCCGACTCCCAGAAGAACTCCGACGCCGACTACTCCTGGCTCGGCGGCAACCAGAAGCTCTTCGAACACGCAGGAGGAATAGCTGCCATCGAGATGGGCGCAAGAATCTACATCGCAGCGCTCGGCCGCTTCCTCTCCACCGACCCAGTAGAGGGAGGAGTGGACAACGACTACAACTACCCTCTCGATCC
>NZ_JADKSO010000009.1 GCF_015351245.1 Rathayibacter sp. VKM Ac-2879
GCGTCCGAGTTCGGGGAGTCGTTGGAGGTAGGTGCCGTAGCCGCTTTTCACGAGGGGCGCGGCGAGAGCAGCGAGCTGGGCGTCATCGATCCACCCGTTACGCCACGCGACCTCCTCGATACAGCCGATCTTGAAACCCTGACGCTGCTCGATCACCCGCACGAACTCCGTCGCCTCGATCATCGAATCGAACGTCCCCGTGTCCAACCACGCCGTCCCCCGATCCAAGACCTGCACACTCAACGACCCCGCCTGAAGATACCGCTCGTTCACCGTCGAGATCTCCAACTCCCCCCGAGCCGACGGCTCGATCGTCTTCGCGATCTCCACCACATCGTTGTCGTAGAAATACAAACCCGGAACCGCATAATTGCTCTTCGGAGCCTCAGGCTTCTCCTCGATCGACAGAGCACGGAACCCGTCATCGAACTCCACCACCCCATACGCCCGAGGATCCGCGACCTGATAAGCGAAAATCACCGCGCCCTCCACGCTCGTCTTCGCCGCCAACGCCGTCCCCAACGCCGTCCCATGGAAGATGTTGTCCCCCAACACCAACGCCACCGACTCCTCCCCGATGAACTCCTCCCCGATCACAAACGCCTGCGCCAGCCCCTCCGGAGACTCCTGGACCGCATACTCGATCCGCATCCCCAACGCCGACCCATCCCCCAACAACGCCCGAAACTGCCCGTTGTACTCCGGCGTCGTGATCACCAAAACCTCATCGATCCCCGCCATCATCAACGTCGACAACGGATAATACACCATCGGCTTATCATAAATCGGCATCAACTGCTTCGAAATGCCCTTCGTGATCGGCCACAACCGCGACCCCGACCCCCCCGCCAAAACAATCCCCCTCACGACACCACCACCGCATCGA